>NZ_JALHAP010000081.1 GCF_025215095.1 Dryocola boscaweniae | reverse complement strand
CATCTGATGGCAAGAGGCCCGAAGGTCCCCCTCTTTGGTCCGAAGACGTTATGCGGTATTAGCTACCGTTTCCAGTAGTTATCCCCCTCCATCAGGCAGTTTCCCAGACATTACTCACCCGTCCGCCGCTCGTCACCCAGGAGCAAGCTCCCTGTGCTACCGCCCGACTTGCATGTGTTAGGCCTGCCGCCAGCGTTCAATCTGAGCCATGATCAAACTCTTCAATTAAAAGCTTGATTTGCTTCAACCCGTGAAGCGATGCTCAAAGATTACATTCACATAATTCACTAATGAATTACTGTCTGGTCACTCTTCAAGACTTGATATTTTTTTGTACCCGAAGGTACTGAGATATCAATCCTGCGAGTGCCCACACAGATTGTCTGATAAATTGTTAAAGAGCAGTGCAATCAGCGGCTAAGCCTGCTGTTGCGAGGTGGCGTATATTACGCTTTCCTCTTTCAGAGTCAACCCTGAATTTCAGGATTTTTTCTCTTTATCGACCGGTTGTTTGTGAAGTGATTCACATGTTCCGTGTCGATGGAGGCGCATTATAGGGATCCCGTTTTATTGCACAAGCATTTTTTCGATCTTTTCTCTCAAGTGTTTAGTTTTCACCCTTTCCGATGAGATCCTGTCCGTTCTGCCTCCTTTATAGCGGTTTACCTGCTTGCTAATGGTCAAAAAAGCAGCCAGAGTTTACCTACGCAATAAATTCCCAGAGGTTGTTATGACAGCTGTATTACGTCCGTTTCAGAAAATCTTCCCTAAAATCGGCCTGCGCGTGATGGTTGATCCTTCCAGCGTTGTGATTGGCGACGTCCGTTTGGCTGACGATGTCAGCATCTGGCCATTAGTCGCTATTCGCGGAGACGTTAACTATGTTGCTATTGGCGCACGCACAAACATTCAGGATGGTTGCGTTCTGCACGTTACGCACAAATCTTCATATAACCCGGAAGGCAACCCACTTATCGTGGGCGAGGATGTCACTGTCGGGCATAAGGTTATGCTTCACGGCTGCACTATAGGAAATCGCGTGCTGGTAGGAATGGGATCGATTCTGCTGGATGGAGTCGTCGTAGAAAATGATGTCATGATTGGGGCTGGCAGCCTGGTCCCGCAGAACAAGCGACTGGAAAGCGGCTATTTGTATCTTGGAAGTCCAGTTAAACAAATCCGCCCGTTGAAAGGGGCGGAGCTTGAAGGACTCAAGTACTCCGCTAATAACTATGTACGCTGGAAAGATGAGTACCTGGCTCAGGATAACCAGAACCAGCCTTGATCGCCTTCTTGCTCATCAAGGATCAAATCCTGCACTTCCTCTTCCAGATCCCAGCGATGAGCCCGAAATAGCTCAAGCCATTTATTTACTCCGTCGCCACCGTAACGGCTGGCGACAGTTTTCCCGCTAATGGCGCACGTTATCTGGAAACCGTTGACTAACGCCGGAAAGCAAATCGCATTATGCCGCTCATCCCATTCTTCGCGATCGGGAAACTGGATCGCTTGATTCACTTCGCTATTTCCTGCTGAAGCTTTTCTATTACCGGCTCAACGCTCGGAAGCACACCATGCCACAACAGGAAAGCATGCGCCGCCTGGCCCACCAGCATTCCTAACCCATCTGCATAATGTTGAACGCCGTGCTGCTTGCTCCAGCTAAGGAAAGGCGTAAGGCCTGCCTGATAGTACATGTCATAGCAGCGTACGTTATGCGACAGCAAAGCAGATGGGATTAACGGGATATCACCACCGACGCCGCTGGACGTTGCATTAATGATTAAATCAAATTCATGTCCATCCAGCTTTTGTTGCTCGATCGCCTGAACGCTGCCGGTATGGCTAAACAGCTTTGCCAGCTCTTCTGCGCGGGTAAAAGTACGGTTCGTGATCGTTACCGCGCAGTCCAGAGATAAAAGAGGAAGCAGTACGCCTCTGGCCGCTCCGCCAGCGCCTAATAACAGAATACGATCGCCGGGTTTTACAAGCGACAAACGTTCCAGATCGCTAAGTAAACCAATACCGTCGGTGTTATCGCCCAGCAGGCGCCCGTCCTCCAGACGCTTCAAAGTATTCACCGCGCCGGCCAACGCAGCCCGCTCGGTTAGCTCATCCGAGCGGGCAAATGCCTGCTCTTTAAACGGCATGGTGATGTTCGCGCCTCGCCCACCAGCATTAAAGAACAATTCCAGGGTTTCCAGGAAAGCGTCCATGGGAGCAAGAACCCGTCCATAGGGATGATCAATATTCAGTTGTTCAGCAAACATTTTATGGATTTGCGGCGACTTACTGTGTTGAATCGGGTTACCGAAAACGGCGAAGGTGTCCATCATTTTACCCCTGGCGGAAGAGCTCGCCGGTTAAGGCGTCACGAATTTCTGAAGGATTTTGCCGCCCACCGGTTTCGCCATGCAGCACCGGAAAATCATCGCCAAATTGCTGTAACACTTCTTCGGCGGTACGGCATGGCGGCAAGCCGGACAGGTTTGCGCTCGTTGAGACAAGCGGCTTGCCGTATTGCTGGCAAAGTGCTTTTACCAGCGGATGGTCCGTAACCCTGACGGCCAGTGAATCAAAGCGTCCAGTAAGCCAGCGTGGGGTGGAAGGCAATGCCGGGAAAACAAATGTTACCGGGCCAGGCCAGCAGGAAAATACCGCCTTACGTTGTGCGGCGGTTAACGCATGCTCATCTATATAAGGCGTGAGTTGTTCAAAAGTTGCCGCGATCAGGATAAGACCTTTATCTACCGGGCGCTGTTTTAGCTCGAGCAAACGTGAAACCGCAAGCTCGCTATCAGGATCGCAACCGACGCCAAAAACAGCTTCGGTTGGATAAGCGATAACATTGTTATTTTTCAGGACAGCAACGATTTTCGCAAGCTGTCCTTGTTGCAGGCTGTTGTTCACAATCTTATTCCGCCGCGATGGGCTTTCCACATTGTTTGCTGGCACACAGGCGTTTTATCCCCTGTGCCGTTTTCTTTTCAATTAATAACGGATAATGGCATTCAGGACAAACTCCAGCGACGGGTTTGAAATTGATGACAAACTGGCAATCAGGATAACGGTCACACGACCAGAAGGTTTTGCCATATCGCGAACGACGCTGAACTAGCTGCCCCTGCTGACATTGTGGACAGGTTATAGCCGTTTCATCTGGTTTATCGATCACTTCAGTATGTTCACAGCCCGGATAGTTACTGCATCCGATGAACATGCCAAACCGCCCCTGCCGCAGTACAAGCGTCGCGTCGCATTCGGGACACTGCTGCCCTTCGAGCACTTTGACGATATGTCCGTCTGACTGGCCTTTTAAAGGACGTACATAATCGCATTCCGGGTAATGAGAACACCCAAGGAAAGGGCCGTTCTTACCGGAACGAATAACTAACTCTGCCCCGCATTGGGGGCAGGGTTCATTTTTAGGCACCGTGAAAAGTGCTGATTTGGTCATAACATCTCTTGCTGCACAAAATTTTAATGCAGCATACCTTCATTTACTTCGAAGAGTAATTCTTCCATCTGTTGATAAGCGTTTTCGCAACCTGGGATGTTGAACAGCACCATCAGCACCACCCATTTTAAGTCTTCCAGCTCAAACTCGGCGGTATCCAGCGCCAGCACACGTTCAATCACCATTTCACGGGTTTCGAGGTTTAGCACCTGAATCTGCTCAAGGAAGAGTAAAAATCCCCGGCAACTGGCATCCAGACGCAGGCTTTCTTCTTCCGTGTAGATACGCATTGAAAGCGGATCGGCAGCTAATTGCATCGGCTCGGTGAGCCCATCCTGATAATCAGCCAGCTTTTCCAGCCATACCAACGCGTTATAAATGTCTTCGCGATCAAAACCGGCATCGGTGAGATCGTGCGTCAATTTATCTTGATCAACACGCATTTCCGCTTCGTTATGGATGTAGGTTTCAAATAAGTACATTAGTACGTCGAACATGGCATGCCCTCCTCAATCGGACATAGCCGCCGGGTACAGCTGCGATCCATCCTGCTAACTCCAGTTCGAGCAGTTGGGCTACCGTCTCTGGCACAGGTTGGCCGGCACGTTCAGCGACGACGTCAACAGGTGTAACCTCATCTCCTACGTTAGCCAACAGCTCGGGAAATGGCAATGTGTGTTCCCCTTCATCGCGTGAATATATTAAGGTTTTGTGCGGCAAGGGAAGCCATTGCAATTCGCTTTCCAGGTACTCGAGGATATCTGACGGATGACTTACCAGCGTAGCGCCCTGTTTTATCAACCAATGCGGCCCTTCACTGCCCGGATTACCTACCGGCCCGGGTAGCGCGAACACTTCCCTTCCCTGTTCAATAGCGTATCTTGCGGTAACCAGCGAACCACTTCGTTCAGAGGCTTCGACAACAAAAACGGCCCGGCTTAAGCCACTTATAATGCGATTACGGCGCGGAAAATTGCCGGGCCACGGAGTCGTCGTTAAAGGGAATTCGGAAACAACAGTCCCGCCATTTTCCAGAATATTACGAGCAAGATGCCTGTGGCGTTTGGGATAAATATCCGCAAGCCCATTTCCTAGTACGGCGATAGTTTTGCCATGAACCTGCAATGCCGCCCGATGTGCGACGGCATCGATGCCTAACGCCAGACCGCTGGTTATTGTCAGCCCAGCAGTCGCCAGCGGTTCGCAGAACATGCGGCACCATCTTTCGCCATACAGGGAGAGATTACGGCTGCCAACCACGGCTAATTGGTTGCTCGAAAGAAGCCCGACGTTCCCGGCAACAAATAACGCCGCAGGAAAATAATCTATAGAACGGAGTTGCTTCGGATAGTGTGGGCTATTCGCAGTCAGGAGATGATGATCCGATTGTTCAAGCCAGAGATAAGCAGCCTCCAGGTCCCGCTCGCTAAAACGATTAAACTGCGCGATCTGCCGGGAGCATAACCCTACTTTTGCAAGAGATGCAGGAGCGCAATCAGAACCAGATTCCAGTAAATGAGCAATTTCCAGCGTCTTATCACCGCTCAGGCTATTGACCGCCATCAGGCGTAACCAAATCTCCGTTGGTAACACAGTTTCTCCCTGCCATAAGCTATAAAAGCAATCCTTGCGATTGGTCACTGATGCTGTCAATCAGGGGGGGTTTTGTCTAGAATAGAAGGAATAATCCTTTCATCAATTGAACACAGCTCTGGATATTTATGGCAGTTTTGCAAGTGTTACATATTCCGGACGAGCGACTTCGCAAAGTCGCTACGCCGGTCAAAGAAGTGAATGCGGAAATTCAACGTATCGTTGATGATATGTTCGACACCATGTATGACGAAGAAGGTATCGGCCTTGCGGCGACTCAGGTCGATATCCATCAGCGTATTATCGTTATTGATGTTTCCGAAAATCGCGACGAGCAGCTGGTGCTGATCAACCCTGAACTACTGGAAAAAAGCGGCGAAACCGGAATTGAAGAGGGCTGCCTTTCAATTCCGGAACAGCGTGCCCTGGTGCCACGCGCTGAGAAAGTGAAAATTCGTGCGCTGGATCGTGAAGGTAAGCCTTACGAACTTGAAGCAGATGGCCTGCTGGCAATCTGCATCCAGCATGAAATGGATCACCTGGTCGGTAAGCTGTTTATCGATTATCTGTCGCCACTAAAACAACAGCGTATTCGTCAGAAAGTTGAAAAACTCGACCGTTTGAAAGCGAAAGCTTAAGGACAGAAATCAACGTGTCAGATTCACTGCGTATTATTTTCGCCGGAACTCCCGATTTTGCAGCGCGTCATCTTGATGCGCTGTTGTCTTCTCAGCATCAGGTTGTCGGTGTTTTCACACAGCCTGACCGCCCGGCTGGTCGCGGCAAGAAGCTTATGCCAAGCCCGGTAAAAGTACTGGCTTGCGAAAAAGAGATCCCTGTATTCCAACCGGCATCATTGCGCCCTGTAGAAAACCAGCAGCTGATTGCCGATTTAAATGCGGACGTGATGGTTGTTGTAGCTTACGGACTGATTCTCCCAAAAGCCGTGCTCGATATGCCACGCCTCGGCTGCATTAATGTGCATGGCTCATTGCTTCCACGCTGGCGCGGAGCTGCGCCTATTCAGCGTTCTTTATGGGCGGGCGATGCGCAAACAGGCGTCACCATCATGCAAATGGACGTTGGGCTGGACACAGGCGATATGCTTTATAAGCTTGCCTGCGACATTACTCCGCAAGATACCAGCGCAACACTTTACGACAGGCTTGCCGAGCTTGGTCCGCAAGGTTTGCTGGAAACGTTAAGCCAGTTAGCCGCAGGCACCGCTCAGCCAGAAGTTCAGGACGAAGCGCTGGTGACTTACGCTGAGAAGCTCAGCAAAGAAGAGGCACGCATCGACTGGTCGCTTGGCGCATTTCAGTTGGAGCGTTGCATTCGCGCATTCAATCCGTGGCCAATGAGCTGGTTAGAAATTGATGGGCAGCCAGTCAAAGTCTGGCGAGCGACAGCCATCAATGAACAAACCCGTGCAGCGCCGGGTACTATCCTGGAAGCCAGCAAACATGGCATTCAGGTCGCGACCGCGGAAGGCGTTTTAAATCTGGAAGAGCTGCAACCTGCGGGTAAAAAAGCGATGACAGCGCAGGATCTGTTGAATTCGCGTCGTGAATGGTTCGAGCCAGGCGCCCTTCTCGCCTGAGACAATAAATATCTTACGCCCGGGAAAATTCCTGGGCATTTTTGTTTTTAAGCGCCGGAAAACAGAGCGTGGCTATGAAAAAATCCTTAAATCTTCGCAGTCTGGCAGCCCAGACCATTGAGCAGGTTGTCGAAAAAGGGCAATCGCTCAGCAATGTGTTGCCGCCAATGCAACAAAAGGTCGCTGATAAAGATAAAGCGCTACTTCAGGAGCTGTGCTTTGGCGTATTACGTACGCTGCCACAGCTAGAATGGCTGGTGGGTAAACTGATGTCCCGCCCAATGACGGGCAAACAGCGCACCATCCACTACCTCATTATGGTGGGTTTTTATCAACTGCTTTATACCCGCATCCCGGCGCACGCAGCTCTGGCAGAAACAGTTGAGGGTGCCGTTGCCATCAAGCGTCAGAATCTGAAAGGGCTAATCAACGGCGTCCTGCGTCAGTTCCAGCGCCAACAGGAAGAGCTGATGGCCGAAGCAGCCAAACATGAAAGCCGTTTCCTTCATCCTTCCTGGCTTATACAACGAATTAAAAAAGCCTGGCCGGATAGATGGCAAAGCATTCTTGAGGCCAATAACCAACGACCGCCGATGTGGCTTCGTGTTAACCGACAGCATCATTCTCGTGATGAATGGCTGAAGCTGCTGAAAGAAGCCGGGCTGGAAGGGCATTCTCATCTGCAATATCGCGATGCCGTGCGTCTTGATACACCTGCGCCCGTTCATGCCTTGCCGGGTTTCGATCAGGGTTGGGTGACCGTTCAGGACGCCTCGGCTCAGGGCTGCGTTGATCTGCTGGATCCAAAAGATGGCGAGTCGATCCTGGATTTGTGTGCGGCTCCCGGCGGAAAAACCACGCATATTCTGGAAGCAGCACCAGCGGCTAAAGTTATGGCGGTGGATGTTGATCCACAACGCCTCAAACGCGTGCATGAAAATCTTCAGCGCCTTGGTATGAGCGCCGAAGTGAAGCAAGGCGACGGCCGTTTCCCTTCGCAATGGTGCGGTAAACAGCAGTTCGACCGAATTTTGCTTGATGCTCCGTGTTCAGCTACTGGCGTAATCCGTCGTCATCCCGATATTAAATGGCTTCGCCGAGACAGGGATATAGCCGAACTGGCTGAGCTGCAAAAAGAGATACTCGACGCCGTCTGGCCGCATCTGAAAATGGGCGGCACGCTGCTTTATGCAACCTGTTCCATTCTCCCCGAAGAGAATAGCCTCCAGGTTGCTGGTTTCCTCTCACGCCATCCGGAAGCAAAGCTGGTGGAGACCGGCACGCCAGAGCAACCCGGCATTCAGAATTTGCCGGCGGAGCAAGAAGGTGACGGCTTCTTTTACGCTAAGCTTATTAAAATCTGACTCAGGCTCACTGAGTCGTCAGTTTCATCATAATGAAGCTATAAAAAATGAAAATAATCATTCTGGGCGCCGGCCAGGTTGGCGGTACCCTGGCAGAAAACCTGGCGGGTGAAAACAACGACATAACCGTTGTGGACACGAATCAGGATCGCCTGCGCAGCCTGCAGGATAAGTTTGATCTCCGTGTTGTTCAGGGACACGGTTCACATCCACGCGTTTTGCGTGAAGCCGGGGCAGATGATGCCGATATGCTTGTGGCTGTCACCAGCTCCGATGAAACAAATATGATCGCCTGCCAGGTAGCATATTCCCTGTTTAATACGCCGAACCGTATAGCGCGTATCCGTGCGCCTGATTATGTTCGCGATGCAGAACGCCTGTTCAATGCCGAAGCCGTCCCTATCGATCACCTTATCGCACCTGAACAACTGGTTATCGATAACATCTATCGTCTTATTGAATATCCTGGCGCGCTGCAGGTGGTCAACTTCGCTGAGGGCAAAGTTAGCCTGGCTGTAGTCAAAGCCTATTACGGCGGGCCGCTGGTGGGGAATGCACTGTCGGCAATGCGTGAGCATATGCCGCACATTGAAACGCGTGTTGCTGCGATTTTCCGTCATGACCATCCTATTCGCCCACAAGGATCAACCATTGTGGAAGCGGGCGACGAAGTCTTCTTTATTGCGGCATCTCAGCATATCCGCGCGGTGATGAGCGAACTGCAAAGGCTCGAAAAGCCATACAAGCGAATCATGCTCGTTGGCGGCGGTAATATTGGTGCGGGCCTGGCACAACGGCTTGAAAAAGATTACAGCGTTAAGCTTATTGAACGCGATCCTCAGCGAGCGGCTGAATTGGCCGAGATGCTGCAAAATACCATCGTCTTCTATGGTGACGCCTCCGATCAGGAGCTGCTGGCCGAAGAGCACATTGAACAGGTTGATCTGTTTATTGCCGTCACCAACGATGATGAAGCGAACATTATGTCTGCGATGCTTGCAAAGCGAATGGGTGCCAAAAAGGTGATGGTGTTGATCCAGCGTCGCGCCTACGTCGATTTGGTTCAGGGCAGCGTCATCGATATTGCAATATCCCCCCAGCAGGCAACAATTTCGGCCCTTTTAGGCCACGTGCGTAAGGCTGATATCGTTGGGGTTTCTTCTTTACGCCGTGGCGTTGCGGAAGCCATCGAAGCCGTGGCGCATGGTGACGAAAGCACATCCAGGGTTGTTGGACGGGTGATTGATGAAATTAAGCTACCGCCGGGTACCATCATTGGCGCAGTCGTTCGTGGTAACGATGTCATGATTGCTAATGATAACCTGCGTATTGAACAAGGCGATCACGTCATTATGTTCCTGACAGATAAGAAATTTGTTAGTGACGTTGAACGTCTGTTCCAGCCAAGCCCATTCTTCCTCTAATGCTATATGGGCAGATAATCATGCTGCCCATTTATTCCTTTCACAAAGGAAACCATTCTAAAAATAAGGGCTTAGCGGGAAATTCTTATTTCTCGCTGTAATGGCAATCGAGTCATCCTTTGTTAGACTTATTAGCGTCAGCCAGTACAAGGAGATAAAAATGAGTATGTTAAAAGAATTCCGCGAATTTGCGATGCGCGGAAATGTTGTTGATTTGGCAGTGGGTGTAATTATTGGCGCCGCTTTCGGGAAAATTGTTTCTTCACTGGTGGCGGATATCATTATGCCGCCGCTTGGGTTGCTGATTGGTGGTGTTGATTTTAAACAGTTCGCTCTCACGTTAAGACCTGCAGTAGGCGACATTCCTGCTGTGGTCATGCATTACGGCGTGTTTATTCAGAATATTTTTGATTTCCTGATTGTTGCTTTTGCAATTTTCATGGCGATCAAAGTGATCAATAAGCTCAATCGTAAGAAAAAAGAAGAACCAGAAGCACCACCTGCTCCAACTAAAGAAGAAGTTTTACTGAGTGAAATTCGCGATCTGCTCAAACAGCAGAATGAACGGATCTAATACTGTGCTTTAAAAGCAGAAGGCCAGTGGTAAAAAAGCGATTTGCTTGTTTGCCACTGGCCTCCCAGTTACCCCGTTTGCCATGTTTTGCATTACGCTGATAACTTCCTTTTCCTTTCTTGCTCTTCTCAACTCTTTGGCGAAATAGCGGGTCGTGTAATAAAGCCTCAATGGCATTATCCTTGATAACCCCTTTCTTGTGCTGATAGTGGCTCATAAAAACTCCGGTTTGATTAAAATAACGGCGCGATTCTATGCCCGTAAATACTATACTGCAATAACTATTTTGTATTGCTCGCACCTTGCTCCAGCGCTTCGAGAATGGAGCAATAAACACTGCTGTGCGCGCTACCGCAGCAAGCATCATTCAGTCGTTGCAGCGACTTACGCATGTGCTCAAGTTCGCTAATTTTTGACTCAACCTCCCGCAAACGGCTTTGAACAATGCCTTTTGACTCCTGACAGGTGTGATGTTCAGGATCGATTCGAATCGATAATAGTTCACGTATAGTTTCAAGCGTGAAGCCGAGCTGCTTGGCATAACGAATAAACTTCAGACGCTGAAGGTCGGTTTTGCTGTAGAGCCGGAATCCTCCCTCAGTTCTTTCCTCATGTTCCATCATTTGCTGCTTTTCGTAATAACGAATGGTATCAGGCGTAACATCTGCCAGTTTGGCCAGTTCTCCAATACGATACATAACCTATTTCTCCACTTTATGAATCAGCTTATTCGCATATTCCCCATGCAGGAAATCGGTGCTTAAACCCGCCTGGCGTAGCTTCAATTCAAGCAGAGTAAATTTTTTACTGAGCGCATGGTAGTCCGGATGCTCATGGTTGATGGATTTAAGCAGGTCCTGAAGTTCAAGGGCATCTTTACGGTGCTGAATTTCAGGTGGCAAACAACCTGCATTCTTCAGGAGCCGGTAAGCACTTCGTAATTCTGCAGGAACAGAGGAATCATCTTCAAGAACAAGCGGTTCACCTGCACCGGGAAGATTTTCAAATTCACCTTTACGCTGAGCATCAACGATATGGCGTTCAGCCCACCGATCGATTAACCACATAAGCATTAAATATCTGGAAGGGAATAAAACAAGAATACGACGGAAGCATGCGGGAAAGGAAATTACAGATATAAAAAAACCGGGCAAGCCCGGTTTTTTTACGTTACTGCAGATTACTCTGCAGCAGCTTCTGTTTGAGACTCGGCGCGATCAACCAGCTCGATGTAAGCCATCGGAGCGTTATCACCAGCACGGAAGCCACACTTCAGAATACGAGTGTAACCACCTGTACGGCTCGCAAAACGCGGACCCAGTTCATTAAACAGTTTTGCCACGATCTCGTTATCACGAGTGCGGGCGAATGCCAGACGACGATTAGCAACGCTATCAGTCTTGGCAAGAGTAATCAGCGGCTCAACTACGCGACGCAGCTCTTTCGCTTTAGGCAGGGTCGTCTTGATGATCTCATGACGAACCAGTGAACCTGCCATATTGCGGAACATAGCCTGGCGATGGCTGCTGTTGCGGTTCAGTTGACGACCACTCTTACGATGGCGCATGACCTTATCCTTCTCAGTAAAACCTTAACCTGTGATCCGGTTACTCGTCAGCGATGCTTGCCGGTGGCCAGTTTTCCAGGCGCATGCCCAGAGACAGTCCACGGGAAGCCAGCACGTCTTTAATCTCAGTAAGAGATTTTTTACCAAGGTTAGGCGTTTTAAGCAGCTCAACCTCAGTACGCTGTACCAGATCACCGATATAGTGGATAGCTTCTGCCTTAAGGCAGTTAGCAGAGCGGACAGTCAATTCCAGATCGTCAACAGGGCGCAGCAAGATCGGATCGAATTCTGGTTTCTCTTCTTTAACTTCCGGCTGACGTACATCACGTAGGTCAACGAAAGCTTCAAGTTGTTCAGCCAGAATGGTTGCCGCACGACGAATCGCCTCTTCAGGATCGATTGTGCCGTTGGTTTCCATTTCGATGACCAGCTTGTCCAGATCGGTACGCTGCTCAACACGTGCTGCTTCAACATTGTAGGCAATACGCTCTACAGGGCTGTAACAGGCGTCGACCAGCAGACGGCCGATTGGGCGCTCATCTTCTTCCGAATGAATTCGGGCAGAGGCCGGCACATAACCGCGACCGCGCTGAACTTTGATACGCATACTAATAGATGCGTTCTCATCGGTCAGGTGGCAGATCACATGCTGCGGCTTGACGATTTCGACATCACCATCATGAGTGATGTCGGCTGCAGTCACAGGGCCAATGCCAGATTTATTCAGGGTAAGAATAACCTCATCTTTGCCTTGAACTCTCACCGCCAGCCCTTTCAGGTTGAGCAGGATTTCCAGGATATCTTCCTGAACGCCTTCTTTGGTGCTGTACTCATGTAGTACACCATCAATCTCAACCTCAGTCACCGCGCAACCCGGCATAGACGAAAGCAGAATACGGCGCAGTGCGTTACCAAGAGTATGGCCAAAGCCACGCTCTAAAGGCTCAAGGGTCACCTTGGCGTGCGTCGAACTCACTTGCTCGATATCTACCAGGCGCGGTTTTAGAAACTCTGTCACAGAACCCTGCATTGTGTCCTCTCTTTGGTACTAAGCTTTACTTGGAGTAAAGCTCGACGATCAGGTGTTCGTTAATGTCCGCAGACAGATCGGTACGCTCAGGCTTACGCTTGAACACACCTTCCATCTTGGCAGCATCAACTTCCAGCCAGGTTGGCTTTTCACGCTGTTCAGCCAGCTCCAGAGCGGCCTTCACGCGAGATTGCTTTTTGGCTTTCTCACGGATGCTGACTACGTCATTCGGAGTTACCTGATAAGAAGCGATGTTAACAACGCGACCATTTACCATTACTGACTTGTGGCTAACCAGCTGACGTGCTTCTGCACGAGTAGCGCCAAAGCCCATACGGTAAACAACGTTATCCAGACGACCTTCCAGCAGAGCCAACAGGTTTTCACCGGTGTTGCCTTTCAGACGAGCTGCTTCTTTATAGTAGTTACGGAACTGACGCTCCAGCACACCGTAGATACGGCGAACTTTTTGCTTTTCACGCAACTGCACACCATAGTCAGACAGACGCGGTTTACGCGCACCGTGCTGGCCAGGAGCTTGTTCAATTTTACACTTGGTATCGATCGCGCGAACGCCAGACTTAAGGAATAAGTCTGTGCCCTCACGACGGCTCAGCTTGAGCTTAGGACCCAAATATCTTGCCATTTTCTTTCTCCAACATTCCTAAAAAAACGGGCGTTATACGCGACGTTTTTTCGGCGGACGACAACCGTTGTGAGGGATCGGAGTCACATCAGTAATATTAGTGATGCGGAAACCAGCGGCGTTCAGAGCACGAATAGTAGATTCGCGACCCGGACCCGGTCCCTTAACCATAACTTCCAGGTTCTTGATACCGTATTCTTTCACGGCTTCTGCGCAACGCTCTGCTGCAACCTGAGCTGCGAACGGAGTAGATTTGCGAGAACCACGGAAACCGGAACCACCGGCAGTTGCCCAACCCAAAGCGTTACCCTGACGATCGGTAATAGTAACGATTGTGTTGTTGAAAGAAGCATGGACATGAGCCACGCCGTCAGAGACTTGTTTTCTTACACGCTTACGTGCACGAACTGGTGCCTTTGCCATTATTCAATCACCCCGATTATTTCTTGATCGGTTTGCGCGGACCCTTACGGGTACGGGCGTTGGTCTTGGTACGCTGACCGCGTACTGGAAGACCACGACGATGACGCAAACCGCGATAGCAACCAAGGTCCATCAGACGCTTGATGCTCATGCTCACTTCACGGCGCAGATCACCTTCAACGACAAATTTGGCAACTTCGTCACGCAGCGTGTCGATTTGTTCTTCAGACAGCTCACTGATCTTAACATCTTCAGCGATACCCGCAGAGGCACAAATGGCCTTAGAGCGAGTCTTGCCGACACCGTAAATCGAAGTCAATGCGATTACGGCATGTTTCTGATCAGGAATGTTAATGCCTGCTATACGGGCCACTATGCACTCCTACTATTTAGATTATGCGTCCCATACCGAAAAGCCCGTTTTCAGGATACTCAAATGGAAACGCATAGACATACAAAAGATTGGCTGGCTAATCTAGCCAGCTCAACCCAACTTTGCAAGAAAAATATGCGAGATAATCAGCCTTGACGCTGTTTATGCTTCGGCTCGGCGCTGCAAATCACGCGAATAACACCGTCACGCTTAACGATTTTGCAGTTACGACATAATTTCTTGACGGAAGCACGAACTTTCATTTTTACTCTCCGTAACTTCTCAAGCGACGATTAACGGCCGTAGCCTTTCAGGTTCGCTTTCTTCAATGCAGACTCATACTGACTAGACATCATCAGAGTTTGCACTTGAGCCATAAAGTCCATGATGACCACGACGACAATAAGCAGTGAGGTCCCACCAAAGTAGAACGGCACTTTCATCGCATCACGCATGAACTCCGGGATTAGGCAGATAAAGGTAATGTAGAGCGCACCAACCAAAGTCAGGCGTGTCATTACTTTATCAATATACTTCGCCGTTTGTTCTCCCGGACGAATTCCTGGTACAAATGCACCGGACTTCTTCAGGTTATCTGCTGTTTCACGCGGGTTGAAAACCAACGCCGTATAGAAGAAACAGAAGAAGATGATTGCAGACGCATAGAGTAACACATAAAGCGGTTGCCCAGGCTGCAAATACAGCGAAATTGTTGTCAGCCAGTTCCAACCGGTACCGCCCCCGAACCATGACGCGATGGTCGCCGGGAACAGAATAATACTGGAAGCAAAGATCGCCGGGATAACCCCTGCCATGTTCACTTTCAGCGGTAAATGCGTGCTCTGCGCAGCATAGACACGACGACCCTGTTGACGTTTCGCGTAGTTTACCACAATGCGGCGTTGGCCACGCTCAACAAAAACAACGAAGAAGGTCACTGCGAATACTAATACTGCAACCAACAGCAACAGGAGGAAGTGCAGGTCGCCTTGCCGCGCTTGTTCGATAGTATGGCCAATGGCCGGCGGTAAACCCGCAACAATACCAGCGAAGATTATGATTGAAATACCGTTGCCGATACCACGTTCAGTAATCTGTTCGCCAAGCCACATCAGGAACATAGTCCCGGTGACAAGACTCACAACAGCGGTGAAATAGAATGCAAAGCTTGGGTTTAATACCAAGCCCTGCATACCAGGCATATTCGGCAAACCGGTAGCAATACCGATAGACTGGAATATTGCCAACACCAGAGTACCGTAACGGGTGTACTGGCTGATCTTACGACGACCAGATTCCCCTTCTTTCTTTAACTCTGCTAACGCTGGATGAACCACCGTTAGCAGCTGGATAATGATCGATGCCGAGATGTACGGCATGATACCCAATGCAAAGATAGAAGCACGGCTGAGAGCACCACCAGAGAACATGTTAAACATTTCAATGATAGTGCCTCGCTGTTGTTCAAGCAGTTTGGCAAGTACAGCGGCATCAATACCAGGGATCGGAATAAAAGAGCCAATGCGGAACACAATCAGCGCACCGATAACAAACATCAGTCTGCGTTTCAGCTCGCCAAGCCCACCTTTAGCACTTTGAAAATCTAATCCCGGTTGCTTTGCCATCTGCTACTTATTCCTCGATTTTACCGCCAGCAGCTTCGATAGCAGCACGAGCGCCTTTGGTGACACGCAGGCCGCTAACAGTTACCGGACGAGAAACCTCGCCAGACAGAATCACTTTCGCGAACTCAATCTGAATACCGATAATGTTTGCTGCTTTCAGCGTGTTCAGGTCAACTACGTCGCCTTCAACTTTCGCCAGATCTGACAGACGAATCTCTGCGGTGATCATTGCTTTGCGAGAGGTGAAACCGAATTTCGGCAGACGACGGTACAACGGCATCTGACCACCTTCGAACCCACGACGTACGCCACCGCCAGAACGAGAGTTCTGACCTTTGTGGCCACGACCGCCGGTTTTACCGAGGCCAGAACCGATACCGCGACCCAGACGCTTGGAAGCGTGCTTAGACCCTTCGGCTGGAGACAGAGTATTTAAACGCATCTCTTACTCCTCAACTTTAACCATGTAGGAAACCGCGTTGACCATACCACGTACAGCAGCAGTATCTTCGCGCTCTACAGTGTGGCCAATACGACGCAGACCCAGGCCAAGCAGCGTTGCCTTGTGCTTAGGCAGACGACCGATTGCACTGCGGGTTTGTGTAATTTTAATAGTCTTTGCCATGGTCAATTACCCCAGAATTTCTTCAACGGATTTACCACGCTTGGCAGCGACCATTTCCGGAGACTTCATATTCGCCAGGCCATCAATAGTTGCACGAACCACGTTAATCGGGTTGGTGGAACCATATGCTTTAGCCAGAACGTTATGTACTCCAGCGACTTCCAGAACGGCGCGCATTGCACCACCGGCGATGATACCGGTACCTTCGGAAGCCGGCTGCATGAACACACGAGAACCTGTGTGCACACCTTTAACAGGGTGCTGCAGGGTGCCGTGGTTCAGCGCGACGTTAATCATATTGCGACGGGCTTTTTCCATCGCTTTCTGGATCGCTGCTGGAACTTCACGCGCTTTACCGTAACCAAAACCAATGCGACCGTTACCATCACCAACCACTGTCAGAGCAGTGAAGGAGAAAATACGACCACCTTTAACGGTTTTAGATACGCGATTTACCGCGATCAGCTTTTCCTGCAGTTCGCCAGCTTGTTTTTCGATGTGAGCCATCTTACACCTCTACCTTAGAACTGAAGGCCAGCATCACGGGCAGCATCTGCCAGTGCCTGGACACGACCATGATATTGGAAACCAGCACGGTCAAAAGCAACAACAGTGATGCCTTTTTCCAGTGCACGCTCTGCAACAACTTTACCCACAGCTGCAGCGGCGTCTCTGTTTCCAGTGTACTTCAGTGGCTCAGCGATAGCTTTCTCTACAGTAGATGCAGCTACCAGGACTTCTGAACCGTTTGGTGCGATAACCTGTGCGTAAATATGACGCGGGGTACGATGTACCACCAGACGAGTCGCACCCAGTTCTTTAAGCTTGTGACGTGCGCGGGTCGCACGACGGATACGAGCAGATTTCTTATCCATAGTGTTACCTTACTTCTTCTTAGCCTCTTTGGTACGCACGACTTCGTCGGCGTAACGAACACCCTTGCCTTTATATGGCTCAGGACGACGGTAGGCACGCAGGTCAGCAGCTACTTGGCCGATCATCTGTTTATCAGCGCCTTTCAGCACGATTTCAGTTTGAGTCGGACATTCAGCAGTGATACCCGCCGGCAGCTTATGCTCAACAGGGTGAGAGAAGCCCAGGGCTAAATTCACCACGTCGCCTTTAACAGCCGCACGATAACCTACACCAACCAGCTGCAGCTTCTTAGTGAAGCCTTCGGTAACACCGACAACCATTGCATTTAATAACGCACGAGTGGTACCCGCCTGGGCCCACGCGTTTGCAAAGCCTTCGCGCGGAGCGAAAGTCAGAGCATTATCAGCGTGATTAACTTCAACAGCATCGTTGATAGTACGAGTCAGCTCGCCGTTCTTACCTTTGATCGAAATAACCTGACCGTTGAGTTTTACCTCTACGCCAGCAGGAATAACGACCGGTGCTTTAGCAACACGAGACATTTTATTCCTCCAATTAGGCTACGTAGCAGATAATTTCGCCACCAAGACCAGCCTGGCGCGCTGCACGATCAGTCATAACACCTTTAGAGGTAGAAACGACAGCAATACCCATACCGGCCATAACTTTAGGCAGCTCATCTTTTTTCTTATAGATGCGCAGACCTGGGCGGCTGATTCGCTGAATGCTCTCTACCACAGCCTTGCCCTGGAAATACTTAAGAGTCAGTTCCAGTTCAGGCTTAGTGTCGCCTTCAATTTTAAAATCTTCGATATAGCCTTCTTCTTTCAGCACGTTGGCAATTGCCAATTTCAGCTTGGAGGAAGGCATGGTGACCGCAACTTTATTCGCGGCTTGACCGTTACGGATACGGGTCAGCATATCCGCGATCGGATCTTGCATGCTCATCTGTCTTTACTCCCGTGATTCAATTGGTGACAATTACCAGCTAGCCTTCTTAAGACCCGGAATTTCACCGCGCATAGCGGCTTCACGGACCTTAATACGGCTCAACCCGAACTTCCGCAGGAAAGCGTGCGGACGACCAGTTTGACGGCAGCGGTTACGCTGACGAGACGGGCTGGAATCACGCGGCAGGGACTGCAGCTTAAGAACTGCATCCCAACGTTCTTCGTCGGATGAGTTCACACCAGAGATAATAGCTTTCAATTCCTCGCGTTTAGCGCGGTATTTGTCAGCCAGTTTTACGCGAACGACTTCGCGTGCTTTCATGGATTGCTTAGCCATTAGTAACCCTACCTTACTTGCGGAATGGGAAGTTAAAGGCAGCCAGCAGAGCACGGCCTTCATCATCAGATTTCGCAGTAGTGGTAATGGTAATATCCAAACCACGAACGCGATCGACTTTGTCGTAGTCGATTTCTGGGAAGATGATCTGCTCACGGACACCCATGCTGTAGTTACCACGGCCATCGAATGACTTAGCGGACAAGCCACGGAAGTCACGAATACGCGGTACAGCAATGGTGATCAGGCGCTCAAGGAACTCCCACATGCGTTCGCCACGCAGAGTTACTTTACAGCCGATCGGATAGCCCTGACGGATTTTGAAGCCTGCAACAGATTTGCGTGCTTTGGTGATCAACGGCTTTTGACCGGAGATTGCTGTCAGATCGGCTGCTGCGTTATCCAGCAGTTTCTTGTCAGCGATCGCTTCACCAACACCCATATTCAGGGTGATCTTCTCGACCCGAGGGACTTGCATGACAGAATTGTAGCTAAACTCAGTCATGAGTTTTTTAACTACTTCGTCTTTGTAGTAATCATGCAGTTTCGCCATCGTACTACTCCAAATTACTTGATAGTTTCGCTGTTAGACTTGAAGAAACGGACTTTTTTGCCGTCTTCGAATCTAAAGCCTACACGGTCAGCCTTGCCGGTTGCCGCATTGAAGAGCGCAACGTTAGAAACCTGAATTGCAGCTTCTTTTTCAACGATGCCACCTGGTTGGTTCAGGGCCGGAACCGGCTTCTGATGTTTCTTAACCAGGTTGATACCTTCAACGATGAGCTTGCCGGAAGACAAGACATTCTTAACTTTACCGCGTTTACCTTTATCTTTACCGGTTAACACGATAACTTCGTCATCACGACGGATTTTCGCTGCCATGATTCGCTCCTTAGAGTACTTCTGGTGCCAGAGAGATAATTTTCATGAACTTCTCATTACGCAGTTCACGAGTTACCGGCCCAAAAATACGCGTGCCGATTGGCTGCTCGCTGTTATTGTTTAAAATAACGCATGCATTACCATCGAAGCGAATGACAGAACCGTCCGGGCGACGAACACCCTTCTTGGTGCGCACCACTACCGCTTTCAGCACATCGCCTTTCTTCACCTTACCGCGAGGAATTGCTTCCTTGATGGTAATTTTGATGATGTCGCCGACGCCTGCGTAGCGACGGTGCGAGCCACCCAGAACCTTGATACACATTACGCGACGCGCGCCGGAGTTGTCGGCCACGGTCAGCATAGTCTGTTCTTGGATCATTTCAGTGCTCCGCTAATGTCAACTACTACTTCGGGACCTAATATTTAGGTCGTAAAAAGCCCCATAAACGAGGGCGCGGCATTATAACACCGGTTCCTGAATATGGGTAGAAAAAATAAACGGCCCACTACTGAGCCGTTTATTTGTATTGAGAAGGCTTACTGTATTACAGAACCGCTTTCTCTACAACGCGAACCAGCGTCCAGGACTTAGTCTTGGACAGTGGACGGCATTCGCGGATTTCAACCACGTCGCCGATACCACATTCGTTGTTCTCGTCATGTACGTGCAGTTTAGTCGTACGCTTGATGAATTTACCGTAAATCGGGTGTTTCACAAAACGTTCGATGGCAACAACAATGGATTTCTCCATTTTATCGCTGACAACGCGACCTTGCAGAGTACGGATTTTATCGGTCATTACGCACCCGCCTTCTGAGTCAATAAAGTCTTAACACGCGCAACATCACGACGCACTTGCTTCAGCAAGTGGGTCTGTTGCAGCTGGCCACTGGCAGCTTGCATACGCAGGTTGAACTGCTCGCGCAGCAGGTTCAGCAGCTCGGTGTTCAGCTCTTCAACGCTCTTTTCACGCAGCTCTTTTGCTTTCATTACATCACCGTCTTAGTTACAAAGGTGGTTTTGATCGGCAGTTTCGCTGCTGCCAGCTTGAATGCTTCACGGGCCAGCTCTTCAGGCACACCGTCCATTTCGTACAGGACTTTACCTGGCTGAATCAAGGCAACCCAATACTCCACGTTACCTTTACCTTTACCCATACGCACTTCAAGCGGCTTTTCAGTAATAGGTTTGTCTGGGAACACACGGATCCAGATTTTACCCTGACGCTTAACTGCACGGGTCATTGCACGACGTGCTGCTTCGATCTGACGTGCAGTCAGACGACCACGGCCAACAGCTTTCAGACCGAAAGTGCCGAAGCTAACATCCGTACCGGCAGCCAGACCACGGTTGCGGCCTTTGTGCACTTTACGGAATTTTGTACGCTTTGGTTGTAACATCAGCGACTCTCCTTACTTACGGCCTTTACGCTGCTGCTTTTTAGGTTGCGCAGCCGGTTTTTCCGGTTGTTCAACAGCAGCCATCCCACCCAGGATCTCACCTTTGAAGATCCACACTTTAACGCCGATTACACCATAAGTGGTGTGCGCTTCAGAGGTGTTGTAGTCGATGTCAGCACGCAGTGTGTGCAACGGCACGCGACCTTCACGATACCATTCGGTACGTGCGATCTCGGCACCGCCCAGACGGCCGCTAACTTCAACTTTGATACCTTTAGCGCCAAGACGCATGGCATTCTGTACAGCACGCTTCATAGCACGACGGAACATAACACGACGTTCCAGCTGAGAAGTGATGCTGTCAGCAACCAGTTTTGCGTCCAGTTCAGGCTTACGAACTTCGGCGATATTGATCTGTGCAGGAACGCCAGCGATATCCGCTACGACCTTGCGCAGTTTTTCTACGTCTTCGCCTTTCTTACCGATAACGATGCCAGGACGAGCAGTGTGAATAGTCACACGAATGCTCTTAGCCGGACGCTCGATAACGATACGAGATACAGACGCCTTCGCCAGTTCCTTAGTCAGGTACTGACGAACTTTAAAATCGCTGTCCAGGTTGTCAGCGAATTCTTTGGTGTTCGCAAACCAGGTAGAGTTCCATGGTTTTACAATACCCAGGCGAATACCATTAGGATGTACTTTCTGACCCATTGCTAGTCTCCAGAGTCTCAGCGATCGGACACAACCACAGTAATGTGGCTGGTGCGCTTCAGGATGCGATCTGCACGACCTTTTGCACGAGGCATAATGCGCTTCATGCTAGGGCCTTCGTCTACGAAGATTTTCGCGACTTTCAGATCGTCAATGTCAGCGCCATCGTTGTGTTCAGCGTTAGCAATGGCAGATTCCAGTACTTTCTTAACCAATACAGCCGCTTTCTTATTGGTGTAGGTCAGAATATCCAGAGCCTGCGACACTTTCTTACCGCGAATCAGGTCAGCAACAAGGCGAACCTTCTGAGCAGAAGAACGAGCATGGCGATGTTGAGCTAAAGTTTCCATCTCTTCCTCCTACCTTATTTCTTCTTCGCTTTTTTATCAGCAGCGTGGCCGCGATAAGTACGAGTCGGTGCGAATTCACCCAGTTTGTGCCCGACCATTTCATCGGAAACAAATACTGGAACGTGCTGACGACCATTATGGACAGCGATGGTCAAACCGATCATGTTAGGAAAGATCGTTGAACGACGGGACCAAGTGCGCAGGGGCTTCTTGTCACCGCTTTCCACCGCTTTCTCTACCTTCTTCAGCAAGTGCAGGTCAATAAAAGGACCTTTCTTGAGAGAACGTGGCATGGCTTATCCTCTAAAATTATTTGCTACGGCGACGTACGATAAATTTATCAGTACGCTTGTTGCTGCGGGTCTTCTTACCTTTGGTCTGAACGCCCCACGGAGTTACCGGGTGCTTACCAAAGTTACGACCTTCACCACCACCATGTGGGTGATCGACTGGGTTCATCGCAGTACCGCGAACGGTAGGACGAACACCACGCCAGCGAGCAGCACCCGCTTTACCCAGAACGCGCAGCATATGCTCAGCATTGCCAACTTCGCCCAGTGTTGCGCGGCAGTCAGCTTCAACTTTACGCATTTCACCAGAACGCAGACGCAGGGTAACGTAAGCACCATCACGTGCAACGATCTGCACATAGGTACCTGCGGAACGTGCCAGCTGACCGCCTTTACCAGGTTTCATTTCTACGTTATGAACAGTAGAACCAACCGGGATGTTGCGCATCGGCAGGGTGTTACCAGCTTTGATTGCAGCATCAACGCCAGATTGAATCTGGTCGCCAGCTTTCAGGCCTTTAGGGGCCAGAATGTAACGGCGCTCGCCATCTTTGTACAGAACCAGTGCGATGTTCGCAGAACGGTTCGGATCGTACTCAAGACGTTCAACAATTGCCGGGATACCGTCTTTGTTGCGTTTGAAATCAACAATACGGTAAGCCTGCTTGTGACCACCACCGATGTGACGAGTAGTGATACGGCCATTGTTGTTGCGGCCACCGGATTTGCTGTTTTTTTCAACCAGCGGAGCAAAAGGTTTGCCCTTATGCAGCTCAGGGTTGACCACTTTAACTACGTGGCGACGACCCGGAGATGTCGGTTTACATTTAACAACTGCCATTGTCTTTCTCCTCCGACTTACTCAGCGCCGCCGACGAAGTCCAGATTCTGGCCTTCCTTCAGGGTGACGTAAGCTTTTTTCCAGTCGCTACGACGACCAACACGCTGTCCGTGACGTTTTGTTTTCCCTTTAACTACCAGGGTGTTCACGTCTTTAACTTCAACTTCGAACAGTTTCTGTACAGCAGCTACGATCTCTGCTTTGGTCGCGTCTTTGGCAACTTTGAGAACGATGGTATTGGTTTTTTCCATCGCCATAGATGCTTTTTCAGATACGTGCGGCGCGCGCAGTACTTTCAGCAGACGTTCTTCACGGATCATGCCAGCATCTCCTCAACTTGCTTAACTGCTTCAGCAGTCATAACGACTTTGTCGAAGGCGATCAGGCTAACTGGGTCGATAGCTGCTACATCGCGCACGTCAACCTTATGCAGGTTACGAGCGGCCAGGAACAGATTCTCATCCAGTTCGCCGGTGATGATCAGCACATCTTCCAGAGCCATGTCTTTCAGTTTCTGAGCAAGCAGCTTAGTTTTAGGCGCTTCAACAGAGAACTGTTCGACAACGATCAGACGATCCTGACGTACCAGTTCGGACAGAATGCTTTTCAGCGCGCCGCGGTACATCTTTTTGTTAACTTTTTGACTGTGGTCCTGCGGACGAGCAGCGAAGGTTACGCCACCGGAACGCCAGATCGGGCTCTTGATAGAACCTGAACGCGCACGGCCGGTACCTTTCTGGCGCCACGGTTTTTTACCGGAACCAGTTACTTCAGCACGGGTCTTCTGAGCACGAGTACCTTGACGGGCACCTGCTGCATAAGCAACAACAACCTGATGTACCAGCGCTTCGTTGAAATCACGACCGAAGGTAGTTTCGGAAACAGTCAGCGCGCTTTGCGCGTCTTTCAATACTAATTCCATTGCTATCCCCTTACGCCTTCACAGCTGGTTTAACGATCAGGTCGCTACCGGTTGCACCCGGAACTGCACCTTTAACCAGCAGCAGGTTGCGCTCAGCGTCAACGCGTACTACGTCCAGGCTCTGAACGGTTACGCGCTCGTTACCCAGTTGGCCTGCCATTTTCTTGCCTTTGAACACTTTGCCCGGAGTCTGGTTCTGACCGATAGAACCCGGAACGCGGTGAGACAAGGAGTTACCGTGAGTCGCGTCCTGGGTACGGAAGTTCCAGCGCTTAACGGTACCTGCGAAACCTTTACCTTTAGAGGTGCCAGTTACGTCAACTTTTTTAACTTCAGCAAACAGCTCAACGCTAATGTCCTGACCTACGGTGAACTCTTCGCCTTCAGCAAGACGGAATTCCCACAGACCACGGCCAGCTTCAACGCCAGCTTTAGCAAAGTGACCAGCTTCCGGCTTGGTTACACGGTTAGCTTTTTTAGCACCAGTGGTCACCTGAACAGCACGGTAGCCGTCGTTAGCCAGGTCTTTAACCTGAGTAACACGGTTTGCTTCTACTTCGATAACGGTTACTGGGATAGAGACGCCATCTTCAGTGAAGATACGGGTCATACCCACTTTTTTACCGACTAAACCAATCATTGTTTCAACCTCTCAATCGTCAATGACCTGATTAACCCAGGCTGATCTGCACGTCTACACCGGCAGCCAGATCCAGACGCATCAGAGCATCAACGGTTTTCTCAGTTGGCTCAACGATGTCAACCAGACGCTTGTGAGTGCGGATCTCGTACTGATCGCGCGCGTCTTTGTTGACGTGCGGAGAGATCAGAACGGTAAAGCGCTCTTTGCGGGTCGGCAGCGGGATCGGACCACGGACTTGCGCACCAGTGCGCTTAGCAGTCTCGACGATTTCCGCAGTTGATTGATCGATCAGACGATGATCAAACGCTTTAAGGCGGATACGGATTCTTTGGTTCTGCATGAGACCAGAGCTCCAATTATTTTATAGACGAAAAAAATTACTACTCGAGCCCATTACGATTGATGGGAGAGTGTAATCGTTCATACATAGCCCCCCTGTTGGGGGCATTGTTGGCAGTAAAATCACTACCGGGGTTCATATCGAACCAGCCGTCAATTAAGACAGGCCCGCGCATTATACGTAAATACGGCCACTAAGCAAGCCATGCTTACGAATTAAACAGCCTTTTCTGCAATGAGCTCGTGCGAAGTTCCAGTTAGCTTGCAAAAAACAGCAAGCCTCTGCAAAACCCTGGAAGATGTTCCGAGTATTACTCAATCTATGTTTTTCCTCTCCAGCGTTCTGAATTAGTGTTGGCTCACTTTTTCAGGAGACTTACTTATGACTTTTCTCCCTCCCCTGCCGACGTTGATCTTTATCTTTATATACATTGCACTACTACTTCGGCTTAGCTGGATTGATTTTCGGGAACGTCTATTGCCAGACAATCTGACCTATCCGCTGCTGTGGACCGGGTTGTTGTTCCACGTTTTTATTTCTCCGGATAGCCTGGCTTCAGCCGTAACAGGAGCGGTTGCGGGTTACTTAACTTTGTGGTCTTTATACTGGTGCTACTTTTATCTGCGCAAACGTGAGGGTATAGGGTATGGAGATATAAAGCTGCTGGCGGCATTAGGCGCATGGCATGGCTGGCAAAATTTACAATGGATTGTATTAATCGCAGCGGGATGTGGTTTAGCGATGGCAGGGATAACGAAAGTCTGGCGAGTACCTTCTGAAAGCTTATTCACCACGCCGCTACCTTTTGGGCCCTGCCTTGCGATAGCGGGTGGCGTCACAGGATGGTTTAATCATTACCCTTTACAGATTAATGCGTTCAACTGGCCTCTTTAATCTGTGACTGGAGATAGTTCTGCAAACCAATTTTGGAAATCAAGTCCAGTTCCGTCTCAAGCCAGTCAATGTGATGTTCTTCCTCTGCGAGGATTTGAATCATCATGTCGCGGCTGACATAGTCATGGATGGTATCCGCATAGGCTATGGCTTCGCGCAGATCTTTAGCACCCTCCAGTTCCAGGTTGAGATCTGACTGCAGCATTTCCTCAACGTCTTCGCCGATTTGAAGTTTGCCAAGGTCCTGCAGGTTTGGAATGCCTTCAAGAAATAAAATACGTTCGATGTATTTATCGGCGTGCTTCATTTCATCGATGGATTCGTGGTATTCGACGTCGTTGAGGCGCATCAGGCCCCAGTTTTTGAACATTCTCGCATGGAGAAAATACTGATTGATCGCGACAAGCTCGTTTCCCAATAATTTATTGAGATAATTTATTATCTTAATATCACCTTTCATTTTTTACTCCCTCCGCTTCCACTACATGAAGCGTAGATGTAGCACGGAGTAAGTCAAAAAAAAGTGACTGACTTAAGCAATCTCTTTAAATTCCGGGATCTGTAACAGCTCTTCCTGCATGATTTCACGCGCTGCACGAACGCACTTTCCGCACTGATTTCCTACCGGGATAAACTTTCGAAGCTGCTGAAAAGATTGTGGCTGAAACTGGCGTACTGCCTGACGAATTTTTTTATCACTTACACCATTACACAAGCAAACGTACATAAGCACTCCCGTTCAATTTCTGCGCAAAGTGTAAATGAGAATAGTTATGATTACAATAGCACGCGCACGTTTGGTTCAAGGTACAAGCGGCAAAAAATACAAAAAAAAAGAGCGCCGAAGCGCTCTCTTTCATATAAAGGTATCAGCGATTAAGCGATAACTTTAGCAACAACACCCGCGCCAACGGTACGGCCGCCTTCACGGATTGCGAAACGCAGACCGTCGTCCATTGCGATTGGGTGGATCAGGGTAACAACCATTTTGATGTTGTCGCCCGGCATGACCATCTCTACGCCTTCCGGCAGTTCGATGGTGCCAGTCACGTCAGTTGTACGGAAGTAGAACTGTGGACGGTAGCCTTTGAAGAACGGAGTATGACGGCCGCCTTCATCCTTGGACAGGATATAAACTTCAGATTCGAACTGGGTGTGCGGCTTGATGGAGCCTGGCTTCGCCAGTACCTGACCACGTTCGATTTCTTCACGTTTGATACCACGCAGCAGAACACCAACGTTCTCACCGGCACGGCCTTCGTCCAGCAGTTTGCGGAACATTTCAACGCCGGTACAGGTAGACTTAGCAGTGTCTTTGATACCAACGATTTCAACTTCTTCGCCAACCTTGATGATACCGCGCTCCACACGACCGGTAACAACGGTACCACGGCCGGAGATGGAGAAGACGTCTTCGATTGGCAGCAGGAACGGCTTGTCGATAGCACGCTCTGGTTCCGGGATGTAAGAATCCAGGTAGCCTGCCAGTTCAACAATCTTCGCTTCCCACTCAGCTTCGCCTTCCAGCGCTTTCAGCGCAGAACCGCGAACGATTGGCGTGTCGTCGCCCGGGAAGTCGTACTGGGACAGAAGTTCACGCACTTCCATTTCCACCAGTTCCAGCAGTTCTTCATCATCAACCATGTCGCACTTGTTCAGGAACACGATGATGAAAGGAACGCCAACCTGACGACCCAGCAGGATGTGCTCACGGGTCTGTGGCATCGGGCCATCAGTCGCGGCAACAACCAGGATAGCGCCGTCCATCTGCGCAGCACCGGTGATCATGTTTTTAACGTAGTCGGCGTGCCCCGGGCAGTCAACGTGCGCGTAGTGGCGAGTCGGGGTGTCATATTCAACGTGAGAAGTGTTGATGGTGATACCACGAGCTTTTTCTTCCGGCGCGTTATCGATCTGGTCGAATGCGCGGGCAGAACCACCGTAGGTTTTAGCCAGAACGGTAGTGATTGCTGCAGTCAGAGTAGTTTTACCATGGTCAACGTGGCCGATTGTGCCGACGTTAACGTGCGGTTTTGTACGTTCAAATTTTTCTTTAGACACGGCTATATTCCTTACTATTGTGCTCTCCCCTCAAGGAGAGAGCACGGGATCATTGTTTTAAAAGCCTGGGCTTATTTACCACGGGCTTCGATAACGGCCTGAGCAACGTTGTTAGGCGCATCATCATACTTCAGGAATTCCATGGAGTAAGATGCACGGCCTTTGGTCAGAGAACGCAGCTGAGTTGCGTACCCGAACATTTCTGACAACGGAACTTCAGCATGAATCTGAACGCCAGTCGCGTTAGATTCCTGACCTTTCAGCTGACCACGACGACGGCTAAGGTCACCGATAACGTCACCGGTGTTCTCTTCCGGAGTTTCTACTTCAACCTTCATGATAGGCTCAAGCAGAACTGGTTTCGCTTTCTTAAAGCCATCTTTAAAGGCGATAGAAGCGGCCAGTTTAAACGCCAGCTCGGAGGAGTCAACGTCGTGGTAAGAACCGAAGTGCAGACGCACGCCCAGATCGACTACCGGGTAACCGGCCAGTGGACCAGACTTAAGCTGCTCCTGGATGCCTTTATCAACGGCAGGGATGTATTCACCAGGAATTACACCACCTTTGATGTCGTTGATGAACTCATAACCTTTCGGATTTGAACCCGGCTCCAGTGGGTACATGTCGATAACAACATGACCGTACTGACCACGACCACCAGACTGCTTGGCGTGCTTACCTTCGATATCGGTAACTTTCGCGCGAATCGCTTCACGGTAAGCAACCTGAGGTTTACCGACGTTCGCTTCAACGTTGAATTCACGCTTCATGCGGTCAACGATGATGTCGAGGTGCAGTTCACCCATACCAGCGATGATGGTCTGGTTAGATTCTTCATCAGTCCATACGCGGAATGATGGATCTTCTTTAGCCAGACGACCCAGAGCCAGACCCATTTTTTCCTGGTCAGCTTTGGTTTTTGGTTCAACCGCGATGGAGATTACCGGCTCCGGGAATTCCATACGTTCCAGAATGATAACGTTGTCTGGGTCACAGATGGTGTCACCCGTAGTCACGTCTTTCAGACCGATTGCAGCAGCGATGTCGCCCGCGCGAACTTCTTTTATCTCTTCACGTTTGTTAGCGTGCATCTGAACGATACGGCCAAAACGCTCACGAGCTGATTTCACTGGGTTATAAACGGTATCACCGGAGTTAACCACGCCAGAGTATACGCGGAAGAACGTCAGGTTACCCACGAACGGGTCGGTAGCGATTTTGAATGCCAGAGCCGCAAACGGCTCGTCATCGCTAGCGTGACGCTCAGAAGGCGTGTCTTTACCGTCGTCCAGAATACCGTTGATAGCAGGAACGTCAGTCGGCGCTGGTAGGTAATCAATTACCGCATCCAGCATTGCCTGAACGCCTTTGTTCTTAAACGCAGAACCACAGGTCACGAGAATGATCTCGTTGTTCAGAACACGCTGACGCAGAGCAGTCTTGATTTCTTCCTCGGTCAGCTCTTCGCCGCCCAGGTATTTTTCCATCAGCTCTTCAGATGCTTCTGCTGCGGACTCGATCAGGTTCTGGTGCCATTCGTCAGCCAGATCCTGCATGTCTGCAGGGATATCTTCGTATTCGAAGGTCACGCCAGCATCAGCTTCGTTCCAGTTGATGGCTTTCATTTTCACCAGGTCAACAACACCGGTGAAGCCTTCTTCGGCACCAATCGCCAGCTGAAGCGGAACAGGGTTCGCGCCCAGACGGGATTTGATCTGGCCTACAACTTTCAGGAAGTTAGCACCCATGCGGTCCATTTTGTTAACGAACGCGATGCGTGGAACTTTGTATTTGTTAGCCTGACGCCATACGGTTTCAGACTGTGGCTGAACACCACCAACTGCGCAGTAAACCATTACCGCACCGTCAAGCACACGCATGGAACGTTCTACTTCGATGGTGAAGTCAACGTGCCCTGGGGTGTCGATGATGTTTACGCGGTGCGGTTCATACTGCTTAGCCATACCTGACCAGAATGCAGTAGTTGCAGCGGAGGTAATGGTGATACCACGTTCCTGCTCCTGCTCCATCCAGTCCATGGTGGCTGCGCCGTCATGAACTTCACCGATTTTATGGTTTACACCGGTGTAGAACAGAATACGTTCGGTAGTAGTGGTTTTACCGGCGTCGATGTGTGCACTGATACCGATGTTACGGTAGCGTGCAATGGGTGTTGTACGAGCCATTTGATTCCTCTATATCCTGGGACGTTCAATTAAGTAACCCAAAGCGGGCAGCTTTTTTGAAGCGCCCGCCTGGTGACTAACACTCCGAAGGGATTACCAACGGTAGTGAGCGAACGCCTTGTTGGCTTCAGCCATACGGTGAACGTCTTCACGTTTCTTAACTGCAGTACCTTTGTTCTCTGCAGCATCAGAAAGTTCGTTCGCCAGGCGAAGAGCCATGGATTTATCACCGCGTTTACGAGCAGCTTCTACGATCCAACGCATTGCCAGGGCATTACGACGAACCGGACGGACTTCTACTGGAACCTGATAAGTAGAACCACCTACGCGGCGGGACTTAACTTCGACAGTCGGGCGAACGTTGTCCAGAGCGACTTCGAAAGCTTCCAGTTCGTTTTTACCAGAACGCTGAGCCAGGGTCTCCAGCGCGGTATAGACGATTGCTTCTGCAGTAGATTTTTTACCATCTACCATCAGGATGTTTACAAATTTGGCCAGCAGTTCTGATCCGAACTTAGGATCCGGCAGAATTTTACGTTGACCAATGACGCGACGACGTGGCATGGAAATACTCCGTTGTTAATTCAGGATTGTCCAAAACTCAAAGAGTTTAGTTTTGACATTAATTTAAAACGTTTGGCCTTACTTAACGGAGAACCATTAAGCCTTAGGACGCTTCACGCCGTACTTGGAACGAGATTGCTTACGGTCTTTAACGCCGGAGCAGTCAAGTGCACCACGAACGGTGTGGTAACGAACACCTGGCAAGTCTTTAACACGACCACCACGGATCAGGATCACGGAGTGCTCCTGCAGGTTGTGACCTTCACCACCGATATAGGAGGTAACTTCAAAACCGTTAGTCAGACGAACACGGCAAACTTTACGCAGTGCGGAGTTCGGTTTTTTAGGAGTGGTGGTATATACACGAGTACATACACCACGTTTTTGCGGGCAGGCTTCCAGCGCAGGCACGTTGCTCTTTGCAACTTTGCGTGCGCGTGGTTTGCGAACCAGCTGGTTAACTGTTGCCATTAAATAGCTCCTGGTTTTAGCTTTTGCTTCGTAAACACGTAATAAAACGGCCTCATATAATATGAGGACGCAGAATTTTAGGGCTGAGCCGAAAAGGTGTCAAGAAATATACAGCGATCCTGGGTTACCAGGTCATCTGCCGTTCGTGTTTAATCGTCAATCTGACGAAATCATTATAGCTGACCGTGTCGATTTTGGATGAAATTTGAGCAGCCAGGCCGCGGGCTTCGAGATCTTCTTGCAGAGCGCTGATAGATATTGGGGCTTCGAGCAGCAATTCAAGGTAGCGGCCGCCCTTTATTGCTGCAATCACTCCATCCTGCAGCAGCAGCAAATCATCCCCTGCGTTCATACAGCGCAAGAGCGTATCAAGATCAGCATTAAAAGGTGACTGGCGTAAAATATGCAGCATGAGCGCCTCAGAAAGTGAGTACTACATCAAACTGATGCAGTTTTTCCCGCAGCGCATCCGGATCCAGAGGAGTCACATCCACGACCCATGCGCTGTTTTCAGATAACCCGCGCACTCGCGCGGACTCTGCGCAAAGGTAGCACTGCTCGATATCGTAGAGCGGCAATACGCGAAACGTCGCGATGTAATCACGGGAAAGAATTTTGTCCGGCTGCTGGCCCGGCAAGATTTGAAACACGCCGTCCCCCACAAAGAAAACGCCAATGTCTTCGGATAATGCGGAAGCGGCGAGTAAAGCATCCAGCCCTTCCCGGCCTGCCGAAGTACCGTGCGGGGCAGATTTAAACACAAAGGCAACGCGTTTCATCAGAACTGCACCATTCTTTCGCAGGTAAGTGAGGCTTCAGCCAATGCGCCAAGCCCGCTCAACGTAAAACCCGCCTGGAGATTGCTCGCGGTAAGCTCGTGCTGTTTTGCCTCAACATCATCAATTACCCCACGGCGCAATGCGGCTGCCACACAAATGTGCAGTTCTACACCGTGACGTTCGTGGAGTTTCTGCCAGGCCCGCACCAAATCAACTTCATCGCTTGCAGGAGTTGTGAGTTCATTGGCATTAAACACGCCTTCACGATAGAAAAAAACGCTGCTTAAAGTGTGCCCTTCGGCAACAACAGCCTGAGCAAATTGCAATGCGCTACTCGCCTGTTGCGTCCCGTAAGCCGGGCCGGTCACCATCATGGCGAAACGCATTTACTTTTCGTGCCCCAGAAAATCACCGTTTTTAAACTGGCGGATATAGAGATAAACCGTGTGCTTAGAAATATTCAAACGGTCCGCCACCTGGTTAATCGCATCTTTAATATCAAAGATGCCCTTCTCGTAAAGGTTAAGGACAATCTGACGATTTTTAGCGTTGTTCGACACGTTGCGATCGGCGTTCACCTCTTCGATGGTGAATTCCAGCGTTTGCATCACCAGGTCCTCAACGGAAGAAGCGAAGTTGACCGAAGACGGCACTTCCTGATCCTGGGTCTCTGGCGGAATGAAGGTCGACATGATCTGCGAGAAAGGCACATCAAGGTTCATATTGATACACAAAAGGCCAATCACACGCTGGTCACGGTTGCGAATAGCGATAGTAACGGATTTCATCAGTACGCCGCTTTTAGCGCGCGTAAAGTAGCACTTAGATACGCTGCTGTCCGCGCCGGTCATATCGTGGAGCATGCGCAGTGCCAAATCGGTAATCGGTGAACCAATTTTTCGCCCGGTGTGCTCACCGTTTGCAATACGAATCGCTGAACACTTCAGATCCTGAAGGGAATGCAGCACGATTTCGCAATGGGAACCAATCAGCATCGCTAACCCGTCAACGACCGCTTCATAGGATTTTAATATTTCGAAGTCGGTTTGTTCAAAGGGACGCTGGTCCAGTAAATCGAGTTCACTGGTTTCGTTGGTTAAAAGCGAATTGGACATTTAAAAATACCACCCTCTACAGAGAGCCTGTCGCGCTTTAATGGTATCAGGGCAGACTCAAACTCAGGAAACGCTGACCGCTAAGGTAATACACCGTAAGACCCGCTTTCCAGTTTTTATTATTATATCCCGCTACAAATAAAAAACCGCCGCCCCAGGGGCGGCGGTTAATCACTGATTACTTGCTCTTGGCAGCTTCTGCTTCAGCAGCAACATCAGGCTTGGCGTCAGCTTTTGGAGCCGGTTTGATATCCAGCAACTCCACGTCGAAGACTAAAGTAGAATTAGCAGGAATTCCCGGAACGCCAGTTTTGCCGTAGGCCAGCTCTGGTGGGATAACCATCTTGATTTTGCCGCCTTTCTTGATATTTTTCAGGCCTTCGGTCCAGCCTGGGATAACACCATCAAGGCGGAAAGAGAGTGGCTCACCGCGAGTGTAAGAGTTGTCGAATTCTTTACCGTCGATCAGCGTACCTTTGTAGTTGACGACTACGGTGTCGCTGTCTTTCGGCGCATCACCGGTACCTTCTTTATCTACTTTGTACAGCAGACCGGTGGAAGAGGTCTTCACCCCTTTTTCTTTTGCGAAAGTATCGCGGAAGGCTTTGCCTTTATCCGCATTTTCCTTCGCGTCTTTTTCCATTTTCGCCTGAGCGGAAGTCTTCACGCGGGCTTCAAACGCCTGCAAAGTCTGCTCGATTTCCTGGTCAGACAATTTGCTCTTATCCGCAAACGCGTCCTGAACGCCAGCGATCAACTGAGCCTTGTCCAGTTTAATGCCCAGTTTTTCTTGTTCTTTCAGGGAGTTTTCCATGTAACGGCCAAGCGAAGCACCCAGTGCATACGCAGACTTCTGATCGTCATTTTTGAATGCTGCGTTGCTCGCAGGAGCGGCATCTTTTGCGGCAGCGGCTGGAGCAGCAAACGCCGGAGCGCTCAGGGTAACGGCCATCGTGGTCGCCAGAAGCGTTACTTTAAACAATGATTTCATCCATTTCTCCAGGGCCGGGGCCTCTAACCCCAAGGTTATTTTCAACTAAGAGACGTACTATAACGTCGCGGGAGAAATCTACACAATCTCCGCGCTCGTTATCGAGTCAAATTCAGACTCTTTTTGTATAAAGAAGTTTCGTGAAAGGCCAAATGGCACTGTAACAAGAGATAATTTTCAGTAGAATCGCGGGAAAATGTCCATCTGCAGGCCAAAGAGGTAAGCCATGCAACAAAAAACGACCGAACAGCGGCTGGAAGAACTTGAGAGTCGTCTCGCTTTCCAGGAGATAACGATTGAGGAGTTAAATCAGACGGTAACGGCTCACGAACTGGAGATGGTCAAACTGCGTGAGCATTTTCGTTTGTTGGTTGAAAAACTGAAAGCCAGCCAGCCTTCTATGATTGCCTCGCAGGCTGAGGAAACTCCGCCTCCGCACTATTAATTTCCCCTGATAAAAGAAAAAGGCGTGTCTGAGACACGCCTTTTTTATCGCTTCATGCTTAGTGGCAGCCGCAGCCACCGTTACCGCCGCAACCACCTTTACCGTGGTCATGGTCGTGATCATGATCGTGGCCGTGACCACCGCAGCAACCGTCACCGTGTTCGTGGTGATGATCGTGCTCGCCGTGAACGTGGCCATGAGCCAGTTCTTCAGCGGTTGCTTCACGAATTGCGATAACTTCAACGTTAAAGTTCAGGTTTTGACCTGCCAGCATGTGGTTGCCGTCAACCACAACGTGGTCGTCTTCAACTTCGGTGATTTCAACCGGGACTGGGCCCTGGTCGGTTTCCGCCATAAAGCGCATGCCGACCTGCAGTTCGTCAACGCCCATGAAGACGTCTTTCGGTACGCGTTGCACCAGGTTTTCGTCATACTGACCATAAGCGTCGTTAGCGCCTACGCTCACATCAAAACGATCGCCAACTACGTGGCCTTCAAGCGCGTTTTCCAGCCCTGAAATCAGGGAGCCGTGACCATGCAGATAGTCCAGCGGCGCACTCACCGGAGACTCATCAACCAACACACCGTCTTCTGTACGTACCTGATAGGCCAGGCTGACCACCAGGTCTTTTGCTACTTTCATGATATCTCCTGAGCGTGGGAAAAAAACTGGCGACGATTGTAGCGGAAATCGACGCCGGTGTACCCTTAAGCTTAAAAAAACTCGGGGGATCTCGCTAGTCCGGATGAAAAATGCCGATCACCTGCTCTTGCTCACGCACATGTTCGCGGGCCTGTTTGTCCGCTTCACGCATCTGATGCCCGCACTTAACACACTCAACAATATCAATATTGTTTTCACGCCACATGGCGAGAGAGTCCTGAGCCTGGCAATGAGGGCACACCGCACCGGCAATAAAACGCTTGCGCACTGACATTGGCTTCACCTGAAGTTGCTGACAAAAAGGGAAAAAACGTGGTTTTCCCTCTTTGTGGTTATCTGCCGAAAACCAATAAATTGATTTTCCTGGTTTATTTATTTTCGCCGTCTGACGATTTGTCTATTACAGAGATTTTTTCAATGGCCTGGTTTGCTATTCGAATTCATCCCAGCCATCGAGCTGGCGACGTTCTTGTTGCATTTCACGTTCAAATATCTCCTCCAGCTCCCGACGCGCTTCCTTCACTCTGGAAATCTGCGCGGTATCGGTATGAATTGGCATAAGTTCACGCAGCATACGCATATCCAGACGACGAAAATGCTGTTGCGCGCGATGCGCCTGGTGAGGATGCATGCCGAGCGTCATCAAAGTCTTGCGTCCTAGCTCCAGCGCGCTGGAGAAAGTTTCACGCGAGAATTGCTTCACGCCAGCCTGTAAAAGCTCATGCGCCTCAACACGCCCGCGGGCCCGCGCCAGAATCGACAGATGTGGAAAGTGCTGTTGACATAGTTGGACGATCCGCATCGTGTCTTCCGGCTCGTTACAGGTAATGACGATAGATTTTGCCGCTTCAGCGCCCGCTGAGCGCAACAGCTCATACTCGGTCGCGTCGCCGTAATAAACTTTATAGCCATATTTGCGCATCAGGCTGACAGAACTGATATCCCGCTCAAGCACTGTGATACGCATTTTATTGGCCATTAACAAGCGGCCGATCACCTGCCCAAAACGCCCGAAGCCAACGATAATCACCTGCGGCTGATCGTCTTCAACATAAGGCTTCTCATCCGGCTCGTCATCACTGTTAAAACGCCGCGCAAGAATGGCATCCACGCCCTTCATTAATAATGGCGTGGTCATCATAGATAATGTGACCGTCACCAACAGCAGCGGCATCTGATCGCCCTGAAACAGCTTCTGCGAAGAGGCAGTAGAAAACAGAACAAAAGCAAATTCACCGCCCTGACTCAGCACGCCTGAAAACTGCAGCCTTTCAGAACTTCGCAACCCGTAAACGTGAGAGATGCCGTAAAGCACGGCAAACTTCACCGCCACCAGCACAATAACGCCGAGAAGCACGAATAATAAATGGGTATAGAGCACGCCCAGATTCAGGGCCATCCCCACGGAAATAAAGAACAGACCCAGCAATAATCCCTTAAACGGATCGATGGCAATTTCCAGTTCATGCCTGTATTCGCTCTCAGCCAGAAGCACGCCTGCGATAAAGGTTCCCAATGCCATCGAAAGCCCCAGGGCATCCATAAACAGCGCCGACCCCAGCACCAGCAGCAGCGCCGCAGCCGTAAAGACTTCACGCACGCCGGAACCGGCAATAAAGCGGAACAAAGGCCGCAAAAGATAACGACCGCCAATCAGCATGCCTGCAAAAGCAAGAACCTTAAAACCGACCTTTATCCAGTCCGTGTGGCCGTTGTCATTGCCTGCAAGTAGCGGCACCAGCGCCAAAGCAGGGATAACAGCCAAATCCTGAAACAGCAGCACCGAAAACCCGAGCTGCCCTGCTTCATTACGATTCATGCCCTTATCACGCATCAGTTGCAGGGCCATCGCGGTTGAAGACATAGCAAGTCCGATGCCGCCGATAACCGCCGCCTGCCAGGAGAACTGGGTCAGAATCAGCAGCCCGGCGAGGATAACGGCGCTCAGAATAACCTGCGCTGCACCGACGCCAAATATCGAACGCCGTAGCTGCCAGAGTTTTGAAGAATTCAATTCCAGCCCGATGATAAACATCAGGAACACCACGCCCATCTCAGAAAAATGAAGGATTTCATCCACATCGCTGATAAAAGCTAACCCCCACGGCCCGATAGCAATCCCCGCCAGCAAATAGCCCAGCACCGCGCCAATGCCCAGACGGGCGGCAATGGGAACCGCGACAACCGCCGCAAATAAAAACAGCACGCCCGCGAACAATAAGTCAGAACTTTCCATCAACGTCCTCCCGGCGGTAACGGCGAAGCCAACCATTCACCATACGCCTTCGCATGGCTGGCAAGTTCCACGGGGGATTGTCGACGAGCCCAATAAACAATAATGGGATTCATCCAGTGCATGCGGCACATCGCCGCCGTCAGCTCAAAAGGCCGCAAAATATCGGTCAGGGGAGAACGGTTAAAGCCATCGTGACGGTAAGCGCCTTCCGGCTCTCCCGTTGTGATGACGTTCCGCCAGTACTTTCCCGCAAGGGCTGTGCCTCCCACGCCGCTGGCAAAGCCACGGCTTAGTACGCGGTCCAGCCACTCTTTAAGCAACGCCGGGCAGCTATAGGTATAAAGCGGATGTTGGAAGACGATGACATCATGTTCTTGTAGCAATGCCTGCTCATGATAGATATCGATAAAAAAATCAGGATAGTGCGCATAAAGGTCATGCACGGTAACATTTGCAAGCTGCTCGGCCGGTTGGAGCAAAACCCGGTTTGCCACCGAGTCCTGTGATTCCGGATGGGCATACAGCAGCAAAACTTTCGGCGGCTGCGACATCATTACCCTCCAGGGCGTCGTCATAGTGATTTTTTTGGGCTACCATGCAGCCCGACGCGGTGCCCTACGCATCACGTTACCCAAATATAATGACAATTTAACATACTCTGAACATACGGCGCTTTATGATTGTTTTCTCCTCGTTACAAATTCGTCGCGGCACCCGCGTCCTGCTGGATAACGCCACCGCCACCATTAACCCGGGCCAGAAAGTGGGGCTTGTGGGTAAAAACGGCTGCGGTAAATCCACGCTGCTGGCGCTTTTAAAGAACGAGATTAGCGCCGATGGTGGAAGTATGACTTTCCCGGGCAACTGGGCGCTGGCCTGGGTTAATCAGGAAACTCCGGCGCTGGAAATGCCCGCCATTGAATACGTTATTGATGGCGATCGTGAGTTCCGTCAGCTTGAAGCTGAGCTGGAGCAGGCGAATATTCGCAACGACGGACACGCCATCGCTCTCGTGCATGGCAAGCTTGATGCGGTTGACGCATGGACTATCCGCTCCCGCGCCTCAAGCCTGCTTCACGGTTTAGGTTTTAGCAATGAACAGCTCGAACGTCCGGTAAGCGATTTTTCCGGCGGCTGGCGCATGCGTTTAAACCTCGCGCAGGCGCTGATTTGCCGCTCAGATTTATTGCTGCTTGATGAACCAACCAACCACCTGGATTTGGATGCCGTCATCTGGCTGGAAAGATGGCTGAAAAACTATCCGGGCACGTTGATTCTGATTTCGCATGACCGCGATTTCCTCGACCCGGTTGTCGGCAAAATCATTCATATCGAGCAGCAAAGCCTGTTCGAATATACCGGCAACTATTCCTCATTTGAGGGCCAGCGCGCGACGCGCCTTGCTCAGCAGCAGTCGATGTACGAAAGCCAGCAGGAACGCGTCGCGCACCTGCAAAGCTTTATCGATCGGTTTAAAGCGAAGGCCTCCAAAGCGAAGCAGGCGCAAAGCCGCGTTAAGATGCTAGAACGTATGGAATTGATTGCCCCGGCGCACGTGGACAATCCGTTCCATTTCAGCTTCCGCGCGCCGGAAAGCCTGCCTAATCCGTTACTGCGTATGGAAAAAGTCAGCGCGGGCTATGGCGACTGTGTGATTTTGAATTCCATCAAACTGAATCTGGTTCCCGGTTCACGTATCGGCCTGTTAGGCCGCAACGGCGCGGGTAAATCAACGCTAATTAAGCTGCTGGCGGGCGAACTGGCGCCGCTGCAGGGCGATATTGGTCTGGCGAAGGGCATCAAGCTTGGCTACTTCGCGCAGCATCAGCTTGAATATCTTCGTGCCGACGAATCGCCTCTTCAGCATCTCGCGCGCATTGCGCCTAAAGAGCTGGAACAACAGCTACGCGACTACCTTGGCGGCTTCGGTTTCCAGGGCGATAAAGTTACAGAGCAAACGGCACGTTTTTCCGGCGGTGAAAAAGCCCGCCTCGTGCTGGCGCTGGTTGTCTGGCAGCGCCCTAACCTGCTGCTGCTCGATGAACCGACCAACCACCTTGACCTCGACATGCGCCAGGCGCTGACCGAAGCGCTGATTGATTTCGAAGGCGCGCTGGTTGTTGTCTCGCACGACCGTCACCTGCTGCGCTCAACTACCGACGACCTTTACCTGGTGCATGACGGCAAAGTCGAAGCCTTTGATGGCGATCTGGAAGATTATCAGCAGTGGCTGAGCGATCTGCAAAAGCAGGGAAACCTGCCGGAAGACGCGACAAAAGATAACGTCAACAGCGCCCAGGCCCGTAAAGATCAAAAACGCCGGGAAGCGGAATTACGCACCCAGACGCAGCCGCTGCGCAAGCAAATCACCCGGCTTGAGAAGCAGATGGAAAAGCTGAACGCACAGCTTGCGGAAGTAGAAGAGAAGCTGGCCGACAGCGCCATTTACGATCAAAGCCGTAAAGCGGAAATGACCGAATGCCTGCAAACCCAGGTGAAAGTGAAGTCGGCGCTTGAGGAGTGCGAAATGGAATGGCTGGACGCACACGAGCAGCTAGAACAGATGATGCAGGGCGAATAATCGCCCACATCAAAACTGATTTAGTGCCAAATCAGCAGTACACAGGCCGCTGTCAGCAAGCCCATAAAGATGTTAAAGATGGCCCAGGCGCGGCGGCTGCGGAGCAGTTTGCCAATCAGACTGCCAAAGGCAATCCAGATAACGCCTGCCACAATGTTGACCAGCGCAATGCCGATGCTGATTAACACAACGGAATGCAGATACTCTGAACCGGCCAGGCTAAAACTGGCTACTGCGCCAAGCGCCATCAGCCACGCTTTTGGGTTGATTACCTGAAGCAAGCCGCCCTGCCAGAACGGGATGGGAGCAGGCGCAGGGGCATCGGTTTCCAGGCGTTCGTAGGTCGCCGTACCGATTTTCCAGGCCAGCCACAAAAGATAAGCGCTACCGGCAATCTTCAGGATAAGGTGCAGCGCAGGATACACCAGAATCAGGCTGCCCACGCCACAGGCCACCAGCAACAGAATGCACTGCATGCCCAGCATGATGCCTATCATCAGCGGTAAACTGCGCAAAAAACCGTAGTTGGCTCCGGACGAGGTAAGTAACGTATTATTAGGACCCGGTGTGATGGCTGCGACCCAAAGAAAACCAAGCATTGAAAAGAAAAGCGTTTCCATGACGTGGGTGCTCCACACCCAAAGATAATAATTAGCAAACAAAATGAAACTAACAGTGTGATATGGATCAGACAAGCCCTGTAGAATTGAATTTTAATCATGATGACGGCCAGGAATTCCGTCCGATGCGCGGATTGAGCAACCCTCATCTGCAAACCATGCTGCCGCGCGTTTTCCGTCGTCGAGTCAATTTTAAACCTCACTGGCAGCGTCTCGATATGCCGGATGGGGATTTCGTCGATCTCGCCTGGAGCGAAGACCCACGAGAGGCTTCGCATAAACCCCGGCTGGTGGTTTTCCACGGTCTGGAAGGCAGCCTGCACAGCCCTTACGCGCATGGCCTGATGGAAGCGGCCCAAAAACGCGGCTGGCTGGGCGTGGTGATGCATTTCCGCGGCTGTAGCGGCGTACCCAATCGCATGAAGCGCATTTATCACTCCGGTGAAACCGAAGACGGCACCTTTTTCCTCAACTGGCTGAGTCAGCGCTATGGCGAAATGCCCACGGCGGCGGTCGGCTTCTCGCTCGGCGGGAATATGCTGGCCTGCCTGATGGCGAAACAGGGCGTGGATTGCACTTTAAAAGCAGGCGTTGTGGTCTCCGCTCCGCTGATGCTCGAGCAGTGCTGCTATCATATGGAACAAGGGTTCTCGCGTTTCTATCAGCGCTATCTCTTAAATCTGCTGAAAAAGAATGCCGCACGGAAACTGAGAAGCTATCCCGGCACGCTGCCTGTTGATTTAAGACAGCTTAAAGGCGTACGCCGCATCCGTGATTTTGACGATCTCATTACTTCAAAAATTCACGGTTTTGCCGATGCGCTGGACTATTACCGTCAGTGCAGCGCCATGCCATTATTACCGGATATCGCTAAACCGACGCTTATCATCCATGCCAAAGACGATCCCTTTATGGATCATCACGTCATTCCTGATAAAGCATCGTTACCCGCAAATATTGAATATCAACTCACAAGCCATGGCGGGCACGTCGGTTTTGTCGGCGGCACGCTGCGCAAACCGGAAATGTGGCTTGAGCAACGCATCCCTGACTGGCTGACAACGTATCTGGACAAATAACATGATAATTCCCTGGCAAGATATCGACGCCGAGACGCTCGACAATCTTATCGAATCCTTTGTGTTACGCGAGGGTACAGATTATGGTGAACAAGAGCGCTCGCTGTCTCAGAAAGTTGCAGATGTGAAAAGACAACTGCAAAGCGGTGAAGCGGTTCTGGTCTGGTCAGAGCTTCATGAAACGGTGAATATTATGCCGCGTGGACAATTCCGCGGCTAACGGCTCGTTCCATGGGGCACGGTCTATACTGCATAATTTTTACACCCACGGAGTTGTCGCCCTATGTCAGCCAAACATCCGGTTATTGCCGTTACAGGTTCCAGCGGCGCAGGAACCACCACCACCAGCCTGGCCTTTCGTAAGATCTTTCAGCAGCTAAACTTGCGCGCCGCAGAAGTCGAAGGGGACAGCTTCCATCGTTATACCCGGCCGGAAATGGATATGGCGATCCGTAAAGCGCGCGACCTCGGCCGACACATCAGCTATTTTGGCCCCGAAGCCAATGATTTCAGCCTGCTTGAACAAACCTTTGCTGAATACGGGCGCAGCGGCCAGGGCAAATCCCGCAAATATCTCCACACTTATGACGAAGCCGTGCCCTGGAACCAAATCCCCGGGACATTCACGCCGTGGCAACCGTTGCCGGAACCGACGGACGTTCTCTTTTATGAAGGACTTCATGGCGGCGTAGTTACCCCGCAGCACGATGTGGCGAATTTTGTAGATTTGTTGGTAGGCGTGGTGCCCATCGTTAACCTTGAGTGGATTCAGAAACTGGTGCGCGACACAAGCGAACGCGGCCATTCGCGCGAAGCGGTGATGGATTCCGTTGTCAGATCGATGGATGACTATATCAACTATATAACGCCACAATTCTCCCGCACCCATATCAACTTCCAGCGCGTCCCGACGGTAGATACCTCTAATCCCTTTGCGGCACGCGGTATTCCCTCTCTGGATGAAAGTTTCGTGGTGATTCACTTTCGCGGGTTGGATAACATCGATTTCCCTTATCTGCTGGCAATGTTGCAGGGTTCATTCATTTCCCACATCAATACATTAGTGGTGCCAGGCGGGAAAATGGGGCTCGCAATGGAGTTAATAATGACGCCGCTGGTGCAACGGCTGGCGGAAGGCAGAAAAGTCGTTTAGGGCGACAGTCTGCCGCCCTGATATCACATCGAATTAAGCTTCGATCACTTCATAGCTGTGCGTGATGTTTGCGGCTTTCTCAAGCATCAGCGCAACGGAACAGTATTTCTCAGCAGAGAGATCCACCGCGCGGGAAACAGCATGGTCTTTAAGATCCTTGCCGGTCACGATGAAATGCAGATTTATGTGCGTGAACAAACGCGGCGCTTCTTCACGACGTTCAGAAGTCAGTTTTACTTCGCAGTCCGTCACGTTGTGGCGACCTTTTTGCAAAATAGACACCACGTCAATGGCGCTGCAACCGCCAACGGACATCAACACCATCTCCATCGGGCTTGGCGCTTTATCGCCTGAATTACCGTCCATCAGCACCTGATGGCCTGAAGCTGATTCACCCAGGAAAGTTAACCCCTCAACCCATTTAACTCGTGCCTGCATTTTGTTTACTCCCGTTGAAGAAATTTCCTGCCAGAGTACGCGGATGCAGCAAAACTGGCAACGGAAGGCGACCTGCGTCATGCTGAAACGAGACAATAGGAGACACTTGTCAAAAGCTATGCTAAAACAATCCGGATGCAACATTCGATACATTGACGTGATGGATGTCTGCAGAGGACATCACTAATTACAGGCGGCAAGATTGACTTGCAGCCATTTCCCCCGAGTGGGAAATATTCTAACGATTGCAACGCCGGGCAGGAGGTTTTGCATCCTGTCTTTGGTAGCCAGTTTATAACAGAGGATAACCGCGCATGGTGCTTGGCAAACCGCAAACAGATCCGACCCTCGAATGGTTCTTGTCCCATTGCCACATTCATAAGTATCCATCGAAGAGCACGCTGATTCACCAGGGTGAAAAAGCAGAGACGCTGTACTACATCGTCAAGGGCTCCGTGGCAGTGCTGATCAAAGATGAAGAGGGCAAGGAAATGATCCTCTCTTACCTGAATCAGGGCGATTTTATCGGTGAATTAGGCCTGTTTGAAGAAGGTCAGGAGCGCAGTGCCTGGGTTCGTGCGAAAAGCGCATGTGAAGTGGCTGAAATTTCCTATAAAAAATTCCGCCAGCTTATTCAGGTCAATCCTGACATCCTGATGCGTCTGTCTTCTCAGATGGCGCGCCGCCTGCAGGTCACGTCGGAAAAAGTAGGCAACCTCGCTTTCCTCGACGTAACCGGCCGCATCGCTCAAACGTTGCTGAATCTGGCGAAACAACCTGATGCCATGACCCACCCGGACGGCATGCAGATTAAAATTACCCGTCAGGAAATCGGTCAGATCGTCGGCTGTTCTCGCGAAACCGTTGGCCGTATCCTGAAAATGCTGGAAGATCAAAACCTGATTTCCGCTCACGGTAAAACGATCGTCGTTTACGGCACTCGTTAATTTCCGCTCACAAAATGGCGTGTCGCTTCGGTAACACGCCATTTTTGTTTCTACACTTCTGATATGTGGCGCCGACTGATTTATCACCCCGAGGTTAACTACGCACTGCGGCAAACGCTGGTGCTGTGTCTTCCCGTGGCGGTAGGTCTGATTTTAGGCAATCTGCAGGCTGGCCTGCTTTTTTCTTTGGTTCCCGCCTGCTGCAACATCGCCGGTCTGGATACGCCCCATAAGCGCTTCTTTAAGCGATTGATAGTCGGCGGTAGCCTGTTCGCCATCAGCAGCCTGCTGATGCAACTCATGCTGCTTTATACGCCCGTGCCGCTGCCGGTTATCCTTATCGGTATGGCGCTGCTGCTGGGCGTCACCGCAGAAATCAGCGCGCTTCACGCCCGTCTTCTACCCGCTTCGCTCATTGCGGCTATCTTCACGCTAAGCATGGCCGGCAATATGCCCATCTGGAAACCGATGGTGCTCTATGTTTCCGGCACCATCTGGTACGGGCTGTTTAACTGGTTCTGGTACTGGATGTGGCGTGAACAGCCGCTGCGTGAATCGCTAAGTCTGCTCTATCGCCAGCTTGCGGACTATTGTGAAGCCAAATACGGCTTATTGACCCAGCACACAGATCCCGAGAAAGCGCTGCCGCCTTTGCTGGCCCGACAGCAAAAGGCCGTCGACCTGATAACCGTCTGTTATCAGCAGTTGCACATGCTGGCGGCGAATCAGCAGAACGGCTACAAACGCCTGCTGCGCGTTTTTCAGGTTGCGCTCGATCTGCAGGAGCACATCTCCGTTAGCCTGCATCAGCCGGAGGAAGTGCAAAAGCTCGTGGAGCAAAGCCACGCCGAAGCGGTCATTCGCTGGAACGCGCAAACTATCGCAGCGCGTTTACGGGTGCTCGCCGACGACATTCTGTATCACCGCTTTCCGAAGCGTTTCGTCATGGATAAGCAAATCGAAGCGCTGGAAAAAATTGCGCGCCATAATCCGGACAATCCCGTCGGGCAATTTTGTCACTATCACTTCAGCCGCATCGCGCGCGTGCTACGCACCCAGCGTCCTTTATACGTTCGCGATTTGATGGAAGACCGCCAGCGTCGCCAGCCGCTGTGGGCCGCCCTGAAAAGTTATCTGTCATTTAAATCCGCCGCGCTGCGTAACTCAGCCAGGCTCGGCGTCATGCTGACCGTTGCCAGCCTGCTCGGCGCATTTTTACATCTGCCCAAGCCCTACTGGATCCTGATGACCGTAATGTTTGTGACGCAAAACGGCTACGGCGCGACGAGGGTACGTATTCTGCACCGTTCGGCTGGCACTATTGCCGGGCTGGCAATCGCGGGCATCGCCCTGCACTTCCATTTCCCGCAATACATTGCCTTAACGGCGATGCTTATCATCACGCTGGTGAGCTACCTGTTTATCCGCAAAAGCTACGGCTGGGCGACCATTGGATTTACCGTCACCGCTGTATTTACCCTGCAACTGATTACTCTGAGCGCCGAGCAATACATAGTGCCCCGCCTGATAGATACCCTGCTCGGCTGCTTAATTGCCTTTGGCGGCATGGTCTGGCTGTGGCCGCAGTGGCAAAGCGGCCTGCTGCGCCAGAACGCCCACGACGCGCTGGAAACCGATCAGGACGCCATCCGTTTGATACTAAGCAACGACCCTGAACCCACGCCGCTGGCTTATCAGCGCATGAAAGTAAATCAGGCTCATAATGCGCTGTTTAACTCCTTAAACCAGGCGATGCAGGAGCCGGGCTTTAACTCGCATTATCTGGAAGACATGAAACTGTGGGTGACGCACAGCCAGTTTATCGTTGAACATATCAACGCAATGACCACGCTCGCTCGCGAACACAACATGCTTACTCCGGAGCTGGCGCAGCGTTACTTACAGGCGTGCGAAATCGCCCTGCAAAGATGCCAGCAGCGGCTTGAGTATGACGGGCCAGGGGAGACGAAAGACGCGGTTATTCTGGATGCAGAAGCGCTGCCCACCGGGCCATTAAGCACCATGGAGCAGCATTTACAGCGGGTACTTGGGCATCTCAACACCATGCACACCATTTCTTCAGTGGCATGGCGTCAACGCCCGCATCATGGGATCTGGTTAAACAGCAGCCTGCGGCGGCCACAGGGTGGATAAACGAAGCGCCAGCCAGCAAAAACCCTCGGATGGCGCAGGCTTACCCGACTTACACCGCTTTAACGATCTTACTGACGGCCTTCGCGAAGCGTTGCATGCCGTCCTCGATATCCGCCTCATCCACAATCAACGCTGGCGCAAAACGCATCACGTCCGGACCAGCATTCAGCACCATTACGCCTTCGTGAGCGGCGGCATACAGGAATTCACGGGCACGGCCTTTGTACCGGGGTTTCAGCTCCGCGCCAATCAATAACCCCATCCCGCGAATATCGCTGAATACATCAAATTGCTCGTCGATCTGCTGCAAGTGCTTCACGAAAAGCTGACGTTTCGTCGTCACGCCCTGCAGGACTTCCGGCGTGTTAATGATATCGAACGCAGCGCCCGCTACGGCGCAGGCCAAAGGATTGCCGCCGTAAGTGGAACCATGAGTACCAACATGGAACGCCGAAGCGATTTCCTGCGTCGTCAGCATCACGCTCACCGGGAAACCACCGCCGAGCGCTTTGGCGCTGGTCAGAATGTCCGGCGTCACGCCATAGTGCATATAGGCAAACAGCTCGCCGATACGCCCCATACCGCACTGCACTTCATCAAACACCAGCAACGCATTATGTTCATCGCACAGCTCACGCAGCCCCTTCAAAAACTCAGGCGTTGCGGCGGTGACTCCGCCCTCGCCCTGAATCGGCTCAACGACGATTGCGCAGGTGTGATCGTCGATGACGGCTTTTACCGCATGCAGATCATTAAACGGGACATGGATGATATCGGCAGGTTTTGGGCCAAAACCATCGGAATACTTCGGCTGCCCGCCAACCGAAACGGTAAACAGCGAGCGGCCATGGAAAGCGTTATGGAAGGCGATAATCTTCGATTTGTACGGGCTATGGCGGGTAGAAGCGTAGTAGCGAGCCAGCTTAAACGCGGTTTCGTTCGCTTCTGTGCCGGAGTTCATAAACAGCACGCGCTCGGCAAACGTGGCATCAATCAGTTTGCGGCCCAGACGCAGAGCGGGTTCATTAGTAAAAACGTTGCTGGTGTGCCACAGCGTTTCACCCTGAGTTTTTAGGGCATCCACCAGCGCCGGATGGCAATGGCCCAGCGCTGTAACCGCGATGCCGCCTGCGAAATCAACATACTCTTTGCCCTGCTGATCCCACACGCGGCTGCCTTTACCCTTTACTGGAATAAACTCTGCTGGTGCATAGACTGGCAGAATAACTTCATCGAAAGTCGCGCGGGTAATTGCTGATTGTTCAGTGGCCATTGCTTCCCCATCCGGTTTTATACAGAAGATATTTTGAAAATATAATCACGAAATATGCATAAAAAATCACTGGCTGGCAATAAAAATCACCGACTGAGGAAATTGGCCAGGAGCTGATGCCCCTGCTCGCTGAGAATACTTTCAGGATGGAATTGCACCCCTTCCAGATCCATCTCGCGGTGGCGGATGCCCATGATCTCGCGTTTATCGGTCCAGGCGGTGATGTCGAAACTGTCCGGCAAGGTAGCGGAGTCGATAATCAAAGAGTGGTAACGCGTCACGGTGAGGGGATTATTCAGGCCGCGGAAGACGCCGCTATTATTATGGGAAATGGCTGAAGTTTTGCCGTGCATGACTTTTTCAGCACGGATAATCGTTGCGCCAAAAGCCTGCGCAATAGCCTGATGCCCCAGGCATACGCCAAGAATGGGCAGTTTTCCGGCAAAATGCTCAATGGCCGCGAGCGAGATTCCGGCTTCGGACGGCGTACAAGGGCCCGGCGAAATCACAAGTTTTGCAGGCGCAAGGGTGGAAATTTCCGCAAGCGTAACTTCATCGTTACGCTTTACCACCACTTCAGCGCCGAGCTCGCAAAAATACTGGTACAGATTCCAGGTAAAAGAATCGTAGTTGTCGATAAGCAGTAACATGGCGGCTCCGGCAAAATTAAGAACCGCGCTATTCTATTCGCTTTCCCGCGCCTCGCTCACCACTTTGGTGAAAATATTCCTCTGCGGGCCTGAACAGGGAGCTATTCCGCTGCCGGCTGCGGATTATCGGGTGTTATATCGATAATTTCCGACCCAGCCCCACTGCATGGACAACATCAGTAGGGTAGAAACTTGACAACATGTGCAAACGTACCCGTTTAGTTATAGCGAATAAACTCGGTAGCGAATTTGAAAGTATTATAGCGGTGGGTGGCAATGGAATATTCAAAGAGCTTGCCATTATCCAGGTAAGCCGTTTGCTCGACGTGAATAACAACCTCAGGGACGGAGAGTTCAAGTAATTCACTCTGCTGCTCGTTGGATATATTGGCGGTGACAATCATATGGCTGCTGTGCACATTATAACCCAAGCCTTCCGTAATATAATTATAGATAGAATGTTCTACCGTAGAATTATTAAGGCCGGGTATGATCCGCACTGGCATATAAGTTCTTTCAATAATCGAAGGAATGCCGTTTATCACCCTGACACGCATAATTGAATAGACCATTTCGTCGCTGCTGAGCTGCAATTTTTCCTGAATCTCTTCGCTCGCGGGCAGGGCAAAAAACTCAATCACGCGGGTTTCAATGACCTGCCCGGATTCCATGCAGCGCGCGGTGGTTCCCTTAAGGTGGTTCGTAAAGGAAGCGTTAAAGGGAACTTTAACAAATGAACCCAGCCCCCTTTTACGGACAACAAAACCTTCCTTCACTAATATATTAAGTGCCCTGGTAATTGTCAGTTCGCTACAGTCAAAAAAAAACGCCAGCTTTTTTCCTTCTGGTAACTGGCTGTTCTGCGGATAGTAGCCAGAAACAATTCTTTTTTTTAGCTCGTTATAAATATCAATATACTTTGGCATTTTTATAATAAACAGGCCTGGAAACGTAGGCCTGTTATACCATTGTTGAGAGGAGATAGAAATGTTAGCGTAAAATGGACGAGGCCATTCTCACATAGGTATGACGTTTCCCGCGAATGGCAATGGACAGGGCCTGAATAGCTTCCGGTGCCGCTATCCCGGCGCAGCCAGCGTCACCGAAGTTATGCACGTCGCTACCGCAGCGCTTGCTGGCGAGGCCAATCAGCTTCACCGTTTCGGGATCGGCCCCTTCTTGGCTGCTGCTGATAGTGGTCATCGCCAGGCCACCAGCCCGGTGTACCGCATCAACCGCGCGGCTTACCACTTCTTCTCTGCTTCCCGGGCAAGAACCGGGGGCTGGAATAACCGCAGCATGGGCGCCAGCGCTGATGTACTCTGCGTATTCAGCGGCCTCTGCCAGCCCTTTAGCATAAAATTTAGCAACCATCAGGAAGCCTGGAAAATACGCCTGCGCGAGCTTAATGGCCTCCAGCATGGTCTGCTTATCGACATCCGGCTTGTCATAGCCAGTCAGACAGAGAAAATCCGCATCCCGAACGCGCTCAAGCGTTTTTTGGGTCAGGCAGCGAGGGTTTTCAATATCCGGATTGCCAACCACTTCCAGACTAACTCCAACCAGACGGCCAGTAAGAAGTTTAATGTGTTTATAGCCGCCTTCGCCTGGCGCACCGGCAACGGAATGCGCTTCGGTGTTGTAGCCTTTAAGCAGGATAAGATCCGCCCCAAACGCGCTGACCAGCTCCGCATTGGTTACGTCAGGATACAGCGGTACGGTGTCCGCTGCGACTTCAGCAAGGAGGGTGCGCCCTTCGGAAGCTTTCATCGCGGCGAACAGCTCTTCGGCGCCTGGCTGAGCGTTAAAATCAGAAGTGCAGCAGTTCAAAATACGTTTCATTATTATTAATCCAGCTTGATGATGGAGGGAGAAGGCTGCTGAAAACCGCGCTCAAGGATTTCCAGATTGGTGAGGATCTCAGCTTCACTGACGTAGTTCGGTGCGCCATTCACTATGGTTTCATATAGCGCGTCGTAAACGCGGCCATAGTCCCCACGCACGGCTGGGATCTCTTTGGTTACTTTTTCATTATTTTCGTCCAGATATTCAACGAAGCCGGCTTCGTTATCGGCACAGAATAGCGGGCTGTCCGGCATAATATTTTCTTTTAAGCAGGTTTCCTGCTGATCGATATGGTGTCTGGTGAAGGAGCCGCGCGTGCCGTGAACGATAAACTTAGGATAAGGCGTCATGACCAGGTGGCTGGTTTTGATGATGGCTTTCATCTCTCCGTAGTAAAGCTGTACTTCAAACGTATCGTCAGGATTCTCCGGCAGGCGCAGGCTGCGAATATCGTAGGCGACGTGCTGCGGTCTGCCGAATAAAGAAAGCATTTGATCCAGCGTGTGAATGCCAAGACCGTAAAACGCGCCGAAGAACGGATGGTTTTCCTGCGCCTGGGTTTCAGGACGGAAATAATCAAAGTGGCTTTCGATTTCCACCACGTCACCAATAAGGCTACTGTTAATCACTTCCCTGGTCGTCAGGAAGCAGGAGTCAAAGCGACGGTTCTGGAACGGCGTTACCGTGACATTATGCTTTTTCGCTAAGGCTAACAGCTCTTCGGCTTCGTTAAGCGTGGTGGTGAACGGCTTTTCAACCATCACATGTTTACCGTGCTCAATGCACATCCTGGCATAGGCGTAATGGGTATCCGGATGGGTACACACCACCACCAGCTGAACAGACTTATCATTAAGGATATCGTTAACATCGCGGGTAAAATGAATCTCCTTATATTGAGGAAGGGCTTCAATATCAGGCTTTGGTGTAATATCGTAAATCGTCTTTACCTTATATTTCTCGCGAATTAATACATAAGGTAAATGATAGCGAGTAGCGCTTTTACCAAACCCGATGAATGCACAATTAATCATGTTCCTTCCTTATTTAAACAGCGTGATGGCGTGCTCGATTATGGATTTACCATCCATATGAGAGAAATGTTGTGGATTGACCAGAGTTACTCGACATTGATTCTTTACGGTTTCCCGAACTTTACTCTCCATATAGGCCAGCTGGGGGGAGAGAATAATTAAATCGGTTGGTGGGTAAATATCTTCCAGACTGCCAATGTTTGTTGCGCTGATATTCGCCGTACAACCAATACTTTGCGCATACTGCTTCATCTTTCTTGCCACCATTGAGGTGGACATCCCTTCATTACACATCAGGACGATTTTTTTGCCGTTAAGCACGTGATGGGCATCATCCTCGCCGGCGGCAGCCTGGGTTTCATCGTGATTTACAGCTGCGTTTTGCGGCGGTATCTGCTGGATATCATCAACGATGGTCTGCGTTTTTTTATTCATAATGGAACGTTCGTAGGCAATGAGGAAAGGCATATACACCGCTACGCCAATCGCGATTAATATCACCTGCAACACCACATTGCGCAGATCGCCGCCGGAACCCAGCCAGCCGGACAGTAAAGGCGGTACCGACCACGGCACGTAGGCTACGATATGCGATACCCAGCCCCAGGACGTGGCGAACCAGGCGATAATAAAACTTATCTGCGGGAAGACGATAAACGGAATCATCAGCAGCGGATTGAGAATCACCGGCAGGCCAAAAATAACCGGCTCGTTGATGTTGAAAACGCCGGGAGCAATCACCGTTTTGGCAAACTTTTTATGGCTGCTCATGCGGCTGCGCAGAATAATCGCCAGCAGCAGGGCAAGCGTCGAGCCCGTCCCTCCCATATGACCGTAAATATCGCGAAACGGCAGCACAATGATGTGCGGAGGGATCTGCCCCGCGGCGAAGGCGGCCATATTTTCCTGCATGGCAACCAGCAGCGGCGGCTCCAGTATTGGGTTAATAATACCGGAAGGATGGATACCCAGCGCAAACAGCAGATTAGTGAGGGTGGTCAAGGTAATAAAGCCCGGCAGGCTGGTAGTCAAATGCACCAGCGGCTTCTGCACCAGAGTCTGAATTAGCGCAAAGATTTCGGTATCAAACAGGCTGGTTATCAGGAAGGTGCCGCCAGCAAACAGCGCAACGGTGATCATAATGGCAAACAACGCGTTAAACGACTGTTGCACCATAGGCGGCACTTCCTCACCCAGCGATATTTGCAGCTTAGGGCTGGCGGAAATGTTCAAAAAGATGCCGGTAGATAAGAACGCGCAGATGATGGCAAGGAAGACCCCGCCCGCGTTGGTAAGCGCATAGGGAACCATGCCGCCAACCATAACGTTTGCGCCACCTTCAGGCAGCGCAACGGAAACGGACGTTGGCATCAGTACATAGAAACACGCCAGCGACACCATTGCCGCAATAATGGGGCTTTCAAATTTGCGCTTGCAGGCCAGGGACCAGGCAATAAGCACCGCGAGCATCACCGATAAAATGTTCATTGTACCGTTCAGAACTCGCTCACCAATTCCCCGATAGTGCATCATGGTGTCAGCGGAAATAACGTTTTTCATAAATCCGGCCGGATCGAGAAAAACGTAGTTAATCATAATGAATAACCCGGCAAGGACAAGAAAAGGAATGGCGACAATAAAGCTATCGCGCAGGCTTCTTAAATGAATCTGGCCTGCCAGCTTTTGCGAAAAACTGGCAATGCTGTCTAGTGAAAGTGCCATGGAATACCTTCAATATGTTTACTTATAAAGAACGATGAGTTCAGCAATTAATTCTCTGGCGAGCATCGCATTCATCAGGTGATCCTGTGCATGAACCATAATCAGGTGGACCGGAATTTTACCTTCGCCCTCATCCATACTAATTAAGGCGGTCTGAATTTTATGCGCTTCTTTCGCAGCACTATCTGCTGCTTCTAATAATTCCCCGGAGCGAGTAAAGTCACGTTGCTTCGCGGCCTGTAGCGCAGCAAAAGAGAGGCTTTTGCAGGAACCGGCGTGGGTAATTAATCCCATAATGATTTCTTCATAATTTTCAGGCATCATATTAATATCCTTAATTAAATCCGTTATTTTTAATTAATTCACCGTACCATTTAGCGCTGGCCTTCGGCAGGCGCCGTTGCGTAGACAAATCCAGGCGAAAAAGCCCGTAGCGATTTTTATAGGCGTTCAGCCATGACCAGTTATCAATAAACGTCCAGCAGTGATAGCCAAAACAATTGCTGCCTTCGCTAACGGCCTGATGAATACAGGCAAGATGTTGACGCATAAAATCGATGCGATATTGATCGTTGACCTCACCGTTTTCCATCCAGCGCTCTTCGTTTTCAACACCCATCCCATTTTCAGAAATAAATACCGGAATATTGCCGTAGTTCAGACGCAGATCGGTCAGAATATCGTAAATGCCCTGCGGGTGGATTTCCCACCCGCGTGAGGTGTTCATGGTGCGGCCCGGCATTTCGTAGCTGTCAAAAAACCAGTCCGGCATAAAAGGAGAAGAAGGGGATATCGCCGTTTGCTTAGCCTGTACGCGACGTGGCTGGTAATAGTTAACCCCCAGCATATCCACTCTGGAACGAGCGATGATGTCTAAATTCTGCGGCGTGACGTCAGGCAATTCTCCATATTGCCTGAGCAGGTCAACCAACGCCTGAGGATAGCGTCCGTTCAGGGCTGGTTCGAGGAAGCTCTTATTAAAAAACAGATCCGCAATCGTCGCCGCGTGAACATCGGCCGGATGTGTCGAACGGGGATAAGAAGGTGTCAGGTTCAGTACGATACCAATACGTCCGGCGCAATTCCGATCGTGAAAGTAGTTTACTACCTTAGAATGGGCAAGCTGTGTATTAAATGCAGCCTGCGCTGCGTTTGCAAAATTACGCTGGAAAGGATAGTGGAAATCATACAAATATCCCCCCTCAATCGGGACAATTGGCTCGTTAAAAGTAATCCAGTTATTGACCAGATCGCCAAACAGAGCGAAGCACTGCCTGGCATATCCGGCAAAAGCATCAACTACCTCTTCAGAAAGCCAGCCGCCTTTTTGCTGCATAATAAGCGGCATATCAAAGTGCATCAGCGTGATGACCGGCTCAATCCCCGCTTCCTTAAGATGAACCAGCATATCCCGATAGACGGCAGCGGAAGCTTCGTTAATGGTATATCCGTCCGGCATCAGACGCGCCCATGAAACAGACGTGCGGTAACTATTAATACCGACTTTCTGCATTAACTTAATATCGGCCTGATAATTCTGCCAGAAACCGCGCGAATCATCAGGGCCATGCTGATGAAAGAAACGGTGTCGCTGAGTAGCAAATGCGTGATCCCAGGTTGAGGGCGCTTTACTGTTCTCAGCAGAGAATCCTTCAATTTGAGCCGCAGATTCGGCGCAGCCAAACCAGAAATTATCCTTAAAACGATATTTCATCATAACCTCAATAAATCAGCTCACCAGAATATAAATATATATGCGGATGATATAGTTACTATTCTCTGCGAACCTTGAATGACAGATGGATATAGATGCGCAGCCTCTCCAGGGTTGACATCAAAAAAGAGAGAACTGAATAAACAAGAACACGTAATCTAATTAATTACTTTACTTCTCAGAAGAAATATTTAAATCGCACGCGGACACCATAACGGTTATCGGAATTATCATCCCCATTATACAGGTCGCCTGAGTCACGTTTAATTTGCGACCAATAGGAACCAAGATAAATATTGAAATTATCCATATCTAATATGTTGTCGAAACGGTATGAAGCATGAATGGTATTAATGTTATATTTACCAGAGCTATTGATAAAATCGTCACCATTAACAGTGGCCGTGTAGAATTTCTCAATTTTGTTATGCGCGTAAATATAGCCAACTTCAAATTTATCCCACAGGATGTTTGCCGCAGCGGTGAAATCTTTTTCATCCTGGGCATTCATCCAGGCAACATTAATATTAGCGGTAATATCGTTATCAGCTCTGAGGGTGGTTGTCCAGCCAAAACCATTTCGTCTGGACAGATCCTTAAACTTTCCATTTTCATCCTGGTGGCCGTAAGCATTATTAATAATGTTGTTTTCTGATGCGACTGCTGTAGAAAAGTTACTGCCGTGCCAGGCGATAACCGGACGTAAATAAATAGTATTTTTCTTACGGGTAAGATTTTGATTATGGTAAGACTCGTCACCAAACAGCCTGACGCCGTCTTCTAGCAGAGCATTAAGTTCAAAATACAGATTATCAATGGTTTTATTTAACATGATATTGCCACCGCTGTTGCTACGGCCACGGCCTTCTTTCATCATGTAGATATAGCCAAATCCATCTTTGTAGAGATCGTTCGCCGTGTTACCGGAATACTGAATGAAAGTATCCTGATTCAGCGGGAACATATCGTAGGCTTCGAAGCGCCCAATGCTTGTCGACCACGTATTCTTATCCCCATCCTTTTGCCCAAAGTAAAATACCGCGTCATCAAGAGACATTCCGTCATGCATGGTTGCCAGCGGCTGTACGCGGAAACCCGCAAAATTCCCGCTGGCAAGCTCACGGCGGCCATCCAGGCCTAACAGAATACGTCCGCCCGCGTCCCAGCGGTCATTATCGTACTCGCTGCGCCTGGAGTAATCTAATGGCATCGAACTACTGGCCGCATCAAGGTCAAATTCAACGTCGCCATACAGCTTATATTGCCCTGCTGCCGTATCGAAGGTCATTTCAGCGGCAGTTTTGAAACACACCAGAGAGATAGCTGTGACTAACAATAGTTTTTTCATAAAACATCCCTTTTGAGTTATTTTGAGGTCTCCTGTTTAGGCACGACTGTATTATAAATACTATATAGTTTTACATTAAAATGTATAAGATCACATTTTTGAAAGAGTAATTAGAAAAACAAAAAATCAAAAAAACAGCATAAAAACAATATATCATCATGAAATTTAAGTGTTTTTATTGTATTTTATTTTACTGGATAGATTAACAAGATAACCACAAATTAAATTCATCATTCATTCAGAGGTGATGGCGATGACAGGGAAGAGGGTAGAAAAATTGGTGAATAATATTAAAGATAAGATGTACAACCTGCCGTCAGGACAATTCCAGATGACGGTGATTTTCAGTAATAATACTCAGCTGATAATGGGGCTGGGTGAGGTAAGCCAGCGAGAAAGGTGTAGTCTACTGCGGCAACCGGTGCAGCAGTGAGGTCCCCGCTTCTTTGATAAGCCGGAGCCGAACGAGGGAGCGGCCCCGGATAAAAAAAGAACCGCGCTATTCTATTCGCTTTCCCGCGCCTCGCTCACCACTTTAGTGAAAATCGCCGTGAGCGGCTTGAGATCGCCTAACGCTCCCGCCTGGTTGGCGGCCTGCCAGGCATCTTGCTCCGCTTCGTTCCAGTCCAGCACATAACCCGCATGGATTGCCAGTTGCTCGAAGAACACACGCTGCGCCCGACCGCTGCCAATGCGGAACGGATGAAGGACGTTTATTTCACAATAATAATGCGCCAGCCGCTCGATAAACTCCGGCTTTGCAAGATCGGTCAGATAACGTTCATCCTCCAACTCCTGCATTAAGTCGTTGCCTTCGTTTTCGATATACTCGAAATGGCAGAACCGCGTATCGCCTTGATAGATATCAACTTTACGTAGCTCGCCCGCCCAGTCAAATATGTCCTGAAAAAGCTGCTGATGGAGAGAACACAGCCACGGCAGGCCCATGCGCGTCGGGCCCAGCTCAATGGTCGCCGCCCGTAGCGCGGTAAGCTCATACTCCGCTTCTTTTAGCCGTTCAGTCTCACGTATATCGAGCCGGTTACGCAGCACATTAATACCAGACCAGAAATAGGGATCGCGCCCTTCGCCGAATTTATCGCTCATAGTGACCCCGCAGTTCGCTAATACGCGCCAGAGCTTCATCACGCGTGAGCGTAATCAGCGGAACTTCGATGCCTTCCAGCCGGTTGCTGGCCTGAAACGAACGGCTGCGCTGCTGCTGCCACAGACGGGATTTTTGCTTATCGGTGAGTTTCTTGCCCATATCGCCTCCCTTAATGCGTCACTGGTTTGCCACAAGTATAAGCAGCATTCTGCACAGTTGCCGGGAGCGGGCGGAGCGCGGGTCAAACCAACCCGCGCGCAGGAAATTAAGGCAGGACTTTAGCGGAGAGGATAACTATCGGTTTTGACGGAACATTTTGGTATGGGCCAACGTCATGGGACTGCACCTGAGAAATTTTGTCAGCCACCTCCATCCCTTTCACAACTTTACCAAATACCGCATAACCGAAGTCGCGCTGGCCGTGATCGAGGAACGCATTGTCCGCAACGTTTATAAAGAACTGGCTGGTTGCGCTGTCTTTATCTGCGGTACGCGCCATAGAAATGGTGCCGCGAGTGTTGCGCAGGCCGTTATCCGCTTCATTTTTAATAGGCGGGTTCGGCTGCTTCTGATTCATATCTTCAGTAAAGCCGCCGCCCTGAATCATAAAGCCCGGGATCACCCGGTGAAAGGTGGTGTTGTTATAGAAACCGCTGTTGACGTAATCAACAAAGTTCTTCACCGATACGGGGGCTTTTTGGCTATTTAATTCAAGCTCAATGTTACCGGCAGAGGTCGTCAATAAGACGTGGGGATCGCCGCTTGCCGCCAGTGCAGCAGGGGAAATAGCCGAGATGGCGAATACAGCTGCAACAGCCGCCAGAGTCGATTTGAGCATCAGGAATTCCTTACGAAGGCAGTGAATGAAGCAAGTTGCTAGAGTGTAAAGAGGAGGGACGAGCGGCGCCAGCCCTTTACGGTTTTTTACTTTTCGGCAAATCAATAACTTGCATGTATGAATCGATTTTACACATTGAAATATGTGAGCCAACTCATGAAACGAACGGCAATTTCTAAACATAATTACATTGAATGTTTAAATTGATCACGTTCGCGACTAAAATTCACCCGCCCACAGCGCTGTCAATGCGCTTTACACTTCTATTCACAGGCAAGATATGACTAACAGCAACCGTACCAAGCTGCTATGGATCAGCTTTTTTTCCTACGCCCTGACCGGTGCGTTGGTGATTGTCACCGGGATGGTGATGGGAAACATCGCAGATTACTTCCAGGTGCCCGTTTCCAGCATGAGTAACACCTTCACCTTCCTGAACGCTGGCATCCTGATCTCAATCTTCCTGAACGCCTGGCTGATGGAAATTGTGCCGCTGAAAACCCAGTTACGCTTTGGTTTCCTGCTGATGGTTCTGGCCGTAGCCGGGCTGATTCTGGGCCACAACCTGACTATCTTCTCCGCGTCCATGTTTGTTCTGGGCCTGGTGAGCGGGATAACCATGTCGATTGGTACTTTCCTTATCACCCATATGTACGAAGGACGTCAGCGCGGTTCCCGTCTGCTGTTTACCGACTCCTTCTTCAGCATGGCGGGGATGATTTTCCCAATGGTCGCCGCGATCCTTCTGGCGCGCAGCATTAACTGGTACTGGGTCTATGTCTGCATCGGTCTGGTGTATGTCGCTATCTTCCTGCTGACCTTAGGGTGCGAATTCCCGGTGCTGGGCAAACACGCGAAAAAAGATGACGCTCAGCCGGTCGCAAAAGAAAAATGGGGCATCGGCGTGCTGTTCCTGTCTATCGCTGCCCTGTGCTACATCCTCGGTCAACTGGGCTTTATCTCCTGGGTCCCTGAATACGCCAAAAGCCTGGGCATGGACATTAACGATGCGGGCAAACTGGTGAGCGACTTCTGGATGTCATACATGGTTGGCATGTGGATATTCAGTTTTGTCCTGCGCTTCTTCGATCTGCAACGCATCCTGATGGTGCTTGCGGGCGCGGCGACCGTGCTGATGTACCTGTTCAACACCGGCGAACCTACACATCTTGCGTGGTTTATCCTGGCTCTGGGCTTCTTCTCCAGCGCCATCTACACCACCATCATTACGCTTGGTTCTCTGCAAACCAAAGTCGCTTCGCCAAAACTGGTTAACTTCGTCCTGACCTGCGGCACCATCGGCACCATGCTGACCTTCGTGGTCACCGGCCCGATTGTTGCCCACAGCGGCCCACATGCGGCGCTGCAAACGGCAAACGGTCTGTATGCCGTCGTCTTTGTTATGTGCGTGGTGCTCGGTCTGGTGACCAAACACCGTCAGCATAACGTAGCGGCTGCTGCGCACTAAACCTGAGCCCCTCTCCCTTCAGCGGGGAGAGGGTCCGCCATATCGAATCTCTTCTTTCTCATTGAGCATCACCCAGCTTTGTGACGGCTGTGTTGTCGCAATCACCCTTCCCTCACGCACGGACCAGCGCACCGGCACCTGACGGCGCACCGCATCAAAACCGCTTTCCGCTGGCAGAATAATTAAATTCGCCGGTTTACCCTCGTCAATTCCGTACTCTTTCACGCCAAACGTTCGGGCGCTGTTATCCGTGATTAGCTTTAGTCCTTCATCGATTTGCTGATAGCCCATCATCTGGCACACGTGCAGCCCCATATGCAGCACCTGCAACATATTGGCGGTGCCCAGCGGATACCATGGGTCAAAAACGTCATCATGCCCAAAGCAGACGTTAATTCCGGCTTCCAGCAACTCCTTCACGCGGGTTACGCCGCGCCGTTTCGGATAATCATCAAAACGCCCCTGCAGATGAATATTCACCAGCGGATTGGCAACAAAGTTAATGCCGGAAAGTTTCAGCAGACGGAACAGGCGCGACGTGTAAGCGCCATTATAGGAATGCATGGCGGTGGTATGGCTGGCGGTAACGCGTTCACCGATGTCGTCGCGGTGGGCCAGCGCCGCCACGGTTTCCACAAAGCGCGACTGCTCGTCGTCGATTTCATCGCAATGAACGTCCACCCGACGGTCATATTTCAGCGCCAGCGTAAAGGCCTTATGCAGCGACTCAACGCCATATTCGCGGGTAAATTCGAAGTGCGGGATCGCGCCTACAACGTCCGCCCCCAGCCGGAGCGCTTCTTCCAGCAAAGCTTCGCCGTTCGGATAGGAAAGTATGCCTTCCTGCGGAAACGCGACTATCTGCAACTCGACCCAGGGCGCCGCTTCCTGCTTAACTTCCAGCATCGCCTTTAGCGCCGTCAGCGTCGGGTCAGAGACATCAACATGGGTACGCACATACTGAATACCGTTGGCTATCTGCCATTTCAACGTCTGCCACGCACGCTCCTTAACATCTTCATGGCTAAGCAGCGCTTTGCGCTCCGCCCAGCGTTCAATGCCTTCAAACAGCGTGCCGGATTGATTCCAGCTCGGCTGTCCTGCTGTTTGCGTTGTGTCGAGATGAATGTGCGGCTCAATAAAAGGGGCGACGGCCAGGCCGCCACGGCCATTAAGGGTTAGCTGGCTTTCCGGCAGCGTTTCGCCCATGGGTTTTATCGAGGTAAAACGTCCGCCTTCAATGGCTATTTGCCACACTCCAGGCCGCCCGGTCAGGCGAACATTTTGAATCAGTTCCAGGGATGCGTTTCTCATCATGCCTCCATTGCGATAGCCCTGTGCTTACTTCTAGCACAATCTCTGCGTTTAACGCCTGATTTTCCCTCATGGTGAAAAACCAACCAATTCCATAACTTAGAAAAATCCCTTCAAATCAACCATATACCTCTTAATGGGTATATAAAGGCGTATTTGATTTGCATCAATAATCGGCTTTGCTGAATCGTTAAGGTAGGCGGTAATAGAAAAGAAATTGAGGCAATTATGAGCAAAGTCAAAATCGCAATTATCGGTAATGGCATGGTCGGCCATCGCTTTATCGAGGACTTACTTGATAAAGCCCAGCCCGGCCAGTTCGACATTACCGTTTTCTGTGAAGAGCCGCGCAAAGCCTACGACCGCGTGCATCTCTCTTCCTATTTTTCCCACCATACCGCTGAAGAATTATCCCTGGTTCGCGAAGGCTTCTATGAGAAGCACGGCGTCAATGTGCTGGTGGGCGAACGCGCCATCACCATTAACCGCCAGGAAAAAGTGATTCATTCTAATACCGGTCGTACCGTGTATTACGACAAACTGGTTATGGCGACAGGCTCCTACCCGTGGATCCCGCCAATTAAAGGTTCCGAAACGCAAGATTGTTTCGTCTACCGCACCATTGAAGATTTGAACGCAATCGAAGCCTGCGCTCGCCGCAGTAAACGCGGCGCCGTCGTCGGCGGCGGTCTGCTTGGTCTGGAAGCGGCAGGCGCCCTGAAAAACCTCGGCGTGGAAACTCACGTTATCGAATTTGCGCCAATGCTGATGGCAGAACAGCTTGATCGGATGGGCGGCGAGCAGTTACGCAACAAAATCGAAAGCATGGGCGTGCGGGTTCACACCAGCAAAAACACCCTGGAGATCGTTCAGGAAGGGAAAGAAGCGCGTAAAACTATGCGCTTTGCCGATGGCAGCGAGCTTGAAATCGACTTTATCGTCTTTTCAACCGGTATCCGTCCGCGCGACAAACTGGCTACCCAATGTGGCCTGGCTACAGCACAGCGTGGTGGTATCGCCATCAACGATAGCTGCCAGACCTCCGATCCGGACATCTACGCCATCGGCGAATGCGCAAGCTGGAACAACCGCGTGTATGGCCTGGTTGCCCCGGGCTACAAAATGGCGCAGGTCACGGCCGACCATCTGTTAGGCAGCGAAAACGCCTTTGAAGGCGCAGACATGAGCGCCAAACTCAAGCTGCTGGGCGTGGACGTTGGCGGGATTGGCGATGCGCACGCTCGCACGCCAAACGCCCGTAGCTACGTTTACCTGGACGAAAGCAAAGAAGTTTATAAACGTCTGGTAGTCAGCGAAGACAATAAAACTTTGCTGGGCGCGGTCCTGGTTGGCGACACCAGCGATTACGGCAACCTGCTGCAGCTTGTCCTGAACGCCATTGAGCTGCCGGAAAACCCGGACGCGCTGATTCTGCCTTCTCATGCCGGCAGCGGCAAACCTTCCATCGGCGTCGATAAACTGCCGGATACCGCGCAGATTTGCTCCTGCTTCGACGTCACCAAAGGCGATCTGGTTAACGCCATCAACAAAGGCTGCCACACCGTTGCGGCGCTGAAGGCAGAAACCAAAGCCGGTACCGGCTGCGGCGGCTGTATTCCGCTGGTAACCCAGGTGCTGAACGCCGAGCTGGCCAAACAGGGCATCGAAGTTAACAACAACCTGTGCGAGCACTTCGCGTTCTCCCGTCAGGAGCTTTACCATCTGATCCGTGTTGAAGGCATTAAATCCTTCGACGAACTGCTGACTAAATACGGTAAAGGCTACGGCTGCGAAGTCTGTAAACCAACCGTGGGTTCTTTGCTGGCCTCCTGCTGGAACGATTATGTGCTCGAGCCTCAGCACACCCCGCTGCAGGACACCAACGACAACTTCCTGGGCAACATCCAGAAAGACGGCACCTACTCGGTAATCCCGCGTTCCGCCGGCGGCGAAATCACGCCGGAAGGGCTGATGGAAGTAGGCCGCATCGCTCGTAAATACAACCTCTATACCAAAATCACCGGCTCTCAGCGTATCGGCCTGTTCGGCGCGCAGAAAGATGATTTACCAGAAATCTGGCGTCAACTGATTGAGGCAGGCTTTGAAACCGGCCACGCCTACGCGAAAGCGCTGCGCATGGCGAAAACCTGCGTGGGCAGCACCTGGTGCCGTTACGGCGTCGGCGACAGCGTAGGCTTCGGCGTAGAGCTGGAAAACCGTTACAAAGGTATCCGTACTCCGCACAAAATGAAGTTCGGCGTATCCGGTTGTACCCGTGAATGTGCGGAAGCGCAGGGTAAAGACGTGGGCATTATCGCCACCGAAAAAGGCTGGAACCTGTACGTCTGCGGTAACGGCGGCATGAAACCACGCCATGCGGATCTGCTGGCGGCGGACCTGGATCGCGACACGCTGATTAACTATCTCGACCGCTTCATGATGTTCTACATTCGTACCGCCGATAAGCTGACCCGTACTTCCGTGTGGCTGGAAAACCTGGAAGGCGGCATTGAGTATCTGCAAAAAGTCATTATCGAAGACAAACTGGGTCTGAACGCCCAGCTCGAAGCGGAACTGGCTCGCCTGCGTGAGAAAGTGATCTGCGAATGGACCGAAACGGTGAACACGCCAGAAGCGCAGGTTCGCTTCAAACACTTCATCAACAGCCCGCAGCGTGACCCGAACGTGCAAATTGTACCCGAGCGCGCTCAGCACCGTCCGGCCACGCCTTACGAGCGTATCCCAGTCACCATGGTAGAAGCGGAGGAAATCGTATGAGCCAGTGGACTACCGTTTGTCAGTTAAACGACATTCTGCCAGCAACCGGCGTTTGCGCGCTGCTGGGCGATGAGCAGGTAGCGATTTTCCGCCCGCGCAACGACGAGCAGATTTACGCCATCAGCAATATCGACCCCTTCTTTAAAGCGAGCGTGCTGTCTCGCGGGTTAATTGCCGAGCACCAGAACGAACTGTGGGTTGCCAGCCCGCTGAAAAAACAGCGTTTCCGTCTGCGTGACGGGCTGTGCATGGAAGATGAAAGCCGCTCCGTCGCGCATTTTGCAGCGCGCGTTCAGGACGGCATGGTACAGATAAAAGCTCAATAAAAATTATTCCGACCGAAGCGTAGGGTGGAAAAACGTAGCGCCTTCCACCGCATCTTTTAGGCGGCGGATGGCGCGCCGCTTATTCGCCCTGCGATATTCAGGATCGGAAAGCACACATTACCTGACTTATCTTTTATTTATTATTTTCAACTATTTGGGATAACAAAAATGTTCACCGATACCATTAATAAATGTGCGGCGAATGCCGCTCGTATTGCCCAGCTGTCGAAAAACAGCCCGCTCGGTTTCTGGGTCAGCTCTGCAATGGCGGGCGCCTACGTCGGCCTCGGCATTATCCTTATCTTCACCCTCGGAAACTTGCTCGATCCTTCTATTCGCCCACTGGTTATGGGAGCGACCTTTGGTATCGCCCTGACGCTTGTCATCATCGCAGGCTCCGAGCTGTTCACCGGCCACACCATGTTCCTGACCTTTGGCGTTAAAGCGGGGACTATTTCTCACGGCCAGATGTGGGCGATTCTGCCGCAAACCTGGCTGGGCAACCTGGTGGGTTCGGTGTTTGTCGCACTGCTGTATAGCTGGGGAGGCGGTAGCCTGCTGCCGGTTGATACCAGCATCGTCCACACCGTCGCGCTGGCAAAAACCACCGCGCCAGCAATGACGCTGTTCTTCAAAGGCGCGCTGTGTAACTGGCTGGTTTGTCTGGCGATCTGGATGGCAATTCGTACCGAAGGCGCGGCGAAATTCATCGCTATCTGGTGGTGTCTGCTGGCGTTTATCGCTTCCGGCTACGAACACTCCATCGCCAATATGACGCTGTTTGCATTGTCCTGGTTTGGTCACCATAGCGAGGCTTATACGCTAGGCGGAATCGGCCATAACCTGCTGTGGGTAACGCTTGGGAATACCCTTTCCGGTGTAGTATTCATGGGTCTGGGTTATTGGTATGCTACGCCAAAAGCCGAACGCCCACAGCCAGAGCGAATCGCTGCGCCTGAGACTGTACGCCAATAATTGAGGATTGACCGTGGATCACCTGCCCATATTTTGTCAGCTACGAGATCGCGCCTGCCTGCTGGTTGGCGGTGGCGATGTCGCAGAGCGTAAAGCACGTTTATTGATGGAGGCAGGTGCTCGCGTCACCGTTAATGCCCTGGACTTCACACCGCAATTCAAAGTGTGGGCGGAACAGGGCATGCTCACTCTTGAACCGGGTGAATTCTCCCCTTCGCTGCTTGATACCTGCTGGCTGGCGATTGCCGCAACCGATAACGACGAAGTTAATCAGCAGGTCAGCGATACGTGCGAATCGCGCCGCATTTTCTGCAACGTGGTCGACGCGCCTAAACAAGCCAGCTTTATTATGCCGTCGATTATCGATCGATCGCCGCTGATGGTCGCCGTCTCCTCAGGCGGCACTTCACCGGTGCTGGCGCGTTTGCTGCGGGAAAAACTCGAATCCATCCTGCCGCTGCATCTGGGCAAAATTGCCGGCTATGCAGGTACGCTGCGCGGGCGAGTCAAAGCGAAATTTACCACCATGGGCGAACGCCGCCGCTTCTGGGAAAAATTCTTCACCAACGACCGGCTGGCGCAGTATCTGGCAAACGAAGACCAGAAGGCTATCGCCCAGGAAACCGAATCTATGTTTGCCGCCGAGCTGGATAACCGTGGCGAAGTGGTGCTGGTAGGCGCGGGACCTGGCGATGCAGGATTGCTGACCCTTAAAGGGCTGCAACAGATCCAGCAGGCGGACGTTGTGGTTTATGACCGTCTCGTCTCCGATGACATCATGAACCTCGTTCGTCGCGATGCGGATCGTGTGTTTGTCGGTAAACGAGCAGGTTTCCACTGTGTGCCGCAGGAGGAAATTAATCAGATCCTACTGCGTGAAGCCCAGAAAGGTAAGCGCGTGGTGCGTCTGAAAGGCGGCGATCCGTTTATCTTTGGCCGCGGTGGCGAAGAGCTGGAAACGCTGTGTAGCGGCGGTATCCCTTTCTCTGTTGTGCCGGGAATTACCGCGGCGTCAGGCTGTTCCGCTTATTCCGGCATTCCGTTAACTCACCGTGACTATGCGCAAAGCGTGCGGCTGGTAACGGGACACCTGAAAACGGGCGGCGAACTGGACTGGGAAAACCTGGCGGCAGAAAAGCAAACGCTGGTGTTTTATATGGGCCTGAACCAGGCGCCAGCTATTCAACAAAACCTCATCAGTCACGGAATGCCTGCCGATATGCCGGTAGCGCTGGTGGAAAACGGCACCTCCGTTAAGCAGCGTGTCGTCAGCGGAGCGCTGAGTGAACTTGGCGAACTGGCGACGCAGGTTGAAAGCCCGTCGCTGATTATTGTCGGGCGCGTGGTTGCGTTGCGCGATAAGCTGAACTGGTTCTCAAATCACTGATCGTTATGCACAGAACGTAAAAAGGAGGCTTTCGCCTCCTTTTTTATTGCTCTGGCCTTACGGCTGGGCAACAAAGCCAATCACTTCGTACACTTTTTTCAGCGTTGCGCTGGCGTGCGCGCGAGCTTTTTCAGCGCCGTCTTTCATAACCTGATGCAGGAAGGCTTCGTCATTGCGGTAGCGGTTATAGCGCTCCTGAAGTTCAATCAGCATACCTGAGACGGCTTCGGCAGCCTCACCTTTCAGGTGACCATACATTTTGCCTTCAAAGTGTTGCTCGAGTTCCGGGATAGTTTTCCCTGTTACGCCAGACATGATATCCAGCAGGTTGGAAACCCCGGCTTTGTTTACTACGTCGTAGCGTACAACAGGCGGCTCATCGGAGTCGGTTACCGCGCGTTTAAGCTTTTTCACCACCGATTTTGGATCTTCCAGCAGGCCGATAACGTTGTTGCGGTTATCGTCAGATTTGGACATCTTCCTGGTCGGTTCCAGCAGGGACATTACGCGCGCGCCGGACTTAGGAATAAACGGCTCCGGCACTTTAAATATGTCGCCATACAGCGCATTAAAGCGTGCAGCGATATCGCGGCTCAGCTCCAGGTGCTGCTTCTGGTCTTCGCCCACCGGCACAAGATTGGTCTGGTAGAGCAGAATATCAGCGGCCATCAGTACCGGATAATCGAACAGCCCGGCGTTGATATTCTCAGCGTAACGCGATGATTTGTCTTTGAACTGCGTCATGCGGCTCAGCTCGCCGAAATAGGTATAGCAGTTCAGCACCCAGCTTAGCTGCGCGTGCTCCGGCACGTGGGACTGAACGAAGATAGTGCTTTTAGCCGGGTCGATGCCGCAGGCCAGATATAGCGCAAGCGTATCGAGCGTCGCTTTACGCAGCGCGTTCGCATCCTGACGCACGGTGATCGCGTGCTGGTCAACGATGCAGTAAATGCAGTGGTAATCGTCTTGCATGTGAACCCACTGACGCAGCGCACCCATGTAGTTACCAATGGTTAATTCACCTGAAGGCTGTGCGCCGCTAAAAACGATGGGCTTACTCATGTTCTGTTTCCTGATTTTCTTTGCAAGGGAGCCCGAGAGCGGGCAATAAGTCACTGAACTTATCAAACACGACGTCCGGTTTGCTCAGCTCAATAGCTTCACCATAGTTGTAACCGTAGGTCATGCCAACACAAGGGCTGCCCGCAGCCTGTGCGGCAAGAATATCATTGCGGGAATCCCCCACAAACAGCAGCTCTTCCGCGCTCAGGTTAAGCTTTTCCATGACCTTAAACAGCGGCTCCGGATGCGGTTTCTTATTTTCCACATCATCGCCGCCGATAACTACCTGGAAGTATTGCGCGATGCCTAGTTTCTCAAGCAGGGGCATAACAAACGGCGTGGGTTTATTGGTCACCAGGCCCATTGGCAGGCCATTTTCTGCCAGCGCGGCCAGCGTGCTGGCGACGTGTGGGAACAGGAAGCTGCCTTCGTCGACCGTTTGCGCATAGAAGTTATCAAACAGTTTACGCGCGATAAGGCACTGATCGAACTGCGGCTCCTGGCCTTTTAACGCCCACGTTAGCGCGCGCTGAACCAGCACGTCAGCGCCGTTTCCAATCCATTTTTCGACGTTTTCTTCGCCGGCCGTTGGCAATTCAAGCGCGTAGAGCGTCTGATCCATCGCCTGGCTTAAGCCCAGCGCCGTATCCACCAGGGTGCCGTCCAGATCAAAGGCGACACCGCGAATTTTTTCTAACTTATTCATGACTTACCTTTGCCAGTTCATCGCGCATGCGATCGATGACTGCTTTATAATCAGGCTGACTGAAGATGGCCGAACCTGCGACAAACATGTCCGCGCCCGCCGCGGCAATCTCCGCAATATTATCAACTTTCACGCCGCCATCGACTTCAAGGCGAATATCATATCCGGAAGCATCGATGCGCTCACGCACCTGGCGTAGTTTTTCCAGCGTATGCGGAATGAACGACTGTCCACCGAAGCCCGGGTTTACGGACATCAGCAAAATGACGTCCAGTTTATCCATCACGTGATCCAGCCAGCTAAGCGAGGTTGCTGGGTTAAACACCAGGCCTGCTTTACAGCCGTGCTCTTTAATGAGCTGCAGGGAACGGTCAACGTGCTCGGAAGCTTCGGGATGGAAGGTGATAATGCTGGCGCCGGCCTGCGCAAAATCCGGGATGATGCGATCGACAGGTTTGACCATCAGATGCACGTCAATCGGCGCGGTGATGCCGTAATCACGCAGTGATTTCAGCACCATTGGACCGATGGTCAAGTTTGGAACGTAGTGGTTATCCATAACATCGAAATGGACGACGTCGCTACCTGCAGCCAATACTTTGGCCGTGTCTTCGCCCAGGCGGGCAAAATCGGCAGACAGGATTGAGGGGGCAATCAAATACTGTTTCATCCGCTTCTCCAATATATTGTCATTTTTGAGGCGAACGAAACGGCTCAGGCTACGCCGTAAAGCGCCAGCAGTTCGTCCACCTTGTTACGCGTTCCGCCATTTCTGCTGATACTGCGTCTGACCTGCAGCTTATGCAGCTTCGCCTGCTGATACCAAATCCGCGTCAGTTCGGTGTCATGATTGGAAATCAGCACCGGGATACGGTTTTCCTGCAAACTTTCTGCAAGCGCAGCCAGGTGTCGCTGCTGCACTATGCTGAAGCTATCCGTATGATAAGCCGTGAAATTCGCCGTGGCCGACAACGGCGCGTACGGCGGATCGCAATACACCACCGAGCCCGCGGCGGCATCCATCATGCTCACATCATACGACTGACAGACAAAAGTAGCGTGTTGGGCCTGCTCGGCAAAATGGTACAGTTCCTCTTCGGGGAAGTAGGGCTTGCTGTAGCGGCCAAACGGCACATTGAATTCACCACGCAGGTTATAACGACAAAGGCCGTTGTAACAATGGCGATTAAGATACAAAAACAGCACCGCGCGACGAAACGCGTCTTTGCACTGATTAAACTCGATACGGAAACGATAGAACGCTTCACCGTCGTTACATTCCGGCGTAAACAGGCTGCGGGCTTCCTGAACATACTCGTCGGTACGCGCTTTGACAATGTTGTACAGGTTAATCAGATCGCTGTTGATATCCGCAAGGATATAGCGTGAATAGTCAGTGTTCAGAAAGACAGAGCCTGCACCAACGAACGGCTCAATCAGACAATCACCTTCTGGCAGATACTTCTTTATGTCGTCAAGCAGGGGGTATTTCCCCCCTGCCCATTTCAGAAAAGCGCGATTTTTTTTCATGCTGTCTAACTATTTACACCTTCTCCAGCTGTGGAAAGGTTCCGACAGCGACTGCGCTTGTTCATCACTTCAGATCGGACTGAACCTGATGAATTGGTTTTGCCCACGGATTCTTCGCTTGCACGTCAGCCGGCAGAGTTGAAACGGCACGTTTCGCCTCGTCTTTGCTGGCGTAAACACCGCTTATCAGCACATACCACGGCTGACCGTTACGCACAGTCTGGTACACCATGTAATGTTGCAGATTCTCTTTTTTCGCCCATGCGTTCAGATTTGCAGAGTTAGAAGAAGAGCTGAGCTGCAGCGTGTAATGGCTACCTGGCGCGCCTTTAATTGCGCTTGCATCGCCGGTCACCGTTGCGCCGCCTGCCGCTGGCGCAGCGGCGCTTGCTGATGCTTTCGGCGCCGCCGTTGCCGCAGGCTCGTTACGTTTTGCGGTCGTAACCGGTTTTGGTTCCGCTACGTTAGTTTTTGCCGTCGCCTGAGGTTTAGTTTGCGCTGGCTGAGTTTTGTGCGGCTCAATCACCACTTTTTTACGCTCTGGACGTGGGGCAGGCTGACGGGCTGGCTCATTATTTGAAGCAGCCTGCGTCGGCGCAGAAGAGGCATTGCTACCCGCAACACGAGCAACCGTAGCGGGTTGCGTCGGCAGAGTAGAACCGTTGGCTGCGTTGTCGATCTGGCCCTGCTGCTGAGTGAGCGCATTGTTCAGATCGCCCGGCACTTCCACACGCTGCTGGCCTTCAGGAGTCGGCTGCGTTTGCGCTTCGGTTGGGGTAGAAGAAATAGGAGGTAAATTAACTTCCTGCGGTCGCTGGTCTGCATTAGCAGTCTGATTAGCAACGGTTGCTTCACCGGGCTGTGGCTGAGAACCATTTACCTGATTGGCGACGGAATCATTCGTGCCAGAAAGATCGATACTCTTCTCGGCGTTCGGATTTTTATTGGCGGTTTCCGTGTCGGTTGAAGGCGACTTGAGCGCGGAGCCGATTCCAATGATGAGCAGTAGCAGAACCAGAATACCAATCCCCATCATCAGATGCTGACGAGAAACAGGTACTTTTTGTTTTGGCGCATTTTTACGCCCACGCGCGGGGCGGCGTTCGGCGGCTTCAACTTTCAGACCGTCATCACCTTCATATTCTTCTTCGTCGCGAGGGCGACGCGAACGCGAGGAACGAGGTTCATCAGCATCAAGGTCAACATCATCGACGTTGATCTGCGGTTCGTTCTCGAACTCGTCAGATTTGCGTGAACGATCTCGACGACGATCGCTGGGATCGGGTTTCAGCTCGTCTTCCGGTTTGAATTCATCCATTTAACACCCCACTCAAAGGCTTATGCCAGCGATACGTACTTTGCACATCACCCGAAGTTAAAAATCGCCAGAACGCTGCGACCAATCATTTCTAATAGTTAAGCCTGCTGACAATCAGCAATGGCTGACAGAACGACATCGTGTGGCACTCCGCCACGCACTTCACTCTTTCCTATAGCCTGCGGCAGCACAAGACGCAGCTCGCCCCCCAGGACTTTTTTGTCACGCATCATGTGGGGCATATATGCGTCTGCTGACATTTCCTTCGGCCCGGTGACGGGCAACCCGGCACGTTGTAGCAACGTAATGACACGCTGAACGTCAGCCTCACTGAACTGTCCCAAACGAAACGCTGTACGTGCGGCCATGACCATACCGGCTGCAACCGCTTCGCCGTGTAACCAGTTGCCATAGCCCATTTCGGCTTCAATCGCATGGCCAAAGGTATGGCCCAGATTGAGTAAAGCACGTAAGCCGCTTTCACGCTCGTCGGCGGCAACAACTTCTGCTTTCAGCTCACAACAACGGCGAATGCAATAAGCCATCGTTTTGCCGTCCAGCGCTAACAAAGCATCAAGGTTATCCTCAAGCCAGCTAAAGAACGCCGCATCCAGGATAATGCCGTATTTGATAACTTCAGCCAGGCCCGACGCCAGCTCCCGTTTCGGCAACGTGCTCAGACAGTCGAGATCCACCACCACCGAAGCAGGCTGGTAGAACGCGCCAATCATATTTTTACCGAGGGGATGGTTAACGGCTGTTTTGCCGCCAACGGAGGAGTCCACCTGCGAAAGCAAAGTGGTGGGAACCTGAATAAAACGTACACCGCGCTGATAGCTCGCTGCCGCAAAACCGGTCAGATCGCCCACTACGCCGCCGCCCAGGGCAATTAGCGTTGTGTCACGACCGTGCGGTTTTTCCAGCAGTGCCGTAAAGACGGTATCGAGTACAGCAAGGCTTTTGAATTTTTCGCCATCCGGAAGAATGACGGTATCGACTTTAACGCCCGCTTGCTCAAGCAAACCACGAACCTTATCCAGGTAAAGTGGCGCAAGGGTCTCGTTGGTCACCAGCATCGTCTGGTCGCCAGCTTTCAGCGGCCAAAAGGACGCCGAGTCATTAAATAACCCGGCAGCGATGGTGATAGGGTAACTACGTTCCCCGAGAGTAACAGCTAACCTCTCCATAACGCGAAGTCCACCTTAAGAAGCTTTGCCCGCAGGCGTTGTTCGATTAAGCCAGAATCAATTGCTTTCCAACATATGAATAATCTGGTTAGCAACCACTTTGGCACTTTGGTCGTCAGTGCGAATCGTCACATCAGCAATCTCTTCGTAAAGAGGATTGCGTTCTTGCGCCAGGGCCTCAAGAACTTCACGAGGTGGCGTCTCAACCTGCAGCAGCGGGCGCTTTTTATCGCGCTGAGTGCGAGCAAGTTGCTTCTCAATTGTGGTTTCAAGATAAACCACAACGCCACGGGCCGAGAGACGGTTACGGGTTTCGCGAGACTTCACAGAGCCGCCACCAGTCGCCAGCACAATGCCCTGTTTTTCAGTGAGTTCGTTGATGATTTTTTCTTCGCGATCGCGGAAGCCTTCTTCGCCTTCAACGTCGAATACCCAGCCCACATCAGCTCCGGTACGTTTCTCAATCTCTTGATCAGAATCGAAAAATTCCATATTGAGTTGCTGAGCTAACTGACGCCCAATAGTGCTTTTGCCGGCACCCATAGGCCCAACCAGAAAGATATTGCGTTTCTCTGCCATTTTTTCGGTACTACTAAGACAATTCGTTGATGATAAACCCGCCCGGTAACAACCTGCTGCGGCGGGACATGAACTGAAACCTCATAAGCGATAGTGCGAGAGTCAGACTAAAAATTATCTCAACACTCAAGGTAGTTTGGCAACCGATTAAATCACTCAACGTCCCAGGTGAGGGACGAAAAGTATAAATCAGGTTTATCGGTCGCAGGAAATTATTACCCTGCCTCTCGAAACGGTACACCTTGTAAGCTAATTCCTCTCTGGCGTCAAACACCTGAGCGACGATTACGAGAAAAATCCCTCGGCGACTTTAGAAAACGCTACGGAATCGGGATAAGTCGGGGTGTAATAAAAACCACAAGCTCGCGGCGTTGGCTATCTTTCGCATCGTGGCGAAACAGGCCTCCAAGCAGCGGAATACCGCTTAGCAAGGGAACACTGTCGCGACTGTCTTTATTATGTTGCTGAAAAATTCCCCCCAACGCGAGCGTTTCTCCATTTTTCACTGACACGACGGTCTCGATTTCTTGCTTATCTATTGCCAGCGCTTCTCCATTAGCCTGCTCAATGCTGCGTCCCGGCATATTCTGGCTAATTCGCAGTTTTAAACGAATGTTACCCTGCGGCTGGATGGTTGGCGTCACTTCCATACCCAGCACTGCTTCTTTAAATTCAACGGACGTTGACCCTTTGTCCCCGCTGGAAACCTGATAAGGGATCTCCGTACCCTGCTTGATACTCGCTGGCTGCTGATGGGCGGCCATCAGACGAGGACTCGCAATAATCTCAAGCTGCTGCTGTTGCTCAAGAGCAGACAGTTCCATTTCAAGGAATCGCCCATCAATGCGCGCAATATTAAATCCGATACGCGTTGTGGCATTGTTTACGGAAACATCGGCCCCTAACCCTGTGAAATCAGGGGCAGCGCTACTCTTGTTATCCTGCGCATGGTTCCATTTCACCCCCAGTTCATGCAGCTTGTTCTGGTTAATCGTGACGATATGCGCCGCGATTTCCACCTGACCCATAGGGAGATCCATTTCTTTCATCCAGCCGGCTATCTGCTTTAAAGCGAGTTTGTTATCCCTAACGATGAGACGATTGGTACGTTTGTCCACGGTGATGCTCCCGCGTGGGCTTAATAATTTCTCGCCCGCAGCTTTGAGCGATGCGGCTAACTCGCCTGCGTCGGCATGAGCCGGTGAAAATACCTGGTTAAGCAATGGCTGCTTTAACGCCTGCTGCTTTCGCCGCTCATCCTGCACGGCCTGTTGTTGCTGAAGCCTTGCTTTCGGTACGATTTGCAGGACGTTTCCTTCGCGAAGCTGAGTTAACTCCGCGGTTTCCAGCACCAGCCTGAAGGCCTGTTTCAGGGGAATGTTTTGCAGATGTAATGACACGACGCCCTCCACGCCGGGGGCAATCAGTAGGTTGACGTTCTGGTTTTCTGCCAGCGCCTGTAAAACATGGGCCACGGGTGCATTATCCAGCACCAGAGACACGCCTTTATCCGCGAGGCTGACTAACGGCCACGCTATCAGCAGAACGAGCGTACGCATCCATGCCATATTTTTTCCCTTCTATTTTCCATGAATAAAGAGGCTGCTCGCATTCTGCAGGCACCGTTACGGATAAAAGCTGTTGATTGATTTCGAGCACCTGCACACCGTGCTCCATCTGCATACCGCGAGTGATACGGCGCCAGTTTTGCTGTGGATCATGCATTACGGCAATTGCGCCTTTCTCAGAGCTAATCACGCCATGGATTGACCAGCGAGCCAACTGTTTAAGCAAGGCATCGCAAGGCGCAAGCAGCGGTTGAAATGGATTTCGAGGCATGGAAGAGGCCGAATGAACCACCATCAGCAGAACAAAAAGGAGGTTACGGTTCATCGATAAAGTCCAGGGCCATGGTCAACTTAAGCAGTTCGCCTTTTGGTTCGACGATAAAACTCTGCAGCGCAACGGCGCGGTAGCCAGACAAACGAGCAAACAAAGAAGGGAGCTTTTCCCATGGCAACAGCATTTCAAGCATTGCGGGTTTGCTCTCCGGCTGCCATTTTTCAAGTTTCCCTGCGCAGTGGTGGGCAAGATCCACCGCTGAAAAATGCTCAAGCGGCGCGGCGGCAATATGTTGACCCGTTTCACGGGTTGACGAAACCAAAGAGACAAGGCTGTGGCGCAGCAAGGTTATCTTTCGGCTTTCTTGCTGATTTTTAAATAAAGATTTCTGTAACTTCGCCTGCTGCGGCTGCATAACGAAGCATACCAACAGGATAATCGCAGCGCCGTTAACAGCGGCCATGCTCGCGCATTTCACCCAGCGAGGCGCGGTTAGCCAACGCTCACTCAGCATGACCTGCCTCCGTGGATTTAAAAGTAAAGGTGAATGCCAGCGGGCTGTTTGTTTTGCCTTGAATTCCCTTCGCCTCCAGATCAACCGCGCCAGGAAGCTGCCGCAGATTTTGTTCCAGCAGCCGAATATCCGCAGCCTTTTGCGCATGGCCGTGAATGACTACCTGCCCATTTTTCATGGAAAGAGAGGTAAGCCAGACGCTGGCGGGCAATAAACTAGCCAGTTGGATAAACCGCGGCTCCCACCTGCTTACCGCTAACCGCTGTGCTTTACGCCTTTCCTGTAATTTTTGTCGCTTATCCAGCATCTGCGCCTCCTGATATTTGCGCTGCAACGAGCTACGAAGCTGCGACAAATATTCGGCCCGTATGCGTTGTTTATCCTCCTGCCACGCAGTCAAAGCAGGTCTGGCGATACCCGCCAGCATCACCAAAAGCACGCATCCTGCGGCAAATAAAATCCAGTAGCGTAACTGCCGCTGGCGGCATTGTTTTCTCCAGGGCAGTAGATTGATATAAGGCGTCATCGGCTGACCCGCCCGATTGCCAGTCCAATAGCCACCGTAAAACTCCCGCCATGTTGTGGTAATGGCGGCTGCAGCCGAACCAACGCACGCCAGGCGTCTAAGGGAAGCGCCCCCGAAGGCACGGGTTCCGCTACCGCACTGCTGAAGGCAACTTCGTGTGGCTCTACCGCCAGTTGCAGGCATAAATCGGAGAAGGTCTGCGCCTGACGGGCATCCACCCAGCCCCACTCGGGCTCATCGCTTGAGGTTGCCCAAAGCCAGTGATCGCACTCGCGATGCACCAGAAAACGCGGCTTAGCCGGGCCGCATAAGCTGCCGAGAGCGGGAAGCACACTCGCACCGGGGGTAAGCGTCGCTGGAAACAGGCGTTGCTTTGCAAGGCTTGTAAGCATTTCCTGAACTTCGCTGTACCGTGCGGCTATTACCCGTAATTGAGCCGGATCCTGCGGCATCGCCGTGTAATCCCAGCTCAGTTGAGCTGGCGTCATCTGTAACTGCCTTGCGGCGGCAGCGGCGAGATAGCTTTCACGGGCCGGTTCCTGCAGACGATTATCTGGAGTCGGAACAGGTCGTTGTAAGGTGCGTTGGGTAGGGAAAGCGACGCGAAGTTGATGACGTAGCGGCAGCTCCCGCCGCCATTGCGCCAGCCCTTTTATCAGGTTCTCTGGCGATTGCAGAACCCCTTCCCGAAAGGTGTTTTCTGGCAGTGGAATAAGCCACCAGTGGCGCAATTGCCACCCCTGACGCCGCCGCTGTACCGCCACCGCGCGCAATGTTTCATGTTGAATTTCCAGGCCTATTTGCCAGGCAGTGATAACCATAGTGACGATCTCCGTATCCTTTGCTTTCGAATTTGGCATATCAAAGCTTCTGGCTTGCATTTATACTACCGCGCGTTTGTTTATAAACTGCCCAATGGAAACGTAATGGGAAATTTAAGGTGAAGTTCGTAAAGTATTTATTAATCCTTGCAGTGTGTTGCATTCTGCTGGGAGCCGGCTCGATTTACGGGTTATACAAATATATAGAGCCGCAGCTACCTGATGTCGCCACGCTAAAAGATGTGCGGCTGCAGATTCCAATGCAGGTCTACAGCGCTGACGGGGAACTGATTGCCCAGTACGGTGAGAAACGTCGTATTCCGCTGACGCTCAACCAAATCCCACCGGAAATGGTGAAAGCGTTCATCGCTACCGAAGACAGCCGCTTCTACGAGCATCACGGCGTTGACCCGGTTGGGATTTTCCGTGCTGCAAGCGTTGCTCTCTTTTCAGGTCATGCTTCACAGGGCGCGAGCACCATTACTCAGCAGTTAGCGCGTAACTTCTTCCTGAGCCCCGAACGCACCATGATGCGTAAGATAAAGGAAGCGTTTCTGGCGGTACGTATTGAGCAACTGCTGAGCAAAGATGAAATCCTTGAACTCTATCTGAACAAAATTTACCTGGGTTATCGCGCGTACGGTGTTGGCGCGGCGGCTCAGGTTTATTTCGGTAAATCAGTCGATCAGCTCACGCTTAGTGAAATGGCGGTTATTGCCGGTTTGCCAAAAGCGCCGTCTACATTTAACCCGCTGTATTCACTGGAAAGATCAACCGCGCGCCGCAATGTTGTTCTCTCTCGTATGTTAAGTGAAAACTACATTAACCAGTCGCAATACGATGAAGCTCGCAGCCAGCCAATCGTTGCGAACTATCACGCGCCGGAAATAGCCTTCTCAGCGCCTTATTTGTCAGAGCTGGTGCGCCAGGATCTGGTAAGCCGCTACGGCGATAAAGCCTATGAAGACGGCTATAAGGTTTACACCACCATTACCCGCAAAATTCAGCAGGGCGCCCAGCAGGCCGTACGCAACAACGTTATGGCTTACGATATGCGCCACGGCTACCGTGGCCCGTCAAACGTGCTGTGGAAAGTGGGTGAAAGCGCCTGGGATGAGAAGAAAATCATCGATTCCCTGAAAAATCTGCCTGTTTATGGTCCGCTGTTCCCGGCGGTTGTTACCGCTGCGAATCCAACTGAAGCAACGGCGCTAATGGCCGACGGTACTTCTGTATCGCTAGGCATGAGCGGCGTACGCTGGGCACGCCCGTATCGTTCGGATACCTCGCAAGGCCCTACCCCGCGCAAAATCACTGATGTGATCCAGACCGGGCAGCAGATTTGGGTACGCAAAGTTGATGATGCCTGGTGGCTAGGACAGGTTCCGGATGTGAATTCCGCGCTGGTTTCCATCAACCCGCGCGACGGCGCAGTGCTGGCCCTGGTCGGCGGATTCGACTTCAACCAAAGCAAATTTAACCGGGCCACGCAGGCTCTGCGCCAGGTGGGTTCGAATATTAAACCGTTCCTTTATACCGCCGCGATGGACAAAGGCTTAACTCTGGCAAGCATCCTGAACGATGTGCCTGTCTCACGATGGGATGCTGGCGCCGGTTCCGACTGGCGTCCTAAAAACTCACCGCCGGAATATGCCGGGCCGATTCGCCTGCGTCAGGGCCTGGGCCAGTCGAAAAACGTGGTGATGGTTCGTGCGATGCGTGCAATGGGCGTGGATTACGCCGCCGAGTATTTGCAGCGTTTCGGCTTCCCGGCGCAGAATATTGTGCATACCGAATCTTTAGCGCTGGGCTCCGCCTCATTCACGCCGATGCAGGTCGCTCGCGGCTATTCGGTAATGGCAAACGGCGGCTTCCTGGTTGACCCATATTTCATCAGCAAAATCGTTGACGATAACGGTCAAACCATTTTTGAAGCTAAGCCGAAAATAGCCTGCGCCGAGTGCGATCTGCCGGTTATTTATGGCGAAACGCAGAAATCTGACGTGCTGGAAAATCAGGACGTTGAAGATGTGGCCGTTTCTCAGGAGCAGCAAAATTCCAGCGTGCCAATGCCAAAACTGGAGCAGGCGAACAACGAACTGGTCGCCCAAACAACCGCGCCGGAATACGCGCCGCATGTGATTAACACGCCGCTGTCGTTCCTGATAAAAAGCGCGCTCAATACCAATATCTATGGAGAACCGGGCTGGCAGGGTACAGGCTGGCGCGCCGGACGCGATTTAAAACGCCGCGATATCGGCGGCAAAACCGGTACGACCAACAGCTCAAAAGATGCATGGTTCTCAGGTTATGGTCCGGGCGTTGTGACTTCCGTGTGGATTGGCTTTGACGATCATCGCCGCGATCTTGGCCGCACCTCTGCAAGCGGCGCCATTAAAGATCAGATTTCAGGCTATGAAGGCGGTGCCAAGAGCGCTCAACCAGCATGGGATGATTTCATGAAAGTGGCGCTGGACGGCGTACCTGAAGAGCCGCTGACCCCGCCGCCGGGCATTGTGACGGTGAATATCGATCGCAGCACCGGGCAGTTGGCTAATGGCGGCAACAGTCGTGAAGAATATTTCATTGAAGGCACCCAGCCAACGCAACAGGCGGTGCATGAAGTGGGCACAACGATTATTGATAACGGCGAAGAGCACGAGCTGTTCTGATGCAAAAAAAGCCCTTCAGATTGAAGGGCTTTTTTATGAATTTCTACAAACGTCCCTGCTCTTTCAGCCATTCCCTGACAAGGAACAGGGCGCTGACGTTGCGCGCCTCGCTGAAATCTTCTTCATCCAGCAAATCCATTAACGACGTCAGCGGCCAGCGAACCTGCGGGAGTTCTTCAGGCTCGTCACCTTCCAGAGATTCAGGATAAAGGCCTTCCGCAATCACAATATTCATTTTGCTTGAGAAATAAGACGGCGCCATGGTGAGCTTTTTGAGGAAGGTCAGTTCATTTGCGCCAAAACCCACTTCTTCTTTAAGCTCGCGGTTTGCCGCTTCAAATACGGTTTCACCCGGATCAATCAGCCCTTTAGAAAAGCCAAGCTCATAAGATTCTGTGCCAACGGCGTATTCACGAATCAGGATCACATGGTCGTCCACAATTGGGACTATCATCACCGCTTCGCGCGAAGAAGGACGCATACGTTCATACACGCGACGAACGCCATTGCTAAACTCCAGGTCCACCGTTTCGACATTAAACAGACGTGAACGGGCCACGGTTTCAACATGTAAAATGGTCGGTTTTTGTAAGGATTTGCTCATGGGGGGCTGGATTTAACTGTGGGAACAGAAAGCTATTGTGCGGTATGCCGCACATCTCGCGCAATGTACATTGGTTATTATTTACATTTTTGTAACTTCATATCGCCATGAACGGCGCTGACTTATATGTCAATAGCCAGCAATGAAATAGGAATTTGCTGATATTTACCGGGAAGTCGCTTTGCTAACATCAGTTTACCGCAGGTTGTGCCCTTATAAATATGTCTCAAGTTCTTATTCATACCTGCCGATAACAATTCTTACACCCATAACATTGTGAAGGGGTGCAACTTGCTGCGCTTGAATAAGAAAACGATTATTTGATGGGGAAAGCATGAGCACCTTACTACTTCTTTTAGCTGCTATGCTGGCCTGTGTATTGATTGCCGGATGGTTGGTCTGGCGCAGCCTCAGGCTGCGTGCCCGTTTGCCACACACGCAATCCTTTACCGGAGCGACCTCGCGCAAGTTAACCGCCGAAGAACGCACTGCTGTTGAAAACTACATTGAGACGCTAACCCGCACGCAGGATATCGTCGGGCCTTCTGGCGCCAGTACCGCGCCGGTGAAGCTGGTTCTTAATGCGCAGAGCAATACGGTTCTCTCTCTGACTCGCTCTATCACTCGCTATGGCCTGTCCACTGACGACGCCAACAAATGGCGATATTACCTTGATTCCGTTGAAGTTCATCTCCCTCCTTTCTGGGAGCAGTACATCACCAACGATAATAACGTTGAGCTGATCCGCACTGAAACCGTGCCGCTGGTGATCTCGCTCAATGGCCACACGCTAAGCGAAGACAGCAGCGAAAATCGGGGCTTCGCCCTTGAACGCACCACGGCCAGCCAGGCCTCCATTCGCGGTGAAGAAAGCGAGCAAATCGAGCTGCTGAATATCCGCCAGGAAACGCCGGAAGAAGCCGCGCTGAGTCGGCCGGACGGGCTGCGTGAAGCCATTCTTATGTGCGTCGCGTTCATGATGTTATTCTTTTGTCTGGTTAGCCCTTCCGTGGTGTTGCCGTGGCTGTTGGGCGGCGCAGTCATGCTGTTGGCAGCAAGTCTTTGGGGGCTATTCGCGCCTCCTGCAAAGAACACGCTGCGCGAAATACACTGCCTGCGCGGCACGCCAAAGCGCTGGGGTTTATTTGGCGAATCCAACCAGGAGCAGATCAACAACATCTCTCTGGGCATTATCGATCTGGTTTACCCCCCGCACTGGCAGCCCTACGTGGCGCAGGATCTGGGGCAAGAAACCGACATTGATATCTATCTGGATCGCAACGTTGTGCGCCAGGGGCGCTTTCTGTCGCTGCACGATGAGGTCAAAAACTTCCCGATTCAGCACTGGGTGCGCAACCTGGTGATTGCCACCGGTGCACTGGTGGTGCTGTTGATGCTGACCATTTGGGTTCCGCTTGAGATGCCGCTTAAGTTAAGTATCTCCTGGCTGAAAGGCGCGCAGTCAATCGAAGCCACAAGCGTTGCAGATCTGAATAACACTAAGCTACGCGTCGGCGATACGCTACGCGTCAAAGGCACCGGCATGTGTAATATCCATTTGCCCGGCACTTACTCCAGCAGACAGAACTACCCGTTTACGCCATTTGACTGCTCGCAAATTGTCTGGAATACCGCACGCCCGTTACCGCTGCCGGAATCAGATATCATGGATAAGGCCACCGCCCTCATTCAGGCCGTGAGCGGTCAAATCCACCCGCAAACCGAAGCCGACTCTAAGGTTAATCCGCAGTTAAGAACCGCTATTCAAAAATCGGGGATGGTGCTGCTGGATGATTTCGCCGGTATCGTGCAAAAAACCCAGGCGCTTTGCACGGCGGATGATGAATGTGTGCGGCTGAAAAACGCTCTGATTAACCTTGGCAATACTAAAGACTGGGATTCCCTGATCAAACGAGCCGACGCAGGCAAACTCGACGGCGTAAACGTCCTGTTACGCCCGGTCAGCGCCGAGTCGCTCGATAATCTGGTGACCACATCCACCGCCCCGTTCTTCGTCCGTGAAACCGCCCGCGCCGCGCAGAAGCTCAACAGCCCGGCGCCCGGCGGATTTGTCATTATCAGCGACGAAGGAAGCGATCTGGTCGATCAACCGCTGCCTCCGGTTTCTCTGTATGACTACCCCGCACAGGAGCAATGGCAAGAATTCCAGCGCCTTGCCGATATGCTGCTTCAGACGCCTTTTGGCGCCGAAGGTATTATTACCGGCCTGAGCACCGATGCGAACGGCACGCAGCACGTCACGCTGCACCGCATCCCGGACAGCGGCAGCCTTTGGCGTTATATCGCCACGACGTTGCTTCTTTTTAGTATGTTAGTCAGCCTTGCGGTTAACGGTATTCTTGCACTGCGCCGTTATCGCCGCAGCCGTAATCGCCTGGCGCAGATCCAGCAATACTACGAAAGCTGCATAAATCCGTCGTTGACGCCGCTCCCCGCAGTGCGTTCGCTGTTCTAAACTTCACGCGACAGTGTGCTAACCTGTCGCGCAGTTTTCCCCCAATCAGGTTTAACCCATGCATATTGATATTGCCTGGCAGGACGTCGACACCGTTTTGCTCGATATGGACGGCACGCTGCTGGATCTCGCATTTGACAACCACTTCTGGCAAAAACTGGTTCCGGAAACCGTAAGCCTTGAGCGAGGCATTTCCCTGGATGAAGCACACCTGCTGATTGCCCGTGAATATCATGCCGTGCAACATACGCTAAACTGGTACTGTCTGGATTACTGGAGCGAAAGGCTTGGGCTGGATATCTGCGCCATGACCACCGCTCAGGGACCAAATGCCGTGCTGCGTGAAGATACCGCCCCGTTCCTTGATGCGTTAAAAGCCTGTGGTAAACGGCGAATTCTGCTGACCAACGCGCATCCCTATAACCTGGCAGTCAAACTTGAACACACCGGTTTAGCGCAGCACCTTGATTTATTGCTTTCCACCCACACATTTGGTTATCCGAAAGAGGATCAACGTTTGTGGCAGGCCGTTGCGGCACATACGGGGCTGGATGAAGCAAGAACCGTATTTATTGATGACAGCGAGCCGATTCTGGATGCGGCGGCAAAGTTTGGTATTCGTTACTGCCTTGGCGTCACTAATCCGGACTCCGGGATGGCAGACAAAATCTACCAGCGTCATCCCGCGTTGAATGATTACCGTCGCCTGATTCCCTCGCTTCGGGTTAAGGAGTCGCCATGAAAGAGAAATCGTCCGAAGGCATACGCCTTGATAAATGGCTTTGGGCAGCACGTTTCTACAAAACCCGCGCCGTAGCCCGGGAAATGATTGAAGGCGGTAAGGTGCATTACAACGGGCAGCGCAGTAAACCCAGTAAGATTGTTGAACTCAACGCCATGCTAACGCTGCGCCAGGGCAATGACGAACGCACGGTTAAAGTGCTTGGCATCACCGAGCAGCGTCGCCCGGCAACGGAAGCTATGCAGCTTTATGAAGAGACGGCGGAGAGTATCGAAAAACGGGAAAAAACGGCGCTGGCACGCAAAATGAACTCGCTGACCATGCCGCACCCGGACCGTCGCCCGGACAAAAAAGAGCGCCGGGACCTGATGAAATTTAAACACGGCGGCAACGACTAGCTGCCGCCTGAATGAGAGAAAACTATGGCTCAACACGACCAACTCCATCGTTACCTGTTTGAAAACTATGCCGTACGCGGCGAACTGGTAACGGTATCCGAAACCTGGCAGCACATCATGGAAAACCATGATTATCCGCAGCCGGTAAAAAAAATCCTCGGCGAACTGCTGGTCGCGACTAGCCTGCTGACGGCAACCCTGAAGTTTGACGGCGACATCACCGTTCAGTTGCAGGGCGACGGTCCGATGACCCTCGCGGTAATCAACGGCAATAACAAACAGCAAATGCGCGGCGTGGCTCGCGTTCAGGGCGATATCCCGGCTGATGCCGATTTGAAAACCCTGGTCGGCAACGGTTACCTGGTTATTACCATTACCCCTGCTGAAGGTGAGCGCTATCAGGGCGTTGTAGGGCTGGAAGGCGATACGCTGGCCGACTGCCTGGAAGATTACTTCCTGCGCTCCGAGCAGCTACCTACACGCCTGTTCATCCGTACCGGCGACGTTGAAGGCCAGCCGGCCGCGGGCGGCATGCTGCTGCAGGTTCTGCCGGCGCAAAATGCTCAGGCTGATGACTTCACTCACCTGGCTGCGCTGACTGAAACCATCAAGGCTGAAGAGCTATTGACGCTGCCAGCTAATGACGTGCTGTGGCGCCTGTATCATGAAGAAGAAGTGACGCTTTACGATCCGCAAGCCGTTGAGTTTAAGTGCACCTGTTCCCGCGAACGCTGCGCCGACGCGCTGAAAACCCTGCCGGACGAAGAAGTGGACAGCATCATCGCAGACGATGGCGAAATCGACATGAACTGCGACTACTGCGGTAATCACTATGTGTTCGACGCCATGGACATTGCCGCAATTCGCAACAATGCCTCCCCGGCGGACCCGCAGGTTCATTAATTTATCCCCGCGGCGGATAGCGACTTCCCGCTTATCCGCCCTGCTTTTTCAACGCGTTTCTGACGATAGCGCTCTCATTCACAAAGCATCCGTTTATCGCACTACTTTTTAACATATTCGGAATATTTTACCCGACGTTTAGCCAATTCCTGCCATACTCTCACCCCGTTGTGACTAGCTTCACAGCGTTTTCCGCTACTTGATTTGAGTCGGATGCTCAAATCTATGAGTTTGGTCGCGGTTAACAACCAATAAACAACCCTACAATCTGAGGCAGTACAAATTGGCTAAGGAGTAGTGACATGCGAGTTAAAGGTATAACCCCGCAGGATCTCAAGGCTTACGGTATTAACGATGTGAGTGAAGTGCTCTACAATCCCGATTACGACACTCTGTATCGCGAAGAGCTTGATCCCAGTCTGGAAGGCTTTGAACGTGGCGTAAAAACCAACCTCGGCGCTGTCGCCGTTGATACCGGCATCTTTACCGGTCGCTCACCGAAAGATAAGTACATTGTTCGTGACGACACGACCCGCGACACGCTCTGGTGGGCGGATAACGGCAAAGGTAAGAACGACAACAAACCCCTCTCAGAGGAGACCTGGCAAAGCCTTAAAGGTCTCGTCACCCAACAGCTCTCAGGCAAGCGCTTGTTCATTGTCGACGCGTTCTGCGGCGCCAATGCAGACACCCGTCTTTCGGTACGTTTTATTACCGAAGTGGCCTGGCAGGCTCATTTCGTTAAGAATATGTTTATCCGCCCAACCCCTGAAGAGCTGGAAACATTCGAACCTGACTTTGTGGTGATGAACGGCGCTAAATGCACCAACCCCAACTGGCAGGAGCAAGGACTGAATTCCGAAAATTTCATCGCCTTTAATCTCACCGAGCGGATGCAGCTAATTGGCGGCACCTGGTACGGCGGCGAAATGAAGAAAGGGATGTTCTCCATCATGAATTATCTGCTGCCGTTGAAGGGCATTGCTTCTATGCACTGCTCGGCAAACGTGGGCGAAGATGGCGATGTCGCGGTGTTCTTTGGCTTATCCGGCACGGGTAAAACAACCCTTTCCACCGATCCAAAACGTCGCCTGATTGGCGATGACGAACACGGCTGGGATGACGACGGCGTATTTAACTTCGAAGGCGGCTGCTATGCGAAGACCATTCGTTTATCCGAAGAAGCCGAGCCGGATATTTTCCACGCCATCCGCCGTGATGCGCTGCTGGAAAACGTCACCGTGCGCGAAGACGGCTCCATCGACTTCGACGACAGTTCAAAAACTGAAAACACCCGCGTCTCCTACCCGATTTATCACATCGACAACATTGTTAAGCCGGTTTCCAAAGCGGGACATGCCACGAAGGTTATCTTCCTGACGGCAGATGCGTTTGGCGTACTGCCGCCGGTTTCGCGCCTGACGGCAAACCAGACTCAGTACCACTTCCTGTCCGGCTTTACCGCCAAGCTCGCTGGCACAGAGCGCGGCGTAACCGAGCCGACGCCAACCTTCTCAGCCTGTTTTGGCGCGGCGTTTCTCTCGCTGCACCCGACGCAGTATGCGGAAGTGCTGGTAAAACGCATGCAGGCTGCTGGCGCGCAGGCTTATCTGGTTAATACGGGCTGGAACGGCACGGGTAAACGTATCTCCATCAAAGACACCCGCGCGATTATTGATGCGATTCTGGATGGCTCGCTTGACGACGCAGAGACGTTTACGCTGCCGATGTTCGATCTGGCGATCCCTACCGAACTTGCCGGCGTCGATACTCGCATTCTGGACCCGCGCAGTACCTATGCGTCGCCAGAACAGTGGCAGGAGAAAGCCGAGCAGTTGGCCAGGCTGTTTGTATCTAACTTTGAGAAGTACACCGATACCCCGGCGGGTGCGGCATTGGTGAGCGCAGGGCCAAAGATTTAAATCATTCGGTGGATGGTGGATGGCAAGGTGGATAGCGCTGCGCTTATCCACCCTACATTCACCCGGACGATGCTCTCACTTCGTAGGTCGGATAAGCGCAGCGCCATCCGACAATAGCCATAAAAAAACGAACCCCGAGGGGTTCGTTTTTCATTGCAGACCGCTTAGCTTTCTTTGCTCTGCTGGACGACTTTGCTTATCGGTAAAGGCAAATAAGCTCTTATCCGCAAACCGCCCCGCTCGCTAACGCCAATATCCAGAATGCCGTTATGGTTGTCGACAATACGCTGCACTATCGCCAGCCCAAGCCCGGTGCCGCTGGTGCTGCGCGCGCTGTCGCCGCGCACAAACGGCTGGAACAGATGCTTAAGTTGTTCCGGCTTAATGCCCGGACCGTCATCTTCCACCTGGAACCAGGCGCGATTAAGTTCGCCGCCGCTGCTGACTTTTATCCAGCCATTGCCGTAACGAGCCGCGTTGACCACCATATTGGCCACGGCGCGTTTAATCGACAGCGGATGAATATTCACCAGCAGCTCGCCCGCCTGCAGCGCGGTTTCAATTTCACGTTCATAGCCGCTTTCGGCTGCAATCACTTCGCCCAGCACGCCGTTAAGATCGGCGATTTCCAGCGGCATTTCCTGTCCGGTGCGCAGGTAGTCGATAAACTGTTCGATAATCGCGTTACATTCTTCGATATCTTTATTAATCGACTCGGCAAGGTAGCCGTCTTCCTGGCCCATCATTTCCGTTGCCAGACGAATACGCGTCAGCGGCGTGCGCAGGTCGTGGCTTACGCCCGCCATCAGCAACGTGCGGTCATCCGCCAGTTGCTTAACGCCCGCAGCCATATGGTTGAACGCTCGCGTAACAGAGCGCACCTCCGAAGCACCGTATTCACGCAGCGGCGGAGGAATAATCCCCTTGCCCACCTGCAGGGCCGCGTGTTCCAGATCCACCAGCGGTCGGTTTTGGATGCGGATAAACAGCCACGCGCCGCCTATCGCCAGCAGCATAATCGCCAGCGTATAGCGGAACAGCGGCGAGAAATCGCCCTGATGAATTTCCGTCAGCGGTACCCGCACCCAGATATTCGGCGACAGCCAGGTTTTCAGCCACACAACGGGCGAGCTTTTGTTGACCTCAACGCGCACTTCCGTCGGGCCGCCCAACTGCTGCGCCATTTGATGGCTTAAAAACTCATAATGCTGCGCCCAGCGCAGACCCGCGTCTTCCGCCGCCTCGTTGGAATACAGGGAAATCCCCAGTTCGCGGTAAATCTCACGGCGAAAAGCCGGTGGCACCACCAGTTGCGTACCGTCTTCAAGCTGCAGTTTATCGGTCATCAGCATACGGACTTCGTAGGCGAGGACCTTATTAAACTGCTGCAGGCTCGGCAAAATCGCGAAGTTAAGCACCACGAGATAGGTCGTCACCAGGCTGACGAACAGCAAGGTGACGATCAGGAGCAGCGTACGGGCAAACGAGCTTCTGGGTGAGAAGCGGACTCGCCTCATGCCTTAGAACCGTCCGGCACGAATACGTAGCCCAGACCCCATACGGTCTGGATATAACGCGGGTGCGCCGGGTCTTCTTCCACCATGCGACGCAGGCGGGAGATTTGCACATCAATCGAACGTTCCATGGCGCTGTATTCGCGACCGCGGGCCAGGTTCATTAATTTATCGCGGGAAAGCGGCTCGCGCGGGTGGCTCACCAGCGCTTTGAGCACGGCAAACTCGCCGCTGGTCAGCGGCATAGGTTCATCTTCACGGAACATCTCGCGGGTGCCAAGGTTCAGCTTAAACTTACCGAAGGCGATAACCGCTTCTTCCTGGGAAGGCGCGCCCGGCAGTTCATTTGCCTGCCGACGCAGCACGGCACGGATGCGGGCCAGCAGTTCGCGCGGGTTGAAAGGTTTTGGAATGTAGTCATCAGCGCCGATTTCCAGGCCAACAATACGGTCAACCTCTTCGCCTTTTGCGGTAACCATGATTATCGGCATCGGGTTGCTCTGGCTACGCAGACGGCGGCAAATAGACAGGCCGTCTTCGCCAGGCAGCATGAGATCCAGCACCATCAGGTGGAAAGACTCACGGGTTAACAGGCGATCCATCTGTTCTGCGTTGGCCACGCTGCGGACCTGGAAGCCTTGCTCTGTGAGATAACGTTCTAACAGCGCGCGCAGACGCATGTCGTCATCCACAACCAGAATTTTATAGTTCTCTTGCATTCTTATAACTCCCAAAGGCTCGAACAGTTGAGTGCGTATTCTTAAAAAACTGCGTCAATACGACCAGTCAAATCTGGTATATATTCTAGTCGAAATTGTTACAAAGCATATTAAACAGTCGGTTATAGACGCGTTTTTGCTAAAACGATGACCTGCCTCGCAAATCGCCGGGATTGCCATCACCCTGATTTATCGGTTTAAATCACTTTTTGTCATCCACCTTGCAGGCCCAACGATGAAAACGCCATTGATTACCCGTGAGGGTTACGAAAAGCTCAGACAAGAAAAGGATTATTTATGGCGCGAAGAGCGTCCGGAAGTGACTAAAAAAGTCACCTGGGCGGCGAGCCTTGGCGATCGCAGCGAAAATGCCGATTACCAGTACAACAAAAAACGGCTGCGCGAGATAGATCGCCGGGTACGTTATCTGACGAAATGCCTGGAAAACCTGAAAATCGTCGATTATTCACCCCAGCAGGAAGGCAAAGTTTTCTTTGGCGCCTGGGTCGAAATTGAAAACGACGAAGGTAACCAACTGCGCTTTCGTATCGTGGGCTACGATGAAATTTTTGGCCGCAAGGATTACATCTCTATCGACTCGCCCATGGCTCGCGCGCTGCTGAAAAAAGAAGTGGGTGATTTAGCCGTAGTGCAAACACCCGCTGGAGAAGCCCAGTGGTACGTCAATGAAATCGAGTATGTGAAATAAGCAGCGCTTACAGGCAGACCAGTCCGATTCCGCGCAACAAAGGCGCTGTGGCTGGCATTTTTGCCTTCCAATCCGTATAACTGTCCTCTGAAATTTCCGCATGAAACAGATGATAACGCCATGATGAATGATTCACTCTGCCGCATTATTGCCGGTGAGCTAAAGGCCCGAAATGAACAGGTTGAAGCAGCCGTTCGCCTGCTTGACGAAGGGAATACCGTGCCGTTTATTGCACGCTATCGTAAGGAAGTCACCGGCGGTCTGGATGATACGCAGCTACGCCAGCTTGAGACTCGTCTAAGCTACCTGCGCGAGCTGTCCGATCGCCGCCAGGCCATTCTGAAATCCATCACCGAGCAGGGCAAACTGAGCGATGAGCTAGCCTGCGCCATTAACGGCACGCTGAGCAAAACCGAGCTGGAAGATTTGTATCTGCCGTATAAGCCAAAACGCCGCACGCGCGGGCAAATTGCTATCGAAGCGGGTCTTGAGCCGCTGGCCGAGCTTTTGTGGGACGAACCTTCTCACGAGCCGGAACAGGAAGCTGCCCGCTACGTTGATGCCGATAAAGGCGTTGCCGATACCAAAGCCGCGCTTGACGGTGCCCGTTACATTCTGATGGAGCGTTTCGCCGAAGACGCCGCGCTGCTGGCAAAAGTGCGTAATTATCTGTGGAAGAACGCGCATCTGGTTGCCACCGTTGTCAGCGGTAAAGAAGAGGAAGGCGCAAAATTCCGTGATTATTTCGATCATCACGAGCCTATCGCCACCATTCCTTCCCACCGCGCGCTCGCTATGTTCCGTGGCCGCAACGAAGGCATTTTGCAGCTTGCGCTGAATGCCGACCCGCAGCACGACGAACCGCCGCGTGAAAGCTATTGCGAACAGATAATTATCGATCATCTCGGGCTGCGCCTGAACAGCGCCCCGGCGGACGCCTGGCGTCGTGGCGTGGTGAGCTGGACCTGGCGCATCAAGGTGCTGATGCATCTGGAAACCGAGCTGATGGGCACCGTGCGCGAACGCGCCGAAGAAGAAGCGATTAACGTCTTCGCTCGCAACCTGCATGATTTATTAATGGCCGCGCCTGCGGGCCTGCGGGCAACAATGGGCCTCGATCCGGGTCTGCGTACCGGCGTTAAAGTGGCGGTTGTTGATTCAACCGGTAAGCTGGTCGCTACCGATACCATTTATCCGCATACCGGCCAGGCCGCGAAAGCCGCTGTTGTCGTTGCGGCGTTGTGCGAGAAACACAACGTGGAGCTGGTTGCCATCGGCAACGGCACGGCTTCACGCGAAACCGAGCGTTTCTTCCTCGATGTGCAGCAGCAGTTCCCGAAAGTGACCGCGCAGAAAGTGATTGTCAGCGAAGCGGGCGCCTCCGTTTATTCAGCTTCTGAGCTGGCAGCGCTGGAATTCCCGGATCTGGACGTCTCGATTCGCGGCGCGGTTTCTATCGCTCGCCGCCTGCAGGACCCGCTCGCCGAGCTTGTGAAAATCGATCCGAAATCCATCGGTGTCGGCCAGTATCAGCACGACGTCAGCCAGTCGCAACTGGCGAAAAAACTGGACGCCGTTGTGGAAGACTGCGTAAACGCCGTGGGCGTCGATCTGAACACCGCATCAGTGCCTTTATTAACCCGCGTGGCGGGCTTAACGCGCATGATGGCGCAGAATATCGTTAACTGGCGCAACGAAAACGGTCGCTTCCAGGATCGCCAGCAACTGCTGAAAGTCAGCCGCCTTGGGCCGAAAGCTTTTGAACAGTGTGCGGGCTTCCTGCGAATTAACCACGGTAATAACCCGCTGGATGCTTCCACCGTTCACCCGGAGGCTTACCCGGTTGTAGAACGCATTCTGGCTGCCACCGAGCAGGCGCTGGCTGACCTGATGGGTAACGGCGAAGCGTTACGCGGCCTGAAGGCGAGCGAGTTCACCGATGAGCGCTTCGGCGTGCCGACGGTGACCGACATCATCAAGGAGCTGGAAAAGCCAGGCCGCGATCCGCGCCCTGAGTTCAAAACCGCCAAATTCGCCGACGGCGTGGAAACCATGAACGACCTCACGCCGGGCATGGTGCTGGAAGGCGCGGTGACAAACGTAACCAACTTCGGCGCGTTCGTGGATATCGGCGTTCACCAGGACGGTCTGGTTCACATCTCTTCGCTTTCCGATAAATTCATCGACGACCCGCACAAAGTAGTGAAAGCCGGCGATATCGTCAAAGTGAAGGTGCTTGAGGTGGATTTGCAGCGTAAGCGCATTGCACTGACCATGCGTCTTGACGAGCAGCCGGGCGAAACCAACAGCCGCCGCGGCAGCGCGCCGCGTGAGCAAAACAGTGCCCGCAGGCCTGCCCAACAGCAGACCAAACCGCGCGGAAAGGATAATGCCGGCAGCGGTAACAGCGCGATGAGCGATGCGCTGGCCGCCGCGTTTGGTAAGAAATAATTATGATATAAAAAGGGCCGATTTTAGTCGGCCCTTTTATTTAGTAAGCATTACTCTTTCCCCTCGCCATTCGATTTATTAATAATATTTCATTATCAGCCGAATTTATTTTTAAACAGGCAACAGCTTTCCTTTTAGGGTAATTATTGCAATAGATACTCAAAACAGAAACTAACCGGCATCATTTACGTAACAGATGAAATATTAAAACAACATTAGCTTCAGAAACATATTTAAATCTTTCTTAAACACCGCCAGTAACTTATTGATAATAATCATTTAAATGAAAAACAGATTCTAAAGACGCCTGTTAAACTAAAACACTTCTTGTTTCATTTAATTATTCAAAATGCCTGCTCGTTCATAAAATAATTATTGAAGATAAAAACCATTCTCATTATCATTGCTTTGTTTGTTATTTCTCCTTTTACCGCAAAGGTAGTTGGCTTTCGCCGGGCGATGGGACGTGCCGGTGAATACAGTAACTCAGTGAGTAATAAAACAGAGTTTAGCTCTAAGAAGGTCCTATGAATTTTTTACCGAACAGCGCGTGGAAAATTACCGGTTTTGCCCATGAAATAAGCCCGGCCTATCGTCAAAAATTATTATCGCTGGGCATGTTGCCTGGTTCTTCTTTTAACGTTGTACGCGTGGCGCCGCTTGGCGATCCGGTTCATATCGAAACACGCCGCGTTAATTTGGTTTTGCGTAAAAAAGATCTCGAATTATTAAACGTCGAAGCCCTTGCCTGACAAACGGGATGGGCGTTCGCGCTCCGGTTTTCACTCTCTTTAGTTCACGAAAAAATGAAAAACTTAACCATAGGTTTAATCGGTAACCCTAATTCAGGTAAAACTACGCTGTTTAACCAGCTTACTGGTTCACGTCAGCGAGTCGGCAACTGGGCGGGGGTCACTGTCGAACGAAAAGAAGGACAATTTTCAACGCTGACCCACCAGGTCACGCTGGTTGACCTGCCGGGGACATACTCTCTCACCACCATTTCCTCGCAGACTTCGCTGGATGAGCAAATCGCCTGCCACTACATCCTCAGCGGCGACGCCGATCTGCTGATTAACGTGGTGGATGCTTCAAACCTTGAGCGTAACCTCTACCTGACTTTGCAACTTCTGGAGCTCGGCATTCCCTGCGTCGTTGCGCTGAACATGCTTGATATCGCCGAAAAGCAGGCTATTCGCATTGATATCGATGCCCTCGCCGCTCGCCTGGGCTGTCCGGTTATTCCGCTGGTCTCCACGCGTGGACGCGGTATCGAAGGGCTGAAATTAGCCATTGATCGCCGTCAGCCGAACACCCGCTCAGATCTGGTGCTCTATCCGCAGGCGCTATTGCAGGGGGTCGATAACCTCGCAGCAGAGATGTCAGAAGAGATGCCTGAACAGCAGCGCCGCTGGCTGGCGCTGCAAATGCTGGAAGGAGATATCTACAGCCAGGCCTTTGTCGGAAGCGCCGCGGATAAACTGGCAAGCGTGCGCGTTCACCTTGCAGAGACTATTGAAGACCCGGCGCTGCTAATTGCCGATGCGCGCTACCAGTGCATCGCCGCTATCTGCGACACGGTCAGCAACAGCCTGACAGCCGAGCCGCACCGCCTGACCGCCATGATGGATAAAATCATCCTCAACCGCTTCCTCGGCCTGCCGATCTTTATGCTGGTGATGTACCTGATGTTCCTGCTGGCGATTAACATCGGCGGCGCGTTGCAGCCTATTTTCGACGGCGGTTCCGCCGCTATCTTTATCCACGGCATTCAGTGGATTGGCTACACGCTGCATTTCCCGGACTGGCTGACCATTTTCCTCGCCCAGGGGATTGGCGGCGGGATCAACACCGTGCTGCCGCTGGTACCGCAAATCGGCATGATGTATCTGTTCCTCTCCTTCCTTGAGGATTCCGGGTATATGGCGCGCGCGGCGTTCGTTATGGACAGGCTAATGCAATCTCTTGGTCTGCCGGGCAAATCGTTCGTCCCGCTGATTGTCGGCTTCGGCTGCAACGTGCCGTCGGTGATGGGCGCGCGTACGCTTGATGCGCCGCGCGAACGTCTGATGACCATCATGATGGCGCCGTTTATGTCCTGCGGCGCGCGCCTGGCTATCTTCGCAGTCTTCGCCGCGGCATTCTTCGGCCAGCAAGGCGCGCTGGTTGTCTTCTCGCTTTATATGCTCGGCATCGTGATGGCGATTCTCACCGGCCTGATGCTCAAACACACCATTATGCGCGGCGAAGCATCGCCGTTTGTCATGGAGCTGCCGGTTTACCACGTACCGCATCTGAAAAGCCTGCTGATGCAAACCTGGCAGCGCCTGAAAGGCTTCGTGCTGCGTGCTGGTAAAGTGATTGTCATCGTGAGTATCTTCATCGGTGCGCTAAACAGCTTCTCGTTTAGCGGCAAAGCCGTTGATAACATTAACGACTCCGCGCTGGCTTCGGTAAGTAAAGTATTAACGCCGCTGCTAAAACCCATTGGCGTACACGAAGATAACTGGCAGGCCACCGTTGGTCTGTTTACCGGAGCGATGGCAAAAGAAGTGGTGGTCGGCACGCTGAACACTCTTTACACCGCCGAAGATATGCATAATGAAGCCTTCGATGCCGAAAACTTCAATCTGCTGGACGAATTAGGCGAGGCTGCGGGTGAAACCTGGCAGAGCCTGAAAGACACCTTCAGCCTGAGCGTGCTCGCCAACCCTATCGAAGCCAGCAAAGGCGACGGTGAAATGGCTGGCGGGGCGATGGGCGTGATGAGCAGCAAATTCGGCAGCGCAGCGGCAGCCTACAGCTATCTGATTTTCGTGTTGCTCTATATTCCGTGTATCTCGGTGATGGGCGCAGTCGCGCGCGAATCAAGCCGCGGCTGGATGACATTCTCCGTTCTGTGGGGACTGAACATCGCGTACTCGCTCTCAACGCTCTATTACCAGACCGTGTCGTTTAAGGCTCATCCGCAATACAGCCTGGTTTGCATCCTCGCGGTGCTGCTGTTTAACGTGGTGCTTATCGGCGCGCTGCGTCGGGCGCGTAGCCGGGTGGATGTAAGTCTTTTGAGCACTCGTAAAACTGCCGCGGCAGCCTGCTGCGAAAGCAGCACCGGCGACTGTCATTAAGGGGGAGACATGGCGAGCTTAATCGAGATCCGTAATGCCCTGGCGCTGCAAGGGCGTCTTGAGGCGAAGCAGATAAGCCAGCAGCTTGCCATCCCGCAGCCGTTAGTGAATGCGATGCTAAGTCGCTTAGAAGCGATGGGTAAAGCGATGCGAGTGACGGAAGACCCGACCGACTGTCTGACAGGAAGCTGCAAAAGCTGCCCGGAAGGGAAAAAATGCGTACGGGAAATCTGGACGCTTTTGGGCTAGCGTTGATAAGGCTGTGCCAGTAAAACGCCTGATGCGCCGCATCGGGCGTTTTTTCTTTTAGGCCTTAATAAAGCTAATCAGTTATTTTTAAGCTTTTTTCAAAGGCGAAAATCTGCTCGCAAAACGCCTGCGGATGAGAAATAAAAGGCGCATGGCCGGCTTTCGGGAAAATAACCGATTCGCTTTGCGGGCAGCGCTCGTCCAGCAAAGCGGCGACTTTACGTGGAACCAGGCCATCAAGATAACCGTACAAACGCAGCAAAGGCATCTGAAGCTCTGCAAGCTGCTCACGTAAATCAACGGTTTTCAGGATCTCAAGACCGCCGTTCAATACCTCCACCTCCGGCATCGGCTGCTCAAGTACAACGGCTTTTAACGCGCGAGCGTCCTGACGGGCGGTTTGCGTCCCGAGCGTTTGCAAAGCAAGGAAGCGCTCAACGGTACGCTGAAAATCTTCGCTTAGCTGCTGCTGGAAACCGGCCAGTACCTCAGGTTTGATACCCGGCCAGTCTCCCCGGGCGGTGAAGCATGGCGATGAGGCGACGGTGATTAACGCGCGCACGCGCCCGGGATGAGTAAGCGCAATCTGGCTTGCTACCAGCCCACCCAAGCTCCAGCCAAGGAAGACAGCCTGTTCCGGCGCCTGCGCCAGCACGATTTCGGCCATCTCCGGTAGCGTCAGCGCCCCGAAGTTCTGGCTGCGCCCGTAACCCGGCAGGTCGACCAGGTGTAAACGAAACTGCGAGCTTAATTCCGCACTAATGCAATGCCATACCTCGGCGTTCAGCCCCCATCCGTGCAGCAGCACAAGATCGATATTTCCTTCACCTTTTGTCTGCCACCAAAGTTCGCTCATCGGTTACTGTTCTCGTTTTCAAATACATGGAAGCGAATATGCTAACAATCCCGGGGCTGTGTTGGCTATGCCGTATGCCGCTTGCTTGTCCGACATGGGGGTTTTGCTCACGCTGCGTCTCCGCGCTGCCAGCTCCACCCCCCGCCTGCCCGCGCTGCGGATTACCCGCCGCGCCCGGTGTTTCACAATGTGGCCGCTGCCTGCAGGAACCGCCGCCATGGGACAGATTGATATTCGTCACCGATTACCGCCTGCCGCTCAACGCGCTCGTTCACCGGCTGAAATTCACCGCCGCCACCGCGCTTGCCCCGGCGCTGGCGCGATTGATCCTGCTAAAAATTATTGCTGCGAAGCGTGTCGGTTCCGTTCCAAAACCAGAAGCGATCGTCAGCGTACCGTTACACTCCCGCCGCGCCTGGCGCAGAGGTTTTAACCAAAGCGCCCTGCTCGCCACCCCTCTGGCGCATTGGCTACAATGTGAATATCAGGATGCGTTTGTCAGAAGGGTCCGCGCCACGGCAACCCAGCATGAGCTAAGCGCGAAGCTGCGCCGCGGCAATCTCAAGGGGGCTTTCAGGGTTGAATTTCCAGCGGCGGGTCGCCATATGGTTATTGTGGATGATGTCGTCACGACGGGCAGTACCGTGGCGGAAATCGCGAGATTGCTGAAAAAGCAGGGCGCGGCGACTGTCCAGGTATGGTGCCTTTGTCGAACCTTGTAGACCCTCGATGATGGGCGTATTATAACCGACTAAAATAGTCAACTATTGAGCAATCGTTATGATCCGTATTTCCGATACTGCACAATCTCACTTTGCCAAACTGCTGGCAGGTCAGGAAGAAGGGACGCAAATCCGCGTATTCGTTATCAATCCTGGTACTCCTAATGCGGAGTGCGGGGTGTCCTATTGTCCGCCGGATGCGGTTGAAGCAAGTGACACAGCGTTAAAATTCGAGCAGCTAACCGCTTATGTCGACGAACTGAGCGCACCTTACCTCGAAGACGCAGAAATCGATTTTGTTACCGACCAGCTCGGCTCTCAGCTAACGCTGAAGGCCCCGAACGCCAAAATGCGTAAAGTATCCGACGATGCGCCGCTGATGGAGCGTGTGGAATATATGCTGCAGGCAACCGTTAACCCACAGTTAGCAGGCCACGGCGGTCGCGTTACGCTGATGGAAATTACCGATGACGGGCTGGCTATTCTGCAGTTCGGCGGCGGTTGTAACGGCTGTTCCATGGTCGATGTGACCCTGAAAGAAGGCATCGAGAAGCAGTTGCTGGCAGAGTTCCCGGAACTGAAAGGCGTTCGCGACCTGACCGAACACCAGCGCGGCGAGCACTCTTACTACTGATGCAAAGTAGCGGTGGATGGCGCTCGCGCTTATCCACCCTACGAAGCCGGTTGCAGGGCGGTAAGCAACGCGCTATCCGCCATTAAACCCTTATCCTTTTTTACGCCGCTTATCTAAATCCTTCAGCAGCTTATTTACCCCTTCATCGGCAAACATCGTCTCAAGAGATGTCGATAGTTTGCGACGCCAGTTTTTATACTGGTAGCTGGTGCCCGGAATATTTACCGGCTCCGCCATGCCCAGCCAGTCTTCCGGCTGCAGGCCCAGCAGGGCGCTGTTGCTGTCGGCGATATAACGCTGCATGCCGCGATTAAGCGTTGCCGTCATCGCCATCAGCGAAGCTTTGTGGCCCGCACGCTTCGGCAAACAACCGTATTCATGCAAACTATCCAGCAAACCCTGTTTGGCGCGCTCGCGATCCTGGTATAAACCGGCCAGCACCTCTTCGTCCGGATAAAGCCCCAGCGTTTTGCCCAGCGTTAAATCTCCGCTTTCCCAGTAGCCGCGTAACGTTGGCAGATCGTGCGTAGTGGCAACGGCCATCGACTGCTTCGGCCACGCTTTTGGCGCGCGGAACTGCTTCTCGTTGTCGTGTTCGAAATAAAGCACTTTGTAGGAGTAAACGCCGCTATCGCGTAGTTTAGCTACGATCTCAACCGGCACCGTACCCAAATCCTCGCCGATCACCATGCAGTTATGTCGCTTACTTTCCAGCGCCAGAATCGACAGCAAATCGTCTACCGGATAATGCACATACGCGCCTTTATCCGCCGTTTCGCCGTAAGGGATCCACCACAGGCGCAGCATCGACATAACATGGTCGATACGCAGCGCGCCGCAGTTAGTCATATTGGCGCGCAACAGATCGATATAGGGCTCATAGGCACGCGCGGTAATGACGTGCGGGTCCATTGGCGGCAGACCCCAGTTCTGGCCAAGAGGCCCAAGAATATCCGGCGGCGCGCCAACGGAAGCTTTCAGGCAGTACAGTTCACGGTCGCACCAGGTTTCCGAGCCGCCTTCCGCCACGCCAACCGCCAAATCACGGTACAGGCCGATTGGCATTTTAAAGCCCTGGCTGGTTTGCCAGCATGCTTCGAACTGAATGTGGGCCAGATACTGCAGCCACAGAAAGAAATCTACTTCGTCGCTGTACTCGCTACAGAAAGCTTTCACTTCCGGATTATGCGCATCGCGGAAACCTTCTGGCCACACCGGCCAGCCCCAGCGCATTTCATCCTCTTTAACCTGATATGCGTGTAGCGCGTCAAACGCAGCCTGGAAGTAAAGGCTCTCGCCACCGCCTTCGACAAAAGAGCGGAAAGCCTGCACCTGTTCATCGCGCGCCGTGCGTTTTGAGAACTGTTTCCAGGCCATGCGCAGCGCTGCTATTTTCAGCACGGTCACGGTGGAATAATCGACCCATTCTGCGTCACGCACAGACTTCAGAGACTGCTGCGTGGTCGGCATCTTCCACCAGACCTGGGCTTCGTCGCTAAGCAGAAAGTCATCCACCGCGTTAACATCGATATAGATAACGTTCAGCCAGCGGCGGGAAGACGGGCTGTACGGACTTGCGCTTTCCGGGTTCGCCGGATAGAGCGCATGAATCGGGTTCAGGCCGATAAACGACCCGCCGCGCTGCGCAACGTCCACCAGCATGCGCTGTAAATCGCCAAAATCGCCGATGCCCCAGTTATGCGCAGACCGCAAAGTGTAAAGCTGCACGCAGGCGCCCCACAGCTTCTTGTCCTGCAACAGCGCGTCAGGTTCGTAACAGCGCTTCGGCGCGACAATTACGCGGCACTGCCATAGATGTTCGCTCTGGCTAACGGTAAGCATGTGATAGCCTTCCGGCAGCCGGGAAGGCAGCGTCAGCTTCCCGCCGGCCAGCGCATGCCCGTTATGTTGCTTTCCTTCTTCCGTTGTCATCTGCCAGCTAAACTCGCCGTGGCCTTCCAGCGGCAGCGCCATTTTCGTTCCGGCGGTAAATACCTGCACGTTCGGCACCGGGGTCACCGCCACCTTTTTAGGGCTAGCGGTACGGCTCATGGCTTCCAGCAAGCGCAGCTTGGTATCCGCCCCAATGGCCTGCGGCTTGCCGTGAGCATTGATGTAATTAGCTGCAATTCCTGCCGCCAGCGCGGCGTTATCAAGGCGTTTGCTATCCATGACCTTCCCTTAGCGCTTAGCCTGCCAGATGCGTTGCTGATAATCGCGAATCGAACGATCCGAGCTGAACATGCCGCAGCGCGCGGTGTTCAGAATAGCGGCGCGCGTCCAGGCCTCCTGGTCGAGGTACAGCGCATCAGCTTGCTTTTGCGCCGCAGCGTAAGCCGTGAAGTCAGCCATCACCAGATACGGGTCGCCGCCTTGTTTACCGATGCTGTGCAGCATCTGATCGAAAGCGTGCTTATCGCCATCGGCGTAGACGCCCTTCTCCAGTTCTTTCAGCACCGCATCCAACGCCTTGTCTTTCTTACGCCATTTCACCGGGTCGTAGCCTTTAGCTTTCAGGGCTTTCACTTCTTCTACGGTATGACCAAAGATGAAGATATTCTCGTCGCCCACTTTCTCGGCGATTTCAACGTTGGCGCCGTCCAGCGTGCCCACGGTCAGCGCGCCGTTTAGCGCAAGCTTCATATTGCCGGTGCCGGAGGCTTCTTTGCCTGCGGTAGAGATTTGTTCGGAGATATCCGCCGCCGGGATCATGATTTCCGCGGCAGAAACGCAGTAATCCGGCAGGAATACGACTTTCAGTTGATCGCCTACGACCGGGTCGTTGTTAATCGCCTGCGCCACTTTGTTGATGGCGAAGATAATGTTTTTCGCCAGGTAATAACCCGGCGCCGCTTTCGCACCGAACAGGAACACGCGCGGCACGCGGGCCGCCTGCGGGTTTTCGCGGATTTCTTTATAAAGCGCCAGAATGTGCAGCAGATTCAGGTGCTGACGTTTGTACTCGTGCAGGCGTTTAATCTGCACGTCGAACAGCGCATCCGGGCTGATGACGATGCCGGTACGCGCCTTCACAAACGCCGCCAGCTTGACTTTATTCTGGTATTTGATTTCGCGGTATTGTTGACGGAATTTCGCGTCGTCGGCATATTTTTCCAGCCCTTCCAGCGCGTCCAGATCGTTGGCCCACTCTTTCTTCAGCTTCTTGTCGATAAGCGCGGAAAGCGCCGGGTTACATTGTTTGATCCAGCGACGCGGCGTGATGCCGTTGGTGACGTTGTGGAATTTGTTTGGCCATAGCTGGTGGTATTCCGGGAACAGATCTTTGACTACCAGATCGGAGTGCAGCGCGGCCACGCCGTTCACCGCAAAGCCGCTTACTACGCACATATTCGCCATGCGTACCTGTTTATCGTAAACCACCGCCAGCTTCGCCCAGACCGCTTCATCGCCCGGCCAGGTTTTGACGACCCGTTTTTTAAAGCGGGCGTTGATTTCATTGATGATTTGCATATGGCGCGGCAGCAGCGCTTTCACCAGTTTTTCGTCCCAGCACTCCAGCGCTTCCGGCATCAGGGTGTGGTTGGTGTAGGCGAAAGTTTTGCTGGTGATGGCCCAGGCGTCGTCCCAGCTCAACTGGCGCTCGTCAATCAGCACGCGCAGCAGCTCCGGAATGGCGATGGTCGGGTGCGTATCGTTAAGCTGAATCACTTCGTAATCTGCAAGCTCCGCCAGCTTGCGGCCCGCCAGATGGTGACGACGTAAAATATCCGCCACCGAGCAGGCGCACTGGAAATACTGCTGCATCAGGCGCAGCTTCTTGCCGTTTAAGTGGTTGTCGTTCGGGTAGAGAACTTTGGTCAGTTTTTCAGCGTCGATGCCGGCTTGCTCTGCTTTCAGGAAATCGCCGTCGTTGAATTTAGTCAGGTCAAACGGATGGGCGTGCTTTGCCTGCCACAGACGCAGCGGCTGGGCGACGCCGTTACGGTAGCCGAGCACCGGTAAATCCCAGGCTTCGCCCTGGAAGATAAACGCCGGTTCCCAGCGCACGTTTTTACCGTCTTTGATTACCTTACCGCCCACGCCAACCTGCACGTCGAGAGCTGAGTTATGCTGGAACCACGGATAGCTCCCGCGATGCCAGTCGTCCGGCGCTTCCATCTGCTGCCCGTCCTTGAAGGACTGGCGGAACAGGCCGTACTGATAGTTCAGTCCATACCCGATCGCTGACTGGCCTACCGTCGCCATAGAATCCAGGAAGCACGCCGCCAGGCGCCCCAGACCGCCGTTGCCCAGCGCCGGGTCTGTCTCTTCTTCAAGCAGGTCCGTCAGGTTGATATCAAATGCTTTCAGCTCATCCGCCACGTCCTGATACCAGCCGAGATTCAGCAGGTTGTTGCCGGTCAGGCGGCCAATCAGAAACTCCATTGAGATGTAGTTGACGTGGCGCTGTTTCGCCTGCGGTTTTACGACCGGCTGGGCTGCCAGCAGCTCGGCCAATGCGCCGCTTACGGCCTGCCACCACTGATGCTGAGTCATTTCCTGAGCAGACTGAAGTCCAAAGCGCTGCCACTGACGGGTCAGGGCAGCCTGAAATTGTGCTTGATTGAAGGTCGGCTGTGACATAGGGAATCCTGTGATGTTCTTAATTCATTGCCCGCTAGTGTGCCGGGCGGTCTGGGCTTATTCCTCATCCTGAGGGGGATTAGGCAGGGATGAGTGGCGGGGATGAGCTAAAAGTGTGATCGCGACCACTTAAAACCCGGCCGGCAGACGCAAAATCCCGCGCTGAATTCGGACAACAAAGGCCAGGTTATGTCCGCGTCTTCCTTACGACTGAAACCGTTTTCTTTTCAGGCAGGGCGCGGAAAAATAGCGGTCTGGAATAAAGAAAAATGCATGATTTCCGCGAAAGCCATTCAATAAAAATATGGAATTGTGACAAGGTGCAACTTAACACTCACAGAAACTTCAACAATCTTGCAATAAGACCCAATCTGGCCGACCTTTACGTAAGCATTAATTACGAAGCGTAAAAAAATTCATCTCTGTACGCAATTTACACACAGTGAAGTGACACTATGTTGATCCCATCCAAATTGAGTCGCCCGGTTCGTCTGGAAAATACCGTGGTTCGCGACCGCCTGTTGGTAAAGCTATCAACCGCCGCAAATTATCGTCTGGCGTTGATAACCAGCCCCGCAGGCTATGGCAAAACCACACTGGTCTCCCAGTGGGCTGCAGGGAAAAATGAGTTAGGTTGGTACTCTCTTGATGAGGGCGACAACCAACAAGAACGCTTTGCCAGTTATTTGATTACCGCTATTCAGCAAGCAACCGGCGGTCATTGCGTCAGCAGTGAAGTCATGGCGCAAAAGCGCCAGTATGCAAGCCTCTCGTCGCTGTTCGCGCAGCTCTTTATCGAGCTGGCGGAATGGCATCGCCCTTTATTCCTGGTGATTGATGATTACCACTTAATCAACAACCCGGTTATTCACGAAGCGATGCGTTTTTTCATTCGCCATCAGCCAGAGAATCTGACGCTGGTGGTGTTATCGCGCAACCTGCCGCAGCTTGGTATCGCCAACCTGCGCGTGCGCGATCAGCTTCTGGAAATCGGCAGCCAGCAGCTCGCCTTTACCCATCAGGAAGCGAAACAGTTCTTTGACTGTCGACTGAATACGCCGATTGAGCCTGTGGACAGCAGCCGCCTGTGCGATGATGTCGCCGGCTGGGCTACGGCATTGCAGCTCATCGCTCTTTCCGCACGTCAAAGCAACACCTCGGCGCACCACTCCGCGCGTCGCCTTTCCGGCATCAACGCCAGCCACCTTTCTGATTATCTGGTGGATGAGGTGCTTGATAACGTGGATGCGGACACACGTAACTTCCTGCTGCGCAGCTCAATTTTGCGTTCGATGAACGATGCGCTGATTGTGCGCGTCACGGGCGAAGAAAATGGCCAGATGCGTCTGGAAGAGACCGAGCGTCAGGGGCTTTTCATGCAGCGCATGGACGACTCCGGCGAATGGTTCTGTTTCCATCCATTATTTGGCAGCTTCCTGCGCCAGCGCTGTCAGTGGGAGCTTGCCGCTGAACTGCCCGATATTCACCGTGCCGCCGCCGAAAGTTGGATGGCGCAGGGTTTCCCGAGCGAAGCCATTCATCACGCGTTAGCCGCAGGCGATGCCAGCATGCTGCGCGATATCCTGCTGCATCACGCCTGGGCGCTGTTTAACCATAGCGAACTGACGCTGCTGGAAGAATCGCTGAAAGCGCTGCCGTGGGAAAGCCTGCTGGAGAATCCGAAACTTGTGCTTTTGCAGGCCTGGCTGATGCAAAGCCAGCATCGCTACAGCGAAGTCAATCTGCTGCTGGCGCGAGCCGAGCAGGAAATGAATCTGGACATGGACAACACGCTGCACGGCGAATTTAACGCCCTGCGCGCTCAGGTCGCCATTAACGACGGCGACCCGGTCGAGGCCGAGCGGCTGGCGATGATCGCGCTCGATATGCTGCCGCTGGCGAATTATTACAGCCGCATCGTTGCCACTTCCGTTCACGGCGAGGTGCTGCACTGTAAAGGCGATCTGACAAAATCCCTGTCGGTGATGCAGCAAACTGAGCAAATGTCTCGTCGCCATGATGTCTGGCATTACGCGCTGTGGAGCCTGATTCAGCAAAGCGAAATTCTGCTGGCGCAGGGTTTCTTGCAGGCCGCGTGGGAAACGCAGGAAAAAGCCTTCATCCTGATTCGCGAACAACATCTGGAGCAGTTGCCGCTGCATGAGTTCCTGCTGCGTATTCGCGCGCAACTGCTGTGGGCATGGTCACGCCTGGACGAAGCCGAAGCTTCCGCCCGAAACGGTGTGGAAGTCCTTTCCGGCTACCAGCCCCAGCAACAGTTGCAATGCCTTGCGCTGCTGGTGCAGTGCTCTCTGGCACGCGGCGATCTGGATAACGCGCGCAATCACCTGAACCGTCTTGAAAATCTGCTGGGCAACGGCCCCTATCACAGCGACTGGGTCTCTAACGCCGATAAAGTCCGGGTGATTTACTGGCAAATGATTGGCGATAAAAAGTCTGCCGCCAACTGGTTACGCCAGACGCCAAAACCGGAATTTGCCAATAATCACTTCCTGCAAAGCCAGTGGCGCAACATTGCTCGCGCGCAAATTCTGCTGGGTGAATTCGACCCGGCGGAAATGGTGCTGGAAGAGTTAAACGAAAACGCGCGCAGCCTGCGTCTGATGAGCGATCTCAATCGCAACCTGCTGCTGTTAAACCAGCTCTACTGGCAGTCTGGGCGGAAAAGCGATGCGCAGCGCGTGCTGCTTGAAGCGCTGTCGCTTGCTAACCGCACCGGGTTTATCAGCCACTTTGTGATCGAAGGTGAAGCCATGGCGCAGCAACTGCGTCAGTTAATCCAGCTCAATACTCTGCCAGAACTGGATCAGCACCGGGCTCAGCGCATTCTTCGCGAGATTAACCAGCATCATCGCCACAAATTCGCGCACTTCGATGAGAATTTTGTGAACCGTCTGCTGACGCATCCGGAAGTCCCGGAGCTGATTCGCACCAGCCCATTAACGCAACGTGAATGGCAGGTTCTGGGGCTGATTTATTCAGGCTACAGCAACGAGCAAATCGCAGGCGAGCTGGACGTGGCGGCGACCACTATCAAAACGCATATCCGTAATCTGTACCAGAAGCTGGGCGTGGCGCACCGTCAGGATGCTGTGCAACATGCGCAGAAGCTGCTGAAGATGATGGGATATGGAGTCTGATAACTGTCGGATGGCGCAGGCTTATCCGACCTACGAATTCTAAGTTTTGTAATGTTGCAGGGCGGATAAGCGTAAGCGCCATCCGCCGTTTAAAATTACGAAGCTAAAGAAAGCTGCGCCTTACCGTTCCGCTTTGCCAGCCATTGCGCCACCCGCGCCTGCTGTTCGTCCGTCAGCCACATGCCTAACTTGGTGCGGCGCCAGATAGCATCATCGACACGCTTAACCCATTCGTGCTCGGCCAGATAACGCAGCTCGGCTTCATAAAACTCGTGTCCGAAGTTCTCGCCTAAATCCTCAAGCGATTTCGCCTCTTTGAGTATTAGCTCGCTGTTGCTGCCATAGGTGCGGGCAAAGCGGCGTGCCAGACCTTCGCTCAGGAATGAATATCGGCGGCGTAGCTGAGCGGCGAAATCATCGCGATCGCCGGTAATATCCCCGCCTGGCAATTTGCTGCCTTTGGTCCACGCCGGGCCGATTTTCGGGTAATACGCCTGCAGCTTGTCCAGCGCATGCTCCGCAAGTTTGCGGTAGGTTGTCAGCTTGCCGCCGAAGACGGAAAGCAGAGGCGCCTTGCCATTTTCATCATGAATATCAAGCGTGTAATCACGGGTGATAGCCTGCGGAGAATCCGATTCATCATCACAAAGCGGGCGTACGCCAGAATATGTCCATACCACGTCTTCACGTGAAAGCGTCTTGTTAAAGTGCTCGTTGTACACATCCAGCAGGTATTTCACTTCGCTCTCGTCGATATGGACGGCTTTCGGATCGCCTTTATATTCCACATCGGTGGTGCCGATAATCGAGAACTCATCCATCCACGGAATAACAAACACAATACGTTTATCTTCATTTTGCAGGATATAGGCCTGCTTCTGGCTGTGCACACGCGGCACAACGATATGGCTGCCTTTGATCAGGCGGATGCCGTATGGCGAAGGAAGCTTCAGGCCGTCATCGAAGAAATCTTTTACCCACGGGCCGGTGGCGTTAACCAGACCACGAGCGCGCCAGGTAAAGGTTTCACCGGTATCAATATCCTGTGCTTCAACAATCCAGTGGCCGTTTTCGCGGCGGGCGCTGGTTGCGCGGGTGCGGGTTTTCACCTCGCCGCCTTTGCGCGTCACCATCTGCGCGTTTGCCAGAACCAGACGCGCATCGTCCACCCAGCAGTCGGAATATTCGAAACCGCGCACGATTTCAGGTTTAAGGACCGAATCTGCGCCAAAACGCAAACCGGTCGACGCAGGCAGGCTGGTGCGTTTACCGAGGTGGTCGTACATAAACAGACCTACACGAATCATCCAGGCCGGACGCAAATGTGGGCGGTGGGGCAAACGGAAGCGCATCGGGAAGGCGATGTGCGGAGCCATATTCAGCAGCACTTCGCGTTCGGCCAGCGCCTCGCTGACCAGCCGAAACTCGTAGTGTTCCAGATAGCGCAGGCCGCCGTGGATCAATTTTGAGCTGGCGGAGGACGTTGCGCAGGCCAGGTCTTGTCCCTCCAGCATTAATACAGACAGGCCGCGGCCTGCTGCATCAGCCGCGATTCCGGCACCGTTAATACCGCCGCCAATAACAATCAGATCTTTGGTTTCCATGCTGCCCTCACACTTTCGTTAAAGCTCACAAATGTTCGTTATCGCTCATAATAGCAAGTACCCGGCGTTTTGATAACGAAAAAAAAACATTTCTGCGTGATATGGATAACACAATGGCGTTAATATCAGCGGCCAGAGACAGGTTTCGCTTAATATGTCGTCGAGCCCGTCCCCTTTCCTTTATCTGTACATGAGCAAGCTATGGATCAATTTGAATGTATTGGTGTGGAAGAAGCGCACCAGAAGCTGCACCAGAAACTCGCGGTATTAGTGGATATTCGCGATCCGCAGAGCTTTGCGATGGGCCACACCCCAGGCGCTTTTCATCTGACAAACGATCGTCTGGTGGCCTTTATGCAGCAGACCGATTTCGACACGCCCGTGATGGTGATGTGCTATCACGGCAACAGCAGCAAAGGCGCGGCCCAGTATCTGCTACAGCAGGGCTACGACAATGTTTATAGCGTTGACGGCGGCTTTGATGCCTGGCATCGCCATTTCCCGGCGGAAGTCGCTCACGGCGCTGCATAAGGTTCAGGAAACCTGCGCATTGCAGGTATACTGCTTCCTTTTGTACGGATTTGGTTGAAACCCTATGATCATGATCACCTCGTTTGCCAACCCGCGCGTCGCGCAGGCGTTTGTCGACTATATGGCAACGCAGGGCATTGTCCTTACGATTCAACAGCATAATCAAAGCGACGTCTGGCTTGCGGATGACAGCCAGGAAACCAGAGTGCGCAACGAGCTGGAACGGTTTCTCGCCAACCCCGGCGACTCCCGCTATCTGGCGGCAAGCTGGGCCGCAGGCGATACCGCAAGCGGCCTGCGCTACCAGCGTTACCCTTTTCTTGCGACTATCCAGCAAAAAGCCGGGCCGTTTACGCTTGCGATAATTGCCGCGTGCGTGCTGGTTTATCTGGCCATGCAGGTGCTTGGCGATCGGAATGTTATGGTCTGGCTTGCCTGGCCTTACGCCGACAGTTTGCACTATGAATTCTGGCGCTATTTCAGCCATGCCTTAATGCATTTTTCACTGCTGCATATCACTTTCAACCTGCTATGGTGGTGGTATCTTGGCGGCCCGCTGGAAAAGCGTCTTGGCAGCGGAAAACTCATCACCCTGACTATAATCTCAGCCCTGCTAAGCGGCTACGTACAGGCCAAATTCAGCGGCCCGTTGTTCGGTGGATTATCCGGAACGGTTTACGCGCTGATGGGCTATGTGTGGCTCAGAGGCGAGCGTGATCCTGAAAGCGGAATCTATATGCAGCGCGGCCTGATGGCCTTTGCGGTGCTGTGGATAGTCGTGGGCTACTTCGATATTTTAGGTATGTCGATTGCCAACGCCGCACACGTTACCGGTTTACTGGTGGGCCTCACGATGGCGCTGGTCGATACTCTGCATGCGCGAAAACGAACATAAAAATCAGGAGTAGAGCGTGAAGCAAACACAACGACACGACGCCATTGTAGAACTGGTTAAAAAACAGGGGTATGTCAGCACCGAAGAGCTGGTAGAGCAGTTTTCGGTCAGCCCGCAAACTATTCGCCGCGACCTGAATGACCTTGCCGATCAAAATATGATCATGCGCCATCACGGCGGCGCTGCGCTGCCGTCAAGCTCGGTGAACACCTCATGGCATGACCGCAAAGCAACCCAGACGGCGGAAAAAGAGCGAATCGCTCGTAAAGTTGCCAGCCAGATCCCAAACGGCGCCACGCTGTTTATTGATATTGGCACCACGCCGGAAGCCGTCGCCCATGCGCTTTTAGATCACAGCAACTTGCGCGTGGTCACCAACAACCTCAACGTCGCCAACACGCTAATGGTAAAAGAAGACTTCCGCATTATCCTGGCAGGCGGTGAGTTGCGCAGCCGCGACGGCGGGATAATCGGCGAAGCGACGCTGGATTTTATCTCCCAGTTCCGCCTGGACTTCGGCATTCTGGGGATAAGCGGCATCGACAGCGACGGCTCGCTGCTGGAATTCGACTATCACGAAGTGCGTACCAAACGGGCGATTATTGATAACTCCCGCTGCGTGATGCTGGTTGTCGACCATTCGAAGTTTGGCCGCAACGCGATGGTTAACCTGGGCAGCATCAGCCTGGTCGATCAGGTCTATACGGACATTCTGCCGCCGGCGGGCGTAATGCAGGTGATTGGGGATAACAACGTGCAGTTGGAGCTGTGCTGAACCATTAACGGTGGATGGCGCGTTGCTTATCCACCCTACAATTCAGCCCCTACCGAGCACATACGGGGCGGCTAAGCGCAGCGTCACTGCCATGCTTAGCCGTCCTGCGCTTTACAACCGCACCGGCTTAATATGCCAAATCTCGTCGGCGTATTCCTGAATCGTCCGATCGGATGAGAAATAACCCATATTGGCGATATTGTGCATAGCGCGAATCGTCCACTCTTCCGGCTGGCGGTACAGCTCATCCACCTTGTCCTGGCAATCCACGTAGCTGCGGTAATCCGCCAGCACCTGATAGTGGTCGCCAAAGTTAATCAGTGAATCCAACAGATCGCGGTAGCGAGTTGGCTCGCCGGGACTAAACATACCGGTGCCTATTTGCGTCAGCACCTGATGCAGCTCTTCATCTTTTTCATAATATTCGCGCGGTTTATAGCCGTTGCGCCGCAGCTCTTCAACCTCTTCCGCCGTATTACCAAAGATAAAGATGTTATCCGCCCCGACGTGCTCCAGCATTTCGACATTTGCGCCGTCGAGCGTGCCGATGGTCAGCGCGCCGTTCAGGCCAAACTTCATGTTACTGGTGCCTGATGCCTCGGTTCCTGCGAGTGAGATCTGCTCAGAGAGATCCGCCGCCGGAATAATAATCTGCGCCAGACTCACGCTATAGTTCGGGATAAACACCACTTTCAGGCGATCTTTGACAACCGGATCATTGTTGATAACCGCCGCCACATCGTTAATAAGATGGATGATGTGCTTCGCCATGTAATAGGCCGAAGCGGCCTTGCCGGCAAAAATATTCACGCGCGGAACCCACTCGGCCGTTGGGTCGGCTTTGATGCGGTTATAACGTGTGATGACGTGCAGCACGTTCATCAACTGGCGTTTGTATTCGTGGATACGCTTGATCTGCACATCAAAGAGCGCGTTCGGGTTCACCACCACGTTAAGCTGCTGACCAATGTACTCCGCCAGCCGTTTTTTATTGGCGAGCTTCGCTTTGCGCACGGCCTGATGAACCGTCGGGTAGTCAATATGCTGTTTCAGATCGTTAAGCTGGCTGAGATCGGTACGCCAGGTGCGACCAATGTTTTCATCCAGCACTTCCGAAAGCGGCGGATTCGCCAGAGCCAGCCAGCGCCTTGGCGTCACGCCGTTGGTTTTATTGCAAAAACGCATCGGGAAGATGGCGGCGAAGTCCGCAAACAGCGATTGCACCATCAGGTTGGAGTGCAGCTCGGAAACGCCGTTCACTTTATGGCTGGCGACCACCGCAAGCCAGGCCATACGCACCTGGCGTCCGTTTGATTCGTCGATAATCGAGGTGCGCCCCAGCAGGCCGGTATCGTTGGGATGCTGTTCCTGAATGGTTTTCAGGAAATAATCGTTAATCTCAAAGATGATTTGCAGATGGCGCGGCAGAATTTTGCCGAGCATATCCACCGGCCAGGTTTCCAGCGCTTCGCTCATCAGCGTGTGGTTGGTATATGAGAACACCTGGCAGGTCACCTCAAAGGCATCCTCCCAACTGAATTTATGCTCGTCAATTAACAAACGCATCAGTTCAGGGATAGACAACACAGGATGGGTGTCATTGAGGTGAATCGCGACTTTGTCCGCCAGGTTGGCGTAGGTTTTATGGAGCTGATAATGGCGGCTGAGGATATCCTGCACGGTGGCCGAGACGAGGAAATACTCCTGCCGCAGACGCAGTTCGCGTCCGGAATAGGTGGAATCGTCCGGATAGAGCACGCGCGATACGTTTTCCGAATGATTCTTATCTTCTACCGCCGCAAAGTAGTCGCCCTGGTTGAATTTACCGAGGTTGATTTCGCTGCTTGCCTGCGCGTTCCACAGGCGCAGCGTGTTAGTCGCGTCGGTATCGTAACCGGGGATAATCTGGTCATAGGCGACCGCAAGGATCTCTTCGGTTTCTACCCAGCGGGATTTTTTGCCTTCGAGCTGAACTCGCCCGCCGAAACGCACTTTATAACGCGTGTTGTGGCGTTTGAATTCCCACGGATTACCGTATTCCAGCCAGTAATCCGGGGACTCTTTCTGACGCCCGTCGACGATGTTTTGTTTAAACATGCCGTAGTCGTAGCGAATACCGTAGCCACGCCCTGGTAAACCGAGCGTTGCCAGTGAATCAAGAAAGCAGGCGGCGAGACGCCCAAGGCCGCCGTTACCGAGCCCGGGGTCGTTCTCTTCGTCGATAAGCTCTTCCAGGTCGAGGCCCATTTCTTCAAGAGCGTTTTTCACATCGTCGTAAATACCCAGTGAAAGCAGCGCATTAGAGAGCGTACGGCCAATCAGAAACTCCATCGACAGGTAATAAACCTGACGAACCTCTTGCGAAAGCTGGGCGCGGTTAGAGCGCAGCCAGCGCTCCACTAACCGGTCGCGAACCGCAAACAGCGTAGCGTTAAGCCACTCATGTTTATTGGCGATGGCAGGGTCTTTCCCCACCGTAAACATCAGCTTATAGGCAATCGAGTGCTTCAGAGCCTCGACGCTAAGCGTGGGTGATGCATAGGAAAAGGGTGCGTTCATATCAGTGATTCCTGGATGATTACATCAAGCGTTGATAAAGATCGCGGTAAGACTGCGCCGCCACCTGCCAGCTAAAATCCATACCCATGGCCTGGCGCTGGACAAATCGCCACAGCGACGGGCGGGACCACAACACGAAGGCACGCCGAATCGCTCTTAACAGCGACCAGGCATTACTGTCTTCAAAGACGAATCCACTGGCGATACCGTCCGCCAGATTTTCCAGCGAACTATCTGCAACGGTATCCGCAAGCCCACCTGTCCGCCGCACCAGCGGTAAGGTGCCGTACTTCAGTCCGTACAACTGCGTTAAACCACAGGGCTCAAACCGACTGGGCACCAGTATCACATCCGCGCCGCCCATAATTCGGTGAGAGAACGCTTCGTGATAGCCGATTTGCACGCCAACCTGGCCTGGATGCTCTGCTGCCGCCGCCAGGAAACCTTCCTGCATCACGGGGTCGCCCGCGCCTAACAGCGCCAGTTGCCCGCCCTGCTCCAATAGTCCCGGCAGCGCTTCAAGCACCAGATCAAGCCCTTTCTGGCTGGTTAAACGGCTCACTACCGCAAACAGCGGCGCTTTGTCGTTAACCTTCAGGCCCATAGCGATTTGCAGTTGGCGCTTGTTCTCAGCCTTGTCCTCAAGCGTGTCGCGGTTGTAGCGAGCGGCAAGCAGCAGGTCATGGGATGGGTCCCAAATTTTATCATCAACGCCATTGAGGATGCCGGACAGACGCCCTTCACGGTGGCGCTGACGCAGCAGCCCTTCCATGCCGTAGGCAAAATGCGGCTCGGTGATTTCCCGCGCATAGGTCGGGCTCACCGCCGTAATATGATCAGCATAGTAAAGCCCGGCTTTCAAGTACGAAATTTGACCGTTAAACTCCAGGCCGTTCATATCGAAGAACGACCAGGGCAGGCCGATGTCATTCATATGATGGGCGTAAAACAGCCCCTGATAAGCCAGATTGTGGACGGTAAATACCGACTTTGCCGGGTTGCCGCGCGCGTGCAAATAGGCAGGCGCCAGACCCGCATGCCAGTCATGAGCATGCACGATATCCGGGTGCCAGAAGGGATCCAGGCCACATGCCATCTCGCAGGCAACCCAGCCAAGTAACGCAAAACGCAACACGTTATCGGGATAGGCGAACTGGTTAGTGTCGTGATAAGGACTTCCTGGCCTGTCGTATAAATGGGGCGCATCGATCAGGTAAATTCCCACGCCGTGGAAGTGGCCATATAACAAAGTCATATGACCCGCAAAGGTATCCCGGTGGGCAACGACCTGCACATCGGCGATACCACGACGAATATCCGGGAAAGCGGGCAGCAATACACGAGTCTCTACGCCTCCGGCTATTTGGGCTGCAGGCAGAGCGCCGATAACATCGGCAAGACCACCGGTTTTTAACAGTGGGAATATTTCAGAACATACATGTAAGACCTGCATTATCGCTCCCGTATAGCAAGTCGCGGCGCCATTTTTAGTCAGGTACAGCGCCGAACGATAAAATGACAACGCGCGGCACGCGCCGCGCGTGGGTCAATCCTTCACTCTCAACCTTGTAGTTTGGCCAGCATGTCCCGGGTTACCAGTACAATGCCTTCTTCCGAGCGGTAGAAACGACGCCCGTCTTCTTCAGCGTTTTCGCCTATCACCATGCCTTCCGGGATCACGCACGCCCTGTCGATAATGCAGCGACGCAAACGGCATGAACGTCCGACTTTCACATCCGGCAGCAGGACTGACGAATCGATATTACAAAACGAGTTGACCCGCACTCGCGGAAACAGAACTGACTGCACCACAACCGAACCGGAAATAATGCAACCGCCGGAAACCAGCGAGTTCAGCGTCATGCCGTGGCTGCCCGAGCGGTCTTGTACAAACTTCGCCGGCGGCAGGGGTTCCATGTGGGTACGGATAGGCCATTCCTGATCGTACATATCCAGTTCCGGCGTGACCGAGGCGAGATCGAGGTTGGCTTTCCAGTAGGCTTCAAGCGTTCCCACATCGCGCCAGTAAGGCTCTGCGTCCGGGTCAGATTGCACGCAGGAAAGCGGGAATGGATGAGCGAACGCCTGGCCGGATTTCATCACGTAGGGAATAATGTCTTTGCCGAAATCGTGGCTGGAGCTCTCGTCCACGTCGTCGGCCTCAAGCAGTTCGTAGAGGTAGTCGGCGTCAAAGACATAAATCCCCATGCTGGCTAACGCTTTGCTGTCGTCGCCCGGCATAGACGGCGGATTAGCCGGTTTTTCGACGAATTCGATTATCTTGTCTTCTTCGTCTACGGCCATCACGCCAAACGCCGTCGCTTCGTGCAGCGGCACCGGCATACAGGCCACCGTACAGCGCGCGCCCTTCTCGACATGGTCAATAAGCATGCGCGAGTAGTCCTGCTTGTAGATATGGTCCCCGGCCAGAATCACCACGTATTCAGCTTTGTAGCGACGAATAATATCGAGGTTCTGGGTTACCGCATCTGCCGTACCGCGATACCAGTTTTCCCCGTGCACGCGCTGCTGTGCGGGCAACAGGTCGACAAACTCGTTCATCTCTTCGCTGAAAAAAGACCAGCCGCGCTGGATATGCTGCACCAGCGTATGGGACTGATACTGGGTAATCACGCCGATACGGCGAATCCCCGAGTTAATGCAATTGGATAACGCAAAATCAATAATGCGGAACTTGCCGCCAAAGTGCACAGCGGGCTTCGCACGTGTCGAGGTTAAATCTTTTAATCGGGTACCGCGGCCGCCTGCCAAAATCAGAGCAACAGATTTATTGGGCAGTTGTCTAGCCAACATCAGAGGATCGTTCTTCTCAAACCTAACCATGACTGACTCCTTTTTCATGACTTCTGGAATACGCAGACTCCGTGCGCAGGCCCATGCCATACAGCCATCACCACCGGATTATCATCTCCGGCAAAAGGAGGAATGGCTCGCCACTCCCCTTCAGGTAATACGATATCTGCAACTTCTTCGGTGGCATTTATCGTAATAAGCCAACGTTCACTGAGTTGGATCTGCAGGCGATGAATCCCGCTTTGCCACTCGTCGGCGCCAAGAGGTTGAGCCTCTTTATTTAACCAACGCACATTGTCATCGCCTTCCTCCCACCAGGTATTTCGGGTCAATGCCGGAATAGTCTGGCGCAGATGAATCAATGCCGCGGTAAAAGTCGTTAACCCGTCATTACAATGTTCCCAGTCAAGCCACGTCAGGGCGTTGTCCTGACAGTAAGCGTTGTTGTTGCCATGCTGGCTGTGCCCGTGTTCGTCACCGGCAAGCAGCATCGGTGTGCCCTGGGAGAGCAATAACAGCGTGAGCAACGCGTGAATGCTGTCGCGTCGTCGTTCTTTGATATTCAGACTGGCTTCCAGTCCTTCAAATCCGTGGTTGTTGCTGTGGTTATTACTTGTACCATCGCCGTTATCTTCGCCGTTGGCTTCATTGTGCTTATTGTTAAAACTCACGCAGTCGCGCAGGGTAAAGCCGTCGTGGGCGGTAATTAAATTAATGCTGTTTGAGGGAAGCCGTTCGTCGTGGCGGTAAACATCGCTGGAACCGGCAAAACGGCAGGCGAATCCTCCCAGCGAAAGATCCTGTTGCAGCCAGAAGCGACGCATGCCGTCACGAAAATGATCGTTCCACTCGGCAAATAACGGCGGATAGTTACCGACCTGATAGCCGCCCGCCCCGATATCCCAGGGTTCGGCGATCAGTTTGATCTGCGAAAGTACGGGATCGTTTTTGATCGCTTCGAACAGCGGCGCATCCTGCCGAAATTCAGGCGTTCGCCCCATTACCGACGCCAGATCGAAACGGAAACCGTCCACGTGCAGGCTGTCGACCCAGTAACGCAGACAATCCACCATTTGGGCGACGACGCCCGGCGTACTTAGATTCAATGCGTTACCGCAGCCCGTCCAGTTGTGGTAATCGCCGTTATCCATTAACCAATAATAGCTACGGTTATCGATTCCGCGCAGGGAGAAGGTCGGGCCGTCGAGATCGAGTTCCGCGCTGTGATTGAGCACGATATCAAGGATCACTTCGATACCGGCTTTATGTAGCTCTCTGATTGCCCCACGTAATTCGTTAGCGGCATTCAGCGGATCGTGATCAACAGCGTAGTAGCCCTCAACGGCGTAGAACGCTCGCGGGTTGTAGCCCCAGTAATTGCTCAGCCCTAAATGGGCAACGCGTGGTTCGGTGACAAAATGCGCCACGGGCAACAATTCAATCGCCGTAATGCCGAGGCGTTTGAAATAAGCGATCATGACCGGATGACCAAGCGCTGCGTAAGTGCCGCGTATCTCTTGCGGAATATCCGGATGGCGCAGCGTCAAACCTCGAACATGGGCTTCGTAGATAACGGTGTTGCCCCACGGCGTGCGTGGATGCTCGTCGTCTTCCCAGTCGAATTTATCCTGCACCACCACGCATTTTGCCATTTCGGCAGCGTCGTCCTGCATGTCTGGCTGGCCATGCCCGCCGTGGAAATAAGGATGATCATTCAACCCGCCGACTACCACGCGAGCGCAGGGGTCGAGCAATAATTTGGCTGGATTAAAGCGGTGCCCGTTATGCGGTTCCCATGGCCCGTGAACACGATAGCCATAATGCAAACCGGGTTTGGCGCCGGGCAGATAACCATGCCAGATATCCCCGGTACGCATCGGTAAATCGTAGCGCTGCTCGTGCCCATGCTCGTCAAAAACGCACAGTTCAACCTTGTGGGCATGCGCGGAAAAAAGGGTGAAATTCACGCCTTTTCCGTCGTAGTGCGAACCGTACGGTGCCGAGTTTCCGGCGGTAAGTAGCGTCATTCACCCTCCCGAACCAGCCAGATGGTTGCGAGCGGCGGTAGCGTTAAGTTCAGGGAGTGTTCGCGCCCGTGGCTTGGGATCTCATCGCTTTGCACTAACCCGCTGTTGCCGGTATTGCTGCCGTGGTAATGCATAGAGTCGGTATTCAACTCTTCGCGCCAGCGGCCCGGCTGGTTGATGCCAAAACGATAGTTATAGCGCGGCACCGGAGTAAAGTTGCTGGCGACAATCAGTTCATTGCCGTTCGAATCGCGGCGCACAAAGATAAACACCGAATTGACCTTATCTTCCACCACCAGCCATTCGAAACCGTACGCGTCAAAATCCAGCTCGTGCAGCGCGGCGTGATGGCGATAGGTATGATTCAGATCGCGCACCAGGCGTTTCACGCCGTGGTGCCAGTTGTCGTCGCCTTCAAGCAGGTGCCAGTCCAGGCTGCCGTCGTGATTCCATTCGCGCCCCTGAGCGAACTCGTTGCCCATAAACAGCAGTTTTTTACCCGGGAAAGCCCACATCCAGCCGTAGTAAGCGCGCAGGTTGGCGAACTTCTGCCAGGCATCGCCCGGCATCCTGTCGAGAATAGATTTCTTACCGTGAACAACCTCATCGTGCGAGAGCGGCAAAACGAAATTTTCGGTGCTGTTATAGAGCATGCCGAAGGTCATTTTGTCGTGATGGTACTGGCGATGCACCGGGTCGAGCTTCATGTAGTCGAGTGTGTCGTGCATCCAGCCCAGATTCCATTTGAACCAGAAGCCCAGGCCGCCCATCGATGACGGGCGCGACACGCCAGAAAAATCGGTCGATTCTTCCGCCATCGTTACCGCGCCGGGCGTTTGCTCGCCAATAATGCGGTTGGTATTGCGCAGGAATTCAATGGCCTCTAAATTTTCGCGCCCGCCTTTGTCATTGGGTATCCATTCCCCCGGCTGACGGCTGTAGTCGCGATAGATCATTGATGCCACCGCATCCACGCGCAGGCCGTCAATGCCAAAACGCTCAATCCAGTACAGCGCGTTGCCGACCAGATAGTTGCTGACTTCGCGCCGCCCGTAGTTATAAATCAGCGTGTTCCAGTCCTGGTGAAAGCCTTCGCGCGGGTCACCGTGTTCGTAGAGCGAAGTGCCGTCAAATTTCGCAAGCCCCGCATCATCCGTCGGGAAATGTCCCGGCACCCAGTCGAGCAGCACGTTCAGCCCTGCGGCATGTGCCGCATTGACGAAGTAGCGGAAATCTTCACGCGTGCCGAAACGACGTGTAGGCGCATACAGACCCTGCGGCTGATAGCCCCAACTGCCGTCAAACGGATGCTCGTTAATCGGCAGAAGTTCAATATGGGTAAAGCCCATCTCTTTGACATAGGGCACAAGCTGGTCCGCCAGTTCACGGTAGCTGAGCCAGAAATTATTGTCGGCATGGCGGCGCCAGGAGCCGAGATGAACCTCGTAAATGGAGATTGGCTGATCGAAACCGTTGGCTTTCTGACGCGCCGGACTAAGCGTGGTTTTCTCCGGCAGGCCGCAAATCAGCGAGGCCGTTTCCGGGCGCATCTGCGATTCAAAAGCGTAAGGATCGGCTTTAAGACGCAGATTGCCTTCAGTATCAATCAGTTCAAATTTGTAGAGCTGGCCGGGATGCGCGCCGGGAATAAACAATTCCCAGATCCCGCTTTCACGACGCAGGCGCATCGGGTGGCGGCGACCGTCCCAATAGTTAAACTGTCCCACCACAGAAACGCGGCGAGCGTTAGGCGCCCAAACAGAGAATCGCGTGCCGGTCACACCGTCCATAGTATCGGCATGGGCGCCAAGCGTTTCGTAAGGGCGAAGATGTGTGCCTTCAGAAAGCAGCCAGCTATCCATTTCCTGGATAAGCGGGCCAAACCGATAAGGGTCGTCAATCAGGTTTTCCTGGCCGTGCCAGATAACAGCTAGCTGGTAGCGAAAAGGGTTTTTACGACGCGGGATAAGCCCGCTGAAAAAACCACGCGAGTCGAGGCATTCGAGCTTGCCGACTTTGCGCCCGGTTTTTGGTTCGATAACCCAGACTTCGGTTGCGTCTGGCAGCAGCGCGCGGACTTCCAGCCCGGCTTCCGTTTTGTGCATCCCCAGCAGGGAGAAGGGGTCTGCAAAATGACCCGCAATGAGCGCATTTATCACGTCTTTTTCTGGAAGAACAGACATGGCATTCGTCCTGTTTATTGTATGTGCCACCGGACTCAACGCGAAGCTTACGCGTTGACGTGACACTTATCATTGACCCTAACGGACAGCGTAAAAAACTTCCTGTAAGCCGTTCCGCCCAACTAACCACCACAGCGATTTCTACCGCCCTGACTTAAGCATAGCCAACGTACTGTTTTACTCCTGGGGAATTAACGAAAGACCTGCGCATACATCATGTATGACGCGAAAAAAAGGGGCTGCAATGCCCCTTTAGTATGAAAATGTAATTATGCGAGCAACCGCAACATTCTGCGCAACGGTTCCGCCGCGCCCCATAATAGCTGGTCGCCGACGGTGAATGCCGAAAGATATTCCGGCCCCATGTTCAGCTTGCGCAGACGGCCGACCGGAGTAGTCAACGTGCCGGTAACGGCGGCCGGAGTCAGTTCTCGCATGGTGATTTCGCGATCGTTTGGCACGACTTTCGCCCAATCGTTATGTGCGCTAAGCATCGCTTCGATAGTCGGGATCGAAACGTCTTTCTTAAGTTTGATGGTAAATGCCTGGCTGTGGCAGCGCAGCGCGCCGACACGTACGCACAGCCCGTCAACAGGGATAACGGTGCTGGTGTTAAGGATCTTGTTGGTTTCCGCCTGCCCTTTCCACTCTTCACGGCTCTGGCCGTTATCAAGCTGTTTGTCGATCCAGGGAATCAGGCTGCCCGCCAGCGGTACGCCAAAGTTGTCCACCGGCAGGTTGCCGCCGCGAGACAGGTCGGTGACTTTGCGCTCAATATCGAGGATGGCGGAAGCCGGGTCAGCCAGCTCACTGGCAACATGGTTGTGCAGTTGGCCCATCTGGCTTAGCAGTTCGCGCATATGGCGCGCGCCGCCGCCGGATGCAGCCTGATAGGTCGCCACGGAAACCCAGTCCACCAGATCGTTGGCAAACAGACCGCCAAGAGACATCAGCATCAGGCTAACGGTGCAGTTGCCGCCGACAAAGGTTTTCACGCCTTTATTCAGGCCTTCCTGGATAACGTGCTGGTTTACCGGGTCGAGAATAATAATGGCGTCATCTTTCATGCGCAGCGAAGAAGCGGCGTCAATCCAGTAGCCCTGCCAGCCGCTTTCACGGAGCTTTGGGTAGATTTCATTGGTATAATCGCCGCCCTGGCAAGTAATGATGATATCCAGCGCCTTCAGCGCTTCCAGCGAATAAGCATCCTGAAGCGTGCCGGTAGACTGGCCTGCAAAAGAAGGGGCAGCCTGGCCTAACTGAGAAGTAGAGAAGAAAACGGGACGAATGGCGTCAAAATCACGCTCTTCTACCATGCGTTGCATGAGTACAGAGCCGACCATACCGCGCCAGCCAATAAAACCTACATTTTTCATAGCGACATATCCGTGCTGAAGTGTTTGCGTTGTGTGCAGTAATTGCAACTGCCATCCACCTTACAAAATGCAGCCAAAGTCGCAAGTGAAATTAATCAATGATATCCGCTGCATCAGTAACAGAGCTTATTAGCGGAAAAGTTGTTCGATTTTTGGGGAAGACAAATGAACGAAATTATCTCCGCGGCGGTCTTGCTGATCCTGATTATGGATCCCTTAGGCAACCTGCCCATTTTCATGTCCGTACTCAAACATACGGAGCCTAAACGCCGCCGGAAAATCATGATCCGCGAGTTGCTTATCGCCCTGTTATTGATGCTGATTTTCCTCTTTGCCGGCGAAAAAATTCTGGCGTTTCTTAACCTGCGCGCGGAAACCGTGTCGATTTCAGGCGGGATTATCCTGTTCCTTATCGCCATCAAAATGATTTTCCCAGGCCAGGAGGGCAGCACCACCGGCCTGCCTGCGGGCGAAGAGCCTTTTATCGTGCCGCTGGCTATTCCGCTGGTCGCCGGCCCGTCGCTGCTGGCGACATTAATGCTGCTCTCGCACCAGTACCCAAATCAAATGGGCCATCTGGTGGCGGCGCTAATGCTGGCGTGGGGCGGCACAGTCGCCATTTTGCTGCAGTCATCGCTATTTTTGCGTCTGTTAGGTGAAAAGGGCGTAAACGCGCTGGAACGTCTGATGGGGCTGGTGCTGATTATGCTTGCCACCCAGATGTTCCTGGACGGCATTCGGGCGTGGATGCAGGGATAATTTGAATCTCCCCTTACTCTCGCTTTAATAGAGAAATAAAAAAGGCAGCGCGCTTACGCGGCTGCCTTTTTTATTTCCGCAACAGATTAGGACAGAAGCGTAAACGCAATCATCCCGACGATAGCGCCGGTGGTGCCAAGGATGGTTTCCATCATCGTCCAGGTTTTCAGGGTCTGGCCTTCCGTTGCGCCGGTAAACTTACCGAATAGCCAGAAGCCTGCGTCGTTTACGTGGCTCACCACGATAGAACCGCCTGCGATACAAATGGACAGCGCCGCCATCTGCGCGCCGCTGTAGTTCAGTTGCTCAATAACCGGCATCACCAGGCCCACGGCCGTCAGACAGGCGACGGTTGCAGAGCCCTGAATGATTCGCACCGCAGCGGCCAGCACAAAACAGGTCACGGCAATCGGCAGTCCCATGCCGGTCAACGCTTCACCTAACGCCGGACCTACGCCTGAATCCACCAGCACCTGTTTGAACACGCCGCCTGCGCCAATGACCAGCAGAATAATGCCCGCAGGCTGCAGGGCGTGGCCGCAGATTTCCATGACTTTCTGTTTCGCCATGCCCTGGCGGTAGGCCAGACCGTAAATCGCCACCAGACAGGCAACCAGAATCGCCGTGAACGGATGTCCGATAAACTCCAGCCACTGGTACAGAGTCGAGCCTTCGGCAACGAAGCGAGCGGCAATAGTCTTCAGACCAACCAGCACCAGCGGCAGCAGGATCAGCGATAGGCTGAAGCCGAACGACGGCAGTTTGCCCTCGCCCAAATGCGGCTCGGTGATGTCATCCGGAATGCGCAGCTCAACGTATTTGCTGATGAAATTACCAAACAGCGGACCGGCGATGATCATGCCCGGAATTGCCGCGCACAGGCCAATGAGGATCATCCAGCCGAAGTCGGCGTGCATCTGAGAAGCCAGCAGCATCGGCGCAGGTCCCGGCAGCAGGAACGCCGCAGCCGCGGCCACGCCGGCAAACAAAGGAATCACCAGCTTAACGAGGTTAGTACCGGTATGACGCGCCATGGAGAACGCCACGCTAATCAGCAGCACAATCGCCACTTCAAAGAACAGCGGCAGCGCGCAGATTAAACCCGCCAGACCAATCGCGTAATGCGCGCGACTGTGGCCGAAAGACTTGAGCATTTTGACCGCAATCTGGTCAACGGCTCCCGTCTCGTGAAGAATTTTACCGAACATCGCGCCAAGCGCGACGACGATAGCCAGGAAACCCAGCGTACCGCCCATCCCCTTTTCCATGGTTGCCGCAATCTTATCGAGCGGCATCCCGGAAAACAGTCCTGCGCCAATAGAAACCACCATCAAAGCTACGAAAGCGTGCATGCGCGCCTTCATCACTAAAAACAGCAGCAGTAAAACCGATCCTACTGCTGTTAAAACAAGCGTTAATGTACTCACTGCGCACTGCCTTTGTTAATCAACTCAATTGTGCTGGCGACCACGCCTTCCAGCGACTGGTCGATATCAACAACCAGCACATCTTTTTCATCCGCCTGCGGCTCTTCCAGAGTTTCAAACTGAGTCACTAACATTTGAGTTTTGAAGAAGTGGCCTTTGCGCGCTTTCAGGCGGCTTTCAATCACTTCGTAATCGCCTTTCATGTAAATGAAGGAGAGATTCGGGTTGCCGTCACGCAGTTGGTCGCGATAGCTCTTTTTCAGTGCGGAGCAGACAATCAGGGAAACTTTGTTGGTACGCTGCATCGCAAACGCGGCATCGTTTAACGCTTGCAGCCACGGCTTGCGGTCTTCATCGTTTAACGGCTCGCCGGAGGCCATTTTCATGATGTTGCAGCGAGGATGCAGGAAATCGCCGTCCAGGAAAGCAGCTTTTAGCTGGTGCGAGACTTCACTTGCAACAACTGACTTGCCGCTGCCAGAAACGCCCATCAGGACATAGATATGGTGGTCATGGTTCGTAGTGCTCATAGCGTAGCTCCGACTGGCACAATGATTACGTAATTATCAGCCACCGCGCGCAAATGCGTTGTTACGGGTAACTGTTATCGGTAACATTGTCATGAGTGGTCGGGCAATAAGCAATAACCATTCTGTTCAAAAGTGAATAAGTGTGAACCAGGTCAAGTTTTGTTGCCGCTAGATTGAGCCGCCCGGCGAGAGCGTAAAGCCCAGATCCAGCATCTTCGGGGTAATTTCTTCGCCACGAATTCTCGCCAGCAAACGCTCTGCGCCAATGCGGCCCATGCGTTCGCGCGGCGTCAGAACGCTTGCCAGCCGTGGTTCCATCACCTGGCCAATATCATGGCCGTGGAAACCGGCAATCGCCATATCCTGCGGAATGCGTAACCCCTGGCGCTGACATTCAAAGGCAGCGCCGATAGCTAAGTCATCGTTGGTGCAAAAGATGCTGTCGAGCTGGGGATATTCGCGCTTAGCCTGACGGAACAGCTCAATACCGGTGGAATAAGAAGAGGATTGCTCAACCATCACGCTATACGGCACCAGGCCTGCATCGCGCATCGCCTGTTCGTAGCCGTGCTGCTTGATAACCGTACGTTCATCAAGACGTGCGCCAAGGTAGGCCACGTGGCGGTGCCCGCGGGAAATAATGGCGGCCGTCATCTGGCGCGCCGCTTCGAAGTTATCGAAGCCAACGGCGATATCGAGGCACGGCGAAATGCTGTCCATAAGTTCCACTACCGGAATACCGGCCACTTCAATCATTTTAAGCGTGCGCGCGGTATGGGTACGTTCGGTGAGAATAAGACCGTCAATATTCCAGGAAAGCATCGATTCCAGACGCTCTTCTTCCAGCTCCGGTTTATAACCGTAGTGGGCAAGCATGGTCTGATAGCCGTAAGCATCAATCACGTTTTCAATGCCGCGCAGCACTTCCGCAAATACCTGGTTGGTCAGCGAAGGCAGCAAAACGCCGATGGCGCGACTGGTGGAGTTAGAAAGAATATCGGGAGCCCGGTTCGGGATATAGCCCAGTTCGTCCAACGCGGCGGCAATTTTTACCTGCAGCGCGGCAGATACCTGATCGGGGTTGCGCAGAAAACGGCTCACCGTCATTTTGGTGATCCCTACGCGATCAGCAACATCCTGTAGTACCGGTCTTTTCTTTTTCATATTCCGTGCGGGCTTCTTCGATATTGACGACGAAGTTTAGCACGTCTCAAGCACAACCTTCCCCTGTTTCAGGAGAAGGGTGTGACGGGTAACTAACGAGAATTATCAGACCGGTGGCAAATCAAACAGCAGAATTTCGCAGGCTTCGCTGGCATGAATGGAAATAGCCTGTTCATCCCACACGGCGATGGCATCGCTGGTTTTTGCCTGCGTGCCGTTAATGGAGACATTGCCCTTCACAACCTGAATCCAGATGCGGCGGTTTGCCGGGATTTGCCAGACAGATTGTTCATCTTTCGCCAGCGCCCAGCGCGACAGCTCCATATCCTGATTCACCTTCAGAGAACCGTCTCGCGCATCGGGAGAAAGCACCAGTTGGCGGCCCTGCGGCGCGTCAAAACGGCGCTGATCGTAGCGCGGCGTAATGCCGGTTTTTTCTGGGATGATCCAGATTTGGTACAGGCGCAGACGCTCGGTTTTGCTTGGGTTGTACTCAGAGTGCGTGATGCCCGTCCCGGCGCTCATAATCTGGAACTCGCCCGCAGGCACTTTCTCTTCATTACCCATGCTGTCACGGTGCGCTACCGCGCCTTCGAGTACATAGGTCAGGATTTCCATGTCTTTGTGCGGATGAGTACCAAAGCCCTCACCGGCTTCCACCACGTCTTCGTTGATGACGCGCAGCGCGGAGAAGCCCATAAAATTGGCGTCGTAATAGTTGGCAAAAGAGAAGGTGTGCCAGCTATCCAGCCAACCATGATTAGCATGTCCTCGTTCTTCGGCTTTTCTTAAGTAGATCATTTCACTTCTCCTCAATTCGTTTGATGGAATAAGTGTGGACCCGTTCAGGCCGCGATCATAGAGGGTGAAGTTTGACGCCTCTGTTCAAAAAAAGTGAACGACTTTGAGGCGTCAGACGGGCTATCAGGCCAGCGTCACCGTTGACGGCGAGGCCTGCTCGAAGCCGCGTTCGAGAATTTCCAGGTTGGTTAATGCTTCAGTTTCACTGACGAAATTTGCTTTACCGTTGACGATGGTTTCATACAGCGCGTCGTACACGCGGCCATAATCGCCCTGCTCCGGCTTTAACTCTTCACGCACCGTTTCTCCGGCGTCGTTCACATACTCAAGGACGCCGACGCTGCTGTCAGCGGCGAAACCCGGCTCGCCCGGCATGACGTATGCTTTCAGGCTGGTTTCCTGCTGGTCGATACCGTATTTAACAAACGAACCTCTGGTGCCGTGAACGATAAATTTTGGATAGTCGATTTTCACCAGATGGCTGGTTTTGACGATGGCTTTCATATCGCCATAGAACAACTGCGCTTCGAAGGTATCGTCCGGATTGGCTTTGTTGCGCACGCTGCGAATGTCATAAGACACGTGATCCGGGCGGCCAAACAGCGAAATAATCTGATCCATCGTATGAACGCCCAGGCCATAGAACGCGCCATCCGCAGGCAGACCCGGTTTAGTTTCAGCTTCCGGGCGATACATATCAAAGTGGCTTTCAACTTCCACGATTTTGCCCAGCTTGCCGCTCTCAACGGCTTTTTTCATCGTCAGAAAACAGGAGTCAAAACGGCGATTCTGGTAAGGCGAGACGGTCAGCCCTTTGGCGCGCGCCAGCTCAAAAAGCGTTTTTGCTTCGGCAAGCGTAGGGGTAAATGGCTTTTCCACCAGCACGTTTTTGCCCGCTTCGAGGGCTCGTTTAGCATATTCAAAATGGCTGTCGGCGTGCGTACATACCACAACCAGTTTGACCTGCGGGTCGTAAAGCGCTTCATCCAGTCGGCTGGTGAAATGAATATGGCTGTACTGAGGCTGCTGCTCGATTTCCGGCTTTTCATGACGGCGAAAAATATGGGCAACGTGGAACTTATCTTTGCGAAACAGAACGTAAGGAAGATGGTAGCGGGTGGTGCTTTTGCCAAAACCAATAAAAGCGCAGTGGAGGGTCATTGCTTCGTCCTTTTTGACTTTGAGTTCCTTTAACCTTACTTCAGTCTGCGGCGGATGGCACTGCGTTTATCAGTCCAGGAATCCTCACTGGAAAAGGTCGAGCGTGGCCGGCGCAGGCAGTTTGTTCACGACCTGCGCGCAGGAACCGCAGCGTACTAAACGTACGTGAAATTCCGGGCACAGCTTGGGGACAAAATGGCAAGTAAGGTAGCTCGAAACAAGCTCAAAAAAAAAGCCAGCACCCGGCTGGCTAAAGTAATACTGGAAGCAATGTGAGCAATGTCGTGCTTTCAGGTTGTCTCCGTAAGGGTCTCCCCTGAACGCATGGCAATAATAATCATTATCATTCGCACTTGTAAAGCTAAATTTCAAAAAATGTGCGGTTGACTTCATATTGAAAGTCAATGATGTTTAAAGGGTTTATCTAACCCATTGAGGACAAAAGGATGAAAGAAATCGTAGTACGTCACGCTGAAATCGAAGATGCGCAGGCATTGCTGCAAATTTATGCCCAACCTGCGGTATACGGTGACACGCTACAGCTTCCACATCCACCCCTACACGCCTGGACAGAACGCATCACGTCGCCGAAACCCGGCAGCCGCAACCTTGTGGCATGCATAGATGGCAAAGTTGTCGGCCAGTTAACGCTACTGGTAGAACAGTCGCCGCGCCGCAGCCACGTCGCCACCTTCGGCATGGGCGTGGACGGTTATTATCAGGGCAAAGGCGTCGCTACGGCCCTGCTGACGGAGATGGTTAACCTCTGTGACAACTGGCTGCGAATAGAACGCATAGAATTGACGGTATTCGTGGATAACGAAGCTGCTCTGGCGGTCTATCGCAAGTTTGGTTTTGCAGTGGAAGGCACCGGTAAAAACTTCGCTCTGCGTGACGGGAAGTATGTCGACGCGTATTTTATGGCGCGGTTTAGACCTGTGTAATTTGATAAGAGAAGGCGGATAGCGCAAGCGCCATCCGCCAAATTGATGGTAGCTCAGTATCCTGCCGTTAAATCATCCGTCGTACGCGGATCTGATGCGCCATAGAGCACGCCGTCCGGTGCGATCATAATGCTTTGCGTGCTGCCCATCGCCTCTTTGACTTCCACGTTCTGCCCTTTATCTTTCAGCAGTTTTAGCGTGTCCGGGCTAAAGCCTTTTTCGACCCATAGCTGATCCGGTAACCATTGATGATGGAAGCGTGGCGCATTGGTCGCTTCAGCAACGTTCATCCCAAAGTCGATACTGTTGACCACCATTTGCAGTACGGTGGTGATGATTCGGCTGCCGCCCGGACTGCCCGTCACCAGCCAGGTTTTGCCGTCTTTCACCACAATGGTTGGCGACATGGAAGAGAGCGGACGTTTATGCGGCCCAACGGCGTTGGCATCGCCGCCGACCAATCCGTATACGTTCGGCACGCCCGGTTTAGCGGAGAAATCATCCATTTCGTTATTCATCAGAATACCGGTATTGCCCGCCACAATGCCCGTACCGAAAGTGGTGTTCAGCGTATAGGTTACCGCTACGGCGTTCCCGTCTTTATCCACCACCGAGAAATGCGTGGTCTGGTTGCTTTCATACGGCGCGAGATTTCCCGGTTTGATTTCGCTCGACGGGCGCGCTTTGTTGATATCGATTTTCTCAGCAAGGGATTTGGCGTAGGCCTTGCTGGTAAGCACCTGCCACGGCACCTTCACAAAATCAGGATCGCCAAGATACTCCGAGCGATCTGCGTAAGCGTATTTTTCCGCTTCAGCCGTTAGCTGCATCGCATCCGCGCTGCCGAAACCATATTTAGCCAGGTCAAAGTTCTCAAGAATATTAAGGATCTGCACGATGTGGATACCGCCGGAAGAAGGCGGCGGCATGGAGAAAACCTGATAGCCCCGATAGTCCCCGCTGACAGGTTCGCGCTCCACTGCTTTATAATTCGCAAGATCGGCCTTGCTAAGCAGCCCGCCATTTTTGGCCATTTCATCCGCTATCTGATCGGCGATTGCTCCTTTATAGAAAGCATCCGGCCCCAGTTCGGCAATCATCTCCAGGCTTTTGGCGAGGTTGGTTTGCACCAGCCTGTCGCCTTTTTGCAGCGGATTGCCGTCGGCTTTCCAGAAAATCGCTTTGCTGTTTTCATGATTGGGAATAACTTCCGCGCCGTACTGCTTCAGGTCGTCGGCCAGCGCATCGTTAACCGTGATGCCGTCCCGCGCCAGTTTGATAGCGGGCTGGATAACTTTATTGAGCGGCAAAGTGCCGTATTTCTCCAGCGCCAGGGCGAAGCCTGCCACCGTGCCCGGCGTGCCGGATGCAAGCGGTGAAGTAAGGGATTTTTTGCTGTCGGCGTTCCCTTTTTCATCCAGGAACATGTCGCGGGTCGCCTTTTCCGGCGCCATTTCTCGGAAGTCGATGGCGGTGGTTTTACCGTCTTTAGTGCGCAGCATCATAAAGCCGCCGCCGCCAAGATTACCGGCCTGCGGGTGCGTGACCGCCAGCGCGAAGCCAACCGCAACCGCCGCATCTACCGCATTGCCGCCCTGCCTGAGGATATCCACGCCTACCTGTGTTGCCAGCGCATCAACAGAAGCGACCATGCCATGCTGCGCGCGAACCGGGTGGTAAACATCCGTTTCAACGCCGTAGGAAACGGGAGCGGCAACCGGTGTGGCTACCGGAGGCGGTGCGGCGCCGGCACTAAAACACAGCGCCAGCATCAGCGCAGGAGCGGCAAGCCAGCGCCTTGTTTTCCAATGAAAATCATTCCACTGCTTCATGTTATTTTCTCCAGGCTTTTCAGGGACAATCCCCAGATAAGCCTGGTCTATAAATCCTAAATAATCATCGCGACTGTGGAAAACGAGTAAACTTAGAAGATCCCCCAAATGGAGGAGGTGATGATGAAAAAATTACTGCTTCTGACGGCCCTGGTGCCATTTTTCAGTTTCGCACAGCCGGTCAATACGATGAATAACCCGAATCTGCCGAATTATCAGATCCCCAGCCAGCAGCGCATGCAGCAACAGATGCAAACGCAGCAGACGCAACAAAAAGGGATGCTGAATCAGCAGCTCCAGACCCAGACGCGCGTTCAGCAACAGCATCTGGAATCGCAGATAAACAACAACTCGCAGCAGCAGCTACGAGTCAGGCAGACGTTGCCAAACGAGCTGGACCCAGGCAAACAGCAGGTATTGCCGAATACAAACGGGGGAATGCTCAGCGGGAGCGGACAAACGACGCAGCAGGAGCACATGCTGCAGCCTAAAACCAACGGCAGCATGCTGAACCCTGGCGCTGCAGCCACCCCACAGCCCAATATTCCGCTGAAGACTATTGGGCCTTAAAGTCCGCGCCGATGGTATCGATTCTGTCGGTACAAATGGCATCGACTCCCCAGCGCAGCAGCGTCCGGGCTCGTTGGGGAGCGTTCACGGTGTAAACCAGAATACGTAATCCTGCCGCTTTTAATTCCCGCACGCGCGCTTCATCTAACAGCTTATGATTCAAGTGAATCGACACGCAGCCAAGCCGCTGGGTTAACTCGCGCCAGTCGTCACGCCACTCATCCAGCAGCAAACCACGCGGTAACTCCGGAGCCGCGTTCTGTGCGGCTTCGAGCGCGGCAATAGCGAAAGAAGAAAGCAGCGGCGCTGTTTGCCCTTCCCATAATTGACGAGCGGCCAGCGCTACCATCTCGCCGGTTTGGGTTTCCGTGCCGGTCGTCGGTTTGATTTCAATGTTCGCCATCATGCCGTGCTGTTTACAGCGCTCCGCTACCTGCGAAAGCAGCGGCAGTGGTTCGCCTTTAAACTTGCTGCTAAACCAGCTTCCGGCATCGACATTAAGCAGCTTGTCCCAGGGCAATTCTCCCGCCACGCCCCAGCCATTGCTGGTACGCTCAAGCGTATCGTCATGCAGCAGGAAAATTTGCCCGTCTTGCGAAAGCCTGGCGTCAAACTCGATCATCGTGTGGCCATAGCGCGCCCCAACGTCGATTGCGGCGAGCGTGTTTTCCGGTGCCAGCTTACCGCCGCCACGGTGGGCGACGATGTGCGGATAAGGCCAGTTGCTCATAAACGTTGTCCATTTTCCTTATCAAAGAAATGCAGATGGTTTTCTGGCAGATGCAGCCACAGCGTGCTGCCCGGCAGCGGACGTTCCTGATGCGACAGACGCACAACCAGTTTTTGCGTTCCCCAACGACCGTGGGCCAGATTATCTGCGCCGAGCATCTCAAGCGTGTCCACGACAAACGGGATGCCGCCTGCGGCTTGTGAGCTTAGCGCAATATGTTCCGGACGGATACCCAGCGTGACGGCCCTCCCGGCCCACATCAGCCGCTGGTTGCCCGTTGGTAGCGAGATGCCGCCATTCATCTCAAAGCGATAGCCGTCAACGCTAATATTACCTTCCAGCAGGTTCATGGCCGGCGAGCCGATAAAACTCGCCACAAAGCGGCTCGCCGGACGCTCATAAACCTCTACCGGCGTGCCAATCTGTTCGGCCACGCCTTTGTTCATCACCATCACGCGCTGCGCCAGGGTCATCGCTTCCACCTGATCGTGTGTTACGTACAGACTTGTCGTATTCAGTCGGCGGTGCAACTGTTGCAGTTCAAGGCGCATCTGTACGCGCAGTTTGGCGTCCAGGTTAGAGAGAGGTTCGTCGAACAGGAATACCGCCGGATCGCGCACGATAGCGCGCCCCATCGCAACCCGCTGACGCTGGCCGCCGGAAAGCTCGCGCGGGCGACGTTTTAACAAGCCGTCCAGTTCCAGAATACGTGCCGCTTCGGCGACCTTCTGCTGAATATGCCCTTTGCCCATGCCGCGGATTTTCAGTCCCCACGCCATGTTTTCTTCCACGCTCATATGCGGATAGAGCGCGTAATTCTGGAAAACCATGGCAATGCCGCGCTCTTTAGGCTCCATTTCGGTGACGCGCTGGCGGTCAATCCAGATATCGCCGCTGGTCACGCGTTCAAGCCCTGCGACCATGCGCAACAGCGTGGATTTTCCGCAGCCGGAAGGGCCGACCATCACGATAAATTCGCCGTCCGCTATATCAACCGTCAGCGGCTGAATCACCTGGGTTTTGCCGTCCCAGCTCTTACTTACTGCCTGTAACTTCAGTCCTGCCATGGGTTATTTCTCACTATCAACCAGGCCACGCACAAACGCGCGCTGCATTACTAAAACGATAATTACCGGGGGAATAAGGGTCAGCAACATGGCCGCCATCACCTGGTTCCATTGCGTCGTACCTTCGCCAGAGGACATCATCCCTTTGATGCCCGCAACCGCCGTGCCGAGATTCACATCGCTGATAATCAGCAGCGGCCACAGGTACTGGTTCCAGCCGTAGATAAAGGTGATAACGAACAGTGCCGCCAGATTGGTTTTAGAAAGCGGCAGCACAATGTCACGGAAGAAACGCATCGGCGATGCGCCGTCAATGCGTGCGGCTTCCAGCAGCTCGTCCGGCAGCGTCATAAAGAACTGACGGAACAGGAACGTGGCGGTTGCCGAAGCCATCAGCGGTAAAGTCAGCCCCGCGTAGCTGTCGAGCATTTTCAGATTCGCGATGACTTCCACCGTCGGGAAAATACGCACTTCAACCGGCAACATCAGGGTGATAAATATCATCCAGAAGAAGAGGTTACGCAGCGGAAAGCGAAACCAGACGATGGCAAAGGCGGAAAGCATCGAGACGGCGATTTTGCCCATCGTGATGCCCAGCGCCATCACAAAACTGTTGAACAACATCAGGCCGAACGGCGCGCTGTTGGCACCCACGCCGTGTAGCCAAATATTGGTCATGTTTTCCAGCAGGTGTCCGCCGGGAATCAGCGTCATCGGCGTCTGGAATACGGCGGCGCTGTCCAGCGTCGCCGCCACAAACGCGACGTACAGCGGGAACAGAATCACGACGATGCCGAGAATTAACATAGTGTGGCTGAAAATTGTCAGCCCACGGCGGTTCTCAATCATTGGTAGCGCACCTTACGTTCCACGAAACGAAACTGGATGACCGTCAGCACAATAACCAACAGCATCAGCACGACGGATTGCGCAGCCGACGCGGACAGATCCAGCCCGGCGAATCCTTCGCGATAAATTTTATAGATAAGCGTGGTGGTGGCCTGCACCGGACCGCCACCGGTTGCGGCATCGATAACCGGAAAGGTATCGAAAAACGCATACACCAGGTTCACTACCAGCAGGAAGAAACTCACCGGAGCAATCAGCGGCAGCGACAGTTTAAAGAAGCGGCGCACCGGCCCGGCGCCGTCGATAGCGGCAGCTTCCACCAGCGAGCGAGGAATAGATTGCAAAGCCGCAAAGAAGAACAGGAAGTTGTAGCTGATTTGCTTCCAGACCGAAGCGAACACCACGAGGAACATCGCCTGCCCGCTGTTCTGAGCGTGGTTCCAGTGATAACCGAACTGCTCCAGTACGTGCGTAAGCAGGCCGCGCCCGGGATTGAACAAAAAGATCCACAGCACCGCGGCGATCGCCGGGGCAACGGCGTAGGGCAGAAGCATCAGCGTCTGATATAAGCGGCTACCGCGCACGACATAGTCCACCAGGGCGGCGAAAAACAACGACACCAGCAGACCGCTACCCGCCACCAGGCCGCTGAAAATCAGCGTGGTATAGAAGGAGTCCAGATAGTAGCCGTCATTGAAAAGCTGGGTGAAATTATCCAGGCCAACAAAGGTGCTGGAAAGCCCAAAGGGATCAACGCTTTGCAGCGAATACCACAGCGCTTCGCCCGCAGGCCAGATGAAAAAGATTACGGTGACGATCAGTTGCGGAAGCACTAGCGCATAGGGAAGCCAGCCTGAGCGGAACACCGGACGAGATGAAGACATAGCATTACTCTTTAAAACGGCGAAGGTGGATGGCGCTGCGCTTATCCACCCTACGCCACTGAAAAATGTTGGCTGACGGCTTCGTCTTACCCGACCTACAGATAGCACTTCGTAGGTCGGATAAGCGCAGCGTCATCCGACACAGCTCAAACTCAGGATTTCGTAGACTGCTCGAAACGACGCAGTAACTGGTTCCCACGCTCAACCGCGCTGTCTAAAGCCTGCTGAGGCGACTTCTTACCGGTCCACACGGATTCCAGCTCTTCATCCACGATGGTGCGAATCTGCGGCATGTTGCCGAGGCGCAGCCCTTTAGTGAACGACAACGGCGGCTTGTTCAGCATCTGGCGAGTAGCGATATCAGCCCCTGGATTTTTCTCGTAGAAGCCCTGTTCGCGAGTCAGGTCATAGGCAGCTTTGGTGATCGGCAGATAGCCGGTTTTCTGGTGCCATTCCGCGGCAATTTCCGGCTGGGCGAGGAACTGCATAAACTCAGCGACGCCTTTGTAGGTCGCCGCATCTTTGCCCTGCATAACCCACAGGCTCGCTCCGCCGATGATGGCGTTCTGCGGCGCTTTCGGCGCGTCTGCGTCGTAAGGCATCATGCCCACGCCGTAGTTGAATTTGGCGTACTGGCGGATGTCAGCCAGTGAACCAGAAGATGCCGTGGTGATGGCGCAATCGCCGTTGTAGAACTTCTCGGTGGATTCGTCTTTGCGGCCAAAGTAGCTGAAATCGCCTTTCTTATTGAGCTCTTCAAGCATCGCGATATGCTTGACCTGCTCCGGCTTGTTGAACTCTAGAACCGCGTCGGTGCCGTCAAATCCGTTGTTTTGAGTCGCGACCGGCAGTCCGTGCCAGGCGCTGAAGTTTTCAATCTGAATCCAGCCCTGCCAGCCGCTGGCGTAACCGCACTTCATCCCGGCCGCTTTCAGCTTAGCCGTGTACTCAGCCAGCTCCTGCCAGGTTTTTGGCGGCTGCTCCGGGTTCAGGCCAGCTTTTTTGAAGGCGTCTTTGTTGTAGTACAACACCGGCGTGGAGCTGTTAAACGGCTGAGAGAGCAGGTGACCGCTTTTGGAGTCGGTGTAGTAACCGGAAACCGTCGGCACAAACTGAGATTCATCGAACTTAATGCCCGCATCGCTAAACACTTCGTACACCGGCTTGATGGCTTTTGAGGCCATCATGGTCGCCGTGCCGACTTCGTAAACCTGAAGAATTGCCGGAGCGTTACCGGAGCGAAAAGCCGCGATACCCGCCGCCAGGTTCTGTTCGTAGTTGCCTTTATAAACCGGGACGATTTTGTAATCGGGATGCGTTTCGTTAAAGCGGCTTGCCAGGGAGTCCACCTCTTTACCCAACTCCCCTTCCATGGAATGCCAGAACGGAATAGAGGTTGCGGCGAATGCATTGCTGCTGAATGCGCATCCAAGCGCCAGGCAAAGGGCTGTACGTCGTAACGATGCAGTCATGTCTTATCTCTCTTGTTATGAGGTTAAAAGCGCGAAAACACGCGTTTTTGTTCGCATCAAAACATGACATGCGCGAATGACAGAAAAATAACCGAGCGGTGACAGGATCGTGACGGGGAGATGAAAGAAAAATGACAGAGGGAGGATTTAGTTATGTCGGGTGGCGCTGCGCTTACCCGACCTATTGTAGGGCGGATAAGCGCAGCGCCATCCGCCGCAGGTAAAACTAGCCGCCCAGGTAGGCGCTACGTACCGCTTCGTTAGCCAGAAGCCGCTCGCCGGTATCTTCCAGAACGACGTGACCGTTTTCCAGCACGTAGCCACGGTCGGCAAGCTTCAGCGCCTGATTGGCGTTTTGCTCGACGAGGAAGATAGTCATGCCTTCGCTACGCAACTGCTCGATGGTGTCGAAAATCTGCTGGATGATAATAGGCGCAAGGCCGAGAGACGGCTCGTCGAGCAGCAGCAGACGCGGCTGGCTCATTAACGCGCGGCCAATTGCCAGCATCTGTTGTTCACCGCCGGACATGGTGCCAGCGCGCTGAATACGGCGTTCAAACAGGCGCGGGAACAGTTCGTAGACGCGTTTGATACGCTCCTGATACTGCTCGCGCTCAGCAAAAAAACCGCCCATCGCCAGATTCTCTTCCACCGTCATGCGCGAAAAGACGCGGCGGCCTTCCGGCACAATCGCTACCGCTTCACGCATAATGCGGGCCGTGTGCCAGTCGGTAATATCTTTGCCATCAAAAGTTATTTTGCCGCTGGACGCGCGTGGGTCGCCGCACAGCGTGCCCAGCAGCGTTGTTTTACCCGCGCCGTTCGCGCCTATCAGGGTGACGATCTCACCCTGCTTGATATGCAAACTGACCTCGTGAAGCGCCTGAATCTTGCCGTAGTGGGCGCTTACCTGGTCAAAAGACAACATTACATTTTCCATTCTTGCCTCGCCCTCTTATGCTTCACCCAAATAGGCACGGATTACGTCAGGGTTATTGCGGATTTGCTCCGGCGTGCCGTTGGCTAACGGCGTTCCCTGGTTGACGACGTAAATCCTGTCAGAAATGCCCATCACCAGTTTCATGTCATGCTCAATCAGCAGCACGGTGGTGTTGTGGTGATTTCGCAGTTCCATGATCAGCTCATCGAGTTCATGCGTTTCTTTCGGGTTAAGGCCAGCGGCGGGTTCATCGAGCATCAGGATTTCCGGCTGCGTCACCATGCAGCGGGCAATTTCCAGACGACGTTGATCGCCATATGCCAGGTTGCTCGCCTGGCGGTTTGCCTGCTCAAGCAGACCGATACGGTCAAGCCAGATGGCAGCGCGATCCAGCGCTTCACTTTGCGCGCGACGGAAGCCCGGGGTTTTCAGCAGACCGGAGAAAACGCCGGTTTTCAGTTGCATATGCTGCGCCACCAGCAGGTTTTCAATGACCGTCATCTCACGGAACAGACGCACGTGCTGGAAAGTACGCACCACGCCCATACGGGCAATTTGCTGGCCCGGCAGCCCTTCAAGGTGCTGATCGCGCAGCACGATGGTGCCGCCTGTCGGCTTGTAGAAGCCGGTCAGGCAGTTGAATACGGTGGTTTTACCAGCGCCGTTCGGGCCAATGAGCGAGACAATTTCCTGTGGACGCAGCTCCAGGGCAACATTGTTGACGGCGAGCAGGCCGCCGAAACGCATCATCAGGCCGTTTACGGATAACAATGGCTGATTCATGCCTGCTCTCCTTTCACTTGTTCTACCTGCTCTTTCTTCAGCTTCAATTGCGGGCGCGTCATCGGCAGCAAGCCCTGCGGACGCCAAATCATCATCAGCACCATCAGGCCGCCGAGTACTAACATGCTGTATTCGTTAAGATCACGCATTAGCTCGCGTGAGACCACCAGCAGGACAGCCGCCAGGATAACGGCAAACTGCGAGCCCATCCCGCCGAGCACCACAATCGCCAGCACAAACGCGGATTCCGCGAAGGTGAATGATTCCGGGCTGACGAAACCCTGGCGCGCGGCAAACAGCGTACCGGCAAATCCTGCAAAGGCGGCGCTGATAGTGAAAGCAGTCAGTTTGATGCGCGTTGGGTTCAGACCCAGCGAGCGACAGGCGATTTCGTCTTCACGCAAAGCTTCCCACGCGCGGCCCAGCGGCATACGCAGCAGGCGGTTAATCACAAACAGCGACAGCACCACCAGCAGCAAGGCAACCAGGTAAAGGAAGATAATCCTGTCGCCGGGGTTGTAGGCGATATTGAAGAAGTTGCTGAACGTATCCCAGCCCCCTTCGCGCGCGGTGCGGCTAAACTCCAGACCAAAAAGCGTCGGTTTAGGGATCTGGCTGATGCCGTTCGGGCCGCCGGTAATTTCGGTATTGTTCAGCAGCAGAATACGGACGATTTCACCGAAGCCGAGCGTCACAATCGCCAGATAGTCACCGCGCAAACGCAGCACCGGGAAGCCGAGCAGGAAACCCGCCGCAGCGGAAACCAGGCCGGCAAGCGGCAGACAGGTCCAGAATCCCAGGCCGTAATAATGGTTAAGCAGGGCAAAGGTATAAGCGCCGATGGCGTAAAAGCCGCCGTAACCCAGCACCAGCAGGCCAGAAAGACCAACCACCACGTTCAGCCCGAGGCCGAGGATGATGTAGATCATTGTAAGCGTTGCGATATCCACAGTACCGCGTGAAACCATAAACGGCCACGCGACGGCGAGGATCAGCAAGGCAAACAGGAAGATTTTTTGTTTAGGCGTTGAGCCATCCAGCGCGGGCAGCACAAACTTCGGCCCGGAGACTTTTTTCAGGCCTTTGTGGAATAACGGACGCAGCAACTGGAATACAAACACCACCGCCGTACCAATCCACACCCATTCCCAGCGCACGGTATCCGCACTGTTAACCACCAGCTTTGTACCGTCCAGGCTAAGCTGGACGCCCATAAATACGCCAGCCAGCACGAAGAACATCGCAGCCGAAAGCGCAGAGAAAACAATATGCATCGGTTTCATACTTTTTCGACCTCCGGACGGCCCAGAATACCGGTAGGCATCACCAGCAGCACCACAATAAGCAGGGCAAAGGAGACGACGTCTTTATATTCGGTGCTCAGATACGCCGAGGTCAGCGCTTCGGCAACGCCCAGAATCAGACCGCCAATCATCGCGCCAGGAATACTGCCGATGCCGCCCAGAACCGCTGCGGTAAAGGCTTTCATACCCGCCATAAAACCAATGTACGGGTTGATGACGCCGTAGAACTGGCCGAGCAGCACGCCTGCGACCGCGGCCATCGCCGCGCCGATCACGAAGGTCAGCGAGATAACGCGATCGGTATTAATACCAAGCAGGCTCGCCATTTTCAGATCTTCTGCGCAGGCGCGGCAGGCGCGGCCCATGCGGGAGTAACGAATAAACAGCGTCAGCGCCAGCATCGCAAGGAAGGTTACGACCCAGATAACAAGCTGCATAGTGGTGATGGTGGCGGTGAAGTTTTCGCTCGCACCAATAACCCACTGGCCGTTAAACAGGCTTGGCAACGCAATGTCACGCGAACCTTCCGTCAGGCTGACGTAGTTTTGCAGGAAGATGGACATCCCGATGGCGGAGATAAGGGCAATCAGGCGCTTGGAATTGCGCACCGGCTTGTAGGCCACACGCTCAATGCTCCAGCCATAGGCGCTGGCAATAATAATCGCACCGATAAAGCCTGCGCCAACCAGCATCCAGCCCACGTCGATGCCCAGCATCATCAGTGCTGCGATGATCATGAACGAGACATAGCTGCCAATCATATACACTTCGCCATGGGCGAAGTTGATCATGCCGATAATGCCATACACCATGGTATAGCCGATGGCGATGAGCGCGTAGGTGCTGCCCAGCGTGACGCCGTTAAACATCTGCTGAAGGAAATAGAGAAACTGCTCGGACATAACTTAACCTTTCTAATGCCTTCCGGGTTTTGCGCCCGGAAGGTGGGATGACTAAATTGCAGCCTTCGCCTATTTCGCCACGGAGGACGAACCATCGGCGTGCCACTGGAAGACACCAAACTCAAATCCCTTCAGATCGCCTTTCTCATCCCAGTTCAGCGGCCCAATCACGGTTTTTGCCCCGTTCGCTTTTAAATCTTTAACCAGATCGGCAGGTTCTGCGCTGCCGCTGCGTTCAAGCGCGGTGGCCAGAGACTGCACCGCAGCGTAGGTAATCCAAACATACGGGCCGCTTGGGTCTTTCTTGTCGGCTTTGAGCGCATCAACGATAGCTTTGTTCGCCGGGTCCTGGTCATAGCGTTTTGGCATAGTCACCAGCATGCCTTCGCCCGCCTTGCCTGCGATATTAGATAGCGAGGCGTTGCCTACGCCTTCTGGCCCCATAAACTGAGTTTTCAGGCTTACAGCGCGCGCCTGGCGCAGGATCTGCCCCATTTCCGGGTAGTAACCGCCGTAGTAAACAAAATCGATATTTTCTTTTTGCAGACGAGCAACCAGCGTGGAGAAGTCTTTATCGCCCGCGGTGATGCCGTCGAAGAAGACGATATTCGCACCCGCTTTTTTCAGGCCGTCCTGCACTGAACGCGCCAGACCTTCGCCGTATTGCTGTTTGTCATGAATGATGGCGATACGCTGCGGTTTAACGTGTTCAAGGATATATTTAGAAGCCGTCGGCCCTTGGGAGGAATCAAGCCCCGCGGTGCGCATAATCATCTCGTAGCCGCGGCTTGTCAGCTCCGGGTTTGTCGCACCAGGGGTAATCATCAGAATGCCTTCGTCTTCGTAGATATCAGACGCAGGTTGAGTAGAAGAAGAGCACAGGTGGCCAATCACATAGCGCACGCCGTCGTTAACGATTTTGTTGGCAACCGCAACGGCTTGTTTTGGATCGCATGCATCGTCGTATTCAACCGCGACGAGCTTATCGCCTTTGATACCGCCTTTGGCGTTGATGTCTTTAATAGCCTGGCGAGCGCCGTTGAACTCCATGTCGCCCCACTGCGCTACCGGGCCTGACATCGCCCCGACAACAGCCACTTTAATGTCTTTAGCGGTTGCCGCGTGAGACACCGCCAAAGCAACAATCCCGGCGAGTAATGTCTTCGCGTTCATCTTCATCCGTTTTAATCCCCATTTCTTTCGTGATTTTGTGGTTTTATGCTGGTCAAAAAACAGACTGTGCTTTTTGTAATCAATGATGATTTTTACCAGTGCCTTTAATGGCTTAGCGTCAAAATTTACAATTTTTCAACCAAAAGCTCTATTTTTCAGGCTATTAAGCGGAGATATTATTCTGTATTTGAGCAGAGTGAAACAAAAAAAAGCGCCGTTTTCAGCATAAAATAGCGGCATAAAGAGCGGAATAAATCACTGGGTTTTAGGGTTTTATACTGAGCAAATTTCATTCTGACGCGTTTCAAACTGCTTAATGTTTGTCACATAATGCAATCGACTGTCAGACGGCTGAAAAAAGATAAAGCGTCTGGCGCAAATAAATTGGTTACACTCGGTGTTTTCCCGCTTTTTGGTTAGCTCGTTTATGAAACTCACCATCATTCGTCTGTTTGAGTGTAGTGCCCAGGATGAAATCGATCTCGCTAAGATCTGGCCGGAATATTCCAGCGCTTCGCTCAGGCTCAGCGACACCCATCGTATTTACGCCGCAAAATTTAATGAGCGTCTGCTGGGCGCTGTACGCGTTACGCTCACAGGGACGCAGGGCGCGCTGGATTCTTTGCGGGTACGCGAAATTACCCGCCGACGCGGCGTGGGGCAATATTTACTGGAAGAAGTGCTGCGTGATAATCCGGCGGTCACTCACTGGTGGATGGCCGACGTGGGCGTGGAAGACCGCGGCGTGATGGCGGCGTTTATGCAAGCGTTGGGATTCCGGGCGCAGACCGGCGGTTGGGAGAAGTAAGATAAATGTCCGATGGCGCAGCGCTTATCCGACCTACGATCGCCTGAACAATGGTAGGTCGGGCAAGCGTCAGCGCCGCCCGACAGGTTTTACTTAGCGTCTGTCGCCGTGCCGTCGGCATGCCAGGTAAACACGCCGAATTCAAAGCCTTTCAGATCGCCCTTCTCATCCCATGACAGCGGCCCCATGACCGTGTCCACCGAGCTCGCTTTCAGATAAGTAGCGATTTCAGCCGGATCTTCTGATTTATTCAGACCTGCCGCCAGCGATTGCAGCGCAGCATAGGTCGTCCACACGAATGCACCGCTAGGATCCTGTTTCTTCGCTTTGATCGCATCAACGATTGGTTTGTTAGCAGGAACCTGATCGTAGTTTTTCGGCTTGGTCACTAACATGCCTTCAGCAGAAGCGCCGGCAATGTTAGACAGGGATACGTTCGCAACGCCTTCTGGCCCCATAAACTGGGTTTTCAGGCCGGCTGCGCGAGACTGACGCAGAATCTGACCCATTTCCGGGTGATAACCGCCGTAGTAAACGAAATCGATATTTTCTTTCTTCAGACGCGCCACAAGCGTAGAGAAGTCTTTCTCGCCTGCGGTGATCCCGTCAAAGAACACTACGTTCGCGCCGCCTTTTTTCAGGTTGTCCTGAACCGAACGCGCCAGACCTTCGCCGTATTGCTGTTTGTCATGAATGACCGCGATATTTTTCGGTTTTACATGCTCAAGGATATATTTTGCCGCGGTTGGTCCCTGATCGGAATCCAGACCCGTGGTGCGCAGAGTCAGTTTGTAGCCACGCGCGGTCAGTTCCGGTGCGGTTGCCGCAGGCGTAATCATCAGAATGCCTTCGTCTTCATAGATATCCGACGCGGGCTGAGTAGAAGAGGAACACAGGTGGCCGATAACGTATTTAATGCCGTCATTAATCACTTTGTTGGCAACCGCTACCGCTTGTTTCGGGTCGCAGGCGTCGTCATATTTGGTGATGACCAGCTTGTCGCCTTTAATTCCGCCTTTCGCATTAATATCGGCAACCGCCTGTTCTGCGCCGGTGAATTCCTGATCGCCGTACTGTGCAACCGGGCCGGACATAGCGCCAACTACCGCTACTTTAATGTCCTTTGCAAATGCCGCATTGCTCATCGCCAGTGCGATACAGCCAGCCAGTAACGCTTTGCCCTTCATTTTCATCCTGAGAATCCCCATTCTTGTTGTGATTGGTATTTGTTGTGTTGTTTTGGCGCTGTTTTATTTTTGATGTGGAGATAACCGCGCAGGCCTTCGCCGCACTCCGTGCTAAAAACATACCCGATTTTGCGGTTTTTGGAATAACAATTTTGTCACCTAAGAATGGGATTAACCGAGCGGGAGATGACGGGCATAAAAAAACCGCCCCGGGAGGCGGTTTTTCAATCTTATTGAAAACGCTTAGGCTTCGATAGCCATACGCAGTTTTTTCATCGCGTTCTTTTCTAGCTGACGAACACGCTCTGCGGAAACGCCGTAGCGGTCAGCAAGTTCTTGCAGCGTGCTTTTGTTATCTTCATCAAGCCAGCGCGCGCGGATGATATCCTGGCTGCGCTCGTCCAGGCCTAACATGGCATCGCTGAGTTTATCAGCCGCGTGCGATTCCCAGTTGTCGTCTTCGATGCCGTCGGCAAAGTTAGACGATTTATCCTGCAGGAACAGCACCGGCGCCATTGGCGCGCTGTCGGAGTCGTCATCGTTACCCATGTCAAAGGTCATGTCCTGCGCCGCCATGCGGGATTCCATTTCACGCACGTCTTTGCTGGAAACACCAAGCTCGCTTGCGACCATTTCCACTTCGTCCTGATTAAACCACCCCAGACGTTGTTTAGTTTTACGCAGATTAAAGAACAATTTACGCTGCGCTTTGGTGGTTGCCACTTTCACGATACGCCAGTTACGCAGCACGTATTCGTGAATTTCAGCCTTGATCCAGTGCACGGCAAAGGAAACCAGGCGGACACCCACTTCCGGGTTGAAGCGGCGCACCGCTTTCATCAGGCCGATATTACCTTCCTGGATCAGATCGGCCTGCGGCAGACCATAGCCCGAATAATTACGAGCGATGTGAACAACAAAGCGCAGGTGAGACAGGATCAGCCTTTTCGCTGATTCCAGGCAGCCCTGGTAATGCAGCTTTTCAGCCAGCTCCTTCTCTTCCTCAGCCGTTAACATCGGCCAGGAATTAGCAGCCCGGATATAAGATTCCAGGTTACCAACAGGGGCTAAAGCTAAATTTTGCATTTCTTTGGTCATTCAAACCCTCTCTTAGAGACTAACGTACAGGTTGCCACAGCAATTCTTCATATGGCAAACGCACTGACTTCACGTCGACGCGCCAAACCGTACCATTCACACTACACTCAGACAGTGATCTTATCCACAAGTTCAATGTATGGCTGTGTATAGATTACACACAAAATGTGACAGCACGACGAACACGGCAGGAAATACGTCGAACCGAAGACGGGACTGTATCCCCTGCAAACGGGAACACCGTAAGCCGGGGACAAAGTATATCAAAAAAATTTTATTCTGGGGTAAAGCGACGTAAATGTTGCACGGTGGCGATCCAGGCGGCCGTCCAGCCAATCATTGCGGATACCAGCAGCAACAGCAGACATTCGTCAAAACCTAAACCCGAAATATCGAATTTCGTTCCGAATACCTGCGCCACTTCCGTTACCGCCGAAGACAGCCGCAGCACCAGAATCTCTGAAAGAATGAGCGATAAAAACGCTCCGGTAAAACCTAACAGCGCACCGCCGTACAGGAAGGGCCGCAGGATAAAACCATCCGTTGCGCCAATCAGTTTTTGCACGTTAATGGTGTCGCGGCGGGCAAAAATACTTAGCCGCACGCTGTTACCAATCACCAGGAACACAGCGGCAATCATTAAGATGCCGATCATGGCAGATACCCGACCGACCAGGCCCGTCAACGCCGCAAGCCGCGCAAACCAGCTATCATCCATGCGTACTTCATCCACGCCGTTGATACGCGCCACGCGGTCACGCAAGGTGTTCAGATGGTCTGTGCTCTGGAAATCCAGTTTTGGATTAACCACCGCCACCGCTGGCAGCGGGTTTTCTTCCAGCATATCCAGCGCGCCACCAAAGCCTGACCAGTTACGGAATTCACCCAGAGCTTCATCGCGAGACAGGTAGTTAACTTTATCCACGCCCTCTTCGGCCTGAATAGCGCCCACCACCTGCTGCGCTGCGTTATCATCCAGCGCTTTATCGAGATAAACGGTGATTTGCGGCGAAGGATAATACTGCGTCGCGGCCTGATTCACGTTTTTGTAAACCATGTAGCATACGCTCGGCAGCGTAAGCGAAATAGCGATAACCATTATGGTGAGGAAAGTGGCAAGCGGCTTGCTTTTTAGGTCCTGTACCGCGCCTTCCCAGGCGTAGCGGAACTGTTCGTTCACGCCGCCCTTGAGCGAACGGGCTTTCGATTGAGGCCCTTTACCGCGTTTTTTCACCGAGCGGCCTAAATCCCCTAACTTGTTCAGCTTATTGATTTTATCCAGCTTGTTGCTGAAGCGCTTGATGTGATTGAGCGCATTGCGTTTATTCACCTGCCAGGCCTCCATGCAAATGGCCATCACTTAACGTCAACATACGATAATTACGACGGGAGATAAGACCGAGGTCGTGCGTCGCCATCAGAACCGTAACGCCAACGCGGTTAAACTCTTCGAACAGGCGCAGAATACCTTCCGAAAGGGCATCGTCCAGGTTACCTGTCGGTTCATCCGCCAGCAATACGGCAGGTTTATTAACCACCGCGCGAGCGATGCCCACGCGCTGCTGTTCACCGCCGGAGAGCTGAATCGGGAAGTTCTTCGCTTTGTCCAGCAGGCCGACCTTATCCAGAGCGGCGCTCACGCGGCGGCGAATATCTTCACCGCTGGCCCCGGCAATGATCAGCGGGATCGCCACGTTATCGTAAACCGTTCGGTCCATTAACAGGTGGTGATCCTGAAAGATCATGCCAATCTGGCGTCGCAGGAACGGTACCTCCCGGCTTTTCAGACGGCTGATATCGTGGCCGCTAAAGGAGATTTTCCCGGCGCTTGGCCGTTCAATACCGCAGATAAGCTTGAGCAGGGTACTTTTCCCTGCGCCAGAGTGGCCGGTCAGAAAAGCCATCTCGCCGGGTTGCATATGGAAGGTGACTCCCTGCAACGCTTGTCGTCCACCGAGATAGGCTTTACTGACGTGTTCAAAGCGAATCATTGTTAATCCTCTCGGGCAAAAAGTGCCTCAATAAAATCGTCCGCTTTAAACGGACGTAAGTCCTCAATTCGTTCGCCGACGCCAATGTAGCGAATCGGAATGCCAAACTGATCGGCCACGGAGAAAATCACGCCGCCTTTGGCTGTGCCATCCAGTTTAGTCAGGGTAATGCCCGTAAGCCCCACGGCTTCATGGAACAGTTTCGCCTGGCTTACCGCATTCTGGCCGGTACTGGCGTCGATAGTGAGCATAACCTCATGCGGGGCGTCTTCGTCCAGCTTTTTCATCACGCGCACAATTTTCTTCAACTCTTCCATCAGGTGCGCTTTGTTCTGCAAACGTCCTGCGGTATCGGCCAGCAGCACATCGACGCCTCGCGCTTTCGCCGCCTGAATCGCATCGAAAATAACCGAAGCGGAATCAGCCCCGGTATGCTGAGCGACAACAGGAATATTGTTGCGCTGCCCCCACACCTGGAGCTGCTCGACCGCTGCGGCGCGGAAGGTATCGCCCGCCGCCAGCATGACCGATTTACCTTCCTGCTGGAACTGACGCGCCAGTTTACCGATGGTGGTGGTTTTACCCACGCCGTTTACGCCGACCATCAGGATAACAAACGGCGTTTTGCCTTCAACGTTAAGCGGCTCATCGACTTTCGCCAGGATTTCGCCCATTTCGTCTTTCAGCATGCCGTAAAGCGCTTCGGCATCGCGCAGATCTTTACGGCTCGCGCCTTCAGTAAGGTTGCTGATAATTTTACGCGTGGTTTCAACGCCAACATCGGCAATCAGCAACTGCTCTTCCAGCTCTTCAAACAGATCGTCGTCGATTTTCTTGCCGCGGAACAGACTGATAAATCCGGAACCGAGATTCTGCTTTGTTTTCAGCAAGCTGCGTTTCAGACGAGCGAAGAAACCTTCTTTGGTCGGCCTCTCTTGTTCCTGCTGCGTATCGTCAGGCTGCGCGAGTTCTTCCTGCGCGTGTCCAGCAGCATCGACTTCTGACGGCGCTTCTTCAACGGGCGCGTATTCGACATGCGCGGCAACCACTTCTTCGATTTCAGCAACGGTTTCGTCGACAATATGCTCTTGTTCTGCCTGCCACTCGTCCGCTTCCGGCTCGATTTCCGCGACTTCTTCGGGCAGGGGCAGCTCTTCATGCTCGATAGCAGCCTGCGGCCGGGCAACGGATTCTGGTTCATGCAGAACTTCCGGCTCAACGGCTTCCGATTCGATAACCGGCGCTGGTTCGCTGGTAATTTCCGGCTCGGCCACCGCTTCAGATGCGTCGCTTTCGGCCAGCTTCTCGCTTACTTCTACAACGTCCTGCGCGAAGCCTGCGATTTCCTCAACCGTCGCGGGCTGTTCTGGTTCGACGATTTGCTCAGCATTCTGCTCAACAAGGTCTTCAGCAACCGGTTGTTCTGCTAAATCTTTTTGTTCTGTGTCTTGTTCCGGTTCCTGCTCTTTCTGACCAAAGCCCAACCAGGAAAAAAAGCCGCGTTTTTTCTCTTTCGCCATTTGCGAACGTACTCCTCGCTGTTGATTCATGGCACAGGCCCGGGAATACTTGCCCCGGACACTGAAAATAATCATCGATTGAATATGTTAGTCTATCACTTTCCCACAGCTAGCGGCACTCTGGCGGAATAAGGTTTCCCCGTGTTCTTCGCGCCGCTAGAATAGTCGTCAAAAATCGCATCGCAGTGAGTCTCATGAAGAAACCCCAATCCACAGGCACAGGCCAGATCCGTATTATTGGCGGCCAATGGCGCGGCCGAAAACTCCCCGTTCCCGACAGCCCAGGCCTGCGTCCAACAACCGACCGGGTACGCGAAACTTTGTTCAACTGGCTGGCCCCGACAATGGTGGATGCAAGCGTGCTGGACTGCTTCGCAGGCAGCGGCGCGCTGGGGCTGGAAGCACTGTCTCGTTATGCCGCAAGCGCTACGCTTCTGGAGATGGATCGCCATGTCTCCCAACAGTTGCAGAAAAACCTCGTCACGCTGAAAGCTGAAAATGGCCTCGTCGTAAACACCAATACATTGAATTACCTGGCACAACCAGGCAAACCTCATACCGTTGTGTTTGTCGATCCGCCGTTCCGTAAGGGGCTGCTGGAAGAGACGCTTAAGCTGCTGGAGCAGAACGGCTGGCTGGCCGAAGACGCGCTAATCTACATCGAAAGTGAAGTGGAAAACGGCATGCCGCCGGTGCCCGCAGGCTGGACATTACACCGTGAAAAAGTGGCCGGACAGGTCGCCTATCGCCTCTATCACCGCGAAGCTTAAGGAGAGATACCATGTTGATTAATCTGGGCAGGCTGCTGATGCTGTGCGTGTGGGCCTTTTTGTTACTGAATATTTTCCATCCTTTCCCGCGACCGCTGAATATTTTTGTCAACGTAGCGCTGATTTTTATGGCGATTATGCACGCCATGCAGTTGGCGCTGTTGAAATCAACCCAGCCGAAAGACGGCCCGCCGCTGAGCCGCGTTCAGCAGCTTAAAATCTTCGTCTTCGGAGTCTTTGAACTGCTGGCCTGGCAGAAGAATCTGCGCAAAGGTCAGTGAGCGGATTCAGGGATAAAGCCGATAAAGCGCGTTCCTTTGTACTGTAATGTGCCTTTATCCCCAACGCTCAGATCATGATAAATCGCTGCCGATACGCGCATTTTCATCTCCATTCCGCCCGTCTGTGGGCGGAACCGCACCTCATAACGTATCGAGCTACCGGCAGGCGTAACCTCGCGCTGACGTGAACGCCTGTCATTGGCTGGCGTTTCGCGCTTGGTTGCCACTATCACGCTTTTTTGGCTCAGCGGCGCGGCATCGTTTTCAGCGTTCTGACGGCGCTGCTGCATAAAGCGAAATGACGCGGCCACCACGATTAACACGATGATGGCAATAAAGAAAACAGGCGGCTTACTCATGGATTTATCTCGATTTGTCAGGCGCTTTTAAGAATACCTCCCACGTCCGGGCATTGTCATCCCTCGACTTTGACCACTAGACTGAAGTAAGGAACACAGGCTTAAAATACATTATGTAAATTCCGGCGGGTGACGCTAACGCTTACCCGCCCTAAGCAAAAGGGACACGCCATGCTTTGGTCTTTCATCGCCGTATTCTTTTCCGGATGGCTCTATGTAGATGCTTCCTATCGGGGTCCAGCCTGGCAACGCTGGGTATTTAAGCCGGTCACGCTGTTACTGTTGTTATTGCTGGCCTGGCAGGCGCCGATGTTTGAGGCTACGGGGTATCTGATCCTCGCCGGTTTGCTGGCAACGCTTACGGGCGATGCGCTTATGCTGCTGCCGACACAGCGCATGCTATACGCCATCGGCGCTTTCTTCCTTTCGCATCTACTGTATGCCCTCTATTTCGCCAGCCAGATGACGCTCTCTTTCTTCTGGCCGTTGCCGCTGGCCTTGCTCGTTATCGGGGCGATCCTGGTGGCGATTATCTGGACGCGGCTGGAAATATTCCGTTGGCCAATCATGACTTTTATCGGCATGACGCTTGTGATGGTGTGGCTGGCAGGCGAGCTGTATTTCTTCCGCCCGACAAGCAACAGCCTCTCGGGTTTTGTCGGCGCGACGCTTCTCTTGCTGGGCAATATTGTCTGGTTGATTAGCCACTATCGCCGCCGCTTTACCGGCGACAGCGCCATTGCCGCCGCCTGCTATTTTGCCGGACACTTTATGATTGTCCGCGCGCTGTACATCTAAGCCGCATATTCCCTCTTGACTCTGGAGTAAGCTCCAGAGTGTAACATCGGTAATGAGAATATTATCATTACCCAGGAGGGCGTATGCTCAACGCTAAAAAACCCCCGCAGTTTGCCAGGGCAAAGTTAAGCCCGTTGCCAGCCGAAGCGCCTTCCTGCTGCAATGACGAGCAATGTTCTGCCGTGCCCCAGCCCGAGGTTGTCCTGGAGAAAGGCGAGCGCTATAGCTGGCAGGTCTCAGGCATGGACTGCGCAGCCTGTGCACGCAAAGTCGAAAACGCAGTAAAACAAATCCCTGACATACAACACGTGCAGGTCCTGTTTGCGACAGAAAAACTGCTTGTTACCGCGCCACGGGATATTCGTCAGGAAGTCGAGAAAGCAGTAAAAGCCGCCGGATATAGCCTGCGCGACAGCGCCGCGCCGGCAGTTATTTCCAGTTCTGGCTGGCGTGAAAACTTACCGCTTATCACTCTGGCCATCATGATGGCGGTAAGCTGGGGGCTGGAACAATTCAACCATCCGTTTGGCAACATGGCGTTTATTGCCACCACGCTGGTCGGCCTGTGGCCCATTGCTCATCAGGCCGTGCACCTGATTCGCAGCGGTAACTGGTTCGCCATCGAAACGCTGATGAGCGTCGCCGCGGCTGGCGCGCTTTTTATCGGCGCAACGGCCGAAGCAGCCATGGTGCTGCTGCTGTTCCTTGTTGGCGAACGTCTTGAATCCTATGCTGCAAGCCGCGCCAGACGCGGGGTAAGTGCTCTGATGGCGCTCAAGCCCGAAGTCGCAACACGCATTCGCAACGGCGAAAGAGAAAACGTCGCGCTGGGCGATCTTCGTCCCGGCGATGTGATTGAAGTCTCTGCTGGCGGCCGCTTACCGGCGGATGGTCGCCTGCTCAGCGAAAGCGCCAGCTTCGATGAAAGCGCTTTAACCGGCGAATCGGTGCCGGTGGAGCGTAGCCAAAACGAGAAAGTCCCGGCGGGCAGCACCAGCGTTGACAGGCTTGTTCAACTCGAAGTGATCTCCGAGCCGGGCGACAGCGCTATAGATCGCATTCTGCGTTTAATCGAAGAAGCGGACGAACGCCGCGCGCCTATCGAACGCTTTATCGACCGCTTCAGCCGTATCTATACGCCGATTATTATGGCGATAGCGCTGCTTGCCGCCGTTATTCCACCTCTGTTGTTCGGGCAAAGCTGGAGCGAATGGATTTATAAAGGGCTGGCGCTGCTGCTGATTGGCTGCCCGTGCGCGCTGGTGATTTCGACTCCGGCCGCAATAACCTCAGGCCTCGCCGCCGCCGCTCGTCACGGCGCATTGATCAAAGGCGGCGCGGCGCTGGAACGCCTTGGCCGGGTCCAACAGATAGCCTTCGATAAAACCGGCACGCTGACGGCAGGAAAGCCGCAGGTTACCGCAATTGAAGCGGCTGATTCACTGAACGAGAATGCTCTGCTGGAGTTGGCTGCCGCCGTCGAACAGGGCTCGTCGCACCCGCTTGCTCAGGCCATCGTGCATGAAGCGCAACTGCGGAAGCTTACTCTGACCACAACCGAATCGCATCGTGCGCTGGCCGGCATTGGCGTAGAAGCAACAATCAATGGCGAAACGCTGTTGCTTAGCTCGCCAGGCAAACTTCCCGCAGCCGTGCTGAATGAAAGCTGGCAACAGCGCATCACCCATCTGGAAGCGAAAGGCCAGACGGTCATTGTCATTGTCGGGCACGGTAAGCTGCTGGGTATTATCGCCATGCGCGATACGCTGCGCAGCGATGCTAAAGAAGCGATTACGGCCCTGAAAAATATCGGCGTGCAGGGCGTGATGCTGACGGGCGATAACCCTCGTGCTGCCGCCGCCATCGCTGATGAATTAGGCATACATTATCGCGCCAGTCTGCTGCCGGCCGACAAAGTTAAGGCCGTGAACGCATTGAACGCGCAGCAACCGCTGGCGATGGTTGGCGACGGCATCAACGATGCCCCGGCAATGAAAGCTGCGACCATCGGCATTGCCATGGGCAGCGGGACCGACGTTGCGCTGGAAACCGCCGATGCGGCGCTGACGCACAATCGCCTGACGGAACTTGCGAGCATGATTGGCCTGGCACGAGCAACGCACAGTAATATTCGTCAGAACATCACGATAGCGCTGGGGTTAAAAGGGATATTCCTGATCACAACGCTGATGGGGCTGACCGGCCTGTGGCTGGCTGTGCTCGCCGATTCGGGAGCTACAGCTCTGGTTACGGCGAATGCGCTGAGGCTACTGCGGAAAAAATAACAGCTGGATGACGCTGAACCTTCCGGCCCCAACTTGACGGTTTTTTTTGTCGGATGACGCTTCGCTTATCCGACCTACGACAAAGAGAGTTAACCTCGTTAAGTAGGGCGGATAAGCGAAGCGTCATCCGCCGGGTTTAGTTCATCCCCAGAGCATGCGGTAGCCACAAAGAAACCCACGGGATGTAGGTCACCATCGCCAGCACCACCAGCAACATGAAGTAGAACGGCAGCATGGCCCGCACCACCACCTCTATTTTTTGTTTGCTGACCGCGCTTGCGACAAACAGCACCGAGCCAACCGGCGGGGTGATCAGGCCGATACCCAGGTTCACCATCATGATCATCCCGAAATGCACCGGATCGATGCCCAGCGAGTTGGTCACCGGCAGCAGCACCGGAGTCAGGATCAAAATGATCGGCGCCATGTCCATCAGCGTGCCGATCAGCAGCAGCATGACGTTCAGGTACATCAGGATCACGTACTTGTTATCGGACAGCGACGTGAAGAACTCGGTGATACGCGCCGGGAGCTGCATATAGGTCATCACCGCGCCAAAAGCCGCCGCAAAGCCAATCAAAATCATCACGATAGAGACGGTTTTCACGGTGCGGAACATCAGCTTCGGCAATTCGTTCCATTTATAATCGCGGTAGATAAACATAGTGACGAAGAACGCCCAGACGCAGGCCACCGCTGCAGATTCCGTGGCGGTGAATACGCCGGTCAGAATACCGCCAAGGATGATGACCACTGTCATCAAGCCCCATAAAGCATCAAAGAATATTTTCAGGGCCTGCTTAAAGGGAATACGCTCGCCTTTCGGGTAGCCGCGTTTATGAGCGAATCCCAGGCACATTGCCATCAAACAAAAGCTCAGCAGCAGCCCCGGCAGCACGCCGGCGATAAACAGCGTGGCGATAGAAACCGTACCCCCTGCCGCCAGCGAATAAATCACCGAGTTATGGCTTGGCGGGATCAAAATCGCCTGTACCGATCCGCTTGCGGTGACCGCCGCCGCGTATTCGCGCGGATAACCTTTTTTCTCCATTTCCGGGATCATTACGCTGCCGATCGACGCAGTATCCGCCACCGACGATCCTGAAATCGCGCCGAAGAAAGTAGAGGCAACGATATTCACAAGCGACAGGCCGCCGCGAATAAATCCCACAAAAATATAGGCAAAATTCACCAGACGGCGCGCAATGCCGCCTTCCGCCATGATTGCGCCAGCCAGAATAAAGAACGGGATCGCAAGCAGCGTGAATTTGTTCACCCCGCTGGTGATTTGAATCATGATTGCTTCGAGCGGCAAATCAATCCACAGCGCCCCGACCATAGCGCTGAGGCCTACGGCAAAAGCGACGGGCATCCCGACCGCCAGCAGCACGCCGAGCGTGGCTAATAAGATAAATGCGTCCATGTTGGAGTCCCCAGGCTTTAACCGTGATTACCAAGCAGCACCACCGGACGGTTCTCCTGAGAACCAAACAGCAATCGCTCAATAACAAACAAAATCAGCAACACCGCGCCAATCGGCAACGGCAGGTAGGTTTGCCCCGACGTCAGTACAGGAAACTCCGCCACAGGCTGCTGCCATAAATCCGCACACAGAAAGTAGCTGTAGTAAAACATTACGAATGAAATCAGCAGCATCAGCAGATCGACAACGCGTGCGCAGAGCGTTTGCAGCGCCTGCGGCAGACGGTCCGTCAGCATATTTACCGCGATGTGGGAACCGGCGCGATAGCTCACCGCCGCGCCGATAAACGTAAATGTCACCATGCAGATTATTGCCACCGGCTCCGGCCAGGATTCCCCACGGTTGAGCACATACCGCGAGAAAATCCCGATCGGAATAATGACGGTCATGATAAGCAAAGAGAAACCGGCGACGATCATCGCCGCCAGGTAAACTTTATCCATCCAGTTTGAGTAGCTTTGGGACATATGCCCTCCACGAAATCGTTAGCCGCAGGGTTTACTGGACGTCAGCGATGGCTTTCATCAGACTCTGATGCTTCTCGCCGTATTCTTTGCGAACCGGCTCGGTCGCTTTCACAAACCAGGCCTTGTCGATTTCGTGGAATTGCACGCCCCCTGCCTTCATTTTTTCCAGCGCCTGTTTGTTATAAGCGTTCCATAGCTCTCGCTGTTCCATCTGCGCTTCGCGGGCAAGTTTGAGGATTTTTTGCTGGTCGTCAGCGCTCAGCTTGTCCCATTTTACTTTGGAGTAAAGCAGCATTTCCGGCGTGATAAAGTGGCCGCTCAGGGTGTAGTTTTTAGCGACCGGCATGTAGTTGTGGGCGATAAACGTTGGCGGATTGTTTTCCGCGCCGTCGATAACCCCGGTTTGCATGCCGCTGTACACTTCGCTCACGCCCATCGCCACGGAGTTAGCCCCCATGTCTTTAAGCGTAGCAAGCGCGACCGGGCTGCCCTGCACGCGGATTTTCATGCCGTGTAAATCTTCCGCCTTCACGACCGGGTTTTTGGTAATCAGGTTACGCGTGCCGGAATCCATCCAGCCGAGGAACACCAGGCGGGATTTGGGATTGGAGGTGAGTTTGTCGCCAATTTCTTTACCCAGATCGCCATCGATCACTTTGTGCATATGATCTTCATCGCGGAACACATACGGCAAGGTAAAGACTTCTACATCCGGCAGGATGGCGGCAACCGGCGCCATGGAGACACGAATCATGTCGATCGCCCCCATCTGCGCCTGCTCAATCATCTGTTTTTCATCGCCGAGCACGCCGCTTGGGAAGACTTTAATCTCAAGCTCCCCGTTGGTTTGCTGCTTCAGCTTTTCCCCCATATGTTGCACAGCGACGACGTTGGGATAGCCTTCGGGGTGAACATCGGCGGCTTTAATTACTTGCGCATAACTCGCCTGCGCAAACAGCAGTGACGCGGCAGACAGGCACAGGCCAGCGAAAGCAGGCATAAAGGTCTTCTTCATCGTGTCGCTCCAGCAGATTGAGGTAAGGTAGGTAAGAAGTAAAACAATGTTTTATTTTGTCGATTAGAAATTAGCCTGGATGGAGAAAAGCGGTGGTGAAGCAGTTCACAAAAGCAGCAAAAAATGAAATTGAGGTTCAGAAGAGGTGCAAAGCAGGTTCAGAAGCCCTGTGCGGGGCACACAGGGATATGTAGGCTACTGGCCTTTACGCAGCAGATAGCGATAAGGCAATGATTCTACTTGCAGAGCAATCAGCTCATGTTCCATAAAGCGGCAAAAACCGGGGATGTCACGCGTGGTGGCGGGATCGTCGGCAATCACCAGCAGCGTCTCGCCAGGCTGCATATTACGCACGGTTTTACGCACCATCATTACCGGTTCGGGGCAGCGCAGGCCTAAGGCGTCAAGTGTATGGTCCGGGTTGGCGAATAAATCAGTCATGGCAGTCTCGAATTTTAAAAACCGCGCTAGTTTACGCCCGGTAAATTCTCGTGCAAGGGACGTGAACGATTGCGTTAAAATTAACCGTTGCAAAGCGGGGCTAAAGCAGTATTATCCCCCGGCTTTTAAAAAGCGGTTACTGGGTTCCCTCACCCCATTTATTAAAAAGGCTAAAATATGACGCAGTTCCAAACTCAACGGCGCATGAAAGCGCTGTTCTGGCTATCGCTATTCCATTTGCTGGTGATCACCTCCAGCAATTATCTGGTGCAACTCCCGGTTTCGGTCTTCGGATTCCACACAACCTGGGGTGCATTCAGCTTCCCGTTTATCTTCCTGGCGACCGATCTGACGGTGCGGATTTTTGGCGCTCCGCTCGCGCGGCGCATTATCTTCGCGGTAATGCTCCCTGCGCTGGTGATTTCCTATGCTATTTCGGCCCTGTTTTATATGGGCAGTTGGCAGGGCTTTGAGGCGCTGACTCACTTCAATCTGTTTGTCGCCCGCATTGCCACCGCGAGCTTTATGGCTTACGCGCTGGGGCAGATCCTCGATGTTCACGTGTTTAACCGCCTGCGCCAGAACAAGCGCTGGTGGCTTGCGCCGACGGCCTCGACGCTTTTCGGCAATGTCAGCGATACGCTCTCCTTCTTTTTCATCGCCTTCTGGCGCAGCCCGGACGCGTTTATGGCGCAGCACTGGGTTGAGATAGCCATCGTCGATTACTGCTTTAAGGTATTAATCAGCATCGTTTTCTTCCTGCCAATGTATGGCGTGCTGCTCAATATGTTGCTGAAACGCCTGGCAGACAAATCTGAAATGTCGAGCTTGCAGCCCGGTTGACCGTCCTTGAATTATCTTGTGCTAAGATGCTGAGATTGCCCTCAACGGCTTGTTAACGTAAAGGATGAAGTCATGCGTAACCTGGTTAAATATGTCGGTATCGGCCTGCTGGTGCTCGGTCTTGCCGCCTGCGACAACAACGACACCAAAACGCCAGCCGAAGGGGCTGCAGCAGAAGGGGCTGCAGCAGAAGGCAACGCCAACGCGCAGCCGGTTAGCCTGCTTGACGGCAAGGTGAGTTTCGCACTGCCGCCGGATATGACCGATCAAAGCGGTAAAGTGGGCACGCAAACGAATAATATGCATGTCTATTCCGATGCCACCGGCCAGAAAGCGGTCATCGTGATTGTCGGCGATAACACCACCGATGATTTAGAAGCTCTGGCAAAACGCCTGGAAGACCAGCAGCGCGCGCGCGACCCGCAGCTTCAGGTAGTGACCAACAAATCTATTGAGATTAAAGGCCATAACCTGCAACAGCTCGACACCGTTATCTCTGCAAAAGGCCAGACCGCATACTCATCGGTTATCCTGAGCAAAGTGGATGATAAATTGCTGACCATGCAGATAACGCTGCCTGCGGATAATCAGCAACAGGCGCAAACTGCCGCTGAGAACATCATCAATACCATCACCATCAAATAATTACTCTGATAATGCCGCGGCCTCCGGTTGTTCAGCCGGGGGCCGTTTTTTTAGCAGCCCGGCAAGAAGCAGCGCGATAAATACCAGCACAGCCGCCGCCAGATAAATCACTGGCACACCGGCGTAAGCCATCAACAGGCCGGCAAGCGGTCCGGTTATGCCCAGAGATAAATCCATAAACACGGTATAGGTAGCTAACGCGCTGCCCTGATTTTGCTGCGGCACGACTTTCACCGCCACCACGCCCAACGCCGGGAACACCAGCGAGAAGCCTGCGCCAGTCAGAAAAGTACCGGCTTTCGCCATCCACGGCTCGCCCGCAAAACCCACCAGCAGCAGCCCGATAATCTCCACCACAAAGCAGAGCATCGCTACATTCAATCCACCCAGACGGTTAATGCCGTTTGGGAAAAGTAAGCGAGTACCAACAAACGCGCAGCTAAACAGCGTAAGCGCAAACGCCGCGCCGTCCCAGCCTTTGGCGTCGTAAAAAAGCGTGATAAACGTGGCGATAACGCCAAAACCTGCGGATGCCAGCGCAAGCGCCATACCATAGAGCCAAACGCGGCCAAGCACCGCCCGAAACGGCAACGGCTTTCCTTTACTGGCTTTTACCGCCGGACGAGGAAGCGCAAGCACAATAGCGAGCAGCGCCACGGCCATAATAATTCCCGCCAGAAGCTTCAGCCCGCCCATATGATAAAACAGCACGCCAAGCGGCGCGCCAATCGCCATCGCGCCGTAAGTAACGATCCCGTTCCAGGAAATGACGCGTCCGATATGTAAGGAGCCAACCACCCCAACTCCCCAAAGCGTTGAGCCAGTCCCGGCAAAACTTTGTCCGATCCCCAGAATCACACGCCCAAGGCAGAGCAAAATTAAACTCACCATCGGCCAGCCGCTACCCAGCGCCGCCAGCAAATAGCTGACGCCGCTAAGAAAACAACCGCACAGCCCGAACACGACAATTTTTTTCGGCCCGAGTAAATCTGCATAGCGCCCCGCATGCGGTCGACTTAATAACGTGGCAAAATATTGCAGGCTAATGACTAAACCTGCCCAGAAGGCGCTAAATCCCATAATGTCATGGACATAGCCCGGTAAAACCGCAAGCGGCAGGCCAATGGTCATATAGCTTGCGAAATTAAACATCACAACGGAGACAATCTGCAGATTGAGACGGAAACCGCTTAATGCGGGTTGAGGAGCGAGGTCTGGCATCAGTATTCACTTAAAAAACAGCCGTTCCCCAGTATAAACAGGTCCGGGCCAGGATTTCAGCTACGGACTTTCAGATATCGCCCGTGCGTGAGAAACAAACGAAGCACTACACTATGAAGATCGATAACAGAAAGGAATTCTCCATGCCCTCCCCAGAACCCGATAAAGCCGGGCTACACATTCTTATGAAACTCTCCGCCCTCGTGATCATTCTTGCGGGAATTCATGCGGCGGCGGACATTATCGTGCAGCTTCTGATGGCGCTGTTTTTCGCCATTGTGCTCAACCCGCTCGTCACCTGGTTTATTCGTCGCGGCGTACGCCGCCCGCTGGCCATTTCTATAGTGGTCTTCGCGATGCTGATTATGCTCACGCTGCTGATTGGCGTGCTCGCGGCGTCAATGAATGAGTTTCTGGCTATGCTGCCGAAATACAACAAAATGCTGACGCAGAAGGTGCTGGAGCTTGAAAGGATGATCCCCTTCATGCATCTCAGGCTTTCGCCTGAGCGTATGCTGCAGCGTCTGGACTCCGAAAAAGTTATGTCTTTCGCCACCACGTTAATGACCAGCCTTTCCGGCGCGATGGCGAGCATTTTACTGTTAGTCATGACCGTGGTCTTTATGCTGTTCGAAGTACGCCACGTCCCCTATAAGCTGCGTTTCGCCCTCGCTAATCCGCAAATTCACATTGCCGGCATGCACCGGGCGCTTAAAGGCGTGACTCACTATCTGGCGCTTAAAACGCTTATCAGCCTGTGGACCGGAGCTATTATCTGGGCGGGGCTTGTGCTGCTGGGCGTACAGTTTGCGCTGATGTGGGGGGTATTAGGTTTCCTGCTGAATTATATTCCCAACATCGGCTCGGTGATTTCCGCTATCCCGCCAATGATTCAGGCGTTCTTATTTAACGGCACCTACGAAATGGTTATGGTCGGCGCGCTGTTTCTCGCCGTGCATATGGTGCTGGGAAATATCGTCGAACCGCGCATGATGGGACGCGGGCTTGGGATGTCCACTTTTGTGGTGTTCCTCTCGTTGCTGTTCTGGGGCTGGCTGCTCGGCCCGGTCGGCATGCTGCTTTCCGTACCGCTAACCAGCGTGTGTAAAATTCTCATGGAAACTACCAAAGGCGGCGCCAAACTGGCGATTCTGCTCGGTCCGGGGCGACCCAAAAGCCGGTTGCCGGGTTAGTTTCCCGGCGCTCATCGGCGATATCCTCTTACCCGCAGCCACATCGCCGCAGGAATTAATTTCTCTGCGGCGTATTACTTATTTTCCAGGATCGCTTCTGTAACTATACACCCTTCTACTTTGTATGATTCGTTGAGTAATACACGCTCCAGTAATTTAACCTTACAATAAAGCTCAGTAAAAGTTTCTACTTGTAACTTACACATTGCTGAACGTTTATACATACTGATATACCTATAAGATATATTTATATTCTTCGATATTAATGACGGTTTATGCCCTTGTAACAGATACTGGACTACTTCAATTTCTCTGCTGGTCAAGCGTTGATAAGGGCACAGGGCAACCTTTTCAGAAGGTCTTTCGGTTAGATAATAATTAATGGAATCCTTAATCTCTTTTTCTACCGTGTCACAAGCAGCATCCAGCGAAACAAAATAGAATTTTTCAGCAAAGTAAATATCCTGAAAAAAAGGAATTGTCTGCCGGGCGCAAAACACCATGGCCGGTGAACGGATACGCTGCTTAATGATGTTATTATAAATAGCGAGCACGTTGTTTTTGGGGAAAATAAAAAAGGGGAGAAAGACCTTATCAGAGACCCAGATGCCTTGCTCTGTGTAATCAAAACTCATTTTATCTAATAACGCCATTACTCCCTGACGATAAAAGCAATCCCTCGCAAAAATTTTCATAGCGAATCTCAGAATATCCCAGTCTGAATTGTCAGACCGGCCGGGCCGGTCTGACAACGTAACTTAGAAGTTGTATTTCATCCCAATCATAGCGGCGCTATCGTTATAACCGGTGTCTCCCATTTGCACGCTGACATTGCCCCAAAGATTCAAACGCGGGTTTATTTGTCCTTCCAGCCCAACTTTAACCTCCCCCAGATTTGATGCCCCGCTCTGGCTGACGCGAGCATCATCCAGCCGGGCCGCAAAATCACGAGTGTTGTGCAACCAGCTCAGCTCAATATATGGCTGGAATTCGCGTTGTTTGTTCTTATCGCGCTCATGATGGCTTTTCAGGAAAGTTCTAATGCCCAGTCGGGTCATCACGTTTCCCTGGCCATCATCGCTAACCCGGGTTCCGTTCGCTTCATGGTGATTATCAGCCCTGACGCCCATCCATACCGCCTGTGCCTTTGGCTGAATAAACCATTCGTTTACCGAGCCGCGGCTGCCCAGAAACTGTCCAGCTTTCCAGGTATACCCGCTTTCCAGAGAAGCCGTAATCCCATGAGATTTGTAGCTTTCGGCCGTCAGCATCTCCCCCTTAACCTCGTTGTTAAACCAGCTATACTGCAGCCAGCTATCGAGCCAGGCGCCGGTATGATTTTCCTTATTTGCATACCAGGTGGCATAGCCCCCTATGCTGTAGCCATCAACGGAACCTCGCGAACTATAGCCGCTTAGCCGGTTATGAGAATTGCTGTGATTATTCCCATAACCGGCCATGAAACCGACATGCCAGCGGTCCTGTCCATCCGTGCTCCAGCGCGCAACATCGCCGCCAATCTGGGCTATATAGCGGTTGCTCTGGGTTTTCAACTGCCCGCTGGCGTCACGCCAGACATTGTGCGCGCCAATCTGACGTAACCACAGGCTGGTCACTTCCTTCTGACCCGTTAGCATATTAATAAACTGCGTTTCCCCCAGGCGATCGTGCAGGCTCATCATAAACAGGGTATTCGCCGCCGCCAGGTTAGCCGTGTAGCTTGCAGCTTCCGGACGGACTGCCGGAGGCGCTTTCGGTTGACGGACAGGAACTACATCTGGAGCCGGAGCGGGAACCAGACCTGGGGCCGGGACGGGAACAGGCGCAGGGGCGGGCGTTGGCGCAGGTACAGAATCTGGCGTAGGTTCTGGAGCGGTATCGGAGTTAGCCAGGCTGCTGGTCAGATACCAGCTCTCTCCTTGTTTAATGAGATCGTAATCGTAAGCACCGGCAATAATGCGATCCATTTTGACAAAGCGGCCCAGGGAAGTGCCGCCGACATCAACAATCTTTATTCCCTCAACGGTCTGCGCGCCATGGCCGCCGAGATTATTAATGGAAATGTTAGTGGTTCCTTCCAGCACGTCACCGCCAATAATCACCCTGTTCGCCGGAGAGGAATCGCTCCCCAGCACGCTATTCATCACCAGCGCCCCACCGTTTCCCGCGTAATCTCCCGTCACGGTAAGAGTGTCGAACCTGTTCTGGCTGGAAAAAGCTACCGTGCCGTTATTCGTTAACTGTCCAACAACGGAATTGTTATTTATATTCCAGTGGCTGCTGTCATCAAGCGCCAACGATGTCACGTTGTTTGCCGCACCGTTAAGCACTGAGCCGGAGGTAAGGTTAACCTTTACGATATTGCCCGGATCGCTCACGGAGATATCGCCGTTTAACGAACTGTTTGCGGCATTGAAGGCCACGTCGCTATAAAGGTTATTGGCTGGATCGATCGTATCTTCGTAATGACTGACGGTCATAAGCTGGCCATTTCCACCGCTAAGAGCGGAATCTTTCACCTCCAGCGACAGGGCTGCCGTGCTGACGTTAATCGCCTGAGCCTGTTCGCTTTTGAGCGTTACCTTATCCAGAGATACGCTATTGCCAGTCGCCGCGGTAGAGGAATATCCGTTGACATACAGCCCGCTTGCCTCTTCACCCGCAGTGCTGACAAGACTGTTACTGATATTAAGCGTGCCCGCGCGTCCCCACAGCCCAAAGCTCTCTTTACCCGTGGTTTCTATCTGCACGTTATCTGCGTTAATGCGTGAGCCGGGATAGGCCAGCAGGCCGGGCGCCAGCTCGCCATGTGTCATAATCGTGCTATTAGTCAGCGTACCAGTGCCGCCCAACGCCGTGAACAGACCTGCGCCGCTGGTACCGGAAGTTGTAATCGACAGGCGATCGCCCTGAATCTGATTCTCGGTATACAGGCCATAGGCGTTCTCCCCCTGGGTTTCAAGGATGCTGTTGGCGACGTTTGCCGTTCCTTTTTGCGCATTCACCGCAGTGGAGCGTCTCCCTTGAGTCGTAATAACTGCGTTGTTCAACGTTGCCGAGGACTCTTGTGAGACGATCCATACCGCATCGCTGTATTCGCCTTGAGTGGAGAAACTTCCGCCCTCTACGTCAATTTTTGCATCAGTATTCGCATTTAATGCATAGCTGTAATTGCCCAGGGTAGCCGCCGTTACATTATTCAGCGCCAAATCGCCCGCCATCACCCTGATGGCATCTCCCCCGGCTGTGGCGATAATGCTGTCACTGGCCCGGGCGATTGCCCTGCCCTGCGCCGTGGACCACGTGCCATCCAGATCCAGCCCCAGAGCATTATTTTGCGCAGCGATTTGAATATTATTCAGCATGGCTTCACTATTGTTGGCCAGATAAATACCGCTGCCTGAATTCCCGCTGACGTTAATTTTTAAATCCTGCGCGGTAAATTTAGCATTATCTATCCATACGCCGCCGCCGCGGTTTCCTGAACTGTTAAGCAGCAACCGGGTCGCAGTAAAATCAGCACTATTTTTCGCCTGAATAATAAATGTCCCGTTAGTATCATTTTCAAACGTCATATTATCTAAGGTCCGAACTGTACCATTTGCAATAATAGTGTCGTTATTTGCCGACCAGGCATAAGTACTCATGGCGAAAAATATTGATGATATGGACAGCGTGCCAGCACTCCATTTATTAAAACCATTATTCATAACTAATTCCTTTTAAGTAAATCGTTTACAAACACAGAGTGTTTCGTTCATCGCACCCACATTTAGCGATAAACGAAGCATAGCGGTAGAACTCTGCCCGATTTGCTGCGCCCATTTTCCGACTGGCGTTACGATAATGCGTGCTTATTGTTTTTCGTGAGCGGTTGAGGATTTTTGATATATCTGTACTGTTGTATCCACAGCCAATCAGGATCATCACGTCATTTTCAGTAACCGAAAGTTGAGCATATTTTTTTAAACCAAAATTCCAGAACGCCTCCTCTTTATTAAGAAACAGATGATAATCAGCACTGGCTATTGCCAATATCTTACCGATCTTCATCGAGATATCATTGAGGGTTTGGCTTCTGGACAAAAACGGTACATGAATAGTTAATTTTTCCGTCGCCTTTCGACCTGCTTCATTAGCACTGTGAATACACCTTTTGTTGAAAAGATTAATCGTTACCATGTCATTATGGAAAATAACATTAGCAATATCGCGGTTTTTTTCTTCAGACGGTAGTAAAAAACAAAACTCACCAGGGCGATCGCCGGTAAGCTGATTGAAGATTAAGAAGCTCAATCCCGATATTTGATAATAGTTAGCATCCATTAATAATATGTTTAACATATTTCACACCCATGTATTGCGTTTTTCAATCAATAGCAATTACCTCCAGACGTGACAAAACGCCTGTCAGAAAAGACAAAGGAATAGAAACAACTTACGATAAGCTAAGCCATTCAGAACTTATATATCTTTATTCTTATATAATGCTATCTTAAATTTGTCGCTCCCTGACAGATGTGAATGGATAAGCTAACATAAGGTGTAGGTGAAAAAATCGATCTCCAGTTGAAACAAAACAGAGATCGGGACTAAATTTAAATAAGCACTAAAATATAAGAAGAGATTAAATATTCCCTTGTTCTTATAATCTCGCTTCCTTGTGCTCAACCGGGTTCAGTCTATAACCAATATATAAAACGATCAAATTTATTGAAAAATCAACAAATTGCAAAAGAATAAACCACTTTATTAAATTTAGGTAGCTTTTTACTCCATACACACGGTTAAAAATGGAACAAAATGAAAACAAAAATCAGAATAATCTTAAATGTGTTATATGGAATAAAAAATGCCGCCTTATTTTGGGATAAATAGCCAGGAAAAAAGCCCGGTCAACTATCCCAAATACAGTACACACGCAAACATGGGCATCCCAGCATTTGACTTACAGCAGCGTTAAGTCAACTTTTTCAGACTCAAAGTCGTAACGACCGCTCATACATAAATCGACAGGCCTGGGCTGCCAGTAAATCAGCCCCCGGATCTCAAAAAGAACGATCGCATGCCGTACCTCGCTGTCTCTTTCCTGCAATGAACGCACAAGTAAAGTTTCGGGTATGATGCGCGGTTCAAAACGCAAAATCGCCTCACGAATCGTTTTCTCAATGACGTTCCAGTTACGATGATTTTCCTGAGTGCCGATGAGAGCCGGAACGCCGTAATTGAGCACTGATGCCATGATGAGCTTATGGCGATGCTCTTCCAGAGAGTCCTCAATATTGGTGTGATTGATCAAGTCGGCAATATCTTTTTGCACCAGCCTGCGCATGCCTTTTACATCAACAGGCTTAGCGCGATCGTGCGGGCTTTTCGGCTCATCATCCTGCAAACGTTCCAGTAAATCAGGAAGATATTGCCGTTTTTTCCCCGCTAAATTATCCGAAAACAATGTCGCCCGCTTCCATAACTGAATGCTCGTTCCGGTCAGTAATCAGTACCTTTCGTCCCCTTGCTGGAGAAAAAGTACCAGACAATGACGCCCATTCCGTTTTCATGCCGAGTTTGCTGTCCCGATCGTCCGCCTCGCTGACAGGATAACGCGCCGGTATATAGCCATGATAAATCTCGTCGCCTGCTTTAGCGGTGGCAGGAACCCACAAGAGATCCAAAAGATCTTCCGGCTTAGAAACCGTTAGCTGCTGTAAGTCAGAAAAGGGCAGCCAGCGATAGCCACCGGCACAGATAAATTCGCAAACGGGCCCCAGACGGCCATCGCTGTCAGCAATCCATGAAAATTCTCCCAGCGTATCGCTTCGCCCCGGGCTTTCCTGCGCCAGTTCAAACGCTTCAAGGCGGGACTTTTCCGCCTCTTCGATTTTTCCCTCGTAGTGCAGAACGTTTGCCAGATGTAAGGACTTCATCCACGGCGGTGTTTCACCCTGTAAAGTCGCCGCCTGACGCTCGCCAGCCAGCACCTGAGCGCGCTGTATTTCGCTGAATACGAGGTTTTTGTACAGCTCCGTGCGCTTTTTTAACCCCTCATCTAACATCGCCAGAGTCTCAAGCTGGAGAAGCGCTTTATCCCACTGGCCTTCAACGCAATATAATTTAAACAGTACTTCTCTTGCTTTCAGACTCTGCGGGTGCGCTTTAACCTGCCCCTGTACCTGTTCGAAGATTTCATCCAGCGATGCTGTTTTCAGCATCTGGTTAAGGGAAGTAAAATCCTGCATGATTCCTGCTCCTTCGGTTAATAATAAGAATCCAGTCCCACTTTATAAAAGTCCTGAAACACCAGTTCAGGGACTTTATATTTACCTTTCGCAACGATATGTTCAGGTGAAAGCGTTTTGAGAATGTCTATTTTTTCCTCTTCGGCGAAGAGATCGTCCGGAAGTTCGCCCGTCTCCAGCTCTGCCCATACTTTCTCCATGAGGAAAGTCCGATCGACAATGCATTCGGATAAAGTTTTATCTTTAATTTGCTCTCTGATGCGATCAAAACGACAATCTTTTTTGATGATGTGATTTTCCTGGTGGTTCATTCTCTGGTAATGCCCGCCATCCAGCTCTTGCCAGATTAAAAAACGCTTATATTCCACTTCCAGCGTTTTTAAAATATCGTCGCTTTTATCCTGCGCCAGCACCACTTCGTTAAAATAATGCAGGTCGTTAATATAACTTCCGCCATTGGGGAGAATATCCTCAACCTCAGGAAGCTTGTTTGCTTTGTCCCACGAGCCGTCAGGATAGATAAGATGATAGAACGCTTGTTCAGCGAGTTCGCCCGCGCCACTACTGCTTATCACCAGCTTAAAGTGGCCTGCCTGAATGTTATTTTCATGACGTAAAGGATGTACGCTACCGTACTGCAGTTCGACCCCCTCCAGGCGGCATACGTGACTGGCGCATAAATTCTGCATTACGGGCCTGGCCATATGCCAGTAAAATGCCACGACATCATGCCCAGAGGTGCTGTCGTAGGGTCCGAAGACCCCACTAATAACATCCAAAACGGCAGCATTATCTGCAGTCAAACCGCTGGCAAGCGCAACCGGCTGGCGAGATACGGGCCATTCAAAATGAATGTTCACTTTATGAACCTATATAAACATCACATGAACCCATAGCTACAACCGCACCACAGCCGGTTACATCACCGAGTCGAGCCGCAGGAAATCCGTTGATAAAGACCGAGCAAGAACCTGTCGCTATGGGTGCCGCACCATGCCCCAGAGCGCAGGGAGCAATACTCGCAGCGGCCATTGCCGCGGGTAGGCCATTGATAAATACGTCGCCAGATCCGGTGCATATCGCACCGCCGTGCGTGGTGATATCACCGACTCGTCCTGCGTTTTGCATTGTTTTTCTCCTTTACATAGCCCTTAGAAAAATTGATGGCCCGGCGCTTATTTCAGCGATGAGCTGACTTCATCGCCGGGTTATTTGCTTTTACGGTTCTGGGTTTGCACTTCCCGTTGGGGTTTCCGTTGGCGTCTCCGTTGGCGTCTCCGTTGGCGTCACCGTTGGCGTCTCCGTCGGCGTCACCGTTGGTGTCTCCGTCGGCGTCACCGTTGGTGTCTCCGTTGGCGTCACCGTTGGTGTCTCCGTTGGCACTGGCAACGGCGGTAGCGGAATAACCACGCCAAACAGTGTAGAAATTGCAGGCATTCCCGGCAGGCCGATCATTCCACCGCCGCCGCCGCCGCCGCCACAGTTACTGCCGCAATCACCCGGATTAATATTTACCACCCCTCCCTCAATGGTGACCTGGTCGGAGCCGATGATTTTGATTTTCTTGGCCGCTATCACCAGCTCGCCGCCGGCAGTCAGCGTCATCGCGCCTCCGGCCACCATGGTGCTCGCGCCTCCAACGGAAATGGAATGATAACCACCTACGCTGGTCATAAACGCCCCGCCGACATTGATCCCCTTAGCACCGGCAACGTTATCGCTCTGACTCCCCCCTACCTGAATCCCTAAAGCTGCACCAATCATTGCGCTGCTGTTACCGATCACGTCTGACATGTAATTCGCCCCAACAAACAGGTTGCGCGACAGGCCCACGTTAATATCAGAGTTCATACCAATAGTCTGAGTTTCGTTTTCCTTGGTTAAGCGGCTCATACTGCGTTCCGCCTGTTCCCAATACTGTTCAATACCAGGCTTATCTTCGAAACGAATGCCGTTAAAGTTGCTGCGCCCTCCGCCAACGGTGCGGCTGATCAGCCCGCTTTGCGTCGCGTTTACCGGTAGATCCCAGGGAGGCATAGTGACGTTGTTGTACAGACTGCCGGTGATTAACGGCCTGTCTGGATCGCCATTAATAAAGTCCACAATAACTTCGTGACCGATACGCGGAATATAGATCCCGCCAAAGTTATTCCCGGCCCAGGCCTGGCTCACACGCAGCCAGCAAGAATCTGTCTCACGGTTCTGGCCATAACGATCCCAAAGGAAGCGCACTTTCACGCGACCATATTCATCCGTCCAAATCTCTTCGCCCGGCGGCCCCACCACGATAGCGGTCTGCGGCCCGCTGGTTTTTGGCTTCGGTACCGAAAGTGGATGACGGTAGATTTTGGTTGTCGGCTGAACGGTAAAATCACAGCGGTAACGGAATTCATCCTGCCCGGCCAGTTGATCTACCTCTTCAACCAGCAGGTGGCTGCGTATTACCATATATTCACGGTTCACTTTCTCAACGGGATAGTTCACCAGTTCGAAAGCGCAACCGCAGGCAATACCGCGTAATTCGCCTGAGCCTTCACAGCGTGAACCCAGCGCGCCGCGCTCTTCCATGCGTACGCGCGCCAATTGTTCGCCGATGTCCGGCTGTTCGTAATCACCCGGCCAGTGGAAAATCTCCATCTGGTTAAAGCTGGTCTTCCGCGGTTTACTGTCCAGCGCCATGATATCGGCGCGCGATTTAGTAAAGTCATAATCGTTGGTGACCCATTTGCCGGAGGTAATCGTCTCCTGGAAATGGAACTGGCTGATATATTCCTCATCCATCTTCGGACGATCGGAGGCGTAGTGGATAACGTGATAGGCTTCACTGTGGAAAGGCTTATGAGCACCAACGTTATCAACGAGGATTAATTTATGATTTTTCCCGCCGTGTTCGAAAAACCAGTAAATACCCCATTCTTCCATTAGACGTTCAATGAAGCTGAAATCGGTTTCACCGTATTGAACCTGGAAGTCCAGCAGGGGATAACGTCCCGCCAGCCGCTTTTCAAAGGGGAAATTATAATCGCCCAGCACTTCCTCAATAATATCCACCACGCTTTTTTGTTGGAATATTTTGAAGTCGGCGGTAAGTTCCGCCAGATGCAGCCAGGGGCGAATAATAATTTCATACAGCGCCTGGTTAGCATCGCGGCCGATATAACGGGCCCGCTGCACAATACCAGAAATTTCCCTGGCGCCCTGTCCAACCGAATTAATATCCCCTAACCCATTACCATCCAGTTCGATTTCGACAGTCATCTCTTTGCCGATTAAAGATTTTAAATCGACATTTGAGGCAGCCTGCCAGGGAATGTGGGGATTAGCAGGCGTTTTAGCAGTAATCACGTAGGAATACAGCGAAGAGAACGACTCTTCCCCATCCAGCTTTGAGATTACCAACGCCGGCTCTCCAAGTAGAAGCGGCATGGCCGGGCTACTTAATTTAATAGTACGTGACATATAATCACCTGATGCGTTGTGAATATCTTAGAATGAAGCGGCAGGCGGTTCAGCCTCAGCGCGTCGTAACGGAATTCTCTGCGAATCCAATATTTTCCTGTGCCGGCTTTGCCGCCAGATCCAGATACCAGCCTCCTGCTGTAAACAGTCAGGCCAGTTTGTCCACGGCATAACCTCGACACCATCACTATTCCGAATGCAATAATCCTCCTGTGAACCCTCCCTGAGTAATGCCTGAGAATGATTTTTAAACCGATAAGCGGGCGTAAGAGCAAAGGATTCCCAGAAAGGGGAATAGGCCCGTTTTAGTGCTTTTAACCATTGCCGCAATGGTTTCCAGTTATGTTGGGTAAAATCACTTTTCTGCGTATTGTTTAAGATCCGCGCCATCCAGAACGTCAGCGGAAACTCGGTACGCATATTTTTTTTCAACCATTGATAAGAGCGTTCGCTGTACACCACGATAAGCGACTTTTCTCCCTGGCTATTGCGATGAACCATAAATGCGCCGGCATAACATTTACCCCGCAACGCGCCGAAAGAAATAACAAAGCACCACGGATAACTCTCCGGCAAATAATCATCAGGCATCGAGGAATCCATATTTTTTAGTATCTTTTGGGTCACTAAGGAGTACACTTCCCGCCGCCTTTTGCTTCCGGTTTTAAAAAGACCGGCTCGCGAATCATCGACAAGTAAATACAGGCGTAACGACATAGCTCTCCCTCGCGTATGGTCATCATTTTTTAAGAAGCGGCAGGGCAGCGGAAATCTTTCAGTAGATCCACAGCAAGCGCGCCTTCGAAAGTCACCCCGCTGATTTCAATATCTACCCTGCGTTTATCCAGGTAATAGACCAGGAAGGTTTCATCTGAGTCAGTGGCAACAACATCGTCTGCATTATCCAGCCAGCGAAATAGCGACCACGGCCCGGTGAATATGGCGGCTGATGTACCGGAAGTAGTGCGCGGCGTGGCGTTGACAGAAATTCTCGAAGCGCGGCGCGAGGCAGGCCAGGTTAAGGAAACCGGCGATACCGGCCAGTGAATATAATTCACTGATGTTCCATCAAAATTCATATTTAACTGGGTGATGGTCGGTTCCATATAGGGCACCGAAACGTCAAACGTGAGCGATAGCTTGCGCCCACCTTCAGCCTGGAAAAACACATTGCGGATTTTCGCAGCGTGTTCGAATACCTCCAGCGAGCCCGCATTGCCGTCTTGCGCATCGCCTTTGTAACGCCATGGATAAGAAGAGGTGTCGACTTTATCCGCCAGATTTTTTTTATAGTACTCATCGACCAGACCGCCCGCGGCAAAAAAGCGTTCAAAGTCCGTCAGCGCCACTTCCCGCTGGCTTTGAGCAAAGGGATAGCGTCCTTCCAGCGTCGCGCGGCAGATACGTCCCAGGTTTTCATCAATGCCTTCGTTGCTTTTGGCAATGCTTTCCCTGCTTGCCCTGCCATAGGCGGCGTTCAGCAGCGGGCTTATCAAATGGCGCACGGGATCGGGCCACATTTGCGATTCGGCGCTCAGCTTCTGAGCCGAGTCGGACAACGTCAGCGAACCGCCGTTCTTTAGCGCATCGTTATAAATGACGAACAGAGTGTACTGCTCATTGAGCGCCCCCATGAGCTTGCTCAGCCCGGTGCCAGACGCAGTCGGACTAACATCGGATATTGCCTCGCGACTGCCGGTCACAAATTCGCGCAGAGGCGCAAAATGGTTATCCACGCCTTCCCGGAGCAGCTTTTTTTCCATTGCGGCCCAGGCAAGACTCACTTTCTCTACCGCATTTAAAATGCGCCCTTTATTACTGACATTCTCCAGCAGCGACCTGCTTTCCTTTTCCACCAGCGTGGTCTCGGCGACCGCGCGCTGCACCAGATTTGCAAGAGGAGAATTTGACGCGGCCAGCGTCCTCAATATATAGATATCCGCCGCTACGCCGGGATTGCCATAGTCCTGCGTCAGAAGACCCGTTTTAATGCGAATATTACGCAGAAACGTCTGCCAGTGCCGGGTGTACTCATCCAGATAGAGCGCCAGTATTTGCTGCTGTATCGGGTTCACCAGCACGCCCTCACCGGTCACCTTCACCTGAGGCTTCGCGGCTTTATGCTCTGTGCCGCCAGCGTTGTCCATGCCCGTAACCCAGGCGTCCTCACGCTCCAGTCGCATCAGGTCGGGTTCCATTTTTTTTTTAAACAGCTCGTAATAGCCTGCGCGGGTAAAGATCCCGGGAATAACCGTTTCGCTGTCCTCATTGTTCAGCGAAAACAGTTCACTCCCCTGAGTGCCGGCCATTTCGCTCAGCGTCAAATCAGCCGGCATGTCCTTTATCAGAGAGTCCTTAATGCGCCCATACAGACGACTGGCCACATCTTCGCGTTTCAGCATCGTCCGCGCGTATTTCACCAGACCATCATCTGCCGCCTGGCCAAAGCGCCGCCAGTCGGAAGATGCGAAGAGGTTTGTCAGATGAGCGATAAAAATCTGCCGCTCCTCATAAGCCTGGAGCTTGCCGTTGGTTTCCCAGAGGCGGGCAATACTGTTAATCATGTATTGCCGGTCAAAGACTCCCTGACCGAAGACCTGTAGATAAAGCTTCAGGCGGTCGAAAACCTGCTCTGAGCTATCGCTATCAATCGCTTTTTGCAGCGCCTGAGTGGCCTGTTGTTCAATTTGCGCCAGCAGCAGCCGCTGCAGAAAGAACTGGTATAGCGAATCGGAGGCATTCACGACATCGGTACCGGTATACAGCCCATAGCGCCATTCCAGTGTCGGGTTAAATACGTCCAGCACGCCGTATTCGGGCAGATGTTGCGAAAGTCTCAGCAGGCGCGGAAGGAGGCTGTCATTAGATGTTTTAACAAAGCGGCTGACCTCACTATCCAGCGCGATAACTTTGCTGTCCGTTGCGTCCAGATATTGGCCGTTATTGTGATAGCTATGATAAAAACCATTAAGCAGGATAAAGGCCAAAGCGATGCACAGCGTATGTCCCAGAAAACGCTGCAAACGGTACTTCGATTCGTTAGCCAGATTGTGGCGCGCCAAACCGACATCCTTGACGATAACCTCGCTGAAAAGCTGCTTGAGGAAATACTGCCTGCCGTAGGAAACGTCATTAACAAGAAAATCGCGGTCGCCCGGTTGTGCCGTGAGAGACGCGGTCACCTCCGGGGTCTTATTCTCGACGTAGTTAGACCACTTACGGATAATGCTCTGGTTACTCAGCAGGCTAAAATCCACGGGCTGATGGCTACTTGAAAAATAAATGCCGCGCAGGGTGGTGTAGCTTTGCGTTTCATCGTAGCGGGAAGCGAAAAAGATATTGTGCACCACTTTCGCAACCAGGCCGGAGAGCATCTGAAAATCCTGCGGCAGCGCGTACATCTTCTTGCGATCCCGGTTGTCATACTCTTCCTGCTGGCGGACAATCATATCCCGCTCAATACGCTGCTCCAGCAGGGCAAACTCTTTCTGTATCTGGCTATGCAGTTCAGAGACTGACGCTTTCATCGCCTCGACATACGGAAAGGTTACGCCCCAGACCTGTTCACGCTCCTGCTCGGTCAAGATCCTGAAATATTCCGCAAAACCAGGCAACTGATCGAGCTTAGTGACCAGTACGTAAACCGGAAAACGCACGCCCAGCGTCTGGCGTAAATCATCCACTCTGGCACGCATACTGGAGGCAAGTTCAAACAGTTCCGCTTTGCTGCATCCCATAATATCGGCGGCGGAAAACGCCACCACGGCGCCGTTTATGGCTTTAACGGGCCGATGTTTTTTCAACGCCCTGAGCAGCGCGCGCCATTCGCTGAGATGTTGTTCAGGCTCGCTAACATATTTGCCGGCGGTATCGATATAAACCGCATCATTGGCAAACCAGCATTCGCAGTTACGCGTCGGCTGTCCCTGCTTACCTACCTGAATTAACTGTTCGGGCAGTGGGAAATGTTGTCCTGAGCCCAGGATAGCGGACGTCTTCCCGGCATCTTCCGTGCCCAGAATCATGTACCAGGGCAGCACATTGAGCGGCTTACGAGCCAGAATCACGCGCTGGAAAAAAGAAAGGTCGCTGCGATTTTTATTGACGTAATTCACCGCGTTAGCAATAACCGAGGCAACCTCGGAACTGTTATTTTCCGGCGCGGGCTCTTTATTACGAATAAACCTGTCGAGTAAAGCCGGGTTATCTTTTAGCGCCAGCAGCATTCGCCACAGGCCATACAGCAGCGCGATGAAAAGAATAAAAGCGATAATGAACAACCTGACGCTGACCGACGCTAACGGGTATTTTTCCCCTATCAGCAGGAAGGGACCAGGCACCCAGATAAGCACGCACAGCGTTGCCATCGCCACGATAAAGAACGGCCAGCGTAGCCAGAAGCTGACCAGGTAAAGTACCGCCAGCAGAATGAAAATGATGCGCGACTCAATGCTCAGTAAAGGACGCGTTTCACCAAAGCCGAAAAAGGGCCCCAGAAACCAGATAGCGGCAATCAATAGCGCAATACAGCACACAATCAGCAGCGTCTTCATAAACCGCGCCGCGAAGACTCTATTTAAATAAGACATTGTCGCTCTCATTAATACGTAACAAAAAACTCTACGCGGCGATTCTTCGCCCGTCCCTGAGCTGTCGCATCTGATGCCAGGGGCTGGCTGTTGCCGACGCCCTCGACTTTGACCTTGCTCTCAGCCAGGCCTGCCGCGAGAAAATACCTGGCCACTTCCGCCGCGCGTTTTTCCGACAGCACAACGTTATTCGGCAGTCCAGGTCTGTTAATCGGCGTGGAGTCTGTATGACCGACAATGACCACATCCCCATTCACACGGCGAACTTCACGGGCCACACGTTCGATAACGTTCACCATGGCGGGCTGAACGCTGGTCGAACCGGACAGAAACAGCGAGTCGCCCTTTAGCACCACCTTGCTTAGCTTCTGCGTCTCATCAACGCTCAGGAGCTGCTGCTGTATTTCGTTACGTAGCAAAACGGCCAGCCTGAGACGCATCTTTACCGGCGGCCTGGCGACATTGATTTTCTGCATCGCATAGATGTTATTGGCAGTAAATTCGCCGCGTAGCGATAGCCAGTATTTGCACCAGATAAAAGCCGCCATCACCAGCACGCCCGCGCACAGCGCGGTTAGCCTGACCGGAATAATTAACCGCTCGCGCTGCACCGGCCCGTGCGGCTGCAGGCCATGCGGAGATAAAACCGGCTGCGTGGTATCGCGTGTACTCTGAATAATGGTTAACAGGCGCCGACGGATTTTTGTAAGCTGACGATCGCCATCTTCAATGATGCTGTAGCGGCCTTCGAAGCCCAGCCCCAGAATGCGCAGGAGCACCTCCAGCACATCGGCGAATTCACTGGGATTCATCGAAAGGCGGCCGATAAGCAGGAAGAACTTATTCCCGCCATCGTTATCGCCTTCAAAATGGTTCAGTAGGTTACTCTGCGACCAGCCGGATTCCAGCCCCCAGGGCGCGGTGTGCGCCGCCTCGTCGAGAGCGGTACAGATGCAGTAGCGAACGATCGCCATCTTTTTCCAGGGGATATTCACTTCGTCGCAAACGACGCTGAACAGGTTAATCTGGCTCTTCAGCGTATTTTTCAGGATCTCGACGTGCGCAATGTCCACGATCTGCTCCGGCATATCGCTGAGCGCACGCAGAAGAGGCTGAGCGGCCTCCAGCAACGGATTTTCCGCCGCGAGCACCTTTAGCATGCGCTGTTGAACGCTCTCGCTCTGAAGCAGCCTCTCATTTCTGAATGGCTGATCGTTACCTGTAGGCACGCCGCTCTGGCTGACAGGCTCCAGCACCCAATCCCCTTGCTCATCAAGCAGAAACTTTCCCTGCGCCTGCGGTGAATTGGCATCGTCACGGACAGAGTCTGAAGGCGTTATTACCTGCTGACCGATATCGTCTTTCATCAGATCCTGATTCCCCAGAGTTCCATTTTCAGACCAGGAAACTCACCTGCAACGTGCAGCGCCAGCGCGCCGGTGGCGGAAATTTTGTCCCAGAAAGGCCCATTTTTAAGCAGCTCGAAATAGACATAGCCCGTGCTGTAAGGAATTTGCCGCGGCGGCACCGGTAAGCTTTGCAGCACCAGGCCTGGCAAATGTGAACGCACCAGTTCGTGTAGCTGCTGAGGCGCGCTGATTTTGGCCTGTGCCTGGAACTGCTGCTGCAGCACGTCCATCGGCAACTGCGCATGAACCGCCAGCACCAGATTGGAAAACGAACGCAGCTCATTCGGCAGCACCGAAGCCGACCAGACGCCGTTACCTTTCGCATGCAGCTCAATAAGCTGACCCGCTCGTACCAGAATCTGATTCAGCAAATCATGAACATCATCCACCAGTGGACGAATAGAGGGATAAAGTCTGGCATGGTCGTATCCTGGCGCGCTTTTCGGACGGCGCGTTTTAGTGCGCACAAACGTCGACAGCTCGCCTGCCAGCTTGGCCAGCTCTTCATACAGAATAATCGGCGGTAGCTCAGGGATATGACGCAGATGGTCGAGAATGGGCTCGTATTTATTGAAAATTTGCAGCAGCAAATAATCCACCACTTCCGCGCTGGCGCTGGCTTTGCCGTCTGATGAGGAGAGACGATTCGCCAGCATCTCGGCGCGCATTTTGACCAGACCATTGAGGTGCGTAAGCCATTCGCTGAGCAGGGGATTAGCCGCATAGCCAGTCACCGGCGGAATATAATCCTCCAGGTGCAGCAGCACGCTCCCGTCCGGCTGAATGGCCTTAACGCGGGTTAACGGTAATCCTATCCACGATTCGGTCATCTCCGCCTGAGAAACCAGCTTCAGGCGGAGCTTGGCGAGCTGTACCGGCTTCGGCCCCTGACGAATGGCGTTAGTGTCACAAAGCTCGGCTTCCTGGGCGCTAAAACGCGCCAGCGAGCTGGCATCGTGCTGGCTAAATATCGTTTCATCGCTGTTATCCAGCCGCAAAGGAACCGCCAGATAGATCATTTTTCCCAGATGTTCGGGCAAAATGGTCAGCGGCTCTGGCAGATCGGCATGGTCGGGAACATCGAATGGTGTGCCATCCGGTAATACCCCGCGCGCGGTACGCAGAACTAACTTGCCGTAAGTGAGCGCTTCCCTGTCGATTTCATACTGGGAAAATCCCCAAAAAAAGGGGCTGAGCGTTGAAGCTCGTTTATGAGCATAATATTCAAAATAGCGCTCTTGCTGTTGAAAAAGCTGCGGGCGCAGAAATAGCCCTTCACTCCAGACGACTTTATTTGTTCTCATGGTTTAATCCATTTTTTTAATTGTAATTGCTGTTTTTTGGAAATAAGCATTTAACTCAAGCGAATCCTCGCTAAAAAATTTTTGCCACCATGATTGTTTCTTATCAGGTACATTCCAGGTGACTATCCACCGTGCATCGTTGAGATTGCGATAGGCGCCTACAAACCCCAACGTTTTTATATCGCTACTCAGACTGATGAACAGGGTTCGTGATTCACCCGGCTGTAAAATCGCCTCATAAATTTTTGAGGCTGCGTTTTGCATATTTTTACGGCTTCCATCTACGATGTCGAAAAAGTCGGCGTTAGTAAAAGCATCCGGTTCTTTAACGGTATAGATAAACAAATTCAGTGGCGCCGGCTGGCCCATTTTATTTGGATTAATATCTCTGGCGGCAAACAGATTTAACTTTATTTCACCAGGCTCAGGCTGGAGTGGATGATGGCTGCTGCATGCGCTAATCAATACCGATAATAATATTGCCCCGATCCCTGCCAGCATGCCGGAACAATATTTTTTTAATCCTTTTCGCAGAAACATATCACCACCAGGGCCTTCAACAATGTTTTGAATTTTTCACATTGGCTTGACGATATTCGCCATAAAATTAATGCGCGCGACCTGACAGGAGTTTTACCGCCGAAGCGGTAAAACTCCGTTAGCTTACTCAGACAGTATTAGCTGCGCAGGTTTGCTTTAACGTCGTAACTGGTAGAAATAACACCAGATTTGGCGCCTTCAGCATTCTGCATCACATAATCCTGAGTGAGCTTAGTGAAGGCGAAGGTGACTTTCTCACGCGGACGGGTTTCATCTTCGACTGAACCTGCGGTTTCAACGCGAGTAATGATGACGTCGGTGAATTTAACGGTCAGATATTCCAGCGGATCGCCGCCAGCTTTACGCACCACAAACTGAACGTCTTTAATGTGCTTACCAGACAGACAGTAGCTCAGCAGGTTAGTACTGGCTTTATCTACATAGTGTTCAAAGCAGAAATCTTCTACCGTTGCTTTACCGGAACCACCGCCTGAACCGCTATGCATATTTGCATGCTGACTGCTGGCCCAGCGCCATGAAAGCACTTCAATTTCATTTTTATGGGAAGCATCCAGAGATTCACCTTCGATGCCATCAATTTTAATAAACATATCCTGAGCCATACTATTTCCTTTATCAGCTCTCATTGAAGTACGTTACACCGTTTGTAACGAACGAAATAAAGACAGAGTTTTTATTCGAAACAAATAAAAATAACCTCTGGCTTTTACAGTGCGCGCGGAAACCCGGCGCAGCCGTATCTTTTAAGAAAAAATAAATTATTAATTTATTTTTTCCGGAATCAGGCAACACCTTTCAGTGAAGGTAATTTGGCAACCATACGCAGAGAGACGGTTAACCCTTCCAACTGGAAATGCGGGCGCAGGAAGAATTTCGCCTGGTAATAACCCGGATTACCTTCGATATCTTCAACAACCACTTCTGCGGCGGCCAGTGGACGACGCGCTTTAGTTTCCTGAGATGAGTTCGCCGGATCGCCATCCACATAATTCATCACCCAGTTATTCAGCCAGCGCTGCATATCTTCACGCTCTTTGAAAGAACCAATCTTGTCGCGCACGATGCACTTCAGATAATGGGCAAAGCGTGAACAGGCAAACAAATAAGGTAAGCGGGCAGAAAGATTGGCGTTCGCCGTTGCGTCCGGATCGTAATATTCCGCCGGTTTCTGCAGCGACTGTGCGCCAATAAACGCCGCGTAATCGGTGTTTTTACGATGGACCAGCGGAATAAAGCCGTTTTTTGCCAGCTCGGCCTCACGGCGATCGGAAATGGCAATTTCCGTTGGGCATTTCATATCCACGCCGCCGTCATCGGTCGGGAAAGTATGGCAAGGAAGATTTTCTACCACCCCACCGCTTTCCACGCCGCGGATCATGGTGCACCAGCCATAATGTTTGAATGAGCGGTTTATATTTACCGCCATCGCATAAGCGGCGTTAGACCAGACAAATTTGCTGTGATCCGCGCCATCGGTGACCTCTTCAAAGTTGAAGTTATCTACCGGATTTGTGCGAACGCCATACGGCAGGCGCGCAAGGAAACGCGGCATCGCCAGGCCGATATAACGTGAATCTTCCGATTGGCGGAGTGAATTCCAGGCCGCGTACTCCAGATTTTGGGTGAAGATTTTGGTCAGATCGCGCGGGTTAGCCAGCTCCTGCCAGGAATCCATCTGCATCACGGACGGCGATGCGCCGGTGATAAACGGCATATGGGCAGAGGCGGCCACTTTACCTATTGAGGAAAGCAGGTCTACGTCGGGCGCGCTGTGATCAAAGTGATAATCGGCAACCAGACAGCCATACGGCTCGCCGCCCAGTTGACCATATTCTTCTTCATAGATTTGTTTAAACAGCGGGCTTTGATCCCAGGCGATGCCTTTATAGCGCCTCATGTTGCGTCGCAGGTCATCCTTGGAGATATCCATAAAACGCAGCTTCAGCTTCTCGTCCGTTTCCGTGTTGTTCACAAGATAATGTAAACCGCGCCAGGCGCTTTCCAGACGCTGAAACTCGTCATGATGAAGGATCAGGTTAATTTGCTCTGAAAGCTTATGATCAATTTCAGCAATAATAGCCGCGATATTTTTATAGGCATCGTCAGCCATCGTTATTGAGGTTGATAAAGCCTGCTCGGCAAGCGTTCTTACCGCCATTTCGACCGCGGTTTTTGCCTGGTCGGATTTCGGCTTAAACTCACGAGTTAATAAGTCGTTGAAATCACTTTGCGTTTCGACCTGTACTGCGGCCTGTTTACTTGTTTGTGTTTGCGTAGCCATAATTTTCTCTCTGGATCACTTTCAGGACGCGGCTTCAGTATCAATCTGCTCAGGCTTAGGCGCGCTGGCCAGCGTACTCAGTAGCGTTTTATCTTTTAATACTTCCATCACCAGGCTTTCTGCTCCGGCTTTGCCGTCCATGTAAGTCTGAAGATTGGCAAGCTGGGTACGGGCTTCAAGCAACTGTGATAAGGAATCCACTTTGCGGGCAATCGCATCCGGAGAAAAATCGTCGATGCTTTCAAACGTCATATCGACCATCAACTGACCTTCACCCGTTAAGGTGTTAGGCACGGCAAAGGCTACACGCGGCTGCATCGCCTTCATGCGCTCATCAAAGTTATCGATATCAATACTCAGGAACTTCCTGTCAGCCAGAGGAGGAAGCGGCTCCAGAGGCTTGCCGGATAAATCCGCCAGAACGCCCATAACAAACGGCAGTTCAATTTTCTTTTCACTGCCATAAATTTCCACGTCATATTCAATCTGTACGCGCGGCGCGCGATTACGCGCAATAAATTTCTGCGAATTACTTTTGCTCATAGGATTAAATGCTCTTTAATAAATGCTTATGAATAAATTTGTCGCTAGTCCGATGCTTAGCTTTCAGATAATAAATAATATCGTCCTTCCCTCTGTTATTTATAAACAAGCTCGACGCCGGCCGCCGCATGGACTTTTCCTGCGGTGACGGTTGAGTCCCCGTTTGCATAATAACTCGCTGTAAACCGGTGAGTTAATGGATCAGCGGCAGAAGAAATAATATAGTCCTGCCCCGTTATTGCATCATCAATAATGACCTGCGAATTATTTTCTTTACGTAGCCTGATCTGCACATGCTGCGCAAAATTGGCGCCGGTAGTATTGAGCAAATTGCCGGTAGCGGTATCCGCACTGGAGAAACTGCTGTTGAAAAACACGCTTACCGTACGGCTGGCCGGGCAATCTTTCAGTGTAATATCAAACGGGGTACTCCCGGTCTCGCTGCCATTTTGCTTTAAAAGACGGGTAGCCCGCTGCGGTAAAGAAATCACCGCATCATTGCCAGCATTATCAATTATTACATTGCAGGTTTCATCGGTATAATTGCCGGTAAAATTAACTTCTATTGAACAGTCGGTTACGCAGGCGGAAGCGGTTGATAATACCTGGCTACCGACCATTGCCGTAAGTAAAGCTGCGCGGAAATATTTTATACCCGGCATGATTGCGTTAATTAATGACATGTAACCTCTACCTGGATGACGGAACCAAATGCTCGCATAATTTTGTTAGAAATATCTGAGCTTGCATAAATAGTGCAAATACGCGCTCCGGATGAATTTTTAACGTACAGATTATTTTTAGCCGCATTCCAGCCGCGAATAAAAGCCATACCGCCCTGCCCAACAATACCGAGGCTGGTATTATTCTCGCCGAGAATATCCGTGCCAATCGGCAAATAATTGCCCTGCCCATCACGCACGGTCAGCACAATCGGATCACCGACCAGCGTTTTCACGTTCACCTTTACGGCGGCTCCCATACGGGGAATGACGGTACTTTCATTTTCCAGGACGTCCACCGTAGCCGGAAGACCGACGGTATTAACCGCGACGGTGTTCTCACGATACGGCGTCAGAGACGGCACGATGGCATAGCCGTTAGCGTCAATTTTTGAACCATATCCGTTGAGCATTTTGGCGCCTTCCGCGCCCTGCGCATTGACTATCGCAAACGGGTAGTCGCCAAGGCGCGGTCCCAGGGTTATGCCGCCATCGTGTGCCACCAGACTGCCGTTCGCGGAGAATGACAGTTGGCTGGATTTATTGCTCAGCGATGCAGTAGAACCAAACTGCCCTAAGGAGGAGTTGTAGTTCACATTGCCATTAATGGTGGCGAGGGTAGTATCGTTCTTCGTCTTATTAACGCTGCTGCCCACACCGTAACTCAACTCGTTCTGCGCTCCCTGGCTACCGATCATATTGGCCTGCGCCGTGCTGCTACCGTCAGAGTCATGCGTAACGGAAGTGTAGAGCGTGCTGAACAATGGCTTTTCAACCATGGTGCTTTGGCCAAGAGGCACGCTCACGGTGAGCATCATGCTGTTGATATCCTCGCCGTCGCTGTTAAACGTGCGGGAAACCGAAGCCGACCAGGAAAAATAACGCTCGGATTTGTTATACGTCAGCATAAACTGCCGGGAAGAAGAACGATCGTCCCAGTAGTTATAAAAGTTGCCGGAAAAATTCAGCCTTCCGCCATTCCACAGCGACTGGCCGACGCTAAGCGTAAAACGCTGCCTTGTGCGGTAATCCACCCGATAGGCGTCATCATTTGAGCCGTAGCGATCGAGAGTTGCGTCCCTCAGGCTATAAAAACCTTTTGACGAATAGCGATAAGCGGCAAGCGTCAAATCCGTCGCCGTTGCGTCCAGATATTTGCTATAACCGATGTTAAAGCTGTTGCCGGTGGACGTTTCGCCATTCTTCAGCTCGCTGCGCGCGCGGGTAACATCCATCGAAATCCCGCCTAACCGCGTGTTAAACGCATGCCCCAGACCCAGCGCCGCATAGCTATCCGAAAACTGTCCTCCCCCATACAGCGTATACAGATTGCCGAGGCCATACTGGTAGAAGCCCTGAGCCATGCCCGGCTCCTCAACTAAAGATTTATCCTTGAGCTTTCCAACCGTGATGCCGAAACGAGAAACCCCGTCATGCAGCAGCATAGGAGGCGCGGAGAAAGGGATAATCTGGTTTCTTTCACGGCCATCCGCCTCAGTAATAGTGAGCTGTAAATCGCCGCCGTAGCCCATCGCACCAACATCACTTAGTTCAAATGGCCCGGGGGGGACGGTAGTTTCATAGATGGTCTGGCCTCGCTGGGACACCTGCACTCTGGCGTTCGTCTCCGCGATGCCTCGTATTAAAGGCGTATAGTTACGCAATCCGTCCGGCAGCATGCGGTCATCGGACTGTAGCTGGATACCTCGTACGGTCAGGCTGTCAAACAGGTCGCCGCTGGTTGTGCTGTCACCCAGCGTCAGTTGGCTTCTCAGTACAGAAATATCCCGCTGAAGTCGGGTGAAAAGGCTCTGGGTATGGGCTGGCGAACCGCTGGTCCAGTGAGTATTAATACGTTTACGCAGCCGCCAGTCATAGAAGTTAAATCCGGCCAGCAGCCCGAGGTTTCCGCTCAATGAACGCCCATCAGCGCTGCTAAAACGGTCAGACGTCTGCTGAGCGTAGAAGTTACTGTTGTAATCCAGCAGAGCCGCGGTCACCCCTGAGTCCCACGAAGCCGGATCGGTATATCCTCGCGGATGCCGCACCAGATAAGCCTGCGGCACCGTCAGATCGAGATTAAAATCTCCTGCCTGATAGCTGGCTTCAGCGCCAGTTATCCACCGTTCAATTACCGCACATTGCTCTTTTCCGGACTCATCAGGCTCCGGCGCGTCCGCAACCTTAATACCGAAACGGGACAGTTCCTCACGTATAAAGCAAGGCTGCGCGCTTACGCTTCCTTCAACAGGCGTAAACAACACTTCATGCCGACCGCGGTTTTCGCCATTCACGAAAACCTGTATTACAAATTTACCTGCCGGACTCGGGTTTCCCTGGAAATACTGCGATACGTCAACGCTAAGACCGTGAATAAATTCGCTGTTAAATTTCACGGTTTCAGGATGTGAAGCTTGTTTAGCTGCAGGAATCAGGAACTCGCTGTTTCCCTGGGCAAGCACAGAAAAGCTGGCACCTAAAGAAGCAACCAGAATATGGCGGACAGCAAACGCTAATTGAGATCCGCGTTGAACGCTTCGGACATATTTTTTAATTTCTTTCGGTTTCACGTTCCTGACTCCCTGGACACAGCCGGCGCATTTCCAATTGCAACAAATACTCATGTCGCATCTTGCGAATAATCTTTCGCTATCCGCTGACGACTATTTATTATGGTTATTTAGGGTTAACCTTTTACCTTGCGAATAAACGAGCTGGTGTTCGACCACGCTGCCGTAATCATTAATAAGCCGAATATCTACTCTGTTTACAATGCCCACGGTCGCTTTAGCTGCTAACGTAAATATTTTGCTCTCAAACGGCGCGACCATATCGACGTTTAACTGATGCTTAGCCGTTCCGGACGTTAACGATGCTGAATCAAATGAAAAATAATAGGGCGTTGGGTTTGTTACTTTTACGCCTTTTCCAGCATCGATAACCTCCCAGCTCAGCCGCTCGACTTCCTGAGCGCTGCTGCTCTTGAGCTGCGATGGACGATAGAAAATTTTAATTCTTGTTCTGAAAGCCAGCTCCAGACGATCGGTTTCTTTTGCCGTTTCCTTAACCGGCGGAATTTCCAGCAAATTAAACCAAAAGACCGATTCCCTGTCCTGTGGCAGAGTCATGCCATTATAAATAAGCCTTATGCTTTGGCCCTTGCCCGGCTCCACGCGATAAACCGGTGGAGTAACGGTGAAAGGCACCTTCATCTTATTTATATCTTCATTTTTACTGCCGTCATCGGTCCAGACCTGTACCAGCAACGGTAAATTACTTTTATTCGTTGTTCTTACTGTTTGTTCACGCTCGTTGCCAGGAAAAATAATACGCGTACCGGAAATCGTCATGCCGGCAAAAGCTATCTGTGTTGATAAAGCCAGAAAAATAAGGGCGTTTGTTAATTTTAAAAATATTGCACGTTGACATTTCATAGCAAAAACCTACGCGTAAAAATTCCGCTGCTAAAAGGCAGACAAATTATTTTTTAATAAGGGGCGATAAAACCGCCCCTTCACCCAACCCGAAACAGGTTGGTTTATTATGGATATGCCAGCGTATAACGCGCCTGCGCATAAACCAGACCTGCGGTAGTTGCCGCCGTAGCGTAATAACCACCGTAGTAACGCATCGTCGCTTTACCGTTACTCACCTGAGCCGGCGCGCCTGTTTCACCCAGTTTCAACTGTTTCTCGTCAGAGTTATACAGACGAACTTCAACGTTCGAGGCTTTTGCGCTTGCGCCCTGATACTGGTTAGTCAGGTTACCCGTTGCGCTATTCACACCGCTGCTGCTGATAGCTTCAAAATGCGCGGCAACCTGAGTAATCCCCACCGGGCAGTTTTCAACATTCAGATCGAAGCCTTTAGAACCAGCAGCATCTGCGCTGGCCTTAAGAGTCTGAATGGATACTTTAGGCAGCGTAACCTGAACATCAACAGAGTCGCTGGCAATAGAACAGGTTTCAGCGTACAGCTCACCGTTAAAGGTTACCGTTCCCTGAGTCTCATCGGCAGCCAGAGCAGAAGCCGATGCGGTAGTTAGCAGCAAAGCACAAAGCGTCAATTTGAATTTATGCATCATAATTCCCTATATTCTGTTATTCGTATTAAATATAACAATTGAGATACTTCCGTATTATTTACATCCCTTCTGAATTATTCCGTCGGTAATTCCTCCGTTTGTATAACAATCCCACTTCCTTTTTCCTGACTTTTCATTACACGCATTGCTACTATTGTATTGCCGGTTTCTGGTGAACTGGTCCTGTTTAAAATCGCAGCACCAATCTTCGGTAGAATATTCTTCTCAATAAAACGGATCAGCATTCTTGCCCCTGTCTCTGCTACCGGGCACTGATCCACTACGTGCTGCATCACCTCATCGCTGAAAGTCAGACGAATGTTATGATGTGCCTTTGCCCGTTCAGCAATACGCTGAAAATGAATATTGACAATATGCTGGAGCGATTCTCGTTCTAGTGGAAAATAAGGAACCACAGTGACTCTTCCCAAAAATGCAGCCGGGAATACGCGCAGAAGAGCCGGTTGTAAAATTGCCTGTAAAGCTTCAGCATCCGGCGCTGTTTCCGGATCGGCGCAGGCGCTACTGATTATTTCACTGCCAGCGTTGCTGGTTAATAAAATAATGGTATTACGAAAGTCAATATGGCGACCTTCGCCGTCTTCCATTGAACCCTTATCAAAAACCTGGAAGAACAATTCATGCACGTCAGCGTGCGCTTTTTCCACTTCATCAAGCAGGATCACGCTGTAAGGCTTGCGCCGAACCGCTTCGGTTAACACGCCGCCTTCGCCATAGCCGACATAGCCCGGCGGAGAGCCTTTCAGCGATGAAATCGTATGGGCTTCCTGATATTCACTCATATTAATGGTGATGAGATTATGCTCGCCGCCATAAAGCTGGCTGGCGATGGCCAGTGCCGTTTCGGTTTTCCCCACGCCTGACGGGCCCACCAGCATGAAGACGCCGAATGGTTTTTGCGGATCGGCAAGTCCTGCCCGTGCGGTCTGTATGCTTTGGCTCAGGCAGCTCAGTGCATACCCTTGACCAATAACGCGCTCGGAAAGACGCTGCGGCAGCTCCATGACGGCGCTGATATCATCTTTCACCACCTGTCCTACCGGAATACCGGTCCAGCTCGCGACGATTGAGGCGACTACACCGGCATTCACTTCCGCCTGCACCAGCGGTTGTTCATGACGGGTTTCGCTTAATGCCGTTTCCAGCTCGTTCAGCCGGGCCTGCAAAAAGGCGATTTTTTCCGTCTCTGGCATTTGGGGATCTTCAGCCGTGGCGGCAAGCAACTGCTGGCGGGTATCAACGATGCTGGCTACCAACTCACACTCCTGCGTCCAGCGGCGATCAAGCTGCTCCGCCTCCTGCGCATGTTCGGCAATCGAGGCTTCAATATCTTTCACGCTGCCACCGCTTTCTTTACCGAAACCAATCGCTTTTTCAAGCAGCGACAGCTCGGTCTGCGCCGACTGGCTGCGGAATTTCAGCATCTGTAGCTCGGCAGGCGGCGCGTGCTGGGCAACGGCAACTCTGGCACAGGCGGTATCCAGCAGGCTGATGGCTTTATCCGGCAACTGGCGTGAAGGGATATAGCGATGGGATAAACGCACCGCCGCACGTAACGCTTCATCCATAATCCAGACGCCGTGATGTTTTTCCAGAACCGGCAGCAGGCCGCGAAGCATGGCGATAGCTAGCTCTTCTGAAGGCTCTTCCACCTGTAAAACCTGAAAACGTCGCGTCAATGCCGGGTCTTTTTCAATATGGCGTTTAAATTCACTCCAGGTTGTAGCTCCGATAGTACGTAGCTGACCCCGCGCCAGCATTGGCTTCATCAGATTTGCGGCATCACCGGTGCCGGCATTGCCGCCCGCCCCCACCAGCGTATGAACCTCATCGATAAACAGCACTACCGGATCGGCTGAATTAACCGCTTCTTCCAGCACCGCTTTTAAGCGCGCTTCAAACTCGCCCTTCATGCTGGCGCCCGCCGAGAGCGCCACGACATCAAGCGAAAGTAAACGCACCCTTGCAAGCGAAGGAGGGACTTCACCCGCCGCAATGGCCAGCGCCAGCCCTTCAACCACGGCTGTCTTACCGACACCGGCTTCCCCGGTCAGCAAAGGGTTGTTCTGGCGGCGACGCAGCAGGATATCCACCATCGTGTTTATCTCTTTATCACGCCCCAGAACCGGATCGATTTTCCCTTCGCGCGCAAGCGCCGTGAGATCCGTAGAGTATTGCGAAAGCCCGCCGCTCTGAGCTGTGCCAAGCGCATTGCTGGCCTCTCCCGGTATCCCGGTTTCGCCATGAAGAGAAGCATCGCAGGCTAATTCACTTTCTTCAGCAGATTCACGAATGATATAGCCAAGATCTTTACTCAAATGCTCCAAAGGAAGTTTTTCAAATGCTGGAGAAATAGCGAACAGCGTGCGGCGTAGCTCTGTCGTGGTCAGTAGCGCAATTAATAAATGGCCACTGCGGATACAGGTATTGTGGCATTCCAGGCTGGAATATACCCATGCACGTTCAATTGCCAGTTCGACATGGTATGAGAAGTCAGAAATAGAACTTGCATTGGCAGGCAGACGAGTTAATGCCTGAGCAAAATCACGCTCAAGCATTTCAACATCGATTTCAAAATGTCGAATAATATGTTTCAGGTCGCTATCCTGCTGCTGATAAATCTGATTTAACCAGTGCACCAGTTCAACATAGGGATTACCACGTAATTTACACAGCGTGGTGGCACTTTCGATGCTTTTGAACAAGATAATGTTTAACTTGCCAAATAGGTTTTTTCTCGTTATGGCCACGATAAAACTCGCCCTGTTTTAATTATTCCATTTTCATCCACTGTCCCATAGTGGAGCACTCTATTAGCCTTACGATAAATCATATCTACCGCAATGCTAATTTAGGGCCATAGTAGTTAATAAAAATAGAAATAAAAACTCTCAATCCGATGCCTGATGGCTTTTAAGACAACTGCCCGCAAGGCATTCCTAAAGTCACAAATACTATAAATACCAGCATCGTAAATTTTATTTTTAATTTTAGAATCGGCAATGCAGAGTTAAGGAAAACAGCGCAGTGAAAAATCCGCAAAAGGTCCGATTCTGATATTTATTGACCCAATCCAGGTCCTTCGCGCGATTATAATTACAGGGTGCCAAATGGAACATGATTTTTTAGATTATTACAATCGGGAGCTGACTTTCGTCAGGGAAATGGCGCGAGAGTTTGCCGAGCGGCACCCCAAAATTGCTGGTCGTCTGGGCATGCACGGCATAGAAGTTGCCGACCCCTATGTTGAGCGTCTCATTGAGGCGTTCTGCTTTTTATCCGCCAGAACGCAGATAAAACTCGATGCCGAATTCCCGAAATTTACCCAGCGACTACTGGATATCGTTTATCCAAACTATAACTCGCCAACGCCTTCGATGGGCGTCGTGCAACTGCAGCCTAATTTGAGCGAAGGGGATCTAACCAATGGCTATACGATCCCTAAAAAGAGCGCTTTTTACAGCAAAATTCTACCGGGTGAGATGACTCGCTGCGAGTTCCGAAATAACCAGGAAGTAACGTTGTGGCCGCTGGAAATAGTAGAAGCCAGGCTAACTTCTGTTCCTCCCGATATTCCTAACCTTGAAAACTATCGCCTCCACCACTCTCGCCTGAAAGGCGCTGTGCGCATCAAATTAAAGTTACAGGGCGACCTTGTTTTCTCAGCGCTAAAGGGGCTGGATGAGCTGCCTTTTTATATTCAGGGCGATGAACGCATCGTATCCCATACTTTTGAGCTGCTTCACGGCAGCCACATAGCAACAATTATCCGCAGTGCGGCCGGGGAAAAATCTCAGCATCATGTCATCAGCCAGCAGTCGCTTAAATTTGAAGGTCTGGCGCCGGACCAAAGCCTGTTACCGCTGCAATGGAATATGTTTCATGGGCATACATTAATTCAGGAATATATTTGCTGCCGCGAGCGATTTTACTTTTTCACGCTGACTCAACTCGCCGCCGCTCTGGAAAAAAACCACACCAACGAAGTGGAAATAATTATTCTGCTGGATAAACTGCCGCAGGATCTTATCCCACATCTGGATGCGTCACGCTTTTTGCTGTTTTGCACGCCGGTAATTAATCTCTTTCCAAAGCGGGTCGACAGAATTGAAGTCAATCGGGCATTAAATAATTTTCATATTGTTCCTGACCGTAGCCGGCCGCTCGATTACGAAGTTTTTTCCGTTAATAAGGTGCTGGGGCTACAGGCAGAAACAAGCGAAGAGCTGACGTTTAATCCGCTCTATCAAACTCGTCACAGCGATTCCGGTAATTTTGGCCGTTATTTTTCCGTCAAGAGAGAAGTCAGGGCAAAAGCCGCGACCAGGCGTAAATACGACACCAGAACCCCGTATAGCGAAACCGAAATATTCATCTCGCTCGTCGATCAGCAAGAGGCGCCATACGGCGAGAATATCCGCTACCTTCTGGTGGATACTATGGTCACCAATCGCGATTTGCCACGCCTGTTGGCCAGCACGAATAGCCTCGATCTCAGCATGTCGGATTCTGTGCCCATCCACGGCGCCCGCTTTGTGACTTCGCCCAGCGCACCGCGCCCGCCGTTTGCGGTAGGGGAATCCTCATGGCGGCTGATTCGCCAGTTAAGCTTCAACTATCTTCCCCTGTCTGAGATGGAACATGCTCAGGGCGGTGAATCCCTGCGCAATATGCTGCGGCTGTTCACTACCGCAGCCGATCTGGAATCTGTGGCGCAAATTAACAGCCTGGTGGGCTGTAAAACTGAACCCGTTGTTCGCCGCCTTGCGGAAGATGGGCTACTGATATACGGGCGTGGCGTTTGCTGTAGCCTGACCGTGGATGAAGAAGGTTTTTCAGGCATTAGTCCGTACCTTTTCGGCCTGATAATGGAAAACTATCTGGCGCGCCACGCCGCCATCAATATTTTCACCGAAACAGAGCTGCATTCGATGCAGCGCGGATTGATAGCTCGCTGGAAAGTCCGTCCGGGCAGGCGGGGAGTGCTATGAACCGTTCAGATATACCCCAACGCGAAGCGCTGCCAGCAGGCCTGGATAGCTGGTACGATCCTGATACTCCCTGGGAAGCCGGCTTTATCAGCATAATGCGAGCCATTGCCGCCCGCACGCCTTCTCTTCCCGCCCCCGGTAAAGCGACGCTGCCCGCACAGGAGCGCTTTAGATTAGGCCAGATTTCCAGCATGGCGTTCTCGCCGCGCGAGATATCACACATCAGCCGACAGGGCGATAAACTCAAAATTCAACTTTTTGGCTTAGGCATCTGGGGCGCGCAGGGAGCGATGCCGCTCCACCTTTCCGAGTTGGCCCATTCGCGCTACGAACAGCACGATCGCACTCTCATCGACTTCGTGGACATTTTCCATCACCGGGCGCTCAGCCTGTTTTATCGCGCCTGGTTTTTGTCGCAGGACACCGCCTCACTGGATCGTAAAGACGACGAGCGCTTTTCGTTTTACGTCGGCAGCCTGGTCGGGCTTGATCCCGCGGAGTTAGATCCCACGCCGCTGCCGGTACACGCTCGCCTTGCTACTTCCGCCCATCTGGTGCGTGAAGCCCGTAATCCAGACGGTTTGCTGGGGGCCATGCAGTATTACTTCAACGTGCCGGTACGTATGGAAGAGTTTGAGCTGCAATGGATTTTTCTGGATGAGAAGGATCAAACCGCCCTTGGGGACGATCGCTACGCCAGCCTGCTGGGCGACGGTGCCATTCTCGGCAATACCGTGCTGGACCGGCAGCACAAATTCAAACTGTTGGCAGGCCCGCTGACGCTTGCGCAATACATGTTATTTAGCCCGTGGGGCAACGACATGACGGTGCTGCGCGAACTGGTCCGCAGCTTTATCGGCTTTGAATACGCCTGGGATATACAACTGGTGCTGGCCGCCGATCAGGTGCCTCTGGCCTGCCTGGACGGCAGCCACCAGCTTGGTTACGCCAGTTGGCTTGAGCGGGAAAAATGCGACAGGCCGGTCTTCGGTATGAGCTTTGAACCCGAAATGTACCATCGTTAGCGGCCCTCTTTCTGAGCCACTAAGCCGCCACCCATTGATGAAAAGTAAACCTTTATGACCGAAACAACATACAGACTGACCTGTTCAGAGTATTACCAGCACCTGATGCAGCCTATTGCAGGCGACGCTCCGTGCGGTGAAAGCCTCGATTACGATCTCGCCTTTATTATGCTGCAGTCCCGGCTCCAGCCACGGCTTGATGTCGAATACGGCAGTTTTTTTGAAGCGGCGGAACCCGTTAACTGGGCCGAAACCGAGCGCGAATGCCTGACGCTGCTGCAAAAGAGCAAGGATATCAGGGTGATGATTATCCTGATGCGCTGTCGGCTGCGTAAAGTCGGCCTCCTCGCCTTATCCGAAGGTATAGAAGCTCTTCATGCTTTATTACACGCCTGGCCGAACGACCTGCATCCTCAGCTTCTTGATGAAGGGGAGTTTACCCCCATGCTGCGCGCTAACGCGTTTGCCGAACTGGAAGACGCGAATGGCCTGCTGGCCGACCTGCGTAACCAGCCGCTTCCCAAAGCATCGGGATTGCAGATAACCCTGAAGGAGTTTGAAAAGGCGCACGTTGTCCCGCGTGAAGAAGGAGCGCTTTCGGAGGCGGCCGTTGCGGCACTGCTGCATGAATGGCATCTCAACGCCCGGGACGACATAGCCCCGCTTACCCAGGCGCGCCATTTTCTACAGGAAATAAAGAAAACGCTCCGTCAGGCGTTGGTTCACGAAGCACCCGAGCTTAGCGTACTGGATAGCCTGTTGGGCCTTTTCTCCAGCGAGTTCGGCACTCTGCCTCCCGTCGCTAACGCGCCGCTTCACAATGCTCCCGCCGATCGGGCCGGAGAAGAAATCAGTCTGCCTGCTGTTGACGCAGCGCCTGCAACAGTTGATTCCGCCAGTATCGTGATGGCGCCCGTCCCCCTTTGCAACGTGCCGGAAACGCAGCGCGGCATTGGTAGCCGCGCGGATGCGCTGCAGCGTTTGCAGGAGGTTCGTAGCTGGTTCGCCATGACGGAACCCAGCAGCCCGCTGGTTCCGGTGCTGCGATATGCCGAAGAGAGCATCGGCAAAAATTTTGCCGACCTTATAAAAATGTATCCCCCTGAAATCATCGCCATGCTAAATCAAGAGAAGGAATAAATTATGTTAAGGATCTTTGTCGCTATGGCATCCGCATTTATTTTTTCGCACGGCGCTGAGGCCGCCTGTACACTTGCCCGCGGCGCACCAACCACCGTCACTATTCCTTCGCAGGTTATTCGTATTGCCGCCGATGCGCCGGTCGATACCTCGAATCCCGTTGCCCAGTACGACAGCCCGACCGCGGGCCAGAACATTGGCTATGATGACTGCCTTGCCGGTACGGAATACGGTAAACGCGTCTTAAACCTGATCGGCCAGAATAGTTCGACCAAAATCTACCAGACCAATATTCCCGGGATCGGCATCAAGATACTCTGGAATAACAGTGAAGCTTTCGGCAATTTTCCTTCCACCAGCTATCTATCTTTTAAAAATGGGGAACAAAGCGGGACGTTTGACTTTCTGGCAGGTTCTTTTTATCGCGTCCAGTTTTTTAAAACCGAAGACATCCTGCGGCTGAATAATCCGCAGGGCGATACCGTCCTGCCCGCTGCGGAGATTGCCTATAACTACCTGAGGACGGAGGATCCGGCATCCTACATCATGAAACTTTCGATTGGCGAAATAAAAGTTATCAGCACGCCAGCCTGCACCACCGACGGCACAAAAACCGTCGATTTTAATAACGTCACGCCTTCGCTGCTGAGCGCCGGCGTTGTCCGCAATCTGGATTTTGCCATCGTCTGTAAAAGCGACTACGGCTCTTATTCTGCCAAAGCGTCAATCGTCACGACTACCCCTTCATCAGACGCCTCTTATATTCGCGTTGAAGACGCCGCGGGCAATAAAGACAGGCTGGGCATTCAAATCACCGATGGCGCCGGCAGAGCCATGAAGGTAGACGGCAGCACCTCAGAACAAAAAACCAGTATTACCAGCCAGGGGCCGGCTGAATTTGCATGGAACGCAAAGCTTATTCCAGCTAACCAGCCATCTCCTGCCGGCGGGATATTCCACGCCAAAGCAGAAATCGTTTTTGATATTCAATAACGTACTTTTTAAGGGACTAAAAATATGGACAACCTGGCGACTATTTTTATCAGTATGGCCAGCTATCGCGATCCCGAGTTAATCCCCACGCTGCGGGATATGCTGCGCCATGCTGTTCATCCTGAAAATCTGCATATTGCTGTCTGCTGGCAGGATGACGAAGACCTGCGCGTATTCGAACAGGCCGGACTGGAGCCGGTCGACTGCCGGATAGTCGCCGGAAGGGAGGTCCATCGGTTTAACTACCGTCAGGCCAGGATCGATATCATCAGCGTGCATTATTATGCCAGTCAGGGAGCCTGCTGGGCGCGCAGCCTGTCGGAAACCCTGTTCGAAGAGGAACGCTATTTCCTGCAAATCGACTCCCACTGCCGCTTTATTTCCTGTTGGGATAGCGAAATGATAGCGATGCTGCATTCGTTACAAAGCCGTTCTCCGCTGCCTATTCTTTCGTCTTATCCGCCGCCTTATTGTCCGGGAGAGGATGAAGAGGCCAGCAAGAAAACCTACGTCAGTCGCTTAATCTTTCGGGAATTTAACCAACAGGGGATCCCCATGTTTGGCTCCGCGCCCTTTGAGTCACCGGAGCCGGTGCGCGGTAGCTATCTCGCAGGCGGGTTTATTTTCACCACTTCTCGCTTTGTGAAGGATATCCCCAACGATCCCCATATTTTCTTTGCCGGGGAAGAAATCGCCATGACGGTACGAGCGTTCAGCCACGGATACGATATTTTTCATCCGCATAAGCCGCTGCTGTGGCATTTTTACCAGCGCAAAGAGCACCGTAAAGTTTGGAGCGATCACGACAATAGCGCTAAAGAACAGGGCGCTGTCGAAAAAGCCTGGTGGGAAAGAGATAACGTTTCTAAAAAGCGCGTCAGAACGCTGCTGGGGCTGGAAGCGCAGAGCGCCGCCGTCCTCGCGCCTTATACGCTGGGCAATGAGCGAACCTTAAGGCAGTTTGAATACCAGGCGGGTATCCACCTGAAAAACGGTACGGTCTTACCTGAAGTCATGGCGCCCAGCCTCCAGGCCTTTTTTGCCGATCCGCCCGCCGATGAAGCTGATTGGATCGGCCGCCAGTATGCCTGGTATAAAAAATCTATCACGCTTAAGCAGGCGGAATATTTTCCCAGCGAAGCGGAAACCAGCAGCCTGAATCTCAGCGTTTACAACCAGCAAAACACGCTGCTGTACAAGCGCATGTTTACGCTGCAAGAACTGGAAACTTTTATATCCCGGTCACAGGACGGTGGCTGGGTTATTCCTCTCGAATTTAAAACGGCTTCCACCGTTAAGCCGGAAGTCGTTCGCATCTGTCCGTGGTCAACGACCACAGGCTGGGGAACGGTGACGGAGAAAAGATGGTGAAAAGTGAAACCATTTTTAGCCGTCTAATCGGCATTGATACCCTGATCTCTTTTGACGGCATCATTCCTTCTCCGGCGGATTTTCAGTTAAAGCTAACCTCGCTTATAGAGCGGCTTCATAAAGAGTTGATCGCAGAGGATCACACGCAGGAAGAGAGCGAGACGCTGTGTCGGGCTCTGTGTCGCTATTTCGATATCAGGCTCACCGACAGGCAGCAGAATAATGCTTTATCCTGGCAACGCTATTCTCTGGTGCATTACTTTTATGGCTACAACACGAGTGAAGATAACCTGCCATTAGCCGCACAAATCGAACCTTTGCTGCATGCCAACAGTAAAACGCTTTTCCGATGCGCCAGGCAACTGCTAACGCTGTTGATACAGCAGGAGGGGCAAACTGAAGAATTGCTTTCGCTGCGCGCCGCGAGCCATGAACGCTATTTTTCTCAGGAAGATGCTCACTCTGAGCCATCAGAATTTGAAGCCGTACCACAATCTGAAGCCCGGACGGCTTCTCCACGGCTTATAGTATTTATTATTGGTCCATTCGCCGGTAAATGGTTTAACCAGAACAACCTTTCCACAGGTAACGGCAACGGTATTGTCTGGGTTATCGCTACGCACGCCACGTCGCTTGCCAAACGAATCGCTCATGTCAGAGAGCAGCATACCGAGGCAGGGATACTTGCCTTTTTCCCGCTGCTTGCCGATGGATTTGAAAAAAACGGGATTTTAATTGAACAAATCGCCGCATGGCAGTACGCCCTTTCCTCCACACGTTTACCCGAAAGCCTGCCATGCATGCTGGGACTGTATACACGCCTGAGCCTGGAGCGCTCTTCGCACGATCCTGACCAGGCTATCTGGAGCGGAAACCTGACGGCCACGCCGGTTTCGCCATCAGAACTGGAAACCAGGCTCATCGGTCTTCTTAGCACGCTGAAAGCCCGCGATAACAGCAAAGATATCCACGCTATTCAGCGGCACGCCCTCATCGGCATGCTTGTTTCCTGGCTTGCCGAAAACCGCATTATGAGCGCCCTGCAAAACTTGTTTGACGGTACTCAACTCAGTCTTACAGACGTGGCGATTGCCGATCATGGGCAAGGGTTCACCCGTCACGGAGCCTGGTCCCGGTGGCTTGCAGAAAAGTACGGCATTCTCCCGGGGCTTTCCGGTTCGATTGCCCTGCCGCCGTTGCCGAGCGTCCAGCTTCCCCCGCTCATGACCGCAGAATCAGCTCAATCCCCCCTGCCGCTACCGCCCATAGCGCCAAAACCGGCCCGCAGACGCTGGCCGAAAATCGCCGCGATACTGGCTCTGCTCGCTTGTCTGGCAGGGGGCGCTTACGTCTTCAGCCACACCATGCTCAATCTGCTGACCCAGCGGAAATCTTTCGGGATGTTTGTCAGAGAAAGCGAGGCGACAAAGGCAAAGCGGTATGGGCTGGCTGGCGCGGCGCCGCTGTTTAAAAAAGGCAGCAGCAGCCTGGCGCCCGGTAGCGAAGAAATACTCAAGGAAATCGTTTCGGAGATAGTTCATGCACCGGAGCAGCTATTTCTCATCATTGGCCACTCTGACAACACAGGCTCCGAAGCGGTAAACCGGGCACTGTCCACCGAACGCGCGCGGATCATTCGCGACTGGCTGGTTAAGCACACTGGTTTACCGGTCGACAATTTTATTATCGAAGGCGCGGGCAATTCACGCCCGATAGCCAATAACGATACCCAGGAAGGACGTGCACAAAACCGTCGTGTTGAAATCATTCCGTTATCTACGCAAGGCAAATAAGGATTAAGAGATATTTTATTATGAGCAAACAACCAGTGACATACCCCATTAATGAAGGCAGCTTTCTGACGATCACCCCACAGGAAGATCAGTCCATCAATATTCTTCGTTACAGGGACGAAGATAACAATCCGTATAACATTATGATTAACCGCGCCACGCTGGAAAAAGATCAGACCGTAGATGACTTTTGCGAAAAACAGTGGGAAAAAATGAAACGTTTTGTGCCGGGTTTTGAGGTGGAAGGAAAAAATCTCAAGCATGAAATTGGCCCGGCGAAATTACCGGTGCTGCAAACCGCCAATAAATTTCTCGAAGACGGCGGCTGGGTTAAACAAGTGTTGTCTATTATCACCCTGCCCTGGCACCCGCAGCTAAATCCCGACTCAAGAAAGCTGGTGGTCTTTACGTTAGCGGCGAATAATGATTTTACCGAAGCGCAGCGCAAACACTACGTGCGCATTATTAATAGCTTTGTACCGAAGGAAGCTTCGTTAAATATTGAGCCCTGACAGAGTATTTTTCCGTGAACAGGCCTCGGTTGAGGCCTGTTCACGGCTTTACGGTTTACGGGCACGCTTTATTATTTCTGGACACTATTCCCCAAAGCCTGCGCACAAGCCCAGGCGGAACTCCACGCCCACTGGAAGTTGTAGCCGCCCAGCCAACCGGTAACATCCATCACTTCGCCAATAAAGTAGAGACCCGGCACTTTTTTGGCCTCCATGGTGCGTGAACTTAACTCGTTCGTATCCACGCCGCCCAGCGTCACCTCCGCAGTACGGTAACCTTCGGTGCCGTTGGGTTGAACTCGCCAGTTTTGCAGCGTTTCAAGGAGCTCACTTTGCTGGCGGCCATTAAGCTGTTTAAGCGTGACATCGGGGATTTGTGCGAGCTGCTGTAAACATTCAACCAGGCGTTTTGGCAGAACCATAGCCAGCGTATTTTTCAGGCTTTGATTCGGATGCGCTGTACGCTGTTCGTTAATAAATACGTCCAGATCGGTGTCCGGAAGTAAGTTAACGCTAACAAACTCGCCCGGCTGCCAGTAGCTTGAAAGCTGCAGCACGGCGGGGCCAGAAAGGCCGCGGTGGGTAAAGAGCAGATTTTCACGGAAGCTAACGCCGTTTTCCGCAGTAATAACGGAAGGAACAGAAACGCCCGAAAGCACCTGAAGCTGTTCCAGCAACGGCTTATGCAGGGTAAAAGGCACAAGCCCCGCGCGCGTTGGCAGCACTTTCAAACCAAATTGTTCCGCAACCCTGTAGCCGAACGGCGTCGCGCCCAGCCCGGGCATAGACAAGCCGCCGGAGGCGATCACCAGTTTCCCCGTTTGAACGTCCTCGCCATTAAGCTTAAGAGTAAATCCTTCTTCGGTGCGCTCGATACCCAGCACCTCGCTACGCAGGCGCATTGCGACCTGGCCTTTCTCACATTCCGCAACCAGCATATCGACGATTTGCTGCGCCGAGTCGTCGCAGAACAACTGGCCGAGGGTTTTCTCATGCCAGGCAATACCGTGTTTACCGACCATGTCAATAAAATCCCACTGGGTATAGCGCGCCAGAGCAGATTTACAAAAATGCGGGTTTTGGCTCAGATACGCTGCGGGCTCGGTATAAAGGTTAGTAAAGTTGCAACGCCCCCCGCCAGACATGAGGATCTTGCGGCCAGGTTTTTTACCATTATCGATAAGTAACACGCGGCCGCCCGCCTGCCCGGCCATCGCCGCGCAAAACATTCCGGCTGCACCCGCACCAATAATAATGGCATCAAACTTTTCCACGACCGACTCCCGTCTATGCTTAAGGGTGGGAATTGTAAAGATCGAACGCTGGTCGCACCAGCTTAAAGCGCATTAACAATTGCAGGTGATTGAAAAACAAAATGTAAATCTTTTCCTTGTTTAAGGCCGACACGATAAGCATCAAGAAAAGTCTATATTTCACTTGGCGCATTAAGCCGTTGTCTTACATAATGCGCCGCGTTCATGTCCTCAAAATGGCGTAACGTCTATGCTACATTTGTTTGCCGGCCTCGATATGCATACGGGGCTTTTGTTATTACTTGCTCTGGCATTTGTTCTCTTCTACGAAGCGATCAACGGCTTCCATGACACTGCAAACGCAGTGGCAACCGTCATCTATACCCGCGCAATGCGATCGCAACTAGCGGTGGCAATGGCTGCGGTATTTAACTTCCTCGGCGTTCTGCTCGGCGGGTTGAGCGTGGCGTATGCGATTGTGCATATGTTGCCAACAGACCTGCTGTTGAACGTAGGGTCCGCACATGGCCTCGCCATGGTGTTCTCTATGTTACTGGCCGCTATTATCTGGAACCTCGGCACCTGGTATTTTGGTCTGCCGGCCTCCAGCTCCCATACGCTTATCGGTGCCATTATTGGTATCGGTTTGACCAACGCATTGATGACCGGTACTTCCGTGGTCGATGCGCTCAATATCCCGAAAGTCATTGGGATATTCATGTCGTTGATCCTCTCCCCAATCGTGGGTCTGGTGATTGCGGGCGGCCTTATCTTTTTGCTACGTCGCTACTGGAGCGGCACCAAGAAGCGTCGCCGTATCCACCTCACGCCGGCTGAGCGCGAGAAAAAAGACGGCAAGAAAAAACCGCCATTCTGGACGCGTATCGCCCTGATTCTTTCCGCCATCGGCGTGAGTTTCTCCCACGGCGCAAACGACGGTCAGAAAGGCATTGGCCTGATCATGCTGGTATTGATTGGCGTGGCGCCCGCGGGCTTTGTGGTCAATATGAATGCTTCTGGCTACGATATTGCCCGAACTCGCGATGCCATCACGCATCTTGAGCAATACTACGCGCAGCATGGCGATGCGATTAAACACGTGGTTGATCTCAACCCGGCGATCCCTACCCCGGAAGAAGTTCAGGGCCAGGATAAACCGGCAGAGTTTCACTGCGATGCAAGCCGCGCCATGGTTGCCGTACAGCGTGCCAAAGAGCTGCTGGGCAATATCGACAGCTACGATAAGCTGAGCGTGGAACAGCGCAGCCACATGCGTCGTCTGCTGCTGTGCATCTCCGATACCGCAGAGAAAGCGGCTGGTCTTCCGGAAACCACACCGGACGATAAACGCTTCTTAAAAGAGCTGAAAACCGACCTGCTGTATACCATCGAGTATGCGCCAATCTGGATTATCATGGCGGTCGCTCTGGCGCTCGGCATCGGTACGATGATTGGCTGGCGTCGTGTGGCGACCACCATTGGTGAGAAGATTGGCAAGAAAGGCATGACGTATGCGCAGGGTATGTCCGCGCAGATGACGGCCGCCGTTTCCATCGGTATTGCCAGCTACACCGGGATGCCGGTTTCCACGACCCACGTGCTCTCTTCCTCCGTTGCGGGGACGATGGTCGTTGATGGCGGCGGTCTGCAGCGTAAGACGGTAACAAATATCCTGATGGCCTGGGTCTTCACCCTGCCGGTCTCGATTTTGTTGTCGGGCACGCTGTACTGGATTTCACTGCACTTTATCTAATGTTGTGATGGCTGTATGTCGGGTGGCGGCTGACGCCTTACCCGACCTACGAATAAGGGTTTGATGTCGGGTGGCGCTAACGCTTACCCGACCTACAAAATTGCTAATATCGTAGGGTGGATAAGCGAAAGCGCCATCCACCGCAAAACCTCTACAATAGATAAAACAAAAGCGGGTCAGTTTACTGGCCCGCTTTTTTATGTATCGCTTTTAAACCCTAGTGCCAAATCATCAATCCGATAAGACTGATGACCACTAATCCGCACAGAGCGCTGGTCAGCATAAACTGACGGCGAAGCCTCTCACAGCGGCGGATAAACTCATCGTCGTGGTGATCCAGATAGCGCTGGGCGTAAATGTAGCGCACCAGGCGAATCTGTTTGCTGGGTTGACCATGTGCCGTGAAAAACCCACCGCCGTCGACATACTGATACAACAGCGGATCGCATCCACGAAGCACCACTAACAAAGCACGTAATGACGAGTAGTAACGCGCCATATTCACCAGACAGACTACACATAGCGCCCAAAATAGAGCAACGGTGCTGATCATGTTCCCCTCCCGGCGTAGCCACAGAGCATCGCTCCAGGACAACCGCTCACCCCGAAAACTTCAACAGAAAGTTCAGCAATCAGAAAAGCCACCGGTTTACACAAGCTTTCCGGAACGGCTTATTTAATAGTGTAGGAGATCCGTTAATTTTTTCGCCACTACGTTAATCATTATCAATGCAGCGGCCATCATTTTTGGCTTGAATGTTTAAAAGGGTGGCGCATTGACGGTTTTTATCATTCGGGATAGGGTAGAAATATCATCTACAATATGAAGTCCTTACGCTGGAATCCGAATACGCACGGGATCATCTTATGGAAGGAGTAACATTATGGCTTACAAACACATTCTGATCGCGGTAGATCTCTCTCCGGAGAGCAAGGTGCTGGTGGAAAAAGCAGTTTCAATGGCCCGCCCTTACAACGCGAAGGTTTCCCTGATTCATGTCGATGTAAATTACTCCGATCTCTACACCGGCTTGATTGACGTTAACCTGGGGGATATGCAAAAGCGCATCTCTGAAGAGACTCACCATGCGCTGAGCGAACTCTCTACCGGCGCCGGTTATCCGATTACCGAAACCTTAAGCGGCAGCGGCGATCTGGGCCAGGTTCTGGTAGACGCCATTAAAAAATACGATATGGATTTGGTGGTTTGCGGACACCACCAGGATTTCTGGAGCAAACTGATGTCTTCTGCACGCCAGCTAATCAACACCGTTCATATCGATATGCTGATTGTGCCGCTGCGCGATGAAGACGAAGATTAAGCTTAATTTTGTTCGGTAAATCGTAGGGTGGATAAGCGATAACGCTATCCACCTGACAATGCCGGCCCTTCTAAAATAGCGGCGGATGACGCAAGCTTATCCGCCCTACAGATTTCTTTACTCCAGCGTTGTGTCTGCCGTCCCGGAATAAATATCAAAACGGTGGCCTTTGGTCACAACGGCATTATGGGTTTCCACGCCGCCAAGCGGGGGGGCGTAATCCGGACGCTTCACTACAACTCGTTTTGTTGCAAGGCGACGGGCGGGTTCGAGCAGTCCGTCCGCGTCCTCATCCGGCCCCACCAGCGACTGAAATACTCGCATCTCTTTTTTCACCAGCGCGCTTTTCTGCTTATGCGGGAACATCGGGTCGAGATAAACCACTTCCGGGCGCGGTGTGATATCGCTTAGCGCGGTAAGGCTTGAAGCGTGAATAAGCTGTAAGCGCTCCTGCAACCAGCCGCCGATTTCCACATCCTGATAGCCACGGCGCAGGCCGTCATCAAGCAGTGCGGCGACTACCGGGTTACGCTCTAACATCCGCACCCGGCAGCCAACAGACGCCAGCACGAAAGCATCGCGCCCAAGCCCTGCCGTCGCATCTACTACGTTTGGCAGATAGCCGCTTTTGATCCCCACGGCTTTTGCTACCGCTTCACCTCGCCCGCCGCCGAATTTACGGCGATGCGCCATCGCACCTGAGACAAAATCGACAAAAATGCCGCCAAGTTTTGGCTCATCGCGTTTGCGTAGTTCCAGATGTTCAGGGGTTAGCACCAGCGCCATCAGCGCATCTTCGTCATGCGTAAGCCCCCAGCGTGCGCTCAAAAGAGATAAGGCGCCGGAATCGGCGCCTGTTTCAGTTAATAAACAGATTTTCACGAAATAGTTCAGCCCTTAATGCCGTAATGGGCAAGCATGGCATCCAGTTGTGGCTCGCGTCCACGGAAGCGTTTGAACAATTCCATAGGCTCTTCAGAACCGCCACGGGTCAGGATGTTATCCAGGAAGGACTGCCCGGTTTCGCGGTTAAAGATCCCTTCTTCTTCGAAGCGGGAATAGGCATCCGCCGCCAGCACGTCTGCCCATAGATAGCTGTAGTAACCCGCCGCGTAACCGCCTGCAAAAATATGGCTGAAAGCGTGTGGGAAACGCCCCCACTTAGGTCCTGGCACCACGGCGACCTGTTTTTTAATTTCCGCCAGAGTTTCGAGCACCTTCGCGCCCTGCTCAGGGTTAAACTCCGCATGCAGACGGAAGTCGAACAGGCCGAACTCTAACTGACGCAGAATAAATAGCGCCGCCTGATAATTCTTCGCCGCCAGCATTTTATCCAGCAGCTCTTTTGGCAGCGGTTCGCCGGTTTCGAAGTGGCCGGAGATAAACGCCAGCGCGTCCGGCTCCCAGCACCAGTTTTCCATGAACTGGCTTGGCAGCTCGACAGCATCCCACGGCACGCCGTTAATGCCGGAAACGCCCGCCGTTTCAACCTGCGTCAGCATATGGTGCAGGCCGTGGCCGAACTCATGGAACAGGGTGATCACTTCGTCATGGGTAAACAGCGCAGGTTTGCCATTCACCGGACGGTTAAAGTTACAGGTCAGGTAAGCGACAGGCTTTTGCAGCGTGCCGTCCGCTTTACGCATCTGGCCGACGCAGTCGTCCATCCACGCTCCGCCGCGTTTATTTTCACGGGCATACAGGTCGAGGTAGAAGCTGCCGCGCAGGGAGCCTTTTTCGTCATATAGATCAAAGAAACGCACGTCCTGATGCCAGACGTCGATATCTTTTCGCTCTTTGGCGGTGATGCCGTAAATACGTTTCACCACTTCGAACAGGCCCGCCACGACACGGTTTTCCGGGAAGTAAGGACGCAGTTGCTCGTCGCTGATGCTGTACAGGTGCTGTTTTTGCTTCTCGCTGTAGTAAGTGAGGTCCCACGGTTCCAGCTCATCAACGCCGAATTCTTTCTTCGCAAACGCACGCAGTTGCGCCAGTTCGGCTTCCCCTTGCGGACGCGCACGTTTCGCAAGGTCGGTCAGGAACTCCAGCACCTGCTGCGGGTTTTCCGCCATTTTGGTCGCCAGCGATTTTTCCGCGTAGTTGCCAAAGCCCAGCAGTTCTGCCAGCTCGTGGCGCAGCGCCAGAATTTCTTCCATTACCGGCGTGTTGTCCCACTTGCCCGCATTTGGCCCCTGATCGGAAGCGCGAGTTGAATAAGCGCGGTACATCTCTTCACGCAGTTCGCGGTTGTCACAGTAAGTGAGCACTGGCAAATAGCTTGGGATATCCAGCGTCAGCAGCCAGCCCTGTTGCTCTTTTGCTTCTGCCTGGGCGCGCGCCGCCGCCAGCGCGCTTTCCGGCATGCCAGAAAGTTGCGCTTCGTCGGTGATAAGCTTCGTCCAGCCCATGGTCGCGTCGAGCACGTTGTTGCTATAGGTGGAACCCAGCTCGGACAGGCGCGCGGCGATTTCGCCATAACGCTTTTGTTTCTCTTTCGGCAGGCCGATACCGGAAAGCTCGAAATCACGCAGCGCGTTATCAACGGCTTTTTTCTCCGCAACGCTCAGATCCGCGTAGTAAGCGCCGTCGCGCAAATCACGATATGCCTGATATAAACCTTCGTGCTGACCAACCCATGTGCTGTATTCAGAAAGCAGCGGCAACGTTTGTTCGTAAGCTTCGCGCAGTTCCGGGCTGTTCTGCACGGAATTGAGATGGCTTACCGGCGAAAAGATACGGCCCAGGCGATCGTCCACTTCCGCCAGCGGCTGGCAGAGATTCTCCCAACGGTAAGGCGCGCCCTGCGCCACAACGCTTTCTACTTTCTCGCGGCAATCATCCAACGCTTTTTGTACGGCCGGGACAACGTGTTCAGGAAGCAGACTGGAAAAAGGAGGCAGATCGAAAGGGGTCAACAATGGATTGGTCATATGCGCGATTCCTGGTATCCGATAAGTTGAGCGCTCCGCTAGCGCTACAAAGGCAATCTAACTAACATGAGGCTTAGTGTAGTTAATTTCAATGCCAGGCGATAAGCATAAGGCTGTATACTGTGCAGATTACGTAGTCCTTCTTAGTCTTTTGGAAACCCTGCAAGCCATGCTCAGTTATCGCCACAGCTTTCACGCCGGCAATCACGCCGACGTACTGAAACACACCGTTCAAAGCCTGATCCTTGAATCCTTAAAAGAGAAAGAGAAACCGTTCCTCTATCTCGATACTCACGCAGGCGCAGGCCGATACAAACTGAGCGGCGAACACGCCGAACGCACCGGTGAATATCTCGAAGGCATCGCCCGCATCTGGCAGCAGGACGATTTGCCGGAAGAGCTGGAGCCGTACATCAGCGCCGTTAAAGCATTCAACCAAAGCGGCCAGTTGCGCTACTACCCGGGTTCGCCGCTGATTGCGCGCCATCTGCTACGCGAGCAAGACAGCCTGCAACTCACCGAGCTGCACCCTTCTGATTTTCCGCTGTTGCGCTCTGAGTTCCAGAAAGACAATCGTGCCCGCGTTGAACGCGCCGACGGCTATATGCAGTTAAAATCCAAACTGCCGCCGGCGTCCCGTCGTGGCCTGATTCTTATCGATCCGCCGTATGAGATTAAAACCGACTACCAGGACGTGGTGAAAGGCATTAGCGAAGGTTACAAACGTTTCGCCACCGGCACCTATGCGCTGTGGTATCCGGTTGTGCTGCGCCAGCAAATTAAACGCATGATTCGTGAGCTGGAAGAAACCGGCATTCGTCGCATCCTGCAAATTGAACTCGCGGTGCGTCCGGATAGCGATCAGCGCGGCATGACGGCTTCGGGCATGATAGTCATCAACCCACCGTGGAAGCTTGAGCAGCAAATGGCAAACGTGCTGCCATGGCTGCACAAAACGCTGGTCCCGGCAGGCACCGGTTCAACGACACTGAGTTGGATCGTGCCAGAATAAATCCGCTATTCGCCCTGAACCAGCGCGATAACCGTGGCGTCTTCTACGGCCATATCCTGCTGGTTCTTCTTCATTTTAAAAATGTGCTCTGGTTCCTTTTCTCTCTGCGCCTCGGGCAGGCGTTCTGAGTGCCCGATAAAACATCCGCCGGGGCGAATCGAGAAGGCAGCGCTGCGGCTCAAGCCATTCATTTCGCCGTGTTCGAGGATTTCTATTTTCTCGCCGATACAGGTTCCCTGAACATTTCCGTTAATAATAATATTGGGCGCGGTAAATTCGCCTTCAATAAATCCATCGCGCATCACGTGCAATATGCCATTCGTAAGGTTGATATTGCCGAGGATTTTCCCATAAACGTGAATATCGCCTTCGAGATTAATGTTGCCGGTAAAAAGAGTGCCCTGCGCCACGACCGTACAACGACGGGCAGATTGGGGAGCGACATGCTTATCGCTTTCTGCCGCCGGGGCTGAGTGTTCTGTTAAGGCGTTAGTAGACATATTATTTCCAACGAGCTCCTGATTTTTCTTTTTAAACATATTCTTTCCTTGTTTGATTTTTATCTGGCGAAGTAAGACGACAGGAAATAGCGATACGACGGTAATAAGCATCACCGCTGACCAATGGAATACGTAACAGGCAAGCGTAATAGCCCAGATCAGCCAGACACCCCATAAGAGAGTATCTTTTTTGGTTTGGTGATCATTCATAGGTGATACGGAAATAAGGCTTCCCCTTCCTTTGCTGCCGCTAAACGTCCTGAATGAGCAGTTTATATACAACCGCAATATAATCGCTATCTCTCAGGGCCTAATTTGAGATATTTCCTCGAAATAGTCTCGCCCTATCACAGCCATAGAAGCACCCTTTGCGGCTTTGTGAGCTAACGCGTTACAATCCTGGCAATTATTTTTCTCACTCATGGAAACCTGCAGATGACCAAACATTATGACTACCTCGCCATTGGCGGCGGCAGCGGCGGTATCGCCTCTATCAACCGTGCGGCAATGTATGGGAAAAAATGCGCATTGATTGAGGCAAAAGATTTGGGCGGTACCTGCGTGAACGTAGGCTGCGTTCCGAAGAAGGTCATGTGGCACGCGGCGCAAATCGCCGAAGCCATTCATAACTACGGTCCTGATTACGGGTTTGATACCACGGTGAATAACTTCGACTGGGATAAATTGATTGCCAGCCGTACCGCGTACATCGACCGTATCCATACCTCTTATGACAACGTGCTGGGCAAAAACAACGTCGACGTGATCCGCGGTTTTGCCAAATTTGTTGATGCGCACACTGTGGAAGTGAATGGCGAAACCATTACCGCTGACCATATTCTTATCGCCACCGGCGGCCGTCCAGGCCATCCGAACATTCCAGGCGTGGAGCACGGCATTGATTCCGACGGCTTCTTCGCGCTGCCAGCGCTGCCAAAACGCGTTGCCGTGGTTGGCGCGGGTTATATCGCCGTGGAAATCGCAGGCGTGGTCAACGCGCTGGGTTCTGAAACCCACCTGTTCGTGCGTAAACACGCGCCGCTGCGTACTTTCGACCCGTTGATCGTTGAAACGTTACTGGAAGTTATTGACACCGAAGGGCCTACGCTGCACACCCAGGCGGTGCCAAAAGCACTTGAAAAAAATACCGATGGCAGCCTGACTCTGCATCTGGAAGATGGCCGTTCAGAAACGGTAGATTGCCTGATCTGGGCGATTGGCCGCGAACCTGCGACGGATAATTTAAACCTTGCTGTTACAGGCGTGAAAACCAACGCCAAAGGTTACATTGAAGTCGATAAATTCCAGAATACCAACGTATCCGGTATTTACGCCGTGGGCGATAACACCGGGGCGGTGGAACTGACGCCTGTCGCCGTTGCTGCGGGCCGCCGTCTGTCCGAGCGCTTGTTTAACAATAAGCCGGACGAGCATCTGGACTTCAGCAATATCCCAACCGTGGTATTCAGCCACCCACCAATCGGCACCGTGGGCTTAACTGAACCCCAGGCGCGCGAGCAGTACGGCGACGCCAACGTGAAGGCCTATAAATCTTCCTTCACGGCGATGTACACCGCTGTAACCTCTCACCGTCAGCCATGCCGCATGAAGCTGGTATGTGCGGGTGACGATGAGAAGATCGTCGGCATCCACGGCATCGGCTATGGTATGGATGAAATGCTGCAAGGCTTTGCGGTAGCGCTGAAAATGGGCGCAACCAAGAAAGATTTCGACAACACCGTCGCGATTCACCCGACCGGCGCAGAAGAGTTCGTGACTATGCGCTGATTGCGTATTTAGCCTCTGTTCTCTATAACTTCAATTGCGAAGAGAGTCCATCGTCAGGGTGGCGATGGATTCTCCCCATAAATATTATTGCAGAGGAAACATCGTGCTTCGGTGGGAGAAACACAAACGTTTAAATCTGTGAACTGAAAAACAGTCGTGTCCGGTGCAAACGCGGTTAAATTAGAGAGCAATATATCGTTAAGCTCGTTTTTCCGTTACCCTTAAATTATCTGTGCATTGCAAAAGTCAGGTTTTATATCTCTTACAGGTTGCCGCCATATTATCTCTGTTTTTGTCAGGCCTGCCCGTGCATCAAAATAAATTTAACAGACATACGCCGCAAAAATGGCGTTAAACACTTTACATTAATTGTGGTAATGTTTATCTGCGCTAAAAGAAATCTACAGAACCTTTTAATCTAAACGCTAAAAATTAGAGTCGCGAAGGATCTATGTATCTGATAAATAAAAATATTGAGTTCTGCCCCGAACTATATCAACTGGTAAATAGAGAAAATGGAGGACAACCCATCTCATTACCGGTATCAGCCGGCCGGTGCCTGTTAGCGTTGCTGGCGAATAGAAGACTTGTCACGCAACAAGAATTATTTGAATTCGCGTGGGGAGAGCAACACAGCGAGATCACGCCTAATAATCTCTACCAAAATATAAGTATATTGCGCAAGACGCTAAAAATCATGGATGGCAACGCAGGTAACTGGATTAACACCGTCCCTAAAAAAGGTTTTATTTTTAATTTAAACATCGCTGTGGAAGAAATAATTTCCGACAATATTCAGGCGGATGAAACCACGGAAGAGATTTCTATCGCAGAGAGCACCATTAAAAATAAACCACTTTTGTTAAAGCCAATAATAAATAATAAACATAAATTTATATCCCTTAGTTATGTTATTCTGGCCGCCATAATTTTTCTCGTTGTAATTAATTTACCGCCTAAAAAGCAAGTCTCTGAGTCATTTGTTTTTTACAAAAAAATTGGCGCCTGCCTGGTTTATATTAATGATGATATGCAAGAAAAAGACATTCATGAAAAGGTACTTGAGCAGTTAAACCCTAACTGTTCTAAATTCCCACACATCTATATTACTGCTTATAGTATAATGCATTCGGCAACAATATTAGCATGCAATAAACCAATAAATGGTGACAAACCACATTGCGTTTCTTTATTGTTAAGAGGAGTGAGGGCGTCATGAAAAAACTCTATTTCGCTACGACATTAGTGATAATTTGCTTTTTTGTGGCATTTTTTATGTATCGCACACATCAGGCACGTTTTTTTTCTTGTACGGCTCACTTCCAGGCAAACAATAGTGATACATATTTAAGGGCAATGCTCCGTTTTACGTTTACGGGAAAAGAAGGAACAGCATCGTTAAGAGGAGAGGTAAAAGATGAGCAAAATAAAAAACTCACCCTTAATCGACTGTTATTTTTTTCGTTCACCGAAAAAAATAACAATTACAAAATGTCTTCCGTAAACGTTTCCAAAGAAAACAACGACAGGGTGGATGATGCCGTTCTGCAAAAGCTTATATATGTTTTCTATCTCGAAAAAAACAAATCTGTTCAATACAATATTATAAAGCAAAAAAATGGCGATTATGTTATTTACAACGGCAGTCTTCCTTTAGCTTATTGTCATAACAACGAGCGCTGAGAATAAACACCTCACACATTAATTCAATTTTTTTCAGCAGGTTACCTTAAAACCACCTTTAGGAGGTGGTTTTTACCTGGGCGAAAATTAGGGCTGGCCGTCGCTATGAGAAGAGTCAAACACTGGGCGGGAATAAAACAGATAAGCAAGCCCCACGGGAGCAATAAGGAATGAAAAGAACCAGCACAAGCACATCGTTATTAGTTTCACAACAATAAACACCAACACCGGGAAGTATAATTTATTATCGGCAACGACATAGCTGATTATCTTTTCATAGAAGAATCTTGAATAGGGGTAAAGCAACACTGATATCCCTGAAAAAGCCATCATGTATCCTGTAACCTCAGAGCCTGTACTCACTTTAAATAGCAGCCATATTGCGGCAATTACAATCGCAACTATTACCTTATTAAGATAATAACCTTCTGGCAGTCCACGCTCTTTTTTAACCATAATCTACGCCTTTATTATCTGTCCATGAAATTTAAGTGATATAGCATAATATCAGGTCTGCAATTATATTCACACGTTTTGAGATGTTTTAGGAAATTTCAGCACGCATAATAAAAAAATGGCTACTCTGAACAACGGCTGTTCAAAATAGCCAAAGGGAAATTAATATTTCATGTTTATTCTACAATCTAATACAAACAACTTTGGAGAATTAATCATTCTCACCGTTAGATATTTTATCACTATTCTGGGGTGGTTAATATCTTAATTATAATCAAATTTTACTTTTCTCTAAAGGCTTCCTGAACGCGCAGTAAAGGGCGCAAAAGGTACTGAAGGAGGCTCTTCTCACCGGTTCTGATATCAACTGTCGCCGTCATACCCGGAATAACACGCAATTCCCGGCTACCTTTTTTAACCAGCGTATTACTTTCGGTTAGCACCATCACACGATAATACGTTTCTTCTCCTCCTGCTGCTTTTTTAGGTGCTTTCGCATCCTCATCCTTTAATGCGCCCGGGCTAATATGTTGTACTTTTCCGCTCAGCCCACCATATATTGAGTAATCATAAGCAGAGAGTTTAACCACGGCTTCTTGCCCAGGAGCCAAAAATGCCACATCCGAGGGTTTTATTTTTGTCTCAACAAGCAACTGATCGTCCAGCGGCGTAACTTCCATAATTTCCGCACCCGGCTGGATAACGCCCCCGATGGTGTTGATTCTTATGTTGTTAACAATGCCCCGCACCGGTGAGCGCAGCTCCGTCCTTACAAGCGTATCCTGCCTGCCCTGTGCCGTTTCCTGGAGGCTCGACATTTCAACTTCTACCTTCGAAAGCTCATCGTTGGCCTCGCTACGATAGCGGTTTCGACGCTCAACAATTTGCGATTCAGTATCGTTAGCCTGCCGCTCGAGTTTCAGGACTTCCGTTTTTGAGAGCAAAGACTGGGCCGCCAGCGCTTTCGCCATGGCAAGTTCCTTTAGAATCAGTTGCTTTGTGCGCACGAAGCCTGCAACTGATTCATCCAGCGCCCTTTTACGAAGTTTATAAGCGTCCATTTCCCTTTGCAGGAGTTCAGGTTCGGCCTTAACTTCATCCGGAAAGTCGGGCGTTTTACCCGTCGCCTCTGCGGACAAGCGTGCAGCCTGCGCTTTCAACGCTAACAGTCGATTAGCACTTTCCCTGAACGATGCCTGCGCGCGCGTGGGATCGATACGAGCCAAAATCTGCCCTTTCTCTACGGTATCCCCTTCATGCACAAGAAGCGCATCCAGTATGCCCCCTTCCAGGCTTTGCAGAACCTGTTCGCGGGAGCTGGGGATAATTTTGGCCGAACCTGTTGTTACCTCTTCAATATTGAAGAAAGCAGACCAAAGCAGTGTGCCAAGCATTAACGCCACGCTGATAAGGCTTATCGCTAACCATCCTTCCCAGCGATCCTGTTTTGCCGCCCGGACAATGTCACTGGCGGTATGCGCACCAAACTGATATCCCATATCCGTACGGGCAATCCCCGCATCCTCATTTTTTTTATTACGACGCAATAAATTAAGCATGCTCCACCTCATCAGACTTCATTTGAACTGCAGCCGGACGTGCGGAAGATCGGATCACAGATGCCGAGGGGATTTTGCCGTCATTCAAGCTGGCGATAATGTCATTTTTAGGGCCGTCAGCAACCTTCAGGCCTTCATCCATCACAATGACACGATCGACATATTTCAGCACCGCTGGTCGGTGCGTAACGATAATGACCGTTCTGCCTTTTAGCGCAGGAAGTAATGCCTGAAGCACCATACGCTCAGAACCCATATCCATACCCGAGGTCGGTTCATCAAGAAGAAGCACATCCGGATTTGTTAACAATGCGCGAGCGAGGGCTATCGCCTGTTTTTGCCCGCCGGATAACGTTTCACCTCGTTCACCCACCGGCATACCAAACCCCTGTGGATGACGAGCAGCAATCTCATTAACACCCGTTATTTTGGCGACATGCATGAACTCTTCATCGCTAGCATAGGGCGCGCCCATCAGGATATTGTCCCGCAGCGTGCCGAACATCATGCGAGGCTCCTGACTCACTAAAGCAATACGTGAACGTAACTCACCCGTTTCAATCTGGCGGATATCAACACCGCTGACCGTTACTGTACCGCCCGTTGGCTGGTAGAGACCGATAAGTAAACGTAACAGAGATGATTTACCGCTGCCCATTTTTCCCAGAATGGCAACGCGTTCACCGTAACGAAAACGCAAATCGAGATGTTCAATAACCGCAGGCAGATCCGGCTTATAGGTGAAGCTTAAATCATCGCAAACAATGTCCGTCTGGCTGCACTGAGGCAACTGGACATACACTTTTTTCTGATCCTTTTCCGTTGGCGTCTGCATCAGCTTATTCAGTATGCCAAGCGAAGTTTTAGCCTGCTGAATACGCAAACCCAGCGCGGCCAGCGTGCCGACAGGTGCGACAGCACGTCCCATTAACGTCATCGTGGCAATGATGCCGCCCATAGAAATCGTGCCGTCGCCAACCAGATAGGCGCCCCAGAGCAATAAAATCACGGTACTGAACTGCTGGGTGGTCTGAATCATGCTTGACCCCATCGTGGCCAGGAAACGCGATTTCATTGATATCTCAGACAACTTGACGCTGGCGGTGTCATGCTTGCTGGAGACCAGATTTTCCGCCCGTAGGGCCTTGATGGTTTCCAGGTTATCGAGCGTTTCGATCACTAATCCATAACGGTTGCTGCCAATTTTCATCGACTCTTCAGCATGTTTTTTCAGCGGGATCTGCATCAACAGAACCATGCCGACGATGAAGAATAAAGACAGCAGAACGCACCACACCAGCGGGCCGGCAACCATGTAAATCACCGACAGGAATAAAACAACAAAAGGTAAATCAGCGATGGTTGTCAGCACTGCGGAGGTGGTCAGATCCCTCACCGTTTCAAAGCTTTGCATAACGTTGCCAAACGCACCGCTCGACTGCGCCCGGTTTTCCATCTTTCCGTGCAGGACATGGCGGAAGATTTGCGCCCCGAGGACCAGATCGATTTTCTTACCTGCCCGATCCGTTATCCAGGCGCGAGCCAGACGAGCCATTAGCTCAAACAGCAGCGCAAGAGAAACCCCTACGGCCATAGTCCACAACGTGACATATGTCTGGTTTGGCAGGACGCGGTTATAAACAGTCATTGTAAAAATAGACATGCCCAGCGCCAGAACATTAATAATCACAGACAGCGCCACGGCTTCAAAAATATAACGTTTAAAGCTCCAGATGGTATGCCAGAACCAGTGTCGGTCAGTGGTCTTAATTAAATCATCGGTACGGCTGTCTACCTGTGACTTCGGACGAAGTAATAACATCTCCCCCGGATAGCTGGCGGAGAAGTTTTCACGACAGATTTCAACAGCGCCGCTTCCCAGTTCAGGAATAATAACCCGGCACGTTTTTTCGTCGTAATGTGTTAATACAACAAACCCCGTTTCCAGCCGCACAATAGCAGGCAGCAGGAAAGACTTCATATTCGTCAGAGGAATAGACTGCCAGACGGCAACTACCCCGCGGCGCTGTAATGCAGCGACCGCCCATTCATTTTGTTTCTGCGGTTCTTTCTCATCCGGACAAGCGGGCATATCGCTGGTAATTTCGGTGGCCGTCAGACGGACATCAAATATACGTAATGCGCTTTGCATGGCAGGAACCAGAGAATTGTCTTTTGTGAAATGCTCTGACGTTGCTTTATTTTTAATTGACTCTTCCAGGGAAAAATCAGGATGTTGCGTTTCTAAAATTGTCATAATTTTCTCTTCCCTGCTGGGGACTACCACGGCCATTCACGCAGTATTTGTTGTGAGGCAGACCCTTTTCCGGTTTCAGCAACGTTTGAACGCTTCTGCCCGGACTCCTTAATACTCTGAGCGGGTGAAATCACTTTTTCCGGCGAAACATTTAGCGGAGCCGCAGGAATCACGGAAGGCGTTAATTTCACGATACTGTTATTTTCAGGCGCTACGGCTGGCGCTGGAATATTTATCGCAACCGTTGGTTTTTCTGCGACAGTATTTGCCGTATGCACCGGAATAACCGTTGGTTTAACGTCGCTGATAAGGCGTTGTTCAGGCTTCACCTCTTGTGCAGAACTGAAGAGTACCTTTGGCTTGTGTTCAATAATATATCCTGCCGTGCTCACCGGTATAACAGGCGGCTTAATTTCATTCACAGTTTGCTGTTTGTTAGCTAGCACAGGCGTTGTCATCACAGAAGCCGCTGATGGTTTATCCGCTGGCGTACTGCCAGTCTTCGCCTGGTCAACCGCGCGTTTAAATTCATCAATACCCAGGCGCTCGGAGGTGACCGCAGACGCGGTATTAATAGCGTTAAATGTTTGGTTATTTGTTTTGCTGGCGATGGAAATACTCGCTTTCTCCGTCGCAGACAAGGCTGGTCCCGGAAGTGATTTAACTTTTTTCGCCAGATCGCTCATTTTTCCGAGGGAGGAAACAATTTGCCATTGTGCAGCGCTGTACTGGACTTTTTGTTCTTCATAGCTGGCCAGGCCTGAATAATAATCTGTCACAAACGAAATAAGATCCGTTAAAGGACGCTGACCCGCAAAAAATTGTATTTGCCCGTTATCCCAGGTTTTCTTTGCTGACGCGGTCTGTTGCTCAAGAGCACGAATTTGCTTTTCGCGTAATGGCAGAGAAATCCACTGCTGAGCGAGCTGCTGCCTGAGCATACGCATCGTGGCATCAAACTCTTGTTCAGCGGCAGAAAGGCGTCGGGTTTCCCCTTTTAACGCCGACGAACCCGCCCCGCCATCCCACAGACTCATGTCACTGCTGAGTTGCAGGGTTGCCGCCTTAAAGGGTTCCATTTCACCGTTCACACGCGGGCTATCCATCTTCAACTGGACGCTCCATTGAGGGCGATTCCATTTCGAGGCAAGCTTTACGGATGCAAGCGCCTCATCGCGTTTATGGCGTGCAACAACCAAAGAGGGATTCGTTTGCAGCGAGCTTTCGGCCACGGCCAGGCTGGCAGGCAGTAGGCCGCTTTTTTTTAATTCAGGCAGGCCATTCACCAGCGCAATATCTTTATTTAATAATTGAGAGAGCTGTGTCAGTGCCTGCTGCTGATTGGTATAAGACATTTCACGACTGGCGACAATAGCGCTTAAACGGGTAGATACTTGATTAATTTCTGACGCTCGCCCTGAGTCGATGATGGCGATATTTTTTACTCGCTGTAAAAGATCGTTTAATGCAGCGATTTCTTTATCCAGTACCGCCACAACTTTGGCATTTGTCAGCGCTGCTGTATATAACGATAAAACTTGTTGGTTAATCGTTTCACGCACCACCATAATTTGAGCGCGCTGTATATTATATGTTGCTTCCCTTCCTTCAACGACCGCATCGGTACGACCATGATCGTACAAAACTTTACTGATACTAAGGTGTGGTGAGAGTGGGTTATTTTCGGCACCCGGTTGCCCGGAATACCCGGAAGCGCTGATCCCTGCGCTCATCTGTAAATTAGTAGCCGCTTTGGCTTGTTCGATATCAAAATAAGCTGCATTACTTGAAGACAGTGCCGATTGAATCGAAGGATGTGACTCCGTCAATCGAATTAACTCAATAAAATCATCTGCATTAGCCGTCGAATAAGGTATGACGATCATCAGGCTGCAAGCGAAGCCAGCCCCCCTAATAAATAGGGTTCCGTTTGATAAAAACCGTTTCATAACTTCCCTTAAAACTGAACTTAATAAAATAAAAAATAAAAAAAATAAAAACTCATCGGGCGGTGGCCGAAGCCACCGCCGTCTGTCTTACTTAAACAACATTCAGTCCATTCTGGATTATCAACTTCACAGTTGTGTCATCGTTATGAACATAAACATCGTAATCCACACCTTTTTCAGTTTGTGACCCAGAGGAGGTCCATACTGACTTATCAATATTTACCGTATCTTTTGCTCCACTCTTATTTGAATCGCCGTCGTCACCGGTGATTTTCAGTACATGCTCCGTTTCACCGTTATCTTTGGTCATTTCAAGAACATCATTGGCGCTAATAACCAGCGTCTGCGCAGCGTTATTTCCCATATGAATTCCTTCGATACTGCTAATTTTCGAAGAAACGCTTCCCAGCTCAAAGTTATTATTGGAATCCCACACCAGCGTGTCGTATCCGTCACCACCCTTGATAGAGGTGAAATCAGTGCTGTTAATAAACAGCGTGTCATCTCCACCTTTACCATCAATAGTGATAGCACCACGACCGTCCAGTGAATCGTCACCTTCTGTACCGTTCAGGTAGTACTGCGCCGGTTGGTATTCGATATGGGTTAAACCATCGCCATCATCAGACAGGCCCAGCGTTTCATTCAGGTCAACAATACGGCCCTTGATCGCCGATCCGCTGCCGTCGCCCACGCCCTTGTCGGTCCAGGTCACGTAAAGCTGACCGCCCTCCATAAAGGTGGCGTCCACTTCAACCTGGTTGCCATAGGTCAACTGGTTGATCTGCATCTGCTGCCCAACCTTGTTGCCATGGGCGTCGAAGTACTGGGCGTAAATACCGTTCGTACCGGCCCCCGGCGCCGTGTCGGTTGCCGAAATAAAGACGGCGACGAAACTGCCGTCGGCACGGCTTACAACCTGCGCAAGATGCTGATCGCCTACGGTAACGGTATTAATGAGGAACTCGTTAGAAACGGCCTGACCGCTGGCGTCATAGATACGTCCCCACACGCCGTAGCCGTTCTGGTCGGGACCACTTTTGTTATTGGAATCCCAGGTAACCACAAAATTACCGTTATCCAGCGCGCTAACGCTCGCAGAAGCCTGATCGCCATTGACGGTCTGGTTCACTACGGCGGCGCTTCCCGCGGTATGGGTAACCGGATCGTACATCAGCAGGCTACTGTCATAACCGCTTCCCCCCGTGGCAAAAACGATCGCGACTTTGCCGTCGCTGGTCTGTGAGACTGAAGGCAGCGGACTCCAGAAGTTGCTGTTGCCAAAAATACCGACACCTAATCCGGTAGAACTCAGGGTCATTTCCCCGCTGACCGGTGAACCATCCTCGCCGTACTGACGAGCGAAAATTTTATACTCGTCGTTGACAATGGCTTCCCACACCACCAGATATCCCCCGTCAGAGAGAGAAGTAATTTCCGGATGGGCCTGACCGGTTGCGCCAGCGCCAGAACTGATGTTGAACTCCGGCCCCACGGCCGTTAAGCCATTCACGTTGCCGTCGCTGTCATAAGTATAGGTATACTGCTGGCCCTTGATATAGTTGGCGCCGCCGGAAGCCGGACTGCTCCAGACCACTCCAATATTACCATTTTCCAGTACTACCGGCGTCAGTTGGTTACCCGTTACGGTGCTGTTAATCGTAAACTCGTTGCCCACCGGCTGGCCTTTGGCATCCAGCATCTGACCTCTGATTCCGGTACCTGAGCCGTCGCCGTTAGCAGATACCCATACTTCGAACAGTCCACCCGTTGGTAATGAAACCACCATCGGAGCGTTCTGATCGCCCGCCGTGGTGCTGTTAACGGTAAATTCAGAGTAATAAGCCGCGTTAGGATCAACCACGATCCCCTCGATGCCCATACCGCTGCCGTCCACGTTGTCCGACTGCCAGGAAATATACACATTGCCGTCGGCCATCAGCGTGGCGTCCAGGATGTGGGTTAAGTCCACGCCATCACCGACATAACCCTGATTGCCGTTGGTGGTGGTATTGACGATAAACTCGCGTCCCACCTTATGGTCGTGGGCGTCGTAGCGCTGCGCATAGATAGCCGAACCGCTGCCGTCGCCGCCCGCTGAACCCCAGACAATCAGATAGCCGCCGTCTTCCAGCGCCACGCCCACCGGCTTGTACTGCTTACCGTCGGTATAGGTGTTGACGATAAAGTCGCCGGTGCCCTGCACGGATACCGCGCCGGTAGCAGGATCCACCGTGTAATGCACTGCGCGTATGTCAGAGCCGTTAGCGCCGGAATCGTTGCTGTCCCAGTAGACCACAAAGCTGCCGTCTTTCAGGGTGATCACATCCGGGTAGTTCTGGCTGCCGTCCATGGTGGTGTTCACCTGGAAGGCATTGCCCAGCGGCTTACCGTCCGCGCCGAAGATTTGCCCCACCACGCCGGTTGAGCTGCTGTCGGACGGGCCAGAAGAGGCGTTCCAGACGGTGATATACATGCCGCTGTGAGCGCCGTCGGTGAAGGACGCCATTTCCGGTCCGCCGGAAGCGCCCATATTGTTTCCGGTTGCCACCACAACTTCACCGGTTTCCGGCTGGTTATCGTTGCCGTAGGTGCGCTGAACGATATTCTTGCTCTGATCCTGCCAGGTGATGATGTAGCCGCCGTCGGGCGTCGCCAGCACGCTCGGATTGTTCTGATTCCCACTCGTCGTGGTGTTCACGACAAACTCATCCGTTACCACCTGGCCGTCGGAGCCATAGCGGCGTGCGATAATGCCATCGCCATTACTGTCCAGCCCTCCATTCCAGGACTCATAGACGACCAGGAAGCCGCCGTCCGCCAGCGCCACCACCTGCGGACTGTCCTGGTTATTATTGGTACGCTGGTTGACCTGCTGCTCGGTACCGATTTTGTGTACGCCGTCTGCTTCATACAGTTGCATATAAACGTTGTTATCTGGCAGCAACACAGAACCGTCATTACTCTGCCAGATAACGACTATTCTGCCATCAGCAAGACGAGTAACCGTCGGGTTGGCCTGATCGCCCGCCGTGGTGGTGTTCACCTGGGTGCTTTCGTTCAGCAGATCGTAACCATCCAGCGCCGTACCGCGAATCAGAATTGGCACCCCCTGGTTACCCGCTGCGTCAGAAGCGGAGATATAACCTTTGTCGCCTACCCCCAGCGGGTTCGGCTCCAGATGCCATGCGCCTTTAGCATCCGCCACGGCAACATGTGAATTGCCTTTCGCATCAATGACCGTCACGGTTGCTCCCGGTTCGGTCTGGCCGCCCAGCCTGTCTGAATTGTTGACCGAAATCCCAACGTTTGGCGGCAGGCTATCGACCACAGCTTCAGCAGAAGGGGAGTAGTCAATGGTGGTCGGGTCGTCGTTTTTCGCCGTTTCCTGCTCCAGACCCAGAGTTTCCACCAGGTCCACGATGCGGCCCTTAATGGCTGAGCCGGCACCGTCCGCCACGCCCTGATCGGTCCAGGTGACATACAGTTGTCCGCCTGCAAGGAAGGTCGCGTCCACTTCAATCTGATCGCCATAGGTCAGTTGGTTAATCTGCATCTGCTGACCGACTTTATTCCCGTCGGCATCAAAGTACTGAGCATAGATGCCGTGAGTCCCGGCGCCCGGCGCACCATCCGTCGCGGAGACGAAGACCACTACAAAGCTGCCGTCCTCGCGGCTGACTACGATTGGCATGTGCTGATCGCCAGCCGTCGCGGTGTTGATCAGAAACTCATCCGACAAAGCATGGCCTTCGGAGTCGAAAAGCCGGCCCCACACGCCAAAGCCTGTCTGATCCGGTCCGCCGTTATTGTTGGAATCCCAGGTGACAATAAAGTTACCGTTGCCCAGCGCCGTCACAACCGGTGAAGCCTGATTATCGGACAGCGTTTGATTAACAACGATTGAGGTAGTCGTTGTCTTCGTTGCCGGATCGTACAGCATCACCGTGGCGTCATAACCGGTGCCTTTATTGGTGTAAGCAATAGCCACCCGGCCATCAGACAGCGTGGTAATAGAAGGCAGTGGATTCCAGTCGCCAGTAAAGGCGTTCCAGATTGTCGGTGAATTCAGCGTCGTGGTGGTCAGAACGGTCTGTTCCATCACCGGCGAACCATTCATATCGTACTGGCGTCCAAAGACTTGCCAGACGCCGTTGACCGCCGCCTGCCATACCGCCAGATAGCCGCCATCCGCCAGCACCGTAATGACCGGGTTGGACTGGTTATCTGCCGCCGTCCCGGAGTTAATATTGAACTCCGAACCGGACATCGTCGCGCCGCTAATCTGCGAATCGCCATCATAGGTGTAAGAGAACTTTTGTCCCTTGATGTAGACGCCGCTGCTCCACAACACTTCAAAATCACCGTTCGGCAATACCGCAACCTGCGGCATCAGCTGATCGCCTGAAGTCGTGCTGTTAACCGTAAACTCACCGCCAACGGGTTGCCCTTTGGCATCGAGGATCTGCCCTTTAATACAGGTTCCCGAGCCGTCACCGGTGGCGGACTGCCACACAACAATCGAGCCGCCGTCCGGCAGCGAAGCCACCGAAGAATGATTCTGATTGCCCGCCGTGGTGCTGTTAACGGTAAATTCAGAGTAATAAGCCGCGTTAGGATCAACCACGATCCCCTCGATGCCCATACCGCTGCCGTCCACGTTGTCCGACTGCCAGGAAACATACACATTGCCGTCGGCCATCAGCGTGGCGTCCAGAATGTGGGTTAAGTCCACGGTATCACCGCCGTAACCCTGATTGCCGTTGGTGGTGGTATTGACGATAAACTCGCGACCCACTTTGTTGTCGTTGGCATCGTAGCGCTGCGCGTAGATGGCCGAACCGCTGCCGTCGCCGCCCGCTGAACCCCAGACAATCAGATAGCCGCCGTCTTCCAGCGCCACGCCCACCGGCTTGTACTGCTTACCGTCGGTATAGGTGTTGACGATAAAGTCGCCGGTGCCCTGCACGGATACCGCGCCGGTAGCAGGATCCACCGTGTAATGCACTGCGCGTATATCAGAGCCGTTAGCGCCTGAGTCATTGCTGTCCCAGTAAACCACAAAGCTGCCGTCTTTCAGGGTGATGACATCCGGGTAGTTCTGGCTGCCGTCCATGGTGGTGTTCACCTGGAAGGCATTGCCCAGCGGCTTACCGTCCGCGCCGAAGATTTGCCCCACCACGCCGGTTGAGCTGCTGTCGGACGGGCCGGAAGAGGCGTTCCAGACGGTGATATACATCCCGCTGTGAGCGCCGTCGGTGAAGGACGCCATTTCCGGTCCGCCGGAAGCGCCCATATTGCTGCCGGTTGCCACCACAACCTCGCCGGTTTCCGGCTGGTTATCGTTGCCGTAGGTGCGCTGAACGATATTCTTGCTCTGATCCTGCCAGGTGATGATGTAGCCGCCGTCGGGCGTCGCCATCGCACTCGGGCTGTTCTGATTCCCACTCGTCGTGGTGTTCACGACAAACTCATCCGTTACCGCCTGGCCGTCGGAGCCATAGCGGCGTGCGATAACGCCATCGCCATTACTGTCCAGCCCTCCATTCCAGGACTCATAGACGATCAGGAAGCCGCCGTCCGCCAGCGCCACCACCTGTGGGCTGTCCTGAAAATTATTGGTACGCTGGTTGACCTGCTGCTCGGTACCGATTTTGTGTACGCCGTCTGCTGCATACAGTTGCATATACACTTCAGTCGCCGAAGTACCCGCCCCCTGCCAGATCACCACGATACGGCCGTCGGCCAGTCGGGTAGTTGTTGGGTTCGCCTGATCGCCCACCGTGGTGGTATTCACCTGGGTGCTTTCATTGAGCAGGTTATAGCTGCCCAGCGCCGCGCCCTGGAAGGCAACCGGATCGCCCTGGTTCCCTGCTGGATCGGTGGCGTAAATCTTACCGGAAACGCCCGCCTCAATCGGGTTCGGCGCGATTATCCAGCGGCCGGTATGATCGGCAACGGTGGTGAATTCTTTACCAGCACCATCAATAACTGTAATGGTTGCTCCCGGTTCAGACATCCCGCTCAAAGACTCAGCGGAGTTTCCAGAAATGCCTACGTTCGGAGGCGTAATATCTAACAGGAAGTCCCATTTCGCACTGGATTCACTGACATTACCTGCGGCGTCAGTCGCCGTGGCAGTCACACTGTGGGTACCTTCCACCAGATTGGTCGTCGGGGTGTAGTTCCAGTTACCGTCCTTGTCTGCAACCACCGAGCCCAGCACGTTTTCGCCGTCATACAAGGTAATTGTGGTGCCAGCTTCTGCGGTGCCGGTAAAGGTCGGCGCCGGATCGTCCGTCACGTTACCCTGGACCTGCGAGGTAAACTGAACAGAACCAACGTCATCCTGTATGGCAGTAATAACTGGCGCTTGCGGAGCTGTAGTGTCCACCGTCAGGGTCAGGGTGGCCTGCGCGGTGTTACCCGCAAGGTTGGTCACTTCTGCCGTCCAGGTGTGTTCGCCGTCTGCCACTTCGGTCAGCGGGAATTTCCATGCGCCAGTACCGTCTGCAGTAGCGGTACCCAGTACGTTGCCTTCCGCATCGCGGATGGTCACGGTGGCGCCTGCAAGCGTGGTACCCTGCAGTTCCGGCGTATTGTCGTCGGTCAGACCGCCGTTCAGTACCGCGCCGGTGATGCTGCCCGCGTCGTCGTTCGCCTGGTCGATGGTGATATCCACGCCGCTGCCGTCCACGGTGAAGCTGATTTCTTCTCCACGCGTTTCGTTGCCTGCCGCGTCGGCTATCTTGGTCTGGTAGCTGTGCTCGCCGTCGCTCAGGTTCGCCAGTGCCAGCGTCCAGTTGCCGTCTTCGCCCACCACCACGCTGCCTGCCGGCGTGGTTGCACCGTCCAGGTATACGGTGACGGTCGCGCCCGGCTCGCCAGTGCCGCTCAGTTGCGGAGTACGGTCATCCGTCACGCCGCCGGCTGCCACTGCACCCTGCACTTCGCCCTGATCGTCAAGCAGTTCTGCGGTTGCCGCTTCCGGTGCTTCGGTATCCAGCACAATCGGGAAGGCGCCGGTTTCCGCAGAGGAAACGCCTGCCGCATTCACGGCGGTTGCCGTCAGATCGTAGGCACCGTCCGCGCCCAGCTCTGCCGTAGTGATGCTCCAGCGGCCGTTTTCGTCCGCCACGCCTTCACCTGCCAGAACACGGTTGCCTTCACTGTCCGTCGCCCAGATCTGAACGGTCATATCAGGACCCGCGCTGCCGTTTACCGTCAGCGTACCGTCGTTGGTGACCTGACCTTTCTGCAGGAAGCCGGTATCCGCATCTTCCCCGTGGGTGTAATCATCCACTACGTTCTCAATGGACGGCTGCGCCGGCGCGCTGGTCAGCAGGTTGAAGTCCCAGCCTGCATCCGCCGTGCCGCTTACCTGCGGACCTTCGTTGCCTGCCGCGTCCACTGCCGCCACCGTGAAGGTGTGGCTGCCGCTCGCGAGGGCGCTACCCGGGGTAAAGCTCCATGCTCCGGTGCTCTGATCCACCGCCGCGCTGCCAATCAGCTCGCCGTTGTCGTAGACGTTGACGCTCACCACGCCGTCCGCCAGACCTTCGCTGCTGATAACGCCGCTGTAGGTCGGCTGTGCATCATCGGTCGTGCTGCCGTCGTCGATGGTGCCTTTCACCGGACCGACATCGTCGATCAGAGTGATGCTGCCGCTTTCAAACGCATTCTCACCCGGTGCGGTAGTGTCCACCGTAAAGTTCCAGCCGCTGTCAGCGGTACCACTGACCTGCGGGCCTTCATTACCGGCTTTGTCCACCGCAGAAACGGTAAATTCGTAATCACCCTCAGCCAGATCGGTCTCCGGCGTGAAGCTCCAGCGGCCATCTGTACCCACTTCGGCTGAACCGATCAGAGTGCCCTTATCGTAGATATTGACATGATCGATATCTGCGGTTGCCTGGCCTGCATAGGTTGGACGAGTGTCATTCGTTTTGCTGCCATCGGCAATCGAGCCGGTAACAAGCTCAACATCATCCGTCAGCGTAATGCTGCCGCTGACAATGCCAGAGGTAATGTTATCCGGTGGCGTGCTGTCCTGCGGACCATCCACAATGGTGGAGTTGGTATTACCCGCCGGATCGGTGGCCACCACGGCTACATCGGTATCACCCACGCCAATTGGGTTTGGCTGCATGCTCCAGTTACCCTCTTCATCCGCTACAGCGGTGGAGGTACTGCCGTCTGAAGGATCGGTGATGGTGATGGTTGCACCCGGCTCTGCCGTACCGCCAATTTCATCCGTGGTGTTGGTGATAATCACCGGAGCTGTCGTGCTGGTATCCAGCGTGAAGTCCCAGACAGTGCTGCGTTCACTTTCGTTACCCGCCGCGTCTGTGCTGGTGACGCTGATATTGTGCTCGCCATCGACCAGGTTTGTGGTCAGGGTGTAGTTCCAGTTGCCGTCATTGTCAGCGGTTACCGTGCCCAGCACGTTGTCGCCGTCATAAATGGAGACTACAGTGCCTGGTGTTGCCGTACCGGTAAAGGTCGGCGCCGGATCGTCCGTTACGTTGCCCGGAGTGGTCCAGACTTCCTGCACGGTACCCACATCATCTTCCATAGAAGTGATAGTCGGTGTTGCTGGTGCAGTGGTGTCCACCGTCAGGGTCAGGGTGGCCTGTGCGGTGTTACCCGCCGTGTTGGTCACTTCTGCCGTCCAGGTGTGCTCGCCGTCCGCAACTTCAGCCAACTGGTACTTCCACATACCGTTGTTATCTGCAGTAGCGGTACCCAGTACGTTGCCTTGCGCATCGCGGATGGTCACGATGGCACCCGCAAGCGTGGTGCCCTGCAGTTCCGGCGTGCTGTCGTCGGTCAGACCGCCGTTCAGTACCGCGCCGGTGATGCTGCCCGCATCGTCGTTCGCCTGGTCAATGGTGATCTCCACGCCGCTGCCGTCCACGGTGAAGCCGACTTCTTCTCCACGCGTTTCGTTGCCCGCAACGTCTGTGATCTTGGTCTGGTAGCTGTGCTCGCCGTCATCCAGAGTGCCCAGCGGCAGTGACCATTTACCGTCTTCGCCCACCACCACGCTGCCTGCCGGCGTGGTTGCGCCGTCCAGGTATACGGTGACGGTCGCGCCCGGCTCGCCGGTGCCGCTCAGTTGCGGGGTACGGTCATCCGTCACGCCGCCGGCTGCCACTGCGCCCTGCACTTCGCCCTGATCGTCAAGCAGCTCTGCGGTTGCCGCTTCCGGTGCCACAGTATCCAGCACAATCGGGAAGACGCCGGTTTCCGCAGAGGAAACGCCTGCCGCATTCACGGCGGTTGCCGTCAGGTTGTAGGTGCCGTCCGCGCCCAGTTCTGATGTGGTGATGCTCCAGCGGCCGTTTTCATCCGCCACGCCTTCGCCTGCCAGAACACGGTTGCCTTCGCTGTCCGTCGCCCAAATCTGGACCGTGGTTCCCGCCTCGCCGGTGCCGTTAATGGTCGGTGTGGCATCGTTGGTGGCCTGGCCTTTCTGCAGGAACCCGGTGTCGGGGTCCTCGCCCTGGCTGTAATCATCCACTACGTTTTCAATGGACGGCTGCGCTGGCGCGCTGGTCAGCAGGTTGAAGTCCCAGCCTTCGTCTGCCGTGCCGCTTACCTGCGGACCTTCGTTGCCTGCCGCGTCCACTGCCGCCACCGTGAAGGTGTGGCTGCCGCTCGCCAGGGCGCTGCCCGGCGTGAAGCTCCAGGCACCGGTGCTCTGATCCACCGCCGCGCTGCCAATCAGCTCGCCGTTGTCGTAGACGTTGACGCTTACCACGCCGTCCGCCAGACCTTCGCTGCTGATAAGGCCGCTGTAGGTCGGCTGTGCATCATCGGTCGTGCTGCCGTCGTCGATGGTGCCTTTCACCGGACCGACATCGTCGATCAGAGTGATGCTGCCGTCCTCGAATGCATCCGCACCCGGTGCGGTATTGTCTTGTGGACCATCCACTACGGTGGAGTTGGTGTTGCCTGCCGGATCGGTGGCCACAACGGCTACATCGGTATCACCTACGCCAATTGGGTTTGGCTGCATGCTCCAGTTACCGTCTTCATCGGCCACAACGCTGGCGGTACTGCCGTCTGAAGGGTTAGTGATGGTGATGGTTGCGCCCGGCTCTGCCGTACCGCCAATTTCACCCGTGGTGTTGGTGATAATCACCGGAGCTGTCGTGCTGGTATCCAGCGTGAAGTCCCAGACAGTGCTGCGTTCACTTTCGTTACCCGCCGCGTCTGTGCTGGTGACGCTGATGCTGTGTTCGCCATCGACCAGGTTTGTGGTCGGCGTATAGCTCCAGTTACCGTCTTTATCTGCAACCACCGTGCCCAGCACGTTGTCGCCGTCATACAAATTAATCGTAGTGCCCGCTTCTGCGGTGCCGATAAAGGTCGGAGCAGGATCGTCCGTTACATTGCCCGGAGTGGTCCAGACTTCCTGCACGGTACCCACATCATCTTCCATTGAAGTGATTGTCGGTGCTGCCGGAGCTGTGCTGTCCACCGTCAGGGTCAGAGTGGCCTGCGCGGTGTTACCCGCCTTGTTGGTCACTTCTGCCGTCCAGGTGTGCTCGCCGTCAGCCACTTCAGCTAGCTGGAATTTCCACACGCCAGCATCGTCTGCGCTAGTGGTGCCCAGCACGTTGCCTTCCGCATCGCGGATGGTCACGGTAGCGCCTGCAAGCGTGGTGCCCTGCAGTTCCGGCGTGCTGTCGTCGGTCAGGCCGCCGTTCAGTACCGCGCCGGTAATGCTGCCCGCGTCGTCGTTTGCCTGGTCAATGGTGATCGCCGCGCCGCTGCTGTCCACGGTGAAGCCGACTTCTTCTCCACGCGTTTCGTTGCCTGCCGCATCGGTGATAATGGTCTGGTAGCTGTGTTCGCCGTCATCCAGGGTACCCAGCGGCAGCGTCCAGTTGCCGTCCTTATCCACCACCACACTGCCTGCCGGCGTGCTTGCGCCATCAACAATCACGGTGACGGTCGCGCCCGGCTCGCCGGTGCCGTTCAGTTGCGGGGTACGGTCATCCGTCACGCCGCCTGCTGCCACTGCGCCCTGCACTTCGCCCTGATCGTCCATCAGATCGGCTTTGGCCGCTTCCGGAGCAGTGGTGTCCACCGTCAGGGTCAGGGTGGCCTGTGCGGTGTTACCCGCCGTGTTGGTCACTTCTGCCGTCCAGGTATGCTCACCGTCTGCCACTTCAGCCAGCGGGAATTTCCATGCGCCTGCGCTGTCCGCCGTAGCGGTGCCCAGTACGTTGCCTTCCGCATCGCGGATGGTCACGGTGGCGCCTGCAAGCGTGGTGCCCTGCAGTTCCGGCGTGCTGTCGTCGGTCAGACCGCCGTTCAGTACCGCGCCGGTGATGCTGCCCGCATCGTCGTTCGCCTGGTCGATGGTGATTTCCACGCTGCTGCTGTCCACGGTGAAGCTGACTTCTTCTCCACGCGTTTCATTGCCTGCCGCATCGGTAATAACGGTCTGGTAGCTATGCTCGCCGTCATCCAGGGTGCCCAGCGGCAACGTCCAGTTACCGTCTTCGCCCACCACCACGCTGCCTGCCGGCGTGCTTGCGCCATCAACAATCACGGTGACGGTCGCGCCCGGCTCGCCGGTGCCGTTCAGTTGCGGGGTACGGTCATCCGTCACGCCGCCGGCTGCCACTGTGCCCTGCACTTCGCCCTGATCGTCCATCAGATCGGCTTTGGCCGCTTCCGGCGCCGTCGCATCCACTGTCAGAGTCAGGTTCGCCTGTACGGTGTTACCCGCCTTGTTGGTCACTTCTGCCGTCCAGGTGTGTTCGCCGTCTGCCACTTCGGTCAGCGGGAATTTCCACACGCCAGCATCGTCTGCGGTGGCGGTACCCAGCACGTTGCCTTCCGCATCGCGGATGGTCACGATGGCACCAGCCTGTGTCGTACCCTGCAGTTCCGGCGTGCTGTCGTCGGTCAGACCGCCGTTCATTACCGCACCGGTGATGCTGCCCGCGTCGTCGTTCGCCTGGTCGATAGTAATCGTCATGCTGCTGCTATCCACGGTGAAGCTGACTTCTTCTCCACGCGTTTCATTGCCCGCAGCGTCTGTGATCCTGGTCTGGTAGCTGTGCTCGCCGTCGCTCAGGTTCGCCAGTGCCAGCGTCCAGTTGCCGTCTTCGCCCACCACCACGCTGCCTGCCGGCGTGGTTGCGCCGTCCAGGAACACGTCTACGGTTGCGCCCGGCTCGCCGGTGCCGCTCAGTTGCGGATTACGGTCATCCGTCACGCCGCCGGCTGCCACTGCACCCTGCACGTCACCCTGATCGTCCATCAGATCGGCTTTGGCCGCTTCCGGTGCTGCGGTATCCAGCACAATCGGGAAGATGCCGGTTTCCGCAGAGGAAACGCCTGCCGCATTCACGGCCGTTGCCGTCAGGTTGTAGGTGCCGTCCGCGCCCAGCTCTGATGTAGTGATGCTCCAGCGGCCGTTTTCATCCGCCACGCCTTCGCCTGCCAGAACACGATTGCCTTCGCTGTCCGTTGCCCAGATCTGGACTTTCATGTCAGGACCTGCGCTGCCGTTTATCGTCGGCGTGCTGTCGTTTGTGGCCTGACCTTTCTGCAGGAAGCCGGTATCCGCATTTTCCCCGTGGGTGTAATCGTCACTCACGTTCTCAATGGACGGCTGCGCCGGCGCGCTGGTCAGCAGGTTGAAGTCCCAGCCTGCATCGTCGGTACCGCTTACCTGCGGACCTTCGTTGCCTGCCGCGTCCACTGCCGCCACCGTGAAGGTGTGGTTGCCGCTCGCCAGAGGGTTGCCCGGCGTGAAGCTCCATGTTCCGGTGCTCTGATCCACCGCCGCGCTGCCAATCAGCTCACCGTTGTCGTAGACGTTGACGCTTACCACGCCATCCGCCAGACCTTCGCTGCTGATAATGCCGCTGTAGGTTGGCTGCGAATCATCGGTCGTGCTGCCGTCGTCGATGGTGCCTTGCACCGGACCGACATCGTCGATCAGAGTGATGCTGCCGCTTTCAAACGCATTTTCACCCGGCGCGCTATTGTCCAGCGTAAAGTCCCAGCTATCGTCAGAAGTACCACTGACCTGCGGACCTTCGTTGCCTGCCGCGTCCACTGCCGCCACCGTGAAGCCATGGCTGCCGCTCGCCAGATCGCTGTCCGGCGTGAAGCTCCATGCTCCGGTGCTCTGATCCACCACCGCGCTGCCAATCAGCTCGCCGTTGTCATAGACGTTGACGCTCACCACGCCTTCCGCCAGACCTTCGCTACTGATAACGCCGCTGTAGGTCGGCTGTGTATCATCGGTCGTGCTGCCGTCTGCAATGGTACCTGTCACCGGACCAACATCGTCGGTCAGGGTAATGCTGCCGTCCACGATGGCGTTTTCGCCCGGCGCGGTAGTGTCTACCGTGAAGTTCCAGCCGTCATCTGAGGTGCCGCTGGTCTGCGGGCCTTCGTTACCGGCTTTGTCCACCGCAGAAACGGTAAACTCATGGTCACCTTCAGCCAGATCGGTCTCCGGCGTGAAGCTCCAGCGGCCGTCTTCAGCCACTTCGGCGGAACCGATCAGTTTGCCATCATCGTAGATATTAACGTGGTCGATATCTTCGGTAGCCTGGCCGCTGAACGTAGGGCGGCTATCATCTGTCACGCCGCCATCAGGAATATTTCCGGTAATAGCACCGACGTCGTCCGTCAGGCTCAGAGAACCGTCAACAATGCCTGAAGTGATGTTATCCGGGGTGTCCGAATCGATAACAAAGTTCCAGCCGCTGTCAGAAGTTCCGCTCGCTCGTGGACCTTCGTTACCGGCTTGATCTATTGCAGATACGCTATATTCGTGGCTTGAGCCGTTCGCCAGATCTTTCTCCGGCGTATAACTCCACGTGCCGTCGCTGTTAACTTTTACGCTTGCGACAAGTTTGCCGTTGTCATAGATGTTGACATGATCGATATCACCGGTTGCCTTACCTGAATAGGTCGGGCGAGTGTCATTCGTCTTATCACCATCTTTAATGAGGCCAGTAACCGGTGCAACGTCGTCAACCAGGGTAATGGAATCAACAACGATGCCCGAGGTTTTATTATCAGGAGGCAAAGTATCGATAGTGAATGTCCATCCGGCATCGTTGGTGCCGCTAACGCGCGCACCTTCATTGCCAGCCTTGTCTACGGCAGCAACGGTATATTCATGCGTAGAACCTTCCGCGAGGCTGGTTTTTGGTGTAAAGCTCCAGCGGCCATCGCTGCCAACTTTAGCGCTGCCGACAAGCTTGCCGTTATCGTAAATATTGACGTGATCAATATCGCCGGTCGCTTTACCGGTATAGGTAGGGCGGGTATCGTTGGTTTTACTGCCGTCTGCGATAACGCCGGTCACAGGAGCGACATCATCCACCAGGGAGATGGAACCCTTAACGATGCCGGAAGAGATATTATCAGGCACGGTTGTATCTGGACGCGTTACATCAACAGGCGGGGAAACGTTACCTGCAGGATCCTCAGCGACCACCGTCGCCTCATTGCCGCCTTCTGCTACCGGGTTAGGTTCAATGCTCCATTTACCGTCTTCATCCGCAACAACTGTAGTGGTTTCACCCGTTTCTTTGTCGGTAACGGTAACTTTTGAACCCGGTTCAGCGGTTCCTGCCAGATGATCGTCATCGTTAGCGGAAATCACCGGTTTTTCAGGCGCGGTATTATCTTCGTATTTACCGGTCACCGTAGAGGAATTGCCGTCAGAATCCGTTACCGTAACGGTGATAATACCGTTTGGCTGAGAGGTAGGCGCTTCGATAGCCCAGTTACCCTCTTTGTCTGTCTGCGTGGTAACGGTTGTGCCGTCCGGAAGGGTAATAACGACTTTTGAATCAGGGCTGGAAGAGCTGCCGGTGATTTCAGGACGCCCGTCTTTATCCTTATCGGTAGCCGGATTGATAACAATACTTATTTCGTGATCGTCAGCGGGCTTGGAATCTTTATCTTTAAACGCAGCATAAGCAAGACCGCCAATACCCGCAGCACCTGCGCCAAAAAGCAGGAACGGTAACCATGCGAACTGGTTATCATCAGCAATAGGATCGGCAAAAGCAGAAGGCTCGCCTCCTAATGCCGCCTCGCCGGATCCCCCATCCATCAGCATCGGCGCGTACTCATTTACGTCGCCGGATACCGGAATATATTCATAGTACTGTCCATTTTCAGCCTGGCCGATTAAATGGACTTCGTCATTTTCGTAATAATCTTCGAGAATAACGTCAGCGGTATCTTCGCCGTCAAAAAAGAGCACAAGATTGTTGCCAACGCGCTTAGTCATCAGAACCTGTGGCCCCTGACCTGTCGCTGCATCAATCAGCTCAATATTTAATTTACCGTGTTTTGGGACCTGAATAACTGTCGCAGCATTGCTTTGTGCGTTGACTTCGTGTGATGAAACGATCCCTCTAGTTCCACGTATATTAATTTTTACCATGGCAACCATATTAATTTCCTTTGAATACAATAATAGCAAGGATTAACTTTGCGAGTTTTAATGGGTATCTAATGTTGCAGTTGAGTTCATTGCAACACCATAAACTTCGATTTCGACCCTCCTGTTTGGCTGATTACAACTCGTAATATCGGCAACGTTTGAATATTTATCGCAGTCAGTAACTAAAAGATTTGACTCTCCCATTCCTTGCGATGAAATAACATCATCAGACAATCCAGAAGCGCGAAGCTGGTTAGCAACCGTCGCGGCACGTTTTTCTGACAGATATTTATTTTCTGCGTCACTTCCTACCGGATCGGCATAACCTTTAACAATTATTTTATCGATAGACATATAGCTTTTAATGATTTGCTCAGAAAGCTCTGCTAATGATTCAGTGGCTCCTTTCACCATTCCCTGCACATCATGACGGGCAAATTTAAACAGGGCAGAAGAGTTAATGGAGTAAATCTCAGTAGGACAGGCTTCATCTTTTGCTACGCGAGAAATAGTATGCGCCTGAATATTCACGTTATTCAGGACCTCACGCGCCATATCGACGTTGACCCAGCGAGCAAAAACTTTCCCGTTACTGTCCGTGGCGACTTGATAAAAATAAATCTCCCCGGCTTGCAGCGCAGGCGTCACATCTTCAACAATTGCCGACTGTGGATTTTTGCCGTTCGGTAAGGCGTCAATAGAAACTGATAACTTCTTTTTACCCGGACATACAGGGAGAGCGATACTCTGATGTTCCGGCATAAGGCTGGCGTGGTACTGGCCATTAAAAAAGATGTTTAATGGCTTAGCCATCAGATCATCGTTGTTTTTTGTGAGTCGAAATACAATGACTCGGGCTCGGGAGCTTTCTACACGAAATTGATTCGGCGTTGGCTCTGCATCCATAACCCATGTCAGTTTACTGTCATTAGATTTATGGTTTATCTGAGCATGGGCATTCGCACCATACGTCAGCATGGTAAATAAAATAAGTAAAAACATTTTATTAATATAACGACTACGCGCCATGATTTTTGTTACCCTCTTCAGTATGTGTGTGTTTAATAGCTATTAAAACTAACCCTGCGCGCTTGTCACAGTTAAAAACAGAACCCTCCTGGCGCTCTTGATATATACCCCCGCACATAGGGAATTGATTTTAGACTGATCCTTCCCACGCCTAACTTCAGCAATGCACGAGCCTTGTAAGCTGATATTGTCTTGATAGACAGGTTTAATTTGTCAGATATCTCTTTTTGTGAATTCCCTTTAAAAAGATAATAAAGAATAGTTAATTCTCGGGATGAGAGCCTGGAATCATTACTGCCCACTTTCCGCTGTGGTTCTTTAGAAAGCTGATTCAGCATCGAGATGATTTTCTCAATACTGGTTCGCCTGGGTATCATCGATACAAAATTATTTCTATATAATTCACCGTTGCAAAAATGGCCAGATATGCAGAAGATTTTTACTAAGCTATGAACTTCCACATTCATAATGCTTTCCAGGCAATCATTAATCCGCTTTGCATCTGCAAATACGACGCATGATGAACCGCGATGAAATAATTCTTTGTCTATCTCATCTTCAAACCGCAGTATGTGGGTAGTATACCCAGCATGGGTCATTAACCGGACCATTCCTTCCGTAAAATACATATTCTCAGAAAGAATATACACTCTCATAATAAGAGCTCCCTGTTAGAGTTAATCCATTAAGTACCGACGAAATAGAGAGGACGTACAATGCCTTTTTTTAGGGTATATCCTTTAGAGTCAAATGTTTCTATTCTCAGGATAAGGTCATGGGGACCACCGAGCATGACAAGCCGAAACTTCAGAGATTGCATAACCTGCCACAGCCGTTGGCTGGAAGACCTCAATCCGTATGAATCCCACACATCAAAGAGAATCTGTTCGTTTGTTACGATATTCCCATTCGCGTTCTCCAGGAGATAAAGAAACAACCTCAACATTGTGTCTCTGAAGGTAAAACTATTAAGTGGTCGGCCGCTGTCGTCCAGTTTTGTCAGTTTCTTACGTGCAAGCTCGAAATGGATATTTTCTCCAATGTAGTATCCGGCAAGTTCCTTTCCCATCATAATCCTGTCCTTTCTCTAAACCTCTAAACTAAAATTCCCGCATAAGACAAATGAGGTCATCAATAGTATTATTTTAAAACAAAAAAGAAAGTAATAAGTTATCCATCAAAACACTCAAAACATAAAACCAGAAAAAAACCAAAAGGTAAAATATCTATCTATTTAAGGCTGACACTCAAAAACAAACGCAAAAACATGAGAACATTTCACTGGCCGAACCCCCTAAAACATCACCAATAAATAATAAAAATAAAACTCCAAATTTTACCCGACAGCAGTACATCTCTCTGATGAAAACGGCTGCGCTGCTCTTTAGACACCACTATCATCTGCTGTCAAATGCAAATCAACACGAATCATTTTATTAAGAACTTTTTATTTATTCGTGATAAACAAAGTATACAGAAACATTTTAAAAAAGAATAAAATCAATGAGTTACAACCAAGTATCAGTTTCTCAAAAAAATCTCAAAAAACCTTAATACCGTTTAATGCCTCTGGCCAGGAACTTTTCAGAATTATCCACAACCCCTGATAATGAGAAATTTTGCGTTATATACAACTTCGCTACTCAAAAGTTTCATCGGGGCACAAAAAGGCACAAGCTGCTTAACTAAAAGTAAAAAATAAACAAACAGGCTGCCTGAGAGTGAGCAGAGCGGTAAGCTTCCCCCAGCCCTCATTTTCATTAAACAGAAGCCCTTTTGTTCCTTGATATATAAGGCATTAACTTAACAAGCAGTGCAAGGCGTCGTCATTTTGCAGAATTTTGTTCTGTAAAAAATCGAAGCGCGCGAGAAAATATCACTATCACAAATAGCCAGCCGCTGTGTGAGCAGCCATAAATAGTCGGATTTTTCTCGCATCAGGCGTTTTATTCGTCCTTCCGGTAGCCCAATACCTGTGAAAAGGCTCCAGCCCATGCATTTCAGTACGATGTAACATTAGCGTCTATTTTTCTTTCCCTGTTTATCTGGAGATAAAGCGTTTCATAACGCCCGCGATGCAAGCAGCGCTTATCTGAAAATGTCCTGGCACAAACGTTTTGGCAATAACATAGATATTTATGCTGTAGAAAATGCGGGGATCCATAAACCGGGCATTAAGACTTCACGTTAAATAACACCTTAATAAAGCCTTAAAAAACTTCTTTCTAGCTTAATTATTACTTCAACAGGTATTAAAAAGCGGCTTCCTATAAATGAGCCATGGGCTCATCTAAAAATCAGTATCGCTTATTACCCGTAAGAGTAATTAAAAACCGATGTTTTAAAAGATTATGTGACAAAAGCCTTAACGAATTGCATTACGGCTTGTTATTACAGCTATTGATTTTCTATGATTATCATCGCAGATAAGCTTGAAATACTGCAGGCGGGAATAAAAGAGTTTGTCGTCATTACTTCTGCGATAGTTGGTGAATGGCGTGGGAGAAATTTTGACATGCCAACGGCACTTGCGTTTATCTCCCCTACGATGACAACAGTAGGGGATAAACAGTCATTACCTTTTAACGTAAGGCGTTATAAATTGCCTGCTGAATCTCCACTTCATCTGTATTTAGCGGCTCAGGCTGCAGGCCTTGCGCTTTAGACTCTTCATATCGTCTCTTTTGGGCGGCCTGGCGCAATAAGGCTCTTTCAAGCTCTTCCTTCTGACGTTTTATAACACCCGGCGAGCTGCAAAAAGCTTGCAAAAACTGCTTACGCATTGACGTCAGACTTTGCCCGTCTTTCATCGCCTGGCTAGTGGTATTCACCATTCTGCGGCAAGGACGTAATTCATCCATTTGCTTGCGATATTGCAGCAGCGTTGTCAGCGCATCGCGATAATCTGCCGCCAGGGCAGATTCAGCGTAAGAAGCTTTCCAGTTCATTCCACCCTGCATAAATAAGCGGATGATACGTGAATCCCCACGCTCAATAGCCGAACGCAGACTGTTTTCATCCCAGGCGATCCCCATATTTGCCAGCATGTCACGCGGGCTGTCATTTTCAGGCGGACGATCGGCAGCCATAGCCGTTGTTATCACGCGAGTTTGAGCTGCGTCTTGCGGGGGGCGGGTCGCATCATTAACGATAAATAACGCGAAAATCACCATCCCGACAATCACCACGCCGACCATAGCCCAGAGTGCTACGGAGGCTGTTTCCGCAGCATCGTGATGCTTGTTGGCGTTACGCAAATCCGGGCGGGCGATGGTATCGCTGATATCTTCGTTATCGCCGCCGTTTGCCGCATGTTTTTTCTGCGCCTGGGCGATAAACTCCTGTAGCTGAGGCTCTTCCCCTACCAGCAAAGCCGCAGGATTGACTTTTGTGCGCCCTTCATCAAAAGCGCGCTGAACCGGCGAGCTGGTTTCCCGATAATAATTATCCAGTAAGGCTATCTGTACCGTAGTGAGAGGGCGTTGCTGCATCAGGTCGTTACGGATCTGACGAATATCATCGAGGAAGGTTTGCAAAGTTTTGCGCTTGTCGATAAGCAAACTGAGCTGTGGAGCATTTTGATAGAGCGCCGCATAGTGTCGGGCAAACTCCTTTTTATCCACCAGCAGAAGCGATAACTCGCTAAAACGCAGGCCGCTGAGAATATCCCCTCGTTCGGCATTTTTAAGCCAGCGCCGGACTTTATCGGCACCGAACTGGGTTTTAAGATGATTAACCAACTGCGGCTGGCTGCCCCAGGCGCGGTTTATCAGCCCACGGAGCATTAACTCCAGCGCGCGAATTTGCCGCTGCGCCATCTGCTGCTGCTCTCCACCTTCGACGGCCAAATCGGTGGAATAACTCAACAGCGGCTGTTTGCTGCGTACAAGTTCGAGGTAGCTTACAAAACGCAGCGCGGAAATCAGTTGGTTATCGCTAACCTCCTGCCCGCTTTCATACTGCGGCACAAGCTGTTGCAGATGACGTAACGACAGCGTGAACTGCGAGATCTCCGCATCGTTAAGATTAAGACGACGCGCCACCGCAGCCCAGCTCCCCATGCTCTGCCGGGCTTGCTCAAGCTGTTGAAAAAACCATTGCGGATCTTTGCCATCCGCGGCGCGAATTTTAAGTAACGGAAGGATTTGTAACGACGCCTGACGAATCACACTCAGGCAAGTTTCAAACTTATCCCGTGTCAGCAGCTGTGCGGTGCTGGTCATGATTATCCTTTATAAGGTAATTGGCGCATAAGCGCCTGACGCGGTTTAACGCGCCGTCCATCAACGATGGTATTTTATTGTTATTGGCTTTGGATACAGATGCGCCATTAAACCGAATCTTAGCGCAACTGCTTCTGGTTCTATGCCCTAAAAAGAGAGGGAAAATTAAGCATTTTCCAGAACGTAGCTTAATGCTTCACCCGTTTTACGCAATGCCGCTTCGATTGAGGCGTCGACCGGCAAAGCATAGTTCAAACGCAGGCAGTTACGGTATTTCCCTGAGGCGGAAAGCAGCGAGCCGACGGCAATATGGATATTTTGCTCCCGCAAAGCGCAACAAACAGGCACGATATCGATATTTTCCGGCAGTTCGACCCACATCATAAAACCGCCCTGCGGCCGACTGACGCAGATGCCGCACGGGAAGTATTGCCGCACCCGACACGTAAACACATCAAGGTTTCGCTGATAATGCTGGCGCATCCGGCGCAGATGACGATGGTAATTACCGTTACGAATAAACTCCGCAACCGCCATCTGAGCAAAGGTACTGGTGCTGCCGGTGACGATATATTTCATGTGTAAAGCACGATCGAGATAGCGCCCCGGCACAATCCACCCCACGCGCAGCCCTGGAGCCAGCGTTTTAGAAAATGAGCTGCACAACAGCACGCGACCATCCAAATCGAGGGATTTGATCGTCATCGGACGTGGATATTCGTAAGCCAGCTCGCCATAAACATCATCTTCAATAATCGCGATATCAAAGCGTTGCGCAAGGTTGAGCACCGCTCTTTTGCGTGCTTCCGGCATAATAAATCCGAGCGGGTTATTGCAGTTCGACACCAGAATCACCGCTTTGATAGGCCATTGCTCCAGCGCCAGCTCCAGCGCTTCGACGCTGATACCCGTCACGGAATCCGTTGGTATTTCAACAACTTTTATGCCGAACGCACGCAGCATTTGCATGGTGCCGTGAAACGACGGCGATTCCACCGCCACAATATCGCCCGGTTCACAGACCGCGCGAATCGCAATCGACAGCGCTTCGTGGCAGCCGTTGGTGATAAGAATATCTTCAGCGGTGGCAACGCAACCGCTGTCTAACATCAGGCGGGAAATCTGCTCGCGCAGCGTGCGCATTCCGTACACGCTGTCATAGCCGAGCAGTTCAGCTTCCTGGTGCTGTGCGATACGGCTTAGCTCGCGCCATAAAGGCTTGATGGTGGGTTGCGTTACGTCCGGCGCTCCGCTGCCGAAAGCAACCACGTCGCATTCCTCGCGGGCAATGAGTTGTTCGAGCACTGCATCCCACTGGGTAATCTCAACCGGACGCTGTACCGGCCGGGTCAGTTGGGGAACCGGCGGCTGCGCTTTGCGTTGAGTGACGAAATAGCCGGAACGCGGCTGCGGTGAAATAAGCTGGCTGTCTTCAAGAATATGATAGGCCTGCTGAACGGTGCTGATACTGACGCCGTGCTCGCTGCTAAGACTTCTCACCGAAGGTAATCGCTCACCGCTGCGATACAACCCCTGTTCGATGCGTTCCGCCAGCAAAGTGGCAAGATGTTGGTAGCGCGTCATGCTGTATCCTCACAGTTAGCCATACAGAACCTGAAACCAGTACAGAGCGATGGAAAAAACGCCATTCAGTTCATGTTTTAGCGTTTCTGTATGTTAAATAAAAGTGATTTTTGAATCTGTATGCCTTTTGCAGGACAGCGCATGATGAACCCCGACGCAAGCAGAGGAGAAACATCATGGGCTTTGATGAAAATCGTTCCCGCAAACCTTTTTATGGCTTTGTGATGGTTTATCAGTATTTCCGGCAAAAATGGTTGCAGCGCCAGACCGCGCGGACCTTACAGAGACTCAGTAAAGAACAATTACGCGACATTGGGCTGACCCAGGATGATCTGGCACGCTGGAAATAATTTTCCCTGACGGCGCCTGATATTGGCGCCGTTATTATTTGCTGCTATCTATGGAAGAACATTCAACCTGCAAATAATCAGGTATAACAATGCACATCGCAGATTTACCCTTTAGCACAACCGACTGGGCAGCCCTGCCCGCAACCGAATATCCCGGCATCAGCGGCGCAACGTTGTTTATTGCGGACTAACCGGTTCCCGCTTATAAGACGGTTTCCAAACCTTATGCCAGGCTTAAGAGGTGTACCCAGAAGCTCAAGCTTAAGGAGAACCTATGAAGAAAGTTCTGGTGATAGCGGGACTCAGTGCCGTACTTAGCCTGCCGGTGATGGCAGACGATCAGGGTGGCTTTAAAACCGATGCCGCTCCGCCGCCTCCGCATGCCATGGATAAAGGCTATCGCGGCATGGAAGACGCTAAAGGGATGACGGTGGTGCAGGCGAAAGCGATGCACGACGGGGCGAGCATATCGCTGACCGGCAACATCATTAAAAAGACCGGCGAAGACAGATATCAGTTCAGGGATAAAACCGGCACCCTGGATGTGAATATTCCGCTAGCCATATTTGATGGTCGCAAGCTCAGCCCCGACGAACTGGTAGCCATTAACGGGACGCTGGATAAGAAACAGAAACCTGCCGTGATGAAAGTGGATCACTTTCAGAAGCAGTAAAAGCTAAATGCAGGGTGGAGATGCATTATCCACCCTGTCTTTTACAGGAACATCCCACCTGAAACCTCAATACGCTGCGCGTTCGCCCAGCCCAGCTCATCGCTCAGAATGGCTGCCATCGCATTTCCGATATCGTCCGGCTGCCCCACCCGGCCCAGCGCAGTTTGCGCGGCAATAGCGTTACTGACCTGTTCATTATCGCGAACCACGCCGCCGCCAAAATCTGTCGCAATGGCTCCCGGCGCAATAATGTTTACCGCAATACCGCGTGCGCCTAACTCCTTGGCCTGGTAACGCGTCAGCACTTCCATCGCCCCTTTCATAGCGGCATAAGCGGCTTTGCCCGGCAGAGCAAAACGGGTCAGGCCGGTTGATACGTTCAGAATGCGGCCGCCGTTTTTAATCAGCGGCAGCAGATGCTGCGTCAGAAAGAAGGGACCTTTCAGGTGGATGTTCATTAATTCATCAAACTGCGCTTCGGTTGTTTTTTCGAACGATGCATCCAGGCCGATCCCCGCATTGTTTAATAAATAATCAAACGAGTCGCGTTGCCAGACATGCTGTAGCTGCTGTTTTACTTCCGCCGCAAAATCTGCAAATCCCGCACTTTCAGCGACGTTCAGTTGAATAGCCAGCGCTTTTACGCCTTTTAGCTCAATTTCACGCACCACATCCTGCGCTTCGGCCTGGCTGCTGTTGTACGTCAGGATAATATTGATTCCTTTCTCCGCCAGCCGCAGAGCGGCGTTTTTACCCAGCCCGCGGCTTCCGCCGGTCACTAACGCGATAGATTGTTTCATGATTTGCCTCATTGGTTGCTGTCCGGTGATTGAGGTAAAGCTTATTAGCTGCTACAAAATCAATAAAGACTGCCAGGTGCGCATCACTGTTTCACTATCAACAATAATGTGTGGCAAAAGTGGATAAAATACATGCAATGCAACTGTTCATCAGAGTAGCCGAACTGGAAAGTTTTTCTCGGGCGGCAGACACTCTGGGACTTCCTAAAGGTAGCGTATCGCGACAGATTCAGGCGCTGGAAAGCCTGCTTGGCACGCGTTTGCTCTATCGAACCACGCGTCGCGTCCAGCTCACTCAGGACGGTATGGTTTACTACGAACGCTGCCGGGATTTACTGGCAAACCTCGAAGAACTCGATGGTCTTTTTTTGCACGATCCATCAAGCATCAGCGGGCGGCTGCGGATAGATATGCCTGTGTCGGTGGCGAAAAATCTCGTCATGCCGAAATTACCGGCGTTTTTACAGCAGTATCCCGGCATTGAACTGGAGCTTTCCAGCAGCGACAGAATGGTGGATGTAGTACGCGAAGGTTTTGATTGCGTAGTAAGGGTGGGTCAACTGAAAGATTCCGGCCTGGTCGCGCGAAACCTTGGCAAACTAACGCAAATTAACTGCGCTAGCCCAGATTATCTGGCGCGTTTCGGCTATCCGGAAAAGCTGGAGGATCTCGCATCTCACGCCGTGGTGCATTATGCGCTCAATCTCGGTACGCGCCCGCAAGGCTTTGAGCTATTGGTTGATAAAACCACCCAGTGGATTAAAACCGGCGGCGTCATCACCGTAAACAGCACTGAAACTTATCATGCGGCCTGCCTCGCCGGGCTGGGGATTATTCAGGTGCCGCGCGTTGGCGTAAAAGATCTGCTGAAGAGTAAAAAACTGATAGAAATCCTGCCGCAATATCGCGCCGCACCCATGCCCGTTTCGCTGCTTTATCCGCATCGTCGTAACCTTTCGCGCCGCGTCCATTTATTTATGGAATGGCTAACAGGCGTAATGAAAGCCTATGTAGATTAGTGTTCCAGCTATAATTTCCTTAAGATCCCGTCAATACATAAGGAGAATTTAATGACGGACAATCAGGACAAGCGTCCCACCGACTCGCTCGATTACGAACCTGTCGCCCAGTTTCAGACTGAACCCAAACCCGAAACCGCGCCCGTTGGACAGCCCGATGAGTCGGAGCCGCTGGTCAAAATAACAACGGGCAACGAAACGGTAAACGAAACGATCGCCACCGTAAATAAAGTAGCGCGGCGTCCGATGGTGGCGCACCTTTTGCGTGCCACCGAGCGGTTTAACGATCGCCTCGGCAACCAGTTTGGCGCGGCGATTACCTATTTTTCGTTTTTATCGCTGATTCCCATCATGATGGTGGCCTTTGCCGCCGGGGGTTATGTCCTCGCCTCGCATCCCACGCTGCTGCAGGACATCTTCAATAAAATTCTGGAAAACGTCAGCGACCCGACGCTTGCCACCACGCTGAAAAGCACCATAAGCACCGCCGTGCAACAGCGTACGACGGTCGGTCTGGTGGGGCTTTTGATTGCGCTTTATTCCGGTATTAACTGGATGGGCAACCTGCGCGAGGCCGTGCGCGCCCAGTCGCGCGATCAATGGGAGCGCAACCCGCAGGATGATGAGAAATTCTGGGTGAAGTATCTGCGCGATTTTATTTCGCTGATTGGCCTGCTGGTCGCGCTGATTGTGACCCTTTCGATTACCTCCATTGCCGGTTCGGCACAGGCGACTATCATCAGCTTCCTGCGCCTGGACGGCATTGACTGGCTCAAACCGGCCTGGCACCTGATTGGCCTGGCTATCTCCATCTGCGCCAACTACCTGCTCTTCTTCTGGATATTCTGGCGCCTGCCGCGTCATCGTCCGCGGAAAAAAGCGCTGATACGCGGTACATTCATCGCGGCTATTGGGTTTGAGGTGATCAAGATAATCATGACTTACAGCCTGCCAAAGCTTGTCAGCTCCCCGTCCGGGGCAGCCTTTGGTTCGGTATTAGGCTTAATGGCGTTCTTCTATTTCTTCGCGCGTCTCACATTGTTTTGCGCGGCGTGGATTGCCACCGCTGAATACAAAGACGACCCGCGGATGCCGGGAAAATCCCATAAGTAAGTCTCTTTTTTCCTCTCCCACAGGGAGAGGAAAAGCAAATCAGCACATAAATCCAGCCTGTAACTTTTATTTAACCAAAAACCAGTTTTATCTGCTGATTTATAAAATATGTGAAGCATTCCATAGAAGTTTCCCGCCGGGACTGAAAATTATCCGCTTATTGTACGCATTTCATACAAGCCCCGCGCGGCCGCCGCATTGAAATAAGGCATTTGCTATGCGTAATATGGCCGTTCGTTCGTCCTATAAATAAGAAAAAATTATGCAAGCATCCATTGCCACAACTATCGAGAGCGAGGCTGACGCCACGCCGGTTAACTCACGGGGAAAAGTTGTCGTTGCTTCGCTGGTCGGCACGGCCATTGAATTTTTCGACTTCTATATCTACGCCACTGCGGCAGTGATTGTCTTCCCGCATATCTTCTTCCCGCAGGGCGACCCGACCGCCGCGACGTTACAGTCGCTGGCAACCTTCGCCATCGCCTTTATTGCACGCCCGATTGGTTCCGCGCTATTTGGCCACTTTGGCGACCGCGTGGGCCGCAAAGTGACGCTTGTCGCCTCGTTGCTGACGATGGGGATTTCTACCGTGGTTATCGGCCTGCTGCCGAGCTACGAAACCATCGGCGTTCTGGCTCCGCTGCTGCTGGCGCTTGCACGTTTCGGACAGGGTCTGGGCCTGGGCGGTGAATGGGGCGGCGCGGCATTGCTGGCCACGGAAAACGCGCCGCCGCGCAAACGCGCGCTGTACGGCTCCTTCCCACAGTTGGGCGCACCGATTGGCTTCTTCTTTGCTAACGGCACCTTCCTGCTGCTTTCCTGGCTGCTGACTGACGAACAGTTCATGTCCTGGGGCTGGCGCGTACCGTTCATTCTGTCCGCCGTTCTGGTCATCATCGGCCTGTATGTTCGCGTCTCGCTGCATGAAACGCCGGTGTTTGCCAAAATCGCCAAAGCGGGAAAACAGGTAAAAGTGCCGATGGGTACGCTTCTGACTAAGCATCTGAAAGCGACGGTTTTAGGCACCTTTATCATGATTGCCACTTACACGCTGTTCTACATAATGACGGTCTACTCCATGACCTACAGCACAGCGGCGGTTCCGGTTGGCCTCGGTTTCTCGCGCAACGACGTCCTGTGGATGCTGATGATGGCGGTGATTGGATTTGGCGTGATGGTGCCGATTGCGGGCTATCTGGCCGATGCGTTTGGCCGCCGGAAATGCATGATTGTGATAACCAGCCTGATAATTGTCTTCGCACTGTGCATCTTCCAACCGCTGCTGGGTTCCGGTAGCCCTGCGCTGGTCATGGCGTTCCTGTTAATTGGCCTGAGCCTGATGGGCCTGACCTTCGGCCCGATGGGCGCGCTGCTGCCGGAACTGTTCCCGACAGAAGTGCGTTATACAGGCGCATCGTTTTCCTACAACATGTCGTCGATTCTGGGCGCGTCGGTGGCGCCTTATATCGCCACCTGGCTGCAGGCAAACTATGGCCTGTTCTATGTCGGCGTCTACCTGGCCGCGATGGCCGCGCTGACGTTGGTTGCCTTGCTGCTGACCAAAGAGACTCGTCACCAGTCTTTGTAAACTCTTCGGTGGATGGCGCTGACGCTTATCCACCCTACTTTCCCGCTTTGTAGGGCGGGTAAGCGCCAGCGCCACCCGCCGCCTTTTTCAAATTACTTCTTCATCTGTCCCAGAATGTTCCGGCACTGGTTATCGTTACCCTCGGATGGCGAAACGAGCGCCAGCAGCGCAGCGGCAGGTGTGACAAGGGTCGCCAGCGCGGCGGCGACTGCGCCTCGGGCAATCAGCGGCCCGGCTTTCACGCCGGCATCCGGATTTTTAAACGTGCCGCGTACATAGAGCGGCGAGCGCAGGGTAATAATACGAATCCCCTTGCTCTCCGGATCGATAGTTAAATCGAGCCGTTCGTTGGCGAAATTGGTTGTGCCCGTTACGTTAATCAGGGCATTTTCCGTATCAAAAGCAAAGATGCGCGGCGTGGCAATCCCGCCCCGTAAATCCAGGTTCGCAGCGGCGCAGTTAATGCGCACTTCATCATCACCGAAAATCTGCCCGACGATATAGTTACCCACGTTGAGCCCGACTATTTCCATCAGGTTACGGCTGATTAACCCATCGTTCATCAGAAGCTTAAGATTGCCGTCGCTGCTGCCCAGCAGCGCGGCTACCGAGTTGCCGCGCCCGCGAATATCCGCATCGCCGTTCAGTTCGCCAAGGGTTTTCTGCATCGATTCCACTTTTGGCATTAGCTGTTTTAGCTGCAGGCGGCGCGCCTGAATATCCGCCCGGCCCTGCATCGGTTTCTTATCGCCTTCAAGGTGAATATTGGCGTTGATGGTGCCGCCCGCCATGCCGAATTTGAGCGGCTGCAGGCGCAGGTCGGCATTTTTAAGAATCACATGGGTTGAGAGATCGCTTAACGGCAGCGTACCGCTATGTTCAATACGGCCTCCTTTAAAGCGAACGTCCGCATCCATGACATCCCATTTGTCCGTTTCGAAGCGGTCATACGGCAGAACCTTGTCGGCAGGCTGCACGGTTTTCTCGCCTTTTTTCTCTTCGGATTTTTTGCTTTGTTGCGCACCCTTGCCAGAATCAACGCCGATCAGCGGGCCTAAATCCGCCAGTCGGAGCTGTTTAGATTCCATATCGCCTTCAAGCTTAGGACGCGGTTTGCCCTGGGTGAACGTCAAGGAGCCATGAATGTCGCTGTCGCCGATACGGCCGTTAAAATTCTGATAGCGGAAGACCGAGCCTTTTTCGGTATCGATTTTCGCAAGCAGGTGCCCGTCGGTTTCAAACGGCGGCGTATCCGGCAGCAGCACGCCGGTCAGCTCGTAGAGATTACCCAGCGAATCGCCGGAGAATTTAAGCCTTAAGTCAACGCCGCCCATTTTCATCGGATCGTTGATGGTGCCAATGAGCGCAACGCGAGAAGTGCCGGAACGAACATCCGCCTGCACAGGGAAAGCCGTGTCCCCTTCGCTACGCAGCGCTAACATACCGCCGATTTTACCGGTGCCTTCAATCGGTTCGCCGTTGTAGCGCCCGTCCACCTTCAACCCAAACACATAGTCGCCCGCTTTTGCGGCATCTTTCCCGGTTGGCTTCGCCCCGGAAACTTCGTTAAACGGCAGCGGTTTGCCAAGGGGATCGACGATGATGACCATGTCCGCTTTGCTCACTTTGTCATCAACGGCAATGCGTCCTTTGTCGAACAGGATATTGTCCATGCGGAACGACCAGGCAGACGGCGGCTGGTTAGGATCTTTGTTTTCATCGCCCGCAAGCTTAAAGGTCCAGTTATTGTTTTTTTCAGACAGACGAATCAGCCGCGCATCAGGCTGCACGAGCTTGATCCACGGGATGTAAACGGTTTTGGTGAGCAGTGCCAAAGGCGCAAGCGTGGCGTCCACGCGCGGCAGATGCACCATAGTCACTTCAGGAATATCAGGCGGATTGCCGAGGATAATGTCTTCGGCATGAACATGCGGCCATGGCACCCAACTGCGCCAGCCGGTTTCCTCTTTATTACGCTCCCAGGCCACCCCTAAATCACCACGTATGGCAAAGGGACGATTGAGCTCCGTCGAGACTTTTTGGTTGATGGTCGGCTTGAGTCGATTCCAGTCAAACGTAGCAATAATGATGATGACTACCACAACCAACAACAATAAAACCCCGACTACAGCGCTGATAATTTTACCGGTTCTTGTCATATCTTTTCACCTACCTACCGTGGCTTACCATTAACTAAAGATAGTTTAGGGTAGCCAAAACGGCATCAGGGAAGACGAATCAGTACATTTTCCAGCTCCTCAAACGGGACAGGGCGAGAAAGATAGTAGCCTTGCGCAGCAAAAGCCGGAGAATTCTGAACATCACGCCATTCATCAAGCGTTTCAATTCCTTCGACAATAACGCCTTTGCAGTAGCGGTTCATCAACTGGAGCAATCCGGTAAACAATGTGCGGCCTTCTTCGCTTTTACGCAGCATGACAAACAGGTCGCGCGCGACTTTGATGTAGTCATAACGCACTTCGCTAAGCGCCGAGAAGTTCGCCATCCCTGTGCCAAAGTCATCAAGCCAGAGCGGGCCGAACTCTTGCATACGCGCAAGCGTCGCAGCCTGAGGTTGAGTGATGTGTTCCACCAGTTCGAAACGCACCCAGGGGAGCTTGTCGATAAGCGCCAGGATCGGCTGGTGATGCTTCATCGCCATCAGCGCCGGACCGTCCACATTTACCGAGGCGAGAATGCCGTACCCAAGGAAGGTTGATTGCCATGTTTCCAGCAGACGCAGTTGTTCTTCAATCACCATCAGACGATTGCGGGTCGAAATAGAAGCAAAATAGCGATCCGGAGGAATGCGTACATCTTCCTCGCCCGGATGCGTCACTATCGTCAGTAGCTCAACCGCCATTAACGTCCCGTCGATTTTATAAATCGGCTGAAAAGTATATTGCCGCTGGCACTGCGACCAAAACCGTCTTTCCTGCAAACTTTCGACACTCGCTTCAGCCGTATTAAGCCGGTGAGTAATCTGCTTCAACTTCATCTTGCACGTCCTGTTTGACTTGATAACTCAGATGGCCCGTCGAGAGGTTATCGGCGTTGCGATTGATAACTTTATGTTCATCATTAGCGCAAAGCCGTCTTCACAAATTTCCATCGCGCCATCAATAAGCTGGCATGGCTCAAAGTTTTCCGAAACATCGTTTTAAAATGTTTGACTCGTTTTTAGCTGCGGCTCACAATATTGCCAATTTCACTTATTCAGGTTCTCGACTTATGCCAACCCGGAAAATTGCCGTTATCGGCGAATGTATGATTGAACTGTCGCAAAAAGGTGCGGAAGTCAGCCGTGGCTTTGGTGGCGACACCCTTAATACGTCTGTCTATATTGCTCGTCAGGTTGAAGCAGGCGACCTCGAAGTGCACTACGTTACCGCGCTTGGCGAAGATAACTTCAGCCAGCAGATGCTGGATGCGTGGCACGAAGAAAACGTCCAGACCTCGCTTACACAACGCCTTGAACACCGTCTGCCTGGCCTGTATTACATCGAAACGGACGCCTGCGGCGAACGTACTTTCTATTACTGGCGTAACGAAGCGGCGGCCCGCTTTTGGCTGGAAAGCGAGCAGGCCGATGCGATCTGCGGGGAGCTGGCAAAGTTCGACTATCTCTATCTGAGCGGCATCAGCCTTGCCATCCTTAATCCGGCCAGCCGTGAAAAATTAATGGCGCTGTTAAGCAAAGCGCGCGCTAACGGCTGCAAGGTGATTTTCGACAATAACTATCGCCCTCGTCTGTGGACGAGCAAAGAAGAGACGCAAAAGGTTTATCAGCAGATGCTGAACTGCACGGATATCGCCTTCCTGACGCTGGATGACGAAGACCTGCTGTGGGGCAAAAAGCCGGTAGAAGAGGTGATTCAACGTACTCAGGCAGCAGGCGTGAGCGAAGTCGTCATTAAACGCGGCGCAGAATCTTGCCTGGTCGCCATTGCTGGCGAAACCTGGCTTGAAGTGCCAGCGGTGAAATTACCGAAAGAAAAGGTGATTGATACAACCGCGGCCGGGGATTCATTCAGCGCCGGGTATCTGGCCGTACGTCTGACTGGCGGCAGCGCAGAAGCTGCAGCAAAACGCGGGCACTTAACGGCGAGCACTGTGATTCAGTACCGTGGGGCTATTATTCCTAAGGAAGCGATGCCGGATTAAGGTTTACTATCCCTCTCCCCACCGGGGAGAGGGTATAGCCAACATATCACTGAGCAGGCGGAATATCCGACACATCCTGCTTAGGATTATCCGTCAGCGGCTGTGCCTGAGCAGGCGTCATAACTTTCGCCCACGTCGCCTGAAGCTCTTTCATATTGAACTCCGCCTCGCCTTTCGGCTGCAGCAGCACCAGCGTCATATCCTGCGATAGCTGCTGGCGCAAATCCTGATTAAGCATCGTCAGCGTCAGGCTATTCAGGAAGCTCTGACGCAGCTTCTGATACTGTTCCGGCGCGATATCCACGACCTGGTTTTGCAACGAACGCATGCGCTGGCTAATCAGCACGTCGGTGTCGGTGCGGGCATAGGTGGCGAACAGTTTTGTCAGCTCCATGCTCTTTTGTGCAATCAGCGCGTCAAACTCTTCCTGTGACAGCCCTTTATCCCGCACATGCACCAGTTCGCGTCCTACGGTCGCCAGGTTTCCATTGAGCTTATCGTTAGGCGTTTCCAGATTAATGCCGCATTGCGCACGCTGGTAGAGCACCCGACAGTCAAAACTCAGGTTAAGGTCTTTCGCATTCCCTTTACTGAGATTCTGCTGCACGTGCCAGAACAGCGCCTCACGGGCAAGGTCTGCACGCCAGTAGCGCTGCAGGGTTGCGGAATCACGAATCGGCTGCCATGGGTTGTCCCACATCAGCGACAGGCGATCGTGACGCACACTGTCGGTCATCAGGCTGACCGGCTCAAGCTTAAGCGGAGAGAGCGTTGGCACCGGGACCGGCGTTTCGCGTTTGCCTTTCAGCTCGCCAAAGGTTTTATTGATCTGCTCAGCAACGCTGCGGCTGTCCACGTTCCCGACCACGATGAGGGTCATGGCATCCGGGGTGTACCATTTTTTATAGAACGCATTGAGCTGCCCGGCATCGACCGGCTGTTTTAAATTTTCAGCAGGATCGTGGCCCAACAGCGTGGAGCCTTTCAGGCGGTAGCGCCACCAGCTATCCTGGGTGTCCATCGGCCAGGTCGCGACCATATCCTGAGTTTGCAAAGCGGTATTCACGGTTTCAGGCGTCACCGCCATATTTCCGCTGCTGTCCGCAAGGAAGGTCAGCGCTTCTTTAAGCAAATCATTGCGGTTGTTCGGCAGGCTGAGATTAAACAGCGTGAAGTCATAAGAGACGATAACCGGCGGCAGGGGACGCGTTGGGTCCACGCTCTGCTGCCATAACGAACGGGCCTGCAAAGGTTGCAGACTGCCATGTTGAGTCAGCGCCAGGCGTGGCAAAAAGTGGCTGTAGCCGCTTTGTTGGGTACTCTCAGTTAAGGAGCCGGTATTCACCAACAGACGGATTTCTACACGATCGCTGGGGCGCTGCGGAGTAGCAAGAACCTGCCACTGAAAACCATTTGCAAGCTGGCCCTGTTGCCAGGCCGGGTCGGGCTGTAGCGTTTCTGCCTGCACGTTACTGGCGGCGGCGACCAACAGCAATCCGCCAGCTAAGAGTCGAATTTTGGTGCCCTGCATGTGAACCCCTGAGAAACATTCCTGGTTAAAAAGTATAACGTCGGCGCAGGATTACCTGAAAAAGCCGACGTTGGTGACGTTTCACCATTCCGTTTGACCGCATTTGCGCGAAAACGTCACGTAAAAATAAAAAAATAGCCAAGCGCTACTGTAATTGGGGGTAATTATGCGCAGCCACCCGCAGCGAGGGCAAGTCGCTGCGGGCAATTGGGGGGATTAAGGGGAGACTTCGGTCACTTTTTTGGCGGAATGTTTGTTATCAAGCGTTTCTTTAAGCTGTTTCTCATCGAGTTGCTTAACCCACTTAGCAACGACGACCGTCGCCACACCGTTACCCACCAGGTTGGTCAGCGCGCGTGCTTCGGACATAAAACGGTCGATGCCGAGGATCAACGCCAGGCCTGCCACCGGTAAATGCCCCACGGCGGAGATGGTCGCCGCCAGCACGATAAACCCGCTCCCTGTCACGCCCGCCGCCCCTTTAGAAGAGAGCAGCAGCACCACCAGCAGCGTGATCTGATGGAAAATATCCATGTGGCTGTTGGTCGCCTGGGCGATAAACACCGCCGCCATCGTCAGGTATATCGACGTGCCGTCCAGGTTAAAGGAATATCCCGTTGGAATAACCAGCCCCACCACCGATTTACGGCAGCCGAGCTTCTCCATTTTGTCGAGCATACGCGGCAGCGCGGACTCCGAGGAGGACGTACCCAGCACAATCAGCAGCTCTTCTCTGATATAGCGGATAAATTTGAAGATGCTAAAGCCCGTAGCCCGCGCGATAGAACCGAGCACCACCACCACAAACAAGATACAGGTAATGTAGAAACAGATGATGAGCTGGCCGAGCTGCACCAGCGTACCGACGCCGTATTTACCGATGGTAAACGCCATTGCCCCAAAAGCGCCGATTGGCGCGAGGCGCATAATCATATTGATGATGCCGAAAATGACCTGCGAGAAGCTTTCAATAACGTTAAAAATCAACTGGCCTTTATGGCCCAGACGGTGCAGCGCAAAACCAAACAGCACGGCAAACAGCAGCACCTGCAAAATGTTGCCGCTGGCAAAAGCGCCAATCACGCTGCCGGGGATCACATCCAGCAGAAACGCCACTACGCCCTGCTGTTGCGCCTGTTCGGCGTACATCGCAACGGCTTTGGCATCAAGCGTGGCGGGGTCGACGTTCATGCCCGCGCCCGGCTGCACCAGATTCACAATCACCAGGCCGATAATCAGCGCGATAGTACTGACCACTTCGAAATAGAGCAGCGCCACCGCACCGGTGCGCCCCACGGCTTTCATGCTTTCCATACCCGCAATACCGGTCACCACGGTACAGAAGATGACGGGCGCGATGATCATTTTAATCAGCTTAACGAAGGCATCGCCAAGCGGTTTCATCTGCGCGCCCAACTCTGGGTAAAAATGCCCAAGCAAAATACCTACGGCAATTGCGGTCAGCACCTGGAAGTAGAGGCTTTTGAAGAGTGAGATTTTCATAAGGTGTCCTTGAGAGGAAAAATTCCGCAGCGCCGCTTTTTAATACCCTATAACGGGTAAGCCTTACGGCCTGCGGCTGCAAAAATAACACCCATGAAAAAGAGGGGACGTGATACAGCGCTAATTTGTAAACAAAATTGTTAAATTCAGAGTTGACTCGCATCAGCTCAATAACATTTGCAACAAGGGCGCTACTCAATCGGCGCAGAAAGATAGCGAGCTTCAAACTCTTCTAAGGTCAGCGCCTTAGAGAAAAGATAGCCTTGCGCTATCAATACATCTTCAGCCAGCAGCCAGTCGCGCTGAGCGGCTTTCTCCACCCCTTCAGCAACCAGTTTCAGGCCCAGAGTCTTAGCCATTGCGACAATCACGCTGACCATCGCACCGTCTTCCGGCAGGCCATCAACAAAACTTTTGTCGATTTTCAGCGCGTCTATCGGTAAGGCCTTCATATGATGCAGATGGCGCAGGCTGGCATAGCCCATGCCAAAATCGTCCAGCGCAATTCTCACACCCGCTTTACGAAGCGGGCGGAGAATTTTCACCGCCGCATCCGGATCGTCGATACGGCGGCTTTCCGTAATCTCCAGAATCAGCGAGCCGGGCTGAATGCGATAGCGCGTGAGCATTTCCAGCAGCGAAGGCACCATCGCCTCATGCAGCAGTTGCAGCGCCGAAAGATTAACTGAGAGCGGCATGGCGATTCCCCGCTTTTGCCACGCGGAAAGCGTGCGGCAGGATTCTTCGAGGATCCAGGTGCCAATCGTTATCATCAGCCCGCAGGCTTCGATACGCTCAATCAACCCGTCCGGCAAAGCCCAGGAGCCGTCGGGCTGCTGCATACGCAACAGCACTTCCGCGCTCACCGTTTCGCCGTTGCGCATATTCACCTGCGGCTGCAGCCAGATAGCCAACTGCTGCTGTTCAAGCGCATGCAGGATGTCGTGTTCTTCCGTCAGGCGACGTTGCGCGTTTTCCATTTGTTCCGGATCAAAGAAATGAATCTGATTTTTGCCGTGACGACGTGCGGAAAACGCAGCGGAAACCGCGCGACGATAAAGCTGTTCTGCCGTTAGCCCGCCGTGATACATCGCGATACCAATGCTCGCGGTCGGCTTAAGCTGTAACCCGTTAATCGGCAATTTTTCATTAAGCGCCGCCATAATCTGCTGAGCCAGCGCCATAGCCTGCCAGGAATCTTTTGTGCCGTGGGCGATAATCCCGAAGTCGTTGCCGCTAAGCTGCGCCAGCACCATTCGCGGCGGCAGCACGCTTTTGATTTTGCCTACCATAGTCAACAGCAGCGTTTCGCGTTGCTCTTCGTTGAGCACGCCGGCGGTGTCGTTGAGCGTTTCGCTGGCAACTATCATCAGCGCGCTGTTTTTCTCATTCACCACCACTTGTTCAAGCAGCGCCAGCAGCAGGGCTTTGTTTGGCAGATCCGTCACCGCGTGACGGGTGCTCATCGCGCACATGTCCTGGTGCAGACGCAGCGCCATCTGCTGATTACGGTTGTAGCTGCGCACCATCATGCCGATTTCATCATCGTGATGCAGCGGCGGCAGCTTAAGCTGATGGCCTGCCGCGTCCTGCGGGCTAAGATCATCCAGCTCGCGAGCGATTCTACGCAGCGGATGGATAATTAAACGGTTAATCGACCAGCTTATTGCCACGGATAAAATCAGCGCCAGCAGCAGATAAGTGGTCAGCAGCGTGGAAATGGTGCTGATAATAAATTTGTACATCCGCCAGGAATCCGCCTGCAGCACCAGATAAGCCAGCGGCTGCGGGTTCGCCGGGCGTTCTAACGAATACAGCGGCAGGGAAATTTGCACCGGCAGCTCAAACAGGCGCGCGATCCAGACCGGAATCGGGCGCTCCGGCGCAAAGCTTTTACGCAGGGCCTGGAACTGGTTAGGCAGTACGACATCCGCCCGGCTGATGATGCCGGAAGGTTGAATTTGCGAGAGAATAGCTTCCGCTTGAGGAATATCGGCTTTTAAGACGGCTTCGGACAGGGGCAGACGCACCGAATGGGCAATTTTTTCCATCTGGCTTGCGGTGTCATAGCGGCTTTGCTGCACAAAGTGAAAAAGCTGCACGACGATAAAAATGAAAATAAACACCACGGCAACGGCTGACACCATCGCCATTTGTTTAATCGTTAAGGAACGACTGACTCGCAAGCTTACTCTCCGCTGTTTCTGGCCCGCCTGTTATGCGGGCTGAGTATACTGCATTGTTGATAGTTTAAGGCAGTGGGCGGGGAGAATAAGGAAAATCTGTTTCCTGCTTTAGCGCTAAAAACCCTTATTCCGCCTCTCTCCCGCAGACGTTTAGAAATCAGCGTACGGCACAAGAGGCTGCGGAGGCATATTCATATCTCCCTGCCAGCCCGCCTGCGAGTAGCGCACGAATATCAGCGCGTGGCTTGGCGTATAATCTTTCGCCTCCTGAATATCTATTCCGGCGCCAATCGACCAGTGGGAATCAAGGCGGCGTTCAACCAGCGCACGGGCGGTGTAACCAAATCCATTACTGCTGCTGCCGCCGAAAGTATCGTTACGGTCAGGATAATCCAGCGTAGCCGGCACCAGGCCTGAAACCGGATAGCGCTTTCCGGCGTTAGATTTTGAATGCGACCAGGAGCCTGAACCGCCGAGCTCCCAGGACCAGTTTTCGGTACGCTGACGCCAGATAATCGGGATTGCAAACGAAACGTACTGCTGCGGGCTGTAATAGCCGCCCTGGCCAAGGAAATAGTCGCTCAGGTCTTTATCGTAGTGCCAGAGCATATTGGTCAGGCCGACGGTCAGGCGGCGGTTGTTTTCGTTAATCAGCTTGTAGTAATAACCGGTCATAAAACGCACTCGCCAGTTATCTTCCACGTTTTTCCCGGTGAGCGTATCGCCGCTCAGGCTTGCCCAGACGCCGTTTGCTTCGCCTTTATCATAGCTGGTGCTGACCCCAATTCCCGTGGCGCGCACGCCGCCCCAAACCGTGTTGGTATTTGGATCGCGCTGGCCTGCAAACGAAAGCATCGAGCTGGAAATCGGGCGGCGGTGGGCATTCAGCGTATAACCCAGCGGGCCGAGATCGTTGCTATAACTCACACCGCCGACCACGTCTACCACGTCAAAACCAAGCGGCGTGGTGCCGATATCCGCATTCCAGGTTGTATTCTTCCAGCCGACGGCCAGGCTCGCACCGTTTGCCCGTTGCTGATTGCTGCCGGAACAGGCGTTTTCCGCGCAGGTCCCCCAGCGTTCGTTATAGCCGCCGTCGCCGCTGTTATTAAACGTCCCGGCGTCCATGTTCACTATATCGGTACGGAACCACATCCGGCCGTCGCTGAGCGGCGCATCCACCTGAAGCATCGTGGTGTGCGCCTGTAAATCTGAATACCCCGGCGTACCGCTCGCCCCCCAGTAATCATGATCGAGCGTGACGTTTACATCCTGCTGGCGATAAAGATCGGCCGCATCGCTGCGCACGCCGCGCTTAAGCCAGTCGTCTTTCGCATCGTTGCGCGTCAGGCGCGTAAACGTGTCGTTATCCGCTGGCCGTTTACCCGCCACGCCAGAAGAAACCATCGCGTCGCTATAGGTTTCCAGCGCCTGCTGCGGCTGATGGTTTTCAGCCTGAAAACGAGCGGCATCGCGTAGCGCCTGCGCGCTTTCCATCGATGGCGGCTGAATTTTCGCGGCGGGAATAATACGGGAGAAGGTTTTTTCAGCCTGGCTTTTATCCCCAAGGGCGCTCTGAATGTTGGCGATACGGCGTTCGGTATTCATCGACGCCTGCCCGCTGGCCGGAGCCTGCTGCATGCGGGTTAGCTGCTCGCGAGCCTGCGTTTTATCGCCCTGCGCCACGTACTCTTCCGCAAGCCCAAGCCGCGCGTCGGCGTTTTTCGGGTCGCGCTGGAGAACCTGCTGGTATTGCGCCACGGCAGCACGGTGGTCGTCGCGCTGCGTCGCCCAGTCGGCAAGCGTCAGATCGATACGATCGGACCGAGGCTGCTGTTTAAGGAGCGCAATAGCCTCGGCTTCTTTGCCGCCGTCACGCAGGCGGTTAGCCGTTTCCAGCACGCGATTGTTTTGCAGGCGCTCGGCCAGCTCGTTGATATTGTCGTTCCACTGGCCGCGCGGCAGCGTATTTAAATGGGCCAGCGCCGCGTCAGCCTGATTATTCCCCGACAGATACAGCCCGTTGGCGTAAACCTGCTCCGGATCTGCGGGGCGGCGTTTTGCAAGCCCGCGCATTAACACGTCCGCCTCGCTGTGCTTGCCGGCGGCATATAAATCTTTGCCCAGACGATATGTTATCCATACGCTTTCCGGGTCGAGCTGCAAACGCCGACGCTGAACTTCCGCGGCTCGCCCCCATTGCCCCTGACTTTCAAGGGCGGCAGCTTCCTGCTCCAGACGGTCGCCCTCAAGGCTGCGTTCGATATCGTCTATGCTGCGCCGCTGGCTGGCGGAAAGGCTGTGGATAAACGCCGTTGCCCGTTCGGTAGACTGACGGCGGTAGACATTCGCAAGCCCTCGCACCGCGTTGCTGTTGCCGCGATCCATACGTAACGCCTGCTGATAAAAGCGCTCGGCGGCGACATCGTCTTTACGCGCAACGGCCACGTCTCCAAGCCCGATCACCGCGTAGCTGTCGGTATTATCTACGCGCCTGGCCTGCTGATATTTAAGCTGCGCGCCCGCGAGATTATTGGCTTTGAGCTGCTCGTCGCCCTGCGCAATAAGCAGCCAGTAGCGGTTAGTTTGCAGCAGGCTGTCCCATTTGCTGCGGTTATCGCTGTTGGGATCCATGCGGATCGCCTTTTCAAGCTGCTGCACGGCACGGGCGCGGTTTCCCTGCTGTGAATAAGCCTGGCCTAATGCGCCTACGGCCTCGCTGTCGTTATGCCCGGAGGCCAGCGCCTCCTGTAATTGCGCAACGGCTTTTCCTCCGCGGCCGGTTTCGACATTCGCCAGCCCCTGCGCACGGGCTTTAAAAGCGGGATCGGAAAGCTGTTTTTGCTGCTCAGCAAGTTTAGCGCGAGCGGCGGTCACCGTTTCACCTTCGGTGAAGACGCCAAGGAAACGAGTCAACGCGGCAACGCTTGCATCGCTGACCGGAAGATGACTGATTTGGTCATACCAGATTTGCGCAGCGTCCTGGCGGCTGTTATTCGACTTCGCCATCTGTTCAAGCACCGTAAAACCTTCCTCACTTCGCCCGCTGGCAAACAGCAGGCGCGCAAGATTACTGCGCAATTCGGCATTACCGGGGTTTGCGGCATTCAGCGCTTTAAGCTTGTCAATAGCCAGGCGGCGCCGGGCCGGTTCTTTAGCCATCAGCGTCCAGTATTCCACCGCCAGATCGCCCGCCGGTGGATTGCCGTTGAAGATCTTTTCATAGGCCGCGGCGGCTTCTGCGGTATGGCCCGTAGTCGCAAGCAGCCTTGCCTGTTGCAATTGCTGACGCCCTTCCGGCGTCGAAAGCGTCATGGTCGTTACCGACTGCTGATAAGCCGACGAAGAGGGAGCTAACTGCGATAAGCGGCCGAGCTGTTTCTTTGCGCCCTCGTTATCGCCCAGGCGCAGTAAATAACGCATCCGTGCGGCAATCACGTCCGGGTTATCAGGGTCCATTAACTCCAGACGATAAAGAGACTGGCGCACCAAATCCTCACGCTTGCTGGCTTCACCCAGGCGCACCTGCTCAAGAAGCTGCTGTTGCGGCGTGACGGCGGCGACCGCCCAGGGCATCAGCAAGAGACCCAGCGATAAGCTAATAATATTTATTGAGTATTTGTGCATACCTGCCCCAGTTCGGGATTAACTTACCCTGAGCATGAAAACAATAAATTGCTGATACCTTCCATGGTCAACTTATAGCCTGTTCCGGCACGGCTTCATAACGCTTACTCATCATCCGGATCGATACGGCGACGGCTCAGAATACGCAGAATGCGCCACAGCACCCAGGCCAGCAGAACAACGCTGATTGCCGCCAGGAAGGCCAGCAGCATCGGATGGTTGGAAAGCGCGTACCAGATACGTTCGAACCACGGCAGATGGCCGACGTAGTAAATATCCCCGACGCGAATGCCGTTGACGCCGGATTCACGGATAACGACCACCGAACCCGACATCGCCGCACGTTTGCCGCTGTCGTTCATTGCATTATTCAGCAACTCAAAACCACGCGGGCTGTCGGCAAGCAGCGCGATAACGCTGCGCTGGTCGTTATACGGGGACTGGAAGCCGACAATGGCGGCCATCGCCCCCTGCGAGGAGATAGTCGTTTTTGTATCCGCCACGCGGTCAATTTTATCCGACATCGCGCTTTGCAAAGCCGACTGGCGCATTGGGGTTTTCACCCAGCTTTGCGCTGCGTCCACCAGCAGGTCGACGCGCTTATCGTCCTTGAGCGCATCGGGGATTGTGCCGATCAGCATGATATCGGCATCTTTATCCTTAATTTCGTTGGCATTGTCGGTAATAGCGACGTTAATAGCCGGGAAGCCGGTTTGCGCGCCGATGGTGCCGAGCGCGCCCAGCATCGCCGTAACCTGCGCCGGTTTCGGGTCTTTATTCACCACGATGACCGATTGCGACAGATCCGCCATCCGGCTGAACGGGAAGCCAGCGTTGGCAAAGGTTCGCAGATCCGGCATCGCAATAAAGTGGTAATAGCTGGAGAAGTCGATCGTTGAATCATCTTCAATCACCACGTGATTTTGCACCGGCTGGAAGGTAATACAGTTTTCGATGGAACCGCCCGGCATCGGATTCATGTACGAGAAATCAAAGCGCAATTGGTTGGCCGTGCCCAGCCGCAGCGCCGGAATAGCCACATTGTTTTTACCATCCAGCAGCCCTTGCAATACCGGCAAGCGCAGCAGAAGCTTATTGTTTTCTTCATTAGGCTGTAGGTTAAACGACTGCAGGAACTGGTTATTAAGGCTGATGTCCATGCGCGAACTGTCTTTGAGCGGCGGTGCGGTATAGCGATACTTCAGACCCATTTCGATACCGTTGCTGCGCATCAGATACAGATCCGGCGGCAGGTTCAGCGTGACGCTAATCGCAGACGGCTCAAGGCCGGAGGACTGCAGTTGCTCTTCATAACTTTTCAGTTCGCCAAGGGTGACAGGACGGTCGGTGCGCACCCAGTTTGGCGCATCATAAGGCTGACGCGGAAGAAGCGGCTTCACTTCGTCAACGGTAACGCTGTTGCCGCGGAACAGCACGTTACCCTGCGCGATGCCTTTTGCCGCCTGGATAAGGTCTTTATCGTCGCGGCCAAACACCACCAGCAGTTTCACATACGGATTATCCGGATGGCTTATCATCTCCACCGTCGGCGCTTTTACCGGCGGATGGTCGCGTAAGAAATCCGGACGCTTGTCATTGGTTGCAAAGACGATGCCGTTACGATCGGGCAACTGGTTGTAAAGCACGGGGTACTGCTGGCCGCGCCACACGGTGCGGGAACCGAACCAGGAAGCAATAATTCCTGCGGCACGCTGCTGTTCAATATCAGGCGTGCCGGCAAAGACCATCGGCAATACCAACGGGCGATCGTCCCGGCTATCAAAGAACGGGACCGGAAAATGCGACAGATCGTTTTGTATCGGCAAACGCTGGTAGGTCAGCGCCAGAGAACTGCTGCGCCCAACGTCCAGCCACAGCGTTGAATTCGCCGGGTTTTCGCAGATATCGCGGTAATGGCCCACAAACTCCAGACGCACGCGGTTAAAGTCGGTGATGTATAGCGGGTCGACAGGCACCTGAGCAAAGGTTTTTTTGCCCAGTTGCTCTTTGGTCACCGGCAATACGCCCATCAGTTCATCGTTCAGATAAACTTTGAGCTGTGACTGCACCGGCAACAGCGCAGGCGACGGGGTGTATTCCAGATTCAGCATTGCTCTGGAGACGACTTCATCGCTGCGCATGCCGAACTCAACCGAGCCGGTCGGGTTCACGCCGCGCAGCACCATGTTTCCCGGAGGCGGCGCGATTTGGGCGAAGTTGAGCTTTACGTCTCTGGAAGGAACGTTGTCCTCAACGGCAGGCGCATTCGTACTAACGACGGCCGGCGACTCAGGCGCCGCATTCACAACGGGATCGGCGGGCGTGACCGCATCGGCGGCATTCGCATTTGTCATCATCATTGGCAGGGCATTCAGACCCAGCGCCGCTGCGCAAAACCAGGATATTTTTCTTTTCATCGCAAATTCATCATTGTTGGGCCAATTCGGACACGGTCCGCTGCTCTGCCGGTTCTTTTTCCGGACCGCGCGGAATAAATGACACAATCCAGTCCACCAGCATCGTGACGGCGTGGAAAATAAATTTCAGTGACGGCGGAGCAAACTCCGCCAGATGCCGGTAGCCCCGGAAACCGAGCTTGAGGATATCCAGCAGGCTTTCCAGCGGCTTGTCCTCCGGGAAACTATCCTGCCAGAGCGCCCAGGTATCGGCCCGGGCAAATGTACATTGAATAAAATCAATGTGTTGACGGGTAGTCATGCTGGCAAGCTGTAACCCTACCTCATCATCCAAAACGCGTATCACCTGCGCCGGAAAGGCGTATTCCTGCTGGCCTCGTTTAAGCAGCAGGCTCACTTTTCGCCCTTCCAGAATATTGGCCGGGCCATGAATTTTGATACCCACCCCGCCGTCGGAATAGTCGCGCACGGTACAGGGGAACAGATGCCCGTCTTCACGGGCAATGGCCGCGGGCATGGCAATCTCAACGCGGTGCGCGCGTCTGACCTGTTTGCTTTCCACGGAAACGGCCACCGCTCCGCCAAGAATAATCAGGTTGTAGAATACCCACACCACGCTCACTACCACCGTGAGCACTTCGTTTTCCGGGCCGTTAAAGAAACGCCAGACGCCAAACAGCACGCCCAACAGATTGAGCACGACCAGCCACAGGTAAGGTTTGGTGATCACCCAGTCGACATATTCATTCTCGACCAGGCCGCCTTTGGCCGTAACGTTAAACTTGCCTTTATGCGGGTTAAGCAACGCCATAAGCGTTGGCTGCGCAATATACCAGGCCAGTACCGTTTCGTAGATTTCACTCCAGAAAGAGTGACGATATTTGCCCTGAATTTTTGAGTTGGTCAGGCTTGCGTGAATCATATGCGGCAGTACAAATAGCGCGATCATCAACGCCGGAGCATAAATGATATAGGCATGCAGCAGCAGAAACGCCAGCGGAGCCGTCAGGAAGACAAGGCGCGGAATACCGGACAGAAAGTGGAACATGGCGTTGGCATAACACAGGCGCTGCGCGAACTTCAGCCCTTTGCCTAGCAGCGGATTATCCAGACGGAAAATTTGCGTCATGCCTCGCGCCCAGCGAATACGCTGCCCGATATGCGCGGACAAACTTTCTGTCGCAAGCCCAGCCGCCTGCGGAATACGCAAATAAGCCGACGTCCAGCCGCGACGGTGCAAACGCAAAGACGTGTGCGCATCTTCGGTCACCGTCTCAACGGCGATACCGCCAATCGCATCCAACGGTTCACGGCGAATTACCGCACAGGAGCCACAGAAGAAAGTCGCATCCCACATGTCGTTCCCGTCCTGAACCAGACCGTAGAACAGCGTGCCTTCGTTAGGCGTTTTACGGAAGCGTCCAAGGTTGCGCTCAAACGGATCGGGCGAGAAAAAGTGATGGGGCGTTTGCATCATCGCAAGCTGTTTCTCTTTAAAGAACCAGCCCATCGTTAACTGCAGGAACGAGCGCGTCGGCACATGGTCACAGTCAAAAATCGCCACAAACTCGCCGGTGGCGTACTTTAGCGCGTTGTTGATGTTCCCGGCTTTGGCGTGTTCGTGCGTGGTTCGGGCAACGTACTTCACCTCAACCTGGTCTGCGAACTGACGAAACTCTTCGCGCCCGCCGTCGTCCAGAATCCAGATATTGAGCTTATTCTTCGGCCAGTCGATGCCCAGCGAGGCGTAAATCGTGCTTTTTACCACGCTCAAATCTTCGTTGTACGTTGGAACAAAGATATCGACTACCGGCCAGGTTTTGGTGTCTTCAGGCATCGGCACCGGCTGGCGGTTAAGCGGCCAGACGACCTGGAAGTAACCCAGCACCAGCACCAGCCAGGCGTAAGTTTCCGCGAACAGCAGGACGAGGCCGCACACCAGGCTCACCGGATCGTTCCAGTTCAGCGTGGAGGTATAGCGCCACCAGATATAGCGACAGGAAACGGTAAGCGACAGCACGATCATCATCAGCGCGGCGAAGCGGCCCGGCAGACGCCGCACCAGCAGAGCAACACCCCACAGCAAAATCACGAAAATAAACTGCGCCAGCGGGTTAAACGGCTGGGTAATGCACAACAGCGCCAGAATCGTGGAAAACGCCACAATCACGCCGAGAATAATTTTGCGCAGGCCACGATTGAGATGGCCCAACTCTTTTTCGCTCCTCAGATGGCTGGTTTGCCGGCTTAAGCGTTCGGGCAGGCTATCAAGCCAGCCGTGCCAGCTCATTCGCAAGTCCCGCATTCTGTTCAAAGATTTAAAGCGCGGCCCCTGTCTTTGCGTTTCCGGCGCGCAGATAAGCAGCCAGAGGCTCTGGAGCGCGTAACGCACGGCATCCAGCGGGCGAGGACGAAGCGGATTAATATGCGGATAAAGCTGGGCATGGCGGGTACGAATGCGCGTCCAGCGTGTGTTTTCCAGCGGTAACAGCGCCCACGCCAAAATGAACCAGAGACAGCCGAGCGCGGCGCTAAAAGGCGGCGAGCCGTTACGACGATAAGTGCGATAACGCACGCTAAGACGCTGGCTGGCAGCGGGCAGCAACAGCCAGTTTGCAAGCGTCGTCATTCTTCAGTCCCTGCGTTTTTTGCGCCGGTTTGCTTTGCCTGAGAAAAATTCAGCAAACACCAGCTAGCGAGGGTCATCAGCTCTTGCGCCGCAAGGGAACCCGGGCGGGCTTCACCGAGCGGCTGTTTCAATGCGGCGGACTCGGCCATCGCTTCATCACGATGAATGACGACAGGGATCATGCTGCGCTGGGTTTGCAGCCAGACCTGATAAATATCATCCTGTAGCTGGCTTGCCACCAGCAGATAGTTGACCAGAATCTGCGACGATTGCGGCAGCGTTTGCTGGTGCAGACGCGTGTGGCAGTTAGTGTCGGGCTTAACCACGGTCAGCACATTATCGATCTGGCTTAATAATTGACGCGTCAGCGGGTCGTGGCCATAGGGTAAATCCACCAGAATCCATTGATAGCGCCCGCTTGTTTTGAGTTCATCGAGCGAGTGGCTGAAATAACCGAGCGCTTTTTCAAGCGAGGAGAAATTTTCACGTTCGCCGGGGGTTAATTGCCCGAAAGGCAGAATATCGAGGTGGGAGGCGTAGCTCCATGCTTTATCGTGCCAGTTGCTTTTATCCAGCAGCGCCCGTGCCCAGCCGCCGGAATGAGCAAAATCGATGTTGAAATGCAGGCGCAGTAAATTATCCGGTGAAGCATCCACCACCAGAACCGACTCTCCTGTCTGTTGCAAGGACCACCCAAGCGCTGCGGTGATCGAGGTGGTTCCCACGCCGCCACGCAACCCTTGTAACCCAATGATCGCCATCAGGCACTCCCTATTGTTACGTGAGTTCCGCCAGTAAGGGCCAGCGTTTAATCGCCACGGCCAACTGCTCGCGCTGTGAAATATCTGCGTAATCTATTTCGGGCAGTGAAAATGCTTTACTGAGCGCTAAAAAATCATTCTGGAAAGCATAGACAAGGGTCTTTTCCTGAACATCTCCAGCTTCTTTTTTATGCATTATGGCTCACATTCCTTAACCGCTATCCTTAAGAAGGATAATGGCAAATGTTCGGAAAACGAAAATTGATTTACAATGCTAAAACTGATGCTATTTATTTTCAATGTTAGGTTTATTTCCAGGCTTTCGCTAGTAAACTGACATACATACTAATTTATGCTCAAGGGGACGCCATGGAGCCTATATTTTCAGTCGGCATCCGTTCACTGTGGGATGAATTGCGACACATGCCTGCCGGTGGTGTCTGGTGGCTGAATATTGATCGCCGGGAAGATGCAATTACTCTTTTAAATCAAACAATTGTGTCACAAAATAGCCACGCCAAAACGGCGATTATTACTATGGGCGCGCAGGCGAAAGATATTGTCAAACTGGATGGCGATCACGGCCCGAAAAAAGTTAACTTATTTAACATGCCAAACTCGCAAAATAGTCTAAACTTTTTACGCCGTGATTTAATGTGTAACATTAACCCTGAAAACTATTTCTTTATACTACTGGGCGCAGACAACGTCTGGGAAAATATATCTGCTGAAGAATTATGCAAATGGCTGTTAAATATCAGTAAATGGACACAGCGGTATAAATGTACGTTCCTGTTCCTTAATGTCGGAAATAATAGCGATAAACAACGATCTTTATTAGTCAGCGAACATCGGATACTCAATGGCCTGGCGAGTCTGCGCTATCAGGGCGATGTTCACCATTACGACATCGCATTCTGGTGCAGCGAAAAAGGCGTCAGCGCCCGGCAACAACTGGATGTACGCTGGACCAACAATGGCTGGCAACGGGTTGAAACCACCGAAACCGTGGTACAGCCGCGCAGCGACGAAAAACAAATCTTAAGCCATATTGCCGTTCTTGAAGGCGCGCCGCCGTTCTCGGAATACTGGCAAACGTTCGACACAAACGAAGCCCTTTTCCAGGCAGCCCGAACCGCTCAGGTAGCGACCGTTATCTTTTTGCTTTCGCAAAATAACCAGATAGACAGCCTTGCGCGTCAAATCCACGCCCTTCGTCGCCAGCGCGGCAGCGCGCTGAAAATCATCGTGCGCGAAAATACCGCCAGCCTGCGCACGACGGATGAACGCCTGCTGCTGGGCTGCGGCGCAACGCTAGTCATCCCCTGGAACGCGCCGCTTTCCCGCAGCCTGATGATGATCGAAAGCGTGCAGGGCACGCAGTTCAGCCGCCATGTACCGGAAGACATCAATATCCTTATCGATCAAATGCAGCCGTTGAAACTTCGCGGCTACCAGCCCTGGGACGTGTTCTGCCGCGCGATCTCCTCTTTGATGGACAACGCTTTGCTGCCGCAGGATGGAAAAGGGGTGATGGTTGCCCTACGCCCTGTGCCGGGTTATCGCTCCGAACAGGCGCTCACGCTTTGCCACACCAACCGCCTGGGCGATATCGTCACCCTCAGTGATAATCGCGTCGTGCTGTTTTTATCGTTTTGTCGTATCAACGATCTGGACACCGCGCTCAGACACATATTCCCCTTGCCGGTGGGGGATATTTTCTCCAACCGCATGGTGTGGTACGAAGACAGCCAGATTGCCGCTGAAATTGTGCAGATGCAGGCGATGAACCCGGAAAAATGGGTCAAACCTCTCGCCGTTTCCGTTGAGATTAGCGAGGCGCGCAATGTTAAACGCGGCGGGGAAATAGTGCGCCGGGTGCCCGTGCCGGTCACGCTTCTCAAGGCGTCAAAAGGGGAGCGGGCGCAATAATGATGAACATAACCGACATCATGCAACTGGTGCTGTTATGCGCGATCGTTTTTATCCCGCTGGGATATTTCGCGCATCGCTGGCTACCGCGTCTGACGGCGCTGATTCGTCTTTTATTTTTAAAACCACGTTACGTTAAACCGGCCGGTACGCTGCGCCGGCCTTCCGTCAAGGCAGACCATCCACATGACTAATCAAGCGAAGGCGGGATCGTTAAACGCCCCTTTCTGGCAAAACTGGCGCGGCCTCGGTGGCTGGAATTACTACTTTTTACTGAAGTTCGGCCTGCTCTGGACGGGTTACCTCAACTTTCATCCGCTGGCGAACCTGGTCTTTATCGCATTTTTGCTGTTCCCGCTCCCAGGCTTAAAGCTGCATCGCCTGCGCAACTGGATTGCGCTCCCCGTAGGGATTGGTCTGTTCTGGCACGATACCTGGCTGCCCGGCCCGGAAAGCATCGTAAGCCAGGGCTCGCAGCTTGCGGGCTTTAGCCTGGATTATATTATCGATTTAGTGACCCGCTTTATTAACTGGGAGATGGTGGGCGCCGCCTTTGTGCTGCTGGTCGTCTGGCTGTTTGTCTCGCAATGGGTGCGCGTCACGGTGTTTGTTGTGGGGGCGCTCGTCTGGCTCAACGTACTGACTATCGCGGGTCCGGCTATTTCGCTGTTTCCGGCGCAAAGCCAGGCCCCTGCGGCCGCAACGGCGGGCGCCACGGCAACTGAAACAGAAACAGGAAACGCGGTCGCGCCTGTGCCGGGTGATATTCCCGCGCAGACCGCTCCGCCAACCACGCAAAATCTGACCGCCTGGTTGAATAGCTTCTACGCAAGCGAAGCGAAACGTGCAACCCAATTCCCGACGGCGCTTCCCGCCGGCGCTCAGCCTTTCGAACTGCTGGTTATCAACATCTGTTCGCTCTCCTGGGCTGATATCGACGCGGCCGGGTTAGAGTCGCATCCGCTGTGGAAACACTTTGATATTCTGTTTAAAAACTTCAACTCGGCGACGTCCTACAGCGGTCCGGCGGCCATTCGCCTGTTGCGCGCAAGCTGCGGACAGCCGTCGCACAAGAATCTCTACGAGCCTGCGGGAAACCAATGCTATCTGTTTGAAAACCTGGCAAAACTTGGCTTCAGCCAGCACCTGATGCTGGATCACAACGGCGTGTTCGGCGATTTCCTCAAAGAAGTCCGCGAAAACGGCGGTATGCAGGCTCCGTTGATGAACCAGGCTGAGCTGCCAGCCGGTCTGCTCTCGTTTGATAATTCACCGGTTTACGACGATACCGCCGTCCTGAATCGCTGGATGGAAGGTGAAGAGCGTGAACCAAACGCCCGCAGCGCAACCTTCTTCAACCTGCTGCCGCTGCACGACGGTAATCACTATCCGGGCACCAGCAAAACCGCCGACTATAAGGCCCGCGCGCAGAAATTGTTTGATGAACTGGACGCGTTTCTGACACAGCTTGAGAAATCCGGCCGCAAAGTGATGGTGGTGATTGTGCCGGAGCATGGCGCGGCGCTGAAAGGCGATAAAATGCAGGTTTCCGGGCTGCGTGACATTCCAAGCCCGGATATCACCCATGTCCCGTCGGGGGTGAAATTCGTTGGCATGAAGGCCCCGCACGAAGGCGACGCCATCGAAATCAACCAGCCGAGCAGCATGCTGGCGATTTCCGAGCTGGTCGCCCGCTCGGTAGACGGCAAAAACTTTGTTGCCGACCGGGTGGACTGGGATGCGTTAACGAAGAACCTGCCGCAAACCGCCAGAGTGTCCGAGAACTCGAACGCAATAGTGATTCAGTATCAGGACAAACCGTACGTTCGTCTTAGCGGCGGCGACTGGGTGCCTTACCCGCAGTAAGCGCCCGCTTTGGGTGGGGCGCCCCGTCCTCTCTCAGGAGAAAGGACGGGGGCATCCTGCCCCGCTAACGACTATCGCGCCAAACCCGCCAGCATCTTCAAACTCGCGGAATAATAATCTTCCTGCTGGGTGATTTGCAGCTCGCCCTGAGCGTTATCCCCCATGACCAGATCGCGTACCGCCAACAAACCGCCTTCCATCATGTAAGGCGCGGGATCGTTGGTAGTAACGTTGACCCAGGCCGGGGTCTGGGCGCGCGCGAAGCGTCCCCACCAGGCTTTATAAGGTTCCAGTAGCGGGCTTGCCGGGGTGAACCACTTCACATAAAGCGGCACGCGAATGGCGTCGTAGCTAAAACGCGCTGGCCACTCTTTGGCGGGCACAACGTGTCCGTCTGCATACAGCGAAACCCAGTCAGCCGGAAGCTGGGGGTTACCAAAACGCATTTTACCCAGCAGCTTTTGCCCATCGTTAATCAGATCCCGCCATACCGTTAAATGGCTGCGGTTGGCGAAGTCCTGCCAGGCCGGGAAAACAAAGTAGGACGGGTTAAGATTCACATAGCTGTTGAGGTTAAAGCCCTTCGCGCCCGGCAGCATGACGCGGTAACCGCCAAAGTTAATGACGTTATGCTCCACCAGCGCGCGGGTTATCGCATCCGACGCCTTTAAATAGCTGTCATCGTGCCAAAGATCGCCCGCTTTGAGCAGCGCCCAGGCGATGAACGTGTCGCCATCGGTGGCGTTGTTTTTATCGGCGACAGGCTGGGCGGCAACCGGGTTATAGCGCCAGTAGAACAGCCCGTTATCGGGATTTTTGAGGTTTTGTTGCGTCCAGCGCCAGATCTTGTCGAAGCTTGCGCGGTCGTTATTCCTCACCGCCATCATCATGGCGAAACCCTGCCCTTCCGTATGGCTGATGCTGTTATTACCGGTGTCGATAATACGACCATCCGCCATCAAAAACCGGGTTTTATAGCTTTCCCACGCCTGACCTGCCAACGCCTGCTGACTGATAACCAACGCGATTACCGCCATCATCAGCACTTTGCATCGCTGCCACATTCCTTCACCTCTACCTGCTGTTTTGATATCTGAAATGCACCACCGTGGCCGATGGGGACGCCTCACGCCACAGTGAAACATGCGATTTACCGCCCTGATCCCGCAGCCAGCGGGCATAAAGCCCCTCCAGCACGGCGCTAAACGCGCTGTTCCAGGCGGCCTGCTGCGCTTCGTCAGCAGGAACAGGCAGCGCCATATGGCGAATCTGCATCGCCGTTTCGCTGGCCTCGATATCAATATAGCCCCAGTTGAAGGCGGCGAGCTGAACATTTATCTGCTCTTCAAGCTCGCCCACGGTTCTCGCGAGCGTTAATGGGAAACGCGCGCCCAGCTTGTCGCCCATCTGCACCAGGAACGGGCGACTTTGCGCCTCGCCAACGTTAGTCACCATGCTATCAATCATGATGTGAATCAGCGAGAACCAGCCCGGCTGCGCCTGCTGGTTTTGGAAATAATGCAGCAGTTGTTGGTCGTTCATTATTTGTTCCCCAGCAAGTAGCGGAAGTAAACCTGCGCGGTACTTTCGTTGTAATCGCCAAAGGTGTCGTAACCCACCTGGCCACCCATGCTCATATCTTTGTTAATCTTATAATCAGCCGACGCGCGCAGATTGTAGCCGAGGCCGTTTTCGCTGCCGCCGCCGTAGTAAGCTTCTTTGGCGAAGCCGTTAGCCACGTAGTTTTCCAACTGCGATTGCAGGGCCGAATCGCCCGGGAAGTACGGACTTTCGTCCTGGGTATAAGACTGATAACCCAGCGACGCGCCGACGCCCAGCTTCCAGTTGTCGAACTTCTGCGTGTAATCCACCGGGAAGGAGACGCTAACGTAATCCTGCGGGCTAAAATAGCCGCCCTGGCCGTAGCTGAAATAGCTGAGGTTTTTGGAGAAGTCCATATAGCTCATGCTGATACCGGTCTTCAGCTCCCGGTCATCGTAGTGGAACGGACGCAGATAGACGCCCGCCGACCCGTTGACGTTGCTGTTGCTCGGCACGTTTTCACCCAGGTAGTTATACAGCCCGAATCCGGCATAAAACCCGGCGTCGCCGTTGTCGTAGCTCAGTTGCGCGCTGCCGCCGTTTTTCGTGACCTGGCCCCACTTCTTGCCGCTGTATTTGTCTTCAACGCCGACATAAGACAGCAGGCTGTCCATCACGGCGCGACGCTCGCCGGTCAGCACCAGCTTGAGGTAATCCGTCAGTTGCGGTGACCACTGAATGCCCCCCACGACGGTGTTCAGATCCTGGCCGAGCGGCGTGGAGCCAACGTCAAGCTTGTACTGGTCGCCGGTCAGCGCCATGCCCACTTCTACGCCAGACGCGTTTTGCGAGCCCTGCGATGGCACCTTGATCTTATCGACATCGGTCAGCGTTTTTGGCGTGGTGGTTGATGCGTTATACAACTCTTCGCCTACCGCGCCCTGAATCAGCGCCCCGGTGCCGAAGCGGCGGCTGGACTCCTCAGATGAGCTTCCCGCGTTCAGGCTGATTGGCGTAACGTTGATATCAAAGCGCGAATCGCCAAAGGGGACGGTAGACCATTGCAGCGGCGATTTGATTTCAGTGAGCTTGCTCAGGCCGCTTTCACCATCGCGTCCGCGCACGGAAACCGCACCGCGCGCCCAGGTGGCGGTTTTGTCGGTCAGTTGCTCCATCATATTGTCCACCTGGCGCAGCGTGCCGGCCTGCTCGCTTTCCACAGGCAGATCGGTACGCGTTGTGCCCGGCGGAGCGGTTTGCGGATTACGCGCCAACTGCGCTTCCTGCCACGGCATCGCCTCGCCATACAGCGAGGCGGACGCTGGTCTGGCGCTACGGCTGGCAGTCCCCACAAACGGATTATCCGCTAACGCCAGGCCGCCGAGCATCGGAGCCGTTTCGCCGTTGCTGTTCTGCAAGCCAAGCAGCTTGCCGCGAGCGGTGCGCAGATAGCTCATCGCCTGCTGATGGTTGCCTTCTGCTTCCGATACACGCGCAAGCAGCAGCAAACGCTGCGGCGTTTCGTCGTTACGCAGCCCGGCCGCCAACTGTTTCGCCTTATCCACGTCTTTGCTGGCTAACGCCACGTCGATGGCGCCCGCCCGGGCATCCTGCTCCGGCGTGTCGCGCGTCATCAGATAGTCGTAAACCACACCCGCTTCTTTGTTCATTTTGCCGGACTGATACAGGCGCGCCATGGCAAATATCAGATCGGTATTCTGCGGGTCACTCTGCATCGCGCGGATCAGCTTGTCATAAGCCGCCGCATAGTTGCCCTGGGTACGAAGCTGGTCGGCTTCGTTAATAACATAGCCGTTGCGAAGGCTCGCCAGTTGGGTCGTTGTGCTGCGCGATTGCAGTTCAGGATTAGCGAGCCACGCCTGCGCTTCACGCCCCAGACCCGCCTGATTAAGCACGCTAACCTGGTCAGCATAATCGCCGGCGTTGCCCTGCACGCCACGGCGCATATTGTCCCGCACGATGGAAACGGCGGTATTAACGTCGCCGCTTTGCGCCAGCATGCGCGCCAGCTTGCCTGCATCCGCCGGACTCTGCGGTGGACGGACGGCTAACGCTTTGAGCGTATTTGCGGCGGCGGTGGTATCGCCCTGCGCCAGATAGCGTTCGGCAACCGCCATTTGCAGGTTGTAGTTCACACGCTGGGACAGCTCGCGCATATCGCTATTCTGGCTGGCGGCCGGAATGCGCGACAGCAGCGTCTGCGACTGCTGCCAGGCGTTGTTTTCGCTGGCAAAAAGCGCGGCGGCGTACAGCTCGGTGTTGCTCGCATTGCTGCGGAACGACGGAGCCATGACGTTCGCCGCTTCGGCGCTGCGCCCTTGTTTTTGTAACTGGCGAGCCAGGTCCAGACGCAGCCATGGGTCGGAGGGATAACGGGCCACGCCCTGTTGCAGGATGGCAATCGCACGCTGCGGATCGCCATTTGCCGCCGCCTGCTGCGCCTGTCGGCGCACAGGATCGGTCGGGTTGCCGCCGGAAACTCGCGGCTGGAGCTTAGCCTGCAGGCTTGACGGCAGCGTTTGCAGCATCGCCTGAGCTTCCGCTGTTTTGTTCTGATCGCGCAGCACGTAGTAGAGGTTTTCACGCGCGGAGGCGTTATTCGGCTGGTCGTCCAGCACGCTACGCAGCGTCTGCTCGGCGGCGGTGTAATCTTTGTTGTGACGCTGCACGTCGGCGCGGAACAGTTTGGCAGACGTTCCCTGCTCGCCGCTTTGTTGCGCCAGCGGAGCGCTTAACGCCAGCGCCTGGCTGACGTTGCCTTGCTTAAAGGCCGCCTGCGCGCCGGCAAGCTGGCCGTAAAATTCGGCGTCGGCAGCCTGCTGTTTACGCGCATCTGAATCCGCTCCGCCAAGGCTTGCCGCCCGGTTCAGATACTGCGCACCTGCGGCGTAATCCCCTTTACGCAGAGCAACATAGCCCATCCCGGCCAACGCATCGGCGTCTTCCGGGTTGGTCTGTAATACCTGTTCAAACTGGCTGCGCGCCGCATCGGCATTACCGCTGTTAAGCGCGGTAAAACCTTCGCCCTTTGCCGTTCCGCCAATGCTTTTACGGAAGTACTCCTGCACGGCGGCGTCTTTCGGGTGGCGCTGTAAATAAGTCTGATAATATTGATCGTCGCCCGCCTTCGGCCCCAGCCATAGCAAAGCCTGGCGCAGGGATTTATCCGCATCCTGGCTGCCGCTGGCCATCGTCTGGAGGATATCCATGCCTTCGCGACGCGTATCTTCCTGGTAGGTCAACACTTTACCCAACGCAATACGCGCGCTGTTGTCCTGTGGATATTGCGCGGTGAGCTGACGCAGCTCGGTCACAGCCTGCGGATAGAGCGATTTTTCCCCGGCCATCGTCAGATAGTATTCCGGCGCAAGACTCGGCGGCGGCCGATCGCCGTTAAACAGCGAACGCCAGGTTGCCAGCGCTGCCGGAACGTTGCCGCTGCGCGCCTGCTGACGGGCCAGATCAAGCTGCCCACGCGGCACCTGCTGCATCTGTTTGGCGTTATCAAGCGCCTGTAAATTGCCGTCCTGCGGGGAAACCGACGCCAGACGTTCACGCCACTGGGCAGCGCCTTTGAGATCGCCCGCCTGCTGCGACCACAGCGCCATCAGATATAACGCCTGGGTATTGCCGGCATCCACCATCAGCACTTTTTTCAGCGATTCCATCGCCAGATCGTCGTGAGATTTTTCATGCCAGTAGTTGGCCTGCTCGAACAAGGCTTTTAACGCCGGATTGTTAGTGTCCGCCGCCTGCGCGCTGTGTATGGCTCCCATCGCCAGCCCGCCAAACAGGCAAAGCGTGGACAAATGTCTGGCGGTTTTATTCTTATGATTCATTCTGCTACCACCTTTACTCACGATCATCACCCCGAGGGTTAAGACGTTTGCGCGCGCGCTGTTTCAGCAGGGCATAGAGGCTCAAACCAATAATCGTCGCAAACAGCAGGCCAAAAATCGCCAGCAGCGCCGAATGCTGGTTGGCGTACCACACCACCATCATGTACCAGGGCATCTGGCCGCTCGGGAACTGCGGGCCAACGCGGAAGCTGCGCACGCCGTTTTCATCGGTGATGATGGCGGCGTCGCCACGAATCCCCGCGTTGATACGCGCCGAGCTGAGGTCGTTGTGCAAACGGGAAAGCTGTTCGCCATTGCTGCCAATCGCCATCACCACCAGGCGCGACGGGTTCCACTGCGAGCGGAAGCTCACGAATCCACGCCACGCCTCGTTGGAGGAGAAGTAGCGGTCAGCGTCAACGCCCGACGCGCCCCAGTCTCCTTCCAGCCAGCGCTGGGCTTTTTCCCACATACCTGGTTCGCGCACGCCGAAGGTATGTTCGTTGCTGGTAAACGAGGACTGAGCCAGCAGCGCACGGTTAAACGCGCTTTGTTCCAGCGTGGAAACCGCCAGCACATCGCTTTCGCTCAGGTGCAACTGATTCGCTCCGCCGGAAGGGAGGCCAAACATAACCCGGTTGTTGCTAAGCGCAGTGCCGGTGGCGTTGCCTGAACGGGCAGCCAAATCCAGCAGCGTGCCAATTTCGCTTTCGCCTGGATTTTCAGGCAGCAGCAGCACGGTTTGCGAGAAGTCCGCAAGACGTGTGAACGGGAACGAAGCCCCAACGAAATACGAAAGATTCGGCAACAGCGCAAAGTGACGAGTGTTGCTCAAATCAATCCACGAATCTTCGTCGATACGGCTTTTGATATTGTTGTTAAGCAGCACGCTGCACGGCGCGTTTTCTTTGGTTTCAATCTTAAAATAAAGCGCCAGTTGGTTGTCGCCGTAAATCAAATACGGCTCAAGCGGCATGTCGTAGCTTTCCTGACGCGCGTCGCCGCCCACTTTGTGCCACAGCGTTTCCAGCGCGCCCTGCTTGTTGACCGGCAGGTTGTGCAGGAAGGTGCCGTTGAAGGTCATCGACAGATACGAGCGATCCTCATCGATCCACGGCTCCGACGGGAAGCGATAACCGATCTTCAGCGGAATGGTGTCGCCGTCCCACATAAAAAGATCGGGCGCGGCGCGGAACGCCAGGCGCAGGGAATCATGCCAGATGCCGGTGGCGGTCAGGCTTTGGTCTTTGCGCATCAGCTCGCTCAGGCGTACCGGACGTTCGGTAGAAATCCAGCGCGGCGCGTCGTAGGGCTTGCTGACCGGAATGGTCTGCGGCTCAACCGCCGCGCTGGAGGTCAGCGTTTTGAACTGACCGCGGGTTAGCCGCCAGACGGCGCTGCGTAGCTGCCGATCGTTATTACCCACCACCAGCAACAGCTTATAAACCGGGTTGCCGGGATTATCGATGATTTGCAGCATCGCGCCATTGCTCGCCGGAAGCTTCAGACCGCCGATAGATTCACCGGGCTTGCCGAACAGAATGCCGTTTTTCTCCGGCAGTTTGTCCTGCATGGCTTCAAAGGAGATGCCGCGATAATCAGCCTGAATCCCCAGCCATGAGGCAACCTGCGCCGCCGCGCTCACCTGTTCAGGCAGCGTTTTCGCCGGGAAGGCGAACATCATGGTCGCAGGAGTCATCTGCATCTCGTCAAAGAACGGACGCGGGAAGTGGCTTAAATCGGCGCCGATATTGAGCTGTTGAGCTTCCAGATCAAGCCGGGTGCTCGGCATGATGGTGACCTGATATTTATCCGACAGATCCCGCTGACAAAGCAGCGCGTCGCCGTCATTAATCTTGAAGCTGATATTGTTGCGTGATACCACCATCGCCGCCGGGATATCGAGCTGGTAGGTAGAAACGTTGCTGTCCGCCGAGCCCAGCGGCACCGTGCCAAGCGGCTGGCCGTTGAGCATCAGTTGTAGCGTAGTGTTGCGCGCCGCCATCGCCGGAGACACTTTCAGGTTCAGCATCAGTTGGGCGTTGGTAACAACCTGATCCGCCGACAGGGTGAAGTCGATACCGCCCTGTAGCTGTCCGCCGCTTAACACGACGCCAAGAGGCTGCCCCATCTGTGCAACGGTAACGCTGCTGACGTTACCGGGCGTAAAGGCTGAAGGCGCAAGACCAGCAGGCGCAGGTTCCGCGGCCGGGGGCGGAAAATCTACCGGCAGAAGGGATTCCACGCTTGTCGGCTCTTCAGCCATAACCGGCATCGCCAGGACGCTGAAAGCCAGGAACATCTGGCAGGCTTTACGGAACATCCATTTCATACTGCGCTGTCCTCGTTGGCGTTATCTATGCGGCGGGCTTCTTCAAGACGTCGACGACGATTTTCACGGCGGGATTTCCAGGTCAGCCAGAAGAGATCGAACACGCTGCGAATGATGGTCAGCAACGAGCGGAACGGATTGTCCTGCGGTTTTGGCGGATGGATCCACGCATCGGCACGGGCCAGCACCACGCGCACCAGTTCACGGCGGCGGTCGAGGGGAATTTCGTCGAACATCAGGCGAATAGATTTGTCGTCGCTGGCGATTATCTTAACCGGAATACTGATGGTGCCAGACTGCAACTGCAGCTCTACTTCTTCGATTTCGTCATGCAGATGGCGTTCATCCACCACCGCGATGCGGCAGCCGCCCATGGATAAATCAAGAGTATGGCTACGCGAAGAAATGCCGCTCGCATAGTGAATAACAACCGGCACGCTAACGTCGATACGAATGGTTTTACGCGTCTGCCGGGTTTCACGCGCAACGGCAATCGCCGCCAGCAGGAAGATCAGGCTGTATACGCCCCAGGCTACGTTCAGCGCGATAACTTTCGGGTCGACGCCAAAATAGTCATGGGCGCAGGCGCGCACAATCCCGGCGATAACGCCTATCGCAAGCAGCACTGCGATGACAATGTGCGGACGCACGATACTGAAATCGAAATAGCCTACGTCCAGCAGCGCGCCTTTGTCCGTTACGTTGAATTTGCCACGTTTCGGGAATATCAGCGTGATGATGGTTGGCAGAATCAGATGGAACGCCAGCACCATATCGTAGATTTCGCCCCAGAAGCTGTAGCGGAACCGCCCGTTCAGCCGCGAGTTCAGGTAAATACACAGGAACAGGTGCGGCAACATATAGGCGAAAATCAGGCTCGCCGAGGAGTGGATAATGTTCAGGTTAAACAGCAGATAAGCCAGCGGCGCGGTCAGGAACGCCACGCGCGGCAAAGCAAACTGGAACGAGAGCATCGCCGTCAGGTAGCAAAGGCGCTGCTGCCACTTCAGGCCGCGGCCTAAAAGAGGATTGTCCAGACGCATGATTTGCGTCATGCCGCGCGCCCAGCGGGTTCGCTGAATGACGTGCAGCACCAGACGTTCGGTGGCAAGGCCTGCCGCCAGTGGGATATCCAGATAGGCGGATTTCCAGCCCAGACGCTGCATTTTCAGCGCGGTGTGCGCATCTTCGGTAACAGTTTCAACGGCAAAGCCGCCGATTTCTTCCAGCGCGCTGCGACGGATAACCGCGCAGGAACCGCAGAAAAACGTCGCGTTCCAGTTATCGTTGCCGCGCTGAATTTGCCCGTAGAAAAGCTGGCCTTCGTTGGGAATATTTCGCCCGACGGAAAGGTTGCGCTCAAACGGGTCCGGAGAATAGAAGTAATGCGGCGTCTGCATTAGCGCCAGTCGCGGGTCAACCAGAAACGCCCCAACGGTCGCCTGCAGGAAGATACGTGTGGCAACGTGATCGCAGTCGAACACGCAGATCAGCTCACCTTTTGTCAGCTTCATGGCGTGGTTGAGGTTGCCCGCCTTGGCGTGAGAGTTGTCGTTACGCGTGATGTAGCCGACGCCGACGTTTGCGGCGAACACCGCGAATTCGCTGCGCTTACCGTCATCCAGCAAATAGATTTTTAGTTTATCGGCAGGATAATCAAGGCACTGGGCCGCCAGTACGGTATCACGCACCACCTCCAGGCTTTCGTTATACGTCGGGATATAGACGTCAACGGTTGGCCATTTTGACGTGTCATCGGGCAGCGGCACAATCGTGCGCTTAAGCGGGAAGAGGTTTTGCAGATAGCTCAACATTATAATTATCCAAATGTAGAGTTCTGCTAAAAAAAGACCGATGCCCAGTATGGCTTCTATTTCAGAATTAAAATGCAGGGTCTGCGTTGCACGAAAATAGATATATCGGGTAGACATTAAAACAGCCACCACCATCATGATGACGGAAATGCTGTGCTTTTTGCTAAAACCTAATAAAAACAAAACGCCAATGCTGATTAAACCAAAAATATACTGCTTTTGGCTGTCCATAGGCGTAATAACGATCAGCACGGCTATTGGCGCCAACACCAATAGCAGTAAATAAAACAGGGCCTTTTTCATAGGACTTCCTGAAAGTGTGTTCAGAAATTAGACGTTCTCAGACCGGCGTGTACAGCACCGTCACCAATTTTTATTCCCAGAATGCCCGCCACGCGTTTGCTCACCAGCTCAATATCAAAAGCAGCGGCAGAGGCTGCGCTGAAATCAAATATCGATTGCTGTGAGGCATTGGCTTCAGCGACGCTTTCATCCCGGTTAATAATGCCGAGCAGACGATCGCCGAGACGCTGCTGCATAAAAGCAGTGACATCACGGCTAATGTGACGACGGCTATCGCTTTGGTTTATCAGGAAATAATATCCGGCTTTATGATTAAGCGGCTCGCCGCCCGTCAGCCGATGGTTTTCGATGTGCGGCAGGAGCGACAGCGAAGCGGTATCCGCCAGCATCGTCACCAGATGCAGGTCGGCCAGTTGAGACATGGCCTTCAGCGCAGGATTGGGTCCCGGGGGGAAGTCAGCCAGAATCACCAGGCCGGGATAATTAAGCAGGGCGCTTAATCCACGCGTCAGGAAATGGCTGTCGTTAGTAAGACGCTGTTCGAAATCGAGGCGCTGTTCTTCAGTAACATCGCCATAAGGCAGCACAAACATGTTGCTGCCCGCGGTGAGCACGGACTGGCTCCAGTCGGCAGACTCGCTGGCGCGAGCCACGAAGCCGCGTCCGTCGGACAACGGTACGCCAAAATGCAGACGCAGCGCGTTTTGCACATCGAAATCAATGGCCAGCACTTTGCTGCCGGAACGCGCCAGGGCGTACGCCAGGTTGGCGGTGATCGTGGTTTTTCCTACCCCACCTTTTGGCGAGCAAACACAAACTAGCGGCATGAAGCAATCATCTCCAGGAGCGGTTGTAACGGGAGGTCTTTGGCAGGATGGTTTGTCGTCGTTGCCCCTTTGGCCGCAAAAAGCTGTTCAAAACGCACAGGTTCGGCTTTTGCCGGCGCGGCATAGTGTTTCGCGGGTTCAAAAGCTGGAGCAGCAGATGGCGCAGGGGCCGCGGCGGCGGGGGTCAGTTGTGCAAACAGGGAAGCCGCCGCGGGTTTCTCTTCCGGGAGCGAATTTTCTGCGGCTTTTTCAACTGGCATAGCCGCGTTCAGGCTGCCAAGAATAGAGTGATGCGCGCCCACCGGCTCAATAACCTGTGCAGGTATCGGCTTAGCAAAAGCTGCGTCAAATTCGCCGGGTTTGATCGCCTGCGGTACAGGCACCGCGACGCTGCCGGCCTGCGCCAGCACCGAATCATCGTTATCGCCGGAAAGCTGTTTGATAATCGCCCAGTTACTGGTGCTTAACTGCTGAGTTTGCGCCGACATATCCTTGAACCCAATAGCGCCCGTGCGTGTCTTGTCCTTGAAACGCTGCAAATCATCATAACTTTTCATTTCGATGCCCATGATTTACAAGTAAATATTATGAATGCCACGCACGGCTTTATCGTGGCCAGGCATTGCTGGAAATTAAAGTTTTGTCTGCGGCAGTGACATACATACAAACGCCACGCAGCGTGTTTCATTTGCGTGGCGTGATAATTACACTATTTATTATTATTTCCGTAACCTGCACGGCGGGTTATTCGTAATATGATATCGATAGCCTGAGCCATATCTCCATCTTTTTTTCTTATTCAATTCTATATAAGCATAAAGTATTAGTCCGTCAAGGCAGTAGCACATTATTTATCCCGACATAAAGCAAATAACCCTATTTTAAGCTGTGCGATACGTTAAAAAATAAGAAAGCCCAAAGATTTATTTTGTGAGAGAAATTAACATTTATCGCGAAAGGAATATTTGTGTGATTATTTAAAGGGAAAATATACCAAGCGGCTGCGCAATATTACAGACTGGAAAAATACAGTAACTGTAGGGTGGGTAAGCACGAGCGTCACCCACCCTAAACGTTCCAGAAGGCGGATGACGCAAGCTTATCCGCCCTACAAAAAAGCCGGGAGAATCCCCGGCTTTATATTTTAACGAATTTCCCCGTTCTCATCCTGGTCAACAGCAAAGCAAGCCACTAACTGGCCGCCGTACTCTTTGAGCTGCGGCTGAAGCTGCGTGCACGGCCCAAAACGACGACGGCAGCGGGCGTTGAACGCACAGCCCGGAGGCGGATTCAGCGGGCTTGGCAACTCGCCGGTCAGCTTGATGCGCTCGCGACGGTCGTCCGGGTTCAGGCGCGGCGTGGCTGAAAGCAGCGCCTGCGTGTACGGATGACGCGGGTTGGAGAAGATCTGGTCTTTCGTACCTTTCTCCACGCAACGGCCAAGGTACATCACCATCACTTCATCAGCGATGTGCTCTACCACCGACAGGTCGTGAGATATGAACACGTACGACAGCCCCATTTCCTGCTGCAGATCCATCATCAGGTTCAACACCTGCGCGCGCACGGATACGTCCAGCGCGGAAACAGGTTCGTCCGCAATCACAACGTCCGGATCCAGCATCAAACCGCGTGCGATAGCGATACGCTGACGCTGGCCGCCGGAGAACATATGCGGATAGCGGTCGTAATGCTCGGTTTTCAGGCCGACCTTCGCCATCATCGCCAGCGCTTTTTCACGGCGTTCGGCTTTGCTCAGGCTGGTGTTGATTTGCAGCGGCTCTTCCAGAATTTGCCCCACTTTTTTACGCGGGTTCAGCGAGCCGTACGGGTTCTGGAACACAATCTGGATCTTCTGGCGACGCAGCTTTTCCGCCGTTTCATCAGGCTTGAGCAAGTCCTGGCCCTGATAGTACAGCTCGCCGCCGGTCGGGATTTCGATCATCGTCAGCAGGCGGCCGAGAGTGGATTTCCCACAGCCGGATTCGCCTACTACCGCCAGCGTTTTACCGCGTTCGAGGTTAAAGGAAACCCCGTCGAGCGCTTTCACCAGGCGTTCCTGGCCGAAAATGCCCTTTTTCACCGGGTAGTGTTTTTTCAGGTCGATGGCCTGCAACAGCGGTTGCGTGGCGGCCTGTTCGGTACTCATAGGGTTGGCCTCCCGGCATCATCGAGTGGGTAGTGGCATTTGGACTGACGTCCGTTGTCCACCAGATTCAGTTCCGGCTCTTCGGCACGGCAGCGGTCTGTCGCATACGGGCAACGCGGGTTCAGCAGGCAGCCGTTCGGGCGGTCGTACTTGCCCGGTACAACGCCCGGCAGCGAGGCCAGACGGGCTTTGTCCTGCGCAAATTCCGGCAGCGCGCGCAGCAGCGCCTGGGTATAAGGGTGACGCGGTGCGCGGAAGATGTCCTTCGCTTCGCCCGTTTCCACCACCTGACCTGCGTACATCACGATAATTTTGTGTGCCGCTTCGGCCACCAGCGCAAGGTCATGGGTGATAAGGATCAGCGCCATATTTTCTTTTTGCTGCAGTTCCAGTAACAGCTCGATGATTTGCGCCTGAATAGTGACATCCAGCGCGGTGGTCGGTTCATCGGCAATCAGCAGTTTTGGACGACAGGCAATCGCCATCGCTATCATCACGCGCTGGCTCATCCCACCGGAAAGCTGGTGCGGATAAACGTCCAGACGCGATGCCGCATCGGGAATACCCACCAGGTTCAGCAGGTCGATGGCACGCTGACGACGGGTTTTCTTGTTGCCGCCCTGGTGCACCTTAATCGCTTCCATTATCTGGAAACCAACGGTGTAGCAAGGATTGAGGCTGGTCATCGGGTCCTGGAAAATCATCGCCACTTCGGCGCCTACCAGATTGCGACGCTCTTTCTCAGAAATCTTCTGCAGGTCCTGGCCGTTAAATTCCAGCTTCTCGGCCATGACGCGGCCTGGATAATCAATCAGCCCCATAATCGCCAGCGAGCTGACGGATTTACCGGAACCCGATTCGCCTACAATACCGACAACTTCGCCCTGATTTACCGTGTAACTTACGCGGTCTACGGCACGGAACGGTGTCCCTTCGTCGCCGAAGTGCACCGATAATTTATCTACATTCAATAACGCCATTACGTCGCCCTTTACTGCTTGAGTTTAGGATCGAGCGCATCACGCAGCCCGTCACCCATCAGGTTAAATGCCAGCACCGTCAGCAGGATTGCGACACCGGGGAAGGTGACAACCCACCAGGCGCTTTGCGCGAACTGCAACACATCGGAGAGCATGGTGCCCCATTCCGGTGTTGGCGGCTGCGCACCCATGCCAAGGAAGCCAAGAGCGGCCATATCGAGAATGGCGTTAGAGAAGCCCAGAGACGCCTGCACGATAAGCGGTGCAAGGCAGTTCGGTAAAATGTTGATGAACATCTGGCGCATCGGGCTTGCGCCCGCCACGCGGGAAGCGGTGACATAATCGCGGTTAACTTCCACCAGCACCGCGCCACGCGTCAGTCGCACATAGTGCGGCAGCGCAACGAACGTCAGAGCAAGCGAGGCGTTAACAATCGACGGGCCGAAGATCGCCACCAGCACCAGGGCCAGCAGCAGGCTTGGCAGCGCCAGCATAATGTCAACGATACGCATGATGATGTTGTCGATAAGGCCGCCGAAATATCCGGCTATCAGGCCGAGTATCACGCCCATAATCAACGACAGCACAACGACCAGGCAGCCCACCAGCAGCGACAGGCGCGCGCCGTACATCAGGCGAGCCATAATGTCGCGGCCTACGTCATCGGTACCGAGAATAAACTGCCAGCTACCGCCTTCCTGCCAGACCGGCGGATGCAGCAGCGCATCGCGGAACTGTTCAGCCGGGCCGTGCGGGGCGAGGACGTTGGCAAAGATGGCAATCAGAATCATCACCGTGACGTACACGAGGCCTACGACCGCGCCTTTGTTACGTTTGAAATAGTGCCAGAACTCCTGGAATGGCGTCATTGGCTTCGGCGCCGCCACTACTTTACTTTCAGTTACTTGCGTCATGATGGCCCCTTATTTCTTATGGCGTATACGCGGGTTCACCACGCCGTACAGTAAGTCGACGAGCAGGTTAACGAGGATAATCATCGTCGCCACCAGCAATACGCCGCCCTGCACTACCGGGTAATCACGACGCTGAAGCGCGTCGATAAGCCAGCGGCCAAGGCCCGGCCAGGAAAAAATGGTTTCCGTCAGAATCGCGCCGGCAAGCAGCGTCCCGACCTGCAGGCCGATAACCGTCACCACCGGCAACATTGCGTTGCGCAGGGCATGAACCACGATGACGCGCATACGCGTCAGGCCTTTCGCACGCGCGGTACGGATGTAGTCTTCGCCAAGCACTTCAAGCATGGCAGAACGGGTCATACGCACGATTACCGCTAATGGAATGGTGCCGAGCACGACGGCAGGCAGGACCATATGGGCAAGCGCATCGATGAAGTCGCCCTGTTCGCCCCAGATAGCGGTGTCTATCAGCATAAAACCGGTAAGCGGCATGGTGTCGTCAAGGAATACCGTATCGCTGACGCGCCCGGAAACCGGAGTCAGGTTCCAGTACACCGAAACCAGCATGATAAGCATCATGCCCCACCAGAAGATAGGCATGGAATAACCGGTAAGCGCCAGGCCAACCGAAGTGTGGTCAAAGATGGAACCGCGTTTAACGGCTGCCAGCACGCCAACCGGGATACCCACGGCAACGGCGAAAATCATGGCGCATACGCCGAGTTCCATGGTCGCTTTAAAGCGCGGCACGAACTCATCCCATACCGGGAGGCGGCTTTTTAACGAAATGCCTAAATCGCCGTGCATTACGCCCCATATGTAATGGAGGTACTGCTGCCACATCGGCTTATCGAGACCGAGTTCGGCCAGCAACTGGGCATGACGTTCAGGAGAGATACCACGCTCGCCGGCCATGATCATCACCGGGTCACCGGGAATCATATGCACAAAGGCGAAGGTAAGTAGGGTAATACCGATAAACGTGGGGATAACTAGCCCCAGACGTCGAAGGATGAACTGCAACATATCCCGGATTCTCTGTAATCTCCCTGGGCTTTGCAGCACAAGGATTGTATTGCTCACAAATCTTTCCCTCATCATAGAGGGAATAATTTATTCACCCGAAGCTTGCGAAGGGCTGAACCGTAGGGCGGGTAAGCAGTGCGCCATCCGCCGCAACCACATAAGTGGTGGATGGCGCTATCGCTTATCCACCCTACGTATTCAACCGGCTTCGGGTTGGGTCCGTTTTATTATTCGACAGACACGTTTTCGAAGTGATGTTTGCCTAATGGATCAACCACATAACCTTTCACTTCTTTACGCACAGGCTCGTATACGGTGGAGTGAGCAATGATCAGCGCCGGAGCCTGGTCATGCATCACTACCTGAGCCTGCTTGTACAGCTCGATACGTTTGTTGTGATCTTCTGCCGCACGCGCAGGCTGGATCAGTTCTTCAAACGGCTTGTAGCACCAGCGAGAGTAGTTAGAGCCGTCTTTCGCCGCATCACAGCTAAACAGCGTGGCGAAGAAGTTGTCCGGATCCCCATTGTCCCCGGTCCAGCCCATCATCACGGCCTGGTGCTCGCCCGCTTTAGCGCGCTTGAGGTACTCGCCCCACTCGTAGGTGACGATTTTGGCGGTAACGCCGACTTTCGCCCAGTCAGCCTGAATCATCTCAGCCATACGGCGAGCGTTCGGGTTGTACGGACGCTGAACAGGCATTGCCCACAGGTCAACGGTGAAGCCTTTATCCTGGCCTGCTTCTTTCAGCAGCGCTTTCGCTTTCTCAGGATCGTAGGTGTAGTCCTTCACGTCATCGTTGTAGCCCCACATGGTTGGTGGGATCAGGTTTTTAGCGGCGGTGCCGGCGCCCTGATAAACCGCTTTGATGATCGCTTCTTTGTTCACCGCGTAAGTCAGCGCCTGACGTACTTTTACGTCATCGAACGGTTTCTTCTCGGTGTTGAAGGAAAGATAACCCACGTTCAGGCCAGCCTGTTCCATCAGATCGATGTTCTTGTCCTGCTTCATACGAGCGATGTCAGCCGGGTTCGGGTACGGCATCACCTGGCACTCGTTTTTCTGTAGCTTAGCGTAACGCACGGAGGCGTCAGGCGTGATGGAGAAGACCAGACGGTCAATTTGCGGCTTGGTGCCCCAGAAGCCCGGGAACGCTTTGTACAGAATGCGGGAGTCTTTCTGGTATTGCAGAAGCTGGAACGGACCGGTACCGATTGGGTTAAGGTCAGTTTTTTCCGGCGTGCCGGCTTTCATCATGTTGTCCGCATATTCTTTGGACAGGATGGAAGCGAAGTCCATCGCCATATCCGCCAGGAACGGCGCTTCCGGGCGAGTCAGCACGAACTGAACGGTTTTGTCGTCCACTTTCTTGATTTCGCTTATCAGGTCCGGCAGGCCCATGCCTTCGAAGTATTCGTAGCTGCCGCCAGAAACTTTATGGTACGGGTTCTGGGCGTTTTTCTGACGATCGAAGGAGAACACAACGTCGTCGGCGTTGAAATCACGCGTTGGTTTGAAGTCTTTATTGTCCTGCCACTTCACGCCCTGACGCAGGTGGAAGGTATAGGTTTTGCCGTCTTCACTCACTTCCCATTTTTCAGCAAGGCCCGGGATGATTTCTGTGGTGCCGATTTTGAACTCGACCAGACGGTTATAGATTGGCACTGAGCTGGCATCGTAAGTTGTGCCAGAAGTGAAAAGCTGAGGGTTAAAACCTTCAGGCGATCCTTCTGAACAATAAACCAGGGTCTTAGCCTGAACGCTGGCTGCAACGGTCAAAGCTACCAGGCTCAGACCAAATTTCAGCATCCCTGACTTCTTCAAGGAAATACTCATTCTTCTGCTCCAATGTGAGATGTGTTGTTTTTATCCGTTAGACCTTTGTTATTTGAGTGCGGTCTGTCCGGTGTGCCCGCGGGCGTTGGTGAGGCCAGGGGTTCCTTTCGTCAGGCTAGCTGTGTGGTAGTGCGGACTGTCCATAAAGTGCCCCTCACGCCCTACAATCTGTCAACAGATCGTTTAAACGTCAATACAGGTATCGGGGATTTACAACCGGGGTGAGAAACAGCGAACAAAGTTAAAAAAAAGCCAGCAGGGTCATTTCCAGCAGGGAAATTTATGCTACGGGCTTGTTACCAGAATATTACACTGCTTAATTTGCAACCGATAGCGGTAATCGGTTGCGCGCTTTTTAAAAAATTTCTTGCCGAACGATGATTATATGAACGATTTATTTTGTGATCTGCATCTCTTACAGCGAATCGTGCTAGATGGAAACATAAGCAATGGAGCAAAAAACCACGGTTTTTCATAACAAAATACGATGGAATATGTCACAAAATCATATAAAGGCGTGTGTTGGACGATGGAACGGGTATTTTGGGAAGAGAGGGGGATTTGTAGGGCGGATAAGCAATGCGGTATCCGCCTTTGTCCATAATAATCGTTGGATGGCGCTGACGCTTATCCAACCTACGGATGCATAAATTACAGATGCAAAAAGGCCAGCTCGAAAGCTGGCCTTTTCTGAATGTGGTCGGCGAGAGAGGATTATCCCCCTGCGGGCCGTTGCTAAAGCAACGTTGTCTCGCTGCGCTCGGCTCAAACCTCCTTCGGAGGTTCTCATCCTCTGTAAGCTACAGACGTAAAAAAACCTGCCGAAGCAGGTTTTTCTGAATGTGGTCGGCGAGAGAGGATTCGAACCTCCGACCCACTGGTCCCAAACCAGTTGCGCTACCAAGCTGCGCTACTCGCCGAATGCGGAGCGCATCTTACTGCGCACCGTTTTAGCCGTCAATCCCTTAACTTAAAAATTCAAATCGTTTGGCTTAAAAGCAAGCGCTTGTATCGCAAATGTTACTGCGCGGCCTTCTGCGGAACGTGGCACCAGTTATTGTTCTCGTTAATCCCGCCGTTTGGCGAGGTATAACCGAGACAACCCATAATGGTGTCGTACAGTTCCACGTGACGATGCGGTACTTTCATAGCCGCCTGCTCTTTCATATGTTCGAAAGAACGGGCGCGATCCGGGTCTTCAAGGTATTTATCAGACGCCCAGACCAGCAGCGGCACGCGGAACTGCTCTGGCGGAGCCATATCACGTGGCGTACCGTGCAGGTGTTTGTGCTCACTGATTGATTCACCGTGATCCGAGGCATAAAAGATAATCGCACGCTTATCACGCAGCTTATTGATGATGTCCGCGATAACCGTGTCCGTATACAGCACGGAGTTATCAAAGGCGTTAATTAACTGCTCTTTGCTGCACTCTTTATCAATGCTTACGCACTCCGGCGTCCATTTCGCAAAGCTGCGCGGATAACGTTGCACATAGGAGAAATGCGAGCCTTTGGTGTGCAGAACCACCAGATGTTTGCCCTTCGGATGCTCATCGATAGAACGTTTCATCTCTTCGACCAGCAGCATGTCATCAACCTGTTTCCCGCTGTTACGCGGCTCAGCGGCAATCTGCTCGCGATAGGAGAAGTTGTCCGCCATGGTGTTGCCGTAGAACCAGACTTCACTTTGCATTGCGTACAGGCTTGAGGAGAAGCCAAGCTGCTTGAGAACGGCAAAAACGTTCTGCTCTTTCAGGGTACGCTGCGGGTTATCTTCCGCCCCGCCTTCACGCACAAACATGCAGCGCAGCGAAAGCTTGGTTGCGGTATCGCACGACTCGCCACGGAAAGCGACCAGGTTTTTCTCCTGGGCAAGCTTCGGCGTGGTGTCGCGGTCATAGCCCAGAATGCCCATGTGATCCCAGCGCGTGGTTTCACCGATGATGAACACCATATAGGTATCATCAATGTCTTTTGGCGCCACATAGGTGAATTTCTTCACCGGGTTCATCAGCGAGCTGTTATCGTTCGACTCATCCGCCTGTGCCCAGGCGAACAGGCCAAGCGCGGAAATCCAGTTTGATGGCAGGTAGGAGTTCGCCACCACGCCGCCATAGCTTGGCATATCTACCGTTGAGCGTTTTTCGTTACGGTTTTGCTGCTTATCGAGATAGCGCAGCGGCGCCCAAACCATCAGGCCTGCGAGCAGAACAATCGCCACGCTCTTCACGCGATGCCCGCGGGTTTGCAACTGCTTAAGAAGCGTGTAGCGGCAGGTATTGCTCCAGATAAGAAACAGCGGAATGGCGCTAACCAGCACCATCCATAAAACGAAATGATAGCCGACGATTTCTTTCGACAGATCGATATCCGTGGTCATTACCGAAGCGATAATGCCATAGCCAATGACCACATTGAGGAAGGTCATATAATAGCTGGCGCCCACGGAGCACAGCACAATAAAGGTGGTGAGGATTCGCCAGACTAAACGTCCAAACAGCGAAAGCACACGCAGTAAGAAGAAAGTGACCAGCACTGTGGCGCACACTTCCGCCACAGCGGCAAACGCTTTCCATGCGTTGAAGTCATGCGCTAATCCATCAAAACGGTGATAAAAAACCGAGATGTTTAAGAACAGGCCGATGTATACCGCTAACAGAAAGCATAATTTCTGCTGGGTCATCGATTTAATGTAATTCATTCAGGGTGTCCTGGCGCAAAATAAGAAGACGTATAAAACGTTACTCAGACCTTTAAACTTTGAGGGAGTTCTGAGAAAGAAAGCGTTGCAAGGGAATCAGGATGATTCTCAGGCCATGAGTTATAGCAATGGCGCGGGCTAGTAGAGCACAGCGAGTGAAAAAAGTATCGACAAAAAGAGTGAGCAAGCGTGATATTTACACAATAAAGCATGAATCAATACGATTTATTAGTCCGGGATTTACACGGTTATTCTTGTACAAACACTTTGCATTAACAATATAAGCCCCGGCCGGGCAAACGGCATGCGGAGGGTACATCATGCAATCCTTAGAAGAGCGCGCCCGTCGTTATGCCACCAGGGCACACGCCGCCTGCGAGCAACGCCGCAAATATACCAATGAACCCTATATCGTCCATCCTGCGGCCGTCGTGGAACTGGTGCGCAGCGTCTGTTGCAAAGAAGAGGTGCTGGCCGCCGCCTGGCTGCACGACACGGTGGAAGACACCGGCACAACCATTATTGATATTGAAGAGCGTTTCGGCCCTGAAGTGGCCGCCCTGGTGGCGATGCTAACCAATCCAGAGCAGCTTCCCGGCATCAATCGCGCCCATCGCAAACGCGCCCATTTTCTGCATACCGCTCAGGCCTGTCCGGACGCACAAACCATTAAGCTTGCGGATATTATTGATAATACTCGTGAAATTTTGCGTTACGACCCGCATTTTGCGCGAGTTTATTTAATCGAAAAGAAGTTACAACTGGCAGGCTTAGAGCGAGGCGACGCGAGCTTAAAAAAGCAGGCGCACGGCATTATCGAACGGGGAATTTCACAATTAATGATGCCGCCGTATAACGTTCCGGCGGCATGGTTTACGAAAATAATAGCGCGCTATCAGGCGTGAGCGTGTTCATGCTGCATAGCTGCACGCGCCGGCTGGCGAATCGTTGTGGAAAGCGCCAGAGACAAAATCAACAAAGCGAAGATCACGCAGAAGGTCACATAGAAGCCGCCAAACAGCGAGGCGATAATCGAACCACAGATGCTGCCGATGCCGAACCCCAGATAAATCACGCCGTAGTTTTTAGTCAGATTGTTCAGGCCAAAGAACTCACTTACCAGAGAGGGGTAAACGGTGATGGTGCCGCCGAAGTTAAAGGCCACGCAGGCAATCGCCGCAAAGAATGTTGCTTCGTTAAGCGGAGCGAACAGCAGGGCCGCCATACCAATCAGGGAAATGACCTGGCCGAGCGTAATTACCCGGATACGAGCGATTTTATCGGACAGGATGCCGAGCACGAGGCGACCGCTCAGGTTAGCGATCGCTATCACCGTGACGGCGTTCGCCGCAGATTCCGCGGTTAAGTGCACCATGCCCTGGGCAATATCTTTCGCTACGCCGATCACATACAGGCCGCTCATGCAGGCAGTCAGGAACATTACCGCCAGCATCCAGTACTGCGGTTTACGCATAGATTCTGCCAGCGTGTAATCTTTCTCGGTCACGCCATTAACGACTTGCGCTTCGTGTACCGGCGCATCTTTCATCAGCGACGCGCCGAATAAAATCATCACCGTCGCCAGCGCGCCCCAGATCATAAACGTATTTTCCAGGCCGTAGGTTGCAAGTAGGTGGGTATCAATATATTTGAACCCAAGGCTGCCCAGGCCATAAGAGCCAATCGCAAAAGCGGAAATCAGCCCTTTGCGCTCCGGGAACCATTTTACGCAGTTAGAAAGCGTTAACAGGTAGCCCGCGCCGTCCGCAAGCCCAACCAGCACGCCCGCGCTTAGCCACAGCATCATTAAATTATTTGAATGGGCCGTCAGGAAGAAGCCGACGCCCAACAGCACGCCCGCCGCCATCGTTACCTTACGAACCCCAAAGCGTTCCTGCAATTTACCGGCAACGGAAGAAGAGATGGCAAGGCCCAGGCTTAATAAACCGAAGGAGAACGCCACCTGGCTGATGGGTTCGTTGAGCTTTTCGGATAAGGCGCTGTTAAACAGGCTCCAGGTATAAACGGAACCCAGAGCGAACTGGGTAATAATCGTCCCGATAAGGGTTAACCAACGAGTGCGGTTGTATTGAGCAGCGTTCATGGCAGATGTCCTGCAAATCTAAGGGAAGTTATCTGCCGCTTAAGATAACGAAGCGCATTTTATTCCAGGAGAAAAAGGCATGAAGTGCGTTGAAGACGGAATGAAATGCCTCTGAGCGGGAATGAACGACCTGAACACGACATCAGCACACGAGTTTGTGAGTAACCACTATCATTACAAGGCGCGTCATTGCTGTATATAAAATGTTAAATCATACTGTGACGGGGTTAACACAATTGTAAAGGAGATCGACAGAAATCAACGTAATGGCGCTCCGTTTCTTCAATTAAAGAAGTTAGCGAACGCTAACTAAACCTATCGTCATTCCTTTCTCTTCAAAAAATTTTCGCGGCGTTTTCCAGTTCTAACGACCTGTACCGGCAGAGGTATCTCAGTTAGAGCACTCTTTATCTCATGATCGCCTGCTGTGCTTTTAGAATAGACGCAGATATTAACTTATAAGTTAATATTAACAACGACAGGTAAGTGAGTTATGTTCGAACTGGCCTATCATCCGGCAGGAGTAAAAGAGTTGGAAATGCTCCCTCCAGTTCTAAAAGGGAAGATGGCACGAATATCGCGCGGACAATATTTATTTATCAAAGAGGAAAAACAATCTGGATACTCAGAACATTTATTAAGAAAGATGAAAAAACGCCTGCTCATGAAATCAGGCTCGCCATTAAACGTCTTGAGGAAATGACCCATGGCTAAAGTTATCCCCATTAAGCATGAAACCGTCATTAAACGTCTGCTGGATACACCCGAAGCCCTGGCCGCCTATGACGAAATGAGCGAAGAAATCGCCCTGCTTGAGCAATTAACGCAGTGGAGGGAAAGCGCAGGTTTAACGCGTGCGGAAGTCGCAAAAAGAATGGGCATAACACCTCCCGCGATAAGCCGCCTTGAGCGCCATATAACGAAAGCAACGTGGCAGACGCTTAAGCGCTATGCCGCAGCCTGTGGGATCGATCTTACACTCGCCGCCAGAGGCTGAACCATTATCAAAAGCGCGCGCTCACGCCCAGGTTATATATATAAGCTTCGCCAGTAGAAACGCCCTCGGCCTGCGACATAGAAGCGAACGCCGCCACATTTTTGCCGATAGGCATATCCGCGCCGACGGTGACATCCATCCAACTGATGTCCTGGACGCTTGCAGCAAAGGTGCGCGAGCCGGCCTGCGCTTTCCAGATATTATCGCCGTACTGGTGGTTGTAGCTTACCTGCGCCCACGGGCGAATATATCCCACGGACGAATCCAGCCGCCAGCCCACGCTGGAAACGCTGGCATGCCAGAGCTGGTCGTTAAAGCGCGAAGCCACCACGCTGTCGCCATATTCGTTATAGATGCCCGTTGAGCTGCCGTCCCAGCTATATTCCGCGGTTGGGCCGGTAGTAATGTTTCCCAATACGGGGAAAGTCCAGCCGATGCCGAGCCGCGAATTATCACGGCTGGTGCTATCATTTCCGGCAGAATAGTTCAGCCCCTGCTGGCTTTGCACAACCGTGGATGAGCGAATGCGTTCAGCAAGGATCTCGTTATAGCTTGGCGCGCGGTCGCTATCCCAGGTATAACGGTCCTGGGCATCGCCCGTTGATTCTTCTGCAATATATTCTTGCTGCCATGCAAATGCATGTGTGGCATGGAGCAGGCACCACGAGGCCAGCGCCGTGATAAACGTGACACGGCGACCACTGCGTATAGAATTTTTTATCATCAAAACGACTCCAGAGAAGAGCCAAATCCGGCGATGCTTTTTGTGTTTTTGTCGGGCTTGTGGAAAACCCTGAATTAACTATTGTCTCTTTATCTGGCACGTCAAGTTAGCTCGTAAATATTTCATCAGAGGGAACAGTCTTATGCAGCGTTGCGGATGGGTTACTCAGGACCCGCTTTATCTCGAATATCACGATAAGGAGTGGGGTGTCCCGGTCACGGAGGGGAAAAAACTTTTTGAGATGATCTGCCTTGAAGGGCAACAGGCTGGCCTTTCCTGGATAACCGTGCTGAAAAAGCGCGAAAACTATCGTCGCTGCTTTAAAGATTTTGACCCGCAGGCCGTGGCGTTGCTCCAGCCGGAAGATGTTGATGTGCTGGTGCTAGATGCAGGCATTATTCGCCATCGCGGTAAAATCGAGGCCATTATCAATAACGCCAAAGCTTATCTGGCGATGGAGGCGAACGGCGAAAAGTTTCCGGAATTTGTCTGGTCATTTGTGAACAACGAACCCCAGGTGACCACCGCCGCCACGCTCACCGAGATAGCCACCACGACACCGGCTTCAGACGCGCTGTCTAAGGCCCTGAAAAAACGCGGTTTTAAATTTGTCGGCTCCACAATTTGCTATTCGTTTATGCAGGCTTGCGGGCTGGTTAATGACCATGTTACCGGCTGTTTTTGCCATCCCGACAATATCAAATGATTCGTCGCCTGCTTCCCGGTGAGATGGATGCGCTGATTGCGCTGTGGCTTGCCAGCACCATTGATGCCCACCCGTTTATCGCCAAAAGTTACTGGCAGGAAAGCGAATCGATTGTGCGCAACGTCTACATTCCGCAGTCGCGCACCTGGGTTTACGTGGAGCAAGAAAAAATCGTTGGCTTTATCAGCATCCTGGACCAACGCTTTATCGGCGCGCTGTTTGTCGCCGATACTTTTTCAGGCAAAGGCATTGGCAGCGCGCTGATAAAACATGCGCAGGCTCGCTTCCCGGAACTGAGTCTTGAGGTTTATCAGAAAAACCAGCGGGCGGTGCATTTCTACCACCATCAGGGCTTTCGTATCGAAGAAAGCGCCTGGCAGGAAGAAACGCGCCACCCAACCTGGATTATGAGCTGGCGGGCGGATCAAACGCCGTAACCTTTGGCGCCGGGCCGTTATATTTTTCAGCCCATACCAGCGAGGAATTGGCCGCGCAGGCGTTTGCCAGGCGTGACGTAGGAATATCCAGCGTCAGCACATTCACCGCGCCATTCTTACACAGTTTCTCGCCGTCCAAATCTGGCCATGCCCCTTCGTGAATGCACACCACGCCAGGCTTAATGCCTTCCGTCACCATCGCTCCCACCAGCACCTGCCCACGGTGATTCCAGACGCGCACCAGATCGCCATCGCTTATGCCGCGCGCGGCGGCGTCCTGAGGATGCAGCGTCAGCGGTTCCCGCCCGGCAACGGCATATTTATCACGCAATGCCGAATAGTTGAGCTGGCTGTGCAACCGGTGGGCCGGATGAGCCGAAAGCAGTTGGAGCTGATTTTTTTCCGCGTTGCCCTGCCATTCGTCAGGCGCAAGCCAGGTCGGGTGCGGCGGGCAGTCTTCATAACCAAAAGCGGCGATTCGCTCTGAGTAAATTTCAATTTTTCCGCTCGGCGTTTTTAGCGGATTTTCCTGCGGGTGCTGGCGGAAATCGCTAAAGCGCACAAAATCGTTATTTTTCTCGCTTTCCGGCATTTCTATAAGCTGGTTAGCTTCCCAGAAATCGCTAAATTCCGGCAGCGTAACCTGCTGAGCCGCCCCACGGCTGCGAGCAATTTCGTAGAAGGTTTCCAGCCACTGCAGCTCGCTTTTCGCTTCGGTGAAACGCGCTTTGCCGCCCTGCTCCCATAATTCGCTCAATTCGGCAAAGACGTCAAAATCATTACGCGCTTCGCCGCGCGGGGCAACGACCTGCTTCATCGGCACCAGATGCTGGTTGCTGTAATCGCCGGTCATGGTCATATCGTTGCGTTCAAACGAGGTAGTAATCGGCAGTACGATATCCGCGTGTTTCGCCGCCGCCGTCCAGAAGCATTCCGAAATCACCACCAGCTCCGGTTTCTGCCACGCCTTAATCAGGCGGTTAGTATCCTGATGATGGGTAAAGTTGCCGCCGCCCGCCCACCACAGCATGCGGATATCCGGGAAGGTTTTCTCCATCCCGTTGTGCTGATACATGCCGCCTGGGTTTTCCAGCGCTTCAACGATGCGGGCAACGGGGATTTTTTCAACCGCGTCCGTCCCGCCAGCCACTGACCCTTGCAGCGAGCCGAGTACCGCCGCACGCCGCGTAGGGTTACCGCCGTTGGCGAAATGGTATGAAAGACCAAATCCGCCGCCCGGCGTGCCAATCTGCCCGAGCATGGCTGCCAGCGTCACCAGCATCCAGTGTTTCTGCTCGCCGTACTGCTGGCGCTGCATTCCCCAGCCCGACATCAGCATGGTGCGGTTGCTGCTAAATAGCTGCGCCAGATATTCGATAGTTTGCACCGGCACGCCGCAAATCTTCGCCGCCCATTCGGCATTTTTCGGCTGACCATCGGTTTCGCCCTTCAGATAGGCGGCAAATTTGTCGTAGCCGTAAGTGCAGCGGGCCAGGAATTCCGTATCGTGCCAGCCATGCCTGGCGAGCGTATGGGCGATACCGAGCATCAAAGCCACATCGGTACCCATATACGGGGCGATCCACTGGGCGCGATCGCCGAAGAAATCCACCGTCTCCGATCGCATCGGATCGATGGCGATCACCGTTTTACCGCTGTTTTTTAGCTGCTCGAAATACTTCACGCCCTGCTCGTCGCTGGCGTTCCAGGCGATCTTCAATGTGTTCAGCGGGTTGGCGCTCCACAGCACCACAACATCGCTGTGCTCAAGCACCAAAGGCCAACTGGTTTGCTGCTGATAAACTTCGTTGGAGCCCACGACATAAGGCATGATCACCTGCGCCGCGCCGGTGGAATAATCCCCCAGATGGCCGGTGTAACCGCCGGCGAGGCTCATATAGCGCTGCAGCAGCGTGGCGGCCTTGTGCAGCACGCCGTTAGAACGCCAGCCATAGGAACCCGCAAAAATCGACGCGGCGCCGTAAGCGTTGCGAATACGCCGATGCTGCTGATGAATCAGCTTCAGGGCTTCGTCCCAACTGATGCGCACATATTCATCCTCGCCGCGCACGCCCTGCGGCGCATCCGGCGATGCCAGGAAACCTTTTCGCGCCGCAGGAAACTGCACTCGCGCTTTGCTGTGCACCTGATCCGGCACGGCCTGCTGGAGTGTGTTTTCGTGCCCTGTATTCAGCGCGCCATAGGATGTGAGCACGCGCTCGCCATCAGTCTCAACCACCATCGGCCCCCAGTGGGCGGCGGTTAACACTTTTTTATTTGTTGAGAATGTCTTAGCCAAATGGGGCTCCGGTGTTTGCAGATGGCGGCCTGCGGCCACTCAATATTGTTTACAAATTCAGACGACTCTGTGGAATTTTCTACACATTCACCCGGCATAATCAATCGCCGCAGTTGTGTGCGGCACAAAAATATAATTCGCAAAGGAAATGAGATGAAAAATCGCGTGATGATTGCCGCCCTGGTTTGCGGCACGTTAGCAGTTTCTGGCTGTACGACCAACCCCTACACCGGCGAAAGAGAAGCAGGTAAATCCGGCGTCGGCGCCGGAATTGGCTCGCTGGTGGGCGCAGGCGTAGGCGCGCTCTCCTCATCAAAAAAAGATCGCGGCAAAGGCGCTCTGATTGGCGCGGCGGCCGGTGCGGCTCTGGGCGGCGGCGTGGGTTATTACATGGATGTGCAGGAAGCGAAACTGCGCGATAAAATGCAGGGAACAGGCGTAAGCGTGACGCGAAATGGCGATAACATCGTGCTGAACATGCCGAACAACGTCACCTTCGACAGCAGCAGCGCAACGCTTAAACCCGCAGGCGCCAATACGCTAACCGGCGTGGCAATGGTGCTGAAAGAGTATCCAAAAACCGCGGTTAACATCGTGGGCTACACGGACAGCACCGGCAGCAATGAGCTGAACATGAAGCTCTCCCAGCAGCGCGCGGACGGCGTAGGCAGCGCGCTAATAACCCAGGGCGTGGACGCCAGCCGCGTGCGTACCACAGGCGTGGGCCCGGCGAATCCAATCGCCAGCAACAGCACCGCCGAAGGCAAAGCGCAGAACCGCCGCGTAGAGATTACGTTAAGCCCTCTGTCTTAAACGCTATAGCGGATGACGCTGCACTTATCCGCCCTACGCATCCCACTCCGTAGGGTGGATAAGCGTTAGCGCCATCCACCAACAGCCAACAAAATTTATGTTACTCTCCAGAAAGTTACCCCCTCCAGGAGACGGACATGAACGGCAAGGTTGCGCGCCCTACGATAAGCGACGTCGCAAAAGCGGCGAAAACCGGTAAAACCAGCGTTTCCCGCTATCTTAACGGCGAGCAAAATCTGCTGTCCGACGACCTGCGCATTCGTATCGAAACGGCCATTGCCGACCTTGATTATCGCCCCAGCCAGATGGCGCGTGGCCTGAAGCGTGGCCGCACGCGTTTGATTGGCCTGATCATTGCCGACATTACCAATCCCTATTCCGTCGACGTGCTGAGCGGCATCGAAGCCGCGTGCCGGGAAAAAGGCTTTACGCCGCTGGTCTGCAATACCAACAACGAAGTGGATCAGGAGCTGCATTACCTTGATTTACTGCGCAGCTACCAGGTTGAAGGGATTGTGGTGAACGCCGTAGGGATGCGCGAGGAAGGACTGAACCGTCTGCAACAGTCGGCGCTGCCGATGGTGCTTATCGACCGTAAAATCCCCGATTTCGCCTGTGACGTGGTGGGGCTGGACAATATTCAGGCCGCCACTACCGCAACCGTGCATCTTATCGAGCAAGGCTTTGAAGCGATTCTGTTCCTGAGTGAACCGCTCGGCATGGTGAATACCCGCCGCGAACGCCTGCGCGCGTTTCGTAACACTATCGATCGTTATCCCGGCATCGTGGCGGAAAACGCCGAGATCCCCCTGCACGAAACGGAGCTGATGGATAACACGCTGCGCCAGTTTCACACACGCTTTCGCGGAATGCGCAAAGCGGTAATTTCCGCAAATGGCGCGCTTACTCTGCAGGTTGCCCGCGCCATGCGCCGCATCGGCCTGCACTGGGGCAGCGATATTGGCCTGCTGGGCTTCGATGAACTCGAATGGGCCGAGCTTGCAGGCGTGGGCATCACCACTCTGAAACAGCCGACCTGGCAGATAGGCTATGCCGCGCTTGAACAGGTGGTGAAGCGTATTGAAGGCGCCGCTGAAAGCGTGCATGAGCAGGTCTTTTCCGGTGAATTAATCGTGCGTGGGTCCACCGCCCGTTAAAAATTATCTTCGTGATAGCGATCATAAATTCAGCATGCCTGGCTTCTCTTTGGAACCGGTTCCATCTAGCGTAATAGTTATCTTATTTAGCTATTACCGTGATGGAGCTTTTCATGCCGCGAAAAATTATTGTCGTCACCGCCGCTTACGGGCATGACCGCATCGCCGCACTTGGCGGCCAGCAGGCGCTGTTGCCGATTATCGCCAACGCAGGGGCAGACGGCGTAGAAATCCGCCGCGAACTCCTTAGCAATACGCAACTGGATTCCCTGCCGGAACTGGCGCGGCAAATTGCAGATCACAAGCTGCAGGCCTGTTATTCCGCGCCTGAACCGCTTTTCGCTGAAGACGGCAAACTCAATCCGCTGATTCCTTCGCTGTTGCTCGAAGCCCACCAGCTTAATGCGAGCTGGCTGAAGCTTTCCCTCGGCGAATTCCGCAGCAGCCAGCAGTTTCCATTATTACAGCAGTGGCTGGCGCAAAGTGACGTCGCGCTGGTGGTGGAAAACGATCAGACCGCCAGTGGAAAACTCGCGCCCATGCAGCGCTTCCAGGCCGCCTGCAACGTGCTGAATCTACCGGTGACGCTAACCTTTGATATGGCGAACTGGTTGTGGGTCGACGATTCACCCGAAGCCGCAGCGCGCGTGCTGGCAGCAAACGTCAGCTACATCCACGTTAAAGCAGCCATCCCACATCATTATCACTACCGTGCTGTTGCGCTGGACGACGCCGAACCGCGCTGGCTGGAACTGCTTAACAGTCTGCCAGGCGATGCGCCACGCGGCATAGAGTTTCCGCTTGAAGGCCGCGATCTGACCGCCGTCACCCGCCATTACGTTAATCTGTTACGCGAGGAGTAAGCGATGACTAATCAGTTGGATGTCATCACCATCGGTGAAGCGATGGCAATGTTTGTGGCCACCGAAACCGGTGATTTAGCCGCGGCCGAACAGTTTGTAAAACGCGTGGCGGGCGCTGAGCTGAACGTCGCAACCGGCCTTGCGCGCCTTGGGCTGAAGGTAGGCTGGGTGAGCCGCGTGGGCAACGATTCTTTTGGCCGCTACGTCCTGCAACAGCTCGCGAAAGAGCAAATCGACAGCCGTGGCGTCACCACGGATGAACGCTACGCAACGGGTTTTCAGCTCAAATCCAAAGTTGAAGATGGAACCGATCCCATCGTGGAATATTTCCGTAAAGGTTCGGCAGCAAGTCACCTCTCCGTGGAAGACTTCAGCGAGGATTACTTTTTCAGCGCGCGCCATCTGCACTTAAGCGGCGTTGCGGCAGCGCTCTCTGATTCTTCCCTCGAACTGCTTAACCACACGGCTAAGGCTATGAAGGAAAAAGGAAAAACAATTTCCTTTGATCCGAACCTGCGCCCGGTGCTGTGGAAAAGCGAAGCCGAAATGATAAAGCAGCTCAACCAACTGGCTTTCCAGGCAGACTGGGTTCTGCCCGGCGTGAAAGAAGGTCTTATCCTCACCGGCCAAAAAACCCCGGAAGGCATTGCCGATTTTTATCTCAATCAGGGCGTTAAAACCGTGGTGCTGAAAACCGGCGCTGACGGAGCCTGGTATAAAACCGCTGAGGGCGAAAAAGGCGCGGTAGCCGCCGTAAAAGTGGAGAACGTGGTTGATACCGTGGGCGCCGGAGATGGCTTTGCGGTCGGGGTGATAAGCGCCCTGCTGGAAGGGAAATCCTTACAACATGCCGTCAGCCGCGGTAACAAAATCGGCTCGCTGGCGATACAGGTCATCGGTGACAGCGAAGGGTTGCCAACCCGAGCTGCGCTGGGCGAATAAACGAAAACGGCATCGGCTGTACCCTACATCCGGCCCGATGCGACTCTCCTCAACATAGAGGCAAGCCTTATGAAAACCAATACAATCGCGCCAAAACGTTGGTGGTATATCATGCCTATCGTGTTTATCACGTACAGCCTGGCCTACCTCGACCGCGCCAACTTTAGTTTTGCATCCGCCGCCGGTATTAATGATGACCTCGGCATCACCAAAGGCATTTCGTCCCTGCTGGGCGCCCTGTTCTTCCTCGGTTACTTCTTCTTCCAGATCCCCGGCGCCATGTACGCCGAACGTCGCAGCGTGCGTAAGCTTATCTTCGTCTGCCTGATTTTATGGGGCGGCTGCGCATCTCTGACCGGCATGGTCAGCAACATTCCAGCGCTGGCGGCCATTCGCTTCGTGCTGGGCGTGGTGGAAGCGGCGGTAATGCCCGCGATGCTGATTTACATCAGTAACTGGTTCACCAAATCCGAACGCTCACGCGCCAATACTTTCCTCATTCTCGGCAACCCGGTCACGGTTCTGTGGATGTCGGTGGTTTCCGGCTACCTGATTCAGGCGTTCGGCTGGCGTGAAATGTTTATCTTCGAAGGTATTCCGGCGGTTATCTGGGCGTTTGCCTGGTGGGTGCTGGTAAAAGATAAACCAACGCAGGTTGGCTGGCTTTCCGATGCTGAGAAGGCCGCGTTGCAGGCGCAACTGCAAAAAGAACAGGAAGGCATTAAAGCCGTGCGTAACTACGGCGAAGCGTTCCGCTCCCGCAACGTAGTGCTGCTGTGTATGCAATATTTCTGCTGGAGCATCGGCGTGTACGGTTTCGTGCTGTGGCTGCCGTCGATAATCCGCGGCGCAGGCGCAGCCGGCATGGGCATGGTGGAAGTGGGCTGGCTCTCGTCAGTGCCTTACCTGGCGGCAACCATCGCGATGATCGCCGTTTCCTGGGCCTCTGACAAAATGCAGAATCGTAAGCTGTTCGTCTGGCCGCTGCTGCTGATTGGCGCGCTGGCTTTCCTCGGCTCCTGGCTGGTTGGCGCCGATCACTTCTGGGTTTCTTATACTCTGCTGGTGATTGCCGGAGCGGCTATGTACGCGCCATATGGTCCCTTCTTCGCCATCATTCCGGAGATGCTGCCAAGAAACGTGGCCGGCGGCGCCATGGCGTTGATTAACAGCATGGGCGCGCTGGGTTCGTTTGTCGGCTCCTGGTTTGTGGGTTACCTGAACGGGGCAACCGGCAGCCCTTCCGCGTCCTACATTTTTATGGGGGTGGCGCTGATCGCCTCAGTGTGGCTAACTCTGATAGTGAAACCGGCAACAAATCAACAAATGCCGGTGGGTGTCCGCCACGCATGACTTTTGACCGGGCGGTACGCACGCCGCCCGGTAGTGCTTAATTCAATTACGGAGAACATCATGAAGCCGTCCGTCATCCTCTATAAAAAGTTACCTGACGACCTGCTCACCCGCCTTGAAAGCCATTTCAACGTCACTCAGCTAAGCGATTTAAGCCCGGAAACCGTAAAACAGAACGCCGAAGCTTTCGCTAATGCGCAAGGGATTTTAGGTTCCAGCGAGAAGGTCGATGAAGCGTTGTTAGAGCATGCGCCAAAGCTGCGCGCCGCTTCGACCGTTTCTGTCGGCTACGATAACTTTGATGTTGATGCGCTGACCGCCCGCGGCATCGCGCTGATGCATACGCCTACGGTACTGACTGAAACCGTCGCGGACACCATGATGACGCTGGTGCTGGCAACCGCTCGTCGCGCGGTAGAAGGGGCCGAGCGAGTCAAAGCGGGCGAGTGGAAAGGCAGCATCGGCCCGGACTGGTTCGGCATTGACGTGCACCACAAAACGCTGGGTATTCTGGGTATGGGCCGCATCGGTCTTGCGCTGGCGCAGCGCGCGCACTTCGGCTTTAGCATGCCGATTCTGTATAACGCTCGCCGTCATCACAAAGAAGCGGAAGAGCGTTTCGATGCGCGCTATTGCGACCTGGATACGCTGCTTGCGGAATCAGACTTTGTTTGTATTTCCCTGCCGCTGACCGAAGAGACGCACCATATGATTGGCGCAGAACAGCTAGCCAAAATGAAGCCATCGGCCATTCTGATTAACGCAGGACGCGGTCCGGTGATTGACGAAAAAGCCCTGATTCAGGCGCTGCAGGCGGGCACCATTCATGCCGCCGGCCTTGACGTGTTCGAGCAGGAGCCGCTGCCGGTCGACTCCCCGCTGCTGGAGATGCCAAACGTCGTCGCCCTGCCGCACATCGGCTCCGCCACGCACGAAACGCGTTACAACATGGCCGCCTGCGCGGTAGATAATCTGATTGCCGCGCTAACGGGCGACGTGAAAGAGAACTGCGTGAACCCACAGGTATTGAAGTAGGTGTTTGAGCCAGCGGGGAAGCCTGCTGGCTCAACCTTTACCGTTCACGCTTCAGTAACAGCCCAGGCATTCTGCTCTGGTGAATAATGCCGATAACAGATATCCCTTCCGCAACGGGTTGGTAGTAAATCGTGTGGCTCATATAGGGAAAACTCCATACGCCAGCAAGTAACTCTGCCGTCTCATCTGTACCTATGCCTGGCATGGCAGCCAGATGTTGCAGGGTGACTCGCATACCAGCCAGATACTCCCGAGCCACAAGTGCGCCAAACCGCTTCTGAGAAAATCCCTTTATTTCGCGCAAATCCTCCCGCGCATCTTCCGTCAGTTTGAAGCGAGCCATTAAAGATCCTTCATTAACTCGTCAAAAACCGCTTCACCCTCATGCAATTGACCAGCCTGGGCCTGAGCGATGGAATGAGCGAGCCTGTCGCGCAGGAGCTGTAACTTTAACGCTTCGAGTTCGTTGTAATCATCAACAGACATCACGACAACGGAAGGTTTGCCGTTTTTGGTAATGCTCACCGGCTCACGCTGGGCTTTAGCGATCATTTCCCCAAACTGGGTTTTAGCCTGATTGGCTGTAAAACTAAGCATAGCTGCGCCCTCAGATCGTTTAATCAGGTATGAATCGTTCGATTCATACCTATTTTAATCTAATCAGGCCGGGTGGACCAGAAGGCACAAGGGGGAAGGGAATTAAAACTCAGTCTTAGAAAAACCGGTCATCTCTTCGAGATCCATTTCGCGGCCTAACGCCGTCATTGGATGCACGATAACCAGGCCACGCACGGCTTTCTTCAGCTTGCCCATGTCCGCCTGTTCTTTTTTAGTGATAGGCCGTTTGTACGGCAGCGCCATCAGCTTTTGCGCTTCTTTGCTCAGCTTCTGGTTGCGTACCGCCTGCAGACGGGCAATTTCAATCTCAAGCTTCGCTTTCTCTTTTTCCAGCTCGGCGTATTTTTCCGCTTCGTTGATCAGATGCAGTTCGGGCATTTCATGGCGGATGGCGTCCAGACGATCGCTAAGACGTTTAATTTCTGCTTTTTCGATTTCTTTCATTTTTAATTAACCGTGAATAAAGTGCTTTGCGGCAAGGATACACCATTCGGTGGAAGAGGGCGAAAAGGGTCTGTGGATGAGACTATTTCTGGAAGGCTTTTTTTAGGCTGATCCTGGAGATCAGCTCGGTCAGGGAAAGCACCATCGTTGAACGGACGATTTGCTGGTAGCGCTGCCTCTGCATGGCCTGCAGCTCAGGATCGCCGCCGTCGACAATTGTTGGCGCAGGCGGAAAAGCCGCAACGCAGTGCAGTTCGCCAAAGGGCCCGAGGATTTCGTCATCGGTAAAATTGTATTCGTTGCCGTCGTGGTTAAGCTCTTCGCGCAGCGCCATCAGCAATTCGCAATCTTCGTATTCGGCGCGATTCAAAACGCCAAGCCCGTAGATAAGCTTCATGCGCACCGAGAGATCGCCCAGCGGGCCATCCCCGTCCAGCAAGGGCTCAACGGCATATTTCACCGCATAATCGTCTTTACGGAATACCTGAAGCACCAGGATATTTACCGCTTCGGTGAGAAGCTCAACGGCGGCAATTAGCAGGCTTCTGACGGTTTTGCCGGCATTCAGACGCTCAAGCACTCGGTTTTCAAAGGCCTGTGTTTCTTCCATCTTTGCCTGCATCACTGAAATTTAGTGTTGGACGCGGCATAACCGCGTCCGTTCTCCATTACGCTTTTGCGTTATAAGCTTTCACCGCTTGAGCGACCACGTCGCTGTTTGCATCAAGGCCAGAAACCTGCGCAAGCGTTGCCTGCGGACCCGTTTGGGTCAGTAATGCAACCAGTTCCTGAGCCTGCGGATCCTGCTCGCTGCGGTAATGCATGGCAGCAGCAATCCCTTCAACTAAGTTTGCGTGCGGCAAATCGTATTCGAGCGTACCGAGCAGCGGCTTAATCAGGCGGTCGCCCGCGCTTAATTTACGCAGCGGCTGACGGCCAACGCGCTCCACATCGTCTTTCAGATACGGGTTTTCAAAACGGCCGAGGATTTTCTGGATGTAGGCCGCGTGCTTATCGGCATCAAAGCCGTAACGTTTGATCAGCACCGCGCCGCTCTCATCCATCGCCCCTTTCACCACGGCGCGGATTTTTTCATCCAGAATCGCATCGCGAATGGTCTGGTGACCGGCCAGTTGGCCGAGGTAGGCGGTTATAGCATGCCCGGTATTCAGCGTGAAGAGTTTACGTTCGACAAACGCCATCAGATTATCCGTCAGCTCCATGCCGGCAATGTTCGGCAGCTCGCCTTTAAACTGGGTTTTATCAACAATCCATTCGCTGAAGGTTTCAACGGTGACTTCCAGCGGGTCGTTGGTTGCGGATGCTGACGGCGGCACGATGCGGTCAACGGCGGAATCCACAAAGCCAACGTGCTCTTCAACCCACGCCTGGTCGTCTTCCGGCAGCGCTTTCAATACGTGCGCTTTTAACTGCGAGGTGCCGCGCACCATATTTTCACAGGCGATGATATTAAGCGGCTTTTCGTTGCCGTTTGCGCGGCGCAGCACCAGGCCTTTCGCTACGGATGGCGCGATACGTTCCAGCACGACTGGCCCGACGGCGGTGGTGACCAGATCCACTTCGGCAATCAGGTCGATAACCTCGTCGCCGATGCTGCTAACGGCATTCACGTTGGAAACGGTATCGACCTGCTCCTGCTCGCCAACCACGTGTACCTGATAGCTGTGGCGCGCATTAAGTGCGTCCAGCACAACCTGATTCACATCGGCAAACGTAAGCTGAATGCCTGCGTCCGCCAGCAGTTTGCCGATAAAGCCACGTCCGATATTACCTGCGCCAAAATGTAATGCTTTCATGTCTGTCACCTTCTTAAATTTGAATCACCCGAGAGGGCTGGGGTGAAAGATCGTTTGCTATAACGACCCTCACCCGAGCCCTCTCCCCATAGGGAGAGGGAAAGCCCGGTGGATGACGCTTCGCTTATCCACCCTACGTAGGGCGGGTAAGCGGGAGCGCCACCCGCCGCTTCCGTGACTTACTTTTTACCGGCCAGCAGGTCGAGCACTTCCTGTACGCTGGTCGTATTCGCCAGACGCTCAATCACAGACTCATCATCCAGCGCGTTAGTCAGGCTGGTGATAACCTGGATGTGTTCGTTATTGCGGGCAGCAATACCGATAACCAGACGCGCCATATCTTCCGGCTCTTCGCCGAAGTGTACGCCCGCCGGGTACTGGCAGAAGACGATGCCGGTTTTCAGCACGCGATCTTTTGCTTCAACGGTGCCGTGTGGAACTGCGATACCTTCGCCCAGATAAGTTGGGGTCAGTTTTTCACGCTCGAACATCGCATCCACATATTCAGGCTGCACATAACCGCCGTTTACCAGTTGCTCACCGGCAAAACGAATCGCTTCTTCTTTGGTCGCTGCGGTCAGGCCAAGGAAGATATTGCCAGCGCCGAGGCGGAACAGCCCTTCTTCGCTTGCGACAAAGCTGTCTTCCAGGCTGCTCATCACCTTCACTTCTTTCTCACTCAGGTTCTGTGAAGCCACCAGACGCTCGGTCAGGTTGGAATACAGGCTGCTGTCGAGGAAGTTGGTCAGAGAGATATGCTGCGCCTGAGGCACCTGGCGCATAGCACGCTCGGTCAGGTCGCGGTGCGTAATGACCAGGTCAACGTCGTCCGGCAGGCTGTTAATCGCGCAGTTGGTGACGGAGATATTTTTCAGGCCCGCGTCGCCCACTTTCTTACGCAGAACGCCCGCGCCCATTGCGCTTGAACCCATACCGGCGTCGCAAGCTACGATGATTTTACGCACGTGGCTCAGATCGTTAGACAGACCAGCGCCCACGGCCAGCGGAGCCGTACCGCCTTTAGATTGCGCTTTCATCTCAGCCATTCGGCGAGCCGCCACTTCGATGTCGTCTTCTTCTTTCACCTTGCTGGTTTTCAGCAGGATTGCTGAGACCACGAAGGAAACCGCCGTCGCTGCAATAATGGCTGCGATGTTAGCGAAGTAAGCGCCTTTTGGCGTCATCGCCAGTACCGCAAGGATAGAACCCGGAGAAGCAGGTGAAACCAGGCCGCCGTTCAGGATGGTCAGCGTGAATACGCCGGTCATACCGCCGAGGATAACGGCCAGGATCAGACGTGGGTTCATCAGCACATACGGGAAGTAAATTTCGTGGATACCGCCCAGGAAGTGGATGATTGCCGCGCCGCCCGCAGACTGCTTAGCGTTGCCACGACCGAAGAACATGTACGCCATCAGCACGCCCATACCCGGACCCGGGTTTGCTTCAATCAGGAAGAAGATTGATTTGCCCAGTTCGTGGGACTGCTGAATACCCAGCGGCGAGAAGATACCGTGGTTGATTGCGTTATTGAGGAACAGGATTTTCGCCGGTTCGACGAAGATAGAAGCCAGCGGCAGCATGTCATGGACAACCATGAAGTTAACGCCCGCCGCCAGAATTTTGGAGAGCACTTCAACAGCCGGGCCGATGCCCATGAACGCCAGAATCGCCAGGATCATCCCGATGATGCCAGCGGAGAAGTTGTTCACCAGCATTTCAAAGCCGGATTTAATTTTACCGTCTACCCAGGCGTCGAAATGTTTAATCGCCCAGCCGCCCAGAGGACCGGCAATCATCGCGCCGAGGAACATCGGCATATCCGCGCCGACGATAACCCCCATCGTGGTGATAGCGCCAACCACGCCACCACGGTCGCCGCCGATTAAGCGACCACCGGTATAACCGATGAGCAGCGGCAGCAGATAGGTGATCATCGGGCCTACCAGTTTCGCCAGCGTCTCACTTGGCAACCATCCGGTGGGAATAAATAACGCTGTGATAATACCCCAGGCAATAAATGCGCCGATGTTAGGCATTACCATATTGCTGAGGAAACGACCAAAGCTTTGCACTCTGATCTTGATATCGGATGACATACGCACACCCCTTGTTGTGTTTACGCGCTGGAGAGCAGCCCGAGGTTTATTGTTAACGTGGCGGCAGAGAAGCCTGCCAGATGCTTTAAGTGAGGCGAATCTGGCACGTGATCGTTAAGCTGTCCAGCGGGCGGGAATTAATGTGACATAGATCACTAATAATTAGGGAATAAGGGGCCTTACTCCGTGATCATCCTCACAAAATTGCCGTGTAAAAATAATACAGTGATAACCTTTTAACCGAAGATTGAGGTTATTTGTGATGAAAATCACATTTATCCTTTTCGGGTTTGTTATTTATTTGTGACTTACATCACAAAGTATTTTCATCAGAATTTTCCGAGTGTGATCCAGGGCAACCTGCGCCGCTGCGATAGTTTCCGGATGTAACTTTATTACATGTTTTCCTGACGCTGCCTTTTCACCCATCCTGATCCATACTTATCTCTTGTTGGCTAAAAATGGACGATGTAATGAAACTGATCGGCAATTACACCAGCCCGTACGTACGCAAAATTTCGGTCATCCTGCTGGAGAAAGGCATTACTTTTGAATTTGTGAATGACAACCCGTGGACAACCGAAAGCAACGCGCCGCATTACAATCCGCTCGGGAAAGTGCCCGCGCTGGTAACAAGCGACGATGAACACTGGTTCGACTCGCCGGTTATTGCGGAATACCTCGAACTTCTCGACATTGCGCCCGCGCTTATCCCTCGCGAACCAAAAGCCGCGCTGAAAATGCGCCAACTGGAAGCCCTGGCGGACGGCATAATGGATGCTGCGCTCGTTTCAGTCCGTGAACAGCAGCGCCCGCCCGCTCAGCAGTCAGAAATCGAGCTGCTGCGCCAGCGGGAAAAAATCAGCCGCGGGCTGGACATGCTTGAACAATTCGCCGCAGACAAAACGCTATCCGCCGAACCGCTAACCGTTGCGAACATTGCCGTGGCCTGCGCCGTGGGCTACCTCAATTTTCGCCGCGTTTCTCCTGGCTGGTGCGTTGACCGTCCGCATCTCGTCAAACTGGTGGAAGAACTTTTCCAGCGCGAAAGCTTTGCCCGCACCGAACCGCCTAAGTCATGATCTCCCCCACGACAGGGGGCTTGCTCCCCCTGTAAACTAACGCAAAATTCCTCAACTCTCACGGCTTGCCATGACCTCTCATCGTACTTTGTATAGCCAACTTCCGGCGACAGACCGCCTGCTGCGTGACGCATCTTTCAGCGCCCTGCTGCATGAATTCGGCCATTCCCGCGTGGTCAGCACCCTGCGCGAAATGCTTGATGATGCGCGCGAGCACATCCGTTTGCAGGAAACATTGCCGCCGTGGAACGAGGATTGGGCAGCTCAGGCGAAGCAAAAACTTGAGGCAAACCAGCGCAGCGCATTGCAGCCGGTCTTTAACCTGACCGGCACCGTGCTGCATACCAACCTGGGACGTGCTTTGCAGGCTGAAGCCGCCGTTGAAGCTGTCGCTCAGGTGATGCGCTCCCCGATTACGCTGGAATACAATCTCGATGGCGCAGCACGCGGACACCGCGACCGGGCGCTGGCGGACCTGCTGTGCGAGCTAACAGGTGCGGAAGACGCCTGCATCGTCAATAACAACGCGGCGGCGGTACTGTTAATGCTGGCGGCCTGTGCGGATGGCGGCGAAGTCGTTGTCTCGCGTGGCGAACTGGTAGAAATCGGCGGCGCGTTCCGCATTCCTGACGTGATGCGCCAGGCCGGCTGCCGCCTCGTCGAAGTCGGCACCACTAACCGCACGCACCTGAAAGATTATCGCAAGGCGACCGTTGACGGAAACGTCGCGCTGCTGATGAAGGTGCATACCAGCAATTATCAGATTGAAGGCTTTACCAAAACGGTGTCCGAGGCAGAGCTGGCCGAACTGGGTAACGAACTGAACGTTCCGGTAATCAGCGATTTGGGAAGCGGCTCGCTTGTCGACCTCAGCCAGTGGGGATTGCCGCCGGAACCGATGCCGAAGCAGATGCTTGCGGCTGGCGTAAGCCTGGTGAGCTTCTCAGGAGATAAACTGCTCGGCGGCCCGCAGGCGGGGATTATCGTTGGCAAAAAAGAGCTTATCGCCCGCATTCAAAGCCATCCGCTCAAGCGTGCCCTGCGCGCCGATAAAATGACGCTGGCAGCGCTGGAAGCCACGCTGCGCCTGTATCAGCACCCGGAAACCCTGGTTGAAAGATTGCCGACGCTGCGCCTGCTAACCCGAGATGCAACGTCCATCAGCAAACAAGCACAGCGTCTTTTTCCTGCGTTGCAGACTCATTTTGGCGAACAGTTTGAGGTGCGCGTAGAACCCTGCTTATCGCAAATCGGCAGCGGTTCTTTGCCGGTCGACAGGCTGCCGAGCGCCGCCATCACCTTTACGCCAAAAGATGGCCGCGGGGTCACGCTTAATGCGTTAACGCAGCGCCTGCGTGAGCAACGCAAACCGGTCATCGGCCGCATCAGCGACGGACGCCTGTGGCTGGATTTACGCTGCCTCGAAGATGAAGCTGGCTTCATGGAGATGCTGACCCAATGATTATCGCCACCGCCGGACACGTGGACCACGGAAAAACGACGCTGTTGCAGGCCCTGACGGGCGTTAACGCGGATCGCCTGCCGGAAGAGAAAAAACGCGGCATGACCATCGACCTCGGCTACGCCTACTGGCCGCAGCCGGACGGACGAATCATCGGCTTTATCGACGTGCCGGGGCACGAAAAATTTCTCGCTAATATGCTGGCGGGCGTGGGCGGCATCGATCACGCTCTGCTGGTCGTGGCCTGCGATGACGGCGTGATGGCGCAAACTCGCGAACATCTCGCCATTTTGCAACTGACTGGCAAACCTGCCATTACCGTCGCGCTGACCAAAGCAGACCGCGTCAGCGAAACGCGTATTGAAGAAGTGCGAGAAGCGGTTCAGGCGATGCTCAGCGAAGCGGGCTGGCAGGATGCAAAAATCTTCGTTACCGCTGCCACAGCAGGAAAAGGCATTGCCGAACTGCGCAGCCATTTACAAAAGCTTCCGGAACGCCCGCATCCTCGTCAGCACCGCTTCCGCCTGGCGATCGATCGCGCTTTCACTGTTAAAGGCGCAGGTCTGGTAGTAACAGGCACGGCGCTGAGCGGCGAGGTGAAGGTTGGCGATACCCTGTGGTTAACCGGAGCGGATAAACCTATGCGCGTGCGCGGCCTGCATGCGCAAAACCAGCCGACAGACACCGCCTTTGCCGGGCAACGTATCGCGCTCAATATTAGCGGTGACGCTGAAAAATCGGATATCAGCCGCGGCGACTGGTTGCTTACGGAAAAACCGCTGCAGCCAGTGGAACGCGTTATCGTTCAGCTTCAGGCTCATTCGCCGCTACAACAATGGCAGCCGCTGCACATTCATCACGCTGCAAGCCACGTTACCGGCCGAGTTTCTCTGCTTGAGGGCGAGCTGGCTGAACTGGTGCTGGATGTGCCGCTGTGGCTGGCGGAAAATGACCGACTTGTGCTGCGCGATATAGCCGCACGCGTCACGCTTGCCGGCGCGCGAACGCTTCTTCTGCACGCTCCACGCCGCGGCAAACGTCAGCCCGCTTATCTTGAATGGCTTCATCGTCTTGAGCAAACCAGCGGCGACCCGCAGGTTCTGGACTTACATTTACAGCGCGGCGCGGTATCCCTGCCAGCCTTTGCCTGGGCGCGCCAGCTCACCGGCAGCGGCCTGCAGAAGCTGCTGGCGAAACCGGGTTACTTGCAGGCGGGAGATAACCTGCTGAGCGACGAAGTCGCCGCCCGCTGGCGGCAAAAACTCCTTGATACGCTTGCGCGCTACCATCAGCAGCATGACGATCAGCCAGGCCCTGGACGCGAACGCCTGCGCCGCATGGCGCTGCCGGCTGAAGACGAACCGCTGGTGCTGGCGCTTATCGAAAAAATGCGCCGTGAAGGCGCAATCATCAGCCGCCAGGGCTGGCTGCATCTGCCCGACCATAGCCCCGGTTTTTCAGCGGATCAGCAGGCGATATGGGAGAGAATCGACAGTCTGTTTGGTGACGACCCCTGGTGGGTGCGCGACCTGGCAGCGGAAATTAAACAGGATGAGCAACTGGTTCGCCAACTGCTGCGCTTTGCCGCTCAGCTCGGTCTGGTGACGGCGATCTTAAAAGATCGTTATTACCGTAACGATCGGATTCAGGCATTTGCTAATTTGATCCGCGAGTTGGATCAAACGCAGGGCGCAACCAGCGCGGCAGATTTCCGTGACCGGCTGGGCGTCGGCCGCAAGCTCGCCATACAAATTCTGGAATATTTCGACAGGATCGGCTTTACACGCCGTCGCGGTAATGAACATGTATTGCGGGATAAGGCGTTATTCCAGAAGGAAAATGCTTAAGGAATTCTGTGGATGGCGCTGCGCTGATCTACAAAACCTATAGCCCGGACTCGTGTAGGTCGGATAAGCCCCAGTGCCATCCGACACAATCCATCATCAATCCTTCTGCTTAGCCAACCAAACCGCCCCGAGCATGCCGGCTTTGTTGCCGAGCTTGCAGGGGCGAATCGGCACCTTCAGCACGTCCCAGAACTTAAACCCTTCGAGATGGCGTTCCAGCATCGGGTACAGCATCGGCTGGGTGCTCACGCCGCCGCCGAGCAAAATCGCCTGCGGATCGAACAGCGACACCACGCTATAAATGCCGCGCGCCAGATATTTCACCCAGTTATCAATCACGCCCTGAATATGTAAATCCGTCTCGGCACGGGCAAAAATATCCTGGCCGTGGATTTTTTCATCTGCCGGGATATTCATCTCTCTGCGGCAGGCGTCCATCAGCCCTTTGGCGGAAGCCAACTGGTGCATGTCTTCTCCGTATTGTCCTACGGGCAGCACCCCGAATTCCCCGGCCCGGAAGTGCGAACCGCGCATCAGTTCGCGATTAACGATAATGCCGCCGCCGATACCTGTACCAATGGTCACGCACACCAGCGAATCATAATCATGGCCTGCGCCCAGCCACATCTCACCGAGCGCGGCGCAGTTCGCATCGTTTTCGACGGTTATCGGCAAATCGGTTAGCTCGCCAAATATTTCAAGCAGGTTGCAGCCATCCAGAAACGCGAGCGATCCGGCCTTTGGCACCTGGCCGGTGTGCGGATTGATATAGCCCGGAAAACTAATGGCGATACCGGCGATTTCGTTATGCTGCCGGTAGCCCGCCACCACGCTTTGCCATGAGCTCAAAAAAAGCTGGCGGTCGTAGTGGGTATCATATTCTTCAGCAATCAGCACCTCCCCCTCTTCGGTGAACAGACCATGTTTTACATGGGTACCGCCTACATCAAAACTAATAAACAGGCGCATGAGCAATCCTTGTTGCGAAACGGGAAAAAGTAATCTTTTAGTATGAATCAAATTAGTTAGCCTGCTGGCTGAATACTCCGAATCAAAAAAATTTAATCCGTGAGCCGCGTCGTAAAGCCTTCAAACGCTGGCGAAGAAATCGCCGCTGGCGTCTACCCTTGATAAGCAACCGCGACAAGGAGAACACCATGACAAACAATCCTCCAGATACCCGAATTATCCCCGGCGAATATGGCTTCCCGCTCAAACTGAAACCGCGCTATGACAACTATATTGGCGGCCAGTGGGTCCCGCCGGTAGACGGCAAATATTACGAAAACCTTACCCCGGTAACCGGCCAGCCGCTGTGTGAAATCGCCAGTTCCAGCAAAGGCGATATCGATCTCGCGCTGGACGCGGCTCACGAGGCGAAAGCGGCATGGGGCGGCATGTCCGTGCAGGAAAGAGCGAATATCCTGCTAAAAATTGCCGACCGCATGGAGCAGAACATCGACCTGCTCGCCGCGGCCGAAACCTGGGATAACGGCAAACCTATCCGCGAAACCAGCGCTGCCGACGTTCCGCTGGCAGTCGACCACTTCCGCTATTTTGCCTCCTGTATTCGCGCACAAGAAGGCGGGATCAGCGAAGTTGACGGCGAAACCGTAGCGTATCACTTCCACGAACCGCTGGGCGTGGTCGCACAAATTATCCCGTGGAACTTCCCGCTGCTGATGGCGAGCTGGAAAATGGCCCCGGCGCTGGCGGCAGGGAACTGCATCGTGCTTAAACCGGCGCGCCTCACGCCGCTTTCCGTATTGCTGTTGATGGAACTGGTCGGGGATTTACTGCCGCCGGGCGTCATTAACGTGGTGAACGGCGCGGGCGGTGAAATCGGTGAATATCTTGCGACATCCAAACGCATCGCCAAAGTGGCCTTCACCGGCTCCACCGAAGTGGGCCAGCAAATCATGCAGTACGCCACCCGGAATATTATTCCGGTCACCCTTGAGCTGGGCGGCAAATCCCCGAATATCTTCTTTGCCGACGTGATGGACGAAGAGGATGCGTTCTTCGACAAGGCGCTGGAAGGTTTTGCGCTGTTCGCCTTTAACCAGGGCGAAGTCTGTACCTGCCCAAGCCGCGCGCTGGTGCAGGAATCCATCTATGAACGCTTTATGGAACGCGCCATTCGCCGCGTAGAATCCATCCGCAGCGGCAACCCGCTGGACGCCAGCACGCAAATGGGCGCGCAGGTTTCCCAGGGTCAGATGGAAACCATCCTCAATTACATCGATATCGGCAAAAAAGAAGGCGCGGACGTGCTGACCGGCGGACGTCGCAAGGCATTTGAAGGGGATCTGAAAGCGGGCTACTACCTGGAACCGACCATTCTGTTTGGTAAAAACAACATGCGCGTTTTCCAGGAGGAGATTTTTGGGCCGGTACTTGCCGTTACCACCTTCAAAACCATGGAAGAAGCGCTGGAACTGGCGAACGATACCGAGTACGGCCTGGGCGCGGGCGTCTGGAGCCGCAACGGTAACCTGGCGTACAAAATGGGCCGCGGCATTCAGGCAGGACGAGTCTGGACCAACTGTTATCACGCCTACCCGGCTCACGCGGCGTTTGGCGGATACAAACAGTCCGGCATCGGACGCGAAACCCATAAAATGATGCTTGAGCATTACCAACAAACCAAATGCCTGCTGGTAAGTTATTCCGACAAGCCGCTGGGCCTGTTCTGATTGATTTGTCCGCTTCACAAAAAAAGCCCGATAGTAAATATCGGGCAACGGACATCAATGAGGTTTATTTTTTTAGGACTTCAACGATCGTATGATCGATTCTGGCTTCACTTCTTAGTGCTTATTTCTCTCCTGCGATTTCAACCACTACGCGGCGATCCGGCGCCAGGCAATTAATCAGTTGTGACTTAGGTAAACCGTTGTCGCAACTGTTGCCGGTGACGGAGTTACTCTCACCACGGCCTTCTGCGCGAACGTTCTGAGCAGGCATACCTTGCGCAATCAGCGCATCTGCTACGGACTGGGCGCGTTCGGCGGAAAGCTGCTGGTTGTACCCATCTGAACCCAGGCGATCGCTGTAACCCACAACCGTCGTTGAGCTGTTTTTAGCCGCCTGCATTTCCGGGCTGTTGTACATCTGCTGGATTGCCGCATGACCTTCTGGCGTCAACGCGGCGGAGTTGTAGCCGAACAGCACGTCAGATTTGAGATTGAATGTTTTTACTTCGGGTGCCGCAACCGCGGCTACCGGCTCGGCTGCAATCGGGGCGGCGTCGTCATGCTGACCAAAGCGGTAGACCAGGCCTGCGGATACCGAGCTGACATCGCTACTGACGCCAATCTGGTTCGAGTTGCCCACGTTGCTGACCCACTGGTATTCCACGCGGCCAGCCCAGTTTTTATTAAACGCGTATTCCGTACCGACAGCCGCCAGCGGGCGAACGCCGGTATCGAATTTATTGTGGCCCGCGTTTTTAGTTTCAGCGCGATAACCCATCGCACCGGCGCGGCCGTAAATATCCCAGTTGTCGGTCAATCCGTAGCTGGCTTTCAGAGACATTTGCAGGCCCTGGCTTTCGAGTTTTGCACCCGGCACGCCGTGGTTACCGTGAATATCCATATTGCCGAGATAGTCATAGCCGCCTTCGACCGCAAGCCAGGGGGTAATCTGGTAACCACCGAATACGCCGCCGCTAACGTTGTCTTTATCGAAATCAAAATCGGTTGCGTTATTAACGTTATCGCTGAAATCTTTATTACCGCTGGCATCAAAATAATGCGACCAGCCCATTTTAGCGCCACCGTACCAGGTGTTAGCATCTGCGGCGGCAAAGGCGTTAGTCGCGGCTAACGCATTAACCATAAGTAAAGCTACAAGTGTCTTTTTCATATTATGTCCTGGAGTTCCTGTATCCGAGCCACGCTTCAGAATTTAATTGCCATAAGCTTGTCGACAAAAAGGATATTAGGATTACTCCAGGATGAGAATTAACAATTCGTTTATTTTTAAACAAAGCGGCGCTGGGTTATCCAGCACCGCATTAAATGTTCAAAAACTTTCAGGTAGGTCTTTCATGGAGAGTAAATATCCACCGCGCTTTGTTTCAATATGCTTACTTTCTTTCAATGAAAAAACCATATTGAGTACGCTGCTGCGTGATAAATGCGTTCTATCCTGGATATATTCAAGTATAGAAACGCGTAATCGGGTCTCTTCAGGTAATTGCATCATTTCCAGGAGATGATCGCGAATAACAGAATAGGTGCGTTGCTGAACGACTAACGCATCGCGATAAAATAAATAGCTGGTGAAATAGGACATCATAATTGCGACATCCTGCCATAAATTATTCGCAGTAATCGTCTCCATGGCTTTTTGTGCATCAACACGCATGATGGTTGACTCTGTTTCGATACGCAGGATGTTCCAGTGCAGCGGCTGCACGCCCTCCGCTATGCCAAAAAGATGCGGATCGTAGGCGGTGGCGATAACCAGCCCATCGGACGCGCGCAGCACGGAAACTTCCCCCTTCAAAAAGAGATAAAACTGCGCTCTTCCTTTGTAATCCCAGTGCAGGCGCTTACGAGGAACCACTTCTATTGGCGTACTGATGGGTTGCAGAACATCAAGCAGACGGGTGATGGAATCGTCCGGGCGAACAGGTGCGGAAGTGGTCACAGGCAATCCTTAAAAAGCGTTTACAATTTTTAGCCATTATAGACGAATATGTTCAAAGGTGATTTTCGACTCATTATTGCAGGGCTCACCGGGCCATAAAAATTTATTTTTAAATAAATTAGCGCTGGCACAGCGTCATCTGAAAAATTAACGTACCCCGTCCCACATTACAGGAATTAAATTTTATGTTTCTGAACTATTTTGCTCTGGGCCTGCTGTGCTTCGCCGGGATAATTGTTTTCTACGGTATTATCGTGATTCACGATATTCCTTATGAAATTGCCGTCGAGCGTAACCATCCACATCAGGATGCTATTCATGCCGCAGGCTGGGTCAGCCTGTTAACGCTGCATGTGCTGTGGCCGTTTATTTGGATCTGGGCAATGTTATATCGCGAAGACCGCGGGTGGGGTTTCCATAAAAATGAAAGTAATTCTATCGCTGCGTTACAAACCCGGCTTGCTTACCTTGAAAGCAAACTCGCCGCTGAGGATAAAGAAAAGCTCAACGATGTGATTCATTAATTTACCGGGAATTATTATGGAATTATTGCTTATTCTCATTTATGCCGCCTTTTGTATCGGCCTCTTTAAAATCTTTAACATCCCGTTAAATAAATGGTCGGTACCGACGGCAATACTCGGCGGCGTTGTTATTCTGAGCAGCTTAATTCTTACCATGAATTACAACCATCCTTATAGCGAACGCGCACAGATGTTAACGGTGACGGTGCCGATTATTCCCGAGGTGGAAGGTGTGGTGACAGAAGTCACGCACAATACCAATAAGATGATGAAAAAAGGGGATTTTCTTTTCCGTATCGATCCCACTCCGTATCAGGCGAAAGTCGATGTCATTAAAGGTGAAATTGAGAGCGCACAGCAGAATGTCGAAGTGCTTAAAGCTCGCCTCGCTTCGCAAACAGCGGATATTGCGCAATATAAAGCGAACCGGGATTTGGCGTTAAAAGATGCAAATCGCTATCGGGAAGGTAGCCGCGACAAGCTAAAAAGTCCCTTCACCGATCAGGAAGTGGTTAACGCTCGGCAACACTATCTGGCCGCACAGGCGCAATGGCAGTCAGCGCAATCCAGGCGCGAACAAACAATCGCGCAGCTCAATGCGTTAGTCGGCGGGGAAAACGCTACGGTCTATAAACTTAAATCCAGCCTGAAAGAGGCGCAATATTATCTCGACAAAACGGTCGTTCGCGCCCCGCAAGCGGGCTATGCCACCCAGGTTCTGTTAAAACCGGGAATGTATCTACGCCCGCTGCCGCTCAGGCCCGCTATGGTCTTTGTGCCGCAGCAAAGCGGCAATATTTATGCTGCATTCCGGCAAAACTCGGCCTTACGTTTGAACCCAGGCGACGAAGCGGAAGTGATTTTCAACGGCATTCCCGGCAAGGTCTTTGCAGGCCGGGTGAAGCAGATACTGCCGGTGGTCGGCAACAGCAGCTACCAGGCGCAGGGCTTCCTGCAAGGGCTTAATGAGGATGCAAAGCTGGATGGTATCTATGCTGAAATCGCCCTCGAACCGAACGCCGAAGTGGACAGGCTCCCGGCGGGCACCACGGCGCAGGCCGCTATTTATACCGACCATTTCGAACACTTATCTTTGCTGCGAAAAATCCTGCTGCGTATGACCAGTTGGACGCATTATCTTTACGTTGATCATTAACAATCAAGGTGATTAAGACAACAAAGCGCCGAGCGTCTTATTTCTTATTCAGCATCGCCTTCAAATCGGCAAAAGGACTCCAGGTCGCTTCGCCAACGTCTTTTTGCGCGTCTTCGCCGGCGACTACGGTGGAACCGTATTGATCGGCTTCAGTGTATTTTGAATGCTCGTGGTCGTGACAATACAGGCACAGCAACTCCCAGTTACTGCCGTCTTCCGGGTTATTGGTATGGTCGTGATCCATGTGGTGGACGGTAAGCTCGCGCAGGTTCGAATAGACGAACTCGCGGGAACAGCGCCCGCAGACCCACGGGAAGAGTTTCAGCGCTTTCTCGCGGTAGCCGCTTTCCAGTCGCGTATAGTTTTTCGGGATAATGGCCATGATGAATACCTGAAAATGAGTAAGGTTACAGTCAGCGTTCGGCTAAATTTCGTTTGTCAGCCTTCCCCCGGCGGGAGAAGGCTTTGGTGACTCGACTATGCTTCCGTCCAGGCTCGTTCAATCTCTTCGGCCAGAATCTTCACTCCCGCCTCGATTTTTTCCGGCTCCGGCACGTAGTTCATGCGCATGCACTGATGCGTATGCGGCCACGGTTTATCCAGCCCCGGGAAGAAATAATCGCCCGGCACCATCAGCACGCCGCGCTTTTTCAGGCGCTGATAAAGCAGTTCAGTCGTTATCGGCAAATCTTTAAACCACAGCCAGAGGAAAATCGCTCCTTCCGGTTTATGGATCAGGCAGCGTTCTGGCGACAAGTAGCGGCGAATAACCGCGATAGTTTCCTGAACGCGCTGGTAATAAAACGGTTTGATGACGGTTTCGGACAGGCGCAGCAGATCGTTGCGTTTGATCATCTCCGTTGCCATCGCAGGGCCGATGCCGCCCGGCGCCAGGCTGATAATACCGTTCATATTGCTGATGGCAGAGATGATTTTTTCGTTAGCGATAATAATGCCGCAGCGGGTGCCAGGCAGACCAAGCTTCGACAGGCTCATGCACAGCACGATGTTCGGATTCCACAGTGGGCGCGCTTCGCTGAAAATGATGCCGGGGAACGGCACGCCGTAAGCGTTATCAATCACCAGCGGGATGCCGTGCTGGTGCGCCAGCGCATCAAGTTTAATCAACTCTTCATCCGTGATGACGTTGCCAGTCGGGTTAGTTGGACGCGAGACGCAAATCATCCCGGTGTCTTCACCGATGTGCAAATGTTCGAAATCGACGTGATATTTAAACTGGCCTTCCGGCAACAGCTCGATGTTCGGACGCGCCGAGACAAACAGGTCTTCTTCGAGACCCGAATCACCGTAGCCGATATATTCAGGCGCCAACGGGAAAAGCACTTTTTTGGTGCTGCCATCGGCATGGCGACCAGCAAACAGGTTAAACAAGTAGAAAAATGCGCTCTGACTGCCGTTTGTCAGTGCAATATTCTGCGGTTCAATATCCCAGCCTAATTCGGTGCGAAGCAGTGTAGCAAGCGCGCCGAGTAACTCACTTTTCCCTTGAGGACCATCGTAATTGCACAGCGCGTCAGTCATTTTCCCGCTTGCCAGCATGTCCGCCAGCAGGGCCTGGAAATAATCGTTCATCGCAGGGATCTGTGCCGGATTACCGCCGCCGAGCATAATAGCGCCCGGCGTGCGTAAACCGTCGTTGAGGTCCTCCATCAGGCGCGTGATGCCTGCATGGCGGGTAAATTTGTCGCCGAAAAGTGAAAACGTCATAACGTAGATCTGTCGCTTACTGTCAAAAAGAGGCTAACCATAGCGCCGCAGAAGTCGCGGTGCAAACGCATTAAGGATAGCCTACCCTTGTCAATATGCTGCCCAGAGCGGAATACTTAGCATTAAATGCCGATCATGGATTCCCCGCCCACACCACCATCACTTTGTCATCGCCGCTCTGGCGGCTAAAGCCATAACCCTCTTGCATACTCAGCGTATTTTGTGTGCCCGCGCCAATTGCCGGATGGCGAGCCCGGAACTGGCTGATTTTTTCCCAGTGCGCGAGCGTGGCGGCATTTTTACCCCAGTTCATATCGGAGCGCGTGCCCTGGAGCGGATCGGAACCTGTCGGGCCAAACGGGCGCTCTGTTTCATCGCCGTAGAAAATCTGCACCGCTCCGGGCGCCAGCAACAACAATTCCGCAGCGCGTTGCCCGCCGTCGCGGAACAAGCGGGTATCGTGGGAAGAAAGGTAGCTAAGCACATTGAAGCTCTGCAATTTTTCCGCCATTTGCTGCCAGGTGATATCCATGTTCGACAGGCAGCCGGTAGCTTTCGCGGCCTGCTCCTGATAATCAAAATTGATCATCGCGTCAAAACCGCTGTTGTAATAATCGCTTTTCATCACGCCGTGGCCCCAGGACTCGCCCGTCATCCAGAACGGACCATCGTCCAGTTTTTTATCCGGGTTAGCTTTTTTCCAGGCGGCCAGCGCTTCTACCGACTGTGCTTTTAGCTGCTTCCAGGCATCTTTTTCAACGTGTTTTGCGGTATCGACACGGAAGCCGTCGATGCCGTAATCGCGCACCCACTGGCTAAGCCAGTGAGTCATGTAATCGCGCACCGTATAACCGGCGATTTCTTTGGCATTCGTGTCCGGCTTGTGGCGATAGAACACCGGCAGACCCGCGGCCTGCTTAGATTCCGTTTTTAAATCCGGCAGGAAGGCGAGAGACATGGTGATATCGTCAAAGCCTGGATTGTCGTAATCGCCGATATCCGTGCGGATCCAGTTTTTACCCCACCAGTTTTGCCAGGCCGTTTTGTCGCTGAAGTTGATGTAGTCATTAAAGGTGTGCCAGCTCTGACCGGGGCCGGGTTTCCAGTCGGTCCATTTTTTGCCGAGCGTTTTTGTCAACTCGTCACCTTTCAGATACAGCGCGCCAAACTGGTATTCCTGCATATCCGCAAGCGTTGCATAGCCGGTGTGGTTCATGACGATATCAAACAGAATACGGATGCCGCGCTTATGAGCTTCATCCACCAGCTTGCGCAGATCGTCCTCGGTGCCCATGTTGGCATCGAGCTTCGTCCAGTCCATGGTGTAATAGCCGTGATAGGCGTAATGCGGGAAGTCCCCTTTTGTGCCGCCGCCTACCCAGCCGTGAATTTGTTCCAGCGGAGAGCTTATCCACAGCGCATTAACGCCGAGATTTTGCAGATAATCGAGTTTGCTGGTTAAGCCCGCCAGATCGCCGCCGTGGAAGGTGGCAATGTCTTCCATACCATCTTTATGGCGACCGTAGCTGTTATCGTTGGCTGGATTGCCGTTCTCAAAACGGTCGGTGAGCACGAAATAAACCGTCGCATTATGCCAGTCAAACGGCGCGTTTTTTTCTGTGGATGCGCTTTCGAGCAGCAGCAGGCCATTGCTGTTTGCCGCAGGCATCATGGTTACCTGTCCCTGTTTAACGCTAGCCGTTTGCCCGCTGTAAAAATCACGGACTTCGCTCCCTTCCGGGAAAGTTTTGCTCACGTTAATGGTCAGTGGTTTTCCATCCCATTTTGGACACTGACGAGTCACATCAACGGGCGCCGCTGTCGCGGTACTCTTTACGCTCAGCATTAACGTTGGCGTGCCGCTGCGCGTATCGATTTGTACCTGGTAATCTCCCTCGCGGAACAGCTTCCACTGCGGCGCTTCCCCTTCACAAGGTTTGAGCGAGAGCATTTGGTTCAGCCTGATGGTTTCGGCGGGCTGCCAGCAGGTCTGCTCCTGCTTAAAACTTAGCGGCAGAACGCCTTTTGCAAGCTTTGACTCGCTCATAAACAGGCCAGGGCTTTGTTCTTTAAAGGTGTTTAAACCCGGCGCTGCCCAGTTTGCCAGCGCCAGGCCCGGGAACAATAAAAGCAGCAGAGGAATTTTTTTCATTTTTTTTACCCATGGGTATCTTTTAACCAGTGTGGCATTGTTTTTACGGGTGTTATTCCTCCTGAAAAGCAAGTTGAGAGGGAGGAGAAAGGAGGGTGAGTGATCCAGGTATCAATTCGCTAAAATATGCGATAACTCTCGCATATTACGATAGTTTCCGCTGTCATAAGGAAATCGTACGTGACATCTATTCAGAATCGGATTATTTCTTTTGGTGCCCTGGAAAGTTATTTTTGGTACTATTCGCGTTTAGTTTATTCGATTCCTTTGACAATTAAGGCACACGAGACGCATCGATCCGCCCAGGAGATCTAATGATATCAACCCCAATCCGACGATTTGGGGCTGCGATACTTATGTTACTGACCTTCAGTTTTTCAACTGGGGTAATAGCAAGTAAACATGAGCCAAAATCGCATAAAGCCCATACCGTTAAGGCAAAAAGCACAAAGATACACAGTACTAAGACACCAAGTAAGAAACTGGCAAGTAGTAAAAAAGAGTATTCTCGCAATAGTGAACTGGCATCTCTCCCTGATTTGCGAAAATACCCTTCCGGAACACCAAGGAAAAAAGCGTTTCTCCGGACGGTCATGCCATATATTACCAGTCAAAATGCTGCTATCACCGCCGATCGCAACTGGCTTGTTTCCAAGCAGTACGAAAAGCGCTGGTCGCCGTCTGAGCGCACGCGTCTGAAAAGCATTACTCAGCGCTATAAAATCGCCTGGAACGGCAACACTAACCGTGTACCGTGGAACCAGCTTATGGAAAAAGTCGACATCATCCCAACCAACATGGTGGCAACGATGGCGGCGGCTGAAAGCGGCTGGGGCACATCTAAGCTTGCCCGCAGCAATAACAACCTTTTTGGCATGAAATGCAGCAAACGTCACTGCAATAACGGCTCCGGTAAGGTAAAAGGTTATCAGCATTTCGATTCGGTAAAAGAAGGCGTTAACGCCTACGTGGTTAACCTGAACACGCATCCGGCCTATAAATCTTTCCGTAAATCGCGCGCGCAATTGCGTAAAGCCGATCAGGAAGTGACGGCCAGCAATATGATTCACAAGCTGAAAGGGTATTCGACAAGAGGTAATAGCTATAACAATTATCTGTTTGCGATGTACCAAAGCAACCAACGTTTAATGGCTGCTAACTGAACAAGTAATTAAAAAAGAAGTGTTAAAACAAAGTTAATAAAAAAACATTACACGCCTTCAATCTGAAGGCGTTTTTTTTAATTAAACCAGGATCTCGCTGTGACGTTCCCGATGCTCTTTTGGCGTTGCATCGTACTCTTTTTTAAATACCGAATAGAAATACTGCAGCGAAGGATAACCGCACATTTGCGAAATTTCATTTATCGACAAGGATGTAGAAATCAGCAGGCTGCGCGCTTTCTCCAGCTTTTCCGCATGGATAACCGCATGAATAGTTTCACCCACTTCTTCTTTAAATCGCTTTTCAAGATTGGAACGTGAAATACCTACCGCATCCAGCACCTGCTCTACCTTAATGCCCTTGCAGGCGTGATTGCGGATGTAATGCATCGCCTGAATGACCGCCGGATCGTGCAAAGAGCGGTAATCCGTTGAGCGCCTTTCCACCACGCGCACCGGCGGCACCAGAACCCGTTGTAGCGGTAACGCTTCGTTATCCAGCAGGCGGTGCAGCAGCTTGGCCGCCTGGTATCCCATTTGCCGTGTGCCCTGCGCCACGGATGACAGCGCAACGCGGGACAGATAGCGCGTCAGCTCTTCGTTATCGATACCAATCACGCAAAGCTTTTCCGGCACCGGAATATGCAAGTGCTCGCAAACCTGCAGCAAATGGCGCGCTCTGGCATCGGTAACCGCAATAATGCCCGTCTGCGGCGGCAACGTTTGCACCCAATCCGCCAGCCGGTTTTGCGCGTGCTGCCAGTTTTCCGGCGCGGTCTCGATCCCCTGATACACCACGCCGCGGTATTTTTCCTCAGCAACCAGCTCACGGAAGGCATGCTCGCGCTCCACCGCCCAGCGCTTATTGCTTGAACCCGGCAGGCCGTAAAAAGCAAAACGCTGCACGCCCTTTTCTTTCAAATGTAAAAACGCGCTCTGCACAAGAGCGTGATTATCCGTTGCGATATAGTGCACCGGCGGATAATGCTCGGGCCTGTGATACGAGCCGCCCACGCCAACAATCGGCACATCGGCCCCTTTAAGTAACCTTTCGATTTCCGTATCGTCAAAATCCGCAATCACCCCGTCCCCCAGCCACTCCTTGATGTTATCGATACGGGCGCGAAAATCTTCTTCGATAAAAATGTCCCATTCTGATTGAGACGCCTGCAAATATTCGCCAACGCCTTCAACGACCTGACGGTCGTAAGCTTTATTGGCATTGAATAACAACGTAATGCGATGACGTTTCTCAAACATGCTAAAAGTTCCTGAAATTACCCGGTATCTGAATACCATAGCAACGGCAAAGCCGGGGAACCTTGCCCCGGCATTGTGATCGCTTGCACATTCTCACGCCCGACGTTTTGTTGCCGAGTCCATCCACACCGCCAGCAGCAAAATGGCGCCTTTAACGATGTACTGCCAGAACGTCGGGACATCCATCATGCTCATCCCGTTATCGAGCGAAGCCATAATAAAGGCGCCCATCACCGCGCCGGCCACGCTGCCGACTCCGCCTGCAAGGCTGGTGCCGCCAATCACGCACGCGGCGATAGCATCCAGCTCGGCAATATTCCCCGCAGAAGGAGAACCGGCCCCCAGGCGCGAACTCAGAATCAACCCGGCAATCGCTACCATCAGCCCGTTAATGGCAAATACGGCAAGCTTGGTGCGCTCCACGTTAATGCCCGAAAGGCGCGCCGCTTCGATATTGCCGCCAATGGCATAAATGCGGCGACCAAACGCGGTACGGGTCGCCATAAACATGCCGGCGAGCAACAGCAGCGTCAGAATCAGCACCGGCGTGGGAACGCCGCGATAATCATTCAGCAGCCAGATTGCTCCCAGCACGATGACCGCAGTTACCGCCTGTCGCCCAACAACGCCCGTTGAAGCGGGTGTGGCCAACCCAAGCGCCTGCCGACGCACGCGAAGCCGCCATTGCCAGGCCACAAACGCCATCAGAGCCAGGACCCCGACGCCAAAGCCAATACCATCCGGCAGGTAGCTTTGCCCGATTTGCGACATCGCAGCGCTTGTTGGTGAAACGGTTGTCCCGTTGGTGATGCCAATCAGCACGCCGCGAAAGGCGAGCATACCCGCCAGCGTAACGATAAACGACGGCACTTTGCGATACGCCACCCACCAGCCATTCCAGGCTCCCAGCACCAGGCCGAGCGCAAGCGTAACGACGATGGTCAGCGGCAGCGGCCAGCCCAGCCAGACGTCGAAAATCGCCGCCACACCGCCCAGCAGACCCATCATAGAGCCAACGGAAAGATCAATTTCCGCAGAGATAATCACAAACACCATGCCTACAGCCAGAATCCCGGTGATGGCCGTCTGGCGCAGAAGGTTTGAAACATTTCGCGCGCTCAGATACGCGCCGTCCGTCATCCAGGTAAAAAACAGCATGATGACGACAATGGCGGCAATCATGACAAACACTTGCAGATTAAGCGCCTTCAGGCCGCCGAAGGGCGAAGCAAGTGGCGCGGCAAGCTTGATTTCAGACGGGTTGCTTTTCGACATGATGGTCACTCCTCAGTGCGGCTTCCATGACCTGCTCCTGGGTCAGGTTGTGGTTAATCAGGTTGGCTTTGATACGCCCCTCGTGCATGACCAGCACCCGGTCGCTCAGACCCAGCACTTCAGGCAATTCAGAGGAGATCACAATCACGGCAATCCCTTGCTGTACCAGTTGATTAATGAGCTTGTAGATTTCATATTTGGCGCCGATATCTATGCCCCGAGTTGGCTCATCGAGAATAAGAATGCGCGGGTTAAGCAGCAGGCAGCGGGCGAGAATCGCCTTTTGCTGATTGCCCCCGCTCAGGCGGCCGATTGCCAGCCCCGGCGACGACGTTTTGACTTTCAGGCGTTGAATAGACTGTAAAATGCAGTTTTGTTCAGCGGCATCGTCCAGGCTGCTTAACGCGCCAGTGAACTGGCCAAGAGACGCCAGCGTGATGTTCTGCCCCACCGCCATTACCGGCACAATACCGTCTCTTTTACGGTCTTCCGGCACCATGGCAATACCGTGGGCAATCGCCTGCTGGCAGCGGGTGATTTTTACCGGTTTGTTGTCGATAAAAATCTCGCCTTCCGATTTGCCCGGCCAGACGCCAAACAGGCACTGAACGGCTTCGGTGCGTCCGGCTCCCACCAACCCGGCAATGCCGAGAATCTCTCCTTTGCGCAGTGAAAACGAAATGTCGTTTACGCGTTTGATATGCCGGTTGACCGGATGCCAGGCGGTAAGGTGCTCCACACGCAGAATCTCCTCGCCCGTTTGATGCGGCTCGCTCGGATAAAGCGCCGTAAGCTCACGACCAACCATCATGGTGATGATATCGTCTTCGCTCATCTGTTCGGCATTGCGCGTGCCGATAGGCTGCCCGTCACGGATAACGCAGATAGAATCAGAGATGGCTTTTACTTCGTTGAGCTTGTGAGAAATGTAGATGCAGGCGATACCATGAGCCTGCAGATCGCGAATAATCGTTAATAAGACCTCCGTTTCGCGCTCCGTTAGCGAAGCCGTGGGCTCATCCAGAATCAGCAGCCGTACCTGCTTGTTGAGCGCTTTAGCTATCTCAACCAGTTGCTGCTGACCAAGCCCCAAATCGCCCACGCGGGTGTCCGGGGAAATATTCAGGTTCACCTGCGCCAGCAGCTTCTGACAGCGAAGCGTCATGCTGTCGTAATCCAGCATGCCGTGGCGCGATATCTCGGCACCGAGGAAAATATTCTCAAGGATGGTGAGATGCTTTACCAGCGCCAGCTCCTGGTGAATGATGGCGATGCCTTTGCGTTCGGTGTCGCGAATGTGGCCCGCCTGCAGTTGTTCACCCGCAAACCAGATTTCGCCCTCGTAGCTGCCATAGGGGTAGATGCCGCACAGCACTTTCATCAGCGTCGATTTCCCGGAGCCGTTCTCGCCGCACAGCGACATCACCTCGCCGGCATTGACCGACAGGCTGACGTTGTCCACCGCCTTCACCACGCCAAAAGCCTTGGTGATGTTCTTCATTTCCAGCAAGTAAGGCATAACCTCTCCCCCGCCTGGCCAAAATTGCCGCCCGCAGCAAGCTACGGGCGATATGGGTTAGAGTTCGCTTTTTTTGTGGAAACCATCGGCCACCACGGTGCTGTCGATATTGGCTTTATCCACTTCAATCGGCGTAAGCAGGCGGGATGGAATGTCTTTCAGACCGTTATTGAGCGTGGCATCAGAGGCAGGCTGTTTGCCCTCGCCTAATTCCACCGCGATTTCAGCGGCAGTATTTGCAAGCCTGGTTATCGGTTTATAAACCGTCATGGTCTGCGTACCGGCAATAATGCGTTTCACGCCAGCGAGATCCGCATCCTGACCGGAAATTGCCACTTTGCCCGCCAGCCCCTGCGCGCTCAGTGCCTGAATAGCGCCGCCCGCGGTGGCATCGTTGGAAGCGACGACGGCATCAATTTTGTTGTTATTCGCCGTCAGCGCATTTTCCATAATTTTCAGCGCGTTTTCCGGCAGCCAACCGTCCGCCCATTGGTCGCCAACGACTTTTATTTTCCCGCTATCGATATACGGCTTTAATACTTTCATCTGGCCGGCACGGAACAATTTGGCATTATTATCAACGGGTGAACCGCCCATTAAGAAATAATTACCGGAAGGGACTTTATCGACAATGCTCTGCGCCTGCAATTCACCTACTTTTTCATTATCAAAAGAGATATAAAAATCAATATCTGCGTTATTAATCATACGGTCATAGGCTAATACTTTTATGCCTTCGCGTTTTGCTTCAGCGACCACATTACTTAATACCTGGCCGTTGTAAGGAATAATGACCAGCACATCCACGCCACGGTTAATCATGTTTTCGATTTGCGACATCTGGGTTTCTTCGTTGCCGTTGGCAGACTGAACAAACACTTTGGCGCCCAGCGATTCGGCTTTTTTCACAAAAATATCGCGGTCCTTTTGCCAGCGCTCAAGGCGCAGGTCGTCGATGGCCATACCGATTTTTACTTCTTTTGCGATGCCGCTCATGGAGGTCAGAACGAGCGAGGCACACAGGGTCAGTAAGAGGTTCTTAATCTTCATATTATTGTTACCTGTAGGGTGGTGATTATTCGGATTAAAGAATTGTTTACATGTGCAGACGGGGGAATTGTTGACGCTGAATGAAGAACCGGCAATTACAGATTTTTATCTTCCCATTATGATTTTTGGTTTAATTGTCAATTTATGATGGGGATCTTCTTTTAAATTAGCTGACTCATCACTTTCCATAATTTATGGAATAGACCTCGAATGTTTTTCTTGTATATTTTTCAGCGATTTTTGCGAGGCGGCGCACGTTTGGGTATTCTCTGAAGCGCAGTGTGAAATAACGTAATTGAGCATCCGTCGAGGAAAATCCAGGATAAGTACACATTCGCCTGGCCGCAGTTTTCCTGATTACGGAGTTCATTATGCAAGCCTATTTCGACCAACTTGATCGTGTTCGTTTCGAAGGTCCTGAAACCACCAATCCCCTGGCGTTCCGCCATTACAATCCAGATGAGCTGGTGCTCGGTAAACGCATGGAAGAGCATCTGCGTTTCGCCGCCTGCTACTGGCATACCTTCTGCTGGACCGGAGCGGATATGTTCGGCGTTGGCGCGTTTGAGCGCCCGTGGCAGCAAGCGGGGGATGCCCTTGCCCTGGCAAAACGTAAAGCCGAGGTCGCCTTTGAATTCTTCCATAAGCTCAACGTGCCGTATTACTGCTTCCACGACGTGGATGTTTCCCCGGAAGGCGCGTCGCTTAAAGAGTACCAGAATAACTTTGCGCAAATGACCGAACTGCTGGCGCAAAAACAGCAGGAAACCGGCGTGAAGCTGCTGTGGGGGACGGCGAACTGCTTCACCCATCCTCGCTACGGCGCGGGCGCCGCTACCAACCCGGACCCGGAAGTGTTTTCCTGGGCGGCCTCTCAGGTTGTTTCAGCGATGAACGCAACGCATCAACTGGGCGGTGAAAACTATGTGCTGTGGGGCGGACGCGAAGGCTATGAGTCTTTGCTGAATACCGACCTGCGCCAGGAGCGCGAACAGATTGGCCGCTTCATGCAAATGGTGGTTGAGCATAAACACAAAATTGGCTTCCGCGGCACGCTGCTTATCGAGCCAAAACCGCAGGAACCGACCAAGCACCAGTACGACTACGATGTGGCGACGGTTTACGGCTTCCTGAAACAGTTCGGTCTGGAAAAAGAGATCAAGGTAAACATCGAAGCGAACCACGCCACCCTTGCCGGCCACTCTTTCCATCATGAAATCGCCAGCGCCATTGCGCTTGGCATCTTCGGTTCAGTGGACGCTAACCGCGGCGACCCGCAACTGGGCTGGGATACCGACCAGTTCCCGAACAGCGTGGAAGAAAACGCGCTGGTGATGTACGAAATCCTCAAAGCGGGCGGCTTTACCACCGGCGGGCTAAACTTTGACGCCAAAGTGCGTCGTCAGAGTACCGATAAATATGACCTGTTCTACGGCCACATCGGCGCGATGGACGTCATGGCGCTGTCGCTGAAAATCGCCGCGCGCATGATTGAAGACGGCGAGCTGGATAAACGCGTGGCGAAACGCTACGCCGGCTGGAATGGTGAACTCGGCCAGCAAATTCTGAAAGGGCAGATGTCCCTTGCGCAGATTGCGCAGTACGCTGAACAACACAATCTGGCGCCGCAGCACCAGAGTGGTCATCAGGAACTGCTGGAAAACCTGGTTAATCACTACCTGTTCGACAGATAAGTGCGCCGTTCACACAATCATCATCTTGCCTGCGCCACGTTCTGCGTGGCGCAGCTATAAGGAGTGGCCATTATGTACATCGGAATCGATCTTGGGACGTCGGGCGTCAAAGCGATTTTGCTCGGAGAAGAAGGTGAAGTGCTGGCATCCCGCACCGAACCGCTGAGCGTCTCTCGTCCGCATCCATTGTGGTCGGAACAAGATCCTGAGCACTGGTGGCAGGCAACGGACCGGGCGATGAAGGCGCTGGGTGAACAACATTCTCTCACGGACGTAAAAGCGCTGGGAATTGCCGGACAAATGCACGGCGCAACGCTTTTAGACAGCAAGCAGCGCGTGCTTCGTCCGGCTATTTTATGGAACGACGGCCGCAGCGGCGAAGAGTGCGCCCTGCTGGAAGCCAACGTCGAAAATTCTCGCGACATTACCGGCAACCTGATGATGCCGGGTTTTACCGCGCCAAAACTGCTGTGGGTCGAACGCCACGAACCCGATATTTTTGCGCAAATCAACAAGGTGCTGCTGCCTAAAGATTACCTGCGCCTGCGCATGACGGGCGAATTCGCAAGCGATATGTCCGATGCGGCAGGCACGATGTGGCTTGATGTCGCAAAACGCGACTGGAGCGACACGATGCTCGACGCATGTCGCATGAGCCGCCAGCATATGCCCGAATTATTTGAAGGCAGTGAAATAACCGGCGTGCTGAAAGCTGAGGTCGCACAGGCATGGAACATACCGGCCGTTCCGGTAGTGGCAGGCGGCGGCGATAACGCCGCAGGGGCTGTCGGCGTCGGCATGGTGGATGCCGGGCAGGCCATGTTATCCCTTGGAACCTCGGGCGTTTATTTTGCCGTCAGCGACGGATTCCGCAGCAGGCCGGAAAGCGCGGTACACAGCTTCTGCCATGCGCTGCCAAACCGCTGGCATTTAATGTCGGTAATGCTCAGCGCCGCCTCCTGCCTTGACTGGGCGGCAAAGCTGACCGGATTAGGCAGCGTTCCGGCGTTGCTGGCCGCAGCCGAACAAGCGAACGAAGATGCAGGCGTGGTCTGGTTTCTGCCCTATCTTTCCGGCGAGCGCACGCCGCACAATAATCCCCAGGCGAAAGGCGTTTTCTTCGGCTTAACGCATCAGCATGGCCCGGCGGAACTGGCTCGCGCCGTGCTTGAAGGCGTCGGCTATGCCCTGGCAGACGGCATGGATGTGGTGCATTCGTGCGGCATCACGCCAAAGAGCGTCACGCTTATCGGCGGCGGCGCACGCAGCCCCTACTGGCGCCAGATGCTGGCGGATATCAGCGGACAAACGCTGGATTACCGCACCGGAGGCGATGTCGGCCCGGCGCTTGGCGCAGCGCGTCTGGCGCAAATCGCTGTTTCGCCCGGGCAGTCGCTGCAGTCGCTGCTTCCACAGCTCAAACTGGAACAGCAGCACCAGCCGGATATGGCGCGCCATCAGCGCTATGCCGGGCGTCGGCAGGTGTTTAACCAGATTTATCAGCAGCTTTTGCCGTTGATGTCATGATATTTTTTGTAGGGTGGATGGCGCCTGCGCTTATCCACCCTACAAGACATTTCGCAACACGGGTCGGATAAACGCAGGCGCCATCCAACTTTGCAAAGTTTATAACAGGTCCCGATTCACCCTCATCCTGTCCGTTTCTGGTATTAGCAACAGGATAATCCCTTGTCACAATGGCCTCATACCCACCGATGAGGAGTCTGAAAATGTCCCGTTCCGCGCTGATTAATATCGATACGCAGCAATCTTTTTTCCATCGTGACTACTGGCAGGAAAATGACTTGCCCGCTTTTCAGCAGGCCATTACACGGCTAATTTCCGGCTGTCAGGATTTGAATATTCCCGTCGTTGATATCTTTCACGAAGACGGCGACGACCCCTTTGCACGCGCCTCTGGCTTTGTGAAACCGATGCCTTTTCTTACCCACAAGGCAAATGTCACCTTTGAGAAACACGTCCACAACGCTTTTACCGACACCGGGCTGGATCACTGGCTGCGGACACGCGACATCAATCATCTGATTATCTGCGGATTGCGTACCGAACAGTGCTGCGAAACTACCACGCGCGTGGCGTCGGATTTGGGCTATCGCGTTTCTTTTGTCAGCGAAGCCATGCTCACCTTCCCGATGGAGTGGAAAGGCGTTACGCTGGATGCCGCTACCCTGCGCCACCGTACAGAAACGGTGCTGGCGGGCCGTTTTGCGGATATTCAAACCGTTGCTGAGTGCCTGGAGTCGTTATCGTGAGTATTGGGGTCTGGTTCGTTGTTTTGCCTGGCGTGCTGTCGCTCGATCTCACGGGGCCTGCGGAAACGCTGGCGCTTGCCGGGGACGCGTTTCACCTGCATTTCATCGGCCCGGCCCCACAGGTTACCACCTCAATCGGGCTCAGTTTTGGCGGCATTGAACCGCTGCCGGATAGTTTGCCGCCCGGCAGCCTTCTGGTGTTGCCGGGCGTATGCGATTCAAACCGCTTCTTCGATACTCCGCAGGCCGAGGAGGTACGCCGCTGGCTCACCCGTCTGCAACCGCAGATTCACAGCCAGCAGCTTAATCTGGTATGCGTTTGCTCCGGCTCGCTGTTGGCCGCAAAAGCCGGGTTGATGAACGGGGTGCAGTGCACCACCCATCACGATGTGCTGGCAAGATTACGCGCCGCCGCGCCCACCGCTCAGGTAAAAGATAACCGTATTTTTGTCGAAGACCGGGGGATCTGGACAAGCGCCGGCATCACCTCAGGCATTGACCTGACGCTGCACCTGATTAATCGCTATTGCGGGCCGAAGGCCGCGTTAGACGTGGCTCGCGAGATGGTCGTGTGGTTTCGCCGTTCGGGAGACGATCCGCAGCTTTCGCCCTGGCTGCGCTACCGTAATCATATTCATCCGGCGGTGCATCGCGCGCAGGATTTGCTATCGGCGGCGCCTGAATCTGCCTGGAGCGTGCAGGAGATTGCCGACAAAGTGCACGTCAGTTCGCGTCATTTATCGCGGCTTTTTCAGCAGCATCTGGGCATATCGGTGCGGGATTATCTGGAACAGCTACGGCTTGCGGTTGCCGAGCAGCGTTTATTGCAGGGCACCCGCATCGAGCAGGCTGCCGTGGCGGCAGGATTTTCCTCCCCACGCCAGCTCCACCGGGCACGCGCCCGTAACGCTTAGCTCACAAGCTTACGGGTATCTATTCGCTGCAAGCCCATCGACAGCAACAGGCTACACACCAGCGTCGCGCCGAAAATCCACAAAATATCCAGCACCGGCGAAGTAGTGATTTGATAGCCATGCGTGCGCAGGAAATGAATTATCAGCGCGTGAAAACCATAAATTCCCAGCGAATGCCGCGAGATAAACGCCAGGCCCGGTACTGGCCGCGAGTTGAGGCAATTCTTCACCAGAACCAGCAGGCTGATGGCGGCGATAAATACCAGCGGCCCGCAGTAAACGTAGAAAGTGTCAGAAAAATTACCGTTTATTTCCAGTTGGTTACGCGTACCTAAAGAAATCGATATCACGCAAATTGCGAACAATCCCGCCGCCTGCGCGCTTATCCAGCCTTTTTCCGTTTCCAGCATGCCAATCGCCCGGCCCAGCAGGCCGTAGAGCACGTAATAAAACGTATCGCCGCGAATATAGAGATTAACGGGCAGCCATTTCACCTCGCCGAGCGTTTGCGGCACGGTATTGGGATTAGCGATAACCCCCAGCAAAACCATCAGCCCTAAAATCACCGTCGCGTTGACTTTTTTCACCTGAATCAACGGGGAAAGCAGGTAAATCACAATTATCGCGAAGAAAAACCACAGGTGATAAAAGACGGGTTTTTGCAGAATATAGCGCAGCGAAAGTCCGGCGCTGATCGGCGTGAAAAGCTTGATATAGAGAAGCGCAATCAGGCTATAAAACAGCAGGCACAGCCCGATGCGCAGGAAATGGCGCTGCCGGGCGCTGCGTTCGCCAAAAAACAGATAGCCTGAGATCATAAAAAATAACGGGACGCTGACGCGTGAGGCCGAATTCAGCACATTCGACAAATCCCAACTGAATGGAGTGACCATGCTCGCATTAGTGATGTACCAGGTTGTGGTATGGATCATCACCACCATCAGGCACGCGATGCCGCGCAGGTTATCAATCCAGTTAATTTTTGGCTGCATTCGTTCCTCTGTAAAAATCTTAAAAAGCAAATCCGCGGCTTTCTGTGTTTGCAGAATACGGGCTGCTCGTAAATAGTGAATAACAACAATAAGTTTAACTTACCGATAACCAATGATGATGCCAGAAAAGAAAAATAGCTGTTGGGCGCTGGCGCTGGCCGCGCTCCTGCTAAGCTCGTGCGCTTCTACCCAATCGCATCCCCAGTTCGCGCAGCAGGCTCATACGCCGGTCGTACAAAATGCCGAAATGGTGGAAACCTGTAAACAGGAAGCGGCGCATCGCTATAACACTCGCGCTCAGCGAATAAGCGTGCTCGATCTTAAGCAGTATCAGGGGAGTTTTGAGATAAAGGGCAGCACCACGCGCCAGGAAGGATTTACCTGCTCCTTTGACGAAAGTGGTCAATTCTTACACCTTTCGACGACTTAAAGCCGCAACCAAAGGCAAACAGCTCTTTTTTGCGCGTGGATTCGGGCTGTATATCTTGCGGTCAACGGGTATACTGGCCGCTTCACTTTAAACCCACTCGAACGCGTGCGAAATCAACATGCAAAAGTTTGACACCAGGACCTTTCAAGGCCTGATCCTGACTTTACAGGATTACTGGGCCCGCCAGGGCTGCACCATTGTTCAACCTCTGGACATGGAAGTCGGCGCTGGCACCTCTCACCCGATGACCTGCCTGCGGGCTTTAGGGCCGGAACCAATGGCTACCGCGTATGTGCAGCCGTCCCGCCGTCCAACCGATGGCCGCTACGGTGAGAACCCGAACCGTTTACAGCACTATTATCAGTTCCAGGTGGTGATTAAGCCGTCACCGGACAATATTCAGGAGCTGTATCTCGGGTCTCTTAAAGAGCTGGGTATGGACCCGACTATCCATGATATTCGCTTCGTAGAAGACAACTGGGAAAACCCAACGCTTGGCGCCTGGGGTCTGGGTTGGGAAGTGTGGCTAAACGGCATGGAAGTGACGCAGTTCACCTACTTCCAGCAGGTTGGCGGCCTCGAATGTAAGCCAGTCACCGGCGAAATCACCTACGGTTTAGAGCGTCTGGCGATGTATATCCAGGGCGTGGACAGCGTTTACGATCTGGTCTGGAGCGACGGCCCGCTGGGTAAAACCACCTACGGCGACGTGTTCCATCAGAACGAGGTTGAGCAATCAACCTACAACTTCGAGCACGCCGATGTGGATTTCCTGTTCTCCTGCTTCGAGCAGTACGAGAAAGAAGCGCAGCACCTGCTGGCGCTGGAAAATCCGCTGCCGCTGCCGGCTTACGAACGCATTCTGAAAGCGGCGCACAGCTTCAACCTGCTGGATGCGCGTAAGGCCATCTCGGTGACCGAGCGTCAGCGCTATATTCTGCGTATCCGTACGCTGACCAAAGCCGTGGCCGAAGCCTATTACGCTTCTCGTGAAGCGCTTGGCTTCCCGATGTGCAATAAGAATAAATAAAGAGGCTGGCATGTCTGAAAAAACTTTTCTGGTGGAGATCGGCACTGAAGAGCTGCCGCCAAAAGCCCTGCGCAGCCTGGCGGAATCCTTTGCTGCGAACGTAACGGCGGAACTGGATGCGGCGAACGTCGCCCACGGTGAAGTGAAATGGTTCGCGTCTCCGCGCCGCCTGGCGCTGAAAATCGCAAACCTTGCCGAAGCACAGCCTGACCGCGAAGTTGAAAAACGCGGCCCGGCGATTTCTGCTGCGTTTGATGCCGAAGGCAAACCGAGCAAAGCCGCTGAAGGCTGGGCACGCGGCTGCGGCATCACCGTCGATCAAGCGGAGCGTCTGAAAACCGATAAAGGCGAATGGCTGATGTACCGCGCGCACGTTAAAGGCGAAAGCGTGCAAACGCTGCTGCCTGCGATGATCGCAACGGCGCTGACCAAACTGCCGATTCCAAAACTGATGCGTTGGGGCGCCAACGATACGCACTTCGTGCGTCCGGTCCACACCGTGACCCTGCTGCTGGGCGATGAAGTTATTCCGGCAACCATTTTGGGTATTCAGTCCGACCGCGTAATTCGCGGCCACCGTTTTATGGGCGAGCCGGAATTCACCATTGATAACGCCGATCAGTATCCGCAGATTCTGCTGGAGCGCGGCAAAGTTATCGCCGACTACGAGCAGCGTAAAGCCGTTATCAAGCAGGGTGCAGAAGAAGCCGCTCGCAAAATCGGCGGTAACGCCGATCTGAGCGAAAGCCTGCTTGAAGAAGTGACCTCGCTGGTTGAATGGCCAGTGGTGCTCACCGCTAAGTTCGAAGAGAAATTCCTCGCGGTGCCTGCGGAAGCGCTGGTTCACACCATGAAAGGCGACCAGAAGTACTTCCCGGTTTACGCGAACGACGGCAAGCTGCTGCCAAACTTCATCTTCGTGGCGAACATCGAATCGAAAGATCCGCTGCAGATTATCTCCGGCAACGAGAAGGTTGTTCGTCCGCGTCTGGCGGATGCGGAATTCTTCTTCAATACCGACCGCAAAAAGCGTCTTGAAGATAACCTGCCGCGTCTGGAAACCGTTCTGTTCCAGAAAGAGCTCGGCACGCTGCGCGATAAAACCAACCGTATCGAAGCGCTTTCCGGCTGGATTGCCGGGCAGATTGGCGCGGACGTGAATCACGCAACCCGTGCTGGCCTGCTGTCCAAATGCGACCTGATGACCAACATGGTGTTCGAATTCACCGACACCCAGGGCGTGATGGGCATGCACTACGCGCGTCACGACGGCGAAGCCGAAGACGTGGCCGTTGCGCTGAACGAACAATATCAGCCGCGTTTCGCGGGCGATGAACTGCCGTCTAACCTCGTGGCCTGCGCCGTAGCCATTGCCGATAAGATGGATACCCTTGCGGGCATCTTCGGCATCGGCCAGCATCCAAAAGGCGATAAAGACCCGTTTGCTCTGCGTCGTGCAGCCCTCGGCGTGCTGCGTATCATCGTTGAGAAAAACCTGCCGCTGGATCTGCAAACTCTGACCGAAGAGGCCGTGCGCCTGTACGGCAGCAAGCTGACCAACCAGAAGGTAGTGGATGACGTTATCGACTTTATGCTGGGCCGTTTCCGCGCCTGGTATCAGGAAGAAGGCCACAGCGTGGATACCATCCAGGCCGTACTGGCGCGTCGTCCGACCAAACCGGCAGATTTCGATGCGCGCATGAAGGCCGTATCCCACTTCCGTACTCTGGAAGCGGCGGCGGCGCTTGCGGCGGCAAACAAACGTGTTTCCAACATTCTGGCGAAGTCAGAAGAAACGCTGAACGACCACGTTCACGCTTCCGTTCTGAAAGAAGCCGAGGAGATCCGTCTGGCGACCAATCTGGTTGTGCTGCGCGATAAGCTGGAACCCTTCTTCGCCGAAGGCCGCTATCAGGAAGCGCTTGTCGAACTGGCCAACCTGCGCGAGCCGGTTGATGAGTTCTTCGATAAAGTGATGGTCAACGCCGAAGACAAAGCGCTGCGCATCAACCGCCTGACGCTGCTGTCCAAACTGCGTGAGCTGTTCCTGCAGGTCGCAGATATTTCTCTGCTGCAGTAACGAGCGCCGCTTGTAACGGAAAACCCCGCGAAAGCGGGGTTTTTTATTATTACAGCCTGATAATTTTTCAGCGCACGACCAGCACTGAACATTTCGCATGACGAACCACCGCCGCGGCGTTTGAGCCAAGAAGGTAGGTAGACATGCTTGGCCTGTGCGAAGCCAGAATAATCACGTCAGCGTTAATATCATCGGCCAGCCGGAGAATATGATCTTTTGGCGTGCCGCTCACCATGTGCTTTTCAATCCGGTCGCCGGGAAGGCTGAATTTAGCGATAATATCGCTCAGCGACTCCATAGCCGCAGCTTCCCTCTCTTTGACATCAGGCGCTATCGAAGAGTAACCCAGGCCGTAAGAGGCAAAATAGGTATAATCAGGAATGACCGCCAGGAAATGGATTGTGGCATCGTCCTGCTTTGCGTACGCCTCTACATGAGGAATAACCTGCTGCGTCAGTTCCATTTCAGAAATATCGATAGGAACCAGGATTTTCTTAGACATACAGCCTCCTTTTGCTTGTCTGGTATTTGCCCTTCTTTAGTTATGGTTAATTTTTGCGATTTTGGTAGTGATGCAGGTCTGGTTTCCGGACATTACGGTTTCGTTTAATGATGATTCGCTTTTAGTCCCGCCTCCGGAAACAACAAACCCCGCGTCATTGAGCGGGGTTTTGGTTAAGGCAAGTCAGGGTACAAAGTACAAAATCATTCCATCAACTGCTTACTGAGCATGGGATTCGCCTGTATAAGGCGCATCAGCTTCAGTTCGGTACTGGAGGGTTTGATTCGTTTTGATTCCCACTCCTGCACCATCGAAACACTGACCCCCATCGCGCGAGCAAAATCATCAATTTTCAAGCCCGTGCTTTTACGCACCTGCTCAAATTCCGAAAACGCGTTGGGTTTATTTCTCAGGGTCACCGTTTGTTGTTCGTTTTTAAAAACTATCTGCTCAAGACTGCTAAGCAGTTCAATCATTGGATCTTTATATTCCATTGAGAACTCCTCATAAATCACACATTGACCTCGTGAAGGTTAAGAAGCCTTTTAAGAATAGCCTGAAAAAAGCATGCTGATGATTCATAGCGTAACTATTCTTATAGAACTTGTTGTTTATGCGATTTAAACGAGAAATTAAGCGTCATAACAGATTGAAAATCAGGCCAGAAAGGGGACTAAGTATAAATTTGTAAATGGTTATGCACTTATTGCGCCAGCGGCGTTCCTTCTCCACCGCTGGCAGGAGACGAACCTTCAGGCTTTTTGCGTGGCTTTATTCAGTTCGCTGTTCCCTAAGCGATTTACGCGAGGAGCACGCAGGCCTGCCCAGGATTTCACCATCAATGCGATGGCAGAGAGCAGCGCCGGGATCGCCAGCAGCATAAAAATGGTTTTGAATGAGAGCTCCGCCTGCATCAGGAATGCGCCGCTAAAGGCCCCCAGAATACCGCCGAAACGCCCAAGCCCGAGCATCCATGCCACGCCCGTCGCTCGCCCTTGCGTTGGATAAAACCCGGCCGCCAGCGCAGGCATTGAGGATTGCGCACCGTTCATGATGGTTCCGGCGATAAACACCATCACGCCCATCAGCACCAGGCTTGAGGTCGAGAAGCCGACCAGACAAACAAACAGGCCCGTCAGCAAATATCCTACGGCGACCACTTTGTTCGGGTTCAGTTTGTCCATCAGCGCGCCGATTATCAGCACCCCGATCCCCCCGCCCAGCGGGAACAGGGCGGTAATAACCGAAGCCTGGCTCAGGGATGCGCCGGTTTCACGGATTAACAGCGGCAGCCAACTGGTCAGAAGATAGAAAATCAGCAGGCCCATAAAATATGTCAGGCAAAGCATCAGCGTACCGACCAGATAGCGCGGCGAGAAAATGACCCCCAGCGCAGTTTTGTCTTTAATGTGTCCGCCAGCTTCGTTAAGCACAAAACGCAGGTTCTCCGTCGCCGGGAGCGGAGCAATGCGCTTGAGAATAGCGGCGATATCTTTCTGCGGTTTATTCTTCACCACCAGATAACGAGCCGATTCCGGCAGCCAGATAATCAGCACCACGGAGAGGATAAGCGGCATCACGCCGCCCAGGATCAGCACGCTTTGCCAGCCCAAATGCGGGATCATCCAGGCGGAAATAAAGCCCCCCATGGAAGAACCTATCGGGAAGCCGACAAACATCAGGTTGACCAGCAGCGCACGTTTACGCTCCGGCGCGTATTCGGACATTAACGTTGCCGCATTGGGCATCGCCGCTCCCAGCCCCAGGCCAGTAAGAAAACGCAGCGCAGCGAGCGTGGTCAGGCTGGTGGCGAACGCCGTCAGCAGGCTAAAGCCGCCAAATACCAGAATCGACAGCACCAGCACCTTTTTACGTCCGATGCGATCGGCCATCGGCCCGGCTGTAAGCGCGCCAACGGCCAGACCGACCAGGGCCGCACTCATCACCGGGCCAAGGTCGGATTTCTGCACGCCCCACTCCTGGACCAGGTCCGAGGCGATAAAGCCGATGATGGCGGTGTCGAAGCCGTCCATCGCGACGGTAATAAAACACAGCGCGAGAATCATCCACTGGAACTTAGAGAAGCGGTGCTCGTTAATAAATGCCTGAATATCGGTCGTTGAATTTGTCATAAGGCAAGTCCTGCGAAAGCAGCAAGCCGCGGCCGGAGCGTAGGGTGGGCCGAAACCTGCCGGAGTTAACCTGAAATGTTCGATTATCGAACAAAGATTCGTTAATCGTTCGTTAAATCAAACCATTCAGCGGGCTATTCGGCAATCATCCGGCGGGTGTTTGTGTGCGATTATCGTACCGCTCAGGACGGAAGCTAAAGCCCGTCAACCGTAATCCATTAAATATTAAAGGATTAAATAATGGGATGCGAAGTGCGTCAGGGCGCGGATCTGTGAGAAGGTTAACATTTACGCAACAATCACCCTGCGGCAGCTCCTGCCCGAACCTGCTATAAAAAGCGAGCAAAAAGGCAGCTTCAGGCTGCGATTTTGGCTTAAAGAGATTGTTGTGAAAGGGTATCTTGCGCGAGCGGCCTGGACTATCATTAGCTACATTATCGGGTACGCGTATGCGCATTTGCATTATTTGGTGAAAGGAGTAGAAAAGATGGCGACAGGTAAGTCCTGCTCTCGCTGGTTTGCGTCGCTTGCGGCGTTATTAATGGTGGTGAGCCTCAGCGGTTGCTTTGATAAAGAAGGCGATCAACGCAAGGCGTTTATCGATTTTCTGCAAAATACAGCCATGCGTAGCGGTGAACGCCTGCCTACGCTGACGGCCGATCAGAAAAAACAGTTCGGTCCGCTGGTTTCTGACTACGCCATTTTATACGGCTTCTCTCAGCAAATAAGCCAGGCGATGGACGACGGCATGAAGCCGGTGGTCGACAGCGTAAACAGCATTCGTGTTCCGCAGGATTATATGACTCAGCGTGAAGCGCTGCGTCAGGCGAACGGTTCCCTGAATGTGCTTGGCCAGCAAGTGCAGAACGCCAAAATGCAGGCGGACAGCGCGCGCTCCACGTTAAAACAGTCGGACGATCTAAAAACCGTTTACGATCGGGTTTATCAGAAAGTGGTTACAGCCCCGGCGAACGCCATGGCGCCGCTGATTCCTGCCGCCCAGACCTTCACTCAGCAACTGGTTCAGGTAGGTGATTTTATCCAGCAGCAGGGAACGCAGGTCGGCTTTACCGCAGGCGGCATCCAGTTCCCGACCTCACAGCAGGCCAGCCAGTACAACTCGCTGATAGGCCCGCTGGCGTCGCAGCATCAGGCATTTATGCAGGCTTATTCAAGCGCTCAAAACGCAATGCAGTGATGCTATTTCCCCGTTGAAAGGCGGGGAGTTTCCAGGCGGCTTACCTTCCAGCCCTGTGGACGGCTGAAATAATTCTTGTCATCACCTGGTTAAATATGCGTTAATGCCGACATCGGTTTGACGCACAGACCTTTCAAGCAAAGCAGTCCTCCAGAAGTTATCGTAGATACCTTTCAAAGTGAGTTTCTCCTTTATCGCTTCAAAAATCTGTAAAGCATACCAATGCGCCGCAAGGCAAACTCTATTTAAAAGGTAATATCAATGTCTGCTAAAATGACTGGTCTGGTTAAGTGGTTCAACTCTGACAAAGGCTTCGGCTTCATCACTCCTGACGATGGCTCTAAAGATGTGTTCGTACACTTCTCTGCTATCCAGAACGATGGCTACAAGTCCCTGGACGAAGGCCAGAAAGTGTCTTTCACCATCGAAAGTGGTGCTAAAGGCCCAGCAGCTGGTAACGTAACCAGCCTGTAATTGCTGCCTAAGCAAAGATTCTAAAACCCGCCTCTGGCGGGTTTTTTCGTTTCCGGGATCTGATAAATCTATGACTTCCCAAACAAGCGCCGTGAATTGTTCTCCATCTTTCCTGAAAGTCGACGTTTTTGCATGGTGCGCGTCCAGCTAACCGAAAGCCCTGCCGCTGACAGCAGGCGATGGTACTGCTCATCATCAAACGGCATATGCCAGGCGATAGCTATCGCTTCAGCGACGCTCACATCACTCACGCGGGAAACCAGCTCCAGCGGGGTTTCCGTAGCGACATTCCCCGCCATCACTACTCTGTACAGCCAGCCGCAGTAGCCTGATTTCTGCATCAAAGAGGCCATATCACCGATACCGAAATGGTAGTTGAGCTTAAAGCACGGCGAACGAGGTTGCGTAACCTGAATAAGCGCATCGCCCCAGCGGAAGATATCGCCAATGTAGACGTTTTTTTCCGTCAGGCCGCTGGTTGAAAGATTTTCGCCAAAAGCCGGAGCGGTAAACAGCTCTGCCTGCTCGGGAAATTCTCGCGCCCAGTGGAGATAATGTTCACGAGGATAGTGGCACAACGCACGATCCGGCCCGCCGTGAATCACTTTCTCGGCCTGCTGATCGCCTTCCAGCCCCAGCTCCGTCAGCCGTAGCTCGCCATCGACCTGATATTTTGCAATCGCACTCGGCCTGCTGCCTTCGTAATCACGAATTTTACCGATATAAACCTGTAGCGGATGGTGCATCTGCCTCTCCCTGTTATGCAACAGACATAAAAAAAGCGAGCCATCAGGCTCGCCTCTCGTCAGTTGCAATGCAACTTATTTTTTAGCAGCAAAACGGGCTGCCGCTTCGTCCCAGTTCACAACTTCCCAGAACGCTTTGATGTAATCAGGACGCTTGTTCTGATACTTCAGGTAGTAAGCATGCTCCCACACGTCCAGGCCCACAATCGGGAAGCCGGAAACGCCGGAAACGGCTTCGCCCATCAGCGGGCTGTCCTGGTTTGCGGTAGAAACCACGGCCAGTTTGTCGTCTTTCAGCACCAGCCACGCCCAGCCGGAGCCGAAGCGGGTCGCAGCCGCTTTTTCAAATTCTTCTTTGAATTTTTCAACGCTACCGAAATCGCGCTCGATGGCCGCTTTCAGATCGCCCTGCAGGGTGGTGCCGGTTTTTAGGCCCTTCCAGAAGAAGCTGTGGTTAGCGTGACCGCCGGCGTTGTTACGCAGTACGGTTTTCTTGTCTGCTGGCAACTGGTCCAGTTTAGCGATCAGCTCTTCAACCGGCAGGTTTGCGAATTCTGGCAGAGATTCAAGCGCTGCGTTAGCGTTGTTGACGTAGGTCTGGTGGTGTTTAGTGTGATGGATTTCCATCGTTTGTTTGTCGAAGTGCGGTTCCAGAGCGTCGTAAGCGTAAGGCAGGGATGGCAATGTATAACTCATGTTCATCTTCTCCACTATTGTTGGGCGGCCTGAGATCTGTTATCGCCGCGTAATCAGTTGGTTCATTATAGTTAATTAAATGATATTGAAAATGTTTATCAATGCCGTAGTTTCTATAAGGTTATAACTTTTTGGTATGTTTAAGAAAAAATAAGGCTTGTCAGGATGATAAAACGCCGCGGAGGCGGAGCTCATTCCTTTTCGCGCGACATATTTGTTATTGCAGGACAGAACTAACTAAAAAATTGTGATCGATATCCTGCCTACCCGCTGAATTTTGCCAGTAACGCTGCCGCCGCGGCAGCACACTGAAGGTTAGCCCGTTACTCACTCTTTAGACTTAATGATATTGGGGTCGTGAGCGGTCGCCCCTGCGTTTTTAATAAAACTAAAGGGATAGAAAATGAGTAACGTAATAACGATGGGGATACTTTGGCATCTGGTGGGGGCGGCAAGCGCCGCCTGCTTCTACGCCCCCTTCAAGAAAGTACAGCGCTGGTCCTGGGAAACCATGTGGGCAGTCGGCGGCTTCGTCTCCTGGATAGTTTTACCCTGGCTGGTCAGCGCCATTCTGCTGCCTGACGTCTGGGCCTACTACGGCTCCTTTAGCCTCTCCACCCTGCTGCCCATTTTTCTTTTTGGCGCGATGTGGGGCATCGGAAACATTAACTACGGCCTGACGATGCGCTACCTCGGTATGTCGATGGGCATTGGCATCGCCATTGGCATTACGTTGATTGTCGGTACGTTAATGACCCCTATTATTGCCGGCAAGTTTGACGTGCTGATTGGCACGCCGGGCGGGCGCATGACCTTACTGGGCGTGCTGGTTGCGCTAATTGGCGTGGCTACGGTGACTCGCGCAGGCCAGCTTAAAGAACGCCAGATGGGCATCAAAGCCGAAGAGTTCAATTTGAAAAAGGGACTCATTCTGGCGGTAATGTGCGGCATTTTCTCCGCCGGGATGTCGTTTGCGATGGATGCCGCAAAACCTATGCACGAAGCCGCCGCAGATTTGGGCGTTGATCCGCTGTATATCGCTCTGCCAAGCTACGTGATAATCATGGGCGGCGGCGCGGTGATAAATCTCGGGTTCTGCTTCATTCGTCTGGCAAAAGTGAAGAACCTGTCGGTAAAAGCCGATTTCTCCGTGGCAAAACCGCTGCTTATCAGCAACGTGCTGTTCGCAGCGCTCGGCGGAGCAATGTGGTATCTGCAATTCTTTTTCTACGCCTGGGGGCACGCCAGCATTCCGGCGCAGTACGACTATATGAGCTGGATGCTGCACATGAGTTTCTACGTGCTGTGCGGCGGGCTGGTGGGCCTGATTATGAAAGAATGGAAGGCGGCGGGCCGCCGTCCGGTGGGCGTGCTGAGCGTGGGCTGCGTGGTGATAATTATTGCCGCCAATATCGTTGGGCTGGGCATGGCTAACTAACTTCAACCGCATAACGCTGGCGCCACATCCGTGGCGTCAAACCTGTCTCTTTGGTAAACACCACCGAAAAGTAATTGCTGTCCTCAAAGCCGCAGCGCGTGGCGATATCGCTAATCAGCATCTCACTGTGACGCAGTAAATCCTGCGCCTGGCAAATGCGTAACTGACGCAAATACTGGCTGATGGTCATCCCGGTTTGCTGGCGGAAAAGCTGGCGAAGGTGGCGCTCCGCTACCTGATGCTGCTGGCAGAATTGCTGAAGTTCAAACGGGGTTTCCAGGCTTGAGCCAAGAGCCGCCATTAATAAATCCAGCGTTTCACCGCCATCGGGCCCAGCGGCATCCCGCGACTGATAACGATGACGACGCAGCAAAATGCAAAGCTGCAGAAACAGGCTTTCCGTCAGGCAAAGTGAGAGCGCGTCCTGCTTCGGGCTTTCGTGCTCAAGCTGGCTGATTAACTGCCGCGCCTGCGCCATACCGTGGCTGCTAAGCCGCCAGCGCGGATCGCTGCCCGCGACCGATTGCCGGTGCAGCAAATCATCCCAGTCGACGTTAAGCTTCAGCCTTTCCGGACAATAAATAATATTATGCAGGACGAGATCGTTAACCGATTCATAACGGTGGCGGTCTTCGGCGCGGATATAAAACAGATCGCCGCAGGTGATGCGCCAGGACCGGTCGTTAAGCACGTGCAGACCGTTGCCGCGCCACACCAGCACCAGTTCGCAGAAATCATGAGAGTGTTCGGCAAAGACGTTTTGCGGATAACGATCCGCCACCGCCACGGGCTGGGCGCTGGACGCAAAAAAGTCTGTTTTTTTCAGCACTAAATGACCGGCCACCGCAATACCTCTACGCAACATCCACAGGAAGGAAGGCGCTAAGCTTATCCCCCTACAATTTACAAACGTAGGTCGGGTAAGCGTGCGCCACCCGACAAAAAAGTAGCTGAGAAGTATTGGCTTTTTCGCTAAAAAAAACGGTGATTGCGTTCGCGATTACTGAAGTTGAGTATCCCGCCCCTGACGAATTTCGCGTGGCGACCAGGAAAACTCGCGCCTGAACAGCGTGGAAAAGTGATTACTGTCGCCAAAGCCGCACTGGAAAGCGATATCCGTCACGCTCTCCTCGCCGTGGCGCAGCATATGGCGAGCCTTCATCAGACGTAAGCGATTAAGGTAGCGCTGCGGCGTAAGCCCGGTTTGCTGCTTGAGCTGGCGATGCAGCGTGCGCAGCGAAAGCGTGAACTGCCCGGCGAGCTGCTCCCAGCAAACCTCCTCGGCGAAATGGTCCTCAAGCCAGGCCATAAGCTGATTGAGCCGCCCTTCCGCGTTCGTTACGCCTTCCATCATGCTGCCTTTACGCAGCAGCACCAGAAGCTGCATAAACAGCATTTCCCGGCTGGCGACGGCATGGGTATCCATACTTTCACCGATTTTTTCGAACTGTTCTATCAACCCGCGCACCTGCTGCAGTACCGGCTGGTTCACCCGCCAGTGCGAGGGATAATTGCCGTCCTGCTCCTGCGGCAGCAGCTTATCCAGACCCGATAAAAAGCAAAACGCATCCGGTGCGCGGTACAGGACATTGGTCAGACAGAGATTTTCTGTGTGCTCATACAGATGGCGATCGTGATCGCGCACGAAGCACACCGAACCACCGCTCAGAGTATAAGGCTGCCCGTTAAAAACATGTGTGCCGGTGCCGTGCTCCACAATCACAATTTCATAGAAGTCGTGATGATGCTCAGGAAACGCCGCCTGCGGCAAACGGGGTTCAATCGCCACCGACGCGTTACCTGACGGGAAGAAATCAAAACCATGCAGTATTGTCATTCTCGCACCCACCACCTTTTGAACAGTTGCCTGATAGTAGATAACGATTCTCATCTGCACCTTAAATTTTTGACGTGAAAACCGTTAAAAACGGTTCGTTTTTTAAGAAATCGCGGGAATTATTCGGAAATGCGGGAAGCGTCACAGGCCGCATGCGACAGATGTAAAAACGAATTTGTGATATCACTCACGTTCATCTTTGCTTCTTTGCCAAAGCGGCATTGCGCCTGTCAGTAACAAGAAGGTGAGCGCGGGCATTCGTTTTTAAAGTAGGGTCAATTAATTCGTAAGGACCCTGACAATGACTCTTCGCCATAGTGTTGCAGTTGACCTGGGCGCTTCAAGCGGCCGCGTCATGCTGGCGCGCTTTGACCGTGATACCCGCAGTATCTGCCTGCGTGAAATTCACCGCTTCGTCAACTGCCTGCAGCGAACGGATGGTTTCGCCACCTGGGATCTGGACGCGCTGGAGCAGGAAATCCGCACCGGCCTGCAAAAAACCTGCGATGAAGGCATCGTTATCGACAGCATCGGCATTGATACCTGGGGTGTGGATTTTGTGCTGCTTGACCGCGACGGTAAGCGCGTCGGCCTGCCCGTGTCCTATCGGGATAACCGCACCGATGGCGTAATGGAAAACGCCCTCGGCGAGTTAGGCCGGGAAGAAATTTATCGCCGCACCGGCATTCAGTTCCTGCCTTTCAATACGCTTTACCAGTTGCGCGCGCTCAGCGAACAGCAGCCAGGAGTGCTGGATAAAGTCGAACATGCGCTGCTGATCCCGGACTATTTCTGTTACCGCTTAACCGGCGCGCTGAACTGGGAATATACCAACGCTACCACCACGCAACTGATCAACATCAATAGCGATAGCTGGGATGAAACGCTGCTTGGTTGGGCCGGCGTGCCGCGCAAATGGTTTGGCACACCAACGCATCCGGGCAACGTTATCGGCCAGTGGATTTGCCGGGAAGGCAACAAAATCCCGGTCGTTTCCGTCGCGACTCACGATACCGCAAGTGCGGTATTAGGCGCGCCGCTGAAAGATAAAGAGGCTGCTTACCTCTCATCTGGCACCTGGTCTTTAATGGGCTTTGAAAGCAAAACGCCCTATGCGACGCGCAAAGCGCTGGCCGCCAACATCACTAACGAAGGCGGGGCGGAAGGCCGCTACCGGGTACTAAAAAATATTATGGGGCTGTGGCTGCTGCAACGCGTCACAAAAGAACTGGCGATTACCGATCTGTCGGATTTGATTGCCCGCGCCAGACAAATTCCCGCCTGCAAATTTGTCATCAATCCTAACGACGATCGCTTTATTAACCCGGAAAGCATGAGCCGCGAAATTCAGGCCGCCTGCCGGGAAAGCCAGCAGCCTGTTCCGCTGACGGACAGCGAGCTAGCGCGCTGTATCTTCGACAGCCTGGCGCTGCTTTATGCGCAAATTCTTCAGGAGCTGGCCGAGCTACGCGGCCGCCCTGTTAGCTGCCTGCATATCGTAGGCGGCGGCAGCCAGAACGAACTGCTGAACCAGCTTTGCGCCGACGCCTGCGGCGTACCGGTATTAGCCGGGCCGGTGGAAGCCTCCACGCTCGGAAATATCGGCTGCCAGCTAATGGCGCTGGATGAAATCACCGACGTTGACGACTTCCGGACAATCGTCGCCGCCAGCTATCAACTCAAATCTTTTTCCCCTCAAACAGACAGCGAAATTGCCCGCTACGTGGCGCAGTTTCCGCATAACCGTCAAACCTGTAAGGAGTTTTGCGCATGACCACCTCTATCATTCAAGCCTGGGAACTGGCTAAGCAGCGCTTTGCTGCCGTCGGCGTTGATGCAGAAACCGCGCTGCGTCAACTGGACCGTCTGCCGGTTTCTATGCACTGCTGGCAGGGCGACGACGTTGCCGGCTTTGAAAACCCGGAAGGCGCGCTGAGCGGCGGCATCCAGGCGACCGGCAACTATCCGGGCAAAGCGCGCAACGCAGCCGAACTCCGCGCCGACCTTGAGCAGGCGTTAAGCCTGATTCCGGGGCCAAAGCGCCTGAATCTGCACGCTATTTATCTTGAGTCCGCTACGCCGGTTTCCCGCGACCAAATCAAGCCGGAACACTTCAAAAACTGGGTCGAATGGGCAAAAGCAAACGGCCTGGGCCTGGATTTCAATCCATCTTGCTTCTCGCATCCGCTAAGCGAAGACGGTTTTACTCTCTCCCACGCGGACGATAAAACCCGCCAGTTCTGGATTGACCATGTGAAGGCCAGCCGCAAAGTTTCCGCCTACTTTGGCGAGCAGCTCGGCACGCCTTCGGTGATGAATATCTGGATCCCGGATGGCATGAAAGATGTCACCGTTGACCGGCTGGCCCCGCGCCAGCGCCTGCTGAATGCGCTAGACGAAGTCATGAGCGAGAAGCTGAACCCGGCTCACCACATTGACGCGGTGGAAAGCAAACTGTTCGGCATCGGTGCCGAAAGCTATACCGTGGGCTCTAACGAATTCTATTTTGGCTACGCCACCAGCCGCCAGACGGCGCTGTGCCTGGATGCGGGCCATTTCCACCCGACCGAAGTCATCTCCGACAAAATCTCCAGCGCCATGCTCTACGTGCCGCGCCTGCTGCTGCACGTCAGCCGCCCGGTGCGCTGGGACAGCGACCACGTGGTGCTGCTGGACGATGAAACCCAGGCGATCGCCAGCGAAATCATCCGCCACGATTTGTTCGACCGCGTGCACATCGGTCTCGACTTCTTTGACGCGTCCATTAACCGCATCGCGGCATGGGTTATCGGCACCCGCAACATGAAGAAAGCGCTGCTGCGCGCCCTGCTGGAGCCAACAGAAACCCTGCGCAAGCTTGAAAACGAAGGCGATTACACCGGTCGTCTGGCGCTGCTCGAAGAGCAGAAATCCCTGCCGTGGCAGGCCGTCTGGGAAATGTACTGCCAGCGCAACGATGTCCCGGCCGATGCGCAATGGCTGGATAACGTGCGCGGCTACGAGAAAGACGTGCTGGTTAAGCGCGGCTAGTTGATTACCGGTGGATGACGCTTCGCTTATCCACCCTACAAATACCTTACAAACGTAGGGCGGATAAGCGGTAGCGCCATCCGCCAGATAAAAAACAGGAAACACAAAACTATGCAGAACATCCTTAACGCCTGGTTTGTCGAAGGCATGATCAAAGCGACCAGCGACGCCTGGCTGAAAGGCTGGGACGAACGCAACGGCGGCAACATCACCATGCGTCTGAGCGAAGCCGACATCGCGCCTTTCCAGGCTGATTTCCACGCCGAGCCGCGCTATATCACGCTAAGCCAGCAGATGCCCGATCTCGCCAATACGCCGTTTATCGTCACCGGTTCCGGCAAATTCTTCCGCAACGTTCAGCTCGATCCGGCCGCAAATATTGGCGTGGTAAAAGTGGACAGCCGCGGCATGGGCTACCACATTTTGTGGGGACTGGAAAACGAAGCGGTGCCGACTTCTGAACTTGCATCGCACTTCCAGTCACATTGTGTGCGTATGAAAGTGACCGACGGTCGCGATCGCGTAATTATGCACTGTCACGCCACCAATCTGATTGCCCTGACTTACGTGCTGGAAAACGATACCGACATCATCACACGCAAGCTGTGGGAAGGCAGCACCGAGTGTCTGGTCGTGTTCCCGGACGGCGTGGGCATCCTGCCCTGGATGGTGCCGGGCACCGATGAAATTGGAACAGCGACCGCAGGCGAAATGCAAAAACACTCGCTTGTGCTGTGGCCGTTCCACGGCGTATTCGGCAGCGGCCCGACGCTCGACGAAGCCTTTGGCCTTATCGATACCGCCGAAAAGTCTGCGGAAGTGCTGGTCAAAGTCATCTCGATGGGCGGCATGAAGCAGACCATCAGCCGCGATGAGCTTATCGCGCTTGGCAAACGTTTTGGCGTCACCCCATTAGCCAGCGCATTAGAGCTGTAACTCTGTAACGGTGGATGGCGCTTCGCTTATCCACCCTACAAAACTGAACGACGAATGACGCTGCGCTTATTCACCCTACATTTTCTTTGTAGGTCGGATAAGCGCAGCGTCATCCGACAAAAAGTACCGTTAATAACAATAAAAAACACCTGCAAACTGACCCTACATGCGGAGTACAAGCAATGAAAATTAAAGCAATATTAGGTTGTACGCTCACCGTTGCCGCGCTGAGTTTATCCAGCTCTGCTCTTGCCGAAGTGAAAATCGCCCTGGTGGCGAAATCCCTCGGCAATGGTTTCTTTGAAGCAGCAAACGTGGGGGCTCAGGAAGCCGCCAAAGAGCTGGGAGATGTCAAAGTCATCTATACCGGCCCGACCACCACCACCGCCGAAGCGCAGATTGAAGTGCTTAACGGCCTGATTGCCCAAGGCGTGGATGCTATCGCTATCTCCGCCAACGACCCGGACGCCGTGGTGCCCGTGCTCAAAAAAGCCATGCAGCGCGGCATTAAGGTCGTCTCCTGGGATTCCGGCGTCGCCAAAGATGGCCGTCAGATCCACCTTAATCCGTCCAATAACGCACTGATTGGCGAAACTAACGTCAAGCTGGCCGCCGAAGCGCTAAAAGCCATGAACGTTGAGAAAGGCGACGTAGCGGTTCTGAGCGCAACGCCGACTTCCACTAACCAGAACATCTGGATTGCCGAGATGAAAAAGGTGCTGCCGAAGTACCCGTCCGTCAATCTGGTAACCGTGGCTTACGGGGATGACCTTTCCGATAAAAGCTACCGCGAAACCGTGGGCCTGCTGAAGTCTTATCCCGATCTGAAAGTTATTGTTTCCCCCTCCTCCGTGGGCATCGTTGCCGCCGCTCAGGCGGTTAAAGATCAGGGCAAAATCGGCCAGGTTTACGTGACCGGTCTGGGCCTGCCGTCTGAAATGGCGGGCGCTATTAAATCCGGCGCGTCAAAAAGCTTCGCCATCTGGAACCCTATCGACCTGGGCTACGCGGCAACTTACCTGGCCGATGATTTAGTTAAAGGCAGCGCCACCAAAACCGAAGCCAGCATGGGTAAATTAGGCAAGGTGAAACTGGACGCCGACGGCAGTGGCGCAATGGCCGAGCCGTTTGTTTATGACGCCAGCAATATCGATAAATTCTCGAAGATCTTCTGATAGCAATGTGGCGGGGAGCGTTTGCGCTTACCCGCCCTACGAGCCCAGTGTAGGGTGGATAAGCGCAGGCGCCATCCACCACTTTTTGCATTCTGGATGGGGAATTTAACGATGACTGCCTCCACACCACTGCTGTCACTCAGGGGAATAACCAAAATATTCCCGGGCGTGCGCGCCCTTGAAAATGTTCACCTCGACCTCTGGCCTGGCAAAGTCACGGCGCTGATTGGGGAAAACGGGGCGGGCAAATCCACGCTGGTCAAAGTCATGACCGGCATTTACCAGCCGGAAGAAGGCGAGCTGCTTTATAAAGCGATCCCGATAACGCTGCCCAATCCTGAAGCGGCGCACAAAGTCGGCATCACGGCAATTCATCAGGAAACCGTGCTGTTCGACGAACTCACGGTGACCGAAAACATTTTTGTCGGCCACTATCTGTATCGCGGCCTGTTCAAAAAGCTCGACTGGCCCGCCATGCACCAGCAGGCGCGGGAAATCCTGACCCGCCTTGAAGTGCAAATCGACCCGCGCGCCACGCTCAAAACGCTGAGCATCGCCCAGCGCCATATGGTTGCGATTGCCCGGGCGCTATCTTTTGAAGCCCAGGTGGTGATTCTGGATGAGCCCACCGCCGCGCTGTCGCAGCACGAAAACGTCGAGTTTTATCAAATCGTTGAACGCCTGAAACGTGAAGGCAAAGCCATCCTGTTTATCTCTCATAAGTTCGATGAAATCTTTGCGATTGCCGATCATTACACCGTCCTGCGCGACGGCGTTTATATCGGTTCCGGGCAAATCAGCGACATTACCGAAGACCGCATGGTGACCATGATGGTCGGGCGTGAAATCAGCCACGCTTATCCAAAAACCGCCTGCGAGCCGGGCGAAACCGTGCTGGAAGTGAAAGATCTCTGCCATCCAACGGAATTCGCTCATATCAATTTCACCCTGCGCAAAGGGGAAATTCTCGGTTTTTACGGCCTGGTCGGCGCCGGGCGAACCGAACTGATGCAGGCGCTGTCCGGCGTCTCGCGCCCGGGTAAGGGCGAGATTCGCTTAAACGGCAAAACCGTCGAGTTCAGCCAGCCCGCCGATGCCATCAAAGCCGGGATTGTTTGCGTGCCGGAAGAGCGACAGAAACAGGGGGCGATTATCGAATTGCCTATCAGCCAGAACATCAGCCTGCCGCAGCTCAGCCGCCTTAATCCGAACGGCGTGCTTAACGAATCCCGCGAATGGGCGCTCGCCGATGAATATGCAAAGCGCCTGCAGGTGAAGGCGTTTAGCTGGCGACAGAAAGTCGAAACGCTTTCCGGCGGTAATCAGCAGAAAGTGGTGATCGGCAAATGGCTGGCGACGCAGCCTGAGGTCATCATTCTCGATGAGCCGACCAAAGGCATTGATATCGGCTCCAAAGCCGCGGTGCATCAGTTTATGTCCGAGCTGGTCGGCCAGGGGCTGGCAGTGATTATGGTGTCGTCGGAGCTGCCGGAGGTGATGGGCATGGCGGACAGAATTATCGTCATGCACGAAGGGCTGATGGTGGCGGAATACAAAGCCGGCGAGGCCAGGGCGGAGACCATTGTCAGCGCGGCCAGCGGCGCGAGCGAGGAGGCGGCATAATGTGGCGCAAACTGCTTAAACACCGTGAAGCCCTGCTCGCCGGGGTGATTTTGCTGATGGTGCTGGCTATCGGCAGCCGTGTGCCGTCGTTCCTGGCGCCCGGCAATCTGGTAGAGATTTTTAACGATACTTCCATTCTGATTATTCTGGCGCTCGGCCAGATGATGGTGCTGCTGACCAAAGGTATCGACCTTTCGATGGCGGCTAACCTTGCGCTCACCGGGATGATTGTCGCGCTGCTGAACTTCCATCATCCGGAAATTCCGGTCTTTCTTCTGCTGATTATCGCCACCCTACTTGGCCTGCTGATGGGCATGATTAACGGGCTGCTGGTGTGGAAGCTGGGTATTCCGGCGATCGTGGTGACGCTCGGCACCATGAGCATCTACCGCGGCATTATTTTTCTGCTCTCAAAGGGAGGCTGGATCAACGCTCACCAGATGAGCGGTAACTTCCTCGCGCTGCCGCGCACTTCCCTGCTGGGCATGCCGCTATTGAGCTGGTGCGCCGTTGCAGCCCTGCTGCTTGTGGGCTACTTCCTGCTTTACAGCCGCACCGGGCGCGCCATGTACACCGCGGGCGGCAACGCGACGGCCGCGTATTACACGGGCATCAACGCCGGAAAAATGCAGTTCATCAGCTTCAGCCTGAGCGGCGCGCTGGCAGGTTTCTGCGGCTATCTGTGGATTTCTCGTTTTGCCGTTGCGTATGTGGACGTTGCTAACGGTTTTGAACTGCAAATCGTCGCGGCGTGCGTCATTGGCGGAATAAGCACTATGGGCGGCATCGGCCGCGTGCTGGGCTGCCTGCTGGGCGCGCTGTTCCTCGGCGTCATTAACAACGCGCTGCCGGTGATCGGCGTGTCGCCTTTCTGGCAGATGGCTATTTCCGGCGCGGTCATTGTGGTTGCCGTGCTGCTGAACGAACGCGGCAATAAACGTAAAGGGCGACTAATCCTGCGCGATGCCGCGCTTTCTAAACAGAAAGAGGCGGTGAAACCATGAATAAGACGCTGATCTCTGAACAAAGGGTTCCTGCGGCTCAACCGGAGCCGCTGTTTAAGCGCCTGCTGTGCTGGGAAAGTTTCCTGCTCGCGGTAACGCTTGCGGTATTTGTCGCCAACGCGCTGGCTTCGCCCTATTTCCTGAATATCTGGAACCTGTCGGACGCCACGTTCAACTTCACCGAAAAAGCGATCATCGTGCTGCCGATGGCGATGCTGATTATCGCCCGGGAAATCGACCTGTCCGTCGCCTCGACCATCGCGCTCAGCTCTACGGTAATGGGGTTCTGCGCGCAAGCTGGCATCGATACTCCGCTGCTGGTTTGCGTGGGGCTTGGCGTGGGGCTGCTGTGCGGATTGTTCAACGGCTGGCTGGTAACGCGCTTTAACCTCTCATCCATCGTCATCACCATTGGCACCATGAGCCTGTATCGCGGCATCACCTACATCCTGCTGGGCGACCAGGCGCTCAATACCTGGCCGGAGAGCTTTGCGTGGTTCGGCCAGGGCTACGTGTGGGGCGCGCTGTCGTTCGAGTTTGCGCTATTTATCGTGCTGGCTGGCGTATTCGCTTTCCTGCTGCACAAAACCAACTTTGGTCGCCGCACCTATGCCATCGGCAACAACCCGACCGGCGCATGGTATTCCGGCATCAACGTTAAGCGCCACAACATGATCCTGTTTGTGTTAGTCGGCGTTATGGCCGGGCTTGCGGCGGTGCTGCTGACGTCGCGCTTAGGCAGCACGCGTCCGACGATTGCGATGGGCTGGGAGCTAAGCGTGGTCACCATGGCGGTGCTGGGCGGCGTCAATATTCTTGGCGGTTCCGGCAGCATGACCGGCGTGATTATCGCCGCGTTCCTGATGGGGCTGGTGACGTTTGGCCTGAGCCTGCTGAATGTGCCGGGCATCGTGATGTCGATTATCGTTGGCCTGATGCTTATCACCGTGATTTCTTTGCCGATTATTACGCGGCGAGTCTTACAACGCAGGGTGGATAAGCGCAGCGCTATCCACCAATAACATCTGGCGGGTGGCGTTACGCTTACCCGCCCTACGCTCATTCCGGAAAAATGGGCGCATTAAGAATTCGAAACAGCAATATTAAGGAGAATCACAATGAGCTTTATGTTGGCCTTACCCAAAATCAGCCTTCACGGCGCGGGAGCAATCGGCGATATGGTTAAGCTGATTGCCGGAAAAAACTGGGGCAAAGCGCTGGTCGTCACCGACGGACAGTTGGTAAAGATGGGTCTGCTGGACAGCCTCTTTGCCGCTCTGGACGCAAACCTGCTGTCGTATGAACTGTTTGATGAAGTCTTCCCGAACCCGACCGAGGAGCTGGTGCAGAAAGGATTTGCCGCGTACCAGGCGGCAGAATGCGACTACATCATCGCCTTCGGCGGCGGCAGCCCGATTGACACCGCTAAAGCGGTTAAAATCCTTACCGCAAACCCCGGCCCTTCAACCGCCTATTCCGGCGTGGGCAAAGTCGTAAACGCGGGCGTTCCGCTGGTGGCGATTAACACCACGGCGGGCACCGCGGCGGAAATGACCAGCAACGCCGTAATTATCGACTCACAGCGCCAGGTCAAAGAAGTCATTATCGATTCAAACATCATCCCGGACATCGCCGTTGATGATGCGAGCGTCATGCTCGGCATCCCGGCTGGCGTCACCGCGGCTACCGGCATGGATGCGCTGACCCACGCCATCGAAGCCTACGTTTCCGTAGGCGCGCATCCGCTGACCGACGCCAACGCGCTGGAAGCTATCCGCCTGATTAGCCAGTGGCTGCCAAAAGCCGTCGATGACGGACAAAATCTGGAAGCACGCGAAATGATGGCTTACGGGCAATATCTGGCCGGCATGGCGTTTAACAGCGCGGGGCTTGGCCTGGTTCACGCCCTGGCGCACCAGCCGGGGGCAACGCACAATCTGCCGCACGGCGTGTGCAATGCCATCCTGCTGCCGATTATCGAAGCCTTTAACCGCCCGCAGGCCGTGGCGCGTTTTGCAAAAGTCGCCGTGGCGATGGGCGTGAACGTACAGGGCATGAGCGAAGATCAGGCAAGCCTGAAGGCGATCGAAGCGATCCGCGCGTTATCAACCCGCGTCGGCATTCCGTCTGGCTTCAGCCAGCTTGGCGTGAAAACCTCGGACATTGAAGGCTGGCTGGACAAAGCCCTCGCCGACCCCTGCGCGCCGTGTAATCCTCGCACCGCAACCCGTGAAGAGGTACGCGAGCTTTATCTGGAGGCATTATGATCCGCAAAGCGTTTGTGATGCAGGTAAACCCCGATGCCCATGAAGAATATCAGCGCCGCCATACGCCGATTTGGCCGGAGCTTGAGGAAGTGCTTAAACAGCACGGCGCACATCATTACGCTATTTATCTGGACGCTAAACGCCATCTGCTTTTCGCCACGGTAGAGATCGAATCCGTGGAGCGCTGGAATGCGGTTGCGCAAACGGAAGTCTGCCAGCGCTGGTGGGAACATATGCGTGAGATTATGCCGAGCAATCCGGATAACAGCCCGGTGAGTGCGGAGCTTAAAGAGGTGTTTTATTTAGCGTAATGCCAGCAGACGCTACGCAGGCTTTCAGGGTGGGAAAGCGTAGCGTCTCCCACCCTGTGACGGGCAGACAAACTAAAGCGCGGCATCCTCCAGCGCCTTGTGAATCACCGTTGAAAGTTCTTTTACATCGAACTTCGCTACGTAGCCGTTCGCCCCTACTTTGCGCACGTGATCTTCGTTAGCGCTGCCCGACAAAGATGAGTGAATCACCACCGGGATCTGTTTTAACGCCGCGTCGGTTTTAATATTGCGCGTCAGGGTAAAACCATCCATTTCCGGCATTTCAATATCGGTTAACACCATGCCAATACGATCGGTGATTGGCTGGCCTGCGGCTTTGGCTTCCGCCGCGATAACTTTGATTTTTTCCCAGGCTTCCAGGCCGGTTGAATGCATAATCGCCGGGATGCCCATGCCCTTCAGGCCTTGCTCCAGCATCGAACGGGCGACCTTTGAGTCTTCTGCCACAATCGCCACCGCGCCCGGTTTCAGGGTGTAGGTTTTCTCTTCGATGGCTGTGACATCCACATCGCGTCCGGCGGGAATAATGTCATAGAGAATTTGTTCAACGTCGAGCACCAGCGCCAGCTCGCCTTTGTACTCGTCGCTGTCCAGCGAGGCAATACTGGTGATGTTACGGCTGCTGACCCCCGATTCGGCGGCATGAACCTGGCTCCAGTCCAGACGAATGATATTTTCTACGGATTCCACCGCAAAAGCCTGCGTGCTGCGGGCGTATTCCGTTATCAATAAAAGATTCAGCCCGGTTTGCGGCGTACAACCGGTAACGGCCGGCAGGTCAATGACCGGGATAATCTGGTCGCGGATATTCGCCATGCCCAGCAACGGCGACTCCATCCCCGCCGCGCGATTGATTTTCGGCATCGGCACGATTTCGCGCAGTTTAAAAACGTTAATGCCATACAGCTCTGATTTATCGGCGTGCTGACCTTTCCCTAACCGGAACAATAACAGCTCAAATTTATTGGATAACGCGAGGTTAGCCCTCTCATCGATATCTTTCTGAAAACTATCCATTTTAACCTCGAATGATAACCCGGCGGGTCGTGTCGCCCTGTTTTACAGGTGCCCTGTATAAGTTATCGGCAGAACGAGCAAAAAATGGAGTCTGTTGGCTAAATAATGATGGGGATGAGGGGGAATCCCCCCCCGATTAGTCGTTCAGGCAATTCTTAGCGCGTGTTGGGGGATGTCCAGCTTGTTGCCTAACCATTCCAGCAGCGTTTGCGTATCGAGCGGGTGGCTTTGATCTACGGTATAAACCGGCCCCAGCGCCATAGGCTGCGCGCTGTCTGCAAGTCTCAGCAGTTCAGGCAGATACTCTTCGCCGGGATGGCCGGGCCGTCTCACATCCAGCCTCTGCGCATAGCGTGCCGTAGCAAGGCTGCCGGGGATCTGATTCCACACTTCCAGCACCGTCGCGATGCCCGCCTGGTCGAGATAACGCTCCAGCGCTTCTTTGGGCTGGAAACCAAACCAGGCATCGATAATAAATACGCACTGCGTCGGGCTGTCTGCCACTATCGACCAGATAACGTCGTAGGCCGCGCAGCCCAGACGGCGGTTAAACGGCCTGTCTATTTCATCAAACTGCGCCATAAACGGTTCTTTGATGCCATCGATTGTCAGCACCGGTAGCGCAAAATGTTCGGATAAAAGACGGGCGACGGTACTTTTACCCGAGGCCGGAACGCCGTTCACAAGTACCACCGTTTTGCCCTGTGTCCGCGAAGATTTGCTCATAATATTGCGATCACCTCTTCCTTAGCTTTTGCCAGGCGCAGCTTCGCCATCACGTCGTCATCGCCTAACAAATTCACAATGGCGCGAATGCCTTCTTCAATGTGGCCATTGCTGTCGCGGGCCGCAAACATAATAACGATATCGGCCTTGTCGCTATCGGCAAACGCAATCGGCTTATCAAGCAAAACCAGGCTAAAGCAATTTTTAATGACGCCGCATTCCGGGCGGGCATGGGGCATAGCGATGCCCTCTTCAAAAACATAATACGCGCCATGCTCCAGAGTGTTATTAATTACCGCCTGATAATAGGAGGGCAGGATATAGCCGTTATCAACCAGCGGCTGCGCCGCCAGTTGAATCACCTTTTGCCAGTCCGTTTCGCGCACCCCGACCTGAATCGCCTGTGCTTCAATTAATAACTCTTTAATAGCCATAATGGCTCCTTAAATAGTCCTGCGAATGGTATTTCGCAATTCATCAATTTTGACAAATAAAGCATCGATATGCTGACGATGCGTTTTACTCTTCGCATAAACTTGTAACGCCTGGTTATAGCGCAGCATTAAAGCTTTCTGCGTTTCGCCATTATTGGGGTTTTCCGTCAGCGTCTTCTCCAGCGCCGTTAATTCAGCATCAAGTTGTTCGGCCTGAATATCATATTGCGCCGTATCTGAATTATCTTGATGGAAAAGTTTTTTTAAAGATCCAAACATAGCTATCTCCCGCCCCGACGATTGCCGCGCAACCAGGGTTACATTAAAGAGTAAAGGATAACGCTGTGATTATTTAAATAATGCGATCTTTTCGATTAATACGGCAGCTACCGCATCATTTGCCGGAATTAAAAACTTGCGTACGCTGTCGTTCACTTTGCCTTTCCCGAAGGTTTCTTTGCATTGCCCGACCCACTGTACGTTCATTTCAGTGCCGACGTTCACTTTATCGATGCCGCCCGCGACGGCGCGCCGCATGTCTTCATCGCTGACGCCCGTGCCGCCATGCAGCACCAGCGGGGTTCGGGTGACTTCGCTGATATCCGCCAGGCGCTGATGCTGGATTTGCGCTTTACCGGTATACAGGCCGTGCACGGTGCCGACGGACACCGCCAGCATGTCCACGCCGGTTTCATCCACAAAGCGTTTGGCATCTTCCGTTGTCGTAAAGCAGATGTCTTCCACCGCCACCGCTTTGCCGTCTTCCGAGCCGCCAATCGCGCCCAACTCTGCTTCTACGGATACATTTCGCGGACGGGCGATATCGATGACCTTACGGGTATTAGCGATATTTTCGGCCATGTCCAGGTGCGAGCCGTCATACATCACCGAGCTGAACCCGGCATCGATTGCCGTTTTAATTGATTCAATGTCCGAGCAGTGGTCCAGATGCAAGCAGGTCGGTATCTGCTGGCTTTCAGATAAGGAACGAATGGAATCCACCAGCAAGCGGTAACCTAAATATTCCGCCGTCCCGGTTGAAATCTGAATCATTAACGGGCTGTTAGTGGCTTTCGCTGCTTTAAAATAAGCGGGCAGCATCTCCAGGCAATGTAAATTAAACGAGCCCACCGCTTTAAAATTGCGTTCTTTTGCCACCTGCAATAACGCCGGGAAGTTATACAGACTCATGTGCTTTTTCCTCTTGAGGTTTGGTTGATTTGCCATTCACGAACCAGGCGATAAGCGCCACGAACAGGATGAATACGCCGACAAACGTCCAGTTATTCTGGAAGACATTTCCCAGAATCAGGCCGCTGCTGATCACATCGGAATCGCTGAAGGTCACGCCGGTAAATCCATAGCTTTCCAGCATTGGGACGAGGATGGCGGGCAGGAAGGTGATAAACAGGCCGTGTACCACGCCGCCGATAATTGCGCCGCGTCTGCCGCCCATTGCGTTACCAAAAATCCCTGCGGTGCCGCCGGCAAAGAAGTTGGTTAACAGGCCGGGCAGGATCATCGCCAGGCCAAACATCGGGAAGACAATCATGCCGATGATGGAGCCTGCGGTCGTGGCGAGGAAGCCGACAATCACCGCATTCGGGGCGTACGGGAAGAGCACCGGGCAGTCCAGGGCTGGTTTGGCGTCAGGCACGATGCGCATCGCAATGCCACGGAACGCGGGCACCAGTTCGTTAAGCAGCAGACGTACGCCGCTGTAGAGCACGAACACCCCGGCAACGAACTGAATGGCCTGCATAAAGGCAAACATCAGGTAGTTCACGCCGTTGGAGTATTGACCTATATATTCCGGGCCTGCCGCCAGCGCGGGGATGAGGTACATCGGGATCATCACCACGGCCATGGAAAGGTAGGTGTCCTGCAGGAACTTAAAGTTATCCGGTAAGACCAGGTCTTCGGTGGACTTCGAGCCTTTGCCCACTACCTTCGCCACCGCCGCCTGCACCAGATAGCCGATGGTACAGAAATGGCCCAGCGCAACGTCATCGGAGCCGGTAATACGGCGCACCACAGGCTGAGCGAGAGCAGGCATCAGCACCGCCATGATCCCGCCGAAAATGCCGCCGGTCAGAATCAACGGTAACCCGGTAAGCCCGGCTTTATAGCCGATAACCGCCCCGATGGTCGCCATCCACAGCAGGGCCTGTCCGGTAAGGAAGATGTATTTAAACGGCGTGATGCGGGCAATGATGATGTTGACGATAAATATCACCATTAGCGTGAGCGCCACTTCTGAACCCAGCTCGCGGTTTGCCAGTCCCGCAATTGCCGCTACGTCGGTGATGTAGCCCTTCATGCCGAAGCCGTGGGTGAAGATGTCGTTCAGGAAAGTGAGCGTATCAACAATAATGTTGATGCCCGCCATCATGATTAAAAAGCCCAGCAGCGTTTTAAACGTCCCCTCAGCTACTTTGCCCTTCGATTTTTTTTGCAATAAAAGACCGAGCATGGCGATAAAGGCAATCAGTATTGATGCCTGTCCTAGCAGGTCTTTAACAATAAAGTTAATGATGCTATTCATGGTCGAATACCTTCACATTGCGGGCTTTTAAAAAGGCGACAATCTTTTGTTCGATTTCGTCTTTATCGGTGAGCTTATGCAGCACGATGACCCGTTTAATTTCCTCTTCGCTGGCGTCGGCCGTTAAAATATCGGCGAAGGTTTTTTGGGTTAATATAATGTCCGATTTAAAGGCGCCCGCTTCGGAGACCGTGGTGTGATCTATTTCTGCCGGGATCTCTAATTTTTTAAGTACCGCTTTTGCCGTCATTTCGATGGCGAAACTGGAACCTAAACCGCAGCCACATACACAAAGAATTTTAAGCATTGAAAATCTCCTCAAATAATATTGAGCTGCTTCGCTAATTTATAATGATGCCCTTCGGTGTCGACGAGGCGTTTTTGCATACTGATTAAATCTATAGGGATCGGTTTGTTACTCGAATTAATAATAATTGCTTTATTTCTCATGCCTGACTGGATACAACGCACCACTTCACCTGCCATAATAGTGCCCTGATAGATTTCCTCGCAGGTTGGGTCGCCATTACGCAGGCTGTAACCAATAATCGACTTACGAATACGTACGCCGATTTTCGGTTCGAGCTGTTTAATCATGGTATCTATCGCCCCCTGGAAACCAGGGGAATACTCTTTGGTGTAGCCTTCGGAACACAGGATCACCACGCTGTTTTGCGTTTCAAGCCGGGTGCTTATTTTCCCGGCAAGCTCGTTTATTCCTTGCTGACATTCGGGGAGAAGCGCAAAGTCAGCATTACTTTTAATGGCGGATTGCAGGGTTAATTCACCGCAGTACCCGCCCAGTAATTCCACCATAAATACGCGCCCCGGCAGTGCGCGCCCCGTATTGCGCAGCTTGGCGACTTCTTTAATAACCTGTTCGCAGGCGGTGGAAAAGCCAATGGTGTAATCGCTGCCATATACGTCGTTGTCGATAGTCATACCGACGCCGAAGCAGTTCACGCCATATTCGCTAAGGTTATTCAGAAACTGTAACGAGCCGTCGCCGCCCGCCATAATAAGCACATCAATATGCAGGGCTTTTAACTGCTTCGCGATTGTTTCATATTCCCCTCCCGTTAATTTACGGTTGGTGCGGCCCGAAGACATAATGGGAATAGCGGCGACGGAAAAATCCACTAAATCGCGCAGGGAAATAGGCTGGTGTTTATTCTGCAATAATCCTGGAATACCGCCGTTAAACAAGACAATTTCCGCCTGAGCCAGTCTGGAAACCTGAAAAACAAAGTTATTTATTCCTGTGACATCGCCGCCGCTAATTACCATGCCGATTCTCATGACCCTTGCCTCGTTTATTTTTCTTGCAGACATTTTTCACTTTAAACAAGCCTTAAATTTGCAAGCGATGTCACAAAAATGTGATTCATTTGGTGGGCGGTGTTATTGACAGGGGTATTTCAGTGATGAAATTTGTGATTTAACTCACGAATAACTTTTCCCTGAAGCCTGATGGAAAGACAAAAAATTGGTCTATATTTCAAGGAATTAATCTGAATGGTTAAAAAATAAAATCTGCCACCGTACTTTGGGCTTTAATGAGAAAAATCAGGCTTTCAAAAATGTGACTATTCGCGCATTTTTTGCGGGCACAAAGAAAAGTCGTTAATTAAAGGCGCAGGTACAGGAAGGCAATAGCCGCAACGCGGTCATTGATGGCCGTGGTTTCCGGCGCCCCATCGCCATCGCCGTTCAGGACACGGCTGACGGCAATAATGGAAAGATCGTCTTATCTGGCGATGGGTTTGGCATAAGCGCCGTGGCTGGCGGAGTTAATATGATGCGGCCTATACCAGCCGTCCCGGATGCGTATAAACAGTAGCGCGACCGGGGCGGCTGAAGCCCACCAGCGTTAAGTTGCAGCGCCGGGCGACTTCTACCGCAAGCGTGGTTGCCGCAGAAACAGCAAACAAAATTTCAACGCCGCACTGGGCGGATTTTTGCACCATTTCATAGCTGGCGCGGCTGGAAACCAGCGCCGCGCCGCGGTGCCAGTTTTGCCGCGCGCGGGCGCCCAGCATTTTGTCGAGCGCCACATGGCGGCCGATGTCTTCTTTGCCGGCCATAATCTCGCCCTGTTCGTTCAGCCAGAGCGCAACGTGCGTGCAGCCGGATAATTCGCCAACGGGCTGATACTGGCGCATCTGGCCCAGCGCGGCATCAAGGAAATTCAGGTCAAAGGTCTGGGTAAACGGCAAAGGTGGAATCGGGCGGCCCACGTCGTTGAGTTGCTCAACGCCGCAAATGCCACAGCCGGTGCGCCCGGCAAGCGAGCGACGGCGCTCTTTCAGCCCCATAAAGCGACGGCTGGACAGCTCAATCTGCACTTCCATGCCGTTACAAACGGGCGCCACATCTATACCGAAAATGTCCGCCGGGGTTTCAATAATCCCTTCGGATAATGAAAAACCGATGGCAAACAGTTCCAGATCTTTAGGCGAAGCCATCATCACGACGTGAGAAATGCCGTTATAAACCAGCGCAACCGGCACTTCTTCGGCAATCCAGTCCGTTTGTGCGATTTCCACAGACCCGCGCTGCCATAATTCGACAGAACGCAAGCCTGTGATGTTAGTCACAATTTTTTCGTGATTTCGGTCGGTTTTATTCACTTTGCATTAACCAGATAAGAACAGCCTTAATACCAATGTGGTATTCTTGAAGCACTATCCCTCCAGGAAGGAGGGTGATAATCCGTTCAGGGTTCGATTGTGAACCTTTGCGGCAAACACCGCAAAAATAAACCTATAAGTCATGTGAAAAATGTCGAAACAGGAGCAAACCATGCAGGTCAGCAGAAGACAGTTCTTTAAGATCTGTGCTGGCGGTATGGCAGGCACCACGGCAGCGGCGCTGGGCTTTGCCCCCGGCGTTGCGCTTGCGGAAACCCGGCAATATAAATTGCTGCGCACCCGTGAAACCCGTAATACCTGCACATACTGTTCCGTTGGTTGCGGGCTATTGATGTATAGCCTGGGCGACGGTGCGAAAAATGCCAAAGCATCAATCTTCCATATTGAAGGCGACCCGGACCACCCGGTCAACCGTGGTGCGCTCTGTCCTAAAGGTGCAGGCCTTGTAGATTTCATCCACAGCGAAAGCCGCCTGAAATACCCTTCTTACCGGGCACCCGGCTCATCTAAGTGGGAACAAATCAGTTGGGAAACGGCTTTTGACCGTATCGCGAAGCTGATGAAAGAAGACCGCGATGCCAACTTTATTGCGCAGAACGACCAGGGCGCCACGGTCAACCGCTGGCTTTCCACCGGCATGCTGTGCGCCTCTGCCTCCAGTAACGAAACCGGCTATTTAACCCAGAAATTTACCCGCGCCCTCGGCATGCTTGCCGTGGATAACCAGGCGCGTGTCTGACACGGACCAACGGTAGCAAGTCTTGCTCCAACATTTGGTCGCGGTGCGATGACCAACCACTGGGTTGATATTAAAAACGCCAATCTCGTGATTGTGATGGGCGGCAACGCCGCAGAAGCGCATCCGGTCGGATTCCGCTGGGCGATGGAAGCCAAAATTCACAATGGCGCGAAGCTGATTGTTATCGATCCTCGCTTTACGCGAACCGCTTCGGTGGCGGATTTCTATACCCCGATTCGTTCCGGGACTGACATCGCCTTCCTGTCAGGCGTGCTGCTCTACCTGATTAATAACAATAAATTCAACCGCGAATACGTTGAGGCCTACACCAACGCCAACCTGATTGTGCGTGAAGATTACAGCTTCGACGACGGGCTTTTCTCCGGCTACGACGCGGCGAATCGCAAGTACGACAAAACCACCTGGAACTACGAGCTGGATGAGAAAGGCTTCGCCAAACGCGACCTGACGCTCAGCCATCCGCGCTGCGTGTGGAATCTGCTCAAAGAACACGTTTCCCGCTACACGCCTGATGTGGTTTCCAATATTTGCGGTACCCCAAAAGACGACTTCCTGAAAGTTTGTGAATACATTGCTGAAACCAGCGTAAAAGATAAAACGGCGTCGTTCCTCTACGCATTGGGCTGGACGCAGCACTCCGTGGGCGCGCAGAACATTCGCACCATGGCGATGATTCAGCTACTGCTCGGCAATATGGGTATGGCAGGAGGCGGCGTGAACGCCCTGCGCGGCCACTCCAATATCCAGGGTCTGACCGACCTCGGCCTGCTGTCCACCAGCCTGCCGGGTTACATGAACCTGCCGAGTGAAAAACAAGCTGATATCCAGACTTACCTTGCCGCCAACACGCCAAAACCGCTGCTGGAAGGCCAGGTTAACTACTGGGGCAACTACCCGAAATTCTTCGTTTCGATGATGAAAGCCTTCTACGGTGACAAAGCCACGGCGGAAAATAGCTGGGGCTACGACTGGCTGCCGAAGTGGGACAAGCCGTATGACGTGCTGCAATACTTCGAGATGATGAATCAGGGCAAGGTGAACGGCTATCTGTGCCAGGGCTTTAATCCTGTCGCATCGTTCCCGAACAAAAACAAAGTCATTGCGTCACTGTCGAAGCTGAAATTCCTCGTGACCATCGACCCGCTGAACACCGAAACCTCGAACTTCTGGCAAAACCACGGCGAGATGAACGATGTCGATCCGTCGAAAATCCAGACCGAGGTGTTCCGCCTGCCGTCCACCTGCTTCGCCGAAGAGAACGGTTCCATCGTTAACTCCGGCCGCTGGCTGCAGTGGCACTGGAAAGGCGCGGACGGTCCGGGGGAAGCGCTGAACGACGGTGAAATCCTCTCCGGTATCTTCACCCGCCTGCGCCACATGTACTTGCGTGAAGGCGGCGCGATGCCTGAGCAGGTGCTGAACATGACCTGGAACTATCTGACGCCAGACAACCCGGCGCCGGAAGAAGTGGCCATGGAAAGCAACGGCAAGGCGCTACAGGATGTTATCGACCCGGCAACCGGCACCGTGCTGGTGAAAAAAGGTCAGCAGCTCAGCTCGTTCGCCCAACTGAGAGACGACGGCACCACCTCAAGCGGCTGCTGGATTTTCGCCGGGAGCTGGACGCCGGAAGGCAACCAGATGGCGCGTCGCGATAACGCCGACCCGTCGGGCCTTGGCAACACGCTGGGCTGGGCATGGGCGTGGCCGCTCAATCGCCGCATTCTGTATAACCGCGCTTCCGCAGATCCGCAGGGTAAACCCTGGGATGAAAAACGCCGCCTGATCTCCTGGGATGGCGCGAAGTGGGGCGGCGCGGACATTGCAGACTACAGCACCGCAGCACCAGGCAGCGACGTCGGGCCGTTTATCATGCAGCCGGAAGGTTTAGGCCGCCTGTTTGCCATCGATAAAATGGCGGAAGGGCCGTTCCCGGAACACTACGAGCCGTTTGAAACGCCGCTGGGCACCAACCCGCTGCACCCGAACGTGGTTTCCAACCCGGCAGCCCGCGTCTTTAAGGGCGATCTGGAAGCGATGGGCAAGCCGGACTTGTTCCCGTATGTCGGCACCACCTATCGTCTGACGGAGCACTTCCACTACTGGACCAAGCACGCGCTGTTAAACGCCATCGCGCAGCCGGAACAGTTTATCGAGATCGGTGAAAAGCTCGCTAACTCACTTGGTATTGTTCAGGGCGATATGGTGAAAGTCTCCTCCAACCGCGGCTTTATTAAGGCCAGGGCGGTGGTGACCAAGCGTATCCGTCAGCTTGATGTCGACGGCAAGAAAGTGGATACGATAGGTATTCCGATCCACTGGGGCTACGAGGGCGTGGCGAAGAAAGGCTTTATCGCCAACACCCTGACGCCGTTTGTCGGCGATGCCAACACGCAAACGCCGGAATTTAAGGCGTTCCTGGTCAATGTGGAAAAGGTGTAACGGAGACGAATTATGGCTTATCAATCTCAGGACATCATCCGTCGTTCCGCCACCAACGGCTTCACCCCCGCGCCGCAGGCGCGGGATCACCAGCAAGAGGTCGCAAAACTTATCGACGTCACCACCTGCATCGGCTGCAAGGCCTGTCAGGTGGCGTGTTCGGAGTGGAACGACATTCGTGATGAGGTGGGGCATAACGTCGGGGTTTACGATAACCCGGCGGACCTGACCGCCAAATCATGGACGGTGATGCGCTTCTCGGAAGTGGAGCAGAACGACAAACTGGAATGGCTTATCCGCAAAGACGGCTGCATGCACTGCGCGGACCCGGGCTGCCTGAAGGCCTGTCCTTCAGAAGGCGCTATCATTCAGTATGCTAACGGCATCGTCGATTTTCAGTCCGAACAGTGCATCGGCTGCGGCTACTGCATTGCGGGCTGCCCGTTTGACGTGCCGCGCCTGAACCCGGAGGACAACCGCGTTTACAAATGCACGCTGTGCGTGGACCGCGTTGTTGTGGGCCAGGAGCCGGCCTGCGTGAAAACCTGCCCGACAGGAGCGATTCATTTCGGCTCAAAAGACGACATGAAAACGCTGGCCGGCGAACGCGTGGCGGAGCTGAAAACCCGTGGTTACGACAACGCCGGACTGTACGATCCGGAAGGCGTTGGCGGCACGCACGTAATGTACGTGCTCCATCATGCGGACAAGCCGACGCTGTATCACGGCCTGCCGGAGAATCCGTCCATCAGCCCAACGGTGAAATTCTGGAAAGGCGTGTGGAAGCCGCTGGCCGCTATCGGCTTTGCTGCAACCTTCGCCGCCAGCGTATTCCACTATGTAGGGGTCGGCCCGAACCGTGCCGAAATCGATGACGATAACCTGCACCATGACGATGACGAGGTGCGCAAACCATGAAAAAACAAGTAACCATTCAGCGCTACAGCGCGCCTGAGCGTATCAACCACTGGGTCACCGCCTTCTGCTTTGTGCTGGCGGCGGTGAGCGGGCTGGGCTTTTTCTTCCCCTCCTTCAACTGGTTGATGCACATTCTGGGCACGCCGCAACTGGCGCGCATTCTCCACCCGTTCGTCGGCGTGGTGATGTTCGCCTCGTTTATCATCATGTTCTTCCGCTACTGGCATCACAACCTAATCAATCGGGATGATATCTTTTGGGCGAAGAATATTCGTAAGATCGTCGTCAACGAGGAAGTGGGCGATACCGGGCGATATAATTTCGGCCAGAAATGCGTATTCTGGGCGGCGATTATTCTGCTGGTGTTGTTGCTGGTAAGCGGCGTGGTTATCTGGCGTCCTTACTTCGCGCCTGTTTTCTCAATCCCGGTGATTCGCGTAGCCTTAATGGTGCATTCATTTGCCGCAGTCGCTTTAATTGTGGTTATTATGGTTCACATCTACGCCGCACTTTGGGTGAAAGGCACGATTACCGCGATGGTGGAAGGCTGGGTCACCACGACCTGGGCGAAGAAACACCACCCGAAATGGTATCGTGAAGTTCGCCAAAAACAGGAAAAACGATCGGAATGAGTATTCGCATAGTCCCGCAAGACAGGCTGGATAAGAGCGAGAAACGTACGGCGGAGATGATTCCGCCGTTATTGTTCCCCAGGCTGAAAAATCTCTACAACCGCCGCGCCGAACGTCTGCGCGAGCTGGCGACCAATAATCCGCTGGGTGATTTCCTGCGTTTTGCCGCGCTCATCGCCCACGCGCAGGAAGTGGTGTTATATGACCACCCGCTGCAGATGGATTTAACCGCGCTGATTCAAAAATCCGCCGAAACCGGCAAGCCGCCGCTGGATATTCACGTGCTGCCGCGCGATCCGCACTGGCAGCGCCTGCTCAATTCGCTGATCGCCGAGCTGAAGCCGGAAATGAGCGGCCAGGCGCTGGCGGTTATCGAAAACCTGGAAAAAGCGTCGACGCAGGAGCTGGAAGAGATGGCCACCTCGCTGTTCAACGCGGATTTCGCGCAGGTCAGCAGCGACAAAGCCCCGTTTATCTGGGCCGCGCTGTCGCTCTACTGGGCGCAAATGGCAAGCCTGATCCCAGGCAAGGCGAAGGCGGAATACGGCGAACAGCGCCAGTTCTGCCCGGTCTGCGGTTCGATGCCGGTTTCAGGCGTTGTGCAAATCGGCACCACCAGCGGCCTGCGCTACCTGCACTGCAACCTGTGCGAAACCGAATGGCATGTGGTGCGCGTGAAGTGCAGCAACTGCGAGCAAACCCGCGATCTGAACTACTGGTCGCTGGACAGCGAACAGTCGGCGATTAAAGCTGAAAGCTGCGGCGACTGCGGCACCTATCTGAAGCTGCTCTATCAGGAAAAAGACGCCAAAGTCGAAGCCGTGGCGGACGACCTGGCCTCGCTGATTCTGGATGCGAGCATGGAGCAGGAAGGTTTTGCCCGTAGCTCAATCAATCCGTTTTTATTCCCGGGTGAAGGGGAATAATTTTTAGAAGCTGTTAGCGGTGGATGGCGCCTGCGCTTATCCACCCTACTCTTCTTAGCCTTCCGTTAGCTCATCATAAAGGTTGCGAAGGCGGGTCCGCAGATAAAGCACGGCCTTGTGCTTGCGTGATAATAGCGCCTGAACGCTGCTACCGGTTTCTTCCGCCAGCGCTTTAAAGCTGTAACCGTATAGTTCGGTTTTTTCGAACGCTTCGCGCTGCATCTCAGGCAGCTCCGACAGCGCATCTTCCAGCTCACTCCAGAGTAGTTCACTCAGATATTCGTCTTCCGGAGATTGCGGTACGCCGAACAGCGTTTCCGCCAGCTCGTCTTCCGGCAGGAAGCCCTCTTCGTCGGCAGAATAATAGTCAGAAAGCGGAAGCTCGCGCTTTTTACGCGCCCGATCGGTCATTTCATTGCGCGCGGCGCGAAACAGCCAGGCGGCGACGTTCTCCACCGGCTGCTCCACCTTCATCAGTTGCCAGGTCACTTCCTGCAGGATATCGTCTGCGTCTTCACGTATCGCCGTGCGGCCGACAATAAAGGCTTTCAGCCTGGAGCGACACGCATTGAGCGCTGACATCACGAGGGAATTTCCCGCCGTCCCGGCTTTCATCGATGTCACTCGGCTTCTGTCGGTTTCTGAACGTTATCTTCCGGCTTCTGGCGGCTGCGCTCGTTTTCTTCGCGGCGCTCGCGGCGATTCCCATGATGCTCATCGTGATGATGGCAATGGCCGCGACCATGACGCCAGAATCCTCCGCGGCGCTGCTGAACAAACTGCTCGCGCTCCTCCGGCGTCATCTGCATCCAGCGTTCATGCATCATACGGTGACGTTCGCGCCCTCTGCCGAACATGCCCGGGCGGAAGCCCAGCCCGCCGAACAGAATACGGCACAGCGCCAACAGCCCCAGCGCCTGCCAGAAGCCAATGCTTTTCACGCCGATAACCGCAGGCAGCAGCGCATTCCACAGGGACATCACCAGCAGGCCCAGCACCGCAACCAGCACAACGCCAATCACCAACGGCTTAACCATCCGGTGCCCGCCAAATCCGTGGCCGCGATCCCGGCCATGTCCACGCATATCAAAATCTCTCATCTTTTTACTCCTCACCAGTTAGCTAATTATTACTTCTGATGAGGTAGACGAATGAGAAACGGAAATATTGTCAGAAAAATGAAAAAATTTTTTCTTAGCGGGTTGGCGGAGCTTTATAGACAGAGCATATTTTGCGGCTAATCAAAAAGGACCTTCACTTTAGACAAAGCTTCTTCCGTTACGCTTTCAGGTGCTTTCTCAATAAAACGAATCCGCCGCGCCCGGAAATCTATCGATTTAACGTGATGACAGATAACCACGCCGTTAGTTTTCCCGGTTTCCAGATGCACTTCCAGGGCATTACCTCTGACGCGTGACGTAATGGGTGCAACAACCGTTAATCCCGTCAGACGGCTAAATTGCTGGGGTGTTAAAACTAATGCTGGACGAGTCTTCGCCTGTTCATGTCCGGCTGCGGGATCAAAATCAAGCCAGACCACATCCCCCCGGTCCGGCAGATAGATGCTCATCTATTCACCCTCTTTCCCGACAGGTTTCGTGTTCAACCATTCTCGATCTTCATCATCAAGCTCAAAACTTCCTTCCGGAGACCGGGCTAATAGCTCATCCAGCGTGTATACCGGTTTGGCTGCGCGCAGCAAAATCCCTCCTTCTACGGCTTCAATATCCAATTTGTCACCTAATTTCATTCCTGCCTGCTCCAGTACTGCGGCAGGGATGATTGCCCCGGCGGAGTTACCCCATTTTCTAATCAGTGTTTTCACGGAAGGCGCCTCGATTAAACAATGTTTAAACTCATCGTAGCATGGGCCCTGAGTTGAATAATGCTTAACCGCCAGCAATTTGTGAATCTCCACCAGAAGCCACTCCCTGTTTGCACAATGGAGGCACTATAACCGGCAGAGGATAAAGCGCCTCATCAACATGTTAACAATGCGGGATGTCTTCCAGATTGGGTGTTTTGCGGCGTTTTTCCGCTAAATAAACCGTCTGTCGGCGGTTTGCTGGCTATCAGATTACGTTTCTTTATAACTGTGAGCCGGGTCGCTCTTTTGGCGGGGGAAGATTACCGAGGTGAATGCTTTACGTACAGAATAGTTGCTTTGGCTAAGGATTTGCGAAGTATTACGGTGGCGGGGCAAAGCATTGTTTGGAGTAATCCTAAAACCCGGTATAATCCGCACCGCCTCCATGTAGCAATCGAGGCTGGGAAGATCGTCGTCTCCGGTGAGACGGCTGGACTTCAACTCCAGTTGGTGCCGCCAGCGGTGCCGGGCAGGTTCGACTCCTGTGATCTTCCGCCAAGTTTTACAGCTTATGTTTAAGTAAAAAGGCCTATTACCAATTACCATCTTCCCTCAATTGCTCTCTGTATTCATTCACTTTTGTTACTAATCCTTCAAGTGATAAGGTAAGCTCCTCGTGATCATTATTTTTTGAATAATTAATTACTTTAGCATTCATGGTATTTTCGATAATATCTACTTGATCATTATGAATTGCACCTTTTGCAAGGATAAAATAATGGGACTTATAGCTACCATGTTTAAAAAAAGTATCTTCCAATAATAATCTTATATCCGGATCATTTACGCCACACCCTATGAATATAAAATTATGCGTAATGGCTAAAGCTTGTAATATTTCATAGAATCCGTTGTATTTAGATCTAGCTTCAGCGTATTCTTTTCTTGTGAAAATCAATTTTTCTGGCGTATCAATTGTGCCATGAGCCTTAATAATTAACCTGCCGCTTTCCTTAATGGCAGATTGGACATCATCATCATAATGATTTTTAACTTGTGTTGAACCATTAGTTTGAGTATTGACATAAGTATCATATATTTTATCAAAATTTGGTGAGATAACTATTCTAGAGTCAAGATTAAATATATTTTTATGTATATCAGCGGGGATATAACCAGGATTTAAATATTCATCTCGCAAAAGGCCAACAAAACGTTCTTTGCCTAATTTTTTTTTAATTATTTCACAAGCCGTAAGGTAATCATTTTCCTTCAAGATTTTTGAAATATGTTTTTTGGGGCTAGGTATGTGAGCAAGCATTTCTTCTAATAAACTTGCCCACGTTTTCGGTCTTCGTCCATGTCTATTCACACTATTCATAGAAACACCAGAACCAATATAAATAACAGACTTACGCCTTGCTATATCTTTTATTAACTCAACAGGCCAGCTTATCATTATACAACCTCCATTTGTTTAATGATATTACGAGCAATTGAATCAAAGATTTCCTTCGCATCTTTGACCATTGAAAAGTGAGCTCCGACAACTCCATCGCTTGATTTTAGTTTAAAAATCGGACAATTCGCAGACTGAGAAAGTGGCACTAAACTATGAAGATTTTGTATTTCTCCAAGTTTAAAATCATTAATGTCGTTAACAGAAGTTCCAACTAAATATTTTTCAATTAAAGAGGGTATTTTCTTATTTATTTTTTCGTAAGCTCTCACAGGCCTTTTACTTCCACCTACTGTTTTTGCAGTATATTGCTGAACAGCATATCCAAGAAATTTCAAAGTCCATTCAATCTCAGTCCCTGAAATAGTAAATTTTTCACCCTCTTCCTCTTCATGAATCTCAAGACTTCGACTTATGGATGACTTCCATTTATTTAGCGATATAGAAATATTTTCAATTGCTGAAAGACTAAATAAATCAACAGACATTGGGACAATATAAAAATCTGAAGAAATTAGTATTGATCGATTCAAAGCACCTAACGATGGACCAACGTCAAAGAAAATAAAGTCGTAATCATTCTCGTATTTTAATAAAAGATCTTTTATCACAAAGTTGGTTTGTAGTCCTCTTGCATCTCCTGAAATTGCTGACTTCCAGTCCGATGCAAGCAAATCTTCACTCAACGACAATTTTGGATCACCAGAAATAAGATCAAATCCAAAGCGTTTTGATTTTAAAGGAGTAATCGGAGCATCAAGAACTCCTTTCCCTTTTTTCAATGGTTCAAAAAATACTTCAATGGTTTCGCGTTTGACCTTTGAAAATATCTTTTCTATTTCTTCTTCGCCCATACAATAAGTCGTGGTATTACACTGCGGATCAGTGTCAACAACTAGCACTTTTTTGCTGTATTCAAGAGCAAACAAAGATGCCACATTACAAAGCAAAGTCGTCTTACCTACTCCACCCTTGTTATTAAAAAAAACTATACTCTTCATTTACTATCCCTATCATCTATATAAATAATAAAACATCTAGTTTGATAAACTATTAAAGAAGTATCAAATAGTATGCAATAAAGTATAATTCAGCGTTAGGAGAATATATTTTCACCCCTTAGGTTCAATCCCCTTCCTTTTCAAGGCTTCGCGAGCAAGATTCTTAAACCAGTTCGCGAGGCTCATTCCTTGCTCAGTTGCCTCAACATCCAACTGCTCTCGCAAGGCTGGATCAATACGCATCTTGAACTGTGGGGACTGTCCACCGCCTTTTGGTTTTTTATCGCGCGAAGTGATTGACAAGAGGCCACCTATTTATTAACTTGGATTATATAGGAGGCCACCTTATCATGCCGCCTCTGAAAAGAGCAACGCCCCGGCAGTGCTGCAACACTAACGAGGCGTCTAACCACAACGTTAAGGACATAACGCCATGGCTAACACGAATAGTACCACAATCACCTCTTCTGAAATCCTGTGCACTCAACCAGTTATCGAGTCGGCTATCACCAGGCTTTTAAAAACCCCGTTTGGCGCGACGATGGATTTATTCCAGGTGCTCGACTGCTGCGAAAGCCTTGTCGATGCGCTTATCGAAAACGACGACAGTACCGAACGCGTGGCGCTATGCGGCCGCCTGTATGCCGGGCTGGAGGTATTAAAAGTTGTGCTGAAAGCGCCGTTGCCCGCACATCTGATTGAGCGCCTGACGGTAGAAGTGGCAAAAGAAAATGATTATCCCTGCGCGCTTTCAACAGATTCCGAAACCCTGCGGGAATACTGCGCGGCGTTAACCATGCTGCTATTACAACGTCAGCAGTCTCCGGAGCAGGAAGAACACATAACAGGCTTAGTATTCGAGCTGATCGGCGTTCTGGTTGAGGATTTAAAAGCCCCGCGCTTTATTAAGACGGACGCCGGGTTAATGATGATCGGCGATGCAACGAACGAGATTCACTGAGTTAGATTGAGGGCGGCGGTCTTATTTGAGGTTGAACGCCCTCGACCCGGACTTCTCCTCAGGAGCGACTTGTCCCCCCTCTAAAGTTCCCCACCCCCTGTGTCGCTCTTGTTCGCTACAGAAAGGAAGAGCCGGAGCGTTCAGCATGAAAAAATTTATTTGTCTGCTTTTATTGCCGTTGTTGCTGACGGGCTGCGCCGCCATCGTCGGTAACGGTGAAGAGACGGTCTTTATCGACAGCACGCCCGCCAACGTACCCTTTATGATTACTGATAACGAGGGCCAGATAACCGCCATCGGCACTACGCCGCAGTCCGTTACGCTCAGGAAGTCGGACGGCGGTTATTTCGGGAAGCAGGCTTATACGCTAACGCTAAAGCAGGAAGGTTATTACTCGGCGAGCATGCCGCTTGAGTACCGTTTTAGCCGCTGGTACACCTTCGGCAATATTATTTTCTTCGGCGTGCCGGGCTGGCTGATTGTCGATCCGTTCTTTGGCGGCATGTATACGTTTAAAGAAGACAAAATTCATACCTGGATGCGCCCCTGTGAACGCGGGCCGTTTAATTACATGTGTTCATAGCAAGCGAGGCCCGCTCGGCAACGGGCCTTACAACATCATCTCTCGTCTATTTTGACTGGCTGCACGCCAGCAGCGCCTCTACATCGCCCGCAACAATCTGCGCCAGATTCTGCGTAATGGCTTCAGGCGTCCAGTCCCACCATGCCAGGGCTTCCAGGTGCGCAATGACATCCGGAGCGAAGCGAGTTTTTAATGGCTTTGCGGGGTTGCCGCCCACCAGGGTATAGGCAGGCACATCTGATGTCACAACCGAGCGTGAGGAAATAATTGCTCCGTTGCCAATTTTAACGCCGGGCATAATCAGCGCCTCATAGCCGATCCACACATCGTTGCCGATCACGGTATCGCCCTTGTAAGGCAAATCCCCTTCGCCCGGCATCACCTTTTCCCAGCCGTTGCCAAATATCTGGAACGGATAGGTCGAGAGGCCGGAAAGCTTATGGTTCGCGCCGTTCATAATGAACTGAGCGCCTTTGGCGATGGCGCAAAACTTGCCGATGATGAGCTTGTCGCCAATAAACGGGTAGTGATAGAGCACGTTGCGCTCGAAGTTTTCTGAGTCCTGCGGGTCGTCGTAATAGGTGTAATCGCCGACGATAATGTTCGGGTTGGTTATCGTATTCCTGATAAAACACACCTGCGGGAATCCCGCCATTGGGTGCTTATTTTGCGGATCGGGTCCGTTCATAAATGCTCCTTTATCACATCGCTGTTTTCAGGAGTCAGGGTTGTGAAGCCTGAATTGAGCAAGGGGGAAGGGGATGCGCGCTCCGGTGAATGCCTGGCGCCCGGAAAAGGCGGCTGTCAGAAGCCGGATAACAAAAAACCCCGCTGGTGAGGCGAGGTTTTCTGTTTTGCTACGTTATGGCTTTTACTGCTTAGCACACCACGTAATCTCAACACCCGAAATATACGACGAAACCCGCGGCGGCGCAAATCATTGCTGCTATTTTGAGCAAAAGTTATATTTTCATTCTGCGAAGCCGCTCGCATTCGCAACAAACCACTGTGTATTTATACAGTGCAATTGTTATACTGATGACGTTGTTGATGCTGTGCTCTGAGGCCGCAATCCGCCGCGCAATTCAAGTCCTGGCTGAAACGGGTGGTGCCGTCAGTGCCTTAACCTCTGAGGAGCGCACCATGTAATCTCAACAAACTCAGCCGGTTACAGGCAGCGGAGAGGTACGCTGGCTGAAAGTGCTCCTGGTCACAGGAGAAAGCGTATGAGCTGGATGGAAATCGCACTCGCGTTTCTGAAACTCATGGTTGCGTTGCTGCAACTGCTTGAAGTCATCATGAAATACGTTAAGTGATTTCATGTTCAGGCCGCATCAAAGGGAGGCGGGCAACCGCCTCCCTTTAACAAATTGCCGGTGCTTACATCGGCGGCGTTAACCCATCTTTTCCCGCTGAAATGCCCCGTGCCACCACCTGGCCTTTCTCGTCCTTCATTGCAAAAAGCACAACTTTGGCGCCGGGTTTTAACAGCGATTTATCCCCGGGGGCGATGAGTACCACCGGTACATCGTCCGGCACAGTGATGGTTTTTTCTTTGTCGTGATACTTCACCGTCATCGTGCGGCCATTGCTGTTTACAAGTTTGCCTACGGTACCGTTGGTCATGGTGTTTACCTGGCCACTGGCGGACTCAAACGGATTAAAACCTTCACCGGAACCGCGCAGGCTTGGGTCAAAAACATGAACCTCCAGCGCTTTTAGCGTGCCGTCCGCCTGTTGTTCAGCAGCCGTGCCGATAAAACTGTCCGGCTTGATATCGCTCATTTTTGCCTGACTGACGCCGTTTATTTTCGTTTTATCCGTCAGCCCAATTAAGAGCTTTTCTCCCTGCCGGGTGGTTACCTGTACCGAATTGTCATTCACTGCATCAATAGTGCCACGCACGGGTTTAATCACGTTGTCGGGCGGGGCGGCCAGCGCCGCAAAACTTGCCAGCAGCGCGCCAAATAACAGGGCGGAAAAATGAGGCTTAATCATGTTGCTCTCCAGGATTCAGTCGTTATGCGGTTTATGAATGATTAGCAAGCTTATTAAGGGTAGGAAAATCGTAAGGAAACTGACGGGAAAGATTGTGTTTAAAGGTTTCGCAAAAGGGATGCCAATTACTGGCTGGAACATAACAACAGCACGGGCTGTTGCGACGGGTACATCGTTGACGATGCTTATAAAGCCTGGTTGCCACCTGGTGCTGATTGCTTAGGAGCCGGTGATTATACTGCCGCTGAAAAACGTTTGTAGTTCTCCGTGGCGATTCAGTTCAGCCAACGCTTGAGGCCATACATAACTTATCCCTGGCATTATCAGTAAGTGCAGATGTGTTAGTTTTTGCTGAAGCTGAACGCAATCCTGATCGGGAATTACAACTTCTTTTTGAAGCGGTTAATCAGTTAACTCAGGAAGGAAAAGCAGCAACAAAGTTATTAATCAAGGCACTTTTGAGACATGATGCTAACAGAAAAGCTAAAAAAGCAGAGGATCAGCATTGAAAGAAGACGCGATAATCCAGTGTTGGCGCACTGAATCACCGCTAACCACAACAACTAGTTAGGAGTAGTTATTATGGCTGAGCACGATTCTAAGTCAGATGTTGTTACAACAGAAGCACCGGAATTAAAAATACGCCGTTATACCGTGGGCTACATCCGAGACTGGAAGACCCACGAACCTGCACCGACCATTACCCTGAAGGGCTACTGGCTGGAAGATGCGGGGTTTGCGACCGGGACGCCGCTGAAGATCCGCGTGATGCCCGGTTGTCTGGTGCTCACCGCCCAGGAGCCGTTACCCGCACCGCCGCCAGAGCCGGAGATTATGCAGACGCTGAAGAAGGTCTGTAAACTTTCAGGCCGTAAGCAACAACAGATCCTCGAGTTTATCGAGGTGATTTCAGCTAAACGGCCGCCAGCGGGGAAGTGGGGCTGATGGCTGGCTGACAGGTAAAAAATCCCGGCTCATAAGTGGCCGGGATTTTGGGTCATTCTGAACACATCAGACTGGCCCGGCATAACTGGTCATTTTGGTCAAATTGCAGATGCAGGGAATAGCCTTCTTTCTCATATTTAATCCAGCGATTTATATAGCCCAGAAGCATATCCATTTTTCCCCCGCCGCTGGCAGAGGGTTCACCTAGTAATTGGATAATTTCAGACTCTAGCTCTTTGAATGGTAAAGCCCCTTTATAGGCTGAGAACCCTTCATCCGGCTGTATGTAGAAACTAATTTGATTTACTGTTTCATTTTCTAACAACAACAAAACACCTGCTTGGAAGAAGGAATAATAATTCCTGTCACCCAGTACACCTGTATCGAAACTTGGTAACTCATTGAATTTTTCAGACAATTTAACAAAGTTATCATCAAATTTTGAACACCCTAAAATCTCAATAAAGTAATTCCATGGCAACATTATTTAATCACTCCCATTTGCTGGTTCCTATCCTGAATCTGTTTTATCGCATCATCGACCAGTTTAGGGTCATATCCTCGCTCTAACATATTCTTTCTTAAAGAATCAGTATCGCGGCATACAGCTCCGCAAAGATCCATTGCATCATTTTGAACCTGAGTGGCGTTATTCTTACCACCATATGTCGGCCCTGCTGTATGTACATCTTTAGGAACCTCAACTGCCGTAGCATTCTGGTATAAAGCTTTTTCTTCTGCTGGACTCAACTTTCTACCCAGCTCAGTTTCCTTTGCCTTACGAAGGGCAGCAAATGATGGAATATGATCATGCTCCAGCCCATCACCAACGACTTCTCGCGCTTTAAGATCTTTATAAGAACCGACATCAAGGGCTTTTACTGATTGTATTTCATTGCTGGCTTGGTTAATCAGCTTAGATGCAGACTCAAGATCACCTTTTGCCAGAGCCTTCTCTGCTGCTTTGAGGCTTTTACCTGCAACATCTCCCAGTCCCGGAACCAGCCCAATAACCGCAGCCAGATAGCCTATAGCTGAATCAGCCTCCGCAAAGCCTTTGATATCACCGACCACCGGCACAAAATCAGCACCAAACGATGTTGTACCTTTCAGCGCTTCCCTGCGTTCATCGTACATTTTGGCTGAGCAGGTTTCTGCACTTAGCCCGCCGCAGTTTTCTTTCTTATAACGCTCGTTCTCCGCCTCAACGTACTCAGCAGCCTTTTGCTCCAGCGTCTTGCCTTCCGATTGTGCCTGCGCAATATCGCCCAGCGCATTATTCTCAACCGCATTCTTACCGGCCCCTGCCGCGGTTGCCGCACCGGATGTGCTGTTCCCTGCAATCCCGCCCGCCATGCCTGCCGAGATGGTTGCCAGTGAACTCACTGTCTGCTTCTCGTCTTCTGACAGCTGGCTGACGGCTTTACCCGGATACATCACCGCCATAATGGCGCTGGCGGCAAGCTCTGCCGAAGCTCCGCCCGCTGCGCCTGCTGCTGCACTATTCCCCTGAATGGCTGCAACCGCGCCACCAAGAATAGCATGAGCAATAGCATTGACGGCCGGATCACCCTCCGTTGATTTAAGCAGATGCGCCAGCTCCGGAGCCGAAGCCCCTGCCAGTGCACCAGCGATATTGCCGCCAGCCAGGCCCTGAAGTGCTGCCGTCGCGGCCTGGATACCACGTTGAACTGCACCACCGGTGCCCATACCTGTCGCGTTAAAGGCTTCGTTGTAGTAGTTCTGATAAATCTGATTGCTGATATCTTCCGGTTTTGGTGTTTTGCCCGGATTTGCCTTCTCCCACTGTGTTTTGGCAGCGTCACGGTCTTCAGGCGTCACGCTGTTCATGCGCTCTTTGGCCGTTTTAATGGCGCTCAGCTCACCCTGCGTCCGCGCAATATCCGCCGCCTGGCCGCCGATATCGCTGATCATCCCGATTTCCTTCAGCCGCTTCTGCTCTTTCTCCTTGTCGAAGATCGGGCTGATACTGTCGTTGGCATACTCAGTGTCCCGGCTCAGGTTCGCCACGTCCTGCTTCTGGTTATCCTTGTCGCGAATGGTGATGCTGCCGTCAGCAACGGCCGACTGCGTGGTGCCTTCCGCATGCCCGCTGTTACCGGCCATCGAAACTACGCCGCCCGGCATATTGCCTTTAAACTGGTCGCCCCCGAAGCTGCCGCCACCGCTCAGGCTTACGCCGCTGTGCTCGGTTTTAAAGTCCGCTTCGTTGTGGATATCAGTGAAGCCCAGCGTACCGGTATCAAGGTGGTTTTTATCTGCCGTGGCGGTGGAAGCGATAACCGCACCATCAAGCTGGGTGTGGTTGCCGACGGTGATATCGAAGCCACCATCACCGGCAAACATCCCCGTCTGTTCGGCAACGGAGTCAAAGCGGCTCTTCATCTTGTCCTGGCTGGCGCTGATGTAGCCGGAGCCCGTCATGCTGCCGAAGGTGAAGCTGCCGCCCGCCGCCACGCTGGTCTGCTTGCTGTCGTATTTGTTGGTGTCCTGCTGGCTGCGCATCAGCAGGTCATGTCCCACGTCAGCCACAATTTTATTGCCGTTGACCTGCGCCCCATTGAGCACGGTGTCGTTCCCGCTCTTAATGGTAACGGTCTTGCCGCTGTCTATCGTGGTTTCGGTCCAGTCAGTGCCGTTGCCCTTATCTTTTCCTTTCGCGGCATTCACATTCGCAAAAATACTTATGCCCGCGCCGTTCGAGCCGCCGCCAATGCTGATACCCACCCCTCCGCCGCTGCTGCTGTTTTTACCGGAGGTCTGCTGCGTGTTTGCCGCACCCGACAGCAGGATGTCATTCGCCGCATCGAGGGTGGTGTCACCACCCGCCCTGAGCTGACTGCCGCCAATGGCAATATCGCCGCTGTGTTCACTTTTACCCTTTCCGGTCGCGGTGATGGCAAGATTATTGCCCGCGTTAAGCGTGGAGCCGCTGACCGTATCGGACTGCTGATGCTGCTCTGATTTCGATTTCTGGGTGGTCAGCGACAGGCTGACGCCCATGCCGTTGTTCGGGTCGCCGCCTGCCTGCGCAAGCTCCGCCCCCTGGGCTGCCTGCACGCCGGACAGGACCGCTTTGGTGGCCTGCAGCGCTGCAAGCCTGCCGTCACTTTCTTCTTTCGAACTCTGCGCCGCCGTAACAGCGCTGTTAATCGCGCTTCCCACCACGCCCGACAGCGCAAGCGTCAGCCCGCTGCTCTTCTGCTCAAAAGACTCGTCGCGGGTACGTCTGTCGTGGCCGGGGTCAATCACCACGCTGTCGCCGGTAATGGACAAATCTTTACCCGCAATTAAATCAGAGCCACCGATATGTGTCTGGCCGCCCGCGCTGATGCTGACATTACTGCCCGTGGAGCCGACCGTGCTGGCGCTCTGGCTCTGGGTGGTGCCGTCCTCGTTCATCTCATGGCGCGATTTAGCGCTGCCGACGGTGATGCCAATCCCGCCGGTGCCCAT
>NZ_JALHAP010000055.1 GCF_025215095.1 Dryocola boscaweniae | reverse complement strand
TGTGTCTCACGAGACACCTTCGGGTTGTGAGGTTAAGCGACTAAGCGTACACGGTGGATGCCCTGGCAGTCAGAGGCGATGAAGGACGTGCTAATCTGCGATAAGCGCCGGTAAGGTGATATGAACCGTTATAACCGGCGATTTCCGAATGGGGAAACCCAGTGCAATTCGTTGCACTATCGTTAAGCCAATACATAACTTAACGAAGCGAACCGGGGGAACTGAAACATCTAAGTACCCCGAGGAAAAGAAATCAACCGAGATTCCCCCAGTAGCGGCGAGCGAACGGGGAGGAGCCCAGAACCAGCATCAGTTTGTGTGTCAGTGGAAGCGTCTGGAAAGTCGCAGGGTACAGGGTGATACTCCCGTACACAAAGGCACACTTACTGTGAGTTCGACGAGTAGGGCGGGACACGTGGTATCCTGTCTGAATATGGGGGGACCATCCTCCAAGGCTAAATACTCCTGACTGACCGATAGTGAACCAGTACCGTGAGGGAAAGGCGAAAAGAACCCCGGCGAGGGGAGTGAAACAGAACCTGAAACCGTGTACGTACAAGCAGTGGGAGCCTCTTTTATGGGGTGACTGCGTACCTTTTGTATAATGGGTCAGCGACTTATATTCTGTAGCAAGGTTAACCGTATAGGGGAGCCGCAGGGAAACCGAGTCTTAACTGGGCGTTAAGTTGCAGGGTATAGACCCGAAACCCGGTGATCTAGCCATGGGCAGGTTGAAGGTTGGGTAACACTAACTGGAGGACCGAACCGACTAATGTTGAAAAATTAGCGGATGACCTGTGGCTGGGGGTGAAAGGCCAATCAAACCGGGAGATAGCTGGTTCTCCCCGAAAGCTATTTAGGTAGCGCCTCGTGAACTCATCTTCGGGGGTAGAGCACTGTTTCGGCTAGGGGGCCATCCCGGCTTACCAACCCGATGCAAACTACGAATACCGAAGAATGTTATCACGGGAGACACACGGCGGGTGCTAACGTCCGTCGTGAAGAGGGAAACAACCCAGACCGCCAGCTAAGGTCCCAAAGTCATGGTTAAGTGGGAAACGATGTGGGAAGGCACAGACAGCCAGGATGTTGGCTTAGAAGCAGCCATCATTTAAAGAAAGCGTAATAGCTCACTGGTCGAGTCGGCCTGCGCGGAAGATGTAACGGGGCTAAACCATGCACCGAAGCTGCGGCAGCGACGCGTATGCGTTGTTGGGTAGGGGAGCGTTCTGTAAGCCGTCGAAGGTGGACTGTGAGGTCTGCTGGAGGTATCAGAAGTGCGAATGCTGACATAAGTAACGATAAAGCGGGTGAAAAGCCCGCTCGCCGGAAGACCAAGGGTTCCTGTCCAACGTTAATCGGGGCAGGGTGAGTCGACCCCTAAGGCGAGGCCGAAAGGCGTAGTCGATGGGAAACAGGTTAATATTCCTGTACTCGGTGTTACTGCGAAGGGGGGACGGAGAAGGCTATGTTGGCCGGGCGACGGTTGTCCCGGTTTAAGCGTGCAGGTGGGAAGTTTAGGTAAATCCGGACTTCTGTTAACACTGAGGCGTGATGACGAGGCACTACGGTGCTGAAGTGACAAATGCCCTGCTTCCAGGAAAAGCCTCTAAGCATCAGGTAACAGTGAATCGTACCCCAAACCGACACAGGTGGTCAGGTAGAGAATACCAAGGCGCTTGAGAGAACTCGGGTGAAGGAACTAGGCAAAATGGTGCCGTAACTTCGGGAGAAGGCACGCTGGCGCGTAGGTGAAGTCCCTTGCGGATGGAGCTGAAGCCAGTCGAAGATACCAGCTGGCTGCAACTGTTTATTAAAAACACAGCACTGTGCAAACACGAAAGTGGACGTATACGGTGTGACGCCTGCCCGGTGCCGGAAGGTTAATTGATGGGGTCAGCCGCAAGGCGAAGCTCTTGATCGAAGCCCCGGTAAACGGCGGCCGTAACTATAACGGTCCTAAGGTAGCGAAATTCCTTGTCGGGTAAGTTCCGACCTGCACGAATGGCGTAATGATGGCCAGGCTGTCTCCACCCGAGACTCAGTGAAATTGAACTCGCTGTGAAGATGCAGTGTACCCGCGGCAAGACGGAAAGACCCCGTGAACCTTTACTATAGCTTGACACTGAACACTGGTCCTTGATGTGTAGGATAGGTGGGAGGCTTTGAAGCGTGGACGCCAGTCTGCGTGGAGCCAACCTTGAAATACCACCCTTTAATGGCTGGTGTTCTAACGTAGACCCGTAATCCGGGTTGCGGACAGTGTCTGGTGGGTAGTTTGACTGGGGCGGTCTCCTCCTAAAGCGTAACGGAGGAGCACGAAGGTTAGCTAATCACGGTCGGACATCGTGAGGTTAGTGCAAAGGCATAAGCTAGCTTGACTGCGAGAGTGACGGCTCGAGCAGGTGCGAAAGCAGGTCTTAGTGATCCGGTGGTTCTGAATGGAAGGGCCATCGCTCAACGGATAAAAGGTACTCCGGGGATAACAGGCTGATACCGCCCAAGAGTTCATATCGACGGCGGTGTTTGGCACCTCGATGTCGGCTCATCACATCCTGGGGCTGAAGTAGGTCCCAAGGGTATGGCTGTTCGCCATTTAAAGTGGTACGCGAGCTGGGTTTAGAACGTCGTGAGACAGTTCGGTCCCTATCTGCCGTGGGCGCTGGAGAATTGAGGGGGGCTGCTCCTAGTACGAGAGGACCGGAGTGGACGCATCACTGGTGTTCGGGTTGTCATGCCAATGGCACTGCCCGGTAGCTAAATGCGGAAGAGATAAGCGCTGAAAGCATCTAAGCGCGAAACTTGCCCCGAGATGAATTCTCCCTGACTCCTTGAGAGTCCTGAAGGAACGTTGAAGACGACGACGTTGATAGGCTGGGTGTGTAAGTGCAGCGATGCATTGAGCTAACCAGTACTAATGATCCGTGAGGCTTAACCTTACAACACCGAAGGTGTTTTGGTGAGAGAGA
>NZ_JALHAP010000056.1 GCF_025215095.1 Dryocola boscaweniae | reverse complement strand
ATTCAGCAAATGCCCGGTCCGAATCGTGATATCACCGTTCTGCGTCTCAATATTGCCGGAAGTATTGACCACCTCAGCGCTGGCGTTGCCCGCCGTATCGCGCTGCATCCACAGGCTGTTGCCCGCCAGAATATCGCCGCGCTGGTTTTTGATACTGTTCGCCAGCAGGTACATATTGTTTCCGGCGTACAGCAGCGCGGTGTTAAGCAGGCTGCCCGCGGCGTTTAGCGTCAGGGTGCCTGCCGTGCCGAGAAATCCGCCTGTGGTGATATCGCTGCGGCTATTCAGCGTAACGTCGCCACCGGCCTGCAACGTGCCTGCGGCATTCATCGCGATCTGGCTGCCGGAAAGCGTGCTGCTGCCGCTACCGGTGGTGATTTGGCCGTTATTAGTTAGCGCGCCGCCAGCCTTCAGATTAACCGCCTGGCCCTGCATCACACTCTGGTTGGCGATCGCGCCGTTACTGGTGATATTTAGCGTGTCGCCAGCGGCAATGACATTTTTACCTGTGAAACCCTCGCTCAGCTTCAGCGTCAGGTTACCCAAAGCAATGACCTGCCCAAGCTGATCAAAACCGGTGCTGGTCAGCAGCAGATTGCCGCCGCTGTAGAGTTTCCCGGCCGTCTGATGAGTCACTTTATCTGCATTAAGCGTGAGGCTATTGGTGCCAAGCAGCGTGCCCGCATTCGCGGTCGTTACCGCGTTCAGCAACAGTGTCGTCGCCTGTAGCCAGCCGTTATTACTCAAAGATGCGGTGTTGAGCGTCAGTTCCTTCCCGGACAGGAGTTTGCCGTCGTTGCGTAGCGAGTTCCCCGCATTAACCACTGAGCTTTCGCCGCCCTGAACGATGCCGTAATTAATAAGGCCTGGCGTGGTAATGCGCAGCGCTTTCTCGCTAAGTAGTACGCCCGTCGCGCTATTGCTGAGGGTGCTTCCAGTCTCCAGCACCAGAGCGTTGCCGCCCTGGAGTCGCCCGCTGTTGTTGAGACTCCCCGCAGTTATTCGTGTATCTCGCCCCTGAATTTGCCCGCCGTTATCTACCGCAGCCGCTTCCAGTGCGAGCGCGCCGCCGCTCAGCAGCGTTTTGCCTGACTGTTGGCTAAATTTGCCGTTCAGCGTCACCGACAAATCATCCACGCCGCTGATTTGCCCGGCGTTATTCAGACTTTCGCCCGTAAGCGTCAGTCGCCTGGCAGCCCACTGCCCGCTGTTGCTCAGGTCAAGCGCGCTAAGCGCGGCGCGGCCGTTAGCGGTGATTTTGCTGCTTTTCCCTGAGGTAAGATTGCCGGTCAGTTTTAGCGTTAACGCATCAGCGCTCTGGATTGCGCCGTCGTTACTCAGCTTCTGCGCGTTAAGCAGAATTTGCTGCCCCTGCCAGGTACCGCCGTTGCTGATATCGCCGCCGTTGATGGTTAACGCGCCCTGCGTCAGCAGCTTCCCGCTGTTGACCAGTTCCAGCAGCGGAGCCGCCATTGCCATACGGGCTTCCAGCGTTAGCGCATTCAGGCCAATAATCGTGCCTTTATTTTCGATACGCGTTTGATTGAGCGTCAGGTTGTTGGCCTGCAGCGCACCGCTGTTGCTGAGTTCGTTGCCAGCGAGCGTCATTTCACCGGCGCTCATCAAAGATCCCTGATTATTCAGGTTTTGTGCGTTGATGACGGTATTTCCCTGGCTAAGTAAATCGCCCTGACTGGTCATATTTTGCGCAACACTGACATTGACGCCGTCAGTACCCAGCAGAGAACCGCCGTTCAGCCAGTTATTTGCCGTGACGCTCGCGTTTCGTCCCTGCAAAGTGCCGAAGTTTTTGAACCCGGAGGCTTTCAATGTAAGCGCACCTGCGGTCAGCACCCGTCCGTCAGCACTTACATCAATTTGATTACCGTCAATCGCCAGCGCGTTCGAACCCTGCAAAAGACCGCCGTTGCTTAACTGCGCGGCATTGAGATGCACGAAATCCCCCGCAATGCTGCCCAGGTTGTTCAGGCTGTCCGCTTTAAGCCCGAGCGCCGTCTTGCCCAGCAGCAGGCCGGAAGACTGGTTAAGCACCTGCGAATAGCGCAGGTCCAGGGTCGTGGCATTCATCTCGCCTGCGTTGTTAAGGCGCTTACCGCTGAGCTGCAATTTTGTGCCGCTGCTGATTAATCCGCTGTTGGTCAGCGCATCAACCTGCAAATTGATACCGGCATCGCTGGCGATAAGCCCGGCATTAGTAAACTGCGGCAGGATAAACGCCAGGCCATATGCGCTGTAAATGCTGCCCTGGGCGAGATTCTCGAACTGGTCGGCCTTAAGCGTAAACAGGCGGTCTCCCTGCAATTTCCCGCCGTTGACCAGGCGCTTTGCCATAAGGCGAAGGGAAGGGGCCGTTATTGTTCCGCTATTGATTAGTTCGCCAGAGTGAAGCGTGACGATCTGCGCATTGCTTTTGCCGCTGTGTGTCAGCTTGTCTGCCGTTACGTTGAAGTTCTCTTTCGCCGCTTGCGTCCCGCTAAGCGCGGCGTTTTGAGCGCTGAGGGTAATCGAGCCGTCGCTTTGTAGCTGCGCGTTTGCCTGCGTGCTGAGCTGCGTGGCCTGCACGGCAAGATCGCCCTGAGCAATGACCTTACCATCAAGCGCAGCGCGGGCCGTGCTTAGCGCGATGCCGCCCTGGCTGGTGGTTAACGATTTCGCTGCGGTACTCAGAGAATCGCCGCTAACCGCAAGGGATTTTTTGCCCGACAGCGTACCGCTTTGCAGGATTTGGCCCGCTTTTACGGTAAGCGCGCCCTCGGAAAGGATTTGCCCGCCTGCGGCATTATTTAGCGTTTTTGCGGCGCTAAGGCTGGCTGAGCCCTTTGCGCTGAGCGTGCCGCTTTGGTTGAGGGTTTGTACCGCTACATCCAGCCCGCCGCCGCTGAGCATTTGCCCGCGGTTATTCAGCGAAACGCCACTTACCGCCAGGTTTTTCTGGCTTTGCACCGTGCCGCTGTTGTCCAGGCCCGACGCATTCAGGCGCGCATTTCCGTTCGCAACAAGCTGGCCCGTATGACTTAATTTTCCGGCTTTCAGCTCAACGTTTTTCCCGGCGATAAGCAGGCCTTGCGTGGTTGCCGTGCCAGCAAGAGCAATATTGAGATTATTCCTCGCATCGCCCCGGCTGGTGGCGTTCTGCGCAAGATCCTGCCCCTTCAGGTTGATGTCGTTCCCGGCGGTGAGACGGCTGTTGTTAAGCGTCAGTTTGCCGTTGCCGTTAAGGGTGATATTTCCGTCGCTGGCAAGCTCGCTCCCTTCCACATTCACGTCACGTTGGGCGACAACCGTCAGCGGCCCGCCGGACTTGTGCTCTCCGCTAAGGGTCACCGAGTCGCCTTTTGCAGTCAGACTACCGCTGGCAAGGCTGTTTTTAAGCGCAAGTTTGCCGCTGGCATCGAGCGTGATGTCGCCCTGGCGTGCATTCAGGTCGCCAAGGTTAACGCCCACCCCTTTTTCGCTGGAAACAAGATGGATACGGTTGGCGTACATGCCGCC
>NZ_JALHAP010000057.1 GCF_025215095.1 Dryocola boscaweniae | reverse complement strand
ATTTAATTGCGGGTAAAGATTTGTCCATTACCGGCGACAGCGTGGTGATTGACCCGGGCCACGACAGACGTACCCGCGACGAGTCTTTTGAGCAGAAGAGCAGCGGGCTGACGCTTGCGCTGTCGGGGGCTGCGGGTAGCGCGGTAAACAGTGCGATCTCTTCTGCCCGGTCAGCAAAAGATGAGAGTGACGACAGGCTGGCGGCATTAAAAGGCACGCAGGCAGCCCTCTCCGGTGTGCAGGCCAGCCAGGCAATGGATCTGGATGCGGCCAGAGGGAATGATGCGGATAACACCAACACGGTGGGCATCACGCTGTCATACGGTTCGCAGTCGTCAAAATCAAAAACACACAATGAACAGACCACCGCCAGCGGCTCGACCCTGAACGCCGGAGATAATCTTTCGATCATCGCCACGGGCGGGGATGTCAATATTACCGGCAGCCAGATTAAAGCCGGAAAAGATGTCCTGCTGGATGCGGCGCGGGACGTGAATCTGGTTTCATCCCGGAATACGCAACTGCTGGAAGGCAGTAACAAAAGCAGCGGCGGCAGCGTGGGCGTGGGGATTGGCGTCGGTTCCGGCGGCTGGGGTATCACCGTTTCAGCCAGCGGCAATAAGTCTCACGGCAAAGAAAGCGGCAACGGCACGCAGCAGAATGAAACCACAATAGATGCCGGAAACCAGGTCAGCATCATCAGCGGGCGCGATGCCACGCTTGCCGGTGCGCAGGTCAGCGGGAATAAGGTGATGGCGGATGTTGGACGTGACCTGACCATCAGCAGCCTGCAGGACAGCGACCGCTACGACAGTAAACAGAGCAGCGTGAGCGGCGGAGCCAGTTTCTCCTTTGGCTCCATGAGCGGTTCAGCGAGCCTCAGCCTCAGCCAGGACAAAATGCACAGCAACTACGACTCGGTCGTGGAGCAGAGCGGAATATTCGCCGGTAACGGCGGGTTTGATGTCACCGTGGGGAACCATACTCAGCTTGATGGTGCGGTGGTTGCATCCACGGCTACGGCGGATAAAAACCACCTTGATACCGGCACGCTGGGCTTTACGGACATCGGCAACAGGGCAGAGTACGACGTCAGCCACAGCGGCGGAAGCTTCAGCACAGGCGGTAGCATCGGCAGCCAGTTCGCAGGCAATATGGCCAACACCCTGCTGGTGGGAGCGGGTGGCAGCGGCGACGCAGAAGGAACCACAAAATCAGCCGTTACGGACGGCACCATTACCATCCGGGATAAGGATAAACAGCAGCAGGATGTGGCGGACCTGAGCCGCGACACCGAACATGCTAACGGCAGCATCAGCCCGATATTCGACAAGGAGAAAGAGCAGAAGCGGCTGGAGATGGCGCAGGTTATAGGAGAGCTTGGCACTCAGGCAGCAGATATTGCGCGGACGCAGGGAGACATAGCGGCCATCAATGATGGTAAGGCTGAACTGGCGAGAAAAGGTATCACCGAACCTGGAAAAGGGGCATCAAAAGAAGAGTGGGCGGACTACAATGCGAAGCTTGCCGCCACGTACAGCTACAAAACGGCGCAGAAAGAATGGGGAACCGGCAGTACCATTCAGCAGGGTATCAGTGCGGCAACGCTGGCGCTTCAGGGGCTGGCGGGTGGTGACCTGAAAGCGGCTCTTGCAGGAGGTGCAAGCCCGTATCTGGCGGAAGCCATAAAAGTCACGACCGGAGACAATGAAGCGGCGCGGGTGATGGCGCATGCGATAATTGCCGGTGTCGTGGCGGAACTACAGGGTAAAGATGGTCTGGCGGGTGCCACCGGAGCGGCGACAACGGCTCTTGCAGGAGAAGCCATAAAACGGGCACTGTACGGCGATGTGCCGGTGGACCAACTGACAGAGAGCCAGAAGCAAACCTTGGTGGCGCTGGGTACGCTGGCGGCAGGCATGGCCGGAGGCGTGGTGGGTGACAGCACAGCCAGTGCGATAGCAGGCGCTCAGGCAGGACAGAACGAACTGAGCAATAATATGGCGAGTATCGGTCTGGCCCAGCAGATGATGGCGCAGAGTACGCTGAATGCCGCAGCGATGGCAGAAGCGGGCAGTACAAATGCTAACGATGTTGCTGCACTGGCGTTGACGAAAACGGTGAAATCAGGACTTGATGCTGCGTGCCTGGCGAACAATACGTGCGTTATGCTGGCAATTATCACCGCGCAGTCTGAAGCCAATCAGAGCCCAAATATTGGTAAGGATCTGACGGCGGATGAAAAGGCAGAACTGGGAGGAACGGGATCGGGTACACCGGGTGGCTGGGGGCCGGAGGATGAGGAAAATGCAAGGAATAATAAGGGTAATAAACCGTCGCAAAATGGAAGTAATTTTACTAACTCAGAAATAGATGATCGGATTACATCTGCCAACAAACCGATTAATAATCAAGGAATGTCTGCCGCTGCTAGGGCATGGGAAAAGCATGCGGGTAGACCAGGAGGCACATTCGAGCCTCTGAAGGGCAATCAGACCCAGAAAAATGCAGCAGCGGAAAACTTTATCCGGGATCTTCTAAATGACCCTGGCACGATACGAAATGAACTATCCCGTGGTGGGGTTGAATACCGTGCGCCTAGTGGGCAGGGTGTTAGATTTAATCCCGATGGCTCATTCAATACCCTACTAGATCCACCGGTGAAAAGATGACTCAGAAAAAATTAGAACTGTTTTTTTCCAGCCCTATGGAATACGAAGAACTTACTCTTGAGGTGCAATTAGATCGAGAGCGAATTATAGAAGTTAACCAAGATAAGGGGGTAAATCATCTTGAAGCTGAGCTTTTTGGCACGGATCACGCGCATGGATTTATCGCAAAAATGCCACTTGATGACCTTATTAATATTTTGATTGAAGCGAGAGAAACACTTAGAAATCAAAATCAATAGCCTAAAAATCCCGGCCACGGAGCCGGGATTTTTTTATCCGTCATTCAGTCACAGGCCGGATCACCAGTTGCCCCTGTTCCACGGTCACAGTAACCGGAGTATCTGTCCCGAATCCGGCCTCTGTCAGCCAGTCGCCTTTAAGGTGCAGGCTGGGCGTGCGGCTGTAATACGTGGTCATTTTGGTGGCGCGTTTCACATGCTGGACACTGAGGTATCCGACTTTATAACGGCGCTGCGCTTTGGAAATCTTCATTCCTGACTTAGAATCGTGCTCAGCCATAATAACTACTCCTAACTAGTTGTTGTGGTTAGCGGTGATTCAGTGCTCCAACACTGGATCATCGCGTCTTCTTTCAATGCTGATCCTCTGCTTTTTTAGCTTTTCGGTTAGCATCATGTCTCAAAATGAGCGCCTCGATTAGTATTCTTGCCACTGCTTTTTCTTCCTGAGTGAACTGATTAACCGCTTCAAACAGAAGTTGTAATTCCCGATCGGGATTGCGTTCAGCTTCAGCAAAAACTAACACGTCTGCACTTACTGATAATGCCAGGGATAAGTTCCGTATGACCTCCAGCGTTGGCTGAACCTCATCCGATTCATAGCGACGGATCATCGATATATGGCTGCCGGATTTCTCCGCAAGTACAGCCTGTGTCATCTTCCTGCCCTTACGCAGGACTGCGAGACGTTTACCAAAGGTCATTCGACATTCTCAGTAGTAATGAGTGTTCGTATCTTAACTTCAATTTTACTGCGTTCATGCTATTCCTTTTATGGTATTAAATAAAACTCATATATGATTTTTTATGAAGCTTGTATGTTCCCTCACAGTTTTATGCAACCCGTTAGTTCTTCATGCATTAATGAGTTAATAAATAAGAAAAATAACCGAATTATCTTACGCTGGTTACAGCTAGAATCTAAGGGCCTCAGAATCTTAGTTGCGGCAGGGCGGTAGCGTTTCTGAACATCCCTTCTAACGCTGACCATCAGCGCTTACACAGATCAAAATAAATTCCTCGGATCGTCTTACTTCCTGGACAGGCTCAACCTGCACCCGGAATACGATTACCGCTTCCTGGGCGATGCGGCGTTTGATACGCGCTATGTAGCCAACGCAGTGCTGAACCAGACCGGCAGCCGCTATATCAACGGCATCGGGTCGGATCTGGCGCAGATGCAGTATCTGATGGATAACGCGGCCGGCGCGCAGCAGTCGCTGGGTCTGCAGTTTGGCGTGGCGCTCGCGGCAGCACAAATCGCCGCGCTGGACAGCAGTATCCTGTGGTGGGGATCCGCAGTTATCAACGGCCAGACGGTGATGGTGCCAAAAGTTTATCTCTCGCCAAAAGACGTGACGGTGAACAACGGCAGCGTGATAGCCGGCAGCAATGTTCAGCTTGCGGGTGGCAACGTCATCAACAGCGGCGGCACGCTCACGGCGCAGAACGGCCTGAGTATCGACAGCCGGAACAGCATCAGCAACCTGAATGCCGGGCTGATAAGCGCGGGCGGCGGGCTGCAACTGAGCACGCTGGGCGACATCAATAACATCGGCTCAACCATCAGCGGTAAAACGGTGGCGCTTGAGAGTATAAACGGAAGCATCAACAATATTACGCTCGCAGATACCTGGAGCCTGGCGGCGCCCGGTAAGAA
>NZ_JALHAP010000058.1 GCF_025215095.1 Dryocola boscaweniae | reverse complement strand
TTCTTACCGGGCGCCGCCAGGCTCCAGGTATCTGCGAGCGTAATATTGTTGATGCTTCCGTTTATACTCTCAAGCGCCACCGTTTTACCGCTGATGGTTGAGCCGATGTTATTGATGTCGCCCAGCGCGCTCAGTTGCAGCCCGCCGCCCGCGCTTATCAGCCCGGCATTCAGGTTGCTGATGCTGTTGTCGCTGTTGATGCTCAGGTTATTGTTTGCACTCAGCGTGCTGCCGCTGTTGGTGATGTTCCCACCATTCAGGGTGACATTATTGCCGGCAATCACGCTGCCGTTATTCACCGTGACGTCTTTCGGCGAAAGATAGAGTTTTGGTACCAGCACCGTTTCACCGTTGATGACGGTCGCTTCCCACCACAGGATGCTGTGGTCGAGAGCGGCAATCTGGTCAGCAGTCAGTGCTACACCAAAGTTCAGGCCGAGGGACTGTTGCGCACGGGCAGCGTTATCCATCAGATACTGCATCTGCTCAAGATCGGAACCCACACCATTGAGATAACGGTTGCCGGTCTGGTTAAGCATGGCATTACTGACATAACGCGTATCAAAGGCCGCGTCCCCCAGGAAGCGGTAGTCGTACTCTGGTTTCAGGTTGAGCCTGTCCAGGAAGTAAGAAGAACCGAGGAATTTATTTTGATCTGTGTAAGCGCTGTTGGTTTCACGCGGGGCGCTGCCGGGTTTAACCCCCATCAGATCGTAGAGATCGCCAAACAGCGACGGATCAAGCTGGCCGAGACCATCCAGTTTAGGGTTAGTGGCGATGAGATAAGGGCTTTTCGGATCGCTGACAGCAACAAAATAGCCGTTGTTACTGGTCGGTAATGGGTAGGCGCTTAAATCCACAGCACGAATGTTTACCGTCTCAGCATTGCCGGTAGAAGCTTTATATCCATTCAGGCTGGCCGAATTGCCGGACAGGGAGGAGGTATTGCCGCTGGCGGCAGCATAGTTATTCAAACTACTGCCCTGACCACTGAGATTTACCCCGTTACCGCCGTGGGTGCTGTAATCATTCATACCGACGGCATTACCATTAATATCCACTGTGCCGCCAGAGGCGCCGTATTGGTTCAACCCAACCTGACCACCATTCAAGCTAATGGTATTGCCCTGTGCGGTATTAAGGCTGGCAAGGCTTCCACCACCGTTGATTTGTTGCAATGCATTCTGCAACTGATCCTGCCACTGCGGCGAACCAACGGTTACTTTATCCGCGCTGGCGAGATTCTGCTTCTGTACGCCGCCGCTGATATTCTGGTTGCTAAGAGTGTTAAGTGATGGCGCAGAAATAGTGGTGCTTACGCCACCCGCGTTGGCCGTGGTAGTGGTGTTGCTAATGTTATTTGTGAAATTAGCAACGACGTTGCCGCCAGCCTGGATTACGGCGCGGTAAAGTTCACCCAAAACGCTTTCAGATGTTCTTCCTGTCAGCCTATAAACAAAAGATGAATAGGAGAGAGGTAATTTGTAGCCATCTTCTGAAGTTTGTCCCCCGGTGGAAGACTCATAAATGTATTGATAGTAATTAGCAGTCGTTCCGGATTGATAGCTCGCGTTATTTAGCTGATTTCCAGAAAGAACCGTGTCATTAGCACTCAGGATAAAACTAGCCTGATTTTCCAGGGCTCCAGCGTTAACGAGAAGATTCCGTCCCGATGAAATGCGAGCCGCGCCTCCTGTTGCCGTAACTTCAAGGTGATTTGTTACGTCAGCAAAAGTCTGCGTCATAGCTTCAGACGTGGGCTTATACATAGTGTGATAGATATCGTACTCTATCGCGCAGGTACAGTTCCGATAACCTCTTGTTGTCCATTGTTCTAAAGAGTAAGCGGTTGTTGGCAGGTCTCTGACATATATAGATAGCGTGTCGTCACCTACACCAGAGACCAAAGTTGATGTTTCATTCCAGCTACTTACATTCAGACCATCACGCTCATTTAGCAGATGCCCGGTCTTAATCGTAATATCGCCGTTCTGCGTTTCAATCGCTCCGGAAGTATTCACCACTTCGGTATTGGCATTACCTGCCGCATCTCGCTGCATCCAAAGACTATTGCCCGCAAGAATATCGCCGCGCTGGTTGCGGATGCTGTTGGCTAACAGGCTCATATTATTGCCCGCATATAGCAGCGCGGTATTCAGTAAAGTACCGGTTGCGCTAGCGGTCAGGCTGCCGCGCGTACCGGTAAAACCGTTGAATACAATATCGCTGGCGCTGGTCAGCGCGATATCGCCACCAGATTGCAGCGTACCTGCGGCATTCATTGCGATACGGCTGCCGCTCAGGTTGCTGGCAGCAGTGCCAGCGGTCAGTTGACCATTGTTAGTCAACACACCACCAGCGCGGATGTTCAGCCCCTGGCCCTGCATCACACTCTGGTTAGTGATGTTGCCGTTACTACTCAGCGTCAGTATGTTGCCTGCCGCCATCACGTTGCGGGTAGTAAAGGCGTTCGTCAGGCCAACGGTCAGATTGCCGAGCGCTACCACCTGGCCGATCTGATCGAAACCGGCACTGTTTAACAACAGATTGCCGCCGCTGAACAGTTTACCCGCAGCCTGATGGGTTACCTGGTTTGCGGTGATAGTGAGTTGATTATTGCCCAGAAGCGTGCCGCTGTTGGTCAGCCCTTGATAGTTCGAAGTCAGGTTCGCTGCCTGAATGGTGCTCTGATTGTTGAGAGTGTTACCGGTCAGCGTTGCCTGCTGATCTGCCAGCAATGTACCGTTATTAGAAGCGCTGGTCGCGTTCAGCAGCAGCGTGGTGGCCTGCATCCAGCCGTTATTAGTCAACCCAGCGGTATTTAACGTTAGATCGCTACCGAACAGTAGCTTGCCATCGTTACGCGTCGAGTTAGCAGCATCGATACGCGAGCTGGTCCCTCCCTGTAAAACGCCGTAGTTGATAAGATTCGGAGTAGTGACAATTAGCCCTTTCTGGCTGAGGATAGAACCCGCTGCGCTGTTGGTCAGGTTGCCGGTGAGTGTAAGCCGAAGGCCGTTATCTCCCTGAATACGTCCCTGATTATCCAGCGTGCCGCTGGTGATTTGCGTATCGCCGCCCTGTATGCGGCCAAGGTTAGTGACCGAAGCCGCATTGAGCGCCAGCGTGCCGCCCGTCAGCAGCGTTTTGCCCTGCTGCTGATTAAACGCGCCATTAAGCGATAACGTTAAACCGTTAACTCCACTGGTTTCGCCGCTATTGTTGAATGTGTTTCCACGCAGCGTGAGGTTTTTGGCAATCCATTGTCCGTTATTCGTCAGGCCCAGGGCCTGTAATGCCGCACTGCCGTTAGCAGTGATTTTGCTGTTTGCTGCCGAAAGCAGATCGCCGCTCAGCGTCAGGTTCATCCCATCGGCACTTTGGATCGCACCGTTGTTTTGCAACTTATTGGCGGTAAGCAAAATTTGCTGTCCCTGCCAGCTACCGTTGTTAGTAATGTCGCCGCCGTTTATGTTCAGGATGCCCTGAGTGAGCAGTGAACCGCCGTTGTTGTTAGTCAGCACTTGCAGTGGCTGCGTCATTAACAGACGGGCCTGAAGGTTTTGTGCAGCCTGAAGCGTCAGCGACTGCAAACCGATTAGCGTACCGCTGTTGTCAACCTGGCCATTACCCACGTTCAGGTTGCCACCCTGTATACTGCCACGGTTGACCAGTTTGTTACCGATAAGAGTGACGTTGCCTTCGCTAAGCAGTGCGCCGGTATTGGTCAGTTGCGCGCTGTTGACCTGGGTTGTACCCTGGCTCAGTAAATGGCCGCTATTGGTCAGGTCACCTGCTACGGTAATATCCAGTGTGTCGGTCCCGAGGGTGCTGCCGGTGTTATTCCATACTCCGCTGTTCACCTTTACTTTCTGACCCTGCAGGGTACCGCCGTTGATCAATTGAGTGGTCGTAAGATCGAGTACGCCGTCGGTTAATAGCCGTCCACCGATGAGGTTGTTCAGGCCAGTACCCGTCAGGGCCAATAAATATGCCCCCTGCAATAACCCCTGGTTAGTGGTATTCGTAACGTTTAGCGTCAGACGATCGCCGGCTATCTGTCCATCATTAACCAGCTTGCCACCATTAAAGTTCAGAGCCTGCTTTGCCAGTAACCGACCATCCTGCTGACTGGTCAACTGCTGGTTCACTTTCAGTTGCAGGCTGTCAGCCTGAAAAGTACCGTGGTTGTCCAGATTTTCAGCATTAAGGGTTAACAGGGCCAGGGCGATAATCAGACCGCTATTGCTCTGTTCTGCAGCATCAAGGCGCATATCGGAACTGCTGATAAGCTGCCCACCGGCCCGATTTGTCATTGAACTGTTGGTGAGTATGAAACCGTTATTACCCTGTAGAGTCCCGCGGTTATCGAGACTGCCGCCGGACAAGCTGACGGTGTCTGCGGCCAATTGCCCGCTATTATCAAAGGCCTGTGCATTGAGCTGTAAACTGCCCTGACTTAAGAGCAGGCCTGTATTGTTGAAGTCACCATTTATCCTGGCGTTCAGGCTCTGCAAGGCCAGCGCACGACCGCTGTTGCTCCAGCGATTGCTGATAAGGGACAGAGAATTACCCTGCAGCAGGCCAGCATTATCAAGCTGCCCGAAATTGAGATTCAGCGCGCCATCGGTAAGTATCTGCCCTTCGGTAAGATTACTCAGCGCGGAGCCGCCGAGCGTCAAGCTACTATTACCCTGTAACAGACCACTACTAATGATGCCATCGCCGGTGAGGTCAAGGATGTCGCCCGCCATGACCCCACCGTTATTGCTGATAGTGCCGGTCTGCGCGGTTAATGCCTGTTGCGCAAGCATCTTTCCATTTTTTTGATTGGTCAGCGCACCACTCAGGATCAGGTTAATATTCTGTGCCTGCAGAGTCCCGCTGTTATCAAGATTTGCAGCATTCAGGGTGAACAATTTATTGACCTGCAATGCTCCGGCATTGATCAGTTTTGTCAGGTTTAACGCCAGCGCGCCACCGCTGATAAGTTGCCCGCCAACAAGGTTGCTAAGCTGCGAGGTGTTAAGAGTCAGAAGCGAGTTACCCTGCAACAGGCCATTATTGCTCAGGATGTCCGCGCTGATTATCAGGTTGTTTGCTGCCAGGGTACCGCCGTTACTGAGCGTCTTTGCCTGCAGTCGCATATCGGTCTGGCTCAGCAGGATGCCATCGCTGGTCAACGTACCGCTAACCATGCCAGTCACGCCATGACTGCCGAGCGCATTTCCGCTATTACTCCACTCTCCGGCATTCACCGTTAGAATGTCGCCCTGCAACAGGCCCTGGTTGTCCAGCAGATCGCCTGTCAGATTCAGTCCCTGGCCACTGATGAATTGTCCAGCCAGAGTATTGGTGATGTTCCCTTTTGTTACCGTTAAGACGTGGTTACCCTGAATAAGCCCACCGTTGAGCAGCTTGTCGGTATTAAGTGTGATGCTGTCAGCCGCCATCATCCCACCGTTCGTCAGGGTTTTTGCCGTGAGTTGCAGCGCCTGCTGACTGAGTAGTCTGCCATTACCAGTCATTTCGCCATTTATTGTGGCGGTTACACCGTTTTGACCGAGAGTATTGCCGTCATTACGCCATTGCCCGGTATGAACAGTCAGAATGTCACCTTGCAACAAGCCGCTATTGTTTAGGCTCGTGGCATCCAGCGTCAGGCTGCCGTCAGTGATTATCTGGCCAGTGGCCTGGTTGTCGAGGTTGGGTACTGTCAGGTCAAGCTGTGTACTCCCCTGCAACAATCCCCTATTAATCAGATAATTACTATTAATGGTGAAACGATCTGTCGCCAGCACGCCGTCGTTAACCAGTAATGGAGTAGTGAGATCCAGCACCTCCTGCGCCAGTATCCTGCCATCCGCCTGGTTAACGATCTGGTTTTGCTGGGCCAGCGTGATATCGCGGGCCAGCAACTGACCCCGGTTATCCAGGCTGTCGCCGCGCACCGTCAGGCTCTGGCCCTGCATAATGCCGGTGTTAATCAGCCGCAGGAGCGCAGCGGTCAGGGCGCCGTCAGTCAGCAGTTCACCCTGGCTGCTCAGGTCCGCTGCGGTCAGAGCCAACGCCATACTGCCCTGCATCCGGCCGCTGTTGATGACGGTGGCGGCATCCAGTGTCAGGGTGTCGCCGGCGGCAACACCGCTGTTGCTGACACGGTTGCCTTTCAGCGCCAGCGCATCCTGCGCCAGCAGTTTACCGTTCTGCCTGTTGGTGATATCGCCGCGCTGGCTGAGCGTCAGCCTGCGGGCGTTAATTTCCCCCGCATTATCCAGCGACGTGCCATTCAGCGTCATGTCGAGGGCGGCTTTGATCAGCCCGACGTTGACCAGTTGCGGAATGGTCAGCATCAGCCCGCTGCCACTGAGGATCTGGGCGCCGGCCTGGTTGCTCAGCACGTCAGCATTCAGCGCCAGGCGATTGTCGCCCTGCAGCGTGCCACTGTTTGTAGTCGTCGTTGTGGTAAGTTCCAGGTCGCTGGCGGCCAGGGTGCCGCTGTTGGTTAAAGCAGGAGCGCTGAGGCGCAGGACATCCTGCGCCAGTATCCTGCCATCCGCCTGGTTAACGATCTGGTTTTGCTGGGCCAGCGTGATATCGCGGGCCAGCAACTGGCCCCGGTTGTCCAGGCTGTCGCCGCGCACCGTCAGGCTCTGGCCCTGCATAATGCAGGTGTTAATCAGCCGCAGGAGCGCAGCGGTCAGGGCGCCGTCAGTCAGCAGTTCACCCTGGCTGCTCAGGTCCGCTGCGGTCAGAGTCAACGCCTTACTGCCCTGCATCCGGCCGCTGTTGATGACGGTGGCGGCATCCAGTGTCAGGGTGTCGCCGGCGGCAACACCGCTGTTGCTGACACGGTTGCCTTTCAGCGCCAGCGCATCCTGCGCCAGCAGTTTACCGTTCTGCCTGTTGGTGATATCGCCGCGCTGGCTGAGCGTCAGCCTGCGGGCGGTAATTTCCCCCGCATTATCCAGCGACGTGCCATTCAGCGTCATGTCGAGGGCGGCTTTGATCAGCCCGACGTTGACCAGTTGCGGAATGGTCAGCGTCAGCCCGCTGCCACTGAGGATCTGGGCGCCGGCCTGGTTGCTCAGCACGTCAGCGTTCAGCGCCAGGCGTTTATCGCCCTGCAGCGTGCCACTGTTTGTAGTCGTCGTTGTGGTGAGTTCCAGGTCGCTGGCGGCCAGAGCGCCGCTGTTGGTTAAAGCAGGAGCGCTGAGACGCAAGACATCCTGCGCCAGTATCCTGCCATCCGCCTGGTTAACGATCTGATTTTGCTGGGCCAGCGTGATATCGCGGGCCAGCAACTGGCCCCGGTTATCCAGACTGTCGCCGCGCACCGTCAGGCTCTGGCCCTGCAGCAGACCAAAGTTGGTCAGTTGTGGTGTGCTCAACACCAATGCACCGTCGGCTACCAACTGTCCGGCGTTGTTAACGATAGAAGCATTGAGCGTCACCCCACGCTGCGCCAGCAGCTTACCGGACGCCTGATTGTCAAGCGCACCACTCAGGGCAACGGCAATATCCGCCGCCTGTAATGTGCCACGGTTATTCAGTGACAGCCCATCAATCCGCAGATTCTGTCCTGCAATGAGAGTGCCGCTCTGGTCGATTGCATCACTATTCAGACTAAGGTTACCGGTAGCCTGTAGCAGGCCAGTGGCTGTGAGCGTCCCGCTCTGAACGTTAATTGTCTGCCCGGTTCCCTGGCCATTGTGAGTCAGCGTTCCGGTATTGTTTATCTGTAAGGTATTTTTCGCAGCCTGGGTACCGGCAAGATTTGCCTGCTGCGCATTCAGTATCAGGCTTTGTTGGCTCTGTAACTGCGAACCGGCAAGGGTGTTGAACTGGCCGCGGCTGGTCAGCGTGGCATCCTGCTGAGCAAAAAGCTTACCGCCCAGCTGCGCGCTGCCAGTATCAATGTCTACCGCACCATTACTGGTCAGCAGACTGTTGTCGCTACTGGCCAGTTGTCCACTGCGCAGGGTAATACCGTCGTGACCGTTCAGGACGCCAGACAGCAGTAAAGTATCGGCCGTGGCCGAAAGGTAGCCGTCGCTCAATAACTGGCCGCCAGCGCCAACGTTCAGCATATCTGCCACATTGAGATTCAGATTATGACTGCTGCTGAACAGTCCGCTGAGCGCCATATTCTGCGTGGACAGCGAGATATTCCCACCGCTTTGCCACTGCCCGCTGTTGTTGAGGGTGGCGGCGGTCAGCCACTGATCCCCCATGCTTTGTACGCTTCCGTTATTCGTCAACGTATTGGCGGAAATCCGTGCTGTACCTTTTGCACTCAATTTCCCGCTGTTCGCCAGGGTATCACTGCTGAGAGTGATATTTTTCCCGGCAACAAATTGCCCCTGATTGTCGATCTTTCCAGCCACGCTGGCGGTAATATTATTTGCCGCATCTGCGCGGCTATTGCCTCCCTGCGTTAAATCACGGGCAGCCAGATTCAGATCTTTCCCGGCGGTAAGCGTGGCATTGCCAAGCGTTATTTTCCCCTTACCACTCAGGGATATATCCCCATCGCTGGCAAGCTGCGCATTGTCTACCGTGATATCGGTTTGTACATTTACGGTAAGTGCGCCGCTTGCTTTGTTTTCGCCTTTGAGCGCAACGCTTTCACCTTTCGCCACCAGACTACCACTGGCAAGGCTGCTTTTAAGCGCAAGTTTGCCGCTGGCATCGAGCGTGATGTCGCCCTGGCGTGCATTCAGGTCGCCAAGGTTAACGCCCACCCCTTTTTCGCTGGAAACAAGATGGATACGGTTGGCGTACATGCCGCC
>NZ_JALHAP010000059.1 GCF_025215095.1 Dryocola boscaweniae | reverse complement strand
TCGTAGCGTGAAACGAGATCAAGAGCCTGTCCAATATGCATAAAAAAATCCGGAAACGGGTGAGCATTTCCGGATTCTTACACAGCCACAGGATCGGTCAACCGATCCTTAACTGATCGGCATTACCTCATGAAAGGCGGTTTTTTTATAGTTTGAGTCCGGGATTTGACCGTTCTGAGCCGTAAAGCTCGCCAAACTATTAAAAAAGCCGACTCATCGCTGAGCCGGCTTTTGCATTTTTTACGTTATTACAGACTTTCAGTGAAAGTACGGGCGATAACGTCGCGCTGCTGTTCCGGGGTGAGTGAGTTGAAACGCACCGCATAACCAGAAACACGGATTGTCAACTGCGGATATTTTTCTGGGTGCTCAACGGCATCCTGCAGCGTTTCGCGACGCAGCACGTTCACATTCAGGTGCTGACCGCCTTCCACACGGACTTCAGGTTTTACATCCACTGGGATTTCGCGATATTCAAACTGTCCCAGTTTGCTTACTGCAACCACTTCATCTTCCGCAAAGCCAGCTTTTGCACACACACAACGCGCTTCGCCTTTTTCGCTGTCGAGCAGCCAGAAAGAGTTAAGAAGTTCGTCGTTTGCTGCCTGAGTAATCTGAATACCAGTAATCATTTTATGTCTCCCCATGGGCTAATTTTTGCTGATTCTTTTGGGCCACATTCTGGCTCATTGGTAAAACCTTTGTTGCGCTGATGATCTATATACCAGTCCCACAGGACGCAAACTTTGATTTAAATCAAAATAATCCCCGCACCAACTGTGGTTACTTCATCATTTATTTGTTTTACATCAACTTAGCCGCAGCGCTTGAAATTAAAAAATTTGTAAATTTTCAACTTTTTTTGTGTGAGACCCTCGAACTGGTCATCGCAGATTTTGCTAGGAAGAAAGAAGCAGTTAAGCTATCAACATGACGATTCGCAGGAGAGCGACATGACCACCTCACTCACATGGCACGACGTGCTGGCCGAAGAAAAGCAGCAACCTTATTTCATTAATACGCTTAGCACCGTTGCTGCCGAACGTGCAGCAGGCGTTACAGTCTACCCACCGCAGAAAGATGTGTTTAACGCTTTTCGCTTCACGGAGCTTGGCGATGTGAAAGTGGTGATCCTTGGACAAGACCCCTACCATGGTCCCGGTCAGGCGCACGGTCTGGCTTTCTCTGTGCTTCCCGGCGTTGCTGTTCCTCCGTCGCTCGGCAATATGTACAAAGAGCTGCAAAACGATTTCCCGGATTTTGTGCGGCCGGATCATGGATATCTGGAAAGTTGGGCGCACCAGGGCGTGATGTTGCTCAATACGGTATTAACCGTTGAAGCCGGCAAAGCGCATTCACACGCTCGTCTGGGCTGGGAAACGTTCACCGATAAAGTGATTGAGCTAATTAATCAGCACCGTGAAGGGGTTGTGTTTCTCTTATGGGGATCGCACGCGCAGAAGAAAGGCAGCATTATCGACCGCAAACGCCATTATGTTTTGCAGGCCCCGCATCCTTCGCCACTTTCAGCTCATCGCGGGTTCCTGGGTTGCGGACATTTCGCTAAAACCAATGACTATCTGATTGAACGCAGACAGACGCCGATCGACTGGTCGCCAAAACTTCCGGGCCAGTAAGTATAAAAAAAGCCAGCTTACTTAAGCTGGCTTTTTATGGCGAAACAATAAGCTCATTTACGCTTTATTCTGACGCCACCACTCGGCGAGCAACACACCGGTTGCGACAGAAACATTCAGGCTTTCAACATTACCGGTGCCGTCGATTGCGATGCTCATATCCGCGTTATCGAACGTGGCTTCGGTTACACCTTCACGCTCCTGGCCCAGCACCAGCACCATTTTCTTTGGCAGCTCAGCTTTAAACAGCGGAGTGCCTTTGTGGCTGGAAGTGGTCACAATGGCGTAACCTGCTTTGCGGAATTGTTCAAGGCCGTCGGTAAACGTATCACCGCTAATAGCCTGAACATGCTCGGCGCCACCTTCTGCGGTACGCACCGCTGCGCCGGATTCCAGCAGCGAAGCATCCTGCACCAGCAGGCCTTTCACGCCGAAATGCGCACAGCTACGCATAATACCGCCAAGGTTATGCGGGTTGCCGACGTCTTCCAGCGCCAGAACACAATCGTCTTCGCCTGCTTTAGACAGCCAGCTCTGCACGCTAATCCCGCTGCGTTTTTTAATCAGGAAGCAAACACCGCCGTGGTGCTCAGTACCGGATGCTTTAGCCAGCTCCGCGTCGTCTACCACATGATAGGCTTTACGGTTTGCAGCCATCCAGCGCAGCGCTTCTTTGAAACGTGGCGTTACGCTCTGGATGAACCAGGCGCGTACGATACAATCCGGGCGGCTCTGGAACAGCGCCTGACAGGCGTTTTCACCGTAAACACGGGTCTCTTCCGCACGCTGACGGCGGATAATTTCCGGATCGACAAAGCTCTTACCGCTGATACCGCCGTGATCTGGCGTGGTTGACTCTTCAGCGCGTGGAGCGCGGGAAACCGTACGCCATGGCGAATCACCGCGGTCTTCACGATCGTCACTACGACTCCGCTCGCGCCCGGCGCCAGGTTTATCATCGCGACGCGGGCGACGTCCGCCCTCACCGCGTGACGGAGCTGTCGCACGCCCGCCACCTTTACCAGTACGCGGGTTTTGGCTGCGTTTTTCGCTGTCATCGTCACCGCGGACATACATCACTTTGACCTTGCCGCTTTTACCTTTTAAATCGTCGTTCATTCTTCTCTCCACCTGGCTGAGCGCGTGGCGCGCAGATTACCCGATGTAGCACCGCTTAGCCATTAACTTTGGTCAAAAGCTAATAACTATTGTATCCATCGAATAAATCGCTTTGTTGACACCAAATTAATCACCGATACTCTTTAACATATTAGAAACATCATCGGTTCTTCGCGCCGATCTCCTGACAACACACCTTTAGAGGTTAGTTATGAATACCGTTTGTGCCGCCTGTCAGGCAATTAATCGCATTCCTGACGACCGTATTGACGACGTTGCAAAATGTGGGCGCTGTGGCCACGAACTTTTTGATGGTGAAGTCGTCAACGCCACCAGCGAAACGCTGGATCAATTACTGAAAGACGATCTGCCGGTTGTAGTGGATTTCTGGGCGCCCTGGTGCGGACCATGCGTTAATTTCGCCCCTATTTTTGAAGATGTTGCTGAGGAACGTAGCGGCAAAATTCGTTTCGTTAAGGTCAATACTGAAGCAGAGCCCGCTTTGAGCGCGCGCTTCCGCATTCGCAGTATCCCAACCATCATGATCTTTAAGAAAGGCGAGATGGTGGATATGTTAAACGGGGCTATGCCGAAAGCGCCGTTTGACGGCTGGTTAAACGAAAACCTTTGACTCTTAAAGCGGAGCACGATTCTTGTGCTCCGTTTTGTTATCTACGTTAGAATAGCGTTTTTGCTTCCGTATCCCTGATGACCGAAAACGCTGTTCTTCTTCTTCGCGCTGAACGCCTGGCGCGCGCTACTCGTCCATTTCTTGCCCGTGGTAATCGCATTCGCCGCTGCCAGCGTTGCTTATTGCCGCTGAAGCTTTGCCTGTGCGATACCCTGCAACCGCAGCCTGCGCGTAGCCGCTTCTGCCTGATAATGTTTGATACGGAGCCGATGAAGCCAAGCAACACCGGGCGCCTGATTGCCGATATTCTTCCGGATACGGCAGCATTTCAGTGGTCACGCACTGAACCGCCTCAGGCGATGCTCGATTTAGTCGCCGATCCCCACTACCAACCGATGGTCGTTTTTCCTGCTTCCTATGCCGAAGAAGGCAGAACAGTGCTGACAAAGCCGCCTCTTACCGGCAAACCGCCGCTGTTTATCATGCTTGATGGAACCTGGACCGAAGCGCGCAAAATGTTTCGTAAAAGCCCGTGGCTCGATGCGTTGCCCGTTATCTCCGTAGATTTGAGCATCGCATCGGCTTACCGTCTGCGTGTGGCGAACGTTGACGGGCAATACTGCACCGCAGAAGTCGCAGCGGCACTTCTGGAACAGGCCGGAGACAAGCAAGCCTCCTTTGGCTTAACAGATCATTTCACGCTGTTCCGCGAGCGTTACCTGGCAGGTAAACCCCATCATCAGGGCAACGTCACAGCAGCGGAGCCAGAAAGCGTTTAAACTCACGTAGATATGTCTCAGGGGAGAGAGCAATGAGTCAACGTGGGCTGGAGGCGCTGCTGCGCCCCAAATCAATCGCCGTTATTGGCGCGTCAGCAAAAACCGATCGCGCCGGTTATCTGATGATGCGTAATTTGCTGGCCGGGGGATTTAATGGTCCCGTTATGCCGGTCACACCAAGCCATCAGGCTGTTTGCGGCGTGCTTGCCTGGCCTGATATCCCAAGCCTCCCTTTCCCGCCCGATCTTGCAGTTATCTGTACGCATTCAAAGCGCAACCTTGAGTTGCTGCAGGCTCTCGGTGAAAAGGGCTGTAAGGCGTGCATTATTCTCTCCGCGTCGCCCGACCAATTGCCTGAGCTGTTAGCCTGCGCAAACCGCTGGCAGATACGGTTACTTGGTCCAAATAGCCTGGGTTTGCTCGCCCCCTGGCAAGGTCTTAACGCCAGTTTCTCTCCGGTGCCTATACAGAAAGGCAAACTGGCCTTTATTTCACAATCCGCAGCCGTCTCCAACACGATTCTGGACTGGGCTCAGCAACGCGAAATGGGCTTCTCGTGGTTTATCGCGCTCGGCGATAGTCTGGATATAGACATAGATGAACTGCTTGATTATCTGGCTCGGGATACCAAGACCAGCGCGATACTGCTTTATCTTGAACACCTCAGCGATGCGCGTCGTTTTGTTTCCGCCGCGCGAAGCGCTTCCCGTAACAAACCCATTCTTGTTATTAAAAGCGGGCGTAGCGCTAAAGCGCAGGCTTTGCTAAAAACGCACCCCGGGCTGGATTCGGCCTGGGATGCGGCAATCCAACGCGCCGGTCTGCTGCGTGTGCAGGATACTCATGAACTGTTTTCTGCGGTAGAAACCCTGAGCCATATGCGTCCGCTTCGCGGCGAGAGATTAATGATTGTCAGTAACGGAGCCGCTCCCGCCGCACTCGCGCTGGACGAATTATGGCTGCGTAATGGCAAACTGGCCTCATTAAGTGATGAAACGCTGACGCAACTGCGGACTGTTTTGCCTGTTAGCGTCGAAAGCGGCAACCCTCTGGATTTGCGCGATGATGCCACGCCCGACCACTATCAGCGCGCTGTTAAAGTGCTGCTTGATAGCCAGGATCTCGATGCATTAATGATTATTCATGCTCCGAGCGCGGCGGCTCCCGGTACTGAAAGCGCGGCTACGCTCATCGAATTATTGCGTCTTCATCCACGCGGAAAATACGTCACGTTAATCACAAACTGGTGCGGAGAATTTTCATCTCAGGAAGCACGACGGCTGTTCAGCGAAGCGGGGATACCGACTTATCGCACTCCTGAAGGCACGGTGACGGCGTTCATGCATATGGTTGAATACCGCAGGAACCAGAAGCAATTGCGCGAAACGCCTGCCCTGCCGGCAAGCCTTGCGGCCAAAACCAGCGATGCGCATGAGCTTATTCAACAAGCTTTGCAGGACGGCGCGACATCGCTTGACACTCACGAAGTGCGGCCCATCTTGCAAGCATATGGGCTTAATACGCTGCCCACATGGATTGCCGGCGACAGCGCAGAAGCGGTGCATATTGCGGAACAAATTGGCTATCCGGTAGCCCTGAAGCTGCGATCGCCGGACATTCCGCACAAATCGGAAGTACAGGGCGTCATGCTTTATTTACGTACGGCCAACGAAGTGCAGCAGGCCGCAGACGCTATTATCGATCGCGTAAAAATGACCTGGCCGCAGGCCCGTATCCACGGTTTGTTAGTGCAAAGTATGGCAAACCGCGCAGGCGCTCAGGAACTGCGCATAGTGGTAGAACAGGATCCCGTATTCGGACCGTTGATTATGCTCGGCGAAGGAGGCATTGAGTGGCGGCCAGACCAGCAGGCTGTCGTCGCGCTACCGCCGCTCAATATGAATCTTGCCCGCTATCTGGTTATTCAGGCGATAAAGAGCGGCAAAATCCGAGGCCGCAGCGCGCTACGTCCGCTTGATATCCCCGGCATCAGTCAAATATTGGTGCAGGTTTCTAACCTGATTGTTGATTGTCCGGAGATCCATCGTCTGGATATCCATCCTTTACTGGCCTCGGGCAATGAATTCACCCTGCTTGATGTCACGCTACAGCTTGCGCCATTCGAGGGCGACCCCGATGCGCGACTTGCCGTACGTCCTTATCCCCACCAGTTGGAAGAAAAAGTTGTACTCAAGAACGGCGAGAGTTGTCTGTTCCGCCCGATTCTTCCTGAAGACGAACCTCAGCTTCAGCAGTTTATCTCCCAGGTCACCAGGGAAGATCTTTATTATCGTTATTTCAGCGAGATAAACGAATTTACCCATGAAGATTTAGCCAATATGACCCAGATCGACTACGATCGGGAAATGGCTTTTGTTGCAGTGCGTCGGCGGGAAGAGCGCGACGAAATTCTTGGCGTGACGCGAGCAATTTCCGATCCCGATAATATTGATGCCGAGTTCGCTGTGCTGGTGCGATCTGACTTAAAAGGGCTGGGGCTGGGCCGTCGGTTACTTGAAAAGCTAATCGCCTATACGGGCGATCACGGTCTTCAAAGGCTAAATGGCATTACTATGCCGAACAATCGGGGCATGGTTACGCTTGCCAGAAAACTGGGCTTTGAAGTCGACATACAGCTTGAAGATGGTATCGTTAGCCTGACTTTGCCTCTGGTAAAAAGCGCAGCTTCGTGAGTAAGGCACTGGAAAACATACTCACTTTGCGAGGCAGTAGTGGTATTATCAGCAAGTTCTGACGTCTGGATTTTGCAGAAGGCCATCCAATGAATAGAGAAGATATGCACTGTGATGTTGTCTAAATTTAAGCGTAATAAACATCAACAACACCTTGCCCAGTTACCAAAGCTTTCTCAGTCAGTTGATGATGTAGAGACCCTTTTCTCCCCTGCGGATTTCCGCGAAGCCTTGCTGCAAAAAATTGCCGGCGCAACGCGTCGTGTTTGTATTGTCTCGCTGTACCTTGAGCAAGACGATGGCGGTAACGGCATTCTTACCGCGCTCTATGAAGCAAAGCAAAAGCGCCCGGAAATTGAAGCAACGATTTTAGTCGACTGGCATCGCGCGCAGCGTGGCCGTATTGGCGTAGCCGCAACTAATACGAATGCCGACTGGTATCACCGCATGTCAGAGCAATATCCCGATGTGGATATTCCTGTCTATGGCGTACCCGTCAACACACGCGAAGCGCTGGGCGTATTGCATTTCAAAGGCTTCATCATTGATGACTGCGTTATCTACAGCGGCGCAAGCCTGAACGACGTTTATCTTCATCAACATGACAAGTACCGCTATGACCGCTATCAGGTCATCGGCAATTCACAGCTTGCGGATGTGATGTATGACTGGGTGAATCAGAATCTGATTCGCGGCCGGGCAGTAAATCGTCTTGATATTCAGGATCGCCCCCGGAGCCCGGAAATCAAAAACGATATCCGTCTGTTCCGCCAGGAGCTGCGCGATGCAACTTTTCATTTCCAGGGAAATGCTGACAACGAGCAGCTTTCGGTTACGCCGCTAGTTGGGCTTGGGAAATCCAGTTTACTCAATAAGACCATCTTCCACCTGATGCCCTGCACGGAACAGAAACTGGTTATCTGCACGCCTTATTTCAATCTACCAGCGGTGCTGGTGCGCAATATTATTCAGCTTCTTCGCGATGGCAAACAGGTAGAAATTATCGTTGGCGATAAAACCGCTAATGACTTTTATATTCCCGAAGATCAACCCTTTAAGATTATCGGAGCCCTGCCTTATTTATACGAAATAAACCTGCGCCGCTTCCTGAGCCGCCTGCAGTATTACGTAAACAGCGGGCAGTTGATCGTTCGCCTGTGGAAGGACGACGATAACAGCTATCACCTGAAAGGCATGTGGGTTGATGACGAGTGGATGCTGCTGACCGGCAATAACCTGAACCCACGAGCGTGGCGTCTGGATCTTGAAAATGCGATTTTGATCCACGATCCAAAGCAGGAGCTCGCCCCGCTTCGCCTTCGTGAACTGGAGCTGATCCGTACTCACACAACGGTGGTACAGCACTATCGCGATTTGCAAAGTATCGCCGAGTATCCGGTAAAAGTACGTAAGCTGATTCGCCGCTTACGCCGTATTCGAATCGATCGCCTGATAAGCCGTATTCTCTAATCCATCTATAATTAAGGCCCTGCTCTGCAGGGCTTTTTTATATGGGAGAGTGAAAATGCAAAGGATAATCTTACCGGCAGTATTGCTGTTAAGCGGTTGCAGCCATATGGCTCAGGATCGGTGGTATGCTCAGGACAAGGCACAACACTTTATGGCGTCAGCCATGCTCTCCGCAGCAGGCAATGAGTATGGTCAGCGGCAGGGTTGGAGTAACTCGCACGGCGCGAATTTTGGATTTCTCTTTGCTATGAGTTTGGGCGCATCGAAGGAATTATGGGACAGCCGTGCCGCCGGGAGCGGCTGGAGCTGGAAGGATCTCTCATGGGACATAGCCGGCGCAGCTACCGGCTATGCATTGTGGCAGTTAGCGGAGCATTAAAGCTTTATTCCTTTGCCCTTACGATGCAGCATCAAAGATACCAGGAAAGCCACCGCTCCCATTGCTGAAACGTACCAGAAAAATGCCGTCTCAATTCCCATTGATTTCAGCGAAAGCGCCACATATTCAGCAGAGCCGCCGAACAGCGCATTGGCAACAGCATAAGAAAGACCGACTCCCAGAGCCCTGACCTCCGGCGGGAACATTTCCGCCTTCAGGATCCCGCTGATCGAGGTATAAAAACTGACGATCAGCATTGCCAGCATAACCAGGCCAAAGGCGGCATAAGGCGAACTCACATTTTGTAGCGCGGTCAGGACAGGCACAGTCATTAAGGTTGCCAGAGCGCCGAAACAAAGCATCGATGTTCGACGACCAATTTTGTCTGATAGCGCGCCAAAGAGCGGCTGCACCAGCATAAAAATAAACAACGCGAAGGTCATCAAAGCACTGGCAACATTGGCGTGCATTCCGGCGGTGTTCACCAGATATTTCTGCATATAGGTGGTAAAAGTGTAAAAACTTAATGAACCAGCAGCAGTAAACCCAAGCACCATGACAAAAGCTCGACGGTTCTTCCATAGCCCGCCCAGCGTGCCGGCATCTTTGTGCTCCCGAGTGGACTTATCCGATGTTTCATCCAGGGAACGACGCAGATAAAGCGCGACCACGGCTAACACTGCACCAATGGCAAACGGAATTCTCCAGCCCCAGCTACGTAACTCCCCATCGTTTAAAACCTGCTGAAGCACAACCACGACCAGCAAAGCCAGAAGCTGGCCGCCAATAAGGGTGACATACTGAAATGACGCGTAAAATCCTTTACGTCCTTCAACTGCGACCTCACTCATATAGGTTGCGCTTGTGCCATATTCACCCCCAACGGATAACCCCTGGAATAAACGAGCCAGTAAGAGCAAAAGCGGAGCCCAGGTTCCAATAACGGCATATCCTGGCAGGCAGGCAATAACCAGAGAGCCGAAGCACATCATACAAACAGAGATAAGCATCGACGTTTTGCGCCCGTGCTTATCAGCGATATAACCAAACAGCCAGCCACCGATGGGGCGCATCAAAAATCCGGCAGCAAAAACGCCGGCGGTTTGAAGAAGCTGCGTGGTTGTATTACCTGAGGGGAAAAAGATATGTGCGAAATAAAGTGAACAGAATGAGTAGACGTAAAAATCGAACCATTCGACCAGGTTCCCTGATGAAGCTCCTACAATGGCCCAAATGCGGCGACGGGTGTCAATACCTGTAAGAGCAGCATTGCCTTCATGTGTTGTTACTGCTTCTGTCATTATCATTCTCTCCTGTTTTCCATAGCGGGCAAATCCCCGTCTTACAGTAAAGCAGGTCACACATTTGATGCGCGATTATTAATTATATGCTACTGATTTGTTAATAAATTCGTGATAAGCATTTGTGTTTGTTGCAAACTCAGAAAGATATTACGTCTGCACGGTGAAAATTTAGCCCCATTTCTTTTGATGTGCTTTTTTGCGATGAATATAGTCTTCATCAGTACATATCCGGTCCCAGAAATGCTTGAAGATGCTTGCGGCTTGCGCCTTCACAGGATCGTTTCCACGCGGTAATTCTTTACCCGCCGGATCGTATTTGCGGCCACCTTGATGGTTTGCATAGCGCCGTGCCCGTGTGTACCTTCACGCGCCGGCAAATAGTACTCCCGGGATAAAGAGTTTCTTTTAGCCTGGCAGAGGAAGAGTATTACGTAAATGAGCCGTGTCTGAGTAGATGTGAATAGTCATGCAGTTTGTAAATCGCAGACAGCAAAAAGCCCTGCACGGCGTGCAGGGCTTCTCACTTATTTGGAGCCTGGCAGTTCCCTACTCTCGCATGGGGAGACCCCACACTACCATCGGCGCTACGGCGTTTCACTTCTGAGTTCGGCATGGG
>NZ_JALHAP010000060.1 GCF_025215095.1 Dryocola boscaweniae | reverse complement strand
CAGGCCGGGACATCAACAGCCAGGCGGCAGGCCTGGCCGCAGAAAACGATGTGGCGATGCAGGCGGGACGCGACGTGAACCTGCTGGCGCAGGAAACCACGGAAGGAAACAGCTACAAAGCGAAGAAGAAAGTCGAAATCAACGAGTCGGTGCGCCAGCAGGGCACGGAAATCGCCAGCGGCGGGGATACCACCATTATCGCCGGACGTGATGTGAACAACGAGGCCGCGCAGGTGACCGCCAGCGGCGATATCGGCGTGGGCGCGGGCCGGGATGTGAACCTGACCACCGCGACGGAAAGCGACTATCACTACAGGGAAGAGACAAAGACCAAAAAAGGGTTCCTCAAAAAAACCACTACGCACACTATCGACGAAGAGAGTGCGACGTACGAGAAAGGATCGTCCCTCAGCGGAAATAACGTCTCTGTCACTGCCGGAAATGATGTGATGGTGAAGGGATCTTCGATCATTGGTGATGGCGATATTGCCCTAAAAGCGGGTCATGATGTCAATGTCGTGGCCGCGACCGACGAGCAGTCTTCGTATCATCTGAAGGAGAAGAAAAAGAGTGGCCTGATGGGGAGCGGTGGTATTGGATTTACCATCGGAACTAACGCCACCCGTCACCAGGTTAACGAAGACGGCACCACACAGAGCCAGAGCGTCAGTACCATCGGCTCCACGGGCGGTAATGTCAGCATTATTGCGGACAGCAAAGCGCATATCAGTGGCGCAGATGTTATCGCGGCCAAAAATCTGAACGTGGTTGCCGGGGAAATTGCCGTTGACCCAGGCAATGACCTGCTTCGCCGTAAAGAAACGTATGAGCAAAAGAAAAGTGGCCTGACGCTGTCCGTCTCGTCTGCCATTACCGATGCGGCAATGGCGGCGAACAACGCCATCAAGCGTGGCAGCGAAGTGAGCGACGATCGTCTGAAGGCGCTTTATGGCGTAAAAGCCGCGCAGGATATGTGGGTTGCTGGCTCGGGTGCGGCTTCTGTGGCGGGTGGTGCTGCCGGAGGAGACATGAATGCCGTTCGCGTGGAATTGAATATCGGTTCCAGCAAAAGCACGTCCACTTCTGAACTGAAACAAAATGAAGTCCGCGGCAGTACCCTGACGGCGGGAGGCGACGTGAACATGGTCGCTACCGGGCAAAACGGCACCAGCGGCGATTTGCATATTACGGGCAGCGGCGTCACGGGGAATAACGTGACCTTGGTGGCACAGAACGACCTGTTGCTTGATGCAGCCTCTAACAATCGTGAGCAAAAAAGCTCAAACAACAGCAGCGGATGGGCTGCGGGTGTGCATGTCTCGGTCGGTAAGGAAACCGGGATTGGCGTTCAGGCGAGCGGCTATCAGTCTAAAGGTGGCGATGACGGGAAAACGACTGAGTATGTGAATACCCGCGTTAACGCCCGCGATGAGCTGAGCATGAGCAGCGGACGCGACACGGTCATTGCCGGTGCGCAGGCGCTGGGCGAGAAAATCGTCGCCGATGTGGGCCGCGACCTGTTGGTGAGCAGCCTTCAGGATACCGATGACTACACCAGCTGGCAGAAGGATGTCAGCGGCGGAGCCAGCTTCACGTTCGGCACCATGACGGGTTCTGCTTCACTCAATATCAGTAACAGCAAAACCAAAAGTGAGTATGCGAGCGTCGGCGAGCAGAGCGGCCTGTTTGCGGGGGATAAAGGTTTTGATATCACCGTCGGCAAGCATACGCAGCTGGATGGTGCCGTTATCGCCAGCACGGCGACGGCAGATAAAAATTCGCTGGATACGGGCACGCTCGGCTGGCGTGATATCAACAACAGCGCCGAATACAGCTCAGACACAAAAGGCATCATCGGTGGGTACGCAGGCGACAAGAACGGAAGCGGCGGTGGCGCAATCCCGATTATCGGCATCGGGGCGCATGATGATGCGTCGGGTACGACGCATTCTGCGATTGCAGACGGCACAATCACTATTCGTGACAAAGAAAATCAGCAGCAGGATGTGGCGGATCTGAGTCGCGACACGGATAACGCTAACGGCCATATCGACAAGATTTTCGACAAAGAAAAAGTCCAGGAGCAGCAGGAGCTGGCTGGCCTGTTCGGCCAGATGGCGAACCAGGCTGCGGGCGATGTCGGCGCTAAAATGGGCTGGGGTGAGTACAGCAAAGAGAAAGCCGCCATTCACGGCATCATTGGGGCGCTTCAGGCGAGCCTGGGCGGCGGTAATGCCCTGGCGGGCGGCGTGGCAGGCCTCAGCAGCGAAGCCTTCGGCAAAATGGTGATGGACTATCTGGGCAGCCACACCTCACTCGGCGAAAGTGAGAAAGGCGCAATTGTTCAGTGGGCCGCAGCGGTAAGCGGTGCCGCCGTCGGTGGAGTCATTGCCGGAACGAACGGGGCACAGTCGGGTGCGGCGGCCTCGGTGGATTCGGTGCGATATAACTACCTCAATCATAAAGAGGCCGAGCGTAAGAAGCAGGTTGAACATCAGCTTGAAAGTGGTGATTTAACTGCGGAAGAAAGACAGTCGCTCCAGCAGGAGCTGGTGGATATTAATGCGACTGATAAAGCGCGCGATCAGCAAATTCTGGATGTGTGTACTCAGGGCAATAAGAGCAGCGCAGGCTGCGGGCAACTGGTTGTACAAGCACAGAAAGCGTTGGAAGGATATGGCGACAGCGCGGCGGGCTACAGATTGTCTTACAAGGACATTTTCCCGCAGGACTACAGTAATGCCACTGCGATCATGGAAGGCCTTGATTCCGGTAGCATCACTCGCGATGCGGCAATTAAGGGGATAGTTGATAGCACCGGTAAGAAGTGGGATGAAGTCGCTAAAGCCTATGATGATGCAATGCAGACGCATGCAATTGTAAGCATCATTGCAGGGATGAAAGGGGTTGATTCTGTTGTCCCAAAAACAACTGTGGTTGAAACTGCTTCCGGCCAAAAAGTCACTATAAAAACAACAGGTAATGTCTCTGAGGTGACTTATCCTGATGGAATTAGTTTCAAAATAAACCAGCCAGCTCACCTTTCAACACTGGATGGGTATTCGCAGAAAAAAGGCATCAGCGGTGCGCACAATGCAGAGCAATTCTATGTAGCGGCAAAAGAATACAATGTAAAAATTGTTAGTGAAACGCCTACTGAGACTAAGGGGATAACTCAAGTGACTTATCAGATACCGTCCTATGATAGGGCCGGTAATGTGACGGGATACAAAGCTGCAGAATTACCTAAAACTATATATGATCCTAAGATTTTTACCGACAGCAAAATGCTGGAGTTAGGGCAGCAAGCAGCCGCCAAAGGCTATGAAGCAGCGATGAAGCAGGGGCTGCAAGCATATGACGCTCAAGCGGGCGGTGTTAATTTTAGAGTATATATTGACAAAACTACCGGTATGGTTAACAACTTCCATCCTCAGTGAAAGGTAAAAAAATGGACAAGGAACTATTCGGACAACCATACGACAATAGTGATCCATACTGGATTATTAAGTCTTACTTTGATCGAATGTACGGAAGTGGGTTATTTATTAAGGCGATTGGTTACATGGCCGAAAAAAATAGTTTTCATGTGGATGGTGCATACTGTAGCTTTCCTGATATGGACAGTTGCTATGACGAAGAACATTTCGAAGGAGTGGAGTTTGCATATGGATACCCTCCAGAAGATAACGATACAATCGTTGTTAGCGAAAGTATTTGCTATAAATATCTTGCAATTGCGTGCAACAAGTATTTGAAGTTACATCCAGAAGATAATTTAAAAGTCAATGCTATTTTAAAACATTCACTGATTCATGATGGTTAATTGGTAAGTAGCTTAAGACTTATTTACTCTGAGGAGAATCAGCATGTTTGTCCGGTGGAACTCCAGGGAAAACTGTGTTACCACAAAATTGGTCTGCGGATAAAGTTGTACATGAAATAGGTGATATAGCTACTTCACCTAATACTCAATGGTTCGCGCAGACTGGTACTGGCGGCTTGTATACAAATGCGGGCATGCCAGCGAGCCGGGATCTTTTTACCTGGTTACAAGCTGTTAGCCCCACTTCCCGGTAGTCGCCTTCTTCGCCGTGACCATCTCAATAAACTCAAGGATCTGCCGCTGCTTACGGCCTGAAAGCTTACAGACCTTCTTCAGCGTCTGCATGATCTCCGGCTCTGGCGGCGGTGGGGGTAATGGTTCCTGAGCGGTGAGCACCAGGCAGCCCGGCATCACGCGGATCTTCAGTGGTATACCGGTTGTAAACCCCGCATATTCCAGCCAGTAGCCCTTAAGCGTGATGGATGTTGCTGCGTTACCGGGACGCTCGGCTGGACGGATATCCACAATGAAGCGGACTACAAAACCAGCCACACCGGCATCAGCGTCTCCGGCGCATCGGGCATGTCAGCCAGCCAGATGGTGGCCGGGAATGCGATGGCGAATGCGGCGAATGCCTTAACGGGCATGTCCGGCAGTCAGGGGCATGCGGAAGGCACCACATCGTCGGCCATCAGCGGCGGCAGCATTGTTATCCGCGACAAGGACAAGCAGAAACAGGATGTGGCTGACCTCAGCCGTGATGTGGAAAACGCCAACGGCAGCATTGCGCCGATATTTGACAAGGAAAAAGAGCAGCAGCGCCTGAAGGAGGCGCAGGTCATCAGCCAGATTAGCGGACAGATGAGCAACATCGTCATGACGCTGGGTGAGACCGAAGCCATGAAGGCGGCCAGGGAGAAGCACGGTAACCTGAGCGATGCGGAGCTGCGCAACACTCAGGAATACAGAGATACCGTTAAGGGCTACGGCACGGGCAGTACGCCGCAGATGGTGGTGCAGGCCATTACGGGCTTGCTGGGCGGGCTGAATGCGGATAACTTCGGCCAGGCGCTGGCGGGCGGGCTTAATCCGGCTGTTGCTCAGCTTATCAAACAGACAACTGGTGATGATGATAAAGCAAACCTGATGGCGCATGCGGTGTGGGGTGCACTGGCAGCCCAGCTTGGCGGGAACAGTGCCGCAGCGGGAGCCGCAGGCGCGTTCAGCGGTGAGGCAGCAGCGCAGTACATCATCAACAACTACTACGGCGGGAAAACTGATAACCTGAGCGAGCAGGAGCGCCGGCAAATCAGCACGCTGGCGACGATTGCGGCGGGGATAGCCGGAGGCCTGAGCAGTAACAGTACGGAGGCAGCAGGCGCCGGTGCTGTGGCCGGGAAGAATGCGGTTGAGAATAATGCGCTGAGTGATAAGCCGAAGAAACCACCGATAAATATTATCGACATCAATCCAATGATGAAGGTAGGTGGGGTTGATGCAGATGGTGAGGTTAACCCAAATGGGATGTCTAAAGCCTCAATCCCTAAAGTGCCTCCTAAATTGCAGGCCCTTACGAATCCAGCACAAGGACCTGTGATTCCTCAAGGCTGGGTAAGTAAACCTGGCAGAACACCAGGGAGTACAATTTACTATCCGCCGAATACCGATCCCGGCAGTCCAGGAAGTACGTATATAAGGGTTATGCCCCCAGGGTCAATCAGGCGTCGCCAGTGGGGCCGGATTGCGCACCGGCAGACGTTGCTTTCCCTTACGACGAAAATTCAGTTTCAGCAGACAGTAAATCCGGTGCACGCGCTTATGATTCCAGGCGTGCCCCTGCCTGCGCATAACCTGAAACAGCTTCTTAAAACCGTATCGTGGGTAGCGTTCCGCCAGCTCAGTCAGTATCTGGATAACCGGTTCATCACGGCGGGTATCGGGCGGGTAAAAATATACCGTCCTGCTCAGCGATAACGTCCTGCATGCCTGGCGGATGCTCATGGCAAATTGTGCGGTCAGATAGCCAACAAGCTCACGCTTTATCGCTGGTTTTAAAGCTTTTTTTCGATGACATCTTTCAGAGCCCGGCATTCAAGACTGAGATCGGCAAACATTTGTTTGAGACGGCGGTTTTCGTCCTCAAGGTCTTTCATCTTTTTGATATCAGAGGCTTCCATCCCGCCATACTTTGCTTTCCAGTTGTAGTACGACACCTCCGATATTCCGGCTTCGCGGCAGACATCCTTGACCGTACGTCCGGCTTCAACAGACTTCAGAACGGCGATGATCTGGTGCTCAGTGAATCGGGCTTTACGCATGGCGATCTCCTCAGGGGGACATAATCAGTATGTCGGAAGATCTCTAAAAGTGAATGGTTCGTTTTACCGGGATACTTACAGCCCTATCAGAATGGGAAAATGAAGGACGTCCTGTGGACTGGCAAACTCGCTGGGAATCAGACTATAAATATGATGCTTCCGAACTGATCAATGAATTACTCAGGTTGTTGAAATAATTAAAGATCCCGGCCAATCGAGCCGGGATCTTTACTTCTAGATGCTGTTCATACGCGGCGGGCAACGATCGAGCAGCTCAACGCTTCCATCTTCGTTTTGTTGTTCCAGCATTACATCAAAGCCCCACAACCGGTGCACGTGCTTGAGCACTTCACGACGGCCTCGGTCAAGCGGCGCGCGGTTATGCGGGATGTAGCGCAGCGTCAGCGAACGGTCGCCACGCAAATCTACGTTCCACACCTGAATATTCGGCTCCAGATTGCTCAGATTATATTGAGCAGAAAGCTGCGCGCGAATTTCACGATAGCCTTCTTCGTTATGAATAGCCGAGATTTCCAGATAATTGTTGTGATCGTCATCCAGCACGGTAAATAACCGGAAATCACGCATCAGTTTTGGCGACAGGAACTGGCTGATAAAACTTTCATCTTTGAAGTCACGCATTGCGAAATGCAGCGTGTCCAGCCAGTCTGCGCCCGCAATATCCGGGAACCAGTATTTATCTTCCTCGGTAGGGTTCTGACAAATACGTTTGATGTCCTGGAACATCGCAAAGCCCAGCGCGTAAGGGTTAATGCCGTTATACCACGGGCTGTTATATGGCGGCTGGAACACCACATTGGTGTGGCTGTGCAGAAACTCCAGCATAAAGCGGTCCGTCACTTTCCCCTCATCGTACAGGTGGTTAAGAATGGTGTAGTGCCAGAACGTCGCCCAGCCCTCATTCATCACCTGGGTTTGCTTCTGAGGATAAAAATACTGGCTCACCTTGCGCACGATACGCAGGATTTCACGCTGCCAGGGCTCCAGCAGTGGCGCGTTTTTTTCCATAAAATAGAGCAGGTTTTCCTGCGGCTCGGAAGGATAACGGCGCGCTTCAGCGACGGTTTTTTCCTCTTCACGACGCGGCAGAGTACGCCACAACGTATTCACCTGACTTTGCAGATACTCTTCGCGGCTTTTCTGCCGCGCTTTCTCTTCCTGAAGCGAGATCTTTTGCGGACGTTTATAACGATCGACGCCGTAATTCATCAGCGCATGGCAGGAGTCCAGCAGCCGCTCAACCTCGTCCACGCCGTAGCGCTCTTCGCATTCGCTGATGTATTTACGGGCGAAAATCAGGTAGTCGATTATTGAACTGGCATCCGTCCAGCTACGAAACAGATAGTTGTTTTTAAAGAAAGAGTTGTGCCCGTAGCAGGCGTGCGCGATAACCAGCGCCTGCATGGTGATGGTATTTTCTTCCATCAGATAGGCGATACAAGGATTGGAGTTAATCACAATCTCGTAGGCCAGCCCCTGTTGCCCGTGCTTGTACAGCCGCTCGGTTTCAATGAATTTCTTACCAAAGGACCAGTGCGGGTAGTTTATCGGCATGCCGACGCTGGAGTAGGCGTCCATCATCTGCTCAGAGGTAATCACCTCTATCTGATGCGGATAAGTATCTAAACGGTATAGTTTTGCTACACGGTCTATCTCTTCGAGGTAGACATCCAGCAACTCGAACGTCCAGTCGGGTCCATCACTCAGACGTTTGGAATCCTTTGTGGCGGAAAGATCAACAGTAGCCATCAGCGCGCCCTCATTGTTGGCGGCTCTCTCTGAATGGAAAGCCTCAATCAAAAGGATAGAACACTCCTCAAACTTAGCGGTGACAAGAAAAATATTTTCCGCATGATTTCGTGATTTTTAGTCCCCATTTTTTTGGGCGTTTGCAGTATTTTATTCTGCGGCGAATCTCTTCCCTCGCAGGAGATCCTAATTATGCTGTGCCAGTGATAAAGGGCCAGGGTGTGAGGATGCTCACCATAATAAAGCCATATGTTGAATAACATTTTCATCTGGGTTATCAATTTGTAATCAGAAGATTATTCTTTTAGCTAAAGGGTGGGACGGATATGCGTGTTGTGGTGCTGGGAAGTGGGGTTGTCGGTGTCGCCAGCGCCTGGTATTTGCGCCAGGCAGGGCACGAAGTTACGGTAATCGAACGCGAAGCGGGTCCCGCGATGGAAACCAGCGCCGCCAATGCCGGGCAGATCTCTCCGGGATATGCCGCGCCCTGGGCGGCTCCCGGCGTGCCGCTGAAGGCAATTAAATGGATGTTTGAGCGCCATGCGCCGCTGGCTATTAGCCTTGACGGCACGCGCTTCCAGCTCAAGTGGATGCTGCAGATGCTGCGCAACTGCGATATGCGTCACTACATGGAAAACAAGGGCCGCATGGTGCGCCTGGCCGAATACAGCCGCGACTGCTTAAAAGAGCTGCGCCACAGCACCGGGATTCAGTATGAAGGGCGCCAGGGCGGCACATTGCAGCTCTTCCGTACTGCGCAGCAATATGAAAACGCATCAAAAGATATCGCCGTGCTCAAAGAAGCTGGCGTGCCTTATCAACTGCTGGAAGCCAGCCAGCTCGGGCAGGTTGAACCAGCGCTTGCGGAGGTCGCCCACAAACTCACCGGCGGCCTGCGCTTGCCCAATGATGAAACGGGTGATTGCCAACTCTTTACGCAGAATCTTGCACGCATGGCGGCAGAGGCTGGCGTTGAATTCCGCTTTAACACTTCGGTCGATCGTCTGCTTTACGAAGGGCAAAGTATTTACGGCGTGCAGTGCGGCAAAGAAGTGGTAAAAGCGGATGCTTATGTCGTGGCGTTTGGTTCTTACTCTACGGGACTTTTGAAAAATATCGTTGATATTCCTGTGTATCCGCTAAAAGGCTATTCGCTGACTATTCCTGTTGCCGACGAGCAGGGCGCGCCGGTTTCCACTATCCTCGATGAAACATACAAAATCGCCATTACCCGTTTTGATAACCGTATTCGGGTGGGCGGCATGGCAGAAATCGTCGGCTATAACACCGAGCTGCTGCAGCCGCGCCGCGAAACGCTGGAGATGGTGGTGCGCGATCTTTATCCGCGCGGCGGGCACGTTGAGCAGGCAACGTTCTGGGCCGGCCTGCGCCCGATGACGCCGGACGGTACGCCAATTGTTGGCCGCACGCCGTTCAAAAATCTGTGGCTCAATACCGGACACGGGACGCTGGGCTGGACTATGGCGTGTGGTTCCGGGCAAATGCTCAGCGATTTGATTTCCGGAAGAACCCCGGCCATCCCGTTTGACGATTTGTCCGTCGCGCGCTATTTACCGGGTTTTTCCCCTTCGGGTTCACAGCGATTACACAGCGCCCATAACTGATGTACCGATAACAAAAATAAGGAGTGGACATGTCTCGTCCCATTGTGGCAACGCTCGATCTCGGCGCGATGCGCAATAATCTGCAGGTGGTGCGTCAGGCGGCACCCCATTCCCGCGTCTGGTCTGTGGTAAAAGCGAACGCCTATGGCCACGGACTCGACAGGGTCTGGTCGACGTTGAGTACAACTGATGGCTTCGCGTTGCTCAATCTCGAAGAAGCCATTTTGCTGCGCGAGCGAGGCTGGAAAGGCCCGATTCTGATGCTTGAAGGTTTTTTCCACACCGATGAGCTACCTCTTTTCGATAAATATCGTCTCACCACCAGCCTGCACAGTAACTGGCAGGTGAAAGCGCTGGCCAACGCGCGGCTTAACGCGCCGCTTGATGTCTATCTGAAAATGAACAGCGGTATGAACCGCCTCGGCTTTACCGCCGATCGTGTCCATTCGATCTGGCGGCAACTGCGGGCGATAGCCAACGTCGGCCAGCTAACGCTGATGGCGCATTTTGCCGATGCCGAGCAGCCGGGGGGGATAGTTGAACCCTTAGCGCGCATTGAACAGGCGGCAGAAGGACTGGATTGCATGCGTTCGCTTTCGAACTCTGCCGCCACGATGTGGCACCCGGAGGCGCATTACGACTGGGTACGTCCGGGCATCATCCTTTACGGCGCATCGCCGAGCGGGCAGTGGCGTGATATCGCAAACAGCGGTCTGAAACCGGTGATGTCCCTGCGTAGTGAAATAATCGGCATTCAGAATCTGAAAGCCGGCGACACCGTGGGATACGGCAGCCGTTATCGCGCAACGGGCGAACAGCGTATCGGCATCGTAGCGGGCGGTTATGCGGACGGTTATCCGCGCCATGCGCCAGACGGCACGCCTGTTCATGTCGATGGCGTGCTAACGCGCACCGTTGGCACGGTTTCCATGGATATGCTGACGGTGGATTTAACGCCTTGCCCGCACGCCGGTATTGGCAGCCCGGTGGAACTGTGGGGGAATGAAGTTAAAATCGACGATGTTGCATCTGCTTCAGGAACGGTAGGCTACGAGTTGATGTGCGCCCTGGCGCCACGAGTGCCGGTTGTGCTGCAGGCTTAATAAGGTTTTCTCCCTCTCAAGGCGGAGAGGGAGATGTCAGCTTTACTCTTCTTCCTGCTCAGCCACGCGAACGCCAATTTTGCGCACCTGATTATTTTCTTTCTCGGCCACCGTCCAGATCATTCCTGCAAACTCAACCTGGTCGCCCACGACCGGTGCGCCGCCGAGCATACCGAGCACGAACTCGCCCAGGGTTTGCTGCGTGTTGACTGCCTCATCAAGATCCAGACCGTAAATCGTTGCGACATCCGAGAACTGCGCGTTGGCTTCAAGGATAAAGTCGCCGAAGAAGCGCTGGTCGAGAGCGACGGGAGGCGACTGGCTGAAAAGTTTACCCAGGGCTGGCAGGTCCCGTTCGCGGCCTATCACGCATAGCACGTCGCCTTCACGCAGCCGCGTACTGCCGGTTGGGTGCAGCAAAACATTGTCGCGGAACAGGGCGGCAATGCGCGTTTCTTCGGGCATATGCAGGTCGCGCAGGGCAGCGCCGACGCACCATTTGTCTTCGCTTAGTTGATAGACAAACTGCTCCCACGGGTTTTTCGGGTGGATATCCAGCCCGACGCGTGAAACAGGCCAGCCAATCGGGGGCACAACCACTTTGGCTTTTTTCGCCGCCCAGCTCAGGGAAGAACCCTGTAGCAGCAGCGAGACCAGCACCACGAAGAACGCAACGTTAAAGAACAGCCTTGCGTTATCGAGGCCGGCCATCATCGGGAAGACGGCAAGAATAATCGGCACTGCGCCGCGTAGCCCTACCCAACTGATGAAAATGCGTTCACGCCCGTTAAAACCCCGGAACGGCAGCAGGCCGATAACCACGGAGAGAGGACGGGCGAAGAAAATCATCCATGCGGAAAGCAGCAGAGCCGGAACGGCTATGGCTAACAGATCCGAAGGGTTAACCAGCAGGCCAAGCACCAGGAACATACCGATTTGCGCAAGCCACGCCAAGCCGTCGAAGGTTTGCAGAATACCGAAGCGGCTGCGGATCGGGCGATTGCCCAGCAGGAAACCACACAGATAAACGGCGAGGATACCGCTGCCGTTAAGGGCCGTGGTGATGCCGAACACCATGATCCCGCCGCTTAGCGCCAGCAGGGGATAAAGCCCCTGCGGCAGAGTAATGCGGTTAATCATTTGCAATAACAGATAGCCGCCGCCTAAGCCCAGCACTATGCCCAGGCCAAACTGCTGGAGGATATCTAACGCGAACGTCCAGCTCAGGCCGGTTTGCCCTTGCTCGATCATCGCAATAAGCGTGATGGTCAGAAATACCGCCATCGGATCGTTGCTGCCGGATTCGATTTCAAGCGTTGCGCCCACACGTTCGTTGAGCCCTTTGCCGCCCAGCAGTGAAAACACCGCCGCCGCGTCGGTAGAGCCGACGATTGCGCCAATAAGCAGGCCCTGAATTAAATCAAGATTGAATAACCATGCCGCGGCCACGCCCGTCAGGCCGGAGGTGATAAGCACGCCAACGGTCGCAAGGGAAAGCGCCGGGCCCAGGGCTACGCGAAATGAACTCGCCTGGGTGCGCATACCGCCATCGAGCAGGATCACAGCTAAAGCGAGGTTACTGACCAGATAGGCAAAAGGATAATTATCGAACGGGATACCACCCACGCCGTCAATGCCCGCCAGCATACCAATGGCGAGGAAGATTACGAGGATGGGAATACCAAGACGGGAAGAAAAAGAACTTAATAAGATGCTGCAAGTTACCAGTACGGAACCTAAAATAAACAGACTAATTATCGCACCCGCGTCCAAAATTATCATTCTCCTTTATAAGTGCCGCTGTGGTTGTTGCAAAAGATTAACACGGAAGCGGCTAACTAAACGTCCGAAAAGCAGGCTTTTTTCACCTGATAACGTTATGGCCGCTAATTGACAGCACGCTTTCATAGCCATTGTGCTTTAATTCGCCAAAAGCGCCGAGCGGCAAGGTGACCGTTTGCGGTTCGTGTCCGAACGGCAAGCCTGACAACACGGGGATAGAAAGCCTTTCCGAAAGCATTGCGCGCATTTCGTTAAAATCATAGCCCGCATCGTAGTCACTTACCGTCGCGCCATTAAAACTGCCAAGAATAAGCGCCTTTTGACGCCTTAATATTCCCGCATGATGAAGCTGCAATAACATGCGTTCGACGCGGAAAGGATGTTCATTGATATCCTCAACCACCAGAATGCCGCCGTCGATAGCGGGCAGCCACGGCGAACCGATAAGCGAAACCAGCATGGCGAGATTCCCACCCCAGATTGTGCCGCTAACTGAACAGGCGGGAGCCGTGTTTTGCCAGCTTAGGCTGAACCGGGATTGAGTGATTGCCTGCCAGAAATGTTGCCAGGTGTAGTCATCAAATTCTTCTGCGCCAAAATTACCGGCAAGCATCGGCCCGCTGAATGTGATGGCGCCGCACTGCGCCAGCAAAGCAAGCTGGATAGCGGTGAAATCGCTGTGGCCGCAAATCACGGGCGTACGCGCTCGTAGCGCATGACCCAAACGCGGGAAATCAATTTTTTCGAGCAAACGTGTTGCCCCATAGCCGCCGCGCACGGCGAGAACGATATCGCATTCGGGAGAAAGCGAGGCGAGCTGCTGGATTTCGGCCAAACGCTCTTCGTCGGTGCCGGCAAAACGCTGGAAACGCCTTGCGACCGCTTGCTGATTCTCAATTTGATATCCGGCCTCCTGGAGGCGCTTAATACCTCGCGCGGCCGCTGCCTGGTTAACACAATAGCCTGAAGGGGCAATCAAACGAATCAGAGACATGGCATTTCCTGGCTGTGGGTTAATTGGTTATGATGCCGCTATCGTGGACGGTTGTCACTCGCCCGGCGAGGTTGAAACGTCGTAATAACGAGCAAAGTGTTTAATAAGGATAGATTGCGTGAAAATAAGATGGCTGATTGTTTTGGTTCTGTTTCTGGCTGGTTGTTCCAGCCACACCGCTAAGCAACCGGAATGGGATCCGACAAAACCGGTCCAGCGCGCACTGACCTGGATGCCTATAACCGAACAGGCGGGAAAAGAGTGGGGCGTCAGCCCGCGAGTCATTACGGCTATTATTGCAGTGGAGTCCGGCGGCAACCCTGCGCTGGTCAGTAAATCCAACGCGGTTGGTCTGATGCAGATTAAAGCGTCGACGGCCGGTGCGGACGTTTATCGCCACCTGGGCTGGAGCGGACAGCCATCCACCAGCGAGCTGAAAGACCCGGCGCGTAATATCTCTATCGGTACGGCTTATCTCAGCATAATGGAGCACGGTATTCTCGCCGGGATTGAAGACCCGCAGACAATGCAGTACGCCTTGCTGGTATCTTATGCGAACGGGGCGGGAGCGCTGCTCAGAACGTTTTCCGCAGACCGCAAAAAAGCCATCAGCAAAATTAACGACCTGAGCCCTGACGAATTCTGGGAATATGTCGCGAAGAATCATCCTGCCGCTCAGGCGCCACGCTACCTGTATAAAGTATCGCGGGCCATGGAAGCGATGTAGCGCAAGAGTAATGTTATTTAACGCGGTCGGCCTTTTCCCGGGCTGACCGTTCGAGTGAGAAAATAATCCGTTGTAATTCTCGCTCAACCGCCGGGTTGACGTTCAAAAAGCGGAAGCTAAGACGCGGCGTGCTGATGGTCTGGTTTTTGTTGTCCACCACCGTGCGTTCTGAAAGCATCACTAGCTGCATATCAAAATAAAACTTGCCCCATTCCGCAAGATCGATTTCCACCTGCGCAAAACGCATGCCAACGCTAAGCCCCTCAGGTAGAGGCCCATCGACCAGAGCGCCCATACCGCCAAGCGATAAATCACACAGTCTGAAATCAAAAAGCGCGCCGTTCGGCAGTTTTGCGTGGCAGAAATAGAACGGATTGAGCGGGGCGCTTATGCGGAAATACTCTCGTCGCTGTACGAACCATAAAGTTGGCGGCAGCGGCGAACTAAATGCGGGTAAATTAAGGTAATTCATCGCATGCAGTTTGGGCAGCGTAAATTCCACTTTTGCTCCCTGAGTTTCTGCCGTGAACTGGATATCGGTCGCTTTCTGTGCCGCCAGGTTTTCCTGTGGCTGACTGCCAAAATCCATCACCAGTTGCGTAGGGGAAACGTCCAGAATCTTACTGATAAATTGTCCTGCGCTCCAGGTAAGGCGTACCGGGACCTGGTGCTTGTGGAGATCGCGTAATACCCCTAATACGGCGAGTGGAGTTTGTTTCAGAAACTGCTCGTTATAGTTACTCAAGGCCCTGGTCCTTGTGACGTTCTGAGATAGTGTTAAGCAAAGTTATCGGCAGGGGAAAAAGAAACTTAAGATAAATCTCAGCAAGTTAGCATGATATTTTCAGCAGTCTTCCAGTAAACTAGTGATGCTAATCACGTTTTTTTACGACTTGATTATACTTAGCGTACCGACAGTCGGATCCCTGCGTTACGCAGCGGCCCGGCTTTGTTACTACACACAATAATGAAGAGGACTTTCAAAAATGGGTATCATCGCCTGGATTGTATTCGGTTTAATCGCTGGTGTTATTGCAAAACTAATCATGCCTGGTAGAGATGGCGGCGGCTTTATTCTGACCTGTATTTTGGGCGTTGTCGGTGCCGTGGTGGGTGGATGGTTAGCGACATTTTTCCATATCGGCGGCAGCGTCACGGGCTTTAACCTGCCAAGCTTCCTGGTGGCGGTGGTCGGTGCAATCGTCGTGCTGGCGATTTTCCGTATGATTCGCCGTTAATCGTTTGAATTATCAAACGGCCCCTTTCGGGGTAATGCCGATCAGTTAAGGATCGGTTGACCGATCCTGTGGCTGTGTAAGAATCCGGAAATGCTCACCCGTTTCCGGATTTTTTTATGCATATTGGACAGGCTCTTGATCTCGTTTCACGCTACGAC
>NZ_JALHAP010000061.1 GCF_025215095.1 Dryocola boscaweniae | reverse complement strand
GCGGTGGTCCCACCTGATCCCATGCCGAACTCAGAAGTGAAACGCCGTAGCGCCGATGGTAGTGTGGGGTCTCCCCATGCGAGAGTAGGGAACTGCCAGGCTCCAAATAAGTGAGAAGCCCTGCACGCCGTGCAGGGCTTTTTGCCGTCTGCGATTTACATAAAACCACTATTATAATCTTCTGCAATTCCCGCTATTTTCCAGCGTATTCCACTGTGCTAAGACCCTTCTCTTAAGTGAAACATTTTCAACTAACTGATGAATACTCGACATTTGCCAGTCGTCGCGTTATCTTCGGCTATCTGGATGTCTAAACGTTTAAACGTATGCTGTGAGGATATAAGGTTATGCCGATTCGGGTACAGGATGAGTTACCAGCCGTCAATTTCCTGCGTGAAGAAAATGTCTTTGTCATGACATCATCACGCGCGAGCAATCAGGAAATCCGTCCGCTAAAAGTACTCATACTTAATCTGATGCCGAAAAAGATCGAGACGGAAAATCAATTTTTACGTCTGCTTTCTAACTCTCCTTTGCAAATTGACGTCCAGCTACTGCGTATCGACTCGCGCGAGTCGCGTAATACTCCCACCGAGCATCTCAACAATTTCTACTGTAATTTTGAAGATATTCAGCATGAAAACTTTGACGGCCTGATCGTCACCGGCGCCCCCCTGGGCTTGGTTGAGTTTAACGATGTCGCTTACTGGCCGCAGATTGAACAGGTGCTGCACTGGGCAAAAGATCACGTCACTTCTACGCTGTTTGTCTGTTGGGCCGTCCAGGCGGCGTTGAATATCCTTTATGGCATTCCTAAACAGACGCGGCAGGAGAAACTTTCCGGCGTTTATGAACATCATCTGACCTACCCGCATGCTCTTTTAACCCGCGGCTTTGACGATACTTTTCTTGCACCGCACTCGCGTTATGCTGATTTCCCTGCTTCTCTGATTCGTGATTACACCGATCTGGAGATTCTGGCTGAGTCAGAAGAAGGGGATGCATACCTCTTTGGCAGCAAAGATAAGCGTATCGCTTTCGTCACCGGTCATCCGGAATATGACGCGCATACGCTTTCCGGCGAATATTTCCGCGATGTTGAAGCAGGTTTGAACCCTGATGTGCCATATAACTATTTCCCGGATAACGATCCACAAAAGAAACCACGAGCCACGTGGCGCAGCCACGGTAATTTACTCTTCACCAACTGGCTGAACTATTACGTTTACCAGATCACTCCGTTCGATCTACGTCATATGAACCCTACGCTCGACTAAGCGTTTCAGCATCCCACCCTACCTACGATCAAGGCACCTTATGGTGCCTTTTTTACTGTCTAAAAACCCATTCCCCTTCTGAGATATTTTTAATCTTATATTTATCAATCTGATAAGTGATTTTTAATTCAAAAATGGAAATTGTTTTTGATTTTAAAAAATCATCAAGTAGTCTTAATTCTGTTGCACGAAATCTGCACAGCCGTATGGATCCACTTTTTGCGGTATCGACGGGATAAGACGAGGGGAATAATCCAATGACACAACAAATAGTTAGCGCCGAGCTGGCCTTCAGCCAGCCTTTTGGAGAGCAAGAGCAGCAGATCCTTACGCCAGACGCGGTAGAGTTTCTTAGCGAACTCGTCGTCCGTTTTACGCCACAGCGCAACAAGCTGTTGACCGCGCGCGCAGCTCAGCAGGCGGCAATTGATGCCGGAGAGTTACCTGATTTTATTTCGGAAACCAGTTCCATTCGTGAAGGCGGCTGGACGATTCGCGGCATTCCTGATGATTTGCTCGATCGTCGCTTAGAGATTACCGGGCCCGTTGAACGCAAAATGGTGATCAACGCGCTGAACGCCAACGTAAAAGTTTTTATGGCTGATTTCGAAGATTCCCTGGCGCCGAGCTGGAGCAAAGTCATTGATGGCCAAATTAACCTGCGTGACGCCATCAACGGCACTATTAGCTGGACTAACGAAGCCGGGAAAATCTACCAGTTAAAACCGGACCCGGCAGTATTAGTCTGTCGCGTCCGCGGCCTGCATCTGCCAGAAAAGCATGTGACCTGGCGTGATGAGCCTGTCCCCGGCAGCCTGTTTGATTTCGCGCTCTACTTCTTCCACAACGTAGATACCTTGCTGGCAAAAGGCAGCGGCCCTTACTTCTACCTGCCAAAAACACAGTCCTGGCAGGAAGCCGCCTGGTGGAGTGAAGTGTTCAGCTTTACCGAGGACCATTTCTCCCTGCCGCGCGGCACCATCAAAGCCACGCTGCTGATTGAAACTTTGCCAGCCGTGTTCCAGATGGATGAAATTCTGCACGCGCTGCGCGATCACATCGTTGGCCTGAACTGTGGCCGCTGGGATTACATCTTTAGCTACATCAAAACGCTGAAGAACTATCCCGATCGCGTCCTGCCCGATCGTCAGTCCGTCACAATGGACAAACCATTCCTGAACGCTTATTCGCGCTTGTTGATCAAAACCTGTCACCGCCGCGGCGCATTTGCCATGGGCGGTATGGCAGCGTTTATCCCGAGCAAGGACAGCGAGCGTAACGAATGGGTGTTGAACAAGGTTAAAGCGGATAAACAAATGGAGGCGAATAACGGCCACGACGGCACCTGGATTGCCCATCCGGGACTTGCCGACGCGGTAATGGACGTTTTCGACAAAGCGCTTGGCGATAATCACAATCAGCTTTCAGTCCTGCGTGAAGAGGATGCTCCGATTACCGCAGCGCAGTTGCTGGAACCTTGCCCGGGCGAGCGTACCGAAGACGGCATGCGAGCCAATATTCGTGTTGCCGTGCAATATATCGAGGCGTGGATTTCAGGTAATGGCTGCGTACCCATTTACGGGCTGATGGAAGATGCCGCGACGGCAGAAATCTCCCGCACCTCAATCTGGCAGTGGATCCATCATGAAAAATCGCTGAGCAACGGCCAGACGGTTACCAAAGCGCTGTTCCGCCAGATGCTCGCCGAAGAAATGCTCGTCATCCAGGAAGAGCTCGGCGACAGGCGTTTTAGCCAGGGGCGCTTCGACGAAGCCGCACGCCTGATGGAGCAGATCACCACTTCCGAGACGTTAATCGACTTCCTGACGCTGCCGGGCTACCGCCTGCTTGCCTGAACCCAACCTGTATAAAAAGGAGCATCTGCCATGAAAAGTACCTCTCGTACCCAACAGATTGAACAATTACAACAAGAATGGGCTCAACCGCGCTGGGAAGGCATCAAGCGTCCGTACAGCGCTGAAGAAGCGGTGAAGCTGCGCGGCTCGGTGAATCCGGAATGCACGCTTGCGCAAAACGGCGCGGCAAAAATGTGGCGTTTGTTGCACGGCGAATCTAAAAAAGGTTACATCAATAGCCTCGGTGCGTTGACCGGCGGGCAAGCGCTGCAACAGGCTAAAGCGGGCATTGAGGCTATCTACCTTTCTGGCTGGCAGGTTGCGGCGGACGCAAACCTGGCCTCCAGCATGTACCCGGATCAATCTCTCTATCCTGCGAACTCCGTTCCTGCTGTGGTCGATCGGATCAACAATACTTTTCGCCGTGCGGATCAGATCCAGTGGGCGTCGAATATCGAACCGGGCGATCCGCGTTATGTCGACTACTTTCTGCCGATCGTTGCCGATGCAGAAGCCGGATTTGGCGGCGTACTGAACGCCTTTGAACTGATGAAATCCATGATCCAGGCAGGGGCGGCGGCCGTTCACTTCGAAGATCAACTCGCGTCGGTGAAGAAATGCGGTCATATGGGCGGCAAAGTGCTGGTTCCTACTCAGGAAGCGATTCAGAAACTGGTAGCCGCGCGTCTGGCGGCTGATGTGATGGGCGTGCCGACTCTGCTGATCGCACGCACCGACGCCGATGCTGCGGATTTAATCACTTCCGACTGCGACGAATATGACCGTGAATTTATTACCGGCGAGCGCACCCAGGAAGGGTTTTATCGTACTCGCGCGGGCGTAGAGCAAGCTATCAGCCGCGGGCTTGCCTACGCGCCATATGCGGATTTGGTGTGGTGCGAAACGTCAAAGCCGGACCTCGATCAGGCGCGGCGCTTTGCTGAGGCGATTCACGCTCGCTTCCCTGGCAAACTGCTGGCCTATAACTGCTCCCCGTCCTTTAACTGGAAGAAAAATCTCGACGATAAAACCATTGCTTCATTCCAGGAAGAGCTGTCCGCGATGGGCTACAAATATCAGTTCATCACGCTCGCGGGCATCCACAGCATGTGGTTCAACATGTTCGACCTGGCCCATTCCTACGCGCAGGGCGAAGGCATGAAACATTACGTGGAAAAAGTGCAGCAGCCTGAGTTTGCCGCGGCGCCTGAAGGCTACACCTTTGTTTCTCATCAACAGGAAGTGGGCACCGGCTACTTTGACCGCGTGACGACAATCATTCAGGGCGGCGCTTCTTCAGTGACTGCGCTGACAGGATCGACCGAAGAAGACCAGTTCTAGCTCCATCGCTTCCCTCTCCCCAAAGGGAGAGGGTGAGGGGAAATGACGACGGAGAGACCCATGACGCCCAGGCATGAACTGTTAGTCGCACATACCATCCTGCAAGGTTTTGACGCGCAATATGGTCGCTTTCTTGAGATAACCGCAGGCGCCCAGCAGCGCTTCGAACAGGCAGACTGGCATGCCGTGCAGCAGGCGATGAAAAGCCGTATCCATCTCTACGATCATCACGTTGGACTGGTCGTTGAGCAGTTGCGCTGCATTACTGGCGGAGCGAATACCGACGCTGAATTTTTGCTGCGAGTGAAAGAGCAGTACACCAATTTATTGCCGGATTACCCTCGCTTTGAAATTGCAGAGAGTTTTTTTAATTCCGTCTACTGTCGGTTATTTGACCACCGCTCGCTGACTCCCGAGCGGCTTTTTATCTTCAGTTCGCAGGCGGAAGGGCGATTTCGCACCATCCCGCGGCCTTTATCAAAATCTTTTTCCCCCGCTCAGGGCTGGCAGCCGTTGCTGGCTGCGGTGCTTGCCGATCTGCCGCTGCGCTTGCCGTGGCAAGACTTATCGCGCGATGCGGGCTACATTCTCGCTCATCTGAACGAAGCCTTTGGTTGCGAGGCGTTATGTACCGCGCATCTGGAAGTGGCTAACGAACTTTTCTATCGCAATAAAGCGGCATGGCTGGTGGGCAAACTTATTCTGCCCACCGGAAAGGTGCCGTTTCTATTACCGATTCATCGTACCGATGACGGGCACCTTATTGTCGATACCTGCCTGACCAGCACCGCCGAGGCAAGCATCGTCTTTGGCTTCGCCCGTTCATATTTTATGGTTTACGCGCCGCTCCCGGCCGCGCTTGTGGAATGGCTGCGTGAAATACTGCCAGGCAAAACCACCGCCGAACTGTACATGGCGATTGGCTGCCAGAAGCACGGCAAAACAGAAAGTTACCGTGAATATCTTTCCTGGATAACCACGACGGATGAACAGTTTATTGAAGCGCCCGGCATACGGGGCATGGTGATGCTGGTATTTACGCTACCCGGCTTCGACAGAGTATTCAAAGTCATTAAGGATAAATTCGCCCCGCAGAAAGAGGTCAGCGCCGAAAGAGTCCGCGCCTGCTATCAACTGGTCAAAGAGCACGATCGTGTCGGGCGAATGGCGGACACGCAGGAATTTGAAAACTTCGTGTTGAACAAAAACCAGATAAGCACGCAGTTGATGGCGCTGTTATACGAAGAAGTGCCAGAAAAATTAACCGATCTGGGCGACCGCATTGCCATCAGCCATCTCTATATTGAGCGCAGAATGGTGCCGCTCAACTTATGGCTGGAAAGGGTGGATGGACAGCAACTGCGCGATGCCGTGGAAGAATATGGCAACGCCATCCGCCAGCTTGCGGCGGCGAATATCTTTCCGGGCGATATGCTGTTTAAAAACTTTGGCGTGACGCGTCACGGGCGGGTGGTTTTCTATGATTACGATGAAATCTGCTATATGACCGAAGTGAATTTTCGCGACATTCCGCCGCCGCGTTTCCCGGAAGATGAAATGTCTGCGGAGCCCTGGTACAGCGTCTCGCCGGGCGATGTATTCCCGGAAGAGTTTCGCCATTATCTTTGTGCCGACCCGCGCATCCGCCCGTTGTTCGATGAAATGCACGGCGACCTGTTCCGGGCTGATTACTGGCGCGCATTACAGGAGCGCATTCGTAATGGACACGTGGAGGACGTTTATGCCTATCGGAGACGCCAGCGTTTCAGCCAAAGATATATCCCCGTCATACTTTAAGCCGCAGGGGTGTTGGCTGCACTCCCTTACCGCCTACCTGCAGCTCAAATTATTTAGGGGATGAGAGGCGAGTTAACGCCCGCCGCCGTAGGCCTGAGTAATCTCTTTCGCGGCTTTAATCACCAGCGCGCCAAGCTCCGTTACGCGATCGTCGGTGATGCGTGAAATTGGCCCTGAAATGGAGATAGCGGCAAACGCCTCATGATGTTCGTCATAAATACAGGCTGCCACGCAGCGTAGCCCCAGCGCATGTTCTTCATCATCGAAGGAGTATCCGCGCTTGCGGGTCTGGGCTAAATCCTCTTTCAGATGCAGCGGAGAGGTGAGCGTTGCGGGTGTATAGCTGTGCAGCCCTTTACGGTGCAGCAGCGTCGCCACCTGGTCATCGCTCAGATTTGCCAGAAAGATCTTGCCTGCGCCGGAAGCATGCATCGGTAACTTGCCGCCAATCGGCGCGGACATGCGCATCAGTTGGGCGCACTGTACCTGATCGATAATAATCGCCTGATGATCGCTATGGTCCAGCACCGCCAGATTCACCGTCTCGCCGGAATCTTCCATGAGCTTGCGCAGCATCGGATGGACGATAGCCAACAGGTTGCGGCTTTGCAGAAAACTGCTGCCTACGACGAACGCGTGCGCGCCAATCGTCCAGTGGCCGAGATCGCCAATCTGACGCACAAAACCGAGCTGTTGCATGGTGGTCAGCAGGCGATGAGTGGTGGAATTAGGTAAGCCAGCCTGCTGAGCAAGCTCGGTGAGCGCCACGCTGCCGTGAGATTCGGCAATCCATTCAAGCAGTTTCAAACCACGCGTCAGCGACTGGACCTGCCCGGTAGGCTGGGGAGCTGCCGCTGCGGAGCCGCGAGGTTTCTTGCCACGTTTGGCGGGAACGACTGCGACCATACCTGACTCCTTTTTTCATATCGTGGAAATCATTTTCGTTTTATTTGACGATAATGCAACCTGCATCAGACTCATCGGAGCAGTCAGGTGAACATGTCTCATGTTCGATGTCTTTTACCCTTTCGTAACTTATGCCAGTATGGTCTGCTGGCCTTTTCGCCACCCACGTTATATTTCGAACTGTTGATGTGTTAAGTATCCGGGAGCCTGAGTTGAGCAACAAAGTAGAAAAACTGCATCAGCAGTTGCAAGAACGCATTCTGGTACTGGATGGTGGTATGGGAACCATGATCCAGAGCTACCGTCTTGAAGAGAACGATTTCCGGGGCGACCGCTTTGCGGACTGGCCATGCGACCTGAAAGGCAACAATGACCTGCTGGTGCTGAGCAAACCGGAAATTATTGCCGCGATTCATTATGCCTACTTTGAAGCGGGTGCCGACATCGTCGAAACCAACACCTTCAACTCCACCACCATCGCGATGGCGGATTACCAGATGGAATCCCTGTCGGCGGAAATCAACTTTGAAGCTGCGAAACTGGCGCGTGCCTGCGCCGACGAATGGACTGCGCGCACGCCGGAAAAACCGCGTTACGTTGCCGGCGTGCTGGGCCCAACTAACCGCACGGCTTCTATTTCGCCAGACGTAAACGATCCTGCTTTTCGTAACGTCACTTTTGATGGGCTCGTCGAAGCCTACCGCGAATCCACTCGCGCGCTGGTGGAAGGCGGCGTTGACCTGATTATGATCGAAACGGTGTTCGATACCCTGAACGCCAAGGCGGCTATTTTTGCCGTTAAAGCCGAATTTGAAGCGCTTGGCGTCGATTTGCCGATCATGATTTCCGGCACCATTACCGATGCTTCTGGCCGTACCCTTTCCGGGCAAACGACGGAAGCGTTCTACAACTCTCTACGTCACGCGGATGCGCTGACCTTCGGCCTGAACTGCGCTCTGGGGCCAGACGAGCTGCGCCAGTACGTCGCCGAGCTGTCGCGTATTGCAGAATGCTACGTCACCGCGCACCCGAACGCCGGGCTGCCGAACGCCTTTGGCGAGTACGATCTGGATGCCGACACCATGGCCCGGCAGATTGGCGAATGGGCGCATGCGGGTTTCCTGAATATTGTCGGCGGCTGTTGCGGCACCACGCCGGAACATATTGCTGCGATGAGCAAGGCGGTGGAGGGCGTTGCGCCCCGCAGGCTGCCGGAACTGCCCGTTGCCTGCCGTCTTGCCGGGCTTGAGCCGCTGAACATTGGCGCGGAAAGCCTGTTTGTGAACGTAGGCGAACGGACTAACGTCACCGGCTCTGCCAAATTTAAGCGGCTGATTAAAGAAGAAAAATACAACGAAGCGCTGGAAGTTGCACTGCAACAGGTTGAAAGCGGCGCGCAGATCATCGACATCAATATGGATGAAGGGATGCTGGACGCCGAAGCGGCGATGGTGCGCTTCCTGAACCTGATTGCCGGTGAGCCGGATATCGCCCGCGTGCCGATCATGATTGACTCCTCGAAGTGGGAGGTCATCGAAAAAGGGCTGAAGTGCATTCAGGGCAAAGGCATTGTTAACTCTATCTCTATGAAAGAGGGCGTTGAACAATTTATTCACCACGCGAAACTGGTGCGCCGTTACGGTGCGGCGATGGTGGTAATGGCCTTTGACGAAGTGGGGCAGGCCGATACGCGCGAGCGTAAAATCGAAATCTGCCGCCGCGCCTATAAAATCCTCACTGAAGAAGTTGGCTTCCCGCCGGAAGATATCATCTTCGACCCGAATATCTTTGCGGTTGCTACCGGCATTGAAGAACATAACAACTATGCGCAGGACTTTATCGGCGCGTGTGAAGACATTAAACGTGAACTGCCGCATGCGCTGATTTCCGGCGGCGTATCTAACGTTTCGTTCTCATTCCGTGGGAACGACCCGGTGCGCGAAGCCATTCATGCCGTATTCCTCTACTATGCAATTCGCAACGGTATGGATATGGGCATCGTCAACGCCGGTCAGTTGGCGATATACGACGATCTTTCAAGTGAACTGCGCGACGCGGTGGAAGACGTCATTCTGAACCGCCGCGAGGATGGGACGGAACGTCTGCTTGAGCTGGCTGAAAAATATCGCGGCAGCAAAAGCGACGACGCGGCAAACGCTCAGCAGGCCGAGTGGCGCACGTGGGAAGTGAAAAAACGCCTCGAATACTCGCTGGTGAAAGGCATTACCGAATTTATTGAGCTCGATACCGAAGAAGCCCGCCTGCAGGCCGAACGCCCGATTGAGGTGATTGAAGGGCCGTTGATGGACGGCATGAACGTGGTCGGCGACCTATTCGGGGAAGGCAAAATGTTCCTGCCGCAGGTGGTGAAATCTGCCCGCGTAATGAAGCAGGCGGTTGCGTACCTGGAGCCGTATATCGAAGCCAGCAAAGAGAAAGGCTCCACCAACGGCAAGATCGTGCTCGCAACGGTGAAAGGCGATGTCCATGACATCGGCAAAAATATCGTTGGCGTGGTGCTGCAATGTAACAACTACGAAATTATCGACCTTGGCGTTATGGTGCCGGGCGAGAAGATTTTGAAAACCGCACGCGAAGTGGGGGCCGATATTATCGGCCTGTCCGGGCTTATCACGCCGTCGCTGGATGAAATGGTTAACGTCGCCAAAGAGATGGAGCGCCAGGGCTTCACGCTGCCGCTGTTGATTGGCGGCGCGACAACATCCAAAGCGCACACGGCGGTGAAAATCGAGCAGAACTACAGTGGTCCAACGGTTTATGTGCAGAACGCCTCGCGCACCGTAGGCGTGGTTTCCGCATTGCTTTCCCCAACGCAGCACGATGATTTTGTGGCTCGCACCCGTAAAGAGTACGTAACCGTTCGCACTCAGCACGCCCGCAAAAAACCGCGCACCCCGCCAGTCACCCTGCAGGCCGCACGTGAAAACGATCTGGCGTTCGACTGGGCAAGCTATACGCCTCCGGTCGCGCATCGTCTGGGCGTACAGGAAGTGACCGCCAGTATCGAAACGCTGCGTAATTACATCGACTGGACCCCGTTCTTTATGACCTGGTCGCTGGCCGGGAAATATCCGCGCATTCTCGAAGATGAAGTTGTGGGTGAAGAAGCGCAGCGCCTGTTTAAAGATGCCAACGACATGCTCGATAAACTGCACGCTGAAAAATCCCTTAATCCACGCGGTGTGGTTGGCCTGTTCCCGGCAAACCGCGTGGATGACGATATCGAAATTTATCGCGATGAATCTCGCACGCAGGTATTGACCGTGGCTCATCACCTGCGTCAGCAAACCGAAAAAGTCGGTTTTGCGAACTACTGCCTGGCGGATTTTGTCGCGCCAAAACACAGCGGCAAAGAAGACTACATTGGGGCGTTTGCGGTGACCGGCGGCATGGAGGAAGACGCGCTGGCTGAGGCTTTTGAAGCGCAGCATGATGATTACAATAAAATCATGGTGAAAGCGATAGCCGATCGCCTGGCGGAAGCTTTCGCGGAATACCTGCACGAACGCGTGCGTAAAGTTTACTGGGGCTACGCGCCAACGGAAAACCTGAGCAACGAAGAGCTGATCCGCGAAAACTACCAGGGGATTCGTCCGGCGCCGGGCTATCCGGCCTGTCCGGAACATACCGAAAAGGCCACTATCTGGGAGCTGTTGGATGTCGAAAATGTTATCGGCATGAAGCTTACCGAATCCTACGCCATGTGGCCGGGCGCGTCGGTTTCCGGCTGGTACTTCAGCCATCCGGACAGCAAATATTACGCCGTGGCGCAAATCCAGCGCGATCAGGTGGAGGATTATGCCCGGCGTAAAGGAATGTCCGTCACCGACGTTGAACGCTGGTTAGCGCCGAATCTGGGCTACGACGCCGATTAAATTTTTCATTAAATCAAGGTGGATGGCGCTGTCGCTTATCCGCCCTACCTAAAAAGTAGGTCGGGTAAGCCTGGCGCCACCCGACGCTATTTTGCGTTACCTCCCTTCGATAGTCGCTTACGTCACGTAAAGTTCATTTACCTGCAAACGAGATATACTCACCAGAGAGGGAATGACTAACTAACACAATACTCAGGAGAAAGTGTGCTTACTCTACTGCATCTGCTTTCTGCGGTGGCGCTACTGGTCTGGGGCACGCACATTGTGCGTACCGGCATCATGCGCGTTTACGGCGCCAATCTCCGTAGTGTGCTCAGCCGCAGCGTTGAAAAGAAACCGCTCGCCTTCTGCGCGGGCATTGGCGTAACTGCGCTTGTTCAGAGCAGTAACGCGACGACTATGCTGGTCACCTCTTTTGTGGCGCAGGATCTGGTGGCGCTCACGCCTGCGCTGGTGATTGTTCTGGGAGCCGACGTTGGTACCGCGCTGATGGCGCGAGTTCTGACGTTTGACCTCTCTTGGCTTTCGCCGTTGTTGATTTTTATCGGGGTGATCTTCTTCCTCAGCCGTAAGCAATCACGCGCCGGGCAACTTGGCCGCGTCGGCATTGGTTTAGGGTTGATTTTACAGGCGCTGGAGCTGATTGTGGCCGCCGTCACGCCGATAACCCAGGCTTCAGGCGTTCAGGTTATCTTCGCCTCGCTGACCGGCGATATCATGCTCGATGCGCTAATTGGCGCCATGTTCGCCGTGATTAGCTATTCCAGCCTTGCCGCCGTGTTGCTTACCGCCACGCTTACCTCGACCGGCGTTATCTCCTTTGACGTTGCGCTGTGCCTGGTAATTGGCGCAAACCTCGGCTCCGGCCTGCTGGCGATGATTAACAATAGCGCCGCTAACGCAGCCGCGCGACGAGTTGCCCTGGGCAGCCTGCTGTTTAAGCTGGTGGGCAGCCTGATCGTGCTGCCGTTTGTGCATATCCTCGCCAATCTTATGCATAAGCTACCGCTGCCGGAATCCGAGCTGGTTATCTATTTCCACGTCTTCTACAACCTCATCCGCTGCCTGGCGATGGTGCCGTTTGCCGGACCGATGGCGCGCTTCTGCCGCCGGGTAATTAGCGAAGCGCCAGAGCTTGACGCCCGCATGAAGCCGAAGCATCTCGACCCAACGGCCATTGATACGCCTGCGTTAGGTTTGTCGAACGCCGCCAGGGAAACGCTGCGCATGGGGGATTTGCTCGAACAGATGCTGGAAACCTGGAGCAAAGTCATGCACGGTGAGCCGCGCCAGGAGAAGGAATTGCGCAAGCTCGCCGATGACGTGGATGTGCTTTATACCGCCATCAAACTCTATATGGCGCAAATGCAGAAAGAAGATCTGGCAGAAATTGAATCCCGTCGCTGGGCAGAAATTATCGAAATGTCGCTTAACCTTGAACAGGCGGCGGATATTCTTGAGAGAATGGGCAGCGAAGTGGCGGATAAATCTCTCGCCGCGCGGCGCGCGTTCTCGCCGGATGGCCTGACGGAGCTGGATAACCTTCTGCAGCAGCTCACAAGCAATCTGAAGCTTAGCCTGTCGGTGTTCTTCTCGGCGGATGTGAGCAGCGCGCGTCGTCTGCGCCGTAACAAACATCGCTTCCGTATTATGAATCGCCGCTTCTCTCACGCTCACGTCGATCGTCTGCATCAGCAAAACGTGCAAAGTATTGAAACCAGCTCCCTGCACCTTGGCTTGCTGGGAGACATGAAGCGACTGAACTCCTTATTCTGCGCAGTGGCTTACAGCGTGCTGGAGCAGCAGGATGACGACGATGAAAGGGATGAATATTAATTTTCCAGGGCCAGCCCGACTGGTTATAATCTGGCCCGTTAAATTAATAAAACAAAAGGAATTTAATGATGAAGTTTAAACAGATGATAGCTGCGGCTGTTTGTATCGCTGCTTTGGCAGGATGTTCCGCAATGGATCGCACAAAACCGGTTCTGACGCCAACCACTGTGGTTACCCAGCACGTTACGGCAGACCAGGTGAAGCAGGCTATCTTAACCGCGGGTCAGGGACGTAACTGGATAATGACCGTGGCAGGCCCTGGCGTAATTAACGCGACACAGAATGTCCGCGACCACAGCGCAACGGTGCGCATTAACTACAGCGAAAGGGAATACTCCATTCATTACGTGAGCAGCGTAAACCTGATGGCATCGGGCGGCGAAATTCACCGTGCCTATAACCATTGGGTCAACAACCTGGATAACGATATCAAGGTGAAATTAGCCGTTCTCGCCGCGTCCCCGCAGTAACTTTTCCATCAGCGGGCGACAAAATTAATATTTGTCGCCCCTGCTGCTCGTTTCTTCCTGGAATCATCGCGGCTTTTTAGTCGTTAATTCGATTCCCAGAGCCTTCATAACCGCCAGCGTACTCTTAAGCGTTGGATTTCCCTCTTCGCTAAAGGAACGGTAAAGCTGTTCGCGTGACAAACCCGTCTCTGTGGCAATGCCGGTCATTCCTTTTGCGCGCGCAACAACGCCCAGCGCTTTCGCAATGTAGGCCGCATCGCCTGTTTCGAGAGCGTCAGCCATAAAGAAAGCAATTTCTTCCTCATCTACCAACGCTGCAGCGGGATCGTAATCAGTTATTTTAACCTTCACCCTGTTACTCCTCATCTATCCATGCTTTTGCCAGCATTTTCGCCAGAAAAATGTCTTGCGATTGTGAACGCTTATCGCCCCCGCATAACAGCAAAAGAATGCTCTTCCCTTGTTGTTTAACGTAGATGCGGTATCCCGGTCCATAATGAATTCTCAATTCACTAATACCTTCCCCAACAGGACGGACATCTCCTGCCAGGCCGTTTGCGAGACGTAGCAGCCGAGTGGCGACCACCGATCTTGTTCGCTGATCTTTAAGTCTGGCTTCCCAGCGACGATAAACGTCCGTTTGTTTGAATCCATTCATAGTAGTTTATAAAATACGTTCTGGGTAGTTAAACGATGAGGGAGGCTATATGTTTTTCTGGCACCCAAACAAGGCAGGCGTTTTAAATCCGGAAAGCAGGCCGCAAGGCTATTTGCCAAACTGCGAGATATCTCGGGATTAACGAACAATGTGCGAAACCCCTGTTCGCAACGCCCGAAGGGTAAGGTATAGTCCGTTTTTTTACGGAGGAACCATGCTGACCAACTCATCTGTACGTCTGAACAAATACATTAGCGAGAGCGGTATTTGCTCCCGTCGCGACGCCGATCGTTATATTGAACAGGGAAACGTTTTTATTAACGGCAAGCGAGCCGCGATCGGCGATCGGGTATTTGCCGGCGATGTGGTGAAGGTCAACGGTCAGTTAATCGAACCTCGCAGCGAAGACGATCTGGTGCTTATCGCGCTGAACAAACCGGTAGGTATCGTGAGCACTACCGAAGACGGCGAGAAAGACAACATTGTCGATTTCGTAAATCACAGCAAACGCGTGTTCCCGATTGGTCGTCTGGATAAAGATTCTCAGGGTCTTATTTTCCTGACTAACCATGGCGATCTGGTAAACAAAATCCTGCGCGCCGGGAACGATCACGAAAAAGAATACATCGTGACGGTCAACAAGCCTGTCACCGACGAGTTTATCCGTGGCATGGGCGCGGGCGTACCAATGCTGGGCACGGTGACTAAAAAATGCAAAGTGAAGAAAGAAGCCCCGTTCGTGTTTCGCATTACGCTGGTGCAGGGGCTTAACCGCCAGATCCGCCGTATGTGCGAACATTTTGGTTATGAAGTCACAAAGCTTGAGCGTACCCGCATTATGAATGTCAGCCTGAAAGGGCTGCCGTTGGGTGAATGGCGAGATTTAACAGACGATGAGCTGGTTGAGCTATTTAAGCTGATTGAGGATTCTTCTTCTGAAGCGAAACCGGCGAAAAAGCCAAAGGCCAGGCCTGCAGCGGTAAAAAAACCTGCCAGTAATGGACCGAAGAGCTCGGCAAAAACCCCGGCAGAGCTTGCTTCACGCAAACGCTTTGCCCAGCCAGGGCGCAAGAAAAAAGGGCGCTAAGCTAGCGTTTTCCGCGCGTGTGGGTATTAGCCGACCACGAAAACGTAGCGGATGTATCAGGTTTAAACGCTTTTTGTTTCTTAAGGGCGCGAGCTTTTTTGGCAGCAAGCTCACGCTCAGCCATCAGTTTGTCGATATATTCTTTTTTGACGTGGTTAATTTCTGAGTTGGTCAGAGGGCGGCCCTCTGCGATACGTGCGCGGTCGAGCAGCGTTTTCAGTTCGCGTTGCTCGCTTTCCGTCATGTCTTGCTGTGTCAGTCTTGCTGTGGACATCGTTGCGACCTCGTAAGGAAAGGACACTCAGTGTAAAGCAAAGCTCTCCTGAGCTCAGTAAAAATCACTACCTTCAGCGCGACTAACAAAAAAGCCCGGTTTTGGACTGCACCCCAAAAGTTGGATACCCAACTGAGTAAGGTGCAGTTTTTTATGGCAAAGCCAAAATATTCCCTCGAAACCAGATTAGCTGTAGTCAATCACTACCTTGCCGGAAAAGATGGAAC
>NZ_JALHAP010000062.1 GCF_025215095.1 Dryocola boscaweniae | reverse complement strand
GGTGGATAAGCACCGCCCCATCCGACATAATCGGTCAGGTGGTTATCGACACGCTTTTGATTTGTGCATATAGCCACTGGCCGGGCTTGATGACCAACTCGTCTCGCGCCCAGGGGCTGATGCGCGCCCAAAGCGTTCTGCCACCGACTTCCAGTTGCACTTCTACCTGCCCTTCGTCATCAAAGCACTGCGCGACTTTCGCACGCAGCACGTTGCGGATGCTGCTGTTCACCGGCGGCTGCAGGATCAGCGAGACATCTGAAGCCTGAATGCGAATGCGCAGCGGCGCCTGTAGCGGTTTATCCAGCTTGTTCACCCAAAGATGCTGGTCGCCCAGCGCCAGCGCCGTCATGGCGTAATGCGGATGATGCTCCAGCACTGTGACTTTCAGCACGCTGCTTTGCTGCTCTTTGGGTAGCCACGGATGCATAACGCTGCTGCCCCACACCTCTTCGAGATTGCCAAAGGCCTTAACCTCGCCGCCATCCAGCACCAGCACTTTGTCCGCAAGGTGCAGAATTTCTTCCAGCGAGTGGCTGACATACAGCATGGGAATATTAATTTCCCGCGCGAGGCGTTGCAGATAAGGCAGCAATTCGCGCTTGCGGGGGATATCAAGCGAGGCCAGCGGTTCATCCAGCAGCAGCAATTCTGGTGACGTCAGCAGCGCGCGCCCAATCGCCACACGCTGTTTTTCGCCGCCGGACAGGCTCCAGGGGAAGCGTTCCAGTAAATCCTCTATGCCAAGCAGCGCCACAAGTTTGTCGAACTGTCCCGCAGCGTTTCGCGACATGCCATATTTAAGATTGCCGCGCACGCGATAATGCGGGAAAAGGCGAGCATCCTGGAATACGTAACCAATACGTCGTTTTTCCGGCGCCAGGAAATAGCGGCTCCCGGTATCGCTCAATACACGATTATTCAGGACGATCTTTCCCTGCTCCGGCCGCGTCAACCCGCTGATAGCGTTTATCAACGACGTTTTACCCGCGCCGGAAACGCCGAATACGGCCGTAATGCCCATGCCCGGCAAAGTTTCGTTAATTGTCAGACGATGGTCACCGAGCGTCTGGATAAAATTGAGTTCAAGCATTACATCGCCCCTATCCGTTTACGGCTCTGTCGGGCAAGCCACTCGGCCACCAGCAATGAAACCAGCGCCAGGACGATGGAAATGACACACAGTCGGGCTGCCGCGTTTTCGCCGCCGGGGGTTTGAATCAGGGTATACATGGCGGAAGGAATGGTGCGCGTCTCGCCTGGAATATTGGAAACGAAAGTAATAGTCGCGCCAAATTCACCCAGCGAGCGGGCAAACGCCAGCACCGTTCCGGCGATAATTCCCGGTAAAGTGAGGGGCAAGGTAATGGTGCAAAAAACTCTCCAGCGCCCGGCACCAAGCGTGCGCGCGGCCTGCTCAAGCTTCATATCCACACCCTCCAGCGCGAGACGAATCGCTCGCACCATTAGCGGGAAGGACATGACCGCAGCCGCCAGTACCGCGCCGCGCCAGCTAAACGCGAAGGTGATGCCAAACACATCATAAATCCACGCGCCGATAAAACCGCGTCGTCCCATAGCGATTAACAATAGATAGCCAACCACAACGGGCGGCAGCACAAGGGGAAGATGGATAATACTGTCGAGCAAGGCTTTGCCCGGGAAGCGGCATCGCACCAGCACCCAGGCAAAGAAAATCCCAAAAGGAAGGCTAAACAGCACCGCAAGGGTGGAGACTTTCAGGCTCAGCAATACCGCCTGCCATTCGGGATCGGTCAATATCATTATTTGGTCGTAAATCCGTAACGTTGGAAGATAGCTGCCGCTTCCGGTCCTTTCAGATAGCCATAGAACGCGGTAACGGTTGGGTTATCGTGGCCTTTTACAATCGCAATAGGGTATTCCACTTTTTTGTGGGAGTCTTCCGGGAAGGTGCCGACGACTTTCACACCTTTGCTGGCTACGGCGTCGGAGCCGTAAACAATACCCAGCGGCGCCTCGTCTCGCTCAACCAGCGCCAGTGCGCCGCGCACGTCTTCAGCCGGTGCAAGTTTTGGGGATAAGGTTTCCCATGCGCCCAGCTTTTGCAGCGCTTCTTTGGCGTAAATCCCTGCCGGTACATGGTCAGGATCGCCCACGGCCAGGCGCCCGCCTTTAAGCAACGCTGTCCAGTCGGTTTTGGCGTTAATGTTGATATCGCCCTGCTGGCTGGCTTTTGGCGCAACCACTACCAGGCTATTACCCAGCAGCGTTTCGCGCGTATCCGTTTTAATTGCGTCTTTACTTACCGCGTAATCCATCCATTTTTGATCGGCAGAAATAAATAAATCCGCCGGAGCACCCGCTTCGATTTGACGCGCCAGGGTGGAAGAGGAGGCAAAAGAAGACGCCACTTCGACGTTTTTGCCTTTTTGATACTGCGTGGCGATATCCTGCATCGCATTGGTTAACGATGCCGCAGCAAATACGGTAATTTTGCTGTTATCGGCAAATGCCTGGCCTGCCAGAGCGACGCTCAATGCTGCGCCAAATGCGAGACGTACCCACTGCTTAGTCATATTATTACTCCACTGAGTTTCGTTATGTACGCCGTAATATAACGATACTGAACAGGAATATACAGATCTTATCGGCAGAAAGAGAAAGGGCTTTAAAAAGAATCGACTGGGGATGCGGACGCAGAGGGGCGATAAAGCCGAAAATCAAACGCCCGCGGTTGCGGGCGTCTGGAAATCAATGGTGTTGCTTTGGCTGGTCGCGGTGACCGACTTTTGAGAAGACGTTAAAGACTTCACCCAATCCGTAGATCAGACCGAGGATCACTGCCATCACTACCGGCACCATGATCACGGCAAATGCCAAACTTTTCAATAACTCTAACATGATTGCCTCAGGTGAAAAGTAAGAGCGGCTATTCTAACCATCCGACAGAAAAACGCACTGTCCTTTTGTGCCATTTGCCCAGGCCAGCGCAATAGAGGAAAATGACTTTTTTCCTTGTCCGGAGAAGGTATGCAGGCTGAAATATTACTCACGCTAAAGCTCCAGCAGCGGCTGTTCGCCGATCCACGTCGCATCGCGCTATTAAAACAAATACAACATACCGGCTCAATTAGCCAGGGCGCTAAGCTTGCGGGCATCAGTTATAAAAGCGCCTGGGACGCCATTAACGAAATGAACCAGCTTGCCAATGACACGCTCGTTGAGCGCGCAACCGGCGGCAAAGGCGGCGGCGGCGCGCTGGTTACCCGTTACGGTGAACGCCTGATTCAGCTTTATGAATTGCTCGCGCAAATCCAGCAGAAAGCATTTGACGTGCTGCGCGATGACAATCTGCCGCTCGACAGCCTGCTGGCGGCGATTTCCCGCTTCTCTTTGCAAACCAGCGCACGCAACCAGCTTTTCGGTACGGTACTCCATCGCGATAGCGAGCAGGTTCAGCAGCATGTTGATATTTTGCTCGCTGACGGTTCAACGCGTCTGCACGCGGCAATCACGCGTCAGAGCGCGGAGCGTTTAAACCTTAGCGCAGGTAAAGAAGTGCTGGTGCTAATCAAAGCGCCATGGGTGGAAATCACCACGGATGAAAGTCAGGCAAGCCACGCGGATAACCGTCTGCCGGGCGCCGTGCAAAGTATTCAACAGGGTGCTGAACAAAGCGAAGTGCTGGTCCATCTCCCGGACGGGCAAACGCTGTGCGCTACCGTGCCAAACAGCGTAGTGGAACATCAGCGTCTGGCAGAAGGCTCTGAGGTCGTAGCATTTTTTAATGCTGACCGCGTGATTATCGCCACTCTGTGCTAAATGGCCGTGGCGAATTGACAAGCGCGCAGACAATCCGTAATTCTGGGGTTATCACTGCAAAAAATGGGATAACACATGTCTGCGTTGCATATTTCGCAAGGCGTTTTTCGCCTTAGCGACACACAAACCCTCATCCTCAATGATTTAACTCTTCGCGCAGGTGAAAGCTGGGCGTTTGTCGGCGCAAACGGCAGCGGAAAATCGTCTCTTGCACGCGCGCTGGCAGGCTCTTTACCATTGCTCAAAGGTGAGCGCGTCTGCTCATTCCCGCGCATTGCGCATCTTTCTTTTGAACAGCTACAAAAGCTGGTGAGCGATGAATGGCAGCGCAATAACACCGATTTGCTTAGCCCTGACGAAGACGATACCGGGCGTACCACCGCAGAAATTATCCAGGATGAACTGAAAGATCCGGAGCGCTGCGAAAAGCTGGCGACGCTGTTTGGTATTCAACATCTGCTGGCCCGCCGCTTTAAATACCTTTCTACCGGCGAGACGCGTAAGACGCTGCTTTGCCAGGCGCTGATGCCAAAGCCTGATTTACTGATACTCGACGAACCGTTTGACGGGCTGGATGTGAAATCCCGTGAACAGCTTGCAGGTTTATTGGGCGAACTTGCCTCGCATGGCTACACGCTTGTGCTGGTGCTAAATCGTTTTGATGAAATTCCTGATTTTGTTCAGCATGCGGGCGTACTGGCCGATTGCACGCTGATTGAAACCGGCGAAAAGCAAAAGCTTCTTGAGCAAGCATTAATCGCGCAGCTTGCGCACAGCGAGAAGCTTGCGGGCGTAGCGCTGCCGGAAGCTGACGATCCGAGCGCCCGCTATACGCTGCCGGAAGGCGAACCACGCATTATTTTACGTAATGGCGTGGTGGAATATAACGATCGCCCTATTCTGCATAACCTTTCCTGGACCGTGAACCCCGGCGAACACTGGCAAATTATCGGCCCGAACGGCGCCGGGAAATCAACGCTGCTAAGTCTGATAACGGGCGATCATCCGCAGGGCTACAGCAACGATTTAACGCTATTTGGCCGCCGCCGCGGCAGCGGTGAAACCATCTGGGATATTAAAAAGCATATCGGCTATGTAAGCAGCAGCCTGCACCTGGAATACCGCGTCAGCACCTCGGTACGTAACGTTATTCTCTCGGGATTTTTTGATTCAATCGGCATTTATCAGGCCGTGTCTGACCGCCAGCACAAGCTCACCCGCCAGTGGTTGAACATGCTCGGCATGGACAACGCCACCGCCGACGCACCTTTCCACAGCCTGTCCTGGGGCCAACAGCGGCTGGCGCTGATCGCCCGCGCGTTGGTTAAGCACCCCACTTTATTAATTCTTGATGAACCGCTTCAGGGGCTTGATCCGCTTAACCGCCAACTGGTGCGCCGTTTCGTGGATATTTTGATTGGCGAAGGTGAAACCCAACTGCTGTTTGTTTCCCACCATGCTGAAGATGCGCCGGAATGTATTACGAAGCGATTGAGTTTTGTGGCCGATGGCGATGTTTATCGCTATGAATTTGCAGATTTGCCCCCACGTTAAGCTCGCGTCAATGCGGCGCATATATCTGCGCCGCTTTTCTCACCGCTACTTTCAGACAACCCGCAAAATCATTCATGCTTGCACTTGTTTTATAATCACTTTTTGCTGAAGAAAAATCTGAGCGATAATCAGTGTAAACGATTCCACTAATTTATCCCATGTCACACTTTTCGCATCTCTGTTATGCTATGTTTAATACATACCATAGCCGTAATGGAGCGAAAAATGAGAGTTCTGGTAACAGGTGGTAGCGGTTACATTGGTAGTCATACCTGCGTGCAGCTACTGCAAAATGGCCACGACGTTGTCATTCTGGATAATCTGTGTAACAGCAAACGCAGCGTGCTGCCGGTAATTGAACGTCTCGGCGGGAAACATCCGCTGTTTATTGACGGCGATATCCGCGACGAAGGTCTGCTGGCTGAAATTTTCCATGACTATCAGATTGACGCGGTCATTCACTTCGCCGGACTTAAAGCCGTGGGCGAATCGGTTAACAAGCCGCTGGAATATTACGACAACAATGTGACCGGTACGCTACGCCTGATTTCCGCGATGCGCGCGGCCAATGTGACCAACTTTATCTTCAGCTCTTCGGCCACCGTTTACGGCGATCAGCCGCAAATCCCTTATGTAGAAAGCTTCCCGACCGGCACGCCTGCAAGCCCTTACGGCCGCAGCAAGCTGATGGTCGAGCAGATTCTGGCCGATTTGCAAAAAGCGCAGCCAAACTGGAGCGTTGCGCTACTGCGTTACTTCAACCCGGTCGGCGCTCATCCGTCAGGCGATATGGGGGAAGACCCGCAGGGTATTCCAAATAATCTGATGCCGTATATCGCCCAGGTCGCCGTCGGGCGCCGCGATTCGTTGGCCGTATTTGGCAACGACTACCCAACCGAAGACGGCACCGGCGTGCGCGATTACATTCACGTTATGGATTTGGCCGACGGCCACGTTGCCGCAATGCAAACGCTACAGGGCAAACCTGGCGTGCATATTTACAACCTCGGCGCAGGCATCGGCAGCAGCGTGCTGGACGTGATTAACGCCTTCAGCAAAGCCTGCGGCAAGCCGGTGAATTATCACTTCGCGCCGCGCCGTGATGGCGATCTGCCCGCTTACTGGGCCGATGCCACCAAAGCAGATAAAGAACTCAACTGGCGTGTCAGCCGTACGCTGCAGGAAATGGCAGACGATACCTGGCGCTGGCAGTCCCGCCATCCTCAAGGCTATCCGGATTAAGGAAATGTGATGGAGCAGTTTAACCCGGTGGATCATCCACATCGCCGTTATAACCCACTGACGGGTCAATGGATTCTGGTTTCTCCGCATCGCGCTAAGCGCCCATGGCAGGGCGCCCAGGAAACTCCGTCGCAGGAAACGCTTCCGGCACACGATCCGGACTGTTTCTTATGCCCAGGCAATACTCGCGTCACCGGCGATAAGAATCCGCAATATACCGGTACGTTTGTTTTTACTAACGATTTTGCCGCGCTGATGACGGACACGCCTGATGCGCCAGCAAGCGGCGATCCTTTGATGCGTTGCGAAAGCGCGCGCGGTACGAGCCGTGTGATCTGTTTTTCTCCGGATCACAGCAAAACGCTGCCGCAGCTTTCACTTCCCGCTCTTGAAGAAGTGGTGAAAACCTGGCAGGAGCAGACAGCCGATCTCGGCAAAACTTATCCCTGGGTGCAGGTGTTTGAGAACAAAGGCGCCGCAATGGGCTGTTCCAATCCGCATCCGCACGGCCAGGTTTGGGCAAACAGTTTTCTGCCAAACGAAGTGGCGCGTGAAGACGTGCTGCAACGCGAATATTTTGCGCAGCATGGCACGCCTATGCTGGCCGATTACGCTCAGCGCGAGCTAAAAGACGGTAGTCGTACCGTGGTGGAAACCGAGCACTGGCTGGCTGTCGTACCGTACTGGGCCGCCTGGCCGTTTGAAACGCTGCTGCTGCCAAAAGAGCATGTGCTGCGTATCACCAGTCTGAGCGCAGAACAAAGCAGCGATTTGGCGCTGGCGCTGAAAAAACTGACCAGCCGCTACGACAATCTTTTCCAGTGCTCCTTCCCTTATTCCATGGGTTGGCACGGCGCGCCGTTTAACGGTGAGCAAAACGATCACTGGCAGTTGCATGCCCACTTCTATCCGCCGCTGCTGCGTAGTGCTACGGTCCGTAAATTTATGGTCGGCTATGAAATGCTGGCTGAAACCCAACGTGATTTAACCGCAGAGCAAGCCGCAGAACGCTTGCGTGCCGTTTCCGACGTACACTTTCGCCAACCGGGAGTTTAAAAATGAGTCTGAAAGATAAAACCCAACAAATCTTCGCTGATAGCTTTGGCTACCCTGCTGCGCTGACCATTCAGGCTCCGGGTCGCGTTAACCTGATTGGCGAACACACGGACTATAACGACGGTTTCGTGCTGCCCTGCGCAATTGATTATCAGACGGTGATTAGCTGTGCTAAACGCGATGATCGTGTGGTGCGCGTCATCGCCGCTGACTATGACAATCAGAGCGACCAATTTTCTCTGGATAAGCCCATCCTCAATCACGACACGCAGCAATGGTCGAACTATGTGCGCGGCGTGGTGAAGCATCTGCAAAATCGCGATAAGAATTTTGGCGGTGCGGATCTGGTGATTAGCGGAGACGTGCCGCAGGGCGCCGGGCTTAGCTCATCGGCTTCTCTGGAGGTTGCGGTCGGTAAGGTGTTCCAGCAGCTTTATCATCTGCCTTTGGACGGCGCGCAGCTCGCGCTCAATGGCCAGGAAGCTGAAAACCAGTTTGTAGGCTGTAACTGCGGCATCATGGATCAGTTGATTTCCGCGCTGGGCAAAAAAGATCACGCATTGCTGATCGACTGCCGCTCGCTTGGCACCAAAGCCGTTTCTATGCCGAAGGGCGTGGCGGTGGTGATCATCAACAGTAATTTCAAACGCACGCTGGTAGGTAGCGAGTACAACACTCGTCGTCAGCAATGTGAAACCGGCGCTCGCTTCTTTACTCAAAAAGCCCTGCGCGATGTTGAACTGGAAAAATTCAACGCCGTGGCCCATGAGCTTGATCCGGTCGTTGCCAAACGCGTGCGCCACGTGCTGACGGAAAATATTCGTACCGTTGAAGCCGCTGACGCACTGGCGAAAGGCGACCTGCTGCGTATGGGTCAGCTAATGGCCGAATCCCACGCTTCTATGCGCGATGACTTCGAAATTACCGTCCCGCAGATTGATACCCTGGTTGAGATCGTCAAAGAAACGATTGGCGATAAAGGCGGCGTGCGCATGACCGGCGGCGGCTTCGGCGGCTGCATCGTGGCGCTTATCCCTGAAGAGCTGGTGCCTGCCGTTGAGAAAGCGGTGGCTGAACAGTACGAAGCGAAAACCGGTATTAAAGAAACGTTTTATGTCTGTAAACCTTCCGAGGGGGCTGGACAATGCTAAAAGAGACGCCTCAACTCGCCCCGGACGGGCAGCCGTACCGCATTTCCACTCTGCGCAACAGCGCAGGGATGGTCGTGACGATGATGGACTGGGGCGCAACCCTGCTCTCGTGCCGCGTACCGATGAAAGACGGTACGGTGCGCGAAACGCTGCTTGGCTGCGCGACCCCGGAAGACTATCTCAACCAGTCGGCCTATCTGGGCGCAACGGTTGGCCGTTATGCGAACCGCATCGCAAACAGCACGTTCGCGCGCGACGGTGAAATAATTAATGTCACCGCGAATCAGGGCGAGCATCAATTACACGGCGGGCCGGAAGGGTTCGACAAACGCCGCTGGCGCATCGTGCGCCAGAACGAGCAGGAAGTGCTTTATACGCTCGATTCTGCGGATGGCGATCAGGGCTTCCCGGGAAACTTTCGCGCTACGGCTCGTTATTCGCTCACTGAGGATAACCGTATCGCTATTGAATTCCGTGCAAAAGTGGATAAACCGTGTCCGGTGAACCTCACTAACCACGCCTACTTCAATCTTGACGGCGCGCAAAACGATGTGCGTCAGCATCAATTGCAGCTTTTTGCCGATAGCTATTTGCCGGTGGATAGCAACGGCATTCCGCAGGCAGGGCTTAAAAATGTCGAAGGCACCAGCTTTGATTTTCGCAATCCCAAAACCATCGCTGATGATTTCCTGAGCGATGAAGATCAGGTGCTGGTGAAAGGCTACGATCACGCGTTCCTGCTGCAGGCTAAGGGCGATGTAAGCCAACCAGCAGCCCGCGTCTGGTCTGGCGATAATCAGTTACAGATGACGGTTTATACCTCCGCCCCCGCGCTGCAGTTCTACAGCGGTAATTATCTGGAGGGCACGCCGGCTCGCGAACAGGGTACTTATGCGGCGTACCAGGGCCTGGCGCTGGAAAGCGAGTTTTTGCCTGACAGCCCAAATCATCCAGAATGGCCGCAGCCGGATTGCTGGTTACAGCCGGGCGATGAGTATCTGAGCGTGACCGAATATCAGTTTATTACGCAGTGATAATTTTGCCCTCCTCTGCGGAGGGCAATTCTTATCCTCATCGCTGAATATCCCACCAAAAGCAGACAAAAAATAACGCCAGATTCACATCCACCTTACACTTCGCGCTCTTTTTCGCTATGTTAAACGTTTAGATTGCCGCAGGTCGTCCCTCGGCAATATAATGATAATCGTTATCATTAATCGCAGGCTTATTAAGGAGTAAACTATGGCTGTTACTAAGCTGGTACTGGTTCGTCACGGCGAAAGCCAGTGGAACAACGAAAACCGTTTCACCGGTTGGTATGACGTTGACCTGTCTGAGAAAGGTAAAACTGAAGCGAAAGCGGCAGGTCAGTTGTTGAAAGACGAAGGCTACTCCTTCGATTTTGCTTATACTTCCGTGCTGAAACGTGCCATCCACACGCTGTGGAACATTCTCGACGAACTGGATCAGGCCTGGCTGCCGGTTGAAAAATCCTGGAAACTGAACGAACGTCACTACGGCGCGCTGCAGGGTCTGAACAAAGCTGAAACCGCAGAAAAATACGGTGATGAGCAGGTTAAACAATGGCGTCGTGGCTTTGCTGTGACGCCACCAGAGCTGACTCGTGATGACGAGCGCTTCCCGGGCCACGACCCGCGTTATGCCTCACTAAGCGATAAAGAGCTGCCAACCACTGAGAGCCTGGCGCTGACTATCGATCGCGTTATCCCTTACTGGAACGAAACCATTCTGCCACGCATGAAAAGCGGCGAGCGCGTGATCGTTGCGGCGCACGGTAACTCCCTGCGTGCGCTGGTAAAATTCCTTGATAACCTGAGCGAAGAAGAAATCCTTGAACTCAATATCCCAACCGGCGTGCCGTTGGTGTATGAATTTGATGAAAACTTCAAGCCGCTGAAACGCTACTACCTGGGCAACGCTGACGAAATCGCAGCTAAAGCCGCAGCAGTTGCGAACCAGGGTAAAGCGAAGTAAGTCGTATGATGTGAAAAAGGCGTGGAGCAATCCACGCCTTTTTTATTGCCTAAATCTTGCTTAACCGCGACGTGTTTTCACCGCTGCGGCCAACTGGCGCAGAACAGTTTCGGTGTCTTCCCAGCCAATGCAGGCATCGGTGACGCTTTTGCCATAGACCAGCGGTTCACCGCTCTCAAGGCTTTGATTCCCCTCCACCAGATGGCTTTCAATCATGACGCCGGTAATGGCTTTATCGCCATTCGCGATTTGCCGGCAAACGTCTGCGCCCACTTCCATCTGTTTTTTGAACTGCTTGCTGCTGTTAGCGTGGCTGAAATCAATCATCACCTGAGCAGGTAAGCCGGCTTTTGCCAGATCTTGTTTAACCTGCGCAACGTGAGCCGCACTGTAGTTTGGCTCTTTACCGCCGCGCAAAATAATATGGCAGTCGCCATTGCCGCTGGTGTTGACGATTGCAGAGTGGCCCCACTTGGTCACAGACAGGAAGCAGTGAGGTGCGCCCGCCGCGTTAATTGCGTCAATTGCGACTTTCATCGTGCCATCCGTGCCGTTTTTGAAACCAACCGGACAGGACAGGCCGGACGCCAGTTCGCGGTGCACCTGGGATTCCGTGGTGCGCGCACCGATTGCGCCCCAGCTCATCAGGTCCGCCAGGTATTGTGGCGTGATCATATCAAGGAACTCGCCCGCGGCTGGCAGGCCGGTGTCGTTGATATCGAGCAGCAGCTTACGAGCAATGCGCAGGCCGTCGTTAATCTGGTAGCTGCTGTCCATATGCGGATCGTTAATCAGCCCCTTCCATCCTACGGTGGTACGCGGTTTTTCAAAGTAAACCCGCATTACCACTTCAAGCTCGCCCTGCAGTTCTTCACGCAGCGCCAGCAGGCGCGCACCGTACTCTTTTGCGGCCTTGATATCGTGAATTGAGCATGGACCGATGACCACCAGAAGACGGTCGTCGTTGCCTTTAAGAATTTTGTGAATTGCCTTGCGAGCCTGGGAAACCGTCTGGGCCGCTTTTTCGGTAGCCGGGAATTTTTCGAGCAGCGCTACAGGAGGCAGGAGTTCGTTAATCTCTTTGATTCGTAAGTCGTCGTTCTGATAATTCATGATATATCCGGAAGGTTTTTACATTTTTGCCGAGTTGCAATCCCTTCAATCTATATCTTCATCGCTGAAGTGTAAACGGGCTTTTACACTTCGGGCGGATTATTCCTGGAGTTGAGCTTAAAAGCGCCAAAACATGGCAAAAAGTGAGATCGCAGCTACAATTTTTACTGTTAACGCTGAAAAATGTCAGTTTTCCAAAATTGTATCCTGATCACATTTCCATTGCCGATATTTTTTTCTGTTAAATCCGGTTCGATCAGCACAATTTTTGCACTGTTGGAAGAAAGTTATCCAGCAATAACGACCAGAACAGGAGCATAAAGATGAATAAATTAGCCATGCTTTTCCTCACAGCTACACTTTCTGCCGCAAGCGGCGCGGCTATGGCCGCTGACACACCGGCTGGCGGCGATAATAACGGTCAGGCTAATTCAAGCGCCGAAGCCGGGCAGATTGCGCCTGATGCACATCAAAACCTGGCGCCTAAAGGTACGGATGGCAGCGATGTCAATAATTCAGGCACCATGCTTCATCCAAACGATAAAGGCAACAGCGCTTCCGGAGAAGGGATGACTTCTGAAGACGTCCATAAAAACACCATGTGTAAGGACGGACGCTGCCCGGATATGAACAAGAAAGTTGAGACGGGGTCCGGTAACGACGTAGACACTAAAACAGACGGTACCTCACAGTAACCCGATGTTTAGTGAGAAGGAGAGCTTTGGCTCTCCTTTTTTATTTCAGTATTTTCCATAAGTTGAACAGCCTGGCGGTTATAATTAGCGGCATTGTTGTTTTTGCCTGCGGGAAATTATGGCTCACTCACATTCACATCAACATACCTCTCAGGATACCAACGCCAAAAGACTGCTATGGGCTTTTGCCATCACCGCATTATTTATGGTGGCGGAAGTCATTGGCGGCGTGCTCTCCGGCTCGCTCGCGCTGCTTGCCGATGCAGGGCATATGCTTACCGACGCCGCCGCGCTGCTCGTCGCATTAGTCGCCGTTAATTTCGCTCGTCGCCCTCCTAACGCCCGGCATACATTTGGCTGGCTGCGGTTAACGACCCTCGCCGCCTTTGTGAACGCTATCGCCCTGGTGGTCATTACCATACTTATCGTCTGGGAAGCCATACAACGCTTCTATCATCCACAGCCCGTGGCTGGCTGGGCGATGTTAATCATCGCTTTTGCTGGGTTGCTGGCAAATATTGCCTCGTTCTGGATATTGCATCGGGGCAGCGAAGAGAAGAATCTCAACGTTCGTGCGGCGGCGCTGCATGTGTTAGGCGATTTGCTCGGCTCGGTGGGCGCTATTATCGCGGCTCTGGTTATCTTGTGGACCGGCTGGACGCCTGTTGACCCGTTACTTTCCATACTGGTTTCCTGCCTTGTCCTGCGCAGCGCGTGGAATTTGCTTAAAGAAAGCGTCAATGAACTGCTTGAGGGAGCGCCGGGGGCTATTGATATTGAGGCGTTGAAGAGAAAGCTGTCGCGGAGCATTCCTGAAGTGCGGAACGTGCATCATGTGCATATCTGGCTGGTGGGCGAAAAACCTTTGCTGACATTACACGTGCAGGTGGTCCCACCCCACGATCATGACGCGCTGCTTGGGCGTATCCATCACTTTCTGGAACAGGAATATCAGATTGAACACGCAACGGTACAAATGGAATATCAACCCTGCAACGGGCCGAATTGCGATTTAAATGAGCATGACCATCAGAGCCATGCTCACCATCATCATTGATCAGGACAGCGCGCGAGATCCCCTCTCGCGTGCGCTTTTAATCCACATACGGCTACCGTTAAGCGCAATAAACGTCAAAATCAGGTACTCAAGCGACATCGCATAAACTCCCTGACGGGCGAAGATAACAACGCTGATTACGTTGATTACCACCCACAGCAGCCAGTTTTCCACATACTTCCGCGTCATCAGAATCATCGCCACGATGGAGAGCACCATCATGCAGGAATCCCAGAACGGGAAGGCGTCCGGCTGTAGCGCTGGCATGGCGACATTCAGGCCAAGCGCCTGCATTACGGAAACGGCAATGCGTGTCAGATAAGCAAATACGGGATCGATAAAGACGGTCATTAGCCCAATAGCGCCCACACAAACGGCAAGCCAGGCCAGAGCTTTCGGAAGCGGCAGCCAGCGTATGCGCAGCGCAGCCTCGTTACTGCTGGTCTGACGTGACCACGCGTACCAGCCATAAATATTGGCGGCAAAGAAAAACAACTGCAGCAGCAGGCTTGCGTACAACTGGATCTGGAAGAAGATAATGGCGAACAGCGTGACGTTGATTAATCCAAACGCGTAATTGCTGATTTTCTCAAGGCTTGCAAGCCAAATGCACAGCAGGCCCGCCAGCGTGCCTACTGCCTCGATCCATGATAAATCGTAGCCCCCGGCCCCAATCGGAATGTGGACCAGAATGTTTTGCGTGCTAAAAAAATCCATATTTTCCCCTGAGCGTAATGTCCTTACGCGTTGCCTTTTATCGAACGACGTAATTCAGCGGCAAAGTCTAGCATCCGGTTAAGCGGCACCAGAGCGCCTTCACGCAGCGCAGCGTCCACATGAATCTCGTGAGCCGCTCCGCCCTGCTCTAAGCCCTCAGCGATGGCTTTAAGGCCGTTCATCGCCATCCACGGACAATGAGCACAACTGCGACAGGTTGCCCCTTCACCTGCGGTCGGCGCTTCCAGCAGCTCTTTATCCGGACATGCCTGCTGCATTTTGTAAAATATTCCCCGGTCGGTTGCCACAATCAGTTGCTGATGAGGTAAGGTTTTCGCCGCGGCAATAAGCTGGCTGGTTGAACCGACGGCGTCAGCCATATCAACCACGGCCTGGGGCGATTCCGGGTGCACCAGCACTGCCGCACCAGGATATAAAGCTTTCATGCGCGCCAGCGCCTGGGTTTTAAATTCGTCATGCACAATACACGCGCCCTGCCAGCACAACACGTCCGCCCCGGTTTGTTTCTGGACGTAGCTGCCCAGATGACGATCTGGCGCCCAGATGATTTTTTCGCCCAGACTATCAAGATGTTCGATTAGCTCAACAGCTATGCTGGAGGTCACAACCCAGTCTGCGCGAGCTTTCACCGCCGCTGAAGTATTAGCATAGACCACGACCGTGCGATCGGGATGCTGGTCGCAGAAGGCCGTAAACTCATCTATTGGGCAGCCAAGATCCAGAGAACATTCAGCATTCAGGGTCGGCATCAGGATGGTTTTCTCAGGGCTGAGAATTTTAGCCGTTTCACCCATGAAGCGTACTCCGGCCACCAGCAGCGTGGAAGCTGGATGGTTTGCTCCAAAGCGCGCCATTTCTAGTGAGTCAGAAATACAGCCGCCGGTCTCTTCCGCCAGCGCCTGGATTTCGGGATCCGTGTAATAGTGCGCCACCATTACCGCGTTACGCTCTTTTAGCAAACGTTTAATTTTTTCGCGATAGAACTGCTTTTCGTTCACGCTTAGCGGCACCGGTTTCGGTGGGAAAGGATAAATGGCGGTTTCCGGATCGAACATGACGCTCATACTTGCAATCTCGTTTGGCTGACTTAACAAAATCGACGTAATTTCGCTGACAAAGGCCCAGGAATCACGCAGGTTGTTTTATATGCTAAACAAGATAACGAATAATGGGTGGATTGTCCTGGAAAATTTATTTATTCAGAAACGATAAAGGCGCCGTGGAGGCGCCTTTATCTGAAGATGGTGGGTCGTGCAGGATGATTCGGCCTCAGGCCTCACCCTTCGGGTCGTTGCTTTGCAACGCTGTTTCGCTTGCGCTCAACTCGAACCTGCAGCAGGTTCAAACCCTT
>NZ_JALHAP010000063.1 GCF_025215095.1 Dryocola boscaweniae | reverse complement strand
GAGGTGGCGTATATTACGCTTTCCTCTTTCAGAGTCAACCCTGAATTTCAGGATTTTTTCTCTTTATCGACCGGTTGTTTGTGAAGTGATTCACATGTTCCGTGTCGATGGAGGCGCATTATAGGGAGTTCTCTTGAGGCTGCAACACTAAATTTGCAGTATTTTGACTGACTGCTGCATTCCACAGCAAAACCCCGCCTTATACCCGGTTGTGCACAAACTTATCCACAATTGTGATTTGAACTGAAATTTCGCGAGCGTGACGCAAACGTTTTCGCTACAATACGCCGCGATAAAAGGACGCCCCGTTTTGGGGCGTTAGCTGAGTTTTACGCGTAAAAAACGAGAATTCAGCTAACGCTCTTCTATATGCGAACCAAAGCTAAGGGATCAAACCATGCAACAACGTCGTCCTGTACGCCGCGCTCTGCTCAGTGTTTCTGACAAAGCCGGTATCGTCGAATTCGCCCAGGCGCTCTCCCAACGTGGCGTGGAGCTGCTCTCCACGGGCGGAACTGCCCGTCTGCTGGCTGACGCTGGCCTACCGGTAACTGAAGTCTCTGACTACACCGGTTTCCCGGAGATGATGGATGGACGCGTCAAAACTCTGCATCCGAAAGTGCATGGCGGCATTCTGGGCCGTCGCGGTCAGGATGACGCCATCATGGCGGAGCACGCCATTTCCCCAATCGATATGGTTGTCGTCAACCTCTACCCGTTCGCGCAAACCGTAGCTCGCGAAGGCTGCTCACTGGAAGATGCGGTTGAGAATATTGATATCGGCGGCCCGACAATGGTGCGCTCCGCCGCGAAGAACCATAAAGATGTGGCGATCGTAGTAAAGAGCAGCGACTACCAGGCGATTGTTGCTGAGCTGGATGCTAACGAAGGTTCTCTCACTTTAGAAACCCGCTTCGACCTGGCGATTAAAGCTTTTGAACATACCGCCGCGTACGACAGCACGATCGCCAACTACTTCGGTAGCCTGGTGCCTGCTTATCATGGCGAAAGCAAAGAACCTGCCGGCCGCTTCCCGCGCACGCTGAATCTGAACCTCATTAAGAAGCAGGATATGCGCTATGGCGAGAACAGCCACCAGCAGGCTGCCTTCTATATAGAAGAAGAAATTAAAGAAGCATCCGTAGCCACCGCAACCCAGGTTCAGGGCAAAGCGCTTTCTTATAACAACATCGCCGATACCGATGCCGCGCTGGAATGCGTCAAAGAATTCAGCGAGCCTGCTTGTGTCATCGTCAAGCATGCCAACCCGTGTGGCGTGGCAGTTAGCGACTCCCTGCTGGACGCCTATGACCGCGCATATAAAACCGATCCAACCTCAGCGTTCGGCGGCATTATTGCCTTTAACCGCGAGCTTGATGCCGAAACCGCACAGGCCATTATCTCTCGCCAGTTTGTAGAGGTGATCATTGCTCCTTCTGCGAGTGAAGAAGCGCTGAAGATCACCGCAGCTAAACAAAACGTTCGCGTTCTGACCTGCGGCCAATGGCAGCAACGTGTTCCGGGCCTGGATTTCAAGCGCGTGAACGGCGGCCTGTTGGTGCAGGATCGCGATCTGGGCATGGTCACCGCAGCGGACCTGCGTGTAGTCAGCAAACGCCAGCCAACCGAGCAGGAACTGCGTGACGCGCTGTTCTGCTGGAAGGTTGCGAAATTCGTGAAATCTAACGCTATCGTTTATGCACGTGAGAATATGACCATCGGTATAGGCGCCGGTCAAATGAGCCGCGTTTATTCCGCAAAAATTGCCGGTATCAAAGCAGGCGATGAAGGTCTGGAAGTAAAAGGTTCAGCGATGGCCTCCGATGCCTTCTTCCCGTTCCGCGATGGTATTGATGCCGCAGCCGCCGTCGGCGTGAGCTGCGTTATCCAACCGGGTGGTTCGATCCGCGATGACGAAGTAATCGCCGCAGCCGATGAGCACGGGATCGCAATGATCTTCACCGACATGCGCCACTTCCGCCATTAATCCGGAGCGTTAAAGAATGAAAGTTTTAGTCATTGGTAACGGCGGGCGCGAACACGCGCTGGCCTGGAAAGCGTCGCAGTCGTCTCTGGTTCGCAGCGTGTATGTAGCGCCAGGCAACGCGGGCACTGCGCTGGAACCAGCTTTGCAGAACGTTGCGATTAGCGCGACGGATATTCCTGCCCTGCTCAGTTTTGCGCAAAACGAAAAAATCGATCTGACGATTGTTGGCCCGGAAGCGCCGCTGGTTATTGGCGTGGTGGATGCATTCCGCGCCGCTGGCCTGAAAATCTTCGGCCCAACTCAGGCCGCGGCGCAGTTAGAAGGCTCCAAGGCTTTTACTAAGGACTTCCTGGCCCGCCACAACATTCCTACGGCTGAATACCAGAATTTCACCGAAGTGGAACCCGCGCTGGCGTACGTTCGCGAAAAAGGCGCGCCAATTGTTATCAAAGCCGATGGTCTGGCCGCGGGTAAAGGCGTGATCGTAGCGATGACGCTTGAAGAAGCGGAAGCCGCCGTTAACGATATGCTGGCGGGCAACGCGTTTGGCGACGCCGGGCACCGCATCGTGGTAGAAGAGTTCCTCGATGGCGAAGAAGCCAGCTTCATCGTCATGGTGGACGGCGAAAACGTGCTGCCGATGGCTACCAGCCAGGATCACAAACGTGTTGGCAATGGCGATACAGGTCCGAATACCGGCGGCATGGGCGCTTATTCTCCTGCCCCGGTGGTCACCGATGAAGTTCACCAGCGTGCAATGGATTTGGTTATCTGGCCAACCGTGCGCGGTATGGCGGCGGAAGGCAACATCTATACCGGATTTCTGTATGCGGGGCTGATGATCGATAAACAGGGCAATCCAAAGGTTATCGAGTTTAACTGCCGCTTCGGCGACCCGGAAACTCAGCCAATTATGCTGCGTTTACAGTCCGACCTTGTTGAACTGTGCCTTGCGGCCTGTGACGGTAAGCTTAACGAGACGACATCAAAGTGGGACGAACGTCCTTCTCTGGGCGTTGTCATGGCTGCCGGCGGTTATCCGGCAGAATACCGCATCGGTGATGTGATTCACGGCCTGCCACTTGAAGAAGTCGCTGACGGCAAAGTCTTCCACGCTGGCACAAAGCTGCGCGAAGACGATATGGTGACCACCAGCGGCGGCCGCGTGCTGTGCGTAACGGCGCTTGGCGACACGGTCGCACAGGCTCAGAAACGCGCCTACGAGCTGATGAAGGATATTCACTGGGAGGGCAGCTTTAGCCGCTCAGATATTGGCTATCGCGCCATTGAGCGTGAGAACGCCAGATAAGCCTGAAACTCTGTCGAAAACCGCCCGCGTGGCGGTTTTTTTATCCCTAAAACTCGCTGGGCTTAGGCTGCCAGGAACAGAAATCCTGATTCGCCACCAGCAAGAGCTGTGAGCCTTCTGGCGCTTCCAGCCAGGCAATACTGACTTCCAGCGACGAATGGCTCTGGCGACGCGCTATATGGCTCAGGGATGGGTTGTCCAGCTTCGGCTTGAAGGTTTCGCCTTCGCAGGTCGTTACCGTTCCATCGCGATGCCAGCGCCCTTGCCGCAATATTACTTTCCCGATACGCAGCGCTTCACTGGTCGCTTTCGTACGGGTGGCCTGATACTGGTACAAGGCTATTTGTTCTTTGGAAAGCTGCTGTTTCTGGCCGTTCACCTCGCGCTGCATAAAGCTCAGCTCGCCGCTATCGTCAAAGCGCACTTTGATATGTTCGGGCTGCTTGCCCTGAATGTTCAGTTCGATAAAGACCAGCTCATCGCCCTGCCAGCGGTATTCACTCGTGGCGGTAGCGCCGTTTCTGTACGGACTAAACGCTGTCAGCATATGTACCGAGCTGTCGCTGTTGTCTTTACGCCAGATACGCACCACGCCCTGGTCGGCTACGTAGCCGCTTGCGGTGAACGGGGGAAGTTTATTACTGCTACACGCCGTGAGCAGCAGCGCGCCCGCCATCGCCACCAGCGGACGCCAGACAGACAAAAGGGGCGAAAACGCCCCTCTGCTAAAACTGTTCACTGACACGCGTTAATTACTTAACTGCGTCTTTCAGCGCTTTACCAGAAACAAATGCCGGCACGTTAGCTGCGGCGATTTTGATTTCTTTACCGGTCTGCGGGTTGCGGCCAGTGCGCTCAGCACGGTGGTTCACTTTGAAGGTACCGAAACCAACCAGTTGTACAGCATCACCTTCTTTCAGAGACTCAGTAATTGCAGCCAGAGTGGATTCCAGAGCAGCTTTAGCCTGTACTTTAGACAGGTCAGCCTTGTCAGCAATTACATCAATCAGTTGAGTCTTGTTCATAAGTTATCCTTACAATGTGTTTATCGCTTGCTAAGCATCGAGTGCGACGAAAATGCCTGAAAAGCACTCTCCTGCATACACGCACCGATAGCCACTTTTTTTCGCCCCACAAATGTAGACCAGACGGGGGGCTAATTGGAAGCCTCCAGGCCCTACAAATCGGACTGTACGTCACGTTTTATTGTCTTACTGCTGCAAATTTATACCGATATTACTGCTCCCGGCCTCGCGGAGGTCCGCGCGCAGCCCTTTGATCAGCTCGATATCGCGTTCTTCGCAGTCGGCCAGCAGGCGGAAAATCTCCCACTGAATGTCCCATTCCTCTTCCACCGCAGGGTTGGCACGCAGCTCTTCATCGGTCATTTCTCGACCAGCCTGAGTCATTTCGAGCATTGCGACGGTGGTGATGGAGGACTTGCTGACTTCGATGGCGTGCTCCAGGGTATCCCCTGAAAGACGAGAGTGAAGTAATTCACTCAACGCCACGCACGCATCGATAGCCGGCCAGACGCCGTAAATATCATAGTCGTCTGCGGAAGGAATCGCCTCTTCAAGTTTCTCAAGCTGGCTATCAAAGTTCACTTTCGCATCTTTTACGGTCAGCGTCTCCCAGATGAGATCGACAATACGACGGTAAAGCTGGGCGTCGCCAAAGCCGGTTTGCTGGCAGAACATGGCGTAATTGGGGTACATGCGCTCGCATAAAGAAGCCATGAAAGTGACGTGCTGCCAGCTTTCCAGCTTCTCCAGGCGCAAATGGATTGGGTTTTGTAACATTACGATGTCTCAAAGACGGGAAATTAGCGGCAGTTTACCCTAATCACCCTTGAATTGCTTGCCACCGCGCGAAAGCGGGACGCCCTGAAGCAACGGCATCCGCCCAGCGCGTAGGTTCAGGTAAACGATAGCCTGCCATGCACTTTTGCACCCACAGCAACGCCGTGTCGACACTCACGCGGTGCCCGGTGGCAACGAAGAGAGGATTACAGCGTTTTTTGCTGCGCCACACCCAGGCTAGCTGTTCGCCTTTATCGATCAGCGGTTGTTTTTCGCCGACTTCGTCGCCCAGGGGTTCAAAACGTCCACACAGCCGCTTCTTGGCAACGCCAATAGTGGGTACATCCACCAGCAATCCAAAATGACTGGCGACGCCGAGACGGCGCGGGTGCGAGATGCCGTGCCCATCGACAAAGAGTAAGTCGGGCTTCTGTGAAAGCATCTCCCACGCCGCAAGCAGCGCGGGATATTCGCGAAACGACAGGAAGCCGGGGATATAAGGCATGGTGGTGGCGATACGCGCCACCCGGTGCTCTACCAGCTCAAGGGAAGGATATTTCAGCAGCACTATGGCGGCGCGCGTAACTTCACCGCCCTGCTCAAACCCAACATCGGCCCCGGCGATAAGCGCCGGAGGATCAACGTCAAAGCGATCTTCGCGGATCACATTTGATGCCAGTTCGATCTGTTGCTGACGAAGTGCTGCAAGATCCATTCCTTCTCCTTTTTACTGATGATACCGCCCGGACAGGCGGTGAACGGCTTCAACAAACGCACCCGCATGTTCTGGCGGCACGTCCTGATGGATGCCGTGGCCGAGGTTAAAGACATGCCCCTCGCCCTTGCCGAACCCTTCCAGAATCGTCGAAACTTCTTCTTCAATGCGGGCAGGTGAAGCATAAAGCATAGACGGGTCCATATTTCCTTGCAGGGCGACTTTGTGTCCTACGCGACGACGGGCGTCGGCGATGTCCGTTGTCCAGTCCAGACCCAGCGCGTCGCAGCCGGTTTCCGCCATGGCTTCAAGCCACTGTCCACCGCCTTTGGTAAACAAGGTTACCGGCACGCGGCGGCCTTCGTTTTCACGCAGCAGGCCGTCGACGATTTTATGCATGTAATACAGAGAGAATTGCTGATAGTCGCGCCCGGTCAACACGCCGCCCCAGGTATCGAAAATCATCACCGACTGCGCGCCTGCTTTGATCTGCGCGTTAAGATACAGCGTGACGCTTTGCGCCAGCTTATCAAGCAGCAGATGCAGCGCCTGCGGATCGGCATACATCATCTTTTTGATAATGGTGAAAGCTTTGCTGCTGCCGCCTTCCACCATATAAGTCGCCAGCGTCCACGGGCTGCCGGAGAAACCGATCAGCGGCACCTGCCCCGCCAGGTTTTTACGAATGGTGCGTACCGCGTTCATTACGTAGCCCAGCTCATCTTCCGGATCGGGAATCGGCAGTTTTTCTACGTCGGCTCGGCTGGTAATCGGCGAGGTAAAGCGTGGGCCTTCGCCCGCTTCGAAATAAAGACCAAGCCCCATCGCATCGGGTACGGTGAGAATGTCAGAGAAGAGGATCGCCGCATCAAGCCGCATACGACGCAGCGGCTGCAAAGTCACTTCGCAGGCCAGCTCGGCATTTTTGCACAGGGACATAAAATCGCCGGCCTGAGCGCGGGTAGCTTTATACTCCGGCAGATAACGCCCCGCCTGCCTCATCATCCATACAGGAGTGATATCCACGGGCTGACGCTGCAGGGCGCGGAGGTAACGATCGTTCTTCAGTTCAGTCATATTTGCATTTCCTTTGGCTGTATGCCGCCAGTTTACCACGTCCCGTACTCTGCCCGACAAGCAGCAACGGTGTCCTCAATCAGCCGGCGCGCTACGGTGCCGGCAGCAGGGATGAGGGGCAGTTGATCGTAGCGATACCACTGCGCATCAATCAGTTCTTTCGGATCGATTTTAATGTCGCCGCTGTGATATTCCGCCATAAACGCCGTCATCAGCGATTGCGGGAACGGCCAGGGCTGCGAGGTCACATAACGCAAGTTCTTCACCCGAATATTGCTCTCTTCCATCACTTCACGCGCGACGGCCTGCTCAAGGGTTTCGCCAACTTCGACAAAGCCGGCCAGCACGGTATAAACGCCGTTGCGGTGGCGAGTATGCTGGGCAAGGAGAATGTGATCGTCCCGACGGATCGCGACAATAATGCAAGGGGCTATTTGCGGGTAATAGCGCTCGCGGCAATGGCTGCACAGCATGGCCCACTCGGTTTTGCTTGGGTGCATTTCATGTCCGCAATAGCCGCAAAACTTATGGGAGCGGTAGAATTCGGCAAGCTGCACGCCGCGCCCGGCAAGCTGGAATAGCCCCACGTCCCGATCGATAACCTGACGCACCGAGCCCATATCCTGACGGCGATTCTGCCGAACCAGCCAGACCGGTTCGCCTTCCCACTCGCCAATTTGCCTGCCTTCGACGCCATCCAGTTGAAAATCCGCCGCCAGGCCAAAAGGCAGCTCGCCTTTTGGCAACCACAACTTTTGCTCATGGCTGACGATAAACCAGCCATGGTCTAACTTTTCAATTACACGTTCCATAACCTGGTGCACATCCCCCTGGAGACTGGTATAAACAATAGTCGTTACACTTTTTTGGGTAAGTTTGCGTTAAATCTTATAACTCACGGAGTCAATCATGCTTAACCAGTTAGAGAGTCTGACTGAGCGCGTTGGTGGTAGTAATGAGTTAGTCGACCAATGGCTATATGCCCGCAAACATTTGCTGGTGGCGTATTACAACATGGTCGGGATCAAGCCTAACAAGGAATCTCATTCTGCGCTTAATGAAAAGGCACTGGATGCGTTTTGCCACAACCTTGTCGATTACCTTTCCGCTGGCCATTTCAATATTTATGAGCGCGTTATCGATGAAATGGAAGGCACCAGCCCGCTTTTAGCCGCCACGCAAATCTATCCGCAGCTTGAGGCCAATACCCAGCAGATCATGGAGTTTTACGACACCAATCTGGAAAACGCCATCGATGATGACAACTGCATTGAGTTCCAGCAGGCGTTGTCTGGCATCGGCGAGGCGCTGGAAGCGCGCTTCTCGCTGGAAGATAAGCTCATTGAGCTGGCTTACGCCAACAATCTGCATAGCAGCGCAAACGATGCCAGCGGCCTTGCACGCCCAGCTTGAGTTCCGCACTGTTAACGAGTAATTTAAAAAACGGTCCGTAGCAATACGGATTTCTTCTTGTCGGAGTGCCGAGTGCGAAAGCACCGGCTGAGACCGTTAATTCGGGATCCGCGGAACCTGATCAGGTTAAAACCTGCGAAGGGAACAAGAGTAATTCTGCTTTTGGGTTCACCCGTTTCACGGGTACCCCATATTCATTACTCCATCCGTCGTTCTGACAAGCCACTCCTGAAAACACTGGAATGAGCTATGTCTGCATCTGAAAAAAAACCTGGCCGTCGCGAACAACGCGCCGCGGCACAACGCTTCATCAATACGCTTGAAGGCACCGCTTTCCCCAACTCGCAACGCATTTACCTGACCGGATCACGGGAAGATATCCGCGTGCCCATGCGTGAAATTCAACTCAGCCCAACGATGACGGGCGGCAACAAAGATAACCCGCAGTATGAACCCAACGACGCGGTGCCGGTTTACGATACTTCCGGCCCTTACGGCGATCCGGATATCGCCATCGATGTGCTGCGCGGGCTTTCGCCGTTACGCAGCGGCTGGATTGAAGAACGTGCCGACAGCGAAACGCTGACTGACCGGAGTTCCGCTTATACCAAAGAGCGCCTGGCTGATGACGGCCTGGACGATCTGCGTTTTGAAACTCGCCTCATCCCGCGTCGGGCTAAGACAGGTCAATGCGTAACCCAGCTACATTACGCCCGCAAAGGCATCGTCACGCCAGAAATGGAATTTATCGCCGTGCGTGAAAACATGGGTCGCGAGCGTGTTCGCGACGCTGTATTACGCCATCAGCATCCGGGCGAAGGTTTTGGCGCTCGTCTGCCGGAAAATATCACGCCGGAATTTGTGCGCGATGAGGTTGCCGCCGGCCGGGCGATTATCCCCGCGAACATCAACCATCCTGAATCCGAGCCGATGATTATCGGCCGCAACTTCCTCGTGAAGGTTAACGCCAATATCGGCAATTCGGCGGTGACGTCGTCCATTGAAGAAGAAGTGGAAAAACTGGTCTGGTCTACCCGCTGGGGCGCAGACACGGTAATGGATCTATCCACCGGGCGCTATATCCACGAAACCCGCGAGTGGATTTTGCGTAACAGCACGGTACCGATTGGTACCGTGCCCATTTATCAGGCGCTCGAAAAAGTTAACGGCATCGCCGAAGACCTGACCTGGGAGATGTTCCGCGACACGCTGCTGGAACAGGCCGAGCAAGGCGTAGACTACTTCACTATTCACGCGGGCGTACGGCTAGCGTATGTGCCGATGACCGCCAGACGCCTTACCGGCATTGTCTCGCGCGGCGGCTCGATTATGGCGAAGTGGTGCCTGTCGCATCATCAGGAAAACTTCCTGTACGAACATTTCCGCGAAATCTGTGAAATTTGCGCCGCCTATGACGTCTCGCTTTCTCTGGGCGACGGCCTGCGTCCCGGCTCCATTCAGGATGCCAACGACGAAGCGCAATTTGCCGAGCTGCACACGCTGGGCGAGCTGACAAAAATCGCCTGGGAATATGACGTGCAGGTGATGATTGAAGGCCCGGGACATGTGCCGATGCAGATGATCCGTCGCAACATGACGGAAGAGCTGGAACATTGCCACGAAGCGCCGTTTTATACTCTCGGGCCGTTAACGACCGATATCGCCCCGGGCTACGACCACTTCACCTCGGGTATAGGCGCTGCGATGATCGGCTGGTTTGGCTGCGCGATGCTTTGCTACGTAACGCCAAAAGAGCACCTGGGCCTGCCAAACAAAGAGGATGTTAAGCAGGGGCTTATCACTTACAAAATTGCGGCGCATGCCGCAGATCTGGCAAAAGGTCACCCCGGCGCGCAAATTCGCGATAACGCCATGTCGAAAGCTCGTTTCGAATTTCGCTGGGAAGACCAGTTTAACCTGGCGCTCGATCCCTTCACCGCTCGCGCCTATCACGACGAAACGCTGCCGCAGGAATCCGGCAAAGTCGCACACTTCTGCTCAATGTGCGGACCGAAGTTCTGCTCAATGAAAATCTCCCAGGAGGTTCGCGATTTCGCGGCCAAACAGGCCATTGAAGTCGGCATGGAAGATATGTCGCAGTCTTTCCGGGCGAAAGGCGGGGAAATTTACCTGCGTCAGGAGGAAGTATGACGACTAAATCCGCCTTCCCTGCCGTGCCGCAGCGGCTGGGACTTTACCCGGTCGTGGATAGCGTTGAATGGATTGCCCGCCTGCTTGAGGCAGGCGTTCGCACCCTTCAGCTACGCATCAAAGATAAGCCTGACGAAGAGGTGGAAGCCGATGTCGTTGCCGCCATCAAACTCGGCCAGCGCTTTGAAGCGCGGCTGTTCATCAACGATTACTGGCAACTGGCCATTAAACATCGTGCCTATGGCGTGCATCTGGGTCAGGAAGATCTGGATGTCGCCAATCTGGACGCCATTCACGACGCGGGCCTGCGTCTTGGGCTTTCAACGCACGATAATATGGAAATGGATCGCGCCCTGGCGGCGCGCCCTTCTTATATCGCGCTCGGGCATGTCTTTCCGACCCAAACCAAACAGATGCCTTCTTCCCCGCAGGGGCTGGAACAGCTTGCCGCGCATGTCAAAACCCTCGGTGATTACCCGACTGTGGCGATCGGCGGCATCAGCATTGATCGGGTGCCTGCGGTTCTCGCCACGGGCGTGGGAAGCGTGGCGGTTGTCAGTGCGATAACCCAGGCAGCAGACTGGCGCGTGGCAACGGCGCAGTTGCTCGAACTGGCAGGAGCAGGCGATGAATGATGCAGATTTTATGCGCTACAGCCGCCAGCTTCTGCTTGAGGATGTCGCCCTTGAGGGGCAGAAAAAACTGCTCGCCAGCCGCGTACTTATTGTTGGGCTGGGCGGGTTAGGCTCCCCGGCTGCGCTTTATCTTGCCGCCGCAGGCGTTGGTACGCTGATTCTGGCCGACGATGACAACGTGCATATCAGTAATCTCCAGCGCCAGATCCTGTTCACCTCGCAGGATATCGACCAGCCGAAATCGCAGGCAGCCCAACGCCATCTTAAGCAGCTTAATCCTGGTATCGAACTACAGGCAATAAGTGAACGTTTGCACGGAGAAACGCTTAGTCAGGCGGTCAGCAATGCCAACCTGGTGCTTGATTGCAGCGACAACATGGCTACACGCCACGCGATTAACGCTGCCTGTGTCGCACAGGGCAAACCACTAATCTCTGCCAGCGCCGTAGGCTTTGGCGGGCAGTTGATGGTGTTAACGCCGCCCTGGGACAACGGCTGCTATCGCTGCGTCTGGCCGCACGAAAATGAGCCGGAGCGAAACTGCCGCACCGCGGGCGTGATTGGTCCGGTCGTCGGCGTAATGGGGACGTTGCAAGCTCTCGAAGCCATTAAAGTGTTAACCGGCATGGTCCCGGCAAGCGGTTCGTTGCGGCTGTTTGACGCCCGCCAGCACAGTTGGCGCGCCCTCAGCATGCAAAAATCCGCACAGTGTCCGGTTTGTGGGGGACAAGATGCGCATCTTCTTTAATGATGAACCCATGCAGTGTGCCGATAGCCTTACGCTTGCAAAGCTGCTGGAACACTTACGTTTACTTAAACCGGGCGTTGCGCTGGCCATAAACCAGACCATTGTCCCACGAGAGCTTTGGGACACCCATTTGCTGCGCGATGGCGACCAGATTCTGCTTTTTCAGGCCATTGCCGGAGGTTGATATGCTGCACATTGCTGATAAAACGTTTTCTTCTCGCCTGTTTACCGGCACCGGGAAATTCTCCTCTCCTGAGGTGATGGTCGAAGCCATTCGCGCCTCCGGTTCGCAACTGGTGACGATGGCGATGAAACGTGTCGATTTACGAAATCATAACGACGCTATCCTGGCTCCTTTGCTGGCAGCAGGCGTGCAATTACTTCCCAATACATCCGGTGCGAAAACGGCGGAAGAAGCTCTGTTTGCGGCACGGCTTGCCCGCGAAGCGCTTGGCACGCACTGGATAAAACTGGAAATTCACCCGGATGCCCGCTACCTGTTGCCCGACCCCATCGAAACGCTGAAGGCTGCTGAAATACTCGTAAAACAAGGGTTCGTTGTCTTGCCGTATTGCGGCGCGGACCCGGTTTTATGTAAGCGACTGGAGGAAGCAGGATGCGCTGCCGTGATGCCGCTAGGTGCGCCAATTGGATCAAATCAGGGCTTACAGACCCGCGCCCTTCTGGAAATCATTATCGATCAGGCGAAAGTGCCGGTAGTTGTGGATGCAGGAATTGGCGCCCCCAGCCATGCCGCCGAAGCGCTGGAAATGGGCGCTTCGGCGGTTCTGGTGAATACCGCGATTGCCGTAGCGCAGGACCCGGTGCAGATGGCGCGGGCGTTTAGCCTGGCGGTAGAAGCCGGCGTCATCGCGGCAAATTCTGGACTGGGTGCTCGCCGCCAGCAGGCTCAGGCTTCCAGCCCGTTAACGGAATTTCTTCAGCTTAGCCAGGAGGGAGCATGATGGCAGCTATCTTCACCGATCGGTGGCGCGAGCTGGACTGGGATGACATCACCCTGCGTATCAACAGCAAAACCTCAGCCGATGTTGAGCAAGCTTTAGGCGCCCGGAAAATCACCCGCGACAATCTTATGGCCCTGCTCTCTCCGGCAGCCAGCCGGTATCTCGAACCGCTCGCCCAACAGGCACAGCGTTTAACCCGCCAGCGTTTTGGCAACACGGTTAGTTTTTATGTGCCGCTGTATCTTTCTAATCTTTGCGCCAATGACTGTACCTATTGCGGATTCTCGATGAGTAACAAACTCAAGCGAAAAACGCTCGACGAGCTTGAGATTGAAAGGGAATGCGAGGCGATTCGCAATCTGGGCTTTGAACATCTGCTGCTGGTCACCGGCGAGCATCAAACCAAAGTGGGCATGGACTATTTTCGTCAGCACCTGCCCGCTATCCGTAGCAGATTCAGTTCGCTGCAAATGGAAGTGCAGCCGCTGGATGAACATGAATATGCGGAGCTGAAAACGCTCGGGCTGGACGGTGTGATGGTTTACCAGGAAACCTATCATCAGGCGTTATACGCGCAGCATCATCTGCGCGGCAACAAGCAGGATTTCTTCTGGCGGCTGGAAACGCCGGATCGGCTGGGGCGCGCAGGAATAGATAAAATCGGCCTTGGCGCGCTGATTGGCCTTTCTGATAGCTGGCGCACCGACTGTTTTATGGTGGCGGAGCATCTGCTGTGGCTGCAGCAGCATTACTGGCAAAGCCGATATTCCGTTTCGTTCCCACGTTTACGGCCCTGCACCGGCGGCGTGGAGCCTGCTTCGGTGATGAGCGAAAGCCAGCTTGTGCAGGCGATTTGCGCTTTTCGCCTGCTGGCGCCGGACGTAGAGCTTTCTTTGTCCACACGCGAATCACCGTGGTTCCGCGATCGCGTGATTCCCATCGCCATTAACAACGTGAGCGCATTTTCCAAAACGCAGCCGGGAGGCTATGCCGACAACCATCCAGAGCTTGAGCAGTTTGCCCCACACGATGGACGCACGCCGCCAGAAGTCGCCGCAGCTTTGACTCGGTCAGGCTTGCAACCCGTCTGGAAAGACTGGGACAGCTTTCTGGGAAGGGCCTCGCAGTAGCCAGGCAATTTTGCCGGAAAGAAAAAAGAGTTTCAGAGCGGCGCCGAAAGGTCTGTCACTCTGTATTGCGCTGCTTTTTTAAGTGAAATATTGTCGCCCGGTCGAACTTTGCATCCGGCCGGGGCGAAAACTTGTCCTTCTCATTGTCGCCTCGTTTTCCTGGATTTATGCGCAAGATTTTTCAAGGTAAAACAAAAAATGTAACCGGTTTCAGGATTTCGCCATTTCTTTTGTGATACCTCACACACAATCAAGTTAAAGCGGTTGTTGGACTGCCGTCTCGCGGATAATTATCTGTCTATCCAACGGACATTGAGAGCAGATTATGAAAAATATCGTTTTGTGTTGTGCTGCAGGTATGTCTACCAGCATCCTGGTTCAACGAATGAAAGACGCAGCGACGAAGAAAGGTATCGAAGTTTCTATCAAGGCTGTGCCTGTCGCAGAATTCAAAGACAATATTGATACCGCTGATATTGTGCTTCTCGGTCCACAGGTTAAATACGAGCATGCCAAGCTACAGGCTATCGCTGAACCGCTGGGCAAAACCGTCGCCGTTATCGATATGATGGATTACGGCATGATGAAAGGCGACGTGGTGCTCGATAAAGCTTTGAAACTAATGGAGTGAGATGACGTGGAAGATTTAGAATCGATTATCATGGAACTGCTGGTCAACGCCGGTAGCGCACGTAGCCAGGCACTGACAGCATTGCAGCTCGCTCGTAAAGGAGATTTTGAAGCGGCCGAGCAAGCGATGGAAGAATCCCGTGAGTTTGTAAAACACGCTCACAAAATACAGACCCAGCTTATTGGTTTGGATGAAGGCACCGGCAAGCTGCCGGTTAATTTGATCACCGTCCACTCGCAGGATCACCTGATGAACGCCATGGTGATCCAGGATCTGGCGGGTGACATGATTGAGCTATACCGCCGTCTGCCGCTCATCAACTGATTGCATTCCTGTTCAGACATAAAAATGCCTGCCTTGTCGGGCATTTTTATTTCCTGTCTTAAACTCCGCTAAAAAACGCCCACCGCAATTGTTGTAAAACTTACCCGTAATTGTTCTATGCTTTTTCAGTATTAAATTCATGAGGCCGCACTAAGCGCCTGGAGCACGAGAGATGGTTAAAGATACGACTGTCCTGACCGGAAAATGCCACTGCGGAGGCGTACGTTTTCAGGCCACGCTAAGCGATGGGCTGCACGCCGTACGCCGCTGTAACTGTTCATATTGCCGTATGCGTGGCGCCGTGGTCGCCTCCGCGGAAATGGGCGGGGTCGTTATTTTACAAGGAGAAGAGATGCTGACCAGCTATCGGTTTAATACCGGAACGGCACAACACTTCTTCTGCTCGCGTTGCGGAATTTACACGCATCACCAGCGGCGTTCTAACCCGCAGCAGTACGGGGTGAACGTGGCCTGTCTTGAAGGTATTAGCCCATTCGATTTTACGGAAGTGCCTGTGATGGATGGCGTTAATCATACCCGCGATACCGGAAAGCCAGAGCGCCGGGCGGGTACTTTGCGTTTCATCGCCGAAGAATAATTACGCTTTTTGCCGAAAAATGCCTGTAAAAAAACCCGCCGAAGCGGGTTTTTAATTTAGCGTTGGCTTACGAACGATTACTCGTCTTTGCCGCCAAGGTTGCCGGCGTTCAACAGTTCTGCAAGGCTTGCAGAAGCGTCTTCAGCGGTAACCTGAGGTGCCGCAGGGATTTCACCCGCTGCACGACGGCGCATACGATCCTGGTGGTACGCATAACCGGTACCGGCCGGGATCAGACGACCCACGATTACGTTCTCTTTCAGGCCGCGCAGTTCGTCGCGTTTACCCGCAACGGCTGCTTCGGTAAGCACACGAGTGGTCTCCTGGAACGATGCCGCGGAGATGAAGGACTCGGTTGCCAGAGAAGCTTTGGTGATACCCAGCAGGTCACGTGCGAAGGACACGTTGATCTTGCCGTTCGCTTCCAGTTCGCGGTTAGCGATCTTGATGCGAGAGTATTCAGCTTGCTCACCTTCCAGGAAGTCGGAGCTGCCGGCGTTAACGATGGTTGCTTTACGCAGCATCTGACGCACGATGACTTCGATGTGTTTATCGTTAATCTTAACGCCCTGCAGACGGTAAACGTCCTGCACTTCGTTAGTGATGTAACGGGTCACAGCATAGACGCCACGCAGACGCAGAATGTCATGCGGAGACTCTGGACCATCGGAAACTACGTCACCACGTTCCACGCGCTCGCCTTCGAACACGTTCAGTTGACGCCATTTCGGAATCATCTCTTCGTAAGCATCGCTGCCGTCGATTGGGGAGATAACCAGACGGCGTTTGCCTTTGGTTTCTTTACCAAACGAGATGATACCGCTGATTTCAGCAAGGATCGCAGGCTCTTTCGGACGACGCGCTTCGAACAGGTCAGCAACGCGTGGCAGACCACCGGTAATATCCTTGGTACCGCCGGATTCCTGAGGAATACGCGCCAGGGTATCACCCGCACTGATCTGAATGCCATCTTCCAGTTGAACAATCGCTTTACCCGGCAGGAAGTACTGAGCAGGCATATCGGAGCCTGGGATCAGAACGTCGTTGCCCTGGGCATCAACAATTTTCAGCGCTGGACGCAGGTCTTTACCACCCGCGGTACGTTCTGCAGAATCCAGAACAACCAGAGATGACAGGCCGGTCAGTTCGTCGGTTTGACGAGTAATGGTCTGGCCGTCGATCATGTCGGTGAAGCGGATGAAACCACTTACCTCGGTGATGACCGGCATGGTGTGCGGATCCCAGTTCGCTACGGTTTCGCCCGCTGCAACCTGCTCGCCATCACCTTTAGCCATTACCGCACCGTAAGGAACTTTATAGCTCTCTTTGGTACGACCGAATTCATCAATCAGCTTCAGTTCAGTGTTACGTGAAGTCACCACCAGCTTACCGGTAGAGTTCACAACCGACTTAGCGTTGCTGAGCTTGATGCTACCTTTGTTCTTAACCTGAATGCTGGATTCAGCAGCAGAACGAGATGCCGCGCCACCGATGTGGAACGTACGCATCGTCAACTGTGTACCTGGTTCACCGATGGACTGTGCCGCGATAACCCCGATAGCTTCACCTTTGTTGATGATGTGGCCACGTGCCAGGTCGCGACCGTAGCAGTGCGCACATACGCCAAAGTCAGTTTCGCAACCTACTACGGAACGTACTTTTACGCTGTCAACAGAGTTAGCTTCCAACAGGTCACACCATTGCTCATTGAGCAGGGTGTTACGGGTTACCAGGATGTCTGCCGTGCCAGGCTTGAGCACGTCTTCAGCCGTAACACGGCCCAGTACGCGATCGCGCAGCGGTTCTTTAACGTCGCCACCTTCGATAACCGGAGTCATCAGGATGCCTTCGTGAGTACCACAGTCATCTTCGGTAACAACCAGGTCCTGCGCGACGTCAACCAGACGACGAGTCAGATAACCGGAGTTCGCCGTTTTCAGTGCGGTATCCGCCAGACCTTTACGAGCACCGTGGGTCGAGATGAAGTACTGGAGTACGTTCAGACCTTCACGGAAGTTCGCGGTGATTGGCGTTTCGATGATGGAGCCATCTGGTTTCGCCATCAGACCACGCATACCTGCCAACTGACGAATCTGTGCTGCGGAACCACGCGCACCGGAGTCGGCCATCATGTAAATGCTGTTGAAGGAAACCTGCTGCTCTTCTTCGCCGTTACGGTTAATAACGGTTTCAGTTTGCAGGTTGTCCATCATCGCTTTGGATACACGATCGTTCGCCGCGGCCCAGATATCGATAACTTTGTTGTAACGCTCGCCCGCTGTAACCAGACCGGACTGGAACTGTTCCTGAATCTCAGCAACTTCAGCTTCGGCTTCAGAAATGATTTCAGTTTTCTTCTCTGGGATGACCATGTCATCGATACCAACGGATGCACCTGAACGCGCTGCATAGGCAAAGCCGGTGTACATCGTCTGGTCAGCAAAGATTACGGTCGGCTTCAGACCCAGAATGCGGTAACAGGTGTTCAGCATTTTGGAGATTGCTTTCTTGCCCAGCGCCTGGTTGACGATGGAGAAAGGCAGACCTTTCGGTACGATCATCCACAAAATCGCACGACCTACGGTGGTGTCGATCAGACTGGTTTTCGCAACGAACTCGCCGCTTGCATCTTTTTCATATTCGGTGATACGCACTTTGACACGCGCATGCAAAGAGGCCAGGCCAGCGCGATAAATACGCTCAGCTTCTTTAGGGCCAGTCAGCACCATGCCTTCGCCTTTGGCGTTAACACAGTCACGAGTCATGTAGTACAGACCCAATACAACGTCCTGAGAAGGAACGATGATTGGCTCGCCGTTCGCTGGTGACAGGATGTTGTTAGTAGACATCATCAGCGCACGCGCTTCCAACTGAGCTTCAAGCGTCAGCGGAACGTGTACTGCCATCTGGTCACCATCGAAGTCGGCGTTATAGGCCGCACAAACCAGCGGGTGCAGCTGGATAGCTTTACCTTCGATAAGGACTGGTTCAAATGCCTGGATGCCCAAACGGTGCAGGGTTGGTGCACGGTTCAGCAGTACCGGGTGTTCGCGGATAACTTCGTCCAGGATATCCCAGACTACAGCTTCTTCGCGCTCAACCATTTTCTTCGCAGCTTTAATGGTGGTAGCAAGACCACGCAGTTCCAGCTTGCCGTAGATGAACGGTTTGAACAGCTCCAGCGCCATTTTTTTCGGCAGGCCGCACTGATGCAGACGCAGGTATGGACCTACGGTGATAACAGAACGACCGGAGTAGTCAACACGTTTACCGAGCAGGTTCTGACGGAAACGACCCTGCTTACCTTTGATCATATCGGCCAAAGATTTCAGAGGACGCTTGTTAGAACCGGTGATCGCACGACCGCGACGACCGTTATCCAGCAGGGCATCTACCGCTTCCTGCAGCATACGTTTTTCGTTACGTACGATGATATCCGGCGCAGCCAGATCCAGCAGACGTTTCAGACGGTTGTTACGGTTAATGACGCGACGATACAGATCGTTCAGGTCAGAAGTCGCGAAACGACCACCATCCAGCGGTACCAGCGGACGCAAGTCTGGCGGCAGAACCGGCAGAACGGTCAGGATCATCCACTCTGGCTTGTTGCCAGACTGAACGAATGCTTCCAGCAGCTTGATACGCTTGGTCAGCTTTTTACGTTTGGTTTCGGAGTTGGTTTCGTTCAGCTCTTCACGCAGAGTTTCACACTCTTGCTCCAGATCCATATTTTTCAACAGGGCCTGGATTGCTTCCGCACCCATCTTCGCATCGAATTCGTCACCGAACTCTTCCAGCGCATCCAGATACTGCTCTTCGGTCAGGATCTGACGACGCTCGAGGTTGGTCATCCCGCCTTCGATAACAACATAAGATTCGAAGTACAGCACGCGCTCGATATCACGCAGCGGCATATCTAACAGCAGGCCGATACGGGATGGCAGAGATTTCAGGAACCAAATGTGCGCAGTTGGGGAAGCCAGTTCGATGTGGCCCATACGCTCACGGCGTACTTTAGTCTGGGTCACTTCAACGCCGCACTTCTCGCAGATTACGCCACGGTGTTTTAAGCGCTTGTACTTACCGCACAGGCACTCATAGTCTTTTACTGGCCCGAAAATACGAGCACAGAACAGACCGTCACGTTCTGGTTTGAACGTACGGTAGTTGATGGTTTCCGGCTTTTTAACTTCACCGAACGACCATGAACGGATCATGTCTGGCGATGCCAGAGCAATTTTGATCGCATCAAACTCTTCGGTCTTAGTTTGCGCTTTCAGAAACTTAAGTAAGTCTTTCACGGATTAGCTCCCGTCGGAGTGAGACTTCTCAGAGACGTCCGGTGTGACCCGGACATCCTGTAACCAGTACAGCAGATGCGAGTAATTACTCGTCTTCCAGCTCGATGTTGATACCCAGCGAACGGATTTCTTTCAACAGCACGTTGAAGGATTCCGGCATGCCCGGTTCCATCTGATGATTACCGTCTACGATGTTTTTATACATCTTAGTACGGCCATTCACGTCATCAGACTTAACGGTCAGCATTTCCTGCAGGGTATAAGCAGCGCCGTATGCTTCCAGCGCCCACACTTCCATCTCACCGAAGCGCTGACCACCGAACTGTGCCTTACCACCCAGCGGCTGCTGAGTAACCAGGCTGTAAGAACCGGTAGAACGCGCGTGCATTTTGTCGTCAACCAGGTGGTTCAGTTTCAGCATGTACATGTAACCTACGGTTACCTGACGCTCAAACTGCTCACCGGTACGGCCGTCGAACAGGGTAATCTGACCAGAAGATGGCAGACCGCCGAGTTGCAGCAGCTCTTTGATTTCAGACTCTTTAGCACCGTCGAAGACCGGCGTAGCAATCGGCATACCTTTTTTCAGGTTCTCAGCCAGGCGCAGAACTTCTTCGTCGGTGAAGGTATTCAGATCAACCTTCTGACGAACGTCTGTACCCAGGTCATACGCTTTCTGGATGAATTCGCGCAGTTTGGCGACTTCCTGCTGCTGTTTGAGCATCGCGTTGATTTTCTCACCGATGCCTTTCGCAGCCATACCCAGGTGGGTTTCCAGAATCTGACCGATGTTCATACGAGACGGTACGCCCAGCGGGTTCAGTACGATGTCTACCGGCGTGCCGTTTTCATCGTAAGGCATATCTTCGATCGGGTTGATCTTGGAGATAACACCTTTGTTCCCGTGACGACCTGCCATCTTGTCACCAGGCTGAATCTGACGTTTAACGGCCAGATACACTTTAACGATTTTCAGCACGCCCGGTGCCAGGTCATCGCCCTGAGTGATTTTGCGGCGCTTGGCTTCAAGTTTCTTCTCAAACTCGTGCTTCAGCTCGTCGTACTGCTCCGCCAGCTGTTCGAGCTGGTTTTGCTTCTCTTCGTCGCTCAGACCCAGTTCCAGCCAGCGGTCACGAGGCAGTTTGTCGAGCTTCTCAGCTTCAACGCCGCCGGCAACCAGTACCGCATGGATACGGGCAAACAGACCAGCTTCAAAAATCTGCAGTTCTTCAGTCAGGTCTTTTTTCGCCTGCTTCAGTTGCATCTCTTCGATTTCCAGCGCGCGCTTGTCTTTTTCCACGCCATCGCGGGTGAAGACCTGCACATCGATAACGGTACCGGAAACGCCGTTTGGTACGCGCAGAGAAGAGTCTTTAACGTCAGACGCTTTCTCACCGAAGATGGCACGCAGCAGCTTCTCTTCTGGCGTCAGTTGGGTTTCACCTTTCGGCGTTACCTTACCAACCAGAATGTCGCCACCGGTCACTTCAGCACCGATATAAACGATACCGGATTCATCCAGTTTAGAGAGCGCCGCTTCACCCACGTTAGGGATGTCCGCCGTGATCTCTTCTGGCCCCAGCTTGGTGTCACGAGACACGCACGCCAGTTCCTGAATGTGAATAGTAGTGAAACGATCTTCCTGAACAACACGCTCGGATACGAGGATGGAGTCTTCGAAGTTGTAACCGTTCCACGGCATGAACGCTACGCGCATGTTCTGGCCAAGCGCCAGTTCGCCGAGGTCGGTAGACGGACCGTCTGCCAGCACGTCGCCACGTTCAATAGGTTCACCCAGGGACACACATGGCATCTGGTTGATGCAGGTGTTCTGGTTAGAACGGGTGTACTTAGTCAGGTTATAGATGTCGATACCTGCTTCGCCGGCATGCATCTCGTCTTCGTTAACCTTGATAACGATACGGGAAGCATCCACGTACTGAACGGTACCGCCACGTTTGGCTACGGCAGTAACGCCGGAGTCAACGGCAACAGCACGTTCCATACCGGTACCCACCAGCGGCTTATCAGCGCGCAGAGTCGGAACCGCCTGACGTTGCATGTTCGCACCCATCAATGCACGGTTGGCGTCATCATGTTCCAGGAACGGGATCAGGGATGCACCGACGGAAACCACCTGCTGGGTGGAAACGTCCATGTAGTCAACCTGGTCGTTGCTGAACAAGCTTGATTCGCCTTTGCTACGGCAGGTAACCAGGTCGTCTACGAAACGGCCTTCTTCGTCCAGGTTGGTGTTCGCCTGGGCGATAACATAGTTACCTTCTTCGATAGCAGACAGATAATGAATTTCGTCTGTTACCACGCCATCAACTACGCGACGATACGGGGTTTCTAAGAAGCCGTATTCGTTGGTCTGTGCATAAACAGACAAGGAGTTGATAAGACCGATGTTCGGACCTTCAGGCGTTTCGATTGGGCATACACGACCGTAGTGGGTTGGGTGTACGTCACGTACTTCGAAGCCTGCGCGCTCACGGGTCAAACCACCCGGGCCGAGTGCGGAGATACGACGTTTGTGCGTAATCTCAGACAGCGGGTTGTTCTGGTCCATAAACTGAGAAAGCTGGCTGGAACCGAAGAACTCTTTTACCGCAGCAGAGATAGGCTTGGCGTTGATCATATCCTGAGGCATCAGGGTATCCAGATCGCCTAAAGACAGACGCTCTTTCACCGCACGCTCAACACGTACCAGACCAACACGGAATTGGTTTTCCGCCATTTCGCCTACGGAACGGATACGACGGTTGCCGAGGTGGTCGATATCATCCACTTCGCCCTGGCCGTTACGAATACCGATAAGCTTACGCATAACTTCGATGATGTCGTCTTTGCTCAGGATACCTGAACCTTCGATCTCATCACGCAGCAGAGAACGGTTGAACTTCATACGACCAACCGCAGACAGATCATAGCGGTCTTCGGAGAAGAACAGGTTCTCGAACAGACTTTCGGCTGCTTCACGCGTTGGTGGCTCGCCAGGACGCATCATGCGGTAGATCTCAACCAGCGCGCTCAGACGATCGTTGGTTGGGTCGACGCGGATGGTCTCGGAGATATACGGGCCATGATCCAGATCGTTGGTAAACAGCGTTTCGATGCGCTTGTGACCAGACTGGCTCAGTTTAGCCAGCAGATCCAAAGACAGTTCCATGTTCGCCGGGCAGATCAGTTCGCCAGTTGAAGCATCAACGTAGTCTTTAGCCGCGACTTTACCAGCAATGTATTCAACCGGAACTTCGATAAGCTTGATATCGTCTTTTTCCAGTTGGCGAATATGGCGCGCGGTAATACGGCGGCCTTTTTCGACATACACTTTGCCGTCAGCTTCGATGTCAAAGGATGCGGTCTCGCCACGCAGGCGTTCCGGCACCAGTTCCATCTGCAGCTTGTTGTCACGGATTTCGAAATTAACTTTCTCAAAGAACAGATCGAGAATCTGCTCAGTGGTGTAGTTCAACGCACGCAGAATAATGGTCGCTGGCAATTTGCGGCGACGGTCAATACGTACGAACAGGTTATCTTTCGGGTCGAATTCGAAATCCAGCCAGGAACCACGGTAAGGGATGATACGTGCGTTATACAGCACCTTCCCTGAAGAGTGGGTTTTACCCTTATCACTGTCAAAGAACACGCCTGGGCTACGGTGCAACTGAGATACGATGACGCGCTCAGTCCCGTTGATAACAAACGTACCGTTGTCAGTCATGAGTGGAATTTCACCCATGTAGACTTCTTGTTCTTTAATGTCTTTTACGGTGCCTTCTGGCGCTTCACGCTCGTAGATCACCAGACGCAGTTTTACGCGCAGCGGAGCAGAATACGTCACGCCACGGATCTGACACTCTTTGACATCGAAAACTGGTTCGCCAAGACGATAGCTGACGTACTGCAGTTCCGAATTGCCGCTGTAGCTCTGGATTGGGAACACGGAACGGAAAGCTGCTTCCAGACCGTACTGCCCTTCAGGATCTTGCTCGATAAACTTCTGGAACGAGTCAAGCTGGATAGAAAGGAGATAAGGAATGTCCAGTACTTGCGGACGTTTTCCAAAATCCTTACGAATACGTTTTTTCTCGGTATAGGAGTAAACCATAGGGTTCCTCAGCTCGCTGACAAGTCGACCCATCTGTCCGACGAAGGGACAGTTTGTGCAACACTATTTTGTGGACCGGAAAGTGGAACACTTCCCGCAATACCTGTTTCTATCACTCTTAAACCATTTCGCTACGCTTTACCCCGGAACTCCCGGCGTAGAAAGTCGCAGTATATTAAGTCGTCGATAGAGACATGCATTGAATGGAAACCAGCAGTCAAACAGTGTGAAACGCTACTGGTACCCTACAGCGCAAAAAGGCTGGTGACTAAAAAGTCACCAGCCATCAGCCTAATTTCTCAGGCTGCAACCGGAAGGGTTGGCTTATTTAACTTCAACTTCAGCGCCAGCTTCTTCCAGAGATTTTTTCAGAGCTTCAGCGTCATCTTTGCTCACGCCTTCTTTCAGCGCAGCTGGTGCAGACTCAACCAGGTCTTTAGCTTCTTTCAGACCCAGGCCAGTTGCGCCACGAACTGCTTTGATAACGGCAACTTTGTTAGCGCCAGCAGCTTTCAGAATAACGTCGAACTCAGTTTTCTCTTCAGCAGCTTCAGCTGGGCCTGCAGCAACAGCTACAGCAGCAGCAGCGGAAACACCGAATTTTTCTTCCATTGCAGAAATCAGTTCTACAACGTCCATTACGGACATAGCGGATACTGCTTCAATGATTTGATCTTTAGTGATAGACATAACAATTGTTCCTGAAAATCAGAATTAGTTTATACGTAAGCAAGTGCGTTAGAAAAGAAAGTGCTATTAAGCAGCTTCTTTCTGATCGCGTACAGCAGCCAGAGTGCGAACCAGTTTGCCTGCAGAGGCTTCTTTCATGGTTGCCATCAGGCGTGCGATTGCTTCTTCGTAAGTTGGCAGAGTTGCCAGGCGATCGATCTGGGCCGCCGGGATCAGCTCACCTTCAAAGGCTGCAGCTTTAACCTCGAATTTTGCATTCGCTTTCGCGAACTCTTTGAACAGACGAGCAGCAGCGCCCGGGTGTTCCATAGAGTATGCAATCAAGGTTGGACCAACAAACGTGTCTTTCAGGCACTCGAACTGAGTACCTTCAACGACGCGGCGCAGCAGGGTGTTACGAACAACACGCATGTAAACGCCAGCTTCACGACCTGCTTTACGCAGTTCAGTCATTTTATCTACGGTAACGCCACGGGAATCCGCAACAACCGCAGACAGCGCGCCTTTGGCTACTTCGCTGACTTCAGCAACAATCGCTTGTTTGTCTTGAAGATTTAAAGCCATTAGCTTTGCTCCTGGATATTAGCCGGGGTTTCCCCCGGAACTCACTTCACTCATTACCAAAACGATAATGAACGTCGACATACGGTGAGCAGAAACAAGCCAAAGACTATCAAAAATATTCTTCAGGTTCTGTCACCGTCTACGCAGGAAATTAAGCCTCTTGCGAGACGCCTGCGGTCTTGGACGGAGGCCTGGATAAGGCCAGGCTCCAACCGAAAATTCTGTGCGCCTTGCAAGCAAGGCAACGGGCGTAAGATTCTAGACTAATCGAACGCCCGCGTAAAGCAGCGATTATTAGTTCGCCACCGCGTTCAGACCAGACTGGTCGATCGCAACACCTGCACCCATGGTGGTAGACAGGCTAACTTTCTTAATGAAAACGCCTTTCGCCTGAGATGGTTTTGCTTTTTTCAGCGCAACCAGCAGGGATTCCAGGTTTTCTTTCAGTTTGTCAGCGTCAAAATCCACTTTACCGATGGTTGTGTGAATGATGCCATTTTTGTCGTTACGGTAACGAACCTGACCAGCTTTAGCGTTCTTAACAGCTTCAGCAACGTTAGGGGTTACAGTACCAACTTTCGGGTTAGGCATCAGGCCACGTGGACCCAGAACCTGGCCCAGTTGGCCAACAACGCGCATTGCATCTGGAGATGCGATAACAACGTCAAAGTTCATTTCGCCTTTCTTGATCTGGTCAGCCAGATCTTCCATACCTACCAACTCTGCGCCAGCAGCTTTAGCTGCTTCAGCGTTAGGGCCCTGGGCAAATACGGCTACGCGAACTGAGCGGCCAGTACCGTGCGGCAGTACAGTTGCACCACGTACGTTCTGGTCAGATTTACGAGCGTCGATGCCGAGGTTAACAGCAACGTCAACGCTTTCTACGAATTTAGCAGTGGCCAGCTCTTTGAGCAGAGCAACGGCTTCGTTGATGTCATACTGTTTGGTCGCATCAACTTTGTCACGGATCACGCGCATGCGCTTGGTCAGTTTAGCCATTTCTTAATCCTCCACTACCAGGCCCATGGAACGAGCAGTACCTTCGATGGAGCGAGTCATCGCTTCAACGTCAGAACCAGTCATGTCCGCAGCTTTGGTTTCTGCGATTTCACGCACCTGAGCACGGGTTACTTTACCCACTTTGTCTTTGTTCGGCTTGCCGGAACCAGACTTGATGCCAGCAGCTTTCTTCAGCAGAACTGCAGCCGGTGGGGTTTTAGTAACGAAAGTGAAAGAACGGTCAGCGTAAACGGTGATAACAACCGGAATTGGCAGACCTTTCTCGATGGAATCGGTTTTGGCGTTAAACGCTTTACAGAATTCCATGATGTTAACACCCTGCTGGCCCAGAGCTGGACCAACTGGTGGACTTGGGTTCGCCATACCAGCTGCAACCTGCAGCTTGACGTAGGCTTGTACTTTCTTAGCCATCTAAATTTCCTCTAGTGGGTTATAGCGCCTCAAAAAGGCTCCCCGTGAATAAATCGTTTTATGTGTACAGGACACATAAAAACAAAAGGCGCGAAATTGTATGCCAATCTCGCGCCCTGTGCAACGATTAATCGCTGCTTTTACAAGCTGGCTATTAAGCCTTTTCGACCTGGGCAAAATCCAGTTCGACCGGTGTAGCACGACCAAAGATAGATACAGAAACCTTCAGGCGGCTCTTTTCGTAATCTACTTCTTCAACTACACCATTAAAGTCGGCAAACGGACCATCGCTAACACGGACCATCTCACCCGGTTCGAACAGCGTTTTAGGACGCGGCTTATCACCAACCTGCTGCAGGCGGTTCATGATCGCATCAACTTCTTTATCGCTAATTGGAGCCGGACGGTCAGACGTGCCGCCAATGAAACCCATAACGCGCGGAACGCTGCGCACCAGGTGCCAGCTCGCGTCGTTCATCACCATCTGGACCAGTACATAGCCCGGGAAGAATTTACGTTCGCTTTTGCGACGCTGGCCGCCACGGATTTCGACCACTTCTTCAGTCGGCACCATGACTTCACCAAATAACTCTTCCATGTTGTGCAATTTGATATGCTCGCGCAGCGAAGTTGCTACACGGCCTTCAAAACCGGAAAACGCCTGAACGACGTACCAGCGCTTTTTAGGGGCTTCAGACATCTCAGAACCTCAGGCCAGTAATAAAAGAAACCAGACGGACCAGGATACCGTCCAGGCCCCACAAAATCAGTGACATTACAGCCGTAACGGCGGCCACGATTAAGGTGGTATGCAATGTTTCCTGGCGAGTCGGCCAAATCACTTTACGTACTTCGGTTCTCGCTTCACGAGCGAAAGCAACAGTCGCTTTGCCTTTCGTCGTCAACAGCGCGACACCGCCCGCTGCAGCAATCATAATAACCACTGCCAGGGCACGCAGAGGCAAGGTTACATCACGATAAATGTAGTTGCCCACGATCGCTAAAATCAGCAGAACGGCAACAACCAGCCATTTCATCGTTTCCAGGCCGCGCCCGCTTCCGTGAGCTTCGGTATTCGCACTCATAAACCAACCTGTCACAATAAATCAGACAAACATTTTTGCCCCGCAGGCGCGAGGCAAAACCAAACCGAATTGCTCTTTTCAGGCGCTATTCGGTGTAGACGCCATCTTCAGAGCCTGTCTCAGCAATGATTATGAGTAAAAAATCACTGATGAGCCAGGTTCTGGTTCGAGAGCGTACAAAAAGGGCATCAAATGATGCCCTTTTCTTGCGCATTGCGTCAAATGTTATCAGCGATTAAGCGATAACTTTAGCAACAACACCCGCGCCAACGGTACGGCCGCCTTCTCGGATTGCGAAACGCAGACCGTCGTCCATTGCGATTGGGTGGATCAGGGTAACAACCATTTTGATGTTGTCGCCCGGCATGACCATCTCTACGCCTTCCGGCAGTTCGATGGTGCCAGTCACGTCAGTTGTACGGAAGTAGAACTGTGGACGGTAGCCTTTGAAGAACGGAGTATGACGGCCGCCTTCATCCTTGGACAGGATATAAACTTCAGATTCGAACTGGGTGTGCGGCTTAATGGAGCCTGGCTTAGCCAGTACCTGACCACGTTCGATTTCTTCACGTTTGATACCACGCAGCAGAACACCAACGTTCTCACCGGCACGGCCTTCGTCCAGCAGTTTGCGGAACATTTCAACGCCGGTACAGGTAGACTTAGCAGTGTCTTTGATACCAACGATTTCAACTTCTTCGCCAACCTTGATGATACCGCGCTCCACACGACCGGTAACAACGGTACCACGGCCGGAGATGGAGAAGACGTCTTCGATTGGCAGCAGGAACGGCTTGTCGATAGCACGCTCTGGTTCCGGGATGTAAGAATCCAGGTAGCCTGCCAGTTCAACAATCTTCGCTTCCCACTCAGCTTCGCCTTCCAGCGCTTTCAGCGCAGAACCGCGAACGATTGGCGTGTCGTCGCCCGGGAAGTCGTACTGGGACAGAAGTTCACGCACTTCCATTTCCACCAGTTCCAGCAGTTCTTCATCATCAACCATGTCGCACTTGTTCAGGAACACGATGATGAAAGGAACGCCAACCTGACGACCCAGCAGGATGTGCTCACGGGTCTGTGGCATCGGGCCATCAGTCGCAGCAACAACCAGGATAGCGCCGTCCATCTGCGCAGCACCGGTGATCATGTTTTTAACGTAGTCGGCGTGCCCCGGGCAGTCAACGTGCGCGTAGTGGCGAGTCGGGGTGTCATATTCAACGTGAGAAGTGTTGATGGTGATACCACGAGCTTTTTCTTCCGGCGCGTTATCGATCTGGTCGAATGCGCGGGCAGAACCACCGTAGGTTTTAGCCAGAACGGTAGTGATTGCAGCGGTCAGCGTTGTTTTACCATGGTCAACGTGGCCGATAGTACCGACGTTAACGTGCGGTTTTGTACGTTCAAACTTTTCTTTAGACATCGATTGTCCCTCTAAGACACGGATAAATCGGTGGTATCACCACATCAACCAGGCTTATGCCTGAATTTGCTGAATTTACTAACAGAAGAAAAACAGGGAGGAGAATAGAAGTGGTGCTGATAGGCAGATTCGAACTGCCGACCTCACCCTTACCAAGGGTGCGCTCTACCAACTGAGCTATATCAGCACATCTGGAGCGGGCAGTGGGAATCGAACCCACATCATCAGCTTGGAAGGCTGAGGTAATAGCCATTATACGATGCCCGCATCTTAGAACTCGGCTACCTGCTTAATTCTGTTTTGAATACGAAAGGAGACCTCTCAGTATTCGAGCCGACTCGCCTGGAGCTTATCGTCTCGGGCTTCGCGAAGCGTCGCCTAAAATTGGTGGTGGGGGAAGGATTCGAACCTTCGAAGTCGATGACGGCAGATTTACAGTCTGCTCCCTTTGGCCGCTCGGGAACCCCACCAGGCACTTGATGGTGCCGACTACCGGAATCGAACTGGTGACCTACTGATTACAAGTCAGTTGCTCTACCTACTGAGCTAAGTCGGCATCAAGTAGCGCGCATTCTAGGAACACAGGCGCCGCTATGCAACAAAAAAATCGCATAAAATGCACTACCGCTCACATTTTGCGCGACACATCGAATAATTGATGATTAAACCGTCATCAGCGGCTAATTTTTATCCTCACAGACAGTCATCCATCCCGGCGCTGGCCTCAGGTTAGCCCTTTACCGCACTTTAAAAGTGCATTTTCCCCTTTTATTGCTCCCGCGCTGAGCATCTGAAGCGTATTTTTATTAAACAAATCCATAAAACAGGCAGATGTGAGAGTTGGATCGTTTATTGCTTTAATTAAGATCACACCCACAGAGGAGAGCAGACGATGAAAATTGTTCCTTTAAATGCTGCCACACTGCCTGTTTATTGCCGGGAGCTTGCAACATTGCTTCTCGATTCGATTGCAAGCGGTGCGTCCGTGGGTTACCAGCAAGCCTTATCGCGAGAAGAGGCAGAGAGCATCTTTTATCGGTTACGGGGCGCGCTCGATAAAGGTGAAATAAAGATGTGGATTGCACGCGATGAGCATGGATTGATGGGCGTGGTACGCCTTGAGCTGTGCAACGAGCCGGATGGCTTGAACCGGGCGCTGATCAAATCGCTATTAGTACATCGCAGAGCCCGGCGGCAAGGCATTGGGAAACAATTAATCACCGCCTTAGAACAGGCTGCATTGGCTCATCGGCGGGGGTTGTTATTTCTTGATACCCAGGCGGGCACGCCAGCGGAAGCGTTTTACCGTGCACAGGGCTATCGCTGTCTTGGCGAACTTCCCGATTATGTTTGCTCTCACGATGGCTATTATCATCCTGCCGTTATCTACTACAAACGCTTATTTGCAGTGAATCAATTTATACGCGCAATCGCGAGTTAGGCCATCCTGATAACGTGATGCTTCCTCATGAAAGCATCACGTTATCTTTTTTTTCTTATTATTCTCCCCCGTCTGGTGTTACCCTCCTGCCCATTGTTGAAAAGTAAAATACGTTGCGCGCCTTTGATTATCTGGGGTTGGTTTCATTTCCTCAGTCCGCGTTTAACGTTCATTTTGTCCTGAATTACAGGCAGAAGCATGCTTATGAGTAATAAAGAGCAAATGTTGACGACTCCTTATATGCAGTTCAACCGAAGCCAATGGGCAGCCTTACGTGCTTCAGTGCCGATGACGCTGACCGAAGGGGAAGTCGCACGGTTGAAAGGTATCAACGAAGATCTCTCGCTTGAAGAGGTGGCAGAAATTTACCTGCCTCTTTCGCGTCTGCTGAATTTCTATATCAGTTCAAACTTACGCCGCCAGGCCGTGCTTGAACAATTTCTCGGCACTAACGGACAGCGCATTCCTTACATTATTAGTATTGCGGGGAGTGTCGCGGTAGGTAAAAGCACAACCGCACGCGTGCTGCAGGCTTTACTTAGTCGCTGGCCAGAGCATCGCCAGGTTGAATTGATTACAACCGATGGTTTTCTTCATCCGAATAAAGTGCTCAAAGATCGTAACTTGATGAAGAAGAAGGGCTTTCCACAATCCTATGATATGCATCGTCTGGTGAAGTTTGTTTCCGACCTCAAGTCAGGCGCGGCTAATGTTACCGCGCCGGTTTATTCCCATCTTATTTATGATGTGATTCCTGATGGCGATAAAACAGTTACTCAACCAGATATTTTAATCCTTGAAGGATTAAATGTTCTACAAAGCGGTATGGACTATCCGCACGACCCACATCATGTATTCGTTTCGGATTTCGTCGACTTTTCGATTTACGTGGATGCTCCTGAAGACCTACTCCAGGATTGGTATATCACTCGTTTTCTGAAATTCCGCGAAGGAGCGTTTACCGATCCGGATTCTTATTTCCACAGTTACGCTAAGTTGTCAGAGGATGAAGCGGTTAACGTTGCGATGCAGCTCTGGAAAGAGATTAACTGGATGAATCTTAAAGAAAATATTCTTCCAACGCGCGAACGAGCCAGTTTAATCATGACGAAAAGCGCAAATCATGCAGTAGAAAGTGTCCGCTTAAGAAAATAATAAAAAAGGGGATAGCATTCCCCTTTTATTTTAATTTACGCCACGAAGTGATATTTCTCCGCCCACCCAGGGTTTGACTATCCCATCTTGCTCTAATAGCAGCGCGCCTTGTTCATTTATTCCTCTGGAAATTCCGTATATTTCACGATCGCCAATAATTAATTTAACCTGACGATTAGCATAATTATCAAGTATCGCCCAGCGGGAGAGGAATGGCGCCAGGCTTTCCTGCTCAAATAAAGTTAATGCGGCGCGTAATTCATGAATCAAAGTAATAGCCAACGCGTTCCGATCAATATTGATTCCAGCTTCCTGAAGATTGATCCAGCCCTGGTTAATCACATCCGTTGCAACGTTACGCATAGCGAGGTTAATGCCCGCCCCAATAACAATCTGCGCTGTATCCCCAGTCTTTCCTGTCAGTTCGACAAGTATGCCGGCCAGCTTACGATCGTTGAGATAAAGATCGTTAGGCCATTTAACTCTGACCTCTTTGGCACCCAGGTTCCGCAGTACCTCGGCCATGACGATACCAATGACCAGGCTCAGACCGACTGCCGCGGCGGGTCCTTGCTCCAGTCGCCAGTACATTGAAAGATAGAGGTTTGCGCCAAATGGGGAGAACCATTGCCGTCCACGCCGGCCACGTCCCGCCTGTTGATATTCAGCAATGCAGGCGTCCCCAGGCTGGAGACTATCAAGCCGCTCAAGCAAATATTGATTAGTGGAATCAATGACAGGTAATACAGCAACCGATCCCTGTTTTACTTGCGATTGAATCAGGGATTCATCAAGCAATTGTATAGGAGCGGGTAAGCTGTAGCCCTTCCCCGGTACGGTAAATACGTCAACCCCCCAGTCACGCAGCGTTTGAATATGTTTATTTATAGCCGCACGACTCATTCCAAGATGTTCACCCAGCTGTTCCCCGGAGTGAAATTCTCCGTCTGCCAGAATACCGATCAGGGTAAGGGGAATTTTATTATCTTTCACGCTATGGTCTCCACGGCACTGACTTCACCTTGCGGGCCAATAAAGCGAACCTCTGGCTCCAGCCATACATTAAACTTTTCACCAACGCTCTGGCGAATATGATGCGCCAGGCTGACGATATCCTCACTGGTGGCATTCGCTTCATTTATCAATACTAACGCCTGTTGGCGATGAACTGCGGCACCGCCAATCTGATATCCCTTCAATTCGCACCGATCGATAAGCCATCCTGCGGCTAATTTTACCGATCCATCAGCCTGGGGATAGTGAGGCATATTAGTGAATTTCGATAATAGCTCGTCTGCTTGTTCCGCAGTAATAACCGGATTTTTGAAAAAACTGCCAGCATTACCATTAACGCGAGGATCAGGGAGCTTTGTCATACGCATGTGACATACCGCATCAAAAACTTCCTGAGGGGTGGCAATTGCTGGATCGAAGCGGATTAAATCACCGTAAGTCAGCACGGGTTGCCATATTTTAGGAAGGCGTAGACCAACGGCAATAATCACGTAATTGTTTTGATAATCATGTTTGAAAATACTGTCGCGGTAGCCAAACTGACACTGTTTATTATCAAGGCGATGCAGTTCGCCGCTACGCATATCAACACAATCAACGTAAGCGCAAACTTTCTTCAATTCAATGCCATAGGCACCAATATTTTGAATGGGGGAAGAGCCGACACAGCCAGGAATCAACGCCAGATTTTCCAACCCCGGCATGTTTTGTTGCAAGGTATATTCAACAAGATGATGCCAGTTTTCACCCGCGCCAATGTGCAAATGCCATGCATCATCCTTTTCTGTCACCTCAATCCCGTTAATGCGATTAACTATTACCGTTCCGACAAAATCATCAAGAAAGAGAACGTTGCTCCCCTCGCCCAGGATCAAAACCGGCTTGTGTATTGATACGGCTTCGCTCCAGGTCTCCTTGAGTTGTTGCACTGTTTGCGCAATGACAACACGCGAAGCATTGGCCGGAATACCGAAAGTATTGAAGGGCTTAAGAGAGGTGCTCATGTCGATATCTTTCCTGAGTTTAAACCCGAATAGTTTACCTTATCTGGCTGAGCTTGGCTTGTTTGACGGGGAATGTTGTAAATCGCAGACGGCAAAAAGCCCTGTACGTCAGTACAGGGCTTTCCACTTATTTGGAGCCTGGCAGTTCCCTACTCTCGCATGGGGAGACCCCACACTACCATCGGCGCTACGGCGTTTCACTTCTGAGTTCGGCATGGGATCAGGTGGGACCACCGCGCTGTTGCCGCCAG
>NZ_JALHAP010000082.1 GCF_025215095.1 Dryocola boscaweniae | reverse complement strand
AGTTCAGGCTTTCCTATGAAATATGGCGGTGAGGGAGGGATTGACTCGTCCGGAGGACTCGCCCTTCGGGCAGCGATATCATAAATGCCATCGCTGTCCAACAGGCTGAAGCCTGTTGTCGAACCCTGTCGAGGTTTCTCACCCGTCCCTTAATGTGCAACATGCAATAAAAAAGCCCGAACGTAAGTTCAGGCTTTCCTATGAAATATGGCGGTGAGGGAGGGATTGACTCGTCCGGAGGACTCGCCCTTCGGGCAGCGCTATCATAAATGCCATCGCTGTCCAACAGGCTGAAGCCTGTTGTCGAACCCTGTCGAGGTTTCTCACCCGTCCCTTAATGTGCAACATGCAATAAAAAAGCCCGAACGTAAGTTCAGGCTTTCCTATGAAATATGGCGGTGAGGGAGGGATTGACTCGTCCGGAGGACTCGCCCTTCGGGCAGCGATATCATAAATGCCATCGCTGTCCAACAGGCTGAAGCCTGTTGTCGAACCCTGTCGAGGTTTCTCACCCGTCCCTTAATGTGCAACATGCAATAAAAAAGCCCGAACGTAAGTTCAGGCTTTCCTATGAAATATGGCGGTGAGGGAGGGATTCGAACCCTCGATACGTTGCCGTATACACACTTTCCAGGCGTGCTCCTTCAGCCACTCGGACACCTCACCATATTGTTGCTCCAGCGCTGCTGGAACGGGCGCTAATGTAGGGAAAAGTGCCGATCGCGTCAATGCACTTTTTATTAAATTCAGTGCGATCAGACAAACTTCAAACAATTTGCGTTTTAAAACAACAGGGGATGCTGTTTTTTTATTACATTTTGCCCTTGAATTGATTCGCGTTTCGCGTAAGCCTAAGAAAAAAGGAGGAAGCGTGGACATAATTTTCTATCACCCAACATTCGATACACAATCCTGGCTGGCAGGTCTGCAACAACAACTCCCTGAGGCTCGCGTGCGCGAATGGCGCGAAGGCGATAATCAACCTGCTGATTATGCATTAGTCTGGCATCCGCCTGTGGAAATGCTGGCTGGCCGCAAGCAGCTTAAGGGCGTGTTCGCACTTGGCGCAGGTGTGGATTCAATTCTCAGCAAGCTGAAGGCTCATCCCGATATGCTCCCCGCAGGCGTGCCGTTATTCCGTCTTGAGGATACGGGCATGGGCCTGCAAATGCAGGAGTATGCTGTAAGCCAGGTTCTGCACTGGTTCAGACGTTTTGACGACTACCAGGCGCAAAAACAGCAGGCCAACTGGCAACCTCTGGATGAGTACCGGCGCGAAGACTTTACTATTGGTCTTCTCGGCGCGGGCGTACTCGGCGGTCAAGTGGCAGAAAGCTTAATTGCCTGGGGCTTCCCGGTGCGCTGCTGGAGCCGCAGCAAAAAAGATTATCCTGGCGTCACAAGCTTCGCGGGCGCCGAGCAGCTCGGCGATTTCCTGAACGGCACTCGTGTTCTTATCAACCTCCTGCCAAATACGCCGCAAACCGTCGGGATCATTAATGCAGGGCTGCTGGAGCAACTGGCGGATGAAGCTTACGTACTTAATCTTGCGCGTGGCGTTCATCTGGTGGAAGCCGATCTTCTGGCCGCGCTCGATAACGGTAAGCTGAAAGGGGCGATGCTGGACGTTTTCTCTCAGGAGCCGCTGCCGGTGGATAGCCCTCTTTGGAAGCATCCTCGTGTAGCGATAACGCCTCACATCGCGGCGGTGACACGTCCTGATGAAGCAATGGCTTATATCGCCAGAACGATTCGCCAGATTGAGAAAGGTGAAAAGCCTGCGGGCGAAGTTTCCTTGCAGCACGGTTATTAAACTTATGCCCGGCTCCCCGCCGGGCTAAAATTCAACGGCGATAACTGCTATCCTTGCCTGAAAGATAAAGGAGAGAGTTATGTATCCCGTTGACCTGCATATGCATACCGTTGCCAGCACCCACGCCTACAGCACCCTTCACGATTACATCGCTATCGCAAAGAGCAAGGGCATCAAATTATTTGCTATTACCGATCACGGCCCGGATATGGCCGATGCGCCTCATTACTGGCACTTTGTGAATATGCGCATCTGGCCGCGCATTGTTGATGGCGTGGGCATTCTGCGCGGCATTGAGGCGAATATTAAAAACACCAGTGGGGAAATTGATTGCAGCGGCCCGATGCTGGATGCGCTCGATCTGATTATCGCTGGCTTTCATGAGCCGGTTTTCCCGCCGCAGGATGAAGCCACCCACACCGAAGCCATGATCGCGACGATGGCTGCAGGCAAGGCGCATATCATTAGCCATCCAGGCAACCCCAAATTTCCCGTCGATATCCAGGCCATCGCGCAGGCTGCCGCTAAATATAATGTTGCGCTTGAGCTGAATAACTCTTCGTTTACCCATTCCCGTAAAGGAAGCGGGCCAAACTGCCGCGCCATTGCCGCGGCGGTGCGTGATGCGGGCGGCTGGCTGTCGCTGGGGTCTGATTCCCATACGGCATTTAGCTTGGGCGACTTTGACGAATGCCGTAAGGTTCTTGCGGAAGTGGAATTCCCGGAAGATCGCATTTTAAACGTTACGCCGCGCCGCCTGTTAGATTTCCTTGAAGCCCGTGGCATGGCGCCTATCGCCGAATTTGCCACACTATAATCTCTATCTTTAAATGGACTGTTAGCATGAATGAGTTCTCAATTATTTGCCGTATTTTAGGATCGCTGTTTTACCGCCAGCCACAGGACCCGCTGCTGGTGCCGTTGCTGACGATGATCCGCGAAGGGAAGCTGGCGGCAAGTTGGCCACTTGAGCAGGACGAATTGCTGGCTCGACTGCAGCAAAGCTGCGATCCGCAGTTGCTGGCGGCAGATTACAACGCGCTTTTTGTGGGCGACGAGTGCAGCGTTCCGCCATACCGCTCAGCGTGGGAAGAGGGCAGCCATGAAGGCGAAGTGCGCGAGTTTCTAAAAGAGCGCGGTATGCCGCTTGCACAAACCCCAGCCGATCACTTTGGCACTTTATTACTCGCTGCCTCCTGGCTGGAAGACCAGTCGCAGGAAGATGAATTTGAAGCGCAGATCGTGCTGTTTGATGAGTATTTGCTGCCGTGGTGCGGCACTTTCCTTGGCAAGGTGGAAGCCCACGCAACAACCCCTTTCTATCGCACGCTGGCGGCAATCAGTCGTGAAGCTATCCAGGCGATGCGCGATGAGCTTCAGGAATCTGAAGAGGAATAAATAGTGACTTGCATCACATTTATGGTGCAATAAATTTTCGTTTCTTTCATAAAATGTGCGGCAGATCGTGGTCGAAGCCAAAGGCTCTGCTATGATACGCCGCCATGAACATACTCATTTCTCTTGCATTGACGACCGGTATTCTCTCAGGCCTTTGGGGCTGGGTGGCGGTGAGCCTTGGTTTGCTTAGCTGGGCAGGTTTTCTCGGCTGTACCGCATATTTCGCCTGCCCGCAGAGCGGCCTGAAAGGGCTGATTATCTCGCTTTGCACATTATGCAGCGGCGTGCTTTGGGCGCAGGTCATCATCCATGGCAGCGCGATGGCACCGCATCTGGAAATTCTTGGCTATACCGTTACGGGCGTAGTGGCTTTCCTGATGTGCGTGCAGGCCCGCCATGTACTGTTGTCGTTTGTACCCGGCACTTTTATCGGCGCCTGCGCGACCTTTGCCGGTCAGGGAGAATGGCGGATTGTCGTGCCTTCTTTATTACTGGGGCTGGTATTTGGTTTTGCGATGAAGAGCAGCGGATTATGGCTTGCGGCGCGAAAATCCAGGCAGGTAACGATTATCCCCGAATAAAAAAACCAGCCGAGGCTGGTTTTTTTATTTCCCGGTTGCCGTCAGGCTTCCGGCGGCACCGACATTTCTTTGTATTTAACCAGTACCGGATTATTTCGATCGGCTGGGTTTTTAAGATCCCACAGTCCACGATCGATGCCATCGTTAACCAGATAAATAACCCCCGTCTCGATAGCTGACATCAGACACATCATGACAGGTTCATTGGTGGTGTAGCCAATTTCACCCTCTAACAGACGCTGGTAATCAATAAAGCGGAATACCCCGGCCTGCACTTCATAAGACAGAATCGTTTTACTGGTATTAACCGAAGACAATACCTCACCGGTGCTGACGTTAACCACGCGCAGGTTCACGGCAATCTGGTCGAGCTGGTATTGCGTTTCGCCACCAATACCGAAGTAACGCGCTCCAACACCGCCCGACTTCACATTGCTTTCATAGCCGATAATAGATCCTTCAATCATGACGTTCGCCGCCATTAACGATTGCAGAGCCTGACGGTTATTCGCTGCAACGGTGCCGTTTTCCTGGGCTGCGCGGATAATTTTGCGTTCATTCAGCAGGTTTTGTAATCCCTGGCGTTCCAGCGGAATAAACCAGCGTGAATCTTTTAAAGCTGTAACCAGCATAGCGGTGGCGCTTTGCGGTACGGCTGTTGAAAAGTTACTCGCAGGATACGGTTTAAACTGACCCGTTTCATCCTGGATGTTATATACCGAGACAAACAGTTTCCCCGCGGCTTCCGGTAGATGCGTTAAATCACGGTAGCTTTGGGCCCGAGGCATGAGTGTAGGCTTAGCAGCTTCTTTAGGTGGTGCGGTTAAACAACCACTTAATAAACACACTGCTACGATGAGAAGAAAGCGCTGCATGTTGTTTATCCTTAAATACTTTTTGATTGTTTAAGCCCACTAAAAATCAGTAGAGTTGTTTTGTAATCCCGCAACCTGAATGGTTGATGTTTTTCCTGTTTTTCGGTCTGTAATATTCATCGTTAACTGACCGTCAGCATTGGCGATATCAACGATAAAATCATTGGTTACCAGGCGCCCTGGTTTGCCGGTATTAATATTGGTCAGCAAGCCGCCCAGCAACTGTGACTGAATTGTTTGCGTAAAGTTATCCAGAGCCGAGGGCGCTTCATAACTAAAATCATCGTTATAACTGGGATCTTTATAGGAGTTCTGAGCCTGAGCTTCATTAAGTAAAAACGGCCCGTTATTGGGGTTACCGCCAAAATTCGGGTTTGTAAACTGAAACGTCATATTTCCACCCCATGCCAGCGGGGTAAAGACCAGCAGGGAAATAACTGCATGAGCTATACGCATGACAGCCTCCTAGAATTCATCGTGGGTTAAATCGCCGGTGCTCAACAATGCTTTGTCTATCTGCCGGCGTTTAATTGCCTCATCGGTTTGAGCCAGTGCAATATCGACGTTGCGGTCGAAGTCGCGTTTTATAGGGAATAGAAAAGCCTGAAAAATAACTTCCTGATCGACAGTAATGGTTATCCAGCTTCCCCAACGGGCACTGGGTCGCTCATTTATGGTCAGGTTTCCGGTAAAACTGCTTTCCCACTTGTCACTGAAGGCTCGGTAAAAGTCGTGGCCCACGGCAGAAACGGTGTGATCCGTCAACAATCCGGGAATTTCCACTTCTACGGCGCGAGCGCCCCCGGAAGCGCACAATAATACTGTCGCCAGCAGTAAAGCAGGTTGTAATTTCATTGCCTTATCGCCTGAGATTATCGTTTGCCCAGGAAACCGCCTGAGTGCGGTTTTTAACGGCTATCTTCTTGAATAAGTTGTAAAGATGGGTTTTTACCGTGTTCTCACTAATAAATAGCGACTGAGCGATTTCAATATTGGAAGCGCCAATACGTAATTTATTAAGGATTTCCTTTTCACGGTGCGTCAACAACGAAGACTCAACGTTGTTGAAGCGATAGTTTCCGGAGTGATTAATAAGATAGCTGGCTAGTTTTTGCGAGAAATAACATTCGCCCTCCATGACGCCACGAATACCTTCGACAACCCGTGGTTCTTCCTCTGACGTATAGAACACGCCGTTAATGTGAGGCCAGTTCTCAATGTCGCGGAATTGATACTCCTCAGGCGTATTAAGGAGAAGTAATTTGATGCTGTTGTGCTTACGGCTTAAGTTGTCCTGCCAGTAATTAATAAGTTTCTTATCCGCCTCGACCATATCAAATAACACCAGAACATTCCCCGCGATCTCTTCGAGAGAACGTTGAATATTATGGAGTTTTCCATTGACGGACAGAGATGATTTTAAATGTTGTAATAAAGCCGAAGCCTGCAGCGACGGTTTGGTGATCAACAACAATGTATGACCATTTAAAGTATGGACTTCATTAAACATGATGAAACTCCAACCTGTTTTTATGCACTATCAGCTGAATTAACAGAAAGTTAATTCACCAGAGGTACTGATTAGCGCGGCACTGCTGTGTGTGAAATAATAAAACACCATCAGACACGCACTTCGATATGACTGACATTGTGTTAAATAAAATGGTTACTGCTGAATTCAATCTAGCGGGAAGTAATCTTAAAGCAAGTGTTAAAGATGTTACATAATGTAACTGAAGATATTAAAATGTTTCTCAGTGAAATTTTTACTATTTAGTCTTGATGCTAAAGTTGTACATTTTAATTAAGTTGCATAGTTTTTGTAAATCATGCAATTTAATTTAACTAATTGATTTTATTTGTGTTTGTGTAAAAATATTAACACTTATCTAATTTTAACATATGTAAGCAACGGCTCTTGATATCAACTTTTCTGACTCGTTTAAGAAAATGTATCATGGTGACAAGCTTGTTCTCTAATTTGTTGCTCACTCCGCAAAAGATGCCTCGCCAGCCGGTAAGGACGGTTTAACCAATGGGTCTACGGCCCAGGTCGGGGGGTAATTAAAATTTGCCAGTGAGAACGTCTTGTTGGTGCTGGAGTTTTTTATATTACTCATGCTTTGGTATGAATATAAATATAAAAATACAACGTGCGGGTGAGATATTTTAAATGTTTCGAAGGACATACTCATTTCCGTAACGCAGCAATAACTTTTTATCGATTGCGTTAACAATGAAATGATTTTGGCATATTTACCTGGCGGCATCCAGGTCCAGGATGACAACATGAAAAACAGATCGTTATTTATGGTGTTAGCATTGCTGGGTGCGCCTGGTTATGTAATAGCAGCAGGTTTTGATCTTGCCGCTTCAGAGTATAACTTTGCAGTAAATGAATTAAGCAAAGCAACTTTTAACCAGGCAGCTATTATTGGCCAACACGGCGCTAGTAATAGTGCTGATGTTGATCAAAGAGGGACCCGGCAACTTGCGGAAGTCTCGCAGTATGGAGGCAACAACCGTGCAAATGTCGATCAATCAGGGAGTTATAATCTGGCTTATATTTCGCAGACGGGAAGTTCGAATGATGCGGATATACAGCAGAGCAATTCGGGTAATGCCGCTTTAATTATCCAGAAAGGTTCCGGAAATAAAGCAAGCATTATTCAGAATGGTACGCAAAAAACAGCAGTTGTAGTGCAGAAACAGTCACAAATGGCGGTTCGTATTATCCAACGATAATACACAAACTATTTGGGCTTACATTCTCAATCCGATGGGGGTTTTACCATGAATTTATTCAAAGTGGCAGCATTAGCAGCGTTAGTTGTTTCCGGTGGTGCTCTGGCTGGCCATTTCCCTGTGCACAATAGCCAGGGAAATGAAACCTTGAGTATTTATCAGGAAGGTGTGAACAACGTTGCACTTGCCGATCAAGGATCGTCTCCAGATGCTGTAATTGACATTAAATCATATGGTTACAATAACTATGTGAAATCAAACCAATCTGGCGCTTCAGACTCAGATACTTTCGTCGTTCAGTCTCAGGGTGGTAAAAACACCGCGATTACTAACCAGACTGCTGATAATTCGACAATTTCTGTTACCCAGGTTGGCTGGGGTAACTATGCTAATGCTTACCAGCATTAATTGAGAATGTGCACTATATAGAAACAGGGCTCAGGCCCTGTTTTTTTATTGGGAGATGATATGCATACCTTAATTTTACTGGCGGCGCTCTCAAATCAGCTTACTTTTGATACCCGGCAGGAGGGAAATATTTACACCATTGAACCCGTCGCCACGCTGACTACCGATTGCCAGTGTTCAATGAAGCTTGCGGCCATTCGTTCCGGAACATCCGGACAAAGCTCCAGCAACCAGCGCGCCAGTGTCTCTATAAAGGCAAACGAACCGATAAAATTAGCCAGCCTGCGCCTGAATATCGATCCTGGAGATAACGTAACCATTACCGTCACCCTGACGAACGGGAAGGACATTAACCTGGAAAAACAATGGGCTCCGCCGGGCAATATATGATCCTTAATTTTTTATTTTTGTAGCGGGTTTGTTGAGATTATTTCATCTGTAGACCAATGTTTATCTGTAGAGCTTTCGTTATCTGCCGATAACCCTCCTTACAGACCGCATTTGAGGAGTACAGATCGTGATAAAAGTTACTTTTAAGACGTTTCTCTGTATTGCTGCCTTTGCGGCACTTTCGCCGTTGTCACACGCCAGCCCGACGGGGGGAGTGATACATTTTCGCGGTGCGATTGTTGAAGGCGGATGCGATATTGCCTCGCAGGAGCGGGCGGTCAAAATAACCTGTAATCAACAGGGTAAAGCAGTCACTCGTACCGTTCCCTACTCGAAGCTTGCTGATTACACAGTGCACAGCGACAGCACGATGCAAACTAATATCCGTTACCTCGACCCTCAACGACGCCTTGCTCTCGTTAGCGTGACCTATCAGTAAGTTGTCTCATGGCCTGGTGACGCCTCTGCCAGGCCATGAGTTTTTCCGCATAGTGATTTATTTCATCGCAGGTTTTGTTACTATTCTGCGCCGTTGCAAATTTCCGCGGCGAAAAAATATTTTCTCTAAGAAAAATCCAACCGGATTGAGAGTTATTCCATAGCCCGTAACAACATAAAAAGATATATCTGCGGGCTGCAGCATATGAATGATGGTAGCGAGAATGAAGTTAGCGTTTAACCTTGTCGACTGGCAGGCCAGCGCCCCCGGCTTATTTAATGCCGCGCAGTGGCTGGCATGGGGCAAAAAGCCCCCGGTAATCGATGCGACAGCCGAAATCGCCAGAAGCACACATTTACCGATGATGACCGCGCGCCGCCTGGCGTCGGGCAGTCGTCTTGCGGTGGACAGTGCGCTGGCTATGCTGGAACGCCAGCAGGTTGACGCGCTGGTTTTTGCCAGCCGCCACGGTGAGCTGGAACGCAACTTTAAGATTCTGCGCGCCCTGGCCTATCAACAAGCCGTCTCGCCAACGGATTTTGCCATGTCGGTCCACAATTCGGCGGTTGGCAACGCCACAATTGCGGCGAAAACACCTTTAGTTTCTTCTTCCGTCTCTGCGGGCCTGGATACTTTCGGGCAGGCGCTGGTCGAGGTGGCCGCTTTCCATTATGCCGGCTATAAGCGGGTGCTGATGGTGGATTTTGACGGCGCCATTCCCGAGTTTTATCAGCCCTGGCTTGCCCGTGAGCAAATTACTTTCCCCTTTGCGGTGGCGCTACTTCTGGAAGCCGGTTCGCAATTACAGGCAGAAAGCGTTCCTGCGGCTCATAATGCTGCGACAGCGCTCCCGCAAAGCCTCTCTTTTTTACATGCCTTGCTCAGCGAAGCGCCGACTTTTGCTATCGGTGGAGAAAGACTGCTGTGGCAATGGAGCCGCAAATAATGTGGCGCAAATGCCTGGAGCGCCTCAACTGGTGCTGGCGAGTCGTCATGACCGGCGGGCTGTTTGTCCTCTTTGGCGCCGGTGGGCTTGCGCTCTCGCTATTGTGGTTTAATTTACTGCTGCTTGCCGTGCCCGATAAAAATAAGCGTCGTAATATTGCCCGTCGCAGTATTGCCGCCAGTTTTCGGTTATTTTTGCGCATCGGGCGTTTTCTGGGCGTTTTTGATTATCAATTCAGCGGCGCGGAAAATTTGCGTAGCGATAAAGGCTGCCTCGTCGTTGCGAATCATCCCACGCTGCTGGATTATGTTTTTATTGCTTCGCAGACGCCCGAAATTGGCTGTCTGGTCAAAGCAAGTCTGGTGAACAATCCCTGTTTTAAGGGCGTTATTCGCGCGGCGGATTATTTAATTAACAGCCAGGGCGAAACGTTATTGCCGGAAAGCCAGCGGCGTCTGTCGGTTGGGGAGACGATACTTATTTTCCCTGAAGGCACCCGTACGCGTCCCGGAGAACCGTTGGCTATCCAGCGCGGAGCCGCGCAAATCGCCGTACGCAGCGGCTGCCCTTTGCGGCTGGTACATATTTATTGCGATCGGCGCTATCTCGATAAACAAAGCCGCTGGTATCAAGTCCCGGCGCGCAAACCGATGATTACGGTTTCTGTACAACAGCGAATAGAAAGCCTGGATTTCATGACAGCCCAGGACGAAGCCCCGACACTTGCGGCGCGTCGTCTGAGCCATTATTTACGTCAGGAATTAGTCCCTGACCCTCGTTAAGACCCGGATACAGATATGGACTCCCTAAAGAACGATATAAAACAATTAATTATCGACACGCTAAATCTTGAAGAGATAAGCGTGGACGACATTGACAGCGAAGCACCCCTGTTTGGCGATGATGGCCTGGGGCTGGACTCCATTGACGCACTTGAACTGGGCTTAAGCGTGAAAAAACGTTATGGCGTGGTGTTATCCGCTGAAAACGAAACTCTACGACAGCATTTTTACTCTGTGGCAACGCTGGCTGCTTTTATTGTCAGCCTTAATCCGGCGCACAACGCCTGAATGATTGAAAGAACGAGCAAGTTATGAATAAAGAAGATATTTATCAGGAAGTGACCGGGTTACTGGTTAAATTGTTCGACCTTGACGCCGAACTTATCACCCCTGAGTCGCGCCTCTACGAAGATTTAGATCTCGACAGCATCGATGCCGTGGATATGGTCGTTCACCTGCAAAAACGCACCGGCAAAAAAATCAAACCAGAAGATTTTAAAGCCGTTCGCACCGTCCAGGATGTAGTCGAAGCGGTAGAACGGCTGCAACAGGGGGCCTGATGCAGGTGCGGGCAGGGAATGTGCTGAATATCGCAGGAGGGCTGGCCATTATTGGCTGGCCTTTTGCCGTGTGGCTGGCGCTGAGTTACCCGCATTTATCTTTCCTGCTGCCTTTGCTGGCGCTCTGTTTCGTTCTGCGCCTTGCGGCGCTTCGCGGTAAAGCCGGGGCGCTGAGCCGTGCGGCGCAGGCTCTCGCCGGGGTAGGCGTCGTCCTGACGCTGGCGAGCTTTTTGCTGCGTGAGGCACAATTACTGCTGTGGTATCCGCTGGTCGTCAATATTGTGATGTTTGTTCTGTTTGGCGCTTCGCTGTTTAGCCGCATGCCGCTTATTGAACGTCTTGCGCGCTTACGCGAAGGCGAACTTTCGCCAGCGGGGATACGCTACACGCGGCGTGTCACTCAGGTCTGGTGCGGATTTTTTATTGTTAACGGCAGCATTTCGTTATGGACCTGTCTGCATGGCGACATCCACCTCTGGACGCTGTGGAACGGCCTGCTCAGCTATATGCTGATGGGCATGCTTTTCGCGGGAGAATGGCTGGTACGCCTGCGCGTAAAACAACATCATGGATAATCTTCTGCCGCTTAACGAGTGGATTAGCGCTGCTCGCCATCCCGAGCATATTGTGGCGTTTTCAGACGATAAGTGCTGGACGCAGGCCATGCTCGTGCGGGATGTTCACCGGCTTTATGGTGAGCTGAACGCTTATACCGGCGAGCGATGGGCGCTCTGTTTTGACAACAGCTACGGGTTTATTGTCGCGCTGCTTGCCACGCTGCACGCAGGTAAAACGCCGCTGCTGCCGGGCCATTGCCGGGAAACGCAACTGCGCGAACAGCAATCGCTATTTAGCGGTGTGTTAACCGATCTGCCGTCAGGGCTGGATCTGGATTGCCCGGTTATTAATCCGCAGACTTTGTCTTCTCAACCGCCGCAAGCCCTGTCGCCCATAGCGCATGACGCGGGCGTGATTTTGTTCACCTCCGGGTCGACTGGCGAACCTTCGCAGGTCTTTAAACCGCTCAGCGCTCTGAATGAAGAGAGCGCCTGGCTGGCAAAACTCTGGGGCCACGAACTGCAAAATTGCCGGGTTGTGGCGTCGGTGAGCCATCAACATATGTATGGCCTGACGTTCCGCATTATGCTGCCCATGGCGCTGGGTCTGGCCTGCGATGTGTCGATGATTCATTTTCCCGAACAGCTTGCCGCGCTGACCTCGCATCCTTTGTTATTTATCAGCAGCCCGGCTTTTCTGAAGCGCCTTGATACCAACCTTATGGCGCCGCCGTGCCGTAAAACTATCTCAGCGGCAGGATTGCTTGACGATAAAACGGCGCAGCAGGCAAAGCGGTGGTTCGGTGAGGCGGTTTGCGAAATTTACGGCACCACGGAAACGGGCGTGCTCGCCTGGCGGCAGCATCAAAGCGCCGCGCCGCTGTGGCAGCCTTTCCCGGACGTGGAATTTGTCGCCCGTGAAGAGAAATGGTCGGTACGATCGCCTCTAATAGCCGAGGGTGGATGCTCGCTCGACGATAATCTGGCGTTTACCAGGCAGGGCGGTTTCCGGCTTCTGGGGCGTCGCGATCGCATAGTGAAGATTGAAGAAAAACGCGTCTCGCTTAGCGAAATTGAACGCCGTCTGATGACGTTGCCCGGCGTGCAGGACGCGGCGGTGGTGCCGATTGTTCGCGCCGGGCGCATGACGCCTGGAGCCGTCGTGGTGCTTGATGGCTCCGTTAATCTGCCTGCAGAATATAAAAAGCTATGGCGAGACACGCTTCGCCAGTGGCTTGAGCCTGTGGCCATCCCGCGTTACTGGCGTATCGTCGAGAGCATTCCTCTCAACAGCCAGAGCAAACGAGCCTGGGCGCAACTACAGGAATTATTTGATGAAACCCATTGAAGAAAGGCGTACGCAGCCGGCTGAAAATGCGCTGTGCCTGCAATTGCGTATTCCGGCGGACCTGAACTGGTTTCGTGGTCACTTTCCGACTCAGCCGCTGCTTCCCGGCGTGGCGCAGCTCGACTGGGTCATGGCTTACGGCGCGGAACTTGCGCCCGGCATGCGCTTTTGCGCGATTGATAGCGTAAAGTTCCAGCGCCCGGTACTGCCTGAAAGCCTGCTTGAACTGAATCTGCGCTGGGACGCCGTTCGCGGCGTGCTGAACTTTGAATATGTGCTTGTGAAAGAAGAATCCCGACAGCCTGTCAGCAGCGGAAAAATCAAGCTATGTCCGTAATACACACCGTAGCCGTGGCTAATGCGGATTTTCGTCCGTGCGTGGTCATTCCCTGTTACAACCACGGCGCAGCCATGCCCGGCGTGCTCGCGCGTCTGGCCCCGTTTTCGTTGCCCTGCATTATTGTTGATGACGGCAGCGAACCGGCGACAGCGCAACGGTTGGATCGGCTTGCGGCAAATCACAGCGGCGTGACGCTGGTGCGCCTTGCAAAAAACAGCGGAAAAGGACAAGCCGTTATTGCTGGTTTCCAGGCAGCCGCAAAGGCCGGTTTCAGCCATGCCATTCAGCTTGATGCGGACGGCCAGCACCGCATTGAAGACATTCCCCGCTTTGTGAAGGAAGCGCGGCTTTATCCTGAAAACCTGATTTCCGGCCAGCCGGACTACGACGATTCCGTTCCCAAATCTCGCCTGTACGGGCGCTATGTGACCCATTTCTGGGTATGGATTGAAACGCTTTCGCTGTCGCTCAAAGACAGCATGTGCGGATTTCGGGTTTATCCTTTGGCTTCAACCCTTGCGGTTATTGAACGGCACCCGCCGGGCAAACGCATGGATTTCGATACGGAAATTATGGTGCGTCTGTACTGGTCGGGCGTGGAAAGCCGCTTTTTGCGCACACGGGTGACCTATCCGCCCGACGGCCTGTCGCATTTTGACGCTCTCCATGACAACCTGCGCATCTCCTGGATGCATGCGCGGCTATTTTTCGGCATGTTGCCACGCATTCCCGCCTTGCTTTCCCGTCGGCGTAAAGCCGCTCACTGGGCGAAAGTACCGGAGAGAAAAGGGCTGATGGGGATGCGCATGATGCTGCGCATCTATCAAATTCTGGGACGCGGAGCCTTCACGCTCCTGCTGTACCCTGTGGTGGCCTGGATGTGGCTGACCGGAGGGCCGCAGCGTCGCGCCTCGCAGCTTTGGCTGGCGCGCGTGCGGCAACAGGCGAAAATCAGGCAAATCGAACTGCCCGAAGGCTTAAACAGCTATCGGCACTTTTTGCGGTTTGGCGATGCGATGCTCAACAAAATCGCCGCCTGGCGAGGGGACATCAAATGGGGGCGCGATATTAATTTTGCGCCCGGCAGCCGCGAAGTTTTGCAGCCGCAGGCAGGCTGCGGAAAACTCATTCTCGCCGCGCACCTTGGCGATATCGAAGCCAGCCGGGCGCTGGCGCAGGTTGATGTAGGGCTAGTCATTAATGCGCTGGTTTTTACCGATCATGCCCGGCGGTTCCGCCAGATAGTCGAAGAGATTGCTCCGCAGGCGGCGGTGAATTTGTTGCCCGTCACGCACATTGGGCCTGAAACCGCCATGATGCTGCAGGATAAAATTGACGCAGGCGAATGGGTGGCTATCGTCGGCGACAGAATTGCGGTTAACACGCAGCGCGGTGGCGATCGTCGCGTATGCTGGAGCCAGTTTATGGGCGCGCCAGCGCCGTTCCCGCAGGGGCCGTTTATTCTGGCGGCCGCCTTACGCTGCCCGATTGTTTTAATGATGGTGCTGCGCGAGCAGGGCAAACTGCTTATCCACGCAGAGTCTTTCGCCGACCCTCTGATCCTGCCGCGAGCGACACGCCAGCAAGCCCTACAGCAGACCATCGATCGTTACGCCGAACGGCTTGAAGCCTATGCTTTACGCTCGCCGCTCGACTGGTTTAATTTTTATGATTTCTGGCAACTGCCGAAAGATCTGGAGTCCGGATGCTAAGCGACCCACGCTTTACCGCTGAGGTAAGTATCAAAGTGCCTTTCCATGATGTCGATGCGATGAACGTGGTCTGGCACGGCAACTACTTCCGCTATTTTGAGGTGGCGCGTGAAGCGCTGCTCGATCGGTTTAACTACGGCTATCGAGCCATGAAGGAATCCGGCTACGTCTGGCCGGTGGTGGACACGCGGGTGAAATACCGCGACGTGGTGACGTTTGAACAGCAAATTCTCGTGCGGGCAAGCGTGCAGGAATATGAAAACCGCCTGAAGATTGGCTATCAAATCATTGATGCCGCAAGCGGCAAGCGCACCACAACCGGCTACACCATTCAGGTCGCCGTTGACGCCGCGACGGGAGAGATGTGCTATGTCTCGCCGACCGTCTTATTTGAACGCATGGGGATTAAGCCATGAAAAAACTCTTACTTACCGCGGCCTTGCTGATAAGCAGCGCCGCGAGCGCAGTCACGCTGGATGATGTTCAGCAGCGTTTCGCCGCGCAGCAGGTTGTTCGCGCCGCCTTCCAGCAGGAGCGCCAGATTAGCGGCATGGCCCAACCGCTGCATTCCAGCGGCGAAGTGTTGATCGCCAAAAGCAAAGGCTTATGGTGGCAACAGCAGCATCCTTTTCCGATGACGCTCATCCTTGATGACAGCCATATGGTTCAGGTGATGGGCAGCCAGGCGCCGCAGATAATCACCGCCGACAGCAACCCGCAGATGTTCCAGTTCAACCATCTGTTGCGCGCGCTGTTCCAGGCCGACCGCAAAGTGCTGGACGAGAACTTTACCAGCGAGTTTACCGATCTGGGGAAAGGGCAGTGGCAGCTCGTCTTAACGCCGACCACCACGCCGCTGGACAAACTGTTCAGCACCATCACCTTACAGGGCGAAAAGTTTCTCAACCGCATTGAGCTTAATGATAAGCAGGGCGATTTCACGGAAATCACCTTTAGCAAACACCGCCCGGAACCAGGGAAACTGACGCGTGAAGAACAGCAGCGTTTCGTTTTCTGACTGGCACCGTCGACTGGCCTGGGGCTGGCTCGTCGCCGTAGCGCTGCTGGCGATGGCTCTTTGCCTGTTATTGCCTAAATCCAGGCTCGACAGCAGCGTGCTGTCGCTTTTGCCAGCGCAAAGCCTGGGGCAGATACCGCCAGAAATTGAAGCAGGGTTTCTGCAGCGGCTCGACAGGCAACTGCTCTGGCTGGTCAGCCCTGGCGCAAAGCCTGACGAACGCGTCGCTCAGTGGTGGCAGGCGCAGCTACAACAGCAGCCTTTCCTGGCACAGATTCAGGGGCCGATGGATGCCGCGGCCCAGCAGGCCTGGGGCAGGTTTTACTTCGAACACCGTAACGGCTTGATAGATGAACAAACCCGCGCTCGCCTGCAAAACGGCGGCGAAGCGCAGGCGCAATGGGTGCTGTCTCAGCTCTATTCGGCGTTTTCCGGCGTCAGCGGCAAAGAGCTGAGCAACGATCCCCTGATGCTGGTGCGGGGTTCTCAGCTTGCGCTGCAACAAAGCGCAAGCCAGCTACGTATGATCGACGGCTGGCTGGTGGCGAAAGATAACCAGGGCCGCTACTGGTACATGCTGCACGGCGAACTGCAAGGCTCATCCTTTGATATGCAGCGCGGGCGCGAAACGGTGAGCCGGCTGCGCGCATTGCAGCATAAGCTGGAGCAACAGTTTCCGCAGGCAAAAGTGATGTCGCGCGGTACGCTGTTCTACAGCGATTACGCGAGCCAGCAGGCAAAGCATGATGTCTCAACGCTGGGCCTTGCGACGGTTATTGGCGTACTGCTGCTGATCCTTATTGTCTTCCGATCCGTCCGTCCTCTTGTGCTTTGTATCGCCTCCGTCGGTATTGGCGCGCTTGCCGGAACAGCAGTCACGCTGCTGTGCTTCGGTGAACTGCACCTTATGACGCTGGTGATGAGCCTGGGGATTGTCGGCGTCTCTGCGGATTACACGCTTTATTACCTTACCGAACGCATGGTGCACGGGGCGGAAAATTCACCCATGAACAGCTTGCGCAAAGTGCTGCCTGCGCTGTTGCTCGCGCTGGGCACCACGGCGCTGGCCTGGCTGATTATGATCCTCGCGCCGTTTCCCGGCATTCGTCAGCTTGCGGTTTTCGCCGCCTGCGGCTTAACGGCTTCCTGTCTGACGGTTGTTTGCTGGTATCCCTATGCGGTGCGCGGTCTACCGGTGCGTTCTGCGCCCGGGCAGAAAATCCTTTCCGCCTGGCTTGCGGCATGGCAATTCAATAAATCCGTGCGTTTTGGTATTCCCCTGGCCCTGCTGGCTATCAGCGTCGCGGGCCTGACGATGCTGCGCGTGAACGACGATATCTCCACCTTACAGGCTTTGCCGCAGGATTTGCTGCGTGAAGAACAGAGCATTACCGCGCTGACCGGGCAGGGGATGAGTCAGAAATGGTTCGTGGTTTACGGCAGCAGCGCTGAACAGACGCTCACGCGGCTTGAAAAGCTGGCGCCGGAGCTGGCCGCTTTACGCAAAGATAAGGTTATCGATGGTTATCGTCTGCTGCCGCTTGCCTCGCTTGAGCGACAGCAGGCGGATTTACGTTTGCTGCGTGAGGCGGCGCCGGTGTTGCAAAAGCGTCTGGCAGAAACGGGCATAACCGTGACGGCGCCGAATTTACAGCAGATGCCGGTTACGCCGGATATCTGGCAGCAGAGCGTTATCAGCAGCGGCTGGCGTTTGCTGTGGCTTACGCTTGCCAACGGGCAAAGCGGCGCGCTGGTGCCGGTAAACGGTGTTCATGACAGCGCGGCGTTAAGCGCCCTTGCGGCGAAGCTGCCCGGCGTCAGTTGGGTGGATCGCAAAAGTTCTTTTAATGCGCTTTTCGGCTTCTATCGCGCCTTGCTGGCAGGATTGCTGGCCGCAGCCGTTGCCGCGATTGCTATCAGTTATATGCTTCGGCTGGGGGTAAAACGGGGGCTTATCAACGTTGTGCCTTCGTTATTATCACTCGGCGGGGGGCTTGCCGCGTTAGCCTTCAGCGGACACGAGCTGAATTTATTCTCGCTGCTGGCGTTAGTGCTGGTGCTGGGCATCGGCATTAACTACACGATATTTTTCAGCAATCCGCGCGGCACGCCGCTGACCTCGATGCTGGCGGTGAGCGTCGCCTTGCTGACCACGTTATTTACGCTGGGGATGCTGGTCTTTAGCGCAACTCAGGCTATTTCAGGCTTTGGGGTTGTGCTGAGCTGCGGAATATTCTGCGCATTTCTGACCGCTCCGCTGGCTTTGCCCATCCAGGAAAAGGGAACTCCATGACCAAACTACGCGCGCTGATGCTGCTGTTAAGCGCCATATTATTGAGTGCCTGTAGCACGACGCCAGAACAAGACTCAACCCGTCCGCAGGCATGGCTCAAACCGGGCACGCTCGTGACTTTGCCCGCGCCTGGCATTACGCCGACAATCAGCCAGCAGCAACTGCTGAGCGCGCAGGTGAAAGGGAAAACCCAGTCGCTGATGGTATTGCTGAATGCCGATAATCAGCAAGTGATGCTGGCTGGACTGTCGCCGCTGGGGATCCGCTTATTCCGTCTGACCTATGATCAATCGGGGGTAAAAACCGAGCAATCCATTACCCTGCCCGAACTGCCGCCTGCAAGCCAGGTGCTGGCCGATATCATGCTGAGCTACTGGCCGCTTGCCGCCTGGGCGCCGCAGTTGCCGAAAGGCTGGACGCTAAAAGACATCGACTCGCGCCGTGAGCTGCGGGATGAAAATAACGAGCTTATCGAGACGATTCAGTACCTGACCCGTGACGGCAGCCGCCAGCCCGTCAGTATTCAGCATTATCGCTTTGGCTACGTCATCGCGATTCAACATCTGGACAACCTATCATGATTTCATTAACCGCCGTCGGCATGCTCAACGCGATGGGAAATACGCTTGATGAGATTGCCGCAAGCCTGGTTGCGGGTAAGGCGCCGGGCATGGTCCCGGATAAAGACAACTGGCTACAGCAGGGGGAGTGCTGGATTGGGCGTGTTACGGCCGAGTTGCCCGCCGTTCCCGAACATCTTCCTCAGCATAACAGCCGCAACAATCGGCTGCTGCTGGCGGCGCTTGCGCAAATTCAGCCGCAGGTCGATGAAGCTTGCGCGCGCTATGGTCGGGATCGCGTGGCCGTGGTGCTTGGCACCAGCACATCCGGGCTGGATGAAGCCGATCGCCAGGTGAGCGGAAGTCACGCTACTTATCATTACGGCCAGCAGGAGCTGGGCGATCCTTCGCGCTTTTTGAGTGAATATCTGCAGCTTTTTGGCCCGGCGCTGACGATTTCCACGGCCTGTTCATCCAGCGCACGAGCGGTAATCACCGGCCAGCGGTTAATTGAATCTGGTATGGTCGATGCCGCGATTGTTGGCGGAGCGGACACCTTAAGCCGCATGCCCATCAATGGTTTTAACAGCCTGGAATCCCTGAGCGATCGCCGCTGCCAGCCTTTTAGCGCCGAGCGTAACGGCATCACCATCGGCGAAGCGGCAGCGCTGATAGTGCTAAGCCGTGAAAAAGGCCCAGTGCAGTTGCTTGGCGTCGGGGAGTCGTCCGATGCCTGGCATATGTCGGCTCCGCATCCGGAAGGTCTGGGCGCGATTCGCGCCATTGAAATGGCCATGCAGCAGGCGGGGTTAACCGCGGCGGATATTGGTTATATCAATATGCACGGCACCGCCACGCGTTTAAATGATGAAATTGAGGCCAAAGTCATTCATCAGCTATTTGGTGAAAGCGTGCCGGGCAGTTCAACTAAGCATCTCACCGGGCACACGCTTGGCGCGGCGGGCGCTTGTGAAGCGGCGCTTTGCTATTTAATGTTGACCCGCGGGCTGCCTTTGCCCGCCCAGGACTTTAGCGATTCAACGCAGGATCCTCAACTCGCGCCCTGCGGTTTATTGACTAAACCGCGTGTGGATTACAAACCGGTAATGCTGTCCAACTCTTTTGCTTTTGGCGGTAATAACGCCGCCCTGATTTTGGGAGCCACTTGTGATTGATTATCTTGCCCCGCAACGCTATTTGCCCCATGAAGCGCCGATGTGCCTGCTGGACAAGGTGATTGAGGTTACGCAAGAGACGGCCCATTGCCAGGTAAAAGTCAGTGCGGACGGCGTGCTGGCGCCTTTTCTTGACCGCGACGGCACATTGCCCGGCTGGTTCGCCATTGAAATTATCGCGCAGACGGTTGGCGTATGGTCCGGCTGGCACACTATGAACGCGGGCGAGGAATCGGTCGGGGTTGGTATGTTGCTTGGCGGGCGAGGATTGCGTTGCCCGGAAGGAGGGTTCCCGGCCAGTACGGTTCTCGATTGTAAGGTCACGCTGTTAATGCGTGATGAAAAAATCGGCAGTTTTGAAGGTGAAATTCTCGCAAATAACCGGCTTATGGCAAGCGGGCGGGTAAACACCTATCAGCCAGATAAAAATGAATTAGAACAATTATTTTAATTGAGACTAATGACAAACCTCCCGGCATCACAAAACTAAAGGGTGTCGTCATCTAATAATAAGGAAAATCAATTAATTGATTTTCGGCTGATCGTCACAAAGAAGGAAAAACCACGCTTTTTCCTTCTTTGTCAGCAATTTTAATGGGATAGCAGGTATGACTCGAACAGTACTGGTGACTGGCGCCAGCAAAGGCATCGGCAGGGCTATCGCCCTTGGGCTGGCAACTGACGGCTTTACCGTGGTGGTGCATTATCACCGCGACCAGGAAGGCGCGCAGCAAACGCTTACACAAATCGAAGAGCAGGGCGGCCTGGGCCGTCTGATGCAGTTTGACAGCGGCGACCGCGCCGGGTGTCGCGCAACCCTTGAGGCGGATATCGACGCTCACGGCGCGTACTGGGGCCTGGTCAATAATGCGGGCGTGGCGCGTGATGGCGCGTTTCCGGCGCTTAGCGAAGAGGACTGGGACGGCGTTATCCATACCAACCTCGACAGTTTTTATAACGTCATTCAGCCGTGCGTGATGCCGATGATTGGCCTGCGGGACGGCGGGCGCATCATCACGCTGTCGTCCGTTTCCGGTCTGATGGGCAACCGCGGCCAGGTTAACTACAGCGCGGCGAAAGCGGGCATTATTGGCGCGACAAAAGCGCTTGCCGTTGAACTGGCAAAGCGCAAAATCACCGTGAACTGCATCGCGCCCGGGCTTATCGATACCGGCATGATTGAGATGGAAGAAGCGGCGCTCAAAGAAGCGATGCGCATCATTCCGCTGCAACGCATGGGGCAGCCGGAAGAGGTTGCCGGGCTTGCTCGTTATCTGATGTCCCCGGCTGCAGGCTACGTGACCCGCCAGGTTATCTCCATTAACGGAGGTATGCTGTGATTCGCCGCGTGGTCGTAACAGGAATGGGGGGCGTCACCGCATTCGGCGAAAGCTGGCGGGACGTTTCCAGCGGTCTGAAATCGGGCAAAAACGCCGTGCGTAATATGCCGGAATGGCAGATTTACGACGGGCTGAACACCATGCTCGGCGCGCCAGTGGATCATTTTGCGCTGCCGGCTCACTACACCCGCAAGCGTATTCGCGCTATGGGACGCGTCTCACTGATGGCAACGCGGGCAACGGAGCTTGCGCTTATTCAGGCTGGATTGCTCGACGATCCGGTTCTGACCAGCGGCGATACGGGCATTGCCTATGGTTCATCAACGGGCAGCACCGGCCCGGTTAGCGAATTTGCCACCATGCTCACCGAAAAGCACACCCGCAATATCACCGGCACGACCTACGTGCAGATGATGCCGCACACGGCCGCCGTAAATACCGGGCTGTTTTTCGGCCTGCGTGGGCGTGTTATCCCGACTTCCAGCGCCTGCACGTCCGGCAGCCAGGCGATTGGCTATGCCTGGGAAGCCATTCGTCACGGCTACCAAACCGTGATGGTTGCAGGAGGCGCCGAAGAACTTTGTCCGTCGGAAGCGGCCGTATTCGATACGCTGTTTGCCACCAGCCAGCGCAACGATCGTCCTCAGAGCACGCCTTCGCCGTTCGACCAGCAGCGCGATGGGCTGGTAATCGGCGAGGGCGCCGGGACGCTGATTCTGGAAGATCTGGAACACGCGCAGGCGCGCGGGGCGAATATTTATGCGGAGATAGTCGGTTTTCACACCAACTGCGACGCCGCGCACATCACGCAGCCGCAAAAAGAAACAATGCAGATATGTATCGAGCGCGGTCTCCGTTCTGCCGGGCTTGTTGCGGGCGATATTGGCTATATCTGCGCCCACGGTACGGCGACGGATCGCGGCGATATAGCGGAAACGCAGGCAACCGCCGCCGTGTTTGGCGCAGGCACGCCGGTTTCTTCGCTAAAAAGCTACCTGGGCCATACGCTTGGGGCATGCGGCGCATTAGAAGCCTGGATGAGCATTGAGATGATGCGCGAAGGCTGGTTTGCCGAAACGCTCAATCTTCGTCATCCTGACGCCGCCTGCGGCGAGCTTGATTATATTATGGGCGGCGCACGTCGTCTGGAGACAGAGTTTGTGCAGAGCAACAACTTTGCTTTCGGCGGCATCAACACTTCGCTCGTTCTGCGTCGCTGGCCGTAATGGATTACCGGCTGGCCTTTGGCTCCGTTGAATGCCTGAGCGATAACGAACAGGTTGCGCGCTGGCTCTCGCCGGAATTAGCGGCGACGGCGCCGGGCGGGAAACGTCGTCCCGTCTGGCTCGCAGGGAGGATCCTGCTGGCGATGCTTTTAGAAAAGGAAGCGTTGCCGCTGCTCGCAGCGGGGCCGAACGGTAAACCCTGGCACCCTGAACTACCGCACTTTAATATCAGCAATAGCGGCAGCAGCGTCGCGGTGCTGGTGGGGAAAGATGAGGTTGGGTGCGATATTGAGCGGCTGCGCCCAAGAACGCGTATCCTCGCGGTGGCGCAGCATAGCTTTGCCCCAGACATTTATGCCTGGCTTGCTGCATTGCCTTCTGATAAGCAGCTTCCGGCTTTCTGGAAATTATGGACCGCCCATGAAGCGGTGCTTAAACAGCAGGGCGGAACGGTCTGGCAAATCGCTACGCTAGGGCTTCCGCTGGCAACGCTTTGTCCGCCGGGCCGCTATCTTACCCACCTGGCCGTTCGTAACACGCTGATCGCCTGCTGCGGCACTAAGCCTTTTCCCGCGCAATTTTCCCCTGAGCTTGAATTTTGCTGAGAAACGTATTTTCATTTTTCTTGCAATTCCCGTACGTCAAACGATAATCATGCGCAAAATAAGAAGCGTTCTCATTATTAATTATCTTTGACAGGGAATAACTCATGCAATACGGCATCACTTCACCAGCGGGATGGCATCCACGCCTGCTCGCGGTACTCATTAGCACAGCCCTGTCTCCGGCATTTGCCGCCACAGGCGACGCTGCTAAACCAGCTAAAGAAGACACCATCACGGTCAGCGCCACGCCGGAAAGCGCCTTCCGTTCGGGCGGCGATGAATTAGTGCCCGCTTATCTGGATGGCCAGGTCGCCAACGGCGCGCGCCTGGGACTGCTTGGCGAGCAGGAGGCAAGCAACGTACCTTTTAATATCATCGGCTATACCGCAAAGATGATTGAAGACCAGCAGGCGACAACGCTGAGCGATGTTATTCGTAACGATGCCACGGTACAGGCGGTGCGCGGCTACGGTAACTTCGCCGAATCTTATCGTATCCGCGGCTTCCAGCTTGATAGCGATGATATTTCTTTTGGCGGTTTATACGGCGTATTACCTCGTCAGATAGTTGCCACAAACGTTGCGGAACGCGTCGAGGTCATTAAGGGCTCGAATGCTTTCCTCAACGGCGTGCCGCCGGGCGGTTCCGGCGTAGGCGGGTCAATTAACGTAGAACCAAAGCGTGCAGACAGCGAGCCGTTAACCCGTGTCGGCGTGGATTACGGCTCGGATTCGCAGATTGGTACTTCCCTGGATGCTGGCCGTCGCTTTGGTGACAGCGATCAATTTGGCGTACGCGTGAACGTGCTGCACCGCGAAGGCGAAACCGCTGTTGATAAAGAAAAAGCCCGCACCACGCTTGCCACGGTCGGCCTGGATTATAAAGGCGAACGGCTGCGCAGCTCTCTGGACGCCGGCTGGCAGAAATCCAGTATGCATAACGGTCGGATTAGCGTAGGCGTAGGGGCGGCCACCGAAATACCGGAAGTGCCGGATAATACCGATAACTACAGCCAGAAATGGGTCTATTCGGATATGTCCACTCGCTTCGCCGCGCTGCGCGGTGAATATGACGTGCTGGATAACTGGACGTTTTACGGCGGCATCGGCGGGAACAATACCGACGAGCGCGGCGAATACAGCACGCCGAAGCTGCTGGATGACGAAGGCAATGCCAGCCTGACTCGCCTGGGTACGCGCTATGTCGCAGACAGTTTTTCCGGCATGACGGGCATTCGCGGTAAGTTCGCTACCGGCGCTATCGGCCACAGCGTTAACCTCGGTTATTCAGGCGTGTACCGCAAAACCCGCGCGGCTTACACCATGTCTGGCTCAGCAAACACCATAAATATCTACGATCCCACAACGATTGGTTACCCGGCGACGCTTTATAGCGGCGGGAATATGGACGATCCAAACGATCGTAGCCGTACGCGTACATCCGGTATTTCTGTCTCCGATACGCTTTCCGCGCTGGACGAGCGCGTGTTGCTGACCGTTGGCGCTCGTCGACAGGATGTGACGGTGCGCAACTACGATTATCAGGGGGCGGAAACGCCCGAGACGCGTTTTGACGCCTTCAAAGTGACGCCGGTTTATGGCCTGGTGGTGAAGCCGTGGGAGCATGTTTCTTTCTACGCAAACCACATTGAAGCTTTGCAGCCAGGGCCTACAGCCAGCAGCCTTGCGAGCAACTCGGGGCAGGTTGTCGGTATTGTGCAATCCAAACAAAACGAAGTCGGTGTGAAAATGGACTTTGGTCGCGTGGGCGGCACGCTGGCGCTGTTTGAAATTAAAAAGCCTGTCGGCATGATTGACGATAACAATGTTTACGGGCTGTACGGCGAGCAACGCAGCCGCGGTATGGAACTGAATGTCTTCGGTGAGCCGGTCTACGGCGTGCGCCTGCTGGGTAGCGCGCTTTGGATGAAACCTGAATTAAGTAAAACCGCAGGCGGCGCCAACGACGGTAACGATGCGGTCGGCGTACCGCGTTATGCCGTGACGATGGGCGGTGAATGGGATCTGCCGTGGGTGCAAAATCTGACCGCGAGAGGAACCGTAATCCGCACCGGTTCTCAGTACGTCAACGCGACGAACACCATGAAGCTGGATAGCTGGACGCGCCTTGACCTCGGCGTGCGTTACAGCACTAAGGTGAACGATCAAACGCTCACCTGGCGCGCCAACGTAGAAAACGTCACCAACGAGAAGTACTGGGCAGCGGTAGACGATAGCGGCACCTACATTACGCAGGGCGATCCGCGCACGCTTAAGCTGTCTATGTCGGTAGATTTCTGATTTATTTTTATTGCACGCAAATAAAGAGCGGGCGGCTGCGCGCCACTCGCTCTTTATCCGCTGATTAAATTATGCGCTACTCCTTCAGCGCCCAGATGTGATAAACCCCGTTTACCAGCTCAGCGCCTTCCAGTTCCTTCTCAAAACCGGGGAATTTTTCGCCCCATTCCGCAATGCTGCGAATGTATTTCAGCCACGGCTCTTCGGCGGCACCGAAGCTCTCGCCTGGCATGACAATCGGAATTCCCGGTGGATAAGGGATAACCCCGACGGCGGAAACGCGGTGGGCAAGCTGGTCTATCGGCAGGTGGTCCGCAATGCCGGCCATATGCTGCTGGAAGGCGATGCGCGGGCGTTTGAACGGGACGGGAATATTGCCAAAGGCGGCGGCTTGCAGCTTGTCCATCTGGCTGGTCTTCATGTAGTTGAACATTTCATCGCAGAGATCTTTGAGCCCCATGCCGGAATAACGCGCGGCGTCCGCGCCGATCAGGTCTGGCAGACAGCGTTTGAGCAGCGTGTTGTTGTCGTAGTCGGATTTAAACTCCAGCAGGACGTTAATCAGCGTGCCCCATTTACCTTTTGTCACGCCGATTGAAAACAGGCACAGCACCATAAAGTCCGTGGTGCGGGACGGCACGATGCCGCGTTCGCCCAGGTAGGCGGTAACCATCGCCGCCGGAATGCCGCGGTCGAGCAGATTGCCGTCATCGCCCATGCCCGGCGCCAGAATGCCTGCCTTGATAGGGTCGAGCAGACACCACTCATCTTCGAGCTGTTCGAAGCCGTGCCAGGCGTCGCCGGGCTTCAGCGTCCAGCATTTCGGATCGGTGGTGAGCTGCTCGCGGGAGGCTTTGGCAAAGGGGACTTCGTTGCCAAAGCCATCCGTGACGGTGGGCGCGTTCCACGGCGAGAAGAACCACTCTCCTTTTTTGGCGAACGCAGCGTGGACCTTGGCCAGCGCCAGGCGGAAATCCACCGCTTCGTTGATCACTTCCTGGGTGAGCGCTTCGCCCTGGCCGCCGTCCATCATCGCCGCGCCTATTTCATTGGCGGCGATAATCGCATACAGCGGCGAAGTAGTGGCCTGCAGCATATATGATTCGTTAAAGCGCGAGTGCTCGACCGGTTTTTTGCCGTTGCGGATATGAATATATGAAGCCTGGGAAAGCGAGGCGAGCAGCTTGTGCGTGGAATGCGTGGCAAAGATCGTTGGACCGCTGCTGTCAAAATCCTTCGGGTCGCCGCGCATGGCGAAGCGGCCTTTATACATCGGGTTGAAGCGGGCATAGGCGTACCAGGCTTCGTCGAAATGAATCTGATCGACGCTCTGCGCCAGCAGCGCCTGCGCGGCTTCGGCGTGATAGCACATGCCGTCGTAGGTACAGTTGGTGACCACAGCATAAACGGGTTTATCGCTGACCACTTCGTGTTTTAACGGGTTAGCGGCTATCGCCTGGCGGATGCTTTCCGGTTCAAACTGCCGCTTCGGGATCGGTCCGATAATGCCGAAACGGTTGCGGGTAGGGATGAAATAAACCGGCAGGGCGCCGGTCATCACCAGCCCTTGCTCGATGGATTTGTGGCAGTTGCGGTCGCACAGCGCCACCTCCAGTTCTCCAACCACGGCCTGCATCACGGCCCTGTTGGAGCCCGATGTACCATTGAGCACCGAATAGCTGCGGTGCGAGCCAAACACTTCCGCGGCGTAAATTTCCGAAGCTTTGATGGGCCCGCTGTGATCGAGCAGCGAGCCCATCGCCGCGCGTTCTATGCCCGTATCGGTGCGGAACAGGTTCTCGCCGAAGAAATCGAGAAATTCACGTCCCACCGCAGATTTAGTAAACGCCACGCCGCCCTGGTGCCCCGGCGCCGCCCAGGAATACTCGGGGTTTTCCATGGTGTAGCTGAACAGCGCGCGGGTGAACGGCGGCAGCAGTTGTTCGTAGTAGCGCTGGATCAGTGAGCGGGCGCGGGCGGCGATAAATTCGGCGGTATCTTCATGCATCCAGACAAATTCATTTACCAGCCGCATGGAGTCCAGCGTCAGGGTGTCGATGCAGGAGTGTTCCGCCATCAGCAGCACCGGTACGTTTTTATTGCGTCGGCGAATGGTTTGCAGCAAGGCAAAGGCCTGACTGTGGGAGGCATCGTCATTGCCGCCGGAGGTCCAGTCGACGAAGATGCAGCACAGCGAGGCGTCTGAGGTGACGGTGGCTATGCCGTCTTCAAAGGTGACGGCGGAAATAACCGCGAAGTTATTCTCCTCAAGCGCCTCAATCAGTTCGGCGATGGCCCGTCCGTTCGCGGTATTCACGTCCTGAACGCTGCTATCGACGACCAGAATTTTACGTTTTTGGTGCGTGCCTAAATCTAGCATGTCGGGCTCCTGTTAATCGTTAACCACGGGTTTATCCAGCGGGTAGGGGTTTTTATGGCGACGGTTGTAGTTCACCGTGTACATCGCGGTAATGAACATGATGGCCACAAACGACCACATCACTTCTGTCGCGCCCGAACCAACCACCGCCCAGATGCAGTAAATAAAGGCAATCAGCGTCAGGAACAGGTACGGCAGGCGCTGGTTGCCCAGATGCCCCTGGCCGACAAGCATCAGCGCGGCGCAGGTATAAATATAAGGTACAAGAGTGAAGATAACGGATACGGAGGAGACGACGGCGAACTGCGAGGTGGCGTCCGGGGAGATACTCGCCAGTTGAAAGAGTGACATTAATACACCGACGATTAACAGCCCGGCGACCGGCGTCTGGTCTTTATTCACCCTGGCGAATATCGGCGGGAAAAGCCCGTCGTCCGCCGCGGCTTTTGCCGTTTGCCCGGCGAGCAGCGTCCAGCCCCCAAGGCTGCCCAGACAGCCGATCGCGGCGCAGAACGACACTATCGCCCCGGCGGTCGGTCCGAGCGCCATGCGTGCCGCATCGCCAAACGGCGAGGCTGATAGTTTCAGATCGGCATTTGGGATCATGCCCATGATGGCGGTGGTTGAAAGGACGTAACATACCGCTGCAATCAGCACGCCGCCAATGGTGGCGATGGGCACGTTACGTTTAGGATTTTTAACCACCGCGGCGGCAACCGAAGCGCTTTCCACGCCGATAAACGACCAGAGCGTGACGCTAAGCGTGCTCTGTATCGCGCCGAAGGTGCCTTTACCGCTGACGTTCCAGGCGGCCATATAGGTATCGCTTTTGAACCAGAACCAGCCGAGCACCGCCACGGCAACAATCGGAATGAGCGCCAGAATCGTCGCCACCGCCTGTACGCGGGTAATCATTTTAGGACCGAGAATGTTCAGCCCGACAAACAGCCACAGAATGGCGATGCAGGTAACGGTTAACGGCCAGGGCTGGTTGAGCATCGGGAAAAAGTAGCTCAGATAGCCGACGCCGATAACCACCATCGCCACGTTACCTATCCAGCAGGCAAGCCAGTAAAGCACGTTGGTCTGATAGCCGAGGAAGGGGCCGAACGCGCGTCTGGCGTAGGCGTAAGAGCCGCCGGGACTGTCGTCGAGGGAGGACATTTTGGCGTACACCATGGATAAAGACAGGGCGCCGATAATCGTCACCGCCCAGCCAAAAATAGCGATGCCCCTCGTTGCGGCAAGGCTTGCCGGCAAAAGAAAAACCCCGGAACCCATGATATTGCCCGCCACCATTAACATCACCGGGACCAGCCCGACTTTCTGAGCTTCATTAGCCATAAACCTACTCCTGCGATGAGCTGTATTTTCGAAAGTTAACCTGCGGACAAAGCTTAATCGCTTGTTATCCGGTCAATTTCATGTCGGAGCCAGGGGACAAATCCCCGCGGAGGGATGCCTGTAAAGGTAAGATGAGTCGGTCTGGTGGGGCTTTTTTAGACTACCGGCAGCGTTAAACACAGACAGTAAGTGATATACGACAGTTGCCAGGTAAGTTTAGACTATTATCAAAGACTAACTGGAGGTTTCCCTATGAGTGAACGAATATCGGTAATGCAGGGCGATATTACGCGCGTTGACGTGGACGTTATTGTGAATGCGGCCAACTCATCTCTGATGGGCGGAGGCGGCGTGGACGGCGCCATTCATCGGGCTGCGGGCCCCGCGTTACTGGCGGCCTGTAAACAGATTGTTCAGCAGCAGGGGGAATGCGCCACCGGACATGCGGTGATAACCGAAGCCGGGAATATTCCGGTAAAAGCGATTATTCATACCGTGGGGCCGGTATGGCACGGCGGCGAGCGTCACGAAGCTGAACTGCTTGAGCAGGCTTATCGAAACTGCCTGGATTTAGCGGCGGCAAACGGCTATCGCACAATAGCTTTCCCTGCGATCAGCACTGGTGTTTACGGCTATCCGAAGGAGCAGGCGGCGCGCATTGCGGTTGATGTCGTTTATAAATACATTGGCATCAGGCCGTTACCCGAAGAGGTGGTTTTTGTCTGCTTTGACGAAGAAAATACCCGCATTTACCAGCAATACCTTACCCAGCTATAACGTGGAAGGCGAGCACGCTACCCGCCTCGGGCGGGCGATAACGCCGACAACGACGGAGCACCCTGGACTCAGCGGTATTCACACGCTGGCCGATAGCCTGGATGCCTTCGCGGCGCGCTATCTCCTGTGCGGCATGGCGGAAAAAACGCTTGATGTGCAGTACTACATCTGGGAAGACGACATGTCCGGCAGGCTGCTGTTCAGCGCGTTGCTTAAAGCCGCCGAACGCGGCGTGCGTGTGCGCTTGCTGCTGGATGATAACAACACCAGCGGTCTGGACGACACGCTACGGCTGTTAAATTCGCATCCGCATATTGAAGTCCGCCTGTTCAATCCCTTTTCGTTTCGCCTGTTTCGCGCGATAGGCTATCTTACTGATTTTGCACGCCTGAACCGGCGGATGCACAATAAAACTTTTACCGTGGATGGGGAAACAACCATCGTTGGCGGGCGCAATATTGGCGATGCCTATTTTGGGGCTGGCGAACAGCCGCTGTTTTCCGATCTCGACGTGCTGGCGGTTGGACCGGTTGTCGCCGATGTGTGTCAGGATTTTGAACGTTACTGGAGCTGCCAGTCGGTTTCGACGCTGGACAAAGTGCTCGACGTGGACGAAGAAACCCTGCAACAGCGCGTGCAGCTACCTGAGAACTGGCGGGATGATCCCATAGCCCGACGCTATCTCGACAGGCTGACTACCAGCCAGTTCGCGACCCATCTGGTTTCCCGCACGCTCAAAATGTACTGGGCTAAAACAAGGCTGCTTAGCGACGACCCGCGTAAAGGGCAGGGCAGAGCGCGCAACCATACGCTGCTGCCTCAACGTTTGCTGAAGGTGATTGGGCAGCCGCAGCAGCAAATAGATATTATTTCAGCCTATTTTGTCCCCACTCGCGCGGGCGTTGCGCAGATTCTGGGGCTGGTGCGCAAAGGGGTGAAAATCGCTATTCTGACCAATTCCCTTGCCGCCAATGACGTTGCGCCCGTGCACGCAGGCTATGCCCGCTGGCGAAAGAAACTGTTGCGCCACGGCGTACAGCTTTTTGAATTAAAACCGCAGCATGGAGGTGGGGATATCCCCCATGACCGCGGGCTGACAGGCAATTCCGGCTCAAGTCTGCACGCAAAAACCTTTAGCGTGGACAAGCAGCAGGTCTTTATTGGCTCGTTTAACTTCGATCCGCGTTCCGCCATGCTGAACACCGAGATGGGATTTGTTATCGAAAGCGCCACGCTCGCTGAAGATATTCACGAACGTTTCAGCCAAAGCCAGCGAAAAGCCGCCTGGGAACTGCGCCTCGACCGTTGGGGCCGGGTGAACTGGGTGGAAAGTAACGACGGCAAAGAAATCGTCTGGAAGAAAGAGCCGCACACTCGGTTCTGGCAGCGCGTGCTGGTGCGCCTGGTGTACCGACTGCCGGTGGAGTGGCTTTTATAACGCTTTCGCTCTCCTGATGGTCTGGACTTAAGCGCCATTAAACCATCAGGAGAGCAGGGGGATTATCCGGCGGATTTTGTCGCTTTGGCGGCGTTTTGCGGCTTGCCTGAGAACAGGAAACGCAGCAACGGTATACGCAGATGAATTTCGTAAAGCACCACGGCAATGCCCACCACAAAGATTAATCCCGCAATAAACCCAAGCGTATTTGAAGCGATATGCGGAGTGATAAACGCGCCGAAAAACAGCACCAGCGGGTGATGCACCAGATAGATAAACAGCGATGCATTAACGAAATAGGTCACCCGGGGAGAATGGAAGTTGAGCAATTTATGGCCCAGCGAAAACACCACGTTGACCATCCACAGCCCCATCAGCATCGTTATCACGCTTTCGGTTTCATACATCCACGCATCGCCGTTGCCATAGCGCTGGTTTAACAGATAAGCGGCAAACGCAAGCGCGGCGCCAGCGGCGCACCATGGAGAAGGGGTGGTGAATAATGCTTTCAGCTTCGGACGGGTAAATGCCAGCGCGCCGAGCAGGAAAAACGGCAGGTAAAAGAGAGTCTGCATAACCACGAAATTAAACAATCCGTCGCTTAATAACGGTGCGTGAATAATAAAAATTGTGCGCCGAATTGCGCCGTATAAAATTCCGCAGGCCAGAAATAAAATTGAGAGTCTTCCTAACGAAAGCGACGCATGACTATTTTCTTTATGCCGCGTAACGTACCTGTTCATCTTTTTAAACAAAAAAAGACAAACTGTCGTTAATACCACCATCACCAGTAAAAACCATAAATGCGAAATCAGTTCCCAGACCAGCGTGTTGTATTTTTCATAAGTCGTTAAGGTATGCCAGTTGGCGGCTTTACCGTTAACGTACTGCAACATCAGGAACTGCGGCAGGGTAAGCAGGGGTATTGCCGTAAGCATCGGGATGCCAACGCGTTCCACACGGACTTTCCACCAGCGTTTAAGCGGATAACGCAAAAAAAGCATGTAGGAAAAATAACCAGAAATGACAAAAAATACCTGCATACGGAAGGCGTGAATAAAGTCATTAAACAGGGTAAGCCACCAGGAGGGCAGGGCGCTGTTCACATGCCAGGTGTGGCTGGAATAGATTAATGAGATATGGAATGGGATGCCCAATAACATTAACCAGGCCCGGATAGAATCCAGGAAAAATTCGCGTTGCTGCGGTGCGTTACTCATAATACTCCAGACATTATCGGACTAATCGTCTTATCCTTAAGATAGCTATCCTTCAGGCTCTACGGCTAATTTGGATGACTTTCCGTGGCAACCCTACACTAACCGTGACATTCTGTCTTCAGGGTAACGTCTTAAAGCGTAAGCAGTTGTCTTTTTTTGCTTAAAGCCTGAGCCAGCGTGCTGAACAATGCGGGTATTTGGTTGTCGGAAAGCAGGAGTTTCCATTAAAATGGATTGGATTGATTTAAGCACACAAAGGGGGATGTGCTGGTTAATATGAAACATAAACCAAAAATGATGAAAATGTGTGGGCTGGGCGTTGCAGTGATGTTGTCCCTTTATACCACTACGGTTTGGGCCTTCACTATCGATGATGTCGCAAAACAGGCGAAAACATTAGCGGGCAAAAGCTACGAAGCACCGAAAAGCAATCTGCCTTCGCAATTTCGCGACATGAAATATGCGGACTATCAGCAGATCCAGTTCAACCACGATAAAGCCTACTGGAGCAAGTTAAAGACCCCATTTAAGCTCGAATTCTATCACCAGGGCATGTACTTCGACACGCCGGTCGCCATTAACGAAGTGACCGCAAACGCTGTCCACAAAATCAAGTACAGCCCGGACTACTTTAATTTCGGTGACGTTAAACACGATAAAGACACCGTCAAAGACCTCGGTTTTGCCGGGTTCAAAGTGCTCTATCCGATCAATAGCAAAGATAAGAACGACGAAATTGTCAGCATGCTCGGGGCGAGTTATTTCCGTGTGATTGGTTCAGGTCAGGTTTATGGCCTGTCCGCGCGTGGCCTGGCTATCGATACCGCTTTGCCTTCCGGCGAAGAATTCCCGCGTTTTCGCGAGTACTGGATTGAACGGCCAAAGCCTAATGAGAAAACGCTGACGCTGTACGCTTTGCTGGATTCCCCTCGTGCAACGGGCGCCTATCGCTTTGTGATTACTCCTGGCCGCGACACCGTGGTAAACGTGCAGTCTAAAGTTTATCTGCGCGATAAAGTGGGCAAACTGGGTGTGGCACCGTTAACCAGCATGTTCCTCTTTGGGCCGAACCAGCCGTCTCCGTCTACCAATTTCCGTCCTGAACTGCATGATTCCAACGGCCTTTCTATCCATGCCGGCAACGGTGAATGGATTTGGCGCCCGTTGAATAACCCGAAACATCTGGCGGTTAGCTCTTTTGCAACTGAAAAACCTTTAGGTTTTGGTTTGCTGCAACGCGGGCGCGAATTCTCTCGCTTTGAAGATCTCGACGATCGTTACGACCAGCGTCCGAGCGCGTGGATTGCACCGCAGGGTGACTGGGGCAAAGGCCGCGTTGAGCTGGTAGAAATCCCAACCAACGACGAAACTAACGACAACATCGTTGCCTACTGGACCCCGGATCAGCTTCCGGAGCCTGGCAAAGAGATGAACTTTAAATACACCATTACCTTCAGCCGCGACGAAGACAAAATGCATGCGCCGGATAGCGCGTATGTTGCCCAGACTCGTCGTTCAACGGGTGATGTGAAACAGTCGAACCTTATTCGTCAGCCAGACGGCACCATCGCCTTTGTAGTGGATTACACCGGCGCGGCTATGAAAAAACTGCCGGGGGATACGCCGGTAACCGCGCAGACCAGCATTGGCGATAACGGCGAAATCGTTGACAACCAGGTGCGTTATAACCCGGTCACCAAAGGTTGGCGTTTGACAATGCGTGTGAAAGTCAAAGACGACAAGAAGCCGACTGAAATGCGTGCGGCCCTGGTCAATGGCGATCAGACACTGAGTGAAACCTGGAGCTACCAGTTACCTGCCAATGAATAACTCTACCGATACCGCGCCTGACTATATTGAGGCGCTTCCCCTTACAGCCGCCGAGAAGGCGGCTCTTCCGACCAACAGTCTGCAAAGGGTGCACGAAGCGCTTGATGAGCCGGGGCAGCACTACGAGCGCGCCGACGACTCGCCTTTAGCGTCCGTAAAAGCTCGCCTTAAAGCGAGCTGGCCGGGTTCGCTGGGCGGCAGTCAGCTAATCGAAGATGAAGAAGGACGTACTCAGCTTCAGGCGATGCCGAAGGCGACTCGTTCTTCCATGTTCCCGGACCCGTGGCGCACCAACCCAATTGGCCGCTTCTGGGACCGGCTGCGCGGGCGTGAAGTCAATCCGCGCTATCTGTCGAAAGAAGAAGCTGAAGCCGAGCAGAAGTGGCGTACCGTCGGGACCATCCGCCGTTACATCCTGCTGATTCTCACGCTTGCTCAGACGGTGGTGGCGACCTGGTATATGAAAACCATTCTGCCTTACCAGGGCTGGGCGCTTATCAATCCTGCTGACATGGTCGGCCAGGATTTGTGGGTGTCCTTTATGCAACTGCTGCCGTACGTGCTGCAAAGCGGCATTCTGATCCTGTTCGCCATTCTGTTCTGCTGGGTTTCCGCCGGTTTCTGGACCGCGCTGATGGGCTTCCTGCAGCTTCTGATGGGCAAAGATAAGTACAGCATTTCCGCCTCGACGGTTGGGGATGAGCCCATCAATCCGGAGCATCGCACCGCATTGATTATGCCTATCTGTAACGAGGACGTGGATCGCGTATTCGCCGGCCTGCGCGCAACCTGGGAGTCGGTGAAAGCCACCGGCCAGCAACAGCATTTCGACGTTTACATCCTGAGCGACAGCTACAACCCGGATATCTGCGTTGCCGAGCAGAAAGCGTGGATGGAGCTGATTAACGAAGTGCAGGGCGAAGGGCAGATCTTCTATCGCCGTCGTCGTCGTCGCGTTAAACGCAAGAGCGGCAACATCGATGACTTCTGCCGTCGCTGGGGCAATCAGTACAGCTACATGGTGGTGCTGGATGCGGACTCGGTGATGAGCGGCGACTGTCTGACCAACCTGGTGCGCCTGATGGAAGCGAACCCGAACGCCGGGATCATTCAGTCTTCCCCGAAAGCGTCCGGTATGGACACGCTGTATGCGCGTTGCCAGCAGTTTGCGACTCGCGTTTACGGGCCGCTGTTTACGGCAGGTCTGCACTTCTGGCAGTTGGGCGAATCCCATTACTGGGGACATAACGCCATTATCCGCGTGAAACCCTTTATCGAGCATTGCGCGTTAGCGCCGCTGCCGGGCGAAGGGTCATTCGCGGGTTCCATTCTGTCTCACGACTTTGTGGAAGCCGCGCTGATGCGCCGTGCGGGCTGGGGCGTGTGGATTGCCTACGATCTGCCGGGCTCTTATGAAGAGCTGCCGCCAAACCTGCTCGATGAACTCAAGCGCGACCGCCGCTGGTGTCACGGTAACCTGATGAACTTCCGTCTGTTCCTGGTTAAAGGCATGCACCCGGTTCACCGCGCGGTGTTCCTGACTGGCGTAATGTCTTATCTGTCTGCGCCGCTGTGGTTTATGTTCCTTGCGTTGTCGACTGCCTTGCAGGTCGTGCATGCGTTGACTGAACCGCAGTACTTCCTGCAACCGCGCCAGCTATTTCCGGTGTGGCCGCAGTGGCGTCCTGAGCTGGCGATTGCGCTGTTTGCATCAACCATGGTGCTGCTGTTCCTGCCTAAGCTGCTGAGCATCATTCTCATCTGGTGCAAAGGCTCGAAAGAGTACGGCGGTTTCCTGCGCGTTACGCTTTCTCTGCTGCTCGAAGTGCTGTTCTCAGTACTGTTGGCGCCGGTGCGTATGCTGTTCCACACGGTGTTTGTGGTCAGCGCGTTCCTGGGCTGGGAAGTGGTCTGGAACTCGCCGCAGCGCGATGACGACTCCACTCCGTGGGGGGAGGCGTTTATGCGTCACGGTTCTCAGCTATTGCTGGGGCTGGTTTGGGCCGTGGGAATGGCGTGGCTGGATCTGCGCTTCCTGTTCTGGCTTGCGCCAATCGTGTTCTCGCTGATCCTGTCTCCGTTTGTCTCGGTGATTTCCAGCCGCGCCACGGTGGGCCTGCGCACTAAGCGCTGGAAACTGTTCCTGATCCCGGAAGAGTATTCTCCTCCGCAGGTGCTGGTGGATACCGACAATTACCTGAAGCTCAATCGCAGCCGTACGCTGGAAGATGGGTTTATGCACGCGGTGTTTAATCCGTCGTTTAACGCGCTGGCTACCGCGATGGCAACGGCGCGTCACCGTGCAAGTCAGGTGCTTGAGATTGCCCGCGATCGTCACGTTGAGCAGGCGCTTAACGAAACGCCGGATAAACTCAATCGCGACCGCCGCCTGGTTCTGCTTAGCGACCCGGTGACCCTGTCTCGTCTGCATTACCGCGTCTGGTCTAACCCGCAGCGTTATTCTTCGTGGGTGGATAATTACAAAACGCTGACGCTAAATCCGGCCGCGTTGCCGGTTAAGTAAAAGGCGATTGATATAAAAACGGCTTTGGTGGATGGCACGTAACGCTTATCCACCCTACAAAAACCATCCGGATTTGTAGGTCGGTTAAGGCGCGAACCGCCACCCGACAGGAGCGTACGAAATCTGCCGACCGGATGGTCGGCATTTTTTTGCCTCTAAGACAGGAGAAGGCAGTGTTAAAAGCATTGGTGGTTATTTTGGTGGCCTGCGCGCTAAGCGGCTGTGGAAGTATCATTAGCCGTGCGGTGCCGGGGCAGGGACATGGAAATCAGTATTACCCCGGCGTGCAGTGGGACGTGCGTGATAGCGCGTGGCGTTATATCACGGTGCTGGATTTGCCGTTTTCGCTGGTCTTCGACACTCTGTTGCTGCCTATTGATGCCAGCCACGGACCATACGAATAACGATTACCGTTCATCCCATTCATCGGCTGCGGCTTGTCCTTCTTCGGTATCCAGCGGCGGCTCAAGCTGAAATTCTCCTTCATCCCATTCGTGCAGCGTGTTTTCCTCAAGCCACTCCTGACGAAGCTCGATATCTTCATACTCGCCGTCAAAAACGCTTTGCGCAGCCTCCCCGCTCAGCATAGGTAAACATTCACCTTCTTCGCTGTCGTCAGCAAAGAATTCCGCCTGCCACATGATATCGCCGTCCTGCAGGATATATTTCTGGATATTGAGTTGCTGCACGTTGGCAGACTCTTCATCCACTTCGGGATGGTCGGCGAGGAATAATTCTCGTGCGGCATCAATGGCTTCTTCAAGCGTTGCGTACATGCTCATGAAAATCTCCTTATGGCAGAGGTCAGGGAGCGGTGCTCCGTAGCAATTTCATGTTAATTGTTGACGCTGTTCGCAAAGTTGCAAGTATGAGAATTTACCAGACGAAAAAATTTATCGCTTATTCGCCCGGAATACGGATCCTTTCAGGCGGGCTGCGCAGGCTAATCCAGGAGTAGAAGGCGTTAAATAAAACGACGCTTGCCGTAACGATAAATACGGTTCTGAAGCCGTAGCTGGCCGAAATCGCCGCGCCGATTAACGGGCCTGTGACGTTGCCGATATCCCGGAAGGACTGGTTATAGCTAAAGATTCGTCCGGCTATCTGATTGCTGGAGTTATAGACCAGCAGCGTTTGCACCGCAGGCAACAGCGCCCCGTCTGCCGCACCCAGTAAAAAGCGCAGGATGCCAAGCTGCCAGGGATTTTGCACCATAGACATGGGGATGAGGAGCATGACGGAAACCGCCAGCGCGCAGATAAGGATTTTTTCCGGCCCGATACGGTCGCCAAGTTTACCCAGCCGCGGCGCGCTGATAAGCGCCGCCACGCCCGGCACCGAGGCAATCATCCCGCTGATAAACGCCAGGTTACTGACGTTTCCGGCAAGGTCTCGTACGTAGAGCGTCAGAATAGGGGCGATGGAGCCGGTGGCGACCTGGATAATCATCGTGGTCACAAAAAGACTCAGCACCAGGCGAGGGTTTTTCAACGAGGTGAGCACCTGGCGCGCATGAAGCATGTCTTTTTTAGTGACCGGCGTGAAGGCTTCGCGGATATAGAAAAATGTCAGAATGAAGCAGGTAAAGAGCACCGCTGCGGTAATGAAAAATACCGGGCGCAGGCCGTAGGTGTCCGCCAGCAGGCCGCCGATAAGCGGGCCCAGCAATGCGCCGCTTACGCCGCCGGTTGAAAGCGTACCCAACGCCCATCCGCTTTTATTACGCGGCACCTGGGTTGCAATCAGCGCGTTAGCGTTGGGAACAAAACCGCCTAATAGTCCCAGCAGCGCGCGCAACGCGAGAAACTGCCAGATATTTTGCGCAAATCCCATCAGCACCATCACGATAGCCATTCCCAGGGCTGAACGCAGCAGCATAATTTTACGCCCTTTGCGGTCGGCAAGCCCGCCCCAGAAAGGCGAAGCGATAGCGGAAAACAGGAAGGTGATGCTAAACACCAGGCCGGACCACATATTCAAAGCGCTATGGCCGGTTACGCCGAGGGCTTCGACATACAGCGGCAGAAATGGCATCACAAGACTAAAGGCTGCGCCTGTCAGAAAACATCCCAGCCAGGCGACGGTGAGATTGCGTTTCCAGTTAATAGTGCTCTCAGGGGGAGTCATAACGCTCCAGATAATCAGGGAAAACTGGCGCAGGTAAAGGCCAGAAAGAGAAAATATTACCCTGCTAAGTATGCGCCTGATAAAGGGAAAGAGGCAAACCGGAAAGCTTTTTTAATCAAATGACAGGGCTTTCTCCCCGCTACGAAGGAGAAAACCCGAGCGCTTTATTTATAGCGGGAAGGGACGCCTTCAGGCCGTGTTTTAAAACGACGATGCAGCCACATGTACTGTTCTGGCGCCATTAAAATGCACCGTTCAATGATCTTGTTCATCCACAGCGCCGTACCTTCAGGCGTTTGGAGCGGGGGGGAGAATTCGGCGGGCAGAATAATCAATTCATACCCCTGACCATCAGGCTTACGGCGGGGCACCATTGGAACAATGGCCGCACCGGACATGCGCGCAAGCGTGTAAGTTCCGGAAGTCGTAGCGGCTTCATCTACGCCAAAGAAGGGAACAAAAACGCTGCCGCGTGGGCCGTAGTCATGATCCGGGGCATACCAGATAATTTCACCCTGCTTCAGAGCACGGATCATCCCTTTAAGGTCTTTACGATCGATCATGCTCTTATTCGAGCGCATGCGGCCCCAGGTTTGCAGCCAGTCGAGCAGGGCGTTGTCATTGGGACGGTAAACGCCTATGCCGGGCGTGTTCATGCCGAACATGCGGGCGCCCAGTTCAAGCGTCAGGAAATGGATGCCGATGAGCAACACGCCGCGCTTTGCTTCCTGCACCGCATGAATCTGATCCACACCGCTGACGTCGCACCAGCGTTGAATACGCCAGGTTGGCCAGAACCAGGCAATGCCGGTTTCCATCAGACCGAGGCCCACGGATTCAAAGTTTTTAGCCAGAATCTGTTCGCGTTCTTCAGGGCTCTTTTGCGGAAAAGCCAGCTCAAGATTGCGACGAGTAATTCTGGCGCGGCGTTTCATAAACCGCATGGCTAAATGACCAAGACCGCGCCCAAGCCGATAAATAACAGGGTAAGGAAGCAGGGTAATTAAATAGAGCAATCCAATTCCAAACCAGGTTCCCCAATAGCGGGGATGAAGTAATGCGCGCGAGAATTGCGGTAAGTTCGTCATGTAAAACCTATTGTGACGGCAAATGCCGGATCTTCTTGATTGGGCTATTGTGACATTTTTTAATGTCCAGCCAAAATTAACGGCGGCAGAATGCCTGATAATTCACCAAATGTTGTTCTTTAAGCCAATGGGTGAGGAAAATGTAGCGCAAAACGCAGGGATGTAAATTAACGTTATTTGCTTTATGATGCTGGCCACTTTTTTCATCTCTGCGATAGACGAGCGAACACCATGCCAGTGTTACATAACCGCATATCGAATGAGGAACTGCGTGAACGCATGCTGGCCGAAACCGAGCCGCGTACCACCCTCTCATTCTATAAATATTTCACCATTGATGAGCCACAGACCACCCGCGATGAGCTTTACAAAGCGTTTGTCTCGCTGGATGTGTTTGGCCGTGTTTATCTGGCCCGCGAAGGGATCAATGCCCAAATCAGCGTGCCGCAAAGCCGCGTGGAGGCGTTCCGCGAAATGCTGTATGCCTTCCACCCCGCGCTGAATAACCTGCGTCTTAACGTGGCGCTGGATGATGACGGCAAGTCGTTTTGGGTGTTGCGTATGAAGGTGCGCGATCGCATTGTGGCGGATGGTATTGACGATCCAACTTTTGATGCCAGCGATGTGGGCGATTACCTTAAGGCTGCCGAAGTTAACAGTATGCTGGACGACCCTGACGCCGTGTTTATCGACATGCGTAACCACTACGAATACGAAGTGGGGCATTTCCAGAACGCGATGGAAATCCCGGCGGATACCTTCCGCGAACAGCTTCCGAAAGCCGTTGATATGCTGCGGGACGATAAAGACAAAAAAATCGTTATGTATTGCACCGGCGGCATTCGCTGTGAAAAAGCCAGCGCCTGGATGCGTCATAACGGCTTCAAAAATGTTTATCACATTGAAGGCGGGATCATCGAATATGCGCGTCGTGCTCGTGAGCAGGGCATTCCTGTGCGCTTCGTGGGCAAAAACTTTGTCTTTGACGAGCGAATGGGCGAGCGAATTTCGGATGACGTGATTGCGCATTGTCATCAGTGCGGCGCCGTATGCGACAGCCACACCAATTGCAAAAACGACGGCTGTCATCTGCTGTTTATTCAGTGCCCGAGCTGTGCTGAGATATTCCACGGCTGTTGCAGCGAAGTATGCAAGGAGGAGCTGGCGCTTTCGCCTGAAGAGCAGCGCCGGCGTCGTGCCGGGCGTGAAAACGGCAATAAAATCTTCAATAAATCCCGTGGCGCACTCAATACCACGCTGGGTATTCCTGACCCGGAATGATAAAACTATCTCCCCGCAAGGGGAGATAGTTATTGCGCTTACTGACGAACGCCTTCCACAGAAATAATCAGATCCACTTCCTGAGATGCAGGGCCCAGGTCGGTGGTGATATTGAAGTCTTTCAGACGAATTTTGCCTTCCGCTTCAAACCCTGCGCGCACGCCGCCCCACGGATCGTCCCCCTGACCAATCAGTTTCGCTTCGAGGGTAACTGGCTTCGTCACGCCGTTAAGCGTCAGATTACCTGTGATATCAAGCTCTTCTCCGTCCTTCTTCACGGCGGTCGAAACAAAGGTTGCCTGCGGGAATTTGGTGACGTTGAGGAATTCAGCGCTGCGCAAGTGCTTATCACGCTCGGCGTGGTTGGTGTCAACGCTTGTGGTATTGATGGTGACGTTGACTTTGTCCGCGGCAGGGTTTTTCTCATCGAAGGTAAAAGTACCGTCGAAATCGCGGAAAGTCCCGTACAACCAGCTATAGCCAAGGTGCTGGATACGGAAATTGACGAAGGCGTGCTGGCCTTGCTTGTCAATTTTATAGTCGGCGGCAACCGCTGACCCGGTGGTGAATACCAGGGCGCCTAAGGCCAGTCCCAGCAGGCTTTTTTTCATCATCATTCGCTCCATAGTTAACGAGAAGGTTTCCCCAGCATCCGCTTGAGGGTGACGTCTTTATCAATAAAGTGGTGTTTTAGCGCGGCCAGACCGTGAAGAACTGAGAGGATGACCACGCCCCAGGCCAGCCAAAGATGCAGCGTTCCTGCGAGGTCCGCCTGGGCGCCAAAATCGCTGATGGTTGCAGGCACGTCGAACAGGCCAAACACGCTGATGGGCTTTCCGTCCGCCGTAGAGATCAGATAGCCGCTAAACAAAATGGCGAAAAGCAGCACGTAAAGCAGCATGTGCGCGGCTACCGCGCTGATGCGCGTCAGGCGGGTATAGCTTGCGAGCGGAGGCGGCGGCGGGGAGATAAAACGCCAAAGCACGCGAATAACCATCACCAGCAGAACGAGCATGCCGATGCTTTTGTGTAACTCCGGCGCCTTGTGATACCAGCCGTCGTAATACCCGAGGGTAACCATCCACAGGCCGAGGCCAAACATACCGTAAACGGTGAGTGCGACAAGCCAGTGAATAAGCACTGACAGATGTCCATAACGTTCGGGGGAATTACGCCATTGCATAATTATGCGCCTGATATAAAGATCGATAAATCAGAACATAAACCGTTGGTTAACGTTATTGCAACAGAAATAAAGGATGGCGGAGATAATAAAAATCTTCATCAAAAAAACTGCTTAAAAAGCAGGATGTATATTCATGGTGAGAGAATGAAAAAGCGTAAGACCTGGTTTTGTTGTTATGCGAAGGGGCTTTTCTTTGCTGCGTGATACATTATGTCAGTCTAATTATTTGCATGAAAACTATATTTAGTTCAGTTAACTGTCAATTATTGTCAATATTCCGACGATGAATAAGCTCAGTAAAAATAAAGATATGCAATATCGATAAGCGCCAGTAACGACCACAAAATAAGGTACAGCATTAAATGTTCACGAACGTTATTGATTAAGAAGTGAATAAGACGGCGCATAAATAGTCCAGTCAAAAACAGGACTCACCGGGTAAAGGGAGTCCTGTAAACGTTAGCCAAAACGAGAAAGGGAAAAAGGAGAAAGATCGAAATCAGGCCTTTTGTCCAGGGCGAACTGACAGGCGATTTCACCCAGTACGGAGGCAAATTTAAAGCCGTGCCCGCTAAGGCCGGTGATGACCAGCGTATTATCATGGCCGGGCAAAGTGTCGATGATAAAATCTTCATCCGGAGAGTTATCGTAAGTGCAGGCTGCTCCGTGCAGGCAGACGCCCACGCCCGGCAGGAATTTGCGCAGGAAGCCAAAGGCTTCGCTGCCGTCGCTTGCTACAGAACCGAAAGGTTTACGCTGTTCCGGCTCGCTAATAACCTGGCCGCCGTTGTGCTTGCCGATTTTCAGCTCGTTGTCCTGGGCCGGGAAACCGTAATACTGGCTGCCGTCCGGCATTTCTCCGGTAAACGCAGGGAAATGGTTTTCCTCGCTGTAACGACCGTCCGCCTGATGCCATGCGAAGATCTTGCGTACCGGCGTAACCGGTAATGTCGGCAGCAGTTTCGTCACCCAGGTCCCCGCGCTCACCAGAAGCTTGCTGGCGGTATATTCACCTTCAGCAGTTTCAACGATGACGCCTTCATCCGTATGGCGAATGTCTGTCACCGCGCAGTTAAAAAGCTGGGCGCAGCCGCCCTGATTAGCCAGGCGAATGTAGGTGGCCACGGCGAGCTCGCTGCGCAACACGCCGGAGTTCGGCTCGAATAAACCTACGTAACCGTCGGGTACGGTAATATTCGGCCAGCGTTCCATCACCGCGCCGGCATCTAACGTCTCAAGCGTTAAGGAGAATTTTTCCGCGCTGCTTTGTACGGTAGAGATAAACGTCGAATTTTCAGGGCCAAGATTAATCACCCCTGTGCGGTGAAAGAGTTTTTCGCCGCTTATCTGCTCAAGCGCGTCCCACAGTTTCTGCGCGCGCAGCACCAGAGGAACATATTTCTCGCCTTCTCCATAGGCGTGACGCATCAGTCGGGTGTCGCCATGGTGGCTGCCCTGTTGGTGCGGAGGATGGGCGCTATCGATCATTAAAACCTTCAGGCCGGAGTGGGTGGCATAACAGCCTGCCGCAGCCCCGACGGATCCACTGCCCACAATGATAAGATCGTAATGCATGTCGCTTTTCTCAATTTCTGGAAATACCACTAGCAGGGTAATTAATTCTCAAATGGCAGGCAATTAAACGTGACGTAAAAAATAAAAAAAGGCACCTCGAGGGTGCCTTGGATTCTTAACTGTTGCATTGACAATCAATGCTTACGGTGATCGTTTACCTGGTATTCACTGGATTCAATTTTTGCGATCCCGGCCTCTAAAATAGAAATAAATTGCCGGGCAACGTCCGTAGTCAGCCATAGCGTCTGACCTATCTCAGTTTCATCTTGCTTGTGCTTATTAGATGTCAGGTAGTGCAGGCGCAGCATCAGCGCATCGTAGCTGTCTACGGTACTGATGTCCCATCCGACAAGGGGATGGGTCTGGATTACATCACTATTTTTTTCCATCATAACCCCTTATATGCGTGTGTTTAAGACAACGGCTGGCGAGGTTTAATGCTTGTTAAATGTGAAGCCAGTTAAGTATATCAATGAATAAGGGATTTCGCGGAAGAAATAAATACCCTGCAACAATTTTTTTATATTAATGAGGCCAACTGAACAATAAAGCCGCAGGTGAATCGAATATTTTTGATGAATCGCAATAGCAATCAGAACATTGCCTGAAAATTAATCGACAAAACGGGCGGGAAATGAAAAAAACCGGATGGCGACACCCGGCAAAAAAGAACTACGAGGGATAATTTTTATTTAATCTGCGGAAAACCAGTCGTCAGCGCTCTCCCACGTTTCCTGCAGGATTTCGCTGATGCGGTCTTTATCTTCTTTAGCACCCCCCAACACCGTAAGATTGTTGCCCGCGGCATAACGCACCTGGACATGATTGTTGGTTTCCGGGAAATGCTGGGTAATGCGGCGAGTTAATTCCTGAGCCAGAGCGTCGACGGCTCCCGGCGGTAACTGCGTGGTTTTAGCAATAGTCACTTCGATACGCATAACAACCCCCTGTACAATATACTGTTTATTTATACAGTCTTAACTTGCATCCTGCAACAGGGGGTGTAAAAAAATTATGCTTTTACAGACCAGGCGACCTGTTCGCCCGCAAGGAACGGCACAATGCAGTCATCGCTGGCGGCGATAGTTTCAGGGATCAGTACCGGCTCGCGCACCAGTTCGATAGTTTCTTCGTTCACCGGCAGGCCGTAGAAACGCGGGCCGTTAAGCGAAGCGAAGGCTTCGAAATGCTCAAAGGCATTGAGCTCTTCAAACACGGTAGCATACGCGCCAAGCGCAGAAGGGGCGTTGAAGCAGCCTGCGCATCCGCAGCTTGCTTCTTTACGATGCCGGGCGTGAGGCGCGGAATCCGTACCCAGGAATACCCGGTCACAGCCGCTCGCGACAAGCGCACGTAAGGCTTCCTGGTGAATGCTACGTTTCAGGATTGGCAGACAGTACAGATGAGGACGCACGCCGCCAACCAGCATATGGTTGCGGTTGAACATCAGATGCTGGGGGGTAATGGTCGCGCCCAACAAAGAATTACCTTCCTGCACGTACTGCGCCGCATCTTTAGTGGTGATGTGTTCGAATACCACCTTCAGCCCAGGCAACTGTTGGCGCAGCGGCTCCATAACGGTTTCGATGAAAAGCGCTTCACGGTCGAAAATATCAATCTCAGCCTGCGTCACTTCACCGTGAATCAGCAAAGGCATGCCGATTTTCTGCATTCTTTCCAGAACGGGCATAATCGCCGCAGTGCTGGTTACGCCATGGCTGGAGTTGGTGGTGGCGTTAGCCGGGTAAAGTTTGGCGGCGGTAAACACGCCTTCGTTGAAGCCACGCTCGACTTCGTTCGGGTCCAGTGAATCCGTTAAGTAGCAGGTCATCAGCGGTTCAAATTTATGGCCCTGCGGCACGGCATCCAGAATACGCTGACGGTAAGCGACAGCGGCATCCACGGTAGTAATCGGTGGCACCAGATTAGGCATGACAATCGCGCGACCGTAGGTTTCAGACGTCAAAGGCACCACAGTTTTCAGCATCTCTCCATCACGAAGATGAACGTGCCAGTCGTCTGGGCGGCGAATTTTTAATACCTGAGGTAATACGGTCATGAACGTGCTCCGGCTAGAAGGGAAAATCAGTCAACTTTGGGCTGGTTTTATGCCGGGCACTAAGGATAGGCGTAAACGTTTTCGTTTGCACGACTTTGTTGCGGCTTTTGCCAGAAGAATGCTCAGGGCAGAGGAAATCTGCCCTGAGAGGCACAAATTAATTGATGAAAGGGATAATAATTTCGCCAGGCTTCACTTCGATACCCTTGGCGTATTTCTTCGCCATCGATTCGCCGGAACTTTTATCCTCGCTTAATACATAAGCAGGCTGCTGGTTGAAGTAGCTGCGCAGCGACTGGTTCAGATAAGGAATAATGGTCTGCAAAATAGTCTGCATTTTTTCCGGCTCTATGGTCGCATCCACCACTTCCATCTCTTGCAGATAGATTGCGCCTTCTTCTTTGTTAAAGGCGGGCTGGGCTTTTAGCTTAAGTTTGATATTTGCTTTCTGGTTGCCGAAGAGGGAGGTCATGTCGAGCTTCGCATCGCCTGTGAGCGTCACTTTATTCGGCTCTTCCCGGCCAATTTCCGAGGCGAGATTGGTCAGCACAATATGCGCGTCGGCAACGCCCGGCAGGCCAATATTTTTGGAAAAATTGTTACGTTTAGCCAGCGCCTGGTTAATTTCCTGCTCGCTGACGGTGTACTGCGTGAGTTGATTGCAGCCTACGACTAAGCCGCTAAGTACCAGCACGGCTGCAAAAATAATTTTCTTCATGACGTTCCTCAACATCCTGCTTTGGGGGCAAATCCTGACACAAAGCAGCATGACGCACCAGCGCAAGCCGTGCTACAGGAAAAAGATGAAAGGTCGGAAGCCGCAGATCTGCTTTTCTTGACTTATTTTGTCTTTTTTGTATTTTGAGGACATGCACACATTTCTGATTATTGTCCCTGACGGGGGCATGCTATTCGAGCCTACGGGCATCGCCGATATTCTTACGCAGGCAAACCGCCTGCGTAAGAAGGACTCCCTTATTCCACTCTATCAGGTGACAATTGCTACGACTCAACGGCATCGCGTTGTACACGGTCGGTCGGGTTTGAACCTGCTGGCAGACTACCGGCTGGAAGAGTTGGATCCCAGCCTGCCGCGCGATACGGTTATGATCACCGGCAGGGGAAACAACGAGGAAGAAAGAGAGGCTGTGGTGGAGTGGATGCGCCGGGCGGCTCCAAATATTCGTCGTATTGTCTCTGTCTGCGGCGGCGCTTGGTTGCTGGCTAAAGCGGGCTTGCTTGACGGGCGTCGCGCCACCAGCCATTGGCGGTTGCTTGAAGAACTGCAGGAAGCGTTTCCTCTGGTCAACGTTGAGAAAGGACCTATCTACATTCAGGATGGCGACATCTGGACCTCGGCGGGCGTCAGTTCAGGTTTTGATCTCACGCTGGCGCTGGTGGAAGACGACCTCGGATTTACCGTGGCCCGCGAAGTGGCGCAGGATTTGGTGATGTTTCTGCGCAGGCCCGGCGGACAGTCGCAGTTCAGTCGTTTTTTGCTTACTCAGGCCAGTACGCCCGGCCCGATTCGCGATCTGCAATGCTGGATCCTTGAAAATCTGTCCTGCGATCTGTCGGTCGAGGCGTTGGCCGAGCGTGTGGCAATGAGCCCGCGTAATTTCACACGCGTTTTCACTCGCGAAACCGGCATCAGCCCGGCCAGATATGTCGAAGAGGTTCGCCTTAACGCCGCCCGCCAGCACCTTGAGCAAAGTGCCGACAAGCTTGAGCAAATAGCGGTGGTTACCGGCTTTGGCAACGGCCTTAATCTGCGTCGCGTCTTTGAACGTAACCTCCAGCTCACCCCATCCGATTATCGGGAACGTTTTGCCGCGCGCAATATGGCGTAAATTGATCTTTTATTGTCATTTTAGCCATATTATATTTCTCGTACTCTGAAGTTAGACAACTAACCAAGGAGTAAGTCATGGTCAAAGTAGGCATTAACGGGTTTGGCAGAATTGGCAGAAACGTGCTGCGCGCCGCATTGGGCCGCAACGATTTCCAGGTTGTGGCTATTAACGACCTCACCGACAGCAAGACGCTCGCACATCTGCTGAAATACGACTCCCTGCAGGGGACGCTTGCCGCAAGCGTTGAAGCGTCAGAAGGACAGTTGCTGCTTGATGGCAAAGCCATTCGGGTCTTCAGCGAAAGAGATCCAGGCGCGATTCCCTGGAGCAGCGTTGGCGTTGAGCTGGTCATCGAGGCCACCGGGTTCTTCACGGATAAAGCTAAAGCAGAAGTACATATTACTAAGGGCGGCGCGAAACGCGTGATTCTTTCGGCTCCTGGTAAAAATGATGACATCACGGTGGTGATGGGCGTCAATCATGAGAAGTACGATCCGGCTTTACATAAAGTTGTCAGCAACGGTAGCTGTACCACTAACGGTCTGGCGCCGGCTGCGCAGGTATTACATCAGAGTTTTGGCATTGAGCATGGCTTGATGAACACCACTCACGCTTATACCAACAGCCAGGCGTTGCATGACCAGCCGGAAAAAGATCTGCGCGGCGCACGCGCTGCTGCGCTGTCTATCGTGCCTTATTCAAGCGGTGCCGCTAAAGCGCTGGGGAAAGTTATTCCCGAACTGGAGGGACGTCTGACGGGGTATTCTCTGCGTGTCCCGGTGCCGGTGGTGTCGATAGTCGATTTGACCGTCACCTTAAAGCGCGAGGTCACTGCGGATGAGGTGAATGCTGCTTTCCGTAAAGCGTCGGAATCCGGGCCGCTGAAGGGCATTCTGGGCTACAGCGAAGAGCCGCTGGTGTCGAGCGATTATCAGGGCGATGCGCGCTCATCCATTATCGACGGGCTTTCCACGCTGGTCATCGGAGGCAACCTGGTGAAGATCCTCGCCTGGTATGACAACGAATGGGCCTTCTCAAATCGTCTGGTCGATCTGGCGGTTCTGATGGACCAGAAAGGCCTGTAGTGAGCCGTAAGTAATAAAACGGTCAGCCTGTTCGGGCTGACCGTTAGTTTTTATAAATACCGCAATAAACTAAATGGCGATGGAGGAGAGCAAGTTAACCTGCGTTTGTTTCGCCATATTGTCGCGGTAGTCCCTGACGCGGCTTGGATACTCAATCCCGGCAACCAGCGTCAGATTACGCAGCAGTGGGAAGAGTTGAATATCGTCTTCGGACAGCTCGCCGTTCACGGCATTTGGTTGAACAATGAGCTTATCAAGCTTACGCAAATCATCGCTGATTTTCTTAATAAGCCCCGGCGAATGTGCAAGATGTTCTTCAAACGAGCCAATCATGCCTTCTTTCTTTTTGGTGAAATACGCACGTGCCTCAGGCGTGGCGAACTCATCAAAAGGCGCTTTTGCGATGCGCGGCAGCAGCAGGTTCTGCACGTAAGTATTGACCTGCCGCAACCATTCCCCGATAGCCGCATTGGTTGAGCCAGTCAGCAGCGGTTTGCCGTCAAGCTTATCGACGTAATGCACGATATCCATGCTTTCGGGCAGATAGCGGCTATCGTCTTTTTGCAGAATCGGCGCCATTTTCTGGCCAACCATCTTCGTTGGGGTGGCTTCGTCGTCGTTTAACAGGACGTTGAGTTCAACGGGGATATTCTTCAGCCCAAAAATCATGCGTGCTTTCACGCAAAACGGGCAGTGATCGTAAATATATAATTTCACATTCTCCTCCATTTGCTGGTGGCGGACAAAATCCGTTAACAATCAAGTATGGAAGAGAACGCTTAAGCCCGCAAACTAAGCGCCCGGTTCCAGTATTGAAGGCGCAGCGGGTTTCGGGCTGAATTGCTACCACAAAGCGAGTAGCGTGATGAATCCGATAATGCCCAGCATCACCCATGGCAACTCGGGCTGATCCAGGCTTTTTCCGGCGTCAAAAAGCCAGCCGCCGCAGGCGTAACCAAACGCGCCGCCGATGGCCAGTCCCAGACGGCTGAACTCCCTATAACTTCCGCGCGCTCTGGAATCCGCAAGGGACGCGCCAGGCGTTTCGCGTGCCGGTTCAGCAATAATTGAGCCGATATAGAACACGCAGATTAAGGTGAACAACCGTTGCAAATTGTTGGTCAGGCCGATGGGCAGCATGCCGGTGACGATCATTATTTTCTTATCGTTCTGCAGGTTCGATTGAACCCTTTCATCGAAAAAAATTATGACGAGTTAAGAAATCTGCATGTTGTTGTTTTCCTTCCTCCCACAGGCGCAGGTATAGTAATTAACCTGGGCTTGTAAAATTGTGGGATGTGAGGAGCAGGGGAACATGTTTGGTTACCGCAGTAACGTGCCGAAAGTGCGTTTAACAACCGACAGGCTGGTGGTGCGTCTGGTCTATGACAGAGATGCCTGGCGACTGGCAGATTATTACTCTGAAAACCGCCAGTTTTTAAAACCCTGGGAACCCGTCCGCGATGACAGTCACTGCTATCCCTCAGGCTGGCAGGCCCGCCTCGGCATGATCAATGAAATGCATAAAACCGGCAGCGCCTGGTACTTCGCCCTGCTTGATGAAGATGAAAAAGAGATCCGCGGCGTGGCGAATTTCTCAAACGTCGTGCGCGGCTCGTTCCACGCCTGCTATCTCGGCTATTCGCTGGGAGAAAAATGGCAGGGGCAGGGACTGATGTTTGAAGCCCTGACCTCCGCGATTCGCTATATGCAGCGCAGCCAGCATATTCACCGCATCATGGCGAACTATATGCCGCATAACAAGCGCAGCGGCGACCTGCTGGCGCGCCTGGGTTTTGAAAAAGAAGGCTATGCCAAAGATTATTTGCTCATTGATGGCGTCTGGCGGGACCACGTCCTGACGGCGCTGACGACAAAAATTTGGACCCCCGGCCGTTGAGGATGTGAGATGAAATATCAGTTAACTGCGCAAGAAGCGCGCGTGGTGGGCAGCCTGCTGGAAAAGCAGGTCACCACACCGGAACAGTACCCAATGTCCGTTAACGGCGTGGCGGCGGCCTGCAACCAGAAGACCAACCGCGAGCCGGTTATGGATCTTAAAGAACACGAAGTGCAGGACACGCTGGATAATCTGGTCAAGCGCCACTTTCTGCGTACGGTGAGCGGCTTTGGTAATCGCGTGACGAAATACGAACAACGCTTTTGCAACTCTGAATTTGGCGATCTCAAACTCACGCCAGCGGAAGTCGCCGTTGTAACCACGCTGCTGCTGCGTGGCGCGCAAACGCCGGGCGAGCTGCGCAGCCGCGCCGGAAGAATGTATGAATTTAGCGATATGGCGCAGGTAGAAACTACCCTGGAAACGCTGGCAAACCGCGAAGACGGCCCGTTTGTTGTTCGTCTTCCTCGCGAACCGGGAAAACGCGAAAGCCGCTATATGCATTTATTCAGTGGAGAAGCGGAGGCACAGGCCGTGGCTGCAAGCGCTGTGGCGGAACCCGCCGGGGATCTGACCGCGCGCGTCGAACAGCTTGAAACCGAAGTGGCGGAATTAAAACAGCGCCTTGATTCACTGCTCGCACATCTGGGAGATTAAACGATGGCTAAACTTCGCGTGGGCGTAGTCGGTCTCGGTGGGATTGCGCAAAAAGCCTGGCTGCCGGTGTTAAGCGCCGCAAGTGACTGGACGCTGCTGGGAGCCTTTTCCCCGACCAGGGAAAAAGCGCAGAAGATCTGCGATACATATCGCATTCCCTACGTTTCATCTATTGCCGATCTTGCCGCTCAATGTGATGCCGTGTTTGTCCATAGCGCAACCAGTAGCCATTTCGCGGTAGTCAGCGAGCTGTTGCAGGCGGGCGTTAACGTCTGCGTGGATAAACCGCTGGCGGAAAATCTGGCGGATGCCGAAAGGCTGGTAGAGCTTGCCGAACGCAAAAAACGCACCTTAATGGTGGGCTTCAATCGCCGCTTTTCACCGCTCTATCAGGAGCTAAAAACAAAACTGACGGCGGGCGCATCACTGCGCATGGATAAACACCGTGCCGATAGCGTCGGGCCGAACGATCTGCGCTTTACCTTGCTTGATGATTATCTGCACGTAGTGGACACCGCGCTGTGGCTCGCCGGCGGCGAGGCGCAACTGCAAAGCGGAACCCTTCAGACTAATGAGCAAGGGCAAATGCTGTTTGCCGAACATCATTTCGCCAAAGAACACCTGCAAATCACCACCAGTATGCATCGCCGCGGGGGAAGCCAGCGTGAGTGGGTGCAGGCCGTCACCGACGGCGGGCTGTTTGAGGTAACGGACATGCGCGACTGGCGTGAAGAGTGCGGAGCAGGGATTGTTAATCGCCCGGTGCCCGGCTGGCAAAGCACGCTTGAACAGCGCGGGTTTGCAGGCTGCGCGCGTCACTTCCTTGAAAGTGTGGCAAATCAGACAGTTCCTGAAACCTCCGGAGAGCAGGCGCTGCTGGCGCAAAGGGTGGTGGAAAAGCTCTGGCGCGAAGCGATGAGCGAATAAACCTGTAACAACTGAAGGTAGTAATTCGGCGGCGTATCGGTAGACTACGCTGCAGAATCTTGATGCCCCTGAAAACGCCTGCAACGCAGGCGTCGATGTTTGTGGAACAGCATAATAAATGAATCTTTTAAGATCGCTGGCTGCCGTCAGCTCGATGACCATGTTTTCACGCGTGCTGGGATTTGCACGCGACGCCATTGTGGCAAGGGTTTTTGGGGCAGGGATGGCGACGGATGCCTTTTTTGTGGCATTCAAACTACCGAACTTACTGCGTCGAATTTTTGCCGAAGGCGCATTTTCACAGGCGTTCGTACCTATTCTGGCCGAGTACAAAAGTAAGCAGGGCGAAGACGCCACGCGCGTGTTTGTCTCTTACGTTTCCGGACTGCTGACCCTTGCTCTGGCGGTGGTCACCGTTATCGGGATGATCGCCGCGCCCTGGGTCATCCTGGTTACGGCTCCCGGATTTGCCGACACCGCGGAGAAATTTGCGCTGACGTCCGATCTGCTGCGCATCACCTTCCCATATATTTTGCTTATCTCGCTGGCGTCGCTGGTGGGGGCGATTCTCAACACCTGGAACCGTTTTTCCGTTCCGGCATTTGCACCCACTTTCCTTAACCTCAGCATGATTGGTTTTGCGCTGTTTGCCGCGCCGCACTTTAATCCGCCGATTCTTGCGCTTGCCTGGGCGGTTACCGTGGGCGGCGTGCTGCAACTGGGCTGGCAGCTTCCGCATCTGAAGAAAATCGGCATGCTGGTGCTGCCCCGCGTCAATCTGAAAGACGCAGGCGCAATGCGCGTCATCAAGCAGATGGGGCCTGCGATCCTGGGCGTATCCGTCAGCCAGATTTCACTTATCATCAATACCATTTTTGCTTCCTTCCTTGCTTCCGGCTCGGTGTCCTGGATGTATTACGCCGATCGTCTGATGGAGTTTCCGTCCGGCGTGCTGGGCGTGGCCCTGGGCACGATTTTACTGCCGTCGCTCGCTAAAAGTTTCGCCAGCGGCAACCATGATGAATATTCGCGTTTGATGGACTGGGGTTTACGCCTGTGCTTCCTGCTGGCGCTGCCGAGCGCGGTGGCATTAGGCATCCTGGCAAAACCGCTCACCGTCTCTTTATTCCAGTACGGCAAATTTACCGCCTTTGACGCCGTCATGACGCAACGCGCGCTGGTAGCCTATTCCGTCGGTCTGATGGGGCTAATAGTGGTGAAGGTTCTGGCGCCGGGTTTTTACTCGCGCCAGGATATTAAAACGCCGGTCAAAATCGCGATTGTCACGTTAATCCTCACGCAACTGATGAACCTTGCGTTTATCGGACCGCTCAAACATGCGGGCCTGGCGCTGTCTATTGGTCTGGCCGCCTGCATTAACGCAAGCCTGCTGTACTGGCAGCTTCGCAAGCAGGATATCTTTCAGCCGCAGCCGGGCTGGGCCGCTTTCTTGTGGCGTTTGTTCGCCGCGGTGATTGTGATGTCCGCAGTGCTGCTGGGCATGATGTACATCATGCCCGCCTGGGACATGGGGAATATGGCATACCGCTTAGCGCGTTTGATGGCCGTGGTCGTAGCCGGCATCCTGGCGTATTTCGCAACGCTTATGGTGCTGGGCTTTAAGGTTAAGGACTTCGCCAGAAGGACAATATAAGTTTTTCAGGCGGTGGATGCGGCTTATCCGCATCCACGCTACTAATATTGTAGAGAAGGCAGGGGTTGTGCTTTAAACTACGCGCTGCAAAATTTGACATGTTGAACGATTAATTAGGCGGTAAAGCGATGAACGGGACAATCACAACCTGGTTTGAAGAAAAAGGTTTTGGTTTTATCAAAGATGAAAACGGCGATAACCGTTATTTCCATGTGATTAAAGTCGCCAATCCTGAGCTAATCAAAAAAGATGCTGCGGTGACCTTTGAACCCACCACCAATAATAAAGGCCTGTCGGCTTATGCGGTGAAAGTGGAGCCGGAAAGCAAATACATCTTTATTGCCGGCGAGCGTATTAAAATCACCTCCATTAAATCCTTCCTGGTTTACAGCGAAGAAGTGCCGGCGGACGCGAAGATTGATAAAGAGAATGCGGTGCTGTCGGTCGGGTTGCTGATGAACAGCATTCGTCCGAAGCAGGAGAAGAAGGCCGATGAGATGCGCAAGCTTAAGAAGCTTGCGGTCACCACCTTCCAGGGCACCACGCACATTTTTTCTGAGGATGAAATTGACGTTGAGGCGACCATGAAGATCCTCAAGGCGCTGCCTCGCTAAGAGAATTTTGGAATGCGCTGATTAAGAAACAAAAAACCGGCCAATGAGCCGGTTTTTTGTTATATCGTTATTTTTTTATTACTGCCACGATTCACCGTCGTGGCTTGTCCATCGGCCCCATAAAGATCGGGTTCCTGGTGCGGCTTAAGTACGGCCAGTGCCTGCTCATTACGCGCTAGCTGATCTTCTAACAGCCAGCCGTTATGTTGGTTAATATCGCGCAAGTGCTGCGTTTTTTGCGTAATCGTCTGCCAGCGAAGGCTGACATCCGTGCTGGAAGCAGCCTCCTGGTTTTGCAGTTCGCGCCGTTGCTGTTCAAGATAATCAAGCGTCGCAAGCAGCGAGCTTTTATCTTCAGTAATGCGCTGTAATGCGCTGCCATTTACATGGCCTGCAGACAGTTGTTGCTGCTCGGCGTCCATCACTTCTTTAAGTGAATTGAGCACCGCAGTCATTTGATCCAGCACTTCTAACAGACGACTCATGCAATTATTTACTCTGTAAGTAGCTTTGGGCTTCCTGGATCAGCGCATCGGCGATTTTGCCGGTATCCATTTTCAGCTCACCGTTACGGATGGCTGTTTTAAGCGCTTCCACGCGTTCCATATTAATGTCGCTAGTGCCCGGCTGCATCAGCTTCGCTTGTGCATCGCTTAACGTGACGTTAGTGCTTTCAGCCGTGGTGCTTTTTACCAGGCGATTTTTTTGTGCCTGAGTATCGGTAGTTTCGCGCGGCTGAACGGTGCTTACCGGTTTTAAAGGCGACGTGCGATCAATGCTCATTGTTTTATCCTCATTGAGGGGGCTCACGGCGGAGAGCCTGTCAAAATCATTGTTAATTATTTATCGGCAGCCGCCGCAGAATCTTTAAAAAGATTATAGATTAATAAGAATATTCCCATCCGGGTCCACCGTGCCGCTCACTATCTGCCCTGAGGACATACGCACCCGGGCATTTTGCGCCACAGCCGCGTTATTTAATGCCTGTCCTTCGCTATTCACGCTAAAGCCGTCACCTGCCGCCACCACCTGAACACGCTGCCCGGCTTTCACTCGCCAGGACTGGCGCACCATCGACAGCATAATCGGCTGGCCTGGCGCGATGTCTCTTAACGTTATCGCATTGTTTGCCTGGTCAAGACTGAGCATCGTACGCGGCGGCAACTGGTCCAGACGCCCGCGTTTCATTTGTACGTTACTTTCGTTAAGCGCCGTTCCCCGGGCTAAAGCCTGGGCTGCGACAACGTAATCTCCGCTGGCTGCGACAACGGCCTGAATGTAGCGCTTGTCGTTCCCGCAGCGCGCCTGAATGCTGACGTTGCCCCACATTCGGCCATTGTTTGGCATCACGAAGTCGGGCTGCGGGCAGGCAGGCAACTGGGCTTCAGGCGTTTTCACCGTCACTGATACGTCGTCGCTTATGCCTGCCAGACGCTGTTGGAAAAACTGGGTTAGCGGCGCATCAAGCGGACTTGCGCTTGCCAGTTGTGAAACCAGCAATACCGCGATGCCACCCCAGATTTTCAGACTCTTCATGACGCTACTCCTTGTTCAGGTTGCAGTGATTTTAACCGCAGGCGGAATTGATCAAGGCGACAAATAGCGATGCATTTTGCGTTTATTCCGTCGATAACGCACGCGTAAGGGGCCGTAAGCTGTCGGACAAATCCTAATTATGCGGAGGGAACATGCTCGACAAACTGGACGCCGCGCTGCGATTTCAGCAAGAAGCGCTTAATTTGCGCGCCCAGCGTCAGGAGATTCTGGCGGCGAATATCGCCAATGCGGACACGCCTGGCTTTCAGGCGCGCGATATCGATTTTGCCAGCGAAATGAAAAAAGTGATGGATCGCGGGCGCGCAGAAGGCAGCGGTGTGGCTCTGGCGCTGACCTCTTCCCGTCATATTCCGGCACAAACCCAATCCGTCCCGCAGATGGATCTTCTCTACCGCATTCCTGACCAGCCATCGATGGACGGCAACACCGTCGATATGGACAGGGAACGTACGCAATTTGCGGATAACAGCTTGAAATACCAGTCCGACTTGCAGGTTCTGGGCGGGCAAATCAAAGGCATGATGTCCGTGCTGCAACAGGGTAACTAATCATGGCATTACTGAACATTTTTGATATCGCCGGTTCGGCAATGACCGCGCAGTCCAAACGTTTGAACGTCGCGGCCAGTAACCTGGCGAACGCCGACAGCGTGACCGGGCCAGACGGCCAGCCGTATCGCGCAAAACAGGTTGTTTTTCAGGTCGACGCAGCGCCCGGTGCGCAAACGGGCGGCGTAAAGGTCAGTGAGGTGGTGGAAAGCCAGGATCCTGACAAATTGGTTTATCAGCCAGGTAACCCGCTGGCGGATGCGAAGGGTTATGTACGGATGCCGAATGTGGACGTGGTGGGTGAGATGGTGAACAGCATGTCCGCTTCGCGCAGCTATCAGGCCAACGTGGAAGTGCTCAACACCGTGAAAAGCATGATGTTGAAAACCCTGACTCTCGGTCAATAAAGGAGTAACACATGTCTATCGCCGTTAATGTGAACGACACAACCAGCGCCAGCAGCACGTCGAGTATCTCAACCAGCTCGACAAGCAGCTCTTCGGATCTGCAAAGCAGCTTTCTGACGCTGCTTGTGGCGCAGCTAAAAAATCAGGATCCAACGAACCCGCTGGAAAACAACGAACTGACTTCGCAGCTTGCGCAGATCAGTACGCTTAGCGGTATCGAAAAACTCAACACCACGCTTGGCGCGGTCTCAGGCCAGTTAACCAGCAATCAGCAGGTGCAGGCAACGACCCTGATTGGGCATGGCGTTATGATCCCGGGTACAAAAATTCTGGCAGGCAGCGAGGCAACCACGCCGTTTGGCGTTGAGCTGCAGCAGGCCGCCGATAAAGTCACCGCCACTATTACAGACAGCAGCGGTCAGGTTGTACGTACCATTGATATCGGTAGCCTGTCCGCAGGCGTTCATACCTTCACCTGGGACGGCAGCACGACCGATGGCACCGCCGCGCCGGACGGCGCCTATAACGTATCAATCGCTGCCAGTAACGGCAGTACCCAACTGGTGGCTCAGCCGCTCAACTTCGCCCTGGTCAACGGCGTGACCAACAATACCGATGGTTCAACTTTGCTGGATCTCGGGACCTACGGGACCACCACCCTCGACGAAATCAGGCAGATTATTTAAGCCTTTAACCTTTGCAGGAGTAAGACATGGCCTTTTCTCAAGCGGTCAGCGGCCTGAATGCTGCGGCCACTAACCTGGACGTGATTGGCAACAACATTGCCAACTCCGCCACCTACGGCTTTAAAGCCGGTACCGCTTCTTTTGCGGATATGTTTGCCGGTTCCAAAGTAGGTCTTGGCGTGAAAGTCGCGGGCATTACCCAGGACTTTAACGACGGCACCACCACCAGCACCGGGCGCGGCCTGGACGTTGCCATTAGCCAGAGCGGTTTCTTCCGTCTGGTGGATGATAACGGTTCCGTGTACTACAGCCGTAACGGCCAGTTCAAGCTGGATGAAAATCGCAACCTGGTGAACATGCAGGGCATGCAGTTGACCGGCTATCCGGCAACCGGCACCCCGCCAACCATCCAGCAGGGTGCAAACCCGGTTGGGTTGTCTGTACCGAATACGCTGATGGCCGCTAAAACGACCACCACCGCTGCGATGCAGATTAACCTGAACTCTACGGATGCCGTGCCGACAAAAGCCTTTGATGCCACAGATTCCGATACGTACAACAAGAAAGGCACCGTCACCGTTTTTGACAGCCAGGGCAACGCCCATGACATGAACATTTTTTATGTCAAAAATTCGGATAACACATGGCAAATCTATACCCAGGACTCCTCCGTTGCTGATGCTGCGGTAGAGTCAAAAGGCTTTATGCGTTTTGATACAAACGGCTCTTACTTAGGTATCAGTGCGACGGCGACAGAAGTTCCTGCTTCCCCTTCTACCTGGCCGACAGAAATCTCTGTCACGACCGAGGCGGTAAACGGCGCCACAGCCGCAACTTTCTCCCTGAGCTTCCTGAACTCCATGCAGCAGAACACCGGCTCTAACAACATTGTGGCAACCAGCCAGAATGGTTACAAGCCAGGCGACCTGGTGAGCTATCAGATCAACGACGACGGCACCATTGTCGGCAACTACTCCAACGAACAGACCCAAGTGCTGGGCCAGATCGTACTGTCGAACTTTGCAAACCCGGAAGGCCTGGCCTCTCAGGGCGATAACGTCTGGGCTGCGACCAACGCATCTGGCGTTGCGCTGCTGGGCACAGCGGGCACCGGCAACTTCGGTACGCTGACCAACGGCGCGCTGGAGGCCTCAAACGTCGATCTGAGTAAAGAACTGGTGAACATGATTGTCGCGCAGCGTAACTATCAGTCCAACGCGCAGACCATCAAAACCCAGGATCAGATCCTCAACACCCTGGTTAACCTGCGCTAATCATCTGACGGGATGGCTTAATGGATCACGCAATTTATACCGCCATGGGCGCGGCAAGTCAGACGCTGAACCAACAGGCGGTGACGGCCAGCAACCTGGCAAACGCCTCCACACCGGGTTTTCGTGCGCAGCTCAATGCCCTGCGTGCGGTGCCGGTAGAAGGGCTGTCAATGCCAACCCGTACGCTCGTTACCGCCTCGACTCCCGGGGCGGATATGAGCCAGGGGCAGCTTGATTACACCCAGCGCCCGCTGGACGTCGCCCTGCAACAGGATGGCTGGCTGGCGTTACAAAGCGCGGACGGCACAGAAGCTTATACCCGCAACGGTAATATGCAGGTCAGTCCTGCCGGGCAGTTGACCATCAACGGGCAGCCGGTTATGGGCGACGGCGGGCCGATTGCTGTTCCCGAAGGTGCTGAGATTACCATTGCCGCTGACGGGACAATCTCGTCTCTGAATGCGGGCGACGCGCCGAATACCGTGGCGCCTATTGGCCGTTTGAAATTAGTCAAAGCGACCGGTCAGGAAGTGATGCGTGGCGATGATGGCTTCTTTCGCCTGAACCCGTCTGCGCAGGCCGCACGTGGCGCGACCTTGCAGGCTGATCCGAGCATCACGGTAATGCCCGGCGTGCTGGAAGGCAGCAACGTAAAGCCCGTGGAAGCCATGGCTGACATGATTGCCAACGCCCGTCGCTTTGAGATGCAAATGAAGATGATCTCAAGCGTTGATGAAAACGAGCAGCGTGCTAACCAACTGCTGTCGATGAGCTAAACGGCCGTCGCGTAAATAACAGGAATTCAACATGATCAGTTCGTTATGGATCGCCAAAACGGGCCTCGACGCCCAGCAAACCAATATGGATGTGATTGCCAACAACCTGGCAAACGTCTCCACCAATGGTTTTAAGCGTCAGCGCGCGGTATTTGAAGATCTGCTCTATCAGACTATTCGTCAGCCGGGGGCGCAATCTTCTGAGCAAACCACGCTGCCGTCTGGTCTGCAAATTGGTACCGGCGTGCGTCCGGTAGCAACGGAGCGTTTACACAGCCAGGGCAATCTTTCTGAGACCAACAACAGTAAAGATGTGGCCATCAAAGGCCAGGGCTTCTTCCAGGTCCAGTTGCCGGATGGCTCAAGCGCCTACACCCGTGATGGTTCATTCCAGGTCGATCAGAATGGCCAACTGGTGACGTCCGGCGGTTTCCAGGTTCAGCCTGCGATTACTATTCCGGCTAACGCCCTGACGATAACCATCGGGCGTGACGGCATCGTAAGCGTGACCCAGCAAGGCCAGGCACAGCCTGTTCAGGTAGGTCAGCTTAACCTGACTACTTTTATGAACGACACCGGACTGGAAAGCCTGGGCGAAAACCTTTATGCCGAAACCCAGTCTTCCGGTACGCCGAATGAAAGTACGCCGGGGTTAAACGGAGCAGGGCTGTTGTATCAGGGGTATGTCGAAACCTCTAACGTGAACGTCGCTGAGGAACTGGTGAATATGATCCAGGTTCAGCGCGCTTATGAAATCAACAGTAAAGCGGTCTCTACCACAGACCAGATGCTGCAAAAACTGACGCAACTGTAAGATGTTTGCCGGTGCGTTTGCGCGCGCCGGCTGTTGAGACCTGAAGATGAAAGCAATGCAAAAACCTATGGTTCTTCGTCCTGTCGTGATGTGCCTGGTGCTGGCGACAAGCGGCTGCGCTCTGATACCTACTAAACCTCTGGTTGAAGGGGCCACGACTGCCCAGCCGGTACCCGGCCCGGCGCCCGTGATTAACGGCTCTATTTTCCAGACTGCGCAACCTGTGAATTACGGTTATCAACCGCTGTTTGAAGATCGTCGTCCGCGTAACGTCGGTGATACGTTGACCATTCAGCTTCAGGAAAATGTCAGTGCCAGCAAAAGTTCTTCGGCGAATGCCAGCCGCGATGGCAAAACGAATTTCGGCCTGGACGTCACGCCGCGCTATCTCGAAGGCCTGTTTGGCAACGATCGCGCATCCATTGATGGCTCAGGCGGCAACAGCTTTACCGGTAAAGGCGGCGCGAACGCCAGCAATACCTTCAGCGGCACATTAACCGTCACGGTTGATCAGGTGCTGGCTAACGGCAACCTGCACGTGGTGGGCGAAAAACAAATCGCCATCAATCAGGGCACCGAATTCATTCGCTTCTCAGGCGTGGTGAATCCGCGCACGATCAGCGGCAGCAATACCGTGGCATCCACTCAGGTGGCCGATGCCCGTATCGAATATGTCGGTAACGGCTATATCAATGAAGCGCAGAACATGGGTTGGCTGCAGCGCTTCTTCCTTAATTTATCGCCGATGTAAGCGAGGGGTATCATGGTCAAATATTTATTCGCGGTGCTGATGCTGATGTCTTCACTCGCGCAGGCCGAGCGTATTCGCGACCTGACAAGCGTTCAGGGCGTGCGTGAAAACTCCCTGATTGGTTATGGTTTGGTGGTGGGCCTTGACGGGACGGGCGATCAGACAACGCAAACGCCTTTTACCACGCAAAGCCTGAACAACATGCTTTCGCAGATGGGAATCACCGTGCCGGCGGGCACCAACATGCAGCTTAAGAACGTAGCGGCAGTTATGGTGACGGCGAAATATCCCGCGTTTGCGCGCTCCGGACAGAATATCGACGTTGTCGTTTCTTCTATGGGGAACGCCAAAAGCCTGCGCGGCGGTACGCTGCTGATGACCCCGATGAAAGGGGTGGATAACCAGGTTTACGCGCTGGCGCAGGGTAACATTCTGGTCGGCGGCGCGGGTGCGGCCGCGGGCGGAAGCAGCGTGCAGGTGAACCAGCTTAACGGCGGACGCATCACCAACGGCGCGGTTATCGAACGTGAACTGCCGGGCACCTTCGGCCAGGGCAACGTAATTAACCTGCAGTTAAACGACGACGATTTCACTCTCGCCCAGCAAATTACCGACACCATTAACCGTTCTCGTGGTTACGGCAGCGCTTCTGCGCTGGATGCTCGCACGATTCAGGTTCGTGTCCCAAGCGGCAACAGCTCGCAGGTGCGTTTACTGGCGGATATTCAGAATCTGGAAGTTAACGTGACGACTCAGGATGCGAAAGTCATCATTAACTCGCGCACCGGCTCGGTGGTTATGAACCGTGAAGTGACGCTGGATAGCTGCGCTATCGCTCAGGGCAATCTCTCTGTCACCGTTAACCGTCAGGCACAGGTTAGCCAGCCGGATACGCCATTTGGCGGTGGACAGACCGTTGTCACTCCGCAAACGCAAATCGATTTACGCCAGAGCGGCGGGGCGCTTCAGCGCGTCAACTCCAGCGCCAACCTCAACAACGTGGTGCGTGCGCTCAATACCCTTGGCGCGACGCCAATGGAGCTAATGTCGATTCTGCAATCAATGCAAAGCGCAGGATGCCTGCGTGCGAAAGTGGAAATCATCTGATGCTCAACGATACCCAGTCACTGGCAAATGCCGCGTGGGATGCAGGCTCCCTTAATGAGCTAAAAGCGAAGGCCGGGCAGGATCCAAAGGGCAACATGAAGTCGGTTGCCCGCCAGGTGGAAGGGATGTTCGTACAGATGATGTTGAAAAGCATGCGAGAGGCGCTGCCGAAAGACGGCATTTTCAGCAGCGAACAGTCACGTATGTACACCAGCATGTATGACCAGCAAATCGCACAGCAGCTCAGCGCCAAAGGGCTGGGGCTTGCGGACATGATGGTTAAGCAAATGGGTGAAAACGCCGACCCGTCGGAAGAGGCGGGCAAGGTGCCGATGAAGTTTGATTTGCAGACGGTAACCAGCTTCCAGAATCAAACCCTGACGCAAATGGTGCGTCAGGCCATTCCCAAAGCGCCTTCTAATGAAGAGCCGCTTAGCGGCGACAGTAAAGACTTTCTCGCCCAGCTTTCGCTTCCGGCACGGCTGGCGAGCGAGCAGAGCGGTATTCCTCATCACCTGATTCTGGCGCAGGCTGCGCTGGAGTCCGGCTGGGGACAGCGACAAATTCTCACCGCTAACGGCGAGCCGAGCTTCAACCTGTTTGGCGTGAAGGCGACTTCCAGTTGGAAGGGCCCGGTAACGGAAATTACCACCACCGAATTTGAAAACGGTGAGGCGAAGAAAGTTAAAGCCAAATTCCGCGTGTACGGCTCGTATCTTGAGGCGCTCTCCGACTATGTGGGGATGTTGACCCGCAATCCGCGCTACGCCGCAGTCACCAATGCCAGCACGCCAGAGCAGGGCGCTCAGGCGTTGCAGAACGCCGGATACGCCACCGATCCGAACTACGCGCGCAAGCTTACGGGCATGATTCAGCAGCTTAAGGGCATGAGTGACAAAGTTGCCAAAGCCTACAACAACGATCTGTCAAATTTGTTCTGATTAAACTCAAGTCCCGCGGCAAGCTGCCGATACTATTCGACAGGACCCGTGACAATACGTGCTTAAGGAAACTCCATGTCCAGTAGCCTGATTAACAGTGCCATGAGTGGCCTGAGTGCTGCTCAGGCGGCGCTAAATACCGTCAGTAATAATATTTCAAACTACAACGTAGCGGGCTATACCCGCCAGACGACATTACTGTCTCAGACCAACAGCACCCTGGGCGCCGGCGGCTATACAGGAAACGGTGTGTATGTAAGCGGTGTGCAACGTGAATACGATGCGTTTATCACCAATCAGCTTCGCGCAGCGCAAACCCAAAATAGCGGCCTGAGTACGCAGTATCAGCAGATGTCAAAAATTGACGATCTGTTCTCCGGCACCACTAATACGCTGGCGACGACCATGCAAAGCTTCTTTACCGGGCTGCAAACGCTGACCAGCAACGCCGAAGATTCGGCGGCTCGTCAGGCTCTGCTTGGCCAGTCTGAAGGGCTGGTAAACCAGTTTAAAGTGATGGATCAGTATCTGCGGGACCAGGATAAGCAGATTAACGGCTCCATCCAGAGCAGCGTTGAACAAATCAATAACTACGCTTCGCAGATTGCAAACCTCAACGATCAGATTTCCCGCCTGAAAGGTATCAGCGGGGGCGCTGCGCCAAACGACCTGCTCGATCAGCGTGACCAACTGGTCAGCGAACTGAATCAGATTGTTGGCGTAGAAGTCAGCGTGCAGGATGGCGGCAGTTACAACGTTTCCGTCGCTAACGGAATTTCTCTTGTACAGGGAAGCACCGCGAAGCAGCTTGCGGCTGTGCCGTCCAGCGCCGACCCTTCACGAATCACCGTGGCCTATGTAGATAAAGTTGCAGGCACGGTTGAAATTCCTGAAAGCCAGTTAACCACCGGTTCGTTGGGTGGGCTGTTAACGTTCCGGAGTCAGGATCTCGACAAAGCACGTAATAGCCTTGGGCAATTAGCTTTGTCGTTTGCTGATTCGATTAATAAACAGCATACCCAGGGTTATGACGCCAATGGCGACGAGGGCGACGACCTGTTCAGCATTGGCAGTCCATCGGTGCTCAGTAACACTAAAAATAAAGGTACAGGCGAACTGACGGCGACCGTTGACGATAGCTCAAAAGTTCAGGCAAGCGATTATAAAGTTGTGTTTGGTGATTCAGGTTGGGAAGTCACTCGTTTATCTGATAATGCAAAAATTGACCCTACGCTTGCAAAAGATACTGATGGGAATGTTACCGGCCTGGAATTTGATGGGCTGACAATTAGCGTCAGTGGCGCGGCTAAAGCAAACGACAGCTTTACCGTGAAACCGGTCTCTAACGCCATTGTGAACATGAGCGTGAAGATCACTGATGAAAGCAAACTTGCGCTCGCTTCTGACTCTGATTCGGGCGACAGCGATAACCGCAACGCGCAGGCTTTAGTCGATCTGCAGAATGCTAAACAAGTCGGCGGGACTAAATCGTTTAACGATGCCTACGCGGGTCTTATCAGCGATATCGGCAATAAAACGGCCAGCCTGAAAGTGACCAGCACCACCCAAAGCAATGTGGTAACCCAGCTTAGCAACCAGCAGCAATCCATCTCCGGGGTTAACCTGGATGAAGAGTATGGCAACCTGCAACGTTATCAGCAGTATTACCTGGCTAACGCGCAGGTTCTACAAACCGCATCAAGCATATTTGATGCGCTGCTCTCATCAATTCGATAACTGAGGAGTCATAGCGAATGCGTATCAGCACTCAGATGATGTACGACCAGACAATGCGCGGCGTGACTAACGCCCAGAGCGCATGGCTGGGCTATGGTGAACAAATGTCGACCGGTCTACGAGTCAACAGGCCTTCTGACGATCCGGTTGCGGCTTCCCAGGCGGTAGTGTTGTCCCAGGCCCAGTCGCAAACCAGCCAGTACGCGCTGGCCCGAACTTTTGCAACACAAAAAGTTTCGCTGGAAGAAAACGTGCTGTCGCAGGTGACGACAGCGATTCAGACCGCGCAGGAAAAGATTGTTTATGCGGGTAACGGAACGTTGAGCGATGATGACCGTGCTTCTCTGGCAACAGAGCTTAGCGGGATCCGCGACCAGCTTCTGAATCTGGCAAACAGTACTGACGGTAACGGCCGCTATATTTTTGCCGGTTACAAAACCGAAACGGCTCCTTTTACCGATGGCGCCGACGGGGTTAGCTACGATGGCGGTAACACGGCTATTACACAATCTGTGGACGCCTCCCGCACGATGACAATCGGCCATACGGGGACCCAAGTTTTTAACACCATCACCAGTAATGCGTTAGCTGAACCGGATAAGACAGATCCTGAAACCGATCTATTCAAAATGCTGGATACCGCCATTGCAGCCTTAAACACGCCGGCTGAAGATCTTGATGATGATAAGAAAGCCGAGTTAACCGCGGTGATTGATAAAACTAACCGTGGCCTTAAGAACTCGCTCAACAACGTTTTGACCGTACGTTCAGAGCTGGGTACTCAGCTAAATGAGTTAAGTGCTCTTGACTCATTGGGCGACGACCGCGCGGTGGATCAGAAGACGCAGATGAGCAGCCTGGTTGACGTTGACTGGAACTCAACGATTTCCTCTTACACAATGCAGCAGGCCGCGCTTCAGGCGGCATATAAAGCGTTTACTGACATGCAGGGCATGTCTTTGTTCCAGTTGAATAAGTAATAGTTTTGATTTTGGGCGTGTCTTGAAACTGGACACGCATCATGTGCCCACTTCCGCACCCCGGAGTGGGCTTTTTTTTGCCCGTTATTCCGGATGGATACCGACATAAAAAAAGCCGGTCAGTTGCCTGACCGGCTTTTCATTAGAGCCTGCTATTACTCGGCGCTTTGTGGACGAGTCGCTGGCGCTGTTGCCTGGTGCGTTGCGCTATGACCGCCAGCGGAACCGCGACCGGTAAACTCAAATGCTGGTCGAACCCAGTTGCTTGGACGCTCTGGCTCTGGCGAGTAGTCAGGTGCAGGCGCGCGAGTCATCGGCGCAGTCGCATGCTTAACCGCGTGCGGAACCGGTACAGGCGCAGCCACTGGTACTGCTGTCACTGGCGCTGTTGGTTCAGGCTCTACGGCAGGCGCAGGCGTCGCTTCAACAACCGCTACCGCTTCAGGTTTCGGTTGAACAGGCTTGCTCTCTTCAGCCGTTGCAACCGGCGCTTCTGGTGCAGTTTGCTCCACCATAACAGGCGCTATTTGCGCAATTTCTGCAGCCTGAACCTCTTCCTGAGACGTTTCATCCGCAGCAGGAGCCACTTCTTCAATTACCTGTTCAGCGACGACTTCGTCCTGCTCGGCAATGATATGCGGCTGCTCGGTAACCGGTGTGGCAATGACTTCCGGATGCGTGGTTTCAACTGCAGGCTCAGCCACAGGCGTTTCCTGAACGACAGGTTCAGACACCGCCACTTCTGCAGGCTGCTGAACGGCTGCTGCGACTGGCGCTTCTACAACCGGTGCTTGTGCAATAACAGCATTGTCCTGCGCTTCCTCTTGCGCTACTTCGTCCTGACGGACGATAGGGTAGCTTATCCAGGCTTTACCGGATGCCAGCTCAGGCGATGCGCAGGCCACCGTTAACGGCATTGGCGACTGGGCAGGGTAGCGTTCATCACGATAGCGACGACGGCGCTGGCCGCTTACGCGCAGATGACGCGGAGAGCGACGTGAACGACGTGGCATGCCGTTAGAATCATTGCGTGAATCGCCGTTGTCATCCTGCTCGTTAACCGGCGCTTCAACCACGGCTGGCAACGGAATGGTAGCCAGCTCGGTGTGCGACGTTTCGGCTGCTTGCGCCGGTGTTTCTTCTTGCGCCGCCGCTGTTGCTGCTGCCTGAGCTGCAGCAATGTCTTCAACTGATTCGAAACGAACTTTCTGAGTCAACTGACGCTGTTTACGGCGCGGCATAACCTGAACACGTTCTTCCTGTTCGGCTTCGACCTCGACGGTTTCTTCGCGTTGCAGAACTTTAACTTCCTGCGGCGCCTGACGTTTGTCATCGCTGCGACGGCGGTTGCGCTCGCGGCGTGGCTGCTGTTGCTCATCACGTACTTTCGGTTTTTCAACTTCTTCCGCTACGTTCTGACTCGTTTCACGAACTTCCGCGTTTTGCTGCTGGCCCTGGCGACGGTTGCGACGGTTTTCATCACGGTTCTCGCGCGGTTCGCGACTTTCACGACCTTCACGGTTTTCGTTACGATTATCACGGTCGCGGTTGTTGCGATCGCCCCGGTCACGACGGTTATTCTGGCGGCGGTTGTTGCGACGCTCCTGGCCCTGACGTTGAGTTTCAGCTTCAGCCGGCTTCTCTTCTTTTACTTCTTTGCTCTCAACGGTAGCTTCACCGGCAAACAAGTTTTTCAGCGCGCTTAAGATACGGCTAACGAGCCCTGGCTGCGCAGGCGCTTTAGGCTGTACAGGCGCGGCAGGTTTCGCTGCGGCTACAGGTTTCGCTGCTGGAGCGGCTTCCTGCGGAGCAGGCGGCACGTCCGGCATCACGAAGGTTGCCAACGCTGGCTGCTCAGGGCGTTTACGCTCGGCATACTCTTCATCAGAAGGCATCGCCATTTCTTCTTCATGCAGCTTAGGCAGCATGTAGCTCAGCGTTTTGGTTTCTTCGCCTTTGCGCACGCGCAGTACGGAGTAGTGTGGCGTTTCCATCTGATCGTTTGGCACGATAATGGCTTTCACACCGCCCTGACGGGTTTCGATGGCGCTTACCGCGTCACGTTTTTCGTTCAGCAGATAAGAAGCTACCTGTACCGGAACGATGGCGTGAACTTCCTGGGTGTTCTCTTTCAGCGCTTCTTCTTCAATCAGGCGCAGAATAGAGAGCGACAGGGATTCGTTATCGCGGATGGTGCCGGTACCGCTACAGCGCGGGCAGACGTGATGGCTTGACTCGCCCAGTGAAGGGGAGAGGCGCTGACGTGACATTTCCAGCAGGCCGAAGCGTGAAATATGGCTGATCTGGATACGGGCGCGATCCTGACGAACCGCTTCACGCAGGCGGTTTTCAACCGCGCGCTGGTGGCGAACCGGGGTCATATCGATAAAGTCGATAACGATCAGGCCGCCAAGGTCACGCAGGCGAAGCTGGCGGGCGATTTCATCCGCGGCTTCAAGGTTGGTGTTAAACGCCGTTTCTTCGATATCGCCACCGCGGGTTGCGCGAGCGGAGTTGATGTCGATAGCGGTCAGCGCTTCTGTGGTGTCGATAACAATCGAACCGCCGGACGGCAGACGGACTTCACGCTGGAAAGCGGATTCAATTTGCGACTCAATCTGGTAGTGGCTGAACAGCGGGATTTCACCGGTGTAGAGCTTAATTTTGCTGCTGAAATCCGGACGGCCCAGCGCGCCGATATGCTGGCGAGCCAGCTCAAGCACTTTTGGGTTATCGATAAGGATTTCGCCGATGTCCTGGCGCAGGTAATCGCGGAACGCGCGCACGATAACGTTGCTTTCCTGGTGAATCAGGAACGGCGCAGGGCGGCTCTCAGCGGCTTTCAGAATGGCTTCCCAGTGCTTCAGACGGAAGCTTAAATCCCATTGCAGCGCTTCAGCGGACTTACCCACGCCTGCGGTACGTACAATCAGACCCATGCCGTCTGGCAGTTCCAGGGAGGAAAGGGCTTCTTTCAGTTCGGTACGGTCGTCACCTTCAATGCGGCGAGAGATACCGCCGGCACGTGGGTTGTTCGGCATCAGCACCAGGTAACTGCCGGCCAGGCTGATAAAGGTCGTCAGGGCGGCACCTTTATTACCGCGCTCTTCTTTATCAATCTGGACAATCACTTCCTGGCCTTCGCGCAGAACATCTTTAATGTTCGGACGGCCATGTGATGAATAATTAGACGGGAAGTACTCGCGGGCAATTTCTTTAAGAGGGAGGAAACCATGACGTTCCGCGCCGTAATCTACAAATGCCGCTTCCAGACTGGGTTCAATGCGGGTGATTTTTCCTTTATAGATGTTGGCTTTTTTCTGTTCGTGTCCTGGGCTTTCAATATCCAGATCGTACAGACGCTGCCCATCTACAAGGGCGACACGCAACTCTTCTTGCTGAGTCGCGTTTATTAGCATTCTTTTCATCGTAACTTACTCATTATTCTTACATTGGTGATTAGCTACGGGCATGGTGACGCTGACCGGGAATGAACCGATGGCCTCGTGACTAAACGCATAGTCGCCAACCTCACGGTTGTCGCTTGCTGAGAGGCGCAAAGTGTCGGTAGCCTGTATTTCATACGGAAATACAGCGCAATTATCGTGGGAATAACCTTAGAATATTTCTTAAGAGTTGATTCCATTTTACCGGCCAGGCTGCAACCCGCAGCCCGCTAACTGCCTGAAAGTACAATACGTCTTACGCCATTGCTGCGTGGATGTTCATTCAGACAAAAAAGGTAATTCCGCAAAATTCCTTGCACTAACAAGTATCAACACGGAAAACCGCAACATTATTCCATTGCTAACCTTATTATAGCAAGATGACTTTTGCCTTTGGTGCCTCGTTTCTTACAGTTTTTTAACTCGCTTTTTTCTTTCAGTACAGAAAATGAATAAAAGCGGGTTAACTGGCTTTAAACCAGGCTGAAGTCAGTTAAGCACATAAAAATGAGTGGCGCTATGCGCGCACGCTATTTAGAATCGCCGACCATGAAAACGCAGACTCCTTCAGTACAAATCGTTGCTATTTCCGCCGATGAGGCCGGGCAACGTATCGACAATTTTCTGCTCTCCCGTTTAAAGGGCGTGCCGAAAAGCATGATTTATCGCATTTTGCGTAAGGGTGAAGTGCGCGTAAATAAAAAACGCGTCAAGCCCGAGTACAAAATAGAAGACGGTGATGAGATCAGAATTCCGCCGGTCAGAGTGGCCGAGCGTGAAGATGCGCCTGTATCGCCGCATCTGCAGAAAGTGGCCGCGCTGGCTGACGCCATTCTCTATGAAGACGACCATATACTGGTGCTTAATAAACCTTCAGGTACGGCTGTGCACGGCGGGAGCGGGTTGAGCTTTGGCGTTATCGAAGGGCTGCGCGCGCTGCGTCCTGAAGCGCGTTTCCTTGAGCTGGTTCACCGTCTGGACCGCGATACTTCGGGGATCCTGCTGGTCGCCAAAAAGCGTTCCGCGCTGCGTTCTTTGCATGAACAACTTCGTGAAAAGGGTATGCAGAAGGACTACCTTGCGCTGGTTCGCGGCCAATGGCAGTCGCATGTGAAGGTTGTGCAGGCTCCGCTGCTGAAAAACATTCTGCAAAGCGGTGAGCGCATTGTGCGTGTGAACAGCGAGGGTAAAGCTTCAGAGACTCGCTTTAAGGTCGAGGAGCGTTACACATTCGCGACGCTGGTGCGCTGTAGCCCGGTTACAGGGCGTACTCATCAAATTCGTGTTCATACTCTGCATGCTGGTCATCCCATTGCTTTTGACGACCGCTATGGCGATCGAGAATTTGATAAGCAACTGGCTGGCACAGGCTTAAACCGCCTTTTCTTGCATGCCGCCGCGCTGCGATTCACGCATCCCAATACGGGAGAGATTATGCGTGTCGAAGCACCGCTAGACGAGCAGCTAAAGCGTTGTCTTACCATACTGCGCAACGCCACCTGATAAATGTCGCTCCCTGACGGGAGCGTTTTTTATGCAAGCAGCGGATTGCATCCCTCTTTTATTAACATCTCGCACAAACCTATTAGCGGCAGCCCAACCAGCGTATTAGGATCGCGCCCGTCCAGCCTTTCAAATAGCGTAATGCCCAATCCTTCGCTTTTAAAACTGCCTGCGCACTGCAGCGGTTGTTCCTTGCGAACATAATTGCGGATTTCGTCTTCGCTCAGGTGACGGAAATGCACATCAAAAAGCTCGCACATCGTCTGCAGGTGACCGTTTTGCGAATTATAGAGCGCAAGTCCGGTGTAAAAAGTCACTATGCTGCCGCGAGCGAGAAGAAGCTGCTGCACCGCATTCTCTTCAGTGTGCGGTTTACCCGCAATCTGATTATTTATGACACAAACCTGATCCGAGCCGATAATTAAATGCGAAGGGAATTCATTTCTTAAAGCCTGCGCTTTGGCCTGGGCCAGACGAGTAACCAGCGCTCGTGCGCTCTCGCCGGTTTTGGGCGTTTCATTTGTAAGAGGCGAGGCGGTTATAAAGGGTAAGTCAAGCTTTTCTAGCAGGGCGCGGCGGAAAGGAGAGGTTGATGCCAGTACAATCGGTTTCATATTTTTTTCATTAAAGATAGCGAATTGGATAAAGGCATTTTAAACTGTGCCACCGCAATGTGTGCGAATAAATGGCGAAAGGCGCTGTTTGCAGGCCTTTTTCTTTGACTCTATGACGTTACAAAGTTAATATGCGCGCCCTATGCAAAAAGTAAAATTACCCCTGACTCTTGATCCGGTTCGTACGGCTCAAAAACGCCTTGATTACTCCGGTGTCTATACACCTGAACAGGTTGAGCGCGTCGCCGAATCTGTAGTCAGTGTGGACAGTGATGTGGAATGCGATATGCGTTTTGCTATCGATGACCAGCGCCTCGCGGTTCTTACCGGTGATGCAAAGGTTGCGGTAACACTTGCATGTCAGCGTTGCGGGAAGCCGTTTGCTCATCAGGTCTACACACAGTATTGTTTTAGTCCGATCGTCAAAGACGAGCAGGCTGAAGCACTCCCGGAAGCGTATGAGCCGGTTCAGGTTAACGAATTTGGCGAAATCGATCTTCTGGCGTTGGTTGAAGATGAAATTATCCTCTCCTTGCCAGTGGTTCCGGTGCACGATTCTGAACACTGTGAAGTGTCCGAGGCGGACATGGTGTTTGGCAAACTGCCTGCAGAGGCGGAGAAACCAAATCCATTTGCCGTATTAGCCAGTTTAAAGCGTAAGTAATTGAGGAGTAAGGTCCATGGCCGTACAACAGAATAAACCAACCCGTTCCAAACGTGGCATGCGTCGTTCCCATGACGCGCTGACCACCACCACCCTGTCCGTGGACAAAGTTTCTGGCGAAACTCATCTGCGTCACCACATCACCGCCGACGGTTACTACCGCGGCCGCAAGGTTATCGCTAAGTAATCTGGCGATACCTTGAGACGTCTAACCCTTGCGTTAGATGCCATGGGTGGGGACTTCGGTCCTTCCGTGACAGTGCCTGCAGCATTGCAGGCACTGGACTCTAATTCCCAGTTAAGCCTTCTTTTAGTCGGTTGCCCCGACGCCATCACGCCATTACTTGCCAAAGCTGATTTCGAAAAACGTTCGCGTCTGCAGATTATCCCTGCGGAATCGGTTATTGCCAGTGATGCCAGACCGTCGCATGCGATCCGCAATAGCCGCGGTTCATCCATGCGTTTGGCGCTTGAATTGGTAAAAGAAGGGCGAGCTGAAGCTTGCGTGAGCGCCGGAAACACAGGTGCGTTGATGGGGCTTGCAAAATTATTGCTTAAGCCCATTGAAGGGATTGAACGCCCGGCGTTGATGACGGTTTTACCCCATCAGCAAAAAGGCAAAACCGTGGTGCTGGATCTCGGCGCCAATGTAGACTGCGACAGTAATATGCTGGTGCAGTTCGCCATCATGGGTTCCGTGATGGCGGAAGAAGTGCTGGGCCTGGTTAACCCTCGCGTAGCGCTGCTGAATATCGGTGAAGAAGAGACTAAAGGCCTCGACAGTATTCGCGATGCCTCTGCATTATTAAAAACAATGCCTTCTATCAACTATATTGGTTATCTTGAAGCCAACGAATTGTTGACCGGAAAAACGGATGTACTGGTGTGTGATGGCTTTGTTGGTAACGTCACACTTAAGACGATGGAAGGGGTTGTCAGAATGTTCCTTTCGCTCCTCAAATCACAGGGCGAAGGGAAAAAAAGGTCGTGGTGGCTGATTTTATTGAAGCGTTGGTTGCAAAAGCATCTGACCAGGCGATTCAGTCACCTCAACCCCGACCAGTATAATGGCGCCTGTCTGTTAGGATTGCGCGGTACCGTGATAAAGAGCCATGGTGCGGCCAATCAGCGAGCATTTGCCGTCGCGATTGAACAGGCAGTGCAGGCGGTGGCGCGGCAAGTCCCCACCCGGATTTCTGCCCGCCTGGAATCTGTATTACCCAAGAGTGATTAAGCGTACATGTATACGAAGATTATTGGTACGGGCAGCTATCTGCCCGAACACGTGCGGACTAACGCCGACCTGGAAAAAATGGTGGATACTTCTGACGAGTGGATTGTCACCCGTACAGGTATTCGTGAACGCCGAATCGCAGCGCCCGAAGAAACCGTGGCAACCATGGGTTATGCTGCAGCAACTCGCGCCCTGGAAATGGCCGGCGTTGATAAGTCGCAAATTGGCTTAATCATCGTTGCAACCACGTCATCGACTCACGCATTTCCTAGCGCCGCCTGCCAGGTGCAGGGTATGTTGGGCATTAAAGGTTGCCCTGCATTCGACGTTGCAGCCGCTTGCGCGGGCTTTACCTACGCGCTGAGCATCGCCGATCAATACGTGAAAAACGGCGCGGTAGATTACGCGCTGGTTATCGGTTCAGACGCGCTGGCTCGAACCCTCGATCCTGAAGATCGTGGAACAATTATTCTGTTTGGGGATGGTGCAGGCGCAGTCGTTCTTGGTAAGAGCGAAGAACCGGGCATTATCTCCACGCATCTGCATGCGGACGGGAGCTACGGCGAACTGCTGACGCTGCCGAACCAGGATCGCCTCGATCCTTCTAAATCATCATATTTGACGATGGCCGGTAACGAAGTCTTCAAAGTGGCGGTCACGGAACTTGCGCACATTGTTGATGAAACGCTGACAGCAAACAATCTGGACCGTTCTGACCTCGACTGGTTGGTGCCGCATCAGGCCAACCTGCGCATTATCAGCGCGACAGCGAAAAAGCTGGGTATGTCGATGGACAATGTCGTCGTCACGCTGGACAGGCACGGTAATACCTCTGCGGCCTCTGTGCCTGCGGCGCTGGATGAAGCCGTTCGCGACGGGCGTATTGAACGCGGCCAACTGGTACTGCTCGAAGCGTTCGGCGGCGGCTTTACCTGGGGCTCAGCACTGGTTCGTTTTTGATTACAGGAATAAGGAAATGACTCAATTCGCTTTTGTTTTCCCGGGACAGGGTTCGCAAGCTGTCGGTATGCTGGCTGATTTAGCCGCGACCTGGCCGATTGTTGCAGAAACCTTCCGTGAAGCTTCAGACGCACTGGGCTATGATCTCTGGGCATTGACTCAACAGGGCCCGGCGGAAGAGCTGAATAAAACCTGGCAGACTCAGCCTGCGTTGTTGGCCGCTTCAGTAGCCATTTATCGCGTCTGGCAGCAGCAGGGCGGTAAAACCCCTGCGATGATGGCCGGTCACAGTCTGGGTGAGTACTCCGCGCTGGTTTGCGCGGGCGTAATCAACTTCGCTGATGCTGTTCGTCTGGTGGAGTTACGCGGTAAATTGATGCAGGAAGCGGTGCCGGAAGGCACGGGCGCAATGTCTGCTATTATCGGCCTGGATGATGCCTCTATCGCGAAAGCCTGTGAAGAAGCAGCTCAGGGACAAGTCGTCTCTCCTGTGAACTTCAACTCGCCAGGCCAGGTGGTTATTGCTGGCAACAAAGACGCCGTAGAACGTGCTGGCGCGGCATGTAAAGCAGCAGGTGCTAAACGAGCTATGCCGTTGCCGGTAAGCGTGCCGTCTCACTGCGCGCTGATGAAGCCTGCGGCCGACAAGCTGGCCGTGGCGCTGGAAGGCATCGCTTTCAATGCGCCAACCGTACCGGTTGTGAATAACGTGGATGTAAAGTGCGAAACCTCGCCTGAAGCGATTCGTAGCGCGCTGGTGCGTCAGCTTTACAGTCCTGTGCAGTGGACGAAGTCAGTAGAATTTATGGCAGCACAGGGCGTGACCCAGTTGCTGGAAGTTGGCCCAGGTAAAGTCCTGACTGGCCTGACTAAACGTATTGTTGACACCCTGACCGCTGCGGCCATTAATGAGCCAGCTTCTCTGTCAGCGGCGCTTGAGCAATAAAACGAGGAAGACCATGAGTTTTGAAGGAAAAGTTGCGCTGGTAACCGGCGCAAGCCGTGGTATCGGCCGTGCCATCGCGGAGACCTTAGTGGCTCGCGGTGCGAAAGTTATCGGTACTGCAACCAGCGAAAGCGGTGCGCAGGCCATCAGCGACTATTTAGGCGCGAACGGTAAAGGTTTTATGCTGAATGTGACCGATCCGGCATCTATTGAGTCGGTATTAGGAAATATTCGCGCAGAATTTGGCGAAGTGGACATTCTGGTAAATAATGCCGGTATCACTCGTGATAATCTGTTAATGCGCATGAAAGATGACGAGTGGAACGATATTATCGAAACCAACCTGTCATCAGTATTCCGTCTGTCAAAAGCGGTAATGCGAGCTATGATGAAAAAGCGTCATGGTCGTATTATCACTATCGGTTCTGTGGTTGGCACCATGGGAAATGCTGGTCAGGCTAACTACGCTGCGGCGAAAGCAGGCCTGATTGGTTTCAGTAAATCGCTGGCGCGTGAAGTCGCGTCTCGCGGTATTACTGTAAACGTTGTTGCTCCGGGTTTTATTGAAACGGACATGACGCGTGCGCTCTCTGACGATCAGCGTGCGGGTATTCTGGCGCAGGTTCCAGCGGGTCGCTTAGGTGACGCAAAAGAAATCGCCAGCGCAGTAGCATTTTTAGCCTCTGACGAGGCCGGGTACATCTCTGGTGAGACCCTGCACGTCAACGGCGGAATGTATATGGTTTAACCACGATTAAAATTATTTGCGTTATTTGGGCGAATGCCCGCAAAATAGCGTAAAATCGTGGTACGACCTGCCGGGATTTAGTTGCATCTTTTTCAACATTTTATACACTACGAAAACCATCGCGAAAGCGAGTTTTGATAGGAAATTTAAGAGTATGAGCACTATCGAAGAACGCGTTAAGAAAATCATTGGCGAACAACTGGGCGTTAAGCAGGAAGAAGTCGTAAACACCGCTTCCTTCGTTGAGGACCTGGGCGCTGATTCTCTTGACACCGTTGAGCTGGTAATGGCTCTGGAAGAAGAGTTTGATACTGAGATTCCGGACGAAGAAGCAGAGAAAATCACCACCGTTCAGGCTGCCATTGATTACATCAACGGTAACCAGGCGTAAGTGAACATCTCCAGGCGGTCACTCGACCGCCTGAGTTTTATCTAATTGTCCCACAAGTGTTATTTTTTCCCTCCCTGGAGGACAAACGTGTCTAAGCGTCGTGTAGTTGTGACCGGACTGGGCATGTTGTCTCCTGTCGGCAATACCGTAGAGTCTACCTGGAAAGCTCTCCTTGCCGGTCAGAGTGGCATCAGCCTGATCGACCATTTCGATACTACCGCCTATGCAACGAAATTTGCTGGCTTAGTAAAGGATTTTAACTGTGATGACATTATCTCGCGCAAAGAACAGCGCAAGATGGATGCCTTCATTCAATATGGAATTGTCGCTGGCCATCAAGCCATGCTGGATTCTGGGCTTGAAGTAACGGAAGAGAACGCATCCCGTATTGGCGCCGCTATCGGCTCTGGTATCGGTGGTTTGGGTCTTATCGAAGAAAACCACGCTTCGCTGGTTAACGGTGGTCCGCGTAAGATCAGCCCGTTCTTCGTTCCGTCTACGATTGTGAATATGGTGGCAGGTCATCTGACCATTATGTTCGGTCTGCGCGGCCCTAGCATTTCCATCGCCACGGCGTGTACTTCTGGCGTGCATAACATCGGTCATGCAGCGCGAATCATCGCTTATGGCGATGCTGACGCAATGCTGGCAGGTGGTGCAGAAAAAGCCAGTACTCCGCTGGGTGTCGGTGGTTTTGGTGCAGCGCGAGCGCTCTCCACCCGCAATGACAACCCGCAAGCGGCAAGCCGCCCGTGGGATAAAGACCGTGACGGCTTTGTGCTGGGCGACGGGGCTGGCATGATCATGCTCGAAGAGTACGAACATGCGAAAAAACGTGGCGCTAAAATTTATGCCGAAATCGTCGGTTTTGGTATGAGCAGCGATGCTTACCACATGACTTCTCCGCCGGAAAGCGGTGCAGGAGCGGCACTTGCGATGGAAAATGCGCTGCGTGATGCGGGCGTTACTCCAGGCCAGATTGGTTATGTCAACGCGCACGGCACTTCAACGCCTGCGGGTGACAAAGCCGAAACGCAGGCGGTGAAATCTATCTTTGGTGCCGACGCAAGCCGGGTGCTTGTTAGCTCCACCAAATCGATGACCGGCCATCTGTTAGGCGCTGCGGGTGCGGTAGAATCTATCTACTCCATTCTGGCGCTGCGCGATCAGGCCGTTCCGCCGACCATCAACCTCGACAATCCTGATGAAGGCTGCGATTTGGACTTTGTTCCGCACGTTGCACGCCAGGTATCAGGAATGGAATACACGCTGTGTAATTCCTTCGGTTTTGGTGGCACCAACGGTTCTCTGATTTTTAAGAAGATCTAAACCGTTCGCATAAAGGGCTCGCTTGCGGGCCCTTTATGTTTTTCAACTCCGCACTTCAGATTTCCTCCCTTGCTGCTTTCTCTTCGCGCTGGCACGCTAATGCCATTAAACCTCGAGGAATCGTTATGTACTTAATCAATGGACAATGGCAAACGACGCTCCCGGCAAACGATCGCGCAGTGCAGTTCGGCGATGGCTGCTTTACAACAGCGGCCCTCAGAAAGGGAAAGGTAAGTTTTAGCGAGCAGCATCTTCATCGTTTACGACTTGCCTGTGAAAAGCTCCAGCTTCCTTTCACCGAGTGGTCAATGCTTGCCAGTGAGATGCAACAGCTTGCCATGAATGAACAGCGGGCCGTACTGAAGGTCATTATCAGTCGAGGCGCCGGCGGGCGAGGGTACAGCGCAGCGAACTGCAATCAACCCACCCGTATTCTCAGCATTTCTCCATTCCCCACATTTTATGACGACTGGCGTAAGTCCGGCATTAGCCTTGCGCTTAGCCCGGTTTGCATGGGCGTTAATCCGCATCTTGCCGGGATAAAACATCTGAATCGACTCGAACAGGTATTAATCCGTACGCATCTTGAACAGACGCCCGCTCAGGAAGCCCTGGTCCTTGACAGTGACGGGTGGCTTACGGAATGCTGTGCGGCTAATTTATTCTGGCGCAAGGGGAACGCGGTGTTCACTCCTTTTGTCGACCGGGCGGGCGTCAACGGCACCATGCGCCAACACGTTATCGCCTGCCTGAAAGAGGCTGGCTGGCGACTTCAGGAAGTGCGCGAGCGGGTTGAAACCCTGGCGGATGCCGATGAATTAATTATCTGTAACGCGCTGATGCCGGTCGTTCCGGTGAAGCAGGCAGAGTCCTGGCATTACAATTCGCGCGAGCTTTATCATTTTTTAGCGCCACTTTGTGAGTAAACGATTACCGATGAAAAAAATGCTACTTTTCTTTGTGCTGTTGCTGGTGATTCTGGGGATTGCTGCAGGCGTTGGCGTATGGAAGGTCCGCCAGTTGGCTAACAGCCATTTGACCATCAAGCAGGAAACAATTTTTACCCTTAAAGCGGGAACCGGCCGCCTTGCTCTGGGCAAGCAGCTTTATGAAGAGAAGCTGATTAATCGTCCTCGCGTATTTCAGTGGTTGCTGAAGATTAAGCCTGAGCTGGCTAATTTCAAAGCGGGCACCTATCGCTTTACCCCGCAGATGACCGTGCGCGATATGCTCAGACTGCTCGCCAGCGGCAAAGAAGCCCAGTTCCCCATCCGCTTTGTGGAAGGCATGCGCCTTAGCGACTGGTTAAAACAGTTACGTGAAGCGCCGTACATCAAACACACCCTTAAAGATGACGGCTACGCTACCGTGGCCGAAGCGCTTAAGCTTGAGCATCCGGACTGGGTGGAAGGCTGGTTCTTCCCGGATACCTGGCTTTATACCGCCAACACCACGGATGTCGCGCTGCTTAAGCGTGCTCATGAGCGGATGAAAAAAGCCGTGCAGGCAGCGTGGGATGGCAAAGCCGAAGGCCTGCCTTACAACACGCTAAATGATTTAGTCACCATGGCGTCCATCGTTGAGAAAGAAACTGCCGTGGCAAGCGAGCGCGATCGTGTTTCTTCCGTATTCATTAACCGTCTGCGAATCGGCATGCGTTTACAAACGGACCCGACGGTGATTTACGGCATGGGTGAGAACTATAATGGTAAGCTATCGCGCAAAGATCTTGAGACGCCAACGCCTTACAATACCTATGTGATAAGCGGCATGCCGCCTGGGCCAATTGCCATACCGAGCGCGGCGTCTTTACAGGCGGCGGCGCATCCGGCGAAAACGCCTTATCTCTATTTTGTTGCCGACGGTAAAGGCGGTCATACCTTTAATACCAACCTCGCCAGCCACAATCAGGCGGTGCAGGTGTATATCAAAGCACTGAAGGACAAGAATGGTCAGTAAATTTATCGTTATTGAGGGGCTCGAAGGAGCAGGGAAAACCAACGCGCATAACGTCGTGGTCGCCACCTTGAAAGAGCTGGGCGTCACCGAACTGGTCTTTACGCGTGAGCCGGGCGGTACGCCGCTGGCGGAAAGGCTGCGTGAACTTACGCTCAATAACAAAGGCATCGGCGATGAAATTGTGACCGACAAGGCCGAAGTGCTAATGTTTTATGCCGCGCGAGTTCAGCTCGTTGAAACGGTTATCAAACCAGCGCTGGCGCGTGGTGCCTGGGTGATTGGCGATCGCCATGATCTTTCAACGCAGGCTTATCAGGGCGGCGGCCGTCGTATCGATCGGCAACTGTTGATGGCGTTGCGAAACACCGTGCTTGGGGATTTCTACCCCGACCTGACGATTTATCTGGATGTCACGCCGGAAGTGGGCCTTAACCGCGCGCGCGCGCGCGGCGAGCTGGATCGCATCGAACAGGAGTCCATCGATTTCTTCAACCGCACCCGCGCGCGTTATCTGGAACTTGCGGCGGCCGATGAGCGCATCAAAACCATTGATGCGACGCAATCGCTGGATGATGTCTCGGCAGCCGTGCGCAACGCGGTCATAGAATGGGCGAAAGGAATTATCTGATGAAATGGTATCCATGGCTGCGCGGGCCGTTTGAACAAATCCTCAGCCAGCACCAGGCTGGGCGCGGGCACCATGCGTTATTACTTCATGCGCTGCCGGGAATGGGGGATGACGCGCTAATTTATGCCCTGAGCCGCTGGCTGATGTGCCAGCAGCCGCAGGGCAATAAAAGCTGCGGCCATTGCCGAAGCTGTCAGTTGATGCAGGCGGGCACTCATCCGGACAGCTACGTTATCGCTCCGGAAAAAGGCAAAACCAGCTTAGGCATCGACAGCATCCGTGAAATTACCGAAAAGCTCTATGGCCATGCCCAGCAGGGCGGGGCGAAAGTTGTCTGGCTTACGGAAGCAGGCTTGCTGACGGAAGCGGCAGCCAACGCGCTGCTAAAAACGCTCGAAGAACCGCCCGCCAATACCTGGTTTTTCCTCGGCTGCCGCGAACCTGCTCGTCTGCCTGCTACGCTACGCAGCCGCTGCCTTTACCGGTATCTGTCCGTGCCTGATGAAACCTTCGCTCTGGCCTGGCTTGCCCGCGAAAGCTCGCAGGACAGCAAGCCGTTGCGTGCAGCCCTGCGTCTGAGTTCTGGCGCGCCGGCGGCGGCGGCGGAACTTCTTCAGCCTGAAAACTGGAAACATCGCCAGTTATTATGCGAAAAACTGGCTCAGGCCTGTGCATCAAAAGACATGCTTGCCTTGCTACCGGCGCTGAACCACGAAGATGCCGCCCGGCGTATTCACTGGCTTAGCTCATTGCTGCTCGATGCGTTGAAGTGGCAGCAGGGGGCCGGGCAGTGGCTTGCAAACGATGATATGCAGCCGCTGGTCGTCAATCTTGCCGACAGTGCGAAACCAGCCGTTTTACAGGCGATGCTGCAAAACTGGTTCGCCTGCCGCGAGTCTTTGCTGACGGTGGTTGGCGTCAATCGCGAATTACTGATTACTGAACAACTGTTGACCTGGGAGCGACTCATGCAACCGGGTGCTATCCTTCCTTCTCCACATCTTTAAGAGTGTCTGTATGTTTCTGGTCGACTCACATTGCCATCTTGATGGCCTGGATTATCAATCCCTGCATAAAAACGTCGATGACGTTCTGGAAAAAGCCGCCGCGCGGGACGTGAAATTCTGCCTCGCCGTCGCCACCACGCTTGACGGCTATCGCGGAATGCGCGAACTGGTTGGCGAGCGTGAAAACGTCGCTTTCTCCTGCGGCGTTCATCCGCTTAATCAGGATAAAGAGTACGACGTCGAAGAGCTTCGTCGCCTGGCCGCAGAGCCGGGGGTTGTGGCGATGGGTGAAACCGGGCTGGATTATTTCTACACGCCTGAAACGAAACCGCGCCAGCAGGAGTCCTTCCGTAACCACATCCGCATTGGCCGTGAACTTAATAAGCCGGTGATTGTGCATACCCGCGATGCCCGTGCCGATACCCTGGCGATTCTGCATGATGAGAAAGTGACAGAATGTGGCGGAGTACTACACTGTTTTACAGAAGACAGGGAAACAGCCGGAAAGCTGCTGGACATGGGCTTTTATATCTCATTTTCCGGCATTGTGACTTTCCGCAATGCGGATCGGTTGCGCGAAGCCGCGCGCTACGTTCCTCTGGACCGCATGTTAGTTGAGACGGATTCGCCTTATCTGGCGCCCGTACCGCATCGTGGCAAGGAGAATCAACCGGCGATGACGCGCGATGTAGCAGAATACATGGCGGTGTTGAAAGGTGTTTCGGTGGAAGAACTGGCCGTAGCGACCACAAAAAACTTTGCTGATTTATTCCACGTTTCGCCTTCACGCCTGCAATCATCCTGATAAGCATCAGTTATTTTAAAGCTCGTAATTAATCATGGAAGCGAGTACAGTGCTCCGCCACAAAAAGGGCGGAGTATGCCGTTTTTGAAACAATCAGACATGAGTTATGTAAATTAACGAAAGTTTTAAGACTGGCTCTCCTGGAAACGTGATAGCCGTCAAACAAAGATTTCTTTATTTATTTTACTCTGCGTAATAAATAAAGGGCACTTAGATGCCCTGTTTATGGACCGGTTCTCCCCCCGATCCGATGCGCATAATGCGTAAAAAAAGCACAAATACTCAGGAGCACTCTCTATTATGTTTAAGAATGCATTTGCTAACCTGCAAAAGGTGGGTAAATCGCTGATGTTGCCAGTATCCGTACTGCCTATCGCAGGTATCCTGCTGGGCGTCGGTTCTGCAAACTTCGGCTGGCTGCCAGCAGTGGTTTCTCATGTGATGGCGGAAGCGGGCGGTTCAGTTTTCGCCAACATGCCGCTTATCTTCGCAATCGGTGTTGCGCTGGGCTTCACCAACAACGACGGCGTTTCCGCGCTGGCCTCCGTGGTTGCTTACGGCATTATGGTGAAAACCATGGCCGTGGTTGCACCGCTGGTCCTGCATTTGCCTGCTGAAGAAATCGCTGCCAAACACCTTGCTGATACGGGTGTTCTGGGCGGTATCATCTCCGGTGCTATTGCAGCCTACATGTTTAACCGTTTCTACCGTATTAAGCTGCCTGAGTATCTGGGCTTCTTCGCCGGTAAACGTTTCGTGCCGATTATCTCTGGTCTGGCTGCGATCTTCATGGGCGTTGTGCTGTCCTTTATCTGGCCGCCAATCGGTACGGCTATTCAGACCTTCTCTCAGTGGGCTGCTTACCAGAACCCGGTTGTGGCATTCGGTATCTACGGCTTCGTAGAACGTTGCCTGGTGCCGTTTGGTCTGCACCACATCTGGAACGTTCCATTCCAGATGCAGATTGGTGAATACACCAACGCTGCAGGTCAGGTATTCCACGGCGATATCCCTCGTTACATGGCAGGCGACCCAACCGCGGGCAAACTGTCCGGCGGCTTCCTGTTCAAAATGTACGGTCTGCCTGCGGCTGCTATCGCAATCTGGCACTCGGCGAAACCTGAGAACCGTGCAAAAGTTGGCGGCATCATGATCTCTGCTGCGCTGACTTCGTTCCTGACCGGTATCACCGAGCCAATTGAATTCTCCTTCATGTTCGTGGCCCCAATCCTGTACATCATCCATGCGGTGCTGGCAGGCCTGGCGTTCCCGATTTGTATCCTGCTGGGTATGCGTGACGGGACTTCCTTCTCACACGGTCTGATCGACTTCATCGTGCTGAGCGGTAACAGCAGCAAACTGTGGCTGTTCCCAATCGTTGGTCTGTGCTACGCGGCCGTGTACTACACCGTGTTCCGTGTGCTTATCAAAGCGCTGGACCTGAAAACGCCGGGTCGTGAAGACGCCACCGCTGAGACCACCGCTACTTCTACAAGCGAAATGGCACCGGCTCTGGTTAACGCCTTCGGCGGTAAAGAAAACATCACTAACCTGGACGCATGTATTACCCGTCTGCGTGTTAGCGTGGCCGACGTTGCGAAAGTTGACCAGGCTGGCCTGAAGAAATTGGGCGCGGCAGGTGTTGTGGTAGCTGGTTCAGGCGTTCAGGCAATCTTCGGCACTAAATCCGATAACCTGAAAACTGAAATGGATGAATGGATCCGTAACAGCTAAGCAGTGATTTGGGGAGACTAAGGGAGGCCAACGGCCTCCCTTTTTTAATGCCGAAAAACGGCCGCTTACGTATAAAAAAGGGGAGCCTGATGGCTCCCCTGACGCTTTAGCGGCTATCAGAACTTATAGCTGGCGGTAACGCTGACATTGCGTGGCTCGCCGTAAACAATCGAACCCTCAACGTTTGTGTCATAGGTCTTGTCGAGCAGGTTATTAATATTACCCTGCAAAGAGAAGTTCTTCGTGACCTGGTAGCGAGTGAACAAATCAACCAACGCGTAGCTGCCTTGCTCTGAGCGCCATGTACCGTACGGCGTCGCAATATCGCTATAAACACGGTTCTGCCAGTTTACACCGCCGCCTACGGTCAACTCAGGCACGGCCGGTAAACGATAGCTGGTGAACAGTTTAACGGTAGTGCGAGGCAGATTCGGGTTAACCGCATTGCCGGCATCATCTTCCGCAACGTAGCGAGTTGCGCCAAAAGTCATCTGCCAGTTGTCGGTCAGCGCGCCATTGATCTCAAACTCAACGCCTTTACTTACGGTGCCATTCACGCCTTTATAGGCAATATCGGTCGAGCCGGAAATGATTTGACCGGTGCTTTGGGCCACGTTGTCCTGCTCAATGCGGAACACGGATAATGTGGTGGTCAGGCGGCTATTCATCCAGTCGGATTTCAGCCCCACCTCATAGTTATTACCGGTAATCGGCGCGAGGTATTTACCCGTGCTGTCACGGTATTCCTGCGGCTGGAAAATAGAGGTGTAGCTGGCGTAGGCAGACCAGTTGTCGTCGATGTCATAGACCAGACCCGCATAAGGAGTGGTGTGGTTTTTCTCCATGCTGTAGGTCAGGGTATCGACACGCCAGTTGGTATAACGAGCGCCGAGAATCAAATGCAGAGGATCGGCCAGAGATATGCGGGTCGCCGCGTAAAGCGACTTCATATGCTTTGTATCATCCTGGGCGACTGTCTGTTCGCCCCAGTTAGTTTCCGGGAAGTTACCGTCGTAGTCATAGAAGCTTCCCAGTTCGTCAGGGAAGACGTTCGCCCAGGTATTGAAATAACGGTTTGTTTGCTTACTGTAGCTCGTGCCGACCATTAAATTATGCTGGCGGCCGAAAAGGTCATAGCCGCCGTCAGCGAAGAGATCCAGCGCGTCCACTTTACGCTTGCCGGTGTTCCAGCCCGTGCCGCCGATATAGTCATAACCTGGACCATAGTTGCTATAGGGGCCAACCAGCATGCCGGTATCTTTATTGACCAGCGCGTCCAGGTACATCGTTTTACTGTCGAATTTAGCTTCGGTATGGGTCGCGTTCAGGGTTGCCTGCCAGGTTTCGGCAAAGCGCTGTTTAAGCGTCATAAAGACTTTATTGAACTCTTTATCGTTATAAGCCCAGTCCGGCGCGGTACTGTGGGCGCGGTCGTAATGCTTTTTGCTGCCGTCGGTGTTCCAGCGCGGCAGGCCGCCCCATGTAGGGTTGTTCACGTCGATACGCTGATATTCATAGCCTGCGGAGAGGCTGGTGGTCTCGCCCAGATCGGTATCGAGAATACCCGAGAAGAACGTTTTCTCGCTGTTATAACGATCAAGCCATGAATCGTTGTTCTGATAACCCGCCACGATACGGGCGCGCACGTTGCCATCTTCAGTCAGCGGGCTTTGTAAATCAGCGACGTAACGCTCTTTATTCCAGCTACCGTATTCCGCGGAAAGGTCACCTTTAAATTCACGGCTGGTGGCGTGCTTGCGAACCATATTGATAGCCGCCGAAGGGTTGCCCGCGCCGGTCATTAATCCGTTTGCGCCGCGCACCACTTCTACACGCTCGAAAAGCGCTGTATCAGACAGGGCGTCACCGAGGTTCCAGCGAGACTCAAAATAGGTGGGAATGCCGTCAATCATGTAGTTATCAATCTGAAAACCACGTGAATAATAAAGGCTGCGATCGGAATCAGAAGTGCTTTTGCTGATGCCAAGCGTGTTATCCATTACATCGCCCAGCGTCTGAAGCTGCTGATCTTCCATTCGCTGCTGGCTAACGATACTGACGGACTGCGGAATGTCCCGTTGGGCCATGTTCATTTTGGTGCCAGCGGCGGTGGTTTTTACGCTGTAGTCCTGCTCTTCAGAGGAATTTGCGTCAGCGCCAGTGGTTCCTTCGACGACAAGCGTATCTTCGGTGTTATTGGTTGCGGCTAAGCTTGCGGCTGGTGTCAGAGCAAAAGCGATACAAACAGCCAGTAAAGAGGGGGCGGTAGCGACCGACCGCAGAGCATCCCTGGCAGAAACGGATGAAGACATCATAAACCCTTAATCAAGTGTTGGAGGTTGCGCCCCGACGCCAAAAAAAATCCGCTTGCCGGGTGCGTTTTTGTTATTTTCTACGTGGAAATTGCGCATGAAAATGCAAATGAGAAATATACGCATTCGAATTGGTCGTGTAAATATATGTTACATCAGTGAATGAAATATGATTTCAGGTGCCGCGTTACGGGCAGGAGGCGCCTTGCTGATTAGTAGAGCAGCAGCCGGCGGGGCGTGCGGTAAAGAAATAAAGAGTTGAGGTTGAAAGAGCACGAGTAACTCGCTCATACTCTTAGGTTATACGCGCAGCAGGGCATTGTTGGGCTGCGCCCAATGCCAGCAATTTACGCCACAAACTAATGAAAAAAGGTAAACGTCATGGCCGAAGAAACTATTTTCAGTAAAATTATTCGTCGCGAAATTCCGGCAGACATCGTTTATCAGGACGAGCTGGTCACCGCCTTCCGTGATATCTCTCCCCAGGCGCCTACCCATATCCTTATTATCCCAAACGTATTGATTCCCACGGTAAACCATGTCACCGCTGAACACGAGCAGGCGTTAGGACGCATGTTGACCGTGGCTGCGAAGATTGCCGAGCAGGAAGGGATTGCAGAGGACGGTTATCGTTTAATCATGAACTGTAACCGCCACGGCGGGCAGGAAGTTTATCATATCCACATGCACCTGCTGGGTGGCCGCGTACTCGGGCCGATGCTGTCCCACAGGGGATAATACGATGAAACGGAGCCTTCTCTTATTACTGCTGCCGGTTATGCTGATAACGGGATGTGGTTCTCGTCCCGCCATTCCCGTTAATGAACAGCAGACGCTGGTCATGGAATCGTCGGTGCTGGCCGCCGGGATCAGCGCTGAAAAACCAGATATTTCATCCATTGATGGCGCCACCGTTTCTCAATCGGAGCTGTATAATGAGCGAAGCGTGCCGGTCACAGTGAACTATCGTTTCTACTGGTACGACGCAAAGGGGCTGGAAATCCACCCGCTCGAAAAACCACGTTCAGTCTCGATACCGGCAAAATCTACACTAACGGTATCGTCAACGGCCGGTTATCCGGATGCGCGTAAAGTGCGTCTTTATCTCTCTTTATAAGGGGTGAATTTTGATTAGGGGAATCCATCGATACCTGGTGGTCGTCGCAGCGGCGATGATTTTGTCCGGCTGTATTAACCGTGGCGGCGAGCAGCCGGCTCCGGTCGAAGAAGTTAAGCCGGGCACCACACAACCAGCGCAGCCTGAACCAACGGTTCCGTCAGTGCCCACCGTACCGACACAGCCAGGCCCAATTACTCAGCCGGAGCCAACCATTCCTGCCACGCCGAAAGTGCGTAGCTACGACTGGGGCAGCGCGATGCAGCCAATGGTCGGCCAAATGCTGCAGGCCGATGGCGTAACGCCGGGCGGCGTGCTGCTGGTAGATAGCGTCAACAACCGTACAAACGGAACGCTTGATACCAGCAAAGCAACGGAAGCCCTGCGCGGCGCCCTTGCGAACAACGGCAAATTTACGCTGGTGTCCGCTCAGCAGCTTTCAATGGCTAAGCAGCAACTGGGATTATCCCCGCAGGACAGCCTTGGCTCTCGCAGTAAGGCTATCGGCATTGCGCGTAACGTCAGCGCGCAGTATGTGCTTTACAGCAACGCCAGCGGCAATGTACGTACGCCAACCATTAAAATGCAGTTAATGCTGGTGCAAACCGGCGAGATTATCTGGTCGGGTAGCAGTGCAGTACAGCAAACCCAATAACGATTCACTGCACAAAGTGATTGCGCATTATCTTCCGGCGGCTCAGGCCGCCGGTTGCTTTTCTGCGCTGGAAGGATTGAGCGGCGGCAGTCTGCATTTCAAAATCGGTGAACGGGAATATACTGCCCGTCGCCAGTTGTCATCACCCCTGCCTGGCGTTTCGTTAAAGCGCCACTATCGAGCCCTGACGCGTCTGTCTGCAGGTATTGGCCCAACGCCGGTATGCCTTGCGGATGGCTGGCTAATCGTAGAGTGGCTTGCAGGAGAGGTGAAATCGGAACCGGCCTGCGCTCGTGCGCTCGGCTCCTTGTTGTATCATTTGCACCGTCAGCATTGCTTTGGCTGGCGGATCTGTTTGTTACCGCTGCTGGAGTATTACTGGCAAAACGCCTCGCCGGCGCGACGAACCCCATACTGGCTACGCCGGTTAAAATCCATGAAGCACAGCGGCGAACCAAAGCCGTTGCGGCTTGCGCCTGTGCATATGGATGTTCATGCCGGTAATCTTGTTCACCAGCACAATGAAATCAAACTTATCGACTGGGAATACGCAGGCGATGCAGATATCGCGCTGGAGCTGGCGGCAACCCTTGCTGCCAATAATATTAACGGCGATGAACTGCTGCACGCCTATGCAGGCTTTAGCAAAATCGACCTCAAAACGCTGCAGCGCCAGGTCACTCGCTGGCGGGCATGGGTTATGATGCTGATGGCTTCGTGGTACGAATGCCGCTGGCGGCAAACGCAGGACAGAACATTTTTAACGCTGGCAGATGAGGCCTGGAGCCTGCTGCGAGCGACGAACCAATAAAGAGAGGTAGATGTGGGCCCGGTAATGTTGGATGTGGCAGGCTTTGAGTTGGATGCCGAAGAGCGCGAAATTCTACAGCACCCGCTGGTGGGCGGGCTGATACTGTTTACCCGCAACTATCATGACCCCGAGCAGCTACGCGAGCTGGTTCGCCAGATCCGCGAAGCATCGCGCAATCGCCTCGTAGTGGCGGTAGATCAGGAGGGTGGACGCGTGCAGCGTTTTCGTGACGGTTTCACTCGTCTTCCTGCTGCGCAATCTTTTGCGGCTATTCATGGTCTCGAAAAGGGCGGAGAGCTGGCGCAGGACGCCGGCTGGCTGATGGCCAGCGAAATGATTGCCATGGATATCGACATCAGCTTTGCTCCGGTACTGGATATCGGTCATATCAGCGCGGCAATCGGCGAGCGCTCTTACCATGAAGATCCGAACAAAGCGCTGGCAATGGCGACACGCTTTATCGACGGTATGCATGTCGCAGGGATGAAAACGACCGGTAAACATTTCCCGGGACACGGCGCTGTCACGGCGGATTCTCATAAAGAAACCCCGCGTGACGATCGTGAAGAGGCCGTTATCCGTCAGCATGACATGCAAATTTTCCGCACGCTGATTTCCGATAACAAGCTTGATGCCATTATGCCCGCCCATGTGATTTACACCGATGTTGACCCTCGTCCGGCCAGCGGTTCTCCGCACTGGTTGAAAACCGTATTACGGGGCGAATTGGGTTTTGAAGGCGTAATTTTCTCGGACGATCTGTCTATGGAAGGCGCGGCGGTTATGGGCAGTTATGCCGAACGTGGCCAGGCGTCGCTGGACGCGGGTTGCGATATGATCCTCGTCTGCAATAATCGTAAGGGTGCCGTAAGCGTGTTAGATAACCTGTCACCGGTCAAAGCAGACCGTGTTACGGGTTTGTATCATAAAGGTTCATTTACCCGTCAGGAATTGAGATCTTCTAAGCGCTGGCAGCAGATTAACCAGCAGCTTGAAGCGCTGCACGAGCAGTGGCAGGCCCACAAGGCGGGTCTTTAACCCCTCAGGCCGCAAGGCCTGTTTTCGCGGTGAGGATGCAATGATTATCTATTTACACGGTTTTGACTCTAACAGTCCCGGTAACCATGAAAAGGTGCTGCAACTTCAGTTTATCGACCCCGATGTGCGGCTTATCAGTTACAGCACGCGTCATCCGAAGCATGATATGCAACACCTGCTTAAAGAAGTCGACAAAATGCTGCAGCTTAGCGATGACGAACGTCCGCTAATTTGCGGCGTGGGGCTGGGTGGGTTCTGGGCTGAACGCATCGGTTTTCTGTGTGATATTCGCCAGGTGGTCTTTAATCCGAACTTGTACCCGCAGGAGAACATGGAAGGGAAAATCGACCGCCCGGAAGAGTACACGGATATTGCTACCAAGTGCGTACAGAACTTCCGCGAAAAAAACCGCGATCGCTGTCTGGCTATTTTATCGCGTAACGACGAGGCGCTGGATAACAAGCGATCGGCCGAGGCGCTGCATCATTATTATGAAATCGTCTGGGACGATGAGCAGACCCACAAATTTAAAAATATTTCCCCGCATCTTCAGCGTATTAAGGCCTTTAAAACGCTGGGATAACATTTCGGTAACGGGCTTAAAAATTCACGGGTCAGCGTTTGCTGGCCCGTTTTGCTTATCTTTTCGGCATAAAAATTTGATGCATATCAAATTTGGTATGACCAATGCACCGTTCATGTTATTCTTTGGTCACATTAATGCAGTGATGCTCGCAAACTGTTGTTAATTAAACGTTATTTGAATAACTTTTAATTAACAATTGGTTAATATTTTGAGGGGGTCACTTTGACTACGCCATTAAGAAAGATTGTCATTGTCGGCGGCGGTGCGGGCGGACTTGAACTGGCTACGCAGTTAGGTAAAAAACTGGGCCGTGGCAAGAAAGCTAAAATCACCCTGGTCGACAGAAACCATAGCCATCTCTGGAAACCGCTGCTGCACGAAGTAGCGACCGGCTCCCTGGATGAAGGCGTGGACGCGCTGAGCTACCTGGCGCACGCGCGCAATCACCATTTCCAGTTCCAGCTTGGTTCGGTAGTTGATATCAATCGTGAAGGCAAAACTCTGACGCTTGCGGAACTGCGCGACGAGAAAGGCGAACTACTGGTCCCGGAGCGTAAAATTCCCTACGACACTCTGGTGATGGCGCTGGGCAGCACCTCTAACGACTTCAACACGCCGGGCGTAAAAGAGAACTGCATCTTCCTCGACAACCCGCATCAGGCGCGTCGTTTCCATTCAGAAATGCTGAACCTGTTTCTGAAATATTCCTCAAATCTGGGCGCCAGCGGCAAGGTTAATATCGCAATCGTCGGCGGCGGCGCAACCGGCGTTGAGCTGTCCGCGGAGCTGCATAACGCGGTGAAACAGCTCCATAGCTACGGCTACAAAGGGCTGACCAACGAAGCGCTGAACGTTACGCTGGTGGAAGCGGGTGAACGTATTCTGCCTGCGCTGCCGCCGCGTATTTCTGCTGCGGCCCATAGCGAACTGACCAAACTTGGCGTGCGCGTATTAACCCAGACAATGGTGACTTCCGCTGACGCGGGTGGTCTGAACACCAAAGATGGCGAATATATCGCCGCAGATCTGATGGTCTGGGCTGCGGGCATCAAAGCGCCGGACTTTATGAAAGATATCGGCGGGCTTGAAACCAACCGGATCAACCAGTTAGTCACGGAGCCAACCCTGCAAACCACTCGCGATCCGGACATTTATGCGATTGGCGACTGCGCTTCCTGCGCTCGCCCGGAAGGCGGCTTCGTGCCCCCTCGCGCGCAGGCTGCGCACCAGATGGCTTCTCTTGCGCTGACCAACATCATTGCGCAGATGAAAGATAACCCGCTGAAGGCCTATGTTTATAAGGATCACGGCTCGCTGGTTTCCCTGTCCAAATTCTCAACCGTCGGCAGCTTGATGGGTAACCTGATGCGCGGCTCAATGATGGTAGAAGGGCGCATGGCTCGCTTTGTTTATATCTCGCTGTACCGTATGCACCAGGTCGCGCTGCACGGCTATTTCAAAACCGGCCTGATGATGCTGGTTGGCAGCATCAACCGCGTGATTCGTCCGCGTCTGAAACTGCACTGAGTGACTTAAATCTCTACAACCCGGCCCGTGCCGGGTTTTTTTATGCCTGCGATTTGAATAAAACATTGCCGATAAGCTTCCGGTGCTTAAGAGTTCTCTTAAACTTATTGATTTAAAGAATGAATTAGCATTTTTCATCCGTTGTCTGATTTGTCACTGGTCGTAATTGGTTGCAAAATTGTTAGCAATTACACAGTCAGGAGGATGTCCTGTGAATAAATCAATGTTAGCGGGTATAGGTATTGGCGTGGCCGCAGCACTTGGAGTTGCCGCGGTCGCCAGCATGAACGTGTTTGATCGAGGCCCTCAGTACGCACAGGTGGTGTCTGCGACGCCTATCAAGGAAACAGTAAAAACGCCGCGCAAAGAGTGCCGCAACGTGGCCGTAACCCACCGGGCTCCGGTACAGGATGAAAACCGCATCGTGGGCTCTGCGCTGGGCGCGGTTGCGGGCGGCGTTATCGGTCATCAGTTTGGCGGCGGTCGTGGTAAAGATGTCGCGACAGTAGTTGGCGCGCTGGGCGGCGGTTATGCCGGTAACCAGGTGCAGGGCGCAATGCAGGATCGTGATACCTACACCACGACTCAGCAGCGTTGTAAAACCGTTTACGACAAATCAGAAAAAATGTTGGGCTACGATGTGACCTATCGCATTGGCGATCAGCAGGGGAAAATCCGTATGGATAAAGATCCCGGCACGCAGATCCCACTGGATGGCAACGGCCAGCTTGTGTTGAATAAAATCTAATTACCTGATGTACGGCGGGTCCAGCGACCCGCCTGCATATCAATGTTTCCCGCGTAACGCCTGCTGTATTTCGAGCAGCGCTTTAACTTCTGCCATTCGACGGCGGGTCAAAGCCGGAACAGCTTGCGGGTTACGCATAAATATTCGCTCATCGCCGAAAACCACGTCCCCTAAACACCGATCGTAAAGCGGCCCGGTGATTTTTTGCTGACGGCAACTGGTAGCGCCGAGGACTTCTGTCACTTCATCCGCGCCGCGACGGTCAACGTTCACGATACGGCCATCGTGCAGATAGATTTTCATTCCTTTTTGCCCGCCCGCAGGGCCAGCATATTTATTAAGAGCGAGGGTGAATGGAATATCGCTCAAGGTGCCGCGCAGCATTGCATCACCTTCTGCGGTCGTCAAATCTCCAGCCCGGATGCTGTTTCCCAGACGATCGCGGGCGTAGACCAGTTCTATGGCTAAATTATCGTTGCCGCCAAGCTTATGAACGGTTTCGCGCATCATCGCCAGCACATGCGTACCAATATCGACAATAACGCCGTCGGGGTGACGAAGCTGCCGGGTATCCGCCTGGCCCGTCGCAAAATTCAGCGCCGCAGGTTCGCCTGCATCGTTAAACCCGCTTGGTTCGAATAAAAAACCTTCAATGCGCTCGATCTCACCGATGCTTTTTATAAACTGAGCGGCGTCGGTCCGAACCATCCAGTGATCCAGCGCCAGAACGCGTGAGGCGATAGCGGGATCTTCCAGCCATTGACCTAAAGTCGTTAGCTGCTCAAGCGTTGCTGCAACGGGTTTCTCTACCACAATTTGCGTAGCCTTGCTTTTCAGCACCGTTTCAAGCACGGGCAGATGGAGAAGCGAGGGGGTGGTAATAAAGACGATATCCAGCGGTAGCGCCAGCAGGTCGGCAAGTGAATCGCAGCGCGTAACGCCTTGCGGCTCGCGAGCGGGATCGGGATCGAAGCCGTAGCACTGAATTTCGGCAAGAGACAGCCGGGAAATTGCGGGAAGATAAGCGGTTTCCACCACGGCGCCGGTGCCAATTAATCCAACCAACATATAAATACCCTGCGATAAATAATACAAAAGAGTAGCCCTATCTTTTAAAGCAGTATTGAAGATGGGTCGAGTATGAATATGTATGCAGCGGTAAACGTGCGGGCCAGCAAACATTACCGGCCGCCCGCGGCATCCTTGAGCGGCTTGCAACGCAGCAAAACCCACCGCAGGTACAGGCGTTTTTTGAAGTCCCCGAAGAAGGCGATTGTATAGATTTAAGCGCCTACGGCTTTGCCGAAATCAACTGGTTGCCGCGAAAACCCACGATGCAACGCACGGAGAATGTCTGATTCCTGCCGTTTGGCAACAGGCGCGTACCCCGCAGCCAGACGGCAGCCCTGAAGATATTCAGGAAGAAGCGGAAGGTGAATTATTGTGGGACAGGGCGACGAGCGGGAATTTTATGGCTGGATAGCGGCGGAATCATCGGTAGTAAAAACGCTGCGATGCCATCTGATTGGTGAACGCGGCGTAAACCACGACGCAATAAACTTTATGGCTTACTGGAGCAAAGGACGCCCGAGATAAGCGGTTAAAATCAGGGCGGATAAGCTTGCGCCATCCGCCATCTGCGAAACTTAACCTTTCTTAAGTTCAGGCCATAGCCGGAGCGTGGTCTTCACAATGCTCAGCAAATCCTCATAGCTGGCGTTTTCCCGGGAACTGACCGACATCCCCTGAATAATGCAGCACAGGTATTTTGCCAGCGCTCGCGCGTCGCTGTCAGCCGGGAGCTCGCCTTTTTGCTGTCTTAGCTCCAGGAAGCGCACCAGCGTCTCTTCCTGCATGGCGTGGCGCGCTTTGATGGTAGCGGCAATATCATCAGAAGCGGCCGCCAGCACCGACGAAGTACAGATGATAAAGCAGCCTGACGGGGTATCTTTATCGGTAAAGCGCTTCGCCACCGTAAAAAGATAATCCTCAAGCGCTTCTTCAAGCGTGCGGTCTTCGCAGAACAAACATGCTTCATGTTTTTCCGCAAAGCGGGCGATGTAGTGGTCGAGCACGGCCCGGAATAAGCCCTCTTTATTGGTGAATTCTGCATAGAGCGTGGGGGCTTTCGCGCCGGTTGCTTCCACCAGATGCGCCATCGAAGTCGCTTCATAGCCATGCTGCCAGAACAAAGCCATGGCCTTGTCGAGTGCTGCTTCCCTGTCGAACACCTTCGGTCGGCCACGGCTTTTTTTGATGATGCTTGCGTCAGTAGACATGTCTGCCGTTTAACCTTTGTCTGTTTAGTGAGCGATCATTATAAAAACTATCGCTCCCGGTAGCCAGCAGCATCTGCCTGAAAATAAATTTTTCCTATATTTTTGAAAAATAGTGTTTTTATAAATTAATTAATGGTCATTAATAAATAATGTTGACGCGTGACGCAGATCACGTTTAATATTTATGTATCGATCGTTAACTAATTAAGTTAACGGCATCTAATCATCTGCTGAAGGCATCTACCATGAAAAACGTAAAAACTCTTATCGCGGCTGCTCTCCTTAGTTCTGTTTCTTTCGCAAGCCTTGCGGCTGTAGAAGTGCAGGCGACTCCGGCTGACCAACAAAAAGTCGGCACCATCAGTGCAAACGCCGGGACTAACCTGGGTTCACTGGAAGATCAACTGGCTGCAAAAGCTGATGCGTTGGGCGCTAAATCGTTCCGTATCACTTCGGTAACCGGTCCTAACACGCTGCACGGCACCGCTGTTATCTACAAATAACAGACCGGGCGTCACCCTCAACGCGCCTGACCCTTATTGCCATGCCACAAAAAAGGTCTTATCGAAAGGCAAGACCTTAAAAAAGCAAAAGCACCAACGACATCCTCGTTCGGTGCTTTTGCTTTTTATAGCCTCTTTTATCAGACGGGTTTGTGTTGTTTAGCTCTATCCCGCAAGCGGCTTATGCTGAAGACTATAGCCATTACGGTTGCGAACGCTGCTGCCCAGAGGCTTAATCGCACCGCCAGATCCTGCTGAATGACGTTTTTCAACGCGGGCTGCGCCGTCGCCGATAAAATCACCCCCACGAAAGCCGTGCCCAGGCATTGCCCGAAGGTTCGCACAATCGCCAGCACGCCTGAAGCATACCCGCTATGTTCACGGGCCACGTTTGACAGCATTTCGCGGTTGTTTGGGCTTTGAAAACAGCCAAATCCAATGCCGCACAGCAGACTCCGCGCGACAACGTCCCATGGCTGCGCGTGTTCAGGAAGCAGCGCGAGCAAAACCAGCCCGCAGGCGAATATGCACAGCCCGACGGATGAAATAATCGCCGGCGAATAGCGATCGGCCAGCCGACCTGCGTGCGGCGCGACAAGCACTATTCCTGCCGGCCAGGGCAGAAACAGCAGCGCTGAGGCAAAGGCGCTGTACCCGTAAACGCTCTGGAACAGGAAGGGCAGCGCCACGAAGGTCATTCCCTGGCTGATAAAAGAGGCCAGCGAAGTTAACGCCGCCAGAGAAAAACGGGCAGAGCGGAATATTTCCAGCGGCAGAAGAGGATTTGCGGCGCGACGCTGACAGCGGATAAACATTCCGCCGGCGATAAGCGCGACGAGCCCATAAGCAACGGCTGCTGTCAGCGTAGAAGAGGTAACTTCCTGGCCGTCTGACTGAGAAAACGCACTGGCGGCAAGAATCAGCCCACCCAGCATAACGGCCGATAAGATGGCGCCGACAAAATCAAAAGGTTTATTTACCGCCTCAGACCTGCCGGGAATGGCCCGCAGGGCGAGCGCCATAGCGATAGCGCCCAGTGGAACGTTAATGACAAATAACCATTGCCAGCTTAAAGCGGACAGCATAGCACCGCCCAGGACAGGCGCTATGGCGGTGCTTGCGGCAATCAGCAGAGCGTTCAGACCCAGAATGCGGCCCAGCAGGCGGCTGGGGAAAACCGTGCGCAGAATCGCCGGAGCGATGCTCAGCGTTGCCGCTCCGCCGATGCCCTGCAACAGGCGCATGCCGGTCAGGGCCGCTAGCGAAGAGGACAGGGCGCAGCCGAGAGAAGACAGCGTGAAGAGGCCAAGTCCGAGGGCAAAAAGCGTTCGAAAGCCCAGCCGGGCGGCGAGCGCGGCAAATATCGCAAGCGTCATCGCCGCGGATAAAAGATAGCCGTTAGAAACCCAGACCGCCGCCGCAGGGGAAACGTTCAGTGAACGAGCGATCTGCGGCAAGGCGATATTAACCACGGACCCGTCGAAAACGCCCATCGTGGTGACGGTCATTACGGCTGCCATAGCAAAGCCTCGTTCACGGCCGGGAAGCCCGTCATCGCCCGGTTTGCTGGAGAAAAGTTCCATAAAGGATGTCCTCGGCCATCGCTCCGGCGGGAGAAGATAGCCTGCAGTGAGTGAATATAGTCAGTCCGGGGAATATACTTATGCGACCGATAAGGCGGAAGGCGCAGCATCTGCATTTATAAAGTGCATCAAACGCCGCATATAGCGGGAGAGACGACCGATGACAGAACCCGATTTAAATTTGCTGATCGCGCTCAATGCGCTGCTTGCGCAGCAAAGCGTGGCCGGAGCCGCTCGTCGGCTGGGGCTAAGCGCCTCGGCCATGAGCAGAACGCTCGGCAGGCTTCGCGCCGTTACGGGCGATCCTCTGCTGGTGCGGGCCGGGAGGAATATGGTGCTGACGCCCTACGCCGAAGAAATTCGCGAGCGCACGCAAAAAGCTGTGTTTGTAGCGCGTTCGGTGCTGCGTCCTCCATCGTCAGCGCTTAATTTATCCACCCTTGAACGCACTTTTACTCTGCGCGCTAACGATGGTTTTGTCGTGGCGCTCGGCGCTTCCCTGATCGCCGCGGCCGCTAAAGCCGCCCCGCTGGTGCGCCTGTGTTTTGTGCCAAAGCCTGAAAAAGCGCCGGGCGCTTTGCGTGAAGGACTGGTCGACCTTGAAATTGGCGTGCTGGGGAACATGGGGCCGGAAATTCGTCTCCAGGCGCTGTTCAGGGATCGGTTTGTTGGCGTGGTCAGAAAGGGGCATACGCTTGAGAAAGCCCCTGAAATAACGGCAGAGTTTTACGCAGCTCAGGGACATGTCGTCGCTTCCCGTCGCGGAGACAAAACCGGCCCCGTTGACGAAGCGTTGGCTGACCTGGGGCTGCAACGCAATATTGTCGCCCGGGTGCCGAGTTTTCCTGCCGCGCTGGCGGTGGCTCAGGCTTCGGATCTGGTGGCTTTGCTGCCCGCCTCTTTTCTGATTAACCAGCCCGTTGACGAAAAAAACGGCTCTCCGGCGACGCTCTGGTCGTTTGAGCTACCGGTAAAAACGCGGGAAATCACCGTTTCGCAGATGTGGCACCCGCGCTCAGAAGTCGATCCCGCTCACCGCTGGTTGAGAAAACTCGTACTGAGCGTTTGTCGTGAAAAAACGCTCGCGATAAACGAAAAATAAGGACAATAAAAAAGCACCGAACGAGCGCCTCGCCGGTGCTTTTTTGCAAAAGAAGAGCCTTAAATGGTGTTTGCGTTTTCCGCGTGAGCGTTTACCTCAACCGGCATGCCTGAACGATGCTGCATCGCCTGTTCCATAATCTGCGCGTCCGTTTCCGGCGCGGCCCGGAACTGTTTCATCTGCTCGTTGAGCACTATCGGCAATACTTTCGGATCGTCGTTAATAGACTTCGACAGCGGCTGGTGCACTTCAACCAGACGTTGGCCGTCCGGCTCAACGGACGATTTAATCGGTGTATTGATGATACGCACCGGCGTGCCGACCGGCATCTCTTTGTAAAGCGCCTTGATATCGTTATCGCGCAGGCGGATACAGCCGGAGCTTACGCGCATGCCGATGCCAAAATCCGCATTGGTTCCGTGCAGCAGATAAACCCCGCCGTAAGCGGCGAGGCGAATGGCATGATGGCCCATCGGATTATCCGGGCCTGCTGGAACGACCGCCGGCAATTTAATGCCGTTAGCCAGATAGCGCGCACGGATGTTCGCGGTAGGCGTCCAGGTAGGATTTGCACGTTTGTCGGAGACGGTAGTTTGCATGGTTGGCGTCATCGTATCGCCGCCCAACTGACCAATGCCGATAGGATAAACCGTGACGCTATTTTTACCCGCTGGATAGTAGTAGACGCGCAGTTCGGCGAGGTTAACAACCAGGCCCTCACGCGGCGCATCGGGCAATAACATCTGGCGTGGAACGGTCAATATGCTTCCGGCACGCGGTACGTAAGGATCAACCCCCGGATTGGCCTGCAACAGCGCTAAAAAACCGACGTTGTACTTTTTAGCGATGGCCTCAAGGGAACCTCCGTCATCAGCCACCGTGTGAAAGATGTTCTGACCAATCAGCCGGCTGCCGGCAACGGGTAGCGGATAAGAATTGGCGTTCGCCGGAAGGGATGCCAGGGCGGCCATGACGAGCATTAACGACGTCAGCCAGCGTGCGGATAGTGAAAAAAGTCGCAAAGAGCGCATAACGCTAAACTCCGTTCTTATTAAGAGTAATGTTATTAAAGAGTTAATCAGGAATTATGCGGGGAGCCAGTGTCGGGAAACCCTGGCGTACTGAAAAGAATGTGTAAATGTTTCAGAAGCGGGCGCCCTACCGGCTGGTAAGGCGCTTAAAACGAAACTGCTCAAAACTACGCCGCAGCGTTCTCCGCAAGCTGGCTCATAAAGCTGCGCACCCAGTCCATCCTTGCTTTGCGGTCGGCCAGATCCTGCATAAATTTCAGGCGCGTTGGGCCATCAAGACGATAGTGCTGCGGCTGCTTCTGCAGAAGGCCAATCAGCCACACAGGATCGACATGATTCTTCTCGGCAAACTCAATCACGCCGCCTTTCTCATTGCCTTCTATCTTGCGCACGCCGAGCTTTTGGGCCTGCTGGCGCAGCGCTGCGATATCCAGCAGGTTGCGGGCGGCGTCCGGCAGCAGGCCAAAGCGATCGATCAGCTCGACTTTTAGCTCATCCAGTTCGTGCCCGGTCTTCGCGCTGGCGATGCGCTTGTAAAATGACAGCCGCGTATTCACGTCCGGAATGAAATCCTCCGGCAGCAGAGCTGGCATGCGCAGCTCCACCTCCGTCTGGCTGCTGGTTAAATCTTCCAGCGACGGTTCGCGGCCCTCTTTGAGCGCGTCGACGGCATTTTCCAGCATCTCCATATACAGCGAGAAGCCGATGGTTTCCATTGAGCCGCTCTGGCCTTCGCCCAACAGTTCGCCCGCGCCGCGAATCTCCAGATCGTGAGTGGCTAACGCAAAGCCTGCGCCTAAATCTTCCAGCGAGGCGATAGCTTCAAGACGCTTTTGCGCATCCGTGGTCATCGCTTTCGGATGCGGCGTCAGCAGCCAGGCATAGGCCTGATGGTGCGAACGTCCGACGCGGCCGCGTAGCTGGTGTAGCTGCGCAAGCCCGAAGTGATCCGCGCGCTCGATGATAATGGTATTCGCCGTCGGGATATCGATACCGGTTTCAATAATGGTGGTACAGACCAGCACGTTAAAACGCTGGTGGTGGAAATCGTTCATTACGCGTTCCAGCTCGCGCTCGCGCATCTGGCCGTGGCCGATGGCAATGCGTGCCTCTGGCACCAACGTTGCCAGACGTTCCGCCGCTTTCTGAATGTTTTCCACGTCGTTATAGAGATAGTAAACCTGTCCGCCGCGCAGCACCTCACGCAGAATCGCTTCGCGAACGACCAGCTCATCATACTGGCGCACAAAGGTTTTTACCGCCAGACGGCGAGCCGGAGGCGTGGCGATAATCGACAGATCGCGCATTCCGCTCATCGCCATATTCAGCGTGCGGGGAATAGGCGTTGCGGTAAGCGTGAGGATATCCACGTCCGCACGCATCGCCTTAATGCGTTCCTTATGACGAACGCCAAAGCGGTGCTCTTCATCAACGATCAGCAGGCCGAGATCCTTCATCTTCACATCATTTTGCAGCAGCTTGTGCGTGCCGATGAGAATATCAATTTTGCCTTCCCGGGCCTCTTCAAGGATCTGCGTTTGCTCTTTGGCGCTGCGAAAACGCGACAGCATTTCCACACGCACGGGCCAATTGGCAAAACGGTCCTGGAAGTTATCCAGATGCTGCTGCGCAAGCAACGTGGTCGGGACAAGCACTGCGACCTGCTTGTTGTTTTCGACGGCCAGGAAAGCGGCCCGCATCGCCACTTCGGTTTTGCCGAAGCCAACGTCGCCGCAAACCAGCCTGTCCATTGCCAGCGGCTGGCACATATCGCTCAATACGGCGTTAATCGCCTGCGCCTGATCCGGCGTGGTTTCGAACGGGAAGCTGTCGCAGAAGAGCTGGTATTGTTCTTTATTGTGTTTAAAGGCGAAGCCTTCTTTCGCGGCTCGCTGGGCATAGATATCCAGCAGTTCCGCTGCGACATCACGCACTTTCTCAGCGGCTTTTTGGCGCGCGCGCGACCAGGCGTCGCTGCCTAGTTTATGCAACGGCGCGCTTTCTTCCGCGCCGCCCGCATAGCGGCTAATCAGATGCAGCGACGAGACCGGCACATACAGTTTTGCATCGCCCGCGTAGGTCAGCATCAGGTATTCAGCGGTGATGCCGCCTGCTTCCAGAGTGGTCAATCCTGCGTAGCGCCCAACGCCGTGTTCAAGATGCACAACCGGCTGGCCGGTATGAAGCTCTGCCAGGTTGCGAATCAGCGTATCCGGGTTGATGGCGCGGCGTTTATCCTGGCGACGTCGGCTGACCCGTTCGCCGAGCAGATCGCTTTCGCAAATCAGCGCGCGGTTACGCAACGTATCAATAAAGCCATGCTCGCTGGAGCCGAGCATCAGATAGCGGCCGCGGTCCGATGCTTCATCCAGACGGTAAATGCGCTTCGGCGCAACTTTAATACGCGAAAGTAATTCGCCCAGCGCTTCGCGGCGGCCTTCGCTTTCTACCGAGAAAACCACCGGGCCTTCGAAGGATTCGAGGAACTTGCGTAAATTATCAAGCGGGGCTTTGTTTTGCGCCTGTACCGCCAGATCGGGCAGGGAGTGATAGCCCAGGTTGGTATTTGCTGCTTTATCGGCGAGTTTGTCTGTTCTTAGCTGGATGCGCGGCCAGGTTTTCAGCTCGCTGAACAGTTCGTCAACGCGCAGCCACAGGCTTTCCGGCGGCAGGAGCGGACGCATAGGATCCACGCCGCGGTTCTCAAAGCGTGAAGTCGCATCAAGCCAGAAGCGTTCCGCGCTGGTTTCCAGATCGCCGGTATTCACCACAAGCGTGTTTTTCGGGAAATAGCTAAACAGCGGCGGCAACGGTTCGTTAAAGAACAGCGGCTGCCAGTATTCGATCCCGGCGGGCAGGGTGCCTTTGCTCACCTGCTGATAAATATGCTCCGCCTCGCGTTTCACATCGAATCGGTCTCGCCACTGGCTGCGGAAGAGTTCGATGGCGGCTTTATCCGTCGGGAATTCGTGGGCGGGCAGTAAATTAATCGCTTCCACCTCTTCAAGCGTGCGCTGGGTGTCCACGTCAAAAACGCGCAGGCTGTCAATTTCGTCGTCGAAAAAGTCGATGCGGTACGGCTGGCTGCTGCCCATCGGGTACAAATCCAGCAGCGCGCCGCGCGTGGCAAATTCGCCGTGCTCCATCACCTGATCCACGCTGCGGTAACCGGCCTGTTCAAGCTGGCTACGCAAATTATCGCGTGAGAGCTGCTGGCCCTTTTTCATCACCAGCGCGTGGCCGTGCAGATAGCTGTGCGGGCAAACGCGCTGCATCAACGTATTGACCGGCATGATCAGCACGCCGCGCTGCATGGTTGGCAACTGATAAAGCGTGGACAGGCGTGAAGAGATGATTTCCTGATGCGGCGAGAAACTGTCGTACGGCAGCGTTTCCCAGTCGGCGAGATTCATCACCAGGTTATCGGTGAACTGAGCTATCTCATCGTGCAGACGCAGGGCGTTTTGCATATCGGGCGCGATTAACACCACCGGGCCGCTGTGGCGTTCAACAATCTCGGCCACTTCTGTCGCGCAGGCGGAACCGGTGAGCTCACCGAGGTGGCGTTGATCGCCGGCTTTAACAGGTAAGGAATAGCGATAATGTTCAGGCATAGCGGAATCGGAATCTCTCAGGTTGCACCGTGTGCATCGGTCCATGAACTTCAGATAGTTATTATTATCCGCGATCACTTTGTATAAGCAACCCAATCAATAAATTGCCTCGCTTAGTTACCGGGAGCGCGCCAGGCGACTAAGCGAAGCGTCACGCGCGTTAAATTAACGTGCTGGGGCCGCAGGAACCAGTTTCGCCGGCGGGGAGAAGAACATATCGCCAAACAGCGTCGTGGAAAGCTTTCTGAAGCCAAGGCCGATTAGCGTACAGATAGCGAGACTGACGAACGGGTAAACCAGCAAAATCCCCAGAACTACCTGGCTTGAGAGTTGCCCCTGGCTAATGCGGGCTATCGTAAACAGGCTCAGCGCTTCAATGACAATGCGGTGCGTGGTGTAAATAGCGATGGTGTTAGAACCCACGATATTAAGAAACGCCTCCGGGCGGCTTTCGCGCCAGTTATCCAGCGTATAGAAAATTTTCATAATGACGAAAATCGAAACAACGGAGATGACCACCGGCACGTTAACCAGATACAGCGCGAGCGAGCCGATAACCACCAGCGCGCAAATCAACGGATGCTGGCGGAAGCTGAAATCTTTCATCCAGGCCATCAATTGCGGCCCAAACCAGGCGCCTAATCCGTAATAGAACATGTTGCGCACAACGCTGTTCATTCCCCACCACGGCAGCGGCATAAAACTAATCGCCACGTTGATGCCAAGCAGGGCAATCAGCACCGGCACTTTAAAAGCGCGCAGCGCTTTAAAGACGAGGAAGTAGACCACGAGGGCGTACAGATACCACAGGCTGGTGCTCGCTTTCGCCATGCTGGCGGCGAACTGCATCAGCGTTTCGGAATAGGCCGCATTCGAAGCGGGATTGCGCACCATATCCGGGGCCAGCCATTGATTGATAAGCGTAATCCCCAACCACTGTAGAACGCCCCACAGCACCAGCACGTAGAAAATATTCCAGATGCGCTTATCAATGCACGCCTGCCATTTCACCTGCTCGATATAGCGGTGAATCAGATAGCCGGAAATAAAAAAGAACACCGGCATGCGGAACGGCGCAAGATATAAATTCAGGTATATCCAGCTTTTGGCGACGTATTGCGTAAGGCCCGGCGGCAATGTCGTTAAGTGCGGATAAAAAGTGATCACCGAGTGGTAAATGACGACAAGGCAGATGCACAGCCCTTTGATGTGGTTGATCCAGAGTTGTTTGTTTTTCATGCCAGGGGGAATGTCCCTTATTAAGAAATCTGAGGCCTGAAAGGGTGAAGGATGGTCCGCGGCTTTTTAATTCGATTAATCTGTTTCTGGCACAAGCAGGAATGTTTTCGGATATTCCGCAGGTTTATAAGGAGTTATAAGATTGATGATGACTTTTAAGACGTGCGGGTTTCGGAAAAGGTGTTATCCAAAAATTCACTGGAAAATCAACTTATTGATTTTCGGCTGCTGGCCACAAAGAAGGAAAAACCACGCTTTTTTCTTCTTTGTCAGCAATCTGTTATGTTCGTTAGACACGCTTCGTTTATACTTCTCGCCTACTTCGCTTAAGCCAACTGCAACAAGACGGACTTCATGTATCAACCTGTCGCGTTATTTATAGGCCTGCGCTACATGCGCGGGCGAGCATCGGACCGCTTCGGTCGCTTTGTCTCCTGGCTGTCCACCATCGGCATTACGCTTGGCGTGATGGCTCTGGTGACAGTGCTTTCCGTAATGAATGGCTTCGAGCGCGAGCTCACCAACAACATTCTCGGCCTGATGCCGCAGGCGATGGTCACCTCGACCACCGGCTCAATCAATCCTGAAAAACTTCCCGCATCCGGCCTCAAGTTACAGGGCGTCACGCGTATTGCGCCGATAACCACCGGTGATGTGGTGCTGCAAAGCGCGCGCAGCGTGGCCGTGGGCGTAATGCTCGGTATTCAACCGCAGGAAAAAGATCCGCTGTCGCCTTATCTGGTGAACGTTAAACAAACCGATCTGGAAGCAGGAAAATACAATGTGATTCTCGGCGAGCAGCTTGCCGGGCAGCTTGGCATCAAACGTGGGGACAGCATTCGCATTATGGTGCCCTCCGCCAGCCAGTTTACGCCGATGGGGCGCGTACCCAGCCAGCGCCTGTTTACCGTTATCGGCACCTTTGCCGCTAACAGCGAAGTGGACGGCTACCAGATGCTGGTTAACCAGCAGGACGCTTCACGCCTGATGCGCTACCCGCTGGGCAATATTACCGGCTGGCGTCTGTGGCTTGCCGAACCGCTCCAGGTCGACGTGCTGAGCCAACAAACGCTGCCGCAGGGCACCGAATGGAAAGACTGGCGCGAACGCAAAGGCGAACTGTTCCAGGCCGTGCGCATGGAAAAAAACATGATGGGCCTGCTGCTAAGCCTGATTGTCGCGGTCGCCGCGTTTAACATCATTACTTCTCTTGGCCTGCTGGTGATGGAAAAGCAGGGCGAAGTCGCCATTTTGCAGACCCAGGGCCTGACCCGCCGCCAGATCATGGCGGTATTTATGGTGCAGGGCGCCAGCGCCGGGGTGATCGGCGCCTTGCTCGGCGCGCTGCTTGGCGCGCTGCTCGCAAGCCAGCTTAATAACCTGATGCCGATTATCGGCGCCTTGCTTGATGGCGCGACGCTGCCTGTCGCCATTGAACCTTTGCAGGTTATCGCCATCGCAATTGTCGCTATGGCCGTTGCGCTGTTATCCACGCTTTATCCTTCGTGGCGCGCTGCCGCGACTCTTCCCGCTGAGGCTTTACGTTATGAGTAATTCTGTCCTGTTACAGTGTGACAAGCTGTGCAAACGCTACCAGGAAGGCAAGGTGCAAACGGATGTGTTGCACGATGTCAGCTTCAGCATCAACGCGGGTGAATTAATGGCGATCGTCGGCAGCTCCGGCTCCGGCAAAAGTACTCTGCTGCACCTGCTTGGCGGCCTGGATAGCCCAACGTCAGGCGATGTGATTTTCAACGGTCAGCCGATGAGCTCGCTCTCGTCGTCGGCAAAAGCGGAGCTGCGCAACCGCGAGCTGGGCTTTATCTACCAGTTCCACCATCTGCTGCCGGACTTTACTGCGATGGAAAACGTCGCCATGCCGCTGCTGATCGGCAAAAAGAATGCCGATGAAACAAAACAGCGTGCGCTGGATATGCTTAAAGCCGTCGGTCTGGATCATCGCAGCAACCACCGTCCTTCCGAGCTGTCCGGCGGCGAACGTCAGCGCGTGGCCATTGCCCGCGCGCTGGTGAACAATCCGCGCCTGGTGCTGGCGGATGAGCCAACCGGCAACCTGGATGCCCGCAACGCGGACAGCATCTTTGAGTTGCTGGGCGAGCTGAACGTGCGCCAGGGCACCGCGTTCCTGGTAGTAACCCACGACCTGCAACTGGCTAAGCGCATGTCGCGCCAGCTTGAAATGCGCGATGGCCGCCTGACTCACGAATTAACCCTGATGGGGGCTGATTGATGGCCTCGCCGCTTTCACTTTTAATCGGCCTGCGTTTTAGCCGCGGCCGCCGCCGCAGCGGCATGGTTTCGCTGATTTCCGTTATCTCGACGATTGGCATCGCACTAGGCGTGGCGGTTTTGATCGTCGGCCTGAGCGCCATGAACGGCTTCGAGCGCGAACTGAATAACCGTATTCTGGCGGTTGTTCCGCATGGCGAAATCGAACCGGTTAACCAGCCTTTCCACGACTGGAACGGCGTACTGCAACGCGTTGAGAAGGTGCAGGGCATCGCCGCCGCCGCGCCGTACATCAACTTCACAGGCCTGGTGGAAAGCGGAGCCAATCTTCGCGCCATTCAGGTCAAAGGGGTTGATCCGGAGCAGGAAACGCACCTGAGCGCGCTGCCGAAATATGTGCAGAACAACGCCTGGCAGGATTTCAAAGCGGGCCAGCAGCAAATCATCATCGGTAAAGGCGTGGCGGATGCGCTGAAGGTCAAGCAGGGCGACTGGCTTTCCATCATGATCCCGAACAACGACGGCGGCACGAAGCTTTCACAGCCGAAGCGCGTTCGTCTGCACGTCGCCGGTATTTTGGCGCTGAGCGGCCAGCTCGATCACAGCTTTGCTATGGTGCCGATGAGCGATGCGCAGGATTATCTGGATATGGGTGACAGTGTCACTGGCATCGCTATTAAAGTGAATGACGTGTTCAACGCCAACAAGCTGGTGCGCGACGCGGGTGAAGTCACCAACGCGTATGTTTACATCAAAAGCTGGATTGGCACCTACGGCTACATGTATCGCGATATCCAGATGATCCGCGCCATCATGTATCTGGCGATGGTGCTGGTTATCGGCGTAGCCTGTTTCAACATCGTCTCAACGCTTGTGATGGCCGTAAAAGATAAAAGCAGCGACATCGCCGTGCTGCGTACGCTTGGGGCAAAAGACGGCCTGATTCGCGCTATTTTCGTCTGGTACGGCCTGCTGGCGGGCCTGTTTGGCAGCGTGAGCGGAGTGATTGTCGGCGTGCTGGCTTCCTGGCAGTTGACCAGCATCATCAACGTGATTGAAAAGCTGATCGGCCACCAGTTCCTGTCAGGGGATATTTACTTTATCGATTTCCTGCCGTCGGAGCTGCACTGGCTGGACGTCTTCTACGTGCTGGTCACCGCGCTGCTGCTGAGCCTCCTTGCCAGTTGGTATCCGGCAAGACGCGCCAGTAATATCGATCCGGCACGCGTACTGAGTGGGCAATAAAATCTAAAAAACCGAGGGGAGCAGCAATGTATTACGGATTCGACATTGGCGGCACGAAAATAGCTCTTGGAGTCTATGACAAGGAACGTCGGCTGCAATGGGAAACGCGTATTCCCACCCCGCACGACAGTTACGAAAACTTTTTAGCGGCTATCGGCTCTCTGGTAAAGGAAGCCGATAGCCGTTTTGCTATCAAGGGCTCGGTAGGCATTGGTATTCCGGGCATGCCGGTAACGGACGACGGCACGCTTTATGCGGCAAACGTCCCGGCCGCCAACGGCAAACCGTTAAAAGCCGATCTTACCGCGCTGCTGGAACGCGAAGTGCGCCTGGATAACGATGCCAACTGCTTTGCGCTCTCCGAAGCCTGGGACGACGAATTCCGCAGCTATCCGGTAGTGATGGGATTAATTCTCGGCACCGGCGTCGGCGGCGGAATTATTGTGAACGGCAAATCCATTACCGGGCGCAACTACATAACCGGTGAATTCGGCCATACCCGCCTGCCGGTGGATGCGCTGGATGTTCTGGGGCGCGACATTCCTCTGACGCGCTGCGGTTGCGGCCAGCACGGCTGCATCGAAAACTATCTTTCCGGGCGCGGATTTGCATGGTTGTACCAACACTTCTACGCTGAATCTCTCGAATCAAAAGAGATCGTCACTCGATATTATGCAGGCGATGAAAAAGCGGTCGCGCACGCCGATCGCTTCCTGGAGCTGCTGGCCGTGTGTCTGGGCAGTTTGCTTACCGCGGTGGATGCGCATCTGGTGGTGATTGGCGGAGGACTGTCGAATTTTTCTGAGATCTATCAGCAGCTACCTGTACGTTTGCCAAAATACTTATTGCCGGTTGCCAAAGTGCCGCGTATTGAACCCGCGCGTCATGGTGATGCCGGAGGCATGCGCGGTGCCGCGTTCCTCCATCTCACGGAGTAAAATATGCTATCGCGTCGTCAACACCGGCTGAGCCGGTTTCGCAAAAATAAACGTCTGCTGCGCCAGCGTTTGCGCCAGCGTGCTTTTTTCAGAGATATACCAGGACCCGAAGCGATGGAAAAACCAAGAGTAGTCGTCCTGACCGGCGCCGGGATCTCCGCAGAATCAGGGATCCGAACCTTTCGGGCAACGGATGGTTTGTGGGAAGAACACCGCGTGGAAGATGTGGCCACGCCGGAAGGATTTGCCCGCGACCCTGAACTGGTGCAGGCGTTTTATAACGCTCGCCGCCGGCAGCTCCAGCGGGCAGAAATCAAGCCAAACGCCGCCCATCTGGCGCTGGCGAGGCTCGAAGAAGAGCTTGGCGACCATTTCACGCTGGTGACGCAAAATATCGACAACCTGCACGAACGCGCAGGAAACAAAAACATCATTCATATGCACGGCGAGCTGCTGAAAGTGCGCTGCGCGCAAAGCGGTCAGATACTGGAGTGGAAGGGCGACGTGACGCTGGAAGACCGCTGCCACTGCTGCCAGCTTTCCGCGCCGCTGCGCCCGCACGTGGTCTGGTTTGGCGAAATGCCGCTGGGTATGGACGACATTTATCAGGCGCTGGCGACGGCGGATTACTTTATCGCTATCGGCACCTCAGGCCACGTTTACCCGGCAGCAGGATTTGTGCACGAGGCTCGCTTACAGGGCGCGCATACCGTTGAGCTGAATCTTGAGCCAAGCCAGGTCGGCAGCGAGTTCGAAGAGAAGCATTACGGGCTGGCGAGCGAAGTGGTGCCGGAGTATGTGGAGCGGTTGTTGAAAGGGCTTTGCAAATAAGGCGGATGGCGCAGGCTTATCCGCCCTACAGAAGATTGCGGGATGGATGACGAGGCTTATCCGTCCGGATCGGATCGATCATAGGGCGGATAAGTGCCAGCGTCATCCACCGGGAGGCCCTGTCTTCCTGTGCTATCACAAAATATTTACAATCTCTGCTTTTATGCCTACCTTGTTTGCATACGTATTCATTGCGGGAAAGCAAATGAAAGCTATGTGTCTGAAGCCGGTCGCCGACTGCCGCGACGATATCGCCAGCCGGTTAGATGCCATTGAAACCAATAGCCCACTCAATGCCATTCTTGGCGTTAATCCGGATGCGATAGCCCTGGCTGAACATTGTTATCGGGCGGCCAGGCGTGGTATTACTTTCGGCCCGCTGCACGGCCTTCCCATCATCATCAAAGATAATATCGCCTGCGCTGGTATGCCCATTACGCTCGGCTGCCGGGGGCTGGCCTCTTTGCGTGCCGCATGTGATTCGCTGGCCGTTCAGCGGCTGCGTGATGCCGGGGCGATAATTTTTGCCCGCGCCAATATGTCCGAATTTGCCTTCGACGTCCGCTCGCGCAGCTCGCTGGGCGGGGATGTGCGTAATCCCTTGCAACCTGAGATAACAGCCGGTGGGTCAAGCGGCGGCTGCGCGGCGGCGGTAGCTGCCGGTATGGCCGACGGTGCGCTAGGAACGGATACCGGCGGTTCCATTCGTATTCCAGCAAGCTACAACGGGCTGGTTGGTTTAAGGCCCGCATACCGGCGGGAAATGCTCGAAGGCGTGGCGCCCCTGTCGTTAAGCAAGGACACGGTAGGGCCGATGGCGCATACCGTGCGCGACGCCGCGTTACTGCACGCCATTATCCATGGACATAAGCCAGCGCCTTTACAGCAAATACCGCTGTCAGGCCTTCGTCTTGGCGTGATATCTGGTCTTGAAGGGAACGACGAGGCCCAGGGAAAAGTATGGCATGCTGCGCTGGACACCTTGCAGCGGGCCGGGGCGGCGATCGTTTCCGTCACGCTGCCCGAACTGGAAACCGTTCGGCAAACCACCTGTCTCAGCGTCTATGAGTTCCGGGTTGCCTTTGATGCCTGGTTAAAAGGCTACGCTAACGCCCCGGCAGGGCTGGCCGCTATTTTTGCTTCAGAGCAGTTCCTGCCTGAGTTTTCCCCGTTTATCACCCGACTGCTGGAAGAAAATTCCCTGAAAAGCCCAGAATGGCTGGCGGGACGCCGATTCCGCCGTCGGTTGCGGCAGAGACTTGGCGACGTGCTGGTGGAAAATGGTCTGCAAGGTTTACTCTATCCAACGGTAAACCAGCTCCCGATAAGCCTTGAAAAGATGCCGCCGGGCTGTGCGCCAGAACTGGCCGCCATCAGCGGATTACCGGCGCTGACGCTTCCCTGCGGCATAAGCAGCAGAGGATTACCGGTGGGGATGGAGATTTTGTCAGGGAGGAGGGATGAAGCTTTATTGCTGAGCGTGGCGCTGGCGTGTGAAACGGCTTTAAATACTAGCGGATGACGCCGACGCTTATCTGCCCTACACAAAAATGAACGTAGGGCGGATAAGCACAGCGTCATCCGCCGAAAAGCCCTATCTGCCAGCCTTCAGTTTTTGATAGTAAGACTCATAAATCGTGCTGGCGTCGCCCACGTCGTTCTGCCATTCCCCGTTCTTCAGCACCGCTTCATCCGGGTACAGCGTCTTGTCATCCGCTACTTCTTTTGGCAATAGCTTGCGCGCTTCAAGGTTTGGCGTCGGGTAGCCAATGGTTTCGGCAACCTGTTTTGCCACGTCCGGGCGCAGCAGGAAGTTAATCAGCTTCAGCGCGCCGTCGACGTTTTTCGCATTCGCCGGAATAGACAGGTTATCCATCCAGAAAATGCCGCCTTCTTTCGGCCAGACGATCTCCAGCGGCGTGCCGGCCTGGCGCGCAACGTAGGCGGAGCCGTTCCACACCATCCCCAGATTCACTTCGCCTTCCATATACGGGTTTGCCGGGTTATCGGAGTTAAACGCCGCAACGTTCGGCATCAGTTTTTGCAGCTCGTGATAGGCCGCCTCAATCTCTTTCGGATCGGTGGTGTTACCGGAAAGCCCGAGCTTGCGCAGCGCCACCTGGAAGACTTCACGCGCATCGTCGGTCAGCAGCAGGCTTTGCTTGTATTCCGGCTTCCAAAGGTCCGCCCAGCTTGTCACCGTCTTTGGATCGATAGCCTCGCTGTTAACGCCGATGGCGGTTGCGCCCCAGATGTACGGAATGGAATAGTCATTATTCGGATCGAACGGCTTGTTGAGCATCTCCGGGTCGAGATTTTTAAAATTGGTCAGCTTGCTTTTGTCGATCTTCTGAATCATGCCTTCTTTGCGCATTTTCGCCACAAAGTAGGTGGAGGGCACGACCAGATCGTAGGCGCCGTCTTTGTATGTTTTGAGCTTGGCGTACATGGTTTCATTCGACTCGTAGGTCGAATAGATAACTTTGATGCCCGTTTCTTTGGTGAACTGTTCGAGCAGGCCTGGCGGCACGTACTCGGTCCAGTTGTAGAAATACAGCGTCTTGCTGTCGGAGGCCGTGGCGGAGCTGACGCCAAGCGCCAGAGCACCCGCAGCAAGCAGGTGGCGTGACCATTTTTTCATTTAAACGTCCCCTGAATTTTAGTTTTATCACGAAGGATGAGCTGGGAGGCCAGAACCAGAACCAGCGACAGTACTAATAAAATGGTTGCCAGCGCGTTCACCTCGGGCGACACGCCGACTTTCACCATCGAATAAATCTTCAACGGTAAAATTTCATAGCTCGGCCCGGTCACAAACGAGGAGACGACCACGTCATCCATCGACAGGGTAAAGCTAAGCAGCCAGCCGGCGGCGACGGCTGGCATCGCCAGCGGCATGATGATCTTGCGCAGAATAGTGATTTCGCTGGCGCCCAGATCTTTCGCCGCTTCCAGCATTCGCACATCAAAACCTTTCAGGCGCGAGTACACGGTGACCACCACAAACGGCAGGCAGAAGGTGATATGCGAGAACAGCAGCGACCAGAAGCCGAGCGAAATCCCCAGCAGCATAAACAGTACCAGCAGGGAAATGGCCATCACGATATCCGGCGACATCATCACCACGAACAGCATACCGCTAACGAAAGGCTTGCCGCGAAAGCGATAGCGATACAGCGCAACCGCCGTCAGCGAGCCAATCAGCGTGGCGAAGGTGGCGGAAAACACGGCCATCGTCAGGGAGTGCTGCGCGGCCTGCAGCAGGCTGTCGTTATTCATCAGCAGGCTGTACCAGTTGGTGGTAAAGCCTTGCCAGTTGATCCCGAAGCGCGAACTGTTAAACGAGTTCACGATAAGAATGATTATCGGGATATAGAGCCAGGCATAAATGGCGGTCATAAAGCCGCCACGGAACAGGCGACCCGTCATTCTAATTCCACCTTTTTGTTCAGCAATCTGGCCGCGCGCCAGTAAATCAGCAGCATAAAGCCCATCACCAGCGTAAGCGTGATGCTGGTCGCCGCGCCAAACGGCCAGTCGCGAATATTCAGGAACTGGCTCTTAATCACGTTGCCAATCAGCAGGTTTTTCGCGCCGCCCATTAAATCGGAAACGTAAAACAGCCCCATCGCGGGCAGCATCACCAGCAGGCAGCCGGCGATAATCCCCGGCATGGTCAGCGGAATAATGATGCGCACGAAGGTTTGCAGCTTGCTGGCCCCGAGGTCGCGCGCCGCTTCCAGCAGCGGCTTGTCGAGCTTCTCAATGCTGGAGTACAGCGGCATCACCATAAACGGCAGCAGGATATAGACCAGCCCGAGGATAACCGCGCTTTCGGTATACATAATGCGGATGGGCGTATCGATAACGCCAAGCCACAGCAGGAAAGCGTTGAGGTAGCCTTTGGTGCTGAGAAATATTTTCAGCCCGTAGATGCGGATAAGCGAGTTGGTCCAGAACGGCACAATCAGCGCAAACAGCAGCAGCGGACGCACGCGTTCCGGCAGTCGCGCCAGAAACCAGGCAAACGGATAGCCCAGCGCCAGGCAGGCGAACGTCGCTATCAGCGCCATATTTAGCGAGTGCAGCAGCACCTGAGCGTAGAGCGGATCGGCCAGACGCGCATAGTTATCCAGCGTGAAAACCATGCTGACAAAATTCGCATCGTCACGCGTCAGGAAACTGGTGCCGATAATCATCAGGTTGGGCAGGAAAACAAACAGCACCAGCCAGCCTACAATGGTGGCGATCACCACATTCTGGAATTTACGCGAGCTCTTCATCAGCCAGTACAACCTCCCAGCTTTCAACCCAGGTCACGGCCATTTTCTGATCGAGGGAGTGATCGAAGTCCGGATCGTCTTCGTTAAAGAATTCGCTCACCATCACCATCTTGCCGTTTTCCAGTTCAACGCTTGACTCAAGCGTCATCCCTTTATAGTTGCGCTCGCGCACGTAGCCAATCAGGCCGTCGGCTACGCTTGTATCGTTAATTTCTTCGACGCGCAGATCTTCCGGGCGCAGCAGGACGTTCAGTTTTTGCCCTGGCTTCACCGGCAGGTCGGCAAAAATATGGCACTCGCGGCCTTCAACGCTTGCGCGTACGCGATGCACATCAATGCGTTCGATAACGGTGGCATCGAAGATATTGATCTCGCCAATAAAGCTCGCCACGAACAGGTTCTTTGGCTCTTCGTAGATTTCACGTGGGGTGCCGTCCTGCTCGATACGGCCGTCGCGCATCACTACGATACGGTCTGACATCGTCAGCGCTTCTTCCTGATCGTGCGTGACAAACACAAAGGTAATGCCGAGCTTGCGCTGCAACGCTTTTAACTCATTCTGCATCTGCTTGCGCAGCTTGTAATCCAGCGCGGAGAGGGATTCATCAAGCAGCAGCAGGCGCGGTTTATTGACCACCGCGCGGGCGATTGCAACGCGTTGCTGCTGGCCGCCGGAAAGCTGGTGCGGCAAACGCTGCGCGAACGCTTCAAGCTGCACCATCTTCAATGCTTCGGTGACGCGCGGCGTAATATCAGCGGCAGGCGTTTTTTGCATTCTCAGGCCAAAAGCGACGTTCTCAAAAACGGTCATGTGAGGAAACAGGGCGTAGCTCTGGAAGACGGTGTTGACGTGGCGATGTTCCGCCGGAACCTGGGTGATGTCCTGGTCTTCGAGCGAAATCGTGCCAGTATCGACATTTTCCAGCCCGGCAATCAGGCGCAGAACGGTCGTTTTGCCGCAGCCGGAAGGGCCGAGCAGCGTCAGAAATTCACCATGATTAATGGTGAGCGAGAAATCAGAAATAACGGTTTTACCATCAAAGCTCTTATCAACTCCCGCAAGACATACCAGCGGTGAGAGCGAACGAGGCTGTGTATTCAATTTTTTACGCTGTCCCATAAATAACGCATCAAATAGCTCATCGATGCGGGGTTTGTGAGTAACCACCTTGAGGTTTGGCACATTCAATAAGGGCTGGCATTCTACGGCAAAGACCGAAAATCGCCAATCCTTGATGTCCCGATGTGCCTGTATTTCAACTACGTTTAACCCATTGCCCCGGGATATGACTATTTTCGTGCGTACCGGGTTAAAAGTGACCTGACGCAATATTTAACTTCAGCGGCTTAATGATAATGACATCACAAAAAATGAGGGTGGCTAAATGGATAAATTACTTGAGCGTTTTTTGCATTACGTCTGCGTGGATACTCAGTCTAAGCCCGGTGTCAAACAGGTGCCAAGTACCGAAGGACAATGGAACCTCTTACGGTTGCTAAAAGATCAGCTCGAAGAGATGGGCCTTGTGAATGTCACTATAGGCGATCATGGCACGGTAATGGGCACGCTTGCGTCTAACATCGATAAACCGGCGCCGGCCATTGGCTTTATCTCTCATGTCGATACCGCACCGGATTTCACCGGTAAAAACGTTAATCCGCAGATCGTTGAGAATTATCGCGGCGGCGATATCGCGCTGGGCATCGGTGATGAGGTGTTATCGCCGGTAATGTTTCCGGTGCTGCACCAGTTGCTGGGGCAGACGCTTATTACTACCGACGGCAAGACGTTGTTAGGCGCTGACGATAAAGCGGGCGTGGCGGAAATCATGACGGCGCTGGCGGTGCTGAAAGAAAAAAATATCCCACACGGGGATATTCGCGTGGCCTTTACGCCGGATGAAGAAGTCGGGAAGGGCGCGAAGTTTTTTGACGTGGAAGCCTTTGATGCCCGCTGGGCCTATACGGTGGACGGCGGCGGCGTGGGCGAACTGGAATGTGAAAACTTCAATGCCGCGTCGGTAACCATCAAAATCGTCGGTAACAACGTCCACCCAGGCACGGCCAAAGGCGTAATGGTTAATGCACTGTCGCTTGCGGCACGAATTCACGCCGAGGTTCCGGCCGATGAAAGCCCGGAATGCACCGAAGGCTACGAAGGTTTTTATCACCTGCACGGCATTAAAGGCTCGGTTGATAAAGCGGAAATGCACTACATTATTCGCGACTTTGACCGCCAGCAGTTTGAAGCGCGCAAACGCAAAATGATGGAAATCGCGAAAAAAGTGGGCAAAGGTCTGCATCCTGACTGCTATATCGAGCTGATTATCGAAGACAGCTACTACAACATGCGCGAGAAAGTGGCGGAGCATCCTTATATTGTCGACGTGGCCCGCCAGGCCATGCTTGATTGCAACATTGAACCCATCATGAAACCCATTCGCGGCGGCACCGACGGCGCGCAGCTTTCGTTTAAAGGCTTACCGTGCCCGAACCTGTTTACCGGCGGCTATAACTACCACGGCAAACACGAGTTTGTGACGCTGGAAGGCATGGAAAAAGCGGTGGCGGTGATTGTGCGTATTGCTGAACTGACTGCGCAGCGGGGTTAGCGCCGGCTTTGGCTCGCGCTTTATTTATCAGGTTAAAAGAAAGGGGGCGAGAAGCCCTGAGGGATCCCCAGAAAAAAGAAGGATAAACGCGACAGGCCTAGCCCAATGTGATCTACTGATTTTTCAACAAATTCAACAAATTCAACAAATTCAACAGGATCATTGCTGTGCCTGTCCGCCGCTTATGCCAGGACTTTTTCAGAGATGCTCTGGGGTCATTTCACAAATACCGCCAGAATGCCCTGATAGATGCAACCACAGCCCTGGTTACCGGCGCATCTCTTACTCTGACCAGCATTGGGCGCTTTCTGCCTGGCGGGACTCAGGTGAAAAACAAGATTAAACACGTTGACCGTCTGCCAGGCAACGAATCTCTTCAGCAAGATGTTCCCATGATTTTCAACAAAATTATTTCAATGCTGACCAACAGGTTGTCATTGTGCGTTATTGCCGTTGACTGGAGCGGCTATCCTTCCCGGGAATACCATGTGCTCCGCGCAAGTCTGATTTGTGATGGTCGTTCTATTCCTTTGCTGAGCCATATTGCTCCGTCGAGCAAACAGAATAACGGTGACGTTCAGAAGGCGTTCCTGAACGCACTCGCCAGAACAATAAGCCCGGATAAAAAAGTCATTATCATTACTGACGTCGGATTCAAAAATGCCTGGTTCAGGCATATAAAATCACTGGTATGGGATTTCCTTGATCGCATTCGCGGTAATACCCAGCTCAGACTGGAACGTAAAGGCGATGCCTGGTTAAGACCCGGAGATATTTTAGCCAGCAGCAGGCCAGAACATTTGGGGCCCGGAACACTTTCACAGGCCGCTTATGCTCGATGTGACGGTCATTTTTATCTTCAGAAGACAAAACAAAGGACGGAAGCATAAACGAGCCCGCTGCCGTATACGCAGGAGCAAGCAGGTTCGCTGTGGTCGCTCAGCAGCGAAAGAGCCCTGGTTGCTGTTCAGCAGTACTGCCGGGTTTAAGCCTCGTGAAATTATGAAATTATGAAATTATGAAGTTATACAGTCGCCGTATGCAGATAGAGCAAAACTTTCGAGATGAGAAAAGTGAACGCTTTGGATTTGGTCTTCGGGCCAGCTACAGTCGTACTGAAGGGAGGATTCTGGTCCTGAGTCTGCTTGCGACACTGAGCACGATAGTTCTGTGGTTGTTGGGCTACTACGCAGAAAGTAAAGGATTGCACCTGAGGTATCAGGCCAACAGCATTAAATCGAGACGGGTCATCTCATTCCTGACGTTAGCGGAGAATGTCCTGCGACACTCCCCGCTAATTTTAAGACGAATATCACTGAGTGATGTTCTTATCCATTTAACACGGGTCTACCGCAATATGGTGCTGGTTTATTAGCTCCAGTTTGTGGGGATCCCTCAGGGCCGGAGCCCCTTTTTGTTTATATGGAGTACAGCCTGGCAGGGCATCTTCGTCACGGTTTGCGTGGGCGCGGTAAGCACTGATGCAGCTTTGCACCTGTACTCTATTTCCGCGAGCAGCAGGCGATATAGTTCAGCTGATGGCGGTTACGGCGGAAGAAGCGGAACATCCCCAAAAAGCGCGTCCGGTTCTCACGGGTACGCAGGCCGTTAAACAGGATTTTCGCCGTACGCGCCAGGCCTTCGTCGCGAATCAGCCCTATTGGTGACATCAGGGACATCGCGCCGTGGTGGGTATTGACCGACCGGAAACCGCTGGCGATAAACAGCTCTTTCCACGAAGCGTGGGTCATCGGGCTGACGTTGGATTTCACAATCTCTTCCAGCTGCGTCTGCCCGCCCGCCTCCAGGCGTTCGCTGGTAAACATGATGTCGTGCGTCAGCAGGCGACCGCCGGGTTTGAGCACCCGATAGTACTCATCGATCAGCCGGGTTTTGGCCTTGTCCACATACATGGTCAGCATCGCTTCGTTAATCACTACGTCGAAGGCATCGTTGGCGAAGGGCAGCTTGGTGGCGTTGGCTTCCAGCACCTGGATTTTATCCTGCAGACCGGCGGCAGCGACGTTTTGCCGCGCCTTCATCAACGCGTTTTTATCCATATCGATGGCGTATATCCTGCAGCCGAAGCGCTGCGCCAGTTCGACGGACGTGGTGCCCATATTGCAGGCGACTTCCAGCACTATGCTCTCCGGCGTGAGATTCGACTGGTTGAACAGCCACTTGGTCGCATCAACGCCGCCGGGCCGCAAACGGGTTTTCCCAAGGCTTGCTAAGAAGGTGTGTCCGGCTTTCTCACTTGCGCTCATGTCTGCGTCTCCGATGATAAGTTGCATTTTTAATGCAACTTATCATAAAGGCTGGCGAATGCGAATGATTTTCATCAGGAGAAAATGAGTTTGTCACGCCGGGTCAAGGATTTATAACCTTCTCTGAACAATATCGAGTCTTAATATCCCTTTGGAAAACTCTGCGCATAGCATGCAGTTGGCTCTTTTTGCCGTACTTATCCTCTCTCTTTTATTTCAGCCCTCTGTGCCTTTTTTGTGAAGCTGAGCATATTTCACGTCGAGCATACTTGTATGGTAATTGTGCGAGGCATAACTTTATTTCCAACAAAAAAAGCGTACTGAAAGGAACGAAGGTGAAAATCGCCAGGGCTGAAGTTGTTGTAACGTGTCGCCTTTCCCAAATATCAAATATTTAACTGGTTAATACTAAGGAGATATGATGGCAGTGGTAAAATTTGACGAAATGAAGCAAACCGTTAAACAGGCATTTTTAAACGCCGGCTTATCTGAATCACAGGCTGATATTTGCGCTCAGATCCACACGGAAGCCAGCTGCGACGGTATTTTCTCGCATGGCCTTAACCGTGTGGCGCGTTTTGTTGATTACGTGAAAAAAGGCTGGGTAGATATTTACGCTGAACCTGAAAAAGTGAAATCTATCGGCAGTATCGAAATTTACGACGGCCAGCGCGGTATTGGCATTACTAACGCTTTATTTGCTGTTGAAAGGGCGATGACGCTGGCAAGCGAACAGGGTGTCGGTATTGTCGGTCTGCGTAATACCACCCACTGGATGCGCGGCGGCACTTACGGCTGGAAAGCCGCTGAAAAAGGGTACGCCGCTATCTGCTGGACCAATACCGAATCCTGCATGCCGGCATGGGGCGCCAAAAATCCTCGCCTGGGCAATAATCCTTACGTGATGGCGGTACCCATGACAGAAGGGGCGCTGGTGCTGGATATGGCTATGTCCCAGTACGCTTACGGCAAGCTTCAGGTAACACGCCTGAAAGGCGAAAAACTGCCTTTCCCCGGCGGGTTTGACAAGGATGGCAATTTGACGGACGAGCCGGGGCCGATTGAAGAATCCATGCGCATTCTGCCGACCGGTTACTGGAAAGGTTCCGGGATGGCCATACTGCTTGACGTAATGGCCGCGTTCCTGACGGCAGGCTCTCCAACCAATGAAATCGATAAAATCCAGCAGGGCAGCTGTACCGGCGCAAGCCAGGTATTTATGGTGTTCGATCCGAAGCATTTTGGTGGAATAGAGTTCAGCAAAGCGATGGCGGCAAGCGTGGCTGAGTATGTTAAAGGCTCAACCCCAGCGGAAGACCAGCGAGACGTATTTTATCCCGGCGAAATGGCGCTGCGTAATCGCGCTAATTTCAGCGCCAGGGGTATTCCGGCTGATGACGGAGTTTGGGCTGAAGTACAAAAACTGGCGAAACGCTAATAATTATAATTGCAGGCAAATCTTTCTCAGCGTAACTCCGCGTCCGGTTATTGCTTCACGCTTTATTTATATTGCTTGCCCCGTAGAGGGGCAGCGTTATCCGGCCGCGGCGGAATTATTTTTCACCCCAGGCGCTATATAATAATCCTGCCCCGGAAATTAACAGAATGACGTCAATCAGCACTGAAAAATGTGTCGCGGATAATCTTCTTACTAAAGTCTTACTGCTCAGGGTTCCAAGCAAAATGCCGCCGCCGACGAATACTCCCGTGAGTGCGACCGGCACCGAAAGAGCATCCTGAATCGCAAATGTACCGGCTTTACTCACGTACAGAAGAAGAGCGCTCGCTGCTTCCGTTCCAATAAAAGCTCCGCCGCTTAACCCATAAGCCGTAAAAATCGGCACGCTCACCGGGCCTGTCGACAGCACCAGGCCGGTCAGGAAACCGACGCATCCCCCACAGAATCCCAACTGCTTTATCGAAAGCGCCCATCGGTTGTTTTTCAGGCGCCGGCACGCCGGGTAATAGGCAGGTTTTAGTTAAGCCTGAAGATCTTGCCTCACAGGTGTTTATTGCATCGCATACGCGGGTGGGAGAGTGGGAAAGATGGATGAAAAAAGCTGGCATCGAAGCTTTGCGGCCGCTGCGCTTTCAGCGCTTTGAACACAATTATATAGGTCTTCAGGCGGTCATTGACGGTGTCGGGGTAGGTATGGGCGGGCTGCCAACCCTTGCGCATGATTTAAAAGAGAAAAGGCTTCTCGCCCCCTTGCCGGTCGAGGTTAAAGGAAGCAAATACGTGGCTTTAATCGCGCCTGACGTTGACAAGTCATCAGCATTCAAACTGTTTCTGGAATGGCTTGAACGGGAAGCATCTGCGGTATGTTAAACGGCGCGAAAGCCTTTGCCTTTGGCGCCGCTCATGGGTTAATACCTGAAACCCAAGTGAGGCTTCCATCTGGGCGATAGCTTGGCTCGCGCCAGACTGAGTAATGCCCACGGCGTCGGCGGCCCGCGAGATATTGCCGGCATCGGCTACGGCTACCAGCAAGCGCCAGTGCAGAAGGTTCATCATGATTATCAGTAGCTCAGCTAATACCTGTTATTTAGAACATTAATTTTACAGATAACTCCGACGTAAGCACAGTGTATGACGGCACCCAACAAGGTGCCGCCCAACTGAATTTCAACTTCCCGGAGAACTTTTGAAGCTGTATTACGCCCCTCATACCTGCTCGCTGTCGCCACACATCGTGCTGCGCGAACTCGACCTGAAGTTCGATCTGGTCAAAGTGGACAACAAGTCCAGGCTGACCGCCGACGGACGCGACTTCCGCGCCATTAACCCCAAGGGCTATGTCGCTGCGCTGGAACTGGACGACGGGCAAATCCTGACCGAAGGGCCGGCCATTGTGCAGTACCTGGCCGATCTCAAACCGGAAAGCGGGCTGGCGCCGCAGGCGGACACCTGGGCGCGGGTGCGTCTGCAGGAATGGCTGAACTTCATCGCCAGCGAAATACACGCAGGCTCGGCGCCGTTGTTCAACGCCGCCCTGCCCGAGGAGGTCAAAGCGATTTTTCGTGAGAAGCTGTTCAGGCGGTTTGACCTCCTTCAGGCTACGCTTGCTGGACGGGAGTATCTGATGGGGGCGCTTCTTTCAGCGTTGCTGATGCCTACTTGTTCACCGTGCTGGGCTGGTGCAAATTTTTCTCCATTGACCTTGATGACTGGCCCGCGTTGTCGGCCTATATGACCTGTATTCACGCGCGACCTGCCGTGCAGGTTGCATTGCATGCCGAAGCCGCTCGGTAATATCTGAATAACGGTCATTGCGATTCATTCTGACGGCTGGTTATGTACAGCCAGCTGTTCTGTCAGCCGCTGTATATTTTCCGCGCAGGAAATCCCATCGGGTCGGTTTGCAATGCTGGCGATCAGATTCAGCAGCTCGGTCTTGCTCTCCTCAAGCTGCTTTTGCATCAGTTCGATCTCTGAGACGCGCGTTTTCAGCGACTCAATTAGCCCTTCGTGATCCCAGTGTTTCTGTCGCTGCGGCAGAAAGCGGCGAATTTGCTCAAGTGAAAAGCCCGCCCGCTGCGCGTTATCGATGATTTTCAGCAGGCCTGCCGCTTCCGCAGAATAATTTCGGTAACCGTTTGTTTGACGCGCAGCCGGGGGGATCAGGTCCTCCGCTTCGTAAAAGCGAATACGTGAGGGCGTAATCCCCGTGGCTTTTGCCAGTTCTCCAATTCTCATAGCCTCTACCCGCTCTCTTGACCTTAAAGTTAACTTTAATCTTATACTTTTCAGACGCTCGCTGTTTGCGACGCACGCCGCAGCGTACCTCTTGCATTATCGAATAAAAGCGAGGAAATAAAATGCAAACGATTCTGGGGGCCAACGGTCAGATTGCCCAAGAGCTTGCCCGAGAGCTGAAACACTCATACACCGATGACCTGAGACTGGTAAGCCGCCGCCCGCGAAAGGTAAACGACAGCGATGTTACCGTAGCGGCAAATCTGCTTGATGCGGAACAAACGCTAGATGCGGTAAAAGGGAGCTGCATTGTCTATTTTGTCGCAGGGTTGCCCGCGGATTCGGCGCTGTGGGAGCAACAGTTTCCGACGATGCTGAAAAATGCGCTCGATGCAGCCCGCACGGCGCAAGCCCGCTTTGTCTATTTTGACAATACTTACATGTATCCACAGAACGATAATCCACAGACGGAAGAAACGCGCTTCGCTCCCCGGGGACGGAAAGGAAAAGTACGCGAACTGATGACCAACATGGTGCTTGAAGAGATGAGGCGGGAGGCCATTCCGGTCATTATCGGGCGCGCGCCGGAGTTCTATGGGCCGGGGAAGACGCAGAGTTTCACCAACGCGTTTATCATCGACAGGCTGAAGGCTGACAAACGGCCGCGTGTCCCGGTGCGTGACGATAAACTTCGTACGCTCATCTGGACGCCTGACGCCAGCCGTGCCCTTGCTGTGCTCGGTAATACTGCGGATGCTTGCGGCCAGAGCTGGCATCTGCCCTGCTGCGACGATCGCCTTACCTACAGGCAGTTTGTTTCTCTCGCCTGTGACGAGTTCGGAAAAGACGTGGAGTACAGCGTCGTCAGCAAGCTGGCTTTGACCTTCGCCGGTCTTTTTTCGCAAGGAGCCCGTGAGATGCGTGAGCTGCTGCCGCGGTATGAACATGACAACCTGTTCGAATCGGCAAAATTTAAGCATCGTTTCCCGGATTTCTCCGTCACGACTTACTGTGAGGGTCTGGAAGAAATCCGGCAGGAATGGAGCAGCAGGCAGAAGAAAGCGAACGCCTGAAAAGCGGGCGCCGCTATGAATGCTAACTTAATCATCGGCGAATAGCCCAGAGGGAGTTTCCGTTAAACGCACACGTGATGGCTGGTAAGAACGTTACTGGCCACTACGGCCTGAGCCTGTAAAGGATGAGCATGGCCTGATTGAAAAGGCCGGCTAGCTGTAAGGGTGCGAAATAACTCACTCCGGGTAAAATGGTCAGCTTTGTGCCGGGAATATTTGCTGTCAGCTTCGCGAAAGGACCTGGCGGCTTCTTTGTCAAACGCTCGGTTGCCGGAGGCAAAATCTGTAGCTTTTAACCTCTGGTATTTAACTCGCTGGATGTTTAGAATTGCCCATCGCTGCCTCGTGCAGGCAGCTACTAACCTCGCGAAAAATTGACCGCCTGAATGGTCAACACAGACGTCGGTTGTGTCCAGTACACCTCTTCCGGCCAGCGTTTCCATGATTTGACAGGAACGCTGTATGAACAAACCTCTCATTATAATTTTTGCCACCGTTATTCTTGATGCTATGGGCATCGGGATAGTTTTCCCTATCCTTCCCGCTTTGCTCAACGACATTACGCACGCTGACAACGCCGCCCTCTATCTGGGTATTATGACTGCGCTCTATGCTGCCATGCAGTTTGTTTTTGCACCGGTACTCGGCGCGCTAAGTGACCGTATCGGGCGCAGGCCTGTACTGCTATTGTCCTTAGGTGGTGCAGCCATTAACTACCTGTTTCTATCTTTTTCCCCCACGCTGTCCCTGTTACTGCTGGGACGAGCCTTTGCCGGCATGACCGGCGCCAGCCTCTCGGTGGCTATGGCTTACCTCACCGATATATCACCCGTTGAAAAGCGCGCGCGGCGATTTGGCGTCTTCAGCGCTATGTTCGGTATCGGTTTTATTGTCGGGCCCGCACTGGGGGGAACATTGGGTGATTATTGGGTTCGCCTGCCTTTTATGGCCGCATCCATTCTCAATGGCTGTAATTTTTTGCTGGCGCTGTTTGTTCTTCCTGAGACACGTAAAGCCCGCCGGGGAAAAATTAATCTGTCTGCGTTTAACCCGCTGCTGCCGATGAGATGGTTATTCACGCTGAAAGGTGTTCTGCCGATGCTATCCACTTTTTTCATTCTGAGGGTAGCGCCGTTATCTGCGCTCTCTGCGCTATAGCTATTACATTGATTTATTTGTTTAGCTTGTAGAAATGTGCCTGACAAAACGAGAATATTTAAAACAGACATTAATATTCCCCTGCAATTCTGGTGTCAATTTTCATCGCATTGTGAGATGTGCCGAATACTTTCAGTTTCCAATAATTAAGCAAAGTAGTAAAAATAAGCGTCCTCGAATGGTGGTGGAACACCAGACGAGGGCTGACCACAACGTAACTTACAAGGAGTAACGCTGTGCGGGCGGTTACTGGCCGGGTTAAATGTGTTGAAGGCGGTTTTAAAAGCGCCGTTGCCAGAACACCTTATTGAGCAATTAACCGTAAAGGAGAGTGATGCCAATGAATTCCGCAGTCCACTTTCAACAGATTCAGAGACAACCTGTGAATATTGTTCCGCATTAACCATCGTATTACTGAATCAGCAGGTTTCGCTGGATCAGCAGGAACACATTACCGAAGTATTGTATGAAATGCTGACCATGCTGGCTGAGGATTTGAAAGCGCCGCGCTTTATCCGCACCACAAACGGGTTGGCAATGATAGACGGCGAGGTCGTACCAGGTATTCATTAATCCTCTGGTTTTCCCGCCTTCTCAGCCAGGGAATGATGTTGCTGAGAAGGCGGGCGAGAGGCATTAATCCTCGAAATACCAGTATCCGCTGTTCACCAGAGCTGCGAGCATCGCAAGGAAGGAAGGATCTTCCAGCGCATCCCCTAAGATCCCGGCATTCACCGTGATATGGCTTGCCAGCGCCTCAACGGCCGGGCGGTGCGGGCTGTCAATCTTCTCGCCGTTGACATAAACCTCGTCGGCCACGCGCAGCACGCGCAGGCCGCCAAGGCGCGTCAGTGAATCGCCCTGCTTGATGGCATCGTAGATTTCATCCGGCTGATACGGCGGTTCAGGCGGGGCGACGTCCAGCTCGTGGCGCGACTGGGTAATAAACTCGCCAAACCAGGCGTTGAAATGCTCCGGCTGATTCACCAGCTCCAGCATTATGCCGCGCAGCTTATCCAGCTCTTCCGGCAGGATATCCGCCGGCTGCTGACGGGACGGCACGTCCGGGTCGGTATAACGGTGGCTGCCCAGTTCGCGCTGCAATACATAATCGGCGAAACCGCTGATCAGCTCGCGGCCGCTTGGCGCGCGGAACCCGACGGAATAGTTCATCGAATTTTCCAGCGAGTAGCCTTCATGCGGGAAGCCCGGCGGAATATAGAGGATGTCGCCCGGCTCTAACTCTTCATCAATGATGCCTTCGAACGGCTCAACCTGGAGCAGGTCCGGATGCGGGCAGTGCTGCTTCATCGGCACTTTTTCGCCCACGCGCCAGCGGCGGCGGCCAACGCCCTGAATGATAAAGACGTCGTACTGATCCAGGTGCGGGCCAACGCCGCCGCCGGGAACGGAGAAGGAGATCATCAGATCGTCAATACGCCAGTCCGGCAGGGCGCGGAACGGGCGCATCAACCCGGCGCTTTGCTCGTGCCAGTGGTTAACCGCCTGCACCAGCAGGGACCAGTTGTTTTCGCTTAAGTGATCGTAGCTCTGGAATGGACCGTGGCTGACTTGCCATTTGCCGTCCTGATGGCTCACCAGGCGGCTGTCTACCTCGTTTTCCATGGCAAGGCCTGCCAGTTCATCCGGGGAGATGGGGTCGATAAAGTTTTTAAAGCCGCGTTTTAACACCACCGGGCGTTTTTGCCAGTAGCGTTCGATAAAATCGGGCCAGTTTAAATCCAGGGTATATTCCATTTTTGTTATCCGGCAGGTGGAGGAACCTGTCCGGATTATAACGGATGGGGAAGCCGTTTACGGGAGTATTTTCAATCTTCTTCGCTGTCCGGACGCTGGCGCGCAAAAATCACTTCCATGCGAACGCCGCCCAGTTCGCTGGTGCCGGGAAGGATTTCACCGTCATACTGCCCGACGATTTCACGCGCCACCGACAGGCCGACGCCCTGGCCCGGACGCAGCGTATCGACGCGCTGTCCACGGTCAAAAACAATCGCTCGTTTGCTTTCGGGAATACCCGGTCCGTCGTCTTCCACGAATAAATGCAGCGTGTCATCCGACTGACTGGCGGAAATTTCCACGAACTCCAGGCAGTATTTACAGGCGTTATCCAGCACGTTGCCCATTACTTCCATAAAGTCATTTTTCTCGCCGATAAAAGTAATTTCAGGCGAAATATCGAGGGTAATGTTCACGCCTTTACGCTGGTAAACCTTGTTGAGCGCCGAGCAAAGATTATCAAGCAAAGGGGCAACCGAATGCAGCTCGCGGCTGAGCAAAGCGCTGTTGCCGCGCATGCTGGCGCGATGCAGGTAATAGCCGATTTGCTGCGAGATGCGGCTGATTTGTTCAAGCATCACCGGCTCTGCTTCTTCAACGTTCAGCTTTTGCGTACGCAGGGAGCGCAAAGTGGTTTGCAGCACCGCCAGCGGCGTTTTCAGGCTGTGGGTTAAGTCAGTCAGCGTGGTGCGGTACTTATCGTAGCGATCGCGTTCCGTGCGCAGCAGGCGATTCAGGTTGCGCACCAGGCTTAACAGCTCGCGAGCCGTTTCCGGATTGAGGCTGTCGCGATCGTGTTTTTCCAGCTCGCGTACTTCTTTTGCCAGCGCTTCGATAGGGCGCAGGCTCCACCAGGCGGCGACCCACAGGAGCGGAATAACCAGCAGCAGGTTGGCGAGCAGCACGTAAATAAACCAGCTCCACACCATATAAGAACGTTTCAGTTCGATGGGAATGGTATCGACCACCACGATGGTTAACGCAGGCATTCGCGCGGTGGCCGGGTACTGATTCACCGCCACCGAGTGCGTCATCTCGTTATCTTCGTCATCCTCGTGAATATCTTTGAGCTGTTCCTGCAAAGAGTGGTCATTGCCCAGCAGGGCGCGGCTGGTGTCGAAATTCGCTTCCAGCTCATGGAAACCGTTCGCGCTAAGCCACTCCTTTTTTATCTGCTGCCTGATTTGCGGCACGTCCCGCTGCGCCCACAGTAAATTGCCGTGCTCGTCGTAGATTAACGCCATCGTCGGGCTTTGCAGGTTCAGGTCTTCCGGAATTTCAACTTTGATCTTTCCGTCCACCCGGGTTGCGAGGGTATAGAACAGATTGCTTTCGCCGCGCAGTAAACGGAAGGTGGTTTTATCAAAGCTGACGCTGTAGCCCACCAGCGCCACCAGGCCATAGGCGAGCGACAGCACCATCACCACGGCGGCGGTGGCGAGTAAAAAGCGTACCCGCAGAGAGAGCGGGAAGAAGTGGCGTAAGAATGTCATCTTTAGCGCAGGTCGAAACGGTAACCCTGGCCCCGCACGGTGGTGATGACCTCCTGAGCGTGCTCAGCCTGGATTTTCTTACGCAGGCGGCCCATCAGCACGTCAATCGTGTGGCTTTCACGCAGTTCCGCATCGGGGTAGAGCTGCAGCATCAGCGAATCTTTGCTGACCACTTTCCCGGCGTTGCGGATTAGGGTTTCCATAATCGTGTACTCAAAAGCGGTGAGCTTAATAAGCGTGTCGTTAATGGACAGCTCACGGCGAGACAAATCCACCTGGAAGGGCGGCAGGGAAATCAACTGCGAGGCAAGCCCGCTGTTGCGGCGCATCAACGCCTGCATGCGCGCAATTACCTCTTCGAGATGGAAGGGTTTAGTCACGTAGTCATCGGCGCCCGCGCCAAGCACCTCGACTTTATCCTGCCAGCCTTCACGGGCGGTTAAGACCAGAACAGGGATGGTGACATCATGGCTTCGCCAGCGGCGGATCAGGCTCATGCCGTCCTCATCGGGCAGACCAAGATCGACAATGGCGATATCTGGCGTGTGCTCATTTAAGAAGTAATCCGCTTCTTTTGCATCCTCAGCGGCATCGACCTGGTGGCCTGTTTCACGCAACTGCACCGTTAAGTGGTGACGTAAAAGGGCATTATCTTCCACAACCAGAACGCGCATCGCATTTCCTCAATCTATAAATGTCATCGGTAGTTTAACGCTAATTATCGGTGAGAAGGGGTAAACAACGAATAAACAGCTATTCGGGGCGGGAGGGGTTAATCTTTGTAGGGCGGGTAAGCGTAGCGCCACCCGCCGGACAGTTAAAACTTACTTCAGTTCGTCAACCATAGTGATGGCGCGGCCGATGTAGTTGGCAGGCGTCATTTGCTTCAGACGGGTTTTCTCGTCTTCCGGCAGCTCAAGGCTGTCGATAAACTGCTTCATGCCTTCGGCATCCACGCGCTTGCCGCGGGTCAGCTCTTTAAGCTTCTCGTATGGTTTTTCGATGCCATAGCGGCGCATCACGGTCTGAATCGGCTCCGCGAGCACTTCCCAGTTATGATCCAGCTCGTCCAGCAGGCGATCGCGGTTCACTTCCAGCTTGCTCACGCCCTTCAGGGTGGACTGGTAAGCAATCAGCGCATAGCCGATACCGACGCCCAGGTTACGCAGCACGGTAGAATCCGTCAGGTCGCGCTGCCAGCGGGAAACAGGCAGTTTGCTCGCCAGATGTTGCAGCATGGCGTTGGACAGGCCCAGGTTGCCTTCGGAGTTTTCGAAGTCGATTGGGTTCACTTTGTGCGGCATGGTGGACGAGCCGATTTCGCCCGCGATAGTTTTTTGCTTGAAGTGGTTCAGCGCAATGTAGCCCCACACGTCGCGATCGAAGTCGATAAGAATCGTGTTGAAGCGCGCCACGCAGTCAAACAGCTCGGCGATATAATCGTGCGGCTCAATCTGCGTGGTGTAAGGGTTCCACTGAATGCCCAGCGAAGTGACAAACTCTTCGCTGAACTGGTGCCAGTCCACTTCAGGATAAGCGGCGATGTGGGCGTTATAGTTGCCGACCGCGCCGTTGATTTTGCCGAGAATTTCTACTTTTTCAAACTGGCGGAACTGGCGCTCCATGCGGTAAGCCACGTTGGCCATCTCTTTACCCATGGTAGACGGCGTAGCGGGCTGACCGTGGGTGCGGGAAAGCAGCGGGATATCGCGATATTGCACCGACAGGTCTTTCACCGCATCGATGATTTTACGCCAGTACGGCAGCACCACTTCTTTGCGTGCCGTTTCCAGCATCAGCGCGTGAGAAAGGTTATTGATATCTTCTGAGGTGCAGGCGAAGTGAATGAACTCAGATACCGCGTGCAGGGCAGGGACGGAGGCTACTTTCTCTTTCAGGAAATACTCAACGGCTTTTACATCGTGGTTGGTGGTGCGTTCAATGGTTTTGATGCGCGCGGCATCTGCTTCGCTGAACTCAGCGACAATCTTATCAAGGTAACCGTTTGCGTCTGCGTCAAAAGCAGGAACTTCCTTGATCGCTGTGTGCGCGGCTAATTTTTGCAGCCAGCGTACTTCTACCTGTACGCGAAATTTCAGCAGGCCAAACTCGCTGAAAATAGCGCGCAGAGCGCTGACTTTATCGCCGTAGCGTCCATCTACGGGGGAAACGGCGGTCAGTGAGGATAATTCCATAAGTTACAACTCCGAAAGAGGTTAACAATGAGCAAGAATTTGTTTTGCCTGCGTACACAGGCGATTACGGGAAAACATTAACTGCAGACGGCCGCCGCCAACCTGATGCCACAGCACGGCGGCACGAATACCGGCGAGCAGCGAGGCGCGAACTTTGCTCTGCACCTGCGGGCTTTGCAGCACGGCAGGGGAACCGGTGACCTGAATGCGTGGCCCAAGCGGGCTAATGACGTCGACATAAATACCGGCCATCGCGCTAAGCAGCGTGTCGGATTCTAAATCGAAATGTTCGAGCTGGCGTTGCAGACCGGTGATGCGTGAGCCGAGGGTATCCATCGCGCCTTTGCTGGCATGCAGTTTACGCTCCAGCACCATCAGGCTCAGGGTATAACGCGTCAACTCCGCGTTCAGCCCCTGACGGTTACTGGCGTTTAACACGCCAAGCAAGGTTTCCAGCCCTAACTTCAGATTCGCTTCGCTGCCGCCAAAGACGCCGAGCGTAGAGCCAGGATTAAGATCGATAACACTATTAAGCGCGACATGCAGCGCGTCCGTATCGCAATGTCCCTGATGCGCAAGCTGCTGAACCAGACGAGCGGACTGGCAAATCCCCGCCAGCGCGAGAGTAATGTCGTAGTAATTTTTAGCCACAGTGTTTCGTCCTTGTCCGCAAATTAATCGATGAGCGGCAAACGCTGCTCAATAATACCGCCGCCCAGGCAGACTTCGCCGCTGTAAAATACCGCGGACTGGCCTGGTGTGACTGCCGCAACCGGCTCTTCGAAACGCACTTCAATGCGATCGGCATCGATTGGGGTGATGGTGCAGGGAATATCTGTCTGGCGGTAACGCGTTTTCACCGTGCAGGCAAGCGGCTTGCTGAGCGTTTCGCGGTCGACCCAGTGCAGTTGTTGTGCAATCAGGCCAACGGACATCAGGCGCGGATGATCGTGTCCCTGCGCGACAACCAGAATGTTGTTCTCAACATCTTTATCGACGACATACCACGGATCTTCGCTGCCTTCTTTGGTGCCGCCGATGCCCAGACCTTTACGCTGACCAAGGGTGTGATACATCAGGCCCTGATGTTCGCCAATGGTTTCGCCGTCAACCGTAACGATTTTACCCGGCTGAGCAGGGAGATAGCGGCCCAGGAACTCACGGAATTTGCGCTCGCCGATAAAACAGATGCCGGTGGAGTCTTTTTTCTTCGCGGTGATGAGATCAAGCTCTTCGGCAATGCGGCGCACTTCGGGTTTTTCTAATTCGCCGACCGGGAACAGGCTCTGAGCGATTTGCTCATGGCCGAGCGTATAGAGGAAATAGCTCTGGTCTTTGTTGCCGTCAAGCCCCCGCAGCAGTTGGCTTTTGCCGTTTACATCCGCGCGCCTGACGTAATGGCCGGTTGCGATGTAATCCGCGCCCAAATCTTCTGCGGCGAATTCGAGGAAGGCTTTAAATTTGATTTCTTTGTTGCACAGAATATCGGGGTTTGGCGTGCGCCCGGCTTTATACTCTTCCAGGAAGTGTTCAAACACGTTATCCCAGTATTCAGCAGCAAAGTTAACGGTGTGCAGTTCAATGCCGAGCTTGTCGCATACGGCCTGCGCATCCGCTAAATCAGCGGCTGCGGTACAGTACTCCTCGCCATCATCCTCTTCCCAGTTCTTCATGAACAGGCCTTCTACCTTGTAACCCTGCTGTTGCAGCAGGTAAGCAGAAACGGAGGAATCAACACCGCCGGACATCCCGACGATCACTTTTTTCTGGCTGTTATCAGACATGGAGTTACTCACGACATTGAACTTAAAGGCGGCATATTCTATCACGCATCCCCGGGCCTGGCACCCTTAAGTAAAGGGCCAGTTAAATGCGCCGAGCATACCGAGCGGATAACGTTCAGCTTGCTGATAGCAGCGGATACTCTCGGCGACCAGCGGCGAGCGTAAATTCGTGGCGTTAATGATTTGTTGCGCATCCAGCCACAGGCAGCGGTCGATATCGCTGTCATGCGGCTGCGTGGGAAGCTGCTCTGGCAGGTCGATAGCAAACAGAAAGCGCAAGAAAGGCGTTTTATCCGGCGCTATCCATTGATGCATGCGGATAAACGACTGGGGCCGGGCGCGTATGCCGGTTTCTTCGTAAAGCTCGCGGCTTGCGGCCTCAGGCAGCGTTTCGTCAGCTTCAAGATGCCCGGCAGGCTGATTCCACAGGGCTTTGCCGTTAATGGTCTCTTCTACAACCAGAAACTTTCCCTGCGCCTGCACCACGCAGGCCACGGTCACGTGCGGTTTGAACATAGGGATCCTTATTAAAGCGGTTTGTTAAAGCGGCTTGTTAATGTTGTCGTACATCGCATCCAGCTCTTGCAGGCGCCGATCGTAGGCTTTTGTCAGGCAGGTCACGTTGCCGCCGCACTGGCGGCGATTTTTGAGCCAGCTCTGCTGGGCATCCTGAATAGCGCCGCGGCCTCCCATCGCAAACAGCCCTTTCAGGAACTGATATTTGGTGTTCATTTCCACATCTTTATCATTCAGGGAAAGATGGGCGCAGATGGCTTTCTCATCCGCCGCGTTGGCCTTCTGGCAGTCAAAGCTTGCCGCGCCGGCGGTAAGCGGGGTCAGTAACGCGAGCGTTAAAATGAGGCTTTTCATTTACTGCTCTCCTGCGGGATCTCCCGCCATTGCCCGTTATCGAGACCGTCGAGCGTATACGCTCCCATCGCATAACGAATCAGACGCAGCGTAGGATAACCCACGTGCGCCGTCATACGACGAACCTGGCGGTTACGGCCTTCATAAAGCGTGATTTTCAGCCAGCTTACAGGGATATTTTTGCGCTCACGAATAGGGGGATTGCGCGGCCACAGCCAATCCGGTTCGTTAACCCGCTCAATGCCAGCAGGCAGAGTGGGGCCGTCGTTGAGCGTAACGCCATTGCGCAGCGCGTCCAGCGCTTCTTCACCGGGCACGCCTTCAACCTGCACATAATAAATCTTGCCGGTTCGCTTGCCTGGCTGTGTTAGTTTTGCCTGCAGAGCGCCATCGTTGGTAAGCACCAGCAGGCCTTCGCTGTCCCGGTCAAGGCGGCCTGCGGCGTAGATTCCTTGTAACGGGATGTAATCTTTCAGCGTGCTGCGTCCCGCTTCGTCGGTAAACTGCGGCAGGACATCGTAGGGTTTATTGAAGATAACCAGCCGCTTCGGGCCGTTGGATACCGGCTTTTTGGCTGGCTGTCTGGTGCTGAATCGTTTAACTGAGTGATTTCTAAAAGAAGTTTTATTCATAGTGTTTTCAGGCGTCAGGTATTCACGCATTATAACGGAAATCACCAGTGATTGGCGCGGGCCTGATATTCAAGTAGTATTGACACGCATATTACAAATCATTAACAAACAGAAGCGCTCGAAGGAGAGGTTAATGGAAAGCAAAGTAGTTGTTCCGGCGGAAGGTAAAAAGATCACCCTGCAAGATGGCAAACTGAACGTTCCTCACAACCCAATCATTCCTTTCATTGAAGGTGATGGTATCGGTGTGGATGTGACGCCAGCCATGATTAAAGTGGTAGATGCCGCCGTGCAAAAAGCCTACAAGGGCGAGCGGAAAATTTCCTGGATGGAAATCTATACCGGCGAAAAATCTACCCAACTGTACGGCCAGGATGTCTGGCTGCCAGAAGAAACTCTGGACCTGATTCGTGACTACCGCGTTGCCATCAAAGGCCCGCTGACTACCCCGGTCGGTGGCGGTATTCGTTCTCTGAACGTTGCGCTGCGTCAGCAGCTCGACCTGTACGTGTGTCTGCGCCCGGTGCGTTACTACGCGGGCACGCCAAGCCCGGTAAAACACCCTGAACTGACCAACATGGTTATCTTCCGCGAGAACTCAGAAGATATCTACGCGGGCATCGAGTGGAAAGCAGACAGCGCCGAAGCTGAAAAAGTCATCAAGTTCCTGCGCGATGAGATGAATGTCACGAAGATTCGTTTCCCTGAACATTGCGGTATCGGCATCAAGCCTTGCTCCGAAGAAGGCACCAAACGCCTGGTTCGCGCAGCCATCGAATACGCAATCACCAACGACCGTGATTCCGTAACCCTGGTTCACAAAGGCAACATCATGAAGTTCACCGAAGGCGCTTTCAAAGACTGGGGTTACCAGTTAGCGCGTGAAGAATTTGGTGGTGAGCTGATCGACGGCGGTCCGTGGGTGAAAATCAAAAACCCAAATACCGGCAAAGAAATCGTTGTTAAAGACGTTATCGCCGATGCGTTCCTGCAGCAGATCCTGCTGCGCCCTGCGGAATACGACGTTATCGCCTGTATGAACCTGAACGGCGACTATATCTCCGACGCCCTGGCAGCGCAGGTTGGCGGTATCGGTATTGCTCCAGGTGCGAACATCGGTGACGAATGCGCATTGTTCGAAGCGACCCACGGCACCGCACCAAAATATGCAGGCCAGGATAAAGTGAACCCAGGTTCTATCATCCTGTCCGCAGAAATGATGCTGCGTCATATGGAATGGTTCGAAGCGGCAGACCTGATCGTCAAAGGTATGGAAGGCGCGATTAACGCCAAAACCGTCACTTACGATTTCGAACGTCTGATGGACGGCGCTAAGTTGCTGAAATGTTCAGAGTTTGGCGACGCTATCATTGAAAACATGTAATCAGCCCTGCTGATTGTGTGATAACGGGAGCCTGCGGGTTCCCGTTTTTTATTATTCGTATTCGGATGGTTAGCGAAATTTTATCAAATAAGTTATCAAAACCTCTTTTCCAAAGAATCCTAAGCTATTTAGTTCATACGTAACCGGGGTCTTTTGTAATCCGGACCCAATCAGATTTGACGGTCAGTTCGGTGCCAGAAGTGGGCGTTATATTGATTCTGGAATAACGCCAGGTTGGCGATTGGTTTAATTGGCCACAACGGTTTAAGTGAAGCGGTGAAGTGACCTTATGAACGGGTGAGCAATGCGTTTATTTCAATTTTCTTACCCATTCATTCAAAGTAAGAGAATAGAGCAGACTAGGGGGCGCATCTTTAACATCATGGATATCTCTGATGTATTTCAGCCCGGCTTTTTGGAGAACCTTTTGCGACGCTAAATGGTTTCCTCTAACAACGGTAGAAATTTCAGGCAGTTTAATCTCATCGAATCCATATTTAACTGCGCATCCAGAAAATTCTGTCGCCAAACCTTTTCCCCATGCTTCTGTGGCGAAACAATAACCCAGATTAATAATAGAGATGTCGGCATAGCTGAGAATGTTCAGTCCCCCAAAACCGATAATTCTTTCAGGGTTAACGAGGCAAATCCCGTAAGAGCGAGGGTTGCCCCCACCGTTGCATAAAGCTGACCAAAGGCTATCGATCCCGTAATCTGCCTGCGGCCAGCATGAAGAAAGCAACACCCACTCCGGAGGAGGGGGATTTTTTCGCTGATGAGGTCGCACAGGCCAGCAGGATGCCGGACAGTATGACGTAGCCCGCTCCGCAGCCGGAAATAGCCACCATGAGAAACCGTGACTGAATGCGAACAGAACAAGCGGTGCGGCCATAAAAATTGCGCCAGGCGGCGAGCTGGCTCATGCCGATGAACGCCGTCACCGCGCCCGTTAGCACGGCAAGGATCCCGGCGCCCCCGCTTACCATCCACAACATACTGGTGGTTGAGCTATCCACGTCAGAATGGTTATGCAATATTTCTGGGCCAAAGCTCCACCATGCCGCGCTGGCCGTTCCGCTGATGAATGAAATGACGGCAAGGCGCTGCATCGGTTTGCTCAGAAAAATTTCACGCCAGCTACTTTTCTCAGCGCGACCATTCATGCCGCTGCCGGGCAGATAACGAATAACAGGGGCCAGGCAGATGAGCGCCATGACGCCAAAAATTATGCAAGCTACGCGCCATCCTCCGGGAACAATAAGCAAGACAAGGACGGACAATATTATGCCTGCGCTGGTTCCGGCATTGATAACGGTATTCGCCAGCGTTTGCTGCTTTTCAGGAATACTGCGGGCGGGGGCAAAGGAGAGCAGAGCTTTGAAGGGGGGAACTGGCTGAGATCTAGCGACTTTCAGGAGGTTATTATCGAAAATATATAATCAGTATGTTGATTGTGGGATAACGGAGCCTCAGGCTGCCGTTTTTTTCTGCTTATGAATCGTTCGACTGGTCTGACTTCCATTAAAACTGCAATTAATTACACCCTAACTAAAATTTCTTTGCCTATATTTAATGAATCTTTTTATCCATACCTTCTTCTGCAGGGTGTAGATGTTAATGCTTTGTTATTTATTGAAAATAAGGGAAATTAAATGAACAGTGATCAAGTCTTTCCTGCTTTCCCGGTGACCGACTGGCAAATTGGCCCTGCTGAGGAAAATTCCTCACTGGTTATCAAGTTCGGTTACAGCACTTCCCCCTATGGCACTAACGCTTCAACTTTTGATTCACAATTTTTTGCTTTAACGCCAGAAAAGGCACGCAGCCTTATTCATGACTTAGAGCTTTACGCTAAGCGTTGCGATGGCGTTTCGGTGACGAGTGAGTTAACCCGTATTGGCGAGTCTTATTTGTAGATCAGAGACTAAATTGCTGCAGCACGGGAGCCTTCCGCTCCCGCTTTACTTCCGGCCTCATTGTTCCTCAATTTGCAGCCCGTAAGTTTTAACCTTCTCAGGCCAACGGCTTTCTCTTCATCACTAAGCACCGGAACGGCGTGGTTATGTGCTACCGCACTGGCGTCCGTGCGCTAATCGACCGATGGAAGCGCCATTCGCTGGAGGATTTTCTCTGCTCCGTGCGGACCCGGCCCATCGGTATAAGCCATAGGGTATTCGGTTAGTTTTTCAAAAGGAATTCGGGCGGGGTAAAAAGCATGACACCGCGGATGTGAGAAATGAAAGGCTGACTGTTGAAGAGATGACCAATAAGAAGTGATTTATATCAAGCGGTTGAATTTTTAACCGAACGGTATCAAGGGGAATTGCAACGCACAAAAGGGATGTGTAATATGCCCGCCAGTGCCGACTTAGCTCAGTAGGTAGAGCAACTGACTTGTAATCAGTAGGTCACCAGTTCGATTCCGGTAGTCGGCACCATTTCCTCTCTCTTCGCTTCAAATCCAGCCCTGTTGACTTGCTAACCAGACGACGATTGCAACCACAATTAAAACTATTGTTGTTTTTCTCATTGCTATTCCTCGGTAACCAGCCAGAAATCGGCTTCGTCGAACATCTCTTCAACCAGACGGTTGATTCTTTCTTTTTCGCTTTTCGTGCAGTCGCTGTTAACGGCGTTAGCCTGCATTGGCTTAACCCGCACTTCGGCCTCGGGGAAAAGATTTTGCATCCGGCGCGTGAGCTCAGCAAGGATCTTCTCATTTGCACCCGGCAGACCCGCCACGTTTCGTTTGTCGTAAACCAGTTCAATGTACATTCATAGACCTTTCATAAGGCTGTATTTATATACAGTAATAAATCTCAGGTACAAGAGCAAGAAGTATCGCCTGAGAAAAAGCGGGAACCGGCGGCTCCCGGAGCAGCGTTATTTACCAGAACGCGTCAATAAACGGATAACCAGGCCGCCCGTGGCGGCAAGCCGCGCCGCTGCCAATTTATCTGCTTTACCCTTACGCCAGCTATTACCCGGCTCGCCTGAGAAAATTTATTGATCTGATGAAAGAAGTGATGCCCGGCCCTACTGGGACAAGGCCTCCGGGGGGGATAAACGAAGCGGCTACAAGGACATAGAACCCTCGAGAATGAAAATAATTCTTGCTTAGGCGGGGTTACCATGCGTAAATGCGCCATCGGTTTGGAACACAGACCTTATGAAAGCAGTTTTAGTAAAGCAGTTCACAATAGATACCCTTCTTCGTGAGTCTCCTCCTAAGCGCCTAAATAAGAAACGATCTGCAATACAGACCACGTTCGCCACGTTATGTGGCCAAATAATTGAGGAAGTATCTATGTCTAATAAAATGACTGGTTTAGTAAAATGGTTCAACGCTGAGAAAGGCTTCGGCTTCATCACTCCTGACAACGGCAGCAAAGATGTATTCGTACATTTCTCTGCAATCCAGAGCAACGATTTCAAAACTCTGGACGAAGGTCAGAAAGTTGAGTTCTCAATCGAGAACGGCGCTAAAGGCCCAGCGGCAGCTAACGTAGTTGCTCTGTAAGTCTTAAGACGCTCGCTGTTTTCAGCGAACTAAAAAACCCGCTTATGGCGGGTTTTTGCATTCCCGGGCGGCGATAATTCGTCAGGGATTTTTGCGAAAACCCAACCTCCAGGCTACGCTTAATGTGAAAATTGATTTGCATTACAAGCAGTTGGATATTTTTAAACAGGAGAGTTTATGGGTTTTTGGCGCGTAGTTATTACGATTTTGCTCCCACCCCTTGGCGTACTTATCGGTAAAGGGTTTGGCTGGGCGTTTATTCTGAACATTATTCTGACGCTGTTAGGCTACATCCCAGGTTTGATTCACGCGTTTTGGGTACAAACCCGGGACTAATTTATCGCTCGTACGCCAGAACCCGCCCAACGGCGGGTTTTTTGTTTTTCTGATTCGCTACTGTTTACAAACACAGCTAAGAATGTTCTGATATTTCGCGCATGTGAACAACAAGAGAAGTGATATGTTTCAGTTAAAGCCGGGCACCCTGGCGATGATTATCGGCTCGCGAACTGCCAGAGGCCGGGTCAATGTTGGTAAAGCCGTTGAGCTGTTTGGTTTGTGTCTGCCGGGGGAGCGTTTTGTGAATCCGGTAACGGGCGTCATCACGCAATTACCGCTGGAGGCCAGTTATCCCCTTTGGCTGGTTACCGGGGATGTGGTGGCATTTGACGGGCGGGAAGGGTATGCCTTTGTTCGTGCCGAACATCTTATGCCGCTTGATAAACCTTCCGTCTCGCAGGTAGACGAAAAGCAGGCCGTTCGTTAGTTTTCAAGACGGCGTAAAAAATCAGCCAGCACCAGCGCATGGTTTTGTTCAGTATTTTTTGCGCCATAAAGCAAAGTAACGGTTTCTTTCTGTGCACGTTTTGCCAGCGCTTGCGCCGCGCCGCCTGCTTCTTTTAATTCCTCACGATAGCATTTGCTGAATTCGACAAAATCAATGGCCTCACCGTGAAAGGCTTTGCGCAGTTCAGTTGACGGCGCCAGAGTTTTCGCCCACTCATCGTAGCGTAAATCCGTTTTCTTCACGCCGCGCGGCCACAGGCGATCCACCAGTACCCGGTAGCCATCATCCTGCGCGGCCTCATCATAAACGCGTTTGCAGCGAATCATTGCGGCTCCTTTTCGAACTCTTCTATACGACTTATCAGCGCCGGAAGCTGGTGCCCGGCATAAACCTCGATGCCATGCTGACGCAGCAGTGCTGCGGCCACCCCGGCGCCTGGCAGGGTTACGCCCCGGAAATGTCCATCGTAAACCTTTTGGCTGCCGCAGGTCGGGCTGCCGTCGGTCATCAGGGCAAACTGACAGCCGTTTTCCTGAGCGGTTTTAAGCGCAAGCCAGGCGGCCAGCAGATAAGGCTGGGTAACATCGCGGCCGTCGCTTTCCTGAATGCGTGCTGCGCCGGTTAGTGCGTCGGCGCCGTCGCCGCCGACGAGCTCCGCAGGTAAGCGTGGGGTAGTCAGGCCTGCGGCAAGCTCCGGACAGTGGATGACCAGCCGTTGCTCTTGCTGCCAGCGGTCAAGCGCTGCGGCAATCAGTGGCTTATCGCTGCCGTTATAGCGGACTTTAAATCCCATCAAACAGGCGCTGACCAGAATTTTTGCTTTCATAGCGTAAGGGTTTTGCGAGTTGGGAAACTACGGTACTACAAGGCGGCTGTCGGTTTCTACCCTGCCAATATTCGGCGTTGTCAGACAAACCTAAAGTGACTATTCTATGATTCCTTATGTTGTTCCCTGCAAGTAAACATAAGGATAATCAAAGAAATGCCAGCCTCCATCCTCAAATCCACTCTTCGAATTGCGCTAGTCGGTGATTTTAACCCGGCGGTCATTGCGCATCAGGCCATTCCACGGGCTTTAGATAACGCGGCGGCTGTAGTCGGCGTGACCGCGGATTATGACTGGCTGCCGACTCCGGAAGTTGTCAGCCCGGAAGATTTAGTCGGTTACGACGCAATCTGGTGCGTTCCCGCAAGCCCCTATCAAAACGACGACGGCGCGTTTCTGGCGATACGCTATGCGCGTGAAAACGGCGTTCCCTTCCTCGGCACCTGCGGAGGATTTCAGTATTCAGTCGTTGAATATGCCCGCAATGTTATGGGCTGGAACGACGCGGGACATGCAGAAACGGACAGCGAAGGGCGGCTGGTGATTGCGCCGTTAAGCTGCTCGCTGGTGGAAAAATCCGACACCATTAAACTTGCGGAAGATTCAAAAATTGCCCGCGCTTACGGCGCGACAAACATTGAGGAAGGTTATCACTGCAATTATGGCATTGCCGATCTGTTTACCGCAGAGCTTGAGCGCCAGCCGCTGAAAGCGACGGGATGGGATAACCAGGGAGAAATCCGCGCGGTAGAGCTGACCGATCATCCTTTCTTTGTGGGCACGCTGTTCCAGCATGAACGCAACGCGTTAAAAGGCCGACCGGCGCCGTTGGTTGAGGCTCTGCTTCGTGCGGCACAACGCTAAGGGAGTGTGAGAAGGCGGGTAAGCGTGACGTTACCCGCCGGTAAATCAGAGCTTAGCCGCTCGCAGCAGCAGGAAAGGCGGGCGGCGACATTGATTCGCGAGGTCCGGTCGCAGAGCAACGGCCTCGTCACGCGGTTTTGGCTCCAGCAAACGAGTCACTGCAAATCCGCTATCCAGCAGCGTATTCACATAAGTCTCAACCGTACGATGATATTTTTGCACGTCATCCACAAACCAGGTGGTATGCCGCAGCGTTTGTTCCTGATAATGGTCCACGGGCCAAACATCGCCCTTGTCATACGGCACCCAGCCAACCTGAAATGCCGTACACATCGGATGCTCGACGGAAAATATAAACTGGCCGCCGGGCTTTAATGATGCGAAAACTTTTTTACACAGCGCGCTGAAATCTTCGATGTAATGCAGCGCCAGCGAAGAGACAGCCAGATCGAACCGCTGCTCCTGAACCTGAAAATGTTCGATGGCGAGGTGCTGATAAACAATGTTTTCATCATTGGTATCGGCCCTGGCCTGAGCCAGCATTTTCTCCGAAACATCCACGCCATAAATATGAGCAGCGCCGTGGCGGCGGGCGTAGCGGGCAAAATCCCCGAAACCGCAGCCGAGATCCAGAATCGACAGGCCGCCCAGTTCAGGCAGCAGAGAATAGAGCGCAGGCAGTTCCAGTAAGCCATTCAGGCCAGAATCGTTCTCACGTAGCTGCCGATAATTCTCAAAAAAAATCGGGTCGTCAAAAATATTCTGCGGTGCTGATGGTTTAGCTTCTTTTTGCATTGTCGCTCTCCATGATGAGGTTCCGCTTAGGGCAATCAGGCCTTTGCGTCAGCCGCGGAGCCAATTTCAGCGTTGCGGCCAGCCCAGGCGCCAAATACCGCCATGGTTATAGAGAGTAACGCGCATCCCAGCAGAGGCAAGCTCCAGTCGCCTGAAACATCATGAATTTTTCCCATTACCGGCGGGCCGAATGCCGCCAGTAAATAGCCCACGCACTGGGCCATACCGGAAAGGGCGGCCGCCTGATGCGCAGAACCGGTGCGCAGGCCGATAAACGACAGGCCCAGAATCATCGCCGCGCCTGAACCGAATCCGCCAATACAAACCCAGACGCTTGCGAAATCAGGCAGCAGCCACAGGCCGATCGTGCTCAGGCACCATAACATCGCCATTAATACGGCGATGCCGCGCTGATCTTTCAGGCGGCTTAACATCAGGCCAATAACCAGGCCGGGAATGGCGGTCGCCAACTGTAGCAAGCCGTGCAGGGAACCTGCCTGCGCTTCGCTGTAGCCATGGCTTATCAAAATCGAGGGCAGCCAGCCGATGACGACATAATAAATCAGCGAATTAATGCCCAGATACATCGTAACCTGCCAGGCGAGCGGCGAGGACCAGATCCCCCGGCTGTGCAGCGCGCCGCTGTTGCTCAGATTCGCAGGGGTATGGTTCGCTAACTGCGGTAGCCACAGCATCAGCGCGACGACAGGGAATATCATCAGCGCCATTAGCGCGCCCTGCCAGCCGTAGCCGTGCAGCGCGATAGGTACGACCATAACCGAACCGATAGCGGCGGCAATGCCCATAGTCAGCGAATAGGCACCGGTCAGGCGCGCAACCTGGCCGGGGAAATCACGTTTGATAAGGCCCGGCAGCAGCACGTTGCCCATCGCGATACCGCAGCCAATAATTGCGGTGCCGATATACAACAGCGAAGCGCTGCCCGCCGAGCGAAGCGCGATCCCCGCGCAGATGACAAGCATTGCGCCAAATAAACTGCGCTCGGTGCCGAAGCGCCGGGCGATACCCGCCGCCATGGGCGAAACAATTGCAAAGGCGAGAAGGGGCAAGGTGGTCAGCACGCCGGTCTGAGCCGTGGTTAAGCCGAAGGTATCGCGCACCATATCCAGCAGCGGGGCCGCGCCGGTAAAAGTGACGCGCAGCGTCGTGGCAATCATCAGAATACCGAGCAGTAACAGGCCGTGCTTTTTTACGCTCGCTGAAGAGGAAATCGTCATGTTTCGTGTCCCTTAAAATTGAGGCCTAAAGATACACGCTTCTGCCGGTGAGCAAATCAACGTAAAATGACAGTTTATCCCTAAATTCGGACAGAGTAATGGAACGCGGTTTAGCCTTAGAAGGATTTGACCCGGACAGCAGCCTGCAGCAGGCTCTGGCTTTTCGCATACGCGTGGCGGAAAGCGTAAAGGAAATTCCGTTTCATCAGCACCGTAAAGGCCAGCTAATCGTTGCCCTGCACGGCGGGATAACCTGCGAAGTAGAGCAGGCGATGTGGATGGTGCCGACGCAATATGCGGTCTGGATCCCCGGCTCAATGCCGCATAGCAACCGCGCCACGACCAACGCGCGGATCTGCTTTTTATTTATCGAACCCGGTGCGGTGGCGATGCCGGAGCAGTGCTGCACGCTAAAAATTTCTCCGCTGGTGCGGGAATTGATTCTGCGCCTGGCCGAACATCCCCACGACGAAGATGGCACGCCCGCGCGCAAGAGGCTGGTTCAGGTTCTGTTCGACGAACTGCCGCATCAGCCGGTTGAGCAACTGCGTTTGCCGATGTCCCGCCATCCTAAAATCCGTTTGATTGCCGAGCAACTGGCGCAAGATCCGCGAGAGCGGCGAACGCTGGCTCAGTGGGCTTCCCTGTTGGCGATGAGCGAACGTAACCTGGCGCGGTTGGTGGTGAAGGAGACGGGGCTTAACTTCCGCCGCTGGCGGCAGCAGCTACAGCTAATTATTGCCCTGCAATTATTAATAGACGGCGAAGCGGTGCAGAAGGTGGCGGACGCGCTGGGGTATGAGTCCACCAACGCGTTTATTACCATGTTCAGGAAATCTCTGGGGACGACGCCTGGGCGTTACCTGGCGTCGCTTACTCCTTAAACCGCGTTGCTCAAACGGAACTGCGAAACGACTTCGCGCAGCCCGCGGGTCTGGTCGAGCAATGATTCCGCCGCCGCTGCAGCCTGATTTACCATCGCCGCGTTCTGCTGCGTGGTGGCGTCCATTTGACTGATGGCGGTGCTCACCTGCGCAATGCCGCTGCTTTGCTCTTCGCTGGCATGGGTGATTTCAGCCATCAGCGACGCCACGCGTTTTACATCCGCCACGGCGGTATTGATAGTTTTGCCCGCTTCGTTCACCAGTTCGCTGCCGTGCGTGACCTGCGAAACGGAGTTTTCAATCAGCACTTTTATCTCTTTTGCCGCCCCTGCGCTCCGGCTTGCCAGGCTGCGAACTTCTCCGGCGACTACCGCAAAGCCACGCCCCTGATCGCCCGCACGGGCCGCTTCCACGGCGGCGTTAAGCGCCAGAATATTCGTCTGGAAAGCGATACCGTCAATTACGCTGATGATATCGGTGATTTTACTGGCGGAAGCGGAGATCTCGTCCATGGTCTGCACCACGCGAGCCACGACTGCGCCGCCTTGTTCGGCGCTACGCGAAGCGGTTGCCGCAAGCTGGCTGGCGGTTTGCGCATTCTCGGCGTTCTGTTTCACCGTGGCCGTCATCTGCTCCATTGAAGACGCGGTTTGCTCCAGGGCGCTTGCCTGCTCCTCGGTACGGGAGGCGAGGTCCATATTGCCGCTGGCAATTTCACCGGAGCTGTTGGTGATATGGTTGCTGCTTTCATGGACGATGTTAATGATCATCACCAGCTCTTCGCACATGGTTTTCATGGCGGCCATTACGCTTTGCGTATCGCCATCCCGAACGGGAACGTGGCGGGTCAGATCGCCGTTAGCGACGGCATTGGCGATGTCCGCCACCTGCGCAGGCTCGGCGCCAAGCGATCTGAAAATATTGCGATGCACCCAGTACCCGATAAGCAGCAGCAATAACACCGCGGCGCCTGAACCAATCAACTGCCATTTTGCCGTGTTGCTGGAACTGTTCTGTGCGTCTTCGACGGCGTTTTGAGCGTAGTTCGACGAATCCTGCACAAAAGCAGTAATCCCTTTCTCATGGGCGAAGAAATCTTTATCCGCCGCTTTGAGCCGCTCGAACAGCGGCGTTGGCGCCCCGCTGCGAATGAGTTCAATCAGCTCGTTCGCATCTTTGATCATCGCCAGGCCTGCCGTGTACTGCGCGCCGAGCAATTTCTCCTGCAGCTCAACAGGCAAAACGCTTTTCCAGTAATCGATTCGCTGATGCCAGATTTTGCTCAGTCGCTTAATTTCGCCGTCGGCCTGATCGACGGTCAGGGTGCCTTCAACCACGCGGGAAAGCACCAGGCGCATCTCGATAAGATAGACCGGCGCAGGATGAATATCCGCCACCAAATCCTTCGCCAGCATGCCGCTCGCCGTTTTTTGCGCGCTTTGGTGGCTGCCATAAAGCGAAATCGCGGTAACCAGCGCTGACATCAGAACCGAACAGCAGATCAACAACAATAAATTGTGGGTCAGTGATTTCATTTTTATTCTCCTGTTAACTGGCAAAGTTATCGGCCCCGGCGAAAAGAAACTTTTTGCCGCAATGTTAAAAACAAAGGACGCATCACACTTTATTGCCAAAATTCTCCATTTTTTGTTTTTAAAAACAGTTTGTTATGGAAATTATTTCAATATCCATAAGTAAAACTTTTAACAGCGCGCTAACTAAGATTTTTTGCGCATAAGAAAAGGATTTTTAAGCATTGGAAGCGAAACCCGGGTTGTGGGAGCGTAAAGCCCGAGCCTGCTAACAAGCGGGGATAACAAGGAAAATCTATGGCACAGGCAATGACATCCCATAAAAATAAGATCGCTTCGTTACTTCTTCTGGCGCTTGCCGGTTTGGGCGCAGCGGCGGCTCAGGCCGACCAGCTTGCGGATATTCAGAAAGCGGGCGTCGTAAGAGTGGCAACTTTTGACGCTAATCCGCCTTTTGGCTCTGTAGACGCTAAAACACACGATATCGTCGGTTATGACGTTGATTTTGCGAAAGCGCTGGCAATATCGCTTGGCGTTAAGCTTGTGCTGGTTGCTACCAATCCTGCCAACCGCATCCCGCTTTTACAGTCCGGAAAAGTGGATTTGATCGTGGCGGATATCACTATTACGCCGGAGCGTGCGCAGGTAGTGGATTTCTCCACGCCTTACTTTGTAACCGGCCAGCAGTTTCTTGTGTCCGCCGCCTCGCCGGACAAACTTGAGGATTACGGGCATGGGCGCATAGGCGCGGTGAAAGGCACCACGGGTGAACAGGCGCTGCATCAACGCTTCCCGTCCGTGCGCGTGCTTTCCTATGATGATATTCCGCTGGCGTTAACCGCGCTGCGTAACGGCAACGTTCAGGCCATCACCCAGGACAGCACCATTCTGGCTGGGTTGCTGGCCGAAGCGCCTGATAAAGCGAAATTCAAAATCCTGCCGGATTTGCTGAGCAAAGAAGAAATCGGCGTCGGCGTGAAAAAGGGTGAAACGACGCTGCTGCAAGCGGTAAACGGCGAACTGGTGAAGCTTGAGCAAAGCGGCGAAGCGGCCAAAATCTACGCTAGCTGGTTTGGTCCGGGCAGCAAAACGCCACAGCCGCGCGGCTTTAAGATAGAAGCTCAGTAATATGGTCAGCGGCTTATTAAAACGATCCGCAGCCCAGGCTGCGGATTTTGCACATTTACGGGATGCCAGCGTTGAGTTTCGTCAGGCCGGTAAAAATTACGGCGATAACCAGGTGCTGAAATCGGTCGATCTGAAGGTCAACGCGGGGGAAGTGGTGGCTATCTGCGGGCCGTCAGGCTCCGGCAAATCCACCTTAATCCGCCTGATTAACCAGCTTGAACCCTTAAGCGCGGGCGACATTCTTATTGACGGCAAACCTACACGGAATTTGCAGGGGAAAGCGTTACGCGCCTTGCGCAGCCGCATCGGCTTTGTGTTCCAGCAGTTCAACCTGTATGCGCACCTGACCGCCGAACAGAACATCACGCTTTCGCTGACGCATGTTCACGGCTGGAAACCTGATGAGGCTAAACAGCAGGCGGCAGCTTTGCTTGCGCGTGTGGGGCTTGGCGAAAAAGCACAGCATTTTCCGGCGCAGCTTTCCGGCGGGCAGCAGCAGCGCGTGGCTATCGCCAGAGCGCTGGCCTCTTCGCCGCAGATAATTTTATTCGACGAGCCAACATCCGCGCTCGACCCCGAAATGATTGGCGAAGTGCTGACGGTCATGAAATCTCTTGCCCACAGCGGCATTACGATGATAGTCGTGACGCACGAGATGCAGTTCGCCCGGGAAATTGCCGACCGGGTGGTGTTCATCGACGGCGGGGACATTCTGGAGCAGGCGGCCCCGGCGCAGTTCTTCCGTTCGCCGCAGCATCCCCGGGCGCGGCGCTTTCTGCAAAAAGTGCTCGACCCGCTGCACGCCGGGCTTAAGGACGAACAATGAACTGGCATACCGACTGGGCCGGGGTTTTGTACGGCCAGCCGCTGCAGTGGCTTATTTCCGGGTTTCTGACCACCGTTTGGGTGACAATTGCCGGCATGATGCTGGCGACGGCGCTAACGCTTTTGCTGCTTGGGTTAAGACTGGCTGGAGGGCGCGTCGGGCGCGGAGTGGTCGCCGTCTGGGTCTCGCTTTTCCGTAATACTCCGCTGCTGGTGCAACTGCTGTTCTGGTATTTCGCCGCCTGGAATTTCCTGCCGCAGGCGCTGCGCTGGTTTATCAACGATGAACACAGTTGGTCGATTTTGCCCGGTAACGTCTGGTGGCTGACGCCGGAGTTTTTATCTGCGGCCTGGGGGCTGGGGCTGTTTACCTCGGCGTTTTTGCTCGAAGAGATTCGCAGCGGGTTGCAGGCGGTGCCAGAAGGCCAGGTGGAAGCGGCGCTTTCTCAGGGCTTTTCGGCATGGGCGATATTTCGCTGGATCATGTTGCCGCAGGGGCTGGTGAACGCCTGGCAGCCGGTGGTGGGGCAGTATCTCAATCTGATGAAGCTTTCCTCGCTTGCGACCGGCATCGGTCTTGCGGAGCTTACCTGTCAGGTCAGACAAATCGAAAGCTACAATGCGCATGCGCTGGAAGCTTTTGCCGTGGGCACGGCGCTTTATTTACTGCTGGGATTGATTATGGGCGCACTGTTTACCTGGTTTGGACCACGCCCGTCAAAGCGTACGCGAAAGGCGGCAAAAGCCGCACTAACGGAGATGCAGCATGATAAATAACGTTACGGTGATCACCGATAACCTCGATTATCTGCTCTGGGGACGTATGGCGCAGGGCGAGCCGGGCGGCGTTTTGCTTACGCTGCTGATGGCGGCCGGGGCTGCGGTGCTTGCGCTGGCGGGCGGTGTATTGCTGGCGGGCATCGCCTGGCGATATGGCGGAACGGTCCGCAGGCTGCTGTTTATCTGGGCCGAGCTTATTCGCGGCATTCCGCTGATTTTCGTTATTTTCTGGCTCTATTTTTTGCTGCCCATTATTACCGGCCGCGATTTACCAGGCGCTGTGACCGTAACCTTTGCTTTAGCCTGGTTTACTTCGGCTGCGGTGTTGCACACGACCTATGCTGGTTTACAGGCGTTGCCGGGCGGGCAACGAGAGGCGGCCATGGCAGGGGGTTTTAGCACATGGCAAATGCTGCGCCTGGTGCTGCTGCCGCAGGCGATGCGCAACGTGTTGCCTTCCTACGTGGGGCTGTTTATCGCGCTGCTTAAGGACACATCGCTGGCGTTTATCGTCAACGTACCGGAACTGACCACGGTGGCAGGACAGGTGAACAGCCGGGTACAGGTTTATCCGACGGCAATCTTTATCTTTACCGGGCTGGTTTATTACCTGCTGTGCAGCAGCCTGGGCTGGCTGGTGACGCGCAGGCCACGCGGACGTGGACGTAGCGCTACTGCTTACCAATAACCAGCGACACCAGCCCGGCGGCAATCAGCGGGCCTACCGGCACCCCGCGGAACAGGGCCACGCCGAGCACGGTGCCGACCAGCAAACCGGCCACAAGGCCTGGCTGGCTGCTCATTAGCGTTACGCCACGGCCGCCGAGCCAGGAGACGAAAACGCCCACGGCAATCGCTACCAGCGATTTCCAGTTGGTAAAGGAGTGCAGCAGAGAGCTGGCGGGCAGGGTGCCGCTGGCAATCGGGGCCATCACGCCAATGGTCAGGATAATGATGCCTACCGTCAGCCCTTGCTTTTCAATCCACGGGAAGAACTGGCTGAGCGGAGTCACCCGCACAATGATAAGCACCAGTATCGACACCGCGACGGTGGTGTTATGGCTGACAAAACCCAGGCCGGCGAGCGCCAGCAGAACAAGCAACGTTGAGTCAAAGATCATAGCGTTTCCGATTTTTTATATGCGGGCGGCCCAAAGCGCCGCGTTGGGTGGCATACAAATTTAAAGTTGTTGGATAAACAGCCGATATCATCATGCTGCAATATAAAGCTGGTATTTATAAATATCACGCGCTGAGGCCCGCAAATTTGCGCTCGATAACCTGAGAGTGAGATGGACGATCCAACGTTTTACGAAGTGATAGCTATCACCGGAACCTTTCTGGTGATTGTCTCAGCGCTCGTTGTGCTGGTGTTATTCCTCGACGGACGCTGGTGACAACAGCCTGTCCACGATATAACAGCTCGACAAGCTAATGATGAACATTTTCAACTTTGTTTACTTCCGCGCTCATATCACACCTTTTTTAGAAAATTCGCCTGCCTGTGTTTATCACTAAAGTTTGCCCCCTGCAAAAACGCCGGTGAGGCGGAACGCATTCAGGCAGGCAATTCCTCTGCTAAACTTGATTGTTGTTAGCTTTCTTTACTCTGTAATTAATTATCAGCAGGAGGACCTATGGGTTTGATCAGCTTTGTTAAAGAAGCAGGCGAGAAAATACTGCATGCGGTTACCGGCACGGCGCACGCAGCCGATCAAAATGAGCTCCTTAAAGAGCACCTGAAGAAAACCGGCATACCGGATGCGGATAAAGTCGATGTGAAAGTTGCAGACGGTAAAGCAGTCGTGACCGGGGAAGGACTAAGTCAGGAAGCAAAAGAGAAAATCCTGATCGCCGTGGGTAACGTTGAGGGTATTGCCGACGTTGAAGATAACGTGAAGGTGAAAGAGGCGGCGGAAGAAAGCCAGTATTACACCGTGAAGTCAGGCGACACCCTGAGCGCTATCTCTAAGCAGGTTTACGGCGATGCAAACCAGTACAACAAGATCTTCGAGGCCAACAAGCCGATGCTCAAAAGCCCGGATAAAATCTATCCCGGACAGGTGCTGAGGGTGCCGAAATAATAAATAAAAAACCCACCGTTCGGTGGGTTTTTCAATATTTAATTGTAAGAGTCACTGGTTTGCTTATGGAAAAGCTCCCGGAAGACAGGATAAATATCGTCCTGATCGCGGATGTGTTGCATGGCGAAGTTATCAAATGTTGCCTGCAGGTTTTCGTATTCACGCCAAAGCGTTTGATGCGCGCGGCGGGTAATTTCGATGTAGCTGTAATAACGCACCACCGGCAGCAGTTTTTTCGCCAGCAGCTCATGGCACAGCGGCGAGTCATCGGCCCAGTTATCGCCGTCCGAGGCCTGTGCGGCGTAGATGTTCCACTGTGTTGGGTCGTACCTTTCTTTCACGACTTCGTCCATCAGCTTCAACGCGCTCGACACAATAGTGCCGCCGGTTTCCTGCGAATAGAAGAATTCATGCTCGTCGACTTCTTTCGCCTGGGTGTGATGGCGGATGTAAACGACCTCCACGTTTTTATAGGTTCTGCTCAGGAAGAGGTAAAGCAGAATGTAAAAACGCTTCGCCATGTCTTTGGTGGCCTGGTCCATAGAGCCGGACACATCCATCAGACAGAACATTACGGCCTGGCTTGAAGGCTCGGCACGTTTTTCATAGTTTTTGTAGCGCAAATCGAACGTATCGATAAACGGCACGCGGGCGATTTTCTCGCGCAGCTCCGCTATCTCTTTGCGCAGACGTTCCTCCTCCAGCAGTTGCGCAGGTTCGCTTTTGCTGACGGTTTCAAGGCTGTCTTCCAGCTCATGCAACTGACGGCGTTTCCCGGCAGTCATCGCCGTACGTCGCGCCAGAGAGTTTTGCAGCGAGCGCACCACGGCAATGTTCGCAGGCACGCCGTTAGAGGTATAACCCGCGCGGTGAGTTTTAAACTCGTTGAGCTGCCGCTGCTGATTTTTCTTCAGATTCGGCAGCGCAAGGTCTTCAAACAGCAGATCGAGATATTCATCTTTGGAGATCTGGAAGACGAATTCGTCCTGACCTTCACCGTCCGGGCTTGCCTGACCTTGCCCGCCACCAGAACCACCGCCGCCGCCCTGCGGGCGCTCGATGCGGTCGTTCTGCACAAAATGATCGTTTCCGGGATGCACGCGATGGCGCAGGCCGCCGCGGCCCTGATGAAACATCGGTTCGCTGATATCTTCACTTGGGATGGAGACGGACTCACCGCTATCTACATCGGTTACCGAACGCTTGTTGATGGCCTCGGAAATCGACTGTTTGATTTGAGCCTTATAACGGCGCAAGAAGCGCTGGCGGTTAACCGCGCTCTTGTTTTTGCCGTTCAGTCGCCTGTCAATAAAATAGGCCATAGTTCCCCCAAACTTCTTTGCCAACTGCGCAGGGCGGCACGGTTGTGGCGCCCATTTGTGACTTATGCCCTCATACTTCAGGCTGTGGCGGTGTCGGCGGCGCTTACTCATCCCAGTCGCTTACTGATTAAACTACCGATGAGCTTCCTTGCCGCCTGGCCACAACGCGAATTTTTCAGGGTACAGACGTTATGAAGATTTGCGCACCCGCAGATACCATTCGCACAGCAGGCGAACCTGTTTGCGGGTGTAGCCTTTCTCCATCATGCGATCGACAAAGTCATCGTGTTTTTTCTGCTCGTCGGTCGAGGTTTTGGCGTTGAATGAGATAACGGGCAGCAGCTCTTCGGTATTCGAGAACATTTTCTTCTCAATTACCGTGCGCAGCTTCTCGTAGCTGGTCCAGTTAGGATTACGTCCGTTATTGTTAGCGCGGGCACGCAGTACGAAGTTGACGATTTCATTACGGAAATCTTTCGGGTTGCTGATGCCTGCCGGTTTTTCAATTTTTTCCAGTTCCGCATTCAGGGATTCGCGGTCAAACAGTTGGCCGGTATCCGGGTCGCGGTATTCCTGATCCTGAATCCAGAAGTCAGCATAGGTGACATAACGGTCGAAAATGTTCTGTCCGTATTCTGAGTAGGATTCGAGATACGCCGTCTGAATTTCTTTACCGATAAATTCAGCGTATTTCGGGATCAGGTAGCCTTTCAGGTGTTCCAGATATTTCTCCGCCAGATCCTGCGGGAACTGCTCGCGTTCTATCTGTTGCTCAAGCACATAGAACAGATGTACCGGGTTTGCCGCCACTTCGACATGGTCGAAGTTGAACACCCGCGAGAGGATTTTGAACGCAAAACGCGTCGACAGGCCGTTCATGCCTTCATCTACCCCGGCGTAGTCGCGATATTCCTGATACGACTTCGCTTTCGGATCGGTATCTTTCAGGCTCTCGCCATCGTACACCCGCATTTTGGAATAAATGCTGGAGTTTTCAGGCTCTTTCAGGCGCGAAAGGATCGAGAAGCGCGAAAGCGTTTCCAGCGTGCCCGGTGCGCAAGGCGCGTGAGAAAGCTCGCTGTGATTAAGCAGCTTCTCGTAGATTTTGATCTCTTCGGAAATCCGCAGGCAATAAGGCACTTTGACGATGTAAACACGGTCAAGGAACGCCTCGTTGTTTTTGTTATTACGGAAGGTCACCCATTCAGATTCGTTGGAGTGCGCAAGAATTATGCCGTTAAACGGCAGGGCGGAGATGCCTTCTGTGCCGTTATAGTTCCCTTCCTGGGTTGCGGTCAGCAACGGGTGGAGGACTTTAATCGGCGCCTTAAACATCTCAACGAATTCCATGATGCCCTGGTTTGCGCGGCACAGCGCGCCGGAATAGCCATAGGCATCAGGATCGTTTTGCGCGTGGTTTTCCAGTTTGCGGATATCCACTTTACCGACCAGCGCTGATATATCCTGGTTGTTCTCATCGCCCGGTTCGGTTTTGGCGATGGCAATCTGCGCCAGAATCGATGGCCAGACTTTTACCACGCGGAATTTAGTGATATCGCCGCCAAACTCATGCAGACGTTTTGCCGCCCACGGCGACATAATCGTACCGAGATAACGGTTAGGAACGCCGTACTCTTTTTCAAGAATTGAGGCGTCTTCCTGAGGATTGAACAGGCACAGCGGATGATCGTTTACCGGGCTGCGTTCGCCGTTGGCGCTCAGGGTATAAATCGGCACGCGTTGCATCAGCGCTTTCAGACGCTCTGCCAGCGAGGATTTACCGCCGCCGACTGGCCCCAGCAAATACAGAATTTGCTTCTTCTCTTCAAGGCCTTGAGCCGCATGTTTCAGGTAGGAAACAATTTGCTCAATGGCTTCTTCCATACCATAAAACTCTTCAAACGCCGGATAACGGGAAATCACCCGGTTCGAAAAGAGACGGGACAGCCGTGGCTCTGTAGCAGTATCCACCATCACTGGCTCACCAATGGCCATCAATAGCCGTTCTGCCGCATTGGCATAGGCACTGCGATCTTGCTTACAGATGGCAAGAAATTCCTGCAGTGTGAACTCTTCGTCCTTGGCAGCTTCATAGCGCTGGCGATAGTGATCGAATATATTCATGGCATGCCGTCCTTTCGTTTTTTTAGCACAGGTTAGAGAGCCGAAGGTAATAGTAATGGGGGGCTCCCGGAAGACGTATTCTGAGTACAGCAACCCTTATGCCAACTTATCTGTCGTGGTGCTTTCGGTACTGCCGTCAGAGTAATTCACCTTCTTAAAATAAAGCGTAGATGGCATTTGCAAAACTTGCATACGGCCGCAGGCCAATTTCAATGACATATCAATAACTCATCCAAATATTTCTTCTTTTGGCGTAAAGCGCCGCCGTCGGGATCATCAAGCCGTCATGAAAGTGAAAAGAGAGTGAAATCCGTTTCTGACAGGCTGATTGATTGGTAAGTGTTTTTGATTTGTAAAAAATTTGGGAGAAAAGGGTGGCGCGGTTACACTTGCTCCGCTGATTATTTGGTTAAAGGACATAATGGATTGTGAGCAAATTCAAAATTCTGGCATTAGGGGCGTTAATTGCCTCATCTTTTCCGGTAGCACATGCCGAAGGCCCCTGGTCGCTGGGAGCGGCAGCGCTGGTCACCCCCAACCCGTATAAGGGTAATCAGGACCGCGTTTACCCGATTCCGATGATTGGCTATGAGGGCGACGATTTCTATCTGCGTGGCTTCAACGCGGGCTATTACTTGTGGAATGATAAAACCGATAAGCTTTCTGCGGTAATTTACTATTCGCCCCTGCACTTCAAACCGAAGGACAGCGACTACAGCAGCATGCGCTCGCTGGATAGCCGTAAATCCACGCTGATGGGCGGTCTGTCTTATGTACATAACACGGATTACGGTTTCCTGCGTACTGTGCTTGCCGGCGACATGCTGGGCAACAGCGACGGCATCACCTGGGACACCGCATGGCTGTATCGCTATAACGCCGACCGCCTGACCCTGACGCCGGGTATCGGGGTGGTCTGGAACAGCGAAAATCAAAACGAGTACTACTACGGCATCAGTAAGAAGGAGTCTGCACGCAGCGGCCTGAGTTCTTACGATCCGGAAGATAGCTGGTCGCCGTATGTTGAACTGTCGGTGAGCTACAAACTGACCGATGACTGGAGCGTATTCGGCATGGGACGTTATGTCCGCCTTGCGGACGAAGTAACGGACAGCCCGATGATCGACAAACAGTGGACTGGCGTTTTGCTGACTGGCGTAACCTACAGTTTCTAATGGCGCAATTTGTGCATCCATAGAAGGGGCGCTTGCGCCCCTTTATTTATCGATGGCTTAATGCCAGCTTCGCAGCAAATATCATGAAAAAACCGCCTGTAAGACGGTCCATCCATTTTATAAACGTGGGGATTTTAAATAATCCGGCAGTGTAGCGGGTGGCTGTTATTAATGTTAAAGACCAGGCTGTGCCGATAAACACATGGATAGACACAAGCAGGAACGTCCAGCATATCGGTGAGTGCCCGGCGGGTATAAACTGAGGCAGAAAAGAGACGTAAAATACGCCCATTTTAGGATTTAAAACATTGCCGAGCATTCCCCTTAAAAACCAGTTGCCTGTTGATGGACCCTTCGTCTGTGTGACATCAAATGCCTGACGTGGCCTGATAATTAACTGAATTCCCAACCAACACAAATAACCCGCACCGCACCACTTAAGGATGCTATAAGCCATTTCAGAAGCAGCCAGCAATGCGCCCAGACCCAATGCAACCAGCCCTCCCCAAATAAAGCAGCCGGCATCAATACCGAGAGCGGCGTGGAAAGCTTTTTTCCCACCTTCAACTGTTGCTGTACGCAAAATAAGCGCGGTATCAAGACCTGGGGTAAGGGTTAAAGTATTGCGGCGAGGGAATAAGCGAGAAGTGAATCCGCGACAGACATTTTCTATCTCCGAAAGAGCGGAGTTTACTGAAGAGCCTGCTTCAACTCAATTGAAGACTTTTCACGTCAATGTGGTCATTTAAGCTTTATTAAAAGGCGTTCCCGGCACCTGGCCGCAAAACGCCTTTAGCTATGGTTTAGTTTTTCTTAGCCACGCGCAGGGTTGCTGCCAGGCGCGCTGGTTTGTCAGTGCTGGCTTTCTGTGGCGCGCTCACGCAAGCCGTTTCCACGCAAACAAAGGTTTTGTAGCCGTCATCCGGCATATCAGCCATTGATACAGACAGCGCCGGGCCCGGGTTCCAGCCCACCACGTTGCTGTGATGCTGATGCAGCACGTCGATAGTGCGCTTCAGGTTGGCATCATGGATGACGCTGCGCTCTTCCGCCGCCAGGTAAACACGGTCGGTGCGGTCCGGGAAGGTTTGCACGCCATCGGCTAATTCACCTTTTTCGCCGCCGAGAACTTTGTCGATATACGCTTTGCCAAGGCCGCTCACTTTCACATCGGCAATGTCGCCCACGTTGAAATAGGTATGCAGAGCGCTGGTGCATTCAAATTCGCCGTGTGCTTCCAGCTCCATTTCACAGGTTTCACCCAGCTTGTAGCGCGCGTACAGAGTGAAATCGTGGGGCCAGAATTTACGGCTTTCATCGCTGCTTTTCAGTTCGAACGTCAGCGAAACGCCGTTAGCGTCTTCGTCATGAGCGCTTAGCGTCCACGGCAGATTACGTGCGAAGCCGTGCGCGGGCAGATCTTTATCCTCAGCCGGGCCAAACCATGGCCAGCAGACTGGCACGCCGCCACGCAACGCTTTGCCGTCTTTAAACGGCGTGTTGTTGCTCAGCCACAGGACTTCATCTTCTCCAGCCGGTTTCCAGGAAAGCAAATGTGCGCCCTGTAAGGTCAGGGACGCGCGAACCTGCGGGTGGTCGACGACAATCACTTCCAGTTCATCAAGCTGACGACGGGAGATGACGGGGGTGATTTGTTCAATAACCGGAAGGGCAAAAATTTTAGTAATCATTGACTCAACCTTTCTATCGAATGCATGAATGCGAAAAAAAAAGGCGACCGCATGGTCGCCCTTATGGATTAACTGCTCATCTCAACTTATTTGGAGATGTGTGCAATCAGGTCCAGTACTTTATTTGAGTAGCCAGTTTCGTTGTCGTACCAGGAAACCAGTTTCACGAAGTTGTCGTTCAGTGCGATACCAGCTTTAGCATCGAACACGGAAGTACAAACTTCGCCGTTGAAATCGGTAGATACAACGTCGTCTTCGGTGTAACCCAGAACGCCTTTCATTGCGCCTTCAGAAGCCGCTTTGATTGCTTTCTTGATTTCTTCGTAAGACGCTGCTTTTTCCAGACGAACAGTCAGGTCAACAACGGATACGTTTGGCGTTGGAACGCGGAACGCCATACCAGTCAGTTTGCCGTTCAGCTCTGGCAGTACAATGCCTACAGCTTTAGCAGCACCGGTAGAAGAAGGGATGATGTTCTGAGCAGCGCCACGGCCGCCGCGCCAGTCTTTGTGAGACGGGCCATCAACGGTTTTCTGAGTAGCGGTGGTAGCGTGAACGGTGGTCATCAGGCCTTCAACGATACCGAAGTTGTCGTTGATAACTTTAGCCAGCGGAGCCAGGCAGTTGGTGGTGCAGGATGCGTTAGAAACGATGTCCTGGCCTGCGTATTTTTCAAAGTTAGCACCGCGAACGAACATTGGGGTGTTGTCTTTGGAAGGACCAGTCAGAACGACTTTTTTCGCGCCAGCGGTGATGTGCTTACGAGCGGTTTCGTCGGTCAGGAAGATACCGGTAGCTTCAGCAACAACGTCAACGCCGATTTCGTTCCATTTCAGGTTAGCCGGATCTTTTTCAGCAGTAACACGGATGGTTTTGCCGTTAACAACCAGGTGGCCATCTTTCACTTCAACGGTACCGTTGAAACGACCGTGAGTGGAGTCATACTTCAGCATGTATGCCATGTATTCTGCGTCTAACAGATCGTTGATACCAACGATTTCAATGTCAGAACGTTCCTGAGCAGCACGGAAAACAATGCGACCGATACGGCCAAAACCGTTGATACCTACTTTGATAGTCATATATTCCACCAGCTATTTGTTAGTGAATAAAAGGTTGGCTGTAAAATTACAAAAACCTTACGCAGCGTCAAGCGGAATCGTGTCAATCATTGCGACAAATCAATCCTGTGGACATCAATCGTACGATAAAACCGCTTCACGTTTCCCTTTTGGCTTTTGACCATATGGGGATGGTTCGTGGAATTTTAAAGGGCAAACTCAACAAGAATGTGACATGAGTCACAATTAATGCCGCGCCAGAAATTCAGGGCTAAGTTTAGAACAAAAAGCTGCGCGACGTTGTTAATTTTTTGTTAGAATCATGCTGTTATCAGTCACTGCAGTTATTGCCCGAGACGTACGCATATGGCTAACCAATTACCCCCTGATTCAGCAAAAAAAAATCTTAATGAGATGCAGTTTTACGTTACCCAGCAACACGGCACCGAGCCGCCGTTTTCGGGACGTCTGCTGCATCACAAGCGTGACGGCGTCTATCACTGCCTGGTCTGCGATGCCCCCCTGTTTATGTCTGAAACCAAATATGACTCCGGCTGCGGCTGGCCGAGCTTTTACGAGCCGGTAAGCGACACGGCCATCCGCTACATAAAAGATTTCTCACACGGCATGGAACGGGTAGAGATCCGCTGTGGCAACTGCGAAGCGCATCTGGGACACGTTTTTCCGGACGGCCCGCAGCCTACAGGCGAACGTTACTGCGTGAATTCCGCGTCGTTAAGCTTCACCGATGAGGAAAACGGCGAGCAAACGAAAGGGTGAAAAATCGATTCAGCAAATTATTCCACAGGAAGCAAGCCGCATGATGAATCTGGATGAAATGTTGGCCGTGATGACGCCTGAAATTTATCAGCGTCTGGTGACCGCGGTTGAATTAGGAAAATGGCCGGACGGCGTGGCGCTGACGCCTGAGCAAAAAGAAAACAGCCTGCAACTGGTGATGATGTGGCAGACGCGTCATAACGTGGATGCGCAGCATATGACCATCGGCACCGACGGCAACATCGTAATGAAGAGTAAGCAGCAGTTGAAAGCGGAATTCGGCATCGAACCCGCGCCGATTGTGACGATGAAAATTCAGTGAAATGAAGAGGCGGCGGGTTATGCCGCCCTACGGGCTTTTATTGCTAACAAGCTTCCAGGCCAACAATTACATAAGATGCAGCGATGGTTGTTTTTTTTATTTACTTCTTTAATATTTTGGAAACATTAAAGCACGGATGAAGCAAATGAAAATATCAATATGGAAAGTATTAGCTGTTCTGTTCGGGATTTTGGCTATTAGTTCTGCCGTAGAAAATATTTTTGTTGCCTATTTTTATATATCAGAAAACGTTCCTTTTAAAAGCGATATTGCTTATGTTTCTGGAAAAATCACGTTCTCAGTTGTCATGTTTATTTTGGCTTTTTTCTCTTTTAAACAATCAAAAAAATAAATATTACATTTCTTCTCCGTTAAAGAAGTAATCACAAACGGCATTAAACTCAGTTGGGTTTCTGTCGTGCAATAAACAAGCCTCCTCGAAAGTTTTAATTCTGTCTTCTACCAAAAAGTAAAACAGATCTAAGTTTGTTCTCCTTAATTTATAATATAGCGTCGGGTATCTCTCTTCGAGCCTCCTTGCCGTGTAGATTGCTCTGGTTGTCTCAGATCCCAGCGTGAGAATAGAGCCAATCGTTCCACCGACTATCAGCGATGTCGTAAATCTGGAGGATATGGCTCGGCCTAAACTAATTCCTGTAAGGTTAGAAAATGTTACTTTTCCTGCCGTACTTCCTGCAAGAATAACCGCTGTATTTCTGATCCTTTCAATATTTACATAAGAAGCGAAATCATTAACTACAATATCAACTATTTTTTCTATTGAATTTCTCAACGATATGCCGCCTTTAAGCATTTCTGCTATTCTTACCCTGTCGTTGAAGTTTGCCGTTCGATTTGAACTATCAATGAAATCATATGCTATATATGTAACCCCAACGGGAAATGATAGCAGACCTTTTATATACGATGCTAAAAAATAGTCATCTTCCATATTCATGGTTTTCAACATTTTTTTTGCCAGTTTTTTTGCATTATCCATAACGTATGTCCATTCTCTTGATAAAGCACATCATGATATACCGCCCACTAGGAGGTAATTAAAACGGAACTCTGCGAATATAATTTTTAGGAAAAATGAACAAGTATTTGTCCTAAATTAATCAGCGTATGGGCGCTATGTTCTGGCGTATTGGTTGTCATTTTCTCCTGTGTTGCCTTTTGCTTGCGTATCGGGTTGCTGGCAACCAGCGGCAAATGACAACTGATACAGTAAGCACTATCGGTTCAGTCAGCGTCAGCAAAGGGGGAACAAAGGCCATTTAATGAAATAGTTAATTAAATGGCTAACTTAGGTAGCGGCTGAAGGGGTTTACCGTTCCCCACAGGGCCCGGATAGCGAATAAATATGGTTACTATGAGAGCGCTCTCAACAAAAGGTGAGCAAAAAAGTGCAGAACGTGAGCGGAACCGGGACAAGAGAGCGGGGCGCGGATGCACCCCAAAGCATTACTGGCAGGAAAAATCGGCAAGCGTCATCAGCAGAGCGCCCGCCGCAGACATATCCTGAAAAGCCAGCAGGCTGTCTTGCGGATTGATGTTAACGCCGCGGCAGCCGTCGGTAATAACCGTAACCTCATAACCCAGCTTCAGCGCATCCAGCACGCTAAACTTCACGCAGTAATCGGTGGCAAGACCCAGCACGATCAGTTCGGTTATCCCGCGTTCACGCAGCCAGGCGTCCAGCTCCGTTTTCTGACGATGTCCGTTGTCGAAAAAGGCGCTGTAACTGTCGATAGCCGGGTTTTCACCTTTAGGAAATACGGCATCAATATCCTTTGTATTGAGCAAAGGGTGAAAGGCCGCGCCCTCGGTATTTTGCACGCAGTGAGAAGGCCACCAGATCTGCGGCAGGCCGTCTAGTTCACCCAGCGTATAAGGCTCGGTAACCTGTACGCTGGCAAAGCTGCCGTGATGAGCAGGATGCCAGTCCTGCGAGGCAACAATCGCGTCGCCGCGCGCCTTACAGCGGCTTATCAACTCATTGGCCACGTCAATTGTGCTGTCGCCTTCTGGCACCGCCAGTGCGCCGCCAGCGCAGAAATCGTTCTGCAAATCGACCAGTAGTAATGCACGCTTAGTCATCGGCTCTCCTTACTCATCAGGCGTTAATTCACCACGCAGATTTCGCGACATCGCATCGCGAATAGCCTGCGCATCCAGACCCTGGCTTAGCAGATAATGCAGTTTGGTCAGCGTCGCTTCAACAGTCATATCATAGCCGCCGATCACGCCCGCCTGCGCAAGCGCATTACCTGTAGCGTAGCCGCCCATATTTACTTTTCCGGACATGCATTGGGTGAGATTCACCACCACAATACCGCGTGAGCAGGCTTCCTGAAGCTCCCGCAGGAACGCGCCGTGCTGCGGTGCGTTACCCACGCCATAGGAGCGCAGAATCAGCGCTTTGACCGGCTGACGCAGAAAGTTTCCAACCACATCCGCAGAGATGCCCGGATAAATAGTCACCACGCCAATCGGCTGCGGCGTAATTGGGTGAACGATCAGTTCACCTTCGCCGTGCGGCGCGGCTGGCGTATTCAGGCGACGAATGTGAATTCCCGCCTCGAGCAGCGGCGGCAGATTAGGAGAAGCGAAAGCGTCAAAACCATCGGCATGCGCTTTGGTGGTACGGTTGCCGCGATACAGGCGATTGTTGAAGAACAAGGTGACTTCGTTGACGGGGAAATTCGCTGCCACGTACAGCGAGTTCAGCAGATTGATTTGTCCATCAGAGCGCAGTTCGGCAAGTGGGATTTGCGAACCTGTCACAATCACCGGTTTGCTGAGATTTTCCAGCATAAACGACAGCGCCGAGGCGGTGAACGCCATGGTATCCGTGCCGTGCAGAATGACAAAACCGTCGTATTCATCGTAATGCGCTTTGATGTCATCGGCGATGTGCTGCCAGTCTTCTGGCGTCATGTCCGACGAGTCCATCAGCGGCTGGTATTCGTGAATAGTGAAGTCCGGCATCTCCTGGCGATGGAACTCAGGCATCAGCGCCAACTGGCGTTGCAGGTGGCCGGAAACGGGAATATAGCCATGTTCAGAACGTTGCATACCGATGGTGCCGCCGGTATAGGCAACGTAGATGGATTTTTTTTGCATGAGAGAGCTCGGGACGTTTTACGTTATGGGGCGCAGTATAGAGGCGTGAGGGAAAAAAATCAGCCCGGCGGCGACACCGGGCTGAAGGCTGAGTTATCGCACGTCGCCGCACGTCAGGCAGAAGGCGTAACGGTTTTGCGGATCGTTCATGGTGCCAAACTTATCGTTCTGCGCCTTTACGGCAAGCGCCGCGTCAGCAAGCGGGGCAGGCAGATAAGCCTGAAGCGCCTGCGGCAGAATGGCACGTACAGAACCGCTCATGCTGTTAAACACCATGTCGACGAAGCTCGGATCGTCCTGCCAGAAGTCAAGATGCCAGCTGGAAAGCTTCGCAAGTTCGGCGGCTTTTGCCACCGCATCGTCGAAATCACCGAGGCTATCCACCAGGCCGTTAGCTTTCGCATCCTGGCCGGTCCACACATGGCCCTGCGCGATTTGATCGATTTGCTCCGGCGTTTTCTTGCGGGATTGGGCAACCAGATCGATAAAGCGTTTGTAGCCGTTTTCGATAGTCAACTGCATCATCTGCTGTACTTCCGGCGGCAGCGATTTTGTCACAGCCACGTCCGCCAGAGGCGAAGTCGACACGCCATCGGTATGTACGCCGAGATAATCGAGCGAGTTTTCAACGGTATTGATAACGCCGAAGATACCGATTGAACCCGTGAGCGTGCTCGGGTTAGCGACGATATAGTTTGCCGGAGTGGAGATCCAGTAGCCGCCGGATGCCGCCATGCCGCCCATCGAAACCACGATTGGTTTGCCTGCCGCTTTCGCCGCGGCCAGTTCCTCGCGGATGGTTTCCGAAGCCGTTACGCTGCCGCCAGGGCTATTCACGCGCAGGACGATAGCTTTGACTTTCGGGTCCAGACGCGCTTCGCGGATTTGCATCGCGGTGGTATCGCCGCCCACTTGTCCCGGTGTTTCCTCGCCGTCCATGATGGCGCCGTTAGCGAAGATAACCGCAATAGCGCCGCCTTTTTCAGGGGCTTTTTTCACCTGATAGTCGTACATGCTGGTGTAGCTAAAGTCTTTGTTCTCTTTGCTCCAGCCAAACTGTTTGATAAGCGCTTTATCGACCGTGGCGCTGGTGGCCAGCTCATCAACCAGTTTGTTGTCCAGCGCGTATTTTGCGGTATCGCCGCCTAACTTTTGCAGATTATCAAGCAACGCCTGCGCGCCCGGGAATACCTGCTCAGAGGCGATCTGGCGGTTCGCGGCAATAGTACCGAGATAGTTTTGCCACAGTTCGCCAATCCAGCGGCTGTCCGCTTCACGCGCGGCCGGCGACATATCGTCGCGGATAAAAGGCTCAACGGCCGATTTATAAGTGCCGACGCGGAAGATGTGCGTGGAGACTTTCAGCTTATCAAGCAGCGTTTTGTAGTAGAGCGAGTTGGTGGCGAAACCGTGCAGATCCACCATTCCCTGCGGAGAAAGCCAGATTTTATTGGCGAAGCTCGCGAGATAATACTGGCCCTGGTTGTAGCTATCGCCCATGGCGTAAACCGGCTTGCCGCTGTCGCGGAATTCGCGCAGCGCTTTCCCGATGTACTGCATGGAAGGCTGATCGGCTCCGGCGAACTCTTTCAGATCCAGAACAATGCCGGTGATATTGCGATCGTCTTTCGCCTGGCGAATCGCGTCGACAATATCAAACAGGGAGTTTTCCTGCAGGCGGTCGGAGCTTGCGCCCAAAAGCTGGCGGCCAATGACCCCAAGCTTATTGCTCACCGACGGCTTATCCACCACGACGCCCGTGATATCAAGCAGCAACGCGCCGCGGGCAGGTTCAGAAGAGGTGCTGCTAATCTGCAGCCAGACTCCCACGCCCACCAGAATCAGCAGAATCAGGAACAGATTGAGAATGAATTCTCGAATGAAATTAAGCAGACGCCAGGTCCACTTAAAAAAACCGGCAATAAATCGCCAAATGGTACGCATGTCTTCTCCGTAACCGTCAAAATCGCAAGCTGCCGCACGAAACCACAGCGAAAGTGAACGCTATCCTAAATAGGCCCAGGGCAAAAGTCAGCAGGAAATCGGCCCTGTGCTGTAACAAAAACCTATGCTGTGTTAATTTCGTGAATAAAAATCATTAACGGGAGTTATTAATATGGATGCACTCGAACTGCTGCTTAACCGTCGTAGCGCTTCACGTCTGGCCGAACCGGCGCCTGCCGGCGACGCGCTGGAAAACATTATTCGTGCTGGCATGCGCGCGCCGGATCACGGCACCTTGCAGCCGTGGCGCTTCATTGTCATCGAAGGTGAAGGACGTGAGCGCTTCAGTAAGGTGCTGGAAAAAGCCGCAATTGCTGAAGAGCTGGACGAAAAAGGCATCGAAAAAGCGCGCACCGCGCCGTTCCGCGCCCCGATGATTATCGCCGTTGTGGCGTATTGCGATGATAACCATAAAGTTCCGGTCTGGGAGCAGGTGGTTTCAGCGGGTTGCGCAGTCATGGCCATGCAAATGGCGGCGGTTGCCCAAGGGTTTAACGGCATCTGGCGTAGCGGAATCTGGACCGAAAGTGAAGCCGTACGCGAAGCGCTGCAATGCCGCGAGCAGGATGAAGTTGTTGGTTTCCTTTACCTTGGTACGCCGCAACTGAAAGCTTCAACCACCATAACGGTTCCTGATACCGCGCCATTTGTGCGTCATTTCTGAACAAACGCCGCAAAGCTGTCTGGATTGTGAGCGAAAGCAGCGCAATTCAGACTCGCACACTTACCCCCCTGCCATTTGAGCGCTAACATATGCTCGTCATACTTCAAGCTGCAGGGGTGTTGGCTGCACTCACTCACCTCAGTCACTTACTTTAGTAAGCTCCTGAGGACGAGCTCCCTTGCCGCCTACCTGCAACTCGAATTATTTAGAGCATTAAAAGCCCAATGACAGGAGTAGTCCATGAGTGAGCAAACCGTTCGTTTAACGCAATACAGCCACGGCGCCGGCTGCGGCTGTAAAATTTCCCCCAAAGTGCTGCAAACCATTCTGCACTCGGAGCAGGCGAAGTTTGTCGACCCAAACCTGCTGGTGGGGAACGAAACCAGCGATGACGCGGCGGTTTACGATCTGGGCAACGGCACCTGTGTCGTCAGCACCACGGATTTCTTCATGCCGATTGTCGACGACCCGTTCGATTTTGGCCGCATCGCGGCAACTAACGCCATCAGCGATATCTACGCCATGGGCGGCAAACCGATTATGGCGATTGCCATTCTGGGCTGGCCAATTAATACCCTTGCCCCGGAAATTGCCCGTAAAGTTATTGAAGGCGGGCGCTTTGTCTGCCAGCAGGCGGGTATTTCCCTTGCAGGCGGCCACTCTATCGACGCGCCAGAACCTATTTTCGGTCTTGCCGTGACCGGCATCGTGCCGACCGAGCGCGTAAAGAAAAACAGCTCGGCGCAGGCGGGCTGCAAACTCTATCTGACCAAACCTCTTGGCATTGGCGTACTGACTACCGCTGAGAAAAAATCTCTCTTAAAACCCGAACATTTTGGCCTGGCGGCAAAAGTCATGTGCCAGCTCAATAAGCCCGGTGCGGAATTTGCCGCTATTGAAGGCGTAACCGCCATGACGGACGTCACCGGTTTCGGCCTGCTGGGGCACCTTAGCGAGATGTGCCAGGGCGCAGGCGTTCAGGCGGAAGTGTGGTTCGATAAAGTGCCTAAACTGCCGGATGTTGAAGAATACATCGCTAAAGGCTGCGTGCCCGGCGGTACAGGGCGCAACTTTGCCAGCTATGGCCATCTGATGGGCGAAATGTCCGATGCGCACCGCGATTTGCTGTGCGATCCGCAAACCTCCGGCGGCCTGCTGATAGCGGTTCGCGCTGATGCAGAGCAGGAAGTTGCAGCCGTAGCGGAAAAAAATGGCATCAAGCTGACCGCCATCGGCGAATTGAAATCCGCCCGCGCAGGCCGACCGATGATTGAGATTAGCTGATCTCATGCGGCTGTTTATTGCGGAAAAACCGAGTCTCGCTCGCGCCATCGCTGACGTGCTGCCTAAGCCGCATCGCCGGGGCGACGGTTTCATCGAGTGCGGCAACGGTCAGGTCGTAACCTGGTGTATCGGCCACCTGCTGGAGCAGGCGCAGCCGGACGCCTATGACGGGCGCTATGCGCGCTGGAACCTTGCCGACTTGCCTATCGTGCCGGAAAAGTGGCAGTTACAGCCGCGTCCTTCGGTTACCAAACAACTTAACGCCATCAAAAAACTGCTTTCGCAGGCCAGCGAAGTGGTTCATGCAGGCGACCCGGATCGTGAAGGGCAACTGCTGGTGGATGAGGTGCTGGACTATCTGCAACTGGCTCCCGAAAAACGCCAGCAGGTGCAGCGCTGCCTGATTAACGATCTCAACCCTCAGGCGGTGGAACGCGCGATTTCGCGCCTGCGGGCCAACAGCGAATTCATTCCGCTTTGCGTTTCTGCGCTTGCGCGAGCCCGCGCCGACTGGCTGTACGGCATCAACATGACCCGCGCTTACACCATTCTTGGGCGCAACGCGGGCTATCAGGGCGTGCTATCCGTTGGTCGAGTGCAGACGCCGGTGCTGGGGCTGGTGGTGCGTCGCGATGAAGAGATAGAAAACTTCGTGGCGAAAGATTTTTTCGAAGTAAAGGCGCATATCGTCACTCCCGCAGAAGAACGTTTTATCGCAACCTGGATACCAAGCGAATCCTGCGAACCTTATCAGGATGAAGAAGGGCGTTTACTTCATCGTCCGCTCGCCGAACACGTTGTGAAGAGGATTGCCGGGCAACCTGCCATCGTCACGGCCTATAACGATAAACGGGAATCAGAAACCGCGCCTTTGCCGTTCTCGCTTTCCAGCTTGCAGATTGAAGCCGCAAAGCGATTCGGCCTCAGCGCCCAGAACGTGCTGGATATCTGTCAGAAGCTGTATGAAACCCACAAACTGATTACCTATCCGCGTTCTGACTGCCGCTATTTACCGGAAGAACATTACGCCGGACGTCATGCGGTACTGAATGCCATCGGCGTTCATCAGCCGGATTTATTGCCGCAGCCTGCGGTGGATACCGACATCCGTAACCGCTGCTGGGACGACAAAAAAGTTGATGCCCACCACGCGATTATTCCGACTGCGCGTAGCTCATCCGTCTCGCTGAGCGAAAACGAAGCAAAAGTTTATAACCTTGTCGCCCGCCAGTATTTGATGCAGTTCTGCGCTGACGCGGTATTTCGCAAATGCACCATCGATTTGGATATCGCAGGCGGTAAATTTAATGCCAAAGCGCGTTTCCTGGCCGAAGCTGGCTGGCGTACGCTGCTTGGCAACAAAGAGCGCGATGAAGAAAACGACGGCACGCCGCTGCCGGTCGTGGCGAAAGGCGATGAGCTATTGTGCGAAAAAGGCGAAGTGGTGGAAAGACAAACCCAGCCGCCGCGTCATTTTACCGATGCAACTCTGCTTTCCGCGATGACCGGCATTGCCCGCTTTGTGCAGGATAAAGATCTGAAAAAGATCCTGCGCGCAACGGACGGGCTGGGCACGGAAGCGACGCGAGCGGGGATCATCGAACTGCTGTTCAAACGTAGCTTTCTGACGAAAAAAGGGCGCTATATTATTTCTACGGATGCCGGAAGGGCGCTGATTCACGCTCTGCCGGAGCTGGCCGCGCGGCCGGACATGACCGCACACTGGGAATCCACGCTTACGCAAATCAGCGAAAAACAGTGCCGGTATCAGGATTTTATGCAGCCGCTGGTGACCACGCTCTATGAGCTGATTCATCAGGCAAGAACCACGCCGGTTCGCCATGCCTTTAAAGGAATCAAGGCGCCGGATGATAATAAAAAGCCTCGTAAACAGTGGGCAAAAAAAGAGGGAAATAATGATGCTAAGAAAAAGCCTGCTCGCCGCCGCCGTGACGCTGATGGTGAGTCTGCCGGGGATGGCGCAACGCCACCAGCCTGATGTGGATGTTTCAGTACCGCCGGAGGTGTTTAGCTCCCAGGGGCAACGTGCAGCACCTTGTAACCAGTGCTGCATCTATCAGGATCAAAACTATTCGGAAGGTTCCGTGGTGAAAGCAGACGGCGGGATCCTTTTACAATGCCAGCGCGATGAAAAAACGTTGAGCACTAATCCGCTGGTGTGGCGTCGGGTAAAACCATAAACGCCTCAAGCAAAGGAATATCCGCCGGGGCGAGAGCCCAGGCGAACGCTTCGGCGGGATAACACCATACCCGGCCGCTGTGGCAGTAGGCTGTCATCTCGCCGCGAAAAGCCGGAACGCGCCACGCATGAAGATGGATAATCCTTCCGCAGACTTCCCGCTTGTGGCTGGCAACATAGTTGCCAACTTCCGCTTCAATACCTAACTCTTCGCGCAGCTCGCGCACCAGCGCCGCCGGTTGTGATTCCCCGGCTTCCACCTTGCCGCCGGGAAACTCCCAAAGACCTGGCTGGTCGCCCGTTTCCGGCCTTTGGGCAAGCAAAATTTTTCCGTCTCGCTCGATAATAGCCGCTACGACATTAAGGGATTTTCGCATAATCTTCCGCGCCGGTAGGCCGTCTTAAAGCTTAAACTGCGCCCAGACCGGCGCGTGGTCGGAGGGCTTCTCCATGCTGCGAATACCGTAATCAATCCCCGTTGCGATGCAGCGCTCCGCCAGCGGCTTGCTTGCCAGCACCAGATCGATACGCAGGCCGCGGTTGTCGTCAAAACCTCTGGAGCGGTAGTCAAACCACGAAAACTTATCCTGCGTTTCCGGGTTCGCGTGGCGGAAGGTGTCCACCAGCCCCCAGTTTATCAGGCGGTCCATCCATTCGCGCTCTTCCGGAAGGAAGGAGCACTTGCCGGTGCGCAGCCAGCGCTTGCGGCTCTCTTCACCGATGCCGATATCCAGATCCGTTGGGCTGATATTCACGTCACCCATAATCAACACCGGGTGGTCTTTATTGAGGTCGTTTTCCAGGTAGTCCTGCAAATCCTGGTAAAATTTCGCCTTCGCGGGGAATTTGGTTGGGTGGTCACGGCTTTCGCCCTGTGGGAAATAGCCATTAATCACGGTCAGGTTACCGAGCGGGGAAGGAATTTCCGCCATGATAAGACGACGCTGGGCTTCTTCGCCGTCGCCCGGGAAGCCGCGGCGCACGGCAATCGGCGTCTCTTTGGTCAGCAGCGCAACGCCATAATGGCCTTTCTGACCGTGATAGAAGACGTTGTAGCCAAGCTTTGCGACATCCTCAAGCGGGAACATATCGTCATGCACTTTTGTTTCCTGCAGGCCGATAACGTCCGGCTGATGCTGTTCGATAATGGCTTCAAGCTGATGGGGGCGGGCGCGCAGGCCGTTGATATTAAAAGAGACAAATTTCATAAGTCGCTGCCGTGGTGACAAGTCAAGGTGGCAGGATGGTAGCAGAAAATGTTGATGAGTGCTGCGGTTGTGTGGCTTGCGTTGGGGGGAGCGATGCAACGTTTGCGGCGGGTGGCGCGTTGCTTACCCGCCCTACGAATTTATTGTGAATGAGATAAGCGTCAGCGCCATCTAACGATTACGACAGTGTGGACATATTGTAGGTTAGATAAGCGTCAGCGCCATCTAACGCTTGCGGCGCCGCAGCCGAGCCCCGGGTCTCAAACAGAGCAATATCCGCACCAATATGACGCACGCCGCCCCGTTTTAGGGCGTAATCGGCGGGCAAATCCCGGTGGCGATCACAAATCCAGCATTATATTTTACGCTTGCATAATATTTCTTGTTTTCATGCCGCGAACCAGCCTTGTTCGTAAAACTATGCACTTAATATTCACTTTAACTGCATATCGTCGACCGTTAACCCATTGATTTTCCGTTTCTCTCTTCCCGTTATGCATTTTTATCTCTGGCTGGCACGAACGGTGCAATCTACATTTACAGCGCAAACACTACATTATTTAACATTTACATTACTTTTTATTTACCGGAAGAGGTCGCTATGCAGCAGTCAATAACACGCCAGAACTTCGATGAATGGATGATGCCCGTTTATGCCCCTGCGGCGTTTATTCCGGTACGCGGCGAAGGTTCCACTTTGTGGGATCAGCAGGGCAAGGATTACATCGATTTTGCGGGCGGGATTGCGGTTAACGCGCTGGGCCATGCGAATCCGGATTTGTGCAAGGCGCTGGAAACCCAGGCGGCTAAGTTCTGGCATACCGGCAACGGCTATACCAACGAACCGATCTTACGACTGGCAAAACAGCTTATCGACGCCACTTTTGCCGATAAAGTTTTCTTCTGTAATTCCGGGGCCGAAGCGAACGAAGCGGCCCTAAAACTGGCCCGAAAATATGCGCACGATAATTTCGGGCCACACAAAAGCGGCATTGTAGCCTTCAAAAATGCGTTCCACGGCCGCACGCTGTTTACCGTTTCTGCGGGCGGGCAGCCGGCTTACTCCCAGGACTTTGCGCCGCTGCCGCCACAAATCAGTCACGCCATTTATAACGATCTGCAGTCCGCCTGCGAATTAATCAATGAAAATACCTGTGCGGTAATCGTTGAGCCCATGCAGGGCGAAGGCGGCGTAGTGCCTGCGGACCCAACTTTCCTGCAGGGGCTGCGTGAACTGTGCGATCGCCACAACGCGGTACTGATTTTTGACGAGGTGCAAACTGGCGTTGGCCGCACCGGTTCGCTGTACGCCTACATGCATTACGGTATCGAGCCGGACGTGCTTTCTACTGCGAAAGCGCTGGGGGGCGGCTTCCCGATTGGCGCTATGTTAACGACGGACAAATTCTCCAGGGTGATGGTGGTTGGCACGCACGGCACAACCTACGGCGGCAACCCGCTGGCTGGCGCCGTTGCCGGGCGCGTAATGGAGCTGATTAACACGCCTGAAGTGCTTAACGGCGTGAAACAGCGCCACGAATGGTTTGTAGAGCGCCTGAATAAAATCAATCAGAAGCATCAATTGTTTAGCGAAGTGCGTGGCCTGGGGTTGTTAATTGGCTGCGTGCTGCAACAGGAGTACGCCGGGAAGGCTAAACTTATTCTGCAGGCCGCCGCGCAGGAGGGGTTAATGATCCTCATTGCCGGCGCCAACGTGGTCCGCTTCGCGCCGTCGCTGATTGTCAGCGAGGCCGATGTGCAAAAAGGACTGGATCGCTTTGAGCTCGCCTGTGAACGCTTTCTTGCAGGAGAGAAATCATGATGGTTATCCGTCCGATTGAGCGCGGCGATTTGCCCGGACTGCTCCAGCTTGCGGGAAAAACAGGCGGCGGGCTAACCTCGCTGCCTGCCGACGAAAAGACGCTGGCAGAACGCATCGAGCGCTCGATAAAAACCTGGGAAGGCGGGTTGCCAAAGGGCGATCAGGGGTACGTCTTCGTCCTTGAAGAGTCAACCAGCGGCAAAGTGGTGGGCATCTGCGCCATTGAAGTCGCCGTTGGCCTGAACGATCCCTGGTACAACTACCGTTTTGGCACGCTGGTTCATGCCTCTAAAGAGCTGAACATCTACAATGCCTTACCGACGCTTTTCCTCAGTAACGATCACACCGGCAGCAGCGAGCTTTGCACCTTGTTTCTTGATGCCGACTGGCGCAAAGAGGGCAACGGTTATCTGCTTTCAAAATCACGCTTTATGTTTATGGCGGCCTTCCGCGAACGCTTTAACGAAAAAGTGGTGGCGGAGATGCGCGGCGTTATCGACGAACACGGCCATTCACCTTTCTGGGAAAGCCTCGGCAATCGCTTCTTCTCAATGGAGTTCAGCCGCGCGGATTACCTGTGCGGCACAGGGCAGAAAGCTTTTATCGCCGAACTGATGCCCAAGCATCCTATCTATACCGACTTTCTGTCTCCTGAAGCGCAGGCTGTTATCGGCCAGGTGCATCCGCAAACTGCGCCAGCCCGCGCGGTGCTGGAAGCCGAAGGGTTCCGCTATCGCAACTACGTCGATATTTTTGACGGCGGCCCAACGCTTGAATGCGATATCGACCGGGTTCGCGCCATCCGTAAAAGCCGAATGACAGAAGTGGTTATCGGCCAGCCCGCCACCGACGAGCTGCCGGTTTGCCTGGTGGCTAACGAAAAATACAACAATTTCCGCGCGATGCTGATTAAAGCCAATCCAAAAGGCGATCGCCTGATTATTGATGCTGCCATGGCGGATGCGCTGAAATGCAGCGCTGGTGACAAAGTACGGCTGGTGCGCCTGTGCCCTGAGGAGAAAAAAGCATGACCCAGTGGATTAATGGAATATGGACCGCCGGCCGCGGCGAAGTGATGCAAAAGCACAATCCGGTGAACGGCGAGCTGCTTTGGGAAGGCGTGACGGCAAGCAGCGAACAGGTCGCTGAAGCCTGCGCCGCTGCGCGCGCGGCGTTTCCGGCATGGGCTAAAAAACCGTTTGCTGAGCGCCAGGCTATCGTCGAACAGTTCGCCCGTTTGCTCGAAGCTCATAAAGATGAACTCACCAGCACCCTTGCTCAGGAAACCAGCAAGCCTCGCTGGGAGGCGGCAACCGAAGCCACCGCGATGATCAACAAAATCGCCATCTCGATAAAGGCGTACCATACGCGGACCGGCGAAACGCATACCGCCATGCCGGACGGCGCTGCGACTTTGCGTCATCGTCCTCACGGCGTGCTCGCGGTATTCGGCCCTTATAATTTGCCGGGGCACCTGCCAAACGGGCATATCGTTCCCGGCCTGCTGGCGGGCAACGCTATTATCTTTAAACCCAGCGAACTGACGCCGCGCATTGGCGAACAGGTGATGAAGCTGTGGGAGCAGGCTGGCGTGCCGCCGGGCGTGCTGAATCTGGTGCAGGGCGGGCGGGAAACAGGCCAGGCGCTGGCGCAACAAACCGAGCTCGACGGCCTGCTGTTTACCGGCAGCGCAAACACCGGCTATCAGCTTCATCGTCAGTTTGCCGGGCAGCCGGAGAAAATACTCGCGCTGGAAATGGGCGGCAATAATCCGCTGATTGTGGAGGATCCGCAGGATATCGACGGCGCGGTGCATCTGGCTATTCAGTCTGCGTTTATTACCGCCGGACAGCGCTGTACCTGTGCTCGCCGTCTGCTGGTTAAAAAAGGCGAGCAGGGCGATGAGTTTCTTAAACGGCTGGTGGAAGTGGCTGCACGTCTGAAACCTGGCCGCTGGGATGCGGAGCCTCAGCCGTTTATCGGCGGTCTGATTTCCGTGCAGGCCGCAGAGCGCGTGCTGACAGCCTGGCAGGAGCATCTGGCTCGCGGCGGCAAAGCTTTGCTGGAGCCTGAACGGGTTGAGGCGGGCACATCTTTGCTGACGCCGGGCATCGTCGAGCTGACCGATGTGGCAGACGTGCCGGACGAGGAGGTTTTTGGCCCGCTGCTGGCGGTCTATCGCTATGACAATTTCGACGATGCTATTCGCATGGCTAATAACACGCGTTTCGGGTTGGCGAGCGGGTTGATTTCCCCGGATCGTGAGCAGTTCGATCGGCTCTTACTGGAAGCGCGCGCGGGGATCGTTAACTGGAATAAACCCCTGACAGGCGCCGCGAGTACCGCGCCGTTCGGCGGCGTGGGCGCGTCCGGCAACCATCGCGCCAGCGCCTGGTACGCGGCGGATTACTGCGCCTGGCCGATGGCGACGCTGGAAAGTCCAGCCTTTTCGCTGCCGGAAACCCTGAGTCCGGGGCTGGATTTTAGTCGTGAGGAGCAGCCATGAAAGCCCGCGAAGTCAACTTTGATGGCCTGGTGGGATTAACCCACCATTACGCCGGGCTGTCGTTCGGCAACGAAGCTTCTACTAAGCACCAGTATCGCGTTTCTAACCCGCGGCTTGCCGCTAAGCAAGGGCTGCTGAAGATGAAGGCGCTGGCGGATGCGGGATTCCCGCAGGGCGTAATTGCGCCGCAGGAGCGCCCGAACGTGCCGGTGCTGCGCCAGCTTGGTTTTACCGGCAACGATGCGCAGGTCGTGGAACGTGCCGCGAAGCAGGCTCCGCAGTTGCTTTCCGCAGCCAGTTCCGCGTCGGCGATGTGGGTGGCAAACGCCGCCACCGTTTCCCCCTCGGCGGACAGCCTTGACGGCAAAGTGCATCTCACGGTGGCAAACCTGAACAATAAATTCCACCGGGCAAGCGAAGCGCCAACGACGGAAAGCCTGCTGCACGCGATTTTCCGTAACGAGCGCTATTTCTCCGTTCATGGCGCGCTGCCGCAGGTGGCCATGTTCGGCGATGAAGGGGCGGCAAACCATAATCGTCTGGGTGGAGCTTATGGCAGTCCGTCCGTGCAGCTTTTCGTTTATGGTCGCGAAGAGGCAAAGGCCGGACTGATTCCGGCTCGTTACCCGGCCCGTCAGACGCTGGAGGCAAGCCAGGCTGTGGCTCGGCTCAACCAGGTCAACCCTGAACGGGTCGTTTATGCGCAGCAAAACCCGGCGGTTATCGACCAGGGCGTTTTTCATAACGATGTCATTGCCGTGTCGAATCGCCAGGTGCTGTTCTGCCACGAGCAGGCGTTTTTACATCAACACGAGCTTTATACAGCCCTACGTGAGAAAGTGTCGGGCTTTATGGCGCTGGAAGTGCCGGTGAACCGGGTGTCGGTTACGGACGCCGTCTCGACGTATCTGTTTAACAGCCAGTTACTCAGCCGTGACGACGGCAGCATGATGCTTATTCTTCCGGAAGAGGCGCGGCAGCATGCAGGCGTGTGGCGCTATCTTAACGAACTGCTGGAAGCCGACAACCCGATTAGCGAACTGAAGGTGTTCGATCTGCGTGAAAGCATGGCGAACGGCGGCGGCCCGGCTTGTTTGCGCCTGCGCGTGGTGCTTACCGAAGCGGAACAGCAGGCCGTCAATCCGGCGGTGATGATGAATGATACGCTGTTCGTCACGCTCAATAGCTGGGTGGACCGCTGGTATCGTGACCGCCTGACGCAGGCTGATTTAGCCGACCCGTTATTACTGCGCGAAGGAAGAGAAGCGCTCGATGAGCTGACCCGTATACTAAACTTAGGGTCTGTTTATCCGTTCCAGTGCTAACAAGGAGGCACAATGTTGGATTTTCTGGCGCAGACCCTTACAGGGAAAGCGCCAATGCGAACCGAAGGAAAAAATGCCCATCTGCACTGGCAGTGGTGCGACGAAGGTATCTTAACGCTCACGCCGCATCAGCCTGTGGCAAAAGCACTGGTGTTGTCGGCCGGGGTTCATGGCAATGAAACCGCGCCGGTAGAAATTCTTGCGCAACTGGTAGACGATTTGCTGGCGGGCAAGCTGGCGCTCCAGTGGCGCTTGCTGGTGATTCTGGGCAATCCCGCGGCTTTGCGCAGCAATAAACGTTTTATGCACAGCGATATGAATCGCATGTTTGGCGGCCGCTGGCAGCAGTTCCCGGAAAGTATTGAAACGCAGCGGGCCTGTCGTCTTGAGCATGCGCTGGAGCTGTTCTGGTCGCAGGGGGATGAAACTATTCTCTGGCATCTCGATATGCATACCGCGATCCGTAGCTCGTATCATCCGCGCTTTGGCGTGCTGCCCGCGCGCCCTTTGCCCTACGATGAGGCGTTTCTTTCGTGGCTGGGATGCGCAGGATTGCAGGCGCTGGTGTTTCACAAAGAGCCGGGCGGCACCTTCAGCCATTTCAGCAGCGAGCATTTCACAGCGCTTAGCTGTACGCTGGAGCTGGGCAAGGCACAGCCGTTCGGGGAAAACGATCTCAGTCAGTTTGCGCTGACAAAGCAAGCGTTAAGCGCGCTGTTAACCGGCGGGGAAGTCCCTATTGCCGAAGGCGAGCCGCTACGTTATGAGGTGGCGCAACAAATCACCCGACATACTGAATCTTTTGTGCTGCACATGGGCGCGCAAACGCAAAATTTCACCGCCTTTCCGAAGGACACTTTGCTCGCAGAAGATGGCGACACGCGTTACGTGGTTAAAGAAGATAAAGAGTTTGTTTTATTCCCCAACCCAAATGTAGCGCCTGGATTGCGGGCAGGGTTAATGCTGCGAGAAATATAATTACCGTTAGCTTCCGCAGGGAAGCTAATAAATTATCGCTGCCTTTCAGTTATATACAGATTAATCTTAACTTGCTGCTTTATTATGCGCCGTGATTGCTATACACTTTCTCCATAATACCTTCCAAATCAGTGTGTTGTTATATATTGTTGCAATTTACCGCGCGTTAATCCTTATTTTCTTCATAATTGACGTAATAGTGTTTTTTACACTTTCAATGTTTTACCGACACGACTGACTCCTTGACGATTGACCCCGTAAACTCAGTCTCGTCAACACGGCAAACCAGTCGTGAAAAGAACCAAATTAAATGAAGGATAATATTATGCGTAAACTAACAGCTCTCTTTGTTGCTTCAACTCTGGCTCTGGGCGCGGCGAACCTGGCTCATGCGGCTGATGCGACGACCCCCGCTGCGGCAAAAACTGACGCACCAATGATGCACTACAAAGGCCCACGCGGCGGACATCACGACATGATGTTTAAGAACCTGAATCTGACCGATGCGCAGAAACAGCAGGTGCGCGACATCATGAAAGCGCAGCGCGGTAAAATGGAGCGTCCATCTTTAGAAGAACGTCGCGCGGCGCACAGCATTATCGCCAGCGACAGCTTTGACAAAGCTAAAGCACAGGCCCAGGTAGATAAAATGGCCGAGCAGAACAAAGCACGCATGCTTGCCCACATGGAAACGCAGAACAAGATCTACAACATTCTGACGCCGGAGCAGAAAAAACAATTTAATGCCGATTTTGAGAAGCGTCTGACAGAACGCCCGGCGCATGAAGGTAAAATGCCGCCTGCAGATCAGGAATAACTGGTCGACTGACTTAAGACCGCCGGTCCTGTCCACAATAGCGTACTCGCTGTGGACAGGACCGGCGGTTTTCTTATTTATGCAATCTGCCGCGCGCCTGTCAGCATGGTGTGAATAAGCTCTTCAAGCAGCGGCTGCAGTTGCGCTGCGCGATCATAACGCCAGCCGAACGGCGCTTGTTCATCCATATAATTACACTGAGCCAGCTCCAGTTGCACGGCGTGAACGCCCTGCGCCGGATTGCCGTAGGCTCGCGTAATGTAACCGCCTTTAAAACGACCGTTGGCGACCCAGCTAAACGGCTTTTGGTTCGCCATGCACGCCACAAGATGTTCTTCGATCAGCGCATCGCAGCTACGCCCACCGTTGGTCCCCAGATTTAAATCAGGCAGTTTTCCTTCAAACAGACGCGGTATGCGGCTTGCGATTGAGTGCGCGTCAAACAACAACGCGTAGCCATGTTCGGCTTTCAATCGTTCCAGTTCCGTTTGTAATTGCTGGTGATAAGGCTGCCAGATGTTATCCAGCGCCGATTTTCGCTGCTGCGCGGAGGGTGTTTTGCCGGGCAGGAATGTTGGCGTGCCGTCGAAAAGCGTGTCCGGATATAAACCCGTTGTCGCCGTAGCGTAGAGAGGTTTATCGTCCGCCGGACGGTTAAGGTCGATAACCATGCGGGAATAGTTGCCCACCAGTACGCTGGCGCCAAGTGCTTGAACAAACTCATAAAGCCTCGGAATGTGCCAGTCTGTGTCCGGAAGAGGGCGCGCTGCATCATTCAGCCCGGCTTCAACCTCGGGCGTCAGCGCTGTACCCGCATGGGGAATGCTCACCAGAAGCGGCAGTTTCCCCGGCGTAAATTCATAAGCTGCTTTCACGTCTGACTCCCTCATAAACTACGGTGCAGGGCAATTGCCCCCCTAACCAATAGACCAGTTCCGCAGGGCGAGCCACCGGCCAGTGCACAAAGTTGGCGATTTTACCCTCCTCAAGACTGCCGTGGCTGGCCTGAATGCCGAGAGCCTGCGCCGCGTGAAACGTTACGCCTGCCAGCGCTTCTTCTGGCGTCAGGCCGAAAAGCGTACAGGCCATATTCAACATCAAACGCAGCGATAAAGCAGGCGAGGTGCCCGGGTTAGCGTCGCTTGCGACGGCCATCGGCACGCCGTATTGACGAAACGCTTCTACCGGCGGGCGCTGCTTTTCTCGCAGCAGGTAAAACGCGCCGGGCAACAGCACTGCTACAGTGTTGCTTGCGGCCATCGCTTTTGCGTCTTCTTCTGTTGCGTACTCAAGGTGATCGGCGGAAAGCGCGTTAAAGCTTGCGGCGAGGCTACTGCCAGCAAGCGCGGAAAGCTGCTCGGCGTGAAGCTTTACCGGCAGGCCAAGATCGCGCGCCGTGGTAAAAACTTTTGCGGTTTGCAGGGGATTAAAAGCCAGATGTTCACAAAAAGCGTCAACCGCATCGGCAAGTTTTTCCTGCGCGACGCGCGGTAATAGCTGTTCGCAGACTACGTCAATCCATGCATCTGCGTCGCCGCTAAATTCGGGCGGTATCGCGTGAGCCGCAAGGCAGGTGGCATAAATTTCAACGGGTTCCTGTTCGCCAAGCCTGCGGATAACCCGCAGCATTTTTATTTCGTTATCGATATCCAGCCCGTAACCGGATTTTATTTCGACGGTTGTCACGCCTTCAGCCAGCAGGTGCTTCAGGCGCTGACGGGCGCTGGCAAGCAGTTCATCTTCGCTTGCAGTTCTTGTGGCGCGCACGGTTGAGATTATCCCGCCGCCCTCCGCTGCGATTTGCGCGTAGCTTACGCCGTTGAGACGTTTTTCAAACTCGGCGCTGCGGTCCCCGCCGAATACCAGATGAGTATGGCAGTCGATAAAGCCCGGCGTCACAATACCGCCGTCGAAATGGTGATGTTCAGCGGCGATGATTTCCGGCATCGCATCTTTCGGCCCCAGCCAGATTATTTTGCCGTGCAACACGGCGAGCGCGCCATTCTCAATCGTTTGATATTGCCCCTCTTTCATGGTGACAAAGGCGGCACCGCTCCAGAGGCTGTCGCAGGAAACAGGAGAGGACATGACATTCTCCGTATCGGGTTGTATAGACAATGACAAACAACCTGGCACAGCATGCTAAATTCATCAACAGCCGCCGCTCATATTGGCAGCTTTGTTGCAACAATTTGTCGCCCGCCACACAAATTTTTCGCGCTCAAAGCCCGTGGGGATAAATTTCTTTTGCGTCGGCGCGGATTTATCGCTAAATCATTGGCACCCTTAAAAGAAGGAACCGAAACTATGCCGGCATTTTTTGCACCGAGCGTGATGCTCCCGCAGGGCTGGGGACACAATGCGCGTATTACCGTCAACGAGCAGGGAACCATCACCCATATCGATGTCGGGGCCCGTGCAGAAGGGGCAACGCTGCTGCCCGGCGTGGTTATTCCTTCGATGGCGAATTTACATTCGCACGCTTTTCAGCGTGCGATGGCTGGCCTGACCGAAGTGGCGGGCAATCCGCAGGATAGCTTCTGGACGTGGCGCGACCTGATGTATCGCATGGTGCAAAAGCTTACGCCGGAGCAGGTGGGGGCTATTGCCACGCGGCTGTATATCGATATGCTCAAGGGCGGCTACACTCAGGTGGCGGAATTTCACTATTTACATCATGACGTTAACGGCAAACCTTATAGCACAGGCGATATGATGCTACAGCAACTCGTGGTTGCTGCCGATAACAGTGGCATTGGGCAGACGCTGCTCCCGGTTCTGTACAGCTATGCCGGATTTGGCGCACAGCCGCCGCAGGCCGGACAGAAGCGCTTTATTCAGGACGTCGATCGCTATCTGCGCCAGCATCACGCGCTGGAGAAGGCGCTACGCCACTACCCGCGCATTAACCAGGGGTTGTGTTTTCACTCGCTCCGCGCCGTTACGCAGGAGCAAATGGAAGACGTACTCGAAGCCTGCGACTATCGCCTGCCGGTGCATATTCATATCGCTGAACAGGAAAAAGAGGTCGAAGACTGTCTGGCATGGAGCGGCGAACGGCCCGTGAACTGGCTGTATAACCGCTTTGCGGTGGATGACCGCTGGTGCCTGATTCACGCAACGCATCTGGCAGCCGATGAAGTGACGCAGATTGTTGAAAGCCGTGCTGTGGCGGGGCTGTGTCCAACAACCGAGGCAAATCTTGGCGACGGTATTTTTCCGGCCAATGATTTTATCGCTCAGGGCGGCCGCTGGGGAATTGGCTCGGACAGCCATGTTTCGGTTAACGCGCTCGAAGAGCTGCGCTGGCTCGAATACGGTCAGCGTCTCAGAGACTGCCGTCGCAATCGGATAATTTTGCCGGAGCTGCCGCAGGTAGGAGAAGTGCTCTGGCGGCAGGCAGCGGCGGGAGGAGCCCAGGCGTGCGGCGTGCAAATGGGCGTCCTCGCACCGGGTTTCAGAGCGGACTGGCTGGTTCTGGAACGCGATTCGTGGCTGGCAAATATTGCCGATTATGCGCTGATAAACCGCTGGCTGTTTGGTGGACAAAAAGAACAAATAAGAGACGTGTGGGTCGCTGGAAGGCAGGTGATAACTGACAGGCAGCACCCGCTCGATGAACAAAGCTCTACACAATTTGCGCAGGTAATGCGCAGCCTTCAGGAGTAGCGATGGAATTCTTTGATATTCGGAAAGTGCCGGTCAGCTTATGGCGCAACGGCGCCGGGGAAACCCGCGAGATTTGCTGCTTTCCGCCTGCAACCCGTGATTTTAACTGGCGCGCAAGCATCGCCTCGATTGCGAGCAGCGGCGAATTTTCTGCCTTCCCGCAAATTGACCGGGTGATTACGCTGCTCGAAGGAGGCGAGGTTATCCTCGATGGCGGAAAAGCGTTTCACCATACGCTTAAGCGGCATCAGCCGTTTTCATTCGCGGGTGAGCAGGTTGTAAAAGCTGAATTAACCCACGGCATGTCAGTAGATTTCAACGTGATGACGCGCCGTGACCGCTGCCGGGCGAAAGTCCGTGTTGCTGACCGCACCTTTACTACTTTTGCCCCGCGTGGCGGCATTATTTATGTGCTGAACGGCGAATGGCAACTGGGCGATAAGCTGCTTTCGCCGGATCAGGGAGCGTGGTGGCAGGACGGACGCCACACGCTGCGCCTGTTGAAATCTGAAGGGCAATTGTTGTTTAGCGAAATAACTTATCTGTGATCACTGCCCGGTAAAGCTGCCCACCAGTTGATAGCGCGAGCCTGGATACAACAGCCGGGCCACCGTCACCACCTGGGAATTGTGCCAGGTGCGTCGTTTAACCAGCAGGCACGGCTGGCGGGGCGTGACTTCCAGCAGCGCCTGCTGTGTTTCATCCGCCAGTACCGCCTCGACGATATGTTCCCCGGCCGTTAACGGAGCCGCCTGGCTTAAATAGTGGTGCGGAGTAAACAACCTAAAATCCTGCTGTAGATAGTCCGCCGCAAGCGCCGGATTAACGTAGCGCGTTTCAAGCTGTACGGCTTCATCGTTATCGTAATGCACCATCTGCGAGTAGAAGAGCGGATCGCCGGGTTGAACAGCGAACGCGTGCGCGAGTTCTTCATTCGCCGCCACCTGTTCTAATGCCACCATGTAATTGCGGTAATGATGGCCGCGTGCGGCGATCTCCTCGGCAATGCTGCGCACCTCAAGCATGGCCGTATGGCCTTTCAGTTCCGCCACAAAAGTCCCCACCCCCTGCATTCTTACCAGCCAGCCTTCGCCCGTTAATTCACGTAGCGCACGGTTGATCGTCATACGGCTGACGCTAAGGGCGTTCACCAGCTCGGTTTCTGACGGCACACGCTGATGCGATAGCCAGGCTCCGCTGCGGATCTGGCTGATGATTGCCTGTTTCACCCGCTGGTAAATAGGCGCGGGGAGGCTGCTGATGGCAGAGCGTAATTGTTCCAGAGGCTCTAATGCAGACATGTTTTGTCCTTAATCATTTGCGTTGTAAGCGCGATCCCGCTCACTGTTCGATAAAAATTACCCGGGACCGGCTGGCGGAGATTTTAGTTTATTAGTTAAGTTGTCTATACAACTCTATATGTTCATACGAATTGATGCCATCAGGATGTAAACATGTCGATGCAAAAGAAGCGCTGTACCCTTAAGCCCGGCCACGTCTCCCTTGCCACGCTGCGCGATATTTATCATGGAAACGTCACGCTGGAGCTTGACCCACAGGCCATCGGTGCCGTCCTGCGCGCCCAGCAAACGGTAGAAGCCATTGTTAAACATGGCGATGTGGTTTACGGCATTAATACCGGTTTTGGCAAACTGGCGCAAACCACTATCGCAGGCGATCATCTTGCCGAGCTGCAAAGGAACCTGGTGCTTTCGCACAGCGTGGGGCTCGGTGAACCGCTGCCCGATGACGTGGTTCGTCTGGTTATGGCGACCAAAGTCATTAGCCTTGCCCGGGGCCATTCTGGCGTGCGTTTGCCGGTTATCGACAATTTGCTGTGTTTGTTTAACGCGGGCGTAATGCCGGTTATCCCGGAGAAAGGTTCTGTAGGCGCCTCAGGCGATCTTGCGCCGCTCGCCCACCTTTCGCTGATGCTGCTTGGCGAAGGCAATGTGCGTGTGAACGGCGAAGAGATGACCGCGCTTCAGGGGCTGAAGCAGGCGGGCGTCGAGCCGCTGGTATTGGGGCCGAAAGAGGGCCTGGCGCTGTTAAATGGCACCCAGGTTTCTACCGCGCTTGCGCTACGCGGTCTGTTCGAGGGCGAGAAGGTTTTCGCCGCAGGACTGGTGGCCGGAGCGTTATCCCTTGAAGCTATCAAAGGCTCGGTGAAACCCTTTGATGCCCGCATTCATGAGGCTCGCGGGCAGACGGGGCAAATTGACGTTGCCGCTGCCGTTCGCGCGTTACTTGAGGGCAGCGAGATTGTGGATTCGCATCAGCATTGTGGACGCGTGCAGGATCCGTATTCCATCCGCTGCGTTCCGCAGGTAATGGGCGCGTGTCTCGATAACCTGCGCCATGCGGCGCGGGTGCTGCAAATAGAAGCTAACGCCGCGTCTGATAATCCTCTGGTATTCAGCGATACGGGGGAGGTGATTTCCGGCGGCAACTTCCATGCTGAGCCGGTGGCGTTTGCGGCGGATATCCTCGCGCTGGCCATCGCGGAAATTGGAGCGATTTCAGAGCGTCGTCTTGCTTTGCTGCTGGATACCGGCCTGTCCGGCTTGCCGCCTTTCCTCGTTAAAGAGGGTGGGATCAATTCAGGGTTTATGATTGCCCAGGTAACGGCGGCGGCGCTTGCCTCAGAGAACAAATCGCTCGCCCATCCGGGCAGCGTCGATAGCCTGCCCACTTCCGCAAACCAGGAAGATCACGTTTCGATGGCGACCTATGCCGCTCGTCGCCTGGGCGCTATGTGCTTTAACACCGCCGCAGTGGTGGGAATTGAAGCCATGGCTGCGGCGCAGGGCATAGAGTTTTCACGCCCGCTGCGCAGCTCCCCGCTGGTGGAAGACGTTTTCAGCGGCATCCGTGAACGCGTGGCCTTTCTCGAAAAAGACCGCCTGCTGGCTCCGGATATCGACCAGATGCGCCAGTGGGGCGCAAGCGATAACTGGCCTGTGGCCATCGTTAACCTACTTCCTTCTACTTCGGCCTGATGCCGGGAGCCATGATGACTGAATCTGTAAAACAGGCGGTAGCCCGCACGGTACGAGCGCCACACGGCACGGAATTGCATTGCGAAAACTGGCCGATCGAAGCGGCGTATCGCATGATCCAGAACAACCTTGATCCGGACGTGGCTGAACGTCCGGAAGATTTGGTGGTTTACGGTGGGATTGGTAAAGCCGCCCGCAACTGGGAATGCTTCGAGCAAATTCTCGCCTCGCTGCGAACGCTAAAGGCTGATGAAACGCTGCTTGTACAATCCGGTAAGCCGGTCGGGGTCTTCCGTACCCATACCGATGCGCCTCGCGTGTTGATCGCCAACTCCAACCTGGTGCCGCACTGGGCAAACTGGGATCATTTCCACAAGCTCGATCGGGCCGGGTTAATGATGTACGGGCAGATGACGGCGGGTTCATGGATATATATCGGCGCTCAGGGCATCGTGCAGGGCACCTTTGAAACCTTCGCGGAAGCGGGCCGTCAGCATTATAACGGCGACCTGAAAGGGAAATGGATACTGACAGCCGGCCTTGGCGGCATGGGCGGCGCGCAACCGCTGGCCGGCGTGCTGGCCGGTGCGTCTGTACTGGCGATTGAATGCCAGGAGTCACGCATTGATTTCCGTTTGCGTACCCGCTATCTGGATTACAAAGCCGCCACGCTTGATGAAGCGCTCGGTATGATTGAGGAGGCTAACGCGCAGAAAAAAGCGATCTCCGTCGGGCTGCTGGGCAACGCTGCCGAGCTTTTGCCGGAGCTGGTAAAACGCGCGAAAGCGGGCGGCATCCGGCCTGATATCGTCACGGATCAAACGTCCGCTCACGATCCGGTAAATGGTTATCTGCCGGCTGGCTGGTCGGTAGAGCGCTGGCAGCATGAACGTACGGCTCAGCCGAAAGCGGTTGAGAAAGCGGCCCGTGCTTCGATGGCGACGCATGTGCAGGCAATGCTGGATTTCTGGCAGATGGGCGTACCGACGGTGGATTACGGGAATAATATCCGTCAGGTTGCTTTTGATGAAGGCGTGGAAAACGCATTCGATTTCCCGGGCTTTGTGCCGGCTTACATTCGTCCGCTGTTCTGTGAAGGCAAAGGCCCGTTCCGCTGGGTTGCGCTTTCGGGCGATCCGGAAGATATCGCCAAAACCGACGCGAAACTCAAAGAACTATTCCCGGACAATCAGAACCTGCATCGCTGGCTGGATATGGCCCAGGAACGCATCGCCTTTCAGGGACTACCCGCGCGCATCTGCTGGCTGGGGCTGGGTGAGCGTCACAAGGCCGGGCTCGCCTTTAACGAAATGGTGCGCAACGGCGAACTGAAAGCGCCGATTGTGATTGGCCGCGATCATCTGGACTGCGGCTCGGTCGCTTCACCAAACCGCGAAACGGAAGCGATGAAAGACGGCTCTGATGCGGTTTCCGACTGGCCGCTGCTTAACGCTTTGCTGAATACCGCAGGCGGCGCAACTTGGGTGAGCCTGCATCATGGCGGCGGCGTGGGAATGGGCTTCTCGCAACATGCTGGCGTGGTAATAGTCGCAGACGGCACGCCGGAAGCGGAGGCGCGTCTGGCTCGCGTGCTGTGGAACGATCCGGCAACCGGGGTAATGCGTCATGCGGACGCAGGCTACGAAAGTGCGGTAGCCTGCGCTCGCGAGCATGAATTAAAGCTGCCGATGGTGAAGTAATCCGCTATGAAGCGGTGGGGCGGGTAAGCTCCACCACTTCGTAATCTCCGCTCATCACCAGTTTACATAAAATCTTGTAGCCATCATTATCGAAGCCTTTTGGCGGCGCGGCGAGCGAGCGTGCTTCTTTTAAGTTCTCAACCGAACCGAGATAAAACCAGCTATCGATAATGTGATATTGCGTGATATCAGGGCCGGATTCCTTTAACCCAACCGGACCTTGCCACGGCCAGCACATCACCCGAATACGCTCCATCGCGGCCAGAAAACGCGCGCGGTGGGTTTCGACGGTTTCCCGTCCGCAGCAGGCTCCTGCGCAGCGTTTTAACCCGGCGCGGAAACAGGCGCGTCCGGTACTCAGCGTTTCCAGCCCCAGAAGCCCATAACAAAGCTGATGCTCATCGGCCAGCGTTTGCAGGGTCTGCAAAGCGGCGCGGCGATTCGCATAAAGGCCGTATAATCCCGTTTGCTTTGAAAAATCCACATCGCGGGCGTAAACCACCTGCGGTTTGTCGCTTTCAAACTGAAGTGAACAAAGCTGGCGATTACGGCGCAGACGTTTATTAAACAGCGGCTGTTGCTCTTTGATCATCTGAGCTTCAAGCAGCAGCGCGCCCAGCTCGCCCGCCGTGCGGATAAAGGTAATGCGGCGGGACTGACGCAGCAGGGCTGCTTCGTCCGGCGTGCGGAAATGGGACATCACGCGGCTGCGGATGTTGACGCTCTTGCCAATATAGAGCGGCATAACGTCGCTTTCGCCGTGAAAGACATACACGCCTGAGGCTTTGGGTAAATCCTCAAGCCAGGGGCGTAAATGGTCGGGATATTCGTAAACTGCTGCTGCTTCAAACTGCATGCGCGGTGCGCTGACACGCCTTACCACTTCTTAACTCCTGAATACTGGTTGCCTGTACAGTCTATCAGGGAAGGGGAGCGCAAAAAAGCCGCAATTTATCCGTAGCGTCTTGTGGCAAACCAGCAGAGCAGCGAACCCATCACCACCATCGCGACTCCCTGCCAGAAAGACCAGCCGGGATGCAGACCCAGCCAGAGGCTGGCTATAAAGGCCGAAAGCACGGGCGTGAAGTAGGAGGCGGTGGCTAACAGCGTCATATTTCCGCGCTGAATACCAAAGTTCCATGCCGAATAAGCAACGGCGGTAGAAACGCCCATAAACAGCAGTTGCAGCGTGGCGGAGAAAGAAAAATGCAGCGGCGCCTCGCTTACAAAAGCGTATTTTCCCCAAAGTACCAGTGCGGTGGCGCAGAAGAAAAGTGAGACGCCATTTTTCCCCTGGCTCCAGCGACGAGTGAGGTTGCAGTAAAGCGCCCATATCAGCGCGGCTGCAAACGCAAGGCCGTAAGCCAGAGGGTTATCCAGAATGTTTTGCCACATTTGCGTGGGCGACCAACTCCCATCCCCTTTCATTACCTGAATAATGCCAGCCAATGAAAGCGCGAGACCGGGCCACAGCCAAAGGCTTGCCCGCTGCTGGTTGATAAACAGTGCCAAAACGATAGTCAGGCTGGGCCAGAGATAGTTAATCATGCCGAGCTCAAGGGACTGGCTCCGGCTGTGGGCAAGACCGATAGCTAAGGCAAGGAAGATCTCATAGGTAACAAACAGCGCGCCGCCAATTAACAGGTAGCGTGGCGGGATTTCGCGAATTTTTGGCAATCCGCGAGCGAGGCATAAGCACATGGCGCTGACGGTATAGATAAGGGCTGCGCCGCCGACAGGGCCAAAGTGCTCGCTGATGCTGCGCAGCAGGCCAACGGAAGTGCTCCAGAGGATAATGGCCAGAAGGCCGAAAAGGGTGGCGCGTTGTGTGGAGCTGACCATGGGATCTCAAAACAATGGAATATTTATGAGCCCGAGATACCTGGGGCAACTTCAGGGTCAGGCGTCCCTCCGGGAACCAAACCCTGAATTTCCCCTAATAACGGGCTATGCAGGAACGTTAGTTTATATCTTCCAGAAATCGTCAAACACGGTAATTGGCGGGCGGCGCTTATGCTCCGTTTTGGTGTACCAGCCTTCAATAATGGCGCTGATAGCACGGTCAATTTGTTTACCTTCCAGATAATCGTCGATATTTTCGTAGGTGACGCCCAGCGCCGCTTCATCAGGCAGAGAAGGGCGATCGTCTTCCAGATCCGCCGTTGGCGCTTTTTGATAGAGATGTTCCGGGCAGCCCAGGGTTTTTAGCAGCAGTTTGCCCTGACGCTTATTGAGGCGGAAAAGAGGGTTGATGTCGGTGCCGCCGTCGCCATATTTGGTGAAAAAGCCCGTCACGGCTTCGGCTGCGTGGTCGGTGCCAACTACCACGCCTTTGGTCATCCCGGCGATGCTGTACTGGGCTTTCATGCGTTCGCGGGCTTTTTCGTTGCCGCGTACGAAATCGCTCAATTCAATACCGGCTTCGCGTAATGCCTGTTCGCTTGCCAGCACGGAGTCTTTGATATTCACCGTCAGCACCTGGTCGGGCTGAATAAAAGCGATGGCGTCCTGGCAATCCTGTTCGTCAAACTGCACGCCAAACGGCAGGCGCACGCCGATGAACTGATAGCTTTCATCGCCGCTTTCCGCACGCAGTTCGGTGATAGCCATCTGGCTGAGTTTGCCGGTGAGCGTAGAGTCCTGTCCGCCGCTGATGCCGAGCACCAGAGTTTTAATAAATGGATAGGTTTTCAGATACGCTTTCAGAAAATCGATGCTGACGCGAATTTCTTGCTGCGGATCAATTTGTGGTTTAACGCCTAACGCCTGAATAATCTCTTGTTGCAGAGCCATTTAACCCCTCCGGTTACGGTATACCTGCAGCGCGCAGGCAGCACAAAAACAGTTAGGTTAAAACTAACCCTTTGTAGCTAAAACGACAAGGCTGATGGCCCCTGCTGCGCTGTCAACTGGCGGGATTTAGAGCGATTAAGCGGAAATGCTGCGGATATAGCTAATTGTCCTAATTTCTGTTCATTTCGGCTAACAAGTTGAAAAATGTTCTTTTATATTCCAGGCTTACTTTACACGCGCAAGCAATATGGCGATAAAACGAGGATATAATATGAACAAGAATCTAGCAGGAATTTTAAGTGCAGCGGCTGTAATGACTATGCTGGCAGGTTGTACCGCTTACGATCGTACTAAAGATCAGGTTGCCACACCGGTTGTCAAAGATGTGAAGAAAGGCATGAGCCGTGAACAAGTACAGCAGGTGGCGGGCAAACCTTCTTCAGAAGTCACCATGATCCACGCCCGTGGTACTTGCCAGACCTATATTCTGGGCCAGCGTGACGGTAAAACCGAAACTTATTTCGTCGCTCTTGATGAAACCGGGCACGTAATGAATTCCGGTTACCAGAGCTGTGCGGAATATGACACCGATCCGCAGGCAGCTAAAAAATAATTCAATTTTAAAAACCGCCTGCCTGCAGGCGGTTTTTTTAACGCTTCATTATTTTCCTCATGAAAGTAAAGAAATGTCTTTATGCAGTATATCGTTAAATTAGGCTTGCTTAAAAAATAGGGCTGTGCGTTAATAGCGTCCTCGGTTTGTTCATCAGACCTTATGTAAAGCATTTTAGTAAAGCAGTTCTCAGTTCAAGCGTTATCCTCAGATACCTCTTCTCCGTGAGTCTCCTCCTAAAGCCCATAAGTTACTCTGAAACTCAGACCATGGTGCTACAACGTAGCGATGAAAATTTTTTTGAGGAAGTATCTATGTCTACCCAACTGACTGGTTTAGTAAAATGGTTTAACGCTGATAAAGGCTTCGGCTTTATCACTCCTGATGACGGCAGCAAAGACGTGTTCGTTCACTTCTCCGCCATTCAGAGCGACAGCTTCAAGACGCTGGAAGAAGGCCAAAAGGTGAAATTCACCGTAGAAAACGGCGCGAAAGGCCCTGCTGCTGCAAACGTGGTTGCGCTGTAATTACAGCAAATAAGTTGCCGTGTTGCGTTACGATAGCGAAGATGGGCTAACCCGGAGCAGTTAACGTACACGAATAGAAAAGCCTGATTACGATTATTATCGTGCTCGGGCTTTTTTTATTTTTGATGAAATAAATAAAAGTTTAAAACAGAGAAAACAGGCCATAGCCGCGCTGGCTACGGCCTGTTTTTTTAGGCTGGAATATAGGCAACTTTATTACTGCGCGCCCAGACCCGATGGCCGGCAAGTAATTTCAGGAATTCGCTCATAAAATTACCGGACGCGTCATCGGCTTCCACCACACCTTCTTCACCCTGATCGTCAATCCCTAATTTTGCCTTAAATTTACGGGCATCACCGGCAAGGCCAATCACTTTCAGATGCTTATAGGCTTCCAGCAGATAATAAGCAGCTTCGCCATTATCCAGTATTGAACTCAGATCGCCTCCGGGCACGATTACCGCGTCCACGCTCACCGATGGCGACCCCTCAAAAGTGGCTGCGATCGGCACGACTGAGCCATCATCAGCCGTAATTTGCCCCATTCTTGAGAAGAGCAGCCTGGCGTGTACGCCCTGCGCTTTTAGCCCCTTCACAATGTCCAGGACATCCGTTGCTTTGGCATTTTCGCTTAGCAGAACGGCTACGACTCGCCCTTTAACGGTTCCGGTTGGCACGGCGTACAGGCTCAGGCTGGCATCTTTTTTCAGCCCGTTAACGTCTTTTGGCGGAGCAACATGCATTTGTTCATCGGACAGCTCAATGCCAAGGTTTTCCGCAACCTGCTGGGCCAGCGAAATATCTATGTGGGTGAGGTGATCCACTACGCGTTCGCGGATGTAAGGACGAGCCACCTTGGAAAGCTCAAAGCTAAAGGCACCGACGATGTGCTGTTGTTCCACCGGCGTCTGGCTTTGCCAGAACAGGCGTGGATGGGAATAATATTCGCCAAACGAAGGGCTGCGCTCACGAATTTTATGTCCTTCGACACGAGCCTGATAGCTTTCGAACCCGCCCCGTTTTGGCCCCGGCGGCGTTTCACGCGGCCAGTTGTCGTTAATGGAGTTTGGTTCGTAGTTAGCCGGATTGCTGTCGATGTCCATGCGATGCATGCCGTCGCGCTGGAAATTATGGTAAGGGCAAACCGGGCGATTAATCGGGATTTCGTGGAAGTTTGGCCCGCCCAGGCGGCTGATTTGCGTATCGGTATAGGAGAACAGACGCCCCTGCAGCAGCGGATCGTTACTGAAATCAAGGCCGGGGACGATATGGCCCGGGTGGAACGCGGCCTGTTCATTCTCGGCGAAGAAGTTATCCGGGTTACGGTTTAGGGTCATTTTACCGACCAGTTGTACCGGAACCAGCTCTTCAGGGATCAGTTTCGTCGGGTCGAGAAGGTCGAAATCATATTTGAATTCGTCTTCTTCAGGAATTAATTGCAGGCCCAGTTCGTATTCCGGGAAGTCGCCGGCTTCAATAGATTCCCACAGATCGCGACGGTGGAAATCCGGATCGCGCCCGGTAAGCTTTTGCGATTCATCCCACAGCAGCGAGGCTTTCCCGGCTACCGGTTTCCAGTGGAAACGAACAAACGTAGATTTGCCCTCGGCGTTAATCATACGGAAGGTGTGAATGCCAAAGCCTTCCATGGTGCGATAGCTGCGAGGAAGGCCGCGGTCAGACATTGCCCAGATGACGTTATGCAGCGTTTCGGGCTGTAGCGAGACGTAATCCCAGAAAGTGTCATGCGCACTGCCGCCCTGAGGGATCGCCCAGTGTGGTTCTGGTTTTACGGCGTGGACGAAGTCCGGGAATTTATGCGCATCCTGAATGAAGAAGACGGGCGTATTGTTGCCGACTAAATCGAAAATACCTTCTTCGGTGTAAAACTTAGTGGCGAAACCACGGATGTCGCGCACCGTATCAGCAGAGCCTGCGCCGCCCTGAACCGTAGAGAAACGCACAAATACAGGCGTGATTTTATCCGGGTCGGAGAGGAAATCCGCTTTGGTGACATCGGACAAGTTTTTGTAGGGCTGGAAGAAACCGTGAGCGGCAGAACCGCGGGCATGAACAATACGCTCCGGGATGCGCTCATGGTCGAAATGGGTGATTTTCTCCCGCAGGATAAAATCTTCCAGAAGCGTAGGCCCGCGCGTGCCGGCGCGCAGAGAGTTTTGGTCGTCGGCAATGCGTACGCCCTGATTGGTCGTCAGCGGGAAGTTTTCACCGTCTTTACGGTGCTTGTCGAGAGTTTTCAGCTTTTCGTTTGAGGTATCCGGGCTTTTGAAACTGCCAGCAGCGGTAGGTTGTGCTCCTGGCGGCGTGGGCTCCTGAGCCGGTCGGTGAGTGCCATCTTCCGGGGCAAGAGAATCCATGCCGGGTTTAGATTCGTTGGCATCGTGAACCGGTGCGCTGTGACTAAGCGGTTGTTTATCGTGCTTCGACATTGAACTCGTCTCCTGTTTTCACGGCTGTTTATCCGGGTTGTTATAAGAGTAAAACCCCTCTAACTATAGAACAATGTGTTAACTCTGCTTGCGGAGGCGACGAGCGTCAGGCGATCCGTTATCATAGTGATGTTGTTCACTAACCTTGCTTCGAATGTCATTGCCTATGAAACCACTGCGCCAACCCAATACTCGCCCCGTCATAACTTACCAACCGCGCGTTGAACCAGCGCCGCCGTCGCATGCCTGGCGCGTGGAAGGGTTTAAGGATGTATGGTTGCTGCGAAATAAATATGTGGCTTTTGTGCTGGTAGGGGACGCGTTCCGTCAGTCTCCGCCTTTTACGCTGCCGGAAGCCGCGCAGAGGTGGGCGACGCAGGTTCGCCAGGAAATTGAAATATAAAAAAAGGCCGCAGAATCTGCGGCCTTTTGCTGTTCAGACGCCTTTAGCGATGAGCGAGTTCAACCTCTTCTTCGCTGTTCAGAATCTCTTTATCGGTCTGCTTCATTAACTGGCTGGTGATGGTGCCGGCAGTCATGGAACCGCTCACGTTCAGCGCGGTACGGCCCATATCAATTAATGGCTCTACGGAAATCAACAGGGCAACCAGGGTCACGGGCAGGCCCATCGCCGGCAGTACAATCAGAGCTGCAAACGTTGCGCCACCGCCCACGCCAGCAACGCCTGCGGAGCTTACCGTAACGATACCAACAAGCGTTGCAATCCACAGCGGGTCAAGCGGGTTGATGCCAACCGTTGGCGCAACCATCACAGCCAGCATGGCCGGATACAGACCCGCGCAACCGTTCTGACCAATAGTGGCGCCGAAAGAGGCTGCAAAGCTTGCAATAGATTCCGGCACGCCCAGACGGCGGGTTTGCGCTTCAACGTTCAGCGGAATACTTGCAGCGCTGGAGCGGCTGGTGAAGGCAAAGGTCAGCACTGGCCATACTTTGCGGAAGTACTTCAGCGGGCTTACGCCGTTAACCGCAAGCAGCAGCGCGTGCACGCCGAACATAATGGCCAGACCCAGGTAAGACGCCACCACAAAGCTGCCCAGCTTAACGATGTCCTGCAGGTTGGAGCTCGCCACAACTTTAGTCATCAGCGCCAGCACGCCGTAAGGCGTCAGTTGCATAACCAGGCGAACCAGCTTCATTACCCAGCTTTGCAGCGTGTCGATAGCGACCAGCACGCGTTCGCCTTTATGCGCATCGTCTTTAAGCAGCTTCAACGCGGCGACGCCCAGGAAGGCGGCGAAAATAACGACGCTGATGATTGACGTTGGGTTTGCGCCAGTCAGGTCGGCAAACGGGTTTTTCGGCACGAAGGAGAGGATCAACTGCGGTACTGACAGGTCCGCAACTTTGCCGACGTAATTGGTTTCAATAGCGCTCAGGCGTGCGGTTTCTGCGGTACCTTGCACTAGCCCCTCGGCCGTTAAGCCGAACAGGTTAGTCACCAGCACGCCGACCAACGCCGCAATTAGCGTGGTGAACAGCAGGGTGCCAATGGTCAGAAAACTAATTTTGCCCAGTGAAGAGGCATTATGCAGTTTTGCCACGGCGCTAAGAATGGACACAAACACCAGAGGCATGACAATCATCTGCAGCAGTTGTACATAGCCGTTACCGACTACGTTAAACCACTGAATAGAATCTTTCAGTACCTGGCTGTCTGCGCCATAAATTGCATGCAGGGCGACGCCAAACACTACGCCAACGACAAGGCCGACCAGTACTTTCTTCGCCAGACTCCACTGTTTATGGCGGGTTTGCGCCAGCAACAGCAACAGAATAACGAACACGATAACGTTCGCTATAAGTGGATAATTCATCCCCGTATCTCCTGATTTTTTGTAAGCAGGTGGAATAACGCCCACCTTTATGCCGCCAAGCGTAACAGATGTGATGCTGCGCACTTATATTCAAAAGGAATGGGTTATTACGAAATGGATTATTTCGTCTAATTATTGTTCCAGTTGGTGATTTAAGAAGCTATTAAAGGTGGTTTGCAAAGAATTTATCATCTGTGACGACCAGCGCACTGCACTGTTTTCGGGCAAGCTCTGCGGCATCCATACGGCAAGGCCGAACAGGGCCATACACAAAAACCTTTCCAACTGGTTGCCTTTCTGTGGACGGACAATAGGGAAGCGAAAGCGCCAGCGGCACGGCCACAGTAGAGGTACGCCTGCGGGGGTTAGCATGTCCGCGAGAATATGGCTCAGATAGCCGAGCACCATACCTTGTAACGCGTCAGCCGGAATGACCCAGCTTTCTGGCACCTTAAGATAAAACAGGGCAAGGCTGACAAAGACGGCGAACAGGCTATGGGTAAAACCACGGTGGCCGCAGGCGCGAGCTATGGGTTTAGAAATCCAGGGTAAGCGCTGGCCCAGAAACGATTTTGGGTGATCGATATCCGGCAGCAGGCAGCTCAAAATGGCGGACGGCACTATGTGCCACCAGTCACCTTGCGCCAGTACAGGCGTGAGTTCGGCGTTTTTAGCAAATACTGCGCAGGCTATAGAAAAAAGCAGATGACCTTCCGCCGTCATGATACTACCTGGATGAAAACTGTCGATTCATCCAGTATAGGGATTTTATACAGTAGACGGAAGAGGTGACGCTGTAACATTTCATCACCGTCAGAAAAACCCGGCGGCGATATGCTTTAGCGCGCGAGCCACCCGCCATCAACGGCAATCGTATAGCCGTTAATATAATCGGAGGCGCCTGAAGCCAGGAATACGGCGGCGCCCTGCAGATCCTCTGGTTTACCCCAGCGTCCGGCAGGAATGCGGTCAAGGATTTCCTGGCTTCGCGCTTCGTCGTCACGCAGTTGTTGAGTGTTATTGGTTGCCATGTATCCTGGCGCAATCGCGTTAACATTAATGTTGTGCCGCGCCCATTCGTTAGCCAGCAGGCGCGTTACGCCCAACACCGCGCTTTTCGATGCGGTATAGGACGGGACGCGGATGCCGCCCTGGAACGAAAGCATCGAGGCGATATTAATGATTTTGCCGCCGCTGCCCTGCTTAATAAACTGCTTTGCCACGGCCTGTGACAGAAAAAACACGGATTTGATGTTCAGGTTCATGACGTCGTCCCAGTTCTTTTCGCTGAACTCGATGGCATCCTCGCGGCGAATAGTGCCGGCGTTGTTGACCAGAATATCGAGCCTGCCCATGCGCGCCACGGCTTCCTTGACGAGACCGGGAATGACGTCGGGCTGGCTCAGGTCCGCCTGAATTGCGGTGAAACGACGGCCAAGGGCCTGAACTTTTTCAGCCGTTTCGTGTGGAATTTTGCGATTCACGCCGATGATGTCACACCCGGCTTCGGCAAGACCGAGCGTCATTCCCTGACCAAGCCCTGTGTCACAGCCGGTGATTAGAGCAACTTTGCCCTGCAAATTAAAAGCGTCGAGAATCATAGCTACCCCGTGGACTTAGAGAGCGCCGTAGCGCGTGTCCCATTAGGATAGGTAGGCGAATGCAGAATTACAAATTTATCTGAAATGGTGTTTCAAAAATTAGAGCAGGGCGAGGTTTTAATAAAGGGCGGAACGATCCGCCCTTAAAATCAGCCAAGCAGATCGCATGCTGAAAGCGTAAGCAATGACTCAAGCTGCACGTCAGCCAGGCACCAACGAGGATCGCCGCGGTTCTCTTCAGCAGGTACGACAATGGAGCGCATGCGGGCGGCTTTGGTAGCGATCATGCCGTTAACGGAGTCTTCAAGGGTGACACACGTCATTGGGTCGACGCCGAGCTTTGCGGCGGCATCCAGATAAACCTGCGGGTGGGGTTTGCTGTAAGGCAGATGTTCAGCGGAGGCGATAGCATCAAACTGCTCACGTAAATCAAACATTTCCAGCACGCGCTCAAGCATATGCAAGGGAGAGGCTGACGCCAGGCCAACTTTAAGCCCCTGAGCTTTACACTGCGCGATAGCTTCACGCACGCCCGGTAATAAAGGACGGCGCTCCTCAACCAAACCGATCGCCCGCGTAATAATGCGCTGGGTGACTTCTTCACGCGTCGGGCCGTTCCAGGGCTGCTGGGCAAACCATAGTTCAACCACCAGATCGATACGCAGACCGAGCGTATCGGGCAGCTCGTTGCGGCGCGTGATGTCGACGCCAAGACTGGCCATGACCTCAAGCTCTGCTTCATCCCATAACGGCTCGGAATCAATCAGTAAACCATCCATATCAAAAATCGCAGCTAAAACCTGGCGCGTATCGGCCATATAAGGACTCCTGTCAGCGTTCATTTAAAAAAGATGCCCTTATGAATAGCGGGAAAAGCTGCAGGTTGCCACCGCTTTTATGAAATTCGTCCGCAAAGCTCAGGCGAAATGCTGTGAGACAAGGTAGACTTTGTGCGAGTAAGTTACGTCTTAACCAAGGGGAAAGAATGACGTATCAACAAGCTGGACGCATTGCTGTACTTAAACGCATTGCCGGTTGGGTGATTTTTATCCCGGCAGTGATTTCAACGTTAATTTCAATCCTGAAATTTATGTATGAACACAGCGAGAAGCAGCCAGGCATCAACGCCGTCATGCTGGATTTCGCACATGTGATGATTGAGATGATGCGTTTTAATACGCCATTCCTTAATTTCTTCTGGTACAACTCGCCGCAGCCGGAGTTTCACCAGCATTCAAACATCCTGTTTTGGGTTATTTTCGCCCTGATCTTTGTCGGCCTTGCCCTGCAGGCTTCGGGCGCGCGCATGAGTCGTCAGGCTAAATTCCTGCGTGAAGGCGTTGAGGATCAATTGATTCTGGAGCAGGCGAAGGGGCCGGAAGGATTAACCAAAGCGCAGCTTGATGACAAAATCGTGGTGCCTCGTCATACGATTTTCCTGCAAATTTTCCCGCTTTATATCCTGCCGATAATTGTGATTATTGCGGGCTATTTCTTTTTCTCGCTTCTGGGCTTTATTTAGTAGAAAGCCACTCCTTTCCGGGAGTGGCCGTCAATTCTCTCATCTTAAACTGCCAGGATGCGTTCCAGTGCTTTTTGCGCGGTGACCAAATGCTGTCCGCCGAACAAAATGGCACGGTTTAGCAGCGTGTAGAGTTGGTAAACGGGCTGGCGATCCAGAAAGCCTGAGGGAAGCGGGGACACAGACTGATAGCCATCGTAGATTTGAGGCGGCTGGTCGGTGTGCAGCGGCAGCATCGCCAGATCGCACTCACGATCTCCCCAGTAGCAGGCGGGATCGTAAATAAAGGGCCCGTCCGGCCCCAGCGCGCAGTTACCCGACCATAAATCTCCATGCAGCAACGAGGCCTGCGGCTGGTGCGAGGCAAGGAACTGATGAACAAAATCGACAATCATGTCGATGTCGCCCAAATGAATCCCTTTTTCCGCCGCCATTTCCAACTGCCAGCCGATACGCTGTTCGGCAAAGAACGTTGACCAGCGACGTTGCCAGGCATTGGGCTGAGGAGTGGTGGAAAGATCGTTATCAAAATCGAGTCCAAACTGGGGCTGATCGCTCCATTCATGCAGACGGGCTAGCTGCTGCCCAAGCAGGAAGGCGTTATGAGCGTCAAGCGGTCTTGCTGGCAGGTATTCAAGCAGCAGAAAGCTGTAATCCCTGTCGCTGCCTACCGCCCAAACTTTTGGCACCCGCACGGTATTGCTGCGTGACAGAAGCTCAAGCTGATCGGCCTCTGCGGTAAAAATTGGCAGCATCTCTCGATCGTCGCTTTTAACAAAAATCTCGTGACCTGCATAACGCAGCCGCCACGCCGCGTGGATTTCCCCGCCGGGAAGTTCGGTGCGTTGTTCAACTTCAGCCTCTCCCAACTGTTCACTTAACAGACGACTGATGGCTTGCCACATGATATTTCCCCCCAGTTGCTCTGGTAGATCATTAGCTTGCACTTATAACCGGGTAAAAACCAAGAACCAACGCACATCCCGGTCAGGAATTGAACTGATTTGTCACTCCGGTGACTTTTCCCACTCCTCCCAGGTCGTAACGGTAACTTCTGGCTCGGCGCCCAGCGCAACATATCCAAGACCTTTTGCCAGTTCCACAACTTCCTGCTCGCTTAACGCGCTCACCAGGCCAAATGTATTCGTCCCCAGTTCATGAACTTTGCCTTCATCGTCACTCATGGTGAGCAGAAAACCGCCGCGAGTCAGTTGGTTATTGAGTTCGTTGATATCCGTCAGGCTCTCTTCTTTATACTTTACGGTGACGACATAGCGCACAATGTCTCCATTACTCATGGTTCACCTCATTGTTATCCCAAAGGTTTTAGCATAGTTCATCTGCCTGAAATGGCGACTTTTGGCGTAACGGGGCAGGGAAGAGCGCAATGGCCCCCAAGCGCGGGGGCGGGAATTAACTACGCAGATAGTCGTAAATTTTTTGAGTGTTCTCAAGCGAGCATAAGCGAGTGCCCTGATTCAGCGTCGCAGCGCTGCCGGCGGCAACGCCGAATCGCACCATATCCAGCAGCGGCGCATTTTCGGCAAGCTTTAGGGTCATTGCCCCAACCATGCTGTCGCCAGCGCCAACGGTGCTCTGACTTTTGACCGGGGGTGGAACAACCTGCACGCAGCCGCTGGCATCCATGCCCAAAGCGCCCTGCGGGCCGAGAGAAACAACGACACGGTGCGCTTTTCCGCTCTCTACAATTTCCTGCGCGGCCAGGCGAACGTCATCTGGCTGGGTGAGATCGCGCTTAACCAGCGCGCTGAGTTCTTTCTGGTTGGGTTTGATCAGTTCAATATTGCCGATTTCAAGCGTCGCTTCTAGCGCTTCGCCGGAGCTGTCAATGATACAGCGGATACCGGCCTTTTGCGCCGCCTTTACCAGCGAACACAGCTTTGAGACGTCAATGCCCGGCGGGAGACTGCCGCTGATAACTAAAATAGAGCCTGACTCAATGGCCAGCACTTTTTCTTCGAGACGGCGGAATTCATCATCGCTGAGCGTGGCGCCGGGCATAACAAAGCGGTATTGCTCGCCGGTAGATTCGGTATGCACATGCAGATTCTGACGCGTCCAGTCGTGCGAGTCCACGGTATCAATCGCAACTTTTTCATCAAGAAGCAGGGCAGAAAGATGTTCGCCTGTCGCGCCGCCAACCGGGAAAATAGCTATGGCTTTCCCGCCCAGATGAGAAATAGCGCGCGCAACGTTAATCCCTCCGCCGCCAGGTTCGAATACCGGGGCGGTGCAACGTAATTTACCTTCCGGATAAATCTGCGGGGTCAGGGTGGCGCTGTCGAGAGAGGGTGCAAGTGTCAACGTATAGATGCTAGCCATGAAACCTCCTTTTTAATGAATAGCTAGAGCTTAGCATTATTACCTGCAGGAGAAATTTTAATTAACATCATGATTTTTCAATTGATTGCTAAAATGCAAGCGATAGCTATATATATGAAAAGAAAGATGTTTTAAGAGCGTTCTTATTCAAAAAATGAAAGAGGAATTCATTGCTATGTTATCCGGGCTTTTTTATAATTTGTAACCTTTCTTGAGAGATAAAGATTTGATCCTCAGGGAAGATTCCGGAACCTTGGTGGTTTCTTTTTTTGTCGTACGGATTAATAAATGAAGCTTGTTAAGACAGTACCGGCTGCAATTTTGCTGACCGGCAGTGCGCTATTGAGTCACTTTGCAGTTGCAGATACCACGGTTTTCACTGTCATGGATGACCCAAGCACCGCGAAGAAACCTTTTGAAGGCAACCTCAACGCGGGATACCTCGCTCAGTCAGGCAATACCAAAAGCTCAACGCTGACTGCGAATACCAATATGACCTGGTATAACACGTCAACCGCGTGGTCACTTTGGGGGAATGCCAACAACACCTCTTCTAACGACGAACGCTCCTCAGAAACTTACTCTGCAGGCGCCCGTAGCCGTTATAACATGACGGACAGCGATTACCTGTTTGGCCAGGCAAGCTGGTTGACCGACCGTTTTAACGGTTATCAGGCGCGTGATGTGCTGACGGCTGGTTACGGTCGTCAGTTCTTAAGCGGCCCGGTGCACAGCTTCCGTTTTGAATTTGGTCCAGGTGTCCGCTACGACGAATATACCGACGGCGGCCATGAAACTCAGGCGTTGGGTTATGCCTCCGGCATCTATAACTGGCAGTTGACGGATAACGCGAAGTTTATTCAGGGCGTCTCCGTACTGGGTAGCGAAGATACCACGGTGAACTCCGAGACGGGACTTGAGGTCGCTATCAACGAACACTTCGGGCTGAAAGTCGCTTATAACGTGACCTGGAACTCCAACCCACCGGATTCCGCACCTGAGCACACTGACAGAAAAACCGCTATTACACTCGGTTATAAAATGTAATTACCGAAGCCGGGTTAGCCCGGCTTTATTGTTTTAATTTGGCAAGACACGCTATTATTTATTTGGTCTTGCGTTTTGTTTAAAGTAAAATAGGAAAAAAGAACTTCCTCCATGATTTCTCCATAATCGCCTGTTGTGACATATATTCAATATATTTGAAACCTTTTGACAAATAAATTGACTATCCAAAAATGTGATCGGGATCTACTCTTATAAAGTTGACAGGCAAATGCCTTGGGATTCACTTAAATAAGAGAAAAATGACTATGAAAACTATTAAATATGTCGCCGCAGCTACCCTTCTTTCCGTACTTTCTTTTGGTGCTTTAGCTGCGCAGCCTGCTTCCGGCACGACTCAATCTACCGTTAAAACCTCGCATGTAACAGACATTGAAGCCGGTTCAAACATCGCTCCCGGCGCGCAATCTACAGGCCGCTCCATGGACGACGCATTCAATGTTCATACCCTTGTCGCAGGTGAGTGGTATTAATTAAGTCTGTATTATCTTCAGGCGTCTTATTGTAAATACGTCTGTTAAGTCACTTAAGCATTAATAAAAAACCGGAAGCAGAAGCCCGGTTTTTTTATGTCTTTAATATTTAATCGCCGGATTAATGCCTTCACATTAGCAATAAACCAAAGCGTTTTTCATAAAATAGAGAAGAGCGAAAAATTCTCTATTCAGGAAAGCAAAAAAGGCGCTTAAACAATTCGTTATTTCTTTATTATTCAATCCGCAGCGTTGTCAAAAACGCGACATCGGACGTCAGCGATGGTACTATTCCTGCCTGCTGTAAGGTGAGGTTTTTGCCTGCAAGCAACAAATTGTGCGCCAGGCCTTGCAATTGTAGGCGAGATGGTAGCGCAACCGTTTGAAACTAAAGCAAAATAAACGTTGCATGTGATCTTACGTGTGGGTCACCACTGCAAATAAGGACTTATAATGCCTGTTATTACTCTTCCTGATGGCAGCCAACGCCATTACGATCGTGCTGTCAGCCCGCTGGATGTGGCTCTTGATATCGGTCCAGGGCTTGCAAAAGCCTGTATCGCAGGCCGCGTAGACGGTGAGCTGGTGGATGCAACCGATGTGATTGAACACGATGCCAAACTCGCCATCATCACCGTCAAAGATGAAGCTGGTCTGGAAATCCTTCGTCACTCCTGCGCCCACCTGCTGGGTCATGCTATCAAACAGTTATGGCCTAATACCAAAATGGCGATTGGTCCGGTTATCGACAACGGCTTCTACTATGACGTTGACCTTGACCACACCCTGACGCAGGAAGATCTTGAGCTGCTCGAAAAGCGTATGCATGAGCTGGCTGAGAAAGATTACGATGTCATCAAGAAAAAAGTGAGCTGGCACGAAGCGCGCGAAACTTTCGTCAACCGTGGCGAAAGCTATAAAGTTGCCATCCTTGATGAAAACATCAGCCATGATGACAAACCGGGTTTGTATCATCATGAAGAATACGTTGATATGTGCCGCGGCCCGCACGTACCGAATATGCGTTTCTGCCATCATTTCAAACTGCAGAAAACCTCCGGTGCTTACTGGCGTGGCGACAGCAACAACAAAATGCTGCAACGTATTTACGGCACCGCATGGGCAGATAAAAAACAACTTAATGCTTACCTGCAGCGTCTGGAAGAAGCGTCCAAGCGCGATCACCGTAAAATCGGCAAACAGCTCGACCTGTATCATATGCAGGAAGAAGCGCCGGGTATGGTGTTCTGGCACAACGACGGCTGGACCATCTTCCGCGAGCTGGAAGTTTTTGTGCGCTCCAAGCTCAAAGAGTACCAGTATCAGGAAGTGAAGGGCCCGTTTATGATGGACCGTGTGCTGTGGGAAAAAACCGGCCACTGGGACAACTATAAAGATGCGATGTTCACCACCTCTTCTGAGAACCGTGAGTACTGCATTAAGCCAATGAACTGCCCGGGCCACGTGCAAATTTTCAATCAGGGTCTAAAATCCTACCGCGACCTGCCATTACGTATGGCTGAGTTCGGTAGCTGCCACCGTAACGAGCCATCAGGCGCGCTGCATGGCCTGATGCGTGTTCGCGGATTCACCCAGGACGATGCTCACGTCTTCTGTACTGAAGACCAGGTTCGTGACGAAGTGAATAGCTGTATTCGTATGGTTTATGACATGTACAGCACCTTCGGTTTCGAAAAAATCGTCGTTAAGCTGTCTACTCGCCCGGAAAAACGTATCGGTACCGACGAAATGTGGGATCGTGCGGAAGCTGACCTGGCGGTAGCGTTACAAGAAAATGAAATCCCGTTTGATTATCAGCCGGGTGAGGGCGCGTTTTACGGTCCGAAGATCGAGTTTACGTTGTATGACTGCCTGGATCGCGCATGGCAATGCGGTACGGTTCAGCTCGACTTCTCCCTGCCTGCGCGTCTAAATGCGTCGTACATCGGCGAAAACAACGAGCGTCTGGTGCCGGTTATGATTCACCGCGCCATCCTGGGCTCCATGGAAAGGTTTATCGGAATCCTCACCGAAGAGTTCGCTGGGTTCTTCCCAACCTGGCTTGCTCCGGTCCAGGCAGTGGTCATGAATATCACTGATGGGCAGTCTGAATACGTTAACGAATTGACCCGCAAACTACAAAATGCAGGCATTCGCGTAAAAGCAGACTTGAGAAATGAGAAGATAGGCTTTAAAATCCGTGAACACACGTTGCGTCGTGTCCCTTATATGTTAGTTTGTGGCGACAAAGAGGTAGAAGCAGGCAAAGTAGCCGTTCGTACCCGTCGTGGCAAAGATTTGGGCAGCATGGACGTAAACGAATTGATTGAAAAGCTGCAGCAAGAAATCCGCAGCCGCAATCTAAATCAACTGGAGGAATAAAGTATTAAAGGCGGAAAAAGAGTTCAACCGGCGCGTCCTAATCGCATTAACAGAGAAATTCGTGCCACTGAGGTTCGTCTAACAGGTCTAGACGGCGAGCAGCTAGGTATTGTCAGTCTGAATGAAGCTTTAGAAAAAGCCGAAGAGGCTGGGGTTGATTTAGTCGAAATCAGTCCTAATGCCGAACCGCCTGTTTGCCGCATTATGGATTACGGCAAGTTCCTCTACGAAAAAAGCAAATCTTCTAAGGAACAGAAGAAAAAGCAAAAAGTTATTCAGGTTAAGGAAATCAAATTCCGACCTGGCACTGACGATGGCGACTACCAGGTAAAACTCCGCAGCCTGGTTCGCTTTCTGGAAGAGGGTGATAAAGCTAAGATCACGCTGCGTTTCCGCGGTCGTGAGATGGCTCACCAGCAGATCGGTATGGAAGTGCTTAACCGCGTCCGTGACGATTTGAGTGAACTGGCAGTGGTCGAATCCTTCCCATCGAAGATCGAAGGCCGCCAGATGATCATGGTGCTCGCTCCTAAGAAGAAACAGTAAGGCACTCAAGTAACGATTCCGGCGGGGCTTACGCCTCGCTGGTTTTGTTCGCCTTCTGGTTCGTTTAATTAACAATGCGAAGTGGAAAGTAATTAAATGCCAAAGATTAAAACAGTACGCGGCGCCGCTAAGCGCTTCAAAAAAACTGCCGGCGGTGGTTTTAAGCGCAAGCACGCTAACCTGCGTCACATTCTGACTAAAAAGTCTACTAAGCGTAAACGTCATCTGCGTCCAAAAGGCATGGTCTCCAAAGGGGATCTGGGCCTGGTAGTCGCGTGCCTGCCGTACGCATAAGTTAACTTTTTAATAAATTTCAGAATATAGAACAGGAGAGCTAACATGGCTCGCGTAAAACGTGGTGTAATCGCACGTGCTCGTCACAAAAAAATCCTCAAACAAGCTAAAGGCTACTATGGTGCGCGTTCTCGCGTATACCGCGTTGCCTTCCAGGCTGTTATCAAAGCTGGTCAGTATGCTTACCGTGACCGTCGTCAACGTAAGCGTCAATTCCGCCAGCTGTGGATTGCACGTATCAACGCTGCAGCTCGTCAGAACGGTATCTCTTACAGCAAATTCATCAACGGCCTGAAAAAAGCCTCTGTTGAAATTGACCGTAAGATCCTGGCTGACATCGCAGTTTTCGACAAAGTGGCATTCACGGCCCTGGTTGAAAAAGCGAAAGCAGCTCTGGCGTAAGTAAGTTTAAGAGGGAGCTTGTCTCCCTCTTTTAATTTCTAACCCAATCAAATTATTGACATTTCGGATCTGAGCCTTTTGAATATGCAGAACGAATATCGTCGATTAAGGTAACTGCAAGCATGAATGCTGCTATTTTCCGTTTCTTTTTTTACTTTAGCGCCTGAATCCGGGGGCTTTGCGCGTAAGAAAAGAAACGAAAAACAGCGCCGAAAGCCTCCTTTGTGGAGGCTTTTTTTTTGCATATTCTTTTGAACAGACAAACTACCCCGGTAATTATGCCGGCATAAGAGGAATACCATGCCACATCTCGCAGAGCTGGTTGCCGTTGCCACGGCTGCCATAAACGAGGCCCAGGATGTTGCCGCGTTAGATAGCGTACGCGTCGAATATTTGGGGAAGAAAGGGCACCTGACCCTTCAGATGACCACCCTGCGTGAACTGCCAGCAGAAGAGCGTCCGGCAGCAGGCGCGGTAATTAACGAAGCTAAAGAGCAGGTGCAGGAAGCCCTTAACGCGCGTAAAGCCTTCCTGGAAAGCGCTGCGCTGAATGCTCGTCTGGCGCAGGAGACAATTGACGTTTCTCTGCCTGGCCGCCGCATCGAAAACGGTGGGCTGCATCCCGTGACGCGTACCATCGATCGTATTGAGAATTTCTTTGGCGAGCTTGGCTTCACCGTGGCTACCGGCCCTGAAATCGAAGATGACTATCATAACTTCGACGCGCTGAATATTCCCGGCCACCACCCGGCGCGTGCGGATCATGACACCTTCTGGTTCGACGCCACCCGTCTGCTGCGTACGCAAACCTCTGGCGTGCAAATCCGTACCATGAAAGACAAGCAGCCGCCGATTCGTATTATCGCGCCGGGCCGCGTGTATCGTAACGATTACGATCAGACGCACACTCCGATGTTCCATCAGATGGAAGGCCTGATTGTTGATAAGAACATCAGCTTCACCAACCTGAAAGGCACGCTGCATGACTTCCTGAATAATTTCTTTGAAGAAAACCTGCAGATTCGTTTCCGCCCGTCCTATTTCCCGTTCACCGAACCGTCCGCAGAAGTGGATGTGATGGGTAAAAACGGCAAATGGCTGGAAGTGCTGGGTTGCGGCATGGTGCACCCAAACGTTCTGCGTAACGTGGGTATTGACCCGGAAGTTTATTCAGGCTTCGCCTTTGGCATGGGCATGGAACGTCTGACCATGCTGCGCTACGGCGTAACCGATTTGCGCGCATTCTTCGAAAATGATTTACGTTTCCTCAAACAGTTTAAATAAAGGCGGGATATCCAATGAAATTCAGTGAACTCTGGTTACGCGAATGGGTAAACCCAGCCAACAGCAGTGAAGCGCTTTCCGATCAAATCACCATGGCTGGCCTTGAAGTTGACGGCGTTGACGCTGTCGCAGGCCGCTTCAATGGCGTAGTTGTCGGGGAAGTTGTTGAGTGCGCTCAGCACCCGAACGCAGACAAACTGCGTGTGACAAAGGTTAACGTAGGCGGCGAGCGCCTGCTTGATATCGTCTGCGGCGCGCCAAACTGCCGTCAGGGCCTGAAAGTGGCCGTGGCTACCGTTGGCGCCGTTTTGCCCGGCGATTTCAAAATTAAAGCGGCCAAGCTGCGCGGCGAGCCTTCCGAAGGAATGCTGTGCTCCTTCTCCGAACTGGGCATTTCCGACGATCATGACGGCATCATCGAACTGCCTGCTGATGCGCCAATCGGAACGGATATCCGCGATTACCTGAAGCTTGAAGATAACACCATCGAAATCAGCGTGACGCCAAACCGTGCGGACTGTCTGGGGATTATCGGCGTGGCGCGTGACGTTGCCGTGCTGAACAAACTGCCGCTGGTCGAGCCAGAGATGGCGCCTGTTGCGGCGACTATCTCAGATACCGTCTCTATCCGTGTGGATGCCGCCGAGGCCTGCCCGCGTTATCTGGGCCGCGTCGTTAAAGGCATCAACGTTAAGGCGCCAACTCCGCTGTGGATGAAAGAAAAGCTGCGTCGCTGCGGCATTCGCTCTATTGATGCCGTTGTTGACGTCACTAACTATGTGCTGCTGGAACTTGGCCAGCCGATGCACGCGTTCGATCGGGACCGTATCGATAGCGGCATTGTGGTGCGTATGGCGCAAGAGGGTGAAACGCTGACCCTGCTGGACGGCAACGAAGCGAAATTAAAAGCCGATACGCTGGTTATCGCCGATCATAACAAAGCACTGGCCATGGGCGGCATCTTTGGCGGCGAGCACTCTGGCGTAAACGATGAAACGCAGAACGTTCTGCTTGAATGCGCCTTCTTCAGTCCTCTGTCCATCACCGGCCGTGCTCGTCGTCATGGTCTGCATACGGATGCCTCTCATCGCTATGAGCGCGGCGTGGATCCAGCGCTGCAATATAAAGCGATGGAGCGAGCAACTCGTCTGCTGATTGACCTGTGCGGCGGCGAAGCCGGTCCGGTTATTGACGTGACAAGCGAAGCGCATCTGCCAAAACCGGCCACCATTACGCTGCGCCGCAGCAAGCTGGATCGTCTGATCGGCCATCATATTGAAGATGCGCTGGTTGGCGATATCCTGCGTCGTCTGGGTTGTGAAGTGACAGAAGGGCAGGATCAATGGACCGCCGTTGCCCCAAGCTGGCGTTTCGACATGCAGATCGAAGAAGATCTGGTAGAAGAAGTGGCTCGCGTCTACGGTTATAACAGCATTCCTGATGAGCCTGTTCAGGCGGGTCTGGTAATGGGCGCCCACCGCGAAGCGGATTTGTCCCTCAAGCGTGTGAAAACCATGCTGGTGGATAAAGGCTATCAGGAGGTGATCACCTACAGCTTTGTGGACCCTAAAATCCAACAGTTGCTGCATCCGGGTGAAGAACATCTGATTTTACCAAGCCCGATTTCGAGCGAAATGTCGGCCATGCGTTTGTCATTGCTGACCGGCCTGCTTAATACCGTGGTTTATAACCAGAACCGCCAGCAGAGCCGCGTGCGTATTTTCGAAACCGGACTGCGCTTTGTTCCTGATACTCAGGCAGACCTCGGTATCCGCCAGGATCTTATGCTGGCTGGCGCGATTTGCGGCAACCGTTACGAAGAACACTGGGATCTGGCGCGCAATACCGTCGACTTCTATGATTTGAAGGGCGATCTGGAATCTATTCTTGATCTGACGGGTAAGCTTTCTGACATCGAATTCGTCGCTGCGAGTAACCCGGCGTTGCATCCAGGGCAAAGTGCCGCCATTTATTTACAGGGCGAATGCATTGGTTTCATTGGTGTTGTGCATCCGGAGCTTGAGCGTAAGCTTTCTCTCAACGGCCGCACGCTGGTGTTTGAAGTGCTGTGGAACAAGGTCGCAGACCGCGTGGTGCCTGAGGCGCAAGAGATTTCACGCTTCCCGGCCAACCGTCGCGACATCGCTGTCGTGGTTGCTGAAAACGTTCCCGCAGCAGATATTTTGGGCGAATGTAAGAAAGTTGGCGCAAATCAGGTAGTTGGCGTAAACTTGTTTGATGTGTACCGTGGCAAGGGCGTAGCCGAAGGTTATAAGAGCCTGGCCATCAGCCTTATCCTTCAGGATACCGGCCGTACACTCGAAGAAGAGGAGATTGCCGCTACCGTTGCAAAATGCGTAGAGGCATTAAAAGAGCGATTCCAGGCATCATTGAGGGATTGAACGTATGGCGCTTACAAAAGCTGAAATGTCAGAATATCTGTTTGATAAGCTTGGTCTTAGCAAACGAGACGCTAAAGAGCTGGTAGAGCTGTTTTTCGAAGAGATCCGTCGCGCTCTGGAAAACGGCGAGCAGGTTAAACTATCAGGTTTTGGTAATTTTGACTTACGCGATAAAAACCAACGTCCCGGGCGTAACCCGAAGACCGGTGAAGATATTCCCATCACGGCTCGCCGTGTGGTGACTTTCCGACCTGGTCAGAAGTTGAAAAGTCGGGTTGAAAACGCGTCGCCAAAAGACGAGTAACCTGAGTTAACCAAAAAGGCCGCATCCGCGGCCTTTTTCTTTGCTTGTTCTTCCTGACATTTACCCCGTAAAATCAGCAGCCTGGCTGCAAATCTATGGACCCGTCTCAATGCTCACTTTCGTCTCCCGGCAGCGCCGTCTTGAACGCTTATGGCTCATTATTCTGATGATGGTCATGGCAGCCATGGTCGTGCTGAGTTTGTGTGCGGGCGATCGCTGGTTTGCGCCGCAACGGTGGTGGAGCGAGGATGCACAGCTTTTCATCTGGCAAATACGCCTGCCGCGCACGCTTGCTGTCCTGCTGGTTGGCGCCGCCCTGGCTATTTCCGGCACCATTATGCAGGCGCTTTTTGAAAATCCCCTCGCGGAGCCTGGGTTGCTTGGCGTTTCTAACGGCGCAGGCGTTGCGCTTATTGCAGGTGTCCTGCTCGGCCAGGGGGCGCTTCCCGGTTGGGCTTTAGGCGTGTGCGCCATCATCGGTGCGTTGCTCATCACGCTTATCCTGCTGCGTTTTTCCCGTCGTCATCTTTCCACCAGCCGTCTTTTGCTGGCAGGCGTGGCGCTGGGGATTATCTGTAGCGCGCTGATGACCTGGGCGGTTTATTTCAGCACCAGCCTCGATTTACGTCAGTTAATGTACTGGATGATGGGCGGATTTGGCGGCGTTGACTGGCGTCAGTGGTGGCTGATGGTGACGCTGCTGCCCGTGATGGCCTGGCTGTGTGGCAGCTATGCTCCTTTAAATTTGATGGCGCTGGGTGAAACATCCGCGCGCCAGTTGGGATTGTCGGTATGGATATGGCGCAATATTCTGGTCATCGCAACCGGCTGGCTGGTGGGGGTTAGCGTGGCGCTTGCCGGTGCAATTGGATTTATCGGGCTGGTTATTCCTCATATGCTGCGCCTGAAAGGGCTGACCGATCACCGGGTTTTATTGCCAGCAAGCGGGCTTGCCGGCGCTTCCGTGCTGCTCGGCGCCGATATCATTGCCCGACTGGCGCTAACCTCCGCCGAATTACCAATAGGCGTTGTTACGGCAACGCTAGGCGCGCCAGTATTTATCTGGCTATTATTAAAGGCCGGACGCTAACTTAGCAGGCTATCTTTATGCTTCCGGAAGCCATACACAAAGATTTTTCATTAAGGGGACGCTATGCAGGACATTCTGAATACTGAAATCAAAACGATTGACGGCGAGACGACCACGCTTGAGCGCTGGAAAGGAAATGTGCTGCTGCTGGTAAACGTTGCGTCAAAGTGTGGGCTGACGCCGCAGTATGAGCAGCTTGAGAATATTCACAAGGCCTGGGAAGACAAAGGATTCGCCGTGCTCGGTTTTCCTTGCAATCAGTTCCTGGGCCAGGAGCCGGGCAGCGAAGAAGAAATTAAAACCTTCTGCAGCACAACCTACGGCGTCACTTTCCCGATGTTCAGCAAGCTGGATGTGAACGGCGAAAACCGTCACCCGCTATACCAAAAGCTGGTGGCTGCGGCACCAACCGCCGTTGCGCCAGAAAGCAGCGGCTTCTACGAGCGTATGAGCAGCAAAGGTCGCGCGCCGTTGTACCCGGACGACATTTTATGGAACTTCGAAAAATTCCTTGTCGGGCGCGATGGCCACGTCATTCAACGCTTCTCGCCGGATATGACTCCGGAAGATCCGATAGTGATGGAAGCCATCAAAGCGGCGCTGGCAAAATAAAACATGTCGCTTCTGCAGTTAAATGATATCGCCGTTGCCGGACGACTCGGGCCCATCAGCGCCGCGGTTGGACCAGGCGAGCTGGTACATCTTGTCGGGCCAAATGGCGCAGGGAAAAGCACGCTTATTACGCTGATGGCAGGATTGTCTGCCGGAGAAGGGCGGCTTACGCTGAACGACGTTCCGCTAAAAGAATGGTCATCGGTGGCCCTGGCGCAAACGCGTGCTTACCTCGCTCAGCAACAGCTCCCGCCGTTTGCTATGCCCGTCTGGCATTACCTGCGATTGCATCAGCCTGCGCCTGGGGCCGAAGCGGTAATGATGCAACTCGCGCAGGCTTTCTGGCTTACGGATAAGCTCAACCGCCCCGTGAACCAGCTTTCGGGCGGTGAATGGCAGCGGGTGCGGCTGGCGGCGGTGATATTGCAGATTCATCCGGAGATCAATCCACAAGGGCGTCTGCTGCTGCTTGATGAGCCGATGAACAGCCTCGATGTGGCGCAGCAGGCGGTACTCGACCAGCAGTTAATGAAGCTGTGTGATGCAGGCGTTGCCGTAGTGATGAGTAGCCATGATTTAAACCATTCGCTGCGCCACGCTCACAAAGTCTGGCTGTTGCGCGCGGGTAAAATGGTCGCTCAGGGCAACCGCGATGAGGTGCTTTTGCCGCAACATTTAGCCACGGCGTACAATATGCATTTTCGTCGTCTGCAAATTGAAGGACACAGTATGCTGATTACGCCGCTTTCGGGAGGGTAAATCTTGCATCAAATCATGGGTAAGCGCTAAATTACTGCCAATAACAAAACGGGTGAGGATCTGCCTGAAAATGCGCGTATGGCTTATTGTAGTGGCGTGTCTGATACTCGCAGGGTGTAGTCACCATGCGCCGCCGCCTAATGCTCGGCTTTCTGATTCTATAACCGTTATTGCAAAGCTTAACGATCAGCTCAGCGGCTGGCGCGGCACGCCGTACAGCTACGGCGGCATGAGTCGTCGAGGCGTCGACTGTTCCGGGTTTGTGCTTACAACCTTCCGCGATCAGTTCGATTTACAGCTTCCGCGCGAAACGCGTCAACAGGCTGAAATCGGCACTGAAATTGATAAAGACGACCTGCTTCCCGGGGATTTGGTGTTCTTTAAAACAGGCTCGGGCGATAACGGTTTGCACGTTGGGATTTACGATACCGACAACCAGTTTATCCATGCCTCCACCAGCAGGGGAGTAATGCGTTCTTCCCTTGATAACGTCTACTGGCGCAAAAAATTCTGGCAGGCTCGCCGCATCTAGCTTTTGTGCTGACCCGTCCGGGTCAGTTTTCTTTTTTTCTAAATCGTGATTCCCTTCCGTAATTCCGGGGTTAACCCAGGCGCTGCGCTGTATATCGGGTAATATCAAAAAGCTTTTTACTGATTCCCTGTTAAGGAACCCAATGGTTACTCTGGAAGATGTTGCCGCAAGCGCTGGCGTATCCCGTGCTACCGTATCCCGTGTGGTAAATGGCGATACCAACGTTAAGGCTCAGACGCGCAGCAAAGTGGAAGCGGCTATTCGCGAGCTGGGCTATTCTCCCAATCCGGCCGCCCGCGCTTTAGCCTCAAGTCAAAGCAACACGATTGGCCTGGTTACCACTTCCTATCGCGGCGGATTTTTCGGTGCGTTAATGGATACAGTACAAAGCGAAACGGAGCTGCACGGCAAGCAGTTGTTGGTTACGCAAGGGCGCAGTTTTGCAGATAAAGAGTTGAATGCCATGCAGCGGCTTTATAATTTGCGCTGTGATGGGCTGGTTCTGCATATTCGCGCGCTGGAAGATGAAATGCTGCTGCGCCTGGCGGGGCAAGGGCGTAAATTTATCGTCCTTGACAGAGACGTACCCGGCCTGGAAGAGCGCTGTGTGGTTTTCGACCATCGCGCCGCCAGTCGGCTTGCGACCCGGGTCTTTATTGACGGCGGGCATACGGCAATTGCCTGCCTGCATGGACCCACTAACCGCGCTTCCAGTTTATTACGCAGGCAGGGTTTTTTGGAGGCTATGGCACAGGCTGGTTTAGCGCCCGTCGCGGTACTCGAAGGTGAGTACGACATGCCAAGCGGCCATCAGCAAACTTCTCTGTTACTCAAAGAAAAGCAGCCAATGGCTATTTACTGCTGCAATGAAGAAATGGCAATTGGCGCGATGCTTGCAATTACCGAGCGTGGTTTGCGCATTCCGCAGGATATATCTCTTATATGTTATGACAGTGGAGAACGCGCGGCATTTGTTCGCCCGGCATTAACCAGCGTACATTTTCCGATTAGTGAAATGGCAAGATTCGCGACTCGTAAATTACTGGACGAAAATTGTGTAACTGAAACTTTCGACCCTTTGATAATCCACCGCGACTCGTTTCGCGCTCTTCAGTAAAACTAGCCATAAAGAAGCATCCAGGATAAGCTGAATAAATACTTTAAGGTAAATTTCAAAACGCTTCAGGGATGAAAGTGATATTAATTAGAGTAAAATCAATTCAGCAGATGCTGAATGTTCATCGCGTGACGATGCCGTTCCCCCTTGTAGAAACACGGCTGGCAATATGATCGTCTCACTGGATATTGTTTACCGCTCGCATTTCTGTTTTCTGCCAATGCGTTTGCCGGAAGGCCAACTTTTTGGTCTCCAGTTAATCACGAATTTTGTCGGCGTCGATACCCCGGTCCGTATTCCGACGGAACTGGTTCTCCCTCATTTAAATGCGGAGCAAGAATTAGCCTTGTTCTGCGAAAAGTTATCATTACTCGAAAACTGTCAAGATTTCTTTATGACCCACCAACTCCGGGCCTGGGTAAATATAAACGAACATATCGTGGATGCTATTCTGTCAGAGCAACAATTGATTACTCGTATCAGCCGGTTGCCTTTCATTGAGTTAACCATTAATGAAAGTTTTACAGATTTAAATCTTGGCAGCGGCAATCTGCGCCTGCGGGAAATAAGTAAGCTTTTCGCCCTGGTGCTGGAAAACTTTGGCGCCGGCATGGCGACCACGAAATCAATTTTCGACGGCTTATTTACCTCGATTATGCTCGATAAGGGATTTATCCATAAGCAAATTCATGCGAGTTCTTTTACACCTTTTATGCAGGCTATTACGGATCAGATTTCGCCGTTTTGCCGGGCGTTGATAATCGCAGGCATTGACGATGAGGCTTCTCTGGTAAAGGCCCGCTTGCTGGGGTTTAGCGCGATGCAGGGCAGCCTCTGGCCCGCGGTGCCGGTCGAATCAATTGCGGATTTGCTTCTGCCGGACTCATCGCTGTAAAGACCTTGCAACCACACCGTGTTTAAACCGCCGTGAAGCCACTACACTATCAGTCAGGAGGCTCCATGACTGATAACCCCGTGTTCAATAGTATTGTGTTTAAAAACAGTTGGCATGATGAATTGCCCGGTTTTTATAGCGAACTCAACCCTACGCCGCTGCGCAATGCGCGTTTGCTGTATCACAATCGCCGACTTGCAGAAGATCTCGGGCTGGATGCTTCGCTCTTTAATACCGCCCATGCGGGCATCTGGAGTGGTGAAACGCTGCTTCCGGGCATGCAGCCGCTGGCGCAGGTTTACAGCGGACACCAGTTTGGCGTCTGGGCAGGCCAGCTTGGCGACGGGCGCGGCATTTTGCTGGGCGAGCAGCAGCTCAAAGATGGTCGCAAGGTCGACTGGCATCTCAAAGGCGCGGGCCTCACGCCTTATTCGCGTATGGGTGACGGGCGAGCCGTGCTGCGTTCCACAATTCGCGAATTTCTTGCCAGCGAAGCGATATATGCCCTGGGTATCCCGGGTACGCGCGCGCTCACCATCGTGACCAGCGACACGCCTGTTCGTCGCGAAACCACCGAGCAAGGCGCAATGCTGCTACGCGTGGCGGAAAGCCATGTGCGTTTCGGCCATTTCGAACACTTTTATTACCGCCGCGAACCGGAAAAAGTTCAGCAGCTTGCCGATTACGTTATCGGGCATCACTGGCCGGAGTTGGTGGGGCAGAAAGAGCGCTACGAACTCTGGTTTCAGGATGTCGTCGAGCGCACGGCAACGCTGATTGCCCACTGGCAAACAGTCGGATTTGCACATGGCGTGATGAATACGGACAACATGTCGATCCTTGGCCTGACGATGGATTACGGTCCGTATGGTTTCCTGGATGATTATCAGCCAGATTATATCTGCAACCATTCCGACAATCAGGGGCGGTACGCTTTTGACAACCAGCCCGCCGTTGGCCTGTGGAATTTGCAGCGTCTGGCGCAGTCGCTTTCGCCGTTTATTGCCGTAGACAAACTGAACGAGGCGCTTGACCATTACCAGTTCGCGCTGATGCGCGCTTTCGGCATTCAGATGCGCGCTAAACTGGGTTTCAGCACCGAGCAAAAAGCGGATAACGAAATCCTGACCGGGCTGTTCGGGCTTATGGCTAAAGAACGCAGTGATTACACGCGCACTTTCCGCATGTTGAGCATGACAGAGCAAAACGACGCGATTTCGCCGCTGCGCGATGAGTTCATCGATCGCGCAAGCTTCGATAGCTGGTTCACACGCTATCGCGAACGGTTGCAAATTGAACAGGTCGGCGACGCCGAACGGCAAGAGGCAATGAAGTCCGTCAACCCTTCGCTGGTGCTGCGAAACTGGCTGGCGCAACGTGCGATCGCTGCGGCAGAGCAGGGGGATGTAACGGAGCTGGCGCGCCTGCATGAAGCGCTGAGCCAGCCGTTTATCGAGCATGAAGGGGATTTAACCCAGCGTCCGCCGGACTGGGGAAAAAGCCTTGAAGTAAGCTGTTCGAGCTAATTACGGCTGTAGCCAGACCTGTGGCACCGGGTGTTCAGGATGACTGAACACCTTTAGCTCCGCCTGATACCACTGCGTGAGCGTCGACTCGTTGAGAACCTGCTGCGGTGAACCTTGCGCAACCAATTTCCCGCCGTGCAGCAAAATGATGCGATCGGCCCATAGCGCCGCCAGATTCAGGTCGTGTAACACGATACAAACCGAAAGCCTGCCCATTAACGCAAGCCTGCGCAGCAAACGTAAAATATGTTGCTGATGATAGAGATCCAGCGCGGAGGTGGGTTCATCAAGAAACAGCCAGCCGTGGGGCTGACCGTTATGCCAAAGCTGCGCCAGCGCACGCGCCAGTTGCACCCGCTGTTGCTCTCCGCCTGAAAGCTGGCAAAAATCGCGCCCGGCAAGCGAATCGCAGCCGGTTAACGCCATCACTTCACTGACGATGCTTTGGGTGTCATTTTCCGGCCATGGCGCGCGTCCCATCGCAATAACTTCTTCCACTGTCCAGCTAAACGCCATGCCGCTGCGCTGACGCATAACCGCACGCTGGCGAGCGAGCGCTTCGTTCGGCCATTCATCAAGCGGTCGGTCGGCAAGGCTTACGCTACCGCCGTCCGGCAGTTGAAAACCCGTCAGCACCCGCAGCAACGTTGATTTACCTGCGCCGTTAGGGCCAATCAGCGCGACAACTTCTCCGGGTCTGAGCGAAAGGGTAACGTCATCGAGCAGCAATCGTTCTCCTGCATACAGCGAGACGCGGTGGGCCTGTAAAACATCAGCCATCAGTTTCTCTCCGTTGACGAAAAATCAGCGCTAAAAACCACGGGCCGCCGAGCAGGCTGGTCAGCAAGCCAACCGGCATTTCAGCGGGGGCTACCATCGTGCGGGCGAGCGTATCGGCAACCAGCAATAGTATGGCGCCAGCCAGCACCGACCCTGGGATCAGCCAGCGGTGATCGGCGCCCAGCCACATCCTTACCAGATGTGGGATAACCAGCCCGACGAAGCCAATTACGCCGCTCACGGCCACCGCCGCCGCGACGAGCAGGGCGCTAAGAATCAATAGCTGTCGCTGGGTACATTTTACGTCTACGCCCAGGTAATGCGCTTCTTCGTCGCCGAGCTGCAGCAGGTTGAGCCGCGAGGCGAGAAACGCAATGCCGAGCGAAGCGGGAAGAATAAATGACGCCGTTGCAAGCAGCGTTGACCACTGCGCCTGGCCAAGACTGCCCATGCCCCAAAGGGAGAGCTGTCGAAGCTGAGCATCGTTGCTAATCCATGAAAGCACGCCGACCGCGGCTCCGCACAAGGCGTTAATCGCAATCCCGACTAACAGAAGGCGAGAAAGGTTGTTGTTGCCATGGCGGCTGAGGAAAAAAATCACCAGCGTCACGGCAAGGCTGCCCAGAAACGCGGCCAGCATCGGCATATAAAGCGCCAGCACGGCAGGCAAAGCCAGCGGCAGAACAACGGACAGGCCCACGGCCAGCGCGGCGCCGCTGCTGATGCCAAGCAGGCCCGGGTCGGCCAGGGGATTACGAAACAGCCCCTGCATCACGCAGCCGGACAGCGCCAGAGCGCCCCCCACTAGCGCCGCCAGCAACACACGCGGCAGACGAATGTTAAGCCAGATATGGCGCAGCGCCTCGTCATGCGCTTGCCATAATACGGCGATGGAAAGCCGCATTGCGCCAAGATTAGTGGCGATCAGCGCCAAAGCCAACAGCGCCAGCCCCAATAACCAGAGAGCCTGACAAGGCAGAGGACGTCGCATCACGGGAGTTGTTCCGCTTTTTTACGCAGCGCAAGAATGGCATCCGGCGTTTGCAGCCCAAAGCCAAGCAGCGCCATATCATCCACGACCAGCAACTGGTGGTTTCTCCCGGCCGGGGTCTGCGCCAGACCTGGCAGCGCCCAGACATTCTCTTCGCCGCCCAGCGTTTTTACGCCATCTTCCGTCACCAGAATTAACTCCGGCTGGCTTGCGATAACCCCTTCCTGGGAAAGCGGTTGATAGCGGTTAAAACCCTGCATGGCATTTTGCAAACCGGCAGCACGGATAGCGGCATCAGCAGCGGTCTGTTGTCCGGCCGCCATCGCGGTCATTCCGCCGTGACTCATGATAAACAGCACTTTTACCGGCAACTGCTGCGTTGGAATCGAGGCCAGCTTATCGCTGACTTCTTTGCGCAACGTTTCGCCCTGAGCAGTTTTTCCCAGAGCTTTTGCCACCGTGGTGATTTTACTTTCAATGCCGCTGAGCGAGTTATCAGCAGGAATCGTCACCACTTCAACTTTGCTTGCAGCAACCTGCTCCAGAGCCAGCGACGGTTTCGCCTGCGCGCTCGCCAGCACCAGATCCGGACGCATGGCAAGAATGCCTTCCGCATTGAGCTGGCGCATATAACCCACGTCCGGAAGCTTTGTCGCCGCATCCGGATGCAGGCTTGTGCTGTCGCGGGCGACCAGTTGTTCACCCGACCCTAAAGCAAAAGCGATTTCCGTAACATCGCCGCCGATAGCCACCACGCGTTCAGCCGCGTTGGCAAATATCGGCAGCGCAAGCAGGACGGCTAACCAGCATTTCATGCGGCCAGCCCTTTGTTAGTCAGTGTCTCAAGCTGGGTACGCCACTGTTGCTGTTCCGGCTGACCTTCGGTGCGCTGGCCGTAAAGCTGCGCGATTTGCGTGCCGTCTGCGGCAAACAGTTCCAGGCTTGTGACAAAACCATCGCCGCTGGGCTTACGGGTTACCCAGCTTTCTGCGATGGTATCGGCCATCAGGTGCAGCGTGAACGCCGGGTTGAAGATATTGATCCAGTTGTCCACAGGCACAATTTTTTCGACCACGCCGGTGAAAATCTGCACGCAGCCACGGTTGCCGACAAAGATCATGATCTCGTTTTTATCGGCTACCGCCTGCTGCAACAGTTGTTGCAGAGCGGAATTACCCACCTGTTGCGCCAGATCGTCCGCCACCAGACGGAACGCCTGCTGGCGAGTGAGCTGATGACGCTTAAGCAGGCCGAAGAACTGATGAACATCGCGCATGGTGCGCCATTCGGCTTCTACCTGACGAGCATCTGGCGCAGGCGTCATCACCGCGTCTTCCGCTGGTTTCAACTCCAGGGATGGATTATCCGCATAAATAAATTTCGCCAGCGTTTGCCCCCACGCGCCGAAATCGGTGTTATCCGTGGTGTAAACCTTCAGCAGCGCGTCGCCCTGGTGGTCAAAGAACTGAATGCTTTGGCGTTCGCCGCGAGCGGTGGTTTCGCGCATGTGGAAGGCGCTTGCCCACTGGTTCAGAAACAGGCGCAAATCCAGCGCGCGCGGGTTCAGCACCAGGCCTGCATGGCCTTCCAGATGTTGATTCTCATAGCGGCCAACCTGTTCATGCACCGCATATTCGTTACGGCAGATGGACCTGGTTTCACCCACGTCTTCCAGCGCCGCCAGAATGTCGCGCGCCTCGCCTTTTAGACGCCAGGCATCATGTCCGACGCGTGCGTGCGTTAATTCAGCTTCACTGATATTCATCAGCTTTGCGATGTCGCGCGCGTATTTCTTAGGATGTTGCTGCTTAAGCTGCAGCCAGTTGTCATAACGTTGAGTCATGCGATGCTCCTTACCATTGATAACTAACGAAGATTTTGCCGTTACGACCATCCTGCGGAAGGCCCTGAGGCGACCAGTATTCTTTATCGAAGGCGTTACCGAACACCAGCGAGGTGGTCAGGCCGCGTAGCTGCTGCTGACCGCGGTAGCTGACATAGAAATCGTTCACGCCGTAGCCTGGCTGCGCGCTGTAGCTGCTGCTGATATGCGTTGAGCGCTCTGCAAAGGTGCCCACCCAGCCCACGGAGAAACCGCTTTGCGCGACGGGAATATCCAGAACGCTGGTGACGGTGTCCGGATTCAGGCTGGAGATCCACTCGCCGGTATCCTGATCTTTACCACGGGTGCGGTTATAGGCTACGTCGAGGCTGAACAGATCGCTGGAGTATTTGGCCGACATGTCCCAGCCCCAGATTTTAGCGTTCGGGACGTTATAGGACATGGTGGTGGCGTTAGCGAAGTCCACCGTGGTGGAAATATAGTCTTTCGCGTTGGTGTCAAAGTAGCTGGCTTTGAACTCAATGCCGTCGTTAGCCAGCATCAGATTGTCAAAGCGTAGCCCAAAACCGTATTCCTGAGTTTCGTTGGTCTCAGGACGCAGATTCGGGTTTGGCACCCAATAGTTGGTGTAGAAGCTACCGATAGAGAAGTGTTTAGCGTCGTTATACATTTCGCCCATGGTCGGCGCGCGGAAGGCCTGGGCGTAAGAGCCAAACAGCATCAGCCAGTCGGTTGGCGTGATGGAAATCGCTCCGCGAGAAGACCACTTGTCGGCGTCAACGTCATCATAGCCGTCGCTGCTGCCGCTGTAGTTGTCATAGCGCGTACCGGCAAGAAGGGAAACCGGGATATCGCGCAGGGTGATTTCATCCTGCAGCCAGCCGGAGCTGAAATCGATTTTCGCCTGCGGGAAGCCGGTGGTGTTGCCGCCGGGATGCTGCTCCTGACGGTAATATTCACCGCCGTAGGTCAGCAGATGCGAAGCAAAGCTGTCGTTAAACAGACGGCTGCGGTTTTCAAGCTTGCCGCCTTTGGTTGTCTGCTTACGGAATTCACCGCCGTCGGCTTGCGTCTGCGCGTTAATACGCGCTTCTGACCAGTAAGCCGTGGCGTCAGCGTTGAGCCAGTCGCTGTCCTGCGGGCCAAGATGATATTTCACCTGAGCATCGCGTTGAATAGTCGAGCGATTCGCCATCGGGTTTGACTCGCTCGCATCGGTAGTTTGTGGGTTTTTCGGTTCCAGAGCGTCATTGTTGTAATAGCGCAGGGAGCCTGAAAGGGACTGGGCCGGATCGATGCGCCAGGTGCCTTTGGTCAGGAAGTTGCTGATGTTTTCATCGTTTGGCGCCGTTTCGCCGTCGCTCTGGCGGATATCACCACGGTCGCGGCTTGACCAGGAAACCACGCCGTCAAGATCGTCCGTACGGCCAAAGGCGCTTGCGCCCATGCCAATGCTGTGGTCGCCGGTTGCGCCGGTGCCAAACACGCGATAACCGCTGTTTTGGCCTTCAAACAGCAGATCGCTGGCGTCGGCAGTTTCATAAGAGATAACTCCGCCCAGCGCGCCGCTGCCGTAAAGCAGGGCTGCAGGGCCGCGCACGATTTCAACGCGTTTTACCAACGCCGGATCAAGAAATGTGCTGTTCAGGTGTCCGGTATCGGTGCCCTGGCGTACGCCGTCAACCAGCATCAACACGCCCCGGCGGTCGTAACCGCGCATGGAAACGTCCTGGCCGTTGGTGCGACCTGAGCCAGAAAGCGTGATGCCCGGGACTTTGCGAAGCATGTCCGCCGCGGAAGAAGCGGTTTGCCCTTCCGGCGTATCGGCATCAATGACGCTGACCATCATCGGCGCTTCGAAGGTGCTGCGAACGTTGCCTGTGGCGACCACGGTTACCTGGTCATCTTTGGCGCAGGCAGGCAGGGCAGTAAACACCGCGACAGTCAGAAGTGACAGACGGAATCCGGCTGTGTGTAAAAATGGCATAGCGCAACTCTCCATAAGGAAAAACGAAAAGCGCTGGCTGCCTGGGGATGACCTGGGTGGCTTGCGAAAGAATTTTTGGCTTTATTTGGTCAGGATCAGTTTCCCGGCCTGGGTCTGGCGTAACAGATAGTGCTGGCCTTCGTGAACAATCACAACGCGGCCATCAGAACCCAGTAATGCTTTGCTGTCGATCTGACGAGGCGCAGTCAGAGGCTGTGGGGTGGCGGGGGTGAAAGACTTGTCCATAGCGATCCACTCTGTATACAAATAACAATCAATGTAACAATGATAATCATTATCAATAAACTATGTTTCAGCGGCAAGCTTTATTTGTAAGAAATTTGTGAATGGATCAATTTTGAACTAAAGGGAGGATTGACTCCCTCTCCGGCAGGAGAAGGAGGCAATTTTAGTTTGCGAAACGGCTGCCCGTCGCGTCGGCAAGCATAGCAAGCAGGGTTTCAGTATCTTCCCAGCTCAGGCATGGGTCGGTAATCGACTGGCCGTACACCAGCGGCTGGCCGGCGACGATTTTCTGCGTGCCTTCGCGAATAAAGCTTTCCGCCATCACGCCAGCGATGGCGCGTGAGCCGTTGCGGATCTGATTACACACATCTTCACAGACTTCCAGTTGACGGCGGTGCTGTTTTTGGCAGTTGCCGTGGCTGAAATCAATGACCAATTGTTCAGGCAGGTCGAATTCCTGCAGGCTGTCGCAGGCCGCAGCGATATCCGTCGCATGATAGTTCGGCTGTTTGCCGCCGCGCATAATCACGTGGCCAAACGGATTGCCGCTGGTCTGGTAAATCGTCATCTGGCCGTGTTTGTCCGGCGAAAGGAACATATGGCTGGCGCGGGCGGCGCGAATGGCGTCAATGGCGATGCGCGTATTGCCATCGGTGCCATTTTTAAAACCGACCGGGCAGGAGAGTGCCGAGGCCATTTCACGGTGGATCTGGCTTTCAGTGGTACGTGCGCCGATGGCGCCCCAACTGATTAAATCGGCAATAAACTGGCCGATCACCATATCCAGGAATTCCGTCGCGGTCGGCACGCCAAGCTCGTTTACCTGCAACAGCAGGCGGCGGGCTTGTTCGATGCCGTGATTGACGCGATAGCTGCCGTTCAGTTCCGGGTCGGAAATTAACCCTTTCCAGCCCACTACCGTGCGGGGTTTTTCAAAATATGTGCGCATCACGATTTCAAGACGATCGCCATGCTTCTGGCGCATCGTCTCAAGGCGACGGGCATAATCCATCGCCGCATCCAGATCGTGAATAGAGCACGGGCCAACAATCACCAGCAGGCGGTTGTCTTCACCATTAAGGATTTTTTCAATACGGCGGCGGGAAGCGATAACGTTTTGCGCAACCTCCGGCGACACGGGAAAACGGTCGGCCAGTTCAGCAGGTGTAACAAGAGTGTCGATGCGCGCTGTTCGCAGTTCATCTGTTTTGTTCATTGTGCGTCTCAGAAATTTTTGTCTTCTGCACGGCGAGAGTGCCGGGAAGTGATGGCGATCACGATAAACCAATTTATGTCGATTTCAACCACACAAAAGGTATAACGCCACCACAATCCGACTATCCTGACAGATAAAACTCGACTTGTGTACTAGTTTCTTAGTACATGCGACGATTCAGACCCATGATATCAAGGATTTTTGTCGCCATTTCTTCAACGGAATAATTGGTGCTGTTGAGATAACGGATTTGGTTTTTACGGAACAGCGCTTCGACTTCCGCCACTTCAAGACGGCACTGGCGCATGGAGGCATAGCGGCTGTTTTCACGGCGCTCTTCACGAATCGCGGCCAGGCGCTCCGGGTTAATCGTCAGGCCGAACAGTTTATGCTGAAGAGGTTTCAGCACGGCCGGTAGCTGAATATTGTCCATATCGTCGGCGATAAAAGGATAGTTGGCGGCGCGAATGCCAAACTGCATCGCAAGGTACAGGCTGGTCGGCGTTTTGCCGCAGCGGGAAACCCCCAGCAGGATCACCTGGGCCTGATCGAGATTGCGCATCGAAATGCCGTCGTCGTGCGCAAGTGTGTAATCAATCGCGGCGATTCTGGCGTCATATTTTATTAAGTTGCCGGGATTAAGCCCGTGGGTGCGATGGGCGATGGGCGTCGGGTCCAGCTTCAGTTCTTGTTGCAAAGGCGCAACCAGAGCTTGCACGATATCCTGACAAAAGCCCTCGCTTTGTAGAATAATGGCGCGAATTTCCGGCAGAACAATGGAGTAAAAAACCAGCGGTCGCACGCCGGATCGCTGAAAAATGGCGTTGATTTGCTCTTTCACCGCACGGGCGCGACTTTCGTTTTCCACAAACGGCAGCGTAATGCTGTTGATAGAGACCGGGAATTGTGACATGACCGCGTGACCCAACACTTCGGCGGTAATGGCGGTGCCGTCGGAAATATAAAATACCTGCCTGTCTACAGCGTTATCCATTTTGTGTCCCTGACATTTTCACGATAATTTTATAAAGCATAAATTAAAACAAGGCATTCCGTGATAATCCTTGTCGCAATTTTAAAATGAAATGTTGTTTTTATTTTTAATGAACCGGGTAGTTCAAAAATATAAGCGATAACTTAACCCCTAAAATTCTATGGTTTAATGGATAATCAACGGTTTAGGATTTTCAGGAAACTATCTGAAAAATTCATATTTTTATTTTGCTTGAACGATTCAACCGTTTCACTCAGGCGGGCAAATATGCCAGGCTAAATAAGAAGTCAGGAAATTCTTGTGCCCACTCATATTTCATAAAAGGATTGTTTCGATGTCCAATAATGGCTCGTTACCGCTGGTGCTTTGGTATAACCAACTCGGCATGAATGATGTAGACAGGGTGGGGGGGAAAAACGCCTCCCTGGGTGAAATGATTACCAACCTTTCAGGCATGGGCGTTTGTGTGCCGAACGGTTTTGCCACCACCGCCGAGGCGTTTAATCTGTTTCTCGACCAGAGCGGTGTAAACCAGCGCATTTATGAACTGCTGGATAAGACGGACATCGACGATGTGTCGGCGCTTGCTAAAGCTGGCGCGCAAATTCGGCAGTGGATTATCGACACGCCTTTCCAGCCTGAACTGGAAAAAGCGATTCACGATGCCTATGAACAACTTTCCGCCGACGATGCCGAAGCCTCTTTTGCCGTGCGCTCCTCCGCCACCGCAGAAGATATGCCGGACGCCTCGTTTGCCGGGCAGCAAGAAACTTTCCTTAACGTGCAAGGCTATGACGCGGTGCTGGTGGCGGTGAAGCATGTCTTCGCCTCGCTGTTTAACGATCGCGCCATCTCTTATCGCGTACACCAGGGCTACGATCATCGTGGTGTGGCGCTTTCCGCCGGCGTTCAGCGGATGGTTCGCTCCGACCTTGCGTCATCGGGCGTAATGTTCTCAATTGATACCGAATCCGGCTTCGACCAGGTGGTGTTTATCACCTCCGCGTTTGGCTTGGGTGAAATGGTGGTGCAGGGCGCGGTTAACCCGGATGAGTTCTACGTCCACAAGCCGACGCTTGAAGCCGGTAAACCTTCCATCGTGCGTCGTAACATGGGGTCGAAAAAGATCCGTATGGTTTATGCGCCAAGCCTGGAACACGGCAAGCAGGTGCGTATTGAAGATGTGCCGCAGGCCGACCGCGACCGGTTCTCCATCACCCCTGATGAAGTGCAGGAACTGGCTAAGCAGGCGGTGCAGATCGAGAAACACTACGGTCGCCCGATGGATATCGAGTGGGCCAAAGACGGCCATACCGGCAAGCTGTTTATCGTCCAGGCGCGTCCGGAAACCGTGCGTTCTCAGGGCCAGGTCATGGAGCGTTATCAACTGCATTCGCAGGGTAAAATCGTTGCGGAAGGGCGCGCTATCGGCCATCGCATCGGCGCCGGTCCGGTTAAAGTCATTCACGATATCAGCGAAATGAACCGTATCCAGCCCGGCGACGTGCTGGTAACGGACATGACCGACCCGGACTGGGAACCGATCATGAAGAAAGCGGCGGCGATTGTGACCAACCGGGGCGGGCGCACCTGCCACGCGGCGATTATCGCCCGTGAGCTGGGCATCCCGGCGGTGGTCGGCTGTGGCGATGCGACCGAACGCATGCAGGACGATCAGAACGTGACCGTCTCCTGCGCGGAAGGCGATACCGGCTACGTTTATCAGGATCTGCTGGATTTCAGCGTGAAAAGCTCAACGGTCGATACCATGCCGGACTTGCCGCTGAAAATCATGATGAACGTCGGCAACCCCGACCGCGCATTCGACTTCGCCTGTCTGCCGAACGAAGGCGTTGGCCTGGCGCGTCTGGAATTCATCATCAACCGTATGATTGGCGTGCACCCGCGTGCGCTGCTGGAATTTGACCAGCAGGAACCGGCGCTGCAAAACGAAATCCGCGAAATGATGAAGGGCTATGACGACCCGGTAGAATTTTATGTAGGCCGCCTGACAGAAGGGATCGCGACCCTGGGCGCGGCCTTCTGGCCGAAACGCGTAATTGTGCGTCTGTCCGACTTCAAATCTAACGAATACGCCAACCTGGTGGGCGGCGAGCGTTATGAACCGGAAGAGGAAAACCCAATGCTGGGCTTCCGTGGCGCGGGCCGCTACGTGGCAGACAGCTTCCGTGATTGCTTTGCGCTGGAATGCGCCGCGATGAAACGCGTGCGTAACGAAATGGGATTAACCAACGTTGAAGTGATGGTGCCGTTCGTGCGTACCGTTGCGCAGGCAAAAGCCGTGGTGGAAGAACTGGAGCGCCAGGGTCTGAAACGTGGTGAAAACGGTCTGAAAATCATCATGATGTGCGAGATCCCATCCAACGCCCTGCTGGCGGATGAATTCCTGCAGTATTTCGACGGTTTCTCCATCGGCTCCAACGACATGACGCAACTGGCGTTAGGTCTGGATCGCGACTCCGGCGTGGTGTCCGAACTCTTTGATGAGCGTAACGACGCGGTGAAAGCGCTGTTGTCCATGGCAATCAAAGCGGCGAAGAAACAGGGCAAATACGTCGGCATCTGCGGACAGGGCCCGTCGGATCATGAAGACTTTGCCGCCTGGCTGATGGAAGAGGGGATCGACAGCCTGTCCCTGAACCCGGACACCGTGGTGCAAACCTGGCTGAGCCTGGCAGAAATTAACAAGTAAATAAAATGCAAGCGCCTCAGAGATGAGGCGCTTTTTTTTAACGACGGCCCGCTAAATCCTTCACGCCCGTCACCATCGCTTCGCACCAGGCAGCATAATCATGCCCGCTTGACCAGGGGTGAAAGCTGACCTTATAGCCTTTCTCGCGCAGCACTTTCTCAAATTCCAGCGTATTGCGGTAAATCCCACCGTTCGGCCCGTGGCTTTCAAAACGGCCAGCCTGTAGCCAGAACCGCACAGGTTGCTCAGGCAACTGCTGATACTGCCGGGTAAGCCAGCTCGCTTTCTCGCCCTTTGGCGCCCACCAGTACGAACCCGAAAGACTCAGCACATTGCCAAACACTTGCGGATAGCGCAGCGCCACCCAGGACGATGCGATGCCGCCATAGCTGGAACCCGCAACAATAGTCCTCTGTGCCGACGTGGAAATACCCTGGTTTTTCAGCCACGGCATCAGCTCCAGTGCCATGAAATCGGCAAAATCTACGTTTGGCGGAAGCTCTTTCTGGCGGCGTTCGTTATCAAGGCTGTCGATAAATATCACATTAATGGCCAGCAGCGAATGGCGTGCAATCAGGCCGTCCATCACGTTAGCCAGATGGTAGCGATCCTGATAAGTCTTTCCGTCAAACACCAGCAGCGACCAGCGCACCGGCTGGCCTGTGCGTGGACGATAAACCGTCACTTCCCGGCTATTGCCAAGCCTTGTGCTTTCCACCTGGTAGCGAATCAAAGAGCCATTGCGTATCGGCTGGCCGGCTGCCTGCGGCGTGCAATAACGGCTGGCTGTGAGATTCAGCAGCGAATAACGGTTCCAGCGGTCCGCTTTTAATGCCGGACTTGCCAGGGGATTAAGAGGATCGGCCTGCGCCGTTACCAGGATCGCCCGACGCTGGTCACGGGCAGAACCGGCTACTACGGGCACGTCAGGCGCTAATTTATACTGCATCAGCGTATCCGACGGCACCACATAGCTGCGGAACCAGACGTCTGACTGGCCGAGGCGGAACAGGGGATCGTGATCGCCCGCCGGGGAACCAAGAATAAAAGCGTTGCCCCGCGCGCCACGCCACAGGAAAGTCACCCGTTTATGCGTGTCATCCACGTGCTCCACAAGAGGAGTGCCTTCTTCTTGCCTTGCTTGCCAGAATGCGTCCGTAGTGCCGCCGTTCTGTAACGTTTTTAGCAGGGTTTTCAGGACGGGACTAACCGGCTCAAGCATCTGCTCTTTGGGCAACGGTGTGGTTTCGCGGATCTGCCATTTGAAATGCCATCTGGCGCCCGGATCGCCGCGCAAAAGCAGGCTTGATTCACGCTTAACCGGCAGGGCAAACAGCAGGTCATGCTGGCCATCCGCCGGGCCGTTTTCTACCAGCGCTCGCCAGAGATACCCTTTTGCATCCAGCAACTTCGCATCGCGCGCGCCCGCGATTGTTGCGCTGGCGTAGTTTTCTCCCAGCGACGGCAGGGAAAAGCAGATTTCACCGCTGGCATCAAACTTTCCCTCTTGTTCTCCCTGCGTACCGCGTGGCGCGCACGTTGCTGCCATCGCGGAGGCCGAACATAACCCCAACATTAATCCTATCCAGGCTCGATTCATTAGGTTCCATTAGCAATTGTTAAAAAAGTTCAGGAACGCTAATGCAAATAGGAATGATTTGCAATACCATCTCAACCCGTCGTGTTTATGACAAAACGTAACAGTTAATCTCAAAACGATTCATTGAATGTTTTTGCGAAGAGGGGGCGGTAATAAATGCTTTTTAAAAATAATAAGATAACGCAAAGTCTGTGGCTGATGAATATTACCGCGCTGGGCATCAGCGGCGGCGCATGGGCCGAGACAGCGCGCCCGGCTGAAGAGACGATGGTGGTAAGCGGAAAGGTGTCAGAAGAACCCACCGCGCCTTTTAGCGGCATGGTTGCGACCAAAACGCTTTCCGCCACCAAAACGGCGGCGGACCTGATCAAAACGCCGCAGTCCGTTTCGGTAGTCACGCGCGATCAGATGGACGCACAGGACGTTACGTCCGTGTCGCAGGCGCTGCGCTATTCCGCCGGCGTATTCACGGAATATCGCGGGAGTTCTAACCGTAACGATGAAGTGTTCGTGCGTGGCTTCAGCTATGTACCGAAGTATCTTGATGGCCTGAGCTTCGGCGCAACGGCTTCATCGCAAACCGGCACCGTTGACCCATGGTTGCTTGAAAGAGTGGAGCTGGTGCGCGGACCGGCGTTGGTGCTGTTCGGCCAGGTGAATCCGGGCGGACTGATTAGCATGACCAGCAAACGCCCGACAAGCGAAGCCATTCATAAAGTTGAATTCCGCGCCGGCAATAACAATCTTGCCGAAGGCGCGTTCGATTTTGGCGGCCCGTTAAGCGACGATGGCCGCGTGCTTTATCGTTTAAATGGTATTGCCCGCACGCAGGACAACCAGGTTTCTGATTATAAAGAGACGCGCATGGCGGTTGCCCCGGCAATCACCTGGTATCCGAATGACCAGACGCGTTTCACGCTGCTGACCAGCTATCAGAAAGATCCTGACGCGGGCTATCGTAACTTTCTGCCGAAGGCGGGGCTCGTCACCGAAACGTCCGCGGGCTACATTCCACTCGATTTTAACGTCAGCGATCCCAACTACGATCGGTCCTGGCGTGAACAAACGATGGTGGGCTACGAGTTTGAGCATGCCTTTAATGATGTCTTCACTTTCCGTCAGAATGCCCGCTACGCGAAAATCAAACAGAAGTACCGCTATCTTGTTTATGCGACGTCAGTAAACGATTTGACCCTGGCGCGTCGCGCTCAGCATGAAATTCGCGACACCGACGAGTTTGGCATTGATAACCAGCTTGAGGCCCTGTTTGAAACCGGCGACGTTGGGCATACGGTGTTGGGCGGCCTGGATTATAAATCAAGCAACGACAATCAGCAGTTCTGGCGTGGTATGGGCTCTCAGTACGATATCTACTGGCCGAACCCGGTTTATGGCATCAACGTAGATGAAAGCACCTTTAGTCTGGTAACGGATGAGCAGCAGAATCTCGACCAGATGGGGATTTACCTGCAGGATCAGATGAGCTGGAATAACTGGCAACTGCTGCTTTCCGGGCGCTACGACTGGTCGGAAGTGCGCACCACGGACAACCAGAACAGCACTACCGTGCAGCAGAACGACAACAAATTCACCTGGCGTACCGGTTTGCTCTATGCCTTTGATTTTGGCCTCTCGCCATACATTAGCTACAGCACGTCATTTGAACCAAACCTGCAAACCAATCGCGCTCCGGGCGCCGCGCCGTTTGAGCCGACAACCGGTAAGCAAACCGAAGTGGGGCTTAAGTATCAGCCGGTTGAAAATACCTTTATGACGCTTGCGCTCTACGATCTGCGCCAGACCAACGTTTCAACCTACAACAGCAGCCTCGGCTGGTTTGAAAACGCCGGAGAAGTGCGCGCTAAAGGCGTGGAGGCCGAAATCCACTCCACGCTCTTTGACAGCGTTAATCTCATTGGCTCCTGGACTTACACGGATGCAGAAAACGTCAGCACCACGGTGGCGGGAACCGAAGGCAAAACGCCAGCCCGCACCCCGACCCATATGGCTTCTGCCTGGGGCAGTTACACCTTCCAGGGCGGAGCGCTGAAAAACCTGACGGCGGGCGTTGGGATGCGCTATATCGGCACCAGTTACGGCGATGCGCAAAACACGTTTAAGGTGGCGTCCGTTGATCTGTATGACGCGATGCTGCGTTACGAACTGGGGGAGATGAGCAGCGCTCTGAAAGGGGCCGCCGTACAGCTTAACGTTAATAACCTTGCGGACACGAAATATGTCGCTTCCTGTGCTTCGGATTCCGCATGCTTTTACGGCATTGGCCGCACGATGACCGCAACGGTCAGCTATAACTGGTAACGCTTTCGCCATTATCCAGCCCGTCAATTCTGACGGGCTTCTTACTTTTGTCTCACCTGTAGATTTGCACCTCGTCACATTTATCAGAAAAAGCAAAAAATCATAATTTGTCTGGGCAATTCGGCAATTGTTGTCTTTGCGTCAGTTAACCAATACTGAGGGCGGAAAATAAATGCCGTGAGATGTCATGCGGATGGTGGAACTATTTTGTGCCCGACAAAGAAGGTCAAAAATAATGAATGCCTCTTCAGTTCTCAGTACCAAAGATAAAATTGGCTATGGCCTCGGTGATATGGCCAGCGCATTAGTCTGGCAAACCGCTACATTATTCCTCGCTTATTTTTATACCGATGTCTTTGGCTTGCCGGCGGCTATTATGGGCACCATGTTTCTGGTGGTGCGCGTGGTGGATGCTTTTGTCGACCCGTGCATTGGCGCAATGGTCGACCGCACACAGACTAAACACGGCCGGTTCCGTCCGTGGCTTTTGTGGTTCGCGATTCCTTTTGGCGTGAGCTGCCTTATCACTTTTTACGTTCCGGATGTCGGCCCAACGGCAAAAATTATTTATGCCTGCGCCACTTACAGCATTCTTAGCCTGGTTTATTCAGCGATAAACGTGCCTTATTGCGCGATGCCAGGGGCGTTAACGCTTGACCCACGCGAACGGCACTCTATCCAGTCCTGGCGTTTTGCGCTGTCGTTTATTGGCGGGTTGATAGTCACCGTTATCGCGCTGCCGCTGGTCGACTGGTTAGGCAACGGCAATCTGCAAAAAGGTTATTTCTATGCCATGAGTTTAATGGGACTGCTTGGCGTAGGGTTATTTTACTGCTGCTTTGCGATGACCAAAGAACGTTATTCCCCACGTAATGACACTTCAGGTTCTATGGTCGGGGATTTAAAATTACTGGCGAAGAATAGCCAATGGCGAATTGTATTTTTGTTCAATATTTTACTTTTAACCGCCGTGGTAACCCGTGGTTCCGCTACGATGTATTACGTGAAGTATGTTTTATTACGTCCCGATCTGGTTTTTGCTTTTATTGTCTCGGGGATGGTTGCTTCGCTGTTGGGGGCTTTGCTTTCTGAACGCTTGCTCGGGAAATTCGATCGCGTACGGGCATATCAGTGGACCATCGTTAGCTTTGTTATTTTTGGTACGGCGATTTTCTTTATTCCTCCAACGGCCATCTGGTTTATTTTTGGCCTTAATCTGGTATTCAGTTTTATTCAAAATCTCACCACACCGCTGCAGTGGACAATGTTTTCTGACGTGGTGGATTACGAAGAGCATCGCACCGGGCGCCGCCTTGACGGGCTGGTATTTTCTACCGCGTTGTTTGCCATCAAATTTGGCCTGGCGCTCGGCGGCGCGGTTGTGGGCTGGATCCTCGGCATGGTCGATTATCTGCCAAATCAACCCACCCAGTCGGCTTCAGTGCTGAGCACCATCAACGCGTTGTTTACCCTCATTCCTTCGGTGCTGTTTATTGCCATGGCGCTGCTGCTGTTTATCTACAAACTCAACAGCCGCACGGTCTACAGCATTGCCAGCGAACTGGCCGCTAAGCGCCAGGTTCGTGATGACTCACCGTCTCTTGCCCCCGTTACACAGGAGTAATGTATGTCTGCCATTTATAAGGACCCTCATCGCCCGGTTAACGAACGCGTTGCCGATCTCCTCTCACGCATGACGCCGGAAGAAAAGTTCGCGCAGATGCACGCGTACTGGCTGATTTTATCCGGCGACGGCAATCATCGTGAGCGAACCGATTTAAGCGATGAGTTTGCTGGCGTAGCGGAACAGGCGGATCTGGCCGAGCGTTTAAAGCTGGGCATCGGGCAAATTACCCGTCCGTTGGGGACGCACATCGTTGAGGCGAAAGAAGGCGTGCGGGCGGCCAATCGCCTGCAAAAAACGTTAGTCGAAGAGACCCGTCTTGGTATTCCTGCGCTTTTTCATGAAGAGTGTCTGGTGGGCCTGCTTTGCAAAGACGCCACGCTGTTTCCGTCATCGCTAAATTACGGTTCGACCTGGGATCCGGAGTTGATCGAACGCGCTGCCGCCGCGATTGGTAATGAAGCGCGTTCAACCGGTTGCCATCAGGGGCTGGCCCCGGTGCTTGACGTTTCGCGAGACGTGCGTTGGGGCCGGACGGAAGAAACCTTCGGCGAAGACCCGTGGCTGGTGGGCATGATGGCCACGCACTATGTTAAAGGCCTGCAGGGTAAAAATCGCGACCTGCTGGCGACGCTTAAACATTATGTCGGTCATTCGTTTAGCGAAGGCGCGCGTAACCATGCTCCTGTGCATCTCGGCTTTTGCGAACTGAACGATACCTTCCTGCTGCCGTTTGAAATGGCGGTGAAGCTGGCCAATGCTGGCTCCGTGATGCCTGCATATCATGATATTGATAATCAGCCGGGGCATTCAGACGAGTTTCTGCTGACCACCGTGCTGCGCGAACAGTGGGGGTTCGATGGCTTGATTGTCGCGGATTACGGCGGCGTAAGCCTGCTCCATCAACATCATGGCGTTTCGCATGATGCGGCTGAGTCGGCAGCCCTGGCGTTTAACGCGGGTCTGGACGTCGAACTGCCGAAAGATGACTGCGCCCGCCACCTGGCGCAGGCCGTCGAACGCGGTTTAATCACCATGGAAAAAATCGATGAAATCGTCGCGCGCGTGCTGAAAGAGAAATTCCGCCTTGGCCTGTTTGAACATCCTTATGCCGATGAAAACAAGATTGAGCTGCAGAGTGAATCCACCGTGCGGATCGCGCGTGAAGTGGCGACCCGGTCAATCACGCTTCTGGAAAATGACGGCACGTTGCCGCTGAAAGGTAAACCGCGTGTGGCGGTGATAGGGCCCACGGCGGACGACCCGCTGGCGCTGCTTAGCGGCTACAGCTTCCCGGTGCATCTCATTATCAGCGACATGCTGGAGCAAACCTCACAGGTCGTCACGCCGCTTGAAGCATTACGCGAACAGCTTGGCAGCGATAACGTTCGCTATGCCAAAGGCTGCCACATTATTGAAAAACGCATGGCCGGCGCGCCGGTATTCCCCGGTGACAGCGGCGGTAAACCCATGCAACAGTCGCCGGTTTCTTTCGACACCAGCCTGATTCCCGAAGCGCTGCAGATAGCGGAGCAAAGCGATGTTGTGGTGCTGTGCGTGGGAGATTTGGCTGGCCTGTTCCAGAGCGGCACGGTGGGTGAAGGTTCCGATACGGATAACCTTATGCTGCCAGGCGTGCAGCAGCAATTGCTGGAGGAACTGTTAGCCACGGGTAAACCGGTTGTCGTGGTAATGACCGGAGGTCGTCCTTACAACCTGGGCGGTCAGGAAGATAAGGTTGCCGCATTGCTGATGGCCTGGGCGCCGGGGCAGGAGGGCGGGCACGCCATCGCAGACGTGCTGACCGGACAGGCAGAGCCCGAAGGACGGCTGGTGGTATCCGTTCCGAAAAGCGCAGGCGCCATGCCTTATTACTACAATCACAAGCTGAAAAGCGGCGGCACGCCGTTTGCCTTCCACTTCGGCTCACGCTATCCGTTTGGCTACGGCAAAACATGGACAACGTTCGAATACGGCACGTTGAAACTGGCGACTGCCACGGTTGAAAATCAGGGCGGTGAAGTTAGTGCCAGCATCTCCGTAACAAATAACGGTTCTGCTGCGGGCAGCGAGGTGGTGCAGCTTTATATTCACGATAAAGTGGCTTCGATGGTGCGCCCGGTTCAGGAATTAAAAGCTTTCCAGCGCGTGCATCTTAAGCCTGGGGAAACTGCTGTGCTGACGTTCACTGTCCCAACCGATATGCTTAATTTCACGCGCCGTGACGGGCAACGTGTAGTCGAACCGGGGGAATTTGAGGTACAAATTGGGGCATCTAGCGGGGATATCCGCAGCCGTGGCATTGTGACGGTGAAGGGTGATACGCGGATTATAAAGGGAAACTGGCGGATGGTCGGCCACTGTGAAATGAAGCTGTGATTTCAGTCGGGTGTTGCTGGCGCTTACCCGACCTACATAATCATTCAATGGCTCGGAGGCGCTGGCGCTTTATCCTATCGTTCGTTCAATATGTAGGGTGGATAAGCGCCAGCGCCATCCACCAGATTATATTGATAGCTGTACAGGCAGGCATGACCTTTAATAATCAATGCCGATCTGCGCTTTCACTCCCGCATCAAACGCATGTTTCACCGGGCGTAGCTCGCTGACCGTATCGGCAATCTCCAGAATGTCCCGGTGGCAGCCGCGGCCGGTGATAATTACCGTTTGATTAGCAGGGCGCTGCTGGAGCGCGTCCAGCACTTCCTGAAGCGGCAGATAATCGTAGGCGACCATGTAAGTGATTTCATCAAGGATCACCAAATCCAGCGAGCTGTCCGCCAGCATGCGTCTGGCGTGTTGCCAGACGGCGAGGCACGCCTGGGTATCCGTTTCGCGGTTCTGGGTCTCCCAGGTAAAGCCTGTCGCCATTACCTGAAACTCCACGCCGTGCGGTTCCAGTAAATTTCGCTCGCCATTAGGCCACTGACCTTTAATGAACTGAATGACGCCAACTTTTTTGCCGTGTCCTATAGCGCGGGTGACGGTGCCGAACGCAGCCGTGGTTTTACCTTTCCCGTTGCCGGTGAACACAATCAAAATGCCGCGCTCTTCCTGGGCCGCCTCAATGCGGGCATCAACTTTTTCTTTCTGGCGCTGGGCCCGCTGTTGGTAACGATCGTCGCTCATTCGGAAATTCCTGGTTTACGGTTAGGCTGAGCGTCAAAGCTCATGCCGGTTTTGCGACGGCTGTCATCGCCCATCAGCCACAGATAAAGCGGCATCAAATCACGCGGCGTTTTGAGCTTTTGCGGGTCTTCCGTTGGAAAAGCGCTGGCCCGCATTGCGGTGCGGGTGCCGCCCGGATTGATACAGTTTACGCGCAGATTTTGTTGCTTATATTCTTCCGCCAGCACCTGCATCATGCCTTCGGTAGCAAACTTCGATGCTGCGTAAGCTCCCCAACCGGCCCGGCCCTGGCGACCAACGCTTGAGCTGGTGAAGACCAGTGAACCGGCATCAGACTTAAGCAGAAGAGGCAACAGCGCCTGGGTAAGGAAGAAGGTGGCGTTGACATTAACCTGCATGACGTTCTGCCAGGTTTGCGGATCCTGCTGCGCCATTGGCGCCACGTCGCCGAGCATGCCGGCATTGTGAAGAACGCCGTCAAGGCGCGGCACCAGGCCTGTAAGTTTCTGCGCCAGATGCTCGCAATCCTGCGGCGTGGCGGTGAGTAAATCCAGAGTAAACCAGTGCGGCGTGCCGCCATATAAATGATTTAATTCCTGCGCCACGGCGCGAAGTTTGTCTTCGTTGCGCCCAAGCAGAATAACGCTGGCGCCATAGCGTGCATACGTCAGCGCTGCTTCGCGGCCGATGCCGTCGCTGGCGCCGGTGACCAGAATAATGCGGTTTTGCAGCAGATCGGTTTTCGGTTGGTAATGCAAAATTCACTCCTCGCGCGATGCATAGAGGTGCTCACGTCTTATTTCTCGTGGTTTTTGGTACACAAGGCTTTATGCCTGAAAGGGAGGGGTATTTCAATCAGCCATCAGGAGACATTATTCCTGATTAACATTTTGCAAAAGTTTCGCGACTTTAAATTCATTCGGGAAGCCATCCCGCAGCGTATATAGTTGCATGCAGACGTGAAGGGTGCGCTCGGGTACACTTCACCACAGGATTAATGCACTGAAATAAAGGCGGAATACGTGGATTTTATTGCGAATTATGGATTGTTTCTGGCCAAAATTGTCACGGTTGTCGTCGCGATCGCGGCCATTGCCACTATTGTGGTGAACGTAGCTCAACGCAAAAAGCACCAGCGCGGCGAACTGCGCCTGACGAATTTAAGCGAACAGTATCAGGAGATGCGCGAAGAGATGCAGGCGGCGCGTCTTGACGAACATCAGCAAAAGCTGTGGCATAAAGGCCAAAAGAAGAAACACAAACTTGAGGCAAAACAGGCTAAAGCGCGTGCTAAACGGGGCGAAACGGTCAGTTCTGACAAACCGACGCTCTATGTTCTGGATTTTAAAGGCAGTATGGACGCCCATGAGGTCACTTCTCTGCGCGAAGAAATCACGGCGGTACTGGCCGTTATTAAGCCTGAAGATGAGGTTCTGCTGCGTTTAGAAAGCCCGGGCGGCGTAGTGCATGGTTATGGACTTGCGGCATCGCAGTTGCAGCGCCTGCGCGAGAACAACGTTCGCCTGACGGTTGCCGTTGATAAAGTTGCGGCCAGCGGAGGTTATATGATGGCCTGCGTCGCGGATCGTATCGTTGCCGCTCCGTTTTCTATTATTGGCTCCATCGGCGTGGTGGCGCAGGTGCCGAACTTCCATCGTCTGTTAAAACGCAATGATATCGATGTTGAACTGCACACCGCTGGGCAGTACAAACGCACCCTGACGCTGTTTGGTGAAAACACCGAGCAGGGCCGCGAAAAATTCCGCGAAGACCTGAACGAAACGCATCTTCTCTTTAAGCGCTTTGTGCATGAAATGCGTCCTGCGCTGGATATTGATGCAGTTGCTACCGGTGAACACTGGTACGGTCTGCAGGCAAAAGATAAGGGGCTGGTGGATGATGTCAGCACCAGCGACGATTTGCTTATTGGCCTGATGAAAAACCACGAAGTTATTGGCGTACGCTTCGCTCAGCATAAAAAGATAATGGATCGATTTACAGGGAGCGCGGCAAACAGTCTCGACCGCCTGTTGCTGCGTTGGTGGCAGCGCGGCGAAAAACCGCTATTGTGAATAAAAGGTAAAAGCGAGGCCGCAGGCCTCGCTTTCAGATTGATGGCAAACTTAGTCCTGCAGGTGATATTTCTCGGACAGGACATGAGCGAGGTGCTTGAACATATTAAATACCGCCGTACTTTTCGGGGTAGGTAAACCTTGTTCATCAAGGAAATACTCGCCGCGAAACACCAGCACGCCATTCTTTTGCTCAACGCCTGTGGCTTTCATGCCATGGATAAAATCTTCGTGATCGCGAATGATTTTATTGGCCTCAATAAGAAGCGTTTCACGGTCGATAGGCTGAGTTGTAGATTGCATGTTGTCTCCTCCAGAAAAACTGGCGCTAGTGTACGTCCACATGACAGTTAAGGGCAATATACCCCTGTAAACCTCAGGCCCGCAAAAAAGTTAACCCTGCTGGCGGGAATCTATTTTGCATGCTAATAAAGTTGCGTATCGGATTTTATCAGGTAGAGTGTGACGCTTTCGCAAATCTGGCAACGGAATTGCTTGACATTCAACCAAACTTCCGTCGTGCTATGTCACCGGCACGAAAGACTCGGTATCTCAATCACCTGCGTTAGCGCTGCTTTCAGGCCGGTGTTTGAAAAAAGAGTTGATCTCCTTTGACGCTGTCGCAATATAAAAAAAGGCGCGCCGCTTCCAGGAGAATGAGACTGCGTGCGACGTATTCTGGATGAATTAAATTAGGTAAAGGTGAATATGGGTAAAGCTCTCGTCATCGTTGAGTCCCCGGCAAAAGCCAAAACGATCAACAAATATCTCGGAAATGACTATGTGGTTAAGTCCAGCGTAGGTCATATCCGTGATTTGCCGACCAGTGGATCAACCACCAAGAAGAGCGCTGACTCCGCCTCCACCAAAACGACCAAAAAGGTCAAAAAGGATGAACGCGGCGCGCTCGTAAATCGTATGGGAGTCGATCCCTGGCATAGCTGGGAAGCCCAGTATGAAGTGCTGCCGGGCAAGGAAAAGGTGGTTTCAGAACTGAAATCCCTTGCTGAAAAAGCTGACCATATCTATCTCGCAACCGACCTTGACCGCGAAGGGGAAGCCATCGCATGGCACCTGCGGGAAGTGATCGGCGGCGATGAATCGCGCTATAGCCGCGTGGTGTTTAATGAAATCACCAAAAACGCTATCCAGCAGGCTTTCGAAAAGCCGGGCGAGTTGAATATTGACCGTGTAAACGCCCAGCAGGCGCGTCGCTTTATGGACCGCGTGGTGGGTTATATGGTGTCTCCGCTGCTGTGGAAGAAAATTGCGCGCGGGCTTTCCGCTGGGCGTGTTCAATCCGTTGCAGTACGCCTGGTTGTTGAGCGCGAACGCGAAATCAAAGCGTTCGTTCCTGAAGAGTTTTGGGAAATTGATGCTAACCTGGCAACGCCTGTGGGCGACAATCTTCCGGTTCAGGTCAGCCACCACAAAGATAAACCGTTCCGTCCGGTCAACCGCGAACAAACCATGGCGGCGGTCAGCGAGCTTGAAAAAGCCCGTTACACCGTGCTTGAGCGTGAAGATAAACCGACCAGCAGCAAGCCTGGCGCGCCGTTTATTACTTCTACGCTGCAGCAGGCTGCCAGCACCCGTCTTGGATTTGGCGTGAAAAAAACCATGATGATGGCGCAGCGTCTGTACGAAGCGGGCCACATCACTTACATGCGTACTGACTCCACGAACCTGAGCCAGGACGCGGTAAGCATGGTGCGCGGTTATATCGACGAGAATTTTGGCAAGAAATACCTGCCTGCCTCGCCGCTGCAGTACACAAGTAAAGAAAACTCCCAGGAAGCGCACGAAGCGATTCGTCCTTCTGACGTGAGTGTGCTTGCCGAATCCTTAAAGGATATGGAAGCGGACGCGCAGAAACTGTATCAGCTTATCTGGCGTCAGTTTGTGGCCTGTCAGATGACGCCTGCGCAATACGACTCCACGACGTTAACCTTGGAAGCTGGGGATTACCGCCTGAAGGCCCGTGGTCGTATCCTGCGCTTTGACGGCTGGACAAAAGTGATGCCGGCGCTGCGTAAAGGCGATGAAGACAGAACCTTGCCTGCGGTCAATAAAGGTGACGTGATGTCGCTGGTTGAACTGACGCCAGGCCAGCACTTCACCAAGCCGCCTGCTCGCTTTAGTGAAGCATCTCTGGTTAAAGAGCTCGAAAAACGCGGCATTGGTCGTCCTTCAACCTATGCATCCATCATTTCCACTATCCAGGATCGTGGTTATGTGCGCGTTGAGAATCGTCGTTTTTACGCAGAAAAGATGGGCGAGATAGTCACCGATCGTCTGGAAGAAAACTTCCGCGAGCTGATGAACTACGACTTCACCGCGCAGATGGAAAACAACCTCGACCAGGTGGCGAACAACCAGGCCGAGTGGAAAGGTGTGCTGGACGAATTCTTCACCGATTTCAGCGGCCAGCTTGAAAAAGCAGCGCAGGAGCCGGAAGAAGGTGGCATGCGCCCGAATCAGATGGTGCTAACCAGCATCGACTGTCCAACCTGTGGCCGTAAGATGGGTATCCGTACAGCAAGTACCGGGGTATTCCTGGGCTGTTCAGGCTATGCGTTGCCGCCGAAGGAGCGTTGCAAAACCACCATTAACCTGGTGCCGGAAAACGAAGTGCTCAACGTCCTTGAAGGCGATGACGCGGAAACCAACGCGCTGCGTGCGAAACGTCGTTGTGCTAAATGCGGCACGGCGATGGACAGCTACCTCATCGATCCAAAACGTAAGCTGCACGTTTGTGGTAATAACCCAACCTGCGACGGTTACGAAATTGAAGAGGGCGAGTTCCGCATCAAGGGTTATGACGGCCCAATCGTTGAGTGCGAAAAATGCGGCTCTGAAATGCACCTGAAAATGGGGCGTTTCGGCAAGTACATGGCCTGTACTAACGATGAATGTAAGAACACGCGTAAGATCCTGCGCAACGGCGAAGTGGCTCCTCCGAAGGAAGATCCGGTTCCCTTACCGGAACTGCCTTGCGAAAAATCAGACGCCTACTTTGTTCTGCGCGACGGCGCTGCAGGCGTGTTCCTGGCAGCGAACACCTTCCCTAAATCGCGAGAAACGCGCGCGCCTTTAGTGGAAGAGTTGTACCGCTTCCGCGACCGTCTGCCGGAGAAGCTTCGTTATCTGGCCGATGCGCCGCAGCAGGATGCAGAAGGCAATAAATCCGTTGTTCGCTTTAGCCGCAAGACTAAGCAGCAATACGTTTCCTCAGAAAAAGACGGCAAAGCCACTGGCTGGTCTGCCTTCTTTGTCGACGGGAAATGGGTTGAAGGGAAAAAATAAGCTTCCTCTCCTACCAGAAACCGGGGCTGACGCTCCGGTTTTTTTATATCCTCTTATATAACCTCTTTATTATTTTTTCTTACCATCTATACATAGAAGATATAACTGATATAGTGGCTTTACTGCATATCTCTTTAATCTCACATCGTCTTAATCCCCCGCACCGCTGGCGCCCGGGGACATTTTGACCTGGATGGTAAGTCATGAAACTACAGCAGCTTCGTTATATCGTTGAGGTGGTAAACCACAATCTTAACGTCTCGTCGACGGCAGAAGGACTTTACACTTCTCAGCCGGGCATCAGTAAACAAGTGCGCATGTTAGAAGATGAGCTGGGTATTCAGATTTTTGCCCGAAGCGGTAAACATCTCACCCAGGTTACGCCTGCCGGGCAGGAAATTATCCGTATTGCCCGCGAAGTGCTTTCTAAAGTCGATGCAATCAAATCTGTTGCCGGCGAACATACCTGGCCTGACAAAGGCTCTCTGTACGTCGCCACAACGCATACACAGGCGCGCTATGCGTTACCGGGCGTGATTAAAGGTTTTATTGAGCGCTATCCCCGTGTTTCGCTGCACATGCATCAGGGATCGCCAACGCAAATTGCGGAAGCGGTCTCGAAAGGCAATGCAGATTTCGCTATTGCCACCGAAGCGCTTCATCTGTATGACGATCTGGTGATGCTGCCGTGCTATCACTGGAACCGCTCGATTGTGGTGACGCCAGAACATCCGCTGGCTTCCAGGGAATCTGTCACGATTGAAGAGCTTGCTCAATATCCGTTAGTCACTTACACCTTTGGCTTTACCGGACGTTCTGAACTGGACACGGCGTTCAACCGCGCAGGTTTAACGCCGCGTATCGTCTTTACCGCAACCGATGCGGATGTGATTAAAACCTACGTGCGTCTGGGATTAGGGGTAGGGGTGATTGCAAGCATGGCGGTCGACCCTGTTTCCGACCCGGACCTGGTTCGTATTGAAGCCCAGGGCGTGTTCAGCCACAGCACTACCAAGATAGGCTTCCGCCGCAGCACCTTCCTGCGCAGCTATATGTATGATTTTATTCAGCGCTTTGCCCCGCATCTGACGCGCGATGTGGTCGATACCGCCGTGGCCTTAAAGTCCAATGAAGATATCGAAGCGATGTTTAAAGATATTAAATTACCCGCCAAATAATTCCCTCTGGTATCTTCTTCGCCCGGAGGAGGTACCGTTTTTTATCATTTCTAATAAATACGAATTAGTCTCATCTCGATTAATATCCTCCTGCCTCTTTTACCCATATTATAACAAAGGGTAATCTGTCTCTATTATGCGACAGGCGTAGATAATAATTAACCGCAGCGCAAATGTGATGCTTCAATAACTTATTTCACGTCAAAAGATTAAATCTTTTCTTGTAAACAATGAGCAAATTTGCTGGCTTTTGAGCTAGAGTTTCTTTAGGATTAATCCCAACGGACGATTGCTTATAACGATTGTTAACAAGTTTATGATAAGTGGTGTCGATTGTATGAGGTTAGCAATGCCTTCAGGAAGTGAACAACCGCAAAGGGATCCTGAGCTTAAACGTAAAGCCTGGCTGGCGGTATTTCTGGTTTCAGGCCTGTTCTGGCTGGTGGTCGCGCTGGTGGCCTGGCACTATTGGAGCTAAATATGGCCATCCTCGGACAAGTCGGGCAACGCAAAGCGGTATTTCAGAAAGATGACAAGCCGCTCCAGGAGATGAAGGCGGGTAAAACTCAACTGCCAGACTCCTGGAAGCTAACCAAACAGCAACAAGAATTTATTGATATGTTTTCTGCTGACGATCACAAAAAACAATAATCACTAATTTTATTTACGTTTAATTAACTTGCGGTCAATCACACTTTCTTATTAGACGCAGTTAACGGCGTACAACTTAATAACTACACACAGCAATATTCTGGAGACTGATTATTTAATCAGCCAAATTGCATATCGCAAATAAAGAGTAATGCTTATGATAAATCATCGCAGTATGAAATACTGGTCATGGCTCGGCGCTTTTACCGTTTCGGTACTGTTCTGGGCACAACTGATCGCAACAGTGGTCAACTAATCTCAAAACGCCCCGCATTTGATGCCGGGGCGTTTTTCATTCAGCCCCTCCATAGCGCCTGACAGCCCCATTTATCAATTCGGGTTGTTATCAAAACGTTACGACATCTATGTGTTATCTTTAGTAGTGACCCTGAATTTATTCAGGGCATCGCTATCCCTGCAATTAAGGAGGAGCTATGTCGTTAACCCTACGAGAAGCCAGTAAGGATACACTTCAGGCGCTGGATAAAACCTATCATTACTACAGCCTGCCGCTGGCATCAAAGGAACTTGGGGATATCACGCGTTTACCCAAGTCGCTAAAAGTCTTACTCGAAAACATGCTGCGCTGGCAGGATGAAGATTCCGTCACTCAAGATGATATCCATGCTCTGGCTGGCTGGCTGAAAAACGCCCATGCCGATCGTGAAATCGCCTATCGCCCGGCACGCGTATTAATGCAAGATTTTACCGGGGTGCCAGCGGTGGTGGATTTAGCAGCCATGCGTGAAGCCGTTAAACGCCTCGGTGGCGATGTCGCCAAAGTAAATCCGCTTTCTTCCGTTGACCTGGTTATTGACCACTCCGTGACCGTCGATCGCTTTGGCGATGACGACGCGTTTGAAGAAAACGTGCGCCTGGAAATGGAGCGTAACCATGAGCGTTACGTCTTCCTGCGCTGGGGCCAGCAGGCGTTCAGCCGCTTCAGCGTTGTGCCGCCTGGCACCGGCATCTGCCACCAGGTCAACCTGGAATATCTTGGCAAAGCCGTCTGGAGTGAAATGCAGGGCGATGAACTGGTCGCTTATCCTGACACGCTGGTTGGCACCGATTCCCATACCACAATGATTAACGGCCTCGGCGTGCTCGGATGGGGCGTAGGGGGGATTGAAGCGGAAGCCGCGATGCTCGGTCAGCCGGTATCTATGCTGATCCCCGATGTGGTCGGCTTTAAGCTCGACGGCAAACTCGGTGAAGGCATTACCGCAACCGACCTCGTGTTGACCGTCACCCAGATGCTGCGCAAGCATGGCGTCGTCGGCAAGTTTGTTGAATTTTACGGCGACGGGCTGGATTCACTGCCGCTGGCAGACCGCGCCACTATCGCCAATATGGCGCCGGAATATGGCGCAACCTGCGGTTTCTTCCCAATCGATGCCGTTACGCTTGATTACATGCGTTTGAGCGGACGCACTGAAGATCAGATAGCCCTGGTCGAGGCGTACGCAAAAGCCCAGGGCATGTGGCGCAATACCGGCGATGAGCCAGTCTTTACCAGCACGCTTGCTTTGAATATGAATGAGGTGGAAGCGAGCGTCGCCGGCCCGAAACGTCCGCAGGACCGGGTCCCGCTGGGCGAAGTGCCGAAAGCCTTTAACGCCAGTAACGAACTTGAAATTAACACCACGCAAAAAGATCGCGCGCCGGTGGATTACACGATGGGCGGGCGCGAATACCAGCTTCCGGATGGCGCGGTGGTCATTGCTGCCATCACCTCCTGCACCAATACCTCTAACCCCAGCGTGTTAATGGCGGCAGGACTTCTGGCGAAGAAAGCGCTTACGCTTGGTCTTAAGCGCCAGCCGTGGGTTAAAGCCTCGCTGGCTCCGGGCTCTAAAGTCGTTTCAGATTATCTCGCCAAAGCAAAACTGACGCCTTACCTGGACGGACTGGGTTTTAACCTCGTCGGCTACGGCTGTACCACCTGTATCGGGAATTCAGGGCCGCTGCCGGACCCTATAGAACTCGCGATTAAAAAAGGCGATTTAACCGTCGGCGCCGTGCTTTCCGGTAACCGTAACTTTGAAGGACGTATTCATCCGCTGGTAAAAACTAACTGGCTGGCGTCACCGCCGCTGGTGGTCGCCTATGCGCTTGCGGGGAACATGAACGTTAACCTGACAACCGACCCGCTGGGACACGATCGCAAGGGCGATCCGGTATATCTGAAGGACATCTGGCCGAGCAGCCAGGAAATCGCACGCGCGGTAGCGCAGGTTTCTACCGAGATGTTCAACAAAGAATATGCCGAAGTCTTCGAAGGCACGCCGGAGTGGCGCAACATTGAAGTCGACCGCTCGGATACCTACGGCTGGCAGAGCGATTCCACCTATATTCGCCTGTCGCCTTTCTTTGACGATATGGAAGCAGAGCCGAAACCGGTACAGGATATTCACGGCGCCCGCGTGCTGGCAATGCTGGGTGACTCGGTCACAACCGACCACATTTCGCCTGCGGGCAGTATCAAGCCGGACAGTCCGGCAGGGCGTTATCTGCTAAACCATGGCGTTGAGCGTAAAGAATTTAACTCCTACGGCTCGCGTCGCGGCAACCATGAAGTCATGATGCGTGGCACATTCGCCAATATCCGTATCCGTAACGAAATGGTGCCCGGCGTTGAGGGTGGGATGACGCGCCTGCTGCCCGGTGATGAAGTGATGTCTATTTATGATGCGGCGATGCGCTATCAGGCGAAGGGGATCCCGCTTGCGGTTATCGCGGGGAAAGAATACGGTTCCGGCTCGAGTCGGGACTGGGCTGCGAAAGGGCCGCGACTGTTGGGCGTGCGGGTAGTCATCTCCGAATCCTTTGAGCGTATTCACCGTTCTAACCTTATCGGGATGGGTATTTTACCGCTCGAATTCCCACAGGGCGTAACGCGCAAAACGCTTGGGCTAACCGGGGAAGAGACCATTGATATCACCGGGCTTGACTCGCTGACGCCTGGCGGCACCGTGCCGGTGACGTTGTCACATACTGACGGGCGAAAAGAGGTGATTGAGTGCCGCTGCCGTATCGATACCGGAAACGAATTAACCTATTTCCGCAACGATGGCATTTTGCATTACGTCATCCGTAATATGCTGAAGTAAGAATAGCGACCGGCAAGTGATACGCCGAAAATTAACGGTATGCGGCAATGATAAAGGCAGAGAAATCTGCCTTTATTTTTTTAACCGCTTAGCCTGTTAAGCAGGGCATTTAAGCGCAGCGCCGGATACCCGCTTCAGGTTCGTACCTCTTTAAGCAAGGTCTGAATAATTTGCTCCTGCTTTGCATTATCTCCCTCGCCGAAAGCGGCGTAGCGTAACGCGCCGTTCACATCAAAGTAATAATGTCGCGGAAGGTTGTCCATTGCGCGGTGTGGAGGCAGATATAAAGCGTGTGGAGCCGAAGCCGCGGTTTTCCGGCGCGATGACCCGATAACCTTTTAAACATTGCGATGTCTCCGAAGGTTTTATGAAATGACGGAGACATCTCAACATCGCATTGTAGGGGGAATATGTGCAGATGGACGCTTTTTGCAAGGCTATGTATTAAGCCCGTCGCCGGATACAGTGCGATACAAAAAGCGTCTGCCGGAAAGCAGGGCGGTCGTTACTCTGAAAGCAGGTGGCCCATTTTGGCCGCTTTGGTATCCAGATAATGTTCATTCTTCGGGTTGCGGCCCACGATAAGCGGCACGCGCTCGACGATGTTAATCCCGGCTTCGCTCAGAATTTCCACTTTCTTGGGGTTGTTCGTCAGCAGACGAACCGCATCAACGCCCAGCAGTTTGAACATGTCCGCACACAAAGTGAAATCGCGCTCATCTGCAGCAAACCCTAACTGATGGTTGGCTTCCACCGTGTCGTACCCTTTATCCTGCAAAGCGTATGCGCGAATTTTATTGAGCAGGCCGATATTGCGCCCTTCCTGGCGATGATAAAGCAGCACGCCGCGACCCTCTTCTGCGATATGCGACAGCGCGGCTTCGAGCTGGAAACCACAGTCACAGCGCAGGCTAAATAATGCATCGCCGGTCAGACACTCGGAGTGGACGCGAGCCAGAACGGATTCATCCCCGGTAATATCACCAAAAACCAGGGCGACATGATCCTGCCCGGTCGCCAGTTCTTCAAAACCCACCATCAGGAAATCGCCCCATGGGGTTGGCAGTTTGGCTTCTGCCACACGTTTAAGCTGCATGTGATTCTCCAGGTACTCATATCGACACCCGCAGGCGCCTGCCAGTTTTCTGGCTTGTGCAATTATTATTGGCTATTTTGCCACAACGCAGAAGGCTTCGCCTAATTGGCTGGGCGGAAAGCTATTTTTACTCTTTGATGATGCGCCCGTTTATCCTCCTGTGCACTTTTCGGGTATCCTTGATTGATTTTGTCTTTTCAGGAGGAACGATGCGCGCGATAGCAAAGCGAACTGCGGCAGGAGCAGGATTGCTGTTAATTATGCCGTTAACGGTTTGGTTATCTGGCTGGCAGTGGACGCCGGGGGGCAACAGCGGCTGGTTAAAAGGGATGTACTGGATAACCGAAACGGTGACGCAGCCCTGGGGAATCATTACCCATGTTGTGCTTTGCGCCTGGTTTTTATGGTGTTTGCGGTTTCGCCTTAAAGCGGCAGTGATGCTGTTTGCTATCCTTGGCGCGGCGATTATTATCGGGCAAACCGTAAAATCTGTTATCAAAGATCAGGTGCAGGAACCCCGCCCGTTCGTGGTGTGGCTTGAAAAAACGCAGCATGTTCCCACCGATGAGTTCTACAATTTAAAGCGTAAGCAGCGCAGCGAATTAGTAAAGAGTCAACTGACTGATAATGGCGAAGTGCCAGGCTGGCTGCGTAAACACTGGCAAAAAGAGACTGGTTTTGCGTTTCCTTCCGGACATTCGATGTTTGCCGCCAGTTGGGCATTGCTGGGCGTTGGCCTGTTATGGCCTCGCCGACGTATGTTTACCATAGTTTTACTGCTGGTGTGGGCCACCGGCGTAATGGGGAGCCGACTCTTACTGGGCATGCACTGGCCGCGCGATTTGATCGTCGCCACGCTTTTGTCCTGGCTGTTGGTGACGCTGGCCACCTGGCTTGCACAAAAGTTCTGCGGCCCGCTTTCTGTGCCGGTTCAGGAAGCTGAAGAAATAGCCGAAAGAGACGGCGAGCCTTGAGAATATTAATTTAACCCCCATTTCTTATGAATTGGACGTCGCTAATGGATTCCCCGGGCTCGCCGGAAATGGTAATTTATACCGTTGAACAGCATTAGCGCATAACCGTCGCGTACGACCACATAACGGGAAGTAATGTGAAATATTTATTCATTTTCTTACTGGTGCTAGCGATCTTTGTGGTATCCGTCACTTTAGGCGCGCAAAACGATCAGGTAGTGAACTTTAATTATTTGCTTGCTCAGGGCGAATACAGGGTCTCCACCTTACTGGCGACGCTGTTTGCTGCGGGTTTTATCATCGGCTGGCTCATCTGCAGCCTGTTCTGGCTGCGTGTGCGTATTTCACTTGCCCGCGCCGAGCGTAAAATTAAGCGCCTCGAGCAGCAGGTCGCCACGGATCCCGTCGTGCCAGATTCCACCGTTCCGGCCGTGAAGGAATAACCGGATATGCTGGAACTGCTGTTTCTGTTGTTGCCCGTGGCCGCCGCTTATGGCTGGTATATGGGCCGCAGAAGTGCGTATCAAAATAAACAGCAGGAAGCCAACCGCCTGTCGCGCGACTATGTCGCCGGGGTAAACTTTCTGCTGTCTAACCAGCAGGATAAAGCGGTCGATCTCTTCCTTGATATGCTCAAAGAGGACACCAGCACCGTTGAGGCCCATCTCACGTTGGGCAATCTGTTCCGCTCGCGTGGGGAAGTCGACCGCGCCATTCGCATCCACCAGTCCTTAATGGAAAGCGCCTCCCTGACCTATGAACAGCGGCTGCTGGCGGTTCAGCAACTGGGCCGGGATTATATGGCCGCCGGTTTGTACGACAGGGCAGAAGATATGTTTGCTCAACTGGTGGACGAAACGGATTTTCGCGTTGGGGCGCTGCAGCAGCTTCTGCTAATTCACCAGGCTACCAGCGACTGGCAGAAAGCCATTGATGTTGCTGAACGTCTGGTCAAGCTGGGGAAAGACAAACAGCGCACAGAAATCGCCCACTTCTATTGCGAGCTCGCCCTGCAGCTAATGGGCAGCGACGATCTCGACCGCGCGATGTCGCTGCTGAAGAAAGGGGCGGCGGCAGATAAAAGCTGCGCCCGCGTCTCCATTATGATGGGGCGTATTTTTATGGCGAAGGGCGAATACGCGAAAGCCGTGGAAACTCTCCAGCGCGTTATCGATCAGGACAGCGAGCTGGTCAGCGAAACGCTGGAAATGCTGCAGGTCTGCTTCCAGCAGCTCAACAAACCAGAAGAGTGGGAAACCTTCCTTAAACGCTGCGTTGAAGAAAATACCGGGGCCGTGGCAGAGTTGATGCTGGCCGGTATTCTGGAGCAAAAAGAAGGGGCGGATATCGCGCAGGTCTATATCAACCGCCAGTTGCAGCGGCACCCAACGATGCGCGTATTCCATCGTCTGATCGATTACCATCTGCAGGATGCGGAAGAAGGGCGCGCAAAAGAAAGTCTGATTGTGCTGCGTGATATGGTAGGCGAGCAGGTTCGCACCAAACCGCGTTATCGCTGCCAGAAGTGTGGTTTTACCGCATTTACCATGTACTGGCATTGCCCGTCCTGCCGGGCATGGTCGACGGTTAAACCGATCCGCGGGCTGGACGGACAATAGCAGCGTACCGGTGCTGCTTTTAAAAAAGTCCGCACTTTAGTTACAACATACTTGTCTGTTTACTTATTTCTCATTTCAACCCCTGAGAACTAATTGCTCCGCAGGACGTAATGGCAACTGTAAATTTGCCGGGGTGGCGGGTAGAATGCTTGCCGTTTATCTCCGCGCCGCGCTGGTGCCCAACAGTCAGAAGGTTTAGTCATGAATTCAACCGCATCTTCCTCCTCCCGTGTTGCCACCGATTCGCCAATCGTCGTTGCGCTCGATTACGATAAGCGCGACAGCGCCCTGGCGTTCGTTGACCGCATCGACCCGCAGGACTGCCGCCTGAAAGTGGGCAAAGAGATGTTTACTCTGTTTGGCCCCCGGTTTGTTGCCGACCTCCAGCAGCGCGGTTTCGATGTTTTTCTCGACCTGAAATTCCATGACATTCCAAATACCACCGCGCGTGCAGTAGCCGCAGCGGCCGAGCTGGGCGTATGGATGGTGAACGTTCATGCAAGCGGCGGGGCGCGCATGATGACTGCCGCTCGCGAAGCTTTGAACCCGTTTGGAAAGGACGCGCCGTTGCTTATTGCTGTCACCGTGCTCACCAGCATGGAAGCGAGCGATTTAGCCGATCTTGGCATAACTTCAAGCCCTGCGGATTACGCAGAGCGCCTGGCGCGTCTGACGCAGAATTGCGGTCTGGATGGCGTTGTTTGTTCGGCCCATGAAGCCGTGCGTTTCAAAAATGAACTGGGCCAGGCGTTTAAACTCGTCACGCCCGGCATTCGTCCTGCAGGAAGCGATGCGGGCGATCAGCGCCGCATTATGACGCCGGTTCAGGCGCAAACGGCGGGCGTCGATTATATGGTGATTGGACGTCCGATCACCCAGTCCGCCGATCCGGCGCAAACGCTGCGCGATATTCGTGCCTCGCTAAAACAGGGAGCATAAATAATGAAAGACGAGAACAGCCGTCTGGTTTATTCCACGGAAACGGGGCGCATTGACGAGCCAAAAGCAGAAGTGGTGCGCCCAAAGGGCGACGGCATCGTGCGCATCCAGCGTCAGACCAGCGGACGAAAAGGCAAAGGTGTTTGTCTGATAACCGGCATTGACGCTGATGATGCCACGCTTGCAACCTTAGCTGCTGAATTGAAAAAGAAATGCGGCTGCGGCGGGGCAGTTAAAGAGGGCGTGATTGAAATTCAGGGCGATAAACGCGATTTGATTAAATCACTGCTGGAAGCAAAAGGCATGAAAGTGAAACTGGCAGGCGGATGACAGATCGGTAAGCAAATTATAAATAATCAGGCCACGGATATTTCCGTGGCCTTTTTTATAACTGCTGCCAGACCTGAATGTTGAAACAGTTTTAATTCATCAAAGCATATTAGCTTTTGCTGGCTTCAGGCCTTATTTACCGACCTGGTGACCGATAATACCACCGACAGCGGCACCACCCAGCGTACCCAGAGCACTACCGTCGGACAATACCGCTCCGCCTACGGCCCCGGCCCCGGCGCCGATTGCGGTGTTACGATCGCGTTTGGACCAGTTAGAACATGCGCTCAGAGACATCGCAACGGTAAGAGCCAGCATAACAGCGGCAATTTTTTTGTTATTTAAGGTCATTTACTTTCTCCTGAATAATTGATTCACGGATACAAGTCTCCCTGTAAGTATAGTGGCTTTAGGGGAACTGCCGTGAAACTACGCGGCGATACAGACCTAAAAGATAACGCGGGTGATTATCACTTCCTGTTATATCGCTAATAAATATTTTAATTTTCGCCGGGAATTAAGACAGGTAAAAACTCTTAAATGGTTCTCAGGATAAATCTGATAGCGCAACTGCCTGCGCAAAAGACAGGCAGTCCTGGAATAAGCGGATTAACTCAGAGGAAACTGCTTCACGATATCAACCTGAACGCCATTATCCAGCAGTTGCTGATGCGTAGTCGCGTTCAGGCCGTCATCGGTTATTACCCGGCTAAAGCATTCGATTGGCCCAAGCGTATAAGGGTGGATTGCGCCGAACTTGCTGCTGTCTGTCAGCACTATCGCTTCGCTGCCCTTTTCCAGCACCGCATTCACCACGTCAGCGCGCATCATATCGCGACCGGTGAACCCTGTTTCAGGCAGAAAGCCATCAATGCCAATAAACGCCTTATTGAAATGCACCTGCTGGATGAACTGTCGGGTGAGCGGGCCTACCATGCTCTCGCTTTTTTTCTGGTAAATTCCGCCCAACAAAATGACTTCACAATTTGTGTCCTTGAGCAGATGGGCAATGTAACTGCTTACGGTAATCAGCGTAACGCGCTTATGCTCCGCCAGCGTGCGGGCGAGAAGGGCATTGCTACTGCCATTTTCGATAAACACGGTCTCACCGTCATTCACAAGCGTTGCTGCAAATTCCGCCAGAGTACGTTTCAGGGTGTAGTTGTTCATCATCCGGGTTTCAACGTCGTCGCTTTCTAGCGGAACGGCATAACCGTGGGCGCGCCGCAGATAGCTACGCTTTTCCAGAAGGTTGAGATCCTGGCGGATAGTCACTTCGGAAACGCCGGTTGTTTTGGCAAGATCGGTCACGCTCATGCGGCCTTGATCAATCACCATCTGTAATATGATTTGTTGTCTGGAATTCATGTCAGCCAATTATGGGCGGCGGCCTTAGCCGCCGCCGGAGTCGTCAAAGTGTATGTTCTGTTCGGGCTATAATATCATCCTGCGCGTCCGGAGATAAGGCTGTGAAAAATGACGAGTAACCTGCTACGCGCACCACTAAATCACGATACTTATCAGGATGTTGTTTTGCATCCAGCAGGGTTTCACGGGAAACTATATTGTATTGCACATGCCAGCCTTTGTGCGCCTCAAAGAAAGTCCGCAGCATAAACATCAGTTTTTCGCGGTCGCGCGGGTTATCAAGCGTGGACGGATTCAGCTTCTGATTCAGCAACACGCCGCCCAAAATTTTGCTGGTTGGCAGCTTGCCGACCGAACTGATTACGGCCGTCGGACCAAGCCTGTCGGTGCCAGATGCGGGACTTGCGCCTTCCGCAAGCGGGGTAGTCGCTTTGCGGCCGTCAGGCGTCGCCATGGTTGCCGCCCCAAAAGGCACGTTAGCCGAAATTGACGAAGTTCCCGCGTAATAAGTACCGCCAATCGGCCCACGCCCAAAGCGGGTATTGTGATATTGCTTAAGCTCATCGATATAGGTTTGGTAAGCGCGAGCCAGCAGCAGATCCACTTCATCCTCATCATTGCCGTATTTAGGCGCGCCGTTAATCAGCCGCTGACGTAGCTGCTCGCCGCTAAGGCCATCAAAATCATTCGCCAGCGCTTCGGCCAGTTGCTGCTGACCGATTGTACCTTGCTCGAAGACCAGCTTACGCACCGCAGCCAGGCTATTACCGAGGTTTGCGATACCCACCTGCAGACCAGAAACCCAGTCATATTTTGCGCCGCCTTGCTTAATGCTTTTACCGCGTTCGATACAGTCATCCACCAGCGCCGAGCAGAGAATATCGTGGGCGTTTTCTTCCAGCACGGTATCCACCACGCATTCGATCTCGATAGATTTTTGCGTGTAGTAACGGATTTGTTCATCCCATGCGGCCATCACTTCATCGAAGCTGTTGAAGTTACTCGCCGAGAGCGCTTTTTCCTGCGGCAGGAATACTTTTCCGCTGGTGGCGTCGCGGCCATGCTCAAGCGTTGCCAGCATCACCCGGGCAAAATTAATGAAACTCATACCGGTACAGCGATAGCCCCATTTGCCGCCCACGGCGGTTTCGATGCAGCCAATCGCCGCATAGTCATATGCATCTTCGCGACTCACGCCAAGCTTGATGAATTCATCAATAACGATCTCATCGTTATTGAAGGCCGGCATGCCAAACCCACAGCGAATCACCTGTACGCAGGCATTGAGGAAATCATTACTCATCCCGGCGTGATAACGCACGCTAAGGTTTGGCTGGGTGGAACGTAGCTGACCGCAGGATTCCAGCACCGCGTAAGAAAGCGGGTTCACCGCGTCAATCGCTTCGCCATTAAGCAATCTTTGCCCGCCAATGGTCACATTCTGGTAAAGCGGGCTTCCCGCAGAGGCTTTGGAGTGCGAGCCGGAACGGATTTTGTTTACTTCCAGCAGCTTCAGCCAGCAGCTTTGCAGCAGTTCGATAGCCTCATTGCGCCCCAGGGTTTGCGCAAGCTCCACATCGCGGCGATACCAGGGATAAAGATACTGATCCAGACGACCGAAGGAAACGGAGTGACCGTTGGATTCAATTTGCAGCACCAGTTGCACGAAGTAGCTTAGCTGTAGCGCCTGCCAGAAAGATACAGGCGGCTGATGAGCGATATGCTCGCAGTTTTCGGCTATGGCCAGCAGTTCGTTGCGACGGGCAATTCGCGCTTCTTTGCCCGCCATTTCTTTCGCAAGTGCTGCGTAGCGCAGAATATGGTCGCTTAACGCTGCGAAAGTAATATCAATCGCCTTCAGGAACTGTTCTTTGTGCAGATCGTCCCAGTCGGTGAGGCGCAAGCGTTCGCGGCGCTCGGCTACTTTTTCACGCAGACCATCAAGCCCCAGCTCCAGCAGCAGCGGGAAATTCACCGCCAGGTGCGCGTCGCCCGAAGTCATATTGCCTTCGGCTTTAATAATGCCGGTCGCCAGCAGCGCTTTTTGCTCGTCGGTAAACATGCCGTAGCAGCGATCCTGCACCGTCTGGCCGCGCCACCACGGACAAATCTCGTGCATTACGGCTTTATCCTCGGCGGTAATGGAGAAGCCTGCGCCCGGACGATCGCCAAGTTCGTCGATCTCTGCCTCGATCCAACCCACGGTATATTCCGGAAAGAACGGCGCGCCGCGCACGTGGCTTGCCTGGTTGCCGATGATCAACTCATCGTGTTTGATCCAGATAGTGCGCTCGGCCAGGTGGTGAGCCAGCGCCAGCGCGCGACGAACCGGCAGCGGCTTATCCTGATGCTGCTGATAAATAGCGGTATAGTGCCGGGCGCGCTCGGTACAGACCGGCGGTTTAACGATATGGATCAGCGCTTCTTTATGCGCCTGAATGCGCGGGCTGAGAAAGTTCAGGTTCAGTTCGGTCATGATATTTATCCTCGAATCCAGGCGGTCATGCCTTTCTGGCTGGCGTACTGCTCGGCGAAAAGCAGCAGCCCGGGCGCATCGAGAGGCTTATGCGCTGCCAGATAGGGAACGTTCAGGAGTTTATATTTGTTGATACCTAAGGTGTGGTAGGGCAAAAAATGGATAGCTTTCGCGCCGATTTCGTCGGCGGCAAAATCGCTGATGGCGCGAATGGACTGCTCATCAGCGTTAAAGTCGGGGATTAACGGCACTCTGATCGTCATTTCCACGCCGCGCGCGGCAAGTTTGCGAAAGTTATCCAGCACTCGTTCGGCGTTGCCATCCGTCCATTGATGGAAGCGTTGCTTATCGACATGTTTTAAATCTGCGAGCAGCAGATCCAGATGCGGCAAAGAGGGTTCGATATATTTCCACGGCACGTGCAGGCAGGATTCCACGGCGGTATTGATGCCGGCTTCCTTGCTGCGCTGCAACAAAGTACGTGCCATTTCAGGCTGCATAAAAGGCTCGCCGCCGGAAAGCGTAATGCCGCCGCCGCTGCGATCGTAGAAAGGTTTATCGCGCAGCACCTTTTCCATAATGGCGTCGGCGCTTTGCATCTCGCCGCAAACGCTCAGCGCCTGGGTTGGGCAGCAGTCGGTAAGGGCGTTCATGTGCGCATCGGTGAGTTTTTGGCGGGCGATAATCAGCTTTTCGTCCAGGCGTGAAATCACCTGCGGGGCTGCTTGCTGGCACAAAACGCAGCCCGCCAGGCAAAGGCGCTCATCGAATAAAATATCCTGCGTGCGCGCACGGCTTTCCGGGTTCTGGCACCAGCGGCAGCCGAGCGAGCAGCCCTTAAGAAACACCACGGTGCGAATGCCCGGGCCATCGTGTGTGGAGTAGCGCTGGATATTGAAAAGCATAATCTCGCCTCGTAACTTTCTTTCGTAAATTAGATTACTTTCGAATGAAAGTTTTATTGATTTTGATCAGGTAACAATAAGAAGGCGAAGCTATGATGACGACATTGAGACCCAACCCGAATCTGGAGAGCTTATGGAACTGTATTTAGACACGGCCGACGTAGCCGCCGTTAAGCGTCTTGCTCGCGTTCTGCCGCTGCAAGGGGTGACGACCAACCCGTCTATTATCGCAAAAGCGGGTAAACCGCTTTGGGAAGTGTTGCCGGCGTTGCAGGATGCGCTGGGCGGCGAAGGCAAGCTATTTGCCCAGGTTATCGCGGCCAACGCCGATGAAATGGTTCGCGAAGCACAATTGCTGACCAGTCGCGTGCCGGGCCTGGTCGTGAAGGTTCCGACCACCGTAGAAGGCCTGGCGGCGATGAAACAGTTGAAAGCGCTGGGCATTACAACGCTGGGTACGGCGGTATATGGCGCCGCGCAAGGTTTGTTGGCAGCGCTTGCCGGGGCTGAATATGTCGCGCCTTACGTGAATCGGCTGGACGCCCAGGGCGGCGACGGTATTCAGATGGTGCAGGATTTACAGCAGTTGCTGACGCTCCATGCGCCGCATGCCAAAGTGCTGGCGGCAAGCTTCCGTACGCCGCATCAGGCTATGTCGTGCCTGCTGGCCGGCTGCGAATCTATTACGTTGCCGGTAGACGTTGCCGACCAGTTGCTGACGACGCCTGCCGTTAACGCGGCCATCGCCACCTTTGAAAAAGACTGGCAGGGCGCCTTTGGCTCTCTGACGCTGTAGCCCGCTTTCGCAGGGTGGATAAGCGCCATCCACCCTTGTTTCAACGAAGCGCTTAAATTTCCCACGGCGATTTTTTCAAATCGCTTTCGGGTGTCTCTTCGCCATTCGCGATGCTCAGTAATTCCGCTTTCAAAATTTCGAGGTTATTCACCGCCGAGGCATGATCGCCGCCGACCAGAATATCCAGTACCGTATCAATACGCTTAGCGAGCTGCCGGGGGTCCACTGTAGCCATAATGCATCCTGTTAGAGTCAAAAACGATCGACGAAAGAATAATGCAAATTTTACGCATTTCCTCAGTAGATTATCGAACAACTTATAAATATTCATCAACCGGACATGCGTCTTGCCCGCGCGTTAAGCAGTCTTTGGGCGAGGCGTAAATCAGTCAGCGCGTCGATATCGTGCACCACGCCGGCATCGGAAAGCGAAAGATCCAGCACCTTCCCGCATAGCCGTGAATCCCGCACGATTTCCCGGGCGCCGAAATCGCCGGAAAGGGCGGTAAGCGAATCAAAATACTCCCGGCGGAATCCCACAGGGTGTCCCTGATGCTGGCGGTAATAGGGCACAGCAACGGGTTTTTCTCTCAGCGCAGCGGCGACGCGCTGTAGTGAGGCCGGATGAATCAGCGGTAAGTCGGCAGGCAAAATCAGCCATCCCGATGCGCCTGAGGTTGCCTGCACGCCCATCGCAATAGAATCGCTCATGCCGCGAGTACCGCCTTCTGGCTTCACCAGATGCCAGTTGAGGCCGGACGATTTCACCGCCTGAAGCACATGCCACAAAACAGGTTTTCCATTAAGCAGCGCATCCAGCTTGTGCGTCGTCGCTCCGGATGCAAGAAACCTTTCCCCGCGACCAGCGGCAAGAATAATGACGACAGGAGAAGGCATTAGCTGATTTTCTCTTTGTCGATGCTGCTCAGGCGCGCCGCTGCCACATCAGCCAGAACGGAAAGCGCCAGCGAGTGCGCATCGCGTGCTTTAGGGAATATCCCGATCGGCGCTTTGATTCGCTCTATGTCGCGGCCATGCCAGCCAAGGTCGGCCAGCTTCTGCACGCGCTCAAGGTGGGTTTGTCTGCTGCCCAGCGCGCCGATGTAAAAAGGCGTCGCGCCCAGAGCGGCCTGCAGGAAGGGCAGCTCCCGGTTGAGGTCGTGGTAGAGCAGGATCACCGCCGTGTCTGAATCAATAAACGCAGATGCCGTTCGCAGCGCCGTGCTGTTACTGGTGCAAACGTCATAGCCGACGGCCTGAGCCAGTTTGGCGGTAACCTCTGCTTCGACGGAACGACCGTAAATAACCACTCGCGTGCAGGGACGGTAACAGACGTCGAAACATTCACCGCTCCAGCCTGTTTTCCCGTCAGGGACAATACATTGCAGGGTTTGTAACTGCGGGTTATAGCGCAGGCCCGCGGGCCTGCGCCTCTCCAGAGCGGCCAGCACCGCCAGCAGCGGCCGGGCGGAGCGTAGTTTATGAATACTGAGCATGATGCTGCCCCCGCAGGGCAGCACGATATCAAACCAGGGCGATCCCTTGCCGTAAACAATCCGGCGATCGTTTCCTGAATTAATCACTTCCATGGCTTCGTAAGCGGCAGCGGCTTCAACACAGCCGCCTGATACGAAGCCGCAATACAGGCCATCTTCCCGGACGGCCATTTGCGCCCCCAGCGCACGCGCGCCGCCGCCGCGGATATCAACCAGCGTCACCAGAGCAACGGCTAAGCCGGTGGTAACAGCATCAGCCGCAAAACGCAGAATCTCAATGCTGTTATCGGTCAACAACGCCTGTTCCGGCGTGCGCCAGTCGTCATCTGTCTGTTCGATAAGGTGAGATTGTTGCAGCATGTTTTATCTGTCCTCAATAAGCTGTGGCACGGTTTGTTCTCACACGTCTGCCGATTCTCAAATGACCTCCGGCAATCCTTTCAGCAGCTTATCGAGCGTGATGGGATAATCCCGAACCCGCACGCCGGTCGCGTTATAAACGGCATTTGCGATAGCCGCGCTTACGCCGCACAAGCCCAGCTCACCCACGCCTTTGGCTTTCATCGGCGATGACACCGGATCGGTATCTTCAAGGAAAATAACCTCCTGCTCGGGGATATCGGCGTGAACCGGCACCTCGTAGGCAGCGAGGTCGTGGTTAACGAAATACCCCAGCCGCTGGTCAATGGCTAACTCCTCCATCAGCGCCGCACCCACGCCCATGGTCATTGCGCCAATAACCTGGCTTCGCGCCGTTTTCGGATTAAGTATCCGGCCCGCGGCGCATACGGCCAGCATTCGGCGAACGCGTGTTTCCCCGGTTGCCATATCCACGCCCACTTCAACAAAGTGTGCTGCGAAAGTGGACTGCTGGAATTTCTTATCTAACTCGCCGAATTCGATACTGTCTTCAACGGTTAGCGTCCCGTCAGCCGCCGCTTCTTTAAGCTGAGCGCTGCGATCGCCGGCGTGGATCTGTTCATCGGCAAATTCCGCCGTAGCCGGATCAAAACCGAGCTTTGCGGCTACCGTTTCGCGTAACTTAACGCAGGCTGCGTAAACGCCCGCCGTCGAGCTGTTGGCTCCCCATTGCCCGCCTGAACCAGCAGAAACAGGGAAGCTGGAATCACCGAGTCGCACCACCACTTTTTCCAGAGGCACGCCCAGCATTTCTGCCGCAGTCTGGGCGATGATTGTGTAGCTGCCCGTGCCGATATCCGTCATATCGGTTTCAACCGTCACCTTGCCCTGGCTATCAAGGTGAACGCGAGCGCCGGACTTCATCACCAGATTGTTACGAAAACCGGCCGCAACCCCTGTACCAACCAGCCAGCGGCCGTCCCGCACCTGCGCGGGTTCGGCATTACGGCGGCGCCAGCCAAACTGTTTTGCCCCCGTGCGCAGACATTCAATTAGCTGACGCCGTGAGAAAAAACGCTCGGGGTTTGCGGGATCGACCTGGGTATCGTTGAGAATGCGGAACTCTACCGGGTCGACCCCGGCTTTTTCTGCGATCTCGTCGATGGCGATTTCCAGCGCCATCATGCCGGGCGCTTCACCAGGCGCACGCATGGCGTTGCCTTCCGGCAGATCGATTTTCGCCAGCCGCAGCCCGGTAAAGCGGTTAGCGCCGGCATAGAGCAGTTGGGTTTGCTGCACCGCTGTCTCCGGCTGACCATCAGGCAGATTGCCTGACCAGCTTTCATGCGCGATAGCGCCTATTCGCCCGTCTTTATCCGTGCCGATACGAATATGCTGGATAGTTGCCGGACGGTGGGTCGTATTGTTGGGAATAAACGGCCTTTGTAGCGCTATTTTCACCGGCCGTTTAGCCGCACGGGCGCCCAGCGCGGCCAGCAGCACGTCGCTGCGCAGGAATAATTTTCCGCCAAAGCCGCCGCCGATATAAGGCGAAATGACGCGTATATTTTCCGCAGGCAGCTTCAGCGTTGTTGCAAGATCGGTCCGGCACCAGTCAACCATCTGGTTAGAGGTCCAGACGGTAAGCTTACCGCCGTCCCAGGCGGCCATCGAGGCGTGCGGCTCCATAGCCATGTGGCTCTGATCGGGGGTGGTATAGGTGGCGTCAAGCTGCACAGCCGACGCTGAGAAGGCGCTGGCGAAATCGCCCGTTGTTTTGTCCGGCTCGCTTTCAGGCGGCGTGGTGATGGACGGTTTTTCGGCGGCAAGATTGTAAGCGCCCTGTTCGCGGTGATACTGCACCTCAATCAGTTCTGCCGCCGCGCGAGCCTGCTCGAAAGTTTCTGCAACCACGACGGCGATAGCCTGATGGTAATGCGCAATATCGGGACCGGCCAGCAGCGCTGCGGCGTTCCTTTCCCCTTTACCGAGACGTCCGGCGTTGTCGGCGGTAACGATTGTCAGCACGCCAGGCGCGTTGCGGGCCGCCTGCAGGTCAATGGAGCTGATTTGTCCTTTGGCAATTGCCGAGCCGAGTACGTAGCCGTAAGCCGCGTTGGGCATCTCATCATGCCACTCATAGGCATAGCGGGCGGTTCCCGTGGTCTTTAGCGGGCCGTCAATACGATCGTGAGGCTGGCCAATGACTTTTAACCGATCGATCGGATTGTCTTTTGCCGGATTATCAAATTTCATGGCTTTACCCCTTCGCTTCCGTCAGTACCGAGGCGAGCGTGCGCTTCGCCAGGATTAGCTTGAACTCATTTTCAGGCGTCGGTTTTGCGCTTGCGAATAGCCGCTCGTAGACCCCTTTGGCCCCGTGGACAACTTCCGCATCGGCTTCCTCAAGCCGCCATGGTTTGTGCGCAACGCCACCCAGCGCCACGCGACCACTGCCGTCGGGTTGCACGACGGCGGCGACCGAAACCAGGGCAAAGGCATATGAAGCGCGATCGCGTACTTTGCGATAGATATGCGTTCCGCCGAGGGGAGGCGGCAGCGTGACTGCGGTGATCAGTTCACCTGTGGACAGCGCGTTCTCCAGATGAGGCGTATTGCCCGGCGCGCGGTAAAAATCGGCGACAGGAATTTTTCGCACTTTCCCGTCCGGGTTCACCGTCTCCACAACGGCATCGAGCAGGCGCATGGCGACGGCCATATCGCTGGGATGGGTGGCGATACAGGCTTTACTGGCTCCAACCACCGCATGTTGCCGACTGAAGCCTTCCAGGGCCGCGCAGCCGCTGCCGGGAAGCCGTTTATTGCAGGGCTGATTGGTATCGTAAAAGTAGGGACAGCGCGTGCGCTGGAGCAGGTTACCGGCGGTGGTCGCCTGGTTGCGCAACTGGCCAGATGCGCCAGCAAGCAGCGCCCGCGAAAGCACGGCATAGTCGCGACGAACCCGCGGGTCCGCAGCCAGATCGGTGTTACGCACCAGCGCGCCGATCCGCAACCCTCCGTCGTCGGTCGGTTCAATTTTATCCAGCGCCAGGCCGTTAACGTCAATCAGGTGGGAGGGGGTCTCTATTTCAAGCTTCATTAAATCGAGAAGGTTGGTGCCGCCCGCAATAAATTTTGCGCCGGGCTTATGACGGGCGCTTGCGGCCGCCTCGGCAGGCGTTTTGACACGTTCATAGGTAAATGCCTTCATGATTTCTGCCCCCCGGCGACGTCTTCAATCGCAGCAAGGATGTTGGAGTAAGCGCCGCAGCGGCAGATGTTGCCGCTCATTCGCTCACGTATTTCATCCGCCGTGGCCTGTGGAGGGGAGACCAGATCGAGGGTGACATGACTCGGAATACCCATTTCGATTTCTTTCAGAACGGCCACGGACGAGCAGATTTGCCCCGGCGTGCAGTAGCCACACTGATAACCGTCATGTTTAACAAACGCGGCCTGCATAGGATGCAGATTCTCCGGCGTACCTAGCCCTTCGATGGTAGTGACTTCCGCATCCTGATGCATGACGGCAAGCGTCAGGCACGAATTGATCCGGCGGCCGTCCACGATGACGGTACATGCGCCGCACTGACCGTGGTCGCACCCTTTTTTGGTCCCGGTGAGGTGCAGGTTTTCGCGTAGCGCATCCAGCAGCGTAGTACGCGTATCCACTTCCAGTTGCCGAACCTCGCCGTTTACCTTCAACGTCAGAAGAGACATTTCAGGCGGCGGCGTAACAGGAGGTTCGCCGGCGCTAAACGCCGGGGAGGGAGACATTGCCGCCATGGCCGCCGATGCCGCACCGGCTTTCACAAGATCCCGCCTCGTCAGGCTGAAGTGATTCTGTTCCGTATCTTTTGCGTTGTGATGACTGCTCCTGATGCCGCCTGCATCAGGCAGGCGCTTTTTATTAGCTTCATTGCCTTGGTTGCTCATACCAGGCCTCCAGTATTCGAAAAGTTGAACCAGGAAAAAGCGGACAGATGTTCCGCAACTGCGCTGCATAAATTTTTATAACGAACATTTAATAATAGTCGGCCCAGGCGCTGCGGTTATTGCGGGGGCTGAATAGTGCTATGAGCAGCATTCATCAATGAAGAAGAGGAATGTGATCTCTTGAGGGTTAATGCTTTGTTTTAACAGAATATTTATGGGATTCAGGAGCGTTGCTGGCTAAGCGTGACAAATTTTATACGGAAGCAAAAAATTGACCGGCTAATTTTTGTGCGGCTACAAAGGGTTTACTCAGTCTCGCCACAAGTCGCTTGATTCATTCGGTAAATACGTAATACTGTATTTATATACAGTATGATATTGATCGAGCCATTATGAACAGTATTTTTTCGGTTAATCCCGGCAAGCTTATTGAACTGCCTCTTTTCCTGGAACGAGTCTCCTGCGGCTTTCCCAGCCCGGCTCAGGACTATGTCGAGGACAAACTTGATCTGAATAAACTGGTCGTAAAACACCCGAGCGCGACCTACTTTGTCAGAGTCAGCGGCGATTCAATGACCGGCGCGGGTATCAGCGATGGCGACCTGCTGGTGGTGGATCGCTCACTGTCCGCAGTACATGGCGACATCGTTATTGCGGCAGTCGCCGGGGAATTTACCGTTAAAGAGTTGCATACCCGTCCCTGCCTGCGGCTGGTGCCGCATAATGCCAATTATTCCCCGATAGTTTTCCGGTCGGAAGAAGAGCTGGAAATCTTCGGCGTAGTGACGTTCACATTAAAATCGAACAGACATGTTCGCGCTGGTTGATGTCAACAGCTTCTACACCTCCTGCGAAACCGTCTTTCGGCCGGATTTGCAGGGCAAGCCCGTGGTGGTGGTTTCGAACAACGATGGGTGCATTATTTCGCGCTCGGCCGAAGCGAAGGCCTTAGGGATAAAAATGGGCGCGCCTTACTTCAAAATTAAGGCCGAGTTGCAGCGCCAGCAGGTCGCTGTTTTCAGCTCAAATTACGCTTTGTATGCCGATCTCAGCCATCGGGTAATGATGACGTTGGCTGAGATAGCTCCCGCAGTAGAGGTCTACTCCATCGACGAGGCTTTTCTTAATGTGTCTGGCGTAAGCCGCTGCCTTTCGCTTGAGACGTTTGGTCATCAGATACGTAACCGGGTGTTGAAGCACACGGGCCTGACCGTCGGGGTGGGTATTGCGCCAACCAAAACCCTTGCGAAAGTTGCCAACTATGCGGCGAAAAGGTGGCGTAAAACCGGTGGCGTGGTGGATTTATCCGACAGCGAACGCCGGAGAAAACTATTGCCCCTGGTGCCGGTGCATGAAGTCTGGGGAGTTGGGCGACGCATCAGTAAAAAACTCGAAATGCTGGGCATTGGAAATGCGCTGCAACTGGCTGAAAGCCCAACCTGGATTATCCGTAAACACTTTAGCGTGGTGCTCGAACGCACGGTTCGTGAACTACGCGGTGAAGCCTGTCTGGAGCCGGAAGAATTTGCGCCGACCAAACAACATATCTTATGCAGCCGTTCATTTGGGCACCGCATCTCCACGTATGAAGAGATGCATCAGGCGGTTTGCGCCTATGCGGAACGAGCCGCTGAGAAACTCAGGAAAGAGAAACAGTTCTGCTGCGTTATTAGCGTGTTTATGCGTACCAGTTCGCACGCCGCAAATGAAGTCTTTTACGACCCTCAGGCCAGCGGACGTCTGGCTGTTCCTTCCAACGATACCCGGGATATTATTCGTGTTGCCACGAACGCTCTCGATCGCATCTGGAAAGACGGCCATCGCTATATGAAAGCAGGAGTGATGCTAAGCGACTTCTACAGTCTGGGGGTGGCGCAGCTTAATCTTTTTGACGAGTACCAGCCCCGGGCGAACAGCAATGAACTGATGCAGGTGATTGATAAGCTTAATCAGTCGGGCAGAGGCACGGTGTGGTTTGCCGGGCAGGGGATTCAACAAAGCTGGGCGATGAAGCGCGAAATGCTCTCGCCCGGGTATACAACGCGTTATTCAGACCTGCCCGTCGTTAAATAATTTTATTTGGCGATCGACAGATCTTGTTGTGCAAAAGAAAAGGTTCAGGTGAACGTTATTTACGCTTGCAGGTCTGCTTACCTGGCGGACAGAAAAAGAGGAAGAATGTGCCTTCTATGAAACCAGCCAGAAGTGATGCAGTGACCAGTCTTGACCCCGTTTTCCAGCGCCTGGCGCGCTCCTCGTTTCGTATGCGTTTCCGCCTTGGTCCGAAAGAGCGCCAGTATTGCATTGATAAAGGCCCGGAAACCATCACCCGCCACGCCGAAGATTTTATCGCAAAGCGTCTTGCGCCCGCCGAGCCGAATAACGACGGCAAGCAAACGCCGATGCGCGGTCATCCGGTGTTTATCGCCCAGCATGCCACCGCCACCTGCTGCCGTGGCTGCCTTGCCAAATGGCACAATATTCCGGCGGGAACGGCGCTGTCAGCCGAACAACAGCAGTATGTGGTGGCGGTGATTTACCGGTGGCTGACTGTGCAAATGACGGGCGCATCGGGGTAGCTTTTTCGGGTGGCGCAGCGCTTACCCGACCTGGCTATGGGCATTGTAGGGTGGATAAGCGTATGCGCGCCATCCACCGCCACAACGGCTATCGTTACTGGAACGTATAGCTCAGATTCACGCCCACGCCGTAATTGCGGCCCGGCGCCGGTTCGAAGTAGCGGCCGTTGCCTTCATTAACGATGACCGAGCCGACATAATCCCGGTCGAACAGGTTATCCACGCGTCCCCATACGTCCAGCCGCCAGCTTTGCTGAATACGGAATTTATAGCCGCTGTTCAGCGAGGCGACGGTGTAGGTCGGCGCTTTGGCGTCGTTTTCGTCATCGGCCTGAATATCGCTCATATAGCGAACGTCCGCTCCCGCATAGAAACCTTCCTCCGGCGCGTATTCCAGCGCGGCATAGCCCATATTGCGAGCGATGCCCGGCATGCGGTTGCCTTTGCAGTTGTCGTCGCCGCAGACGTTGGTGCGGTAGGTGGCGTCCAGATAAGTCCACGCCATCTTCACGCGCCAGTCGTAAGCAAACTGCTGATCGAGCGAAAGTTCAACGCCACGGCGACGGGTTTCACCGGCGTTTTTATAGGTTGTGCGTCCGCCACTGCTTTGATCGGTAACGATCTCGTCATCGGTATCGGTCTGGAATACCGCCGCGGTGAACAAACCGTTGCCAATGCGGGTTTTGCTGCCGACTTCTACGGTGTCGCTGGTGGACGGCTTCAGGCCAAAGTTCAGCCCGGACAGGCCGTTATCGCGATAGGACAATTCGTTGATGGTTGGCGTTTCAAATCCGCGCCCCGCCGAGGCGTAGACATTCCACGCGTCGGTTACCGCGTACTTCAACGAGGCGGCCGGCAGCCATTTGTGGTAGCTCGCTTCGCCGCTGTCGTCGCCGTTGGCGCCGGTGATGTAGTAATCGTTAGAGTCGAAATAAACCGAGCTAAAGCGCACCCCGGCATCAAGGCTCAGTTTGTCGGTAAACTGCCACGCGGTTTGCAGATAGGGATCTACGTTCCACATTAAGTTGCGTTCATTACGCCGCATGTCGCCTTTTTCGCCCAGCACGGTGGCGCCGTTTTCAACCACGAAGTTCTCGTAGCCTTTGCGCTTCTCGGACATGGTTTCGTAATCAAGACCCGTCGTGAAACTGACCGGCACAGAAAGCAAATTGCCGCGGTGCGTCCAGCGGGAATCTATGCCCTGATAGTGACGTGAAAGCTGGATCACGCCGCCCGGATGGGTTGGGTTAAGCTGCGGCGCAACGGGAATCGACTGGTATTGTGTGGTTTCACGCTCGCCAGCATAAACCATCACGCTCAGGTCATCGTTTGCCGTGAGCTGGCGTTCATAATGCAGGCCAGCCTGGGTTTGTTTAGTGGTTTTGCGCGTGTCGTACTGGTTAGCGCGCGGCGACTGGGTCGGGTTGTCATGCCACTCCTGTTCGGTCAAACCGCCCGGATCGTTTGCGTCAATATCCACGCTGTTGAACAGAAAGGTCAGCTTGCTGGCTTCGTCGAGACGCACGCCAAGTTTGGCATTGCCTAGATTTTTCTGTGCGCTGCTGTGGTCGCGATAGCCGTGCGTGGTAAAGCGTGAGGCGGAAACGGAATAATCCACGTCGCCTGCCTGAGTGCCGTCGCCGGTAGACCCCGTGGCTTTGACGCTGTTGCGCCAGCTACCGAAACTGCCGTAATACGTGCTTGCCTCAAGGGTCGGCGGCTGGGTGCCGGTTGTGGTATTGACGTTTACCACGCCGCCGGAGGCGTTGCCGTATAACGCCGAAAACGGACCGCGCAGCACTTCGATGCTCTCAACGCTGTTGATATCGATGTTGGACGTTTGTCCCTGGCCGTCCGGCATGGTGGCCGGAATACCATCCACATACATTCTCACTCCGCGCACGCCATAGGTGGAGCGCGACCCAAATCCACGTACCGAAAGCTGCAAATCCTGCGCATAGTTCTGGCGGTTTTGTACCTGCAAACCCGGCACGCTGCTCAGGCTCTCTGAAAGATTAACGCGCGGCGCGGCCTGGCGCATGTCATCGCCAGCGACGACGCTGACGGCAGCCGGCGTATCCAGCTCGGATATGCCGCCGGGGCTTGCCGTAACGACCATCGTTTGTTCATTATCTTTCGGCGCATCAGCAGCAAGGACAGGCGCAGCCCAGGGCGTCAGGGCCGGGATCAGCAAGAGAGGGAGAGTGGACTTTCCGTGTTGAGTCATTTTCATCAGAGCAATTTTCATCAGGTGAGAAGGGCGAGCGTCCAGACGAACCATCTGGAACATTGTCGGCATATGTTAATACTTATGAGTAAAGTTTGAAAACTGTAAAGGCACTTTACGTTAAGGATAAGTGTTGGTGAAAGAACAACTAAGCGCAAGGACGGGGACGCAGGAGTGAGTTTTTCAGGCCATGCCGACGACAAAATTCGTCAGGTATTCAAGCCGTTTGGCAGTGGAAAAATCTTACGAAATTTTTTGCTTCAACGCCGCCTGAATCAGAGGTCGCCGCAGTTGCTCAACCATCCACGGGCTGTAAGCGGCAGGAACGGCGTTAACCCCCGCTAATACCTGCTCAACGGGTATCCAGCTAAAATCCATCACTTCGTCTTCATTTGGCTGCGGCCGGGAAGCGGTGCGGGTGAAAAAAACCGGGCAATATTCGTTTTCTACGATGCCGCTGGCATCGGTAGCGTAGTACTGAAACGACTCGTCAATCAGCGTTGGCGTTTCAATAGCCAGCCCCAGTTCGTAATAGCAACGGCGTATCACCGCGTCGGGCAGGGCTTCGCCTGGCTGAGGATGACCACAGGCCGAGTTGGTCCAGACACCCGGCCAGGCAACTTTGCCAATGGCGCGGCGCGTCAGCAGCAGCTCATTTTGCGCGTTAAAAATATAACAGGAGAAGGCCAGATGCAGCGGCGTGGCGGCGGTGTGTACCCGTGATTTCTCCATGGTGCCTGAGATGTTTAGTTTGTCATCCAGCAGCAGGACGTATTCGGTTACAGCAGTCATAACATTTATCCGGTAAACGGGAGGCGGGTTCGCAAAGCTTACCCGCCTTAACGTATCAGCTTCTTAAATCATCCGCAGGAATAAGATGTTCAGGCTGTTCTTCTTCGTGATGTTCGTGAACCTGGTTTGCAATCAGGTTCACGCGCTTACGCGCCCCGAACCATCCCAGGGTAAGCAGCACGGCTATCAAAGGGATTGAGGCGATAGTCCAGGTGCCGTTCGGATAGTCGAACGCCATCAGCACCAGTACGCTAAACAGGAACAGCAGCGTGAGCCAGGAGGTGAAAGGGGCGCCCGGCAGCTTAAAGCTTACGTCGTCAGCTTTGCCCTGTTTGATAGCCTGACGCAGTTTCATCTGGCAAACCACGATAAACGCCCAGGAAGCGATAATCCCAAGCGACGCGACGTTCAGAACGATTTCAAATACCTGCGAAGGCACATAATAGTTTAGCACCACGCCAATAACGTAGATGCCAAGCGTGACCAGAATCCCCGCGTAAGGCACCTGCTGCCTGCTCATCCTGGACATGAACTTCGGCGCCGAGCCGCCCATCGACATAGAACGCAGAATACGTCCGGTAGAGTAAAGGCCGGAATTCAGGCTTGAGAGCGCCGCGCTCAGCACCACCATATTCATGATGTCGCCGATATAAGGCACGCCGAGCTTCGAGAAGAAGGTGACGAACGGGCTTTGCCCCGCCTGATAGGCATTCCACGGCAGCAGCAGCACCAGCAACACGACAGAGCCAACGTAGAACAGGCCGATACGCCAGATAACGCTGTTGATGGCTTTTGGCACCATATTTTGCGGATCTTTGCATTCTCCCGCCGCCGTGCCCACCAGTTCGATAGAGGCAAAGGCAAAGACGACGCCCTGCACCAGCACCAGCGCAGGCAACAGGCCGTGCGGGAAGAAGCCGCCGTTATCGGTTATCAGATGGAAGCCGGTGGCGTTGCCGTCGAGCACTTTGCCGCTGCCAAGAAATACCGTCCCGACCACCAGAAAAGCGACAATCGCCAGCACTTTGATAAGCGCAAACCAGAACTCCATTTCGGCGAACCATTTCACGCCAATCATATTCATCGTACCGACAATCGCCAGCGCGCCGAGAGCAAACACCCACTGCGGCACATCGCCAAACGCGCCCCAGTAATGCATGTAAAGCGCAACGGCCGTGATATCCACGATGCCGGTCATCGCCCAGTTGACGAAGTACATCCAGCCGCAGACATAGGCGGCTTTCTCGCCAAGAAACTCGCGGGTATAAGAAACAAAACTGCCGCTCGAAGGACGATGTAAAACCAGTTCACCCAGTGCGCGCAGGATGAAGAAAGAGAAAATGCCGCAGACCAGATACACCAGCGCTAACGCCGGTCCGGCCATCTGTAAGCGAGCGCCTGCGCCGAGAAATAAACCCGTGCCGATGGCGCCGCCGATAGCAATCATCTGCACCTGACGATTGCCCATCGCCTTGTGGTAGCCAGAATCTTGAGCGTTGAGCCAGCGCCTTTTAGCGGCGCGGTGTTCAGCCTCAGTTTTGTGCTTTGTTTTCATTGTTATTCCTGTGTTGTTACTGCTTGCCTTGAATGTTTATCCTCCGAAACCCTCTGTCCTGTAGTTTGTTAAATCGCGGACATGGCAAATTTCGGCGATGGATCCTGGCAGGAAATGAAGAGCAACGCAAAGCCTGCTTTGCGGTTCGTGACCGGGCCGAAATGACTTCACAATCGAAAGCGGGGAAGGGGTTGTGTTAACTTTGCTCAACAGGAAATGGGCGAGGTGAGAAAACGACGTATGAAACGTGAAGCGCTCTTTGAAAGCGTATTTGAAAAATATCAGGTTGAGCCTGACTACCCGTGGCAGAAAAACAGCGATTACGCGGTGTTAAGGCATAAATTTAAAAAGAAATGGTTTGCGCTGGTTTATGCCATACAGGCAGAAAAGCTGGGGCTTGAAGGGACGTCGTTGCTTGAGGCGATGAACATCAAAGTTCAGCCGGAACTGCTGGGATCGCTGAGAATGCAGCCCGGAATTTTGCCCGCTTATCATATGAATAAAGAACACTGGGTGACGGTGCTTCTGGATAAAGTGCCGGACGCTGAGATTCTCGATTTGATAGATGAAAGCTACCGGCTTACCCGCTAACGGGTGCGCAGCCGTAATGCTGCTGGCATCACGGCGCATAAATCAACGGGGAGCAGGACACATTATCGTCAAGCTACTTTCGCTTTCAGAACGGGCTGGCGTGACGGGCTTTGATCAACTCGTTGCTGATGGGATGAACAATATGCAGCTCGCTGGCGTGCAGCATCAGCCGCGGCGTCTGTTCGGTGCCTGGCAGCAGGCGACCGCCATACAGATCGCAGCCCAAAATAGGGTGCCCCAACTGCTGACAGTGAATGCGGAGTTGATGGGTACGCCCGGTTTCCGGGGTTAGCTGTACCCGCGTCAAGGGCAGCGGCGTCCCGTTCTCCGGTTCATGATAAAAGCGTTCAACGACCCGATAGCGGGAGCGAGCGGGTTTGCCATGGATTGCGCAAATCGACATCAGAGGAAACATCGCCGGGTCCCTGGCAATCGCTGCGTCTATCACCCCTTCGTTGTCTTTCAGATGCCCGCAAAGCAGCGCGCTGTACACTTTGGTCACCGTGCGCTGGCTGAACTGTTGGCAGAGGGCGGCATTGATAGCTTTATTGCGGGCAATCACCATCAGACCAGAAGTGCCGAAATCCAGGCGGTGGACCAGGGTGCAGCCGGGGAATATCTGTACCAGTCGATGATGCACCGAATCCAGATTTTGCGGATTTTTCCCCGAGAGGCTGAGCAGTCCGGCGGGTTTATTGATCAGTACCAGGTGATCGTCCTGATAGAGATGCTCGATATTGTCATGGCACGGCGGAGCAATAAAGGTATCGACAATCTTAGACATCGGGCTACCAGGATGAAGTGTGGGTGCGGATGATAACGAATTTTGAGCCGACTGACGAATCTCGCTGTTCGCCTGATAAATTCACTTAACTGAGACAGGCAATATACTTTTCACCTGAACGACGCACGATGTCATCGGCATTTTCCTTGATATCCTTTCCTTCAAACGCGCCGTAGAGTTTTTTAAATTTCACGGCGCTCAGGCGGCGCGTAATGTCGCTGACCGTTACGGCCGAAAGCGGCAGCATATTGGGATAGCTCCACATGAAGGATACGGCATCTGCCCCCGGGGTGACCTGAAGGATGTCTCCGGCAAGCAGCACGCCTTCGTCCCGCGCCCAGTGAAGAACGCTGCCGCCAGCGAAGTGCCCGCCAAGACGAATGATACTGACGTCAGCGGTAAGATTAAGGGTGTCGCCTTCCCAAAGGGTGATCCAGGGGCTGCCGCGCATGATCCACTGGCGATCGCCGGCATGCAGGTAAATCGGGGCGTCAAATTCGGCGGCCCAGTCCTGCATGGTGGTGTAGTAATGAGGATGAGAGATGGCGATAGCCCTGAGCCCGCCCAGCGAAGAAACCAGCGTTTTCGTGGCGTCGTCGAGAGTGGCAATGCAGTCCCACAGAATATTGCCTTCCGGCGTTCTGAGAATAAAAGCGCGCTGATTAATCGCAAAATCAGGAACGGTCCGGATGCTGAGAAGGTTGGTCTCGTGCTGTTTCCATTTGTTTGAGTGCGAAGCAAAAAGGGTGTCTGAATCGATCCATTCCTGTCCCGTTACGGGGACATACTGGCGCTCATCTTCACAGATTTTGCAATGTTGCGGATGGGAACCCGCTATCTCATAGGATGTGCCGCAGGCTTTGCATAAAGTAATCATTAAGTCGTCCTCTTTGTTCGTCAGAGATTCATTCAGAAGGATAGCTTTTGTCTTACCTGCCGTTTCTGGTATTTCTCATCCAACAAATCAGACGTAAAAACGGCGGGACGCAGTACGCCCCGCCGTAATTTTATTACGCCAGTTTCTCATCCTGCTTGCCGAAAGAGCGCAGGGCTTGTAAAGGCCCCATGCCGCTTAAGGTAAACACGGACAGCAAGGTAAACGACAGGGCGACCAGGCCCAGCACCAGGTACGCGCCGTGGAAGCCGACTTTGTCATACATGTAGCCTGCGAAGACGGACATAAAAATCATCGCTAACTGTTTGAAGAAGCAGAAGCACACCAGGTAAATAGTGGCGGAGAAACGCACTTCAAACTGGCTGGTGATGTACTTAAAGCAGCCGACGATCAGGAACGGAATTTCGAACATATGCAGCGTTTTGAGCACAATGACTTCAAGCGGCGTTGAAGCAAATGAGGAGCCGATAATGCGCACCGACATAATCGCCCCGGCCAGCAGCAGCGCGTTCTTGCCGCCGATGCGGTTCACAATGAGCGGCGCGAAGAACATGATGCAGGCGTTCAGCAATTCACCCATGGTTGTGACATAGCCGAATACGCGCGTGCCCTGCTGGCTTGAATCAAAGAACGAGGTAAAGAAGTTGGCAAACTGTTGGTCAAACACGTCATAAGTACACGACACGCCGACCACGTAGAGCGAGAGGAACCACAGCTTACGATTTTTCAGCAATTCTAACGCGAGGCGGAAGCTAAACGGCGAATGGTTAGCGCCAAGGGAATGGGCCACTTCCGCAGACGGCTGCGTTTCCGGTTTGGCAATAAACAGTAAAATGGCGAGGATCACCGCACAGCCGGAGCCGAGCCAGAAAACAAACTGGTTATTGATGGTGAACATAATGCCGACAATCGACGCGCACAGCGCCCAGCCGACACAGCCAAACAGGCGCGCACGGCCGAATTCAAACGAGCTGCGACGGCTCACTTTTTCGATATAGGCTTCAATGGCCGGCGCGCCGCCGTTGTAGATAAAACCGAGGTAAATCCCGCCGACTATCGATCCCAGTAAAATATTGGCCTGCAGCAGCGGCCCGAAGACATAAATAAAGAACGGGGCGAACATCACCAGCATGCCGGTGATAATCCACAGCAGGTGTTTACGCAGCCCTAACTTGTCGGAAAGCAGGCCAAAAATCGGCTGGAAAAGCAGGGAGAAAAACGAAATGCTGGCGAAGATGATGCCGGTGTCGCTTTTGCTGATGTGGTTGATGTCATGCAGCCAGATCGGGAAAAACGGAAAGTAGGCGCCCATAATGAAGAAGTAGAAGAAAAAGAACAGCCCGAACATCCAGAAATTGGTGTTTTTTAAGTAGTACATGATGTTTATCCTTAGGGTAAAAGCAGGGCAGACTGGCCAGGTCTGCCCGGACGAAAGCGCAGGGCTTAACGACGCACCCAGCTCACTGAATAGTGATATTGTTGTTTTTCAAGCAAATATTCTGGCGAAACGCTGGGACTCCAGGAATCATCTCCGCCCACGCCCATATGGAAGCCGTCGATATTCAGCCAGCTACCGGGCTCTGCGGATAACAGGTGTCGATGCGACGTTTCACGCAGTTGTCGCTGGCTGTAGCGGCTGAGGTTGAAATGGAATCTGCCGCGCCACAGGTTTTCGCCGTATTCCAGACTTTGCGTGTCGCAGCGCAGCCCGTTTTCCGTCGGGAACACATACGGCGTGTGCATCTCCTCCAGCGGCAACTGCCACTTATCGAACAGCGCAGACTGTTTGCGGTCCGGATAGTTTTCGTGCGGTCCAAGGCCAAGCCAGCTCACGGTGGGCTGGATCTCTGCCAGTTGGCAGGTCAGCCCGATGCGCGCCGGGGCAGGCGTGCCAAACGCAATATCTACGTCGACGCTGATATGCAGCTCTCCCTGGTCGTCTATGCGATAAGTTTTTCGACTGACAAACAGCGTCTTGTTCTGGTGCGTCCAGCGATGAACCGTGCGCAGCAGCACTTCGCGTTCAAGCCCTTGCGCTTCACAGCTCAGCAGCTCAGCTTCCAGCTCGTACATGCCTGCCGCTTTCCAGCGTTCAACCCAGGCGTTGGGGTCAATGCGCGTGGCTTCGCTGACGCCGATATCGTTATCCAGCGGGGCGCGAGTGAACTGGTCCTGCAGAGGCGAAAGCAGGGTGGCTTTGTCGTCTTTCCACCATTGCGTCAGCAGACCGGTTTCGCGGCTGAAGACCCAGCGCTGGTTACTCTGATGAACTTCGAAGCTGTCGCTGGTCGCTTCAAGCTGCGGCGCTTCACCCTGCGTGGTTCGCTCCGGAGTCGCCAGCACGCCCGGCAGTTGCCATTGATCCCACGCGCAGATGTGACCTGCTTCCGACCAGGCGGTTGCTTCGATTTGCTGCACCTGCACCGTGAGCCATACGTCTTCGCCGCGTGTGATTTCTGGCAGCGCATCAAGGATGATGACTTGTTTACCCTGCGGAGAGATATCCAGCAGCGCTTCGCCGCGCGCCAGTTCCGTGCCTGCCTGCTTCACCGTCCAGACCAGGCGTTCGTTATCGCTTGCGCGGAACAGGTATTCGCAGGCGATCTCAACTTTGAGCGGCGATTCGCGCAGCAAAGAGAACTGGAAGAACTGCTGCGCCTGTTTCGCCTCGTACAGCGCCGGATGCGGCGTGCGGTCGGCAAACACCAGGCCGTTCATGCAGAACTGACGGTCGTTAGGCTTATCGCCAAAATCGCCGCCGTAGGCGCTGAACGGCTGGCCTTTCTCGTCACGTTTAATCAGCGACTGATCCACCCAGTCCCAGACAAAACCGCCCTGTAACTTAGGATACTGACGGAACGCCGCCCAATATTTATGGAAGCCGCCGAAGCTGTTGCCCATGGCGTGCGCGTATTCGCACAGAATTAACGGACGGTTTTCATCTGGCATGCCGATCCACTTTTTGATTGACCATTTTGGCACCTGCGGGAAAGGCTGATCCTGGTCGACGCGGGCATACATCGGGCAAATAATATCCGTTGCCGCGCTGTTCGCGCCGCCGCCTTCATATTGCACCGGACGCGTCGGGTCGTTGGATTTGATCCAGCGATACAGTGCATCGTGGTTGCTGCCGTGGCCGGATTCATTGCCTAACGACCAGATAATAATCGAGGGGTGGTTGCGGTCGCGCTGCACCATGCGTGTAACGCGCTCGGTCATGGCGGGCAGCCAGACGGGATCGTCGCTCAGACGGTTCATCGGCACCATGCCGTGAGTTTCAATGTTTGCTTCGTCAACCACATACAGACCGTACTGGTCGCACAGGCGATACCACATCGGGTGGTTGGGGTAGTGGGAGCAGCGAACGGCGTTAAAGTTATGCTGTTTCATCAGCATAATGTCCCGGCGCATGGTATCGATATCCATCACCTGGCCATTTTCCGGGTGATGCTCGTGACGGTTGGTGCCGCGAATCAGCAGAGGTTTGCCGTTGAGCTTCAGCAGTCCCTGCGAAATTTCTACTTTACGGAAACCGGCGTCGCAGGCCTCGGCCTCAATCACCGCGCCATGCTTATCCTTTAACACCACCACCACGCGGTAAAGATTCGGCGTCTCCGCGCTCCACAGCAGCGGGCGTTCTACGGGCAGGCGAACCGTTGTGCGGTCGCTGTATGCGCCACGTTCGTCGACTATTTCACTGCCGATCGGCTGCTGCTTTTCACCGACCAGTTCATCGCCATGCCATAGCTGAACGCAAACCTGCGTCTCTTGTTCATCACCGTTCACCACAACCAGCGCTTCCAGTTCGGCGCGGGTGAAATCTTCATTCAGGTGGGTAGCAATGCGGATATCGCTGAGATGAGTTTGCGGTTTATGCAGCAGCGTAACGTCGCGGAAAATACCGCTCATACGCCACATATCCTGATCTTCCAGATACGAACCATCGCACCAGCGCAGCACCATCACCGCGATGCGGTTTTCACCCGCCCTGAGCACCTGGCTTAAGTCAAACTCAGACGGCAGGCGGCTATCCTGCGCGTAGCCAACCCAGTTGCCGTTGCACCATAAATGGAAGGCGGAATTCACGCCGTCAAAAATAATGCGGCTTTGCCCCGACGCCAGCCAGTCCGCATCAAGGTTAAATGTGAGCGAGTAACAACCCGTGGCGTTCTCTTCAGGAACAAACGGCGGATTGACAGGAATGGGGTAGGTGACGTTGGTATAAACTGGCGCATCGTAACCCAGCATCTGCCAGTTAGAGGGAACCTGAACGTCGTCAGCCCCGTTAAGGTCCTGCTCAACCCAGCTTTCGGGAACGGCTTGTGGCCGGGTAAAGTAGCTGAATTTCCAGATGCCGTTAAGGCTGCGCAGGCTTTGAGACTGTGCGTCTTTGCGCGCCAGTTCCGCAGAGCGCCAACTGGCGAACGCGGGATGGGCGGCGAGCTGGTTTAACTGGGTTACGGCCGGGTTTTCCCAGTCGCGCCGGGCCAGGACGGAAGCAAGAGTGGCGGCATTGCTGCCTGCTTTTATTATCATATTCCGGGTTCCTTAATTAATTTGCGAAGCGCTCACAATTTAAAGGCAATATGATTTTTTCCGGCTGGCGTGTAAAGCAGTATGGCGGCATTAGGTGATATGGCTCACAGATTTGTCACGCCAGGCGGAGCAAGCCTTCTACAGACAAAACGGAACTTCTCTATAGTTCTATTTATTCAATAAAAAAGCCGGAGCTAAACGATGAAAGCTGAAACCGCGGAAGATGATGAGAGCGTGCTTGATTTTTGGTTTAAAGAAACCGCTCCCGATCTCTGGTTTAGCGCAGAGGAAAAGCTTGATGAACAGATCCGAAGCCGTTTTTCCGCCGTTTATCGCGCAGCAATTCGTGGTGAACTGGTTAGCTGGAGAGAAAGCCTTTCCGGACGACTGGCTGAAGTTATTATTCTCGACCAGTTTTCGCGAAACCTTTTTCGCGTAGGTCCTCTTGCCTACGCAGCAGACGGCATGGCCTTAGTGCTTGCACAGGAACTGGTAACATCCCCCGGTTTTGCTGAACTGCCGGTTGAGAAAAGAGACTTTGCTCTTATGCCCTACATGCATTCGGAATCGCCGGTTATTCACGAACTGGCGCTCAGAATGTTCCAGGAGTATGGCAGTGAGCAATCCTGCGAATTTGAAAAACAGCACAAACAGGTTATCGATAAATTTGGGCGCTATCCCTGGCGTAATGAGGCGCTCGGTAGACCCTCAACGCCGGAAGAGATCCTCTGGCTGGCGGAACAGAAGTAACCATCCTGTGCGGATAAACCGGGGAAAACCGTTAGCCCAATCTTCCGACCTGGTGCGCGAGCGCTACCAGCGCATCCGCAAGCGCCTGAGCGGAAGGGGCGTTCCCGCCGGGAGCAGCGGTGGTTTTGCGCTCCACAAGCGTAACGGGCAGCACCTGCGGCTGTGGCTGCGTCGCTGGCTTGTGAATCAGTTCAAGCAGGCGATTCACGCTTGCCTTACCCAGATTTCTGAAATCCTGCTTAATGGTGGTGAGCGGGGGAATAAAACAGGCGCTGTCTTCGGTATCGTCATAGCCCACCACGGACACGTCTGCCGGCACCGCTAAACCCTGTTCGGAAAGCGCGCGCAGCGCGCCAAGGGCCATCTGGTCGTTGGCGACGATAATCCCGCCCGGCATCTTACCCTCGCGCAGCAGTCTGGAAACCTGTTCATAGCCTGAAAGCGAACTCCAGTCGCCTTCCATTATCGCAACGGCTTCCAGCTTGTGCGCGCTCAGCGTTTTCTTCCAGCCTTCAAAACGCAGGCGGGCTGAAATCGACGTCAGCGGCCCGGTGAGCAACGCGATGTGTTGATGCCCAAGTTCAATGAGGTGTTCAACGCCCAGACGCGCGCCTTCGTTGGGATCGAAAATAATAGTGTTGGCATCCAGGTCCGGGGAGACATCCAGAAACAGCGCAGGCACGTTGGCGCAGGTTTCTTTTACCGCCTGCGCTTCTTCGTTTTCGAGAGGGATATTAACAATCAGCCCGTCTACGCGCTGTGAAAGCAAGCTGTTGACCGCTGTTTTACAGGCCGCAAGCCCTGGTTTTTCAATCATGGAGATAACCACGTTGAAGTTCATGCTGCCAGCCTGAGTTTTGATAGCCGCAACAATTTGCGAAGGGGCGTGAAGCGAAAGGTTGGTGGTGGCGAGGCCAATGGTCTGGCTCAGTTTCCCGGCTAACTGCTGCGCTACGCGGTTGGGTACGTAATTTAGCGCGACCATCGCCGCCTCAACTTTCAGACGCGTTTTTTCGGAAACGTGGCTGGCCTGGTTAATCACCCGGGAAACGGTCTGATAGGAAACATCGGCATATTCCGCCACATCGTAAAGCGTTACTGACTTGGGTTTCATGCCGGGTTTCCTTATCGCTCTTAAAGTCCGGAGGTATTCTACACTTAATCACTTTAGACAGGAGAGCATCATGTACAAACTCTACGGTGCGCCGGGATGCGGCTCGGCGATTGTTGAAATTATGTTCATCCTGACGAATGAACCTTATAAGTGGAAAAACGTTGAGGGATTCGAGGAGCCCGGCCCGCAACGCGATGCGCTGTTAACGCTCAACCCGCTGGGCCAGGTGCCGACGCTGATGCTTGAAGATGGCGCTGTCATGACCGAAACCGCGGCTATCGCGCTGATGCTGCTTGATAAGCATCCGGAGATGGCGCCGCCTGCGGACACGCCGGAGCGCCAGCGTTTTTATCGGCTGCTGGTCTGGTTTGTCGCCAATGTTTATCCCACTTTCACCTACGGCGATAATCCTCCCCGCTGGACGCAAAGCGGCGCAGAGGAGCTTCTTATCAGCACAAATCATTATCGCGAGCAGCTTTATCTTTGGCTGGAGTCTCAGGTCAGCAGCGGGCCCTATATTTTTGGTGAAAAAATCACGCTGCTGGACGCGTATCCCGCGGCGATGATTAACTGGCGGCCACGCCAGCAATGGTTTGAGGAGCATACGCCGAAGCTGTTCGCCATTGCGCAGAAGATGCGCCAGCGTAAGGAGTTTCAGGACGTGCTAAGCCGTAATGAGATGCTGTGATCGCACCATCGATCATATGGCGCGAAGCTAATCCTTTATAGTGACAAGACTTTCATCGCAACGGAATTTGTCCCATGGCTTTTGATCTGAATGCTTACTTCGCGCGTATTCATTTTTCAGGCAATTTCGCGCCGGATTTGCATACGCTGCGGCAGTTGCACTTGCTGCATACCTGCGCCATTCCTTTCGAAAATCTGGACGTGCTTCTGGGGCGAAGAATTTTGCTTGATGATGACAGCGTGTTCGAAAAGCTGGTGACGGCCGGGCGGGGCGGCTATTGCTATGAACAAAACGCATTGCTGCGCCGTGCGCTGCTGGCAATAGGTTATCAGGTGGAAGATTTAGCGGCGCGAGTGCTGATTGCGCGCCCGGAGCGGGTGCCTGCCCGCACCCATCGATTGCAGCTCGTGACGGTTGGGCGCGAACGCTGGCTGACGGATGTGGGTTTTGGCGGCAAAACGCTCACCGCCCCGCTGCGTTTTGAACTTAATAGCGAGCAAACCACTCCGCACGGCACATATCGTCTTACACGTCTTGATGAAGATTATCTGCTTAGCCTGCGAGAAGGCGGCGACTGGCTACCGCTTTACCGCTTCGATTTGCAGCCGCAATATTTCGCGGACTACGAAGTAGCGAACCATTATGTCGCGACCTGGCCGGAGTCGCATTTTCGTCATCATCTGATGCTCTGCCTGCATGTTCATAACGGCAGCACCGTCACGCTAAGCAACCGCCAGCTCACGGTTGGCGGCGAAAAGCACGAGCTGGCCGATGCGGCCGCCGTATATCAGACGCTGCAATCCCGTTTGGGTTTGCGCCTGGATTCCCCAAAACACGGCATCGACTGTGAAACTTTTGCCGCCGCGTTTAATTTAATCAGTGCCCGGTAACGACAAACTCACCACGACTATGGAGAAAAGCTGTGCCACATATCACCGTTAAATATTTCCCGCGTGAACTGACAGACGAGCAGAAACAGGCTCTGGCGGAAGATCTCAGCGACGTTGTTAAAAAGCATTTTAGCTCGAAGGACGCTTCGCTTTCGGTTGCGTTAGTGCCGGTGGAACAAGACCGCTGGAAAGAGGATGTTTACGACACAGAGATAAAGCCTGCGCTTGATACGCTCGCCAAAAAACCGGGCTACAGCATGTAGTTTTGGCATAACGAGGGAGAATACTCCCTCGTGTGCTCATCATCTTCAGGCATGCGAAAGCGGAAGACGCCAAAAAAGTTATCCACAAAATCGGTGGATAACTCTGTGGGATTCTATGTAGATCTTGTCCGGGAGCTGATTTCGCCGCGAGTGATGTCTTTTAAGCTTTACTCACGTCGCTGAGCAATACCGCGATGCTTTTGCCGCCGTTCGTCTGCTCAAGCGCTATTTTTACCACGATGGTAAGGGGAACAGAGAGCAGCATGCCGACAGGGCCAAGCAGCCAGCCCCAGAATATCAGCGATAAAAACACCACCAGCGTGGATAAACCTAAACCGCGCCCCATCATGCGTGGCTCAATGATGTTACCGAACACAAGGTTTATCGCCAGATAACCCGTCACCACAATTAGCGCGTCATAAAAACCGCTGAACACCAGAACCTGCGCGACGGGCGGAATAGCCGCGAGGACCGAGCCGATATTCGGGATGTAATTTAGCGAGAAGGCGAGCAGCGCCCAGACAAAAGCAAAGCGTACGTCAAGCATGACCAGCATGGCCCATATCACCAGGCCCGTCACCAGACTGATGGCCGTTTTCAGCACCAGATAGTGGCTGACGCTATCCAGCCCTCGTTGAATGGCGCCCATTCCTTCTGTGGGGCGAGCCATCAACTGCTGAAGTTTTATGGGGAGCTGCGGTACTTCCGTCAGCATAAACACCACGGTCAACAGCAGCAGGAAAAGAGAGGTCATGGCGTTTGAAAGCTGCGTAATGAGGCTGGTGACGAGCGTCATCGCCGCGTTGGGGTCGATATACCTGAGCAATTCATCAACGGATATCACAATCCCCGCGCGTTGCAGCCAGGGCTCAAGCATTTGCAGGGGAGCTATCAGCGAGGAACGGTACTGCGGCAGGGTGCGAGCCAGCTCGTTGAGCGAGGTGCCCAGATAGGCTAACAGCAGCGCCATTGATAACACGATGATCGCAACAACCAGCGAGATCGCCAGCACTCTGGGAACGCGTAATTTTTCAAGACGATGGATAACCGGGTTCAGGATAACCGAAATAAACAGCGCCAGAATAAAGGGCACAATAATGTCCGCCGCCACTTTTATGCCCGCCATGATGACGACCAGCATACCGAGCATAATGACGGCTTTTAAACCGCGGAGGGTAATGATGGGTTTTGCCATTCTTGAGGCTCTCCATATGGATGTGCGGGAGCGTTTCCGGCACACGTCATTCCTGTTAATTATCGCGATAATACGGCGCATGCGATAATAGTTTATTAAACGCTAGCGTAAAGAAATGAAAAGGGAACGCGAAGACCCTATCAATTATGGTACAAATTCGGCGTGTTTTACTACCGAGGACAATTTATTATCCGCAACCGATGAGAAGCAATACCGCGGATATGTTGTGAATATTATGGACATTATGTTTACGAACAAGCTGTTCAAAACGTTATTAATGAACCTCTCTATTGCTGTTTCTTCCGCTTTCTTCCTTTCCGGTGAACAACACTGGCGCAACGCGCTATAGTTCCGCTCTCCTGCTTTGGCCGCCACGCACATCCCGTGCGCTGTAAGGCTATCTGATATTTTTTGTTCGGTTTTTTCATCGTTCATTACGATTGTTAAAGCTGCGGCATCGTTATTTTCTCTGTCAGGAGAGAAACCATGATTTACTGGATTTTATTAGTTCTGGCTATTGCTGCTGAAATTATCGGCACCTTGTCGATGAAATGGTCAAGCGTGAGTAATAATAACGGCGGTTATATTTTCATGCTGGTGATGATTTCCCTGTCTTATATTTTGCTGTCCTTTTCCATTAAACGTATTGCGCTTGGCGTAGCCTATGCGATGTGGGAAGGCATCGGTATTTTATTTATTACGCTGTTTAGCGTAATGCTGTTTGATGAATCCATTTCAGCGCTGAAAATTATCGGTTTGACCACGCTGGTGGTGGGCATTGTGCTGATTAAATCGGGAACCAGCGTAAAGAAGGTTCGCAAGGATCGGACGGCGCGGGGAGGTGACCATGCCATCGCTTGAATGGGTTCATGCAGCCTGGTTACTGACGGCCATCGTGCTTGAAATTGCAGCAAACATTTTTCTTAAACAGTCTGACGGCTTCCGGCGGCCCCTCTACGGCGTGCTTTCTTTATTCGCGGTGCTTGCCGCGTTTAGCGCGCTGGCGCAGGCGGTTAAGGGCATTGAACTTTCAGTCGCGTATGCGCTGTGGGGCGGTTTTGGTATTGCCGCGACGGTTGCCGCCGGCTGGATACTTTACGGGCAGCGCCTGAACCGTAAAGGCTGGCTGGGACTGCTTTTTTTGCTGGCAGGTATGATAATCATTAAAGTCGCCTGAAGCTGCGTAGCCTGGCACAGGCCAGGCTACTGGCTTGCCAGCGCTTCTAACCGATCCCGAAAACCGGTGACTGAAATGGCCCGGTTATCAGCGCGGTAGCGGTCTTTTGCCGCAGGGGCGGAGCTTTGTACGGCAATCAACTGCCAGCCGTTATCGGTTTTAAGCATCAGGGGTGAACCGCTGTCGCCCGGCAGCGTGTCGCACTGATGCGACAGGACTGTTTTTTGCGCCCAGCCGGTTATCAGACAATGGTTATGGCTATAGAGATCGTCCAGATGATCTTCAGGATAGCCGGACTGCGTAACCTGCCGATTTTGCGCTTTTAACGCTTCGGTCAGGGCGTCGCGATCGCCTTCAAACAGAGGAAGGGGAGTGATGCCGGACGGAGGATTATGCAAAATAACCAGGCCGAAATCGTGCGGCGCCGCGCCGGGCGGGACAATCCAGCCGTCTCCGTCGGCTTTCAGACGCCGTCCAAGGGTGCTTTCTACGCGGCCTTCAATATCGTGAATTTCATAACGCCATTTCCCCTGAGCCGAGATAAAACGTAGCGCCACGGCTTTGTCGGGTTTGCCGCGTGGAGGCTGCAGAAGGCAATGTCCGGCGGTTAAGGCCAGATGGGGAGAAATTAAGGTTGCGGTGCATAAATTGCCGCTGGCGGTTTCCAGTTGGCCGATAGCATCCCAGGGGGAGTTTTCGGGATCGGGCACGCGGGTGCGGTCATCGTTGCCAAAAAACAACGTTTTTACATCCCTGGCGCTGTCTTCATCCGCATGGGATAGTGCCGGTAATAAACACAGAGCTCCTAACAGCCATACAACTTTTTTGCGCATATCACTCTCTATGGGGCGATTAATTATGATTTTTGTGTAAACCCGTTGGATGGGGTAACTATAGACGGGTCGCGCCGAAAGTGGGAGTAAAAACAGCGTACTACGCCTTTAAATCCAGAAGCTAAACGTAATAATGCCGCAAATAATCAGTACAGAAAGGATGATTTCAAAACCGTAGCGTCGCAACATCGCCCGGACTCCAGAACTAAGCACCCGCGAAGCGAGCGTCAGGTTGCTGACAAAGAAGGAAAAAGCGTGATTTTTTCCTCTTTGTGGTTGTAGCCGAAAATCAATGAATTGATTTTCCTTGTTTTTTAAATGACGGCACCCTTTATTTTTGTGGCGCCGAAAGGTTTGTCATCAAATTAAACACCCGGCGAGCCGGGTGTTTTCATAGAGACTTTAATTTCGGGATGCCCCGACAAACTTATGCTGCTGGTTGGGCAGCGGGTTTGGTCGCAGCGTGGGTCGCTTTTTTGTGGTGCTTTTTAGCAGCCTGCGCTTTCTGCTCGGTCTGAGCGGGTTTTGCTGCTTCAGTTTTTACCGCTTTCTTGTGGTGCTTTTTGGCAGCCTGAGCTTTCTGTTCGGTAGCGGCTTTTTTGTGCTTTTTGTGATGGGTGGTTTTAGCTGGCGCTTTAGCCGGAGCCGCAGCGGTAGCAGCAGGCGCAGGTGCTGCGGCGGTGTCAGCAGCGAAAGCAGCAGAAGACAGACCCATGAGCGCTGCAACAGCCAGAGCTAATACTTTATTCATCTCGACATCCTCGAATTTGTTTGTGTGTGAACCCCACTGCGGGGCCGTTGAGATGAACTATAGGCTTGTCGTTCAGCGCCTTCAGTGAGTGATTGGTATCGGCGTGTAACGGAATGTACAAAGAGGATGGGGGAGGAAAATCGCCGGGAATTTGCCTTCCCGGCGAAAAGGCTTACAGGTAACGCGCTTCTAAATGTTTGCGGAAATACAGCGGGTTAAGATCTTCGCCTGTCGCATTGATAATCAGTTGCGACGTGGTAAAGCGACTGCCGTGCTGCCAGATGTTCTGGCGCAGCCAGTCGAACAGCGCCGTAAAGTCGCCTGCTGAAATGTCGCTTTCAAGCTGCGGCAGCGCGCGTTTTGCCGCGTTGAACAATTGTGCGGCGTACATGGCGCCCAGCGTGTACGACGGGAAGTAGCCGAACGCGCCGTCGGTCCAGTGAATATCCTGCATGCAGCCGTTGCGGTAGTTGTCTTTGGTCGACAGCCCCAGCCAGTGCTGCATTTTTTCATCCCACAGCGCGGGGATGTCTTCCACTTCAATATCCCCTTCAATTAGCGCTCGTTCAATCTCATAACGCAGCACAATGTGCGCCGGGTAGCTCACTTCATCGGCATCCACGCGGATATAACCACGCTCAACCCGCTGGTTTACTGCAATAAAGTTTTGCTCATCGAAAGCAGGCTGTGCGCCAAAACGAGCCACAACCCCTGGCAACAGCAGCTTGAGGAATTCTTTGCTGCGGCCAAGCTGCATTTCAAAGAACAGACTTTGTGATTCATGAATGGCCGTTGAACGGGCAAGAGCAACCGGCTGACCCAACCATTCACGCGGCAGGTTTTGCTCATAGCTTGCGTGACCGGTTTCATGGATAACCCCAAACAGCGAGCTGACCAGATCGTTTTCATCGTAGCGGGTTGTGATACGCACATCTTCAGGCACGCCGCCGCAGAAAGGATGCGCGCTTACGTCCAGGCGTCCGCCGTTAAAATCGAAGCCGAGAAGCTGCATAGTTTCAAGGCCAAGTTCGCGCTGGGCGCCGGTAGCAAACGGGCCTGCCGGTACGATAACCGACTGTTTTGCCTGTTTTTCCACTACGGTTTGCAACAGGCCCGGCAGCCAGGCGCGCAAATCACCAAACAGCACGTCGAGTTTCGCGCTGGTCATGCCCGGTTCGTAAAGGTCGAGAAGCGCATCGTAGCGGGAGATCCCTTTGGCTTCCGAACGCAGTTTCGCCTCTTCGCGGCTGACGCGAACCACTTCTTTCAGATTAGCTGAGAAGCCCCGCCAGTCGTTGGCCGGACGCTGCGTGCGCCAGCCGTGTTCGCAACGGGTGCCCACCAGCGACTTTTCCTCAACCAGCGAGTCCGGCAGCAGAACCGCTTCCTGGTACTGACGAGTCATTTCACGGAGGTTGGCGCGCTCAACGTCATTCAGATCCTCCTGAGCGGCGGCCTGCAGCAGAGTGGCAATTTTTTTATCGGTCAGGATTTGATGCTGTAGCACGCTCAGTTCGGCGAGCGCTTCACCGCGGGCTGCGCTGCCGTTCGGCGGCATGTTGGTGAACATGTCCCATCCGGCGATGGCGGAGAGATGTCCGAAGCGGGACAGGCGCTGGAAGGTGCGGGTGAGATGGTTATAGTTTTGCTTTTCCATAGGGCCTCGTGAGTGTTGTTAACGCAGCGAAAATAGCAAAAAGCGTTAATAAAAACGAGGCCCGCCAGCGGTTAGTGCGCGCGATGATGCAGACGGTTGCCGACCAGTAAAGCAATCACCAGCAATGAGCCGATAAAACCGGCGACGCCGTACCAGCCGAACTGATGCCAGAACACGCCGCCCAGCGTACCCGCGAGGCTTGAACCGAGGTAATAGCTGAACAGATAAAGTGACGATGCCTGGCCTCTGGCGCGTTTCGCGCGCGGCCCAATCCAACTGCTGGCAACGGAGTGCGCCGCAAAGAAACCGGCCGAGAACAATAGCATGCCGGCGAAAATCACCAGCAGCGGCGAGAACACGGTAAGGATCAGGCCCAGCAGCATCACGCCGGTTGAGAAGATCATGACCGGGCCGCGGCCAAATTTTGTCGTCATCGCTCCGGCTTTCGGCGAGCTCCAGGTGCCCGTCAAATAAGCGACCGAAAGCAAACCCACCACCGCCTGGCTTAAAAACCACGGCGCTTCCATCAGGCGATAACCGATGTAGTTAAACAGCGTGACAAACGCCCCCATCAGCAGAAAACCTTCGGCGAACAGCAGCGGCAGGCCCTGGTCTCGCCAGTGCAGGCGGAAATTAATAAATAGCGTTTTAGGGCGCAGTGAAGAGGGGCGGAAGTGTCGGGATTCCGGCAGGATTTTCCAGAACATCAGCGCAGAGGCCAGAGCAAAACAGCCAATCGCCGCAACCGCAATGCGCCAGTTGAAAAAGTCCGTGATAACGCCGCTTAACAGTCGGCCGCTCATGCCGCCGATGGAGTTTCCGCTAATATAAAGCCCCATTGAGAAGGCTACGACGCTTGGGTGAATTTCTTCGCTAAGGTAAGTCATGCCGACGGCGGCAACGCCGCTTAGAGAAAGACCAATCAGCGCGCGCATCATCAAAATGCCGTGCCAGCTTGTCATCATCGTGGAAAGTAACGTGCAGCACGAGGCGAGCAGTAAAGCCGTAACCATAACGGGTTTGCGCCCGACAGCATCGGAAAGCGGCCCGGTGAACAGCAAACCTATGGCGAGCATGGCGGTTGATATCGACAGGGAAATACTGCTGCTGGCGGGGGTAACGCCGAATTCTTGCGAGAGCACCGGCAAGATAGGCTGCACGCAGTAAAGCAGGGCAAACGTGGCCAGACCGGCGGAGAAAAGCGCCAGGGTAACGCGCATAAATTGGGATGAACCACGTTTAATGTAAGTTGCCGGCCTTGCAGAAATATGTTCGTCAACGCCCTGTGCCGAGTCGGCGCTAACGGAGGATGTACGGCTCAAGATCAATCCTTAGAACGATAGTGTGTTGCTTGCGTCTTTCCAGAGTAGAAAACGGCGAATGTTCTGTCTAATATATTAATAATCTCAATTGATATGTTTAAAATATGAATATTGAATTACGGCACCTGCGCTATTTTGTGGCGGTAGCGGAAGAGCTGCATTTTGGGCGTGCCGCCGCGCGTTTACGGATCTCACAGCCTCCTTTGAGCCAGCAAATCCAGATCCTTGAACAGCAAATCGGCGCAAGGCTGCTGGCGCGCACCAACCGTAGCGTGAACCTTACGGCGGCAGGTCTGCAATTTTTGACCGATGCGCGCCAGATCCTCGGACAAGTTGAAGCGGCGGCGGCACGCGCCGAACGTTTGCATCACGGGGAAACAGGGGAGCTACGCATAGGATTTACCTCTTCCGCGCCGTTTATTAAAGGCGTTTCAGACAGTCTTTCAACGTTCAGAAAACGCTACCCGGATGTTCATATCCAGATGCGCGAAATCAATACGCGCCAGCAAATCGCGCCGCTTAACGACGGCGAGCTGGAGCTGGGGCTAATGCGTAATACGCGCCTGCCGGATACGCTCGAATGGAAGCTGGTGCTGCGCGAACCCCTGCTGGCGATGGTGCACCGCGACCATCCGCTGGCCGGGTCTGCATCCATTTCCCTGCAGGCGCTGGCGCACGAGCCCTTTGTGTTCTTTGACCCGCACGTGGGAACCGGCCTGTATGACGATATTCTTGGTCTGCTGCACCGCTTCAATATTTCGCCTTATATCACTCAGGAAGTGGGGGAAGCGATGACGATTATCGGCCTGGTTTCGGCGGGGCTTGGGGTATCGATTTTGCCCGCCTCATTTAAGCGTGTGCGGGTCAGCGATGTTGTGTGGCTGCCTTTGCAGGAGCAGGAGGCCCGATCGGAAATGTGGCTGGTATGGCCAAAACATCGTGAACTTTCCAGCGCAGCACTTCGTATCAGCGCTCTGCTAACCGAGGCGACGTCCGGGCTAAAATAAGCGCAAATCCAGCCTATTATGTGCGGTAAATCACAACCCTACGTAAATATTTGACTAGCCCGCTTGAAGTGTTTCACCATAGCCAAAAGTTTATTTCGAAGCGCGAAAATAAAGGGAGTACCACGTGGTTGCTGATAGCCAACCGGGCCATATCGATCAGATTAAGCAAACGAATGCAGGCGTGGTTTACCGCCTCATTGATAACCATGGCCCGGTGTCGCGTATCGATCTTTCTCGTCTGGCGCAGCTTGCTCCCGCCAGCATCACTAAAATCGTGCGCGAAATGCTTGAAGCGCATCTGGTGCAGGAAACAGAAATTCAGGACCCCGGCAGCCGTGGCCGCCCGGCGGTGGGGCTAATGCTTGAGACCGAAGCCTGGCATTATCTTTCGGTACGCATTAACCGCGGCGAAATTTCGCTTGGCCTGCACGACCTCAGTAGCCAGCTAATTATTGAAGACACCGTTTCTCTCCCGACGCAAGACCCAGATCCTCTCCTTGAACGCATCATCAGCCAGGTGGATCAATTCTTTATTCGTCATCAGGACAAACTCGAACGCCTGACCGCCATCGCCATTACCCTGCCGGGTATTATCGATACGGTACGCGGGATTGTTCACCGCATGCCTTTTTACGACGTTTGCGATATGCCGCTGGGGGAAGTGCTGGAAAACCATACCGGCGTGCCGGTGTTTATTCAGCATGACATCAGCGCCTGGACCATGGCCGAAGGGCTGTTCGGCGCTTCACGTGGCGCACGTGATGTGATTCAGGTGGTTATCGATCACAACGTGGGGGCCGGGGTTATCACCGATGGCCGCCTGTTGCACGCGGGCAGCAGCAGTCTGGTAGAGATTGGTCATACGCAGGTCGATCCTTACGGGAAGCGCTGTTACTGCGGCAACCACGGCTGCCTGGAAACCATCGCCAGCATAGAAAGCGTGCTGGAACTGGCCCAGTTGCGAATGAATCAGTCCATGGGCTCGATGCTGCACGAACAGCCTCTCACCGTAGAATCGCTTTGCGACGCGGCCCTGCAGGGCGATCTTCTCGCTAAAGATATTATTCTTGGCGTTGGCGTGAACGTAGGGCGCATCCTCGCCATCATGGTGAATTTGTTTAATCCTCAAAAGATTCTGATAGGTTCGCCGCTTAATCGCGCAGCGGACATTCTTCATCCGGCTATTACAAGCTGCATCCGTCAGCAGGCTTTACCCGCCTACAGCGAGCATATGGTTGTCGAAAGCACCCAGTACAATCACCGCGGCACGATGGCGGGAGCGGCGCTGGTGAAAGACGCAATGTATAACGGTTCGTTACTGATTCGCCTGCTGCAAGGATAATCATTTTCATTGTTCCACTAAAAATTGCGCTATCTCAATCTGGTCATTCCACTCTTCTTTTAGACTTCCGGAACTGAATTATTCAAATTTTTAACGAGTTTTTTGTGTCATACCCCGGGAGTTACCATGCTTAAGCGTTTCTTTATCACAGGTACCGATACTGCAGTCGGCAAGACGGTGGTGTCTCGCGCCTTGCTGCAGGCGCTGGCGGCCAGTGGCAAATGTGTTGTCGGCTACAAGCCGGTAGCCAAAGGGAGCAAAGAGACGCCAGACGGTTTGCGTAATAAAGACGCGCTGGTTCTGCAAAGCGTTTCGTCGCTGACTTTGCCTTATAGCGCCATTAATCCTATTGCCCTGAGCGCCGAGGAAAGCAGCGTAAACCATAGCTGTCCGGTCAACTACACCTTACTGTCCGACGGCCTGTCGAACCTGGCGAGCCTCGCCGATCACGTGGTGGTTGAGGGCACCGGCGGCTGGCGCAGCCTGATGAACGACCTGCGTCCGTTGTCCGAATGGGTGGTTCAGGAACAGTTGCCCGTATTGATGGTGGTGGGTATTCAGGAAGGCTGTATCAACCATGCGCTGCTGACCGCGCAGGCCATTGCCAACGACGGTCTGCCGCTGGTGGGCTGGGTGGCGAACCGTATCAATCCGGGCCTTGCCCATTACGCTGAAATTATTAACGTGCTGCGTAAAAAACTGCCCGGGCCGTTGGTAGGCGAGCTGCCCTACCTGCCGCGCGCAGAGCAGCGCGAACTCGCGCAATATATCGATTTATCAGCGCTCAATGTTTGCGCCCCGGTCAGAGAAGACCATTGAACGGCAGGGAAGTGAACAACCGGCGAGGAAAAAAGGAGCCTGCCTGTATCAGCAGGACCCTCTCAGGTAATTAAACCTCTTTATTTTGCATTTGCGATTTTTTCACCAGCCCGGCGTGCCGTGGCGGGTAAAATACTGGCAATGGCTACGTAGCCATCAGGGTCGATACAGCGGTCATATGTTTGCGCCTGTTCGATAATGTCTCGATCCCAGTAGAGCGCTTTGCGCCCGTCGCCCCGGGTCGTCAGGGTGGCCTCCATTTCCCCTTCAATCGCCCGATAGCGCCGCCAGCAACCGCCCGGCACCGAAATAACGGAGCCTTCCACGGCGATAATTGTCACTTCCTCATCCTGCCGGTTATAGGTTACTTGCAGGGTGCCTTTAAAGACCATCAGCACCTGAACATCCGGACAACAGTGCAGCCCAACATTGTGCTGGTCCTGAATACGCAGCCACTCTACGGAAAATCCATGAGGATTAACGATTGGCGGGGCGCTGTTGCGATCCTGCGAAATACCGAAGCCTATGACCGGGGCCAGTTCCGCGCCGTGGCCGGGCAGAATGGTGTCCAGCAGCGCTTGGTTTGACCATTGTCGCTGTTCGCCCGTCACCGCACGCCGTTTCATTTCTTCAACAGAGTAATCCCGCAGAGCCGCGATATATTCAGGGGCCAACGGCTGTAACAGCTCGCTTTCTGCGGGCACGGCATCGCCTGCTTCCACATCGATGAGCATATTGTCACGGCTCAGGTACAGGCCGTATTCACGTGCGGCTTCAAGAATTGACGGATGCCAGATAATGCCGCCGGTGTTATCTCCGCCCAGCACGGTGAATACCATACCGTTGGTATCCTGCGGGCTGACGTTGGTAAAACCGCGGAAAATCCACGTCGGAATCGACAGAATCGCCGGTGCGCTGAGCTCGGTTTCATGCTCACCGTTCGCCCCCCAGCGAAAACGCCAGCTTCCTTCATGAATGAGGAAAACTTCGGAGGTGAAATGCAGATGCTGATTGTTGGTCACGCCTTTGGGCATGGCGGCTGCGCCAATGTTAAAACCATGCGCCTCGGGAATATTCACCACCTGTGAGGCGGACTGGGTGACGCCCGGGCCGATAAATGAGTAGTTTTGCTTGAGATGGGAGCCCGGCAGCTTACAGTCAATAAACGCCACGCTGCATGATACCCGGTCTTCCGGCAGCACCAGACGGCGGCGCGCCTCTTCGGGCGTCAGTGTTACATATTGCATGTTAATCCTCCTTTAATAGCCAGATGAGCCGCTGGCAGACGGGGTTTCACCGCGCGCCAGAGCGATAGCTTCACGGGCGGCGCGGCCAAGTTGCATAACGTCGTTTGCGGGGGTTACAAAATTAAAGCCCTGCGCCAGGCGGTCTGCCGCGGCCTGGCCGGAGGTGCAGAAAATGCCGGAGAGTTTGTTATGCTCGCGACTGCGGGCCAGCACCATCTCAATGGCGGCAAGCATCTCCGGATGCTGCGATTCCGCGCAGGCGCTGCCGGTCAGGGTTAGTGAGAGATCGTTGGGGCCGATAAATACGCCGTCCAGCCCGTCGGTCGCCAGAATCGCGTCCAGATTTTTTAATCCTTCGCGGGTTTCAATCATCGCAAGCGTAAGGATTTCGTCGTTGGCATAGCGGGGATAATCTTTGCCGCCATACAGCAGCGCTCGCGCCGGGCCGAAAGAACGATTGCCCAGCGGCGGATAGCGGCAGGCCGCAACGAATTGCTGCGCCTGTTCCGGCGTTGAAACCATCGGGCAGATGATCCCCCACGCGCCGGCATCCAGCAAACGCATAATCTGCGCGGGATCGTTGGAATTAACGCGCGCAAGCGGAAGGGCAGGCGTAGCTGAGATGGCCTGAAGCATCGCCAGCGCGCTGGCGAAATCAATCATGCCGTGCTGCATATCGACGGTAACCGAATCATAGCCCTGATGCCCGGCGATTTCGGCGCTGTAGCCGGAAGGGATGGCAAGCCAGCCGTTGATAATCGGCTGCTGCCGGCGAAAGGCCGCCTTTAACGTGTTGCTTCTCATAAAAGTATCTCCTTTATCCAGTTTCGCAGGGCGTCTGCCACCTTGTTCGGCGCTTCTAACGGCAGAAAATGGCCGCTGTCCGGCAAGGTTATCCAGCGTGCGTGCGGGGCCGCTTCGGCCGCGGCAAGATGATGTTGCGGGGTGCAGATGTCGTCGCAGCCGCCGTTGAGGATGAGCGTTGGCGCAGTGAAAGTTTTCAGCGCGGCGCGGTTATCGGCGCGGGTAATAGCGATTTCCGTTTGCAGGGCAAAAGTTTCATTCCCGGACTCATCGGCCATTTGGGTGATGGTGGCGTGCAACGCCGGGTCAGCAAGATTTACCGGGGCGACATAGCGCGGCCACATTGTCGCACTCAGCCAGTTTCCCATGCCCTGGCGGGCAGCATCCTGCACCGCTGCCCGTCGACCGGCGGCGTTCGCAGGCGCGTCGCTAAGCGGGTTAACCGAAAGTAACGCCAGCCCGGCAATGCGATGCGGTGCGTTCGCCAGCATCTGTAGCGCAACGATTGCCCCGAGAGAGAATCCCGCCAGACAAAAACGTGGCGGCAGGGCGCTGAGCAACTGCTTTGCCAGCGCGGGAGCAGAACCGGCGCCGCTGACGATAAGGCTACTTACGCTGCTGACATTCATCTTGTTAATCACCGGCTGCCACAGGCGGTGATTACACAGGGTGCCGCCCAGTAAAATCAGCGGAACGCTGTGATTATCCAGACGCGGAAAAGCGTTTGTGGATTTGCTCATGTGGCCGTCCATCCGCCGTCGACCAGCAGTGCGGCGCCGGTAATTAACGCCGCCGCCGGGGAAGCCAGAAAGACCACGGGCCCCATCACGTCCTCAAGGGTTCCGAGCCGCTTAAGCTTGATATTGTCGAGGACGTAGCGGCTGAAAGCCGGATCGGCCAGGCTCGCACGGGAAAGCTCGGTGGCAATAAAAGTCGGGCAAAGCGTGTTGACCCGAATGCCCGCCTCTCCCAGTTCCAGCGCCATCGTTTTAGTCAGCCCTTCAAGGGCAAATTTCGACGCGCAATAAACGCTGCGTTCAGGCCCGCCGACATGCCCCATCTGCGAAGAGATATGAATGATGGCGCCCGGGATATGGTTCGCTTTCATCCTGCGAGCAACCTGCTGGCTTAGAAAGAACGTTGCCCGCAGGTTGAGCGCCATCACCGCGTCGTAATTTTCTTCGCTGACTTCCAGAAACGGCTGATGACGGGCGAGCCCGGCGCTGTTGACCAGAATATCGAAATCCGGCAGCCGGCTTAGCTCCTGCCTGACCTGGGCTGTATCGGTAATATCCAGGGCGACGGTGTGCAACTCCAGCCCTTCCTGTGCGGCAAGTTCTGCCGCCTCGCGCAACGGTGCGGTGTTTCTGGCGGCTATCCATACCTGGGCACCGGCCCGCGCAAGGGCTATCGCTGCGGCAAAGCCGATGCCTTTTGAGCCGCCGGTCACCAGCGCCCGCTGATTGTCCAGACGAAAATCAGGAGCAGAGGGAAGCGTGAGCATTAGCTGGCCTCGTTCACGTCGATAACCGGAACGGAACCTGCATAAGGCACGTCGCGATTGCCGTAGCGGCGCACGCGAATATTGGCCTGCTCCGCATGCCCGGAGAAACCTTCCAGTTGACACAGGCGGGAGCAGTAGCTGCCTATCTCGGTGGAGGCCTCATCGCTCAGTACTTTCTGCCAGGTGCAGGTTTTCATAAATTTGCCGACCCACAGCCCGCCGGTATAACGCGCGGCTTTTTGCGTTGGCAGCGTGTGGTTGGTGCCGATTACTTTATCGCCGTAAGCCACGTTGGTGCGTGGGCCCAGGAACAGCGCGCCGTAGTTGGTCATTCTGGCAAGGAACCAATCGTCGCGGCTGGTCATTACCTGCACATGTTCGGAAGCTATGCGGTCGGCTTCCTGCAGCATTTCTTCGTAGCTGTCGCAGACGATGACTTCGCCATAATCCTGCCAGGCCTGGCGGGCGATTTCCGCCGTAGGCAGTTGCGTAAGCAAGCGCTCAACCTCTTTTAGCGTCTCTTGCGCAAGCTTCATTGAGTTGGTCAACAAAATAGCTGGGGTAGTGACGCCGTGTTCTGCCTGGCCTAGCAGATCCGTGGCGCACATTTCGGCATCAACGCTTTCGTCAGCGATGACCAGCGTTTCCGTGGGCCCGGCAAACAGATCGATACCCACCCGGCCAAAGAGCTGACGTTTGGCCTCGGCGACAAATGCATTACCCGGACCAACCAGCATATCGACAGGGGCGATAGTATCGGTTCCTAACGCCATAGCGCCGATAGCCTGAATGCCGCCTAAAGCATAAATTTCCGTAGCTCCAGCCATTGACTGGGCCGCGACGATAGCGGGAGCGGGCTGTCCTTTAAAAGGCGGCGCGCAGCTTATGATGCGCGAGCAGCCTGCTACATTAGCGGTGATGATGGACATATGCGCTGAAGCGAGCAGGGGATATTTGCCGCCCGGCACATAACAACCCACGGCATTAATCGGAATATTTTTATGGCCGAGAATCACCCCAGGCCTGGTTTCCACTTCAAGATCTAACAGGCACTCTTTTTGTGCGCTGGCAAAATTAAAAACCTGCTGCTGGGCAAATTCGATATCTTTTATATCCTGGCGGCTCAACTGCCTGATACAGGCGTTAATTTCAGCGGGCGACAGGCGATAATCCTGACGGTCATAGTTATCAAATTTAATCGATAATTCACGGATGGCTTCATTACCGCGCTGTTCTATATCAGCAAGTATATTTTCCACCGCAATACTAACTTGTTTACTGGCCTGCTGACGTTCAGATAAAGATTTACTGCTTTTTAAATATTGCGCCATGATGTTCTCCAGTGCTTTTATAGGCGTGTTTTGCCCGCCCGAATAAACGGGAGGTTACGCTGTTAATAAGTAGGGCCGGGTTGGTTATGCTTTGTTGCCGTAATTCTGTGCGGTGGTCATTTTTCCTGTCGCCGCGTGAGATAAAGCCATTTTATTCTGGCGTTGATTAACGCTGCGCGCGGCCAGCGGGGTTAATAACATCGCGATAAATGTCAGGACGCCAATCAATAAATAGCCCGAGGATAAATTAATATGTTGCAGCATCAGCCCCATTAATACCGGGCCTACGAACATGCCGCAGGAGTAGATTGTCTGAAACAGCCCCATCCGCGTGGACTGCTCATCTTCAACGGTGTTGACTACGCTCAGCGACATAAAGACCGCGAAAGCCATGCCGAACGAGAAGCCGCCAATAGATTGCAGCAAATAAATCAGGTACATGTTGCTGGTAAAAGGTACGCCGACGGTGGATATGAGCTGGAGAAAAATACCGATTATCGCCGTATTAACCAGCCCGAGTCGCTTATAGAACACCGAGCTGCACAGCGCGATTGCCAGCGCGTAGAAAATCAGATGCAGGTTGCTGAGCAGGGTAAGAATGCCCGCTTTGGCCCCGAGCTGCTGGGCGTAAATAGGCGTTAAAGTATCGCGCGTGGCGAAAGGAACGAGAATGACAACGGTTGCCAGCAGGCCGATAAACCAGACGGAGCCGTCGCTTAACTGGCGCTTTGCGCTGGTAATGCAGGCCCGTAAAGTTGGCGCCCGGGCGGCATCGTGCGTTTCTTTGATGCGAGTCGTAAGGATCAGGGCCAACAACGCGGCAACGCTTGAGACGAAGTAAGCAATATTTTTGTCGAAAAAGTGGATCAGCGCCCCGCCAATGCAGTTGCCCAGAAAGACTCCCAGCGGCCCGGCAAGCGCGAGCAGGGCAACGGCGGCAGGCGCGTCTTTTCGATCAAAGTAGCGAATAAACAAGATGTTATAAAGCACCCAGGTCGCGGCGGTGAAGCCATCGGCGGCTTTGGCCAGATAGAGCGTGGTGGCGTTAGGCTCCAGATAAGCAATCGGCCATGTTACCAGCGGCAGCAGCAGGCTGAACTGGATAAAAATCTTACGGCTCTTTACCACATCCGAAAGTATGCCAATCGGAAAACGCACGAACAGAGTGGCAAGCCCGCTGGCCCCCATAATCATACCCACCACCTCCGGCTGCATCCCTTCGCTAACCAGCATCGGGGCGAGAAAGGCGTCAATACTGTGGATACAGATATAAAACAGTACGCTAATAGTAAAAAAGAGTCTGACTTCGGATCGACGAAAAAGGGCACGAAACATGGTGATGAACCTCTTAAAAATTAATGGGTTATTACCAATCAAGTACGGCATTAACCGGTTGTGTTTTTAGGTCTGAACCCACTGTCACCGGTAAAACTGACGGTGTATTTTGTTTTCTATGCATACGTATTCAAAGGTTGAAGTTACGAAAAGGTTTCAATTTTGTAAAGGCCGGGTTTGTAAATGTGAAAAAAATAATTTTGGCGGTTGCATACGCATGCAAAGATGGTGTAAGTATAAAAAACAGACATTCCTGCGGGGTTGAAAATGGCCAGACTGGTATTCCCCTCGCGGTCCGTTAAACTGATGCAAGCTACTGTTTTTCTTTCATATGCGTCATAACGGGAATGTTGATAAGGAACAGCGACAATGAAACGTAAGACTTTTGGACCCGTGACGTCACAGCAGGTGGCGCAAATCGCGGGAGTGTCACAATCTGCGGTATCGCGAACCTTTACGCCGGGGGCCAGCATTTCGCCCGCAACGCGTGAAAAAGTACTTAAAGCGGCGCGTGAGCTTGGCTATCGGCCTAATGCCATTGCCCGTTCGCTGAACACCGCACGTTCACGAATTGTCGGCGTGGTGATGTCTTATTTCGACAACCAGTTTTATCCGCAGGTGCTGGAAGCGTTGGCGCAGAAGCTGGATGAACTTAACTATCACCTGCTGCTGTTTGTGGGCGATCGTGACGGCAACGTGGACAGGATTTTCGACCAGATCATGCAGTATCGGGTCGATGGGATCGTGCTGGCTTCGGTGTCGTTATCCATTGAGCTTTCCGAAGAGTGCCTGGCGGCGGGCATCCCGGTAGTGCTGTTTAACCGCAGCGAAGAAAACGGCGTGGCATCAAGTGTGAATACCGATAACGAAGCCGCGGCCCGCCAGATAGCCGCATTTTTACTGGCCGGTGAGCACAAGCGCTTTGCCTATATCGCCGGGCTGTCGGACTCATCGGTTAATCAGGCGCGGCAGAACGGGTTTGTGAATCTTCTTAAGCAAAAAGGCATTGAGGATATACGGGTGGTGCAGGGGGATTACGATGCGAAAATAACCGCGCGTGCGGCCAGTAAACTCTTTTCCTCACCGCAGCCGCCGGACGCTATTTTTGCCGCAAACGATCATATGGCGCTCACGGTGATGGACGTTGCCCGCTATGAGTTTGGGCTGCGAATTCCTGAGGATGTGTCGGTGATCGGTTATGACGATACCGGCCCGTCCGGCTGGCCTTCTTATGCTTTAACGTCTGCTTCACAGCCGGTAGACGAGATGGTGAGCGCGACAATCGCCTTACTGATGAAACAGATTGAAAGCGAAAGCATTGAGCCGGAACAGGTGGTGGTTCCGGGTGTTCTGGTGGTGCGCCATTCGGCCCGGCGCCCGCGTTCTGGCGTGGTCGAAAAAGACGGATTGTCTCTGTTCCAGCCGCAGGAGGTTGAATGACCAGGTTGCCGGGCTTTAGCCCTCAGTTTGATTCAATACAGCAGTTTATTCTGACGCTGACCCACGTGGTGTGGGAGCAAAAAGACATTGGCCAACTGGCGGACTTTTACGCTACGCCGGTTGTTTTCCACACGCCTGAAAAGCAGCTTAACGACCTTTCGCAATTTATGCGTCTCACGCTCGAGGCCATGCACAGCTTTCCCCAGCGCACCGTGCTGACCGAAGATATTTTGTGCACCCATACGCCTGAGTTCGAATACTACGCCGCACAGCGCACGCTGGCCTGCATTCAGCATCAGGGCGAAGGGTTCTTTGGCAAACCGAGCGGTAAATCCGTGTGGGTTCGTACCTGGGCGGATCGTATCTGCGCCGACGGCGCGGTAAGGCAGGAGTGGCTTTTACAGGATCGCGCGGCGATCGTGTCGCAAATTGGGCTTAGCGTGCGCGATTTTGCGCAGCAACTGGCATATGCCCGTCAGGAAATCGGGCTGGAAAATACGCCAGCGGAAGAGCTCGATGCACGCTGGGCGGGCGGCCCGGAAGGCGACGACATTGACGGGCCGCTGGCAGGACTGGTGGAGCGCTATCTTTCTATGTGGGCGGGCGGCAATAGCGGCGTGGTGCCGGGACTTTATCATCCGGCCGCCACTTTGCACGGCCCGGCTCACGTGCTGCGCACGGGCGAGCAGGATATAGGCGCGTTTTTGTCAGGCTACCGGGCATCGTTTGCCGACTGCGAGACGCAATTGCATCACCTGATTGTGCGCCGTGATGCCAATGAACCCGTCCGGCTGTCGTTACGCTGGTCGCTATTAACCTGGCATGATGGTTACGGCAAATTTGGCGCGCCAACACGCCGTCCTGTCTCAATTACCGGCATTAGCCAGCTTGAGTTACGCGATGGCCTAATTATTCGCGAATATCTTGGTATTGATGAATTAGCTATCTGGTCACAGATTTTTAATTAATCACGGAGGGGCTCCCTTCAGAAAATAAATCTTCTGGTAATGATAATTAATTTATCAGGGGATTTTATTGCCCGAATAAAAGAAAAGCATTATCGCCATTTACAGGTGAGGGTTACCTACAACCCTAAATACTATGTGCCGGGTATTTCCCGGTACGCCAATCGAACGCAGGAGGTTATATGTCTTCAACTGAAGCGACAAATAAAACGCCGGTAGTTTCTGAAAAAACCAGTGCGAAATCTACCCGTGACGATCCTGTATTACAGGTGGAGCGCCGCGATTTTATCGATCTGGTTCCCGAAAAACGGCCGCGAGTTCAGTCGTTAAGAGGCTTTGATGATTGTTATACCGATATTGTCGATTATATTGTTCGCTGCACGCATAAAATATGGGATGAACGTGACGTTGGGTTAATTTATACACATTACACGCATAACTGCGTTTTATATAACGCGCTGGGCACCATGTATAACCGCGAGCAGGTGGTGCAGGATACCCTGCAACGATTGATTGCCTTCCCTGAACGTCGTGGAATGGCGACCCAGGTTATCTGGAACGGCAATGACGTGGATGGCTTTTATACGTCGCATCTGGTCACCGGAAGCGGCCGCCATACCCAATACAGCCACCTTGGTAAACCGACAAACCGCACTTTTGTTACCCGCACCGTGGCGGATTGCATGATCCACGAGAATAAAATTTATCGTGAGTGGGTGGTCAGCGACAATATGTCCATGATGAAGCAGCTCGGGCTTGATACCGATGCGGTGGCTTACAACATGGCGAAAGAGCAGTTTGATAAAGGCTTCCGCGTGACGGATATCGGTGAAAACCGCCGCATGGTTGGGCAATACCCGCCGGAAATGGAATGTGACGTTTCCATCGCGCATACCGATATCGAAGAACAGTGCCTGCGCTGGCTGCACGAAATCTACAACCGCCGCATGCTGGGCAAAATTAAGGACGTTTACGCGACCAACGTGCAGTGGCACGGCCCGTTAATGAAAGAGCTGTACGGCCAGGCGGCGGTTATCCATCAGACGCTCGCCCTGATCGGCATGATCCCGGATGGCGCATGGATGCCACAGCATGTTTGCTCAAATCCTTGTGAAGAAGGCGGCACTAAAGTCGCGGTGCGCTGGATTATGGAAGGTCATCATTTGGGCTACGGCGAGCTGGGTAAACCTACCGGCGAGCGTCTGTTCGTTATGGGGATGTCTCATTACCACATCGTGAACGGCAAAATCGTCGACGAATGGGTGGTTTACGATCATCTGGCAATGCTTGCGCAAATTAAACTGGGTCAAATGGGAGAGTAGGTCATGAGCGCGATTAACGAAGGTGACGTGCAATTTATTAAGCGCCCGCAGGGCCAGGATACCCAGGCAGACCTGGCGCTAACGGACAAAGTCAGCGCTATTATCGACCAGGTAAAGGCGCAGGGTGACGCCGCGCTGCGCGATTTCTCAGCAAAGTTCGACAAAACCGTGCCGGAGAATTTTGAGGTTTCCGGGAGCGAAATTGCCGCTGCGCTGGCAGACCTCGACCCGCAGACCCGGAAAGACAGCGAATTCGCCATCGCTCAGGTGAAACGTTTTGCCCAGGCGCAGTTTGCCACCATGAAACCGCTGGAAGTGGAAACGCTGCCCGGCGTGCATCTTGGACACCGCATTATCCCGATTCAAAAAGTTGGCTGCTATGTGCCAGGCGGGCGTTATCCCATCCTGTCTGCGCCAGTTATGTCGATAGTTCCGGCTGTGGTGGCGGGTTGTGATGAAATCATCGCCTGTCTGCCGCCGGGCGCACATCCAGCAATGATTGCTGTTTGTCACCTTGCGGGAGCCCATCGCATTTTCAAAGTGGGAGGCGCGCAGGCTATTGCCGCTATGGCATGGGGCACTGAATCCATTCCAGCGGTGGATAAAATTGTCGGACCGGGCAATGCCTTCGTTAACGAAGCCAAACGGCAGGTGTTTGGTAAAGTCGGCATTGATGCGCTTGCCGGGCCAAGCGAGATCTACGTGGTTGCCGATGACAGCGCAAACCCGCAAATGCTGGCCGCCGACCTGCTGGCGCAGGCGGAGCATGACGTCCACACCCGTGTTGGGATGGCGACGACCAGTCAGCGCATTGCGGATGAAACGCTGTCTGAAATTGAACGCCAGCTTGGAAACTTGCCGACTGCGGCGACTGCCGGAGAAGCATGGCGTCGTCAGGGCGAAATCGTGGTGTGTCGCGATGAGGCGCAGCTTATCGCCTGGGCCGATCATATGGCAACGGAGCATCTGCAGGTGCATACCCGTGACCCGCACGCGACCGCCAGCAAAATTCGTCATTACGGCTCGCTGTTTATCGGCCAGAATGCAAGCGTGGTGTTCTCGGATAAATGCTGCGGCACCAACCACACGCTGCCGACCATGGCCGCAGCGCGTTACACCGGCGGGCTGTGGGTGGGGGCTTATGTGAAAATTTGTACTCATCAGTGGATTGACGATCATGGCATTGCGGCCGTCGCTGAGCCAGCCGTTCGCCAGAGCCGTACGGAAGGGATGCAGGCGCATCGTCGCGCAGCGGAAATCCGTTTACGCCCGGAGGAGATTGCTGCAATAACGGGTGGCGCGCGGGATTAACAGAGAAAAACCCATACTCATTGCATGAGTATGGGTTTGCATTTTATGGCTGATGAATATTCAGCACGCGGCGCGTTTTGCCCGAGCTGAGGTAGTCGGCAATATAATCTTGCGAGATTTCACCGCTGTAACGTCCTTCTTCATCCGTAATCGGCATCCAGACCATGTTGTGTTCGTAAAGCTTTGACAGCACGATACGCAGGTTTTCCTCCGCACGCCCGGTAATGCGGAACGGATGCAGCATCTCTGCGCAGACTCCCGTCGCGCCGCGCGCTTCCCGGCGTTTCACAAAGCCCAGCGGTTTGCCCTCGCTGTCTACTACCGTAATCGAACGCATATCGTTGTCGTCCATGGTGGCAAAAGCTTCCGGCAGCGGGGTGGATTCACGCGCCGTAATGGTCGGTTGCTGATCGGTAACGTCGCCTGCCTGCACCAGCAGCAGACGTTTCAGCGTGCGATCCTGGCCGACAAACGAACCCACAAATTCGTTCGCCGGTTTCGCCAGCAGTTCATCCGGGCTTGCGCACTGGATAATTTTACCCTGACGGAAGACGGCGATACGGTCGCCCAGCTTGAGCGCCTCGTCGATGTCGTGGCTTACCAGCATGACGGTTTTCTTCAACTGGCGCTGCATATCCAGAAACTCATTCTGAATGACTTCGCGGTTAATCGGGTCAACCGCGCCAAAAGGCTCATCCATCAGCAAAACCGGAGGATCGGCGGCCAGAGCGCGGATCACGCCGATACGCTGCTGCTGCCCGCCGGACAGTTCTCGCGGGTAGCGATTCATATATTTGGTCGGGTCCAGCGCGACCATGCTCATCAACTCGGCGGCGCGCTCTTTACAGCGAGCCTTTTCCCAACCCAGCATGCGCGGCACAACCGTAATGTTCTCCTCAATCGTCATGTTCGGGAACAGGCCGATTTGCTGGATAACGTAGCCAATGTTGCGGCGCAGCGTCACGGTATCGAGTTCGTTGGTGTTCTTACCGTTAATCAGGATGTTGCCGCTGCTTGGCGCAATCAGACGGTTTATCATCTTAAGCGTGGTGGTTTTCCCGCAGCCGGAAGGGCCGAGCAGTACGCACATTTCGCCTTCGGGTACGTTCAGGCTGACATTATCAACCGCGTTAAAAGTCTGACCATTTTTTTGAACGAACTGTTTGGTGAGATTTTCCAGTTTTATCATTATCGAATCCCCTTCGGTGTCAGGACCAATTGCAGGCGATGCAGCAGCCAGTCCAGTACAATCGCTAAAACACAAATCATGATGGCGCCGGCAATCAGCATGCGGATGTCGCTGCCGCCGATACCATTAAGCAACAACAGGCCCAGGCCGCCCGCGCCGATAACCGCGGCGATGGCCATCACGCCGATATTCATTACTACCGCCGTGCGAATACCGCCAAAAATCACCGGCAGAGCCATTGGGATTTCAACCCAGCGCAGACGCTGCCAGAAGGTCATGCCGATCCCGCGGCCTGCTTCACGCAGCCCTGGCGGAATACTGTCCAGCGCGGTATGCGTGTTGCGCACAATCGGCAGCAGGGAATATAAAAAGACGGCGGTGATAGCTGGCAGCACGCCAATTCCTTGCCCGATCATCGAAAACAGCGGGATCATCAGGCCGAACAGCGCGATAGACGGAATAGTCAGCACGATGGTGGCGATGCCCAGTACCGGCGTCGCCAGCCATTTATGGCGGACAATCAAAATCCCAAGCGGGACGCCGATAACAATCGCCAGACCTACCGCCATCAATACCAGCAGCAGGTGCTGAAGCGTCAGGCTGCCGAGATAACCGGCGTTATCAATCATGTAATGCAACGTGTCCATGATGCCTCCTTAGAGCAAGCCTTTTTGCTGCAGGAACTCGCGGGCGACCTGCTGCGGGGATTCATGGTCGATATCTACTTTGGCGTTCAGCGTAGAAATCACGTCGTTGTTCAGCAGGCCGGAGAGGGTATTCATTGCCTCTTCAAGCCCGGGGTTTGCGGCCAGGGTTTCTTTGCGCACCACGGGGGTCACCGCATAGCTCGGGAAGAAGCCCTTATCATCTTCCAGCACTTTTAAATCGAAGCCTTTAACCCGCCCGTCGGTGGTATAAACCAGGCCCGCATCGACAAACCCATCTCGCACCGCGTTATAAACAAGGCCGGGGTCCATCTGGCGGATTTGCGGTCTGTCCAGCGGCATGTTGTAGGCCTCCTGTAAGGGCTTCATACCGTCGCTACGCCCGGAGAACTCCAGATCCAGACCTAACATCCAGTTCTTCTTCGGCTCGGTTTGACGAATATGTTCAATTTTCGCCGCCAGCTCCGACATGGTGTTGATATTTTCTTCTTCGGCACGCTTACGCTGCATCGCAAAGGCGTAGGTGTTGTTCATGTTCGCAGGCTTAAGCCACACCAGACCCAGTTTGGCATCCAGCTTTTTCACCGTTTCATAAGATTCCTGCGGCGTCATACGCTGATTGATATGGTTGTAGATAATCAGCGACGTGCCGGTGTATTCCCAGGTCATATCGATTTGTTTATTGACCATGGCATTGCGGGAAATCACTGCCGCAATATTAGTTTTTGGTGTTATCTGGAAGCCTTTTTTGCGCAGATACTGGGTGGTCATCGCCGAGAGAATGTGCTGCTCGGTAAAACCTTTGGTGGCGAACACGATAGGCTCAGCCTGAGCAGCACCTGCCAGCAGCGTCGTGGCGGCCGCAAGGGCGGTCAGCAGACGTGTAAACTGTTTCATTCAACGCTCCTTATTGTTGTTATTTCGCGACGTGCGGGCTTAAAACGCGCCCCAGCCCGGCCAGCGCGACATCAAGAATCAGAGCAAACAGAGCGGTCGCCGCCGCGCCAAGAATCAGCGTTGGGAAATCATTCAAATAAATGCCGGGGAAGATAAGTTCGCCGTAGCTGCTCGCCCCAATCAGGAAGGCAAGCGGCGCGGTACCCACGTTGATTGCCGTGGCAATGCGAATGCCCGAGAGAATCACCGGCCAGGCGTTTGGCAGTTCTACCTGACGCAGACGTTGCCCTTTGGTCATGCCAATGCCGTTTGCCGCTTCAATCAGCGCCGGAGGAACGCCGCAGAGTCCGGCGTAGGTGTTGCGCACGATGGGCAGTAAAGAAGCCAGGAACAGGGCGATAATGGCCGGTTTGTCGCCAATGCCGATAATGACCATCGCCAGCGCCAGAACCGCCAGCGGCGGCAGCGTATTGCCCACGTTAAAGATCTGCATAACGTATTCAGCCCAGCGACGCGCCGCTGGACGGCTAAGCAGAATGCCGCTCGGAATACCGACCAGCAGCGCCAGCGCCATTGAACTGAAGACCAGAATCAGATGCTGTTGTCCGAGATAAAGTAAATCTACTTGCCGCGCCTTAATGGTTTCCGGTCCGATGCCCCAGACCAGCAGCCCGAGCACCACGAAAAGCGCCAGGGCGCCCAAAAGGGCACGTTTTACGAAGGATGCGTTTTGCATTGCGGTGTGTCTCCCTGTTGCACGCGTTATAGCCACCTTAGATAAAGCCACCAAAGGTCGCCTGTTGTTATGCCTTGTGTCGGCAGGGTGTTGAAAGCTATAGCAATGCAGCGGGAATGATTCCACCCGGCGCAATCATTGAGTGGCTAATGATTCACGGGGTGAATTATTGGCGGGCCTTATAGCGCCTCGCCTGCGTGCGCATCGTAAAGAATTGTCTTAAAAAAGATATGGACGGGTTACGGTGTAACTTTTTGCGATAAAGAGTGACACAAAGAACGGCGGTGCGGGGAGAGAAAAGTGGCGGATAAGCAGGCGCGCTATCCACCCTTCCTAAGATTCTTAGTAATAAAGCTCTTTACCGGCAACCGGCACCAACAAGCCTTCGCGCCAGCCGGCAAGCGTCAGGCGAGTTAGCTCGCCCAGGCCCTGATAAAAGGGATGCGCGGCTTTTTGCGTAAACAGTTCGAGGAAACGCCCGGCCCAAGGCAGAAGATGCCGGGCGAGCAGTTCATCGACGCGTTGCTGATGGCCTTGCTCGGCAAGCCATGCGGCCAACATTAACAGCGTGCCGATATGATCGTCCGGCTCGTTTTGTTCCGTCTGGTGGGCGATGCCGTTTTCGCGCATCCACTGGCGCAGCTCCAGCATGGAATCGCCAAACAGCACGTTTTCTTTATCGAGATAGACGGACCCCCAGGGCGCAGCAGGCAACGCATACGGCCCAATGAACAAACGTTGATAAGCTTCGTTAAGGGATTCTTGCGAATGTGCTATGCCGTCTGCCATGCGTTGGGCTATTTCGGTCAGTTCAACGGATTGCACCGGCCACTGGGCGGCCCAGGCCGTATTCGCAAGGGTGGCATAAAGCGGCGCCGCATCCTGACTTTGCGGACTCTGACGATACAGCACGCCCAGAACGCGCCCCGTCAGAGCGATAGTCGCAAGCCTTGTTGAATTTTGTGATGACATCTTTTCTACCTTGTTTTTAACCCGCAATGATTACATTTTGGGGCATCTCGTGGGCAGAATTGTACTTATTCGGGGGAGTGACTTATTAACGCTCGTCAATAACGGAGCGATAAGCAAAGAGAAGCTCAGGTAAAAAACAGGGCGCAAGGAGCGCCCCGTTGATTACTGTTGCTGTTCGTTTTGCGGAGCGTCTTGCGTGGCGCTGTTGCCTGCCGCTTCATTTCCGCTGCTGGTGCGGCTATAGAGGATTTTCTGCGTGTCGTTGCCGCAGTGCCCCACAACCTGCGCATCAGGTTTATCAGCCTGATCGTTTGGCACAATCGTCAGCGTAAAGCCCGATTCGGGCACGCCATTGTTGATTATCTTTTGCTCAATGTCGGCCTTAACTTTGTCGCAAGAAGTCTGCGCCGCCAGCACTGGCGTGGAAGCCATTAACAGCAGCGCGGTTACCCAAACGGATCGTTTCATCGTCTCTTCCTTATATTGAGGATGTTCTCTAAGGATAGTACTTCTGGTGTAAATAACTGTATTTGCTTATATCATGTCAGGACATTTCAAGACGGGAACAGAACTAACGTGAAGAAAATCATTATCCTTAGCGCGCTGGCGGCGTGTCTTGCCGGGTGTGATAAGCCGGATGCTCCCCAGGCTTTTACGCCGGAAATGGCCAGTTTCTCCAATGAATTTGATTTTGATCCGCTGCGCGGCCCGGTGAAAAACTTCAGCCAGACGCTGATGAATGAGAAGGGCGAGGTGCTTAAACGCGTTGTGGGCGCCATGTCGGCGGAAGGCTGTTTTGATACGCTTGAATTCCACGATATCGAGAGCAACACCGGCGCGACGCTTGTGCTTGACGCCAATTATTATCTGGATGCGGTAAGCCGCGAAAAACGCATCAGGCTGCAGGGAAAATGCCAGCTAGCGGAGCTGCCTGCCGCTGCGGTGATTTACGATACCGATGATAACGGCTTTGTGGTGAGGGCTCGCGGTAAAGACGTTTCAGCCGAATACAGCTACGACGCCGAAGGCTATCCGACAGGCAAGACCACCAGGGCGAAAGAATCAACGCTTGCGGTGACGACAAAAAGCGGTAGCGACAAAAAAAAGAAGCTTGATTACACGGCAACCAGCACCTTAAACGAAAAGCCGATCGTGAAAACAATACAATCCTGTGATTACGACGGCCATTTTAATCCGGTCTCCTGCACGCTGAACATCACCGACGACAGCGCCACTCCACCGGCCAGCATGCGTTTTTCCATTAAAAATACTATTGATTATTATTGATGGGCTTTGGGCTGGCGCTGCCGGTTCTACTGCGCCGTCGGCTTCAAAATTGTGCCCGGCGTTCTGTGCGTATCCAGATACTGCCGCTGGAAAATACACATGCGAATCGTGTTACGGTATTCGCCGTTAATAAAGAACTCGTGGATTAATTCGCCCTCCACCATAAAACCCAGTTTCTTATAGATGTGGATGGCTTTTTCGTTCTCTTTATCAACGATTAAATAAAGCTTGTAGAGGTTTAGCACGGAAAATCCGTAATCCATCGCGAGTTTCGCGGCGCGTGATGCCAGGCCTTTTCCCTGATAATCCGGAGAAATAATTATCTGGAACTCGGCACGCCGGTGAACGTGGTTAATCTCTACCAGCTCCACAAGGCCCGCTCTGTCGCCGTTACACTGCACCACAAAGCGGCGTTCGCTTTGATCATGAATGTGCTTGTCGTACAGATCCGAAAGCTCCACGAAGGCCTCGTACGGCTCTTCAAACCAGTAGCGCATTACGCTGGCGTTATTATCAAGCTGATGGACGAAACGAAGATCTTCGCGTTCAAGCGGGCGAAGTTTAATGTTGAGTTCGTTACTCATGTTGATTCCTTTCGGGATGACAAAGGCTTCTGCGGGAGAAGCCTTATCGGATTACTGCGCAGATTAAGGTGCTACAACGCGACCGGTACGGCGGTCCAGGCAGCGCAGGGTATTTGGCTCCCAGTAAGCATTCAGGTTGGCGCTTTGCTGGCAGTTATCGCGGGCATCAAAAGCCGCATCGTCTTTATCCCACTCTTTTTCAACGCGTTTATTGACCTTCTGACGCAGGGAGCGCGTATCATTCCATTGTTCTTTTTCCATCGCGGCATGCTGGCGAGTTTGCGCGTTGTCCCCGGACTCGATAATCAGTTTGCTTGTTTCAGCATGAGCCGGTTGGGTCAACGCGAACGCGCTTAGCAGTAACGCCATAGGCAAAAGAGCCTGCGTAAAACGTTTGTGAAGGATTGTGTTCATTGCAGTTTCCTTTTAGGGTGAAGCACGACTTCACCTTTAATATTACCATTGCAAACCGTGTGCGCCATTGGGTGCGCCTGTTAGCCGATATTATCCCAGATATAGTTCAATATGATCAAAACAACCTTGCTGTTTTTTGCGACCGCGCTTGCCGAAATAATCGGCTGTTTCTTGCCCTGGCTGTGGCTTAAACGTAATGGCTCGCCGTTATTGCTGCTGCCCGCGGCGTGTTCGCTGGCGATATTTGTCTGGCTTTTAACGCTTCATCCTGCCGCCAGCGGCCGGGTTTATGCGGCTTATGGCGGCGTGTATGTTGTTACCGCGCTGCTTTGGCTGCGCTTTGTTGACGGCGTCAAACTGAGCATGTACGACTGGCTTGGGGCCGCCGTCGCCTTCTGCGGCATGCTAATCATCGTTGCCGGATGGGGGCGCGCTTGATTTCGTAGCGTCCCGGATACCTTCCTGATTCTCGTTTTCCCTCCTTTCCTTTGCAAAAGTCACATTCAAAATGTGACTCAGTCCGTCAAAATCATTTAAATATACTTGTATGGTAGTTTGGTCAGATGTAATTTCATCGTCATTGTCGATCCTGGAAATCATCCGCAGTAAGGAAAGCAGAATGAAAATTGTTAAGGCAGAAGTGTTTGTTACTTGTCCCGGGCGTAATTTTGTCACGCTGAAAATCACCACCGACGAAGGGCTGACGGGGCTTGGCGATGCCACTTTAAACGGCCGTGAATTGCCGGTGGCTTCTTACCTGGAAGATCATGTTTGCCCGCAATTGATTGGTCGTGATGCGCATCGCATCGAAGATATCTGGCAGTTCTTTTACAAAGGCGCCTACTGGCGTCGTGGGCCGGTAACTATGTCCGCTATTTCAGCGGTGGATATGGCGCTTTGGGACATTAAAGCGAAGGCCGCGGGCATGCCGCTGTATCAGCTTCTTGGCGGCGCATCCCGTGAGGGAGTTATGGTTTACTGCCATACAACCGGGCACTCCATTGATGATGTGCTTGAAGATTATGCGCGTCATAAAGAGATGGGCTTCAAAGCGATTCGCGTACAGTGCGGCGTACCGGGGATGAAAACGACTTACGGTATGTCAAAAGGCAAGGGGCTTGCCTATGAACCAGCCACAAAAGGGCACTGGCCGGAAGAGCAGTTGTGGTCCACCGAAAAATATCTCGATTTCACACCAAAACTGTTCGAGGCGGTGCGCAGCAAATTTGGTTTTAACGAGCATCTGCTACACGACATGCACCATCGCCTGACGCCGATTGAAGCGGCGCGCTTCGGCAAAAGCGTTGAAGAGCATCGTCTGTTCTGGATGGAAGATCCGACGCCTGCCGAAAACCAGGAATGCTTCCGTTTAATTCGTCAGCACACCGTCACGCCAATCGCCGTAGGCGAAGTCTTTAACAGCATCTGGGACTGCAAACAGCTCATTGAAGAGCAGCTCATCGACTATATCCGCACCACCATTACCCACGCGGGCGGCATTACCGGAATGCGCCGCATCGCGGATTTCGCTTCGCTTTATCAGGTTCGCACGGGTTCTCACGGGCCTTCCGATCTTTCCCCGGTTTGCATGGCGGCTGCGCTGCACTTCGACCTGTGGGTGCCAAACTTTGGCGTACAGGAATATATGGGCTATTCCGAGCAAATGCTGGAAGTCTTCCCGCATAACTGGACGTTTGATAACGGCTATATGCATCCGGGCGATAAACCAGGCCTCGGCATCGAGTTTGATGAAAAGCTGGCGGCGAAATATCCGTATGAACCCGCTTACCTGCCCGTAGCCCGCCTGGAAGATGGCACGCTGTGGAACTGGTAAGCGAATAAAAATACCCAAGGGACGGTGGTCAAATTAACCCTATAAATAAAGGAGATGTGATGGTCAGTTCAGTTGATGTAAAAAATGAAGTGGATAATACGCCAGTTATCAGACGTGTCGCTTCGGCATCTGCAATCGGTACCGCGGCTGAATACTATGACTTCTTTGCTTATGGCACCGCTGCCGTCCTCTTTTTTGGGCATCTATTCTTCCCCAGCGAAGACCCGTTAATCAGCACGCTTGCCGCCTTTGCGACTTACGCAGTTGGTTTTCTCGCCCGTCCGTTAGGCGGAATTGTATTCGGACATATCGGCGATAAAGTCGGGCGGAAAAAAGCGCTGGTCATCACCATTCTGATTGTAGGCCTGGGGACATTCTGCATCGGGCTTTTACCCACCTATGAAAAAATAGGCATCTGGGCGCCGATTCTTTTAATTTTCATCCGCGTTCTGCAAGGATTCGGAGTAGGGGGAGAACAGGCGGGAGCCGTATTAATGACCGCCGAATATTCCGTTCCCTCGCGGCGTGGTTTTTTTGCCAGTTGGGTACAGATTGGCGCCCCCGTAGGCTTTTTATTGCCGCTGGCGCTGTTTGCCTTGCTGAATGCCACATTATCTCCGGAAGCGATGATGGATTATGGCTGGCGAATCCCGTTCCTGCTGAGCCTCTTATTAGTGATCGTCGGATTATTTATCCGCCTGAAAATTGACGAGTCGCCGGTATTTGCGCAAATTCGCGAAACCAAAGCCGAAGAATCACGTCCGTTAGTGGAGGTTATCCGCGATTTCCCGGGGATCGTTATCAAAGGCGTCTGTGCGAAATTAATCGAAGCCTGCACCTTTGCCATGTTCACCGTTATTGTTCTGGCATACGGTAAAGCGAATAATCTGGACGCCAATATTTTAATGGAAACCATGATCGTCGCTATTATCCTGGAAATAATAACGATTCCGTTCATGGGCGCGCTTTGTGACAAGATCGGCCGCAAGCCTGTTTATATATTCGGCGCTTTATTACAGGTAGTGATGATTGTGCCGTTCTTCCTTGCAATTAACCAGGACAGCTTCTGGTTAACGCAACTGGTAATGATTCTGGTGCTCAGTATCGGTCACAGCATGTGCTACGCGCCGCAGGCGTCTTATTTCCCGGAGCTATTCCCGACGCATATTCGCTGTAGCGGTATCGCAGTAATCTGGCAGGTGGGGTCGTTAATCGGCAGCGGAATTCTGGGGCTGGTTGCTGTGAAAATATTGCAGATGACCGGCGGACATTATTATGGCCTGGCTACCTATGTCATTGTGCTGGGCATTATATCAATCATTGGTCTTCTTATGATGCCGGAAACAGCGCCGCTGCGGCTGAAAAAAGAATACCAGCAATGGCAAAAGCATTAATTCATCAGGCTGGATTTTCACCCAGCCTGGGTAACGACATTATTTGTGCGAACAGAGAGTCTAAAAATGAAAAGTATCACTATTCAACAACCGGGAACTCTGGTTATTGAAGATCGCCCACAGTGTGAACCGCAGCCAGGTGAAGTGCGTATTCGCGTAGCGAGCGCGGGGATTTGCGGCTCTGATGTTCATATTTATCGCGGTCACAACCCGTTCGCGAAATATCCCCGCGTCATTGGCCATGAGTTTTTCGGCCATATTGACGCAGTCGGCGAAGGGGTGGACGCGTCGCGTATTGGAGAACGTGTAGTTGGCGACCCGGTGGTGAGCTGCGGGACTTGTTATCCTTGCGCTGTCGGGCGCCCTAACGTATGCGCAGAGCTTCAGGTTATCGGCGTTCATCGGGATGGCGGCTTTAGCGAATTCGTCACGCTACCGGCAAAAAATGCCCACGTTGTGCCAGACAGCATTCCTGATAACGAAGCGACAATGGTGGAGCCTTTCACTATCGCTGCCAATATTTGCAGTCAGATGCATCCGGGCCCGCTGGATACCGCGTTAGTATACGGCGCAGGGCCGATGGGGCTGACCACGATTCAGGCGCTGCGCGGGGTTTACGGCGTAAAAGAAATCATCGTTGTGGATCGCATCGATGAGCGTCTGGCCATGGCAAAAGCCAACGGTGCGGACCGCGTGATTAATAACGCGCATCTCTGTCTAAAAACCGAACTGGAAGCGCTTAATATTCGTCCGACACTGATTGTTGACGCCGCGTGCCATCCATCCATTCTGCCGGAAGCCATTAGCCTGGCGTCGCCTGCCGCGCGCATTGGCATTATGGGCTTCTCAGCGGATCCTTGCGTGCTCAGCCAGCAGGCTATCACCAGTAAAGAGCTCACTATTTATAGTTCGCGCCTGAACAGTAATCGCTTCCCACAGGTTATTAGCTGGATGGCGGAGCAGAAAATACAACCTGAGAAATTAATTACCCATCAGTTCCCTTATACACAGGTACTTGAAGCGATGAATATATTCGAAAAAGACCAGAAGCAGTGCTGTAAGGTCTTATTGAAATTTTAAACGCTAATCTCTGTACCTAAATATTTACTGTCCCTACAACGATAATTCCAGAGAACAGAAATATGAACACAACATCACTAAACACGGCGCAGCCGGAAAGAAGTACATCTGACCTTGTAAAGGCGGCGGTATCCGGCTGGCTTGGCACGGCGCTGGAATTCATGGATTTTCAGCTCTATTCCCTGGGCGCCGCTTTGGTCTTCCACGAAATATTCTTCCCGGAACAATCGGCAGCAATGGCGCTTATCCTGGCAATGGGAACGTACGGGGCCGGTTATATTGCCCGTATCGTTGGCGCCTTCTTCTTTGGGCGTATGGGGGATACCATCGGCCGTAAAAAAGTGCTGTTTATCACCATTACCATGATGGGAATATGCACCACTTTGATTGGTGTATTACCGACCTACGCGCAAATAGGTATTTTCGCCCCGTTATTACTGGTGCTGTTACGAATTATTCAGGGTCTTGGAGCGGGGGCTGAGATTTCCGGAGCGGGAACCATGCTTGCTGAATATGCGCCAAAAGGAAAACGCGGCATTATCTCTTCGCTGGTTGCTATGGGCACCAACTGCGGCACGCTGTCGGCAACGGCAATCTGGGCGGTAATGTTCTTCTTCCTGTCAAAAGAAGAGCTGCTGGCATGGGGTTGGCGCGTGCCTTTCCTGGCAAGCGTTGTAGTCATGATCTTTGCCATATGGCTGCGATTAAATCTTAAAGAAAGCCCCGTATTTGAGAAAGTCGCAGACGATACCGACAATGCCGCAGCGGCAAAAGTCGCGATGGATAAAACTCACTCGCTGGGAGCCATGTTCACCAGCAAATCGTTCTGGCTGGCAACCGGGTTGCGTTTTGGTCAGGCGGGTAACTCAGGTTTAATCCAGACATTCCTGGCCGGTTATTTAGTCCAAACGCTGCTGTTTGAGAAAGCGATACCGACCGATGCGTTAATGATTAGCTCCGCCATCGGCTTTATTACCATTCCGTTCCTGGGCTGGCTGTCCGACAAAATTGGCCGCCGTGTTCCTTATATCATCATCAGTATTTCTTCGATTGTTCTCGCCTGGCCAATGATCTCGATGATTGTTGATAAGAGTAACGATGTAAACGTAATCATGGCGTCCATCATTGTGATTCATAACGTTGCGGTGCTGGGGTTATTCGCTCTGGAAAATATCACCATGGCGGAAATGTTCGGCGCGCGTAATCGCTTTACCCGCATGGCAATTTCCAAAGAAGCGGGAGGGTTGATTGCGGTCGGTTTTGGTCCCGTGCTGGCAGGTATCTTTGTGAACATGACCGGCTCATGGTGGCCTATTGTGGTCATGATGATTGCTTACTCGGCTATTGGATTGATTTCCGCCATTGTAATGCCGGAAGTAAAAGACCGTGACCTGAGCGAGCTTGAAGACGCAGCCGAAGCTAAAGGCGCTTCGGCTATAATAAAAGGCGTGCGTAGCTATTAATTAACATTCATCTGCAAAAAAATATAGCCATTACTTTTATTCATATAGCCTGATTTCCTTAGGCTATATGAAATTAAATCCGCACGGCAGTTTAATAAGGGGTTTGTATGAGTTTCATTAATGATAGGTTTATGATCGGTAATGACGTTGGCGTTCAGCTTTATCTGGATGTGGCAAAGTCCCAGCCTGTTATCGATTACCACTGTCATTTAAATGCTAAAGATATTTATGAAAATAAACCATTCAAAGATATTACTGAGCTTTGGCTGGCGGGCGATCATTATAAATGGCGTGCGATGCGCGCAAACGGCATTCCGGAGAATAAAATTACCGGTACGGCCAGCGCGGAAGAAAAATTTCAGGCCTGGGCCGAAACGGTAGAATCCTGTTTTGGTAATCCTCTTTATCACTGGACGCATCTTGAGCTACACCAATATTTTGCTTTTGAGGGCACTTTAAACAGTAAAAACTGGCGTGAAGTGATGAACCACTGTAATAAGCTTTTGCAGCAGGATGATTTTAAGCCGCGTGCTTTAATTACCCGCTCTAACGTCGAGGTTATTTGCACCACGGACTCACCGCTTGATTCACTGGAATATCACCGTCTGCTGCAGGACTCAGATTTCACTACCAGGGTGCTGCCGACTTTCCGTCCGGATGAAATTTTCGAACCGCAGCCGGAGGTATTTGCTGCATTTATTAGCAAGCTGTCACAGTTTGCAGGCAACAAAATCTCCACCATTGACGACTTTAATCAGGCAATAGCGCAACGTATCGACTGGTTCCATGAAGCCGGGTGTCGTATTTCGGATCACGGTCCATTGGAGATAGGCTATCAACCGGCTGATGAACGTACCGTAGCGGCGATTTTCCTCAAAAAACAACGGGGCGAAAAACTGAATGCCGAGGAACAGGCGCAGTTTGACAGCGCCATGTTCCTGATGCTGGCCGGCCAGTACAAACAGCGCGGCTGGGCGATGCAAATCCATTTTGGCGCGATACGTAACAATAATACCGCGATGCGTAATGCGCTTGGCATCAATATGGGGTTTGATTCCATTAACGACCAAAATCATCTTGCCCGCCATTTGAATGGCTTACTGGACGCGATGTCGCAGCAAAATGCGTTACCAAAAACCATTATTTATAACCTGAACGCCCGTGATAATGACGTGGTTGCCAGCGCCATTGCGAACTTCCAGTCGGGGGAATCAGGCATTAAATCACCCATTCAGTTTGGCTCAGGCTGGTGGTTTAACGACACGCGACGCGGCATGGAAAACCAGCTAAATACGCTTGCGGACCAGGGGTTATTAATGAACTTTATCGGCATGCTGACCGATTCTAGAAGCTTTGTTTCCTATCCGCGCCATGACTATTTCCGCCGTATCGTCTGCAATCTTGTTGGTAGCTGGGTAGAGAAGGGAGAAATCCCCAACGATCCGGAAATACTCACCCGCATGATAAAAAATATCTGTCACGACAATGCCGAAGCCTATTTCGGATTTTAATGGCGCCTTTGCGAGGAATTGAATCAATATGTCTCGAACTAACAGAAAAATAACCATCCCGGTCGGGATCGGTTATGGCGTGACGGATATTATGGGCGGCGGGGCATTTACCGTTATAGGTGCATGGCTGCTGTTCTTTTACACCACCTTTGTTGGCCTTTCGCCGGTTGAAGCCGCTTCGATTGTCGCTATTGCGCGTATCGTTGATGCCGTCGTCAGCCTGTTTATGGGCAGCTTCACCGACCATTTCTATAAAAATTATTTAGGTAAGAAGTTTGGCCGCCGTCGCTTTTTCCTGCTGATTGGCGCACCGTTAATGCTGGTTTACGCCTTGCTTTGGGTAAACGGCATGAACTTTGGGTTCTATCTGGCGGTTTATCTGGCGTTTGAAATTATCGCGGCGATGGTGCTTATCCCATGGGAAACTTTACCGTCGGAAATGACTAAAGACTTTAATTCACGCACGAAACTTTCAACTTGCCGAATGTTCTTTTCTGCTTTGGGTACGTTTTTGGCGACCTTTATTCCAGGTCTGCTGATCGGCTATTTTGGCGAGCATGATGCTAACGCCTATTTAATTAACGGCGTGGTCTTTGCGGTTCTGTTCATGCTGTGCGTCTTCATCTCCTGGAAGGTGACATGGGAGCGAGAATTAACGCCTGAAATGTTAGCCGAGCTTGAAAAGCCAACCCAGACTACAACTTTATTGAGCAAAGTTATCGCCGTAGGAAGCTTGTTTAAAGAATATGGCTCAACGCTTAAGGTCAGGGCATTCAGAAAACATTTGGCGATATATTTGCTCTCTTTCACTGCCAAAGATGTCTACAACACGGTATTCGTTTTCTTCTGTGTGTACTGCCTGAACGTCTCTTCCTCTCTGGCTGGAACATTGCTTTCAATGAGTATTGTCGGCTTGCCGGTGACCTTGCTCGCAGGGATGGCCATCATCAAATACGGTCCGTCTCGTTTGTACATCTTCGCCTACAGCCTGATGATGCTGTGTCTGGTTGGGCTGTTTATGGTTTATCAGTTCCCGGGCGATAACAAAGTCACGCTGTTGGTTATTCTGGCGGCGGTCTATCAGGTTGGTCGCTGTGTGCTGGAATTCACACCGTGGAATGTCTTCCCGTTTATTCCTGATATCGATGAAATGATCACCCGTAAGCGTCGTGAAGGTTTATTTGCCGCCGTAATGACCTTCTCACGTAAAACGACCGTCGCCATTGCGACCTTTATTGTGGGTGTTTTGCTGCAGACCGGTGGGTTTGTTAAAGGCAGTCAGGTTCAGCCCGATGGGGCCGTCAACATGATTGCTACGCTGCTGTTCGCCGGTACGGCTGGATTGCTGGTTCTGGCGTTATGGCAGGCTCTGACGTTCCGCCTGAATAAACGCACCCATAAGATTTTTGTCGATGAAGTTGAGCGCTTGAAAGCGCAAGGCGCGAAAAAAGATGTTGATCCGCAGACGCGTGAAGTTGTCGAGGATTTAACGGGTTATAGCTACGACAAGCTCTGGTGTGAAGAAGAAACGCATAACACGAATTCCGTCAGCTCGTTACCGCGCGTCAATGGTGAGGTATAAACTGTGAGTTGTCATACAACTTCATGCATTATGTCATACCAAATAACCAAAGCTTAATGCAAATCAAAAAGCAGACTACCATAGCAGGTAGTCTGAAGCTGTCCCGACTATCCTTCAACAGCGAGTTTTAAAATGGAAAACAAGCTCTTAACTGCAAACGCGATTATTCCGCAATACGATCGTAGCAAACTGGTTCCACGCATCGTCCATTTGGGGTTTGGCGCATTTCACCGCGCCCACCAGGCCGTATATACCGATATTCTTGCTCAGGAACACGGCAGCGACTGGGGATATTGCGAAGTGAACCTGATTGGCGGCGAGCAGCAAATTGCCGACCTCAGACAGCAGGATAATCTCTATAGCGTGGCGGAAATGTCTGCGGATGCCTGGCAGTGTCGCGTAGTGGGCGTAGTGAAAAAGGCGCTTCACGCGCAGGTTGATGGCCTGGAAGCGGTGTTTGACGCCATGACACAGCCAGAAGTGGCGATTGTTTCTCTTACCGTGACCGAAAAGGGTTACTGCCATGCGCCCGCCACGGGCACGCTTTTGTTGGATCATCCGCTTATTGCCCACGATCTGGCAAACCCTCATCAGCCGCAGTCCGCGCCGGGCGTGATTGTGGAAGCGCTGGCGCGCCGTAAAGCTGCGGGCTTACCGGCGTTCAGCGTAATGTCCTGCGATAACATGCCTGAGAATGGCCATGTAACTCATCATGTCGTAACGGCCTATGCGGATGCGATCGACCCGGAATTAGGCGCGTGGATAAAAGCCAAGGTTACGTTCCCATCTACGATGGTAGACCGCATTGTGCCGGCGGTGACTCCTGAAACGCTGGCGCAGGTGGCGCAGGCAACCGGCGTTGCCGATCCGGCTGCCGTCGCCTGCGAGCCGTTCCGCCAGTGGGTGATTGAAGATAATTTCGTTGCCGGGCGTCCGGCATGGGAAAAAGCCGGAGCTGAACTGGTGGCCGACGTTCTTCCTTATGAAGAAATGAAGCTGCGCATGCTGAACGGTAGCCACTCTTTCCTCGCTTATCTGGGCTATCTTGCGGGTTATCAGCATATTTCTGACTGTATGCAGGATGAAAATTATCGCCGTGCCGCCCACGCGCTGATGCTGCAGGAGCAGGCGCCTACGCTAAAAGTAACCAGCGTTGATTTAGGCAAGTATGCCGATTCCCTTATTGCGCGCTACACCAACCCGGCGCTGCGGCATCGCACCTGGCAGATCGCAATGGACGGCAGCCAAAAGCTTCCGCAGCGCTGGCTGGACTCTATCCGTTGGCACCTTGCGCACGGCAGCAGCTTCAGGTTGCTGGCGCTGGGCGTGGCAGGATGGATGCGTTATGTTGGCGGCGTTGATGAGCAGGGCGAAAAAATCGAAGTCAGCGATCCGCTTCTGCCGGCAATCCAGCAGGCCGTCGCCTCAAGCCAGGAAGGAGAAGCCCGCGTTCAGGCGCTGTTAGGGCTGAACACTATCTTTGGCGAAGATCTGCCGGCTAATGAACAATTCGTTAAGCAGGTTACGGAAGCCTATCTTGCCGTGCGCGAATACGGCGCAAAAAATACGGTGGCGGGATGACCTCAGACGTTTTGGCAGGTATATTTTGCGGGATATCGCGACTCTTCGCGCCAACGTAATTTAAGGTAACTCTATGGCAAAGCATCCCGTCGGCAAGCATCTGCGCGCGCCCGTCACGTTCAACGACAAAAACGTGTTGATTTACGTCGTGCGCGGTTCACAAATCGAACATATGCCGGCAGACGAAGACGATGATTATCCGGGCGATATGCAAATGTTGATGCCGCAACTGACAAGGGATTTTGATGCGGAATTAAACAGCTCGCTGACGGAGTGTGAATCGGGAGATGTGATTGTCTTTATGTGCACAACCGATCTTATTTTTGAATATGGCTATTCAAAAGTTAAAGCGTTGCACCAGGCATAAACTTAAACCCCGGCACGCCGGGGTTAGAGAATGATGCCAGGCCTCCCGACATCACAAAACTAAAAGATGCCGCCATTTAAAAAATAAGGAAAATCACTTCATTGATTTTCGGCAGATCAACCACAAAGAAGGAAAAACCACGCTTTTTCCTTTTTTGTCAGCAATTTAAACCCCGGCACACCGGGGTTATTTTTTTAGTGGTGATGAGAGTGGTGATGGCCGCCGCCGTGATGATACCCGTCGTGCCAGATGCAACCGCTTAAAGAAAACACGACCAGCAGACTGATCAGCATGAATGCAATTTTTTTCATAGAATATTACCGTTTCACTATTAACCTGTGAGTGATTATCGGCGAACGGCAATTTCAAACTACCAGAATAAACTCAAAAAAAGCGCCTTCACATTTTCTTCACTATTGCTCGTTAATTAAGCCTGCATCTATTTAACCAGATAAATAAAAAACCACTGCAATATTTATTATTGCAATGGTTTTATTCTTAATGCGTTTTAAATTGCATGATTAATGTGCGTAAAAAATATCGCCCTTCATCGCGCGGATGATTTTGCCTTCGGCGTCGGTAATCAGCACGTAGTTGCCGCCCATATATGTCCAGTGGCTGCCAGCTTCAGGGGCCGGGAGGTGCCTGATTTTCCAGGCATCGATCTGGTACTGTTTGGTGTGATAAAGATCGGGCGCGATATCGCCGATAGCAAAATGCTTATAGTCGGCGTAGAACTCTTTAAGCTCATACGAGGTGTTGGCATTGCTTTGCGGGGCCGCAGGCGCGGGTTCACTATAAGCCTGCGCGGAAAAAGCGACGGGCAAACCCATCAACAGCACTGAGAGCAACACAACTTTCGACTTACGCATAACATCTCCACTTGTAGATCATTTTTTGTAGTAGCGCACTAAACGTATCATCACCCAAAAGAGTCTGTCGAATGATGTGCAAACGTAACATGATAAGAATGGCTGCGAATGGCGCACATCACAAGTTGGCCTGAAAACATATTTTGACAGCTTGTTTAAGCAAGGTTGAGTCAGCGGAGGCTATTTTGTTGGCCTGGTGGGATCTGCGCAAAATAAACGGCTTTATCTGCGCGATTTCATTTAGTGAATAATAAAAACCTATCCATGCAGCTTTGAACCGTCATCCAGAATGGCGGTTTTTTTTCGCGCTTTTAACGCAACGCGCGCAAAAAAATGCCCCTCGAGATATGCATCTGCGAGGGGCCTGGTTGGTGGGGGGCAATCACCGTTCATCAGTCATCCCATTTGTAGCTTAAGTAAGCAGCAAGAAATCCGGAAAAAACAATCAATCCCAGCACTGCTATAAATACGTTCATATTTCCCAGCATAATTACTCCTCGTTGTTGCGCATTCCTATAGAAATACCTCTCGTTAATTGAAATTGACTCATCAGAGTGAAGTCATCATAACGGGCGAAAGTTAAACAAGGACTAACCGTTCGTAAATTATTACCCAGGCGGGGTAAATGTTTTGCGATAGGTCGCAGGGGTTGTGGCGAGTTGTGTACTGCGCAGGCCCCCATTGCAACGGCGCGGATCGAGCGGCGCTGAAGCTGGCTCGCCTGGGACGGGCGGTCAAAATAATGCCGGGTGGAATAACCGGCTGGGCGGATGAGGGGTTTAGCTTCGCCTGAAGGTAAGCGCTGCTGCAAAGAAGATTTGCAGGTTGCAATAAAAAACCCTCAGTAAATGAATGACTGAGGGTTGCAGTGAAGGCGAGCGGCAAAACGCCGCCCGCCGTTAACTATTTCGTATCCGGCAACGCATAAGCAATGATGTAATCGCCACGGTCAGGAGACTGACGCGCCCCGCCTGCATTAATCACAATGTATTGCTTACCGGTTTTCGGTGACACATAGGTCATCGGGCCGGACTGGCTGCCGACCGGCAGACGAGATTTCCAGATCTCTTTGCCGTTTGCGGTATCAAACGCGCGCAGATAGAAGTCCTGGGTACCCGCGAAGAACAGCAGGCCGGACTGCGTTGAAAGTGTCGCGCCCAGGGTCGGCATGCCGATTGGGATTGGCATATGCATGCGGATGCCTAACGGGCCGGTATCCTGCACGGTGCCAACCGGAACCTGCCAGACGATTTTCCCGGACTTCAGGTCAACCGCAGACATGGTGCCAAACGGCGGTTTCTGACATGGAATACCCAGCGGCGACAGGAAACGCTCGCGCATTGCGCCGAACGGCGTGCCGTCCATCGGCACAATACCCATCTCAATGCCGCTTGCGTCTTTCGCTACATTCGCGCGTGGCACCATATAGTTCGCCAGACCCAGGCGCATATCGTTGACGAACATCAGGCTGTTGTTCGGGTCAACGGAAACGCTGCCCCAGTTCATGCCGCCCAGCGAACCGGGATATTGCAGTGAGCGATCAAGTCCAGGCGGCGTAAAGACGCCTTCGTGGCGCATGCCTTTGAATTCGATACGGCAGATCAACAGGTCGATTGGCGTCGCGCCCCACATATCCGATTCCGTAAGCGTTTCGTTGCCAATCATCGGCATACCGACAGAATACGGCTGGGTTTTAGAATAGCGCTCGCCTTCAATGTTGCCCTGCGGAACCGGACGTTCTTCCACTTTCGCCACCGGTTCGCCGGTTTCACGGTTAAGCATGAAGATCATGCCCTGCTTGGAGGTCTGGACAATTACCGGCGTGGTGCCGCCTTTAGCGTCTGGCAGATCGTAAAGCAGCGGCTGCGACGGCAGGTCAAAGTCCCACAGATCGTGGTGAGTCGTCTGGTAATGCCAGCGTACCTGTCCCGTTGCCGCATCAACGGCCACGATAGAAGAGCTGTATTTATCATCCTCCGCAGTACGCGTGCCGCCGAAGAAGTCTGGCGTGGCGTTCCCGGTTGGCAGATAAATCAGGCCCAGTTTGGCGTCGTAAGACATCGCTGACCATACGTTTGGCGTACCGCGCGTATAGGTCTGGCCTTCAGGCGGCAAGCCGGTGATTGCCGGATTGCCCGGGTCCCATGCCCACGCCAGTTTGCCGGTGTGCACATCGTAAGCGCGTACAACGCCCGGAGGTTCGCCGGTGGAGAAGTTATCCGCCACGCGGCCGCCAACCACAACCACATTGCCCGCAACGAGCGGCGTGGACGTTTGCTGGTAATAACCCGGTTTAACTTCGCCCATGCCGACTTTCAGATCCACGGTTCCGTGGTCGCCAAAGTCATCGCACAGCTTGCCGTTATCCGCGTTGATCGCCAGCAGGCGCGCATCGGTGGTTGGCAGGAACAGGCGGCGAGGGCAGGCTGCTGGCTGAGCCGGGGCGGCAAGCGTAGCGGCTGCCTGCTGGGTAGTTTCTTCGAAGTAGCCTAAACCACGGCAGCGCTGCCAGTTTGGCGCGGTAGCCTTGCTGTCAAAGCGCCACTTCTCTTTACCGGAATCCACATCCAGCGCCAGCACCTTGCTGTATGGCGTACAGACAAACAGCGTGTCGCCAACCTGAAGCGGCGTGTTTTGGTCTTCTGCGCCAGAACCGTTGCTCTGTGGGATATCGCCGGTGTGCGCAACCCAGGCGACTTTAAGATCGGAAACGTTGCCTTTATTAATTTGATCAAGTGCGGCAAAACGGTCGCCGTGGGTAGTGTTGCCCCAGTGCTTCCAGTCTTTTTGCTCATCACCCGCGCTAACCGGCTTAACCGGTACATCTTCAGTAGCCGCCACCTGCACCTGCGGCACAAACATCCAGCCTGCGCTTACCAGCATACATACGGCGAGGATCGCGGCAATGCCGTAAGCCGGCGCTTTTTTTACCGGAGCTGACGTGTTTGCAGCACGCAGAATCGGCCAGGCGATAGCCGCCAGAAACGCAAGCACCGCAAAGGTAAACAGGCGAGAAAACAGCGGCCAGAAATCCATACCAGCATCGCTGATGGCCCAAAATATTGAGCAAATAAAGGCCAGCGCGTAAAGCGCCAGTCCGGAGACTTTTTTCCTTAAAATTAAGACGGCGGAAATAAGCATCACGATGCCCATCAGTAGGAAATACCAACTGCCGCCCAGCGAGACTAAATAAGCCCCGCCGATGCCGATGGCGAGGCCAATAAGAGCCATCAATCCGCCGAGTACCCACAGCAGCGCCAGTGCGAGGCCGCGCGGGGGAGTTTGACTTACCATAACGTTCTCCTGTCGGAACATGTTCCTTATAGGATGTCCCATCTATTCTGTTACATAAACTGCAGATGTCGCGGCGTCTCCCTGTTGCGAGAGATCGCCTGATTTGTACCGATTGGGGTAAACATGAACGCATCTGGCGCGCGGTTAACGGACTTTCAGCCGAAAGACGAAATCATAACGAACCAAATGGTGAATGCCGCGGCTATCATAATCTGCCGCTATGATATTGCAAAGTTGTTAATGAGAAATCTCGCATTTATTGCACAGAGGTTGCCCGGGGAGCCGAAAATCGGCTTCGTCGGGTGAAGCGGCGCCACCCGACGAAGTGCTGTTACTGAAGCCCAGCCGGTTTATCTGAGTATAGCCAAGGAAGGGAAAGACACTTTTACGCGATACGATTATTTGTTTTTAATGCTGAACGGCTGATTTTTACCGGGACTGATTTTGAGGTTGGCGTCCCCGTGCCGTCGCCTACGCTTGCCAGGGGAACCAACGGGTTCGTTTCCGGATAGTAGGCGGCCAGATTGCCGCGTGGAATGTTATAAGACACGATTTTAAACCCGCTGACTTTGCGCGTAATGCCATCGTTCCACACCGTTTCGATATCCACCAGGTCGCCTTCCTGCAGGCCAAGCCCTGCTAAATCATCGGGATGAATAAACAGCACCTCGCGCTGGCCGTAAACCCCGCGATAACGATCGTCGAGGCCATAAATCGTGGTGTTGTACTGGTCATGCGATCGCAGCGTTTGCAGGACGAAGGGCGCATCCAGATCGCCAAATAGCGAAGCAGGAAGCGCTGCCGCGCTGAATTCCGCTTTTCCGCTCGGCGTGCTAAACCGCAACTGCGCCGCAGCATTACCCAGATAAAATCCGCCGGGTTTTTCACACTGCTGATTGAAGTTCTGGAAGCCCGGAATGGTGGCCGCAATGCGATCGCGGATCAGATTGTAATCATCGGCGAACGCCTGCCAGTTAAGTTTATCTTTCCCCAAAACGGCATCGGCAATGCCCGCCACAATGGCTGTTTCCGAGCGCTGCGTATCGGCAATGGGTTGGCCGATCCCTTCGGAGGCGTGCACCATGCTGAACGAGTCTTCGACGGTAATAAACTGGCGGCCCGTAGCCTGAATATCCGCCTCGGTGCGGCCAAGCGTCGGCAGAATCAAGCCATCGCGTCCCGGTACCAGATGGCTGCGATTAAGTTTGGTGCTGATATGAACCGTCAAACCACAGCGGCGCAGCGCCTCTTCGGTTCGCGGGCTGTCCGGCGCGGCGGCGGCCAGGTTACCGCCCAGCGCAATCAGCACCTTGACCTCGTCGCGTAGCATGGCAGCCAAAGCTTCAACGGTGTTATGCCCTTTTTCGCGCGGCGCCTTGAATCCGAAATGCGCGCTCAGGCTGTCCAGCAGGGCGGCTGAGGGTTTTTCGTCAATTCCCATCGTGCGATTTCCCTGCACGTTGCTGTGCCCGCGTACCGGGCAAAGTCCCGCGCCCGGCTTGCCAAGGTGGCCCCCCAGCAGTTGCAGGTTAACGATTTCACGAACCGTATTCAGGGAGTGCTTATGCTGCGTGATGCCCATCGCCCAGGTGCAAATAACGCGTTCAGCCTGCTGCCAGATAGCTGCCGCATCGCGTAGCTGCTGCTCGCTCAAACCGGACTGCCGCGTGATGTGCTCCCAGGCGGTCTTGTCGATTTCAGCAAACCAGTCGTCTATGCCGTGAGTATGCTCAGCGATAAACCACTCGTCGAAAATGCCCTTGTCGCCACGCGCAAGACATTCGCGATGGGTTTCCAGCAGCGCCTTCGCCATGCCACGCACGGCGGCCATGTCCCCGCCGAGATTTGGCTGGTAATAATGAGTGCTGATGCTGCCCGCAAGAGGAGTGATCACTTCCAGCGGTTTTTGCGGATCGGCAAAACGCTCCAGCCCGCGCTCACGCAACGTATTAAAGGTAACGATTTGCGCGCCGTTTTCAGCGGCGTGGCGCAGGCTGTGGAGCATGCGCGGATGGTTGGTGCCAGGATTCTGCCCGAAAACAAAAATCGCATTGGCTTTATCAAAATCATCCAGTTGAATGGTGCCTTTACCCACGCCGATGCTGCGTTTCAGCCCGCTGCCGCTGGCTTCGTGACACATATTCGAGCAGTCCGGGAAGTTATTGGTGCCGACCATGCGCCCGAACAGTTGATAAATATAAGACGCTTCGTTGCTGGCGCGCCCGGAGGTGTAAAGCTCCAGTTGGTTTGGGTTATCCATCCCATGAATATGTTGCGCAATCAGCGCGAGGGCGTCATCCCAGCTTATCGGCTCGTAGTGGTCGGTGCGGGCGTTATAGCGCAACGGTTCGGTTAAACGCCCTTGATATTCAAGGAAATAGTCGCTTTGCGCATACAGCTTGCTGACGCTGTGCTGGGCAAAAAACTGCCGGTCGATAAAACGACGCGTCGCCTCCCAGGTGACGGCCTTGGCGCCGTTTTCACAGAAGCTGAAGGTGCTTTTATTATCATCGCCCCAGGCGCAGCCCGGGCAGTCAAACCCACGGGCTTTGTTCATGCGCATCAGGTTGCGCAAATTTTTCAGGGCGTGTTTGCTGTCGATAACAAAACGAGTTGTGGCTTCGAGCGAACCCCAGCCGCCGGCTGCTGCGCGATAGGGCTTAATGGCTGATTTGAATTTCATCGGGCGGATATCTTGTTGCGCAAATAATTACATCCAGTTTACTCCTGTTTAACGAAAAGGGTACAAGCACGTCGTCAGGAGAATACGTAAGGGTAATAACGACGAGTAGGCGCAGGGAGATAAGCTACGCGCCCTCCGGCGCGAAAAGTTAATCACGACGCTTATTTATGCTAGCCTCTGCTTACCCTTAATTTGATTGAAATTAATATGAAATCCGTAGCGTATTCTTCGCTGGCATTTATTTTTCTGACGAGTTTTGTCTCTTATGCCGCGCAGCCTTCATTCGACGTAAAACTCGCCGCATTAGAAAAAAACGCCGAGGGTCGGCTTGGCCTGGCATTAATTGATACAGCAAGCGGTGAGCGTTACAGCTACCGCGGCGATGAGCGTTTCCCGTTGACCAGCACATTTAAGGTGCTGGCTGCAGGAGCGGTATTGAAAAAGAGCGAACAGCAGCCGGACTTGCTGAACAAACATATTGCGTACCAGCAAAGCGATTTGGTGGCCTGGTCACCGGTGCTGGAAAAACATGTCGCGCAGGGCATGAAGCTGAAGGACATCGCCGCCGCAGCCATTGAATGGAGCGATAATACTGCGGGCAATGTATTGCTCAAAGAGATCGGCGGCCCGTCGGGTATCGCTAAACTGGCCGCAACACTTGGTGATAACCAAACCCGCCTTGACCGTTGGGAGCCTCATCTCAATACGGCAATACCGGGTGACGAGCGGGACACAACGACGCCTGACGCCATGGCAAATAATCTGCAAAAACTGGTTGCCGGCGATGCCCTTGCGGCAAATCAGAAACAGCGGCTGCAAACCTGGCTTAAGCAAAGCCAGACGGGGGCGCAAAGCATTCGTGCGGGGACGCCGGGCGGCTGGACGGTTGGGGACAAAACCGGCGCCGGTGATTATGGCACGACCAATGATGTTGCGGTGATCTGGCCGCCGGGAAAAGCCCCGCTGGTGCTTACCGTCTATTTCACTCAGCATAAACAGGACGCACAGGCGCGCCGGGATGTGTTGGCTAAAGCGGCGGAAATTGTATTGCAGGGTAAATAGGACAATGCCGGTTACTCAGGTACGGGCAGCCCCTGCGCGATAAACCACTGTTCGAGCTTTGCGAGCTGGCGAATGTGATAGCCAATGGCCAGCTCTTCATAAAGGGTAACGGGGGGAGCCTGCGGAGGCATTTCTGGCCGGGCGCTCATTATCGCACGTCGGGCTTGCCGCAGGGCCCGGCGTTTCATTTCAATTTCGTCTGGTCGGGTTACCCGATGTTTTGCCACAGCATACCTGTCCGTTGAGGTTTGTGAGCACAATTATAACGCGCAAAAATGACGCTTAGTCGTCCGATCTCTCCAGGCGCGCTATTCAGTAATAACAGTCCGCATTTTATCTGTCCATGCAGCGGTTACACATTAAAGTGGACTGCTGTTTCAATTTATGTGATCCGTTTAACTTTCCATGGCTTATTTGCTACTGAGTGCACAATTCTGCACCCCGGCAATAAGGATTCTGATTCCCGGGCCGATGAAGCTTCTACAACATCTTTCTTATAAAGAGAACCCATGGACATGGCTACAAAAATACCCTCCCGACATGTCGCAGTAAATTTCTGGCATCACATCCGGCTGGTCCCGTTATTTAGCTCCATTCTTGGCGGGATACTGGTGTTATTTGCCCTGTGTATTGCCCTGGCGAGCTATTTTCTGATCCAGAGCGATAGGGCGTTGCAGGATGTCACCGAAGAAATTCAGGTTCGAATGGGGATCTCGAACAGTTCAAACCATTTGCGCACGGCGCGGTTAAATATCATTCATGCCGGAGCGGCTGGCCGCGTGGCCGATATGGACGATATGAAGCTCAATATTGCCGAGGCTGGCACGCGCATAAAGCAGGCCCAGGAAGGTTTTAACGCCTACTTAGAAAGACGAGTTAAAACCCCGCAGGACGAAGCGCTGGATGCCGAGCTACGCACGCGTTTCGACGCCTATATTAACAAAGGAATGTTGCCGATGATGAAATATGCCAAAAACGGCATGTTTGAGGCAATTATCAACCATGAGAACGAAGAAGCGCGCAAACTCGATGCGGATTACAACGCGGTGCTGCTCAAAGCCATCGCCATCCGCACCGAAAGGGCTACGGCATTACGGGATGAAGCTCAGGCGCACACGCGCCTGAGCGTGATGATAATGGCGGGCGCGTTTGCCGTGGCGCTATTTATGACAATTTTCACATTCGTATTGCTGCGCCGTGTCGTTATCGGGCCATTGCAACAGGCCGCAACTCGTATTGAACATATCGCGGATGGAGATTTAACCCTGCCGGAGCAGGCGTGTGGGCGCAGTGAAATAGGTAAACTTAGCCAGCATTTGCAGACAATGCAGTCTGCGCTGGTAAAAACGGTGGGTTCGGTGCGTGAAGGCGCTGAAGCTATTTATCAGGGAACCAGCGAAATTTCCGCCGGTAACACCGACCTTTCTTCTCGCACGGAAGAGCAGGCGGCGGCGCTTGAACAGACGGCGGCCAGCATGGAACAACTGACGGCGACGGTCAAACAGAATGCCGATAACGCCCACCATGCCAGCAAGCTTGCAGAAGACGCCTCGAAAAAAGCGAGCGACGGCGGGCGCATCGTTTCAGGCGTTGTGAAGACCATGAACAATATCTCCACCAGCTCTAAAAAGATCTCTGAGATAACCGCGGTGATAAACAGCATTGCTTTCCAGACCAATATTCTGGCGCTCAATGCCGCTGTCGAAGCTGCACGCGCCGGAGAGCAAGGTCGTGGGTTTGCCGTTGTGGCAAGCGAAGTGCGCACGCTGGCTCAGCGCAGCGCTCAGGCGGCAAAAGAGATTGAGGGGTTGATTAGCGAATCCGTTTCTTTAATTGATTCTGGTTCCGACCAGGTGGTTCACGCAGGCGAAACCATGAACGGGCTGGTTGATGCGGTACGACGCGTAACGGACATCATGCTCGAAATCGCTGCCGCATCCGACGAACAAAGCCGTGGGATTCAGCAGGTCGGCCAGGCGATTAACGAGATGGACAACGTAACGCAGCAAAACGCTTCGCTTGTGGAAGAAGCCTCGGCCGCCGCCGTATCGCTGGAAGAGCAGGCCGCGCGCCTGACCGCAGCCGTTGGCATTTTCCGCCTGAATAGCCATGCACAAACGCAGGCGGCAAAACCAGCAGCGGTTAAAATCGCCAGGCTTAAACCTGCCCCTGCGGCGGAAGGCGACGATAACTGGGCGACTTTTTGACGTTAAGTTCCTTCTTCTGACGAGAAGAAGGAAAGGGTGAGGGCGGCAGGTTTAACGACAGCTTGCCGCCCTGGCTGAATCCCCTAAAGCGCTGTATAAATAAAGAAATATTCGTATCAGCCGATGAATGAAAGGCTAATACGATTTTTCAGGCGCGGCGCGGGCTATTCAACATCACCCAACAACAGGAACACACTGCTGTGAGCATGATCCAAAATCTGATTAAGAAGGCCTTTGGAACCGTCAATAGCAACGAGGCGGCCAGCTTTTTAGCCAGCGCATGCAATCGTATGAAAAACAGCAGCAAAGCTGAGATTCAGTTTGAAATCGAGCAGGCGCTGTGCGGTGTGAACCTCAATCGGCTCGGCAGCCATGACGTGGGCGTTCTGGCACGTCTGAAAGCTGCCGAGGCTGAGGCCATGCAGCTCCGCGCGGAATTAAGAGCCGCCGTTGGTAAGAGTAAAACGAAAACCCTTTATCAGGACAATCCTGAAACGCTCAGACGCCTTGCGGAAGTGCAGAGCGAACTGGCCGCCGCACGGCTAAACACTGTGCCGCCAGCCGAACTTCAACGCCTTTCAACGCGCATCGCCAGCCTACAAAAAAGCCTTGAAGACGAGCGCGAACACCATTATCAGGAGCTGGCCTTACTGCGTGAAACCCTCCAGCGCAAAATGGACGAACAGGTTCGCCAGACGCCGGACGGCAGGGTGAATCAGCAACTGTCCGAGCGTATTCTTTTCCTGCAGGATTCGCTTGGCGCGCAGAAAGAAATGCACAGCGCTGAGCTTGCCCAACTGCACGAAACCATGCAGCAGGACATTGACAACCAACGCATGCTACGCAGCGAACTGGTTAAAAATGGCGATGCTCTGATCGAAACGGTACAGGAGCTGCAAAACCAGATTGTCGGGCTTAAGCAACAGTTGCAGGAAACGGGCGCGGAAAGCGACACGGCGCGGGGCGCCTATGAGCAGGCGCTCCAGGCGCATCAGATTTACATTAACGTGCTGAAGAACGAACTTGGCGAGTTAACCCGCAAGAATAAAATCCTCGAAGCAAGCCTTACAGAACAGCGCGGCGAAGCGCAGGCCAGCAGCCAACAAGCTGATGACTTATCCAGGAAGGTTCTCAGTCTGCAACAGACTCTGGACGAGATGGCCGAAACCGCGCAGAATCACGCTCATGCACGAGAAAATGCTGAAGCCGAACTGTCGCAGCTCCGTGCCGCGCTGGAGCAGGCGCTCAGCGACAACCGGCACAGCTATTCACATTGTGAAACATTGAGCCGTAAGCTTGAAGCAGCCGAAGCTGAGCTTACCCGTTCGAAAGGCGCGAAAAGCTTCATGCGCTGGATGACAGAAAAATAACCCACCCCCGCAGGAATTAATCAATGAGTTATCGTTTCACCCTTACCGCACTCGCGGCTTTTTCTCTTTTGGGCTGTGCCAAACCTGTCACCGGAGAGCCAGCGGCAGACTTTACTACCGGCCCTACGCTTGTCACCGTTGAGCACGCCTGGACCCGTACCGATGATGGCACCACGGTGTATGTAACCGTGGACGGTAAAGATGCCGCTGCGTTAAAAGTTGGCGAAAGCGTCGCGCTTCGCCTGCCGGAAGGAACCTACCAGATTGGCGGCTATGCTAAATCTTTAATCGGCAAAGTAAGCGTAGCGCCTGTGAAGCTCACCACCACCGCCAATAGCAAGAAAGCGGTGGAATATGCCGTGACCAAAAGCAAGCCGGAGTTTAAAGAAGTTCAGCCTGAAGAAATAACCCCTTCAGCGGAAGAACCAAGCGTTTAATTCCTGCAAACGTACTCATGTCCAGCGGCGTGAGTACGTTATCCTGAGCGCCCGCCGTGCCGCATTTCCTTTCGGCTCCTTCTGATTCGGCCTGAGCCTGCGTTGATATAGAATACCCATTGGTTTTTGACACGGAGGGGTTATGTTGACGACAACTTTCCCGGCCTTACAGGCAACAACGATCGATGCGATTAACATCCTGGGGCAGTGGCTTGCGCGCAATGATTTTGCCCGCTCCCCGCAGGCAGACGATGCAGAACTCATTGTGCTGGCAGGCAATGCGGTCATCCCCACCATTGATGCTGCGTGCCAGTTTGCAGCGGGCAGTGAACTCCCGCTTCTGATTGCCGGCGGCATTGGCCATTCAACCACTTTTTTATACGGCGCCATCGCCGCTCATCCTCGTTATAACACCCTCCCGACCACGGGGCGTGCCGAAGCCGCCATCCTGAAAGACATTGCAACAACGTTCTGGAAAATTCCGGCGGATAAAGTCATCACGGAAGAGAAATCTACCAACTGCGGCGAGAACGCCAGCTTTGCGAAGCGGGTTATGGCTGAACAGGCGTTAACGCCGGAGCGTGTGGTTCTGATTCAGGACCCGACCATGCAACGCCGCACGGCGGCAACTTTTGAACGAGCATGGCAGAAAGAAGCGTTGCAGCCGCAGTGGCGCAACTGGCCTGGTTTCATACCCGTCGTTAAAAGCGATGAACGGGCGACCCGTTTCACGCCGAATGAAAAAGGATTGTGGCCGGTTGCGCGTTATATTTCGCTGATTCTTGGCGAACTCCCGCGTATCAGAGACGACGAGCAGGGCTACGGCCCAAAAGGCAGGGATTTCATTACTCATGTAGAAATCCCTGCGCGGGTCACAGAGGCCTGGCGGCTTTTGCAAAACGATGTCGCTTTAGCGAAATGGATTAGCGAGCGCGGGCTGTAAACTACTTGCTCACCTGAAAAGCGTGGCTGAACGTCGGCGTTACCTGAATCGTTTTCGGCAGCAAACTGCTTGTATGGTAGAAGTCGGCGGTTTGCTGCTGTTGCGTTACCGTGGTGTCGTCGATGGTTTGCCAGGCAGAATGGCGACGCTCAAAGGACAAACGCGCCACGTCTTGCGGAAAACCGATTATCTTCGCCAGCGTTTTACCATAAACGTCAGGATGCTGGTTTGCCCACACCTGTGCGGCGTTCAGACGCTGCAGATAATCGGCGATAGCGGCTTTTTTCTCGCTGTCTGCCAGCGCGCTGTCGGTGGCGGCAAGAAACGTATTGCCTGACCATAATCCACGTCCGCTCACCGCCACCCGCAGCTTATCCACGCTTTCAGCATAAGCGGTATAAGGTTCCCAGGTTGCCCAGACATCCACCGACCCCTGAATCAGCGCCAGTTTTGCTTCGCTCGGCGGCAGAAAACGGAAAGTAACGTCTTTTGCGCTTAGCCCGGCGGATTCCAGCGCTTTCAGCGCGACAAAATGGCCGATTGAGCCGCGGTTTGTCGCGATGCTTTTGCCTTTTAGATCGGCGGCAGATTTGACCGGGCTGTCCGGGCGCACCAGCAACGCGGTGCCGTACGGATCAGATTTGCTTACCGCAATAGCCTTTGCTTGCGCTCCAGCAGCAACGGCAAACAGCAACGGCGCATCGCCGATAATGCCCACGTCGATTGCCCCGGCGTTCAGCGCTTCAGCCAGCGGCGCGGCAGCGGGAAACTCGGACCATTCGATTTTATACGGCAGGTTTTCAAGTTTATTTGCCGCCTCAAGCTGTGAGCGCATCCCGCCTTTCTGATCCCCAATGTGCAGGGTAACTTCCGCCTGTGAGAAGGCGCTCCACATCGCCAGGGCGAGCCCGGCGGTTATCCACTTTTTCATCAGGCGCTCCTTGCAAGACGATGGCGGGCCGCGGCCTTTTCGCGCGTCAGCGGAATCAGCTCTTTACCGTATTCGACGGCGTCGTTAAGCGGGTCAAATCCGCGGATCAGGAAACTGTCGATGCCTAAGTCGTAATACTCAAGCAGGGCGTCGGAAACCTGATCCGGCGTGCCCACAAGCGCGGTAGAGTTGTAGCCGCCGCCAACCAGCGCCGCGATGCCCGTCCATAATCTGCTATCCAGGCGATCGCCCTGATGCGCCGCTTCAAGCAGGCGCTTCGCCCCCACGCTTTGCGGTTTTTTCAGGCCGTAGGTGTGGTGGTTTTCTGCCAGGTTTTGGCGGGTTGTTTCGCGAATATGCTCTGCTTTCTCCCAGGCTTCGGCCTCCGTTTTGCCGAGGATCGGACGGAATGAAATATTAAAACTGATACTCCGATTGTGCTGTTTGGCTGCGGCCCGTACGGCTTCCACCGTTTGACGCGCTCCGGCTAGCGGCTCGCCCCACAATGCAAAAACATCCGCATGTTTTGCCGCAACCTCAATGGCCTCGTTGGACGAACCGCCGAAGTAAACCGGCAGGCGAGGCTGCACAGGTTTAATGGCAGAGAAAGCCTGTTCAGCCCGGAAGAATCCTCCCGTGTGATCGTAGGGTTCTTCGCCGTGCAGGCTGTTGTTCAACACGGTAAGAAATTCATCGGTGCGCGCGTAGCGTTCTTCTTTATTCAGCCAGTCGCCGTCTTTACGCTGTTCGGCGTCGCTGCCGCCGCTGATGATATGCACCGCCAGACGGCCATCCAACAGGTGATCCAGCGTGGCGAGTTTCCGTGCCGCAAGCGTTGGCGCAACGAAACCCGGCCGGTGCGCCAGCAAAAATTTCACGCGTGAAGTGTTGGCTCCGGCGTGTGCGGTGACCAGAAATCCGTCTGGTTGATCCGACCAGTAGCCCACCAGAATACGGTCAAAGCCTGCGTCTTCGTGGGCTTTGGCAAAGCGCGCAATATAGTCTTTATCAAATACAGGCCCGGTAGCAGGCAGGATTTCTGAGGCCAGACGATGGCCTATCATGCCGAGGAATTGAATGCTCATTGCAGGTTCCTTATCGTTGTTTGTGTACCCACCATAGCGGGGGAGTCGTCACCGCTGAAATGCGAATTCTGGCTATGCTTTGCCAGGATGGGCCTATGCCGGATTGCGCATAACCAATTGCTTTTCCGGCATTTGGGGTGATGAGCGACGCTGGTAGTCTTTGGTTTTTAGACTCACTGAGAGCCCGCCATGTCCACATCGCCATCTGCGCCAAACTATGCGCGCTTACGCCATTTCCTCGCCGAGTTCTCAAGGCTTGTGGAGCATTTTCATCAGGAGAAACCGCTGCTGGAAAAAGGCCACCGGCTCCTGTCCGAGCTGGTGCGTCACGACGACTGGCTGCCTGAAGTCGCAGCGATCCCCCATCCTCAGCATTACCAGCAACATTTGTTGTATGCCGACCCTCAGGGGCGCTTCTCGGTGGTAAGTTTTGTTTGGGGCCCGGGACAACAAACCCCGATTCATAACCATGGCGTGTGGGGCCTGATTGGCATGCTGCGCGGTTCTGAGCGCAGCCAGTTTTATGCCCGAGTTAACGGCAAATGGGTGCCGGAAGGCGAGGCGGTCACGCTCAGGCCGGGCGACATCGAAACCGTCTCTCCTGGCGCGCAGGATGTGCATCAGGTAAGCAATGCCTTTGACGATCGGGTTTCTGTCAGCATTCATGTCTACGGCGCCAATATTGGCGCGGTTCAACGCCGGGTGTACACCACCGACGGCGACGAGAAACCATTTATTTCCGGCTATTCGGGGGCTTTCCTGCCGAACATCTGGGACCTGTCTAAAGAGAGGGCGGTATGAGTGAATTACGGCACTATGCACAACTGCGCGCAACGCTGGCGGCTAAAGAAGAGCTGGCGCTGATAGACGTGCGCGAAGAGGCTCCGTTTGCTTCCGGTCATCCTTTGTTTGCCGCGAATATTCCCCTCGGCAAGCTGGAGCTTGAGGTTTATGCGCGTATCCCGCGCCGCACTACGCCGATAACCGTCTATGACAACGGCGAAGGGCTGGCCATCAAAGCTGTCGAAAAGCTCAAACAGCTTGGCTATCGGGATGTGGCGCTGCTGGCAGGCGGTTTACAGGGCTGGCAGGAAGCGGGCGGGGAGATTTTTATCGACGTGAACGCGCCGAGTAAAGCGTTTGGTGAACTGGTAGAGGCGAAGCGGCACACGCCTTCGTTAAGCGCCGAAGAGGTGCAAAAACTGCAACGGCAGGGAACCGAGCTGGTGGTGCTGGACGTGAGGCGGTTTGATGAATACCAGACGATGAATATTCCGGGCAGTATCAGCCTGCCCGGCGGCGATCTTGTGCTTAAAGCGCGCGCGCAGGTTAGCGGCCCGCAAACGCAGATTGTGGTGAACTGCGCAGGCCGCACACGCAGCATTATCGGCGCGCAATCGTTAATTAACGCGGGCATCAGCAACCCGGTTGCGGCCCTGCGAAATGGCACTATCGGCTGGACGCTGGCGGGCCAGGCGCTTGAGCAGGGACAGGAACGTCAGGCGCAGGAAAGCAGCGGCGAAGAAGAAGCCGAACGCATTGCGGCCTGGGAGCTGGCAACCAGCGCGGGGGTGAGTTTTGTTGCGTGGAGCGACTGGCAAGTCTGGCGGCATAACAGCGACCGCAACACCTGGCTTTTCGATGTGCGCTCGCCTGAAGAATATCGAGCGGGCCATTTACCTGGCGCCAGATCGGTGCCGGGCGGGCAGTTGGTGCAGGAAACCGATCATTATGCAGCCGTGCGGGGCGGAAGAATCGTACTGGTGGATGATGATGGCGTACGCGCGCCAATGGCCGCATCATGGCTTGCGCAAATGGGCTGGGAGGTGGCGGTGCTGGAAGCGTCTCGTGAACTGTTCACCGACCGAGGCGACTGGCAGGCTCCTGTACCAGCGGCGCCAAAAGTTGAAGAAATTTCGCCTGCAACGCTGGCCGCATGGCTGGAACAGCCGGGCACAACGCTGCTGGATTTCACCACGTCCGCAAACTTCCGCGCACGGCACATTCCCGGCGCAAAATGGCTTGGCCGCGCACAGCTAAAAGCTGCCGTTGCAACGCTGCCCGAGCCGGATCGTTGGGTTGTTACCTGCGGCAGCAGCGCGCTGGCAAGATTTGCCGCGCCGGAATTACAGGCGCTGTCCGGGCGTCCGGTTTATGTCCTGCAGGGCGGGACGCTGGCATGGATTGCTGAAAACCGTCCTTTGGCACAGGGCGTTGAAGGCGAACTGCATCGCCCGGAAGATCGCTATCGCCGCCCTTATGAAGGCACAAACGTTCCTCGCAAGGCGATGGAAGACTATTTGCAATGGGAATACGGCCTGGTGGCGCAGCTTGAGCGCGATGGCACGCATGGCTTTTGGGTGATTTAAGTCCTGAAGGGCGGCGGGCGCTTGCGCTTATCCGCCCCTCTGGAATCTGAATGATATTTGAACAAAACATCTCCTGTTTTTACTCGTCCTTTCTGACTACAATAGCCGCCTTTCGCCTATCTACTTAAAACGACGAACTATGCGCCTGCACGCTAATCATCTTGAATTACTCAGCCCCGCCCGCGATACCGACATTGCTCGCGAAGCCATTTTGCATGGCGCTGACGCCGTGTATATCGGCGGTCCCGGTTTTGGCGCTCGCCATAATGCCGGTAACAGCCTGCGCGACCTTGCCGAACTGGTGCCTTTTGCCCATCGCTACGGCGCCAAAATTTTTGTCACCTTAAATACCATCCTGCATGACAACGAGCTGGAACCCGCGCGGCTGATGATTCACGATCTCTACCAGGCCGGCGTTGATGCGCTGATTGTTCAGGATATGGGCGTGCTGGAAATGGATCTGCCGCCCATTGAACTGCATGCCAGCACCCAGTGCGATATCCGCAGCGTGGAAAAGGCGAAGTTTCTCTCAGACGTGGGCTTCTCGCAGATCGTTCTGGCTCGCGAGCTGAATCTGGATCAGATTCGTGCCATTCATCAGAACGTTGATGCCACCATTGAGTTCTTTATTCACGGCGCGCTGTGCGTCGCGTATTCCGGCCAGTGCAATATTTCTCACGCCCAGACGGGGCGCAGCGCAAACCGTGGCGATTGCTCGCAGGCCTGCCGCCTGCCGTATACCCTTAAAGACGATCGGGGACGCGTGGTCGCGTTCGAAAAACACCTGCTGTCGATGAAAGACAACGACCAGAGCGCAAACCTTGCGGCGCTGGTGGATGCAGGCGTGCGCTCCTTCAAGATTGAAGGCCGTTATAAAGATATGAGCTATGTGAAGAATATCACCGCTTATTATCGCCAGCTCCTTGATGAACTAATGGAAAATCGCACGGACTTGCAGCGCGCTTCTGCAGGCGTGACTTCGCATTTCTTTATTCCTTCGCCGGACAAAACGTTCCACCGCGGCAGCACGGACTATTTCGTTAACGAACGCAAAATTGATATCGGCGCCTTCGATTCGCCGAAGTTCATCGGTCTGCCGGTGGGTGAAGTGCTGAAGGTCGGCAAAGATCATCTGGACGTTGCGGTTACCGAGGCCAGTACGCTGACAAACGGCGATGGTCTGAACGTGTTAATCAAGCGTGAAATCGTCGGGTTCCGCGCCAACACGGTTGAGAAAACGGGCAAAAATCAGTACCGCGTCTGGCCAAACGAAATGCCGGACACGCTGAAAAATGTACGCCCGCATCATCCGCTTAACCGCAATCTCGACCACAACTGGCAACAGGCCCTGCTGAAAACCTCCAGCGAACGTCGCGTGGCGGTGGATATGGAACTGAGCGGTTGGGAAGAACAGCTCGTGCTGACCCTGACCTGCGAAGATGGCGTAAGCGTAACCCGGACGCTGGAAGGCCAGTTCGAAACAGCAAACAACCCGCAGAAAGCGTATGACAGCCTGCGCGACGGACTCGTGAAGCTCGGCCAGACGATGTATTCCGCGCGCGCGGTAAATATCGCACTGCCGGCACCACTGTTTGTGCCGAACGGCCAGCTAAACCAGCTACGTCGCGACACCATTGACCAGCTTACGGAAGCGCGTTTACAGCAGTATCAGCGAGGGGCGCGTAAAGCTGTCAGTGTTCCTGCTCCCGTTTATCCGGAAGAGCATCTCACTTTCCTGGCGAACGTCTACAACCATAAAGCCCGTGAATTTTATCAGCGTTATGGCGTGAAGCTTATTGATGCCGCTTATGAGGCGCACGAAGAGAAGGGCGAAGTGCCGGTGATGATCACCAAACATTGCCTGCGTTTTGCGTTTAACCTGTGTCCGAAACAGGCGAAAGGTAATATTAAAAGCTGGCGCGCAACGCCAATGCAACTGGTGCACGGCGATGAGGTTCTGACCCTGAAATTCGACTGTCGCCCGTGCGAAATGCACGTTATCGGCAAAATGAAAAATCATATCCTTAAGATGCCGCTGCCCGGCAGCATCGTTGCGACAATCAGCCCGGATGAGCTGATGAAAACCCTGCCGAAAAAAGCCAGCAGTTAATGAGCGGGTAACAAGCCCCGCGCTCGCGGGGTTATTTACTGAATAAAATGCCTGATTTACAGACGCCCCTCCTGACGGGCGTTTTTTTCATGTCTTATCAGTAAGTCATATATAAATAATCTATGGGTTTTGTCATCTGGCTTAACAAGCTGTGGGAAATTGATAGGGCAAAAAATTACCGCGACATGGTGTGAACAGTATCTAAAGTTTGCGCATGCACGGCGGTAATGCACTGCTTTGCAATGCGATCTAAGGCCCCTTAGGTCGCTCTTCCACCCTTAAACCCAGGATAAAAAGATGACTGTGATAAACCAACCAACCTGCAAATTGTTTACCGACACTGCACGTTTTACCCAACTGTCGGGTTATTACGAAGAAGAACGCCGCACGGTATGGATGATGCTTCGCGCACAGCCTCGTCCTTGCTTTAACCATGTGCTGATCGAAGAGATCATGAACATGAGTTATCTGGTACAGCGTTCGGGGTTTGCTGTCGACTTCTGGGTAACCGGTTCGCTGGTCCCGGGAATGTACAATACCGGAGGTGATTTAGGCTTTTTCGTTGAGACCATTCAGCAAGGGCGGCGCGAAGCATTACGCGCGTATGCGCGGGCCTGCGTGGATTGCGTTCATGCGGCCTCTCGCGGATTTGATACCGGCGCCATCAGCCTTGCGATGGTGGAAGGCAGCGCGCTGGGCGGCGGCTTTGAGGCGGCGCTCGCTCATCACTTTGTCCTTGCGCAACGCGACGCGCGCATGGGCTTTCCGGAAATAGCCTTTAATTTGTTTCCGGGAATGGGAGGCTATTCGCTGGTCGCTCGCCGTTCAGGAATGAAGCTTGCAGAGGAGCTGATTTATAAAGGGGAGTCGCACACTGCGGAATGGCATGAGCAATATGGGCTGGTGGATTTATTGTTCGAACCCGATCAGGGCTATATCGCAACCCGGACCTTTATCGACACCCTGCAACCCAAGCTGAACGGCGTCCGGGGTATGCTGCGCGCTCGCCAGCGCGTGTTGCAACTGCCCCGCGCTGAGCTGATGGATATCACGGAAGACTGGGTGGAGGCAGCATTTTGTCTGCAACCTAAAGATATCGCGTATATGGAAAGGCTGGTGCAGTTGCAAAATCGTCACACCTCGACGGCTTTGCGTAAAGCCAGTTAACGTTTAAGCAACCTCGTCAACGGCTGCGGATAATATTCGTTAAGTACAAATTTGCCGTTAATGGCGCCGTTATTTATTCGGACGGCGTCTTCTTGATATCGGTTATGTTTATAGTTAAAGATGCATCACATATAAAGATTGGGAGAATGTTTGGATTATATAATATTCATTGGCTCTGCATTGCCCAATGCGTTATTTATTTGGGGGGTGTAATAAGGGTTGGTCATCAATTCCAGAATAAAAATCCTTAAAGTTTAGGAAGGTGGGTAATAACCTTTACCCACTTTTCCATTGGACAGTTAACGAGCCGTTCGTGCCTGATAACGTTTTAACCAGCGTTCGAATGCGGCGGCGGGCATGGGTTTCGCAAACAAAAATCCCTGTCGCTCATTAACGCCGTTCTTGGTCAGAAACGCATCTTCTTTTTTGTTTTCGACGCCTTCGGCAATCACCTGCAAATTCAGCGCCTGCGCTACGGCTACGATGGCGCGCACCAGAGACTGCGAGACGGATTGCTTATGGATATCGCGTACAAATGCCTGATCGAGCTTGATGGCGTCGATTGGGAAACGCGCCAGTTGCGACAGCGACGAATAACCCGTGCCGAAGTCGTCCAGGTGAACCTGGGCGCCAAGCTTGCTGAACTGCTGAATAACGGACAGCGCCAGCTCTTCGTTTTCTATCAGGCAGCTTTCGGTGAGCTCCACGTCGATGGGGCAATATTCGAAATCTAAATCTTTTAGCGCCTGCTTTAGATCGCTAAAAATAGTCTGATCGGCCAGTTGCCGGGCGGAAACGTTCACCGCTACGCGCAGATTAATGCCCTTATCGCGCCATTTCGCTACCTGCTGCACCACGCTTAACATTACCCAGCGGCCAAGCGGCACAATCAACCCGGACTCCTCCGCATAGGAGATAAAATCCAGCGGCGGTATCAGGCCCCGCTCCGGAGATTGCCAGCGCACCAGCGCTTCCAGGCTACGTACTTCACCGCGCCAGGTCATTTTCGGCTGATAGTGGATTACCAGTTGATCGTTCTCCAGCGCCTTACGCAGATTGGTGTCGAGCCACAGATATTCAAAAACTCGCTGGTTCATTTCCGGGGAGAAAACGCAAAACTTGCCGCGGCCGCTCTCTTTAGCGGTGTACATAGCGGTATCCGCATTGCGGATTACGCTTTCTCTGTCTTCACCGTGCTGCGGGGCGAGAGAAATACCCAGCGAGCAGCCGGTATACACTTCAATTAAGCCAATACGGAAGGGCAGTTTTAAGCGCGTAAGGATACGGGAGGACATCGCTTCAAGCGTCGCCTGCGACGTGTCGGTTGCCAGGACAATAAATTCATCTCCGCCAAGCCTTGCCAGTACCTGGCCTTCTTCAAGACAGCTAAGAATTGCCAGCGAAACGGCTTGCAGAAGCTGATCGCCAAACATGTGCCCGTAGGCGTCGTTCACTTTTTTAAAGTTATCCAGGTCGAGATAAACAATGCCCACCTGATTTTCACCACGGTTTTCTATGGCGCTGCTGATGAGATCGTGGATAGCGTTGCGGTTTGGCAACCCGGTGATGGTATCGGTGTTGGCCAGCACGCGCAGCCGCTCCTGAGCTCGACGTTCTTCCGTGATGTCTGTACCCGAACAAATCAGATAAATTTCGTTTTTGCCGCTGCCGCTGTGGACAAACTTATTGCGGAACAAAAACAGGCGCTGGCCTTTGCGGGTTTTAATCCAGCGTTCGACTTCGTAAGAGTTACCGTTGCGGAAGAAACCGCTGATATTGCGTCGAGAGGCGGCGGCCTCGCTGCGGCTCATAAAAAGTTTAAAAACGTTCTGTCCGATGACTTCCTGCTCTTTAAGGCCGGTATATTCTTCGCTGAGCCGATTAAAGCGCTGAATATTGCCCTGTCGATCGAGAATGACGATAACCGAATTTGCTTCGGAGACCACCTGTTCAGCAAAAGAGAGCCCCTGCGCGAGATCTCGCGCAACGGAAGGGGTGTCGTGCCACGCTGAAGCTGTTCCGGCCCATTCGCGCTTTGACACTTTGCGTCCAACAAGGTGGACCGGCACGTCGGTGCCAAACAGAGATATCGACATGGTGATGCTTGATGTGATCACCGTCATCTGACGTATCTCGTCAGCCTGCTCCTGGCTTAACGCTATTACCTGGCTTGTGTCTGCATTTTCGTGGGCGGCGAGTTGCAGGGCGTTGCTGTCCGAAGGCAAACGCCAGTATGGGCTGGTTGTCCCTAAATAACGGTAAAGCAGGTTCTGCTCCAACTCGTCTTTCATGCTTTCTCCTGAACCGGTGCATGGCGCGTCAGTTTACTATTTATATTAGCAACATAAAGCCAATGTTAAACAAGCGGCAACAGTTAAAAACCTACAGATATGTGTTAACCGTCAGAAAAATGGAAGTAACTTGCATAGTTTCTGGAAGCATACAGAGTAAAGAACGTCGCTAATTCTTAGTGTTTCTTATTAATTCACTGCTGAAATTATTAAATAAAGCAAAGGATTGGCTTGATGATTAACGAAAATAGCCGCTAAGAAGATATGACAAAAAAGCGAGAAAAGAAGCAGCAGAAACGCAAAAAGGCTGAAAAAATATTCAGCCTTTTTGATTAGTTATTTAAATTTTAGGCCGCCGGACGGGCGATCACGCTGCGTGTTTCCATGCGCACTTCGGCGATGGTCACATCGATAACGTCCGTCACTTTATAAGCAACTTCGCCTTTAATCTGCACGGTGCCGTTTTCCTGGCTGCAAACCAGTTCATCACGTACCGCGTGGATGAACGGAGCGGGGATAAACGCCACTGCGCCATTTTCAACCAGGCGCACGCGCATTCCGCCGCGGCTGACATCAATGATTTCAGCGGCAAAGCGCGTATCGGTGCCGGCTTTGTCGTTCAGGAAGCGGGCGTACAGCCAGTCACCCACATCGCGTTCCGCCATGCGGTTCAGGCGGCGGCGCTCTGCCATCTGTACGGTGGTGTCTTCCTGCGGACGCGTAGCGGATTCGCCTTTAACGATCGCTTTAAGCAGACGGTGGTTAACCATGTCGCCGTATTTACGGATCGGGGAAGTCCAGGTCGCGTAAGCTTCCAGTCCGAGGCCGAAGTGCGGGCCTGGTTCGGTGCTGATTTCAGCGAAGGACTGGTAGCGGCGGATACGGCTGTCCAGGAAACCTGTCGGCTGGGCGTCTAGCTCGCGGCGCAGTTTGCAGAAGCCATCGAGCGTCAGCACTTCCTGGGCGTCTACGGTAAAGCCGTGGCCCGCAAGCATGTTCGCCAGTTGTTCGGTATTGGCCGGGTCGAAGCCGGTATGCACGTTATAAATACCGAAGCCGAGTTTTTCGCGCAGAATGATGGCGGCACAAACGTTGGCGGCGATCATCGCTTCTTCAACGATGCGGTTAGCTATGCGACGCGGTTCGGAAACGATATCCAGCACTTCGCCTTTTTCGCCCAGCACGAAGCGGTAATCCGGACGATCTTTGAAGACCAGCGCGTGGGTGTGGCGCCACTCGCCACGGCTGTGGCAAAAGCGCTGCAATAGACGAATCTGCTGAGCAATTTCTTCGCTTTGCGGCTGCCATTCGCCTTTTTCTTCCAGCCAGTCGGACACTTCGTCATAAACCAGTTTGGCTTTGGACTCGATGGTGGCGGCGAAGAAGTGAATGTCATTACCGATTGCGCCATCGCGTTCAATAACCATACGGCAGGCCACCACAGGGCGGGTGACGTTGGGGCGCAGCGAGCACAGGTCGTCAGACAGCTCGCGCGGCAGCATCGGAATGTTGAAGCCCGGCAGATAGTTGGTGAACGCGCGCACTTTGGCGATGTTGTCCAGCTTGCTGCCTTCGGCAATCCATGCGGTGGGATCGGCAATGGCTACGGTTAACTGCAGCTTGCCGTCCGCCAGCTCTTCAACGAACAGCGCATCGTCCATATCTTCTGTGCTGGCGCTGTCGATGGTGACGAAGTTCAGGGCGGTTAAATCTTCACGCACCAGCCCGTCGTCAAGCATTTCGGTTGCGACGCCGTTTGGCGCTTCGCGCTCAAGGTTGTGACGTGACAGTGTAACCCACCACGGCGCGAGGTGATCGTCGCCAAAGGTGATGAACTGAGTCAGTTCGGCGTAAAAACCGCGGTCGCCTTTGAGCGGATGGCGCTTCATTTCCGCCACGGCCCAGTCGCCATTCTGGAAATCATGCGTAACGTTACGGTCCGCACGGCACTGAATCGCGTCTTTTAATAAAGGGTGGTCCGGCACGATAGAAAGGCGATCGTCTTTCTTCTGCACGCGGCCAACGAAGCGGGTCAGGAAAGGTTCGATAAGCTCTTCTGGCTCAGCGGTTTCCCGGTCTTTGTCCTTGTGGATCACAGCGGTGATACGGTCGCCATGCATCACTTTTTTCATCTGCGGAGGCGGAATAAAGTAGCTTTTATTGGCGTCGACTTCGAGGAAGCCAAAGCCTTTTTCAGTACCTTTTACCACGCCTTCGGCGCGAGGAGTCTGGGAATGCAGTTGCTGTTTAAGCTGCGCGAGCAGCGGGTTATCCTGAAACATAATGTTTAGTTTTCGTGGCCAAAAGAGCGGCTGACAGTTTTACGCGAATAAGGCCTTTGCGGCAAGCGATGTTTGCCTCAAAAGCACCTCAAATTCAATGCTTACGCCTGGCTTCCCAGCCCCACTTTTAGTCGGTTAAGCCAGCCAAACAGCCCGGAGCTGACCAACAATCTTAATGCTTGCGATGCGGAAAAACCTTGTTCCAGCAAGGGTTGAATATGCGCGGCGCTGAATCTGTCCGGCGCGCGAGTCAGCATCTGTACGGCCTGAATAATCGCGCGTTCCCGGGGATGGTTATGGCTCCATGCCTGAAGCGCTCTTTCGCCATTTCGCACCGCATCGGGCAGGCCGCTGTCGCCGCGCCAAAGCAGCGCTGCTTCAGTAAAGCACGAAGGGCTGCCGTTGATGCGGGCGGAAAGCAGCATCACCAGCGTTTGTTCGTCAGTTTGGGTCGGGGCTGGCTGCCATAGCAGACGAATTAGCTGGCTCAGGGCGCAAAGCGCCGGGGCGTCATGCGCCAAAAGCCAGCTCATGCCCTGCAACGGACGAAGAGGCTGGCTTATGCTGAGCACTTCGAGCTGTTCGGTCTGCGCGTAACGCAGTTCCACAGCAGGTAAATCAGCAGCCCAGGACGCCCCCGCGGTGGTAAAGAGTTCTGCAGGGGCGTCCTGCAGCGTATCGAGTCCCGGCAGCCAACGAACGGGCAAGCCCTGCAGCGCCTGCCAGACGGCCACGGCGCGCGCATGGAAGCCAATAAAACCAATAAGCTGATTGAAGGTGACGATATCGTTTACCGATAGCCCAACTTCATCGAGTTGAGTGCGTGAAGCGTTATCGATAAGCGTCGGCTGGCTGGCAAGCTGGCGAGCGTACTGGGTGATTTGCGTCAGGCGGCGGTTGCTCTCACGTGAAGAATCCGGTCCAGGCTGCGGCGCCAGGCGGGCCGCATAGTGGTTACAAAGTCTTTGCACGCCATAAACCTGCGCGACGGTAAGCGCGGTGCTGAGGCGATCGTAGCTGCTCAGAGTGTGCATGCGGTTCACGCAGACGCTTTCCGGCAGCAGCGTCTCGCTGGCGCTACGTGCAGCCGTTATCCACGGCTGTTCTTCGGCAAGTTGCTCTGGACTTAAAGCGAGATCGAGTAAAAAACGGTCTGCATGCGCGGCTTCGGGAACTAACGGCTGTACATCTGCCGGGCAGAGACTGGACTGGGTTTCATGATACCAGTGACTTTTGCCGGAAAAGTGGCGTTGTTCCATGGTCGTTCCTTGGTCAAAGAGTTAACAGGCCGATAAGTAAAGGGAGGCCTGGTTCGCTGCTTTATCCTGGCGCAAGCGCGGAAGGTGACAAAAGAATGATCGGTGATAATAAATATCAGAATGCTATATGGGGCGTTAAAACAGCGGGAAGAAAACAGAAAGTTAATGGGGCAGGCGGATGCCCGCCCCGAAACGCGCGGAATTAGTCTTTCAGTTCCAGCTCGTTCATTGCCGCGATGCTGAAACCGCCGTCAACGTGGACCACTTCACCGGAGATGCCGGCGGAGAGGTCAGAACACAGGAAGGCTGCGGAGTTGCCCACATCTTCGATAGTCACGGTACGACGAATCGGCGTAACCGCTTCGCAGTGCGCCAGCATTTTACGGAAATCTTTGATGCCGCTTGCTGCCAGAGTACGGATTGGACCTGCGGAGATGGCGTTAACGCGCACGCCTTCAGGACCCATTGCGTTCGCCATGTAACGCACGTTCGCTTCCAGAGATGCTTTAGCCAGGCCCATAACGTTGTAGTTAGGGATAGCGCGTTCCGCACCCAGATAAGAAAGGGTCAGCAGGGCGGAACCTGGGTTGAGCATTTCACGGCACACTTTAGCCATCGCAACGAAGCTGTAAGCGCTGATGTCGTGAGCGATTTTGAAGCCTTCACGGGTAACGGCATTCACATAGTCGCCATCCAACTGGTCGCCCGGCGCGAAACCGATGGAGTGAACGAAACCGTCAAATTTCGGCCAGCTTTTCGCCAGTTCGGTAAACAGCGCGTCGATGCTCTCATCTTCTGCAACGTCGCACGGCAGAACGATACTGGAACCCAGATCGGCAGCAAAACCTTCCACACGGCCTTTCAGTTTGTCGTTCTGATAGGTGAAAGCCAGTTCAGCGCCTTCACGGTGCATCGCCTGAGCGATACCGTAGGCGATGGAAAGTTTGCTGGCCAGGCCAGTGATCAGAATGCGTTTACCGGTAAGAAAACCCATAGCTTTGAATCCTTATAGTTTCTGCTAATTTTATAACTGTATAATCATGAGGTTACAAACGATTAGTCACAATTATTCAACACTAAATTGAAATTATATCCCACTCACGCCTGGTTGTGTCACGTTATTTTTCCAGCCGGGGGGCGAGTGGTTATCGTGTCGCCAGATGTCGCGCCTGTCCTAACGGTCTTTACGCCAGGCATCCGCCGTCAACGCTTCACCAAAGTGGCTGGCTATCAGGCGCTTCGTCAGCTCATGAAGCGGAGAGGCCAGTACGTCCGCCGTGCTGCCGCGTTCCACCACTTCGCCCTGATGCATCACCATCACCTGATCGCTGATGTGCTTCATCATGCCGATATGCTGCGTCACGTAAATGTAGGCGATGCCCTGTTTTTCCTGCAGCTCAAGCATCAGGTTGATGAGCTGCGAGCGCATGGACATATCCAGCGAGGCCAGCGCTTCGTCGGCGATGATCACTTGCGGACGCAGGATCAGCGCGCGCGCAAGGCCTAAACGCTGTTTCTGCCCGGGCGCGATCATATGGGGATAATAGCTGGCGTGATCGGGCAGCAGGCCCACCATGCGCAATGTCTCGACAATCCTTTTCCGACGCGCTTCCGGCTCCAGACTGGTATTCAGGCGCAGCGGGAAATCCAGAATCTGCGAAATGCGCTGGCGCGGGTTAAGCGAGGTGCTTGGATCCTGAAATATCATACGAATACGCTGGCTACGATACGAATAATCGCCAAAGTGCAGGGGATGATCGTCAATGACCAGTTCGCCGCCCGTGGGTTCAATCATCCCGGCAAGCATCTTGGCAAGGGTGGATTTCCCGGAGCCATTCTCGCCAATAATCGCCAGCGTCTGCTTCTCGCGCAGGGTAAAGCTCAGCGGCTTAACGGCTTCGACATGCTGACGGCGAAACAGCCCGGTTCGGTAGCGAAACGTCTTACTTAAATTGCGAACTTCCAGCAAGGTTTCGGCCATTACTGACTCTCCATATTCAGCGGGAAATGACAGGCATAAAGATGCGTTTTCGCCCCCGTGAGGCGCGGCGTTTCAATACATTTTCGCTGCGCATACGGGCAGCGCGGGCCCAGGCGGCAGCCAATCGGCAAATGTTCCAGCAGGGGAATCGCGCCAGGCAGGGTGTTGAGGCGGCTTTTATGCGGCATGGGGCTGCCGAAGTCCGGAATAGCGCGAATCAGGGCCTGGGTGTACGGATGATGCGGCGTGGCGATTAGTTCTTCGCTGGGGGCGGTTTCCACCGTTTGCCCGCAGTACATCACGTTGATTTTATCCGCCCATTTACTGAGCATTTGCAGGTCGTGACTGATAAGCAAAATCGTGGTGTTGTTGTACTGATTAAGCCGGGTCAGCAACTTGAATATTTGCGACTGGGTAGTCGGTTCCATGGCGTTTGTCGGTTCATCGGCAATCAGCAGGCGCGGCTGGTTTGCCAGCGCAATGGCAATCATGACTTTCTGACATTCGCCATCGGTCAGCTCATACGGATAGCTGCGCAGCGCGTCTTTATGATCCTTTATTCCCACGCGGTGAAGCAGTTCGATCGCGCGGCGTTTACGCCAGCCAAAGCGTTTCCACCAGCGGCCTTTGTACGTCCAGCTCGGGATATTTTGTGTAAGCTGAGGGCCCACTCTTTCGGACGGGTCGAGACACGACTGCGGCTCCTGGAAAATCATCGACACGTTATGGCCGACCAGCCGACGGCGCTGTCGTGCGGTAAGGCGAAGCAGGTCGATATCGTCAAAGCGCATGCGGTCCGCGGTCACGCGCCAGTTATCTTTGGTGACGCCGCAGATGGCCTTGGCGATAAGGCTTTTACCCGAACCGGACTCGCCGACCAGGCCGCGAATTTCGCCTTCATTGAGCGTCATGCTGACGCGATCGACGGCCTTCACCCAGCCTTCGGAGGTCATAAATTCGATGGTCAGATTGCGGATATCAAGTAATGGCATTATTGCACCCCCGCGTTGATTGACCGGCGCAAACCGTCGCCCAGCAGATTGACCAGCAATACGCTAATCATAATCGCCGCCCCCGGAAGCATCACGGTCCAGGGGGCAACATAGATTAGCTCCAGCGCGTCGCCAAGCATCGCACCCCATTCTGGAGAAGGAAGCTGCGCGCCGAGATCCAAAAAGCCGAGCGCGGCAATATCCAGAATCGCCATCGACAGTGCGCGAGTGACTTCCGTGACCAGCGTCGAGGCGGTGTTGGGCATCACGGCGAACCACAAAATATTGGGCGTTGAGGCGCCGTCAAGACGCGCGGCAACGACGTAATCTTTTTCCAGTTCGTCATGAACCGCGCTGTAAACCGAGCGAACCATGCGCGGCAGCAATGCCAGCCAAACGGCAAACATCGCGTGCGTAAGGTGCGGGCCGGCAAACGCCACTACGATTATCGCCAGCAGCAGCGAAGGAATAGAAAGCAGCGTATCAAGTATATGATTAAGTACGGCAGAGCGCAGACCGTGGGTCGCGCCCGCAATTACGCCCAGCACTACGCCACAAACCGTTGCCCCTAACGTAACCACAAAAGCGCCGCCTACGGTGGGGGCTGCGCCGCTTAACAGACGGCTTAAAACATCGCGCCCTAAATCATCCGTGCCAAGGAAGAAAGACACCTCGCCATAGCGTGACCAGGAAGGCGGCAGCAGTTGATAGCCAAGAAATTGCTGATCGAGACCATAAGGCGCAAAAAGGCCGCCAAAGATGCACAGCAGAACCAGCGCGCCGCAGCCATAAAGGCCAACCATCGCCGAGGTATCGCCATAAAATTTGCGCCATGTCAGGCGCAGCGTGCTCGGCGGCCGTTTCTCGCGATAGACGCTATCGTAAGGCATACCATTCCTTATGTTTCAGCGGGTTAGCCATGGCACCCAAAATATCGGAAATCACGTTAACAATGATAACTAACGACCCGATGACCATAACGCCTGCGGAAATCGCCGCGTAATCCTGCTGACGGATGGCATTAATCAACCAGCGTCCAAGCCCAGGCCAGCTAAAGACCACTTCGGTAATCATCGCAAGCGTCAACATGGTTGAAAACTGCAAGCCCAGGCGAGGAATAACCGGCGGCAGCGCGTTGTGCAGCACGTGGCGATGCAGAATGGTGAAGCGGGATAAACCGCGCGTGGCCGCCGCCTTGATATAGTTCTGATCGAATACTTCGCTGGTGCTCAGGCGCATCAGGCGAATAACTTCCGTCGTTGGAGCAACGGCAAGCGTGATAACCGGCAGCACGATGTGCCGCACGGCGCTCATGATCATCTCATCGCGATAAGGCGAGTCGGAAAGCCATGCATCCACCAGCGCAAAGCCGGTGACGGACTTCACTTCATAAAGCAAATCGAAACGCCCGGAGACGGGAAACCAGCCGAGCGTGAGCGAGAAAAACAGCGTCAGCAGCAGGGCGAACCAGAACACCGGAATAGAAAAACCAAGCAGCGCTATCGCGCCGATCAGTTTGTCCTGCCATTTATTACGCGTGATACCCGCGAGCATACCCACGGGGATGCCAATCAGCAGCGCAAGGCCAAAGGCCAGCAGGCACAGTTCCATGGTCGCCGGGAAGACATCGCGCAACTGTTCGTTGATGGATTGTCCGTTGATGCTGGAAACGCCAAAATCCCAGTGCAGCAGGCTTTCAATCCAGAACACCCAGGCATTCCATAACGACGCGCCTTGTAAAGGAGCATGCGGCGTAAAATAGTTCAGGCTAAAACCGACTATCGCCAGGAAAAATAAGGTGATGAATAGCAGTAACAAACGCCTCATGGTAAAGATGATCATGGTTTTTTCACCTCGACGTCGTCACGGGAAACGCCGGCAAAGGACGCGTTGCCAAACGGGCTCAGCACCAGTCCTTTAATGTCATAACGGTAGGCCTGCAGACGCAACGAGGAAGCCAGCGGAAGCACAGGCAGTTCTTTAGCCAGAATATCCTGCGCCTGGTTATAGGCTTCGATGCGCGAGGCGAGCTGCTGGGACGCAAGCGCTTTTTGCAGCACGCCGTCGAACTCCGGATCGCACCAGCGAGCGTAGTTGGTTTGCGAACGAATAGCCGCACAGCTCAGCATCGGGCGGAAGAAGCTGTCCGGATCGTTACTGTCCGTAGCCCAGCCGGCCAGCGTCAGATCGTGGTTCATGTCCATTAAACGCGCCTCCTGGAAACGGCCTTCCACGGGGACAATAATCACTTTCACGCCAATCTGCGCCATATCGGCCTGAATCAGTTCGGCGGTTTTCAGCGGGCTTGGGTTCCAGGCCTGAGAACTGGTTGGCACCCACAGGCGCAGTTCCAGATTGTTAACCCCCAGCGCCTTCAGCCGCTGGCGTGCTTTTTCCGGATTGTATTCGGTAATTTTGGCATCGCTGTCGTATGCCCAGGACGCGCGCGGCAAAATCGACGCGGCGGTTTCCGCCGTTCCGTAATAAATAGACTGCATCAGGCGCTGGTTGTTAATGGCCAAAGCGAGCGCATGGCGCACTTCAGGATTATTCATCGGCGCCTTGTTGGTATTAAACGCCAGATACGCGATGTTCATGCCAGGACGCAAGGTCAGGCGCAGGCGCGGATCGTCGCGCAAAATGGTTAGCTGGCTTGCGGCAGGGTAAGCCAGTACGTCGCACTCGCCGGTCAGCAGTTTTGATAAGCGCCCGGTGCCGCCGGAGCCCAGATCCAGCACCACCTGCGGCATCAGCGGCACGCCGCGCCAGAAGGCAGGATTGCGAACCAGGCGGATATATTGTCCGGCCCGGTATTCGCTTAGCTGGAACGGGCCGGTGCCGACCGGCTGGCGATCCATCAACTCCTGACGATCGGTTTTGGTCAGTTGCGCTGCGTATTCAGCGGACATTACCGAAGCGTAATGTGTCGCCATATGCCACAGGAACGAAGCGTCCGGCTTTTCCAGGCGAAACTCAACCGTATTGTTGTCCAGTTTACGCACGCTTTTTATCGAATCCGGGAACTGGAGGCTATCGAAATAAGGGTAGTTTCCGCCGTTGACGTTGTGCCACGGGTGATTTCGATTAAACACGCGTTGAAAACTGAACACCACGTCGTCGGCATTCATTGCTCGCGTTGGCTTAAACCAGGGCGTTGTCTGGAACTGTACGTTCGGGCGCAGGTGGAAGCGGTAAGTGGCGCCGTTATCCAGCACTTCCCAGCTTTGCGCCAGCTCAGGAACCAGGCGATAGGTATAGGGATCGACATCCAGCAGGCGGTCATACAACTGTGCGGCGAGCGTGTCCACGGTCAGGCCGCCGCTCGCCATTTGCGGATTAAAGGTATTAACCTGGCCATTAACACAATAAACAAACCCACTCTTGCGAATGTCGTCAGGCTTCTGTTCAGGCGTAGCCGCCAGCGCCATGCTGCTCAGGCAGCTCAGACTCAGTAAGAGGGAGGGGATAATTCCGCGCATAAGTTTTTGAGTTTTCAAAGGTGATAGGCAAAGTGTATCGCACTCTGGCCTTCCCCCCAAAATAAGTGACGATGATTGGCAGTTTTCTGGACAGAGTGATGATAAAAGCGCCGCGAGGCGTCCTTTCAGGAAATATTTCCCGGGTGAATAAGATGCTTTTTCATCATGGCGCGTAGCTGGTGATAAGTCAGGCCAAGCAATTCCGCCGCCCGGCGCTGGTTGTAATTAGCCTGTTTCAGGCTGGTTTCGAGAAGCCGTTTCTCCTGCTCGTTTTGCCACTGCCGCAGATCGACAGGCAAAGCAGGCAGTCCCGAGGATTCAACGGGGGAAGAGATAACGGTGCGGCGAGCAAACGGGTCGAGGATCACTTCATCAACCGGCTCTTCGCTGGTGCCGTGGCGATAAACCGAGCGCTCCACCACGTTTTTCAGTTCGCGTATATTGCCGGGCCACGCGTAGTTCAGCAGTGTTTGCTGCGCCTGCTCGGTAAAGCCAGGAAAGAAAGACAGTTGCAATTCGCGGCACATTTGAATCGCAAAATGCTCGGCCATCAGCATGATGTCGGGCTGGCGCTCGCGCAAAGGGGGGAGGGTGACGACGTCGAAGGCCAGCCTGTCCAGCAGGTCGGCGCGGAATTTTCCTTCTTCGGCGAGTTTTGGCAGATCGGCATTTGTCGCGCATACCAGGCGCACGTTGACCTGCAAAGGCTGGCTGCCGCCGACGCGCTCAAGCTCGCCATATTCCACCACTCGCAGCAGTTTTTCCTGCACCATCATCGGCGCGGTCGCCAACTCATCAAGAAACAGCGTGCCGCCATCCGCGCGCTCAAAGCGACCGGGATGACGTTTCTGAGCGCCGGTAAAGGCTCCGGCTTCATGGCCGAAAAGCTCGGAATCCAGCAGGTTATCGTTGAGCGCAGCACAGTTCAGCGAGATAAACGGCCCCTGCCAACGGCGAGAAAGAAAGTGCAGGCGGTTGGCAATCAGCTCTTTACCCGTGCCGCGCTCGCCAATGACCAGCACGGGTTTTTCGAGAGGAGCGAGGCGGGAAACCTGCTCCAGCACTTCCAAAAAGCTGTTTGCCTCGCCGATCAGGTTATCTTTGTGTTCTGCCATGATGAAATTAACCAACTGTTAGTGAATAAAACCACTATAAACGCTATCCTTAAAGAGTCAAATTTAACTATTCTTTTTAAAATCAAAGAAATAAAAAGTTGGCACGGCAATTGTATTATTCATTACGTGCAGGGTGCCAGGCACCTGAAATAATGACTAAAGAGGATTGAATTATGGGTATTTTTTCTCGTTTTGCCGACATCGTGAATGCCAACATCAACTCGCTGCTGGAAAAAGCGGAAGATCCGCAAAAACTGGTACGCCTGATGATTCAGGAAATGGAAGACACGCTCGTTGAAGTGCGTTCCACATCGGCTCGCGCGCTGGCTGAAAAGAAACAGCTTTCCCGCCGCGTAGAACAGGCAACGGCTCAGCAGGCTGAATGGCAGGAAAAAGCGGAGCTGGCGCTGCGTAAAGAGAAAGAAGATCTGGCCCGTGCGGCACTGATCGAAAAACAAAAATTAACCGACCTGATCGCGACCCTGGAAGATGAAGCGGTTCATGTCGACGAAACCCTGGCGCGCATGAAAAAAGAAATTGGCGAGCTGGAAAACAAACTCAGCGAAACCCGCGCGCGCCAGCAGGCATTAACGCTGCGCCACCAGGCAGCTTCGTCTTCCCGTGACGTACGTCGCCAGTTGGACAGCGGTAAGCTTGATGAAGCGATGGCTCGTTTTGAATCTTTCGAACGCCGCATCGATCAGATGGAATCGGAAGCTGAAAGCCACGGCTTCGGCAAGCAAAAAAATCTTGATACCCAGTTTGCCGAACTGAAAGCAGATGATGAAATCAGCGAACAGCTTGCGGCGCTGAAAGCAAAAATGAACGCCCAGGATCGCGGTTAATTTTTCGCAACTGCGGTTGTGCGTGGCACACCGCAGTTCGTCTGACTTGTAAGGAGTACACATGAGCGCGCTTTTTCTGGCCATACCGTTAACGATTTTTGTGCTGTTTGTCGCCCCTATCTGGCTGTGGTTGCATTACAACAATCGCTCCGCAAACGGCGGGCAGCTTTCCCAGGGCGAACAACAACGGCTGGCGCAGCTCACTGACGAGGCGAAGCGTATGCGTGACCGCATTCAGGCGCTGGAACAGATCCTCGACGCTGAGCACCCGAACTGGAGAGACAAATAATGGTGAATACATTTTCCGGTCGTAAATTGTGGCGTATTCCTGAAAAGGGAATGCTGAAGGGCGTATGCGCAGGCATTGCGCAATACCTTGATGTGCCGGTGAAGCTGGTACGCCTGATCGTTGTTTTATCTATGATTTTTGGCCTGTTCTTCTTTGTACTGGTGGCCTACATCGCTCTGACGTTTATCCTTGATCCGATGCCGCAGGGCGCCGATATGGAAAAGCCGCAGCCCACCAGCCGTGACCTGCTTGATGAAGTGGATGCGCAACTGGCGGCAGGAGAGCAGCGTTTGCGTTCGATGGAGCGTTACATAACGTCGGATACTTTCACGTTACGCAGCCGGTTCCGTCAGCTATAACCAACCTGTAGGGCGGATAAGCTAGCGCCATCCGCCACGCCGTAGCGGTGGATGGCACATTGTTTATCCACCCTACGAATTTTCCACCCTGCGGAGAAAGAACCCATGACCACATTCCGTACTGCCAGTCAAAAAGCCAAGCCTGGTCTGAAAATCGCCGGTAAACTGGTTCTGCTCGTCGCCTTGCGCTACGGCCCGGCGGGCGTTGCGGGATGGGCGGTGAAATCCGTCGCGCGTCGTCCGCTTAAAATGCTGCTCGCCATGATGCTTGAGCCGATGCTGGCGCGCGTGTTGCGTAAAGTTTCCGGGAGAATAACGAAGTAGCGTTCTCCCGCTCTGGTTGATTTCTTTTTCCTCCCTCTTTGATTCGCTATTCATAATCCATATTTATTACACTCAGTGAAGATAACTTTCCCGTTAGTGAAATGGGCGCAACCAGGACGCAGATGAACAGAATCAAGAATGAACTCAACGCTCTTGTAAACCGCGGCGTGGATAGGCACCTGCGGCTTGCGGTCACCGGCCTGAGCCGCAGCGGCAAAACCGCATTTATCACGGCGATGGTTAACCAGTTGCTGAGCGTCAATAACGGCGCTCGCCTGCCGATGCTTAGCGCGGTGCGTGAAGAGCGTCTGCTCGGCGTTAAGCGCGTGCCGCAGCGTGATTTAGGCATTCAGCGTTTCACCTATGACGAAGGGCTGGCGCAGCTTTATGGCCAGCCGCCGAGCTGGCCGACGCCGACTCGCGGCGTAAGTGAAATGCGTCTTGCGCTGCGTTATCGCTCTAATGATTCGCTGCTGCGGCACTTCAAAGACACTTCAACCTTGTATCTTGAAATCGTGGATTATCCGGGCGAATGGCTGCTGGACCTGCCGATGCTGGCGCAGAATTATTTAAGCTGGTCGCGCCAGATGACCGGCCTGTTACAGGGCGACCGCGCCGGATGGTCAGCCGAATGGCGCAAATTATGTGCAGGTTTAGATCCCTTTGCTCCGGCCGATGAAAACCGTCTTGCGGCAATTTCCGCAGCCTGGACGGATTATCTGCTGCGCTGCAAAAGCGAAGGGCTGCACTTTATTCAGCCTGGCCGCTTTGTGCTGCCGGGCGATATGGCCGGCGCGCCTGCGCTGCAATTCTTTCCGTGGCCGGACGTCGATAATTTTGGCGAATCTAAGCTCGCCCAGGCCGATAAAACCACTAACCTCGGCATGCTGCGTTCGCGCTTTGATTATTATTGCGAAAAAGTGGTGAAGGGATTTTATAAAAATCACTTCCTGCGTTTTGACAGACAAATTGTGCTGGTGGATTGCCTGCAGCCGCTTAACAGCGGGCCACAGGCATTTAATGATATGCGCCTTGCGCTGACTCAGCTTATGCAGAGCTTCCAGTACGGGCAGCGCACCTTGTTCCGCAGGCTTTTCTCGCCGGTTATCGACAAGCTGTTATTCGCCGCGACCAAAGCCGATCACGTTACCGTCGATCAGCACGCCAATATGGTTTCGTTATTACAGCAGTTGGTGCAGGACGCCTGGCAGAACGCCGCATTTGAAGGTATCGATCGCGAATGCATGGGCATTGCCTCGGTGCAGGCGACGCAAAGCGGCCTGGTGGATGTGCAGGGCGAACAAATCCCTGCGCTACGCGGGAATCGCTTAAGCGACGGCGCACCGCTGACGGTTTATCCGGGCGAAGTCCCGGCGCGCCTGCCGGGCAGCGCATTCTGGGAAAAGCAGGGCTTTGAGTTTGAACAGTTCCGCCCGCAGGCGCTGGACGTCGACAGGCCGCTGCCGCATATACGCCTTGACGCCGCGCTGGAATTTTTGATTGGGGATAAATTGCGATGACCGAACCCTTAAAACCACATATCGACTTCGCACAGCCGCTGGAAGTAGAAAAAGAAAAGGCCTACAAGGCCGCTCTGGCTTTCAGCGAGCCGGAAGCCGAAAAATTCACCCCCGCGCTTGCCACTCCTGAAGAAACGGAAGCAGAAAGCCTGGCCGAAGCGGCGGTGGAGGCGGCACTGCGGCCAAAGCGCAGCATCTGGCGGCGCATGGTCACCGCAGGTCTGGGGCTGTTTGGTATCAGCGTTGTCGCTCAGGGCGTACAGTGGACGCATAACGCGTTCGTCACTCAGGACTGGATTGCGCTGGGCGGCGGTATTGCAGGCGGCTTAATCGTCGCTGCTGGCGTCGGTTCCCTGGCGACAGAATGGCGGCGTTTATGGCGTCTGCGTCAGCGTGCGGAGGAGCGCGATGAAGCGCGAGAGTTGCTCAGCAGCCACAGCATGGGCAAAGGCCGGGCTTTTTGTGAAAAACTGGCGCGTCAGGCTGGCCTTGACCAGGGGCATCCTGCATTGCAGCGCTGGTACGCCTCGATTCACGAAACGCAAAACGATCGTGAAGTTGTCGCGCTTTACGCTCAACTGGTACAGCCGGTGCTTGACGGCCAGGCTCGCCGTGAAATTAGCCGTTCCGCTGCGGAATCTACGTTGATGATTGCCGTTAGTCCGCTGGCGCTGGTGGACATGGCGTTTATCGCCTGGCGCAACCTGCGCCTGATCAACCGCATCGCAACGCTTTACGGCATCGAACTGGGCTATTTCAGCCGCATTCGCCTGTTCCGCCTGGTGTTGCTTAACATAGCGTTCGCAGGCGCAAGTGAACTGGTGCGCGAAGTGGGGATGGACTGGGTCGGGCAGGATATTGCCGCCCGTCTTTCGGCTCGTGCCGCTCAGGGGATAGGGGCCGGACTGCTCACGGCGCGCCTTGGCATCAAAGCCATGGAGCTCTGCCGCCCGCTGCCATGGATGGAGGACGATAAACCTCGTCTGGGTGATTTCCGTCGCCAGTTGCTGGTGCAGCTTAAAGAAACCATGAGCAAGAGCAAAACTCCGCCCTCCGCCTGACACTCAGGCAATGCCGTGACCGTCTGGCTTTACGGCATTGCCCGCATTCATACACTTATCTGTCAACTTTTCTTCACACATCTCTTCTGACCCGCAGGTATCTGGAGTATTATCACTCTACCCAATGATTCCGTTTTAATGCAAAAAGGTCACCTCCATGCGTCTGGAAGTCTTTTGTGAAGACCGCCTTGGTCTGACACGCGAATTACTCGATTTATTAGTGCTGCGCGGTATTGATTTACGAGGCATAGAAATTGACCCGATTGGTCTCATTTACCTGAATTTCTCTACCCTGGATTTCGACTCATTCAGCAGCCTTATGGCTGAGATCCGTCGTATCCCAGGCGTGAAGGACGTGCGTACGGTGCCGTGGATGCCGTCTGAACGCGAGCATCGGGCGCTGAGCGCGCTGCTTGAAGCCTTGCCGGAGCCGGTACTGTCCCTGGATATGAAGAGCAAAGTTGAGCTGGCCAACCCGGCGAGCTGCGCGCTGTTTGGGCAGGGCGAAGACAAGCTCCGTAACCATAACGCGGCAAGCCTTATCAACGGTTTCAACTTTATGCGCTGGCTGGAAGGCTCGCCTGCGGATTCGCACACTGAGCATGTGGTCATCAACGGGCAGAATTTCCTGATGGAAATCACGCCGGTGCATCTGGATGGTGAAAATAACCAGCCGATGCTGGTTGGCGCAGTTGTGATGCTGCGTTCAACGGTGCGTATGGGTCGCCAGCTACAGAACATCACCCAGGCCGATACCAGCGCGTTCAGCCAGATTATTGCGGTCAGCGCGAAAATGCGTCATGTCGTCGAGCAGGCGCAGAAACTGGCGTTGCTGAATGCTCCGCTGCTAATCGTTGGCGATACCGGCACCGGGAAAGATTTGCTCGCTCACGCCTGCCACCTCAGCAGCCCGCGCGCGCAAAAACCTTACCTGGCGCTGAACTGCGGTTCGATGCCGGATGACGTGGTTGAAAGCGAATTATTCGGCCACGCGCCGGGCGCTTATGCCAACGCTATAGAAGGGAAAAAAGGCTTCTTCGAGCAGGCGAACGGCGGCTCGGTATTGCTTGATGAAATCGGCGAAATGTCGCCGCGCATGCAAACCAAGCTGCTGCGTTTTCTCAACGACGGCACGTTCCGCCGGGTGGGAGAAGAGCATGAGGTGCATGTCGACGTGCGCGTGATTTGCGCGACGCAGAAAAATCTGGTGGAGCTGGTACAGAAAGGCGAGTTCCGCGAAGATCTCTATTATCGTCTGAACGTATTGACGCTTAATCTGCCGCCGCTGCGCGATCGCCCGCAAGATATTATGCCGCTCACCGAACTGTTTGTGGCGCGCTTTGCCGATGAACAGGGCGTGCCGCGTCCTAAACTGGCCAGCGATCTCAGTAACGTATTAACGCGTTACGGCTGGCCGGGCAACGTTCGTCAGTTGAAAAACGCCATTTATCGGGCCTTAACCCAGCTTGAAGGTTACGAGCTGCGTCCGCAGGATATTCTGTTGCCTGATTTTGATACCGCGAGCCTTGCGGTTGGGGAAGAAGCGATGGAAGGGACGCTGGATGATATTTCGCGACGTTTTGAGCGCTCGGTGTTGACCCAGCTTTATCGTACTTATCCAAGCACCCGTAAACTGGCGAAACGTCTTGGCGTGTCGCATACGGCGATTGCCAACAAACTGCGTGAATATGGCCTGAGCCAGCGTAAAACCGAAGAGTAATCTTTTTAATGTCCCCCTTGTGGGGGACATTCACACCTTAAGCCTTCAGGGCTTCCAGCGCCGCAGCATAATCCGGCTCGTTAGTAATCTCGTTAACTAACTGGCTGAATACCACTTCGTCTTTTTCGTTGATCACAACAACCGCACGGGCTGTCAGACCTTTCAGCGCGCCTTCGGCGATGCCTACGCCATAATCCTGCTGGAATTCAGGGTTACGCAGGGTGGACAGGGTAATGACGTTGCTCAGACCTTCTGCGCCGCAGAAGCGAGACTGCGCAAACGGCAGATCGGCAGAAACACACAGAACCACGGTGTTCTCAAGCTCGGTCGCCAGTTGGTTGAATTTACGCACGGATGCCGCGCACACGCCGGTGTCGATGCTTGGGAAAATGTTCAACACTTTACGTTTGCCCGCGAACTGGCTCAGTGCAACGTCAGAAAGGTCTTTTGCGACCAGCGAGAAAGCAGCGGCTTTGCTGCCAGCCTGTGGGATTTGACCTGCAACCGCAACCGGGTTGCCCTGGAAATGAACGAGTTGTGACATGTTTGATTTTCCTTTTTACATATAATTAACGCCGCATGCAGTGTATTCCAGGATTCATCGGATGAATATAAAAAACTGATACTGCACGTAAAAGTGTTCGCTCCTATACTGAGCAAAAAACCCCGGTGACAAGGTTAACGATGAGAACAGTTAAGGTTTATCAGGAAGCATGGCCGCTGCATACGCCGTTTGTTATCTCGCGCGGCACGCGCAACGAAGCGGTTGTGGTGGTGGTTGAACTTGAAGAAGACGGGATCAAAGCCGTGGGTGAATGCACGCCGTATCCGCGCTATGGCGAAAGCGAAGCTTCGGTACTGGCGCAGATTACAACGATAATCCCGCAGCTTGAACTTGGCATGACGCGCGAGGCGCTGCAGCAGGCTTTGCCAGCGGGAGCCGCTCGTAACGCCGTTGATAGCGCGCTGTGGGACCTGGAGGCGCGACGCAAAGGAACTTCCGTGTCGCATCTTGCCTGCGTTGAATTACCGGAGATGATAACGACGGCACAAACGGTAAGCATTGCCGCTCCTGAGCAGATGGCCGCCGCCGCCGCGTTATTGTGGAAGAAAGGCGCACGTTTGCTGAAAGTGAAGCTCGACGATCGTCTGATTGCCGAACGCATGGTCGCCATTCGCGCGGCGGTGCCGGAAGCGGTGTTGATTGTTGACGCCAACGAAGCCTGGCATAGCGACGGACTGGCTGCACGCTGCCAGCTACTGGCCGATTTAAACGTGGCGATGCTTGAACAGCCGCTTCCTGCCAGCGAAGACGGCGCGCTGACAAACTTTATCCATCCGCTGCCGATCTGCGCCGATGAAAGCTGTCATACGCGTGAAAGCCTCGCCGCGCTGAAAGGACGCTATGAAATGGTGAATGTGAAACTGGATAAAACCGGCGGCCTGACCGAAGCGCTGGCCTTAACGCAGGCCGCGCGTGAGCAGGGCTTTGATGTGATGCTGGGCTGCATGCTTTGTACCTCACGCGCCATTGCCGCAGCACTACCGCTGGCGGCTAAAGTTCGCTTTGCCGATTTGGATGGTCCAACCTGGCTTGCTGTGGACGTTGAGCCAGCCCTGCATTTCGAAAACGGGAAACTTTATCCTTAACCGCTTTAACGATGCCAGTGCAGCAACCCCATCATCGCATCAAGATAACGCTCACTGGCTTCATCGGCGGAAACAGGCGGGAACTCTGCGGTGATGCATGGCAGGTTAAGGTCCGCACACCAGCTCCCAAACGAGCCCGGCGTTTCGTAGCCCACGCTTGTCACCAGCGGTAATTCAAAAGCATCCGCAAGCCAGTTGCCCAGCAAAGAGTTGTCGGGGTCTTCGATGCAGCCAAGCGGATCGTGAAACGAAACGACCCATGCAGGCTGGAGCGAATGAATTAACTGGCAAAGTGCGGTAGTTTCGGGCTCGGAACCGGGTTTTGCGCCGGTAGATAACACCACGTCACGTTTGTCTGCGCTGCTGTTCCAACGATAAACCGTTTCACCTGCTTTCCAGTTCGCCGCGGGGAAGTTGCGATTCAGATCGACGCCGTTGGCATTGGCGCGCAGGCCAAGCTGGCAGCCGTCCGGGTTGACCGCGAGTACCACGTGATGACGGCGATATTTTGACTCAAGGGTGCGCAGGGCGCAGGAAAGCGTCACCATCGCTGCGTTTTCATCGCCGTGCGTTCCGGCAATGATCAAACCGCTGCGTGTTTCGCCCGGGCTTGCCGGGAACCACAGCAAGGGCGCGCCGAACACTGATTTACCGTAACGTTCGCTGCCGGGCGGCAGATGGCCGCGTTGTGGGCGAGGGCGGTGACCGGGCATAGCATTCCTTATATGAGTCAAAAGTTTCCAACATTAATAGCAGGGTTTAACGAAAATCTCATCTGAAACAGTCGGCTGCCGGGCCGTGCGCGGGCCTCGCCCGGACTGCGACAAATGACAGCGCTCAAGTTATAAGAATTTAATTGCCCCCCGCGGTTGCATTGCGGCATGTTGTTTGCTTTTCTGATTGGCAAAACAAGCAATTGCGCTACTTTGCCCATCAACGACAGGCGTGCGTTTACCGCCGAAAATGCAATCCTAAATAAGGTAACTGATGAAAAAAACTTTTCGTATTACCTGCTGTGCGCTGGCCGTGGCCTGCACGTTTTCGCAAACCTGGGCGGCGGAAGTGCCTGCCGGAACCCGGCTTGCGCCCGCTCAGGAACTTGTGCGTCATATTAAAGACGAGCCTGCGTCTCTGGACCCGGTTAAAGCCGTTGGCCTGCCGGAAATCCAGGTCATCCGCGATCTTTTCGAAGGCCTGCTTAATCAGAATGAGAAAGGGGAGTTGGTGCCGGGCGTGGCAACAAAATGGCGCAGCAATGATAACCGTACCTGGACGTTTACCCTGCGTGACGATGCCCGCTGGTCTGACGGCTCTGCGGTTACGGCAGAAGATTTCGTTTATAGCTGGCAGCGTCTGGTTGACCCGAAAAACACTTCGCCCTTTGCCTGGTTTGCGGCACTTGCTGGCATAATGAATGCTCAGGCCATTATTGATGGCAAAATGCCTGCGGATAAGCTGGGTGTCACGGCGGTGGATGCTCACACGCTGCGTATTCAACTCGATAAACCCGTTGCCTATTTCCCGAATCTGACGGCGAACTTCTCGCTTTATCCGGTTCCCAAAACCGTGGTGGAAAAGCTGGGGCAGGACTGGACCAAACCCGGCAACCTGGTTGGCAACGGCGCATTTACCCTGAGCGAACGCGTGGTAAATGAAAAGCTGGTGGTGATACCGAATAAAAGCTACTGGGACAACGGTAAAACCGTGCTGACCAAAGTGACCTTTATGCCCATAAACCAGGAGTCCGCGGCAACAAAACGCTACCTGGCAGGCGACATAGATATCACGGAGTCCTTCCCGAAAACCCTGTATCAGAAGCTGCTGAAGGACATTCCGGACCAGGTATACACTCCGCCGCAGCTCGGCACGTATTACTACGCATTTAATACGCAAAAAGGCCCAACCGCAGATGCGAAAGTCCGCCTTGCGTTGAGCATGACCATCGACCGCCGCATTATGGCCGAAAAAGTGCTTGGAACCGGCGAAAAACCGGCCTGGCGCTTTACGCCGGACGTGACGGCAGGCTTTAAACCGGACCCGTCGCCGTTCGAACAAATGAGCCAGGAAGAGCTGAACGCTCAGGCGAAAACGCTGCTGCGCGCGGCAGGTTACGGCGCCAATAAACCGCTTAAACTTACGCTGCTGTATAACACTTCGGAAAATCACCAGAAGATTGCCATTGCCGTGGCCTCCATGTGGAAGAAAAACCTCGGCGCGGAGGTGAAATTACAAAACCAGGAGTGGAAAACCTATATCGATAGCCGCAACACCGGCAATTTTGATGTGATTCGCGCTTCCTGGGTTGGTGATTACAACGAGCCTTCAACGTTCCTTTCGCTGCTTACTTCTACACACAGCGGCAATATTGCGCGCTTTAATTCACCGGCCTATGACAAAGTGCTGGCTCAGGCGAGTCAGGAAGTGACGGATGCGGCCCGTAATAAAGATTACAACCAGGCGGAAAGAATTATCCAGGAGCAGGCGCCAATCGCGCCTGTTTATCAGTACACCAACGGGCGTTTAATTAAGCCATGGCTGAAGGGATACCCGATAAATAACCCGGAAGACGTTGCCTACAGCCGCACGATGTATATTGTGGCGCACTGATGCTCAACGCACATTCCCTGCTCATAAGAGCAGGGAATGTCATTTTCTATCGCTCAGAGGTAGTCAAATCATTTACCGGGCAATATCGGTCGAGCAGATGAGGTTTTTCCATGTTGTTAATTCTGCCAGACGCGATTCGTACTCCTGCGTCAGAAGATCGAAAGCATCCGAGCCGGCTGCAAATCGTAAGGGTTTTTCCTGAGCTGCTGCCAGCGTCAACAGCGCCTGGGCAAGCTTAGCTGGGCTGCCCGGCTGAGCATGGTTGTATTCGCGATAGCTTTTCTCCCCCTCTTGTCGCAGCGAATCATAATCGCTGACCGATGGGCTGGCAAAATGCACCGATCGGTCATCAAGAAAATCAGTACGGAAGAAACCAGGCTCAACAATGGTGATAGTAATGCCAAAACGTGAAACTTCCCGGGCGAGCGAGGCTGAATATCCTTCCACTGCGAATTTGCTGGCGCAATAAATAGAGGCAATATCGTAGCCTATCGCTCCGCCGATGGAGGAAAAATTAAAAATCTGGCCTGCGCGCTGTTGGCGCATATAGGGCAAGGTGGTTTGCGTCATGGCTATCTGGCCGAAGACGTTAGTTTCAAACTGCGCTTTTACAGAATCGGTTGTCACCTCTTCGAAATATCCCATCTGGCCATAACCGGCGTTATTAACCAGCACATCAATACGGCCAAAATGCTTCACGCAGTCTTCCACCACCTGCGACTGCTGTTGCCGATCGCAAACATCCAGCGGCAGTAACAGTAGGCCGGGCTGCGCCGGGAAAGTGTCCCGCAGTTTTTCGAGGCTACGGCCCGTTGCGCAGACGTTCATACCGGCAGACAGCGCCGCTTTCACTATTTCCATGCCGATGCCACGGGTGGCGCCGGTGATTAACCAGGTTTGTTTCATCGTCAGAGTTCCGCAAGTTCGGCAGAATTGCCGGAAACAAGTGTATGGCGCGCCTGAAGTTGCCCGTTAAACAGATCCTCTTTTTTTATTGCACGATCCTACTTTTAAATAGTAAATCATCCGTTTTCTTCTATTATTCACGCAATCAGCTTTCTCAACCGGAGATACGATGCTAAACGAGGCCATTGATTTTATAAATCAACATAATAACCGCGAAGGGATTATCGATACGGCCCATCCGCGGGTGCATTTTATTTACGGTGAAAAGCCTGGGGAACTTATTACCACTTTGCATGAACCTGCGCTCTGCGTAGTGATATCCGGCGCCAAAAGGGTGGATGTTGCCGGGCATGTCTATGAATACGATCGTTATTCCAGCCTGCTGGTTTCCGTTGATTTACCTCTGACCGGCCAGATTATTCAGGCGTCAGCGCAATGTCCTTATATTTGCCTGCGTTTGTCTTTATGCCGGGAGGTGATTATGGATGTCATCACCGATGCGGGGCTACAGCAACAAAACAGGGGCGAGAAGGCCACGGGAATTTCGCTGGTTGATAACGACAGCGGTATAACCGATGCTTTCAGACGGCTGACTGAAAGTCTGAAAAATTCTGTGGATGCAAAGCTTCTTGGCGCTATGGCCGAACGGGAAATTATTTACCGTATTCTCAGAAAACCCGAAGGAGAATTTCTCTGCCGGATGGTATTTAGCCGGCAAGCCGAGGCTTCGGTCGTTCGCGCCATTGCCTGGCTGAAGGAAAACTATGCGCACGGTTTCAGCATGACGAAGCTCGCAAAGCATGCCGGTTTAAGCGTGTCGGCCCTTCATCTGCATTTTAAAAAAGCTACGCTGCTCACGCCGCTGCAATATCAAAAGCAGCTTCGTCTGCACGAGGCCCGACGGCTCATTCTCTTTGAACAAATGGATGCGGCAAGCGCTGCCTTCCAGGTGGGTTATGACAGCCAGTCGCAGTTTAGCCGGGAATACCGCCGCATGTACGGACTGCCGCCAATAAAAGATCGCATGGCCGCTGTGCCTGGTTAACTTCAGCCCGGCGATTTACCAGATGTAGCCTACCGCGGCGATAGCGTATAGCTCGCCCCTGTGCTGAACAAGGGGGCTGTCTGCGATATCTTTGTCATAGAGCTCATAATTGGCAGCAACCATGCTTACCCATCTGGAACTCCAGCGATAGCTGGTAATAACGGCTGCCATCGGGGAGTAGGTTGTTCCCGTGTCCCATTGCTGCCGCCGGGGCGTGGCCTCGTTAGCCGATACGCCGCCGAAGTAATAATTTGCCAGCCTGTCGCTGCGGATCATCATTCCCATACCCGGCATCACAAGCAGTTTATCCATAATGATGGGGAAGTCGGCCCACAGCAAAGCTTCCTGCCCGTTGCTGCGACCGCTTACATCGGAGGCGATTCGTGCGCTTAGCAGAGCGTAAGGCGTGATGATGGTCGCGCCTGCGCCCGCTTCGAACTCCCATTTGCGCTTCTCCATGCCATCGAATGCGCTACTGTCGTCGGGATCAAGATTGCCAAAACGCACTCTGCCGTAGCCGTAAGCGGCCACCGTATCATCGAGGTGGAAGTAGTAACGAGCCCGGTCGCCCAGGTACATGAACTGATTGCCGAAATAAACGGCGCCGGGAACCACGAGGGCGTCGTTCTTCTGCGCATCATAACGCGCCTGGCCGCCAATAACGGCTACGCCTGGCACAAACCCTTTAGGAACCGGGCTGGAGGCGTTGTTCTGCGAAAATATATCAATCGAGCCCAGATCGAGCTCAGCATGAGCTTTGACGCTAATTATCAGGAAAAGACAGCGGGCAAAAACGGAGTATCGGTATTGTCTCATCATATTTCCAGCAAGGTTGAGCGAGTACAGGAAGCCATCCTTAAGGATCAACATCCGCTCATAATTAATTAAGACAACACGGCGTCGCTTCACCGATTATTCAACTAACTTTATCAGGTAATCTTCATTTAGGTAGCTGAACGAAAAAATACCCTTATCGAGGTGGAAAATGGCATCTGGTTGGGCAAATGACGACGCGGTGCAGGAGCAAATCGACAGCACGATAGATGATGCCGTCGCTCGCGCACGTAGCGAATTACCAAAAGGTGAAAGCCTGACGCATTGTGAGGAATGCGGAGCGCCTATCCCTGAAAAACGCCGCAAAGCGATTCCCGGCGTGCGGCTGTGCGTGAAGTGCCAGCAGGAGGAAGACGCCAGAAGATCTACGTTTTCAGGCTACAACCGACGCGGCTCGAAAGACAGCCAGTTGCGCTAGTCAATCCTCAGGCTGGTAGCTCTGCCAGCGATTCCTGCCCGCTTCTTTCGCCTGATAAAGCGCGGCATCAGCCTGCGCAATAAGCCGGATGGCAGAAGTGCCTTTAACGCAGTTGGCAATGCCCTGGCTGATTGTCACGAAGGGAGAAATCGGCGAGCTTTTATGCTCCATCCCCAGCGCCTGCAAATTCATTTTCACACGTTCGGCAATCGCCACCGCCTGCTGCGGTGAAGTATCCGGCAGCAGCATAATAAACTCTTCACCGCCAAAGCGCGCCACTACGTCCTGAGTGTTACGCGCAGCGCTTTCCAGACAACGCGCCACGTTGATCAGGCATTCATCTCCGGCCTGATGTCCGTAGCGGTCGTTATATTTTTTGAAATGATCGACATCCAACATGATAAGCGTAAGTTCAGCGTTCGTTTGCTGCAGGCGTTGGATCTCTTTTTCCAGCAGTAGCTGGAAAGAACGTCTGTTGGCGATACCGGTCAGCGGGTCCCGATTCGCCAGCAGCTTTAGCTGGTTGATTAAATCGACGTTTTCCTGCTCGCGACGAATGGCGAGCACAAACCAGCTACGCAGAATTCGCCTGCCGGACTCAAACAGTGCCGCCATCAGCACGTATAAAATCGCATTTAAAGCGGTAAGCGTGGTGGGATAGACAAAGTTGCATACCAGAATCACTATCCAAACCGGCAAGGTAAAGCTGAGCAAAACTCGCCCGTCAAAGTACAGCGAAATTAAGGCGGTAAAAATGAGCAGCGCCGAAAATGGGAAAACAATTCTCACATCGCCGCTGGCGATAAAGACATAAAAACACAGGGCCCACAGTCCGCTGAGACAAAACATCGTCCAGTGAGTGAGTTTACTAAGCCAGGGCGCTTGCTGGTCGGGGGCCATCCGCAGAATGAAGATGACCGCTGCCGATAAGGCGAGTATCAGCACCATTGAGATTTCCAGCAGATGTCGGGGATGATGCGGCCCGGCCGCCAGACTCTCAGGGGAAAAGTAATTACGACCGAGGATAAACGCGGAAAACAGGATATTTATCCAAAGAAACCAGGTGCCGCTGACGGTGATGGCGTGCTGGCGTATCATGCTGAGGCGTAAGTCAAAATCGGGGCATGCTTTACGTCTGTCTGACAAACTCTTCTCCTGGAACCGCGTATAAAGAGATTTCTCTTTGCGGTTAACTGTAGCGCGTGTGGCTATCTTGTCTAATGGTTAACGGTGAGAAACGTTTTTTCTTTAATTAATTCAGCGCGTTTGCTTACAGATGCAGGTTGATTAACAAAACAGGATGACTAGACTGACAACAGAGTCGTTATCCGTTGAGGGAAAGAGAGTGGAAGTATTGAAAGGGGCCGAGCTCAATGTGCCTGATGCCGTGTTCACCTGGCAACTGGACGGGCAGGGCGGGGTCAAACCGATTGAAAACGACACCATCATCGATCGTGAGCATCCATGCTGGCTGCATCTTAATTACACCAATCGTGACAGCGCAGACTGGCTGGCGACAACGCCGCTACTGCCGAATTATGTCCGGGATGCGCTGGCCGGCGAAAGCCTGCGCCCGCGCGTGTCGCGCGTTGGGGAGGGGACATTAATCACTTTGCGCTGCATTAACGGCAGCACCGATGAACGTCCGGACCAGCTTGTTGCGATGCGTTTGTATATGGACGAACGCCTTATCGTATCGACCCGTCAGCGACAGGTTCTGGCGCTTGATGACGTGGTTAACGATCTGAACGAAGGCACCGGGCCTACGGACTGCGGTAGCTGGCTGGTGGATGTTTGCGATGCGCTGACCGATCACGCCAGCGAATTTATCGAACAGCTCCATGACAAAATTATCGATCTCGAAGATAACCTGCTCGATCAGCAAATTCCTCCGCGAGGTTTCCTGGCGCTGCTGCGCAAGCAACTGATTGTGATGCGTCGTTACATGGCTCCGCAGCGGGATGTCTACGCACGTTTATCAAGCGAGCGGCTGCCGTGGATGAGCGATGATAATCGCCGTCGAATGCAGGATATCTCAGATCGGTTAGGGCGAGGGCTGGACGAAATAGATTCCTGCATAGCCCGCACGGCGGTGATGACGGACGAAATCGCGCAGGTCATGCAGGAAGCGATGGGACGACGAACCTACACCATGTCGCTGATGGCGATGGTGTTTTTACCCAGCACCTTCCTTACCGGGTTGTTTGGCGTAAACCTTGGCGGTATTCCGGGCGGCGGATGGCATTTTGGCTTTAGCCTGTTCTGCCTTATGTTGGTGGTTCTGATTGGCGGTGTTGCCTGGTGGTTACATCGCAGTAAATGGTTGTAAAATTTCACATTTTTAACATAATTGTCACCAAAAAAGGCCGCCTGATTTGAGCGAAGTCAATAAACCGCCACGCCATTAGAGGCAATATCTCTCCCGCAGGTGAATGCAACGTCAAGCGATGGGCGTTGCGCTCCATATTGTCTTACTTCCTTTTTTTTAGAATTACTGCATAGCACAATTGATTCGTACGACGCCGACTTTAACAGTCGGCTTTTTTTTGTCTGCGATTTGTTGTCTATGCTTAAAGGGAGAACTAACAGGAGGAGTTTATGACTTATCACCGAGGCATATTTATGAGCGACCCGACCCCCAGCGATCCGGTACCGAATCCCGATCCTTTTCCAAAACCGCAACCGATACCCGATCCACCTGTTGACCCCGATCCGAAGCCCATCATCGATCCGCCGCCGCACATGTAAAGGGTTCCCTCTCCAGGGCGGAGAGGGAAGGTCTTTTATTTGATTTCCAGTACGTCCAGACGTTGCAGCGGCGTTTCGCTGTCGTCTTCTTCTGGCTGCCAGCCGGCAGGCCGCATCGGCAGTTCTTCACGATCGAACGCCAGATCGCCGCCGTCCACCACTTCCGCGCCGTGTTTCAGGCCCTTGAAGTCGAACAGTTCGGTATCGCACAGGTGTGAAGGCACCACGTTTTGCATCGCGCTGAACATGGTTTCGATACGGCCAGGATAGCGTTTATCCCAGTCGCGCAGCATTTCGCCAATGACCTGACGCTGTAAATTAGGCTGCGAGCCACAAAGGTTGCACGGAATGATAGGGTATTCGCGCGCGATGGCGAAACGCTCAATATCTTTCTCGCGGCAGTAGGCCAGCGGACGAATAACAATGTGCTTGCCGTCGTCGCTCATTAATTTCGGCGGCATGCCTTTCATCTTCCCGCCGTAGAACATATTCAGGAACAGCGTTTGCAGAATGTCATCACGATGGTGGCCAAGAGCGATCTTAGTCGCGCCCAGCTCCGTGGCCGTGCGATACAAAATGCCGCGACGCAGGCGAGAACATAAAGAACAGGTCGTTTTACCTTCCGGAATCTTGTCTTTTACGATGCCGTAAGTGTTCTCTTCGACAATCTTATATTCAATGCCGATGCTCTCCAGCCAGGCCGGGAGAATATGTTCCGGAAAGCCAGGCTGTTTCTGATCGAGGTTAACCGCCACCAGGCTGAAGCTGATGGGCGCGCTTTGCTGCAGGTTGCGCAAAATTTCCAGCATGGTGTAGCTGTCTTTACCACCGGAGAGGCAAACCATAATGCGGTCGCCGTCTTCGATCATATTGTAATCAGCAATCGCTTCGCCCACGTTGCGGCGCAGACGTTTTTGTAATTTGTTCAGATTGTACTGTTCTTTTTGACTGGTCATGGAATTCTCGGGCTGTAAACCAACACGCGTAACGCGTAATGCTGGCGTGTATGGTACGGATCGGCGCGCCGAATGCCAGAAAGTTTTACAGCGGCATTCAGGCAAACATCAATCATTAACGGTGCAGAATGCGGAGCCTGAATACCTTTACGAAGCCCTGGGGCCGTTAAGTGTGCCTTCAGGCGATTTTTATGAAGAAAATCGCGGAGCTTTCGATCCCTTACGCTTCCCCTTCAATCTAAAAACTTTCCCTCCCTTCGCATCATGGCGCGCTCTGAAAATTGTGCTAGTTTTTCTAAGGGTAATAACAAGAGAGCGGATTAATGAGGCAGGATGAAGAACGTGCGCAGTTAATCGGCTGCGCCATTGGTGCGGCAGTGGTCAGTTTGATAGCCGAAGGAACCGTAATAAATCGCGACAACATCATTGATGAACTGTACCGGCAGGGAAAAATAATCGGCGATGGTATCGGAAGCGCAATAAGCCACGAAGCGGTTGAAATTGTGATGCGAGGACAATAAAAGCGAGCCCGGGCTGAAATTCCCGCCTGCATGATGCTACTGTGCTACGCGAATTTAAAAATGGAGTGAGCATGGGAAACCAGACTAAAGACGAAGAGCTGTACCAGGAAATGTGTCGCGTTGTGGGTAAGGTCGTGCTGGAGATGCGCGATCTGGGTCAGGAACCCAAACATATCGTCATAGCCGGCGTATTACGGGCCTCGCTTGCAAATCAAAAAATAAAGCGTTCTGAGTTAACAACAAAGGCAATGAGTACCGTAATCAGCGCCCTGTCTGGTGATAAATACGCAGATAAATGACCCTGCCAGCCGAAGCTGCTAGAATGCGCACCAGCCGCTGACCGACAGCCCATTTATCGAGAGTATAATTGTGACCTCTTTTTCTACCTTAAACATTCTGCCTGCGGAACAACTCGCCAACCTTAACGAACTGGGCTATCACGCCATGACCCCGGTTCAGGCTGCTGCTTTGCCCGCCATCCTTGCAGGGAAAGATGTCCGCGCTCAAGCTAAAACCGGCAGCGGAAAAACTGCCGCCTTTGGACTTGGTCTTCTGCAACATATTGACGCCAGCCAGTTTATTACTCAGTCCCTGGTGCTTTGCCCGACGCGCGAGCTTGCCGACCAGGTCGCCAAAGAGCTACGCCGCCTTGCGCGTTATATGCCAAATATTAAAGTGCTGACGCTATGCGGCGGGCAGCCGTTTGGCGTGCAGCGCGATTCCCTGACGCACGCCCCGCACATCATTGTGGCCACGCCGGGCCGTCTGCTCGACCATCTGAAAAAAGAGACGGTAAAGCTGGACGCGCTGCAAACCCTGGTGCTGGATGAAGCCGACCGCATGCTGGATATGGGCTTTGCCGACGCTATCGATGAGGTGATAAGCCATGCGCCCGCCAAACGCCAGACGTTGCTCTTCTCCGCAACCTGGCCCACGGCAATAGCCACCATCAGTAAACGCGTGCAGCGCGATCCCCTGACTATCGAAATCGATTCTGTAGACGAACTGCCGTCCGTAGAACAGCAGTTCTATGAAGTTTCCCGCGGCGGCAAAATTGGCCTGCTGCAAAAATTACTCAGCAAGCATCAGCCGGCTTCCTGCGTGGTGTTCTGCAACACCAAAAAAGACTGCCAGGCCGTGTGCGATGCGCTGAGCGAAAGCAATCAAAGCGTGCTGGCCCTGCACGGCGATATGGAGCAGCGCGACCGCGATCAAACGCTGGTACGTTTTTCCAACGGAAGCAGCCGCGTACTGGTGGCAACCGACGTAGCCGCTCGCGGGCTGGACATCAAAGCGCTGGAAATGGTGATTAACTACGAGCTCTCCTGGGACCCGGAAGTGCACGTTCACCGCATCGGCCGTACCGCCCGCGCAGGGCAGAGCGGTCTGGCAATCAGCTTCTGTGCGCCAGAAGAAGCGCAGCGCGCAAGCGTGCTGGCAGAGATGTTAAACCTTTCGTTGAACTGGCAGCAGGCGCCGATGGGCATCAGCATCAAGCCGCTGGAGGCTGAAATGGCAACCCTGTGCATCGACGGCGGTAAAAAAGCCAAAATGCGTCCGGGCGATATTCTTGGCGCGCTGACTGGCGATATGGGGCTTGATGGGGCGGACATCGGCAAAATAGACGTGCATCCGATTCACGTCTACGTTGCGGTACGTCAGTCCGTTGCCCGCCATGCGTGGAAGCAGCTTCAGCAGGGCAAAATCAAAGGCAAATCCGTTAAGGTTCGTTTGCTGAAGTAACCTGCGGTAAACGTCGGGGGCGCTTCGCTTACCCGACTTACAAAACGGTAGGGTGGATAAGCGTCAGCGCCATCCACCTGTTTCACGCAGCAAATCCTAAGCCGCATCCGCCAGCACAAACATCCCGTACGGGTGAATCTCCAGGTAGTAATTATCCCCGACGTCAGGCTGCAAACGCGTGGCGTTCACCTGCAACAGCAGCGCCTGGCCATGCCATTCCACCGTGACTTCATACTGCGGCCCCATATAGGCCACGTGGCGAACCAAGCAGCGCTGGCTTTCCGCACCGTGTTCGCTAAGCGTGATGGCTTCCGGTCGTACCCCCACTGTTCCTTCCGCTTGCGCAATTTCAAGCTGCGGAGGGCGCGGCAGACGATATCCGTGGATTTCAACATAATCGCTGCCAAAGCGCGCCGGGAAGACGTTGGCGTCGCCCATAAAGCTCGCCATAAAGCGTGAAGCCGGCTGGCGATAAAGCGTTTGCGGGCTGCCAATTTGCATGATTTCGCCTTTGTTCATCACCAGCACCGTATCCGACACGGCAAACGCCTCGCTTTGATCGTGGGTGACATACAGCGACGTAATATTGAACTGCTTTTGCAGCTCGCGGATTTTATCTCGCATGCTGCGCCTGAGGTTGGCGTCGAGGTTACTTAGCGGCTCATCGAACAGCAGCACTTTGGGTTTGAGGATCAGGGCGCGCGCCAGCGCCACGCGTTGCTGTTGTCCGCCGGAAATCTGGTCCACGAAGCGGTCTTCGAAGCCGTCAAGATCGACCATCGCCAGCGCTTCTTTCACGCGGGTTTTGATCTCCGCTCGCGGCGTGCCCAGCATTTTCAGGCCGTAGCCGACGTTGTCGCCAAGCGACATATGCGGGAACAGGGCGTAGGACTGAAATACCATGCAGATATCACGCTGCTGAATAGAGCGATGGGTAACATCTTCTCCATCAATCAAAATCTGCCCTTCGGTGGGTTTTTCCAGCCCGGCCACCAGGCGCAGCACGGTGGTTTTGCCGCAGCCGGACGGGCCGAGCAGGGTAACCATCTCGCCTTTCGGAATGGCCAGATTGATGCCGCCCAGGACGGTATTATTGCCAAACCGTTTCGTGACGCCGCGCAGTTCTACAAAATGAGGGTGTGTCATGGTTAACTCCGTAATCACGCGTTGGTTTTGGCTTTCGAGCGGGAAATACGCGCCTCGCCAATCAGCCAGTCAAAAATAAAGATAATCGTCAGCATGACGACGATCAGAATCGATCCGTAAGCGATCGCCACGCCATATTCGCCGTCTTCCACGCGGTTAAGAATGTAGGCCGTCGCCACGCGGGTATCCGGCGTTACCAGGAAGACAATGGCGCTGACTGTAGTAATAGCGCGCACAAAGCTGTAAATCAGCGCTGAGAGAATGGCCGGGCGCAGCAGCGGCAACAGAATATTGACAATGGTGCGCATGGAGCCTGCGCGCAGGCTCAATGAAGCCTCGTCGAGCGACTTATCAATCTGCCCCAGCCCGGCAATTCCGGCTCGAATGCCCACCGGCACGTTACGCATCACCATCGACATAATGACGATGGCGGCGGTGCCCGTCAGATAAACCGGCGCGCTGTTAAACGCCAGAATGTAAGAAACGCCCGCCACGGTGCCCGGTACCGCGAAGCACAGCATGGTGGTGAATTCGATGGTTTTTTTGCCGCGGAACTGCTGGCGCACCACGACCCAGGCGATTAGCAGACCGAAGAAAGCGGTGATCGGCGCGGCAATCCCGGCATAAAGCAGAGTGTCGAGCAGGGAAGGCCATGCGCCGTCGCTCATGCCCTGGCCGAACAGCTTGATAAAATTATCCAGCGTCAGGGTGTAGTCCACGCCCCAGTTCACCGTAAAGCTGCCGTAAAAAATGCTGCCGTACAGCAGGGCGTTAAACGCGATCCAGACCGCCAGAAGAGCGATAACCGCCCACACCAGCGTCACGGGCAGCGGCTGCACGTCGCCACGGTTAGATTTACCGGAAACCGTTACGTACGAACGCTTGCCAATCCACATATACTGAATGCAGAACACCATCAGCGAGAACAGCAGCAGGAACGCGCCGAGCGTACTGGCGGCCTGATAATCAAGCTGCGAGCCGGTAATGTAGAAATAGATTTGGGTGGCGAGCACGTCGAAGTTGCCGCCCAGCACCAGCGGGTTGCTGAAATCCGCCAGCGACTGCACGATCACAATCAAAAAAGCATTGGCCAGCGCCGGTTTTAACAGCGGCAGGAATACGTTTTTAAAGGTCTTCCAGCGCGTGGCGCGCAGCGTGTAAGAAGCTTCTTCGAGGGATGGATGAATCGTTTTGATGGCGCCATCGAGGATCATAAAAGCCATTGGCGTAAAGGCCAGAACCTGCGCCAGCCAGATGCCGGTAAAGCCGTACAGCCAGTTGGTATTGGTCAGCCCGAACCACTCCACCATCAGCTCGGTGATATAACCGGAGCGGCCCATCATCAGCGTCACCCCAAGCCCGACGACAAAAGGCGGCGTCACTATTGGCAAGATGGAGAAAATGCGGCCGATAATTGCGCTGCGTTTAGCAATACGTGTGGTGTAAATCGCCAGCACCAGGCCGAAAAAGGTGCAGCCAATCCCTACGGCTATCGACAGGCCGATGGAGTTAATAATCACCTGCACAATGTGCGCCTGGCCGAGCACCGCCATAAACGCCAGCGGCGCAAAGTCTCCGGCGGCGTTGGTGAACATCGGGATGAAAATCGCAATGCTTGGCCAGACGATAAACACGCCGATCAGCCCCACAATGGCAACCAGCGAGCCAATGACAAAGCGGTCGCCGCCCAGCCATTCCAGGCGGGTCAGGGCGAGGGTAATAATCATGCCCAGCGCGATAAACAGCACAAGGGTGGCGTAGCCCATGCCGCGTTCGGTAACCGTTGCGCTTACCACCACAAAAGCCATGCAGAATAAGGCCCAGCCAGCGTCGAAATAGTGGCGCTGTTTTTTCTCAGGCCCCGGTTCATTAAACGGCCGCAGCAACAGCAGCGAAGGCAGGATATACCACAGCAGGCTGACGTTTAATCCAGACCAGCCGTAGGCGTCGATTATCTCATCAGGCGTGGATTCAAACAGGCCGTAATCCAGACTCCAGCTCGGCAGCAGAGCGAAAGCCAGCCAGCACAGCGCCACCCACCAGATAATAGCGTCCCGCTTTTGCGGGGTACGCAAAAGTAAAGTTTCAGACATAAGTGCCTCATCGGCCAAAAGAAAGAGAAGCAGGTGACGTGACGTTGTCACCTGCGGGTGGGTTAGTTACCCATCTTCACATCATTTACCCATTTGCCAATCAGCGCCTTACGCATGTCGGTCGCGCCGTATTTATCCATGTCGTAATTGATAAGCTTCAGATCGTCGAGCTTCAGGGAAAGCGGCGAGGTTTCAGCGGTGGTGTTGGTCAGAATCTGGTAGGACTTACCTTTCTTCCAGGAGAGTTCCTGCGCTTCTTTTGACAGCACCCAGTCAACGAACAGCTTAGCGTTGTCCATATTGCGCGCGCCTTTCAGAATGCTGACGCCGCCAATTTCATAGCCGGTGCCTTCGCAGGGGGAAATCAGCTCCAGCGGTGCGCCGTTCTCTTTTTCCAGCGAGTAATCATGCAGGAAGCCAATGCCGATGGCCGTTTCGCCGCGTGCGGCGTTACGCGCCGGGGCAATGCCGGATTTGGTGTACTGGGAAACGTTGCCGTTGAGTTTTTTCAGATAATCAAAAGCCTGATCCTCGCCCCAAAGCTGGGCAAAGGTCGCAAGGGCGGTATAAGCCGTGCCGGAACTTTGCGGGTCGGCAATCTGGATTTCGCTTTTATAAATCGAGTTAGTCAGGTCTTTCCAGCATTTTGGCACCGGCAGGTTTTTCTCTTTCAGGCGCTGAGTATTCACGCCAAAGCCGAGAATGCCGACGTATACGGCAGACGAATAGTTGCCTTTGCGCTTAGCCGGGTCGCGGAACTGCGGCATGACCTGCTCAAGATTGGCCGACTTATAAGGCGTCAGCAGATCCATTTCACCTGCCTGCGACTGCGGGTCCAGCGTGCCGCCGTACCACACATCGGCCTGCGGATTTTTCTTCTCGGCATCCACTTTCGCGAGCGTACTGCCGGAGCCGTTACGGATGAAAGACGTTTTCACATCGTACTTTTCGCCGAACGCTTTGGTTTCCGTTTCGCACATTTCGTTGGTGGCGCTGCAATACACCACCAGACGGCCTTTGGCCTGGGCGGCATTCGAAAGCGTCGCCAGCGCGAGGCCTGCGGCAACCAGAGAAGAGAGCACGGTCAGTTTCATATTATTATCCTAAGTGTCCTGAGGTAAGGTGGTGGCCGGGTCCATGGCCCCAATACTCCTGTCCTGCGCGCTGATGCCCGCCATAAGCAGCGGCATCAGCAAAAATCCAATCAGCGCGGCGGCGATGGTCAGCAGCACAAACATTCCTGACCAGCCGTAACGCTCAATCACCTGCGACAGCGGCCAGCCCGCAAGCGCCGCGCCAAGATAGGCAAACAGCCCTAAAAATCCGGTGACGGTGCCCGCCGCCTGCTTGTGACTGCATTCCACCGCCGCGAGGCCAATCAGCATCTGCGGGCCAAACACGAAGAAGCCGATGGCAAAAAAGCACATTGCCAGCAGCGCGTAATGGTGCACCGGCGAGAGCCAGAGGGCGGCGACGGAAATAAACAGCCCAAGGGCAAAGAGCAAAATCATCGGCGCGCGCTGGCCGCGAAACAGTAAATCCGATCCCCAGCCTGCAAACAGCGCCCCGAACAATCCGCCCATTTCAAACAGCATCACCGTAGCGTTGGCGCTAAGTAAGTTCACGCCGTGGCTTTCCGCAAGCCAGATATTGCCCCAGTCGTTCAGCGCGATACGAATTAGATAAACCAGCACGTAGCTCGCGCCGAGCAGCCAAATCATCGGGTTTTGCAGCACCGTGCTGCGGAACATCTGCCACAGCGGCATTGGCGGACTAAGCTGCGCCTGACGCATCTCCAGCGGGTCATGCCGCCAGACGCCCACCGGCGGCAGTCCTGCTTCTTCCGGCGTGCCGGTCAGGCGGCGACACAGCCAGATACCGGTCAAAATGCCGATAACGCCCGGTACCAGCAGCGCCGCCTGCCAGCCGAACCACAGCGCCATCAGCGCGGAAATCATCGGTACCGCCGCGCCGCCCAGGTTAATCGAGGTATTCCAGCACCCCCACCAGAAGCCGCGTTCATTGCGCGAATACCAGTGCGTCAATAATCTTGCACAGGGCGGCCATCCCCAGCCCTGGAAAAACCCGTTCAGCGTCCAGATAATCAGCAGCATCGTCAGGTTGCTGCCAAAGGCGAACAGGATATTCAGCACGCCGGTGGCCAGCAGGCCTGCGCCCATAAACCAGCTCTCTCCGCGTCTGTCATGCCAGAGCCCAGCGGCAAATTTCGACAGGCCGTACGAGAGATAAAACAGCGTGCCCAGCAGGCCGATATCGCTTTTGCTCAGCCCAAGATCCATCTGCATCGCCGGAAGAACAAAGCTCACGCTTTTACGCGTCAGGTAAAAAGCGGCGTAGCCCACCACCATTGAAAACAGCAAACGCGGGCGCCAGTAACGATAATCACGACCAATGGTTTGCTCAGAAATCATGGGATTCCTCCGGGTTAAGGCGACTATAGGAAACGGCGGCGGTCAGGGGATGAGACAAGGTTTTAGTCGACTAAGACTTTTTCCTGGTTATTCCTGATTTTGTTGAAAAAGTGTGGGCAGGTTAACAATTACGCGCGTCCCGGACCGGCCCTCAAGCGTTAAATCTCCGCCTAAAGCGCGGATGCGCTCTTCGATGCCCTGCAATCCGAAGCCGGTACGGATATCGCCGGCAAAGCCAATGCCGTCGTCCTTCACCTCAAGCCGCACGCCGTGCGGCCGGGAAGTAAGGGAAATGTCGACATGGCTTGCATCAGCATGCTTGCAGATATTGTTCAGCAGCTCCTGCACCAGGCGGTAAAGCGTGAACACCACGGTATCGCTGACGGGCTGCCCGGGCAGATCGTAAGTAAAACGGCAGACAATGCCGCGCTCGGCAAAAGCAAACTCCTGCACCAGATGATGCAGGGCTTTCTCAAGGGACATTTCATCGAGCACGGGAGGGCGAAGCTGGCGCAGCAACTGGCGGGTTGAATGGTGAATACGCTGGGCAAGCTGGTTGATTTGTTCGGCGGCAAGCGTCGCGGCATCGCCGTTGGCCGTGCGTTTCACCAGCATCGACTGGATTTGGATGGCGGTAATGTTTTGGCCTATTTCGTCGTGCAGCTCGCGGGCGAGATCTTTACGCGTATCTTCTTCGGCGTGAACCAGTTGTTCCATCAGCTCGCGCCGGGCCTGCAGCTCGATTTCCAGCCGCTGGCGGTAACGATGAAGATTGTTTGCCAGATGCTGCTGACGGCTGATGGCGATCCCAAGGCCGATGCCCAGCAGCGCCTGGGTCGACAAAAACAGCTCCATTTCCATCAGCCCGTTAAAACCGCTGCCGATCTGCCGGGCGATGGTGATCATCATGCTGCCCAGCAGCGCCGCCAGTACGCCGCCTTGCCAGCCGAATTTATAGGCCATCACGACGTTTGGCAGAAACACCACAATCAGCAGCAACCGCTCGATTTCAGGCGACAGCACCATCTGCGCGCCCACGCCAATAATAAAAAACAGGCTGCACCAGATAAGCAGCGAAGTACGCAGCGGCGGGTTCGGCGTCTCCTGCGCCAGCAGGCTTTCCAGATGCTGCTGGCGCAGGTACTCATAAATCAGATACACGAACGGCGTCAGCAAAATCCCGCCGGTAAACGCGGCCAGTAAAATTTGCGAAGCGGAACTTGCCAGAAAGGGCGTCAGCATCAGCGTATGCAGTAGCGCATCGCCGGTAATTGCCGCCATCAACAAAGAAAGCCGCTGCCAGTAAAGCGTGAAACGGTGCCAGTAACGCTGTACGAGCAGCGCAGGGATTGCGCTAAGAAGTGGAGAAAGCAGCATGACCGGTTCGGTCATTAGCTGTTGCTGCCACAGCCAGCCCAGCATGCCAATAACCGGCACAAACAGAGCAGGCCAGTAACGCCGGTTAAGCAGAATAAGCAGCGCGAGATGTACGCCCTGCGGCAAAAGCAGCGTGGCCTGCTGGCCGTTATTAGTGAGATAAAAACTAACGGTCCACAGCGCCTGCCAGCCCAGCCCCCAGGCGAAAACAATAAACAGCGATAGCAGCAGATGACGCCACGAACGTCCCATTTAGTGCCCGGTCAGCAACTGGTGGTCAAGAGCAAAATGCACCAGATCGATAGTGCTTTCACATTGCAGCTTGCCGAGAATATTGGCCCGATGCACGTGCACCGTTTTATGGCTTAGCGTAAGCATTTCCGCGATATGTTTGACGCTTTCACCTTTTACCAGCAGATCAAAAACTTCGCGCTCGCGAGGGGTTAAGCCTTCAAGCGCTTTTGCTGGCTGGCCGGCGTGGCGCAGGGCACGCAGCGCGTCGGCGCATAAATAATGCCCGCCCATACCCACGGCGCGAACGGCCTGAACTAACTCTTCCGGACCGCAGCGCTTGGTAAGGTAGCCGCTTGCGCCGGCGTCCAGCGCGCTTTGCACAAATGCGGTGGTATCGTAAATGCTCAGAATAATGGCGCGAAAACCCGGGCGCTGCTGGCGCAGGCGTTTAAGCAGGCTTAGCCCGTTTTCGTCGGGCATTGCCACGTCGAGTACGGCAACGTCCGGGGGATTTTTAATAAGCGCAGCCCAGGCCTCGGCGGCTGAACTGTATTGCCCGACAATCTGAATATCCGTTTCCAGACTTAAAAGCTGGGCGAAACCGGAACGCACCACAACATGGTCATCAACTAAAGCAACGGCAATCATCAATTTGCTCTATCAGGGAAGGCAAAGCGACATCATGCGCAGGAATATATTCTTCGCAATGGCGATGTTGGGAATATGTAACGGGAGTAGCAAAAAAACTTTCATAGTGACCTTCCCCCTTGCAGGGTGAGGGAGAAATTTCTCTCCCTGCGAAGAGACAGCTAAGGTGAGGGGTAAAGGTTTAATAAAAAATCTTCCCGCGAAAGATTATAATATGCTGCTTGTTCACCAGATATTTCATCCGCACGTAATTGTTTTCTTCTTTCTTCATCGAAACGCGGATCGGATGCAAAAAATAAAGCGGTCAGATAATTAACATCCTTTACATTATTTTTATCCATTATCCTGATGATATCCTTGTAACATCCATTAAATGGCATATTTAGCCTTTCTTTCACCATGCACGCAGTTAATAAAAAAGAGGGGGTGCCATATTTTTTATTAATAATCTCAATCTGCTGTAAACCCGACTGATATTGCTTGTCTGCCAGCAGTACATTTGCATACATCTTACGTACATTGCTGTTTTCTGGATTTTTATGCGTCAATATTTGCAGTTCAGTGATGAACCGCTGCTTCCCTTTACTGCTTGCTTTCGTGTATTCATCGACTAGTTTTGCACCCGTTTCAGTTGCCTTGTCCGCATAGCTACTGGATGCGATACAGGGAGATAACATCAGGGAGCACAGTAAGACAGATATGATAAGTTTCATGCTGAATCATCCTTGAAACGGTTCGAGTTTAATTACTCTTCGTATCCTTCCAGGCAGGGGGATATGTTGCCCTGTATAGTCTGCAAGTTTATAGCCTCCCTCAACCGTAAGAGAAGGGTAAATATTATATTTAGCGTCAATGATAAACTTCGCGCAGCCAATAACTACATCCTCAACGCCTGCGGCAAACATCTCATCTCTTTTGTTATCAAGAACATATTTTTTATGGTTAGCATTATTGGTAACTGTACACCAGAATAAGAGTTTCCCTGTGCCAGCAGCTTTTGCCGCATTGCTATTTCCATGCGCTGAGAGATGGACACTACGATTACCCCCTTTGATCCTCTCATCTCTGACGACAATTGAAATAGAAAAACTTGCATGAATGCCAACGCCTTCAACTGGCATCATTGCGATTTGTGAGAATCTATAAGTCCTTATAGGCATAGTATCGTCCTTGAAATGCGTGCATTTTTTCAACTTTAAACCAAACAATGAATACAGTCTGCAAGTGGAATGAGTTCAGGAATTTTGCCCGCTTTGGTTATCACCGCGATTATCGATTTACAGCGTGAAATTAAAAAGCCCGGAACCAACGGCCCGGGCTTGCATTGTGTTGCTGGGCGCTGATAGCGTTTAGCTGTCGGCGGCTTTCTCAGCCTTGCCCGCCATCTGCGCCAGGAAATCGTAGCGTTTTTGCAGATCTTCGGCGGCGTCTTTCCACAATTGTTCAGCCACTTCCGGCTGTTGCGAACTCAGGCGGCGGAAGCGCTGCTCTTTCATCAGCGTATCAGCCAGCGCGTCCGACGGCGGACGGGAGTCCAGCGCCAGCGGCAGCTTGCCTTCATCCGCCCGGCGCGGGTCGAAGCGGTAGAGCGGCCAGAAACCGGTTGCGGTGAGCTGACGCATCTGATCGTGGCTTAGCGCCAGATCGTAACCGTGCTCTTCGCAAGGGCTGTAGGCGATGATAAGCGACGGACCCGGATAAGCTTCCGCTTCCTGAATCGCTTTAACCGTCTGGTTTAGCTGCGCGCCAAGGGAAATCTGCGCCACATAAACGTGCCCGTACATCATCATGCTCACGCCGAGATCTTTACGTGCCTTACGCTTGCCGTGCTCGCCAAACTTGGTCACCGCGCCTGGCGGAGTAGCTTTCGACGCCTGGCCGCCGGTATTGGAATAACATTGCGTATCCAGCACCAGAATATTGACGTTCTCGGTAAGGCTCAGCACGTGATCGAGGCCGCCAAAACCGATGTCATAAGCCCAGCCATCGCCGCCAATCAGCCAGATGGATTTTTCAACCAGCGCGTCCGCATCGATCAACAGTTGACGAGCATCGGCGTCATCTACGTTAGCCAGATGCTGTCGTAAGGCGGCAACCTGTTCGCGGCGCACTTCCGGCGTGGCTTCGGCGTGTAGCTGTTCATTCAGTTCGGCTGGCAGGAGGTCCGCGAACTTCTCCAGCAGGCGCATCACGCGCACGCGGTGTTGGTCAACCGTCAGACGGAAGCCGAGACCAAACTCGGCGTTATCTTCAAACAGCGAGTTCGCCCATGCCGGACCGCGCCCGTTGGCATCGGTTGTGTACGGCGTGGAGGGCAGGTTGCCGCCGTAAATTGACGAGCATCCCGTAGCATTGGCGATTAACAGACGGTCGCCATAAAGCTGGGTCAGTAGCTTAATGTACGGCGTTTCGCCGCAGCCGGAGCAGGCGCCGGAGTACTCAAACAGCGGCGTCAGCAGTTGGGATGTACGGATATCGATACGTTCCAGGCTGGTGCGGTCCATCTCCGGCATGCTAAGGAAGAAATCATAATTCTCTTTCTCAACTTCTACATGTTCAAGGCGCGACATCATATTGATGGCCTTGATTTCCGGGTTCTGCCGGTCTTTCGCCGGGCAAACTTCCACGCACAGATTACAGCCGGTACAATCTTCAGGCGCGACCTGCAGAACGTATTTCTGGCCGCGCATATCGCGGGATTTCACATCCAGCGATTGCAGGGCGGCGGGCGCATCTGCCAACGCTTGCGGCTGAACGACCTTAGCGCGAATTGCCGAATGCGGGCAGGCTGCGACGCAGTGGTTACATTGGGTGCAGATCTCCGGTTTCCAGATAGGGATTTCTTCGGCAATATTACGTTTTTCCCACTGCGTGGTGCCCATCGGCCAGGTGCCGTCCGGCGGCAGCGCGGATACAGGCAGCGCGTCGCCAAGTCCGGCAAGCATCGCGGCGGTAACGGTTTTTACAAAATCCGGCGCGGCGTCGGAAACCACCGGCGGGCGCATCGGGCTGTTTTCGAAGACCTGCTGCAGCGTAACCTCGGCAAGCAGCTCACGGGACAGCGCCAGCGCCTGCCAGTTACGCTCAACCAGCTCCTGGCCTTTGCTGCTGTAGCTTTTAGCTATCGCTCCCTGCAGTTCAGCCAGCGCGCTGTCGCCCGGCAAAATATGAGTGAGATGGAAGAAAGCCATCTGCATAACGGTATTTATGCGCGCGCCAAGCTGGCATTCGCGAGCGATTTTCGCCGCGTTGACGACAAAGAAACGCGCTTTTTTCTGGTTGAGAACCGCCTGAACCTCCTGCGGCAGACGATGCCAGACTTCATTTGCATCGTAAGGCGTGTTGAGCAGGAAAATGCCGCCCGGTTTCAGGCGCTCGGCCATCTGGTATTTGTCGATAAACTGGAGCTGGTGGCAGCCAACGAAATCGGCGCGGTCGATAAGATAGGTGGAGTTAATCGGATGCTCGCTGACGCGCAGGTGCGAAACCGTCAGGCCGCCAGCCTTTTTCGAGTCATAAACGAAATAGCCCTGGGTAAAGAACGGCGTGGAGTTACCGATTATTTTGATATTGTTTTTGGTCGCCGAGACGCTGCCATCGCTGCCAAGCCCATAAAACAGCGCTTCGAGCTTCGCGCGAGACGGCAGGGTGTTTTCCGGAAGCGGCAACGAAAGGTTGGTCACGTCGTCGTAAATTCCCACGGTGAATCGCGGCCGCGGCTTCGCTTCTTTCAGTTCGTTAAAGACCGCCAGCACGCAGTCCGGGCCAAACTCTTTTGAAGACAGGCCGTAACGGCCGCCGATGACGCGCGGCAGCGTTTCGCGCTCGCCACGGTTGAAGGCTTCCGCAAGCGACGTCATCACGTCCAGATACAGCGGTTCTGCAAGCGCCCCCGGCTCTTTGGTTCTGTCCAGCACGGCAATATGACGCGCGCTTTCCGGTAACGCTGCCAGCAAATGATCCGCTGAGAAAGGACGGAACAGGCGAACTTTCAGAACGCCGACTTTTTCGCCGCGCGTCAGCAGCTCATCGACAACTTCTTCGCAGGTGCCGATGGCGGAACCCATCAGAATAATCACCCGCTCGGCCTGCGGGTGCCCATAGTATTCAAACGGACGATACTGGCGACCTGTGACTTTCGCAAAGCTGTCCATTGCCTGTTCGACGTGCGCATAAACCGCGTTGTACCAGGGATTAGTTGCTTCGCGGGACTGGAAGTAAGTGTCCGGGTTGGCGGACGTACCGCGAATGACAGGATGCTCAGGATTGAGCGCGCGGGCACGGTGTTCATCGATTTCTTTTTGCGGCAGCAGTTCAAGAATGGTGCTGTCCGCCAGCGGGACGATTTTATTGATTTCGTGCGAAGTGCGGAACCCGTCGAAAAAATGAATGAAGGGCACGCGGCTTTTTAGCGTTGCGATATGCGAAATTAGCGCGAAGTCTTGCGCTTCCTGAACGCTGCTGGCGCAAAGCATGGCGCAGCCGGTCTGACGGATAGCCATCACATCCGAATGGTCGCCAAAAATTGAAAGCGCGTGAGTAGCCACGGTGCGGGCGGCCACGTGCAGAACAAACGGCGTTAACTGCCCGGCCAGTTTGTAGAGCGTGGGGATCATCAGCAGTAAACCCTGCGATGAGGTAAATGAGGTGGAAAGGGCGCCGGTTTGCAGCGCGCCGTGTACGGTGGCGATGGCCCCGGCTTCCGACTGCATCTCTACGACCCGCGGCGTATCTCCCCAGACGTTCTTGCGGCCATCGCCGGACCAGGCATCGGCCTGCTCCGCCATAGTTGAGCTGGGAGTAATCGGGTAGATGGCAATAACTTCGCTGGCGCGAAACGCCACTGAGGCGACTGCGCCATTGCCGTCGATAGTGATCATAAGTGACCCTTACAAAGCGCTAAAGTATGAGGCTCGCATTACAGCGGCGGCCCTGAATAATGTTTTAAGTTTAGCAAAGGCCGGAAAGCGCGATTTTCGGTTTTGTGTGATAGGTATTGGCGGCGTGAATGTTTTCTGATGGGAATTATCTGAAGTTTTATCCAAAAAAGTGATCCGCTTCGCATAAAGCAACACTTTTTCTTGCCTGATGCCCTCGACGCAGCGCGGGCATGACGCTTATGATTCTTAGGTTTTGCAACGTTCAGGGGGAGAAGAGTAATGCGCGCTGCGTTTTTAGCCGGATGTGCCGCTTTGTTGTTATCAACAACACTGTTATCAGCATGCAGTAGTAATGAACCACCTCAACAAGCTACCGCCGCTCACGTCCCGCCGGGGATGCGCGCTGCTATGTCAAATCAGGGGCAGGCGAGTTGTGCGATGATTGGTGGGACGCTGAGCGTTGCCCGTCAGCTTGACGGGTCGGCAATCGGGATGTGCGCGATGCCCAACGGCAAACGCTGTAGTGAAAACGCGCTTGCCGCCGGAACCTGCGGAGCCTACTAGTCTCAGTTGACCAGATCGGCCAGTTTATACACTAAAGTATGCTGGCTGTTTTTCAGGGTTAACTGCTGTTGTGCCAGGCCAACCTGCGCGCCGCCGGTCAGCATGTCGTTGATCATACGATCGAGTTGATTAAGCTGCGGTTCCACGCACAGCATCATCGTCATGCCCAATCCTTTCGCCTTCAGGGTAGAGTCTTCAAGCGTTGCCTGGCCCATAAAGCGGTTACACATGCTGCCTGAAATATGCATATTTTCCCCGAAGCTCAGCTCCGGCATACGTTTGATGCCTTCCAGCGGTTTGCCGTCCACGCTTTGTAAAACATAGCGGTGATGCTGCAAATCCTGTGCGGTGACGCTTCCTTTGTCACCAGATTGCGCACAGCCGGCCAGTACCGCCGTCGCCAGCATCAGTGAGGCTAATTTTTTCATTTCTTCTCCCTAAGTTGTTCGTTTCATCAATGAGTTGGCGCCACTTTGGCAAAATGCGCGCCGGGATGCAGTAAGGATTATCCTAAACACTCCTCTCCCGGGCGGGAGAGGAGGCAAAACCAAACGGCAATTAGTTGACCTGATTCACGCAAGGCTCGCCGCTTTCAAGCTGGCGCAGATTCTCAAGCGTCGTCTCAGAAATGCTGGTTAACGCCTCGGCGGTCAGGAACGCCTGATGGCCGGTAAACAGCACGTTGTGGCAGGCGGAAAGGCGACGGAATACGTCATCCTGAATCACATCGTTAGACTTGTCTTCGAAGAACAAATCACGTTCGTTCTCATAAACGTCCATGCCCAGCGCGCCGATCTTCTGATTTTTCAGCGCTTCGATGGCCGCCTGCGAGTCGATTAACGCGCCGCGGCTGGTATTAATAATCATCACGCCGTCTTTCATCTGCTCAAACGCGCTGCGGTTAAGCAAATGGTAGTTTTCCGGCGTCAGCGGACAGTGCAGAGAAATGACATCCGCCTGCGAGAAAAGCGTCGACAGATCGACATATTCCACGCCCATTTCTAATGCCGCCGCACTTGGGTAAGGATCGAATGCCAGCAGGCGCATGCCAAAACCTTTCAGAATTCGCAGCGCCGCAATGCCGATTTTCCCGGTGCCGATAATGCCCGCCGTTTTGCCGAACATGGTAAAACCAGTCAGCCCTTCAAGGGAAAAGTTTGCGTCACGGGTACGCTGATAGGCGCGGTGGATGCGACGATTCAGACACATCATCATGCCAATGGCATGCTCGGCTACCGCTTCCGGGGAATAGGCCGGCACGCGCACAACGGGCAGGTTAAGTTCTTTCGCCGCGTCTAAATCCACGTTGTTGAAACCCGCGCAGCGCAGAGCAATAAACTTCACGCCTTGCTTTTTTAACTCTTCCAGCACCGGGCGGCTGCCGTCGTCGTTAACGAAAATGCACACGCCGTCGCAGCCATGCGCGGTTTTGGCGGTTTTCTCCGTTAACAGGAAGTCGTAAAATTCAGGTTCAAAGCCATATTCCTGGTTAACATTCTCCAGATACTTCTTGTCGTACTGTTTTGTGCTATACACGGCCAGTTTCATAAGACTTTTCTCCAGAATAATTTTAGTGTCAAATTACCATGCTTAAAATTTTCTTACAATTCTTAAAAATTAGTTTTCGCAAGCGGGAAAAGCTTGCCGTCTGTTGCTCATCTAAGCTTAGACGATAGCGTTAACTTCACGCCCGGCCCGAATCGTGCCAGAATCATCGCATACTTCGGCATAAATTGTCGCTGAATCAGGATATTAACCGCCCATGAAGGGTAAATACAAAGCCATTATCGCCCTGGCATTACTGTTTATTTTGCTGCCGCTTGCGCTGCTTCTGACCATCGCCAACTGGCTGCCGACGCTTGCCGGCATCTGGCTTCCGCAGGGGACGCGTATTGCCATGGAGGCCAGCCCCCGCCTGAGCCGTGGGGCGATTATTATTCCCGATCTTCGCTATCTGGCCGGAGACTGTGAGCTGGCAAACCTGCGGAACGCCAGGCTGAGCCATCCGAGCCGCTGGCGTCTGCACCTGAACGAACTCACTCTTAATCCCGACTGCATCAGCAAAATTCCGCTTGATGATGCCGCCCCGGCCGCGCCGCGAACGCTTGCCGAATGGCAATCCATGCTGCCCAACACGCTGGTGACCATTGATAAGTTGAACGTCACGCCGTGGCAGCAGTTTGCCGGCGGACTGCGTGTCGCGCTGACGCCATCCCAGCAAGAAGTGCATTATTCCGGCCCGCTGTTAGCCATTGATGCAAAGCTTAAAGGCCAGACGCTTGAGTTACAGAAGCTGAACATTAGCGCGTTCGAAGGAATGGACCCGATTGAGCTGGCCGGCACGTTTACGCTCCCGCGGGTGCCGAACGGTTTGCCGGAGCAAGGGCGCATCACTTCCGCGCTACGCATTCCGCAGGAGCCTGAGCTTATTAATGTTGAACTTGACTGGCATGAAGATCAGGGCGCTTTAACGCTGCGCAAATCCAGGGATAGCGAACCGCTGGTCTCGCTGCCCTGGACAATCAGCCAGAAGATTTTTGAAATCAACGGCGGGCAATGGGCATGGCCATATCAGGGATTTCCGCTGCGTGGCGGCCTGGCTTTGCGCGTGGATGACTGGCAGCAGGGCCTGGAAAACGCCACTTTTAGCGGCCGCATGAACGTGGTTACGCAGGGGCGAGCGGGCAAGGGCAATGCGGTGTTGAATATTGGGCCGGGCAAACTGAGCATGACAAACAGCGCGCTGCCGCTCCAGATCACGGGTGAAGCCAAGCAGGATGCGCTCATCTTCTATGCGGTACTGCCCGGAGAGTTAAGCGGCGCCCTGACCGATCCGCAGTTGCTGTTCAGGCCAGGCGCGCTGCTGCGCTCCCGCGGGCGGGTAATTGATTCGCTGGATATCGATGAAATTCGCTGGCCGCTGGCGGGCGTGCGCCTAACACAGCGGGGCGTAGACGGGCGTTTGCAGGCTATTATTCGCGCCCACGAAAATGAAATGGGTAATTTTGTCTTACATCTTGATGGCAAAGCCGACGATTTCATGCCCGATGCGGGGCTGTGGCAATGGCGCTATTGGGGCAACGGCGCATTCACGCCGATGAGTGCCCGCTGGGATGTGAGCGGCAAAGGCGAGTGGCGCGACAGCGCTATCGAACTGACCTCGCTTTCAACGGGGTTCGACAAGCTGCAATACGGCTCAATGCTGATGAACAAACCGCGACTGGCGCTGGAAAAGCCTGTTCGCTGGCAGCGGGCGCAGGAGCGCGCCTCTTTTACCGGCGCTCTGTTGCTGGAGGCAGGAAGCACGACCTTTACCGGCGGCAGCGCTTTACCCGCTTCAACGTTGAAATTTAGCCTCGATGGCGAAGATCCTTCTTCATTTCAGTTTAAGGGCGATCTTCATGCCGGAAAAATTGGCTCGGTGCGCGTTATGGGCCGCTGGGATGGCGAGCGCCTGCGCGGTAACGCCTGGTGGCCAAAACAGACATTGACCGTTTTCCAGCCTCTGATCCCGCCGGACTGGAAGATGGATCTGAAAGACGGCAATCTTTATGCGCAAATCGCCTTTTCTGCCGCAAGCGGGCAAGGCTTTGAAGCCGGTGGGCATGGCGTCGTGAAGAGCGGGAGCGTATGGCTGCCGGATAATCAGATTAACGGCGTCGACTTTGTTCTGCCGTTCCGTTTTAGCGATTCGACATGGCATCTGGGCACCCATGGCCCGGTGACGCTGCGCATCGGCGAGGTGAAAAACCAGGTAACGGCCCGGAATATCACCGCCGATCTCGACGGTTGGTATCCGTGGAGCGACAAACAACCGCTGACGCTAAGCAACGTTAGCGTTGATGTGCTGGGAGGCAAAATCCTTATGCAGCAGCTCCGCATGCCGCAGCGGGATGCTGCGTTGCTTCGGCTACAGGATATTTCATCAAGCGAGCTGGTTACGGCGGTGAATCCCAAGCAGTTCACTTTGTCCGGACGCCTTACCGGCGCGCTGCCGCTGTGGCTTAATCATCCGCAATGGATTATCAAAGACGGCTGGCTTACTAATCCAGGTCCGATGACATTTCGCATGGACAAAGACATGGCCGACGCTATCGTTGCCAATAACATGGCGGCGGGCTCGGCCATAAACTGGCTGCGTTACATGGAGATTTCGCGATCCTGGGCGAAAATTAATTTAGATAATCTGGGTGAGGTCTCAATGAGCGCCAGCGTGACGGGGATAAGCCATGTGGAAGGGAAGAAAAATACCGTCCATCTCAACTATACCCATCAGGAAAACCTTTTCACGCTGTGGCGCAGCCTGCGCTTTGGCGACAATTTACAGAACTGGCTGGAACAACACGCTGCACTTCCCGGTGCGCGCTGTCAGACTCCCGGCGAAGCATGTGAGGAAACACAATGAAAATATTTATCGCCGCAGGGCTCGCGGCCGGAAGTCTGCTGCTTACGGGCTGTACGCCGCGTATTGAAGTAGCCGCGCCGAAAGAACCCATCACCATCAACATGAATGTGAAAATCGAGCACGAAATTCACATTAAGGTGGATAAAGACGTCGAAAGCCTGCTTAAAAGCCGCAGCGACTTGTTCTGATGAGGAATGCTTAATGAAAACCCTAATCAAAGGCGCGCTGATTGTTACCCTGCTGTTCAGTCAACCGCTGCTGGCCTTAACATTGAATGAGGCTCGTCAGCAGGGGCTGGTAGGGGAAACGCTGAGCGGCTATATCGCGCCCGTCAGGCAGAATAAAGAGGCGCTGGCGCTGGTGAAAAGCATTAACGAGGCAAGGGCGGCCCATTATCAACAACTGGCCGACAGCAATAATATCTCCGTGGATGAGGTCGCAAAGCTCGCCGGACAAAAACTGGTGACGCGCGCGCAGCCGGGCGAATATGTGCGCGGCATTAACGGGCAGTGGATGAGAAAGTAGCCGGCGACAGGGGATTTATGCAGCCGCTGAAGCGGCGGGCGGCTACATAAATCAGATTGGAGACGAACGACAATCCCCGGGCGCGGCTATCGCTATATCGCTTATGCCAGTTTGAACACCGCCACCGTTTCGTTAAGCATTTGCGACTGTTCTTTCAGCGACATCGCGGCCGCAGAAGCTTCCTCAACCAAAGCCGCATTCTGCTGTGTTACAACGTCCATCTGCACCACGGCCTGATTAATCTGCTCAATGCCCGTGCTCTGTTCGCTTGTGGAAACGGCGATATGTTCCATTAGCGTGGTTACTTCTTTAATGGCTTTGGAAATGCGCTGCATGCTTTCGCCCGCTTTATTAACCAGCGAACTGCCACGGTTGACCTGTTCGCCGGAAAGCTCAATCAGGTCTTTGATTTCTTTGGCCGCAACGGAAGAACGCTGGGCAAGGTTACGCACTTCTGAGGCGACAACCGCAAATCCGCGGCCCTGTTCCCCGGCACGCGCGGCTTCCACTGCGGCGTTGAGCGCAAGAATATTGGTCTGGAAGGCGATATCTTCAATAATGCTGATGATGCTGTCTATCTTGCCGGAGCTGGACTCAATATTACGCATCGAGCTAATCACTTCCTCCACAATAGTATTGCCGTCATTTGCCGCAACCAGCATGCCGTCTGCCAGCGAATTTGCCTGCCGAGAGTTCTCAGAAGTCTGTTTCACGGTGACCGTCAACTGCTCCATGCTGGCGGCCGTTTCGCCCAGAGATGCGGCCTGTTCTTCGGTTCGGGAGGAGAGGTCGGTATTGCCGGCGGCAATCTCTTCTGAGGCGTAGGCGACAGTCTGGCTGGACTCGCGAACCTGGCCGATGATGTGCGCAAGCGACTGGCGCATTTGCTCCAGCGTGCGCATCATTTCACCGATTTCATCTTTAGCGCGAGCCACGACAGGCGTATGCAACTGCCCGCTGGCAATTTCGCTGCAGTGCTTTTTGGCGCGGTCTAACTCATTGAGCAGGCGAGATTTCAGCAGGACGTAAATACCCGCCAGAATGGCGATAAACAGTACGGCAAATATCGCAATCAGCAGCAGGCTTGAGCTGAACCGGGACTGCGCATCTTTGTTAAGCTGCTGCGCATACTGCTCGCGGAAAGCCAGAAGCTTATCCAGCGTAATTTCGTACTGGCGATCGAGGGCGGGTATGGTCATCGTCACCAAATCGTTCACACGCTGTTTGTCATTGGCTGAAGCTGCGTCGAGCAACGGCTGCAAACCCTCGTTGCGATAAGCAAGAAACGCGGCCTGGTACGCGTCGGCGAGAGGTTGCTCGCCGGGTTGTTTCGGCGCCTGCAGATAGGCCTGGAAGGCATCGTTAGTTTTACCCAATACCGTCCTTGCGCCTTCAAGCGCCTGTTGTGCCTGTTCGGCGCGGCCGCGCTGCATCTCTTCCATCGCCTCAAGCGCCCGCACGCGCAGAGTGCGGCTGTGGTTAATCGGATCGATAACCGACAACACCACGCGAATTTCGCGGTTCACATTATCCAGCGACTGATTACTGCGGGTGAGCGACCAGATATTTGAGGCGGTACTGGCTAAAAAGATAATAAGTAAGATGCTGAAAACTAAAATAGAAAAACGCCTGACTGACATAAAAGATCCTTAGATCAATAGAATATTCTCGTTTACTAATACCGATGACCCGGACGAATCACCGCTGCTTCCTTTAATATCGGCAGAAATGGCGGAAGGTTTATTTATCTTGTGAAGCGCGGGCGGGTGGGCGTCATATTTGTGTCATCTGACTGTTTTATAAAACGGTGACTCAATATCAAAGGATGCGTAAAAGCATGAAATTAAAAGCACCCGCACTATTATTCACCTGTCTTTTTCCCTGGGCTTGCCAGGCGGCTGAATTTCACGTTGACCGTTACGTTGTCACCTTTCCGCAAAACGATCGTGTGGAATATCAAGGGGCGTATGCCAGCGCTTTTCCGGATGGGTTGCCGGTTGGCGTGGGCTCTGGCCTGCAGTTTGTGCGCAAAGAGGGCAGCGATCTGATTTTTGCGACAGTGACAGATCGCGGCCCTAATGCCGATTCGCCAAAAGCAGGTAAGAAGGATTCCAAGATTTTCGCTAACCCGAAATTTACGCCGCTGCTGATGACGATCCGCGTCGGCGACGGCAAAGCGCAGGCGACAGATGCGCATGCTCTGCATGACGATCGGGGGCCAGTCAGCGGCTTACCGCTGCCGGAAGGGTTGATTGGCGCAACGAATGAAATCGCGCTGGACGACACATTGCAGCAGTTGCCGAGCGACAAACGTGGCCTCGACACCGAAGGCATCACGCCGGATGGCAAAGGAGGCTACTGGCTGTGTGATGAATACGGCCCGTTTATCGTTAATATCGATGCGCAAGGCAAAATTCTGAAGCAGTACGGCCCGCAGGCGGAACAGGGCGTGGCGGGCGGTTTACCTAATATCATTAAGTGGCGTCAGGCAAACCGTGGTTTTGAAGGCATTACCCGCATGCCGGACGGGCGTATTATCGCTGCGGTACAAAGCACGCTGGATATTGACGGCAAAAGTAAAAACAGCGCGCTGTTTACCCGCCTGGTCAGTATCGATCCGGCAAGCGGTAAAACCGCGATGTACGGATATCCAATTGATGTGGAGGTCTATAAAAAGGCCAAAGACGCCAAAATTGGCGACATCGTGGCGCTGGATGATAATCGCCTGCTGTTAATTGAACAAGGCGGCGATAAAAACAAAGAAATGCGCAATCTGGTTTATGTGGTCGATTTGTCCCAGGCCAGCGATTTAAGCGACTTTGATAAAGAAAAAGCGCCGGAATTCGACGATGCGGAACAGCTAAAAGCTCGCGGTATTAAACTCGCTGGCAAAAAAGAGCTCGTTGATTTACGCAAACTGGGCTGGCAGCAGGAAAAAGCGGAGGGGATGACGATTATTGATAACCAGACCATTGCGGTGATCAACGACAACGATTTTGGCCTGCAGGCGGTACTGGATAATCCGGAAGGCAGCGCGACGAAAGCGGACGATTATGAAGTGGACGGCAAAGGCCATCTGACTTTAAACGGCAAAGAAGCCGCCGCCAAAATCGCGCTCAGGCCGCTGGATGAGCCTGAATCTCTTAATGAACTTTGGGTCGTTACCCTGCCGGAAAGTTTAAAATAAAACGCAGGCGCATAGGTTGGCGGTTTTTTGAACAGTCTGTTCGTGGTATTCTTGTAACGTTTTCATCACGAACAGACTGAGGATTGCAATGAATACTGACATAACCCCGACCACGCTTGCGTTTGAGTATCTCCGCCGTGAAGAAGAAAATCTGACGCCAGCCCAGTACCTGATTCGTTTTAAGCAACTCAAGCTGGAATTTGCCGATCTGATGGAACTGACCTCCCTCGAACTTCGCGAAGAGATCTCCCACGCGTACCGACTCGGTATTCATTGATTTCTGTTGTGAAGAAGCCATTGCTTTTGCAGTGGTTTTTTTTCCGCCGTTTAGAAAATAACGAAGCCCTTAAATCATTTCGAATGAACCACAAAGAGCGATTTGCATGACGGGCAAAGCAAAGCCTGCTGGCGACGAATTTTAATGGTGGGATGTTTTGATTTTTTGCCGCATTCAGGGCAGGTAACGGTGCCTGTGGCTTTGTCATTGATACGATTCATTACATCAGCAAAGAATGACATGACGTTTAACCTCTCATTGGTTGAGCGCCATCATACCACGCATTTGATTAAGAAATGCCCTCAACGGGCAGGCGATCCGCGCTTATCGCTCAATTCCTGCCGTGTAATCTCTGGTTATCGCGTAAAACGTCTATTGCAGTTTGCATAGCAACTTTATCATCACGGCGTTTTTGCTGTGATTGAGTGACCTGCAAATATTCAAGCAGGGTGCGGGTATTGATTGGGCGGCCTGATTTACAGACTTCCAGTATCGCGTTGCCAAGTATTATTTTGACCGGGGGAAGCTGGGCAGGATACCAGTCCAGCGTGTCGTCTGACTTCATTATGAAAATTCTCCGGGAAGGTCAGTATACCATATACCGTCCTGTTCATCGCTATGCTTGCTGCTCCCGCAGCCTGTCGATAATCCAACGTCCGGCCGCGCCGGGCGGCTCTTTATTGGACCACATCACGTCCACGTCAATATGCTGCGGCCAGCCGGCGACGGGCAGCTCTTGCAGCACGCCGTGGCCGAACTGCTCCACCAGCCAGCGCGGCAAAATTCCCCAGCCGAATCCCTGTTCGGCCATTTCGAGCAGCATCAGCAAAGAAGGAGAAGACCATACCGGGCCGCCGCCCATGTTGCGCGTAGGATCTTTATAAGTTTTCAGGCAAAGCTGGCGAAACGTATGCAGCTTTTCCATTTCTACCCATTGCAGGGAGGCCAGTTCGTGCTGCTTATGGATATAAATCGCCATTTGCGCGCCCACCTGCAAACGCGCCACCGTCACATCTACCGGATAACGCTCCTGCACACGTAGCACGCCGACATGCGCTCGCCCCGTCTGGATCAAATCAATGACGTCTTCGTCTTCGGCTATCAGGCATTCAAATTCGATATCGGGAAAGCGCTCCGAAAAACGCTTAAGTATGGATTCGTGATGCGACGTTTGCCACAGATCCGAGAGCACAAAGCTCAGGCGCGGTTCGATATTCCCGGCCAGACGCACCGATACCTCATCCAGCCTTTCGCTGGCGGCGATGATCGATTGCACATAGGGCAGAACGCGCTGGCCCTGCGGCGTCAGCACCGGCTGGCGACTTTGCCTGTCGAATAACGCAATGCCGAGATCCGCCTCCAGATTAGCTATCGCGGTACTGATAGTGGACTGGCTTTTTTTCAGCTTGCGGGCCGCGGCGGAAAACGAACCGGTTTCCACAGCCTGCAAAAAAGCGTCGAGTGATTCCGGGGAATATTGCATCTTCTATCGCTTTTATCGATGGTTGTTCATTTCATTCTATCAATAATTGTGATGAAAATAGGATGAAGAACCCCATTTTTGGAGCAATTAACTATGCAACAGCAAAAAAGAACCTTCGGTGAACGCATCCTGCATGCGGTCGGTTTTGAAATTATCGCCATCGGCATCTGTGCGCCCATCGCGGCGTGGTTGCTGGATAAGCCTCTGTTCCAGATGGGCGCTTTAGCTATTATGCTTTCCACCGTAGCGATGGTGTGGAACATCATTTATAACGCCGGGTTCGACAAATTTTTCCCGGTCGGGCGCAAACGCCGTCTGCCGCTGCGCATGGCGCATGCGCTGGGATTTGAAGGCGGCTTTATTTTAATTGGGCTGCCTCTTGCCGCCTGGATGCTGGATATTTCTTTGCTGAAAGCATTTATGATCGAAATAGGTTTCTTCCTGTTCTTTCTGCCGTACACGGTCATCTATAACTGGTGTTACGACGCGCTTCGTAGTCGTCGTCTGCAATACATGGCCAGCCGCTAAACTTACGTGAAAGGCCGCCGTGCGCGGCCTTTGCGCTAATTAATGATGGACGCAAAGCACGGATGGTGAATCCAAATCTATTAATATAATGCATAATAACCTTTTTATAATTCACAAGACTTATGCATATTACTTTTATATTGAAGCGTCTTTTCCTGATTATTCTTTGCGCGCTGGCCGTGGCGTCAGGCGTATTAATTCTTTTTAGCGATGTCATCTGGTTCCATGATTTTGTTCGTGAAAACTCCTTTACTGAAATTGTTCAGGAAAGCATTTTGCTCCTCCTTGCGCTGCTGTTTTTTGGACACGCCAAAAAAGTGCCGTCGCGGCGTCACAGCAGCGTCTTAATTGGCGGATTTTTTACCTGTATGTTAATTCGCGAACTTGATTTCGCCTTTGATCAAATCTTTCATGGCTCCTGGGTCTGGTTCGCACTGTTTACAACCTTTGCCTGCGTCTCTTATGCTTTGCGAAACAAATCCAAAGCGCTGGAGGGCCTGGCGGCGTTTATGCGCCATCCCGCTTACGGCATGATGCTTGCCGGCCTGCTGTGCGTGATGGTTTTCTCGCGCCTGTTCGGGATGCATGAGCTATGGGAAGGTTTGATGCTCGACGGCTATAACCGCCTGGTGAAGAACATGGTGGAAGAGGGTACGGAAATGTTTGGCTACATCATTTGCCTGCTTTCCGGGATCTGGTATCTGTGTCATCGCCCGGAGCGCTAAAAGCTCGCCTCGCAGTTTAATCGCGAATACCGTCGCTCGTTTGGTGCCGCGCCCTTGCAGGACATAGAAACGCTTCGTCAGCAGGGCGCAACGCTTCAGGCTTTGCGCGCAACAATAAACAGGCGAGGGAACAGCATCAGCACGTTGCCGTCTTTTTGTGTCGCGTAAGCCTGCTGTAAAAGCTGATGATAACGCTGCAAAAAAGCTTCCTGTTGTATGGCGTCCAGATTTACAAGCCAGGGCCGCAGGCCGGTGGAGCCGAGCCATTCGATAATCGCGCGGTGTGAAGGCATCACGTGGAAGTAAGTGGTGCGCCAGATATCCACCCGGCAACCTGCTTCGGTCAGCAGATCGTAATACTCGTTGGGCGCCAGGAGCGCTTCACGCCCTGCCGGAGGATGACCCAGTTCACCTGCCGCCTGACGCATCAGCGCATGCGTTGGCTCCTGCCAGTTGTCCGGCATCTGCACCGCCAGCACGCCGCTTTCCGCAAGCTGCGCGGCCAGATGGGGAAACAAAGCGCGATGGTTGCCGAGCCACTGCAAGGAGGCGTTAGCGTAAATCACATCCTGTTTAACTGAGGGTTGCCAGTTAGCGATATCGGCCTGCTCAAACTGACAGTCCGGCAGCGTTGCTCGCGCTTTTTCGAGCATGGCGGGAGAGTTATCCAGCCCGGTTATCGCCGCATCCGGCCACGTCTCATGCAAAAGCGCGGTGCTGTTGCCCGGCCCGCAGCCTAAATCGGTAATCTGTGCGGCAAAAGGATGATTGATACGCGCGGCCAGTTCGGCCGCCGGGCGGGTGCGTTCTGCTTCAAACTGCAGATAAAGCGCCGGGTTCCAGTCCTGCATGTTGCTCTCCTCGGGCTAAAATTGACCTAAGCATAGCTATAAATTCAGGAATTGGGCTAGCCTGCTTTCAGGCCAGACTACGATAAGCCGGTGTGAATAATCAGGTAAGGAAAACGTTATCAGGCCTGGATAAGCCGTTTAAAAAGAAGTTGTTTGATATCCTGGCGCTGCGCCAGCATGACATGAACGGTAATGACCGTATCATCTACCGAGTACAAAATTCGATAACCTTCTTCGGTATTACACTCCCTGTATTTAGCACAACCTAATTTTAACAACGCTGGGCAGACCTGGCAGCCCTGTGGAAATTCTTTTACCTTTTTCTCAAAGCAATCCAGCGTGGCGCTAATAACCTGTAAATTAACGCCAGCGGATTTTAAAAAATTTACCAGGGTGCCAATGCTATCCTTTGCCGTTTGGGTGTACTTAATAACGAACTTCTTATCATCCATATAAGTCTCTGCTTATTCTTTATTAATCCCAAGATCTGCCAGTAAATTTTCTTTTGAAAAAACTTTTCCCTCAGCTTTATCTTTTTCAGACAGGGCCATTAGCTTGAGAAGAGCAATGGCGTTTTCACGTTCTTGTCGTTCTGCATAGGATTCGATGACGTATGCCGGCACACCGTTCTGGGTAACCAGGATAGGTTCGGACACATCAAGAGAGGCCGCATTTTTTTTCACGTAACTGATCGTTTCAACTCGCATAAATTCACTCTGCCTTTTGAGGTCAAGACCAAATATAGACTTTATTTAGCCCTTCAGCAACCAGGGCTGCGTTAAGCGTGATGTCAGTTACGGCGAATAAAAAAGGCGGCAAAATTGCTTTTGCCGCCCCGGTCAGTCTTTTGCGAATTAAGCAGTGACGATGCTGTCGATCGCTGCTTTTGCGTCGGTTTGCGCTTTAGTGGCCACTTCCGGCCCATAAGCGATACCTTCAGCAAACACGTAGTTCACGTCGGTAATACCGATAAAGCCCAGGAACAGGTTCAGATAAGGAACCAGTAGATCGCTTGGGGTATCTTTATGGATGCCGCCGCGGCTGGTCAGGACAACCGCGCGTTTACCGGTTACCAGGCCTTCCGGGCCTTTTTCGGTGTAGCGGAAGGTCACGCCAGCACGCGCTACCAGGTCAAAATAGTTTTTCAACTGGGTAGGAATGTTGAAGTTATACATTGGCGCGGCCATCACGATGACGTCATGCTCTTTCAGCTCGGCGATAAGTTCATCAGACAGCGCCAGCGCTTCTTGCTGGCGTGGCGTCAGGGCTGCATCGCCTGGACGCAGCGCGCCGACCAGCTCGCCATCCAGCACAGGAATCGGGTTTGCCGCTAAATCACGCACGGTGATTTGGTCCGCGGTGTGCTGCTCGCGCCATTGTTCAACAAAATAGTCGGACAGTTGATTTGACTGAGAGTAGCCTGCCAGGATGCTGGACTTAAGAACTAATACTTTGCTCATGGGTGATTCCTTTGTTTTTGGTCATTCGGACAGATTGCCCGTTCGCTGGGACTTACTGTATTCACAATCCGATTGCAGTGATAGCGCAATATATCGAACTCTATGTTCGATTTTATTGAACAAGGCGTCGGGGAAGACGATGTGGTAATCTACGGACAATTCACGAAAAAGACTTTTCCGGCAGTGCTCTGCCATGACGATGACGCTATGCAAAATACAAAACCTTCAGTCAACTCATTATCTTCCCGTTTAGAAAACCTGATGTTGCGCGACCGCCAGCGGTTTTCTCGCCGCATTCATGGCGCGAAGAAGGTGAAAAATCCTGAATCCCAACAGGCGGTGTTTGACGCGCTGGCCCAGGAGATAGAGGCGGCAGCCGGTAAGGTTCTGCTGCGCGAAGCGGCGCGTCCGGAAATCACCTATCCGGAAAACCTGCCGGTCAGCCAGAAGAAACAGGATATTCTGGAAGCCATTCGCGACAACCAGGTGGTGATTGTCGCCGGGGAAACGGGTTCGGGTAAAACAACCCAGTTGCCTAAAATCTGCATGGAGCTCGGGCGCGGCGTAAAAGGGCTTATCGGCCATACGCAGCCTCGTCGTCTGGCGGCGCGTACCGTTGCCAATCGCATTGCGGAAGAGCTGCAAACCGAGCCGGGCGGCTGCGTCGGTTATAAAGTGCGTTTCACCGACCACGTTGGCGAAAATACCATGGTCAAGCTGATGACCGACGGCATCCTGCTGGCGGAAATTCAGCAGGATCGTCTGCTGATGCAGTACGACACCATCATCATTGATGAAGCGCACGAACGCAGCCTGAATATCGACTTCCTGCTCGGTTACCTGCGCGAACTTCTGCCGCGTCGTCCCGACCTGAAAATTATTATTACCTCGGCTACTATCGACCCGGAACGCTTCTCGCGTCATTTCAACAACGCGCCGATTATCGAAGTGTCTGGCCGAACTTATCCGGTGGAAGTGCGCTACCGCCCGATTGTTGAAGATGCGGACGATACGGATCGCGACCAGCTACAGGCTATTTTCGACGCCGTGGACGAGCTGGGCCGCGAAAGCGCAGGGGATATCCTTATCTTTATGAGCGGCGAGCGTGAAATTCGCGATACGGCCGATGCGCTCAATAAGCTGAATCTGCCGCACACCGAAGTGCTTCCTTTATATGCGCGCCTGTCGAACAGCGAGCAAAACCGCGTGTTTCAGTCCCACGCTGGCCGCCGCATCGTACTGGCGACCAACGTGGCGGAAACCTCGCTTACCGTGCCGGGCATTAAATACGTCATCGATCCGGGCACGGCGCGAATTAGCCGCTACAGCTACCGCACCAAAGTGCAGCGCCTGCCGATTGAACCGGTTTCTCAGGCTTCCGCCAATCAACGTAAAGGCCGCTGCGGACGCGTCTCGGAAGGGATCTGTATTCGTCTTTATTCAGAAGATGATTTTCTGTCGCGCCCGGAGTTTACCGACCCGGAAATCCTGCGTACCAACCTTGCGTCCGTTATTCTGCAAATGACCGCGCTTGGCCTTGGGGATATCGCCGCGTTTCCGTTTGTGGAAGCGCCGGATAAACGCAATATTCAGGACGGCGTGCGCCTGCTCGAAGAGCTGGGCGCGATTACCAGCGATGAAGACCATAGCGTTTACAAATTAACGCCTTCCGGCCGCCAGCTTTCCCAACTGCCAGTTGACCCGCGCCTGGCGCGCATGGTGCTCGAAGCGCAGAAATTCGGCTGCGTGCGGGAAGTGATGATTATCACCTCCGCGCTTTCTATTCAGGACCCGCGCGAACGCCCGATGGACAAGCAGCAGGCGTCCGATGAAAAACATCGCCGCTTCCACGACAAAGAATCCGACTTCCTGGCCTACGTGAACCTTTGGAACTACCTGGGCGAACAGCAAAAAGCGCTCTCGTCGAACCAGTTTCGCCGCCTGTGCAAAACGGATTACCTCAACTACCTGCGCGTGCGCGAATGGCAGGATATCTACACCCAGTTGCGCCAGGTCGTCAAAGAGCTGGGCCTGCCGGTCAACAGCGAACCTGCGGATTTCCGCTCGGTTCACTGCGCGTTGCTTACCGGCCTGCTTTCCCATATCGGCCAGAAAGATGCCGATAAACAAGAGTACACCGGCGCGCGTAACGCTCGTTTCTCCATCTTCCCGGGCTCCGGCTTATTCAAAAAGCCGCCAAAATGGACGATGGTTGCGGAACTGGTGGAAACCAGCCGCCTGTGGGGCCGCATTGCCGCACGCATCGATCCTGAATGGGTTGAACCGCTGGCGCAGCATCTGCTCAAACGCTCATACAGCGAACCGCACTGGGAGAAATCGCAGGGCGCGGTAATGGCAACCGAAAAGGTCACGCTTTACGGCCTGCCGATTGTTGCCGCGCGCAGCGTAAACTACAGCCAGATTGACCCGGCGCTGTGCCGGGAGCTGTTTATCCGCCACGCGCTGGTTGAAGGCGACTGGCAAACGCGCCATGCGTTTTTCCGTGAAAACCTCAAACTCCGCAATGAAGTGGAAGAGCTGGAGCATAAATCCCGCCGCCGCGACATTCTCGTGGACGACGACACGCTGTTTGAGTTTTACGACCAGCGCATCGCCCACGACGTGATTTCCGCCCGCCACTTCGATAGCTGGTGGAAAAAAGTCAGCAAAGACACGCCGGATTTGCTCAATTTTGAAAAGAGCATGCTGATAAAAGAGGGGGCGGAGCAGGTGAGCAAGCTTGACTACCCGAACTTCTGGCATCAGGGCAATCTTAAGCTGCGTCTGACCTATCAGTTCGAGCCGGGTGCGGATGCCGATGGCGTAACGGTGCATATTCCGCTGCCGCTGTTAAATCAGGTAGAAGAGGCCGGATTTGAATGGCAAATACCGGGCGTGCGTCGTGAACTGGTCATCGCGTTAATTAAGTCTTTGCCAAAACCGGTGCGCCGCAACTTCGTCCCTGCGCCAAACTATGCCGAAGCATTTTTAGGCCGCGCCACGCCGCTCGAACTGCCGCTGCTCGACAGTTTAGAGCGTGAATTCCGCCGCATGGCTGGCGTCACCATCGATCGTGAAGACTGGCACTGGGATCAGGTGCCCGAACATCTGAAAATGACCTTCCGCGTGGTAGACGAGCACAATAAAAAGCTCAAAGAAGGCAAAGATCTCAGCGAGCTGAAAGGCGGTCTGAAAGACAAAGTGCAGCAAACGCTTTCTGCCGTCGCCGATGACGGCATTGAGCAGAGCGGGCTGCATATCTGGAGCTTTGGCAGCTTGCCGGAAAGCTATGAGCAAAAACGCGGCAACTACCGCATGAAAGCCTTCCCGGCGCTGGTTGATGAAAAAGAGAGCGTGGCGATCAGGCTCTTTGATAACCCGCTTGAACAACAGCAGGCGATGTGGCGCGGGTTACGCCGTCTGTTGCTGCTGAACATTCCTTCGCCCATCAAATACCTGCATGAAAAACTGCCGAACAAAGCCAAACTGGGCCTGTACTTTAACCCGTACGGCAAGGTGCTGGACTTGATTGACGACTGCATTTCCTGCGGCGTTGACAAGCTGATTGCCAAGGCTGGCGGCCCGGTATGGACGGAAGAAGGGTTTGCCGCGCTGCATGAGAAGGTGCGCGCGGAGCTTAACGACGCCGTGGTGGATATTGCGAAGCAGGTAGAACAAATTCTCACTACCGTTTTCAATATCAATAAACGGCTGAAAGGGCGCGTGGACATGACGATGGCGCTTGGCCTGTCTGATGTGAAAGCGCAAATGAGCGGTCTGGTATACCGGGGTTTTGTCACCGGCAACGGCTATAAACGCCTTGGCGACACGCTGCGCTACCTGCAGGCCATTGAAAAACGTCTGGAGAAAATGGCTATCGATCCGCATCGCGACCGTGTACAGATGCTGAAAGTGGAGCAGGTGCAGCAGGCCTGGCAGCAATGGCTGAACAAGCTGCCGCCAAAACGGCGCGAAGACGAAGACGTACAGGAAATCCGCTGGATGATTGAGGAGCTGCGCGTCAGCTTCTTTGCTCAGCAACTGGGTACGCCTTATCCAATTTCAGATAAGCGTATTCTGCAGGCAATGGATCAGATTACAGCGTAAAAAACGGTGGAAGGCGCTGATGTTTTTCCACCCTGCATAATCGCTCCGTAGGTCGGGTAAGCGCCGCGCTTACCCACTCTACGATTTATGCGATTTGTAGGTCGGGTAAGCGTAGCGCCACCCGACATAATCTGCACATATTGCCGCTATAACCCGCGCCAGCCGCCGCCAAGGGAGCGATAAAGATCGATTTGCGCCAGCAGCAGGTTGTTTTTCACCTGCACTACGCTGAGCTGCGTGGAAAACAGCGTACGCTGGGCATCCAGCTCATCCAGATAAGAAGAGTAGCCGTTGCGATAGCGGTTTCGGGCGATTCGCAGCGTCTCTTCGGCCACGTGTTCCTGTTCCTGTAGTTCCGCGAGCTGTTCCTGCAAGCGTTCAATGGCGTCGATACTGTCGTTCACCTCTTTAAAGGCGTTGCGCACCGTTTTTTCATAGGCGTAAAGCGCCTGGTTTCGCTGTGACATAGCGACATCAACCTGCGCGTTTAGCGCTTCACGGTTTAACAACGGCGCGAGAATACTGCCGCCGATGCTCCAGAGCCGCAGCGGATTGTCGATAAGCTGCGAAAGCGTGCTGTCCTGCAGGCTCCCGCTCGCCACAAGATTAATCGAAGGCAGAAGCTGCGCGCGGGACGACGCCAGAGTGGCATCGGTCGCCAACAGCGCTCTTTGGGCCTGGACGATATCCGGACGGCGATTTAACAGCGTCGACGGCAATTCTGTGGGAAGAGTCAGCGGCGTAAGCTGGTCAAATTCGCCGCCGCGCGCCACCGCGCCAGGATTTTGACCTACCAGTACGCTAAGCGCATTTTCCTGCTGGGTAATCTGATGTTGTAGCTGCGGAATTTGCGCGCGCGTCGCGCGGTATTCCGAATCCGACTGCATCAGCTCCAGACGGGAACTGTAGCCGGCTTCATACTGGCGTTTAGCGAGGTTGTACGCATTTTCGCGAGCGGTGAGCGTGGCCTGGGTTACTTTCAATTGTTCATCCAGCGAAAGCAGGGTGACGTATCCTGCGGCTACGGATGAAGCAACGGTAAGATTTGCGGCGGCTGCTGCTGCTTTCTGGGCTTCCAGACTGGCCTGCGCGGCTTCCGTGGCGCTGCTGTACTGTCCCCATAAATCGACGTTATAACTTGCGTTCAGGCTACCTCTGTACAGATCGCTATGCGTCGGCAAGCCCGTTGCGGCGGACTGCGAGCGGCTGCGGCCCGCATTCAGTCCGGCATCAAGCGTGGGCCATTGCGCGCCTTCTGCGCCCTGCACGCGGGCCTGATATTCATTAACGCGTTCGCGGGCGGTCAGCACATCGCTGTTATAACGCAGGGCTTCATCCACGTAGCCGTTGAGCGCCGAATCGTGAAAGTTACGCCACCAGAACCCTTCTGCAGAAGAGGCCGGGCCCACCTGGTCACGCCATTGCGCGGGGATCTCAAGCGTCGGTTTAGCCTGCTGAACCTGAGCGGAATGGCAGCCTGCCAGCAGTAGCGCTGCGGCAATGCAGGAAAGTTTCAGCGGGCTCATTGGTCTTTCTCCCGCGTGTCGATATGGACCTGAACCGACATGCCCGGACGCAGGCGCTTGCGTTTATCCGCCTCGCCGAGCACCTCGATGCGCACCGGAATACGCTGAGCGATCTTCACAAAGTTGCCGCTGGCGTTGTCCGGCGATATAGCGCTGAATTCAACGCCGGTTGCCGGAGAGATGCTCTCCACGCGCCCGTTAAATTTCTCGTTCGCCAGCGCGTCCACGGTGAAGGTCACCGTCTGGCCAACTTTCATATCCGCCAACTGCGTTTCTTTCACGTTGGCGATAACCCAGTTATCCGGCGGAACTAACGTGGTCAGTCTGGTTCCTGCGCTCACATAAGCGCCGAGGCGCACGGCAATTTGTCCGAGCTGGCCGTCGCGAGGGGCAATAATTCGCGTGTTTTGCAGATCGATTTGCGCAAGTTCAAGCGCTGCTTTTGCGTTTTCTACGTCTGCTTCCAGCGAACCCCGGTTAACGATAACGGTTTGCAGATCCTGGCGGGACATTTCAAGCTGGGCGGCGGCCTGTTCGATATCCGCGTTGCCCTGTGCCGCGCTGGCTCTGGCTGCATCGCGTTCACGAACGGAGAGGGAACCGTCGGACGTCAAATCTTCGACGCGACGCAAATCAAGCTGGGATTTTTTCCCCTGCGCCTGGGCATTTTTCAAAGCCGCTTCATTTTTCTTAATAACCGCGTCCGCGCTGCGACGTTGTTGCTGATTATTGGCAAGCGCAGCCTGCTTCATCGCCACCTGCGCCTGGGCCTGATGGACCCGCTGTTTGTAGATGCGGTCGTCGATGGTCATCAGCACGTCGCCTGCTTTTACGTACTGGAAATCCTGCACGTTTACCGCGGTGATATACCCGTTAACCTGCGGGCTGATAAATGTGGTCATGCCGCGCACATAGGCGTTGTCCGTTGATTCAACGTGGCGCGTGAAGGGAGGCAGTTGCCAGGCGTAAAGGATGACCAGCACGCCAACGATGCCTATCGCGGCGGCGCTAAAAATTGATACTACGCGCAGGTTTTTTTGCTCCGGGGTTTGTGCCGGAGTCGTTCCTTGTTCGCTCATTGCAGCTCCATGGTGTTTTTTAATTGTTTTCTGGCCGCCAGTTTCAGGCGCAGCAGACGCACAAATATCCACAGCAGGGTGCAGGTGGCAATGGCGGCGGTCAGTAAATAAGTATCGTTGTAAGCAAGCACGTTCGCTTCATTGGTGGCAACGCTTTGCAACTGCAACAACGCTTGCGTATTGAGCAGCGTGCTGTCATTTAGCACGTTGCTATAGAGCTGGGTGTACTGGTTGACCCGCTCGTTGACCAGCGGATTGAGCAGGGTTAGCTGGTCGGCCAGCAGGCTGGAGTGGTATTTCTCACGCCAGGTCTGAAAGGTGCCGAGGATAGCGGAACCCAGCAGCCCGCCAAGATTCTGGCTCATGCCAAACAGAACTGAAAAACTCACCAGATTGCGCGGTTCGGCAATGACGCCGCCAATCGCTGTGAGCATCGCCGGGGCGAGGAAGAATGCGCTGCTAAAGCCGAGCAGGAACTGGCTCAGCATTAGCTGTGCCGGGCGGGTGAGGTTATTGGACTGGCTGTCCATCAGCGAGGCAACAATCATCAGCACCAGTGAAATCACAATCGGCCGCGCCAGCTTCTTCATATCAATCGTCAGGCAGCTTGCGATAATTCCACAGGCAATCCCCGCCAGAATCGACCAGGCAAGATTGGTCATCTGTTCGTTTTGCAGGCCGATAAGCTGCAGATAGCCAATCACGCCGGTGTTTTGTTCCGCAAGCACGATACGAATCAGCACCATGATAAGCCCAAGCCGCACGATACTGCCGCTTGAAAGCCAGCGCGTATTCAACAGCGGATTACTGCGATTGTGTTCAAAGGTGATGGCGGCAACGATAAGCACCAGGCTTGCTGCCAGCGACCAGCCAATCCACGGCGCTTCGAACCACCAGTCGATACGCCCAAGGGAAAGCACGCCGCACAGCAGCGCCATGCCCGGGGCAAACAGGATGAACGTCAGAAAATCCTTTTTCTCAAAGACTTTTTTACGGTCGCTTGGCGGCAGTTTTAGCGCCAGCACGCAGGCGAGCGAAACAAGTGCGAGGCCAAGTTCGAAGTAATAAAGGCCGCGCCATTCGTTAAGCTGCAAAAGTTCTGAGGAAAACAACCGCGCCACAGGAATGGCGAGCGCTGAACCGGTAATACCGATGGTTAACGCTTTGAGGCGATGCTTAGCGGGCCACGCCTGAATCTGGTAATAAATGCCGAGTGAACTGAGCGCGGCGCTGACCATGCCGTGCGCGGCCCGCACCATAATGGCTGAGTTAAGATCGTTAACGAAAAGGTGGAAGAAAGTCACCAGCACATACAGCACCAGAAACCCTTCGGTAAACGCCCGCAGCCCGTATTGCTGGCGGAATTTTACCAGCAGCAGGTTGATGGAGGCGTTGGTCATCACATACACAGCGGGCAGCCAGGCGATTTCGTTAGACCATGCCGCAAAGGTGCCCTGTAAGTTATTGAGATTGGCGGTAACCAGCGCGTTGCCGAGCGCCCCGGTCAGGCATACCAGCAGGCCAACCAGGCCGTAGGCGATGCGTCGGTGCGTCGGGTGAATCGGAGTGGAAGGGGAGCCGAGCAGCGCCGGTTTCTCATGCGGCTGCCACTCCCTTGGAACATAAGGATCTCGTTTCGGGAGGCGCATTATTTGGCCTCGGTGGCTTTGAGCAGGCGGGTGAGCACGTTGCGCGTCAGGGCTTGCTCTTCCTCGCTGATTGAAGCCAGCACTTCCTGGCGCAGTTCGTCGGCGACCACTTTTACTTTCTGGTAAAGAGCTTGCCCCTGTTCGGTTGCCACCAGTAAGCGCACGCGCTTGTCTTCAGGAATGAGAACCCGCTGCACCAGGTTTTGTTCGACCAGACGATTAATGAGCGGTACAAGCGTTGCGCCCTCAATACCGAGCTGATGAGCCAGCTCTTTCTGCGTAAGCGGCGTTTCATTGCTGGCGATAGCCGAAACCGCCACCCAACTGGCCTGACTCATGCCGAGGTCTTTGAGACGGCGATTAACAGCCAGACGCCAGTTATGGGCGGTGAGATGGAGCAGGTGAGAAAAGGTGAGTTTTTCGTAATCCACAGCGGGGCGGCCAGTAGTTAGATATCTAACTAGTTTAAAGCTGCCCGAACGCATAATTCAAGGAAATATGAAAACGGATTGTTAATATTTTGCTTAGAGCCCGCCGCAGCTTAACTCAACTGGTAATGCCGGTTAGGCTTCATCTTCTCTGGCACGTTGTCTTCGCCGTTCATATCCCGCAGGTCGCGCTCGATGGTATTGCAAATGGCATTCAGCGCCAGGTCGTTGTCTTCCATGCCGAACGGGTCTTCCAGCTCTTCAGCCAGGCTGTCGAGCGCGATAAAGGTATAAGAAATAAATACCGACAGGAAAGGCGTCATATAGTGTAAATCCTGCACCAGCGCGAAGGGCAGCATGATGCAGAACAGGTATACCGTACGGTGCAGAATCAATGTGTACGCGAAAGGGAGCGGGGTGGTGGTAATACGTTCGCAGCCGCCCGCCACGGCGGAATGCTCGTTGAGATGATTATCAAGGCTGCGCCACAGCACATCGGAAATTGTACCGTTCACGCGCTGTTTTGACAGCCAGTTGCCCATCAGCAGCAGAATGCGATTACACGGCGCGTGGCTTGCCGCAACCCAGGCAAGTTCATCTTCGCGCAGCCACGGACGCAGGGCGTTCTCCACCGGCTGCTTGCGCAGCGTCAGGCGCAGACAGTTGCAGAACGCAACCTGCAGATTAACGAAATAGTTAATCTCCTCGCTTTGCGCCGCAGGCAGGCTTTTTACCTCGCGCAGCAGCGAACGTGAAGTTATCGCAAGTTGTCCCCACAGCAGCCGCGCTTCGTTAAAACGCGCGTAGCAGGCGCTGTTTCTGAAGCCGAGGAAGATAGCGATTGCCACGCCCAGAATGCTGAACGGCGCCATAGTCAGCTTGACGCCAAGGGCTTCATACCACGGCAGGAAGAAAATCACGCTGACCGATAACACGAGGTTCAGCAGCAGACGCGAATAGATTTTTTCCAGAACGGAACCGTGCCAGACGAACAAACGAATAAGCCAGTGTTTATGCGGACGAACAATCATAGTGAGGAAGCTCAAAAACAGGACACCGTATTTAACGGCAGAGTGTGATGTAGATCAATATGTAAGTTTACATGAATTTAACAACATGAATTATTTTCAAGGCTTATGAATTTTCCTCGTTTGCCTGACCGACGGCGGCATGTCATTCTCATCTCAACAAATAGCCATCCAGATGGCTAAAAATTCAAATAATGAACTATCACTCTGCTAAATCATTTAGCCGGGTCATCAGGAGAATTCACATGCCGCACACCTTGCAACAGCGCAATCAGGCCCCGTTCCGCGCAGACATCGTTGGCAGTTTTTTACGCCCGGATGCCATCAAAGAAGCCCGCCAGCAGTTCGCCGCAGGCGACATCACGGCGGATCAACTGCGTAAAGTTGAAGATGAAGCTATCCGCGCTTCGGTCGAACAGCAATGCGCGTGCGGCCTGCATGTCGTGACCGACGGTGAATTCCGCCGCGCCTGGTGGCACTTTGATTTCTTCGACGGCCTGCAGGGCGTTGAGCGTTACGAATCAGAGCAGGGCATCCAGTTCAACGGTATTCAGACAAAGGCGCACAGCATACGCGTTATCGGCAAGCTTGGTTTTGGCGAGCATCCGATGCTTGAAGATTTCCGCTACCTGAAAAGCATCAGCGGAAATGCGGTGCCGAAAATGACTATCCCAAGCCCGAGCGTGCTGCATTTTCGCGGCGGCCGTAAGGCCATCGACAGCACCGTCTACCCGGATTTGAGCGACTATTTCGACGATCTGGCAACAACCTGGCGCGATGCCATTCAGGCATTCTACGCAGCAGGCTGCCGCTATTTGCAGCTTGATGACACCGTCTGGGCGTACCTGTGTTCAGACGCGCAGCGCAAAGAAATCCGCGAGCGCGGCGACGATCCTGATGAACTGGCGAAAATTTATGCCCGCGTGCTGAATAAAGCGCTGGAAGGCAAGCCGGAAGATTTGACTATTGGTCTGCATGTTTGCCGCGGCAACTTCCGTTCAACGTGGATTTCTGAAGGCGGCTACGAGCCGGTGGCGGAAGTGCTGTTTGGCAGCGTAAACGTAGATGCCTTCTTCCTTGAATATGACAACGACCGCTCGGGCGATTTTGCGCCGCTGCGCTTTGTGCGACCAGGCAAACAGCAGGTCGTGCTGGGGCTTATCACCACTAAAAATGGCGAGCTGGAAAACCCGGAGCAAATTCAGGCGCGTATTAATGAAGCGACGAAATTTGTCGATATCAGCCAGATTTGCCTCAGCCCGCAGTGCGGCTTTGCTTCTACGGAAGAAGGCAATAGCCTGACGCCTGCGCAGCAGTGGGACAAAGTTCGCCTGGTTACGGCGATTGCGCAGAAAGTCTGGTAGGGAAAACCACCCTCTCCCTGAGGGAGAGGGGAGAAAAAGCAAAAAAGTAGGGCGGGTAAGCTTGCGCCACCCGCCGTGGCTCCTGAAATTAAACCGATCCCCTTACCACCAGTTTCCAGTCAAGGATCTCATTCACCGTCTCCACCTGCGGATTATCAATTCTCTCCAGCAAAAGCTGCACGCTGCGCACGCCAAGCTGATGCATGGGTTGTTCGACCGTAGTGAGCGGCGGGGTGGTTACCGCGCCGAACGGCACGCCGTCAAAACCCATGATCGCCACATCTTCCGGTACCCGCAGGCCGTTTTCATGGGCGTAATGCAGCGCGCCGCCGGCCAGCGCATCGGAAATAGCAAAAACGGCATCCGGCGGTTCCGGAAGGGTAAAGAGTTCCGCCATCGCCTGCACGCCCGCCTGGTATTCCAGGCTGTCTGCATAAACCACGGCTTGCCAGGCTGAATCTCGTCCGGCCCGATAGCCCGCTTCCCGCTGCTGCGAATAAAGGTAACGCAAATCGCCATTAATTAACGCGATCCGTTTATAGCCGGCGCAGGCGAGATGATCGACCGCAGCCGCGGCCGCCTTAAAATTATCGATTGTCACGGAGGAGGCGTTATAGCCCGGGTCGCCTTCGCCGCACTGCACCCACGGCGAATCACCAATCAGCGTTGTTAAGCCCGGTAAACAACTGATGGCGTCCATGGTGATCACGCCATCCACGACTTTACCGCTCAGCAGTTGCAGATAGGCGGATTCACGCGTCAGACGCGATTCAGAATTACACAGCAGAATGTGGTAGCCGTGTTTTTCCGCTTCCTCTTCAATGCCGCGGACCACTCGCGCGCAAAAGGGGTTTGTAATGTTGGAAACCAACACCAGCAGCATGCGGCTGCGCGCTGTGCGCAACTGGCGGGCGAGAAGATTCGGTTGATAATCGCATGACTCAATGGCCGCCAGCACCTTATCCCGGGTGTCGGCTTTAACCCCCGGATTGCCATTCAGTACCCTGGAAACGGTAGCGGTGGAAACTCCCGCAAGACGAGCCACTTTATCTATCGACATGCTGATCCTTTGTCCAGGTTGATTATTTGTGAAGCACATTCCAGATTTGAATCAATGGTATCAAATAATTCATCAGCATGATGGAAACCCCTCTGAAATCGATTACATTTTTAATGAAGTGTTAATGTAATCGATTACAAAAATAAACCCTTACCCTTAAATCAATACTCTGTCGCGGAGGATTTATGTCTTCTCACTCAGCCGTTGGGGCCCAGGTAATCACCCATAAATGGGTTATTCCCCGCCTGTCGTTAATGATGTTTCTTGAGTTTTTCGTCTGGGGGGCCTGGTACGTTACGTTGGGCGTCGTCATGGGCAAGTATGGCCTGAGCGCGGTAATCGGCGACGCGTACTCCACCGGACCTATCGCTTCAATCCTCTCGCCGTTTGTGCTGGGCATGCTGGTAGACCGTTTCTTTGCCTCGCAAAAAGTGCTTGGCGTGTTGCATCTGGTCGGGGCGGCGCTGTTGTGGTGGCTGCCGACTCTGTTCGAAAGCGGACAAACCGGCCTGCTGTGGGTGGTGTTTGCCTACATGCTTTGCTACATGCCAACCATTGCGCTTAGCAACAACGTGGCGTTCCATAGCCTTGCGAACAGCGAGAAAGGCTTCCCGATTGTTCGCGCTTTCGGCACCATCGGCTGGATTGTTGCGGGCTTAATCGTCGGGATGAGCGGGCTTTCTGACAGCACCGGTATCTTCACCATGGCGGCGATTGCGTCGGTCGTGCTTGGCATTTACAGCTTCACGTTGCCTAACACGCCAGCGCCGGATCGCGGTAAGCCGCTTTCCATGCGCGATCTGCTGTGCGCCGATGCCTTTGCCTTGCTCAAACAGCGTCACTTTATGGTATTCATCATCTGCGCCACGCTGATTTCGATCCCTCTTGCCGCCTATTATGCTTACGCTGCGCCGTTTATCTCCGCGCTGGGCTTTGAAAACGTCAGCGGCGTAATGGCCTTCGGGCAGATGTCCGAACTGCTGTTTATGCTGCTGATCCCGTTCTTCTTCCGCCGCCTGGGCATCAAAATGATGCTGCTGATTGGCATGCTGGCATGGTTCGCCCGTTACGCCATGTTCGCGCTGAGCATCGCGGAAGAAACCCGCTGGATGATTTACATCGGCATTATTCTGCACGGGGTGTGCTACGACTTCTTCTTCGTTATCGGCTTTATCTACACCGATAAGGTGGCGGGCAACAAAGTGAAAGGCCAGGCGCAGAGTCTGCTGGTGCTGTTCACCTACGGGCTGGGGATGCTTATCGGGTCGCAAATCAGCGGCGCGGTATTCAACCGTTCGGTCACCGCCCAGGGCGCCGAGGCGCTGGTGCAGTGGCAGCAGTTCTGGTGGCTGCCGGCTATTGCCGCCGTGATTATTGCCGCCATCTTCTTCTTCACCTTCAACTACAAAGAAGGGGCGCAGGATGGCCGATAGGGCACTGCGGGTGCTGGTTGTGGGCTGTGGCAATATGGGCGCAGCTCACGCTCAGGCTTATGAAGCGCTGCCAGAATTTTCGCTCTGCGGGCTGGTTGCCCGCGGGGCGTCTAAAGACCGCCTGAAAGCGCAGCTTGGCGAGAACATTCCGCTGTTTAACGAAATGCAGGATGCCATTAAGCAAACCCGTCCGGATGCGGTTTGTATCGCCACCTGGCCCGACACCCACGAAGTTTTAGCCCTGACCGCGCTTGCCGCAGGCTGCCATGTGTTTCTGGAAAAACCTCTCGCCACCACCGTTTCCGGCGCGAAGCGCGTGGCGGCCACGGCGCAGCTTGCGGGCAAACAGCTTGTGGTGGGCTATATCCTGCGGCATCACCCGGTCTGGCAGCAGTTTATTCATCTGGCGCAAAACCTCGGTAAACCGCTGGCGATGCGTATGAACCTCAATCAGCAAAGCTCCGCCAGTCACTGGCACACCCACAAAATGCTGATGCAGTCGCTTTCGCCAATTGTGGACTGCGGCGTGCATTACCTGGACGTGATGTGCCAGATGACCCGGGCAAGCCCGCTTTCCGTGAGTGCGATTGGCGTGCGGTTAAGCGATGAAATTGCTCCGCAGCAGTACAACTACGGCCAGCTTCAGGTCCGTTTCGACGACGGCTCTGTTGGCTGGTACGAAGCAGGCTGGGGCCCGATGATGAGCCAGACGGCGTTCTTTATCAAAGACGTTATCGGACCAAAAGGGTCGGCCTCCATTGTGGCGCGCGAAGCGGGCGGCGAAGGGCAATCCGCGAGCGTTGAAGCGCACACGCGAACCGAATCTCTGCGCTTACATCATGCACAGCTCAACGAGCAGGGCGAGTTTGCGCATCAGGACGAATGGATAATCGCTGCAGATGAACCCGACCACTTCGCCCTGTGTCGTCTCGAACAGCAGTTTTTTGCGCGTTCTATTCTGGAAAACAGCGACCTGACGCTGCATCAGCAGCAGGCGATTGAAAGCCTGGCCGTCGTGCTGGCGGCCGATATCGCGGTTCGCGAGCAGCGGATGGTTAACATTAAGGAGGTGTTGTAATGAAAACCCTGAAAGGGCCATCCCTTTTTCTTTCCCAGTTTATCGGTGAGCAGCCGCCGTTTAACTCGCTGGATACGCTGGCGGCATGGGCGGCCGGTCTGGGCTATAAAGCGGTGCAAATCCCGACTCACTTACCGCACATTTTCGACCTGCGCAAAGCGGCGGAAAGCCAGGATTACTGCGCTGAAATCAGCGGGAAACTTGCAAATTTTGGCCTGCAAGTCAGCGAGCTTTCTACCCATTTGCAGGGGCAGCTAATTGCCGTACATCCCGCCTATGACGCGGCTTTTGCCGGATTCGCACCGCCTGAACTTGCGCACGATGCGCGCGCCCGCCAGCAATGGGGCGTTGATAGCCTGAAACAGGCGGCGCGTGCATCGCAAAATCTGGGGCTTAACGCCCACGCAACCTTTTCCGGCGCGCTGGCCTGGCCGTACTTTTATCCGTGGCCGCCGCGTAATGCGGCGCTTATCGACGAAGCCTTTAAGGAGCTGGCAAAACGCTGGCGGCCGGTGCTGGACAGCTTTGATAATGCAGGCGTAGACGTTTGTTTCGAGCTGCATCCCGGCGAAGATTTGCATGATGGCGTCACCTTTGAACGTTTTCTTGCCCTCGTTGATAACCATCCACGCTGCAACATTCTTTACGACCCGAGCCATATGCTGCTGCAGCACATGGATTACCTCGGTTTTATCGATCTCTATCATTCGCGAATTAAAGCCTTCCACGTTAAAGACGCTGAGTTTCAACGCTCGGCGAAAAGCGGCGTTTATGCCGGTTTCCAGCCGTGGCTCGAACGGCCGGGGCGTTTCCGTTCGCTGGGCGACGGGCAGGTCGATTTCAAAGGCATTTTCAGCAGGCTTGCGCAGTACGACTACGCCGGGTGGGCTACGCTTGAGTGGGAGTGCTGTCTGAAATCGGGGGAAGCGGGCGCGCGCGAAGGGGCGAAATTTATCGCCGAACATATCATCCCCGTGGCCGATTATGCTTTCGATGATTTCGCCCAGCACGAGAGCGAAGGGTCGGCGGTACGTAAAATGCTTGGGCTGGAGGGGGAATGATGAAACGCATTCGGTTAGGCATGGTGGGCGGTGGCGAAGGCTCATTTATCGGCGGCGTGCACCGCATTGCCGCTCGTCTTGACGATCAATTTGAACTTGTCGCCGGGGCTTTTTCGTCCTCGCCTGAAGTCGCAAAGCGCAGCGGCGATTCGCTGTTTGTCGCCCCAGAACGCAGTTATGCAAGCTGGCAAGAGATGGCGGAGCAGGAAGCCGCGCGGCCAGACGGCATTGAAGCGGTGGCGATAGTCACGCCGAACTTTTTACACGTGCCCATCGCCAAAGCCTTTCTGGAAAAAAAGATCCACGTAATCTGCGACAAACCGCTGGGCATTTCGCTTGCCGAGGGGAAAGAGCTGGCGGCTTTGCTGAACGCATCCGGCCGCCATTTTATTTTGACGCATAACTACAGCGCGTTGCCGATGGTACGCGAGGCGCGAGCGCGCATTGCGAACAGCGAAATTGGCGATATCCGCAATGTGGAAGTGGAGTATTTGCAGGGCTGGCTGAACGACCGGCTGGAGCTGACGGATAACAAACAGGCGAGCTGGCGCGGTAAAGCGCAGTTCGCCGGGGCTGGCGCGATCGGCGATATCGGCACCCACGCCTGGCAACTGGCAGCCTTCGTCACGGGCATGGAACCAGAGTCGATTCGCGGCGAATTGCTCACGCGCATTGAAGGCCGCGAGCTGGACGACGAAGTTTACGCCGAAATGCGCTATGCCAACGGAGCCCGGGGGCGGCTTTGGGCAAGCCAGGTGGCGCCCGGCTATGAAAACGATCTGCGATTGCGCATTGTGGGCAGCCGGGGAAGCATCTGTTTCCGACAGCAACAGCCTGAAATGCTTGAGATTCACCCCTTGCACGGCAATAGTTACGTTGTCACGCGAAACGGGGTCAATAACCATGATTCCATTCGCCATCAGTGCCGCACGCCAGCCGGACACCCGGAAGGTTATCTGGAAGGTTTCGCGCAAATTTACCGTGAGGCTGCGGTTAAAATCCGCGGCGGCAACGCGCCGCTATTACCTGGCATCGTTGAAGGATTATCCGGCATGCGCTTTATTGAAACGCTGCGCGCCAGCAGCGATCGGGGCGGCGAGTGGATGGCCTGGTAGGCAATTCTGAAAGAGGCTGTATATAATTACAGCCATCATCCTCTGAAAGGAATCGTCATGCAGAGTTTTATTTCCCGTCATGCCCGGTGCCGGGTTCGCTACCATGATTTGCCCGGCGGCGGCGTGCCTTTATTGTTTATTCATGGTTTGGGCTGCGCCTCTTCTTATGAATATCCTCGCGTCTTTGCCGACCCGGCGTTTGGCAACCGGCGCAGCGTGCTGATCGACTTACCCGGCTGCGGATTCAGCGAAAAACCAGAAGATTACACGTACAGCACGACCGATCAGGCGCTGGTCATTGCCGAACTGGTTGAACACCTGGGTTTGCACCGTTTTTATCTTTACGGTCACAGCATGGGCGGCAGTATTGCCATCGAAGTCGCGGCGTTGATGACTGCAAAAATCGCCGGTCTGATTGTCTCGGAGCCTAACTTTCAGGCCGGAGGCGGCATGTTTAGCCGCGGCATTGCCGGGCAAGACGAAAGCGCCTTTGTGAACCTGGGTTATGACGCCCTGATCGCCGCTGAACAGTCGCCCTGGAGCGGAAGTTTACTCAGTAACGCGCCTTACGCGCTGTGGCGCGGCGCGAGCAGCCTGGTAAAAGGCGTGGAGCCATCCTGGTTTGAGACATTCACCGCTATCCAACTGCCGAAATCGCTCATTTTTGGCGAGAAAACCTTACCGGATGCGGATTTCACCGCCGTACAGGCAACAGGAATAAACACGATTATTATCCCAAATGCTGGCCACTCCATGTCGTGGGAAAATCCCGCAGGCCTTGCCCGCGCTCTGGCAAACTTTTGCGGCAATCACTGAGTAATAGAAGCGGATAAAAAACCGCGGCAAATGTTATTACCGCGGTTTTCAGGTCTTAGCGGTGCAGATAACAATTCACGCCGAGGTATTTACTGAAGGCTTCCTGCAGCACGGCTCCGGTAGCCGAATGGTTCATGGCAACATGATGTTCAAAGCCGTTGTTGCAAATCCATGCAAGCAAATTTTCCAGATGCGGGACTTCAATAACGGCGCGGCAGCCCACGGTATCAAGCGGGTCGTCCACCGACTGGCCTTCTCCCACGTAAGCTTTCACTTCTCCGGTAAAATCGTCTGATGAAAGGCGGAAGTAGGTAAGCGGCCCGCTTTTCATTCGGCCGTGCACGGCGCCGCAGGTGTTTTCCTTGCCTACCGTCGTGCCAATAATATCGGCGGTGCCCATGGACGGTGACTCCAGGCTGCTGCTGGCAAAGTTGCCGCAGTGGAACAGCACGCATTTATTGCGATCGTCGCCAAAGTTATTATTCCAGTCGGCGATGGAGGCCGGGCTCAGCGAGCAACTGGCAAGCGCGTACATCGAAAGCGCTCCCATCACGTCCACTTCACAGGCGCTTGGCATTAACTGCCCGGACATCACGCTCATGATTGAACACACGTTAATGCCGAGGTTTTCCTGAAGCGAGGTCCAGCACTGGATAGCCGTGGTATCAATGTCGTTTGCGACTATCCATTCGCTTATCACCACAAACAGTTTCGCCATAGTGGTGAGTTTATCGGCCGGAATAGCGCTGGCATCGGCATTTTCCAGCAGCAGCCCGCGCTTTTCATTGACGCGCAGATCGCCGTCGCTGATGTGTTTAATGCGGGTAAATATTTCAGAAAGATCGAGGGTTTCTACCGCCACGCCCATTTTTTCAAGCAGCTTTTCGCTGTAGCGCACGGTGTTAAAGCTGGCGGGCCGCGCGCCGATGGCGCCGATGCGCACGCCCTGCATGGATTTCACCACCCGACAAATCTGGGTGAAGCGTTGCAAATCGGCTGCGAAAACGTCGCCATCTAACGCGCAGACGTGCTGGCTGGTTAGCGTAAACGGGATGCCGTACTGGCGCAGGTTGTTGCACAGCGAAATTTTGCCGCAAAAGCTGTCGCGGCGGGTTGCCAGCCCCATCTTATCCAGATTATCTTCCTGCGCCTGAACCAGCACCGGCACGTTCAGGCCGGACAAACGAATCGCCTCGGCAACCGCTTTTTCATCGCCGAAGTTTGGCAGTAAAACCACGACGCCGTGAATGTCATCGCGATGCCTGCGAAAGAGCTCGGCGCAAATTTTTGCATCCTGACGGGTTTCCACGCCGCCAAGATGAGTTTGACCGTCTTCTAACATAACGGTGTTGATCCCGAGATTTGCAAACAGAACCTGCGCTTGTTCACGCGCTTCGGCGACTAAATAGCTCGGGAAAAAACCACGGTTTCCAATAATGACGCCGAAGGTTAATTGTTGTGGGATACGAGACATGGCTTCACTCCAGTAAAAGGTTATTTGGGCTGAAAGCGGCAGCGAGCCACGGCTTCGAGCCACTGTTTATAGTTGTCATGCATTTTTTGTTGCTGGTCGCTGCGCGGGAGCAAACGCTCGCCGCAGGTCGCAAGCGATACGGGCACCTGTCCGTCCTGCCACCAGCCGAGAACTTTTCCCGCCAGCAAGGCGGCTCCTAATGCGGATACTTCTGCGGCAGGCTGGATAATCAAAGGACGCTGTAGCAAATCGGCCTGAAACTGCATCAGCCAGCGATTTTTGGTGGCGGTGCCATCTACACAAAGGGAGTCGAGGCGCGTACCGCTGGCCTGTTCCATGGCGAAGAATACGTCCGCAATCTGGTAAGCCACCGACTCCAGTGCGGCTCGCGCCAGCACGGCGGGCGTTGCCGCATCGGTTAAACCGCAAAGCATGCCGCGCGCCTGCAAATCCCACCACGGAGCGCCCAGGCCAGAAAGCGCAGGGACGTAATAAACGCCCTGGTTTCCCTCCACCGACTGCGCAAGTTCGGTGAGCTCGGTCGGCGAGCTTGCGCCCAGCATTTTGCCAAGCCAGGCGGCGCCCGAACCGGTGTGGGTAATATTGCCTTCCAGGGCGTAATTCAGTTCGCCGTCATGCCAGGCAAGCGTGGTGCTTAGCTGACCGGCGGCGACAGGCTCAGGTACTGACAGCATTAATGAAGAACCGGTGCCGTAGGTGGCTTTCACTACGTTTCCACAGGCGAAACGCTGCGCGTAGAGCGCGGCATGTGAATCGCCAATCAGCGCCAGAATCGGCGTTCCGGGCGGTAATCCGGCAATGGAAGATATGCGCGTTTCGCCATGTTTGCAGGCCGATGAGCGGACCTGCGCCAGCGCCGCACGGGGAATACCGAACAGGGCCAGCAGCTCCTCATCCCACTCGCCGCGATAAATATTGAATAGCTGCGTGCGGGAAGCATTGGAAAAATCCGTGGTAAACGCCTGCCCGTCGGTAAGCTGCCAGTTAAGCCAGCTATCGATTGTACCGATGCACAGTTCGCCTTGCTCAGCGCGCTGTATCCCGTTTGGGATCGTATCGAGCAGGGCGCGGATCTTCGCCGCCGGGAAGAGGGGATCGACAGGCAAACCGGTAAGACGAGTGATAAGTTCGCCGTATCCCTGCGCCAGCAACTGCTGGCAACGCGCTTCGGATCTTCTGTCCTGCCAGCTCACCACCGGCGTTAGCGGTTTACCGTCGCTTCGCTGCCAGATAAGAACGGATTCACGTTGATTGCTGATGGCAATGCCCGCAATCTCAACCGCTTCAAGCTGCCGCAGGCAACCGGTTATCGCCTCGCAGACGGCTTGCCAGAGGGCGAGCGGATCCTGTTCGGCAAGCCCGGGAGCCGGATGGTGCATCGCCACACTGACTCCGCAACGGGCGGCTATTTGCCCGTCACGTTCCACCGCCACGACTTTGGCGTTGGTTGTTCCCTCATCAATAGCCAGGATAATCGGGCTGGACATGGTTATGCTCCTTTACAAAGCGCAGCCGCGTTTCGTACCACACCTGCCGCATCAATACCGTGATGCGCCCGCATATCCTTGCGGTCTGCGGCAATTGCATAGCTTCCGTCGGCAATTCCCGACCTGATCAGGGGGATTGCACAACCCGCTTCGGCCAGCACTTCAGCAACCAGGCTGCCTACGCCGCCGTTAACGTTGTGCTCTTCAACCGTCAGCACCGCGCGGGATTGTTTCAGCACGGCCAGCAGCCGTGCCGTATCGCACGGGCGAACAGAAGAGACGCTGATAACGGCAGCATTAATGCCCCGGTCGGCAAGCTCGGCGGCGGCGCTGACAATTTCGTGAACGGTTGAGCCCATGGCGACCAGCGCGATATCTTCCCCTTCGCGCAGCACGTCAATCGCGCCGGGGGTGAAGCGATAGCCGGCATCGTGAAGTTCCGGAAGCGCTTTGCCGTCAAGGCGGATATAAACCGGCCCGACATGTTCGAGCGCATAGTCGATAATCTGACGGCATTCTATCGGGCAGCACGGGGCGTAAATTTCAATGTTGCCAAAGCCGCGCAGCACGGCGATATCGTCAATGCTGTGGTGCGTGCTGGCGAGCGGGCCGTAGCTTGCGCCGGAATTCAGGCCGAACAGTTTGACGTTGCTGTTGTTGTAGCAAACGTCCACTTTGATCTGCTCGTTGGCCCGCGAGATTAAAAACGGCGCCGCGTTACAGGTCACGGCTATTTTTCCTCCCATTGAAAGGCCTACCGCCGTGCCGACCAGCGTTTGCTCAGCAATGCCCACGTTCACCAGCCTGCCGGGGAACTGTTTGATAAAAGGTGAAATTTTCGCCGTGGAGGTGGAATCCGCCACTACCGGCACCAGATCCACGCCGCGTTCGACGGCGTCAATAAAGGCATTCACCATGACGGTGGCCAGATGTTCGCTATTACTCATCTTTCAGTTCCTCCAGTGCCAGTTCCACTTCATCGCCTTTTGGCACCCGGTGATGCCATTCTGCCCGCCCTTGTATAAAGGAAATGCCTGCGCCTTTGGTGGTGTTCGCGATAATCACCTGTGGCTTGCCGTTGGGCTGTAATCCTTCCAGAGTGGCGACAACTTCCTGCATGCTGTTACCGTTGCACTGGGCAACCTCCATCCCAAACGCACGCCATTTTTCATCCAGCGGATCGGTATTGAGGATCTCTTTGGTTGCCCCGGCTAACTGCAGATTATTTTTGTCGTTAATGATAATCAGGTTGTCGAGCTGGTAGTGGGCGGCAACGAGCGCTGCCTCCCAGTTGCTGCCTTCTGCCAGCTCTCCGTCGCCCGTCACCACAAAAACCCGGCGTTTGCTGTTGCTGCGTTTTGCCGCAAGGGCGATACCCACGGCGACAGGCAGACCATGCCCGAGCGCGCCGGTGTTCAGCTCCACCCCTGGGGTTTTGTGTTTCACCGGGTGGCCGGGCAGGTGGGAGTCGGCGTGTTGATAGGTGGGCAGCCATGACTCGGGAATAAACCCGGCCTCCGCCAGGACACAGTAATAGCCGCCCACCGCGTGGCCTTTTGACTGGATATAGATATCCCGTTCGTTATCGTTAATCAGCTCAGGCGAGCAGTTCAGCACCCGAAAATAAAGCGCCGTCAGAATTTCAACCTGCGACAGGTCGGCCCCGGTATGCCCGCCAGCCGGGCTATTGGCGTTGAGCAGAATGATGCGGCGACGGATGGCGCGCGCGCGCTTTTCGAGATCCGTAACGGACAGTGAAAACGGATTCATAACCTTACCTCTTGCATTAAAAATCAGTGATGAATATTTATTCCATAAGGCCAAAAAAAAGCGCATACGGGTATGAAAGGGCGAGCATCAAATTTTCCCGCCGCTTTCCATAAGGCTTTTTTGCGCCACCACCGCTGCCTTTTGCTGCATGCGGTTTTGCATCTGGTCAATAATCACCGCGACGATGATTACGATGCCTTTAATCACCATTTGCCAGAATTCACTGACGCCCATCATGACCAGCCCGTCGGCCAGAAAACCGATCACAAAGGCGCCGACCAGCGTGCCGAGAATAGTGCCGCGTCCACCGGCAAGGGAGGTGCCGCCCAGCACCACCGCGGCTATAGCGTTCATCTCAAAAGCCGTACCGTTTGCAGGGTGGCTGGCAACAAGCTGTGCGGAGACGACAATTCCGGCAATTGCCGCGCAGAAGCCCGATAGCGTGTAAACCCAGATTTTTACCTGGCGGACTTTCACGCCGGAAAGCTCGGCGGCGCGTTCGTTATCGCCGATGGCATAAACATGGCGGCCAAAAGGAAGGCGGCGGGCGACATAAGCAATGGCAAGCGCCAGCACAATCATCATCCAGATGGCCCACGGAAGGCCGAGCAAAGTCCCGGAACCTATCAGGTCAAATCCGGTATTGCCCAGTTGCGGATTGCCGGAAAGCCCTGGGAAAGTTTCACCGCCGGAAGTCAGCATGGCCGCCCCGCGCAGGACGTACATCGTGCCAAGCGTGCAGATAAACGGCGCGACGTTATAGCGCGTGATTATCCAGCCGTTGGTCGCGCCAATCAGGCCGCCAATCAGCAGAACCAGCGGCACAATGACCCAGACGCTGGGAAAAATGGCGATGCCAAACATCGGCAGCACAATGCCTTTGGTAATCAGCCAGCCGGCTATCATGCCGCACAGGCCAAGCGTTGCCCCAATGGAGAGGTCAATCCCGGCGGTAATAATGACAAAGGTGATGCCCAGCGCCAGAAAAGCGTTGATGGCGATGTGTTTAATCATGATAACCAGGCTGCCCATGGCGAGAAAATCCGGCACCATGACGGCAAAAAAACCGACGATCAGAAACAGGGCAATAAAAGTACGCAGCTTAAGCAGAAGGAGTAGCAGATTCTCCCGCGATTTAAACGGCGACAGCGGTCTGGCGGTGAGCGCGACTGCATCATTCGTTTTCATATCAGAACCCTTGTGCACTAGCGGAAACTAACGCCGATTCTTCGGCATGTTCACGGAGAAGATTGGCGGTGATTTTGCCGCCGGACATCACCAGAATACGGTCGGACACCGCCATGATTTCTTTCAGATCGGAAGTCGAAAAAACCACCGCAATGCCTTGCCCGGACAACTGCACCATCATGCGGAATACATCCGCTTTCGCCCCCACGTCGATACCGCGGGTCGGCTCATCAAGCAAAAGCAGTTTTGGGTTAGTCAGCAGCGAACGTCCAATAACCACTTTTTGTTGATTACCGCCGCTTAGCGCCTGGATCTCCACCTCCGGGGATGACACTTTTATCGACAGATTGCCGATGGTGCTTGCCACTACGGCACTTTCCTCCGTCCGGGAAATGGTCAGCCCGCGCTGCAAGCGCCGCCATAAACTGGCGATCGTCAGGTTGCCCGCCACGGACGATATCGGGAAGATACCGGTACGTTTGCGATCTTCCGGCACCAGGCTCATGCCCATACGAATGCGCTCTGCGGTAGCCAGGCGAGGAGGGACAGGTTTGCTGTCAAGCCAAAGCTTGCCAAGATAATTGCGCTGCGTACCCAGCAAACACTCGAAAAGTTCGGTTCTTCCGGCGCCCATCAATCCATAAATACCGACGATTTCTCCGGCCCTGACCTGGAAACTGACGTCGTCCACCACCGCATTACCGGCGGCGTTCATGCAGGTGATATGTTCTGCCTCAAGCAGCGGCATGCCGAACTGGCGGCCGGGTTCAAGGAAGCTTGAAACCGGTTCGCTGCCCAGCATTTCACGGACAATCCACGGGACATCAATATCGCTGACCTGAGCCTCAGCCTGGAATTTGCCATCGCGCAGAATAGTGATGACATCGCCAATGGCCATCAGCTCTTCGAGGCGGTGTGAGATATAGATGATGGAAACGCCCTGGCGAGTCAGCTCGCGGATCACCCGGAACAGGATGTCCACTTCGGTTTTACTCAGGGCAGAGGTCGGCTCATCAAGAATCAAAATCTCCGCGTCTTCCGCAAGCGCCCTGGCGATTTCCACCAGTTGCTGCTGGCCGACTTTGAGATTTGCGACCAGCTCTTTCGGCGAGATGGGCTGATCGAGCCGTTTGAGTAATACCGCGCTGCGCTGCTGCTGGGTTGCTTCATCAATAGGTGAAAGCCCATGCTGGAGTTCGCGCCCGAGGAAAATATTTTCCGCCACCGAAAGGTTTTCAAACAGGTTCAGCTCCTGGTGAACCATGCCGATGCCGTGTGCGGCAGCTTCCCGGGTGCTGGAGAACTTCACCGGTTTCCCGTTGAGGATAATTTCGCCCACGCTCGGTTGTTGAACCCCGGCGAGGATTTTCATCAATGTCGATTTTCCCGCGCCGTTTTCACCAATGATAACGTTCACTTTGCCGCGCCAGACGTTGTAATCCACGTTATCCAGCGCCACCGTGCCGGGAAAAAGCATCGAAATTCCGCGAGTACGCAGCACTATCGGATCTTGTTCCATTACGGCGTCTCCCGTTGCAAATCGAGCGCGGCGGCGTCGCTTAACGCGCCGTTACGCAGGGTCACCGCCATCAGCACCGTAACGGGCTGCTGCTGCCAGCTTTCATCGACGGCGGGCAAATGTTTGACCGCTTCCCGGTTATAGGCCTTTGAAAGCTGGGCGAACTGCACCTGATTGGTGAAATCCTCAAACTTGAACCCAGCCGCATCGCGGATCGCATTGCCGCGGATCATCGGCCCAACCTGAAGCTGAACCGGCCGGTCGTTGAGGGTGAATGTCACGACACGTTCCCGTTCGTTGCCGAGCTCAACTTTTTCTACGGTGCCGCGCGCTTTGACAAAGAAGCTCTCACCTTTGGCGCTTGCGGCCATGTTATGCAGGGCGCTTGCGTCCAGCGCATGGTCGCGCGCCTGCTCCATCACGCGTGTAGCCCAGGTTTGTTGCGCTATCTGCGCAGGGGTTTGGTTTGCGAAACTGGCTTTCGCATTGGGATCGGGCGGAATGACAGGTTTGCCATTTTCGTCCAGATCCACCACCCGGCAGGCAGTCAGCAACAGGGCGCTGCAACATAACAATCCAGTACCCCATTGTTTTAACGACATAGTGCCTCCGGGATCACTTATTAAGGCTGAAGGCTTTGAGCTGCGCGGCATTGCTTTCGTCAATCAGCACGCAATCCATCAACTGTTTTTCCTGCTCTTTCGCTTTACCGTTTTTCAGGAAGTAATCAGCCTGAACGACGGCCATCTGCGCCTGTTCCCAGCCCGGTTGCAGGACGGTAGCTTTGATGTTGCTTTTCGCGGTGATGGAGTCACGAACGTAATCACTGCCGTCAAATCCGACAACGATGACGTTGGTTTTACCGGCGGCTTTCAGCGCCGCTTCTGCGCCCAGCGCCATCGTGTCGTTACCGGAGATAACGCCAACGATATCCGGCTGGGTTTGCAGGATGGCTTCCATACGGTTGAACGCTTCGGTCTGGCTCCAGTTCGCTGTTTGCTGGGCCACCATTTTCATTTCCGGATAGTCGTCCAGGACATCGTGGTAACCCTGCGAGCGCACGTGGGCGTTGGTATCGGACTGACGGCCCAGCAGCTCCACGTACTTGCCTTTGCCATCAAGCAATTTGGCGAATTTTTCCGCGCCAAGCTGCGCGCCCTGGTAGTTATTGGAAACGATTTGCGCCACGGCAATGCCGGTTTTATTGATTTCTCTGTCGATAAGAAAAGCAGGCACGCCTGCGGTTTTTGCTTTTTCCAGCGGGCCTACGGTGGCGTCTGCGCCGGCGTTATCAAGGATGATGGCTTTGGCTTTACGGGCAATAGCGGTTTCAATCAGTTGATTTTGCTTGTTCACATCGTCGTCATGTGAGGCGACAAGCGTGGTGTAGCCCAGCTCCTTCGCTTTCGCGGCGGCGCCGTCGGCTTCCGCCTTAAAGAACGGGTTGTCGTGAGAAGGGGTAATAATGGCTATCAGTCCGTTATCCGCCGCATACAGCGAGGCAGAAGAGGCCAGCATGGCCGCCAACAACGAAGTTTTCAGTAGGGTACGGTTCATTTTTATCTCCACATTGAATATATATTCAAGCATGATTTATTATTCAATGTAACGATATGCTCCGTTTCCGGATCTGTCCATGCGGAATTTATGGAAATGATGAAAAGGCGAATGCGATCACAAATTGCTCGTTAAAGCGTCAAAAAGAGCCCTCGCTTGTTATTTATTCAAAGTTGAATAAAAATACAGGGGTCACCGAGGAGGCGCTATGTCAAAGCAGGATGAGCAACGGCTGTTGGTAAAAATCGCGACGCTCTATTACGTCGAGGGCATGAAGCAATCAGAAATCGCAGGGCTGCTGAATTTGTCGCAGTCCTTTGTCTCACGCGCCATTACCCGCTGCCAGAAAGAGGGCGTGGTGAAGATAAGCGTTATCCAGCCCGCCAATATTTTTCTCTCGCTTGAACAGGCGATTGAGAAGAAATACGGCATTCGCCAGGCGGTTGTGGTGGATGTGGACGAACCCGCATCAGGGATGCAAATCAAACATGCCATCGGCAGTGCCGCAGCGCACTACGTTGAAACACGCTTGCGGGCAGACGACCTGGTTGGTATTTCCTCCTGGAGCAGCACGATTCGCGCAATGGTGGATGAACTGCATCCGCAGAGCATTAAAGCGCAGGGCGTTATTCAACTGCTGGGCGGCGTAGGGCCAAACGGAAACGTACAGGCAACGATTCTGACCCAAAACCTGGCGGCCCAGCTCGATTGCCCGGCCTGGCTATTGCCCGCCCAGAGTATTGAACATTCTGTAGAAGAGCGCGCCAGGCTGGCCGCCAGCGAAGACGTCGCCGAAGTGGTGAAAAAATTTGCTGAAGTGGATATTGCTATCGTCGGCATCGGCGAGCTGGAACCCTCGCAACTGCTGAAAAACTCCGGAAACTATTACGGAGAAAAAATGCTGCAAACGCTTGCCGGGCGCGGCGCGGTGGGGGACATCTGTCTGCATTATTTCAACGCGCAGGGCGAACCGGTGCTGAGCAAAGAAGAAGATCCGGTGATCGGCATGGAACTGAGCCAGGTCCGGGCCTGTCCGCATGTTGTTGCGCTTGCCGGCGGCAGCGACAAAGTGAATGCCATTCGTGGCGCGCTTAACGGCGGCTACATCGACGTCCTGATTACGGATTATCCGACCGCGCGCGAACTGCTCTGATCCTGCCCGTCTTGACCGTTTTACCTGCATGTCCTCTGAAACGGTCAACCTCATGTTGTTCATCTGTAAATAAATTAGCTGTTTCGCCCCCATTTTATTGAGTGCCATCACAAAACATGACCGCTTTGCCCGAATGACAACTTTTGATGCCTAAAGTGATTACAAATATTTCACCTTCACTTAACAACAGGCATTCACTCTGCACCCACAGGAGTCGGTCATGACAGCACCCGTACAGCATCCTATGTATATCAACGGTCAGTTTGTTCACTGGCAGGGCAATCAATGGATTGATGTGGTGAACCCCGCCACGGAAGAGGTGATTTCTCGTATTCCGGACGGCAGCGCACAGCAGGCTCGCGAGGCGATTGATGCCGCAGCCCTGGCGCAGGATGCCTGGGAAGCGCTACCGGCTATTGAACGTGCGGGGTGGCTGCGAAAAATTGCGGCAGGTATTCGTGAACGCGCAGCCAGCATCAGCGCGCTGATTGTGGCGGAAGGCGGTAAAACCCAACAGCTTGCTGAGGTGGAGGTAGCTTTCACGGCGGATTATCTCGACTATATGTCCGAATGGGCGCGCCGCTATGAAGGTGAAATTCTGCAAAGCGATCGTCCTGGCGAAAACATTCTGGTTTTCAAACGCGCGCTGGGTGTTACGACAGGCATTTTGCCGTGGAACTTCCCGTTCTTTCTCATCGCCCGCAAACTGGCGCCGGCTCTGGTGACCGGCAATACAATCGTCATCAAACCCAGCGAGTTCACGCCAAATAACGCCATTGCGTTTGCCGAGATTGTTCACGATATCGGCCTGCCGAAAGGCGTCTTTAACCTGGTGCTTGGCCGTGGCGAAACGGTGGGTCAGGAACTGGCGGGCAACCCGAAAGTGGCGATGGTCAGCATGACGGGCAGCGTGGCCGCCGGTGAGAAAATCATGGCTGCGGCGGCAAAAAATATCACTAAGGTTTGCCTGGAGCTGGGCGGCAAAGCGCCTGCGATTGTCATGGACGATGCCGATTTGGATATTGCGGTAAAAGCGATCGTTGACTCACGCATGATCAACACCGGGCAGGTCTGTAACTGCGCGGAACGCGTTTACGTGCAAAAGGGCATTTACGACGAATTTATTACCCGCCTGAGCGAAGCCTTTAAGCAGGTGAGCTTTGGCGATACCGGCGAACGCAACGACGTGGCGATGGGGCCATTAATCAATGCCGCAGCCCTTGAGCGGGTAGAACAGAAAGTGGCGAAAGCGGTGAGCGAAGGGGCTCGCGTGCTGACCGGCGGCAAAACGCCAGAAGGAAAAGGCTACTTCTATCCGCCAACGCTGTTGGTGGATGTGAGCCAGGAAATGGCGATCATGCACGACGAAACCTTTGGCCCGGTGCTGCCGGTTACCACTTTCGATACGCTGGAGCAGGCGGTGGCGATGGCCAACGACAGCGACTACGGGCTGACTTCATCCGTTTATACCCGCGATCTGAACACCGCCATGAAGGCGATTAAGGGCCTGAAATTTGGCGAAACCTATATTAACCGTGAGAACTTTGAAGCGATGCAGGGTTTCCATGCGGGCTGGCGTAAATCGGGTATCGGCGGGGCGGACGGGCGTCACGGACTGAACGAATACCTGCAAACGCAGATGGTTTATTTGCAGGTTTAACCGACTGATTTCCCCCTCTGGCAGAGAGGGGGAAGCCTGTGCGGTACGACTATCAGAACGACATCGTCACACCCGCATAATAAGCGCGGCCGGGTTCGTTGTATGTCGACGCTCCCTCGTTTTCGCGATAAATCTGCTTATCAAACAGGTTGCTGATGCCGGTATTGGCGCGCAGGTTTTTGGTGAGCTGATAGTTCACGCCGACGCCCACAATGGAATAAGCGCCGATTTCTTTATTAGACATCGACCCCGTTTCGTTGCGAATCTCTGCATACTGACGCGGTTTCTGACGGCCATACATCGTCCAGGTGGTATTGGCGGAAAGTTTATCCGTCACCTGCCAGTCGAGCATGGTATTCACGGTGTATTCCGGGATAATCGACAGCGGGTTGCCGGTCTTTTTGCTCTCGGATTTAATCATATAGGTGCCGTTGGTGCGCCAGCTCAGGGTATCGCGAATAATCGGCACCGTCAGGTTCGCTTCCAGGCCTTCCACTACCGCCTTACCGCCGTTTTCCCAGCGCAGGATGTTATAGCCGTTTGAGGCATAGCCGATGATGTCCGTGCCGGAAACGATTTTGTTTTTATAATCGTTTCTGAACCAGGTCACGCCCGCGTCATAACCTTCCCAGGCAAATTCAAGGCCGATTTCTTTATTCACGCTGATCTCAGGCTTCAGATCGTCATTGCCCAGTAAATAGCAGCTACCGCTCTCAATCGTATTCGGGCAACCGTTGCCGCGCGTCGCAAGCAGATAGCCTTCGCTGGATTGATACAGGTTTGGCGCTTTATAAGCGCGTGCGATACCGGCTTTTAGCTTGAAGAGATCGCCTAAGCCCTGGGAAACGTTGAGGCTTGGGCTCCAGTTGCCGCCGAACTGGTTGTGATAGTCAAAGCGCAGGCCGGGAATAATATAGGTACTTTCAGTTGCTTCGATATTATCTTCAAAATAAACGGCGCTGGTGTTGGCGCTGTTTTTAGTGCTGCGCGAGGAAGGATCGCCCGAAACGCCGCCGATATCCACGCCAGACGCGGCTGTTGCGGTCATGGAGGCCGGGTCGTTGAGCTCCTGACGTTCCCATTCCGCGCCCAGCGTGATGGTCTGATCGAACAGCAGGAACAGCGGAACGTTCACCTCGGCAGTCGAGCGGTAATCTTCAAGCCGGCTGGTGTCGTAGGCGGTGTCGTTAATCATCCCTTCAACACGGCCCGTAGAGCCTTCCTTCAGGCGCGTATTGTTGGTTTTTTCGTAATAGAAGCCCACTTTTGACTGACCCCAGTCCCAGATCCCGTTGTGCGTGATGCCGTAGTTCTGGCGGTATAAACGGTTGGTTTCCTGGCCGTAAAGCTGCTCAACCAGGCCGTTCGGGCTGAGGTTCCCGTTGCTGTATTGAGTATCCCCCGCGTAGATGTTGCCCTGGCGGCTGTAACCATATTCAAAATCGAAAATCTGCGTCGGCGTGAGTTTCCAGGACAGCAGGGCGTTAATGTCTTTGTTGCGAACGCCTTCGCGCCCGGCGGCGTAAGAGCCGTTTTGCTGGGTATTGATGTCGTATGCGTCCGCATCGGTTTTGTTGATGTTGCCATACAGGCGCATGGTCAGCGCATCGCCGGCCAGCGGGCCGCTCAGATTGAAGTTAGCGCGTCTGGTGGCGCCTTCTTTATCGTTTTCCGGCTGGTTGGTATAGAGAGACAAAGAGCCGTGCCAGTCGTTCGTCGGGCGTTTTGTAATAATATTAACCACGCCGCCTGCGGCGCCAGAACCATAACGGGCCGCCGCCGGGCCGCGAATGACTTCGATACGTTCAACCATCTCCGGTGGAACCCAGTTTGTGTCACCACGAGAATCCCTTTCGCCGCGCCAGCTATAACGCACGGAATTACGGGAAGTCACGGGGACGCCGTCAATCAAAACCAGGGTATTTTCCGGGCCCATGCCGCGAATATCGATCTGACGATTGTTGCCGCGGCTGCCGCTTGCGCTGTTGCCGGTGAGGTTAACGCCGGGCATTTTACGGATGATGTCGGAGAGGTCATTGACCGGGGGATCTTTTGCAATATCTTCGGCGGTGATGATAGATACGCCGGGCTGCTGTTTCAGTTCTTGTTCGGCGGTCGCCTGCACCACCATGGTATCGCCGCTATCAAGCAGAGCCTCTTCCGCAGCCCAAACCCCGCCGCTGCAAAGCCCCGCCAATAACATCGCCAGTCGGGTTTTTCTGTAATTGTTTTTTACATTCATGCGTAGAATTTCCATATTGTGAAACAAATTAGCGCAGGGCTCCAGATAGTAATGATAATTGTTATCATTACAACATCCGGCGCCAATCTTCATAATTTCCACACATTCCGCACACAATCTTTACGCTTAAAAATTTTTATCCATACTCATCAAAGATTTACAAAAATGATGTTTTGTTAATGATAATTATTTACTTTTGAATTCAGATAATGATAATCATTACCACATCAACCGTTCGTCCCCTCAATAAGGAGATTTATGTTTTCTTCAACGGAATTTGCTACTCAGGCTAAACGCCGTGCTTTGCCTGTTCTCGCGTTTTCAACCTTTCTTTTTTCCGCTTCGCTGTTTGCCGACACGAATTTCACGCTTGACCGTAAACCAGTGGGCAAGGGCGCTTACGAATTAGCCGTTACCGGCGAGCCTTCGGCGCTGTACGTGGCGACTTCACAGAGCCGTAAACTTGATAAGGGCGGGGTGGTTTATCGACTTGATCCGGCAACGCTTGAAATTACACAGGCCATTCACAACAATCTGAAACCGTTCGGCATGGCGGTAAATCACGCTACCGGCACATTATTCCTGGGCAATACTACAAACAGCGCGGTAACCGCCGTTGATGTGAAAACGGGTGATGTGAAAAAAACGCTGGTGCTGGATGAGCGTAAACGTACAAAAGAAGTGCGTCCGTTTGCGCCGCGTGAGCTGGTTGTTAACGAAACAACAAATACCCTTTATGTAGGCGGGCTGGGCGAATCCAGCGTGCTGTGGGTTGTAGACGGCGATAATCTGACGCTGCGCACCACGATTGAAGGCCTCGGCAAAATGGCGACGGGTCTGGCAATCGACGCGAAGGCTTCGCGCATTTATATGACCAACGGCGATAACGAATTTATCACCATTGATACCGCGACCAACAAAGTCATCTCGCGTAGCAAACTTGAAGAAGGCGAGCACTTCTATCTGAACCTGAGCCTGGATACGGCAAATCACCGTGCGTTCATCACCGATTCTAAATCGCCGCAGCTACTGGTTGTGGATACCCAAAATGGCAAAGTGCTGAAGAAAATTGAGCTGCCGGTTTCTCTGGCCGTGCTCTATAACGCTCAGCGCAACGAAGTTTACGTCACGCACCGCCAGTCGGGGAAAGTTAGCGTAATTGACGCGAAGAGCTACAAGGTGCTCAACACCATCGATACCCCAACGCATCCGAACAGCCTTGCGCTGTCAGACGATGGCCAGACGCTGTTTGTCAGCGTGAAACAGCCTGGTTCACGCGATAAAGAACCAACCAGTCCGGACGACGTGGTCCGTATTAGCTTTAAATAATGACCTTTTCAAACAACCCTCGTTCCGGGGGTTGTTTTTACTTCTCCGCCGTTAGCTAAAAAATAACTTAGCTTTGCCAGACAGAACTTCTATCCATATAAGTATCGATTCTTTTAATTGTTAATTTGCTGTTTCTATACTGCGAGTCCACTTAACATTTAAGGGTCCGCCGTTATGACGATTAATTCTTCTCAGGTTGATGCTGACTTTCCTAATCTGACCATTCGCCGCGTTGCCGGAAATATCGGTGCCGAAATTGTAGATGTTAAAATAACGCCCGATATTAATGCGGAAACATTCTCGCAAATAGAAGCCGCGCTGGTGAAATATAAAGTTCTCTTTTTCCGTAATCAGACGCACTTAACCGATGAAACACATCAGGCATTTGGCGCGCGATTTGGCAAAGTCGTCGCTCATCCTACCGTTCCGGCGCCAACCGGCACCAAACTCTTTGAACTCGACGCTTCCAAAGGCGGCGGCCGTGCGGACTCCTGGCATACCGACGTAACCTTTGTCGACGCCTTCCCGAAAATTTCAATCCTGCGTGGCGTGCAAATTCCGGCCTACGGCGGCGACACCGTTTGGGCGAATACGGTTACCGCCTATGAAAACTTACCCGAAGAATTAAAACGCTTTGCAGAAAGCCTGCGTGCGGTGCACAGCAATGATTATGACTACGGTGCTGAGCGCGTGGTAGCTGAACAGCAGCGTCTGGATCACCATCGCAAGGTGTTTGTTTCTGCCGTTTATGAGGCCGAGCATCCGGTGGTGCACGTTCATCCCGTGAGCGGAGAAAAAGCCTTATTGCTGGGCCATTTCTTCAAGCGTCTTTCCGGCTTTAGCAGCCGTGAATCAGCCCGCCTGTTCGAGCTGCTGCAAAATCGCGTCATTCAACTGGAAAACACCGTGCGCTGGCGCTGGCAGCAGGACGACGTGGTTATCTGGGACAACCGCGCGACGCAGCATTATGCGGTCAACGATTACGGTAATCAGCCGCGCCTGGTGCGCCGCGTAACCATTGAAGGGGATGTCGCCGTTGCCGTTGACGGCAGCCGCAGCCGCACAATTTCCAGACCGGATCAGCAATCCCCGGTCAGCGCCGTCGCCTGATTACCCATAATAAAAAGGAACATGATGATGCAACGTCGAGATCTGTTAAAAGCGATGGCAGCTTTTGGGGTGTACGCCATGGTGCCCGCCTTTGCCCGCGGGGCGAACGGTGCGAAAAAATATGCTGGCGTGACGCTGAATGTCTCGACGTTTAGCAGCGCGTATCCCACTTTATTGCGCCAGTGGCTGCCGGAATTCGAGGCACTCACGGGGGCAAAAGTAAATTTCGATACGCCTTCTTTCCCGGTTTATAACCAGCGCGCGGACCTGGAACTGTCCACCAAAGGCTCTGCGTATGACGTGGTGAACGTCACTTTTATCTACACCAGCCGCTGGATCAACTCCGGCTGGCTAACGCCGCTCGATGAGTTTATTGCCAACCCGAATCTGACCGGCGACCAGTGGGATAGCCAGGATTTCCTGCAGGGCGGGTTGATACCGGAAACCGGGCGTGACGGCAAGCTGTACGGCATTCCGTGGGTGGTGGAAGGCATGATAGCGGGCTCATCACGTTTTGATCTGGTGAGCGAAGCGGGTTTTACATTCCCGGACACCACCGACGATTTGCTCAAAGTCCTGCAGACGGTAAATAAAAAGCAGCGCGTTGCGGGCTACGTGACGGACAACCACTACGGCTGGACGTTTATCCCTTATTTACAGGCCTTTGGCGGTAATGTTTTCCGCAATCCGCCGGACGATTTGTTCCCGACGCTTGATACGCCAGAAGCGGTGGCGGCCGCGGATTACTTTGCGCGCCTGATCCGCGAGTTCGGGCCAAACGGCGGCCTGAGCTACACGGCCGACCAGTCTACGCAGGCGCTGAAGCTCGGAAGGGTGAACTTCTCCGATTCAAGCCAGGCCTACCTTGCGCAACTGGGCGACCCGGCTTCTTCCCGCACGGTAAAAACGGTGAACTTTGGTCAGATGGTTCAAGGGCCCGCAGGGCGTTTCCCCGGCATGGCCGTCCACGCGCTGGGCATTCCGGTTGGTTCGAAAAACAAAGAGGCCGCGTGGGCGTTTATCCAGTGGGCGCTTTCAAAACAAACCACCCAGCGCGCCGTACAGGCCGGTTACGGTTCGCCAACCCGCCGCAGCGACATCGATTCTTCTGACTATCGCAGTAAGCAAATCATCAACGGCGTGGATTTGGCGGAGCTGTCGCTTAGCGCCGTGGACAGGGCCGCGCAGGGTGGATATATGAAGTACCGCACGGTGGATGTCTACCCGCAGGTGGATCAGCAGCTCAACAAAGCGATTGCGCTGATTATCTCCGGCCAGCTTTCAGCAAAACAGGCGATGCAGCAGGCGCAAACCGCTTCTATTGCCGATCTGAAACGCGCGGGCGCGAAGATTTAAGGGGGCGACTATGTACGCTAAAACTAACTGGCGAAGCCAGCAGCGTAATGCTTATCTGGCGGGGTTGCTGCCGTCGCTGATAGTGCTGGTGATTATTACACTCTTACCGGCGATGGCGTTAATCGTCACCAGTTTAACACCGCTAAGCCTGACCAATCCTCAGGCGACATTTCAGTTTAGCGACCCGTTAATTAATTATCGTCAGTTGCTCGATGACCCGAGATTTATTAATTCCGTGATCACGCAATTAAAAATGTCGTTGGTTAGCGTGTTATTACAGGTAGTGATTGGGCTGGGTCTGGCATTATTACTGAATGGCGCTTCGGCCTGGCTGCATACCGCCAGAACATTATTTCTTATTCCTATGGTATTGCCGCCCATTATTGTGGCGCTTATCTGGAAGATAATTTATACGCCTGATATTAGCCCGCTGCATCAGCTATTAGAGATGTGGGGGATAACGCTGCCCTCGCTTATCGCCAACCCGGCCACCGCATTATGGGCCATTGTGGCGGCGGATATCTGGCAATGGTTTCCTTTCACCATGCTGATGGTGCTGGCCGCCCTGCAGATGATCCCCAAAGATCCGCTGGAAGCGGCAAGCCTTGATGGCGCAACGTCGGGCAATATTTTCCGTTACATCGTGCTGCCCTATATCAAACCGGTGCTGGTGGTTTGCGCGCTGTTCAGGCTTATCGACAGCTTCAAGGCCTTTCCGCTGATTTATGTTTTAACCGACGGCGGGCCGGGCTCGGTTACCGAGGTCACTAACTATTACGGTTTTATTCAGGCGTTTAATTTTTCGTACTGGGGCTACGGCAGCGCTATCGCGGTGGTCATCCTCGTCGGAGTATTTGTATTGAGCTATATCGTGGGCAAAGCGGGGTGGAGCGATGAGCGAAAAGCTAACGCTTGATGGAATTAACGCGGTATCCGTGCGCAGACGTAAGCCATTTCGCCTGCGCGGCGGACGGGAAGCCATCACCTGGCTGCTGCTGCTCGCCGTGCTGGCGCCGTTTCTGTGGATGGTCATCATGGCGTTTCGCCCGGCGATGGAAGTGTTTGATTTAACGCTGTGGTTTACGCCAACGCTTGATGCGTTTCGCGCGCTCTGGCAGGGCAATTTTCTGCACTCGTTTGGCAACAGCCTGCTGGTGAGCACGTTTTCTACCGGGCTGTCGCTGCTTATCGGCGTTCCCGCCGCCTGGGTTCTGACGCGCTGGCAATTTCCGGGGCGCAGGCACGTTGCGCTGTGGATCCTCGTCACCCGTATGGCTCCGCCGATTGCGTTTACCATTCCGTTTTATCTGGCGTGGCGCTGGCTCGGATTGCAGGACACGGTGTTTGGCCTGGCCATCGTTTATCTGACGTTTAACCTGGCGATTGTTATCTGGCTGATGCAAACCTTTTTTGCTGCGGTGCCTGCGGCGCTGGAAGAGGCCGCCTGGCTTGATGGCTGTTCAATCTGGCGAACATTCTGGACCATTACGCTGCCGCTTGTTGCCCCAGGCCTTGCGGCCACGGCGATCCTTTGTTTCATCTTCTCGTGGAACGATTTCTTTTACGCCCTGATCCTGACGCGCACTCAGGCCGTTACGGCTCCTGTGGCAATTGTTAATTTTCTCCAGTACGAAGGCTGGGAGTGGAGCAAGATAGCCGCCAGCGGCACGCTGGTTATGCTGCCGGTTGTGGCGTTTACGCTGCTGGTGCGGCGCTATCTGGTTCACGGCCTGACCGCTGGCGGTCTGAAGGATTAAACAATGGCGACCATTACATTAAGCAATATCCATAAGCGTTATGAAGATAACGCGATAATCAAAGGGCTGGATTTAACCATCCGCGAAGGGGAATTTGTGGCGCTGGTCGGACCATCGGGCTGCGGTAAATCCACCTTGCTGCGTATGATTGCGGGGCTGGAAAGCATCAGCGGCGGCGAGATTGCGCTGGATGGCGAAGTCATCAACGATATCTCTCCGCAGGCGCGCAATATCGCGATGGTTTTCCAGAATTACGCCCTTTATCCACATATGACGGTGGCGGATAACCTCGGTTTCTCGCTGAAAATGCAGGGCGTGAAGAAAGCGTTGATTGATGAACGCGTCGCGCAGGTTGCGGTAACGCTTGGTTTATCGACTCTGCTAAAGCGTAAACCCGGCCAGCTTTCCGGCGGGCAACGTCAACGCGTGGCGATGGGGCGCGCAATTTTGCGAAATCCGCGCGTGTTCTTGTTCGATGAACCTCTTTCGAATCTGGACGCAAAATTACGCGTTGAGATGCGCACGGAAATTAAAGCGCTGCATCAGCGACTCAACGCCACCATGGTTTATGTCACCCACGATCAGGTCGAGGCGATGACGATGGCTGACAGAATCGTGGTGCTAAAAGATGGCGTTATCGAACAGGTGGGTACGCCGCTTGAGCTTTACGACAGGCCGCGCAACGCCTTTGTCGCCGGCTTTATCGGCTCGCCGTCCATGAATCTGCTTAGCGGAAGGATTGACCGTGAATCCGTTGTTACCGATGACGGGCTACGTTTGCCGCTGATTAATATTCCCGCTGTGGCTCAGGGTAAGCGCGTGCTGTACGGCGTCAGGCCAGAACATTTTACTCAGGTTGCGCAAGGCGGCGTGGCGGCAGAGGTGAACGTCGTGGAACCGACCGGCGCGGAAACACAAATCGCGCTGAATATTGGTAAGCAAAAGGCGATAGCGGTATTTCGCGATCGGGTGCAAACGACGCCGGGAAGCGAGCTGCAGTTGCTGCCGGACGTACATCAGGCACATTTGTTCGATGAACAAAGCGGGGCGCGGATCAACTAACGTTACGCTTCACGCATCCCAAACGCGTGTCGCTGGCAGACAGGGCACTCGTTGCTGCCGCCAGGCCAGGTGAGAAATAACTGCTGGCAGGTTGTACAGCCTGTCGATTTAACGGAGAACCGCGTGGTGCCGGACTGAAGGTCATTTGTGAGCGTCAAGGCATGCGGCAGGCACACGTCGGTACAGGCCTTGCAGCCGTTACAGCGCGAATGATGAAGGATAAACGCCTCATCGTTTATCTCAATGGCGGCCTGGGGGCAAATACGGGAACATGCGCTGCAGAGGTAACAGCTACTTTTTTCCAGGCTCAGGGCAAAGCTGCTGTTATTCAGGCCGCGGGCCGGTAAAACGCTGGCTGTGGAGGCATCAGCCTTGTTTATCCGCAGCCAGCTTCGTCGCCCGGTATTAACAGGCTTTTCTTCCGGCTGCGCAACCGTCCAGCAGGGTTCGCCGAGCTGTTTCAAACGCAGGTTAAGCCTGGCGAGCGCAACCAGCCAGCCCGGCGAAGTCTCAATATCCAGTTCAACACAACGAATGCCCCGTTCGGTATGCCAGATAAGCAGCTCTTCTACCGTGGGGGGAATAATGCTGAACGGTGCGATTAAGGCCGCTCCATGAAAGGAGCGTTGCGGGGCGGACAGGCTTTCCAGCGCGGCTGTCGGACAAACAAACTGACAGTTCCCGCAGGATGTACAGATATCCGCGTTGAGAACCATGCAGCCGTTCTCAGGTTTAATGGCATCGAATGGGCAAGCATGACGACAGGCTTCACAGCTGCTGTGGCGAAGCTGCTGGTGTAAACAGGCTCGCCCTATGGAAGGGCGAGCGCTGAGAGCGGCTAATTTCATTAGCTCAGGCTAAAGAAAACGACGCGCAGAAGGATCTCCGCGATAAACACCGCGCAGCATCCTGCTGTCAGCAGCGTTTTATTTCTTCTGACACGTACAGACAAACTCTGCATCGTTACTCCCGCAGCGAGCACAATCCATCCGGCAAGATACCAGCCACGCAGCGCTTCAAAGGCCTCCAGCGGCTGATGAGGGAAGGTGATGGCTTCGCTCAGACCGGCCTTTGCCAGATAGCTGAAATAGACCGTTTGCTCAAGCAGGCGCAGTAGCGTGGTGACGATAAGCACGGCGACTACACAGGCTGCAACCTTACGCCTGCTCGTTTCGTTTACTCCCGCTCGCACTGTAAAGGCCAACAAAGCTGCCGTTGCGCCTATGCTAAGCGTTGCGCCATAGAACATCACCCAGGTATTGAAGTGCATCCAGGTCGCGACAGAAGAATGAACGTAAATCGCTCCCATGCAGAACACATCTACCAGCCCCAGAATACAGGCCGCCAGCAGTAGCACGAGGGAGAGCTTTCTGAAGAATAACGCCAGCAGCGCGGCTAAGCCCAAAGCCGCCAGATAAAGACTGGCGAAGATGATTTCGCGGCTTAGCCAGGAGCTTGCAACGTGGCGCAGCGCATTAAATGCGTTTAGCGGATAGCCGAGATGCAGCGTGGAGGCAGTAAGGCCGAAAGCAGCAGCGATTGTCGCTATCAGCAGCGGCATTAAAAGATAGCGACGCCGTTCGTGTACCGGCAAAGTACCGCGCCCGGACAGCAGAAACAGCGACATCGCAACCGTCAGGCCAACGGATGCCTGCACCAGCAGCGTAAAAACGATGAGTGGCCATTCTTCCATGATCAGTTATTCTCCTGTTCTGCACCCTGGTGCGGTTTAATCACAAGATTCGGATGCGTGATGGAGGAATCAGGCAGTCCCTTTACATCGCAAACGCTGCCGTATTCGGCACGTAGCTGGTCAATCGGGCCAAACTTAATCGCCCCGAGCGGGCAGGTTGCCACGCACATCGGCTGTTCACCCTTAACCTGAAGATCGACGCAGAAATCGCATTTTGACATCTGGCCAGTGGCTTTATTCATCTGCGGTGCGCCGTAAGGACATGACCACGCGCAGTAGCCACAGCCGACGCATTTGTTGGTATCCACCAGCACGATGCCGTCTCCTGGACGTTTGTGCATCGCGGTTGTCGGGCAGTTTTTGGTGCAAACCGGATCGCTACAGTGGTTACAGGAAATGGATAACGTGTAGGCGTAGACATTGTTGATCATTCCGCCTTGTCCGGTTGGGGTAAAACCACCGCCTTTCACCTCATAAACCCGACGAAAACGACGACCCACTTCGAGATTGTTTTTGTCTTTACAGGCTACCTGGCAGGCTTTACAGCCGGAGCAACGCGAGGAGTCGATAAAAAAGCCGAGTTGCCTGTCGCTGACCGGCGGTTGTTCGATAAATTTACTCATGCTTTAGCTACCTCAACCAGCATAGTTTGATGGGAATTTCCTTTCGCCAGCGCGGTAATGCGGCTCGAACTGAGCACGTTTGCGCAGCCGCCGCGATCGACACCGTCGGCGTCGGGCTGCCACCAGGCGCCGGCCTGCATCGCCACCACGCCGGGAATAATGCGCGGCGTGACTTCCGCAGGCACCATGCTGATGCCGCGATCGTTATGAATACGTACTTTATCGCCCTGCTTAATGCCGCGTTTTTCGGCGTCCAGAGGGTTGATCCATAGTTTCTGAACCTGCACTTCCTGAAGCCATGGGTTGGCGTACTGCGTGGAGTTAGCGCGGTTTTTGCCTTTCCAGGTAATCAGCTGCAGAGGATACTTCGCGGCGAGCGGATCTTCTGGCCCCTCGTGAGCGGGAACATAATGGGACAGCGCCGGAATTTCCGGATGATGCATGTCGTACAGGCGTTTGGAGAAGATTTCAATCTTGCCGGACGGCGTGGCGAACGGGTGATTTTCCGGATCGCGAATGTTGTCCTCAAAGGCAACGTACGGCTTGCTTTTAAACAGGTGACGACGCTGGATCTGCAGCGCTTCAAAGGTCGGCAGCTTTTCGTCGGGCATCGACAGGCGCGTGGCCTCCCAGATCTGCTCAATCCACTGTTTTTCATCTCTCCCCAGGCTGAACTCTTGTTCAATGCCCAGTTTGGCAGCCACTTCGCGCAGCCAGTCATAGTCGGAGCGGGCTTCAAAAGGCGGATCTATTAGCTTTTCAGAAAGTATTAAATAGTTGCCGGTGCCCCAGGTTTCACCAATATTCCAGCGTTCCATAAAGCTGGTTTCAGGCAGTAACAGATCTGCATACCTTGCGCTTGGCGTGAGGTAGAGATCGCTTGCCACGATGAACTCAATTTTAGATTCATCTTCCAGCACCTTAACCGACTGGTTGACATCCGGATTCTGGTTAGCGAGGTAATTGCCCGCCAAAGAGAACAGAATGCGAATATTGCTGTTAAGCTTTTCGCCTCCCTTCAGGCCGTCCTGCGGCGTGACTTTGCTTGCGTCATCGGCAGCCTGAACCCAGTTCATCACCGAGATTTTTTCGACAACCGGGTTATCCGGCATTTCCGGACCGGTGGTGAATTTACGGTTACCAATGCCGCCGTAGCCTGCGGCCCAGCCGCCTTTAACCCCAACGTTGCCGGTTAACGTTGCCAGCAAAGTCGCTCCCCTTGCCGTGCGTTCGCCACAGTTGTGCCGTTGCGGCCCCCAGCCCTGGATCAGCGCGGCAGGTTTAGTTGTCGCATAGTCTCTTGCCAGTTGATGGATGGTTTGTGCCGGGACCTGAGTGATAGGCTCTGCCCACTCTGGCGTTTTTTTAATGCCGTCTTTGGCGCCCATCAAATATGCCCACAGCGATTCATTTGGCGGAACGCCTTCCGGCATCGATGCTTCATCGAATCCCATCGTGTAACGGTCGATAAAAGCTTTATCGTGCAGGTTTTCACTGATGATGACATACATCATGGCATCCATCAGCGCGTTATCCGTGGCAGGGCGCAGGGGGATCCACTGGTCTGCCAGAGAAGAAGCCGTGTCGGAGTAACGCGGGTCAACCACGATAAATCGTGTGCCGTTTTGCTTCATCTGCTGAAAATAGTGGTTGCTGTGGCCGAAAATAGTTTCCGTGGTGTTATGGCCCCAGAGGATAACCAGCGGCGTGTCGCTCAGCGTATCCAGACTGCTGCCGCTTGCTGCCGTGCCGTAGGTATAGGGCGTTGCTGCCGCGGTGTTGCCCATGCTGACGGAATGGTAGGATTCGAGGTAGCCACCGGTAAGATTTAGCAGGCGACGCACCATTTTATCTCCGGAGAAGGCGCCACCGCTGACGGCGGTACCGACATGAACATAGCGAGAGGCCGGACCATATTGTGCTGTGATGCGCTTGAGGTTATCAGCGATAAGCGTCGTCGCTTCTTCCCAGCTTATGCGCTCGAATTTCCCTTCGCCGCGCTTCCCAACGCGTTTCATCGGGTATTTCAGGCGTTCAGGATGATAGACAAATTTTCGATAGCTGCGGCCGCGCACGCAGGCGCGCATGATCGGCATCTCTTCATCCAGCTCATTATCCGGACGCGTGGTGATTCGGGTGACAACGCCTCCGGCGACATGCGCGCGGATATCGCATTTCCCTCCGCAGTCAAAGGTGCTACAGGTTGGTACTACGCGCTCTTTATCTGGAGCAGCTTCCTCGTCAGTGGTCGGCCCGGTGTCCCTGGCGCCAGCGGAGGTGCTGAAAAAAAGCGGGGTGGCAGCAAGGGCGGAAGTAACTTTTACAAAATGCCGACGAGAGATCCCTGACGGTTCATCCTTGTATTTTTCGGTCATGACATTCGCTCACAAAAAAAAAGCCATGCTATCAGTATGGTTAATTCACTTTTTGCGGTATATCAATTCCAGAGAGGTATAAATTAATAATTCATTAGTAGTATTGATAATGAATTTCATTACATGGAAAAACCTCTTCCTGTTAAAAGAAGAGGGCGTATTTTAAGAAAATTACTCTTTGGCTACGGCGTCCAGCACACGAACCAGCTGTGTCACAAATCCATATTCGTTATCGTACCAGGCGACGGTTTTCACCAGTTGCAGATCGCCGACTCATCACAAGTGATAGTTCATAAATGGGGGAGCCGCAAACCGGGCCGCCGGTGCCCGCATATCCGGGAATTTCAGCAGATGTTAATGATTTTCTAAGAATTTACCGCTATCCTGGTGCCATCGTCGACACAGGGCAGGAACCTTTAATGCGCAGCAAATACACCTCGTTACAGATAACGCTTCACTGGCTGGTTTTTCTTTTAATAGCGAGCGCCTATTGCGCCATGGAGCTGAAAGGCTTTTTCCCGCGTAGCTATCGGCCAGCGATCAATGCCATCCACGTCACCTGTGGATTAAGCGTGCTGGTATTGATGGTTCTGCGCCTGCTGGTGCGAATTAAATATCGCGCTCCGGCCATTACCCCAAAGCCGCATCCGGCCATTACCGGCATCTCGCATCTGGTGCACACCATCATTTATCTGATGTTTATCGTCCTGCCGATACTTGGTTTTCTTACCGTCTACTTCAAAGGCCACGACTGGTCGGTACTGGGTATTCCGATGCCGCATGCACCGGAGCTGGATGAAGACAGGCAGTTCGAGGTTAAAGAACTGCATGAGCTTGTCGCCAATACGGGCTATTTTGTTATCGGCATCCACGCCTTTGCCGCGCTGTTCCACCATTACATCTGGAAGGACAACACCTTGCTGCGCATGATGCCGGGGAAGAAAGACCGTCTGTGATAAGCATGCTCCCGTGTATGAGCGGGAGTCTTTCTACGCCGATTCTGGTAGCCGAGCAGAATTCCTGATCCCAGGCATTCGAGATAAGGCTTATCAAGGCGGTTAATTTCATATAGCATACCCCCCTATAGTATGAACAGGGGGCGCGATGCCACATTCACCCGAAGACAAAAAACGCATTCTGACGCGGGTAAGGCGTATCCGTGGTCAGACGGAGGCGCTGGAGCGCGCCTTAGAAAATGGCGATCCCTGCATCGCCATCCTGCAACAAATCGCCGCCGTACGCGGGGCCGCCAATGGCCTGATGGGAGAAATGATGGAAATCCACCTGAAAGATGAGCTGGTCGCGGGCGAAACGTCCGAGGAGCAGCGCGCGCTGCGTATGGCAGAAGTCGGGCAATTAATCCGCTCTTATCTAAAATAACTCACATTCCCACCTGACGACGGAAGAAGAAAATGAAATCACGTGCTGCAGTAGCATTCGGACCAGGCAAACCGCTGGAAATCGTAGAAATCGACGTAGCGCCGCCGCAAAAAGGCGAAGTGCTGGTAAAAATCACCCACACTGGCGTATGCCATACCGACGCGTTTACTCTGTCCGGCGACGATCCGGAAGGCGTATTCCCGGCGGTGCTGGGCCATGAAGGCGGCGGTATTGTTGTAGAAGTGGGCGAGGGCGTCACCAGCCTGAAGCCGGGCGACCATGTTATTCCCCTGTACACCGCGGAATGCGGCGAATGTAAGTTCTGCAAGTCCGGCAAAACCAACCTTTGCCAGGCCGTTCGCGCAACCCAGGGTAAAGGCTTGATGCCGGATGGCACCACGCGTTTCTCTTATAAAGGCGAGCCGATTTATCACTACATGGGCACCAGCACCTTCAGCGAATATACCGTCGTTGCGGAGATTTCGCTGGCGAAAGTGAACCCGCAGGCTCCGCTGGATAAAGTCTGCCTGTTAGGCTGCGGCGTCACTACCGGCATTGGCGCCGTGCACAACACCGCCAAAGTGAAGGAAGGCGACACCGTTGCCGTATTTGGTCTGGGTGGTATTGGCCTGGCGGTAATCCAGGGCGCGGTGCAGGCGAAAGCCGGGCGTATTCTGGCCATCGACACCAATCCGGAAAAATTCAAACTCGCCACTGAAATGGGGGCAACCGACTGTATCAATCCAAAGGATTACGACAAACCGATTCAGGATGTAATCGTTGAGTTGACCGACGGCGGCGTGGACTTCAGCTTCGAATGCATCGGTAACGTGAACGTTATGCGTTCCGCGCTGGAATGCTGCCACAAAGGCTGGGGCGAGAGCGTGATCATCGGCGTTGCGGGCGCGGGCCAGGAAATCAAAACGCGTCCGTTCCAGTTAGTCACCGGGCGCGTGTGGCGTGGCTCTGCTTTTGGCGGCGTGAAAGGGCGCACTCAGTTGCCGGGCATGGTAGAAGACGCGATGGTCGGCAAGATCAATCTCGATCCCTTTATCACCCATCGCCTGCCGCTGGAGCAAATCAACGAGGCGTTTGATTTGATGCATGAAGGGAAATCAATTCGTACGGTGATTCACTTCGGCGAGAAGTAAGTTTAGACGGAATATTTCGTCGCTGCCGCTAGCTACTGGCGGCAGCTTTCGCTTAGTGGGCGACAGATTTTGAGAACAGATTAATCACCAGTACGCCGATAATAATCAGCGCCATTCCCGCCAGAGCAGGCCAGTCCAGCTTCTGGCCGAGGAAAATCCATCCCACCGCACCAATCAGCACAATGCCCGCGCCGGACCAAATTGCGTAAATCACGCCGGTCGGAATGGTGCGCATGGTCAGCGACAAACAATAAAAGGCCACAGCATAAAACACGACGGTCGCAACGCTTGGCCATAAGCGGCTAAAGCCTTCCGAAAGCTTCAGCGAGGTGGTGGCAATCACTTCTGCGACGATAGCAATCATCAGCCATGCATAGGTCATTTCATGTTTTCCGTAAGCTTTAATAATCGGGAAAGCAACGCCTGGCGTTGCACGTCAGTAATATTGTGATAGCCGCACAATGTGGCAAACCACAGGCCGTCTGCCGCGAGCCGACAAAGCAAAAGCGGCCCGGCAAATTCAGGCGAGGCATCGTCCTGGAGAAGAGCGTTATTAATAGAGCGCCCAGCTATCGCGCAGGCCGGGAAATGATAACGACAGGCGAGAGGGAGATGCAAGCGTTCGGGCGAGCGCTAAACAAATCCACGCGTTTGCGTGGATTTGCTTTTCAGGATTTAAACCCGGCGGCGCTCATCAGCAATTTGAATCCCATGCTGACCACCGCCAGAGCCAGCACGCTGCCGCCCCAGATTGCCACCAGCCATAGCAGGCGTTTTCCGACTTTCTTCATCAATGATAGCCCTCGCCGTGCTGTACTTTGCCGCGAAACACGTAGTAGCTCCAGAAGGTGTAGACCAGAATTATCGGGATGATAAACAGCGCGCCGACCAGCATGAAGCCCTGGCTTTGCGGCGGAGCGGCCGCCTGCCACAACGTAACGGAAGGCGGAATAATATACGGCCAGATACTGATACCCAGGCCGCTAAACCCAAGAAAGATCAGCGCCAGCGTCAGCACAAACGGCGTGCTGTGCAGGCTGGTTTTGGAGTACGAACTTTTCCATAACCAGAAGCTGAACAGAACCACCAGAACAGGAACCGGCAACAGCCAGAACAGATTCGGCAGGCTGAACCAGCGCGTAGCGATTTGCGAGTGCGTGAGCGGCGTCCAGATGCTGATAATGGCCATGATAATCAGCAGCGCCAGCAGCAGCGGTTTTACCAGTTCGCGCATCTTTTGCTGCAAAGGATCTTCACTTTTCATCACCAGCCAGCTTGCGCCAAGCAGGGCATAAGCCACAACTAACCCCACGCCGCAGAACAGATTAAAAGCGGTGAGCCAGTCAAGCTGCGTGCCCGCAAAGGCGCGGCCCGCAACCGGGAAGCCGGAAATAACCGCTCCGACAACAATGCCCTGGCAGAACGTCGCCAGAATCGAGCCGACAAGAAAAGCTTTATCCCAGAACGGGCGATGAGCAGGCGTGGCTTTGAAGCGAAACTCAAACGCCACGCCGCGGAAAATCAGCCCGATCAACATCAGGGTTAACGGAATGGTCAACGCATCGACGATGACCGCATAAGCCAGTGGGAAAGCGCCAAACAATCCTGCCCCGCCGAGCACCAGCCAGGTTTCATTGCCGTCCCAGACGGGCGCTACGCTGTTAACCATTACGTCACGGTCGGCGTTATCGCGAATAAACGGAAACAGGATGCCGATGCCCAGATCAAAACCGTCCATCACGATATACATCAGCGTGGAAAAGACGATGATCACAAACCAGATAATGGAAAGATCGATGCCCATTAGCGTTTCTCCTCAAGGGGTTCAGGTGCCGCAGAAAGCGGACGAGCCGGGGTGCCGTCGGTCGGAGGAGAGGTATCATCGAAGGGCTGCGGACCTTTTTTGATTAATCTCACCAGATAGCTATAGCCCACGCCAAACACCGACATATACACCACGAAGAACATCAGCAGGCTGATGGACATCTGCAGATCCCCGTGTGCGGAAACCGCGTCCCTCGTGCGCAGCAGGCCATAAACCACCCAGGGTTGACGTCCCACTTCCGTAGTCACCCAACCTGCAAGAATGGCAATCAGGCCTGCCGGCCCCATCCATAAAGCGAAATGCAGGAAAGGGCGGCTCTCATACAGACGCTGACGGTAGCGCAGCCAAAGGCTTAGCACCCCGAGCAACAGCATCAGCAGGCCAAGGCCGACCATAATGCGGAACGACCAGAACACGATGGTGGAGTTGGGACGGTTTTCTTTCGGAAACTCTTTTAACGCCGGGACCTGCTTATTAAGACTGTGGGTGAGAATAAGACTGCCCAGCGCCGGGATTTCCAGACCGAATTTTGTTCGCTCCTGCTCCATATCCGGCAGGCCGAACAGCAGCAAAGGCGTCGGCTCACCCGGCGCATTCTCCCAGTGGCCTTCGATAGCGGCAATTTTCGCTGGCTGATGCTCAAGAGTGTTCAGGCCATGCATATCGCCGACGATCGCCTGCACCGGGGTGACGATGACCGCCATCCATAGCGCCATAGAAAACATCGTTTTCACCGCGGGCGATTTATTGCCGCGCAGCAGATGCCAGGCCGCAGAAGCGCCGACAAAAAAGGCGCTGCTAAGAAATGCCGCAATGGACATATGCAGCAGGCGATACGGGAACGAAGGGTTAAAGATCACCGCAAACCAGTCAACCGGCACCACCTGCCCGTTGACGATCTCAAAGCCCTGCGGCGTATGCATCCAGCTATTTGAGGCGAGGATCCAAAAAGTGGACATCAGTGTGCCCAGCGCCACCATGCAGGTGGCGAAGAAATGCAGGCCGGGTCCCACACGATTCCAGCCAAACAGCATTACGCCAAGGAAACCTGCTTCAAGGAAGAATGCGGTCAGCACTTCATAGGTAAGAAGCGGGCCGGTAATGCTGCCGGCGAACTGCGAAAAACCGCTCCAGTTGGTGCCGAACTGGTAGGCCATGACCAGGCCTGAAACAACGCCCATGCCAAAGTTAACGGCAAAGATCTTCACCCAGAAATGATAAAGCGAACGGTAAACCGGATTTTTTGTTTTTAGCCATAACCCTTCGAGCACCGCCAGATAGCTGGCAAGTCCGATGGTGATAGCCGGAAAAAGAATATGGAAGGAGACAGTAAACGCGAACTGAAGCCTCGCCAGGTGAAAAGCATCTAAACCAAACATACATAACCTCACGGCGCAAAAGACCGGGCTATGGTAGTCCTTCACCTCAGGCAGGGTCAGAAACAGAACATGCTTATTTGCCTATAACAGTTAACAAAAAAAGCGTATTTTTAGGGCGGTGATATAGTTACGAAATGCGAGCATACATGAAAAAGTACCAGCAACTGGCGCAACAAATTATAGACCAGATAGCTCTGGGGGCTTGGCTACCGGGCGATCGCCTGCCGTCTTTACGCGAGCAGGTCACCCACAGCGGCATGAGCTTTATGACCGTGGGCCATGCGTATCAGGTACTTGAAAGCCAGGGCGTGATTGTGGCTCGTCCTCAGTCTGGTTATTACGTTGCGCCGCGCCCGGTTACGCACAGCGCGCCCGCGCCGGTAAAAGTGATGCGCGACGAGTCCGTGGATATCAACACCTATATCTTTGATGTGCTGCAGGCGAGCTGTGACGCTTCTGTAGTGCCGTTTGGCTCCGCGTTTCCCGACCCGCGCCTGTTTCCGCTTCAGCAGTTAAATCGCTCCCTTGCAACGGTCAGCAAAACCGCCACCGCCATGAGCGTGATTGAAAACCTGCCTCCGGGCAACGAAGCCCTGCGCCACGCCATTGCGCGCCGTTACGCGCAGCAGGGGATGCAGGTTTCCCCGGATGAAATTGTTATTACCGCAGGGGCGCTGGAAGCTTTAAACCTGAGCCTGCAGGCCGTGACCGAACCCGGCGACTGGGTAATCGTTGAAAACCCGTGTTTTTACGGCGCGCTTCAGGCGCTTGAACGACTGAGGCTAAAGGCGCTTTCGGTCGCAACGGATCCGCAAAACGGCATCGATATTGCGGCACTAAAGCAGGCGCTGAACGATTATCCCGTAAAAGCCTGCTGGCTGATGACCAACAGCCAGAATCCGCTGGGCGTAACCCTTACGCCGGAGAAAAAACAGCAGCTCGTGTCGCTGCTACAGGAGCATAACGTCACGCTGATTGAGGATGACGTTTACAGCGAGCTTTATTATGGCCGGGCGCGTCCTTTGCCTGCCCGAGCCTGGGACGAGAAGGGCATTACGCTGCACTGCTCGTCGTTTTCAAAATGCCTCGTCGCGGGTTTTCGTATTGGCTGGGTAGCGGCGGGCAAACATGCGCGGCGCATTCAACAACTGCAATTAATGAGCACGCTTTCCACCAGTTCGCCCATGCAGTTAGCGCTTGTGGATTATCTGGCAACCAAACGTTACGACACGCACCTGCGCCGCTTGAGACGAATACTGGCCGAACGCAAACAGCAGGCCTGGCAGGCGCTGCACACGCTTTTTCCTGCGGAGGTGAAAATCCATCACAGCGAAAGCGGCTATTTTTTATGGGTTGAACTGCCGGAATATATGGATGCCAGCCTGCTTAGCGAACAGGCCATCGCGCATAAAATCAGTATCGCGCCGGGGAAAATGTTCACCACCGGCCGCGCCTGGGATAACTATTTCCGCCTGAACGCCTCATGGCCGTGGGGCGAAAGAGAGCAACAGGCCGTGGTGACGTTGTCACGTTTAATTAACCAGCAAATCAAGGAGCAAGGATGATTTATCAGACCGGGCGGCTGTGGCAGCAAAGGGAACGGCACGTTGTTTATCGGTGCCGTCCCGGCGAGTGACCAACAACGCGTTTAAACGCCTTGCCAAACGCGCTCTCAGACTCGTAGCCCAGTGACAAAGCGATGCGCTGGATGGCCTCGTCGGAATTTTTGAGTCGCTCGCAGGCCAGTTGCATCCGCCACTGCGTCAGGTATTCGATGGGCGAGGTACCTACTGTTTCCTTGAAGCGTCTGGCGAACACCGAGCGGGATATTCCCACCCGAGCGGCGAGCGTTTGCAGCGTCCAGTTATGCCCCGGGTCATCGTGCATACAGGCGATGGCGGCGCTCATTTTCTTATCGGCAAGGGCAAACAGCCAGCCGACGCCGATACTGGCGGCATTGTTCAGATGCAGCCGCAGCGCCTGGATCAGCATCATATACGCCAGTTGCTGGACGATCAGCACGCCGCCAGGCTGCGGATGGCGCACCTCATCGGCCATTCGCTCAAGCGACCAGCGCATTGCGGCTCTATCACTCTCATGACGAATATGCACGATGGGCGGTAACGCCCCTAAAAGCATCTGCGCCAGGTGGCCTGAAAGCAGGAAATGCCCGCCGACCAGAAAACAACCCTCTTCTCCGCCGCCGTTTGCAAGGCTACCCAGGCGCCCCTCTGCACGAAGCATGGCAGCCAACGGGGCCGGGGCTGATTGCCGATCTTGAAAGCATGCGCATCGTTTAGGGCAGGTCAATCCGCCAGTCCGGTAGAGCTGTTTTCAACGCTTACAATCTGCGGCACTTAATCCTGACCTTTTGCGGAGAAAGGGGTCAGGATTAAAGTGCAGGAATTTATTTCTTTACCGCAAGCAAAACGGAGGAAGCCTTAATCAGCGCGATTAAGCGGCTGCCGTTCTTTAGCGCCATTTCATCGGCGGCTTCGTTAGTGATAACGGCCGTCAGCTCCGAACCGCCGTCAATGGACACGCTTACCGTGGTGTTTACCGCGCCCCTTAACAGAGAAAGTACCGAGCCCGGGAACTGGTTGCGTGCGGAAAACTGATAGCCGCAATCTTCGCTAGCCAGCGTGACCCAGGGAGCCTTAATTAAAGCAATCACTTCTTTGCCGGGTTTCAAACCCAGCGCCTCCACGCTATTGCGCGTAACGACAGCTATCAGCTTACCGCCGCTGTTTAGGGTGATTTCAACTTCGTCATTTACCGCGCCATCGGTAACGTTGCTGACTTTGCCCGCTAACTGGTTGCGAGAAGAGATGGTCATGGTGCCTCCGGAAGATTAAAAAGCCAGCCTTAAGCGTAGAACATCAGGAAGTGATCTCAATCAGATTGCCATCAGGGTCGGCAATCACCGCTTCGTAAAAGCCATCGCCCGTCCAGCGTGCGGCATGAACCAGCGCGCCCTGTGGTTCGAGTGCGGCGGCCAGTCTATCCACGGCTTCCACGGAACCCAGGCTGATGGCGATATGCGCCCAGCCGGTGCGGTTATCTTCACGCGGGGGTTTATCAATCAGGCCTGGCAACGTCATTAATTCCAGCGCCGGGCCGTTTGCAAGCTGGACGAAGTGCGAGATAAAACCTTCGCGCCGCTTCGAGTGGTAAGCATCTCCCACGCTGGCATTAAAATGTTCACGCCAGAACGAGGCTGCGCGTTCAAGATTGTTCGTCCACAAAGCGATATGGGCAACCTGCATTTTCCCCTCCATCCATATGAAATTTCAATAGTTAGCAAAAACCCGTCCTTAACGAAGCGGCGTGGTATATGGCTGTCTACACTTGAAAAAATAACCCCTTATGGTAGCGCCGACCGGCTAAATCTGCGAAGCGCGCCGCTTAAGTTTTACTGCGCGGTCTATCACAACCTGATGAAATTTACCGCCGCCGCCATGCTTGTCATATTGGCGCAGGCTATTGTTTTTTTTACGGGGACTTTTTCGCACTTCGGCACTTATATGCCGCCTTTATCTTTCAGACAGGAGTACACGCAATGCGTACAAGACAGGCTCTGTGGACCCTTTCCTCCCTCTGTTTGACCGTGCTTTCAGCACAGGCGGCGGGGCTTCCCACGCAAATCGGCGACGGTGAAGGGCAACTGGATATCATCGCCTGGCCGGGCTATATCGAGCGGGGCGACACGGATAAGCAGTACGACTGGGTAACCGATTTTGAGAAAGAAACCGGTTGCAAGGTGAATGTCAAAACGGCGGCGACCTCCGATGAAATGGTGAGCCTGATGGCGAAAGGCGGATACGACCTGGTGACCGCGTCGGGGGATGCATCGCTGCGTTTGATTATGGGCAAGCGTGTTCAGCCGATAAATACCGCGCTCATCCCGAACTGGAAAGATGTCGATCCGCGTCTGGAAAAAGGCTCCTGGTTTAACGTGGACGGTAAAGTCTACGGCACGCCTTATCAGTGGGGGCCGAACCTACTGATGTACAACACAAAAACGTTCACAACGCCGCCTGATAGCTGGGGCGTGGTGTTTGTGAAACAAGACCTCCCTGATGGCAAAACAAACCAGGGCCGCGTGCAGGCCTACGACGGCCCGATTTATATCGCCGATGCCGCGCTTTATGTTAAAGCCACCCAGCCGCAGCTTGGCATTTCCGACCCGTATCAGCTCACCGAAGAGCAATATCAGGCCGTGCTTAAGGTGCTGCGCGATCAGCACGCGCTGATCCACCGCTACTGGCACGACACCACCGTTCAGATGAGCGATTTCAAAAACGAGGGCGTAGTGGCCTCCAGCGCCTGGCCTTATCAGGCGAACGCTTTAAAAGGCGAAGGGCAGCCCGTCGCAACCGTATTCCCGAAAGAAGGCGTCACCGGCTGGGCGGATACCACTATGCTGCACGCCGATGCGAAGCATATGAACTGCGCCTACAAATGGATGAACTGGTCATTGAAGCCAAAAGTTCAGGGCGACGTGGCGGCATGGTTCGGCTCGCTGCCCGCCGTGGCGCAAGGCTGTAAAGCCAGCACGCTGCTGGGCGACAAGGGCTGCGAAACCAACGGTTACAACTACTTCGATAAGATAGTGTTCTGGAAAACGCCGGTCGCAAACGGCGGTAAATTTGTGCCCTACAGCCGCTGGACGCAGGACTATATCGCCATTATGGGTGGCCGTTAAACCCGGAGGCCGACATGTCTTATGCCGTACAGTTTGATAACGTTTCGCGGGTTTATGGCGATGTGCGCGCCGTGGACGGCGTGTCCATTGATATTGCCGACGGAGAGTTCTTCTCGCTGCTCGGGCCGTCCGGCTCGGGCAAAACCACCTGCCTGCGGATGATTGCCGGTTTTGAGCAGGTTTCCAGCGGCACCATTTCGATCTTTGGTAAACAGGCGCAGGACGTGCCGCCCTATCAGCGCGATGTGAACACGGTTTTTCAGGACTATGCCTTGTTCCCCCATATGACGGTGCTGGAAAACGTTGCTTACGGTCTGATGGTGAAGGGCGTGGATAAGAAAACCCGCCAGGCTGCGGCGCAGGCCGCGCTTGAGCAGGTCGCGCTTGGATTTGTTCATGCCCGCAAACCGTCCCAGCTTTCTGGCGGGCAGCGTCAGCGCGTGGCTTTGGCCCGTGCTCTGGTCAATCGCCCCCGTGTTTTGCTGCTTGATGAACCTCTCGGCGCGCTCGATTTAAAACTTCGCGAGCAAATGCAGGGCGAGTTAAAAAAGCTCCAGCGCGAACTGGGCATCACTTTTATCTTCGTCACCCACGATCAGAGCGAAGCACTGTCGATGTCTGACCGGGTGGCGGTTTTCAACAACGGGCGAATCGAGCAGGTCGATACGCCGCGCCAGCTTTATATGCAGCCACGTACCGCTTTTGTCGCAGGCTTCGTTGGGACTTCTAACGTGATTGCGCCTTCGCTTGCGGTGAAGCTTTGCGGCGATGAAAAGCTCTTTTCGCTGCGTCCGGAGCACATCGTTATCGACCGCGAAGGCGAAATTCAGGCCGCCGGGACCATACAGGAAATTCATTATCAGGGAGCGGCCACGCGTCTGGAGCTGCGTCTGACCGACGGTGAAAAGCTGCTGGTCAGCGAGGCTAATCCACAGCGACTGGTAAGCGAAGAGCGCTACCAGATTGGGCAGCAGGTGCTGGCGGCCTGGCCGCGAGCGGCAATGGTGCCGCTACATGAGGAAGGATGAGATGGATATGAGCCTTCCCGCAGCCCGCAACGACAGGCGGCTGATGCGCCGTATAACGACTTTTCTCTGGCAGCGGCCCGCGTTCTGGCTGGCGCTATTGCTGCTCCCGCCGCTGCTGTGGTTTGGCGTTATCTACTTTGGATCTTTGCTGACGCTGCTCTGGCAGGGGTTCTATACCTTTGATGATTTCACTATGTCGGTTACGCCGGATTTGACGCTGGCGAACCTGGCGGCGCTTTTCCATCCGGCTAATTACGACATTATTTTACGCACGCTCACCATGGCGATAGTGGTTACCCTGGCAAGCGCGGTGCTGGCTTTTCCGATGGCCTGGTACATGGCGCGCTATACCAGCGGCAAATTAAAAGCCTTCTTTTATATCGCCGTGATGCTGCCGATGTGGGCGAGCTACATTGTCAAAGCTTACGCGTGGACGTTGCTGCTTGCGCGGGATGGCGTGGCGCAGTGGTTCCTGCAACACCTCGGGCTTGAGCCGATCCTCAGCGCTATGCTGAGTTTTCCCGCGCTGGGCGGAAATACGCTCTCTACCTCCGGTCTGGGCCGATTCCTGGTGTTTCTCTATATCTGGCTGCCGTTTATGATTTTGCCGATTCAGGCTGCGCTTGAACGCTTGCCGCCGTCGCTGCTTCAGGCTTCTGCGGATTTGGGCGCCCGGCCAACCCAGACTTTCCGCCACGTTATTCTGCCGCTTGCGATCCCGGGCGTGGCGGCCGGATCGATATTCACCTTTTCCTTAACGCTGGGTGACTTCATCGTGCCGCAACTGGTTGGGCCGCCGGGCTATTTTATCGGCAACATGGTTTATTCCCAGCAGGGAGCGATTGGCAATATGCCGATGGCGGCGGCGTTTACGCTTGTGCCCATCGTGCTGATCGCCATTTATCTGACGCTTGTGAAGCGTCTGGGAGCTTTCGATGCACTCTGAACGCGCGCCGCTGATGCTTAAAATCGCCGCCTGGGGCGGAGCGATCTTCCTGCATTTCCCGTTGCTTATCATCGCACTTTACGCCTTTAACACCGAGGAAGCCGCGTTCAGTTTTCCTCCGCAGGGGCTTACGTTACGCTGGTTTAGCGTGGCGGCATCCCGGGGGGATATTTTCGCCGCCGTGACGTTGTCACTTAAGATTGCCGCGCTTGCGACTATAATTGCTTTAATCCTCGGCACGCTGGCCGCCGCAGCGCTTTGGCGTCGTGAGTTTTTCGGTAAAAACGCCATTTCGCTTTTATTGCTGCTGCCCATCGCGCTGCCGGGGATCATTACCGGTATTGCGCTGCTTACCGCGTTTAAAACGCTGGGCATCGAGCCGGGGTTTTTGACCATCGTGACAGGCCACGCAACCTTTTGCGTGGTGATCGTCTTTAATAACGTCATTGCTCGTTTCAGGCGCACCTCTTACAGCCTGATTGAGGCGTCGATGGATCTGGGGGCGGACGGCTGGCAAACCTTCCGCTATGTGATTCTGCCCAATCTCGGTTCGGCGCTGCTGGCGGGCGGCATGCTGGCGTTCGCCCTGTCGTTTGATGAAATTATCGTCACCACTTTTACCGCCGGCCATGAACGCACCTTACCGCTCTGGCTGCTCAATCAACTGGGCAGGCCGCGCGAAGTGCCGGTAACCAACGTGGTGGCGCTGCTGGTTATGCTGATGACCACCATTCCAATTTTAGGGGCGTACTGGCTGAGCCGTGGCGGAGACGACGTTGCGGGCGGCGGGAAATAACTTAGAAGGGTATCGCAATGCAAAGCCAACTGTTGATTAATGGCCAGTTAGAGGAAGGGCTGGGCGAAAAGCTGCCGGTTTATAACCCGGCAACCGGCGAGGTGCTGCTGGAGATAGCAGAAGCCACCGTCGAACAGGTTAACGAAGCGGTTACGGCCGCGGACGAGGCATTCAGGAGCTGGGGGCAAACAACGCCAAAAGAGCGCGCTGAGCATCTTTTAAAACTCGCCGATGTCATTGAGCAAAACGGTGAAGCGTTTGCCCGTCTGGAGTCGCTTAACTGCGGCAAACCGTATCACTGCGTTCTCAATGACGAGATCCCGGCGGTTGTGGATGTGTTCCGCTTTTTTGCCGGGGCGAGCCGTTGTCTGAACGGCCTGGCCGCCGGGGAATATCTGAGCGGGCATACGTCAATGATTCGCCGCGATCCGGTGGGCGTCGTGGCTTCTATCGCGCCGTGGAACTATCCGTTGATGATGGCCGCCTGGAAGCTAGGACCTGCGCTTGCCGCAGGAAACTGCGTGGTTATTAAGCCTTCGGAAACGACCCCGCTGACCGCCTTTAAACTTGCCGAGCTTGCGAAAGATATTTTCCCGGCGGGCGTTTTGAACGTGCTGTTCGGACGCGGGCAAACGGTAGGCGATGCGCTGACCGGGCATACTAAAGTGCGCATGGTTTCGCTCACCGGTTCTATCGCTACGGGTGAACACATCATCAGCCATACCGCGCCGTCGATTAAGCGCACGCACATGGAGTTGGGTGGTAAAGCGCCGGTTATCGTATTTGACGATGCGGATCTGGATGCCGTTGTGGAGGGCGTGCGTACCTTCGGTTATTACAATGCCGGGCAGGATTGCACCGCCGCCTGTCGCATTTACGCGCAAGAAGGTATTTACGACAGGCTGGTCGAAAAACTTGGCGCGGCTGTCGCAAGCCTTAAATATGGCGCGCCGGAAGAGGAATCAACCGAACTTGGGCCGCTGAGTTCACAGGCCCATCTTGAGCGCGTAACCCAGGCGGTGAATGCCGCCAAAGCGTTGCCGCATGTAAAAGTGGTAACGGGCGGCGCGAGGGTTGAAGGGCCGGGCTATTACTTCCAGCCGACTCTCATCGCCGGCGCGAAACAGGAGGACGATATCGTCCAGAAAGAGGTGTTCGGCCCGGTGGTGAGCGTGACGTCGTTCAACGACGAAGAGCAGGTGCTGGACTGGGCGAACGATTCACCCTATGGGCTTGCGTCGTCCGTCTGGACGCAGGACGTTGGGCGCGCGCATCGCCTGAGCGCCAGGCTGCAATACGGCTGCACCTGGGTTAACACGCACTTTATGCTGGTCAGCGAAATGCCGCATGGCGGACAAAAGCTCTCGGGCTACGGCAAAGATATGTCTTTATTCGGGCTTGAGGATTACACCGTGATTCGGCATGTAATGATCAAGCATTAAGGGTAATTCAGGTGGCTGTAATACAAAGCTATTGTATTCCGGCCGCCTGTCCCGGGTGCAAGGTTGCTAACGAAGGTATCCTCAAGCACCCGGCATCGCATAACCGCCAATGATAAACCAGGCCAGAAGCACTACTGCGGAAACGATGATGGCGATGGGGAACAAATATCCAATTTTCATGATGTTCTCTTTATTAATCGAGTCAACTTCCGGTTAATGAGTTAACCCTTATAAGCGAAGGCGTCTTCAGACCACTGCGAAACGTAGCGAGTGGCGCAATGCGTATGATAACTCTTCCTGTAGTCTTCAGGTACTGCACACGTTCACTCTCCTGGCGTTCTCGCCACAACCCTTCCTTCAAACCTTGATCTGCGTCATAAAAAAAGCGCATAATTTGCCAACTTTTTTATCAATTTATAAAAATTTGTATGACGCTTTATCAACATATGTTGGTTTTTTACGCCGTAATGTCGTTTATCTCTGCTGTGATCACCTGGTTTCTGGCGCGCGACAGCAAACGAATCAAGCTGTTAAGCTCGGTGCTGGTCGGGGCAACCTGGCCGATGAGCTTCCCTGTGGCGCTGATGTTTTCGCTGTTCTGAACAGAACGTATCGGCAGGGCTGCCTAAAAATGTGAGTCAGGTTTTGTTTCTTGCTGTATGACAGGAGTATGTTGGGGTCAGTATCAGCGGTGAAACGGAGGTGACTATCAGATTGACTCAGTTCCACAAGAGTAACTTCAGTTAAAACGCTAAAGGCCATCTCCATCGGATGGCCTTTTTTATGTGCGCCGCTGGGCAAATGGTGAAAATTAAACCGTTACTGCAAGGCCTGCTGCAAATCCGCCAGTAAATCCCCGGCATCCTCAATCCCCACCGACAGGCGGATAAGCTGCGGCGTAATGCCATTAGCGAGGCGCTGCTCCAGAGGAATAGAGGCGTGGGTCATGGTAAACGGCTGGCTGACCAGGCTTTCCACGCCGCCCAGGCTTTCTGCCAGCGTAAAGAGTTTCAGCTTGCCGATGACTTCGGCAGCTCGTTGTTCGCCACCGCGCACCACAATCGAGATCATCCCGCCAGGCTGTGACATTTGTTGCCGGGCAAGCCGGTATTGTGGATGCGTTTCCAGCCACGGATAGTAAACGTTTTCAATGGCAGGATGTTCTGCGAGCCTGCTGGCGAGATGCAAAGCATTGGCGCTGTGCCGCTCCATTCGCAGCGCAAGCGTGCGGATGCCGCGCAGCGTCAGAAAACTACTGAACGGATCAAGCACGCCGCCCACGGCGTTTTGCAGATAGGCTAATTTGTCGGCCAGCGCCCGATCCGCTCCTACCACCGCCAGGCCCGCCACCACATCGGAATGCCCGTTCAGGTACTTGGTGGCTGAATGCACCACGATATCGAACCCCAGCTCAATAGGGCGCTGAATAGCCGGGGAGGCGAAAGTGTTATCCGCCACGCTTATTAGCTGATGCCGCCTGGCTATTTTCGCAATGGCGTCCAGATCGGCCAGCTTCAGCAGCGGGTTGGTCGGCGTTTCTACCCAAATCATGCGGGTTTCCGGACGAATCGCCGCTTCAAGGCCCGCAAGGTCGTCAGGTTTTACCCAACTGACCTGCAGCGCGGCGGTGTGGCGGCGAACATTTTCTATGAGGCGATACGTTCCACCGTAGACATCATCAATAGCGACGATATGGCTGCCGCTGTCCAGCAGCTCCAGCACGGTGGAAATTGCCGCTAAGCCTGATGCAAAAGCATAGCCGCGGCTGCCGCCCTCAAGCTCTGCAATAGCGCTTTCGAGCGCATGCCGGGTGGGATTGCCGCTGCGTGAATATTCATAGCCCGTATGCTGGCCGGGCGCCGGTTGTGCAAAGGTCGACGTGGCGTAAATCGGCGGCATGACCGCCCCGTGAGCATCGCTGAATGCGCCGCTGTGCACGCTTTGGGTAGAAAATTTAGTCATTGTGTTTTCCTTGTTGATTCTGAGTTGCGAAGCCATGGTCGCTGAGCCATTCATCGTTAAACATTTTTGAAAGATATTTATTGCCGCTGTCGCAGGCGAAGGTCACCACGCGTTTAGGCGTCGTCTGCGCCCGGCAGTAACGCAATGCTGCAGCAAGCAGAGTACCGGTTGAGGAACCCGCCAGAACGCCTTCCAGCCTGAGCAGTTCGCGCGCGGCGGCAAAAGCTTCGCGGTCTTCAATGCGGAACGCCTGAGAAACGCCGCCAATCTGCGCCAGAGGAGGAATAAAATCTTCGCCAATCCCCTCTACAAGCCAGCTTCCCGGCGCCTGATGAGCGCCGTGCTCTACAACGTCGGCCAGGATAGAACCCTGCGGATCGGCAAGGATAAATTCAGTTTTCGGGGAGTGGGTTTTGAAGAAATGTTGCAGTCCACCGAGCGTGCCGCCGGAACCGACGCCCACCACAATGGCGTCAATGTTGCCGTTGGTTTGCTGCCAAAGCTCGACGGCCGTCGTTTCTGCGTGCGCCCGTGGGTTAGCCGGATTGGAAAATTGATCGATGTAGAAGCTTCCGGGCATATCCTGCGCCAGGCGGCGAGCGTAATCCTGGTAATAATCGGGGTGGCCTTTGGTGACATCAGAACGCGTGAGTCGCACGTCCACGCCAAGCGCTTTCAGATGGAAAATCTTCTCGCGGCTCATTTTGTCCGGGACGACAAGAATAAGCGGATAACCTTTTTGCGTAGCGATCAGCGCAAGCCCAAGCCCCGTGTTTCCCGCCGTGGCCTCTATTATCGTACCGCCTGGGGCAAGCGCGCCGCTTTGTTCGGCCTGGTTGATCATCGCAAGCGCCACGCGATCTTTTATCGATCCGCCCGGGTTTTGGTTTTCAAGTTTCAGCAGCAGCTCGCAGGAGCCGGTATCAAAACGGTTAAGCCGCAGCAGCGGCGTGTTGCCAATCAAATCGAGGACGGAATTTACAATAGCCATGGTTTCTCACAACCTGAAAAATGTTCATGTTGCGGATAATAGGGCGGTGGAATACGGCCTCTAAAGAACTTAAAACCAGTTAATAGAGCAAAAAGTAATATAATCTGCTAAATCAGCCGTCAGGAAGGAAAGCCGTATGGCGGTTTAGAAATATCGATGGCTAAACGAAGGGAGAAAGCGGGTAAAAAGAGTTTTTTATAAGCAGATTGTCCGACAGAACAGGCGCGTACCGGCAATGCTTTGCCAGAATTTATCTAAGGAAAATAAACGTTATTGTCTGCGTCTGTCGCGGATCCAGTCCTGCACTTCCACGACAAACTCATCGGGAGCTTTACGGAAAACCCGGCGTGATAAATCCAGAATGGTGTGCTGCGCCAGCGCTTCTTCCATTCTTTGCTGCGCGGTGTTCATCACGGCGCGAATACCGCAAATCCCTTCGCAGGCCCACGCGGGCGGGGATTCATCGAATACGGCAAGGCGCTGGCGAATCTCTTTGCAGTCAAAAATATTCTTCGGGCCGTCAATAGCCGCGACAATATCCAGCACGGTTATCTGCTCAGGCAGGCGCGCCAGCATAAATCCGCCGCCTTTACCTTCAGTGCTGGCGACAAGACCGGCTTTGGAAAGCTTAGTGAATATTTTGGCAAGATAATCGTAGGGCACGCCCTGAAGCTCGGCGATTTCGCGCACGCTCATTTCGATGCCGTTGCCTTTGCTATCCACCATGCAAACCAGGCTGTGAATGCCGTATTCCACGCCCGCACTGTAAAACGCCATAAAACCCCCGATATGGTTATTCCGAGTAATGTAGGGATATCCGCGACAGCTTGCAATGAAAATGGGCTTTCGGCATGGAATAAAAAATTTAACTACGAAAAATGTTGTCGGAGTTAACTGCGATAAGTATAGTCGTAGTTACTGGCCAGATGGTGGCTTTATTTCACAAAGGCAGATTGCATGAAACAAAAGATCCTTATTCTCGGCGCAGGTTTTGCGGGTATGTGGGCAGCGCTTAGCGCGGCTCGTCTGACAGCGCTGCATGAACGTAACGATATTGAAATCACCGTATTAGCTCCGCAACCGGAGCTGCGCGTGCGTCCGCGTTTTTATGAGAAGAAAGTCGAAACGCTGGTTTCCCCGCTAATGCCGTTGTTTAACGTCACCGGCGTGAACTTCTTGCAGGGTGAGGCGCAGCGTATTGATGCGCAGGGAAAATGCGTGTGGTATCGCAATGCGCAGAACGAAAGCACAATCGAACATTACGACCGTCTGGTTATCGCCACCGGCAGTTATCTGCGCCGGGATCGGGTGAAAGGAGCCGCTGAACACGCGTTCGATCTCGATCAGCTTGAAACCGCGCTGCGTCTTGAACAGCATATTAATCAACTCGGACAACAGCCGGATTCGGCCGCGAGAAATACCGTTGTGGTGTGCGGCGGCGGTTTTACCGGTATCGAAGTGGCAACTGAATTGCCGCATCGTCTGCGCGCTATTCTGGGTGAAGGCGGTGCGCCGCGTGTCATCGTTGTGGAACGCGGTAACGTCATTGGCGGACGCTACAGCGAAGCGCTGCGTGACGTAATTCGTGAGGCGAGCGACGAGCTGGGCATTGAATGGCGCCTGGGCGCCGAAGTTGCCGAAGTGGACGAGCAGGGGATTATCCTGGCCGATGGCGAACGCATTCCATCCAGCACGGTTATCTGGACAGTCGGCGTTCAGGCAAGCGAATTAACCTCACAAATTGCCGCGCAGCGCGACGCCCAGGGGCGTTTGCATGTGAACGAATTCCTGCAGGTGCCGGGCTATGACGACGTTTTTGCTACGGGCGATGTGGCGCGTGCCACAACGGATGATAAAGGCAACATTGCGCTGATGACCTGCCAGCACGCCATCATGTTAGGCCGTTTTGTGGGCCATAACGCCGCGGCTTCTCTGCTGGGCGTGGAACCGCTGACCTATCGCCAGGTAAATTATGTGACCTGTCTTGATCTTGGCGGCTGGGGCGCGGTGTATACCGAAGGCTGGGAGCAGGAAGTGAAACTCACCCGTGCGGAAGCGAAGAAACTGAAGCTTTCCATCACCAGCGAATTAATTTATCCGCCAAAGGCCGATCGCAAGATTGCCTTTGAAACCGCAGATCCATTGGCGGCGTTCGTCTAAGCGACGGTATGATAAGCGTCTTGAATAAGATTTACAGGACGCCGTCATGAACGATATTACTTTTTTCCAGCGTTTCGAAGCTGACATTGTTGCAGGCCGTAAAACCATCACGCTGCGTGATGAAGCGGAATCCCATTTCCTTCCGGGCCAGCGTTTACGCGTCGGGCGATATGAGGATGACGTTTATTTCTGCACTATTGAAGTGATAAGCGTGGCTCCCGTGCTGCTCAGCGAACTGACTGATGAGCACGCGCGCCAGGAAAACATGACGTTGCCGCAGTTAAAAGAAGTGATTGGCGAAATCTACCCGGGACTTAATGAACTGTATGTTATTTCCTTTGAACGGGTAGCAACGAATTAATAGCGTTAACCAGGCGGCCCTGCTCAGATATTTCTACAGAGCAGGGCCTTTTACAGATATTTCCAACGAAGACGCGACCGTATTTATTAAGAGGTAATTCGCCTTGAGGTTTCGTATCGTTTTTCCCAGTATCTGCTTGCCAGATGGGAGAGGGTCACGCCTTTGCGGGTGGAGGCATGCATAAATTTCCCATTCCCCATATAAATACCCACGTGACGCTGATTTTTATTAATCCTGAAGAAAACTAAATCGCCCGGACGTAATTGGTGTTTCGCAATAGACTTACCCAGAACAATCTGTGCAGAGGTGGTTCTGGGTAAGTGTATATTCTTTTTCTTAAACACGCGCTGGGTCAGGGCAGAGCAGTCGATACCGCGCTTTGATGAGCCTCCCAGCTTGTAGCGCACGCCTTTCCAGTTGTTATAAAAATGCGTAATGTCGACATGAGTTAAATTATTCTTGCTGCGAAACCCGGCATGTTCCATTGCTGAGGCGGGCGGTGCAAAGAACGGCGAGATAATAAATAAAATAAGTAAAATTAATTTAAGTAAACATTTTAACACAATAAATACTCTGTTTTGATGTGTGTGGTCTGGTTTATTATAAATTTCATGCGGAATAAATCCCGAAACTAAAAAACCGCATCATGAATATGATTTCATGACGGGAAGCAGTAACTGTTTGACGGACGCATAATAACCAGAAAGGGGTGGTTTATCTACAGTAGTAAATTCCTAAATAACCCAGGGTCTTGATACAGAGTATTTAACCTTATAAAAAATAAAGATAACTGCTGGAAGCGAAAATCAGACAACCGGCAATTACCAAAGAAAGAAAAGGAAGGGGAGCGCCCCTTCCATGGCAGAGTTTACTGGCTGGCTTTTTTTAGCATCTGGTAAAGCTCATCTTTCAGCCTTAATTTCTCTTTTTTCAACTGCATGACCTTTTCATTGTACCCCGTACCTTGCGGGCCCTCCCTGCGCAGGATTTCATGGTCGAGTTGATTGTGTTTGTCGAACAGGCTGAGAAAACGGGGGTTGGCGGATTTTAATTCGGTGATCAGTTCGCGGTATTCAGGAAACATTTCAAACCTCCCTTGGACGGTTAGTCGGTGGATGGAGTGTTACCAGGCATACTTCGAAAATGCCGGAACCAGTGTAGAGACGTGCCGGGGCGAAAGGGAAGCTTTGAATCGTATGGGTTTGTCAATTTGCGATCCCGGTAGCGGACCGCGAGAAAGGTTGCCGTTTATTCATTCACCAGCCTGATAAACCCGCATTTTGATAAAGACAAGGCGAATACCGTATGCTAAAACATGTCTATGATATATCTTAACCAGCCAAAAGAGCACCCTATGACCTCTCAACAAAACAAACCTAAACTGCCGAAACGCGTTAAAAACGAGCTTAAATTCCGCGAGTTGACGGTGAAAAGTAAAGAAAACGTCGCTGAATGTTTCTACCGCATTATCTTTACCAGCGAGCGGCTTTCAGGCTTCTCCTCACTGGGTTTTGACGACCATATTAAAGTCTTTTTCCCGGGCGAAGACGGCAAACTGGTAATGCCTGAAATTACTGACGAAGGCATTGTATGGGACGAAGGCCCGCGCCCTGCATCACGCGATTACACGCCGCTTGCGTTCGATGCCGCAAGCAACGAACTGACTATCGACTTTTATATTCATGACGGCGGCGTGGCAAGCAACTGGGCCGCGGCGGCAAAAGCAGGCGATACGCTGATGATTGGCGGGCCGCGCGGGTCGCTTGTGGTCCCAACGGACTATAGCTGGCAGCTATATATCTGCGACGAAAGCGGTTTACCGGCGGTGCGTCGCCGTTTGCAGTCATTACCTGAAAATATCACTGCGCGAGTTTTAGTGAACAGCCATCACAGCGGGACTCAGTCTTACCTGAGCGAATTTGCCCATGCCGAAATTGAATGGCTTGACGGCGAATCAATCGCTGAAAAGCTAAAAAACCTCGCCATCCCCGCTCATGATTACTTCGTATGGATAACCGGCGAAGGCGAGGAAGTGAAACGCCTCAGCGATACTCTTCTTGCCACACACGAGCTGGACTCTGATTACGTGCGCGCCGTGGCCTACTGGCATAACAAATAGGAAACTATTGATGCGTATTCATCATTTTCTGCATGCACGCCATGATAAACACGAAAGGCATGGCCTTCACGGCGGCCACGGACGCCACGACGGTCATTCTGAAGGGCGCGGGCGTTCGCGCCGTGAAAGGCTGTTTGACGCGCAGGATATCCGCCTGCTGATCCTGAACTTTCTTTCAACCGGCACCGCTCACGGCTATGAGCTGATCAAATCCATCGAAGCGCTGGCCAAGGGCGAATATGTGCCGAGCCCGGGAATTATTTATCCTAACCTGACGCTGCTTGAAGAAACGGGCGCAATCCGGGCTGCGGACTCCCCGGGCGGTAAAAAAATCTGGGAGCTGACGGAGGAAGGTAAAGCTTCCCTTGAACAGCAGCGAGAAGAAGTTACTGCGGTTATCAGCCGCCTGGCGTCGCTTGGCGTACTGGGGGATAATCGCCGAATCCCGGAAGTGCAGCGGGCCATTCATAACTTTAAGATCGCGCTCAATACCAGGCTCGCTAAGGGCGATATCCCCAAAGAAACGCTGTACAAAATTATCGATACTCTCGATCAGGCTGCAAAAGACATCGAGCGCAGCTAATTCCCCTGCAAACTTATTCGTCGTCCCGCATCCGGGACGACATCAAACCTTGCTCATCGCTTTTTTCTCAAGTTAAGACCCACGCCAGGCATAAAGTTTTTCCTGAAAGCGCCGACATACTCTGGGTATCTGTTGGAATAAGAATGGGAAAGCATGTTAAATCGTATAAAAGTAGTAACCAGCCTACTCTTTGTGCTGGGATTGTTCGGTATTTTACAATTAACATCTGGCGGTTTGTTCTTTAACGCCCTGAAAAACGACAAGGAAAATTTCACCGTCCTGCAAACCATCCGCCAGCAGCAGTCCACGCTGAATGGCAGTTGGGTAGCGCTGTTGCAAACCCGTAACACCCTTAACCGCGCCGGTATCCGCTATATGATGGATACCACCAATACCGGCAGTGGCTCAACGGTAAACGAGCTCATGCAAATCGCGAGCACCTCTTTGACGCGCGCCGAGGAGCAGTGGACCGCTTATGAAGCTCTGCCTCGCGACCCACGCCAAAGCGACGAAGCGACGAAGGAAATCAAGCGTAACTACGATATCTACCACGGTGCGCTTGCTGAACTTATTCAGTTGCTGGGCGCGGGTAAAATCAACGCCTTCTTCGACCAGCCAACCCAGAAATATCAGGATGGTTTCGAGGAGCAGTACGTCAGTTATCTTGAGCAGAACGATCACCTCTATCAACTGGCCGTCGAGGATAACAACAGCTCCTACAACATGGCTATCTGGATCCTGATGGCGATCCTCCTTGCCGTGCTGGCGGTAATCATTATTGTCTGGCTGGGCATTAAAACGACCCTTATCGCTCCGTTAAACAGCCTGATTGCGAGCATTCGCCATATTGCCGGCGGCGATTTGGTGCGCAAAATTGAAGTGGAAGGCACCAATGAAATGGGGCAACTGGCGGACAGCCTGAGAAACATGCAGGCCGAACTGGTTAGCACCGTGGGCGACGTACGTAACGGCGCAAACGCCATTTACAGCGGCGCCAGCGAAATCTCCGTCGGCAATAACGATCTTTCATCCCGTACCGAGCAGCAGGCGGCTTCTCTGGAAGAAACCGCGGCCAGCATGGAAGAACTCACGGCGACCGTTAAGCAGAACGCTGAAAACGCCCGTCAGGCAAGCCAGCTTGCGTTAAGCGCCTCTGAAACCGCGCAAAGGGGCGGCAAAGTGGTGGATAACGTGGTGCGCACCATGAGCGATATCGCCGGCAGCTCCAAGAAAATTGCCGACATCACAAGCGTTATCGACGGCATCGCATTCCAGACCAACATTCTGGCGCTGAATGCCGCCGTTGAAGCCGCTCGTGCCGGTGAGCAGGGACGCGGTTTTGCCGTTGTTGCAGGTGAAGTACGCAACCTTGCGCAGCGCAGCGCCCAGGCGGCAAAAGAGATCAAGAGCCTGATTGAAGATTCGGTCAATAAAGTCGATACCGGTTCCACACTTGTAGAAAGCGCGGGTGAAACGATGGATGAAATCGTGAATGCCGTCACGCGTGTGACCGACATCATGGGCGAAATCGCTTCTGCTTCCGATGAACAGAGCCGCGGTATCGACCAGGTCGGACTGGCCGTTTCTGAAATGGATCGCGTAACGCAGCAGAACGCCGCGCTGGTGGAAGAGTCCGCCGCCGCCGCCGCCGCGCTGGAAGAACAGGCCAGCCGTCTGACCCAGGCTGTATCAGTCTTCCGCATTACGCATGATGCGGTGAAAGAAAAACGCGAGCTTAAAACGCCGAAGCTGACGACTTCCCCGGTCGCGCCTCGCAAGCCTGCGCAAACCAGCACAACGGATGAGAACTGGGAAACCTTCTGATTCTCTTCGCAAAAATAAGGGCTGCATATGCAGCCCTTATTTCATCTTTTAACCCGCTGGGGAGAACGCGTAAATACCGGGCTAAGGAATTAACCCACTTCCGGCAAGACGCCTGCCGCAATCAGCGCCTGAATAACAATCACCGCCACGCCGCAGGCGAATACCAGCATTAGCAGCGGCTTACCGCCAGCAACCCGGTAACCGGGCGCATCGTGATGCTGGCGGCTTTTCCAGACCAGAAGAGACGGAACGATCAGCGCCAGGATCGCAAGCGCCACCCCTGCATAACCCAGCGCCATCACAAAGCCTTGCGGATAGAACAGAGCGAAGACCAAAGGAGGAGCGAAGGTCATCAACCCGGTCTGCGCCCGGCCAGAAGCTTTGCGGTTTCGCTGGAACAAATCTCCCAGGTAGTCGAACAGCCCCAGAGAAACGCCAAGGAACGACGTCGCCAGCGCCAGATCGGCAAACAGGTGCACCGCCAGCTCAACGTGCGGCGTGGCTACAACCTGACGTACGGCCTGCAATAATCCGTTCAGGCCGGCATGATCGGCAAGCAGAGTATGGAAAACGCCGGAATCAATAGCTCCAAGCGTCGCCAGTTGCCAGAAGATATAGGCGACGAGCGGGATCGCGCTGCCGGTAATAAAGACCCAGCGCAATTTTCGCAGGTCACCGTTCAGATAGCTGACAATACTCGGTACGCTGCCATGAAAACCAAACGAGGTGAAAATTACCGGAATGGCAGACAGGGCGAGGCCTTTCTCAATCGGCAGGGACAATAAGTTCGTATGGTGAATATGCGGCATCATCAGCGCCAGCATCACCACCAGCAGAATAATCTTGGCGCTGAACAACACGCGGTTAAACATATCCACCATGTGCGTGCCCACGCACACCACGCCTCCGGCAATCACCGTAAACAGCAGCACGCCCGTCGTTGCAGAAATAGTGGTGGATAACCACTGACTGAGGCTTGCCGCAAGCAGTTCGCCGGCTCCGCTGATATATGCGGCGGTGAGGGCGTACATCAAAAAAAGCATGCTGAAACCGGTGAGCCACTGGCCTGGTCGGCCGAGATAGCGGCGGGCAAGCGTGCCAAGCCCGGTATCAGCGGAAACATGCTGGTAAACCTCAACCAGCAGCAGCGCCGTGTAACACATCAATCCCCAGAGCCCGATGAGCAACAGCAAGGTTACGCCAAACCCTACGCCTGCGGAGGCCAGCGGCATAGCCAGCATTCCCGCGCCAATTGTGGTTCCGGCAACGATAAAAATACTGCCAAGAGTGCGATTCTTCACGCTTCCCTCTGAATTTATAATTTTAACGACGACATTGTGCCGCGCAGGGTAGGGGAAAACGGAGAGATCGTCAAATATGCATTACGGGGGCTGTAAATATATATTTACGCATGGCGAAAGGGGGAGTCTGGCTCCTTAAAGCCAAAAATCGCGCCTGCTTAGCTTAAAAGGAGCTTTAAAAAGCGCAGATCCGTGAGAGAGATTGCAACGTTAAATAATAAAAAAAACCACAAGATCTTTAATCATCCATCAACTTTCAGCCAGCATTCAATCCCAAGAGTATTAGAGAAAATAAGGTGAAAATACTTTTTAGGTTCTACAATATTATTATTTAGTAGCCATGTGTTTAACCTGGTGTTAACGTTTTGACATTATTTCTGAGATTTAATTTCTAAAATTCATCCAGGCGCTCAGTCAATAATGCGAAAGTATTAGTTTTATCTTAAATATATCTGCAGAGCCGCTGCACGCGTGCTCTGGCTGCATGTGCCGTCATAAGGCGGCAACAAATTAATGATAATGCTTATTTCTACTCTGGCATAAGGATATAAGGGCAGCTATGTTCAGCATTCGTCGACATGCCAATTCAATAAAGAATTTAAAATCTGGGACCTGTTTATTTACTGTCTGCGTTCTCGCTCCTGTTCAGGCGTATGCTGTGGCGCCTGATTATGATGATTTAATAATGGAGGCGCGCGCGGGAAACAGGGCGCCTTTATTAGACTATCTGCAGGCGCAGGAAAAACAGACCACGCTTACGGCTAATCAGGTAGCCGACTGGCTGCAAATATCAGGCTGGGCGGATAATAATGAGGAAACCCTCAAAGTCTGGGATCGCTATCACACGCAAATAGCCATTCCGGCGCGCGGACAGATTGCTGTCGCTCGCGCGTTGCGCAATGAAAAGAAATGGAACCAGTCGCTGGTCGTGTGGGAAAACGTTTTAAGCGAAGAGCCGGATAACGCCGATGCGCGTACGGGCTGGATAATGACGCTCGCAGATTCGCGGCGCAATGAACAAGCTCTCACTGAGGCCACTAACTGGGCTCAAAGGGAGCCGGGCCCGGATCGCGATGCGCTGGTGGCCTACGTGTATCACGCTCAGGGTAAAAACTGGGACGCGATGCTCGCAGCCAGCCGTGCCGAAACCGAGGACCCGAAGAACAAAGATTCGCGCTCAACGCTTATCGACGCGCTATCGGCTAACCGGGTATCAGGTCCGGCGCTGGATCTGTCGGAAAACCTTTCCGATACCGATCCGATGAAGCGGCGACTTGAGCTTGATGCCGCAGCGCAAACCGTACGTGCTGCTTACACGCCAACGCGCAACGAAGAAGAACGTTTTATCGTGGCCGATAAGGCGCTTGCCCGCTATGACCAACTGCTCGCCGCCTGGAAAAATAACCCGGACGCGCAGGCTGACGTGCGGCGCGCAAGAATAGACCGCATTGGCGCGCTGGTGATACGCAAACGTGACGCCGAAGCTATTGCGGAATATGAATCCCTTGAGGCAGACGGCGGCGCGGTGCCTTCCTATGCCAAACGGTGGGTGGCCACGGCCTGGCTTAATGAAGAACAGCCCGCGAAAGCCGAAGCGATGCTGATGAGCATCTATTATCCGAACGGCCCTATCGCCACGACTCCGCTTTCCTCAGACGATCAGCAGGATCTGTTTTTCGCCCACCTGGATAACGAAAACTTTGACGCGGCGAAACGCCAGGTCGATGGCATCATCAAGGACAGCCCGTATCTGCGGCGAGTCTATGGTTCCCCAACGCCGCAGCCGAACGATACCTGGCTGCTGGGTCAGACGTTGCTGACCCAATATCAGGTTGCCACCAACGATCTGTCCGCGGCTGAAAAACACTCTGAACGCCTGGCGCGCACCGGCTCGGGAAACCAGGGGCTGCGCATTACCTACGCCTCGGTGCTTGAGGCCCGGGGCCTGGCGCGCAAGGCAGAACAAGAGCTGAAACTTGCCGAAGTCATAGAACCCAGCAATCTTGAACTGGAACGTCAGCAGGCCTACGTCGCGCTTGATTTACAGGAGTGGAAACAGGCCGACGAGCTGACCGACGATGTGATTGCGCGCAGCCCGGATGACACGGATACGCTGCGGCTGGCGCGCATCCGCGACGTTCACAAAATGTCTGAGCTGCGCCTTAGCGGTTCGCAGGGCATCGCTTCCGACAGCCCGATCAGCGGTAAGCACGATTTTACCCTTGATTCAGCGATTTACAGCCCGCCGATTAACGATAACTGGCGGCTGTTTACCGGCTTCAACTTTGCCACCGGCGAATTTGAGGAAGGAAAGGGCATTAGCCGCGATCTGGCCGCCGGCGCCGAATGGACCTCGCGTAACTACTGGGCGGAAATGGAAATCTCTGGCCACAACTATGGCGACGGGCAAAAAATCGGCGGACGCCTGTCTGCCTGGCATGATTTCAATGACAACTGGCGCATCGGCGGTTCTGCCGAACGTCTCTCCAGAAGTACGCCGCTGCGCGCCCTTCGCAACGGCGTCAGCGCTAACGGCGGCGATGGCTATATCCGCTGGTATCAAAACGAGCGACGCGAGTATCAGCTTTCGTTCGCCGCCTCTCATTTCTCCGACGGTAACGACCGCATCGAATACGGCCTGAGCGGCAAAGAACGTTTATTGACAGCGCCGCGCTTTACGCTGGATTTCACCCCCGGCATTTTCGGCAGCACGAACAGCGAGGAAAACGTGCCGTATTACAACCCGAAACGCGACCTTTCAGTCGTACCCGGGCTTAGCGCCGAACACGTGCTTTATCGCCATTACGACACGGTCTGGACTCAGCAGATTACCGGCGCGGTGGGCAGTTACTGGCAGAAAAACCAGGGCAGCGGCGCGATTACCCAACTGGGGTACGGGCAAAGAATTCAGTGGAATAACGTCGTGGATGGCGGGGTGATGTTGACCTGGGATAAACGCCCGTATGACGGTAAACGTGAGCGGAATATCTCGCTTGCTTTCGATTTGAATGTCAGGTTTTAAGGACAGCACATGTTTAAAAGATGGCTGCGGGCCGCAATTTTAATCGCCGGATGGATACTGATAACCGCCTGTGGAAGCGCACAGGCGCCACGCTATGTTTCGCCAGCGGACAGAGCGCCGCTCACCGCGGATCATGCATGGCCAAAAAACAGTTTTTTGGTTATTGGCTATCACGACGTTGAAGATGACGCCGCCGATCAGCGTTATCTCTCGGTACGAACCAGCGCGCTTAGCGATCAGATAGCCTGGCTGCGTGACAATGGCTATCACCCGGTCAGCGTGCAGCAAATTCTGGATGCGCATGACGGTAAAATTGTCCTGCCGGAAAAAGCGGTGCTCCTGACTTTCGATGACGGTTACAGCAGTTTTTACACGCGCGTCTGGCCGTTGCTGAAATCCTATAACTGGCCAGCCCTGTGGGCGCCGGTAGGAAGCTGGGTCGATGCGCCAGCCAACAAACCCGTCGATTTTGGCGGCTTAATGACGCCGCGCAGCAAGTTCGCTACCTGGGATATGGTGCGCGAGGTAGGAAAATCCTCGCTGGTTGAAATCGGAGCGCATACCTGGGCTTCGCATTACGGGGCGCAGGGTAATCCTCAGGGAAGCAAGCTGCCTGCCGTAGCAAACCGTGAATACGATAAGGCCACCGGCAAGTACGAAACGGACGAGCAGTTTTACCAGCGCATAAATAAAGACGTCACGCTTATCACAAACAAAATCACCGAGGTAACCGGCAAAGCGCCGCGAGCCTGGGTCTGGCCGTACGGCGCCGCGAGCGGAGTGACGCTGCAGCTTGCCAAAGAGCACGGCTACCGGATGGCGTTCACGCTTAATGAAGGGCTGGCAAACGCCGCCGATCTGGACGATCTTCCCCGCATATTAGTGTCCGATAACCCGTCGCTTAAAGGCTTTGCAAGCCAGGTCGCGCAGGTTCGCGAGCCGCGCACCATGCGCGTGATGCATGTCGATCTGGATTATGTTTACGACAGCAATCCGGACCAGCAGCGCCGCAATATCGACAAGCTCATCCAGCGTGTTTACGACATGCGGATTTCACACGTCTTCCTGCAGGCCTATGCGGACCCGAAAGGCGACGGCAATATCCGCGAGCTGTATTTCCCGAACCGCTGGCTGCCGATGCGTGCCGACTTATTTAACTTTGTCTCCTGGCAGTTGCAAAGCCGTGCAAACGTAGACGTTTTCGCCTGGATGCCGGTGCTGGCCTTCGATTTGGATGATTCGATTCCAAGGGTTGCGAAATGGAACCCTGATACGGGCCGCAGCGCCGTAGATCCGCAGCAATACGTCCGTCTTTCCCCCTGGAGCAGTGAAGCTCGTCAACGTATCACCGAGATCTACCAGGACCTGGCAAAACAGACCAGTTTCCGAGGGATTCTGTTCCATGACGATGCCTTCCTGACGGATTTTGAAGATGCCTCGCCAGATGCTTTAGCGGCCTACCGTGCCGCGGGCTTCCCGGGCAATATCGCCCAGATCCGCAACGATCCACAGACCTTTGAGCGCTGGACGCGTTTCAAAAGCAGGGCGCTTATCGATTTCATCCAGCAGCTTACCCAGGCCGTGCGGGCTATTCGCGGGCCGCAGGTGAAAACAGCGCGCAATATTTATGCCCTGCCGATACTGGAGCCCAAAAGCGAGGCCTGGTTTGCACAAAACCTCACTGATTTCCTTGGCGCCTACGACTGGACGGCGCCGATGGCCATGCCGCTTATGGAGAACGTTCCGGCCGATGAGGCCAATGCCTGGCTGGACAAACTGGTGAATACCGTTGCACAGCACCCCGATGCGCTCGATAAAACCGTGTTTGAACTGCAGGCGCGGGACTGGCGTAAAAACGGGACACACGACGAGATCGACGGCAAGCAGTTGGCTGAGTGGATGCGTCAGTTGAAGCTAAGCGGCGCCGTCAACTACGGCTATTACCCCGACGATTTCCTCAACGATAAACCTGAGATGTCAGAGATCCGCTCTACATTCTCATCATACTGGTATCCGCAAAAATGACCGATCGCATCGTAGCCTTCCTCATCCTTTGCCTGATGTTCAGCCTTCCGTTAGGTATGGCTGCCATCTTTACCGGCGAAGTGATGCTGAATTTCGTCTTTTTCTGGCCCCTGTTTATGTCAGCGCTATGGATTAGCGGCGGGCTGTATTTCTGGTTTTACCGTGAGCGACACTGGAAATGGGGGGAAGGAACGCCTCCGCCAACGCTTGAGGGCGAGCCGCTGATTTCTATCCTTATTCCTTGTTACAACGAAGGGGTGAACGCACGGGAAACCATTGAGGCGGCAAACGCACAGCGCTACCAGAAGATTGAAATTATCGCTATTAACGACGGCTCTAAAGATAACACCGGCGAGGTGCTGGACCAGTTAGCTAATGAATACACAAGGCTGCGAGTGATTCATCTGGCCGAAAATCAGGGCAAAGCCGTAGCGCTCAAAACCGGCGCGGCCGCGGCCCGCAGCGACTTCCTTGTTTGTATCGACGGCGATGCCCTGCTGGATCGGGATGCGGTTGCCTATATGGTCGCGCCGCTTTTGCAGTTCCCACGCGTGGGCGCCGTTACCGGTAATCCGCGTATTCGCACCCGTTCGACGCTGATTGGGCGTGTACAGGTGGGAGAATTCTCGTCAATTATCGGTTTGATCAAGCGCACCCAGCGTATTTATGGGCAAGTTTTTGCCGTTTCCGGCGTTGTTGCCGCTTTTCGACGCCGCGCGCTGGCTGAGGTGGGTTACTGGAGCCCGGATATGATAACCGAGGATATCGATATTAGCTGGAAGCTGCAGCTACGCCACTGGTCGGTATTCTTTGAGCCACGCGCGCTGTGCTGGATCCTGATGCCGGAAACGTTAAAAGGATTATGGAAGCAGCGCCTGCGCTGGGCGCAGGGCGGAGCGGAAGTGTTTATCGTCAATATGCGCCGCCTGTGGTCCTGGGAATACCGCCGCATGTGGCCGCTATTCATTGAGTTTTGCCTGTCCACCGCCTGGGCCTTCGCTTATGCGGTCAGTATCCTGCTGTTTGTCCTCGGGCTGCTCGTGCCGATGCCTGACACCTTATATGTACAACATCTGTTCCCACCGGCGTTTACCGGGCTGATGCTCGGCGTGGTATGTATCGTGCAGTTCCTGGTCAGTCTGCTTATCGAGCGGCGCTATGAAAAGGGCATCTCCGCCTCGTTGTTCTGGATAATCTGGTTCCCGGTGGTCTACTGGATGCTAAGCCTGTTCACAACCCTTGTGTCTTTCCCGAAAGTCATGCTCAAGCGTAAGCGCGACAGGGCTCGTTGGGTCAGTCCCGATCGCGGTATTGGGAGGATTGAACCATGAACCAACCCCTGATCTTTACCGAGCGTCGTCTCGTTCCAAGGCTAATGGATATGATTCTGACGCTGGTGGCCTGGATTGGGTTTTCATACCTGATCTATAACGGTCTGATAACCGCGCTGGCGCATTCTCCTTTTATGGGATTAAGGCCTTTCTTCACGACGCTCAATACGGTGACCTTTTATATGCTGGTTGCTCTGGCTAACGGTCTGTTGCTTATTGGCTGGGCGAAATACAACCAGCATCGATTCCGTGTAGAACGGCGTAACCGCAGGCCCGGCCTTGAAAAAACGGAGCTGGCGGCCAGCCTGCACATCACCGATCGGGTCGCTTACGATCTTAGTCAGGGAAGGGTGCTGACGGTTTACCACCATGAAAACGGTGAAATCGAACGCGTCGAAGTCAGCAATGGCGTTCTGGATAATTTACTGCCGCCGCCGAATGCAACCGACATGCTGCATGGGGAGCTGAGCGCTGAAACGCAAAAAGTCATCGTCTGAGAAAACCATCTGCTGAGGTCGTCGAAATGCTTGTGAATTTGTTTACTCATTTTCCTGATGCAGTATTACGTGAAGAAGCTGAAACCTTTGACGCGTTGCTGTCAGCGCCTGGCATAAAAATTGAAAGGATCATTTCGACGGGCCAGGCAACACCTGCAGGAAGCTGGTACTGCCAGGCGGAAAACGAATGGGTTATTTTACTGCGGGGATCGGCTGGTCTGAGATTCGAATCGGAAACGCGAACGCGGGTGCTCTATCCCGGCGATTTCGTGAATATTCCGGCGCACAGCCGGCACCGCGTTGAATGGACGGATGCCAGCATGCCCACGGTCTGGCTGGTGGTGCACTACGCAGGGGCCGATAATTAACCCGCCGTTATCCTTTAGATTTACTAATCTTTACAGGTAGGCTAACTCGCTGATTTGCGCATATTTGACGCGGCCAATCTGAAAGTACAAAGGAGACGGAAATGCAAACGCATCTTGCTACAGGGCGCCCGGCACCGGTCGTGGCGCTTTACGAACTGCTAAATCCCATTCCTCTCGGTTTTTTTGTCGCGGCCTGGGTCTTCGACATCGTGTATATGAAAACCTTTAGTCAGATGTGGACTGACGCGGCCAACTGGTTAATTGTGATTGGCCTGTTGATTGCCATTATCCCCAGAATTATCAATGCGGTGCTTGTCTGGTCGGGGGTGAATTACCCGCAAAGTTCGCCGGTGAAAGTTCACTTCTGGCTAAGCCTGCTCGCCATTGTACTTGCCATTTTCAACGCTTTTATCCACAGCCGCGATGCTTATGCGGTGGTGCCGATGGGGGTGATCCTCTCAACGCTGGTAGTGCTGCTTTTGCTGCTGGGTAATGTTCAACTTGCGCTGCGTGAACGCATTGCCTGAGGAGAAGCCAGCATGAATATTCATAAGCGTGCGTTAATTGCCGTTATCCTCGCAAGTGTACTGAGCGGTTGTGATGACAATGCGCAGATAGATCCGCAAAAACAGATGGGCCCGAACCCTGAACTTCCTCAAGCGCAAAACTTCCTTTTGCCGCCGATGCAGGTGCCCGAAGCGGCTGCCTGGAAAAAGGGTGAAATGCCTAAAGTGGCCGAAGGGCTGAAGATCGAAAAAATCGCCGAAGGGCTGAAGCATCCTCGCCAGGTGTACGTGCTGCCGAACAACGATGTTTTAGTGGCGGAAGCAAACGGCCCGAAAAAAGCAGCGCCAGCCCGGCCGAAAGAAATGATTATGGGGCTGGTGCAAAAATCATCGGGTAAAGGCGGCGAGGGCGGCAACCGCATTACGCTGCTGCGTAACGTGAACGGGAAATGGGAAAAACATATCTTCATTGAGCGCCTGAATTCCCCGTTCGGCATGCAGCTTATCGGTAACACCCTGTGGGTCGCCAACGCGGATAGCCTGGTGAAATACCCTTATCAGGAAGGCCAGACTGAAATCACCGCTCCAGGTGACGTTGTCACGGAATTGCCAGGCGGACCTATCAATCACCACTGGACTAAATCCCTGCTGGCAAGCCCGGACGGCAGCAAGCTGTATGTCGGCGTGGGTTCCAACAGCAACATTACCGAGAACGGCATCGGCGCGGAAGACAGGCGAGCCGCCGTGCTTGAGGTGGATGCGGCCACGGGCTCCAGCCGCATTTATGCAAACGGGCTACGAAATCCAACGGGTCTGCAATGGGAACCTAAAAGCGGAAAACTTTGGGCGATCGTCAATGAACGAGATGAAATCGGCTCCGACCTTGTGCCGGACTATATGACATCCGTGCAGGAGAAAGGATTTTACGGCTGGCCGTACAGCTACTTTGGGCAGCATGTAGACGAGCGAGTTAAACCGCCGCGTCCGGATTTGGTCGAGAAAGCCATTAAACCCGATTATGCAATCAGCTCTCACGTGGCCCCGCTTGGCTTCCTGTTTTATACCGGAGACAACATGCCGCAGTACCGGGACGGCGCGTTTGTCAGCGAACACGGAAGCTGGAACCGAAAACCGCTAAACGGTTATCAGGTTATGTGGGTGAAATTTGAAAATGGTCAGCCGGTTGGCTTACCAAAACCGGTTGTCACCGGTTTTCTGACCGACGATCAAAAACAGGTTCGCGGCTTACCGGTAGGCCTGGCAATGGATAAACAGGGCGGAGTACTGGTTGCCGATGATGCCGGAGACGCCATCTGGCGAGTGAGCGCTGCGCAATAAAATACCGGGCATGGAATAAGGGCAGGAAACTGCCCTTTTTTGACGCGCCTGTGTGAATTCTGCTGTAGCTATGTGCTGCAAAAAACGCAGAATTCACGTAGCGCTTCGTTTTCTGGCTTTTTTATATTAATTCAATACATTACGTATGCCGGATTAGCAAAATTCTGCGTACTTTGTTTAGTTTCCCCACCGGCTTTTAAGGTAGCTGACTGCTTCCCGGGTTTGCGGTTGATTAAGGTAGTCTTCTCTGAACAGAATCGTGCCTTTAATTTGCGGCACGGACTCGTTCAAATCCAACTGTTTTTTTAGCTCCGGTACACCGCCGTTTATCATCCAGTCCGGCTCATTCTTTGACGGCATTCCCACTTTGTACAACGCCAGGCCGATATAAAGGCGCGTGTTTGTTGGCTTCACCACGTCCGCCCACCATTTTGCGAGTACGTCATAACGGGCCGCATCGCGCGAGAAGGGCCAGTATAGCTGCGGCGCAATATAATCCAGCAGACCCTGTTGTACCCAACGACGGGTATCGGCATAAGATTCATCATATGCCGCAGCGCCTCGCGTATCTGAACCAGCCGCATCGTGTGAACGATTACGCCATACGCCAGCCGGGCTGACGCCAAATTCAACGCCAGGTTTCAACTGTTTGATCGTACGCGAAACCTGCTCAATTAATTGCTGAGTATTGTGCCTTCGCCAGTCCGCTTTCGAGTTAAATCCCTGGCCGTAGGTTTTGAACGTCTGGCCGTCATTAATGACGGAGCCGGGTGATTCGGCATAGAAATAGTCATCAAACTGCACGCCGTCAACGGGATAACGCGTAACGACTTCGGCCACGATACTGGTTATCCAGTCACGGACATCAGGAATGCCCGGGTCGAGCACGAAACGCTCGCCGGCGGTGCGTATCCAGTCGTGATGCAGCACGAACACGCTGGGCGGTTGTTGGGATAGGGTACGGTTAAGTTCGGCAACCGTTGCAGGTTTGGTGTTAACGGATACGCGATAGGGGTTAAACCAGGCATGAACTTTTATGCCACGTTTGTGTGCTTCATCAAGCATAAACCGCAGCGGATCGTAGCCCGGATCCTCGCCGATATGTCCGGTCAGCATATCCGACCATGGCAAAATTTTGGACGGCCACATCGCGGTGCCATCAGGCTTAACCTGAAAGAACACGGTATTGATGCCGAGACTTTTTAAATTATCTAACTTGTCTTTCAGCGCTTCTTTTTGCTGGCTGATGCGGCTGGCAGCGCTACCGCCGTTAACGGATGCTATTGGCGGCCAGTCAAGGCGGGAAACCGTCGTCAGCCAGACGCCGCGTAGCTGTTCCTGATTCTGCGCAGCTTTACCCGGAACTGGCTTAACGCCATGAGGAAGCGGAGTGATAAGCGATGTCGGCGGCGCAGAGGCGCAACTGGCAAGAAGAAGCGCAGCGGCAAAAAGAACGCCTGATTTTTTCACTTTGGCGATGCGCGAAAAGCGATGAGAACAGATGATGATAGACTCCGTTTTTCTGACAGACGTTCTGGGAGAAACATTCTCGTATGATAAGGACAAAAAGAGAAGGGCATTATAAAACCGGGTAAGCATTAAGAATGGCGTGGAAAAAGAAGAGATTGCTACTGGATTGGATGGCATTGAGCTGTAAGGGATGGACAGGATGCTTACGGCGCCCTTAATCGTATTTAACATAATATACATTATGCGCACTAAGATTGTATTGGCTGAATGTTAATGCCTGCCGTTGGAGTTCGCCTGGAAAAGAAAAACACCTAAACCGTGATCCCTCCATCAACGCTGAGAGTCGTGCCGGTGATAAATCCCGCCCCTGGTGAACACAGGTAAAGTACCGCCCCTGCAATCTCTTCGGGACGCCCGGTGCGTTTCATCGGTTGCAGGCCGTTAAGAAAATCACGACCGCTTTCTTCTGCCCGTAACTCCTCGTTCATAGGCGTGTCGATTACGCCCGGACACACCGCATTGATTCGGACTCCCTGCGAAGCAAACTCCACTGCTGCTGATTTGGTCAGTCCGATAACGGCAAACTTGCTTGCGTTGTATATTGCCGACCCAGGAAAGGCCCGGAGTCCCAGGAACGAGGCGGTATTGACGATGCCACCGCCGCCACTTTTCAGTATCGCAGGGATTTGATGTTTCATACAAAGCGCAGTACCACGCACATTGACGGTCAGAATGCGGTCAATGGCGTCAGATGAGGTTTCAGTAATGGGTGCTGGCGGGAGGAAAATACCTGCGTTGTTGAATGCGAAATGTAAGCCGCCAAACACCTCAACGGTTCGCGCGACTGAGAAAGCAACCGCTTCTTCGACCGAAAGATCGGCCTGTACAAAGAGGCCTTTGCCGCCTGCCTGCTCGATGAGTGCGACAGTTTCTTTGCCCTCAGTTTCCCGACGGCCGACAACGGCAACGTTAGCCCCTTCCCGGGCAAAGGCAAGAGCAGTTGCCCGGCCAATACCTGAAGTACCGCCGGTAACCAGTACAACTTTATCGGTGAAAGTTTTCATAGTGTTTTCCTTATTATTTCTGAAGGTTGTCTTACCTGGTGCGGGTTGTACGAGCGGCGTCAATACGTAACGAGTATCCGAAGACTGATGGACCGACTATAAGATGCTTTATTGTTTAAAATAAGCCATGCTATATCGCATGTACTACTGGCTCATATTCATCAATAGGAAAACCAACATGCGCACCAATGAGCTAGGTGAACTGATCGCCTTTGTCGCCGTTGCCGAAGAGCGGAGTTTCCGACGAGCCGCCGCGCGACTTAACCTGACTTCCTCGACTCTCAGCCATTCTTTGAGATCGCTGGAAGAACGGCTCGGCGTCAGACTGCTTAATCGCACCACCCGCACCGTCTCGCCTACCGCAGCCGGAATGGCATTACTGGATAAAATTGCCCCTGCCTTTTCGACTATTTCGGAAGCGGTCGAAGACGTGAACACCTTTCGCCAGCATCCCAGGGGCAAACTGCGGATCAACTCTCCACGCATTGCGTATCAGATGGTCTTTGCGCCCATTTTTCAGCGGTTCTGGCGTGATTTCCCCGATATAACGCTGGAAATCTCACTCAATGATAGCTTTGTGGATATTGTCAAAGAGGGCTTTGATGCCGGTATTCGTCTGCGTTCTGATATTCCGCAGGATATGAACGCGGTGCGGGTCACGCAGGATCTCACCGCCGCTGTGTATGGTTCGCCCGATTATTTTCGCCGTTTCCCTCTGCCGCAGACGCCGCAAGACCTGCAGCAACATTTGTGTATTGGCAGGCGTGAAATCTCCAGCGGTAATCTGTATCGATGGGAATTTGCCAAAGACGGTAAGCATGTCGCGATACCGGTACGCGGCCCGCTGGTGCTTGATACGGTCGACATGATGATCGACGTCTCGCTACAAGGGATCGGGCTAGTTTATGCCGCTGACAGCGAAGAGAATCGGCAGCATGTTGCTGCTGGCCGGTTGGTGCGAGTCCTTGCTGACTGGTCGCCGACCGTACCGGGTTTCTACCTTTATTTCCCTGGTCACCGACAAATGTCAGCGGCATTTAAAGCATTGATTGCAGCGATTCGCGTTGATACTGAATATGAGTTGAACAACAGATAACGAGGTTCAATGGGTCAGCGCTTCCCTTCCCCACCTGTGGCCAGCTAGCTCCACAAGGCGTTTTGGCTTCATTTTTAGCCCAATCAGAACTCTTTACCCTGTTTCACCCTAACTGTAATCCTTTGATATAAATTACGTTTCCCTACCTTAAGCCTCTTAAGGTTTTCCTAATCTTCGTCTGGCACCCTGATCCCATTATTTCTTATAGGGATTTTTGTATGTCATTTTTACCCCTGAAAAGACCAGCGCTTAGCCGGCCTGCTTTTCTTTTACTGTTTTCTTTTTATATTGCCGTTTTCTTAAACTTTGCTTTTTATCGTCAGGTTTTGGCGGTGATGCCGCTGACGACGCCACACAGCGTCTTTGTTTTTCTCTCGATGCCCGTTGTGGCATTTAGCGTAATTAACATTGTCGTGACGCTGCTGTCCTTTGTCTGGCTGGATCGAGTGGCGATTGCACTTTTTATCCTGGTGTCCGCTGCGGCACAATTTTTCATTCTCAACTACGGCATCGTTCTGGACCGTTCGATGATCGTCAATATGCTCAATACCACGGCTTCAGAAACGTTGGCTCTGATGACGCCGCAGCTTTTGTTCAGCCTGCTGGTTTTCGGTATGTTGATGATCGCGCTGGTCTTCTTGATACGTATAAAAACAGGCAATTACACAGGAAAAAGCATTATTTACCGGGCGGCGAGCGTGCTGGTTTCAGCCGCCCTGATATGCCTGGTAGCGCTGCTTTTCTATAAAGATTACGCTTCGTTATTTCGTAATAACAAAGAGCTGGTGAAAGCGCTAAACCCCTCCAATAGCATTGCTGCGAGCTGGTCTTATTACTCCCATCACCGGCTTGCTAACCAGCCATTGGTTCGTATCGGCGAGGATGCCCGACAAAACCCGCAAATGCTCAGCGGCGCTAAAAAGAATCTTACTATTTTGATTGTCGGTGAAACTTCACGTGCGGATGACTTTTCACTTTCAGGCTACTCCCGGGTAACCAACCCGTTGCTGGCAAAGGACGATGTCGTCTGGTTCCCGAATACGGTTTCCTGTGGAACATCCACTGCGGTGTCAGTACCCTGCATGTTCTCTAATATGCACCGTTCACATTATGACGACGTGCTTGCCAGCCATCAGGAAGGACTGCTGGATATTCTGCAGCGGGCTGGTATTAGCGTGCTGTGGAATGAAAATGACGGCGGCTGTAAAGGCGCCTGCGATCGCGTTCCGCATCAGGATATGACCAGCCTGAATCTGCCAGGCATGTGCATTAAGGGTGAATGCTATGACGATGTCCTTTTCCACGGGATTGAAGATTACATCAAGCAGTTGAAAGGCAACGGAGTTATCGTATTGCACACCATCGGCAGCCATGGCCCGACCTATTACAACCGTTACCCGCCTCAGTTCAGAAAATTCGTGCCGACCTGTGACACAAACCAGATACAGACCTGCACCAACGAACAACTGGTTAATACCTATGACAACACGATCTTATACGTCGATTATATTGTTGATAAAGCGATTGGCATATTGAAGGCCCAGCAGGATAATTTCACTACCAGTCTGGTTTATCTTTCAGACCACGGTGAATCGCTGGGGGAAAACGGTGTTTATCTGCATGGTATGCCCTATGCCATCGCGCCAATGGAACAGAAGAAAGTGCCTATGTTGCTCTGGCTGTCGGCCGACTATCAGAAACGCTATTCTGTCGACGCAACTTGCCTCAGGAAGATGACCGCATCACAAAATTATTCCCAGGATAATCTGTTTTCAACTATGTTGGGCATTACGGGGACGGAAACCCGGGAGTATGTGCCATCCGATGATATTTTGACGGCATGCCGGAGCAAAAGTTAGATGAAAATATTAGTGGTTGAAGATGACATCCTGTTACAGCAAGGTCTGCTTCTGGCGCTGGAAGGTGAAGGCTATGTCTGCGACGGAGTGACGACCATCCATGAGGCGGAAGCAAGTATGGCCTCGAGCCTCTATAGCCTGCTTATTCTGGATTTGGGTCTGCCTGATGAAGACGGTCTGCATTTTCTCCTGCGCCAGCGACGGCAGAAAAAAATGCAGCCGGTGCTTATCCTCACCGCCAGGGATAGCGTTAACGATCGTATCGCAGGGCTTGATGCGGGCGCAGACGACTATTTAATTAAACCCTTTGCGCTGGATGAATTACTGGCTCGCATACGGGCGCTTATTCGTCGGCACGTCAACCAGGGCGACAGCAAAATTATCTTTGGCGATCTGGTGCTTGATATGACCCATCGTCAGATCTTCCATGAAGAAGAGCCGTTGAATTTAACGCCCAAGGAATATTCCATCCTTTCGCGTCTGCTGCTGAAGGCCGGTAATCCGGTGCACCGTGAGATTCTTTATAATGATATTTATAATTGGGAGACCGAGCCTTCAACAAATACGCTGGAGGTTCATATCCATAATCTGCGGGATAAAATTGGCAAATCGTCAATTCGCACCATTCGGGGATTTGGTTACGCCCTGATCAAATCAGGCGAGCATTAATCAGCCATGAACAGACTATTTTCCCTGCGGCGTAACGGCAGCACGTTACGTTTTCGCCTTATGCTGACCGTCGGCCTGATCCTGTTTGTTTGCCAGGTGATCAGCGTTATATGGCTATGGCATGAGAGCAAAGAGCAAATACAACTGCTGGTAGATGCATCGCTAAAGAATCTGAATAATCATAAGCATATAGAAAAGGAGATCCACGAAGCCGTGGCCAGTCTGGCTGTTCCAAGCCTGGTGATGATCTCGCTTGCGCTGGTGCTCTGCTTTCAGGCGGTTAAATGGATAACCAAGCCTTTATACGAGCTGCAAAATCAACTTGAAAACCGTACCGGGGACGACCTTGAATCTATTAACTGTCACAGTTCCGTACGGGAAATTGATGCTGTCACCATGGCGATTAACCAACTGGTTTCCCGTTTAACATCCAGCCTGGAGCGTGAACGCCTGTTTACCGCTGACGTCGCTCATGAGCTGCGTACCCCGCTTGCCGGGCTCCGACTGCATTTAGAACTGATTGAAAGAAATAACGGCATTAACGTTCAGCCGCTGCTGCAAAGGCTGGATCAAATGACCAACAGCGTTTCGCAACTGCTGCAACTGGCGCGCGTCGGGCACTCTTTTACCGCAGGCAATTATCAGAATGTCTCGTTAATACAGGATGTAATTTTACCCATAGAGTTCGAACTAAAAACGCTGCTGTCACAGCGCCAGCAACGGCTTAAGCTTGAACTTTCTGAAGATGTGATTATACGCGGGGACGCAACGCTGATGAAGTTGCTGCTGCGCAATCTGGTGGAAAATGCGCATCGTTACAGCCCGGAAAACTCAACGATCGGCGTACGGCTTGATAACGCTGCCAGCCCTGTACTGGCCGTTGAAGATGAAGGTCCCGGCATTGATGAAAGTAAAAGCGGTGAACTTACCAGAGCCTTTGTCCGAATGGATCGCCGCTATGGCGGTATTGGATTGGGGCTAAGCATAGTGACTCGTATAGCCCAACTGCACAAAAGCCAGTTTTTCCTTGAAAACCGTCGCCCGGAAACCGGCTGTCGCGCATGGGTAAGATTCAACATTTCTGAGTAAATCTGCGTAGCAGAAGAAAAATCTTTATGCCGTAAACCATATTTGCAAAAAACGCAGGATCACAATTGCACAGAAAACAACCGTAACGCACTGGTTGACCGCCCTTTCTTTTATTAGCTTCATAATAAACTCCTCTGGATTTCAGAAGAGTTTTCCATAATAAAATTAAGGAAACCTTAAGCTGCGAAGAATGACAGATGCTTTTATTGTGCATTGCCGCAGGCAACGGCAAATCGCCCTGTAAAAGCATCAACCGCATCATCCATCGAGCCAGTTGCTCAACGGATAGACTTGAAGATGGAACGGCCTGAGTGGCAAATCAGTCTTCTTTTTTCGGCTGCCAGTTGGCCCAGGGGTTGTCGGCTGGCGGCGCGTCTTTAGGCGCGGTCTTTTCAGACAGAGAATCAATATAAAGCTCTTCTACTTCCTTGCGCGCCCAGGGCGTTCGGCGCAGAAATTTCAGACTGGATTTAATGCTCGGATCGCTTTTAAAACAGTTGATGTTGATACGCTTCGCCAGCTCTGCCCACCCGTATTTATCCACCAGCGCGGTCAGCAATGCTTCAAGGGTAATTCCGTGTAGCGGATCTTTTGAGGAATGCGTGGTCATGTTTTTTCCTGCGACTCTTAAGAAATTGCGCACACCTTACTGGCTCTAAAAGCCTTGTGCAATATTGCCAATAGCCCGGCACGGGAAACATTGTACGTTTTACGGGATCGTTTTGATCATATTGAAGCCGGTGATCTGAAATCCGCTTTTTTCATATAACGCCTTAGCCGCCGGATTGTTCACGGCGACCCTTAAACCTATTTCGCTAACCTGTTGTTCAACGATACGGGCTTCCATTTTAGCAAGCGATACGCGGCCAAAACCGCGTCCACGCCATGCCGGAAGCAGGCAAAAATCACAGACCCAGCAAGCATCTGTGTTCCTGACCAGCCAGAAATAGCCAATGACGGTATTCTCATCATCCTCGGGCAAAATGCACCACAGACTATTAGCGGCAGTATTTACTCCTTCCGTCAGGGAAACGTCAATGGCATGGGTTGCAATGTCCGTGGCTTTCTGTACGGAATATCCTCGCGAGTGTTGTAAATCCAAAGCGTATTCCGCAATAAATAATGCGCGATAAGAAGGGAACTCAGCGTCCGTCATTTCTCTTAAAATTACCATCTTGTTCATCCTTTATATTTAATTGTTTCGCTTTATGTCACTGGCAAGCGGCAATACGCAAACCATCTCCATACAGCGCAGGCTGGTTCCAGCCAAAGAAGACGGATACAGCGCCTCCTGTATCAGGGTAAACCCGTTTCTTTCATAAAACTCGCAGGCGTTCGGCGTTGAGGAAAGGGTTAGCTGGGTGAATCCTCTTTTTACCGCCTCTTCTTTTATCGCCTGCAAAATCCTGCTTGCCATTCCCTGCCCCAAAAATGCCGGCAGCGTAAAAACGGCCTCTACCGAACCGCAGGCGAGATCCAGAAAACCCGTCGCCGCCGGGCTGTTACTAATCGGATCGTCCACCACGAAAAACGGGTTATTCACGATGACTCGGGGAAAAGTTTCGGGCATTAGCTCAGGCGTCCATGCGGCGATGACGTCTGCATCATAGCTTTCGCGACAGCCGTGCCTTATCGCCCGGTTGCGGATATTCCACAGCGCCTGCGCCTCGTGCGGTAAAGCCAGTCTGACTTTCATGTTCTCTCCGGGAAAGACTCTCAGCCTTCTTAAACTGAGCGAAATCAACTTATTCTGCAACTCACTCCGCGCATTCTTGATTCGTTAGCCAAACAGGCCTAGGCTAATGACAATTTAAAAACGATCGGTCTAAATTCTGATGACAAGCGCTGAAGCGATAAAAACCCGTCGGGGTCGGCCCCCAAGAAGCGAAAGAGAATTTACGGATACCCGTGAAGCCCTGATTCGCGCAGGCGTAGTGATGGTCACAGAAAACGGTTTTCTCTCCACGGGCATTGATAGCGTCGTTAAAACCGTCGGCGTGCCGAAAGGCTCCTTCTATCATTACTTCACCAACAAGGAAGCCTTTGGTCTGGCCGTGCTTGCAGCCTATAAGCGCTACTTTGCGCAAAAGCTCGATAAACACCTGCTGAATACCGCGCTGCCGCCGCTTGCCCGCATTGACGATTTTGTCCTTTCCGCAGGCCTTGGCATGGCTCGCTTTAACTTCACGCGAGGCTGCCTGGTCGGCAATCTGTTACAGGAATCGCCCTTGTTGCCGGACACCTTCGCCGACGTGCTCAAAGCTACTCTTTTTGACTGGCAAACGCGTATCGTTCGTTGCCTGCAGGAAGCCATCGACAAGGATGAGATAAAGGACATGCGCCCTGCTTGTGAACTGGCGATAACATTCTGGACAGGCTGGGAAGGCGCGGTTATGCGCGCAAAACTCTTCCGCAGCACGGAGCCGCTCGATGATTTCTGGGCGTTTTTCAAACGCGCCCTGCAACCGAATATTTGATAACGAGTTTTCTGATTTAACGAGGATAAATAATGAAAGCGTTAGTTCTTGAAGAAATTGAAGGCAAAACCCGCGCAAGCGTGAAGCAAACCGAGCTTCCTGCGGCAAGCCCTGAAGACGTGCTGGTGGACATCGACTGGTCCGGGTTGAACTACAAAGATGCCCTGGCAATTACCGGTAAAGGCAAAATCATCCGCAGCTTCCCGATGGTGCCGGGGATTGATTTTGCAGGCGTGGTGAATCGCAGCGGCGATGCGCGCTTCAGCGCAGGTCAGCAGGTTGTTTTGACTGGCTGGGGCGTGGGTGAAAATCACTGGGGCGGTCTGGCGGAACAGGCTCAGGTAAAAAGTGACTGGCTGGTGCCGCTTCCTGCCGGTTTAACGGCTCGTAAGGCGATGATCGTCGGCACCGCCGGTCTGACTGCCATGCTGTGCGTCATGGCCCTTGAAGAAGCCGGCGTGACGCCAGCGTCGGGAGAAGTCGTGGTAACAGGCGCAAGCGGCGGCGTGGGCAGCACGGCGGTAACCCTGCTCCATGCGCTTGGCTACCAGGTCGCTGCGGTAACGGGCCGTGAAAGCACGCATGATTATCTGCGTAAACTCGGTGCAAGCCGCATCGTTCCCCGCAGCGATTTTGCGCAAACACGTCCGCTGGAAAAACAGATCTGGGCAGGCGCTATAGACACGGTTGGCGGTACGGTGCTGGCAAAACTCCTGGCGCAAACAAATTATTCCGGCTGCGTGGCGGCCTGTGGCCTGGCTGGCGGTTTCGACCTGCCGACTACCGTCATGCCGTTTATTTTGCGTAACGTTCGCCTGCAGGGCGTGGATTCCGTTAATGCGCCTTTTGCCCGGCGCATGGCCGCGTGGGAACGTCTGGCGAAGGCGCTGCCGGAAAGCTTCTATGAGGATGCAGCAACGGAAATTTCTCTCGAAGAGGCGCCAAAAGTCGCTGAAGCGTTTCTGAATAATACGATCCAGGGACGCACGCTGGTCAAAATCCGTTAACGAATTAAGGACGATAATGAAAAAAGCATCAAACTGGATTTTGTCTTTTGCCCTTATCGCCAGCACATCCGTGCTGGCGGCGGAACCCAAACTCCCGGCGCCAATTGAGGCTCTGCAAAAGCAGGGTTTTGAGCTTAAAGGTGAATTTAAAGCGCCCGGCAATCTTCAGGGCTACGCCATGCAGTACCAGGGGCAAGGCACCACCGTTTACCTGACGCCTGACAAACAGCACGCCATTATGGGCAATTTAGTCGATGCGGCCGGTAAAAACCTTAGCGATGAGCAGGTCGAAAAGTGGGTTTATGCGCCGATGGCCAAAGAGATGTGGCAGAAGCTGGAGAAAAACCGCTGGATAGCGGCCGGCAAAGCTGACGCGCCGCATATCGTTTATGCCTTTGCCGACCCCTACTGCCCTTATTGCACGCAGTTCTGGCAAAAAGCCCAGCCCTGGCTGAAATCAGGAAAAGTACAGCTTCGCGTGCTGATGGTTGGTATGTTGCGCCCGGATAGCGCGCAAAAAGCAGCGGCGATCATGATGGCTAAAGACCCGGCAAAAACGCTCGCGGATTATGAAAATAGTCAGGGGAAAATGGAGCTTGCAGTTCCGGCGGCTATCACACCGCAAATTACCGAAGCGCTGAAAAGCAATCTGGCGCTGATGGACGAGCTGGGCGGTAGCGCCACCCCGTCAATTTATTACCTCAATAAAGAGGGGCGTCTCCAGCAACATCAGGGCCTGCCAGACGATGAAGCTTTGCAGGCGATCATGGGAGATAAGCCTTAAACCAAAGTAGCGCTCTTAGGGCGCTACATCACCAGCATCGGTTTGCTGCGCCGCCCGGGTACGGCAAACTCGTCTAAAGCCTCGCGCCAGTTTTCGAGCGGGAACAGCCGTACTTCCGGCAGCCTGCTGGCCGCGAGCATATCCCACAACTCAATAAACCACTGCTGCCAGACCTCTGCCGCAGTGACGGCGAGCGTATCGCGTAAATGAAAACGCTGCGGATGAACGCCTGCCCCCGTCATCTGATAAAGCTCGCCGCTGAGCAGGCCGTATGAAATAAAGTCCGTGCCCGGCCGCATATGCTGCAACAGAGTCGTTGCCAGCGCGCCGCCAACCGCGTCAAAGACAATTTCCGCCTGCTGAGCGGCATGCCGCAGCCCGCTTTTATCATTAATGCTGACAGGAAAAATCCCGTCCTCTTCGGGGACCAAAGTTTGGCTTTCCGAACGATAAACGCCGAGCACCGCCCGCGCTCCCTGACTCTTCGCCCACTGCGCCAGCAACCTCGCGCAGGATGAAGTCGCGGCGGTAAGCAGCACCGTTTTGCCCCGCACCGGCCATTTACTTAGCATCACGTAAGCCGCCAGCGGATTGATATAACCGCGTGCGGCAAGAACATCCGGTATTGAATCGGGGACCGGGACCGCCCATTGCGGATCGCACTCCAGCCAGCGCTGCCATGTTCCTTCACCCCGTAAAGGTAAAACTCGCAGGCCAGTCAACGCCGGGTTATCCGCTTCGACCACCACGCCGACGCCTTCATAACCAGCAACGCGCGGAGGAACGACGCGATGTCGATAAGCCCCCGTAACGGGAATAAGATCGGAAGGATTAATGGGGGAATAACGCATTTGCACGCGAAGTTTGCCGGCGGCGCGCGCCGTTAAAGGAGCATGTTCGAGGGTAAGAACCTTTTCGGGCTGGCCGAATTCGCGGAACCAGAGTGCAGAATTGTCCATGCATTAAGTGCCTGTAAAACGAAATAACAGGCACTATAGCATGTAAAAATTAGCAGTAACGAGCCAGTGCGGCGCGCATCCCCAGGCTTTGAATCAACTGTAGATTTTCCGTGACCAGCTCAACCAGTCCCGGCACCTGCGTTAAGTCCTGCTCCCAGTGGGCGCTGTCGCTTAGCACGGTATGAACCAGCTTGCGCATAGCTATTTGCTGGTCGCGCAGGTTTGACCATAGCTGCTGATAACGCGTCAGCCAGTGCTCGTCATCCTGCAGCGGATAGCTTTCGCCATTGCGTTCGCCCTGATAAAACGCCATCAGCGCGGCAAGAGCAAAAGTCAGACGCGGCGGCAATTTGCCGGTCGCCTCAAGCCCCGCCAAAAGCTGCGGCAGGATACGCGTGCGGTATTTAGTCATGCCGTTTAGCGCAATGGACAATAGCTGATGCTGAATATACGGATTCTGGAAGCGGCTGGTCACGGCCTGGGCAAACGACAGCAGTTCATCACGAGGAAGATCCAGCACCGGAATTATCTCTTCGGCGATGGTCTTCTCCACAAAGCGGCAAACTTCGGCATCGTTCATGGCTTCGCCAACGGTGTTCAGACCCGCAAGCCAGGCAACCGGAACCAGAGCCGTGTGGGCGCCGTTGAGGATGGCCACTTTGCGGGCTTTATAAGGCTTGATGTCATCGACGATTAGCACGTTGAGAGGATAACAGTCCAGGCGTAACTCTTTAGCAAGCGAGGCCGGTCCCTGAATCACAAACAGATAGAAATGCTCTGCGGTATCAAGGAAAGCATCTTTGTAGCCAAGCCTGGCCTCGAGCGCTGCGGCTTCGTCGCGCGGATAACCGGTAACAATGCGGTCCACAAGCGTTGAGCAGAAGGTGTTCGCTTCGTGCAACCATTTGGTGAAGGTTGTTGGCAGCGCCCATTCCTGCGCATAGCGCAGCACCAGTTCCAGCAAGGCTTCGCCGTTGTAATCGATCAGTTCGCAAGGAATCATTACCCAGCCTTTATCAGCGGCGCCGTCGAAGTGGCTGAAACGCTCGAACAGCAAGCGGGTCAGTTTCGCCGGATAGCTTACCGCTGGGGTATCTTCGTACTTATCGCCCGCGTGATAGCTGATACCCGCTTCGGTGGTATTCGAAAATACGAAGCGAATATCCGGGTTACACGCAAGTTTCAGAAACTCGTCATAGTCCTGATAAACGTTGATTTCGCGGTTTACCGAGCGGATGAGACGCGCGTCGCTGACGGCCTCGCCCTGCTCGTTCAGGCCCCGGATAATCGTGGTGTAAAGGCCATCCTGAGTAGATAACGACGGCGGGAATGCGCTGTCGATTGGACGCACGATCTCAATACCCGCATTAAGATCCGTATGTTCATTGAGCAAATCTATCTGCCAGTCGATAAAGGCACGTAAAAAGTTGCCTTCTCCAAACTGGATAATACGAGAGGGATATTGAGCGCCGGGAAAATCATGACGATTTAGCGTATTCACTGTTTTGTTCCTTCGTTAGCATCAGAGGTGACGTATCAATCAGGTCCCGTCAACACTATCAGAAGGAAAAAAGGTGAAACCCCGTTTTGATCAAGGAAAGTTGTTATACCAATTCAAATGATGCCGGGGAGTTGTATAACAATTCGTTCTCCCGACGCCTTAATCGGGAGAACGTATGGCGCACTAGCTGAAGAGCTTGCCTTTTAAGATATCCAGACCTTTTGACACAAGATCGTCGCTACCCGGCGCGTCACCTTTTGAAGAGATCAGATCGATAATTTGCGGCAGAGACTGAGCAAGCAGCGAAGTGGTGAGTGCCGGAGTAAGACCGATGCTTCCTGCCAGCGACTTTACCGTATCCAGTCCAAAGACCTGTTGGATCTGGCCGTCCTGAACCTCCTCATTCGGCTCATTGCTCAACCAGGATGAAATAACAGACCCCAGGCCCGCCTGGTTAAATTTTTCAATAAGCGCGCTAACGCCGCCCTGTTGCTCAATCCACGCCAGAATAAGTTTTATATATTCTGGTTTAAGATAGTTTTTACCGATAGCGCCGATTACAGCATCAAACATGCTCATAAATAATCCTTTTCGCGAGGTAATAAGAAAAATAAAAAATTAATTCTCGGGAATAATCAGCACCTGGCCCGGATAAATTTTATCTGGATGCGATAGCATAGGTTTGTTGGCTTCGAAGATTTTCATATAGCCGTTTGCATTACCATAAACCTTAGCTGCAATTCCGCTCAGGCTATCGCCCGGCTGCACGGTATAAAAATTAGCTTTTTCAGCACTTTCAGTAGCTTCAGTCGCAGGTGTAAGCTTATCGATAACGGCGGTTACGCCAGAAATATTACCGACGGCAACGAGGATTTTATCTTTCTGCTCAGCCGTGATGTTTTCACCCGAAACCGTGGCTTCGCCTTTTTCCGATATTTGAACGCTCACGCCTTCCGCGCCTTCAATACCCAAATCGGTAATATGTTTTTCTACCGCCTGCTCACGCTTTTCTTTATCAGAAAACGAATCAAAGATTTTTGCGCCAGCATTTTTAATTAAACCAAATAAATCCATTTCAATCCTCCCTGGGAATAATAAAATTTAAAGCGGTGCATTGTATCTGCACCACTTACTTTTACCAATGGCGGGGATTTATTTTGGGATTTTTCAACAAACCGCAGTCGGTTTAATTACAGATGTTTGAAATAAAAAGTCGTTGCGCAAAATGCGCCATCGGGCATCAGCGCATATTTAGGGAGCTCGCCCGCCCGCTGCCAGCCGAGATGACGGTAGAACATTTCCGCATCGCTTCCGGTTGCGGTATCCAGAACCAGAACTGTTTTCCCGGCGTTTTGAGCGACAATTTCGAGTTGCTGCATCAAGCGTTGCGCAATGCCGCGGCGACGGGCGCGGGGATGGACAAGCAGTTTCGCCACGTCAGCCCGATGAGGCTGATTCTCCGGCTGGTCGGTAATTAACTGTACGGTGCCGACAATCTGCTGATGCTCATCTTCCGCGACCAAAACCACGCGCTCGCTGTTAGCCACGCTCCGGGCTACGTTTTGCCAGAACTTTGTTGCCTTTTCGACGGATAAAGGATGCATAAAGCTTACCGACGCACCGTCCGCTACACAGCCGATTAGCACTTCGTTAAGTTCAGGAATACGGGTTTCAAATTCAGATAAAGGCAACGCACGAATGAGGAGATCGGTCATCTTAAAACGTCCAGAGCACAAGAGTGCTCTGTAATCTGGCTGAACCGATGTAAGGCGTCAACAACGAAGCCAGAGGAAATGCTTATAGCTATACGGCTTCAGAAACTGAAGAGGATGCGGCGGTAAGGTCAGAAATCATGCGCTGCTGCTCTTCGGGCGCTGCATCTTCCTTAACTCCTCAAGCAATTCATTAACGGTGTTTTTTAATTCAGCGAGGTCTTTGTCTTTCATCGCGTCGATTTTTTCATTCAGCGCATAGAGTTCAAGATCGGTTTTAACGTTGACGTTAGATTCCATTTCAGCGCGGCGGCTGTCATTAATATTCTGCCGTTTCTGGCTCATCATAATGGCGGGCGCCGTATAGGCCGCCTGGAATGACAGGAACAGATTTAAAAGAACGAACGGATAGGGATCGAATCCGGATTTCCGACTGAGCAGGTTGTAAGCAGTCCAGACGATAATAATGGCGGTCTGCGCCAGGATAAATGTCCAGGTGGCAATGCCGCCCGTTATCACATCCGCCATTTTTTGCCCAAAGGTCGTTTCCGGCTCACAATCCGCCGGGTCTGCCAGCAACTCTTCATGTTCTTTCTTGCTTTGCCTGCGTAATGCGTTGAGTTGACGACGTGATTCAATGTCCATGATGGTGCATTCACAGCAATGATAGGGTGAATAAAGCCTGGTATAAAAACAGCAAAACCAGTAGGAACACGGCCCTGCTGCGCGGTTAATAACCTCAATAAAGTTTTACAAGGTGTAACTTTGTTCGGCCGGCAAATGAAAACGTGCCACCGCGCTTTCAAGGCGAGAGGATTCGTCGCGCAGCAGCCTTGAGGAGCGGGACGTTTCGCGGATTAACTGATTGGTCTGATTCGCCACCTGATTAAGCGTGGCGATGCGTTTCGTCACGTGATGAACGCTCTCGCCCTGGTTAAGGGTGGCCGCAGAAATCTCGCTTAACAGGCCGCTGAGTTTATTCACCACGTCGATGACTTTCTGCAAATTAGCCTCAAGCACCGTAACCGCATCCGAGCCTTGTTCAATGCCCTGCATAGAATTACCGATCAGCGCCTGAATATTACGCGTGGACTGGCTGCTTTTTTGCCCCAGCAGCCCGACCTCTTTTGCCACCACCGCGAATCCGCGCCCGTGATTGCCCGCATGGGCTGCTTCAATGGCCGCGTTGAGCGCCAGAATATTGGTCTGAAAAGCCACGCCGTCAATCATCGCGACAATGCCGCGCATCTCAGAGGATTGCGCAACGATGTCCTGCATCGAAAGATTTACCGTTTGCATCATCTGGTCGCCGCCGGCGGCAATTTCGCGGGCTTCGTCGGCGCGAAGATTAGCCAGTTCGGCATAATCACTGTTCTCTTTTACGCGAGAACCCAGCTCGGTGATGTGGCTGGTCACGCCCTGGAGTTCCTGCTCCTGCTGCGCCGACTGGCTGAAAAGTTTCTGGTTCCCTTCCGCCAGTTGATTGATGTTTTGCGCCATCGTGGCGGCGGCATCGCGCACTTCCTGCACCAGATGCCTTAACCCCTGCTGCATCGCCACCACGCTGCCCCTCAGTTGATTGACTTCGCGGTTCACATGAGTTTGCGCAGGCGGCAAGCAAGACAGATCCCCTGCGGCAAGAATATCAATATGAGCAATCACGCCTTTGAGCGGTTTAATTACCCAGCGCGTCACGGCCAGCCAGACGCCGACCGCCACCAGCGCTAGCACGCCCAGCGCCGCGATAAACATATTCTGAGCCTGGCTGAGGCTATTGAGCAGCGAGCCGCTGGCGTCGAGAGTCCGCCGTTCGTTTTCATTCTGGAAGCTGGCATAGCGATCGTTAAAGTCGCTTTGAAACGCCTGAATGGGCACGGCAAAAAACGCATCAATAGAGCTGCTTTGCGCAAGGCCATCCGCCTGCTCTTTTAGCCCGTCAAAAAACAGCTTATAGCTGCTGACCAGCGCTTCGCTGTGCTGCTGCTCTTGCTGGCTGTTGGTACTGCGCAACTGTTGATAGCGGTCGAAATCGGCAAGAGAAGTTTTGAGCGCCGCCTGAGACTCATCCATCAGGCTGTTCCAGCTCCCGACTGAACCCGTCTCTTTATCCTGCAAAAAATAGATGCCAGCGCGATTCAACAGATCGCTTGCCATCAGCAACGAGCTGCGTGCTTTATCCATAAATACCTGCTGTTCATGCCGCCGATCGCTCGCGAGCACATCACGTTGGGTATCGCGCAAAATGGTGGAAAGCAGAAGGGTCGACATGATCTGTAAAACGCAGAACAGCGTTATCACGCAGATAAAGCCGCTCAATAGTCCAAAGGATCGGGATGCCTTCCATGACGTTAAAATTTGACTTAGGTTCATGATTTTCTTCAGTAACACAACGAATGGGCCGAGTGTAGCTGGCGAAAATGACAGAACTATTTCAGTTTTATGAACGCCTGAATCAATAGCTTTGCCGCCTGGAAAAGCGTGCTAGCGACGATCTTTCCACACGGTCTGCACGTTACAAAACTCATGCAGGCCAAAGTGTGAAAGCTCGCGTCCGAAGCCGCTTTTCTTCACGCCCCCAAAGGCGACGCGCGGATCGCTTGCGCTGTAGCCGTTAATAAATACGCCGCCGCATTCCAGACGGGACGCCATTTCAGCGGCAAGTGCGTTATCCGCAGTAAAGACAGTGGCAGACAGGCCAAAGTCGCTGTCGTTTGCCAGTTCAAGCGCGTGTTCCGCATCGCGCGCCACGGTAATCGCCGCGACCGGGCCGAACAGCTCCTGGCGGAACGCCGTCATCTCACGAGTCACATTGCCCAGCACGGTTGGGGCGTAATAGTTGCCTTCTCCGGCCAGCTTTTCGCCGCCGAGCAGTAACAAAGCACCCTCATCAAGTGACGCTGTCACTTGTTCATGAAGCTCATCCCGCAAATCGTAACGCGCCATTGGCCCCATTTGCGTCGTCTCCAGAGTCGGGTCCCCCGCTTTCAGTTGCCGCGTGGCCGTAAGGAACTTGTCGGTAAAAGCTGCGGCGATCCCTTCCTCAACGATAAACCGTTTTGCCGCCGCGCAAACCTGTCCGGTATTCTGGAAACGCCCTGCCACCGCTGCTTTGACGGCTTCATCAAGGTCTGCATCGTTAAGCACGATAAAAGGATCGGAACCGCCAAGCTCAAGCACGCATTTTTTTAGTGCCGCTCCGGCCTGCGCGCCAATAGCGGCGCCTGCCCGTCCGCTGCCGGTAACGGTGACAGCGGCGATACGTGAATCTTTTATCGCCCGGCTCACGCCCGCAGGCGTTACGTTTATCACCTCGAAAAGGCCCGCAGGAAAACCCGCTTTGATAAACAGCGTTTTGATAAACAATGCGCAACCCATCACGTTCGGAGCATGTTTAAGCACGTAGCCGTTGCCGGCAAGCAGCACAGGAACCGCACCGCGCAGCACCTGCCACAAAGGAAAGTTCCACGGCATTACCGCAAGAATCGGTCCAAGCGGTCGGTATTCAATTACCGCCTTATTCTCTTCGACCTGCGTGCTTTCTGTCGCCAGCATCGCCGGGCCGTGCTCAGCGTACCAGTCGCACAGAGCGGCCGATTTAGTCACTTCCGCCCGCGCCTGGACAACAGGTTTACCCATTTCCGCAGTAATAAGCTGTGCCATCGCTTCGGCGTTATCACGCAACGCTGCGGCCAAATCCCTGAGCTTTTTCGCTCTGTGCGTAACGGGCGTCTGCCGCCAGGACAGGAAAGCATCGTGGTTTCGAGCCAGCGCCACATCCAGTTGCGCGTCAGATTCATAGGGATATGCGGCGAGCCGCTGGCCGGTCGCCGGATTAAGTGAAATAGCGTGAGTTTGCGCAGTAACAGGTTGCATGGTATCGCCTCGTTGGCTGAATTTCCGCTTACCTTACCCTTGAGACGAAGTGATGAAAAATGAATAATGCTAAGTCAGTTATTCACGAAATGAGAACGAATCATGGATCTTATCCAGCTTGAAATGTTTACGACCGTCGCGGAGACCGGCAGCATTCACGCCGCCGCTCAGAAGGTGCACCGCGTGCCGTCTAATCTCACCACCCGCATTAAACAACTGGAGGCGGATCTGGGCGTTGATTTGTTTATTCGTGAAAACCAGCGCCTGAAGCTCGCCCCCGCCGGGCACAGCTTTTTGCATTACAGCAAACGCATCCTTGAGCTGGTGGACGAAGCAAGAATGGTGGTTTCCGGCAACGAGCCGCAGGGGATGCTGGCGCTGGGGTCGCTGGAAAGCACCGCCGCCGTCCGGATCCCAGGCGTGCTGGCGACGTTTAATCAACGTTACCCAAAAATTCAGCTTTCGCTTTCCACCGGGCCGTCCGGCGACCAGATTGATGGCGTGCTGGAAGGGAGACTATCGGCGGCTTTCGTCGATGGGCCGGTTTTGCATCCCGCTCTGGATGGGCTTGCCGTCTATGAAGAGGAAATGGTGATCGTAGCGCCTGTCGATCACGCTCCGATAGCGCATGCGCAGCAGGTTAACGGGGCGAATATCTACGCTTTTCGGGCGAACTGCTCGTATCGCCGCCATTTTGAGAGCTGGTTCCATCATGACCAGGCGATACCGGGGAAAATTCACGAAATGGAGTCCTACCACGGCATGCTCGCCTGCGTCATCGCCGGAGCGGGCCTGGCTTTAATGCCGCGCAGCATGCTCGAAAGCATGCCCGGCAGCCATCAGGCGAGCGCCTGGCCGTTACCCCCCGACTGGCGCTATCTGAAAACCTGGCTTATCTGGCGGCGCGGCGCGAAAACTCGTCAGCTTGAGGCGTTTATTGGGCTGCTGGAATAGCGATATGGCAACTCACCAGATTTGGCGGCGCATAAGAAAAACTGATTTTTTCCTGTTACCCGTTAGGTGTAACTTAGCCGCAGACTGTGAGAATAACCCTCAGGCTCAATCAGAATGAATACAAAAGCTCGTAAGGTGATGATTATCGGCACAGGAAACGTCGGCGTGTCCGCAGCCTATGCCTTATTGAACCAGAATATCTGCGAAGAGCTGATCCTCGTGGACTTAGATAAACAACGCGTGGAAGGCCATTGCCAGGATTTATCAGACGCCGCAGCCTATATGCCTGGCATGATGAAAATCAGCACTCGTGAAGCGCGTGAATGTGCGGATGTGGATATCGCCGTGATCACCGTTTCCGGCGGTGCGCTCAAGCCCGGCCAGAGTCGACTTGATGAACTGACCAACACGGCGCGCATCGTGGCGAAAATAGTGCCTGATATGATGAGCAATGGCTTTAAAGGCATTTTCCTGATTGCCACTAATCCCTGCGACATCATCACCTGGCAGGTCTGGAAACTCTCCGGTTTACCGCGCAGCCAGGTGATCGGCACCGGCGTCTGGCTGGATACCACGCGCCTGCGTCGTGCGCTTGCAGAAGCGCTGGATATCGGCGCGCAAAGCATCGATGCGTTTATTCTCGGCGAGCATGGCGATACCCAGTTCCCGGTCTGGTCGCATTCGTCGGTTTACGGCTCGCCTGTTGCCCAGGTCTATCAGCGCAAAGTGGGTAAGAACCTGGATATGACAGGCCTTGCTGAAAAGGTGCGTAAGCAGGGCTTCGAAATTTACGCCCGCAAAGGCTGTACGGAGTATGGCATTGCCGGAACCATCGCCGAAATCTGCCGTAATATTTTCACCGGCAGCCACCGGGCGCTGGCGATTTCCTGCATTCTGGACGGCGAATACGGTGAAACAGATGTGGCGGTTGGCGTGCCCGCGGTACTGGCGCAAAGCGGCGTACAGCAGGTGATTGAATTACAGCTTGCCGCAGATGAACAGCAGAAGTTTGCTCATTCTGTGGCGGTAATTAAAGCGAATATTCAGCGTTTGCCGTAAACAAAAACGCCCCTCGTCGGGGCATTTTCTTAACCGTTGAAATATTCGAGAAAGCGTTACTTCATTGTGTCATTCATAATGTGAGTGACTTTATCCATCGTCGCACCGGCTGCTTTCACGCCTTTTGCTTCTTGTTCTTTCACCCAGCTCGCCTGCACTTCCTGATAACGGGTGGCGGCTTGCCATTTCATCACCTCATCCTTTTTCAAAACCCGAACGGATGCGCCCTCTTTTTTCAGCTCTTCAATCTGGGAACCCATGCTCTTATCCATCACGGCGCCTAAAGATTGATAGGCTATTTCAGCCGCCCGGCTAATCGCCTCACGATCTTCTTTAGCTAGCCCGTCCCAGGTTTGCTTGTTCATCACCAGAAGATAGACATGCCCTAACCATAAATCTTTCGATACCAGGATGTCGGGTGCAGTTTTATGCACTTTAAGCTGATAACCGCTGTCCACGTTAACCATCAACCCATCCAGCGTTCCCGCTTCCAGCGCTTTATAGATGCCGTCATTCCACGGCATAGAAACAGGAATGGCCCCGGCGTTCTTCAAAAAATCCTGATGCCAGAAACTGGCGGTTCGCCATTTGGTGCCTTTAATGTCATCCAGCGTTTTTAGCGGCTTTGTGCTGAAGAAGGCCACGGGATAGCCCGTCGCAAAAAACAGATTAACAACGTTGGCTTTCTGTAACTCCTCAGGAAAAGCAGGAACATCGGCATAAACCCGGCGGAAAAATTCAATTTGTTTATCACCGACGGGCCCGACCGGGAAACTTTTGAAAATCTGTTGCAGAGGAAACACATCAGGCGTGTATTCAGGCACCACAATGGCCATATCGACATTCTTGCCCGCAGCGACGGTTTTTAATGCGTTATAACTTGTTGATAATTCGCCGTTCCAGTGCGCCTCTACTTTCAGACGCCCGTGGGATTCTTTCTCAATAGCCGGGAAAAAGACGTCCTTAATGAACTGGGTTCGCATGCCGCCCAGGGGTTCATGATCGGTATAGGTCAATATTTTTGCAGCGCTTGCCACCCCTGGTAACAAACAAGCGGCAACCGATACCGCCAGCAACGTTTTAATCAAACTCATGATTTTCTCCATAACAATGAGCAACCGGGGGCCCGCTAACGCAGCAACACTTTCCCAATCAGATAAGTCACCGCCTTCCCGCCGATAAGCACGCGATCGCCTACTAGCTGGCAACGCAAATCCCCGCCACGCTCCGATACCTGACGGGCCATCATCCGCGTTTTACCCAGTTTTTCAGCCCAGTAAGGGATCAGCATGCTGTGCGTTGAACCGGTAACCGGATCTTCCGGCACCGCCTCGCCTGGACAGAAGAAACGGCTGACAAAATCATATTCGCCCTCTCCTGGCGCTGTGATGCAGACCATTTTATCCAGCGGGATCATGGCATTTATATCCGCACGCACGGCTTCGACCTGCTGCTGTGATTCCAGCACGACCATATAATCACGCGCCACGCGCACTTCTTTGCATTCGCCTATCCCCAGCGTTTCAAGCAGCAGCGGCAACGGCATGACCGGCTCGCTGTCCCACGCCGGGAAATCGAGCGTTAACCATTCGCCGTTGCGCGTAACGCTAAGCGGACCGACAAAACGCGTGGAGAAATGAATTGTCGTCTGCGGATAATCGAAGTATTCAAAGATTACGTGCGCTGCGGCAAGCGTCGCATGGCCGCACAAATTTATTTCACCCTGGGTGGTAAACCAGCGCAGCTCAAAACCTTCATCCGTGGTGACAAAGAAAGCCGTTTCCGACTGATTATGCTGTTTTGACATCTTCAGCAAGGTGTCATCGGGCAGCCATTCTGTGAGCGGACATACAGCCGCAGCATTGCCGCCGAAAGTGGAATCAGCGAAAGCATCTACCATATAAAAGTCAATTGGTTGCATAACATAAACCTCATGTTGTTATTTGTGACTGCATACCCCCTACCATGCCATGAGAGACCGCTTTCTCGCATGCATTTTTTTATGCGCTCACAGCAGGACAAAAAAATGAGATATAAATCACAAAATGAGTTGTATGACCCGATTGATGGTTTTATGATCGCCTTCTCTTCTGACCTTTAAATATCAACGCGAATCTATTTTATGACACTAAGCTCAGTCTCACGCCGAACAGCGTGGCTGCGGGTCGTTACTCTTGCTGTCGCGGCATTTATCTTTAATACCACTGAATTTGTGCCTGTCGGGCTGCTGTCGGATATTGCCGGCAGTTTCGGCATGGAGACGGCGCAGGTCGGCATCATGCTCACCATCTACGCCTGGGTTGTGGCATTAATGTCGCTGCCGTTTATGCTGCTGACAAGCCAGGTAGAACGCCGCAAATTGTTAATCGGCATCTTCGTGTTGTTTATCGGCAGCCACGTGCTCTCTTTCCTCGCCTGGAATTTTACCGTGCTGGTGATTAGCCGCATCGGCATCGCTTTTGCCCACGCAATTTTCTGGTCGATTACGGCCTCGCTGGCCATTCGTATGGCGCCTGCGGGTAAAAAAGCGCAGGCGCTGAGCCTGATCGCCACCGGCACCGCGCTGGCGATGGTCTTAGGATTACCGCTGGGCAGGATCGTCGGACAATATTTTGGCTGGCGCACCACCTTCTTTGCGATTGGCGTTGTGGCCGCCATTACGCTGGTCTGCCTGATGAAGCTGTTGCCGAAGCTGCCAAGCGAACATTCAGGCTCGCTTAGCAGCGTACCGGAGCTGTTCCGTCGCCCGGCTCTGGTGAGCATCTACGTGCTGACAGCGGTTGTTGTAACAGCGCACTACACCGCGTACAGCTACATCGAACCCTTTGTGCAAAACGTTGCCGGACTGAGCGCAAACTTTGCGACGTTGCTGCTTTTAGTTCTGGGGGGCACCGGCATTCTGGGCAGCATTCTGTTTGGCAAACTGGGTAATAAATATGCCTCGCCGCTGATTAGCGGAGCGATAGCGCTGCTGGTGCTGTGCCTTGTATTGCTGCTGCCCGCCTCCACCAGCAACGTGAATCTGACGGTGCTGAGCATGTTCTGGGGGATCGCCATTATGGTGATTGGCCTTGGCATGCAGGTAAAAGTCCTGGCGCTGGCGCCGGACGCCACGGACGTGGCAATGTCGCTCTTCTCAGGAATATTCAATATCGGAATTGGTGCCGGAGCGCTGTTGGGAAATCAGGTCAGCCTGCATTTTTCTATGTCCGGCATCGGGCTGGTTGGCGCGATCCCGGCGCTCGCCGCGTTGATCTGGTCGGTGCTGATTTTCCGCCGCTGGCCGGTGGCGCTTGAAGAACAGCCGCACCACGGCTAAAGGTGGCCCGGGCGGTGGGATGCCACCGCCCGGATGGGTATTTTTGAAGTTGGCTTTTTCCGAGCGTTCACGGGCAGATCCGCCTCAGACTTCCTTTTCCAGATCCAGCAGCTCTTCGAGCGTCAGCACGTTGTTTTGGATAACGTCCATGGCTTTATTAAGTCCCTGGTTATAAAAAAGCGGCGCGATCTTTTTTACCAGTTCATCAAGGAAGAACTCGGCTTCAAACTGCCCCAACTGGAGGTCGTGCTTGTCTTCCATATAATCGACGATATGCGCCACAACGTTCTGGTAGTCATCGTTGGGTAGCTTTAAGTTTTTCATCTCATTCCCTTATTTTGGCCAGGTGGTAATGATTTCCAGCACGCCGTTAATGATGAACTGCACGCCCATGCACACAAGCAAAAAGCCCATCAGGCGAGAGATGGCTTCAATGCCGCTTTTACCCACGAGACGCATAATGGCCCCGGAACTGCGCAGGCTGCCCCATAAAATCACGCTAACCAGCCCGAAGATGAGCGGCGGCGCCACCAGCACGACCCAGGGCGTAAATTCCACGCCGTGTTTAATCGTGGAAGCGGAGCTGATGATCATCGCAATCGTCCCCGGCCCCGCGGTGCTCGGCATTGCTAAAGGTACGAATGCAATGTTCGCGTCCGGCTCTTCGCTCAGCTCTTCAGATTTAGTTTTCGACTCGGGAGAAACATGCGCTTTTTGCTGCGGGAAAAGCATTCGAAAACCGATTAGCCCGACGATTAATCCCCCGGCTATACGCAGGCCGGGAATCGAAATGCCGAAGGTGTTCATTACCACCTGCCCGGCATAGTAGGCCACCATCATAATGATGAAAACGTTCACGGAGGCCGCAAGCGCCGTGCGGTTACGCGCCTTGCTGTTCATGTTCCCGGCAAGCCCCAGGAACAGCGCAACCGTGGTCAACGGGTTTGCCAGCGGCAGCAGCACAACCAGCCCAAGCCCGATGGCCTTTATTAATTCCAGCATAATAATTCCTTTATGTCCGTAACTTACAACCGCCAAGTATACTCATCAAAAGCCTTTACTTCCCGCAGACGGGTTGTTTCAAAATAAATTCTCTCCTGCTAACCGAGGCGTTTTAGCTATTCGTGGCATCTTTCTGCGCCAGGCGAATCAGCACGTTGACTTATACTTGCCCTGGCAATAATATCTCGCGTGATTAATCTACTTGCCTGGGCAACCATAGTGAAAAGCACAAGTGATCTGTTTAACGAAATGATCCCGCTGGGGCGACTGATTCACATGGTTAATCAGCATAAAGACCGCCTGCTCAACACTTATCTTTCACCGCTGGATATCACGTCAACGCAATTTAAGGTGCTCTGCTCCATTTATTGTGAAGTGTGTATTACGCCGGTGGAGTTAAAAAAAGTGCTGTCGGTGGACCTTGGCGCGCTAACCCGCATGCTCGATCGTTTGCTTTGCAAAGGGTGGATCGAACGTTTGCCGAACCCGAATGATAAACGCGGCGTTCTGGTCAGGCTTACGTCTGAGGGGAAAAACTTGTGCGAGAAGTGTCACAGCCTTGTGGGGCAAGACCTGCATCAAGAATTAACAAAAAACCTGACGGCAGATGAAGTTGATACGCTTCATTACCTGCTAAAAAAGGTATTGCCGTAAACCTGAAAAGAGGTGAGACGATGTCCAGACGCAATAACGATGCGATAACAGTACACAGCATTTTGGACTGGATAGAAGAGAACCTGGAAACCCCGCTCTCGCTTGAGAAAGTTTCCCAGCGTTCTGGCTACTCAAAGTGGCACCTGCAACGGATGTTCAAAAAAGAGACCGGCCATTCATTAGGCCAGTACATCCGCAATCGCAAACTGACCGAGATTGCTCTGAAGCTTAAAGACAGCAACGAGCCGATCCTCTATTTAGCGGAGCGTTACGGGTTTGAGTCGCAGCAGACGCTCACCCGCACGTTCAAAAACTATTTTTCCGTGCCGCCGCACAAGTATCGCGTTACGCATCTGACCGGCGACGGAAAATATCTTCACCCTCTTAACCATTAAGCAGTAAACGAACATAACCGTCTGTGCAAACGGGCGTAAACGAGGATTTCATGAAACGCTTTGTCTCCGCAGCCGCCGTGCTTCTGGTTCTGGCATCGGGCAACGTATGGGCGGAACAGCCGGGCAACTTTAGCGTCACCCAGGCCAACCACGGCGGGATGATAATTCCCCCTTCTGATAATCATAATGGCGCAAGCAACACCGTCAGTGATAAATCAGAACAGTTGGGCGCGCCCTATTACCACGGCAACGAATAGTGCATCAGGGTCGGGTAGCGTTTGCTTACCCGACACACCATCAGCCGACTACGGGCTTACGTACCCGCAAACCAAACACATTGATATACAACCCACACATGATCAGCACCGCGCCAACCAGTTGCGTGGCGCTTAACCTTTCGTCAAGCAGCAAGGCGGCACTCGCCATCCCCACCACCGGAACAAGTAATGAAAGCGGCGCCACTCGCCAGGTTTCATAGCGGCCAAGCAACGTGCCCCAAATCCCGTAACCGACGATGGTTGCGACAAACGCCAGATAAACCAGTGACAAAATAGTCGTGAGATCGATAGCCACCAGGCTTTGCAGCATTAAAGCCGGGCCGTCCATCAGCAGGCTTGCAACAAAGAACGGGATCACCGGAATAAGCGCGCTCCATACCACCAGCGACATGATCTGCGGGGGAGCCGCAAGCTGCATGATTTTTTTATTGAAGATATTGCCGCACGCCCAGCTAAACGCCGCGGCCAGCGTCAGCATAAAGCCCAGCAGCGCCACGTGCTGTCCGCCAAGGCTGCCTTCAATCAAAATCAACACGCCAATCACGGCAAGCGAGATGCCCGCTATCTGCTTTGTCTGCAACCTTTCTCTGAAAACAAAAGCGCCGAGAATAATCGTGAAAAACGCCTGCGCCTGTAATACCAGCGACGCAAGACCTGCGGGCATACCAAATTTAATCGCGCAAAACAAAAAGGCGAACTGGCCGAAACTGATTGTCAGGCCATAGGCTGCTAATAAGCGAAACGGGATTTTCGGACGCGAGACAAATAACAGCGCGGGGAAAGCCACCAGCAAAAAGCGTAACCCTGCCAGCATCAACGGCGGCATATTATGCAGCCCCATCTTAATCACTACAAAATTAAGCCCCCATACCACGACCACCAGCATCGCCAGCAGCCCGTCTTTACGTGTCATACCCGCCCCTGTCATTTTATAAATTTGTTAAAACTTAAGCCTAAAACCCGGGCATTAACAGATACAGATCGCAATAAATCCCAGCCATACAGATGTGATTCGCTGTGCTCTGGTGATAAGTCAGCCCTATACTTAGCTGTTTCTTCATGATAAATCTGACCGCTGTCTTCCACGCCTTCCACAGATACTGATAAAAATGGCTACCCTCGCGAAGTTGTTTTCCGGCAAGCAATTATCAACAAGCATTTTACTTATCGCCTCTTTGCTGCTGACCGTTGGCCGCGGTCTCACCCTGCCGTTTATGACCATTTATCTTGCACGCCAGTACAACATGCCGCTAAAAGAGATCGGTCTTGCTTTAACCATTGCGCTAACGGCAGGCGTTATTTTTAGCCTCTGGTTTGGCATTCTGGCGGACAAATTTGATAAGAAAAAATACATGCTGCTGGCAATCGCCCTTTTTCTTGCCGGATTTATTGCAATACCGCTGGTTAATAATTCCGTACTGGTAGTAATTTTTTACTCGCTTATTAACTGCGCGTACTCGGTATTTTCTACGGTGCTGAAAGGTTATTTTTCCGACACGCTGGAGCTGCATCAAAAACCAAAAATATTTTCCCTTAACTACACCTTTTCAAATATCGGCTGGACCGTCGGGCCGCCGATTGGCACGCTCGCGGTGCTCTACAGCACGAATTTACCTTTCTGGCTATCCGGCCTGACGGCGGTTATCCCGTTTATCTTAATCGGCCGCTATGTACACGGCGTGCCGGTAAATACTCCCGAGCAAATCGGAAGCGCCGTGCTTTCTCCTCGCAGCATGCTCAAGGACAAAGCGTTAATGTATTTCACGCTTTCAGCCTTTCTCGGCTCGCTGGTTTACGGATCTTTTGCCGCGTGCCTGTCGCAGTACGCTATCGCCATTTCCGACTCGGGGCTTGCTGAAAAAGTGGTTGGCGTAGTGCTGCCGGTTAATGCCTTTGTGGTGGTGGTTTTTCAGTATCTGGTGGGTAAACGCATACGCCCGGACAACATCAAAAAACTGATGTTCTACGGAACGTTATTTTTTATGGCGGGCCTGGCGGGGTTCATGCTCTCAGGAAACAATTTGTTGTTCTGGGGGCTTTCTGCCGCGGTGTTCACGGTGGGCGAACTGATCTACGCGCCGGGTGAATATATGCTGGTCGATAACATTGCGCCGCCGGGTTTGAAAGCGAGCTACTTTTCAGCGCAGCAGCTCGGCTGGCTGGGTGGCGCATGCAACCCGCTGTTAACGGGTTTATTGCTCACCTGGCTTGCGCCGTCGATGCTGTTTATTGTGTTGATGGCGGCCATCGTACTGGCCTATATGTCGATAGTGAAAGGCATGGCGGTGAAGTCGCGGGCGGCGTTTGTCGGCTAAGCGGTGAATGGCGTTAACGCTTATCCATTCAACAATCGCTTTGGCATCACAGGGCAGGTAAGCCCAGCGCCACCCGGTAATCAACCTTTACTCTAACTCTTTACGATACTGAATAAAGCCGGGTTTATCCGCGAGCTTGTCATAAAGCGTTTGCGCGGCAGCGTTCGTCTCGTGCGTGTGCCAGTAAACCCGCGAAGCCCCCTTCGCTTTTGCATGCTGATAAACCCCTTCTATCAGCGCCCGGCCAACGCCTTTGCCGCGTGATTCCGGCGCGGTGAACAGATCTTCCAGATAACAATGATCGCCCTGTGACCAGGTGCCGCGGTGATAGACCACGTGCACAATACCGAGCAATTTTTGCTGCGCGTCGAATGCGCCCAGCGCATACATAGGTTCATCCTCCGACAACATACGCTGCCAGGTCAGCAGGCTTAGTGAATCACTCAGTTGAGAAGCGTAAAACGTTAAATAACCCTGCCAAAGCTCACGCCATGCGGAGTAATCGTTCCGGACCAGCGGACGAACGTCCAGGGCAGTTCTGTGCTTGCCGCAATGACCGGCCACGATTTCAGCTCGCACATCGGAAAGGCTGCGGATCTGTTTTCCCTGCGGCATATTTTCTGCCGCAAGCCAGGTCTCAAAAGTAACTTTTATCTGCGGCCATTCGCTATCAAGAATAGAAAACCACGCGGTATCACGCGTGCGGCCTTTGTAGACAATTGCCTGCCGGAAAAGCCCTTCAAAGCGGAACCCAAGGCGCAAAGCGGCGCGGCGCGAAGGCCCGTTCAGGCTGTCGCATTTCCATTCGTAGCGACGATAGCCCAGCGCGTCGAAGGCATATTTCATCAGCAAAAAATGGGCTTCCGTAGCCTGCACCGTGCGTTTTAGCTCGGGGGAAAAACTCACAAAACCAACTTCCATCACGCCGTTCGCCGGGTCGATTCGCATTAGCGAAAGCGTGCCCATCGCATGATCCGTTTTTTGGTCGATCACCGCGTAGTGCAAGGGATCGGCACTGGCGGCAGCGCTCGCCACAAATTCGGCAAACTGTTGTTCGTCGGCAAACGGCCCCACGCTCATGTAAGTCCAGTCGCGCCCATCCTCGGCTTTGCTCCAGGCTTTCCACAGGGACTGCGTATGGGATTCAGAAGTAAGCGGCTCAAGACGACAATAGCGCCCTTCAAGCACAATGCGCTCCGGGCGAGGACGAGGTTGCCAGTCAGATAAAGCCGCGCCGGTAGGTTGCAGGTATTCGTTTGTTGCGCCAGTCAAAGCTGACCTCCGGGAGGAGTTAAAAAGTAAGAGCCTTACTATAGGCCATTAAACGAGGCTACAAAAAGCATCAGAACATCGGCATTTTGCGACCCCGTTAAATCGCCACCAGCCCCCGAACCCCATCCGCTTCCATATTCGCTCCGGCGCCGCGTTGAATAATCGATCCGCGCGACATCACCAGATAGCTGTCCGCCAGTTCTGCGGCAAAATCATAAAACTGTTCGACCAGCAAAATAGCCATGTCGCCTTTCGCGGCAAGCTGGCTAATGACCTGGCTTATTTCTTTAATGACCGAAGGCTGAATGCCCTCGGTAGGCTCGTCCAGAATAAGGAGCTGCGGTTTGCAGGCCAGCGCACGCCCGATGGCCAGTTGCTGCTGTTGCCCGCCCGAAAGATCGCCGCCACGGCGCTGCTTCATTTCTTCAAGCACCGGAAAAAGTCGATAAATGTCTTCCGGCACCTGTTTTGCATCGCGGCCGGCAAAACGCGAAAGTCCCATCAGCAGGTTTTCTTCAACGGTGAGACGGGGAAAAATCTCACGCCCCTGCGGCACATAGGCAATACCGGCCTGCACACGCTGGTGCGGTTTACGCGCGGTGATATTATTTTGCTGCCAGCTTACGCTGCCGGACTTCGCCGGGATAAGTCCCATCAGGCATTTCAGCAAGGTGCTTTTCCCCACGCCGTTGCGCCCAAGCAGGCAGGTAACCTCGCCGATTCTGGCGTCAAAGGAGACGCCGCGCAGGATATGGCTGCCGCCGTAGTACTGGTTTAGTTCGTGGACCATCAGCATATTTAATTCCTCCCGGCGAATGGCGCTGTGCTTATCCGCCCTACAAGTTCCGCCTTCGTTATTAACGTCCCAGATAAACTTCAATGACCTGCTCGTTGGCCTGCACATCTTGCAGCGAACCTTCTGCCAGCACCTGTCCCTGATGCAGCACCGTAACGTGATCGGCTATGGTTTCCACAAAGCCCATATCGTGCTCCACCACCATCAGAGAGTGCCTGCCCGCAAGCTGGCGGAAAAGTTCGGCGGTGTATTCGGTTTCCGCATCCGTCATGCCTGCCGCAGGCTCGTCCAGCAACAGTAAATGCGGCTCCTGCACCAGCAGCATACCTATTTCCAGAAACTGCTTTTGTCCGTGCGACAGCAGGCCTGCCTGGCGGTGGCGTTCTGCGCCAAGGCGCAGCGTAGTCAGCATTTCATCGATGCGATCGCGCTGCTCGGAAGTCAGTTTTGCCCGCAGGCTCGCCCACACCGACTTATCCGCTTTTTGGGCTATCTCAAGATTTTCAAACACCGTCAGCGCTTCAAAAACCGTGGGCTTCTGGAACTTACGCCCTATTCCTTTTTTGGCAATTTCTGCGGGCTCAAGGCGCAGCAGGTCCGTGGACTGATCGTAAAATGCCTTGCCGGTTTGCGGTTTAGTTTTGCCGGTGATCACATCCATCAGCGTGGTTTTGCCCGCGCCGTTCGGGCCAATCACGCAGCGCAGCTCCCCCACGCCAATATTGAGTGAGAGATCCGTCAGCGCCTTAAAGCCGTCGAAACTAACGTTGATGTTTTCCAGCATCAGCACCGGATCGGTCTGTTCGCGATATCTGTCCGTCAGATGCTGACGGGTGAATAGCGGTTCGCCAGGTTGCATCATTTCTCTCCTTTACGCAGCAGGCCAATCACGCCGCGCGGCAAAAACAGCGTCACGATGATAAAAATCAGCCCGAGGAACAACTGCCAGTATTCCGGTACAGCCATGGTGAAATAGCTTTTTGCGCCGTTCACAAGTCCTGCGCCGAGTATTGGCCCAATCAACGTGCCGCGCCCGCCAAGCGCGACCCAAATCGCGGCCTCGATGGAGTTAGTCGGCGACATTTCGCCCGGGTTGATAATCCCAACCTGCGGCACATAAAGCGCGCCTGCCAGCCCGCAGAGCACGGCAGATAACGTCCAGACGAGTAATTTAAAACCACGCGGGTCGTAGCCGCAGAACACGAGACGGTTTTCCGCATCGCGCACGGCGGTCAACACGCGGCCAAACTTGCTGCGCGCGAGTGCAAAGCCAACGGCAAGGCTCGCTATCAGCAGCAAAACCGTGGCGATAAATAACCCGATGCGCGTGCTCGTCGCCGTGATGGGCATGCCCAGAAGGGTGGTAAATCCGGTAAAGCCGTTATTGCCGCCAAAGCCGGTTTCGTTGCGAAAGAACAGCAGCATGCCGGCATAGGTCAGCGCCTGGGTCATTATCGAGAAATACACGCCTTTGATTTTTGAACGGAAGGCAAAAAAGCCAAACACCAGCGCCAGCAGCCCCGGCACCAGCACAACCAGCGCCATCGCCCAGGCAAAATGCTGCGTGCCCCACCAGAACCAGGGCAGCTCGCTCCAGGAAAGGAAAGACATAAATTCAGGCAGCCCGTCACCTGCGGCCTGGCGCATCAGATACATGCCCATCGCATAGCCGCCCAGGGCAAAGAAAATACCGTGTCCCAGCGAGAGCAATCCCGCGTATCCCCACACCAAATCCAGCGCCACGGCGACGGTGGCGTAGCAAAGAATTTTGCCGACCAGCGTCAACGTGTAGGTGGACAAAGCCCAGGGATGACCGGCTGGCAGCAGCGTCAAAAACGGCAGCGTCAGCATCGCAACAACCAGTAAAGTTCCCAGCGCGGCGCTCAGGCGCGGCGCTTTGCGAGTCAGGGTTAACGTCAGCGGCTGGCTCATCAGTCGAGGATCCTCCCTTTCAGCGCAAACAGGCCCTGCGGACGTTTCTGAATAAACAGAATAATCATCACAAGGATTAAAATTTTGCCCAGCACCGCGCCGATTTGCGGCTCCAGTATTTTGTTGAAGATACCCAGCCCGAACGCGGCGGCCACGCTCCCGGCAAGCTGCCCCACGCCGCCAAGCACCACCACTAAAAACGAATCGATAATGTAGCCCTGGCCCAGTTCCGGACCGACGTTGCCAAGCTGCGAGAGCGCAACGCCCCCCAGTCCGGCAATGCCGGAGCCGAGGCCAAAGGCCAGCATATCCACGCGCCCGGTCGGCACGCCGCAGCAGGCCGCCATCGCACGGTTTTGCGTAACGGCCCGCACGTTCATGCCCAGACGCGTTTTGTTAAGCAGCAGCCAGGTAAACAGCAGCACCAGCATGACAAAGCCCAGCACCACGAGCCGGTTCCACGGCAGGATGAGGTTCGGCAGCACCTGCACGCCGCCGGAAAGCCACGCCGGGTTCGCCACTTCCATGTTCTGCGCGCCAAATACCATGCGCACAATCTGGATAAGCATCAGGCTGATGCCCCACGTCGCCAGCAGCGTTTCCAGCGGCCGTCCGTAGAGATGGCGGATAACCGTGCGTTCAAGCGCCATGCCGATACCCGCAGTAACGGCGAAAGCTACCGGCAACGCCACAATCGGATAGAACGTCAGCCAGCCGGGGGCATACTGTTGAAAACCCGTCTGGACCAGCCAGGCAGAGTAAGCGCCCAGCATCAGCATTTCGCCGTGCGCCATATTGATAACGCCCAGCAGACCGTAAGTGATCGCAAGGCCCAGCGCTGCGAGTAACAGAATCGATCCTAAAGAAAGCCCCATAAACGCCTGGCCGAGGATGTCGCCGAGCATCAGCCGGTGCTGGATTTTTTGCAGCCCTTCGCCTGCCGCCTCGCGCACCTGCGCGTCAGGTTCGTTTTGCGCATCGGTCAGCGGTTTTAGCAATGCCTGCGTATCCGGATCGGCGGAATGCCCAAGAAGCTCGACCGCGCTTAAGCGCACTTTCGCATCGGGGCTTGCAAGCCGCAGACGAGCCAACGCCCCTTCAAGCGCGGTGCGCACGCTTTCATCCTGTTCGGCGTTAAGCCTTTGTTCAAGCAGAGGAAGCAGCCCAGGCTCAGCCTCTCTTTGTAATGCTTTTGCCGCCTGCAGGCGCACGGTGACGTTGTCACTTACCAGCCGATGACTGGCCAGCGCGCTGGCAGCCAGAATGCGTAAGCGGTTAGTGAGACGCACTTTTTTCACCTCTCCGGCTGGCGTTTTAGCTTCGCCAAGCGGGGTAAGCGTTGAATCCGTTTGCGCGAACGCATGGTGTTGTTCATCGGTCACCAGGCTTTCCTGGTTTAGGGCGCTTAGTAACGGGAGGCGGGCCGCGTCCGGCGCTGCCGCCCAGCTTTGCAGCAGCTTCGCCTGTGCGGATCGGTTAGCCGCCGCAAAATCCTCGGCATCTCCGGCGCGGGCGAAACACGGCAGCAGCCAGGCTACGATCAGCAGCCATCTTATGAGTTTCATGGGCGTCTCCTGCTTGCAAGGATGAATGCGCTCGCGCTTATCCACCCTTCGCGTCGAAATGTAGGGCGGGTGCATAGCGCCACCCGCCATCTGGTTTAGTTGCTGGCCGTCTTCACCGGCTCATCAGACTTCTTGTCGTTCCCGGCAATAAACGGGCTCCACGGCTGCGCGCGAACCGGGCCTTCGGTCTGCCACACCACGTTGAACTGACCGTTGCCTTCGATTTCGCCGATCATCACCGGCTTATGCAGATGGTGGTTGGTGGCGTCCATCGTCAGGGTAAAGCCGGAAGGCGCTTTAAAGGTTTGCCCGGCCATGGCGGCACGAACTTTATCCACATCCGTGGTGCCTGCTTTTTCAACGGCCTGGGCCCACATATGGATGCCAACGTAGGTGGCTTCCATCGGATCGTTGGTGACCACGGTATCGGCGTTCGGCAGCTTGTGGGCTTTCGCATAAGCCTTCCATTCGGCGACGAACTGTTTGTTGGTTGCATTATCCACGGACTCGAAGTAGTTCCAGGCGGCCAGATTGCCCACCAGCGGTTTGGTGTCGATGCCGCGCAGCTCTTCTTCACCCACGGAGAACGCCACCACCGGCACGTCCGTTGCCTTCAGCCCCTGGTTCGCCAGCTCTTTGTAGAACGGCACGTTAGAGTCGCCGTTGATGGTGGAGATCACCGCCGTTTTACCACCGGCGGAGAACTTCTTGATATTAGAAACGATGGTCTGGTAATCGCTGTAGCCAAACGGGGTGTAGACCTCTTCGATATCTTTATCCTGCACGCCTTTGGAATGCAGGAAAGCGCGCAGGATTTTGTTGGTGGTGCGCGGATAAACGTAATCGGTGCCCAGCAGGAAGTAGCGTTTCGCCGCCCCGCCGTCTTCGCTCATCAGGTATTCCACCGCCGGGATCGCCTGCTGGTTTGGCGCAGCGCCGGTATAGAACACGTTTGGCGACATCTCTTCGCCTTCGTACTGCACCGGATAGAACAGCAGCCCGTTGAGCTCCTCAAACACCGGCAGCACGGATTTACGCGATACCGATGTCCAGCAGCCAAACACCACCGCCGCTTTGTCCTGGCTTAGCAACTGACGCGCTTTCTCAGCAAACAGCGGCCAGTTGGAGGCCGGGTCAACCACTACCGGCTCAAGCTGTTTGCCCAGCACGCCGCCTTTGGCGTTGATGTCAGCGATGGTCATCAGCGCCACGTCTTTTAGGGGCGTTTCGGAAATGGCCATCGTGCCGGAGAGCGAATGCATAATGCCTACTTTGATGGTATCGGCCGCCTGGGCGCTGAAAGCCAGCCCCATGCTGATAACCGACGCGGAAAGCGCAAAAGCTTTAATAAAGGTACGACGTTGCATAATTCTCACTCCTGAAAAGTTAAAGACGCTGTGTGTTTCGTGCCAGGTGCAACATATGAAGCGTTATCAAACGAACCTCTTTCTGACTTGCGGCTATATGGTCGTGTAAACGAGTCTGCGCCTCCTGAATATTGCGGTCCAAAATGGCGAGCAGGATTTGCCCGTGCTCGTGATAAGTCGCGCTCACGCGTGGCCGCTGGGTAAAATCCAGCCGCCGCACGATACGGATTTTTTCAGTGATATCGCGATGCACCCGCGCCATCTCCGTGTTGCCTGCCGCCTCGACCAGCGTCATGTGAAACGCCTCGTCATGGCTTGCGACCTCCCCGCCGTCCGGTAGCTGCGGTGAATCAATCCAGAACTGTTTCAACATCTGTAGCGGCAGCGGCCGCACCTCCTGCGGCAGCGCGCACAGTCGTTTCACCGCTTCGAGCTCAAGCACGATGCGCAAATCGTAAAGCGATTCCAGGTAGTCAAAATCCACCGCTTTGATCTGCCAGCCGCTGCGCGGCTGCACCTCGACATAACCTTCCTGCTCCAGCGCATACAGCGCCTGGCGAACCGGCGTGCGGCTGGCCTCCATTCGTACCGCAACGTCGTTTTCGCTGAAGCGGTCGCCGGGTAGTAACTGGAAATCGAAGATTTCCTGTTTGAGCTGCCGGTAAATACGTTCGGCGATGCCTTCTGGTTTAGTGGCTTTCATTTATTCCCCACGTGGATGGCGCTACGCTTCTCCGCCCTACAGAAAACGGAACTGGCATGTAGGGTGGATTAGCAACGCGCCATCCACCTTCCAGCCAGCAGTCACACCACATCCAGCCACAGCAACGCATCGCCAGGCCCAACCGGGCGGCCCTGCTGGCAACTGATGCGGATAACGGTGCCGTCGCAGGGCGCGGAAACCATCAGCTCCATCTTCATCGCTTCCACCACGATAAGCGGCTCGCCCTGCTTCACCGTCTGACCCGCTTCGACGAGGATCTTCCAGATATTGCCGTTCAGATCCGCGCTCACCAGATGCCCTTCCTGATCCTCACAGACCTCTTCTTCTGCAAGCATGGCGCTCTCAACCGCCGCGCTTTCCTGCTCTTTCCAGTGGGCAACCTCGCTGTTAAAGGCGATTTTTTGACGCTCGCGGAAGCCCGCGATGTCGTCAGCGTTTTGTGCGAGGAATTCGTTATAGGCGGCGAAATCAAACTCAACTTCTTCAACGCGAACCTGCGCCCGCCCTTCACGGAATGCGGCGCGGAACTCGGTCAACTCGTCTTCTGTAACCGGGTAAAAACGTACCTGGTCGAAGAATTTCAGCAGCCAGGGCTCGTCGCTGAACTGCTCGTTTTTAAGGAATTTGTTCCAGATGGGCACCGTGCGCCCGACCAGTTGATAGCCGCCCGGCGAGTCCATGCCGTAGATGCACATGTACATGCCGCCGATGCCAACCGTGCCTTCGGCAGTCCAGGTTCGCGCCGGATTGTATTTCGAACTAAGCAGCCGGTGGCGTGGGTCAAGCGGTACCGCGCAAGGCGCGCCGAGGTAAACGTCGCCCAGGCCCAGCACCAGATAGCTGGCGTCGAAGATTATCTGTTTCACTTCGTCACGGTGCGCAAGTCCGTTGGTGCGCTGGATAAAATCGACGTTATTCGGCAGCCAGGGCGCATCGTTGCGCACGGTTTCTTTGTAGCGTTCCACCGCCGCAAGCGTGGCGCTGTCTTCAAAGGCCATCGGCAGATGCACGATGCGCGAAGGAATTTTCAGCGTCGTCACATCGCCAAGCTGTTTCTCAAGGCTTAGCAGCAGCGTGAGGAGCTGAGACTGGGAAATATGCTGGCTGTCATAGCGCACCTGCAGCGAACGCACGCCGGGAGAAAGCTCTTCTATACCGTTCCCGGCAGTTTGCCGGATGGCTTTCATCAGCAGGTAAATGCGCAGGCGCAACGCCAGATCCAGCACGTTATCACCGTATTCGATCAGCACGTAGTTATCCCCCGCCTGGCGATAAACTACCGCTGGCAAATCACCCTCTGCCGCAAGCTCCGCCAGAATGGCCGCGCTGGACGTTGTGCCGGGCATAATCGAAGGATGCAAATCGGGCAGCGTGTCGACGTGCAGCAGATTGGTCACCGCCACGTCCTGAGCGATCTCCAGCGACTGCGCGTGTTCAAACGTAATCGCGTGGAAACGAATGCGATCGCCGGGTTTCACCTGCCCGACTTTCCACAGCTCTGCCTTAGCGATGGTGACCGGGCAGACAAAGCCGCCCAGGCTCGGGCCGTCGCGCGTCAGAATAACCGGGAAGTCGCCGGTGAAATTCACCGCGCCAATAGCGTATTCGCAGTCATGAACGTTGGAAGGATGCAGCCCGGCCTCGCCGCCGTCGGCGCGCGTCCATTCCGGTTTCGGGCCGACAAGCCGCACGCCAAGGCGGTTTGAGTTGTAGTGAACCTGCCATTCGGCGTCAAAAAACGTCTGCATGGATTCCGGCGTGAAGAAATCAGGCGCGCCGTGCGGCCCATAAAGCACGCCGATTTCCCACAGACTGCCATACTGCGGGATAACCGCGGGCTCCGGCATCTGCGGCAGCGAAATCGGCGCGGGCGTGGTGCAGGCGGGCAAACAAGGCTGGGAAATCGCCAGCACGTCTGCAACCCGCAGGGTACGTCCGGCGTGCCCGCCAAACTGTCCCAGCGCAAAAGTGGAACGGCTGCCGAGATAAACCGGCACGTCAAACCCGTTGCGTACGGCGAGATAGGTCCGGCAGCCGGACGTCGCGCGGCCAAGCTTCAGCGTCTGGCCTGCTTTAACGATAATCGGCTGCCAGTAAGGGACTTGCGCATCGTCAAGGGTAGCCGGACAAGGCGCGCCGGTCAGCGCAATAGTGGCCGCGCTGTGAAAACGCAGCGTCGGTCCCTGAAGCGTGAACTCCAGCCCGGCGGCAGAGGGATGGTTGCCGACAATGCGGTTTGCCAGGCGGAAAGCAAAGTCGTCCATCGGCCCGGACGGCGGCACGCCGATATCCCAGTAGCCGAGACGGCCCGGACAGTCCTGCACGCTGCTCCAGGTGCCCGGTGCCAGCACTTCGACGGCGTGAGCCTGATATACCACGCTGTCCAGCAGGCGCGTCCACATCACGCCCGCTTTAAATTCCGCAAGCTGCACAATCTGGCGCAGATAGTCGAGGTTGGTGGCGATACCGTGCAGACGCGTGGCCGAAAGCGCCGCGTTCAGTTTACTTAACGCCTGCTGACGATCGTCGCCATGAACGATCATTTTGGCGATCATCGGATCGTAAAAAGCGCTTACTTCGCTACCGGTACTGACCCAGCCGTCCACGCGCACATCCTCCGGGAAAGCGACATCGGTCAGTACGCCGGGGCTTGGCTGGAAGTTTTTCAGCGCATCTTCGGCATAGATTCGCACCTCAATGGATGCGCCTTTTGGCGGTTGCGCAAGACGCTGCCAGTCGAGAGGCGCGCCTGCGGCGACCTGCAGCATGCACTCAATCAGATCGAGCCCGGTGACCATTTCCGTTACCGGGTGCTCAACCTGCAAACGCGTATTCACTTCAAGAAAATAAAACGCGTCGCGCGTGGCGTCGTAGATAAATTCCACCGTGCCCGCGCTGCGGTAGTTCACCGATTCGCCAAGCGCTACAGCGGCCGCGTGTATTGCTTCGCGTGTGGACTGCGGCAGGTTTGGCGCAGGCGTTTCCTCAATAACTTTTTGGTTGCGGCGTTGCAAAGAACAGTCTCGCTCGCCCAGCGCCACCACTTTGCCTTTACCGTCGCCGAAGATCTGCACTTCCAGGTGGCGTGCACGGTCAACAAAACGTTCGATAAACACGCCGTCGTCGCTGAAAAACTGCTGCCCCATGCGTTTTACGCTCGACCAGGCATCCAGCAGCGCGGCTTCGTCATCGCAGCGCGTAAGCCCTATTCCGCGGCCGCCTGCGGTGGTTTTCAGCATCACCGGATAGCCGATTTCGGCTGCGGCAAGCTGCGCCTCCTGCAAGTTGAGCAGCAAACCGGTGCCCGGGGTCATCGGCACATCGGCCTTAAAGGCCAGTTCGCGAGCCCGGTGTTTAAGGCCGAAATCCCGAATCTGATCGGCGGTCGGGCCGATAAAGACGATACCCGCCTCTTCGCAGGCCTGGGCAAATTCAGCGCGTTCGGAAAGAAAGCCGTTGCCGGGAAAAATCGCCTGCGCGCCGCTCTCTTTTGCGGCGGCAAGAATCTTTGCGATATCCAGATAGCTGTCCGCCGCCTTTTCGCCGCCAAGCGCAATGGCGATATCCGCGTCTGTGACATGCTGCGCGTTGGCGTCGGGCCCGGAATAGACCGCCACGCTGGTAATGCCCATTTTCTTAAGCGTTTTGATCGCGCGAACGGCAATCTCGCCGCGGTTAGCAATTAACACTGAGCTAAACATATTCCCTCCTCAGGCGCTGTGGTGACGGGCAAGCCAGGCTTTCCAGCCGCCCCATGCGGTAATGTCCGTCGCGTCAGCAAGCGCTATTGACTCGCAAATAAAGCCTTTCACGCTCTCACCGTCTTCAAGCGTCAATGTGCCAATGCCAAGGGGAGCCGGAATTTCAGCGACAAATTCGCCAAAGCACGCCTGCGGAATATCCCAGAGCTCAACGGCGATCGGCTGGCCTTCCTGGCTGCGGGCAAGACCCGGTTTGGCAGGCTGCGTGTTAGCCAGGGCGTAAAGCCGATAGCTGGCGGCGGTACGGGCTTCTTTGATGAATACCGCATTTCGCGTGGTGAGCTGGTGGTTAAGCGGCATACCACGCAGATGCGCGCCGACCACGGCGACACGCACGTGATTTGACGAGATTTTTTCTGCGCCAGGCGCGGGGAGTAATTTATCCGTTGCGCCTAGCGGCAGGTTGATGGCGGCCTGCCAGGCCATACCGAACTGGCTCAGCGCGCGGTCGTGCCAGGCCGGAGCAATCAGGGTGATGCCCGCAGGCAATCCGTCATCGCGAAAATCGCCCGGCAACGCCTGCGCGCAAAGATCGGCAAGATTAGTGAAGTTGGTGTAGGTGCCGAACTGCGAGTTAAACCGCACCGGCTCCTGCGCCATTTCTGCGATGGTATGAATAGTCGGCGATGTAGGCACCACCAGCGCATCAAAGCCTGCGAGCTGCGCGTTAATTTTTTGCGCCAGTTCGGCACGCGTGTATTCCGCCTGCCAGGCATCGCAGGCCGTATAGTTCAGGCCGTTCGCCACGATGCCGCGCACCGTGGGGTCCATTTCTTCCGGCTGATTCCTGAAGAATTCGCCCACGGCCACGGTGCGCTCAGCAACCCACGCGCCGTAATAAAGCTGTTCTGCCAGTTGGGTAAAAGCGCTGAAATCAATCGGCACAAGCTCTGCGCCCTGCTGTTCCAGGCGCGCCAGCGTTTTGGCAAAAGCGGCTTCGCTGTGAATATCAGCAAAAAACTCCAGTTTGTCCGGGATCGCAAAGCGAGGTGTTTCGCTGAAGCGTGCCGGGGAAGTTTTTGGATTGTGACGAGAGTAAGGATCCTGCGGATCGTAACCGCCAGCCACTTCGGCCACGGCCTGCACATCGGCAACGGTTAAGGCGAATATGGAAACGCAGTCGTTCAGACGACAGGCGGGCAGCACGCCTTTGTTAGAAAGCCAGCCTTTGGTCGGCTTCAGACCAACGATATTGTTGAACCCGGCAGGCACGCGGCCAGAACCTGCCGTATCGGTACCCAGGGAGAAACAGACCAGCCCGCGCGCCACAACGGAGGCTGAGCCGGAGCTGGAACCGCCGCTCACATAATCAGGATTAAACGTGTTTTTTACTGCGCCAAATGGGGAGCGGGTGCCAACCAGCCCGGTAGCAAACTGATCGAGATTTGTTTTGCCAACCACCACCGCGCCTGCGCCTTTTAAACGGGCGACCACCGTCGCGTCCTGCTGCGGCGTCCAGGTAAATGCGGGGCAAGCGGCGCTGGTCGGCATGCCTGCCACATCAATATTATCTTTTACGGCAAAGGGCACGCCTAATAATGGATAATCGCCGACTTGTTTATCGCCGGAATTAATCGCATGTAAAATTGTGGTTAATTGCGCATGGATTTCATCGTGGCTGGCAATATATATCCAGGCATTATCGTCGCGGGATAAATTAGCATTCAGTTGCTGGTAAGCAGCAACAAGCTGTTGTGGCTGCTGGCGGTAAGTTAAAACCCACTCAGACAAAGTTGATACTGACATAAACTGGCATCCCATCTGGTATACAAGATGAAATGGATAAAGCAATTACGATGCCAGTTATTTAATTGAGATTAATTTCAAAGAGTTAAATTAAATATAATATTTTCTTATCTTATATTTGCACCGTTGTGGCGCGAAATATGCCGCAATATTTTCCTGATGGTGCATATGACGGATAAGTGAAAAACTTATCCGCCATCAGATAAAAATAATTTATTTTTTACCGCTGCGGCGGGCGGATACGGTGGCTAATGCCGCCCAGTCGAGATTCTCATCACCGTGCGCCAGCGCATCGAGATAATTATCACGTAAAACTCCGGCAATACCCATCGGTACATGCTTACTTTCCGCCGCCTGCTGCGCCAGACGCACGTCTTTCAGGCCCAGTTTCATGGTGAATCCGGCCGGGGTATAACGATTTTCCGCAATCATCGCGCCGTAATTTTTATAGGCGGGTGCTGCAAATAACGTGCTGGTCAGCATGCCGAGGAAATCAGCGGGGGCAACATCATAGGCATCCACAAGGGCTGCGGATTCGCCCATCGCTTCAATGGCGCTTGCCAGCATAAAATTGGCCGCGAGCTTGACGGCTGCGGCCTGCTCCGGCCTGTCGCCGAAGCGCCAGGTTTTGCTGCCCAGCACGTCGAAAATCGGCTGCACTTTATCAAGCAAATCGCTGTCGCCCGCGGTGAGAATATTCAGGTTTCCGGCTGCGGCAACGTCAACGCGCCCCAGAACCGGCGCCGCAACATAGCGGCTGCCGCGAGCGCTGGAATTGGCGGCCATCTCTTCGGTAAAAGCTACCGAAACCGTCGCCATATTGATCCAGATAGCCCCCGGCGGTAATGCGCCAAGCGCGCCCTGTCCGATGACCACCTCGCGGCTGATGTCGTCATCGGCCAGCATGGTGATTAACACGTCGCTGTCGGTAAATTCCGCAGGGGTTGCGCAAATACGCGCGCCCTGCGCTTTTAACGCTTCGGCAGGCGTTGCGGAGCGGTTCCACACGGCAACCTCAAAGCCTGCTTTAAGCAGGTTCTCAGCCATTGGCTGGCCCATGCCGCCAAGCCCAATAAATCCAATACGCATAATAACTCCTGGTCTGGTCAGAGAATGGTGCCGCCTTTCGTTAAGGCCTGGCGGCGTTCTTCCGCCTCTTCTCTTTGATGATGGCCTTTGTGCGCAATAGCGGTACGCAGGCGCTGCTGCTGGGTGTAACGATCTTCGCGGCTCAGTTGCGCGTCGTCGCTTAGCTCAATCAGCAGTTCGTTCATATGCTCAATCACGTTTTCGCTGATGGTTGCGTCTACCCGTGCAATGACCTCGTCCAGATGTGCCATATACTTCTCCTTTTTTGGCGGGGGGCTTTCGTTTATCCACCCTAAGATACGCTTTGCAGGGTGGATAAACCCAGCGCCTTCCGCCGGTTTTTAGTTCAGCTTAGCCTTTGAGAAATCGCTGCCGCTGAGGCTGACGCTGTACCCCGTCACGTTGCTGCGCGTGGCGAAGAAGGTTTTGCCGTTGGCAAGCGGGATCCACGGAGCCTGCTGGTAGAAAATTTCCTGCGCCTGTTGGTAAAGTTTGGCGCGCGCAGCCGGATCGCTGGTGAGTTTCGCCTTGCGGGTCAGCGCATCATACTGCTTGTCGCACCAGCGGGCGGCGTTAGAACCGCTTTCGATGCTGCCGCAGCCCAACAGCGTATCCGCGAAGTTATCCGGGTCGCCGTTGTCGGACATCCAGCCAAACAGCGCTGAGGAGTGCTCGCCTTTGCGCATTCCGGAAAGGTACTCGCCCCATTCGAACGTCACGATTTTGGCATTCACCCCTACTTTCGCCCAGTCCGCCTGGATCATTTCCGCAATGCGGCGCGAATTCGGATTATACGGTCGCTGCACCGGCATGGACCACAGATCGGTGTCGAAGCCTTTTTCCAGGCCAGCCTGCTTGAGCAGCGCTTTGGCTTTTTCAGGATCGTATGAGTAATCCTTCAGGTTTTTGTTATAGCCCATCATGGTCGGCGGGATCGGCGAGTTCGCTACCGTCCCGGTGCCCATAAAGACGGCGTTGATAATGGATTTTTTGTCCACGGCGTAATTCAGCGCCTGGCGCACCAGCACGTTATCAAAAGGTTTTTTGTCGGTATTAAAGGCCAGATAGCCGACGCTCAGGCCGTCAACGGTATGCAGCGTAAGATCTTTGTTCGCCTTGATTGCGTCAAACTGCACCGGACCTGGGGCGGGGATAATCTGGCACTCGTTCTTCTGCAGTTTTGCCAGACGCGTCTGCACGTTTGGCGTGATCGAGAAGATCAGATGTTTGGTCGGCACTTCGCCGTTCCAGTAATTCGGGTTCGCCACGTAGCGGATCAGCGAGTCCACCTTGTACTCCTGCAACGCATAAGGGCCGGTGCCGATAGGCTGGGTATCCACCCGTTCAGGCGTGCCCTTTTTCAGCATCGCATCCGCGTATTCCGCAGACAAAATCGAAGCGAAGTCCATGCCCCAGTCGGCAAGGAACGCCGCATTCGGCTCGCTCAGAGTGAACTGAACGTGATAATCATCGATTTTTTTCACGTCGGTTATCAGCTTGTCGAGGCCGACATCGTTGAAGTATTCGTAATTAGCCTGCGAGACGTTGTGATACGGGTTATTCGCGTCTTTCTGGCGCATTACGGAGAAAATCACGTCGTCGGCGTTGAAATCACGCGTTGGCTTGAAATATTTATTGCTGTTGAACTTCACGCCCTGGCGCAGGGTAAAGGTGTAGGTTTTACCGTCCGGGCTGATTTTCCACTCGGTAGCCAGCGACGGCACCGGCAGGTTATCGCTCTTATTAAAATCAACCAGGCGGTTATAGAGCGTTTGCGAGCTGGCGACAAAGCTTGGGCCAGAGCTTGCGATTTGTGGGTTGAAGGATTCCGGAGAGGCTTCGGAACAATAGACAATCGTATTACTGACGGCCGCCGTCGCAGCGCCTGCGGGTAGCAGAGCGCTAAGCAGTAGCCCGAGGAGTGTTTTCCCTGTGGACATGTTTTTGCCTTTTGTTTGCTTGCCAAATGGTTTGCGTACTTATTATTTTGCGCCTTAATAACAGCACACCAGAAAGCCATCGGCAAATAACAAACGGCTATCATGTTATTCATTTTTAGCGGGAATTGCTCATTTTTATAGCAAAAATAGAAGATAACACTGGTGGATGGCGCTACCGCTTATCCACCCTACAAAACTGTTCACCGGCCGGATTCACCCGCGGCAACCTTAACGCATTAGCCGTTCAGATCTCTGCAAAATCGAACGTGAAACGGGCGTTGCTCAAGCATAATGACGCATCCTCTACATTGGGAAAGAGCTTTATGGTTAGCATAAAATCCAGCGTCGTCATCGCAATCCCCCAATAATTAGAAAAATTTGCCGTCTCTTCTGCCGTTTGCTTAATGCAGGAATCCGTAAAATGTAATGCGTGAAGATGGCTCGAAATGAGTCGTTAACGGCAGGATGATAGACGTGGCAAAAACATTACTGCGCAGCGGATGCCTGGATGATTTCCTGGCGCTGGGCGAAAACGGACAGGCAGTGTTCGACTCGGCGTTACAGATACGCGAAACCTTACGTTTGCGTAAGCTTTATGCGGTGGCGGACAGCCTCGCTATTCCACAGCCTAATGACGAAGGCGACCGGGTTGACTGGTACGCGCCGTTCGAAGGCAGCGTGCTGAGCTGGGCCGCCGCAAGCGATGAACAGCGCAAAAAAGCGCTGCGCTATCTGGATAATTGCCAGGCGAACGTCGCAACGCTTATTCAGCGCTGCCAGCAGGCGGAAAAAACCGCCATTCAACTGTTCGGTTCGCTGCTTGCCAATACCCTGCAATTTCCCGGCAGCCAGCATGTCTACCTGGTGGATGGCAAACCGGTCATCACCTTCTGGGGCTTTGTAAACCTCAATCAGGGCGCGCGTGAAGACGTGCTGGACTGCCTGCGCGTGGTCGATGTGCCGGAACCGAGGATTGAATTTATCCCGGAACCTACGCTGCCAGAAATTGCTTCTGTCGTGGCGGATAAACCTGCTGCCGTTAAAGCAATTGTTCTTAGCGAGCCGGATGAACCGCTGGTTTATACCGCTCAGCCTCGGGTTGTTCCTGAGCCGGAAATGATAATCGCAGAAGCTGTCCCTGCGCCGCAGCCGCCTGCTGCGAAAGCAAAGTCACGTCTCTGGTTACTGCCTGTTGCCGCCGCAGCCCTGGCGCTTATCGCCACGCCGGTTGCTTACAAATTCCTGGCAACGTCCGCAGTACAGCCTTTAGCCGTGGCGAAAGCCGCCCCTGAACCGCAGCCGATTGAGCCTGCCGTTATTCAGCCCCTTGACTCCGCGCCTGCCGCCGCAGTTGAAAAATCGACGCTGCCTTTAACCGAGGCCGCCGTAGCTGCGCCTTCGGCTCCCGAACCTGCTGTTGAGCAGGCTCCGGCTGCTGCTTCCGCCGTGGCTAAAAACGCGCTGGTCCTGCCTGCGGACGCGTTAAAAATCGGTTCGACGAAATTCCTCAATGGCGCATGGCGCGTGATGATTGACGTAAAAGATCCTATTACCGGCAAGCCGCCGACCCTGCGCTATCAGATTGCCAACAATAAAGGCAGCGCGCGTCTGGTGCATGGCGACAACGTTGTTTGTAAGGTCGACGTTTTCTCCGGCCTGCAGTCGTCCGGCACGTTAATGATTAAAACGCGCGGCAGCGCCCGTTGCAGCGATGGCTCACGCTACCCGATGCCGGAAATTTCCTGCAAGCCGGGCGATAACGGCGTGGCCGAGTGCAGCGGACGCTACGAAGGGGACACCGTGGTGCCGATGACGTTTAAAAAAGTGAGTGATTAACCCTATGCTTGCCAACCTGCTCCACTACAAGCCGAGCGTGACGCTCATTAAAGACAGCGGCATCCAGTTTCTGGATTTTGGCCTCGCCCCTCAGCCTAACGCCCCGCACACCGGGCGTTATGTGCGTAAAACCGCTAACGGCCCGCTGCTGCGTCTTGATTACGACGTTGTGCCCGGCAAATTTACGCTGCCTGACACCGAAGGCGGCGCGCCGGAAGTCGTGAAGCCTGAAAGCACCATTACGCTTGGCCATTCGTTGAAAGTGCTGGATAAAACCTGGCTGCCGCTGCCGTTTCAGCGTTTTAATCCGCCGCGGACTTTTGTCGGCGGGCCGGATAACTGGGCGCGAGTGCAGATCCGCTGCCTTGAAACGCCGGACTCCGCGGGCAATACCGTGCGCGTCAGCATTGCGCTGGACACCAAAATTTATGCCGATGACAACCCGGCGGCCCACCTTGCGCCAACGCAAAACGATGTCCGCAACGGCGCCCGGTTTGCCCTGGCCTGGCAAAATCAGGAGATCCACGATTTTCTCGATCAGACCTGGGTTGACGGCTGGCTGCGTGAAGTCTTTACCCAGTTTGTGACGCGTCACGAATCACGCACCGAGCGTGAAATCGCAAGCGCGATGAAGATGTTCGAATACCAGGCTCACTACCTCAATATTCTTGAAATGCTCGGCGCGCAGCTCGCCGTGCCGGAAGTGAAAATCGTCACCGCGACCCTGCAATCCCCGGCTATTCCCGTGGATCTGGTGCTGGATGTGGGCAATACCCATACCTGCGGCGTGCTCATCGAAGATCACGGCGAAGCCAATGACGGCCTGCGCCAGACGGCAGAGCTGCAAATCCGCTCGCTGAGCGAGCCGCAGTTTATCAACGAGGCGATGTTTACCAGCCGCCTTGAGTTCTCGGAAGCCAAATTCGGCAAGCAGCATTTTTCCGTGGAAAGCGGCCGGGATGACGCATTCGTCTGGCCGTCGATCGCCCGCGTGGGCAGCGAGGCGCGTCGCATGGCCAGCGAACGTCTTGGCACGGAAGGTGCGAGCGGCATCTCAAGCCCGCGTCGCTATCTGTGGGATGAAACCCCGGCAAGCCAGGACTGGCGCTTCAGCCAGATGGGCGTAAAAACCCAGCGCGAGCCGCTCGCCACCGCCTTCCCGCTGATGAACCTGATGAACGACGACGGCCAGCCGCTCTACAGCCTGCCGATGGACGAGCGTCTGCCGGTCTTTTCCCCGCAGTACAGCCGCAGCTCGCTGATGACGCTGATGCTTTGCGAACTGTTATCCCAGGCGCTGATGCAAATCAACAGCGTCGGCTCGCGTCAGAGCATGGGGCACCTTAACGCCCCCCGCCTGCTACGCAACCTGATCCTCACCCTGCCTTCCGCGATGCCAAAACAGGAGCGCGAGCTGTTCAGCCAGCGAATGCGTGAAGCCGTAGCCCTGGTGTGGAAAGCGATGGAATGGCATCCGGCGGATGAAGGTTTTACTCTCGAACGCGACAAAGAGAAAAGCGTTGTGCCGGTTCCCGATGTGCATATGGAGTGGGACGAAGCCACCTGCGGGCAGCTCGTCTGGCTGTATAACGAAGCGATTGTGAATTACGCCGGACAAAGCGGGACGTTTTTCCGTCGTCTTGCGCGCCCGGATCGGCTGCTTAGCGAAGAAGAACCCGTGGGAAAAACCCTGCGCGTTGCCTCCATTGATATTGGCGGCGGCACCACGGACATGGCGATCACGCAGTATCAGCTTGATGACGGCGTGGGCAGCAACGTGAAGATCGCCCCGCGCCTGCTGTTCCGCGAAGGGTTCAAGGTTGCCGGTGACGACATTCTGCTGGATGTGATTCAGCGCTGCGTGCTGCAAGCCTTGCAGGCGAAAATTCACCAGGCGGGCGTGGCCGACGTCACCGGATTGATGACCACGCTGTTTGGCGAATCGGGCCGCATGGATACGCGCGGCACATTGCGCCAGCAAACGGCTTTGCAGTTGTTTATTCCCCTCGGCCACGCGGTGCTGAATTACTGGGAAAACAGCGATCCGGACGATCGCCAGGCGACCCTTGAAGCCACCTTTGGCGAGCTGCTGACCAGCCGCCCAACGGATAACGTCATTAATTACGTTCAGCAGGCGGTACAGCACGCGCTGCCGGCGGACGCCCCGGCGTTCGATTTGTTCAGCGTACCGATTCAGGTGGAGCTGGCTTCCCTGCAGGAAGCGCTGATGAGCGGGCAATTTACGCTCACCGCGCCGTTACAGGCGTTGTGCGAAGTTATCAGCCATTACTGCTGCGACGTGTTGCTGGTCACCGGCCGCCCGGCCTGTTTGCCGGGCGTACAGGCTTTGCTGCGCCATCTTCAGCCGGTGCCGGTAAACCGTATCGTCTGGCTCGATAATTATCAGACGCACGAATGGTATCCGTTCAGCCAGCAGGGCCGCATCGGCAACCCGAAATCTACCGCGGCCGTAGGCGCTATGTTATGCAGCCTGGCGATGGATTTGCGCCTGCCCGGCTTTAACTTTAAAGCCGCTGATATTCAGGCCTACTCCACCGTGCGCTACCTCGGCATGCTTGACGGCAACAACGTGCTGAGCGAAGAAAACGTCTGGTATCGCGATATCGACCTTGATAACCCGAAGGCCACGCTGGATACCCGCCTGCACTTCCCGCTGCGCGGCAACGCCTGCCTCGGTTTCCGTCAGCTCGATAACGCCCGCTGGCCCGCCACGCCGCTTTATACGCTGGCGATCAACTCCGCCTCCCTTGCCAAATCTATCGCCGGCGACGGCGTGCTGAACGTGCGGTTGCAGCAAACCCGCGACGCCGATGCTTTCGTGTTAGCGGAAGCCTGGCTGCAGGACGGTAGCAAAGTGCCGCTCAGCCAGCTTAGCTTTAAACTCAATACCCTTGCGGGCAGCTACAGCGGCGCAAGTCACTACTGGATTGACAGCGGGAGCGTCTATCAAAAATGAATCAGCCAACCGTGAGTCAACCAAAAAACGTGCTGCAAGACCTTACGAGCTGGATCCAGGATACTCGCGCTTATGCCCCGCTGTTAGAAAGCGAAGCCGACGGCCTTCTGGCGCAGATGCTGCCGTTGCAGCGCCGCCAGCAGCAGCTTGAAGCCCTGTCGGCACAGCCGCCAGCCCTGGGTTTATACGGTCATTCCGTTGCCGGTAAGCACCATTTACTCAGCGCGCTGCTGGCAAACCATACCGGGCGCATTGAAATTGCGCTGGGTGAAAAAACGCTGGATTATCTGACGCATATTAATCCCGGCCATTCCACCGCTACGCTTGCCGTTCGCTTTAGCGAGAACGCCGCCCCGGCCGTCGAAAATTTCCCGCTGCTGCTGACTTTATTTAACGAAAGCGATTTAGCGCAGCGGATAATCCGCGAATATCATGCCCGGCCCGAACCGCGCGTGGCGCAATCCAGCGTGATTGCCGCACGCATCGCCGAGTTGCAAACCAGGCGCCAGGCGCAGATTGTCGCGGGAATATCCAGCCAGCAGGTTGCCGATATTGCCCGTTGTTACCATGCGCAACTGCGCCGTCAGCACCATCCTGAAGACGCGCTCTGGCAGCAAATGGCCGATCTCATCCCAAGGCTTACGCCATCCGACCGCGTTTCGCTGCTCGCGTTGTTTTGGGGAGATGACGCTAATTTAACGGCTCAGTGGCAGCATCTGAGCGATACGCTGCATCATATTGGCGAAACAAGCCGCGTCCTCGCTCCGGCCAGTTTACTGGTCGATACATTCCTGCTTCCCGCCGAAGGTTTTCTGATCCCGGCCACGCCGAATGAGCCGGAATTGCAGGCCGACGTGATGATTTGCCCGCTGTTGGGTAACGAGGCTGGTTCGCCGGTGAGCCTTGCGCAGCGTGACCTGCTGGCGCTTTGCGCGGAAGTTTGCCTGACGTTGAGTAACGCCCCGGCGCTCCGCAACGTGGACATCATCGACATCCCCCTTGCGCAAATTGATTACTATACCGACCGGCTTGAGCCGGATACGTTGCTGGTCTGCAACGCCGCCTGCGAGCGGACGGAAGTGAAATCCGCAGGCAAAGCGCTTGCCCGCTGGGTGGACAATACGCAAGGGGCTCAGGCCGCTTTACCGGGCCTGATCTGGACAATTACCCCCTTCGACGCCCGTTTTACGCAAAACGCGAGCGTGGACGACGGCGTGCAGCGCTTAATCGGTCAGGCCGGAAAACGTTGGGGAACGCTGCAGGCGCTGGACAGCCGCAACATGCATCGCCTGCTGGAATGGCTAACCGATGCCATAAACGGCGAGCGCCGCGCCCGGCGAATAGCCATCCTGCAAAACGCGGTTAACACGCGAACCGGTGAGATATTCCAGCGGTTCAGCGACGCGCACAGCGTCACGCCAGTAACGGCCCGTCAACAGGCAGAACGCCTGGTTCGCGCTTTACAGTCAAACGCCGCGCTGCACGGCGAGCTGCTGGCAAGCCTGGTGCCGGAGCGTCATGCGCTGCTGCAATGCTGGCAGCGCCATCATCAGCAGGCGACCAAAAGACCGGCTGGTTTCCAGTTAGATATCGACCTGTTTGCCGACGATGACGGTGAAAATCCGCAAGAGATGAATCCCGCAAGCTACGCGTCTGAAGCACATAAGCTATGGGTTGCGCATCTGCGTAGCCTTGCGCAAAGAGCGGATGCGGCGCAGCTTTTTGGGCTGGATAACGCCCAGCTCCGGGCGCTTTGCGACCTGCTGATTATCGCAAGCTTACGCCTGAAGTTGCCGGACCTGCTCGAAGAGGCGCTGCAATCTGGCGACGGCAGCATGGCCCAGGAAATCACCTGCGCCAGCAACGTATTAGGGGATTTCGTCAACTGGCTCGGTTACGCCGTCGTGCCGCAGTCCAACCGCCCGGCAAGCCGCGTAAACAAAGGCGCGAAGATCTTTGCTCCGCAAGCCCAGGCGCAGGCGTCTAAGCGTTTGACGAAGCTTGGTGAAACGCCTGCCCGCGGCAACGCAAGCTATGTTTACGACTGGCTGGTGGCGTTATATGCCCGCGCGGTGGAGAATATCGGCTATCGCCATCCGCACGATGTCAGCGATTTGCATCGTGAGAAACTACGGGAATTGCTGAGTAAAGCTTCAAACAGCCGCTAAATTCCTGGGCCGATCTCAAAACCGGGTATTTCGCCCGGTTCTGTTTTTTAGATCCACAAGCTATTCGCTTAAACCACGGTTTTTCAGCATGGGTTCGCTATAGGGATCGTGCCCGCGCCAGTCGCGATAAAGCTGGGCGAGATCGCTGCTGTTTCCTCGCGATAAAATCGCTTCGCGGAATCTCTGCCCGTTCTCGGGGCTTAATCCACCCTGCTCCACAAACCACTGATAGCCGTCGTCGGCCAGCATTTGCGTCCAGATATAAGCGTAATAGCCCGCCGCGTAACCGCCGCCGAAGATATGCGCGAAATAACTGCTGCGGTAACGAGGAGGCGCTTCAGGCAGATTGATGCTCTCTTTTTCCAGCGCGCTGGTTTCAAATTGCACCACGTCCGCCACGTTCGCACCCGGCTCAAGGCTGTGCCAGTTCATATCCAGCAGCGCTGCGGCAAGCAGTTCCGTCATGTCGTAGCCCTTATTGAACTGGGCGGCACGGAACAGTTTTTCGCGCAGCGGCTCTGGCATCGCTTCGCCTGTCTGATAATGGCGGGCGTAGTTGGCGAAGACCTCGGGCTGGCGCGCCCAGTGTTCGTTGATTTGCGACGGGAACTCCACAAAATCGCGTGGCGTGTTGGTACCGGAAAGCGTGGCGTAACGCTGCGTGGCAAACAGGCCGTGTAGCGTATGGCCAAACTCGTGGAACAGCGTTACCACATCATCCCATGAGATCAGCGCGGGCTCTCCGTCTGCCGGTTTCACGTAGTTACAGACGTTATAAATAACGGGGGCATTTTCAAACAGGGTGGATTGCTCGACAAAATTCCCCATCCACGCGCCGCCGCCTTTGCTGTCGCGGGCAAAATAGTCGCCGTAGAACAGCGCCATGCCGCGCCCGTCCTTATCGAAGATTTCCCAGATGCGCACGTCCGGATGGTATGTCGGGATATCAAACCGCTCGGCAAAACTCAGGCCAAACAGCTTGCTCGCCGCCCAGAACATGCCGTTCTCCAGCACGCTGTTGAGCGCAAAGTAAGGTTTGATTTGCGCCTCGTCGAGATCGTATTTCGCACGGCGAACCTGCTCGGCGTAATATGCCCAGTCCCAGACTTCTGCCGTAAATCCGCCCTGCTGTTCGTCGATAACCTGCTGAATATCCGCCAGTTCCCGCTTTGCCAGGGCCGTTGCCGCAGGCACGATATTGCGCATGAACGTCAGCGCGGCGTCCGGCGTTTTCGCCATCTGATCGGCAATTTTCCAGGCTGCATAATTCTCAAACCCCAGCAGTTGCGCCTGTTCTGCACGCAACGCTGCGAGCCTTGCCACAATCGCGCGCGTGTCGTTGCCGTCGCTGTGCTGCGTGCGTTCCCATCCTGCTTTAAACAGATTCTCACGGGTCTGGCGATCGGTTAGCGATTGCAGCGCGGGCTGCTGAGTGAAGTTCAGCAGTGGAATCAGCCAGCGATCGGCCAGGCCTTTATCCGCTGCGGCCTGTTTAGCCGCAGCGATTTCGCTGCTGCTTAAGCCCTCAAGCTGATGAGCATAATCCAGCACCAGACCTGCGGCCTTGCCCGCCGCGTGCAGGCGATTATTAAACTGGCTGCTTAGCTGCGCCGCTTCTTTATTAAGCTGCTTCAGGCGCGTTTTTAGCTCATTGTTCAGGGTAGCGCCGGCCAGCTTAAACTGTTGCCAGACAACCTCCACCAGACGCAGGGATTCGGCGTCAAGATTCAGCGTATTTCGCTGCTGATATACCGCATCGATGCGCGCGAAAAGCGCTTCGTTCAGCCGAATTTCATCGTTAAGCTCCGCCAGTTCGCTGGCAAACTCTTCATCAAGCTGTTGCAGATAGTCGTTGGTGTGCGCCGCCGTCATGGCAAAAAAGACGCTGGTGACGCGCGCGAGCATTTGCCCGGTTTGCTCAAGCGCCAGAAAAGTATTTTCAAACGTCGGCGCGTCGAGATTCTGAGTGATAAGCGCCACTTCGCCGAGTTTGCGGCGTTTTGCGTCATCAAAAGCCGGCCGATAATGAACGTCATTGATTTGATCGAAAGGCGGGGCCTGATACGGCAATAAACTGACGTGGTAAAACGGGTTGTCTGACAACATTCTATGCTCCCGGAATAAGTAAACCAGAAGGCGGATGTCGCGTTCGCTGACCCGCCCTACGAAAACCAGTGCATTGATTGTAGGGCGGATAAGCAAGAGCGTCATCCGCCAAAGTCAGGAGGCGGTCTGATACACAGCAATAATCTCTGCGGCGATGGCCACCGCAATTTCAGCCGGAAGTTTGCCTTTCACATCGGGTAACCCGATCGGACAGCGCATGGCGTTTAATTGCCCGCTATTAATCCCTTTTCCGGCCAGACGATACTCAAAACGCTGGCGTTTAGTGCGTGAACCAATCAGGCCGAAATAGCGGTAATCGCCGCGTTTCAGAATGGCTTCGGCCAGTTCTAAATCGCGAGGATGATGATGGGTCATAACGATAAAGTAGCTTTGCGCTGCGGCCGCGGCGACGGCATCGAGCGGATCTTCTGCATGCAAGGCTTTCACGCCTGCTGGCACGTCCGTGAACTGCTCAGAGCGCTCGTCCACCCAGGTAATGTGACAGGGTAACGTTGCTAATAATGAAACCAGGGCTTTGCCGACGTGCCCTGCGCCGAATACGATAATCTGCGGCTGCGGCTGGATCAGCGGCTCAAACAGCACCGTAGTCATGCCGCCGCAGCACTGGCCCAGCCGGGCGCCAAGATTAAAATGTTCGCTACGCGGGACGGCAGCATGATTTGCCAGCATTTCACGCGCCATGGCGATGCACTGAAATTCCAGATTCCCTCCGCCAAGCGTCAGCCACGTTTGTTCCAGCCCGACCACCATTTTTGTGCCGCCGTTACGCGGCACCGAGCCTTTGTCCGCCAGCAAGGTCAACAGTACGCAGGGTTCACGGCGTTCGCGTAGCTGCATCAGAATGCTAATCCACTCATCGTTCATATCGCCTCCCGACAGCCCCAAAAAACGCGCTCCGGCGTGGCGGGCGTATCCAGCAGCGGATGTTTCTGGTAGCCAGAAACGCTGGCTACCGCGTCCTGTAAGGCGCACCACACGGAAATACCCAGCATGAAAGGAGGCTCGCCAACCGCCTTCGAGCGGTAAACCGTTTGCTGCGGATTGGCGTGATTGGCCAGCAGATTTACGCGTAAGTCAGGCGGTGTGTCGCTGATGGCCGGAATTTTATAGCTCATCGGGCTGTCGGTCATCAGCCGCCCTTTTTCATTCCACACCAGCTCTTCGCTTGTCAGCCAGCCCGCTCCCTGTACAAATCCGCCTTCTATCTGGCCGATGTCCAGCGCCGGGTTCAGTGAATTACCGACATCGTGAAGAATATCAGCGCGCAGCAGGCGGTATTCTCCCGTTAAGGTATCGACAATCACTTCCGAACAGGCCGCGCCCCAGGAGAAGTAATAGAACGGCTGCCCGCGCCCGGCTGCGCGATCGTAATGAATGCCCGGCACTTTGTAGAATCCCGTGGCGGAAAGCGGCACCTGGTTAAGCCAGGCCATATTCGCGACTTCAGCAAAGCTGAAATGATGACCGGGCACTTTTATCACGCCGTTGCGGAACTGTACCTGTTCGGCTTCGCAGTGATGCAGGCGGGTAAGCATTTCAACCAGGCGTTGTTTAATCGTTATCGCCGCCATTTCAGCGGCTTTACCGTTCAGATCCGCCCCGGACGATGCCGCCGTCGGCGACGTATTGGGGACTTTGCCCGTGCTGGTTGCGCAAACCTGAATCTGTTCCGGCTGGATTTGCAGGACTTCCGCGACAATCTGCGCCACTTTGGTATTCAGCCCTTGTCCCATTTCTGTGCCGCCGTGGTTGAGCTGCACGGTGCCGTCCGTGTAGATCACGATCAGCGCGCCCGCCTGGTTCAGAAAGCTGGAGGTGAACGAAATGCCGAACTTAACCGGCGTAAGCGAAAGCCCTCGTTTTAGCACCGGGCTTTGGCGGTTAAAGGCAGCAATTTCAGCGCGGCGCATCTCGTAACCGGCGCTTTGTTCAAGCTGCCGGGTGATTTCCGGCAGGATGTTATGTTCGACTTTCTGGTGGTAATGGGTGACGTTGCGTTCGGCTTCGCCGTAATAATTACGTTTGCGTACTTCAAGCGGATCGAGCCCCAGCTCGCGCGCTATATGGTCCATGATTTGCTCGATGGCCACCATGCCCTGCGGGCCACCGAATCCCCGGTAGGCCGTGTTGGACGCAAGATTTGTGCGGCAGCGATAGCCGGTAATAAGCACGTCGCCCAGATAATAGGCGTTGTCGGCGTGGAACATGGCGCGGTCGCAAATCGATCCGGAGAGATCAAGCGAGTAACCGCAGTTTGCCGCCAGATCGATAATCACGCCGTTGAGGATTCCTTCGCCGGTAAAACCCACGTCGTAACGGACAAAGAACGGGTGACGTTTGCCGGTAATGCGCATGTCGTCGCGTCGTGAAAGACGCATTTTGGCCGGTCGCCCTGTGAGTATCGCCGCAAGCGCCGCGTGACAGGCAAAGCTTGCCGCCTGGGTTTCCTTGCCGCCGAAGCCGCCGCCCATCCGGCGCATATCAACGGTCACTTTATTCATCGAAACGCCGAGCACCGAAGCTACCAGCTTTTGCACTTCCGTTGGGTGCTGGGTGGAAGACCAGACCGTCACGCTGCCGTCTTCGCCCGGCTGCACCATGGCGATTTGCCCTTCCAGATAAAAGTGCTCCTGACCGCCGATATGAAACGCTCCCTGAATGCGATGCTCCGCCGCAGCTAATGCGCCTCGAGCGTCGCCGCGCTGGTGAGTATGCGGCGCTTCAACATAGTTTTCTCGTTTTAACGCCTCTTCAACGTCGAGAATCGGTTCGAGGATTTCATAGTCAATTTTTGCGAGCTGCGCCGCAGCGCGGGCGGCTTCCTGCGTATCGGCGGCAAGGGTCAGCACCACCTGGCCGTGATACTCCACAACGTCTCTGGCAAACAGCGGATCGCCTGGCGCTAACGGCCCGATATCCAGCTCGCCCGGCACGTCCCGCCAGCTAAATACGCGTACTACGCCGGGAATGGTCAGGCATTCGCTGATGTCGATGTTCAAGATTTTTGCGTGGGCATGCTCGCTCAAAACCGGGCACAGATGCAGCAGGCCGGGCAAAGTGAGCTTATCGTCGATATATTCCGCTTTACCGCTCACCTGCTTATCAGCGCTTTCGTGTTTACGGCTGCGCCCCGCGCCGCCGTTTAGCTCCCGGGAAAACTGTTCGATCAGCGCCTGTTCTGTGAGGCGCACGGGGTTAGTTGACATAATCCTGTATCTCCAGAACGCTGGCGGGTGTTGTATATTGCAGCATCAGACGGTGCAGCAGGTTTTGCGCGACGGCCAGACGATAGCGCCCGCTGCCGCGAAAATCGCTCAGCGGCTGGAAGTCCGCCGCCAGCGCCAGGTTTGCCTTAGCAAGGGACTGCGCATTTAACGGCTGGCCGAGCAAAGCCCGTTCACACTCCACTGCCCGGGCAGGCGTTGCGGCCATGCCGCCGAAGGCGATTCGCGCGCTCATCACCACGCCTTCATTGATATGCAGGTTAAATGCGCCAAATACCGTGGAAATATCATCGTCTTTACGTTTGGAAATTTTCCACGCGGCAAATTTCGGTGACACCGTCACGCGTGGAATAATGATATGGCTGATAAACTCCCCCGCTTTTAATGCAGTTTGACGGTAGCCCACGAAAAATTCATCCAGCGGCAGCCTGCGTTTGAGCGCGCCGCGGCGCAATTCCAGCACCGCATCCAGCGCCAGCAGTACGGGCGCGCAGTCGCCTATGGGGGAAGCGTTCGCCAGGTTCCCGCCCAGCGTTCCATGATTGCGCACCTGCCGCGAGGCAAATCGCTCCAGCACTTTTGCAAAGGCAGGCAGCGGGCCTTCCAGCGCCTGCTGGCATGTCTGCAAAGGGGCTGCCGCACCGATGCGTATTTCTTCGTCGCTGATATCAATGGTTTTAAGTTCCGCAACCTGACTCAGGCCTATTATCAGCGGGAGGGTCTGATACTGCTGGGTGATGCTCAGGGCCAGATCGGTGCCGCCCGCCAGCAGCCTGGCCTGTGGATGCTGCGCGTACAGTTCCGCTAACGCCGGAAGGCTTTTGGGCAGCAGGCAGCGACTTGATTTTATTAACGTTGCCGTTTCGGCAGTGGCCAGGGTTTTTAGCCGCTCGACGGTTTGCGGTTCGGACTGAGTAAACTGGTCGTCTTTCGTTTTACAGGCTCGCCCGGCGGCCTCGATAATGGGCCGATAGCCGGTGCAACGGCACAAGTTTCCGCCAAGGTGCTGTTCAATATCATGAAGCTGCACGTCAGCCTGCGTTTTTTGCAGGGCGAAGATGGACATCACAAAGCCCGGCGTACAGAAGCCGCACTGCGAAGCGTGGCAGTCCGCCATCGCCTGCTGCACCGGGTGAAGTTCGCCGTTTTCAGCAAGATCTTCCACCGTCAGCAATTGCTTTCCGTCGAGCTGGCTGATGAGCGTGATGCAGCCGTTTGCCGTGTCGTAACGCATTTTATCGCCGTCTACGCGGCCCAGAACCACGGTGCAGGCTCCGCAATCTCCGGAGGCGCAACCCTCTTTGCTTCCGCAGCGATGCTCCGTTCCCCGCAGCCAGTTCAGCACCGTTGTGTTCGGATCGACATCGCTGATGGTTTTCAGCGTTTGATTAAGCAGAAACTGGATCATGCGGCCACCTCCAGCATTTCGCGCTGCCAGACGCATTTGCCGTCCACCCATGTTTGCCAGATGTTGCGATCATCTCCCAGCGTCATCAGTACGAACAATTTTTCGTAGATATCGCGGCTATTGGCGTAACGCAGCTTTTGCAGCGGCGTTACGGCAGGATCGAGCACCACAAAATCCGCCTCTTTTCCGGCCTGGAAGTTGCCAATTTTGGTATCCAGATCCAGCGCGTGCGCGCCGCCAAGCGTTGCGTGGTAGAAGGCTTCGCTGGCGCACAAACGGTAGCTTTGCAGTTGGGCGACTTTGTAGGCCTCCGCCAGGGTTTGCAGCATATTGAAGGTTGTTCCCGCCCCGACGTCCGTGCCGATCCCCATGCGCACGCCCTTTTGCATGCACTGTTTGAGGTTAAAGAGGCCGCTGCCCAAAAACAGGTTAGAAGTCGGGCAAAACGCCACCGAAGAATCGGTGTGTTGCAGACAGTCCCATTCGCATTCCTGCAGATGAATCCCGTGCGCAAAAACGCTGCGCTTACCGGTTAGTTTGTAGTGATGATAAACGCCAAGGTAGCTGGCATGCTCCGGCCACAGCGCTTTTACCCATTCCACTTCGTCGCTGTTTTCGCTCAGGTGCGTATGAACCCAGGTATCGGGAAATTCTTCCCGCAGCTTTTGCACGGCGGACAGCAGTTCCGGAGAGGAAGTCGGCGCGAATCGCGGCGTTAACGCGTAATTAAGGCGGCCACGTTTATGCCAGCGCAAAATCAGATCGCGCGTTTGCTGATAACTTTGCTCCGGCGTTTCGGTCAGGTAATCCGGCGCGTTTCTGTCCATCATGACCTTTCCGGCAATCATGCGCATGCCGACGCGTTCCGCCGCGCTAAACAGCGCATCCACCGATTGTGGATGCACCGTGCCAAACACCAGCGCCGTGGTGGTGCCGTTGCTGAGTAGCTGACTGAGGAAAAAAGCCGACATGCGAGCGGCGTGATCGTGGCTGACGTACTGGCTTTCCACCGGAAACGTGTAGGTTTGCAGCCATTCGAGAAGCTGTTCGCCGTAAGCGCCAATCATTTCGGTTTGCGGGTAATGAAGATGGGTATCGACAAAGCCGGGAAGAATAAGCTTGTCGCGATAATCAAGATAATCCGTTTCATTGCGCAGCATGCGCTGCCCTTCATCCCAGGGTAAAAGCGCCGCAATCGTGCCGCCATTCAGAAACAGCAAACCGTCGGTAATATGACGGGCATTCGTCGCCAGATTTTGGGCCGATGCGCCGACCTGTGTGATATCAAAAAACTGACCGCGTAACGCTTGCGTATAATTAATCACCATCGCAGCACCTGTTATGTTTTTATGAAAAGTTAACTGAGTGTTGCAATGATGATGCCAGGTTGAATTTTAGTGGCAATCGGTTGCTTTGAGTAAACCTTGCGGATGGCTGCTTTGCGCTACCCTTTATGCACCCCTATGTGGCAACGTTTGCCCGGATATGCACTACTATCGCGCAGCAGACGGCGCCTGAAACTTCAGTTATCGTAAGCCCCGGTTAGCATGCTAAGGTATTACGACATAAAAGCGTTGAGGAACAGTGACATGATTATTATGGTAACCGGCGCCACCGCTGGCTTTGGTGAAAGCATTACCCGTCGTTTCGTGCAAAATGGCCATAAAGTGATTGCGACCGGTCGTCGCAAAGAACGTCTGCTGGAGCTGCAGGACGAGCTGGGCGACAGCATCCTGACGCTGCAGCTTGATGTCCGTAACCGGGCGGCCATCGAACAGGCGATGGAACAGTTGCCAGCCGAATGGCGCAATATCGATATTCTGGTGAATAACGCCGGCCTTGCGTTAGGCATGGAGCCTGCTCATAAAGCCGATCCCGACGACTGGGAAACGATGATCGACACCAATAATAAGGGCCTGGTGTACATGACCCGAGCCGTACTGCCGGGCATGGTGGAACGCAACCGCGGGCACATCATTAATATTGGTTCTACCGCCGGTAGCTGGCCTTATGCCGGTGGCAACGTTTATGGCGCAACCAAAGCCTTTGTGCGCCAGTTCAGCCTGAATCTGCGCACCGATCTGCATAAAACCGCCATTCGCGTAACGGATATCGAACCGGGTCTGGTAGGCGGCACCGAGTTTTCCAACGTGCGCTTTAAAGGCGACGACGGGAAAGCGGATAAAACCTACGAGAATGCCAATGCGCTGACGCCTGAAGATGTGACGGAAGCCATCTGGTGGGTAGCGACGCTGCCAAAACACGTCAATATCAATACCCTTGAAATGATGCCGGTGAGCCAGACCTTTGCCGGACTTAGCGTACACCGCGAAGAATAACGGCCTTTCCCTGCCCGGCGTCCGTCCGGGTATGGGAGATTTCGCAAATAAGTGTTAAATTTGCATAAGTTTTTCTAAATAAGAAACAAAGTCATGCCTTCATCTTCGGTTCTTAATCCTACGCAGCCGGTTAACCAGCAAATTTATCGTATTCTACGCAGCGATATCGTTCATTGTTTGATTCCGCCCGGCACCCCGCTTTCCGAGAAAGAAGTTTCCATGCGTTTTGACGTTTCCCGCCAGCCGGTGCGGGAAGCTTTCATTAAGCTTGCAGAAACGGGGCTGGTACAGATTCGTCCTCAGCGCGGCACTTACGTGAATAGGATTTCCGTTAATCATGTGAAGAATGGCTGTTTTATACGCGAGGCCATTGAACGCGCCGTGGTGAAGCGTGCCGCAAGCATGGCGACAGACAGCCATCTTTATATGCTTGAGCAACTGTTAAACCAGCAGCGCGTCGCCATCGATCGTAATCAGCTTGACGATTTTTTCCAGCTTGACGATGAGTTTCATGAACAACTGGCGCTGGTGGCCGATTGCCGTCTGGCCTGGGATACCGTTGAAAATATTAAGGCAACGATGGACCGCGTGCGCTACATGAGCCTCGACCACGTTTCCCCAACGAACATGCTGCTGGCCCAGCATTACGCTATTTTCGAAGCGCTGAAGAAGCACAACGAGGACGAAGCGGACCAGGCGATGCATCGTCATCTGCATGAGATTAGCCAGTCAATTTTGCTTATCCGTCAGGAAAACAGCGACTGGTTTAGCGAAGAGTAAGCCATCCATCCCTGAACCGGGAAGCTCAAGGATAATGAATCAGCGAATGGAAATGCGCGCGTTCCGGTCCGCTGTTGCGATAGCCGTGCGCTTCGTCACCCGCGAAGCGCAAACCTTCTCCCGCACGTAACGTCTGCCACTTTCCCTGAACCTGCATATCCAGCGCGCCGCTAATAACCGTGACGTGTTCAATCACCCCGCTGTCGTGCGGGGACGATTCGCTCAGCGCGCCTGGCGCAAGCATGATGGAAAATAGATCAAAGCGCAGTTGTTCGTCGTAAGGAAAGAGCGGCACCACAACCATATCGCTGTTTTGCGGATCGAATACCGGCCGCTCCGGCGGTTCGCCCGACTGAAGAAATACCGAAAACGGCACGTTCAGGCCGGTGGCAATCTTCCATAAGGTCGCCACCGTGGGGCTGGATTCATTACGTTCGATCTGACCGAGCATGGCTTTCGACACGCCCGTTTTCTCGGCGGCAAGCGTCAGACTCCAGCCTCGCGCCTGGCGCAAGGCTTTCAGTTTTGCACTCAAATGGGCGGCAATATCCATCTTTCTCTCCTGAATTAACGGGCGGATTATAGCGCCTTGTACGCTATAACGCACGATGCTATAGTCCGACGGACGTTATAACGCACAAAGGGGAAGTCATGCGCGCATTCTCAGTTCCGTTGCCTACGGTGCTTGCAGGATTTGTTGCCGTTTTGGTGGGTTACGCAAGCTCAGCGGCCATTATCTGGCAGGCGGCGGATGCCGCGGGCGCCACCGCGTCACAAATCGCCGGCTGGCTGACCATGCTCGGTATCGGTATGGGTTTCAGCACGCTTGCGCTAACGCTCTGGTATCGCGCCCCGATTCTAACCGCCTGGTCCACGCCCGGCGCTGCGCTGCTGGCGACCAGCCTGCCCGGCAGCTCGATAAATGAAGCCGTCGGCGTCTTTATTTTCTCCTCGGCGCTCATTTTAATTTGCGGCGCTACCGGCTTGTTCGCTCGTCTGATGCGCCTGATCCCGCATACCCTTTCGGCGGCGATGCTGGCGGGAATTCTTCTGCGCTTTGGTCTGGACGCTTTCGTTTCGTTACAGGGTCACTTTCTATTATGCGGCGCAATGTTCGCCGGCTGGCTGTTGGCAAAAGCCCGTGCCCCGCGCTACGCGGTGGTTGTGGCGTTAATAACGGGTTGGGTGGTTTGCCTGGTGACCGGCGAGTTTAAAACCGAAAGCATAACGATGAGCGTTGTCATGCCGGCGTTTACCGCGCCGCACTTTTCCTTGAGCAGTTTACTGGGCATCGGGCTGCCGTTTTTCCTTGTCACTATGGCATCGCAGAATGCGCCTGGCGTGGCGACGCTGAAAGCTTCCGGCTACAGCGTTCCGGTTTCGCCGCTGATGGTAGTCACCGCGGCTATCGCCCTGCTGCTTGCGCCGTTTGGCGTGTTTTCTGTTTGTATTGCGGCTATTACCGCAGCGATTTGTCAGGGAACGGAGGCGCACCCGGACCCGGCTAAACGATGGCTGGCTGCCGCTGCGGCTGGCGTTTTTTATTTGCTGGCGGGCATTTTTGGCGGGTCGATTTCAACGTTGCTCACCGCCCTGCCGCTGGCCTTTATCCATACGCTTGCCGGACTTGCACTGCTGAGCACCATCGCTGGCAGCCTGCATCAGGCGCTGAACCATGAGCGGGAACGCGATGCGGCGATTGTTACTTTTCTGGTCACCGCATCGGGGCTTACGCTTGCGGGAATAGGCTCTGCTTTCTGGGGGCTGGTTGCGGGCGGAATTTGCTACGGCGTCTTCTTAACGGCCCGCCGAGCGTAGCTGTGAAGGGGTGATCCCAACGGTGGTTTTAAAACGGTTGCTGAAATGGCTGGCGGAGCTGAAACCGCAGGCCATCGCGATATCCGTGAACGGCAGCGCGCTATGGCGCACCAGCGCTTCCGCCCGCGCCATACGCCGCTGCATAACGTACTGATGCGGAGCCAGTTGAGTGGATTGTTTAAACATGCGCGCAAAATGAAACTCGCTTAAACCCGCCTCATGCGCCAGCTCAGCCAGGGTCAACGGCTCGCTAAGATGCTGTTCAATCCAGGCCTGAATGTTTCGCAAAACCACCGGGGCCAGCCCGCCGCGTACCGCAGGCAGACGCCACTGCACGCTGCTGTAGTTCTGCACCAGATGGGTAAGCAGCAAAGTCGAAGCGGTGCTTAACGTCATATGGTTCGCGCTCTGCTGCCAGCTACTGCTAAGCAAAAAGTGGCGATAAAGCTGCGTGATGCGCGGATCGTCGGCAAATATCTTTTCATCCAGTTGCAGCCTTGCCGGGCTGCGATCCCAGATTTGCTCAGCAATATGGCGCAGATGCCTGTCCGTACAGTACAGATGCACAAACGAGAAATCGTTGCGGATGTCCCAGGTTGTTTCGCTGTCCTGCGGCATCAGGCAAAACCTGTCCGGGCCGCCGCCGTTTTTCCAGCCGCTCGAGGTTTTCTGGTAGGTTTCGTACCCGTTATTGATATACAGGCTAAGCGTGTGGTGATCGCTAAGCTGCGTGACGCGATCGTTCTGATTCGACCAGGCCGCCAGTTGAATACCCGAGCCAAGCTCCACGCTGTCATTCAGACGGGCGTTGTGCTTACGCAGATTTTCAAAGGCAAGGTAGGTCTGAGTCATGGAGTAAAGATCGCTTAAGGGCCAGAACGTTAGTGTATGTAGAGCCGCTGCGGGTTACCAGCCATTAACCCGGCGGAAACAAAAAAATGCGCAAGATTATGCAAGTCGCGCAAAGCGGTGAAAGCGGGGTTTTGGCGTTATCTGCAAACTGTCGCTTCTGTTCGACGATGAGATAACAAAATGAACGCGGTACTTTATATTCTGGTGGTGGTGATTTGGGGGACGACCTGGCTTGCTATTTACATGCAGCAGGGCGTGGTTTCGGTGCCGGTTTCTATTTTCTGGCGTTTTGCCGTGGCAGCGGGGGTGATGCTGACGGTGCTGCTCGCGCTCGGGCGTTTGCGCCGCATCAGCCTGCGCGATCATCTGTTTTGCCTGCTTCAGGGCGCCTGCGTTTTTGGCTTTAACTTCTTCTGCTTTTATCACGCGGCGGCTTATATAAGCTCGGGACTTGAATCGGTGATTTTCTCTATGGCGGTGTTGTTTAACGCCTTTAACAGCATGGTGTTTTTCCGCCAGCGTCCGCACGCTAACCTGCTGCCAGCCGCGGTGCTCGGTATCGCAGGCGTTGTCGCGCTGTTCTGGCACGATTTGGTCGCCACACGGCTAGCGCCGGAATTATTACAGGGTATTGGACTTAGCGCGCTGGGAACGTTCGGCTTCTCTTTAGGAAATATGATCAGCACGCGCCATCAGCGTCGCAGGCTGGAAATCCTGTCGACCAACACCTATGCCATGTTCTATGGCGCGGCCATTATGGGCGCGATTGCCTGGGCTTGCGGAGATTCGTTTATGCCAGAGCTTAGCGCGCGCTACCTCGGTTCGCTTTTTTACCTGGCGATATTCGGTTCGGTCATCGCTTTTGGCGCGTATTTCACCCTCGTTGGGCGCATCGGCGCAAGCCAGGCGGCTTACAGCACGCTGCTTTTCCCGCTGGTGGCCTTAAGCCTTTCAACGATTTACGAAGGTTATGTCTGGCACAGCAACGCGGTTATAGGCCTGGCGATGATTCTGGCAGGCAACCTGGTGATGTTCTCAAAACCTGGAATGCTTAAAGCGTGGGGCAAGACAATCGCGTAAAAAAGGGAGCCAGGCTCCCTTTTTTAATGAAGCTTATTTAATTTCAAACATGGTCGCATCGGTTGCCATGTTATCAATGACGGTTTTCAGCGAATCAACGGTGATCGGCGTATTTTCGTTGCTTACCGTTTTACCTTCGCCTTTACGCACGACCTTCATCACAACTTTATTGGTGGATGCGTCGATCAGTTCGCCTTCAAAGTAAAGGTTGGTTTCCATTGTGCGGTGCCCGGTTGCCGCCTGCGTGCCTGCAACGATCATCGCGACCGGAATAACTTCATAGAACTGCAGCCCCTGCTTGCTGCTGTCCACGCCCGTAATAGCGCCATGGAAAATCAGGGTGCGCGGACCGGGTTTGCTGACCAGTTGGATACGTTGCGCAGCACTCGCTTTTAGCTGGCTATTGGCATAGGCCAGGATTTTATCCAGCGTTTCCGCGCCAAGCTGAGTCGTTGGTTTCGGCACCGGATAGTAGGTAAGCGGGTTATAAATGAGTTTGTCGTAATTGTTGCTTTTAAAGCCTGGATCAACCCAGCGTAAAATTCTTTTACCCGTGGGGGATGTTGTTTCCTGAAGCCCTGAATAATCCTTTAAAAAACCAGAATACTTTTCCGGAGCCGTTACGGATGAAGAACAGCCGGCAAGCGCAAGCAGGCCGCTCAGGCATGCCGCCTTAAAAATAATAGAAGTACGCATTTTGTATCCCTGTAATTTGCATGTAAGCCATTCAGTTATAGCAAACAGGATTTAGCTAAACTATGTGGCGACATAAAATAATGCAAAATTAAGCTTTAACTTGCGCCTCACCGCACCCCGGGCTAATCAATTGCGTGAATTTTCAGCTTATTGCGGCCGGGAAAATAAAGTCAGGGCTAAGCTTTCAGGGTTAATCCATCGCATAACAGATCGATAAGAAATAGAAGCCCATAACGGTTATCTTTTAGCGACAAGACAATATCGTTCTGCTGCGTAAAGCTGCATTCGCCCTGGGCGATAACGATAATCCCCGCGCCCTTTCGCCGCGCCTGATGCACCGCGGCTATTAAAGCGTTTTCCGGCGTATGACTGGCAAAAATCAGCAGCACCTGACCTGCGCCAAGCATCGAGGCGGTAATACTCATCAGCGCGCTGTCCTGGCAAAGATTCGCAGGATGACCAAGCGTGAGCAGACGGTACTGCAACAGGCTGGCAAAAGGCGTGTCTGCCCCGCTGGCGCTGAAAATATGCGTCGCCGTGGCTTGTTTTAGCATCTGCGCGGCGCGAGCGACCGTAGCGGGCGAAAGCTCATTGAGCTGTGAATTCAGCGAACTATGCACGCCGCTGAGCTTCTCTTGCCAGGGCTCCGGCAGCGTCCCGTTCGTTACAGGCGAGCTGGATTGCGCGAGCTTCATGCGCAAATCGCGAATATCATCGCAGCCTGCCGCTCGCGCAAAGCGGGTTATGGTCGCCGGACTCACACCCGCAGCCGTCGCCAGTTGATCGATTGTTGCCGAAGCGGCAAACCCCACGTCGTCAAGAATGGTTTGCGCCACGCGCGACTCCTGCTGGCTGAAATCATTCAGACGCGCGCGTATCTGGCTGAGAATATCGCCGCCGCTTTCTTTGCCGATGGAATGCGAGAACCTTTCCAGAATGTCGCTGCCGATACCGGCATGAGCCGCCAGCTTTTGCAACGCATCCGGCTCAACCCAGGTGGCATCGCCCAGTATGCCAACGGCTTCAGGCCTGGAGCGCGGACCGTTGTTCTGCTGCTGATGACGAACTTTACCGAGGAAGTCGTTAATATCGTCGCAGCCGATGCTGCGAGCGAAGTGCTGCAAAGTGGCAGGGCTCACGCCTGCCTTGATCGCCAGTTCCTCCATTGACGACTCAGGGATTTGCGCAAAGTTTTCCAGGAAGAAGCGCGCAAGCCGGGATTCCTGCGCAGGCAGGCCAGACATGCCCTGTACCAGTTGATAAACGATATCCATAACGGGTTGATTCCTTAAATCGGCGACGACGGCTCGTTGCAAACATCATAGATCATTGAAATTATTTTTCAACGAAAGCGCTTTTACCTGAGTGATTGCTTGCCCGTGTGCGGCGACAGTATTTCAGATCTTCTCCAGCGATCGCATTTTCACCTCGCCAACATAAGCTTTAGCGATAATCCAACCGCGATCACACTCATGAAAATAATTTTCATGCACGCTGCTTAAAACGGCTAATGTATGAAATATGTTTTCAACTGTGAGAGGAATTGTGATGAAAAAGATTATGCTGTGCTGCGCCGCGGGCATGTCCACCAGCATGCTAGTGCAAAAAATGAGAGCGGAAGCAGCAAAGCGCTCCATGGAAATTGAAATCGATGCTTATCCGGTTGCTGAAATCGAGAGCCGGCTCCGTCACGCCGACGTGGTGCTTCTGGGGCCGCAGGTGCAGTTTGAACTGCAACGCCTGAGCGAACTTTCCGCCCCGCTTGGCAAACCGGTTGCGGTTATCGACATGATGGATTACGGCACCATGCGCGGCGATCGCGTGCTGGATAAAGCCCTTGCATTAATGGCCTGAGGTGAACGGAGAATACAATGAAAATTACCGTTGTTGGCGGGGGAAGCAGCTATACCCCTGAACTGATAGAAGGCCTGATCGAGCGCCATGCTTCGCTGCCAATGGCGGAACTGGCCCTTGTTGACGTGGAGGCCGGGCGCCAAAAAGTTGACATTATTGCCGCTCTTGCGCGCCGCATGCTGGACCGAAACGGGCTGGAAGCGGTAAAAGTTTCCGTGCATTTTGATGCGGACAGCGCAATCGAGGGGTCAAGCTTCGTACTGACTCAGCTACGTGTGGGGCAACTACCTGCCCGCGCGGCCGATGAGCGTCTTGGTTTAAGCCACAGGCTGCTGGGCCAGGAAACCACCGGCGTCGGCGGCTTTGCGAAAGCGCTGCGCACCATTCCGGTGATGCTGGATATTGCCCGTCGAGTGGAACGCCTGGCGCCGGACGCATGGATAATCAACTTCACTAATCCGGCCGGTATCGTAACGGAAGCGGTTTCACGTTACAGCAAAGCGAAAATTATCGGGCTATGTAACGTCCCGGTGACCATGCATCACACTATTGCGGACATGCTGAAGCTGCCGCACTCCTGCGTTTCCCTGCGCTTCGCGGGCCTCAACCATATGGTTTGGGTGCATAAAGTGCTGGCCGATGGCCGCGACGCCACCGACGAAGTCCTTGAAATGCTGTGCGACGGCGAACAACTTTCGATGAACAATATTAAAGCCATCCCCTGGCCTGCGGATCTGCTGCGCGCGTTGCGCGCTATTCCCTGCCCCTATCATCGTTATTTCTGGCAAACCCGCGCCATGCTTGAAGACGAACTGGCTGACGCAGACGTTAAAGGCACCCGCGCCGAGCAGGTCATGAAGGTGGAGGAAGCGTTATTCAAACTTTACGCCGACCCGGATCTGGATAAAAAACCGGAAGAGCTCAGCCAGCGCGGCGGGTCTTTCTATTCGGAAGTGGCGGTTGAGCTGATTAATGCGCTGCACAACAACCTTGGCGTTGAAATGGTGGTGAATACCACCAACAATGGCGCTATTCAGGGGCTGGCGGACGATGCGGTGATTGAAACGAATTGCCTGATTGACGCGTTGGGCGCGCATCCACTGGCCTTCGGTAAGCTACCGCCGCTGATGAACGGCCTGACGCAGCAGGTAAAAGATTTTGAACGTCTGACGATTGAAGCGGCGGTCCACGGCGATAAACGCAAAGCTTTGCTGGCGCTGGTGGCCAATCCGCTGGTCGCGGATGTGAATCTGGCCTCAACGCTTGTCGAAGAAGTGCTCAGCATAAACAAAGCGTGGTTGCCGCAGTTTAGCGGTTAATCGCAATCCTGGCGCACTGCCCGTCTGCACGGGCGGAAATAACAAAAAACGAGAATACCCGGTCGGCAAAATCTGCCCCGGGCAGGGGGTGTCTGTGTCAGTCAACAAATCCATTATTGAAAAATACGTGCTGCCTACCGCGCTTAAAATCGCCGGGCAGAAACATGTTTTATCCGTACGTGACGGTATTATTCTTAATATGCCGTTTATGCTGATCGGTTCGTTTTTCCTTATCTTCGCTTATTTGCCGGTGCCCGGTTACGCGCAGATGATGAGCAATTTGTTCGGCCCGGCGTGGCAGGAGAAAGTGCTTTATCCGGTTAAAGCCACCTATGACATCATGGCGATTATCTCCGCCTTCGGTATCGCCTATCGTCTGGCAGAAAAATACCGCACTATCGATCCGTTGACCGCCGGCGCCGTCTCGCTGGTAGCGTTTATCATGACGATTCCACAGCACATTATGTTTACGCCTGCCGCAGGCGACGCCGCGCAGTTAGTAAAAGGCGTGCTGCCAATGGGCCAGATTGGTAGCCAGGGGCTGTTCGTCGCTATTCTTATCGCCCTGCTTTCCACTGAAATTTATCGTTTTATCAACAACCGCAATCTGGTTATTCGGATGCCCGAAGGCGTGCCGCCCGCGGTGGCAAAATCTTTCCTCGCCTTGATCCCTGGTTTTTGCGTGCTGGCGGTTGTTCTGGCGCTGCGCCTGCTGGTAGAAGCCACGCCGTTTGGCGATATCAATACTCTGATAACCGAACTGGTGGGCATCCCGATGAGCCACGTCGGCGGCTCCCTGCCGGGCATGATTATTTCGGTGCTGCTGATTGGCGTGCTGTGGATGCTGGGCCTGCACGGCGACACCATCGTGCTGGTCTTTATTCGCCCGGTCTGGCTGAGCAATATGTCGGAAAACCTCGAGGCGTTTCAAAACGGCCTGCCCATTCCGCATATCATCACGCAGCAGTTTTACGATCTGTGGATTGCGCCAGGCGGCACCGGCGCCCTGCTGGGGCTGGTTATCTTTATGCTTATCCGCAGCCGCAGCGCGCAGATGAAGCAGCTCGGTAAAATCGCAGCGCCCGGCAGCCTGTTTAATATCAGCGAGCCGATGGTGTTTGGCATCCCTATCGTGATGAACCCCTATCTGGTTGTGCCCTTTATCCTCACGCCGGTGGTGCTGGTTATCGTCTCTTATGTCGCTATGACCACGGGACTTGTGGCTAAACCTGCGGGCATTGCGCTGCCGTTTACCACGCCGATTGTGGTCAGCGGTTATCTTGCCACCGGCGGGCATATCTCCGGCTCGGTATTGCAGATTGTGAACTTAGGCATTTCGCTGGTGATGTATTACCCGTTCTTCCGCATCTGGGATAATTTGAAATATCGCGAGGAGAAGGCAAATCAGCCAGCGCAAGAAGCCGAGGTTCAGACCGTAACGGAGCGCAGCCCAACTTAAGTTCCCTGTGAAAAAGCCCTGCCGTTTGTATGCGGCAGGGATTTTTGCTTTCTGTTATCTGCTCAGCGCTGGTAAACCGGCTCCGTTATGTCGCTATCCGTGCCCTGCGGCGTGGCCGGTTCGGTTACGCCAGCCCGTCTTAGGGCAAGCAGGCGGCTGATTTCTGCGTGTTTATCTTCGGTGAAATCAAAGAACCACATAAATCCGATGCGGATCAGCGAACCGATAGCCGGTAGCAGGCTGATGCCGAAAAACAGCCCGTTAAGCACGCTTTCGGTTTGTGTGGCAGCCTGCGGGACGTAGCCGATTGCTGTCAGGTAGACGCCGATTAACCCGCCGCCCACCGCGACTGACATTTTCCCGGTAAAGGTCTGGCCGGAGAAGGTAATCGCGGCGCAGCGTTTATTGGAGTGATATTCCGCATATTCGATGGTGTCGACGATCATTGCCGAGGTGAACAGGTTGCTCATCATGACAAAAAGCGCGCTTAATCCCAGAAGAATAAACAGCACGGTCAGGTTGTGATAGCCGGCGAACCACAACACCACCCTTACCAGAATATCCAGCGCGCAAAGGGCGATAAATAAAGAACGTTTTTTATAACGGCGCGTCAATATTGGTGCCAGCAAACAGGCAAGCGCGGCAATAATACCGATAACGCCGATTGCGGCCTGCAGCCCGCCGTCACCCATATTATAAATAAAGAAATAGATATAAATGCCGTTGGCGATATTGTGCAGCACGCAGAAGAAGAAAGCGGCCAGTACAAAAAATAACGGTTTATTTTGCCGCAGATTGCGGAAGGTATCCCGAATGGTAACTTTCTCGTGGCTGGGCGGCACGCGCTCTTTTACGTTAAAGAAGCCGTTAAGCATTAACAGCATGCCGATAACCATCATCACCAGCACCGCCATAAAATAACCGTGGTCGCTGGAGTATGGCGCGAAGAAAGCCGTCAGCCTTGGGAAGAAGATATTTGCACAGGCTATGCCTGCGTTAACCCCGAGCACCGCGGCGGTGACTGCTTTGGTTCTTTCGCGCGGCTCACTGCTCATTACCGATGACATCGACCAGAACGGAATATCCGAGATGGCGTATAGCGTGCCCCAAAAAATATAGGTGACGCCAGCATAAATAATTTTGGTGCTGGTCGGCGCGTCAATATTATAAAACGAGGCCAGCGTCATCACCGTAATAAGCAAAGGCGCCAGCAGCATGAAATGGCGGAATTTACCGAAGCGGGTGTTCATGGTGTCCATAATACTGGCGAAAAACGGATCGTGAACGGCATCCCAGGCGCGCGCAATCAGAAAGATGGTGCTTGCCGCCAATGCGGAGATTCCCAGCACGTCGGTGTAAAAATAGTTAATAAACGAACCCACCAGCCCAAAGCTAAAACACTGTCCTAAACCATAACCAAAATAAGACCATAATTCTCGGCCGGGAATTTTCATTGCCATTGTCATCGTAGTAGCCTCTTACACCCCGGCTGCGATACCGGGGTGAACCTTATTATGATGAAGCATGAGAAAGTTATTTAGCCGCGAGGATGTAACCCTGTTTTACTGAGTCGCGCGACCAAATCCATTTCCGCGCGGCGGAATGGAATACCGTGCTCGTCAAAAACGTCATGGAACCAGAGATGAGCGTAATCCTCGCGCTTTTTCAAATAAATCGGCCATGGCAGGTGGGTTTGCGTTTTACCGCGCACCAGTCCCCACTGATAAGGCACCACGTTGCATGCGTGCATCAGAGGTAGCTGCTCTTCGAAATTGCCGCCGACATGTCTTGCCAGCCACTCGGTGCACATAATCGGACGGCCCAGTTGCTCCATTACTCTTATCGCACGCACCATTTTGGCTGTCGGGACATAGGCGTGATAGCTCACAACGTCAGACAACCGCAGCGCGGCCTGGTCGATTGGATGCTGGAAGAACTCTTCTTCCGGCTGATCGTTATCGATAAGATTTAAATGCCATGCGCCGACGGTCAACGGTTGGGAAGGATTTTCCTCACGAGCCCACTCGAAGGTTTTAAGCATTAATTCCAGCGCAAACGACTCCAGCTTCTCATCATAAAGCACCTCTTCAACGCCGGTGGCGAAGGTGCCGCGGTTGCCAGGTTCGTTATACAGATCCCAGATAAGTATGCGGCGGTCGTCGCGGAAGGTTTTCACAATGTCGCGCACATAGCGTTCAATTTCTGGCCAGACGTCTGGATCGCAGACTTTATCTCGCCCGGGGCTTGCCGCAGCCTGGCTGTTATGTTTGCCCGGGACAGGCGCTTTCTGCTCGCCCAGATAAGGTTCGTCGCCGGAAAAACCGCAGTCGTCCATCAGCGTGAGCATAACGCGAATATTGTGTTTTTCCGCAATAGTCAGAAAAGTGTCGATGCGCTCTACCAGCCCCTGGCGGTCATGCTGCCAGACGATGAAAGGTAGATTGGTGCGCAGCGTGGTGTAGCCTACGTTTTGCGCCCAACCCAGCTCTTCATCGATGGTCTCAGCATCAAAAGTTTCCGCCTGCCATAGATCCGTCCAGTTCACCGCCGTGCGCGGTAAATAGTTAAAACCGCACATCCAGCCCTGCTGCTGATGCCACTCATTTGCCTGCTGCTTAGTCCACTGCTGTCGCATACGTCCTCCGTATAATGCGCCTACTAATAATATTAGCTAATATTTATTAGTTGCCTTGCCTGACGCAAGTACAGGATGTGGCAATTGCAGGCGGGATCACATTCCAGCGATTCCCGCCCCGCCGCAGCGTGACGACCAGCACGCTGTGTTATAGTTCTCGCGCAAAGGCAGCGGATGACTAAAGCAATGGAAAAAAAAAGCAAAGTTACCATGACCGATATCGCCCGTGAGGCTGGCGTTTCCCAGGCCGCGGTATCGTTAATTTTAAATAATGCGCAGAGCATCAAACTCAGTGAAGAGACGCGCCAGCGGGTTATTACGGTGGCCCAGCGGCTTGGCTATAAAAAAATCCCCGCGCCGCATAAAGCAGAAGGACAGGAAGAAATTGCGGTATTGATGAACGTGATGCCGAGCTACGATCCCTTTGTCGATGCGTTAAGCCAGGCCCGGGATGCCGCCTGGCGTCACGATGCGCTACTGACGATTTATGACTATGGCGACGATAGCGAACTGGCGCTGCGTATTATCAAGCAGCTTGAACAACGGCGCTGCGCCGGGATTATTCTCGCCTCGCCTATCACCAGCGCTATCGATTTTTCCGTATTTGAACACTGCACCTCGCTGCCGCTGGTTCTGCTCAACGTTTATGATGGCGCCTATCCCCTGCAACCTACTTTTTTACCCGACGATTACGCAAACGCCCTGCAGGTGACCCGTCATCTTATTGATCAAGGAGCCCGGCGCATTGCCCATATCACCGGCGATGAATGGATGGACGCCTCACACCAGCGTCTTGCCGGCTACAAAGCCGCGCTTGAAAAAGCCGCTCTTCCCTTCGAAGAAGAGCTGGTGGTCAAAACTAACTGGCAAATCGATGAAACGCAGCGTGCGACCTGCCAGGTCATGCAACTCCCTTCGCCGCCGGACGCCATTTTTTGCTCCAGCGACTGGATGACGCTGGGTTGTTATCAGGCGCTTGCTCAGCTTGGCATAAAAGTACCGCAACAGGTGCTGGTGGCCAGCTATGACGATCAGCGCATTGCCGATCAGCTAACGCCGAAGCTCACCAGCGTACAACTGCCTTATACCGAGCTGGGACGCATGGCGGTGGAGTATATTTGTCAGGGCGAGGATAACGCTACGCGGGTGACGATGGCGGGAAAATTAAAAATCCGCGGTTCCACGCAACGTTAAAACCGGCATAAAAAAAGCCCTGCGCTTGAAACGCCAGGGCTTTTTGCCGTCAGGAAAAACGTTATTTCACCTCTACCTGATAAAAAATGTGCTTCCCGAACGGGTCGATTTCATAGCCAGAGACTTCTTTACGCACCGGTTCAAAAATCGTTGAGTGAGCAATCATCACCGCTGGCATCCGATCGTGCATCACCTGCTGAGCCTCTTTATACAGCGCCACGCGCTTGTCGTGATCTCCTTCAGCGCGAGCTTCCAGAATTAACTTATCAAACGGCTGATAGCACCACTTCGACGAGTTGGAACCGCCGTTCGCGGCGGTGCAGCTAAACAGCGGGCCGAAGAAGTTGTCCGGGTCGCCTGTCGCCGTCGTCCAGCCCATCAGGGCTGCCTGATGCTCGCCGCTTTTCACGCGCTTCAGATATTCGCCCCATTCATAGGTCACTACTTTCGCCGTTACGCCCACTTTTGCCCAGTCGGCCTGAATCATCTCCGCCATACGTTTGGCGTTCGGATTATAAGGACGCTGAACCGGCATCGCCCACAGATCGATGGTCATGCCGTTGGCGAAGCCCGCTTCTTTGAGCAGCGCTTTGGCTTTTTCCGGACTGTAATCATAATCTTTTAGCTGGTCGTCCGCGCTCCACACGCCCGGCGGCAACAGGTTTTTCGCCGCCTGCCCCGTACCGTGGAAGACCGCTTCGATAATCGCCGGTTTATTGATAGCCAGCGCCAGCGCCTGACGCACCTTCACGTTATCCAGCGGCGCTTTCTGGGTGTTAAAGGCCAGAAAGCCAGTGTTCAGCCCCGCTTTTTGCATCAGGTTGATGTCTTTGTTTTCCTTCATGCGCGGCAGATCCGCCGGGTTCGGGAACGGCATCACCTGGCATTCGTTTTTCTCAAGCTTCGCGTAGCGCACCGAGGCGTCCGGCGTAATGGAGAAAATCAGGCGGTCGAGTTTCGCCTTGCCCTGCCAGTAGTCCGGAAAGGCGGTAAAAAGGATGCGCGAATCTTTCTGATACTGCTTCAGCTCAAACGGACCGGTGCCGATTGGATCCATATCCACGCGTTCAGGCGTGCCCGCTTTTAGCATCGCATCGGCATATTCAGCCGAGAGGATTGAAGCGAAATACCAGCCTAAATCGGCGATGAACGGCGCTTCCGGATGAGCCAGCGTGAAGCGCACCGTGTTGTCATCGACCTTGTCGATGGCGGTTATCAGCTTGCCGAACTCCAGGCTTTCGAAGTTGGAATAATTACCGTTGGAAACGTTGTGGTAAGGATGCTTTGCATCTTTCTGGCGCATAAACGAGAAGATCACGTCATCGGCGTTAAAATCGCGCGTCGGTTTGAAGTATTTGTTGCTTTGAAACTTCACGCCTTTGCGGAGATGAAAAGTGTAAACCTTGCCGTCCTCGCTAACCTCCCAGCTTTCCGCCAGGCTCGGCTGCAGTTCGGTGGTGCCGACTTTGAAATCCACCAGCCGGTTATAAACCGGCACCGCACTGGCATCAACGCTGGTACCGGAGGTATAGAGCTGCGGATTAAAGTTCTCTGGAGAACCTTCCGAGCAATAAACCAGCGTTTTTGCTGCAGCGCCTGCGCTGATTGAAAGCGCGGCTACCGCCAGCGCAAGCGTGGTAATTTTTATTTTCATCGCTATCTTCCTGTTGGTTATCCTGCCCCTGAACGAATAATGCTTGTACTAAGCGTCCTAATAAATAACATTAAATTTACATTGCCAACAAACAACATCGAACAATAAGGAAACATTATGTCCTCGCCGCTCTCCACGCAGCTAACCCAACGTTTCTTCCGCTACCTGGCGGTAACCAGCCAGAGCGACCCTCGCGTTAATACGCTACCCAGCACCGCAGGCCAGCATGAAATGGCGGAAATTCTGGCAGCGGAACTGCGCGAACTCGGTCTGGAAGATGTGCTCATTGATGAACACGCTACGGTCACGGCGGTGAAAAAAGGCAACGTGGCGGGCGCGCCGCGGATAGGGTTTATCACCCATATCGATACTGTTGACGTCGGCCTGTCGCCGGATATTCATCCGCAGATCTTGCGTTTTACCGGCGAGGATTTGTGCCTGAACGCGGAGAAAGACATCTGGTTGCGCACTGCTGAGCATCCTGAAATCAAAGCCTATCCCGGTGAAGAAATTATTTTCAGCGATGGCACAAGCGTGCTGGGGGCGGATAATAAAGCGGCTGTCACGGTGGTGATGACAATGCTGGAAAACCTCACCTCAGAGCACAAGCATGGCGATATTGTGGTGGCGTTTGTGCCGGACGAAGAGATTGGCCTGTGCGGCGCGAAAGCGTTGGATCTCGCGCGTTTCGACGTTGATTTTGCCTGGACAATCGACTGCTGCGAATTAGGCGAAGTGGTGTATGAAAACTTCAACGCCGCCCACGCCGAACTGCGCTTTACCGGCGTAACCAGCCATCCGATGTCTTCCAAAGGCGTACTGGTAAACCCGCTGCTGATGGCGATGGATTACATCAGCCATTTCGACCGCCGGCAAACCCCGGAGCATACCGAAGGACGCGAAGGCTATATCTGGTTTAACGGCATGCAGGCCTCCCAGAGCGAAGCGCTGCTTAAAGCAAACATCCGCGATTTCGATCTCGCTAACTTCGAGCGCCGCAAAAAACAGATTGGTGAAGTCGCCGATAAAATCGCCGCGCAGTACCCGACGGCCCGAGTGGATTACCATATCAGCGATACCTACAGCAACATCAGCAATGCCATCACCGACGACCGTCGGGCCATTGATTTAATTTTTGCAGCGCTAGACGAACTGAATATTGAGCCGAAAGTTATCCCGATGCGCGGCGGCACCGACGGCGCGGCGCTGTCGGCAAAAGGCTTATTAACGCCAAACTTCTTTACCGGCGCGCATAATTTCCACTCGCGATTTGAATTTTTACCGCTGAAGTCGTTTGAAGCTTCTTATAACGTGGCTTTAAAGCTGTGTTTACTGGCGGCTAAATAATCTATTTTGTAGCGGTGGATAAGCGCCCGCGCCATCCACCGCTACTTTATTAAATCTTACGCGCCAGCATAGTGGCGAAACGCAGCTTGATGCGGTTGCCGTCAGCGTCGGTTTTGTGTAACTGACCGACGTCCTCATTGTATTTAATCAGCTCCCAGCCTTTGTAGTAATGACTCAGTTCGCCTGTTTTGAAGGCAAACGGGAACCCAACGTTACAAGGAAAGTCTTCGGTGTCCATCGCTGCCACAATCAGGTTATAACCCCCTGCTTTGGTGCAACGCTGCATATTTTCGATAAGGCCCGGTATAGTTTCGCGCTCAAGGAACATCATCACCACGGTCGAGAGAATAAAGTCAAACTCGCCGTCAAATTTCAGGTCGTTCAGGTTAACAATATCGGTAGAGATATTTTTTAACCCTTCGGCTGTAATAATCTGATTAAGGTTATTAATGCTCATCGGGTTTTTATCCCAGGCGGTGACGTCGAACCCCTTCTGGTTGAGATACAGGCTGTTGCGGCCGTTGCCGCAGCCGAGATCCAGCGTTTTACCCGGCGGCACAATCGTTGCCGCATTAACCACGTCAGAATGGGTGGGCGTTAAACCGTATTTTTCACTGTAATAGCTTTCAGGTTTTGAAATCATAGTCGTTCCTTATTCATGGGCCTTGCCGTGCGTAAAATAAATTTGCCCTGCATCAGCAGGATAAACGTGCGCACTAACAGCAGGCCGATAATTACATTAGTAAGAATAAACAGCGGCACCGCAATAACGGTAAATATGCCGTCATTGCTGCCGTGAGCGAGATGAAGCGCGGTGGTTGCCAGCGCCGAGAGGCCAAACGAGAAACTCCAGAATGAGGCGTTGAACGGCTGAGCCATGTACCAGGGCATCAGGCGCGCCATAAACAGCAGTTGAAGCAAACCGTAGCCGAACAGCATTTTGGCGAAAAAATCCGCCTGCCCGCCGTTTACGCTCAGGTACGCGCTGCAGGCCACCAGCGCGGGCGCAAGCTGGATCCCAAGCGAGGTGCGAACCGGCGTGGGCATTTCTCCGGCGCTACGCATGCGATGTAAAATCGCCGGTTCCAGACTGAGCCAGGAAAAAACGCCTGCGCCTAAAAACAGGATCCCGAGGTCGTGATAGCCCAGCGCCCCGCTCGCCATTGCGCTGATAAAGTTATTGGCGACCGTTGGCAAATACAAACCCGGTGTGGTTGCCGTTTGCGGATGATTTCCTCGCCATAAACCGGCGCTTTGCCATGCCGCATAGCTAAGCTGCACCACCACGCCAAAGACAAACATGCCAACCGCTATCGGCCGCACATAAGGCGCAAGTCCAATAGCCACCAGCATCGTCGTTGCGGGAAACAGGCTGACAAAGCTGCTCATCAGCGGATGAAGAATTTCTTCTTTTACCGTCTGTGGATATTTAACCAGGCGGTAGACAAATGCCGTCGTCAGCATCAGCCAGATGAGCATTGCCAGCATTTCGAGCGCCTCGCCGGGCAATGGACTAACCGGCCAGACGGTGGCGGCATAGCGCCAGGCGAATCCCATACCGATTATCCCCAGCACCATGCCGAAATACCCGGCGGGCAGATTAATCATCGTGGGCAGAGCTGATTTATTCATTTTTGTTTATTTTTTAAAATGTATTTTAGATGCATTTTATGGGATTCCTCGCCGAAACGCCACGTCGACTATTTACCTGCTACGTTTTAAACAGGCGTTTAAGAGGCAGAACGAATGAATAAGTATGAATTAACCGACGATTCGCAGCTTTATGACTATCTTCAGGATGGCGAAAAACAGCAGGTCAGGCTCTGGCAAATCCGCGCGCTCCGGGACTTCAGCGATGTCAAAGCCGGGCAAACCGGCGGGTGGGTTGAAAATGAAGCAAGTCTGAGCCAGCAAGGCGAGTGCTGGGTTTACGATAATCAATGCAGGGTATTTGGCGGCTCCGATGTCAAAGACAACGCGCAGATCCGCGGTGCTTCTACCCTTTGCCATCAGGCTCACGTTTCGGGAAATGCCGTCGTCGAAAATTCATTGATCGGCGGCGAGTGCTTTGTCCGTGAAAATGCCCGAGTGATGAACGGCAGCCAGGTTATTGCCGTGCGGGGTCTGACGGCCGATCGAGACCAGCTTCTGCAAATCTACGGCAACGCGGTGGTCAGCGCTTCCCGTGTAGTCCATCAGGCACAAATTTATGGCGATGCCGCCGTCCGTAACGCGTTCATAGAACATCGCGCCGAGGTATTTGGTCACGCCGTGCTGGAAGGCAACGAGGAAAACAACGTCTGGATTTGCGATTGCGCCCGCATCTTTGACAACGCCCGCATTATTGCCGGCAGCGGAGAGGACCAGATCCCAACCATTCGCTATTCCTCGCAGGTTTATGGCAACGCCGTCATCGAGGGCGACTGCGTGCTAAAACATCACGTGCGCATTTTTGATGATGCGGCGCTCGTCGGCGGCCCGGTACAGCTCGATAACCACGTGCAGATTTACGGCGGCGCGCGCGTAACGGGCAATGTGCTTATCGAAAATAACGTGCAGGTCTACGACAAAGCGGTGATAGATGGATTTGGCGGTGAGCTGATTCATATCCGCGGCATCAAAACCATCAACGGCGAGCAGCGGGTAACCAGAACACCGTTTTATGGCGTATTTTGATCATTCCACAATGCGCGCGTAAATATTTTGGTCGTGAAACTCACCGTTAAGAAACTCCGCCTGCCGTAAACAGCCTTCAAGCGTAAATCCGTTGCGCCGCGCCACCTGATTGCTCGCTTCATTTGTCACAATACATTTGATAACAAAGCGGCGGACCAGCCCTTCGCTTGAGTACTTTGCAATAATCGCTTCCAGCGCCTGCGAAATAATGCCCTGCCCCTGGGCGCGCTCATCCAGCCAGTAGCCGATATAAGCCGTCTTATTGGTGGGTTCGATTTGATTAAAAGAAATTACCCCAACCATGTTTTCGTACTGGTAAATCAGAAACATTTTCGCATAACCGCGATGGTGCAGAATGTAATTTCCCTGTGCCGTTTTGAGCGAGTCCTCAATCTTTGTCACGTACTGCGGCCATTCCATCGCCTTTTGCAGCCAGACTTTATTGCGCACTACAAGGGCGAATAATTCATCCGCATAGCGTTCATGAACAGAATGCAGCGTAATTTTTTCGTTAAGTTTGATGGCATCATCCTGCCAGTTTTCAGCCGCTTGCAACGTGTTTCTCCGGAGTCGTGAACCTATTGTCTATAGTTAGCACAGGCTCTGAAAAGGGGAAAGCATATGTCTCGAGTTGTCGCAGTCGATCATCTGGTGATTTCCGTCAGCGATTTCGCTGTCTCGCGTCAGTTTTATTCCGGACTGATGAACTTCCTTGGCTTCGAGGTGCTTGATGAGTATCCGGACATGATGGGCTGGACCAACGGCACAACCCGTCTGTGGATAAGCCAGGCCGATCCACAAGGTCTTAAGCATCCTTACCGCAAAGGAGACCCAGGTTTTCATCATTACGCCTGGGGGTTGCGTAACCGGCAGGACGTGGACGATCTGCAAAGCTGGCTTGTGGAACATAACGTGACTATTTTCGATCCCGCCGGCGAGTATTATCCCGATTATTACGCGGTCTTCTTCCTCGACCCCGATGGCATGAAGCTCGAAGGGATGTTTTATGGTGCAGAAAATTAGCCCTGCACCTTTTCGGTTCCCCAAAATTAACCAGGCGCCGCTTAAGCCGCGTCGAAACTAACGTTTCACCTGCGCCATTTCTGACCCAAAAGTTCTGGTACGAATGTTGCTTTATTTCTCTGTAACTAAAAGGAGACAGAGATGAAAGCGATAATTATAGGCGGCGGCATCGGCGGATTATCGGCAGCGATTGCCCTGAAGCGATGCGGTATGGCGACAGAAGTCTATGAGGCGGTCAAAGAGATAAAACCTGTGGGCGCGGCGATTTCCATCTGGCCCAACGGCGTGAAATGCCTCAACTGGCTTGGCATGAAAGACTCGCTTCAGCAATTAGGCGGGCCGATGGAGTATATGGCCTATTACGAGCATTTACGCGGCCAGACCATGACGCGTTTCAGCCTCGATCCGCTCATTCAAAGCGTGGGCGAACGCCCCTATCCCGTCGCCCGCGCCGAACTGCAGGACATGCTGATTGATGCCTACAGGCGCGAAGAGATTCATTTCGGCAAACGGGTGATGAGCATTGAAGAGTTTGATGACGGCGTGCGGGCTACATTTGAAGACGGACAAATCGCCGAGGGCGACTTGCTGATAGCCGCCGATGGCACCCATTCTGTCATTCGCCCTTATGTGCTTGGCCACCAGACCGAGCGCCGCTATGCAGGTTACGTTAACTGGAACGGGCTGGTTGAAATCGATGAATCTATCGCGCCTGCGAATCAGTGGACGACTTTTGTCGGCGAAGGCAAACGCGTGTCGTTGATGCCGGTTGCCGGCAATCGCTTCTATTTCTTTTTCGATGTGCCGCTGCCAAAAGGCCTGGCGGAAGACCGCGCCACGGTGAAAACAGATTTATCCCGCTATTTCAGCGGCTGGGCCGCGCCGGTGCAAAAACTCATTGCCGCCATTAACCCGGAGACCACAAATCGCATAGAAATTCATGATATCGAGCCATTTATGCAACTGGTGCGCGGGCGCGTCGCCCTGCTTGGCGACGCCGGGCACAGCACCACGCCGGACATCGGCCAGGGCGGCTGCGCCGCAATGGAGGATGCCGTCGTGCTGGCTATCGCTGTGCAAACCAATTCTCTCGGCGTGAAAGACGCCCTGCTGCGCTACCAGGAAAAGCGCGCTTACCGGGTGAAAGATTTGGTGCTAAAAGCGCGTAAACGCTGCGACGTCACGCACGGAAAAGATATGGCGGTCACCCATAGCTGGTATGAAGAACTCAAAAGCGAAACCGGCGAACGGGTGCTGTCCGGCATGCGCGAAACGATTATGGGCGGGCCGCTGGAGTAATGTGCAGACGCGATAAAAAAGCCCCGCGACGTTAACCGCGGGGCTTTTGCTTATTTCATCACGCGGTCGTCAACGTAGTTACGTTTGTCCGCAGCCGGTGGGAAATACTGATACAGCCAGGTTTCGCTGATAGCGTCGCCCTGACAGCGCAGGAACATACGCATATCTACCGGCGCGGTGGAATCGTCAGTCGGATACCAGTCGAACAGAATACGGTAGCCGTCGAAAGGCTCGACGTAGAGAATTTCGATCTGCTTCGCTTCGCCGTTTGAAAGCGTGATAACCGGTTCGATACCTTTCGGCGCCGCAGCTTTCAAATCGCCGCCAACAAAATCGATGGCGAAACGACGTGACCATTTATCCGGAAAGTGTTCGCCCGGCGCCCAGCCTTCCGGGAAACTGCCCATACCCGTGCGCGTTGCGTAGACGCGAGCAAGCTCGGTGGTTACCGGCGGCAGACCGCTCCAGTACAGGCGATATTTAAACTCCAGCTCATCGCCCGCCTTCACCGGTTTTTCCGGCTGCCAGAAACAAACGATGTTATCTAAAGTTTCGCCCGTGGTAGGGATTTCCATCAGGCAAACGTTGCCTTTACCCCATTTGTTGCGCGGCTCAACCCACAGACTCGGACGTTTGTTGTACCAGCCCATAATGTCCTGATAGTTGGCGAACTCATGGTCAAGCTGCAGCAGACCAAACCCCTTTGGGTTATTGTCCATATAGGCATTGAACTGGAGTTTCTGCGGGTTATTTAGCGGACGAGCAATCCATTCGCCGTTGCCGCGCCACATCGCCAGGCGGTCGGAATCATGGATCTGCGGATGAATGGTGTCGCACATACGGCGTTCGTTAGTGCCGCAGGCGAACATGCTGGTCATCGGCGCAATGCCCAACTGCTTGATATTTTCGCGGGCATAAAGATGATTATCCACCTCCATCACCACGCGTTTTTCTTCACAGCTAATGATAAATTTATACGCCCCGGTGACACTTTTGCTGTCCATCAGCGCGTAGACCACAAACGTCGTGTCGCCAGCTTTTGGCGTTTCAAACCAGAACGATGTGAAGTCCGGGAACTCTTCAAGCTGGTCGGTAAAGGTATTTACCGCAAGGCCACGTGCGGACAAACCGTATTGGTAAGTGTTATCTACAGCGCGGAAGTAGCTGGCGCCCAGGAAAGAAACCACATCGCGGTGCGCCAGTTCCGGCGCTTTGAAGGCTTTAAATCCGGCGAAACCGAGATCCATCTGCCCTTCCAGTTGCCTGGTATCCACCCCCGCATCGTTGTAGTTAAACAGCTCCGGGCGGAAGTGAATTTCACGAGACAGGTGCGTGGCTGAATCTACGGAGAACATACGCACGCGGCGCTTAAACCCCATCCCCACGTGGAAGAACTGCACGTCGAGCTGGCGATTATCGAGGTTATTCCACAGCGAATGGTCCGCGTCATACTGAATGGCGTTATAAGCCTGCGGCGTGAGCGTTGCCAGCGTATCCGGCAATGGACGAGGCGCGCCGCTCCACGGTTTTTTCGACAGGTCATGAGCCATTGCCTGAAGCACTGAAAAATCAAACTCGGTGGTGCGGCCATCGGCGATATCGGATTCTGCGGCGAAAGCTGCGCGAGAAAAGAAAGTGGCAAGGGTCGGAGTGCCGCAGGCTGCGGCGAGAGCCATAGAGGCTTTGATAAAACGTCTGCGGTTCATGCCTGAGAAATCGTCCTTTTATGTCGATGTATTTCGTCCTGCTTTGCGGGCAGAACTACGGCAAGCTGTTACAACCATTACGACCGCACACTCTAGACAAAATTCACCGCTAATCCAACGGTTGTCGGCCTGGATTTGGCTCAGGAACGCAGTTTTTTTATTTGAACCGGAATGAACCGAAAAATGAGCGGAAAAATGCCCCTCTCCCGTGAAGAGAGAGGGTGAAAAGCGGGATTACTTCACAGAGACGTCAATGCCGGGGAAATATTTTCTGGCAAGCGAGGTTACCGTGCCGTCGGCCTTCACTTTTTCAATCGCCTCATCGAGCTGTTTTTTGGTATCCGCATCGCCTTTACGCAGGCCAAAACCGATACCGCTGCCGAGGATAGTATCGTCGCTCACCGGCTTGCCGATAAAGCCAAAGCCTTTCCCCTGAGGTTTGCTTAAGAAACCCGCCTGCCCGGCTGCGGACATGACCAGCGAAGCATCGATTCGGCCATTAAGCAGGTCGGCCCAGGCCATATTCTGGTCTTTGTAAGAAACCACCGTTACGCCCTGCTTTTCCCAGTGCTCTTTGGCGTAGGTTTCCTGAATGGAGCCCTGCAGAACGCCAATGGTTTTGCCCTTCAGCCCTTGAGGCGTGGCGTCCACCGCGCTGTCGGCCTTGCCCACAAGCTGAGAAGGAATGCGATAAATGGGCTGGGTAAAATCGATGCTTTTACGGCGCTGTTCGGTAATATTCATTGCCGAGTTAATCGCATCAAATTTCTTCGCCATCAGGCCGGGTATTAACGCGTCAAAGGAGGTTTCAACCCAGGAGCATTTCAGGCTTGCCGCCTTACAAATAGCGTTCCCCAGTTCGATATCAAACCCTTCCAGCTCCCCTGCCGAATTACGGCTTTCAAACGGCGGATATTCAGCCTCAACGCCGTAGCGCAGTTCAGTGGCTGCCAGTCCCGAGAAAGCAGCGAGCATCCCGACAGCTAACACGCCGTAGCGCAGTTTTGTGACCGCCAATCCGGAGGAAACAGCGAACCTTCCAACAGCTAAACCTGGCGCATGGATTTTTTTCATTGTGACCCCTTTTTTAACGTGGTTTTAGCTGGCAAAGCGCCTGTGCGCCCGCCCGTAATGTGGCTTCGTCTTTGGCAAAAGAAAGACGAATCAATTTATTGTCCGTTCCGTCAGTGTAAAACGCGGAGAGCGGAATCGTCGCCACGCCCTGTTCAATAATCAATCGCTTCACCATCTCGCTGTCGGACTCGTCGCTGAAATGGTCGAAACTGGCGAGCAGGAAGAACGAACCTGCGCTCGGCAACAGCTTAAACGGCGACCCCGCCAGCAATGTCTGCATCAGATCGCGCTTGCGCTGATAGAAAGCCGCCAGCGACAGATAGGTTTGCGGATCGGTCATGTAGTCAGCAAAAGCGTACTGCATTGGCGTATCGGCAGAAAACATCAAAAACTGATGCACCTTGCAAATTTCATCCATCAACGCCGCCGGCGCCAGACAATATCCCACGCGCCAGCCCGTAACATGAAACGTTTTGCCAAACGAAGAGACAATTACGCTGCGCTCGGCAAGCTGTGGATGAGTCGCCATGCCGTGGTGACGCTGGCCGTCGAACACGATGTGTTCATACACTTCATCGGACAAAATGACGATATCCGTGTTGCGCGTCAACGCCGCCAGCATTGCCAGATCTTGTGCGTTAAATATCTGTCCGCTCGGGTTGTGCGGCGTATTGATGATTATCATACGTGTTCGAGGCGTGATGGCCGCCCGCACTTCATCCCAGTTCACGGTGAAATCCGGCAGCGCGAGCTTCAGGGCAACGGGTTTTGCTCCCTGCAGGCGCACAATTGGCGCGTAGCTGTCGAAGGAAGGCTCAAAGTAAATCACTTCGTCGCCCGGATGCACTAAACCGCTGATGGCCGAATACAGTCCTTCGCTGGCGCTGGCGGTAATCAGCACTTCATCGCCTGCGTCGTAACGCGCGCCGTAGAGCGTTTCCACTTTCTCGGTAATCAGCGTTTTCAGCGGGGCAAGGCCAGTCATTGCCGAGTACTGGTTATGGTTATCCAGCATGGCTTTGGTGACGCCTGCGATAAGTTTAGGGTCGGGTGAAAAGTTCGGCGCGCCCTGCGAAAGGTTAATTGCGTTATGCTGCGCCGAGAGCTGGCCGATAACGGTAAAAATGGTGGTTCCCACATCGGGTAGTTTTGAACGATGTTGAACCGGGGTATGGATAGTCATGGCCGCTCCTGTTGAGGCTCGATTTGCATAACTATTCAATCCGGATGCGGTTGCCACGACAAACGAATTGTTGTCATAATAGCCATGCAAAAAATGCATGGCTCAGCGGAGAGCGACATGGCGCGGCATAATTTTCCCCTCAATACTGTTGATGCATTTCTGGTCACCGCCAGACATTTAAATCTGACTCGGGCAGCGAAAGAGTTATGTCTCACGCAGGGAGCGGTTAGCCGTAAAATAGCGTCGCTTGAAGAATGGCTGGGCTTTGCGTTATTTGAACGCCACGCTCGCGGTTTATACCTTACGCCGCAGGGCAGCGCCCTGCTCCCTGATTTGCAAAATGCTTTTGAAAAGCTGCTTGATGTGGCCGACCGCGCCTGCCATAAACCGAGCGTAATCCGCCTGAAGGCGCCGACCTGCGCTATGCGCTGGCTGGTGCCTAAAATCATACAGCTTGAGCTACATGCCCCGGATATTCAGGTTGCGCTCACCACTACGGTGGATCACGGCATTAACTTCAAAAACGAACCTTACGATGTGGCGATTGTTTTTGGCCCTCATGCCAAAGCCGGCACGCTGCTTTTTGAAGAGATCCTTACACCGGTCATCAGCCAGAGCCTGTTGCCGGCGGGGCCGCTGTCTGCCGAAGATCTACAACGTTTCACCTTTTTGCATCCAACGCGCGACCGCACGGACTGGTCGCTCTGGCTGGCCGATTACCCGGCAAAGCAACCTGTGATGATTAAAAACCAGCATTTCGACACCATGGATCTTGCAATCAGCGCAGCCATCCAGGGATTCGGCATCGCCATCGCCGATGAAACGCTGGTGGCAGAAGATATACGAATGGGCAGGCTGGTGCGCCCCTTCGAACACAGCGTGAAAACCGGGGCCCATTATCGTCTGGCCATTCGACAGGGAAGCGAAAACGCCGCCGGGATTGCGGCATTCTGCGAAAGTTTACTGAGCCTGAGTTAATAGCGTCAGCTAATTATTCGAAACCGCCTCGTCCGAGCCGCGGGTGATTTCGATACATTTTGCGCCTGACGGCGCGGGAACGCTTCCGTAATTCAGATCGGGGCTGATCCCTTTAACCACCTCTTCCAGCGTGAGTTTGCATATTTCCATATCTGGCATCGGCGTAACGTTCCATGACACGTTTGAGCCGTAACCGGAAGCGAGAAGCAGATAAAAATAGACCGTTGGCACCTTTTAACTCCGTATCCGTTGTTTAAACGTAAGTTAAAAGGCGGCAATATTTCCCAGAAATTAAAAATTTTATTGAAGGCAAAACGGCCGCGGGCTCAGTTTAACTGCACATGATGTTTCATTACGCGTTTAAATAACTGCATGCGGGTTCGCATAAAACGATTGCTTATCCTGAATTGCGCCTGCTTGTTCACTCCCAGCAGCATCGTTCTGTCACGCCGCCGGGTGCAGGCCGGCCAGCGCAAAATACCCTCAAGGTATTCACTTTCAGAGGTTACCTCACGGGCAAACTGGGCCCAGTAGTCGCAGACTTTTGCGCAGAAGGCCAGGTCCCTTTCTGTCGCGTATTCGCAGGCGGGCGGCGTGAGATGTAAGGTATTGAATACATAAGGCACTTCGTTACCATGCCAGGTTCCGTTTGCGTAGGTTTTGCGTTCCGCCTCGGCAACATAATCGAAGTAATAACGCCAGCAGGGCTGGCCTGTGCGCTGCTGCGCCTGCATCACCACAAAGCCCATGGTGGTAAATGCCATATCGCGGCACACCTGGCGGCCTAGCTCGCTATCGCCTTTTACGCCGGGATAAAGCAGTTTTATCAATCCCAGCCCGAACCGTTTCTCCCGGCGCAGCAGCTCAATTTGCCCGGCGAGATCGATGCCAAAATAGCTCAACACGCTGGCCTCATCGCTGTTGCTGCCGATCATTATCGGCATCGGGTGCTGCTTGCCCGCAAAGAAAACGTCCAGCATCGGTTCTGGCAGAACGCGATCGCCGCTGATGGGCGCCGGGCCAATATTTAGCGGCGCTTCCAGCGCCCAGAATGCCTCGGCCGGCAGCGCGCGTAATTGTTCAGCGGTTGCCTCTTCCAGCCCAAAATGACGCGCCAGAGAAATCCCTTTTCTCAGGGCCTGGCGGCGGTCAACGTCCGGCAAGGTGTAAGCGCTCTGGACAATCGCTTTATGGAATAGCCCGCCGGCAAGCGGCGAGGCTAAAAGCGACAGCACGCTGCGCGCCCCTGCCGACTCGCCAAACAGCGTAATGTTCCCGGCATCGCCGCCAAAGGCATGGATGTTTTCCCGCACCCATTCAAGCGCGGCGATTTGATCCATCAGCGCAAAGTTATAAAGCGGCCCGGCAGGATCTTCGCCTTCAAGCGCCGGGTGCGCGAAAAAGCCCAGGTGTCCCAGCCGATAGTTGATTGACACCAGCACCACGCCGCGCGAAGCGAATTCGCGGCCGTCGTACGGAACTAATCCACCCGCGCCAATGGTGTAGCCGCCGCCGTGCAGCCAGACCATAACCGGCAGCGGTTTAGCACCGCCTTTTACGGGCGTCCAGATATTCAGATAGAGGCAATCTTCAGAGAATTCACCAGGATCGCCGCCGCCGACGGCTTTGCAATATTCCAGGCTTTGCCAGCTTGCGGAGGAAAACTTCGTGGCGAGCCTGACCCCCTGCCAGCTTGCCGGAGGCGCAGGCGCTCGCCAGCGCAATTCACCTACGGGCGGAGCCGCGAAGGGGATGCCGCGAAATACGTTGCATTCCCCTTCTTTTGTTCCGGCAACTTTACCCTGAACGACATTAACCAACGGGCTTTCAGGCTCTTCCATCTGCTGTTCCTTGTTATCAACCTCCCGGCAGAGTAACGCTTTCAGAGCAGTCCGCAACGTCGTTTACTGCGATCTTCGGCCTGTTGATAGAGCTCAAACTCGTTGGCAACCGTTGCACCGAGCGCCTGTTCAAAGGCTTCGCGACTGGCGTGTCCATGGCTGCGGGAACCGCTTTCGCAGCCTAAATTAGACTGGAAAATACCTGCGGCGCTGACCGGCAGAAAATCTTCATAGGTGATAGGCTGCGCCACCAGCCAGCCGCGTTCAATCAGCAACTGCGGGTCATCGCCCGGTTTTATTCCCGACCGATGCATTTCGCCCGCAGGCGTTAAGCGATAGCGGAAATAGGCCAGCCCCTGGCGACGCAGCAGCGTATCGCTGTCCGGCAGGCGGCTGAAGACTTCCTGCAAATGATGCTGATGGCTGAGGTTGTCTTTGCCGCTGCCCGCAGCAAGAAGCAGTTCGTCGTACAAGGCGCGTCCCTTCGGCGTCAAAGCCACTCCGCGCTGTTCGATTTCGCCAAACCGCGCCGTGTGCGTTCCGTGATGCTCGCCGGCAAACAAAATCGGTTCTTCCAGCGCTTTAAAACTGGTCTGGCGCAGCAGAATCGGAAATTCGCGCCGCGGTGGCCCTTCAATTATCGCTTTGGGGGAAATACCGTATTCCGGCATGAGCGCCTGCACGCGATCAATATCCAGCGTTCGTGGAGTTAAGTGGTTGATATGGCAGCCCTGAAAGCACACGACGTCGGCTATCAACCGATGCTGATCGTGCAGCGCCTGGTAGGTTTGAGCATTAACGGTGGCATGGCTGTGCCAGCGGAACGTTTCCAGCGCTTCCCTGACGAACTCATCCGCCTGCGTCTCGTTTAAACCTTTCTGCTGGTCGTAAATATCAAGCAGCCCCCGGCAGCGCGGCGTAAAAATATTTCTTTTCGCAAGGATTGCCGCCGCCTTTTTGCGCAGGGATTCGTTTTCAATGAGCTCAAGGCGCAGCAAAGAGGTGAAGACGCGGAACGGGTTGCGAGCAAGGGACGTATCGTCAATCGGGCGAAACGCGGTGGAATGCACCGGCACGCCGGCCTGGGAAAGATCGTAATAGCCCACAGGCAGCATGCCCATGACGGCAAAAATTCGTCTTAACGTAGCCAGCTCCTCGGCTTTGCCGACGCGGATAGCCCCGTGGCGCTCAACGTTAAGCCTTGCCAGTTCGTCGGCATTTTCCAGTTGTTGCTGCAGTTGCGGATCGTTTTCCAGTACCGCGAGGTTTACATCGGCGACCAATTCTAACAACGTGCCGTACTGAGGCACCTCTTGCTGGTACATCGCCGACATTGCGTGCGAAAACTTTTCCCGAATCTCATCAGCCGTGATGTTGTTCGCCATGATGTCGTGTCTCCAGTGGATATTGCTGAAAGCGTAGAGTCTGACGGCGTACTCAGGGCGAAGAATTTGCGTTTTGTGATCTGCTTTACAGCGCAGCAAAATTAGTAATGGTAGCCATAAATTTCATAACGTTAAGCTATGTAAATCACGGCATAAATTCACTTTAATTTAACAATTCATTAACTGAAACTGGCTCCGGCGATATTTAAAACTACAACGCCGCCTCTTTCCTACAACCGGAGCCAGCTATGTCACCCATTTGGCAGCCTCGCGAGCTTGTTCATCGCGATTACGATTCTCATCCACCGGCTTTTGCGCCGGGTTACAAAACCAGCGTGCTGCGTTCACCGCGCAACGCGCTTATCTCGCTGCAAAATTCATTGTCGGAAATTACCGGGCCGGTCTTTGGCGAAAAAGATTTAGATCCGCTGGATAACGATCTGATCATGAATTACGCCAAAGCAGGTTTACCCATTGGCGAGCGCATTATTGTGCACGGCTACGTGCGCGACGGCTTTGGTCGGCCGATGAAGAACACGCTGGTTGAGGTGTGGCAGGCCAACGCTGGCGGGCGCTACCGGCACAAAAAGGATAAATATCTCGCGCCAATCGACCCCAATTTTGGCGGCTGCGGACGCGTGCTGACTGATGAAAACGGCTACTACTTTTTCCGCACTATCAAACCCGGCCCGTATCCGTGGCGCAACCAGGCGAGCGACTGGCGCCCTTCGCATATTCACTTTTCACTTTCCGGCGCATCTTTTGGCCAGCGCCTGATTACACAGATGTATTTTGAAGGCGATCCGCTTATCAGGCAGTGTCCGATCGTCAAAACTATCAATAACGACGACGCCATCCGCACGCTGATCGCCGAGCTGGATACGCATGCCGCCGTCCCGCTGGACTGCCTGGCTTATCGCTTCGATCTGGTGTTGCGCGGACATCGCGCCACGCTGTTTGAAAACCGGACGCAAGGAGCCGCCCAATGAAAGATTATTTGCGCGAAACCGCCTCGCAGACGGCGGGCCCTTATGTGCATATCGGCCTTGCGCCAAACGTCGCCGGGTTCAATATCTTCGAGACAAATTTCACTCATGTACTCACTAACTCGCATACCGAAGGCGAGCGCATCATCGTTGAAGGCCGCGTGTTTGACGGTTCCGGCACTCCCGTTCGCGACGTGCTGCTGGAAGTGTGGCAGGCCAACGCCGCCGGGCGCTATAACCATCCGGCAGACCAGCAGCATGACAAAAAGCTGGACGAAGATTTTCGCGGCTGGGGGCGTACCTGTTCAGACTTCGACAGCGGCGTCTGGCGGTTCGATACCATCAAGCCCGGCCAGGTTGTGGGGCGTGATGGCGCGACAATGGCGCCTCATCTTAATCTGTGGATTGTCGCCCGCGGAATTAACATCGGTCTGAATACCAGAATGTATTTCTCTGATGAACAAGCTGCCAATAGTGAAGATCCGGTGCTGAACCTTATTGAGTGGGAAGTCCGCCGCAATACGCTTATCGGCAAACGCGAGTTACGCGGGAGCGAAGTGGTTTACACCTTCGATATCTATCTACAGGGCGAGAAAGAGACTGTCTTTTTCGACGTTTAAGCCCGGGGGAGGCAATCTCCCCTTTGTTGCTAACATTGCTGAATTGTTAATATTATTTTGCTAGCAAGTTATCATAATTAAACAACTTATCTTGTCACCGCGCCCCGTCTGTTTTTAACATCGCTTATGGAAAAAAATGGTCTTTTCAGTCAGCGCATTCGCTTGCGCCATCTCCACACTTTCGTGGCCGTCGCTCAACAGGGAACACTGGGGCGCGCGGCTGAAACCCTTAATCTTAGCCAACCGGCACTCTCTAAAACGCTAAATGAGCTGGAGCAACTGACCGGCACGCGCCTGTTCGATCGTGGACGGTTAGGGGCACAGCTTACGCTGATGGGTGAACAGTTTCTTACCCATGCCGTTAAGGTTCTTGATGCGCTTAATCACGCCGGGCAATCCCTGACCCGCAAAGACGGGCAGGCTTCAGCGGTGGTCAGAATTGGCGCGCTGCCTACCGCAGCCCTTGGTATATTGCCTGCGGTTATCGGGCAATTTCATAAGCAGCAAAGCGATGTGACGCTCCAGGTCGGCACCATGAACAACACCATGCTGCTGGCGGGGCTGAAATCCGGCGAGCTGGATTTGGGCATTGGGCGCATGTCCGATCCCGAGCTGATGACCGGGCTGAACTATGAACTGCTGTTCCTCGAATCGCTAAAACTCGTGGTGCGCCCCGGCCACCCTATCCTGCAGGAAAATATTACCCTGAGCCGGGTGATGGAATGGCCGGTGGTGGTTTCCCCTAAAGGCACGATCCCACGTCAGAATGCTGAAACGCTGCTCGCAAGCCAGGGATGCAAACTCCCGGCGACCTGCATCGAAACGCTGTCCGCCTCGCTTTCACGCCAGTTAACGGTGGATTACAACTACGTATGGTTTGTGCCATCCGGCGCGGTAAAAGAGGATTTACGACAGGGAACGCTGACGGCCCTGCCGATTGCCACCCAGGGCGCCGGAGAGCCGATTGGCATTCTGACGCGGGTGGACGCCACGCTGTCGCCTGGCGCGCAGATTTTGCTGGCTTCGATTCGCAAATCTATGCCGGGTTAACGGGTGGATAATTAATCCTGACCTTCGGTCTCATCAAAAACCTGCTGCGCAAGATGCATAGTGGCGTTGGCTGCGGGTAAGCCGCAGTACAGCGCCGAATGCATAATCAGCTCTTTAAGTTCCTCTTTTGTCACGCCGTTGTTAAATGCCGCGCGCAGATGCATTTTCAGCTCGGCTTCCCGATTGAGCGCGATCAGCATCGCAATGGTAATCATGCTGCGCGTATGGCGCTCAAGTCCTGGACGCGACCAGATATCGCCCCAGGCATAGCGGGTAATGAAGTTTTGAAACTCCTCATTGAGCGGAGTGATTTGCGTCAAAGTGCGGTCAACGTGCGTATCGCCAAGCACCGCGCGGCGCACGTTCATTCCCTGCTGGTAGCGATCTTCATCCTTCATGCTTTGCGTTCCTGCTGTTGAATAAAAGTAATCAGCGCGGCGGTAAAATCCTGCGCGGCTTCAATATTTGCCAGATGTGATGCGTGAACGGTGACGATTTGCGAGGCGGGTATTTGGTTTTGCATAAACTTACTGTCCGCAACCGTCGTTACCGGGTCTTCACTGCCGGCGATTAACAGTACCGGAAGAGTAATGGCATCGATTTCCGCGCGCAGATCCGCCGCGGCCAGCGCTTCACAACATGCAGCGTAGCCTTCGGCATTCGTAGCGGAAAGGTTCGCCACAACATAATCGATCTGCGCTTTATTATTTTGCGCGAAATCCTCAGTGAACCAGCGCGCTGCCGCGCTGGATGCCAGCGTGGACATTCCCTCGCCCCGCACTGCCCTGGCCCGGCTTAACCAGTCTGATTGTTCACCAATTTTCGCCGCGCTGTTAGATACGGTGACCGATAAAAATCGTTCCGGCGCAAAACGCGCAAGCCACAGGCCGGTTAGCCCGCCCATCGAAATTCCGCAGAAATGCGCCTGTTGAATACCAGCGTCGTCCATCACGCTGATAACGTCTTCCGCCAGTTGCGGGAGCGTGGTTTTATCGTTTTTGGCTGTGCGCCCGTGTCCGTGGACGTCGTAGCGCAGCACCCGAAAATGCTCCAGCAAGGCGTCCATTTGCGGTTGCCACATCGACAAAGACGTGCCCAGCGAGTTGGACAGCACCACAACTGGCGCGCCCGTTCGCCCTTCCAACTGGTAATGAATACTCATGAAAATTCCTTATTTTGCTGCCCGACGCGCGCCAGTACCTGGCCGATAAAATAATCAGCGCTGCCGGTGGCATGTTGCGGGTCGAGCAGATCTTGAATTTGTTGTGCGGAAAGCCAGGGCGAAACATCCGGATGCTGCGCCAGCAGCGTTTCCAGCGGCTGTTTTTCATCAAGCGCGCGGTGACAAAGCTGCTCAACAAGATGATGAGCAGCCTGTTTCCCCAGGCGCTGCGCCAGGGCAAGCGTGACGGATTCCGCCATAATCAGGCCGTGAGTGATAGCAAGGTTGGCCTGCATTTTCCGGGTATTCACCTGCATATCTGTTATCAGTTCGAGGCTGGTTTGCATTACGCCGCCGGCAAGCATAATCAGCTCCGGCAGCGTTTCCCATTCTGCCTGCCAGCCGCCAAGCGCGCGTTCGTGCTGCTGAATCTGGCTGGTATACATTGTCGCCATCAGGCCAGGCAGGCGCGTTACGGCGGTGAGCACCGCCGCACATGCAACGGGGTTACGTTTGTGCGGCATGGCGGACGAACCACCTCGCCCTTCGACAACGGGTTCGCTCACTTCGGCCACTTCCGTTTGCATCAGTAACGCGAAATCGTTAGCGAATTTACCCAAAGTGCCGCTCACGCCAGCAAACCAGCCGGCTACCTCCAGTAAACGGTCACGCTGGCTGTGCCACGGCGTGTTCGCCTCCGCGAGGTTCAACTCTTTTGCAAGCGTTGCAGATACTTCTGCTCCCTGCTCTTTTAAAGATGCGAGGGTGCCGGCGGCTCCGCCGAATTGCAGCACCAGAGCTCGAGGTTTAAGTTCCTGCAGGCGTTCCTGCCAGCGCAAAAGCGCATCCAGCGTACCAGCCAGTTTCAGACCAAAGGTGACGGGGAGTGCGTGCTGCATCCAGGTTCGGCCGGGCATGAGGCTGTGTTGATGTCGCTGAGTTTGTTCTGCCAGAACGATGATTAAACGCGCCAGAAGCCTTTGCGTAATTTCCAGCGCTTCGCGGATTTGCAGCACCATGCCGGTATCAATGGCGTCCTGGCTTGTCGCTCCCCAGTGAACATAGCGCGCGGCCTGCTCATCCTGCTGTTTCACGTTGGCCGTTAACTGCTTAACCAGGGGAATGGCGAGATTTCCGGCGCTGGCCGCCGCCTGCGCAAGCGCTTCAGCATTGAGCTTTACCGCCTGGCACTGTCCGGCGATAGCGCGCACCGCAGATTGCGGGATCGCGCCACATTTTGCCTGCGCCCGTGCGAGCGCCGCCTCAAACTCCAGCATCCCCTGTAGCGTGCGCTCGTCGCTAAAAACAGCCGTAAGCGCAGAGCTTCGTAACATTGGGGTAAACAGTGCCATGCCTGCTCCTTAAACTCGTTCGATGACCAGCGCGATTCCCTGTCCCACGCCGATACACATGGTGCACAGCGCGTAGCGTCCACCGGTACGTTTTAACTGGTAAGCAGCCGTCATCGCCAGACGCCCGCCTGAGGCGCCAAGCGGATGTCCTAGCGCGATAGCGCCGCCGTTCGGGTTGACGTGGTCTGCATCGTCCGGCAAACCGAGATCGCGCATTACCGCCAGCGCCTGGGCGGCAAAGGCTTCGTTTAATTCAATCACATCCATTTGGCCAAGCGTTAATCCAGTTTGTGCCAGGACTTTACGCACCGCAGGCGCCGGGCCAAAACCCATAATTCGCGGCGCAACGCCTGCCGTGGCGACACCCACAACGCGAGCCAGCGGCCGCAGGCCATGAATGTCCAACGCCTGCTCGCTTGCCAGCAACAACGCGCATGCTCCGTCGTTCACACCTGAAGCGTTGCCTGCGGTAACGGTGCCGTTAACGTTGACCACGCCTTTTAGCTTAGCCAGAGCTTCAGAAGAAGTGGAGCGAGGATGTTCATCACGCTCAAATAAAAGCGGCTCGCCTTTACGCTGCGGGATGGATACCGGGATTAGCTCATCAACAAACATGCCCGTTTCCTGAGCGCGAGCGGTACGAAGCTGGCTGCGCAGCGCAAACGCATCCTGATCTTCACGATGGATGTTGAAATCCATCGCTACGTTTTCCGCGGTTTCAGGCATCGAATCAACGCCGTGCTGCGCTTTCATCAGCGGATTGATAAAGCGCCAGCCGATAGTGGTGTCTTCCATTTTCATGCTGCGGCTAAAGGCATTTTCGGCTTTGCCCATGACAAAAGGCGCGCGCGACATGCTTTCCACGCCGCCCGCAATCATCAGGTTTGTTTCACCGCTTTTGATGGCGCGTGCCGCAACGCCAATTGCATCAAGGCTTGAGCCGCAAAGGCGGTTGATGGTGCTGCCCGGGACGCTTTCCGGCAAGCCGGCCAGCAGTAGCGCCATGCGCGCCACGTTGCGGTTGTCTTCCCCCGCCTGGTTGGCGCAGCCATAAATAACGTCGTCCACGCGCGACCAGTCGACGTCGGGATGACGTGCCATCAGCGCTTTTAACGGCAACGCGGCCAGATCGTCGCAGCGTATGGAGGAAAGTGCGCCGCCGTAGCGGCCAAAAGGAGTACGTACTGCATCGCAGATAAATGCCTGATTCATCATAATTCCCTACGCGCTTTCAGCCAGTTGTTCAAAAGCCAGTTTGACCGGCGTGATGCGCTGTAACTCTTCGAAAGAAAGACCGTTGACGATTTCGCGTACCACCGGGCCCTCGTCGGTTATGTCGATAACGGCAAGGTCGGTATAAATTCGGCTGACGCAGCCAATGCCCGTGAGCGGATAGGAACAGGTTTCGACAAGTTTGCATTCACCATCGCGGGTTAGATGGTCCATCATCACGAAGACCTGGCGTGCGCCAATCGCAAGATCCATTGCCCCGCCGACAGCCGGAATGGCATCCGGCGCGCCGGTACTCCAGTTAGCCAGATCCCCTTGCGCTGAAACCTGGTAAGCGCCCAGAACGCAGATATCAAGATGGCCGCCGCGCATCATGGCAAACGAATCGCCATGATGGAAAAAGCAGCCGCCGGTTAACAGCGTTACGTACTCTTTTCCGGCGTTAATCAGTTCCGGGTCCTCTTCGCCCGGCGCAGGTCTGGGCCCCATACCCAGCAGCCCGTTTTCGCTATGCAGAAAGATTTCTTTATCAGCAGGTAAGTAGTTTGCGATGCGGGTTGGCAAACCAATACCCAGATTGACATATGCCCCTTCAGGGATATCACGGGCAACGCGCTGCGCCATTTCATCACGAGTAAGTTTTTTCATGTCGCGGCTCCTTATGCGCTTCTGGCCATAGCTGAGAGGTTTTCGAGCGAAATAACGCGCTGAACGAAGATCCCCGGCGTCACCACGTTTTCCGGATCGAGATCGCCAAGTGCTACCAGGCGGCTGACTTCGGCAATGGTCGTGGTAGCGGCCGTTGCCATAATCGGCCCAAAGTTGCGGGCCGCTTTGCGGTAAACAAGGTTGCCCCAGCGATCCCCTTCGTGGGCTTTTATCAGCGCGAAATCGGCTTTTAGCGGATAGTCGAGAACGTAATGACGGCCTTCAATTTCGCGGGTTTCTTTTCCTTCAGCCAGCGGCGTGCCGTAGCCTGTAGGGGTGAAAATGGCACCAAGCCCGGAGCCTGCAGCCTGAATGCGCGCCGCCAGGTTGCCCTGCGGCACCAGCTCCAGCTCAACTTTTCCGCGGCGATAAAGGTCGTCGAAAATCTGTGAATCAACCTGGCGAGGAAAAGAACAGATCATTTTGCGCACGCGCCCGGCTTTGAGCAGCGCAGCCAGCCCTACATCCCCGTTGCCCGCGTTGTTATTAATGATGGTGAGATGGCAGGCCCCCTGCGCTATCAGCGCGTCGATAAGAGCCGTCGGCTGTCCCGCCGTTCCGAAACCGCCAATCATGATGGTGGCGCCGTCGTGAATTCCCGCGACGGCTTCCTCAAGCGTAGCCACGCTTTTGTTGATCATCAGTTGCTCCTTGATGTGCCTGTTTCGCACAAATTTGCGTTGTTCGCACAAAATGTGACCCGCTTAACGAAGTCGGTCAAGGGCGATAATCGAAATATGGTGCGATAATCGAACATCCTGTATGTTTGTCGACAGAATGTGATCGATGGCGAAAAATTCGGAGAAAAGGATGGATATTCAACGCAAAGAACTGCCCGCAGGGGACGGCGATCCGTTTAAGGGCGATCCTAACTTTATGGCTTCCCTGGCGCGTGGCCTTGAAGTGATTCAGGCGTTTACACCGCAGCGTCGGCAGCTTTCTATTTCGCAGATTAGCCAGAAGACGGGCATCCCGCGCGCCGCTGTTAGGCGTTGCCTGTATACGCTCGGCAAGCTTGGTTTTGTCTACGCGGAAGACGGCAAAAATTTCCAGCTACGTCCGCGTATTTTGTCGCTCGGACACGCTTATCTGGCCTCAACGCCGCTGGCTAAATCCACCCAGCCGGTACTTAAGCATTTAAGCGAAATGCTTAATGAATCCTGTTCAATTGCCACACTCGACGGGGACGACATCCTGTATATCGCCCGCGCCTCAAGCTCGCGCATTATGACTATCGATTTGGATATCGGCAGCCGCCTGCCCGCCTGGTCGACGTCAATGGGCCGGGTATTGCTGAGCGCCCTGCCGGAAGAGCAACTGACAGATTTTCTGGGGCGCATCACGATGATTCGCTATACGCCGCAAACTGTGGATTCCGTCGCTAAACTGCGGGAGGAGTTGAAACGCGTACGCCAGCAGGGCTATGCGCTTAACGATCAGGAGCTGGAGATGGGCTTGCGGTCAATTGCCGTGCCGTTAATAAATCCTGAAGGCACGGTGGTTGCGGCTCTTAACGTGGGCGTTCATGCCGGGCAGGTTTCCGCCGATGAGCTGCGCAGCCGCGTTCTGCCGAAACTGCAGGAGGCTGCGCAGGAGCTTTCGCTGCTATTGAAATAAAAAGCTAACGGCTCCGTTTCGCGTGGCGTTCCCAGTTTTCGAGCTTAGCCTGCGTCGATTTTTTTAGCGCCACATAGCAGGCGCCGCTGCCGCCGTGGTGCTCCATCGCGCTGCAGAAAGCCTGCACCTCTTCAAATTCAGGAAGCCAGCGCGCCAGATAGCTGCGCACTATGTTGGCGTGGGAACGATCGTCGCGGCCTTTACCGTGGACAATCAAGAGGTTACGTAATCCATCCTTTTTTGCCTGCTGAATCAGGGCAAACAGCATTTGTCGGCATTGTTCAACGGGCTGGCGCAGCAGGTTGAGGCTCGCTTCCTGGCTGTATTTCCCCAGGCGAAGTTTGTCGAGTACGCCGGTCTGCAGGCCTTCGCGTTTGAATGCCAGCGGTGTGCCAGGCGGCACAATCTCTAAGTATTCCGTAGTCAGAAAATTGTCGAGTTGCAGGGTGTCGATTTTTTGCGGGGCTTTCTGTTTGGCCGGTTTGAGCCACTGGCTGTTGGTACAGCTCTTCAGCGGTTTGACATCCTCCATGGCGTCGAGAAACAGCAGTTTGTCATCAAGGTTCATGGAAAATCCTCCAGGCTCGTCTTCGCTTTGTACTATAACCGCCGAACTGCGCAGGCTCAATGTCGCAGGCATCCAATAAGGGGGCCAGCTATGCGCAAATAATGTTCTGTATGGTTATTTTTATTTCAATCTTTAATGCGTAATAAACCCTGTATGCAAAAGCGTGAAACTAATCACTCAGATAATCATGCTTTTTTTTCAATTCTGACTATAAATAACGGTAGCCCGTAACAGGGATATAACAGGGTATAAACAGGAAGCATTGCTGTGTGTCTGGGGTCGGACTGATGTCGTCAGGCCCCTTTTTTTAATCCATATTGTTTGTATTGCCATTGCTATTTCTTTTGCGATTATTTATCCAGGTTACAAGCTTAATTAATAATGCTGGGAATAAAATAAGTTCAATTATGCAGCAGATATTTCGCACAAAAAGCATTCTGCTTATTTTGATGATTTATTTGAGAATACGTATTAATTACCAGGTAAGTATATCTGGCAAATTCCCCCTTATTGTTCCGCATATTCTCTACTCTTTTTGAGTATCTGGTGGCCCCTGTTGATGGCATGATATCTTATCGGCCTGTGGGATGAACCCGCGCCTGGATTAAAGAGGAGCCCAGAATGCTGACATTGCTTGAAGATAAAATTGCCACGCCGCTTGGGCCACTATGGGTACTTTGCGATGAGCAGTTCAGGCTGCGGGCCGTGGAGTGGGAAGAACACAGCGATCGAATGGTTCAGCTACTGGATATTCATTATCGCGCTGAAGGTTATCAACGAGTAAGCAGCCAAAATCCGGGCGGAATGAGCGACAAACTGCGCAACTATTTTGATGGCGATTTAAGCATTATCGAAAACTTACCGACCGCTACGGCCGGCACTCCGTTCCAGCATGAAGTATGGCAAGCGCTGCGCTCCATTCCTTGCGGCCACGTTATGCATTATGGGCAACTGGCTGAACAGCTAGGCCGCGCAGGTGCGGCACGCGCCGTCGGTGCAGCGAACGGCTCTAATCCGGTCAGTATTGTAGTGCCCTGCCATCGCGTTATCGGCCGCAACGGCACGATGACGGGTTACGCTGGTGGCGTGGGCCGGAAAGAGTGGCTCTTGCGGCATGAAGGCTATTTGCTGCTTTAGGTGAAATTGAGGCTTGCAATGCGATAATTAAGCCATAAATGCTGTGCTGTTTTCCTGGCTTAATTAAATAATTTTCTTGTTATCAAAGAGATAACAAGAAAAATCCTGGTTTAAATTCCATTATATTCTGAATGGTGTTTCGCCATACTTACGTGCTCAGCAAAAAGATGTTAAAATTGACCAATATCAATTACGGCCTGAGCATATCTATGATCCCTGAAAAGCGAATTATCCGACGCATTCAGTCTGGCGGTTGTGCTATCCATTGTCAGGATTGCAGTATCAGCCAATTATGCATCCCTTTTACGCTCAATGAGCATGAGCTTGATCAACTTGATAATATCATCGAGCGCAAAAAGCCTATTCAAAAAGGGCAGACGTTGTTTAAAGCGGGTGACGAGCTGAAATCGCTGTACGCCATTCGGTCAGGGACAATCAAAAGCTACACCATCACCGAACAAGGTGACGAGCAAATCACCGGTTTCCATCTTGCCGGCGATCTGGTCGGTTTTGACGCTATCGGCACCGGGCATCACCCGAGCTTTGCCCAGGCGCTTGAAACATCCATGGTGTGCGAAATTCCTTTCGAAACGCTGGATGATTTGTCCGGTAAAATGCCAAGTCTGCGTCAGCAGATGATGCGTTTAATGAGCGGCGAAATCAAAGGCGATCAGGACATGATTCTGCTGCTGTCTAAAAAGAATGCGGAAGAGCGCCTGGCAGCGTTTGTCTACAATCTTTCGCGTCGTTTCGCGCAGCGCGGTTTTTCGCCTCGCGAATTCCGCTTAACCATGACCCGTGGCGACATCGGCAACTACCTTGGTTTGACCGTTGAAACCATCAGCCGTCTGCTGGGGCGTTTCCAGAAAAGCGGCATGCTGGCGGTGAAGGGCAAGTACATTACTATTGAAAATATCGACCTGCTCGCAGAACTTGCCGGGCAATCACGTAGCGTCGCCTGATAACGCTGACCTTTGCCGGATCGCTAATTTTTTCTATGTTTTTGATCCGGCAATGGCTTCTCACCTGTTTCATTCTCTTCTTATGGGTTAATCTTACTTAACAGACTGTGGTTAAGCAGTTGTAAGGAGACCTGTATGGCAAAGTATCAAAACATGCTAGTCGCGATTGATCCCAATCAGGACGATCAACCTGCCCTGCGGCGTGCTGTTTATTTGCATCAACGGATTGGCGGCAGAATTAAGGCATTTTTGCCGATCTATGATTTTTCCTATGAAATGACCACTCTCCTGTCGCCCGATGAACGCACCGCTATGCGTAAAGGCGTGATCAGCCAGCGCGCGGCCTGGATTAAAGAACAGGCGCAGTATTACATCGAAGCCGGCGTCCCTATTGAAATCAAAGTGGTCTGGCATAACCGGCCTTTCGAAGCGATTATCCAGGAAGTGATCGGCGGCGGTCATGATCTGCTGTTAAAAATGACCCACCAGCACGACAAACTTGAAGCGGTAATTTTCACCCCAACCGACTGGCATCTGCTGCGTAAATGCCCATGCCCGGTATGGATGGTGAATGAGAAGCCCTGGCCGGAAGGCGGTAAAGCGCTGGTTGCGGTAAATCTTGCCAGCGAAGAGCAATATCACAACGCGCTCAACGAAAAACTGGTCAAAGAGACGATTCGCCTGGCGGATGACATCAACCACACTGAAGTGCATCTGGTCGGCGCCTACCCCGTCACGCCTATTAATATCGCTATCGAACTGCCTGATTTTGATCCAAGCGTTTATAACGACGCTATCCGTGGGCAGCATCTTGTCGCCATGAAAGCTATTCGTCAGCAGTTTGGCATTGACGAGAAAATGACCCACGTGGAAAAAGGCTTACCTGAAGAGGTGATTCCCGATTTGGCCGAACATCTCCAGGCGGGGATTGTCGTACTGGGCACGGTAGGACGCACCGGTCTTTCCGCCGCGTTTCTGGGCAATACCGCCGAGCAGGTTATCGATCATTTACGCTGCGACCTTTTAGTCATTAAGCCTGACGAATATCAGACGCCTGTCGAGCTGGATGACGACGAAGACGATTAAGGTTTCATTAAGCCACCTCCTCAGCAGATGGTTTAGGGGTGACAATAAAAGCCCGTCGGTGATTCATCGACGGGCTTTTTAGTGGGTCGGTTTTGTACTGAAACTATTTTTTTGCTTCAGTATCCGGCGCATCCGAACGAATCATAAATTGTTCCGTCACGTCTGCCAGATGCGTTATCGCCCATTCCGCCATCGCTTTTTCCTGCTCAAGGATTTTTGCGAAAACAGCCGCTCCGTCGTGGTCGCCCGCAAGTTTAGCCGCAGCGATAAGCGAGGTATAACAGGCTATCTCAAAATGCTCGAACACATACCCGCTGATTGCGCCTTTCACTACTTCGTCCGGGGTCATCATCCCGCCCATAGCCTGCCCGAACGCAGCCAGTTTGCTTACCGCGTCTTTCACTATAGAGTTGGAAATGCCGTTTCTGTCGATTACCTCGTCCAGAAGCTGTTGTTGCTGACGTGTCTCAATAATGTGTTGCTCAATGCGTGCTTTAAGGTCGGGATAATGCTCAAGCCGCGATGCCATTTTTTCCAGCATTGATTCTGCTTGTTTTTCCATAGCATGGGCATCACGTAGCCAGTCATGATAGTTTTCGGTGTAATTCATTTGAGCTTCTCCTGTAGTTAACATTTGGTCAGCCAGACAGATGAGAAAGTAAATAAATCCTGTGCTTAGAAATATCCGTGTAGAGCAATCCAGAGTGAAAATACTTTTTTAATACAGCGACAACAAATAAGATTGCCCTGATCTGTTTGACAACAAAAATAAAGAATAGAACAAGACCATAAGTTATTTCATCCGCTCGCTGATGACCTGAACTGTCGAAGTTATTGCAGATTCCGTCAGAACATAAGTATGATACAAAATCCCAAAAACGCCCTTTTATTCGCCAGAATAATCTTTATCTGACGCGCGCAAATAAAATCCAGGCTACATTTTTAAGGTCGTCCAGTTATTAACCCGCGATCGAGAGGATGAAGCTAACTTATGAAAGCACTTACTTATCATGGGCCTAAACATGTCAGCGTCGATACTATGCCCGATCCCATCATCGAAGCCTCTGACGATATTATTCTTAAAGTTACCGCTACGGCTATTTGTGGCTCAGACCTTCACCTGTATCGCGGGAAAATTCCCGGCACCCATCATGGCGATATTTTTGGTCATGAATTTATGGGCGAAGTTGTTGAAACGGGTTCTGACGTAACGGCAGTAAATAAAGGCGACAGAGTCGTTATCCCTTTCGTCATCGCCTGCGGCGACTGTTTTTTCTGCCATCTGCATCAGTACGCTGCCTGTGAAACGACCAATACGGGCAAAGGTTCTGCGCTTAACCGTAAAGCAATTACGCCCCCCGCCGCTTTATTTGGCTACAGCGATCTTTATGGCGGCGTACCCGGCGGCCAGGCAGAATATGTACGGGTTCCCAAAGCCAATACCGGCCCTTTTAAAGTCCCCACCACTCTTGCTGACGAAAAGGTTTTATTCCTCTCTGACATTCTCCCTACCGCCTGGCAGGCCGTTAAAAATGCAGACGTTAAACAAGGATCAAGCCTGGCGATTTTCGGCGCCGGGCCTGTAGGATTACTGTGCGCGGCATGCGCTCGTCTGTTAGGTGCCGAGAAAATATTTATTATCGATCATCATCCGTACCGGCTGGCTTTCGCCCAGCAACGTTATGGCGCAATCCCGATTAATTTCGATGAAAACGACGACGCAGCGGCATGGATTATCGAAAATACAGCCGGAAATCGCGGCGTGGATGCGGTGATAGACGCGGTTGGTTTTGAAGCAAAAGGCAGTATTACCGAAACGGTGCTCAGTAACCTTAAACTTGAAGGCAGCAGCGGCAAAGCATTAAGGCAGTGTATCGCCGCCGTGCGTCGCGGGGGAATCGTCAGCGTGCCGGGAGTATACGCAGGCTTCATCCATGGTTTCCTGTTCGGGGATGCCTTTGATAAAGGATTGACCTTCAAAATGGGGCAAACTCATGTGCACGCCTGGCTGCCCGAGTTGCTCAGTTTGATTGAAAGCGGACACCTGCATCCTGAAGAAATTGTCACGCACCATCTCCCTCTGGAAGATGCCGCCCGTGGCTATGAAATCTTTGAAAAGCGCCAGGAAGACTGCCGTAAGATCATTCTTGTTCCGGGTCTTAATCCAGATGCGTCAACGGTTTAAAAGATTATTTCTGGCGTTGCACCACGCTTGCGTAAACCAAAAAAAACCGCCCCGAAAGGCGGTTTTTTGAGCATCTTGCACAAATCAAAGAGCTTTAAGGATTGCTTCCACGCTGGCTTTCGCATCGCCAAACAGCATCTGCGTATTGTCTTTAAAGAACAGCGGGTTTTGAACACCTGCGTAGCCGGTGTTCATAGAGCGCTTAAAGACGATAACGTTTTGCGCTTTCCACACTTCCAGCACCGGCATGCCGGCGATTGGGCTACGCGGATCTTCCTGTGCGGCCGGGTTAACCGTATCGTTAGCGCCGATAACCAGCACGGTGTCGGTATCGGTGAAATCGTCGTTGATTTCGTCCATTTCCAGCACCACGTCGTACGGTACGCGGGCTTCCGCCAGCAGTACGTTCATGTGGCCTGGCAAACGACCCGCCACCGGGTGAATACCAAAGCGCACTTTGATTCCGCGCGCGCGCAGCTTCTCGGTAATTTCTGCAACCGGATACTGCGCCTGTGCAACCGCCATGCCGTAGCCCGGAGTGATTATCACAGAGCTGGAGTTTTTCAGCATATCTGCCGTTTCTTCAGCGGTGATCTCACGGTGTTCCCCGGCTTCATCGGTTTCGCCGGTAGACGAACCATCCGTGCCGAAACCACCGGCAATAACGCTGACGAACGAGCGGTTCATCGCCTTACACATGATGTACGACAGAATCGCACCCGAGGAACCCACCAGCGCACCGGTCACGATTAGCAGGTCGTTGCTGAGCATAAAGCCCGCCGCCGCCGCCGCCCAACCGGAGTAGGAGTTCAGCATTGAAACCACTACCGGCATATCTGCGCCGCCGATAGAAGCCACCAGATGCCAGCCGATAACCAGCGCGATAATGGTCATCAGCAGCAGCGCCAGAACCTGCAGGCCAACGCTTTCGGTACGAACAAACACAATCAGCAACGCGAACGAAACCACCAGCGCCGCCAGGTTCAGCTTGTGACGGTTTGGCAGCATCAGCGGTTTAGACGAAATTTTGCCGCGCAGTTTGCCAAACGCCACGATAGAACCCGTGAAGGTCACCGCACCGATAAAGATGCCGAGGAAAACTTCCGTTAAATGGATGTTTTCCATAACCGGCTCGAGCCCCGGCGCGTGATCCAGATAGCTGTTAAAGCCAACCAGAACCGCCGCCAGACCCACGAAGCTGTGCAGAATCGCCACCAGCTCCGGCATCTCGGTCATTTCGACTTTCTTCGCAAGATGCATACCGATAGCGCCGCCGATAACCATCGCAACGATAATCCACACGACGTTGCCCGTTTCAGGCCCAAAAATTGTCGCCACCAGCGCAATCGCCATCCCGGCCATACCGAACAGGTTGCCCTGCTTTGAGGTTTCGTGTTTTGACAGTCCAGCCAGACTGAAAATAAACAGGATCGCGGCAACAATGTATGCAGCTGTAACTAATCCACCAGACATTTGTTATCCCTTAGTTCTTCCGGAACATTTTCAGCATGCGCTGAGTGACGGTGAAACCACCAAAAATATTGATACTGGCAATCAGCACGGCGATAAAACTCAGGAAGCTGACCCAGCCGCCGTGGCCAATCTGCAGGAGCGCGCCGACCACAATGATCCCTGAGATGGCGTTCGTGACCGACATCAGCGGCGTATGCAACGCGTGCGAAACGTTCCACACCACGTAATAACCCACCACGCAGGCCAGGGCGAACACCGTAAAGTGACCGAGGAATTCTTTTGGCGCGACGTCAGCAAGCCAGCCGAACAAAATAATCGCCAGCGCCATAAACGCATATTTGCGCCACGGAGAAGCCGGTTTTTTCTCTTCTACCGGAGCGGCCGCTTTTGGCTGTGCCGCCTGAGGCTGGGCAGAAACCTGAATTGGCGGCGCAGGCCAGGTGACTTCGCCATCGCGGATAACCGTCACGCCGCGAACAACCACATCTTCGAAATCGACGTTGATATTGCCGTCTTTTTCTTTACAGAGCAGTTTCAGCAGGTTTACCAGGTTGGTGCCGTATAGCTGGGAAGACTGGGTCGGTAAACGGCCCGGCAAGTCGGTGTAACCAATGACGCGCACGCCGTTTGGCGTAACGGTAATTTTGTCAGCCACCGTATATTCGCAGTTACCGCCATTTTGCGCCGCCAGATCGACAATCACGCTGCCCGCCTGCATGGAATCGACCATTTCACGGGTGATGAGTTTCGGCGCTGGTTTGCCCGGAATCAGGGCGGTAGTAACGATGATATCGACTTCTTTCGCCTGGGCGGCAAAGAGCTCCATTTCCGCTTTAATAAAGGCTTCGGACATCACTTTGGCATAGCCGTCGCCGCTGCCCGCTTCTTCTTTAAAATCAAGTTCCAGGAACTCGGCTCCCATACTCTGAACCTGCTCTTTTACTTCAGGACGAGTATCGAAAGCGCGCACAATGGCGCCAAGGCTGTTTGCAGCACCGATGGCCGCAAGACCTGCTACGCCTGCGCCGATCACCATCACTTTCGCGGGCGGCACTTTACCTGCCGCAGTTATCTGCCCGGTAAAGAAGCGGCCAAATTCATGGGCGGCCTCGACGATTGCGCGATAACCTGCAATGTTGGCCATTGAGCTCAACGCATCGAGCGACTGAGCGCGCGAGATACGCGGTACTGAATCCATCGCCATTACGGTGACGTTGCGAGCGGCAAGTTTTTCAAGCAATTCCGCATTTTGTGCAGGCCAGATAAAGCTCACCAGCGTTGAGCCTTCGCGCATCAGCTCAATTTCGCTGTCCTGCGGCGCGTTTACTTTCAGGATGATGTCAGATTGCCAGACATCGTCGGTGTCGGTAACGGTGGCGCCAACCTGAAGAAACGCTTCGTCATCAAAGCTCGCCAGTTTCCCTGCGCCACTTTCAATGGCGACAGTAAATCCCAGCTTCTGCAGTTGTTCCACAGTTTTCGGTGTGGCAGCCACGCGGGATTCACCTGCCCACCGCTCTCTTGGTACACCAATACGCATAGTATTCCCTTCCATCTGTTTATTATGATGGTTTGTCAGACGTTGCCGTAGCCAACCGTATGCCCGTTGTCTGTACTCCTGACAAACGTCATCTCCGTTACCACTTCAACAAAAAATACATCTGTAACAAACTTTTTATAACCTACTGAAAATAACGCCTGTGATCCACATCATGATCGCAGTATTTGTATCTTTACCGCAAAATCTCAGTGTCCAGACCTTAAAGCAGCTATTTTTAACTAAAATTCATCGCTGGCGCCTGATAATACGCTTGAGCGAAGCGGTAAAACACGATTCTGCGCCACGCTAAATGTCGGTTTTAACAATGTATTAACCAAATAAGTCATAAGCTTTATCGTTTTTACTGGTCAACAGGGCAAATTCAGGACATATAATCTTTTGTTATGGAAATTCGGCGAAGGCAAACTTTAACCGATCATAAGCAAACTGGAATAGCGGACATGTCGCGGCGACAACATTTGCTGATTTTACGCTTTAGCGAAAATAATCAGGCGCACCCGATAAGTGCGCCTTGCGATACTCAGCTACCTTTTCTGTAGGGACCTTTTTTATCGTCCTCGCTGTCGTCTCGCTTACGAGGTATTTCGCCGTGCTTGCCGGGCTCCTTACTCGGACGATCGTCTTCTTCGTAGGCATTACTGACGTTTGGGGCGGACTCTGGCAAACCCTTACTCACATCACCCTCTTTTCTTCGCTGTTCATTTGAATCGAGTTTCGACATTGCGTTCTCCTTTATGCTTTTAGCAATGCTAAGTCTAGACGATGATGCCCGCATAGCTTATCCACCGCCCGAGAGATAACCTGAAGATGTTTACGAGACGCATAAAAAAGCCACCGGCATTTACTGGTGGCTTTTATATTTTTGTCGCCTGGAATCGGGCCTGGCAATGTTTTTACCTGAGGCCTAACCATCCGAGGAAGCCTTTCAGGCTATTGGCCTGCCGCCTGTAGTGTGATGCGCACTCTTCAATTACATCCTGCGAGGTAATGTGGCGCATTGATTTTGAGCCAGATTCAATGTGCTTTTGCTTAGCTACATTGAAAATGCTCACACTAAAGACATCACCCACTTTCTGTATGTCGTACCGGTAGGTGATGTCGTTAACGCCGCCAACGTATAACTGGAATTTTTTCATGATGGCTCCGAATAGTTCTGACAAAGTCATATTACTCTCAAATTGAGCAGGAATAATGAATGTTGCAGGCGCTCCGGTCACAAACCCGGATAAATAACGATCCTGTTTGCAGGCGCTAATCCTGTTTTTATTGCCGGACAGATGGGACATGAGAACGCGCAAATGGTATATACGGTGTACTCGGCGCAGGTTTCGGACCTGGACGCCGACCGGGTCAGCCTTTTGACTGCTAAGACAGGCGGCGCTTAATGCCATGCCGCTTATGCTCTTTTATCAATTGGCTAACCTGATAACGTAAGCTAAATCAACAAGTTGTAGATTAAATGCTCAATCGATGCAATAATCTGCCGCTTACAGGCAACTTTCAGAGAATGCGGTATCAGTATTCATTTTGCGCAAGGCGAAGGATTATTTTTATGAAGCTCAAGAACACCCTTCTGGCGTCAGCACTTATCTCCCTGACGACCCTGTCTGCTCAGGCTGCACAGGAACTGACCCCAGAGCAAGCGGCCTCTCTTAAACCTTTTGATCGCATCATCGTAACGGGTCGTTTTAATACGATCGGCGATGCGGCTAAAGCCGTTTCTCGCCGTGCTGACGACGCCGGTGCCGCTTCTTTTTATATTCAGGATCTAAATGACAACGGCAACAGCGGCAACTGGCGCGTGGTTGCGGATGTTTTCCATGCTGACGCACCGAAAGCCGCAGAAAAAGGCAACCGCGTTATCAATGGCGTAATGGAACTGCCAAAAGATCAGGCGTATCTGCTTGAGCCTTTCGATACCGTCACCGTTCAGGGTTTTTATCGTAGCCAGCCAGAAGTTAACGAAGCCATTACCAAGGCGGCTAAAGCTAAAGGCGCAGCCTCTTTTTATATTGTGCGTCAGGTCGATGCAAACCAGGGCGGCAATCAGCGTATAACCGCGTTTATCTATAAAGCTGACGCGAAAAAACGTGTCGTGCAAAGCCCGGACGCTATTCCTGCCAATTCAGAAGCCGGTAAAGCGGCGCTGGCTGCGGGCGGCGTGGCGGCGAAGAAAGTTGAAATTCCAGGCGTGGCCACTTCCTCTACGCCAAGTTCTGACGTAGGCCGCTTCTTTGAAACCCAGTCATCAAAAGGCGGTCGTTACACTGTCACCCTGCCGGACGGAACCAGGGTTGAGGAAGTAAACAAAGTCACCGCTGCGCAGATGGTGCCGTTTGACAGCATTAAATTTACCGGCCACTACAGCGGCATGACGGAAGTGTCATACCAGGTAGCGAAACGTGCCGCCAAAAAAGGGGCGAAGTATTATCACGTGACTCGCCAGTGGCAGGAGCGTGGCGGCAACATGACCATCAGCGCGGACCTCTACAAGTAAGCGTTAATATTGCCAGGGCAGCTTTCGCTGCCCTTTTATTGCCCTCTTTTTGCGCGATTAGTTCAATTTATGGCGCATGTCATTGCAAGCAGTGTCCACACTCCGTAAAATTCCGCGCCTTAGCGTTACCCACCAAATTTATGCGAAAAAGCATAATAATTATTCTGGGTCCTGCCTCACATTTTTTGGACGCCTATGGAAAAGAAACTTGGTCTCGCCGCGTTAACCGCCCTGGTCCTCAGCTCGATGCTCGGCGCAGGGGTGTTTAGTCTGCCGCAAAATATGGCAAGCGTAGCAAGTCCTGCGGCGCTGTTGATTGGTTGGGCAATCACCGGAGCGGGCATCCTGCTGCTGGCGCTCGCCATGCTGGTGCTGACCCGCCTGCGTCCCGACCTTGACGGCGGTATATTCACTTACGCTCGGGAAGGTTTTGGTGAATTAATCGGCTTTTGCTCCGCCTGGGGCTACTGGCTATGCGCCGTCATCGCTAACGTGTCTTATCTTGTTATCGTGTTCTCCGCGTTAAGTTTCTTTACCGATACGCCCGAACTGCGTCTGTTTGGTGACGGAAATACATGGCAGTCTATCGTAGGCGCCTCCGTGCTGTTATGGATGGTTCACTGGCTGGTGCTCCGCGGCGTACAAACAGCGGCCAGTATTAATCTGGTTGCGACCCTTGCTAAGCTTCTCCCGCTCGGTATGTTCATCATGCTCGCAGCAATGGCCTTCCAGCTTCGTACTTTTAGCCTCGATTTTTCTGGCCTGGAATTAGGCGTGCCTGTCTGGGAGCAGGTGAAAAACACCATGCTGATTACGCTGTGGGTGTTTATCGGCGTTGAAGGCGCAGTGGTTGTTTCCGCTCGTGCGCGCAATAAAAAGGACGTGGGTCGCGCAACCTTGCTCGCCGTAATTGCCGCGCTGGGTGTTTATCTGCTGGTGACGCTGCTTTCTCTTGGCGTGGTGGCGCGTCCTGAGCTTGCTGCCATGCGCAATCCGTCCATGGCCGGCATTATGGTCGATATGATGGGCCCCTGGGGCGAAGTCGTTATCGCTGCAGGTTTGATTGTTTCCGTGTGCGGCGCCTATCTGAGCTGGACAATAATGGCCGCAGAGGTGCCTTTGCTTGCCGCTACGCATAAAGCGTTCCCAAAGATTTTTGCTCGCCAGAATAAAAATAACGCTCCTTCCGCGTCGCTGTGGCTGACTAACATCAGCGTACAGATCTGCCTGGTGCTGATTTGGCTCACGGGCTCCGATTACAATACTTTGTTGACCATCGCTTCGGAAATGATTCTCGTGCCCTATTTCCTGGTGGGCGCTTATTTATTAAAAGTGGCTACACGCCCTTTGCATAAGGCCATCGGCCTTGGCGCATGCATTTATGGGTTATGGTTACTTTATGCGTCAGGCCCGATGCACCTGCTTCTTTCGGTGGTATTGTACGCTCCCGGGCTGCTTGTCTTTATGTACGCCCGCAGTACGCATACGCATGACATCAATCTAAACATTCAGGAAAAAGCCGTTATCGCAGTGATGCTGATTGCCGCGTTTCCTGCGACATGGATGCTGGTGAGATAACGTTTCGAACGCAAGCAAGGAGAAGCCATCAATGGATAATATTTTTTCCACCCGGCCGGTACTGATTACCGGCGCTGGCCGTCGCATTGGTCTTGCGCTTGCGAAAGATTTTCTGGCACGGAATCAGCCGGTTATCATTAGTTTCAGAACGCGTTACCCTTCCATTGATGAGCTCGAACAGGCAGGCGCGCTTTGCCTGTTCGGCGATTTTTCCACGGATGCAGGCATTAAGGCGTTTGCGGACACCGTAATGAAACACTGCGGTGGCCTGCGCGCTGTTATTCATAACGCCAGCGCCTGGCAGGGCGAGTCTCATTCGGTTCCGCACAGCGACACGCTTGCGGCCATGCTGCAAATACACGTCAATGCCCCTTATTTGCTTAATCATTTGCTCGAACCTTTGCTGCGCGGGCACGGTCACGCCAGTTCGGATATTATTCACTTTACTGATTACGTGGTTGAGCGCGGGAGCGATAAGCATATCGCTTATGCCGCCAGTAAAGCCGCTTTAGATAACCTGACGCGTTCTTTTGCCCGCAAACTGGCTCCTGAAGTAAAAGTGAATGCGATTGCTCCGGCAATGATTTTATTCAATGAACATGATGATGCGCAGTACCGCAAAGCAGCGCTGAATAAATCATTAATGAAGATAGCGCCGGGTGAAAAAGAGATTGTCTCCCTGGTGAATTATCTGCTGGAAAGTCGATACGTTACCGGACGCACCCATGCGGTAGACGGCGGGCGCCCGCTTCGATAAATCTGTTTACCAGTGATTGATGGCGTAAACAATTTGCTCAGTGTATGTTTCCCCTTTTTACAAGACACACCGGGTTATGAACAAAATCGTATATGTGGAAGATGACCCAGAAGTGGGCTCGTTAATTGCAGCTTATCTGGGTAAACACGATATTGATGTCATTGTCGAAAGCCGCGGCGATCGCGCCGAAGCGGTAATTAAACAGCATCAGCCCGATCTGGTGCTGCTGGATGTTATGCTGCCCGGTAAAGACGGCATGACGCTGTGCCGCGATCTGCGTCCCCAGTGGGATGGCCCGATTGTTCTGCTGACCTCTCTGGACAGCGACATGAATCATATTCTTTCGCTGGAAATGGGCGCTAACGATTACATTTTAAAAACCACCCCGCCCGCCGTGCTTTTAGCACGTCTGCGCCTGCATTTACGTCAGCGCATTTCCGCTCAACATACGGTCGAAACCACGCCAGCCGCGTTAAAACCGCATAAGGCCATGCGATTTGGCACGCTTTGTATCGACCCGCTGAATCGCCAGGTTACGCTTGGTACGGAAAACATAGCGCTTTCTACTGCGGATTTTGATTTGTTGTGGGAGCTTGCCACGCACGCCGGGCAGATTATGGACAGAGACGCGCTGCTGAAAAATCTGCGTGGGGTAAGTTATGACGGCATGGACAGAAGCGTGGACGTTGCTATTTCCAGGCTGCGCAAGAAATTGTACGACAGCGCGACTGAACCGTTCCGCATTAAAACCGTGCGCAACAAGGGCTACCTGTTTGCTCCGCACGCCTGGGAAAGTGAAGCGTGACGCAGCGATGCCGCTTCCATGCGGCATTTGTTCTTAATGATGCAGCATTTCGTCCACAACCTGCGCTTTCGTCATGTTGTAAGGATAAAAAGTAGGCCAGTTATCCATCTCTTTCAGGAGTGAATCCTGAGATTCATTCCCCATGAAGATATGGAAATGCTGGGATTTACGCGGGCCGATAATATGATCGCTGAACTGGACATATTTCGGTGCCTTAGATTTGCTGTCTTTACATTCAAACAGGTAACGAACGCCCTTCTTCCCGGAAACGTAGTTGAGAATTTTAAACCCGGCATAAGTGTATTCGCAGGTATTCACTTCTTTCCCGACGTGGAACTCCATAACGTTATTCTCAATACCGATCGTGTCGATGTCGGTTGCGTAACCTGTTTTGTAATACGCTTCTATCTCAGTAAGGGATTTACCGCTTTTTTTAGCCTTTTGTTCTAAGACCGGAGTGAGATCGCCGTTCAGCAAATAGGGATTCAGGGATTGCCAGATACCCTCCCAGTCGCTCAGCGCCCGGTCTTTAACGTTTTTATCGTCAAACACCCCTTCGCTGGCTTTTTGTTCTACCTCAGTTAAAGGTGCGCCATGATGATGCGCATGGGCAAAGGCATTCGAACTGCCAAGCAGGACTCCCAGTCCCAGTAAAATAGCGGCGTTCTTCATGATTTGTACTTTCTCCTGTGTTTTCACTCGCTTTGATTCAATATGTTATAACATAACATTTAATAAAAATGAAAGCCCTGCCTCTATAGCCAGCCAGAAAGAACGCGAGCATACTTATTCCCCATAACGGCCCTGCAAAACAGGGGCAACAACAATCAATTGATAGACCGGTAATTTTTAATGAAAAAGCTGTTCATTCAGTTTTATCTCCTGCTGTTTGTTTGCTTCCTGGTGATGACCATGCTGGTCGGGCTGGTTTATAAATTTACCGCCGAACGTGCGGGCCGGCAGTCGCTGGACGACCTGATGAAAAGCTCGCTCTACCTGATGCGAAGCGAACTGCGGGAAATTCCGCCGCGCGACTGGAACAAAACCATCAACGACCTGGATCTCAACTTATCTTTTAAGCTGAACATCGAGCCGATGAATAAATTTAAGCTTGATGAAATAACCGCTCGCCGTTTGCGCGAAGGTGAAATCGTTGCCCTTGATGATGAATATACGTTTATCCAGCGTATTCCCCGCAGCCACTACGTTCTGGCGGTTGGCCCTATTCCGTATCTCTTTTTCCTGCACCAAATGCGCCTGTTTGATGTAGCCCTGATGGCGTTTATCGCCATCTCGCTGGCCTTCCCCGTTTTCATCTGGATGCGCCCGCACTGGCAGGACATGCTGAAACTGGAAACCGCAGCACAGCGGCTCGGCAAAGGACATCTCGACGAGCGAATTCATTTCGACAGCGCTTCCAGTTTTGAACGTTTAGGGGTCGCCTTTAACCAAATGGCCGATAACATAAACGCGCTGATCGCCAGTAAAAAACTGCTGATTGATGGCATCGCCCACGAACTGCGCACGCCGCTGGTTCGCCTGCGTTACAGGCTGGAAATGAGCGATAACCTGACCGAACAAGAGTCGCAGGCCCTTAACCGGGATATCGGCCAGCTTGAAGGGCTTATTGATGAACTGCTGACCTACGCTCGCCTTGACCGCCCGCAAACGGACCTGCATCTTTCGCAAGTCGACTTCCCGGCCTGGCTGCAAAACCATATTGCTGACGTTCGTTTGATTCATCCCCATCGGAATATCGAACTGGAATGCCCCGCCAGCGGTAATTTCGGACTAATTGATTTGCGGCTTATGGAGCGAGTCATCGACAATTTGATCAATAACGCGCTTCGCTATAGCCGGCAAACACTGCGCGTCAGCCTGTGGCTGGACGGCCCAGCCGCCGTGCTGCAAGTTGAAGACGACGGCCCGGGCATTCCTGCCGAAGAACGTGAACACGTCTTCCAGCCTTTTGTCCGACTTGACCCAAGCCGCGACAGAGCCACCGGCGGCTGTGGTTTAGGGCTTGCGATTGTTCATTCCGTAGCTGTAGCAATGGGCGGCGCGGTCAGTGTGGATGACGCTCCTGCTGGCGGCGCTCGCTTGTGTTTTAGCTGGCCTGTTAATACCTTTGAGCCGCAAATTCAGCCTGTCGCATAACGCCTTTTTTCTCCTGCGTGACTGATGGCAACGCTGATGGTCAGGCAGGCTTTGCTATGTTATAAATCATTAGTATGTTGTAACTAAAGTGGGTGCGAAATGACTGATTACGATCTGATTGAACGGCTGACGACAACGTTTCGCGATCTGGAGCGCGATTTGTACCAGCTACGCGAACAGCTCAATAGCTATCGTCTGCTGGCTGGGCGCGTGTTTCCTCTGCCGGCAATAGAGAAAGGCAAGGAGCACGAGCCGCTAAGGCAAATTGAGGTGACGCAAAAGATTGGTCAGCAAGCACACGAGACGACGATGACACACTTCACCCGGCTCTTCATCCAGCAGCAGTCGGAAAAAATCAGCAGTAAGGCCGCAGTGCGCCTTCCCGGCGCGGTTTGTTATGCAGTCAACGAGGAAGAATACCGGCAGACAGAGGAATTAATAACAAGCGTTAACCAACGCAAGCTCGCGCTGGAGAAGATTATCAGCGTTGATTCAGCCCTGCCGAGCGTGCAGCGCTTTGAGTGGGTGCACCGTCATATTCCCGGTCTGATTACGCTCAACGCTTACCGCACAATTTCTCTTATCGATAATCCCACCACGCTGCGGTTTGGCTGGGCGAATAAGCAGATAATCAAAAATCTGACTCGCCAGGAAGTCATAATGATGCTTGAGAAAAGCCTGAAGGCAAATCGTGCCGTGCCGCCCTACACGCGGGAACAATGGGCGGAGCAAATCGAGCGAGAGCTGAACAACGTTGCCATGCTGCCCGCCAGCACGAAGCTTAAAATTAAGCGGCCTGTGAAAGTGCAGCCGGTTGCGCGAGTGTGGTATCAGGAACAGCAAAAACAGGTTCAGCTCGCCTGCCCTTCGCCGCTGGTTGTTCTTTGCCGGCAGGATAACGGCGAGGCGCCGCCGGAAATCGGCGAACTGCTCAATTACGACGCGGATAATATTCGCCATCGTTATAAACCAGAAGCGCAGGCGTTACGGTTATTGATCCCTCGTTTACATCTTTATTGCGAGCAATGAAAAGCGCCTCCGGGGAGGCGCTCAAAGATTAAGACTTCATGCTGCCGACCATCTCTTCTGGCCGAACCCATGCGTCAAATTGGTCTTCGGTCAGGTAGCCCAGCTTCAGCGCAGAAGCTTTCAGGGTGAGCCCCTCTTTATGCGCTTTTTTGGCAATCTCCGCCGCTTTGTCGTAGCCGATATGGGTATTCAGCGCCGTCACCAGCATCAGCGACTCGTTCAGCAACTGGCTGATACGGTCGCGGTTTGGCTCAATACCGATGGCGCAGTGCTCGTTGAAGCTTTCCATGCCGTCGGCCAGCAGGCGAATCGATTGCAGGACGTTGTGAATAACCATCGGGCGATAAACGTTCAGTTCGAAGTTGCCGGATGCGCCGCCAATGTTCACCGCCACATCATTTCCCATAACCTGGCAGCACAGCATGGTCATGGCTTCGCACTGCGTCGGATTCACTTTCCCCGGCATAATGGAGCTGCCCGGTTCGTTTTCCGGAATAGCGATTTCGCCAATGCCGCAGCGCGGGCCGGAAGACAGCCAGCGCACGTCGTTGGCAATTTTCATCAGCGATGCGGCCAGGCCTTTTAGCGCTCCGTGAGCGTGAACCAGCGCATCGCAGGTTGCCAGCGCCTCAAATTTATTAGGGGCGGTGACAAAAGGCTGGCTGGTGATGTCTGCCAGCTCTTTCGCCACACGCACGGCGTATTCAGGATGCGTATTTAATCCCGTGCCTACGGCCGTGCCGCCCAGCGCAAGCTCCGCCACGTGCGGCAGGCTTTGTTCAATATGCTTGAGATTGTGTTCGAGCATGGCTACCCAGCCGGAGATCTCCTGGCCGAGCGTCAAAGGCGTGGCGTCCTGAAGGTGCGTGCGCCCGATTTTTACAATATCGCGGAAGGCTTCCGCTTTAGTTTGCAGCGTAGCTTTCAGCACGTTTAGCTGCGGAATAAGCTGTTCGCGTACCGCAATGACTGCGGCGACATGCATCGCCGTCGGGAATACGTCGTTAGAGCTTTGGCTCTTGTTCACATCATCGTTAGGATGGACCAGGCGCTCCATGCCGCGCACGCCGCCGAGCAGTTCGCTCGCGCGATTCGCCAGCACTTCGTTCATGTTCATATTGCTTTGCGTACCAGAGCCGGTCTGCCAGATAGCAAGCGGGAACTCATCAGGATGTTTGCCTTCCAGCACCTCATCCGCAGCGGCCAGTATCGCTTTACCGCGCTCTGCCGGGAGCAAGCCGAGATCCATGTTCACCTTCGCCGCAGCACGCTTGGTCAATGCCAGAGCCTGAATCAGCGCTACGGGCATTTTTTCCGTAGAGATGCGGAAATGCTCAAGCGAACGCTGCGTTTGCGCGCCCCAGAGCCTGTCTGCCGGAACATCTTTGGGGCCCATAGAATCTTTTTCGATACGACTGGATGCCATTTCTCTCTCCTTTTGAGCTTAAAAAAAACCGCCCATGCGGGCGGTTTGATTTCTATTTCACGCATCGATTACATTGTGAGGCGTGAATTTTCTGGAAGAAGTCGTTGCCCTTGTCATCGACCAGAATGAAAGCCGGGAAATCTTCTACTTCGATTTTCCAGATTGCTTCCATACCCAACTCTGGATATTCCACGCAGGTCAGGCTCTTAATACTTTGCTGCGCCAGTACCGCCGCCGGACCGCCGATGCTGCCCAGATAGAAACCGCCGTGTTTATGGCAGGCATCGGTCACCTGCTTGCTGCGGTTGCCTTTAGCCAGCATCACCATGCTGCCGCCGTTGGCCTGCAGCAGATCCACATAGGAATCCATGCGCCCTGCCGTGGTTGGCCCAAGCGAACCGGAAGCATAACCGTCCGGCGTTTTGGCCGGGCCCGCATAATAAATCGGGTGGTCTTTCACGTACTGCGGCAAACCTTCGCCGCTGTCGATTCGTTCCTTGAGCTTAGCGTGAGCGATATCGCGTGCCACAATAATAGTCCCGCTCAGGGAAAGACGCGTAGAAACCGGATACTGAGAAAGCTGTTTGAGGATTTCGCTCATCGGACGGTTAAGATCGACTTTGACCGCCTCGCCCTCGCCCGCCTGGCGCAACGCCTGCGGGATAAATTTACCTGGATTGTGCTCCAGCTTCTCCAGCCAGATGCCGTCGCGGTTGATCTTCGCTTTGATGTTTCTGTCCGCTGAGCAGGATACGCCCATACCGACCGGACATGATGCGCCGTGGCGCGGCAGACGCACAACGCGTATGTCATGAGCAAAGTATTTACCGCCAAACTGCGCGCCAAGGCCGAGATTCTGCGCTTCTTTAAGCAGCTCTTCTTCCAGTTGAATATCGCGGAACGCCTGACCGTGTTCGTTACCTTCCGTCGGCAGACCATCGTAATATTTGGTGGAGGCGAGTTTTACCGTCTTAAGCGTGGATTCCGCAGAGGTGCCGCCAATGACAAAAGCCACGTGATACGGTGGGCAAGCCGCGGTGCCAAGGCTGCGCATTTTTTCTACCAGATAATCTTTTAGCTTGCCGGGGCTAAGCAGCGCTTTAGTTTCCTGGTAAAGATAGGTTTTATTCGCTGAACCGCCGCCTTTAGCGATGCAGAGGAATTTGTATTCGGCTCCATCCACGCTGTAGAGATCGATTTGCGCAGGCAGGTTTGTGCCGGTGTTGACTTCTTTATACATATCCAGCGCGGCGTTCTGGGAATAGCGCAGGTTATCTTCAATATAGGTGTTGTACACGCCCTGCGACAGGGCAGCTTCATCGCCGCCGCCGGTCCACACGCGCTGACCTTTCTTACCGACGATTATCGCAGTGCCGGTATCCTGGCAGGTCGGCAGAATGCCTTTGGCGGCTATCTCTGAGTTGCGCAGGAATTGCAGCGCAACATACCTGTCGTTTTCGCTGGCTTCAGGATCGCTAAGAATATCGGCAACCTGCTGCTGATGGGCCGGGCGCAGCATAAAAGAGGCATCGTGGAAGGCGTGTTGGGCGAGAAGCGTCAGGGCTTTAGGGTCGACTTTCAGGACTTCCTGCCCTTCGAACTCGGAGACGGAAACGTAATCTTTGCTTAGCAGATAGTATTCAGTTTCATCTTTTTTTAACGGGAACGGCTCTTGATAATGAAAGGCTTTATTCGACATTGTTCTCTCACTTACGGCATCAGCTACGTTAATTATTCTGGCTTCGGGCGCCATCTTGCGCCTTGTTAAAAATCGAATCACGACATGCTACACAATTTTTTAACAAAAACTGAGACTAATACGACTTTTTGTTCCCCTGGTTACTTCCCGACGGATAATTGCTTTAATAGTCGGCACTTTATCTACATTACAACAGGGCTTGATAATGCAAAAATTAATCAACTCGGTGCAAAACTATGCATGGGGAAGTAAAACTGCCTTAACGGATCTTTATGGCGTGCAGAATCCGGAAAACCTGCCGATGGCGGAACTGTGGATGGGCGCGCACCCTAAAAGCAGCTCAAAAGTGCTGGAGAACGGCAAGCCTCGCGCTCTGCGAGAAGTGATTGATGCCAACCAGACCGCAACTCTTGGCAAGGCCGTTGCGCAGCGATTTGGTGAGCTGCCGTTCCTCTTTAAAGTGCTCTGTGCCGAACAGCCTCTTTCCATTCAGGTGCATCCAAATAAAAAAGCTTCGGAAATTGGCTTTGCCAAAGAAAACGCCGATGGCATCCCGCTTGACGCGGCCGAGCGTAATTACAAAGATCCTAACCACAAGCCTGAGCTGGTTTTCGCGCTGACCCCGTTCCTTGCCATGAACGCCTTCCGCGAGTTTTCGGATATTGTTTCCCTGCTGCAGCCGGTTTCTGGCGCACACACCGCCATTGCGCATTTCCTGCAGGAACCGGGCGCTGAACGTTTAGCCCAACTTTTTGCCAGCCTGCTCAACATGCAGGGCGAAGAAAAATCCCGTGCGCTGGCCGTACTGAAAGCCGCGCTGAACAGCCAGCAAGGCGAGCCATGGGAAACCATTCGCGTAATTTCTGAATTCTATCCGGACGACAGCGGCCTGTTCTCTCCTCTGCTGCTGAACGTGGTGAAACTCGAACCGGGCGAAGCCATGTTCCTGTTCGCTGAGACTCCGCATGCTTACCTTAAAGGCGTGGCGCTGGAAGTTATGGCTAACTCAGACAACGTGCTGCGCGCAGGCCTGACGCCGAAATATATCGACATCCCTGAACTGGTCGCCAACGTGAAGTTTGAGCCGAAACCTGCGGGTGAACTGCTGACCCAGCCGCAGCAAAACGGCAGCGAGCTCGACTTCCCTATTCCGGTGCAAGATTTCGCCTTCTCCTTGCACGATTTGAACGCGACGCCAGCCGCTCTGGCGCAGGATAGCGCAGCCATCGTGTTCTGCGTGGAGGGTGAAACCGTGCTCAGCAAAAACGAGCAGCAGCTTGTTCTCAAACCCGGCGAATCCGCGTTTATCGCAGCAAACGAGTCACCGGTTTCGGTAAGCGGCGTAGGCCGTATCGCCCGTGTGTATAACAAACTCTGATTTTAAGTAACTTACTGATCTTTTACGTCTGGATTGCTAAGCTTAGAGCGATGTTTTAAAACGCCTGCGGGCGTTTTTCATTCGACGGTCAGGGGATGTCTGACCGCCGCTTCAAAATGGACAGGACAAGATGAAAAAATCTCTGGTTGCGGTAGGTGTGATTGTTGCGCTGGGCGTGGTGTGGACGGGTGCTGCCTGGTACACAGGTAAACAGCTTGAAGAACGTATGGCTGAGATGATCGGCAATGCAAACACCGAATTAAACAAAGCCTCACCGGAAGCCGGCCTGACGCTGAGCTATCAGGATTATCACCGTGGCCTGTTCCACAGCAGCATGCAGGTAGTCATTAAACCGACAGCGGGCGCCCAAAGCGCGTTTCTGAAACCGGACCAAAGCGTCGTGTTCGCAGAAACCATCGATCATGGTCCTTTCCCGTTTGCCCAACTGAAAAAATTCAATTTAATTCCGAGCATGGCTTCTATCCGTACCGTGCTGGTTAACAACCCAACCACTAAGCCACTGTTTGACATCACCAAAGGCCAGTCCTTCATTGATGCGCAAACCCGCGTGGGTTATAGCGGCGCAACGTCCACTGATATCGAGCTTCTGCCGCTCAACTATGAAAACGGCGAAGAGAAAGTTGCCTTCAGCGGCGGTCAGTTCACCGCTGACGTAGACGGCGAAGGCAATAAACTCGCCCTCTCCGGCGAGGCTAAAAGTGGCCTCGTTAATACGGTCAACCAGTACGGCCAGCACGTGCAGATGACCTTTAACGGCGTTAAAACCGACGGCAGCACCCAGCGCAGCGAGTTTGACGAGCGCGTGGGCGAGCAAAAAGCCTCGGTCGAAAAACTGGCGATCGCCGTTGAAGGCAAAGAGATGGCGGTGCTCGAAGGCCTTACGCTCAACGCTAAGTCAGACGTGCAGGAAGATAAAAAGCACCTTTCCGGGCAAATCGATTACTCCATCGATGCGCTAAAAGTGCAGAATAAAAATATGGGCAGCGGCAAGCTGACGCTAAAAGTCGGCAATATCGACGGTGCCGCCATGCACGAGTTCAGCAAAATTTATAACGCCCAATCCCAGAAATTACTGGCCGACCCGGCCGTGGCGGAAAATCCGGAAATTTATCAGCAGAAGCTGATTGAAGTCTTTGCGGCTAACTTCCCGCTGCTGCTCAAAGGCAACCCGGTGGTTACCGTTGCGCCGCTGAGCTGGAAAAATGATAAAGGCGAGAGCACCTTTAACCTTTCTCTGTTCTTAAAAGATCCGGCCGCAGCAACGGGTGAAGCAACGACTCCGGAACAGCAACTTGATCGCGTGGTGAAATCTCTCGACAGCAAGCTTGTGATCCCAATGGATATGGCTACCGAGTTAATGACTCAGGTTGCACAGCTTGAAGGCTATAAAGAGGAAGACGCCGCGAAACTTGCAAGCCAGCAAATTAAAGGCCTCGCGGCAATGGGCCAGATGTTCCGCGTAACGACGATGGAGGACAACAACATCGTTTCCAGCCTGCAATACGCAAGCGGCCAGGCCACGCTTAACGGCCAGAAAATGTCCCTGAGCGATCTGATTGGTATGTTTGGCCTGCCGGGCACTGACGTGCCGCCTCCGGCGCCAGAGCTTGAAGCGCCTGCTCCGGCAGCCCCGCAACAATAAGTCTGCAAGCCTCCTTCGGGAGGCTTTTTCTTAACGTCCTCAACTGCTTCGCAGCACCAGCCGCGCAGGCATTATCTGATTTCGCGCTTCATCATCACCGTTTTTAGCCCGGGCAAGAATGCGTTGTCCTGCGCTGCGGCCTATTTCTCTTGCCGGAGTGGAAACCCAGGTCAGTGGCAAATCGTCCAGCTCGTCATCCATCACCTCCGCAAATGCGGCAAGGGCTACGTGGCGGTCGTAATAGCTGTCCAGGCTGCCTTCTCCGCTTTGTCTTCCTGCACGCAACAGGCCGAACCATGCACCCATCGCAATGGTGCTGTTGTGGCAGAGCACGGCTGTAATGGTTGGATTATGGTGCAACAAGGTTGTGATAGCGTCCGCCGCCTGTTTCTGGCTGGACTCGCATTCAATAATCCATTCGCTGTGGAAGGGCAAACCAAACTTTAACAGCGTTGAGCAGTAGCCGCCGAGGCGCTCTGCGCGGGTCAGTGACGAGCCACGGCCGCCTATCCAGGCAATGCGCTGATGTCCTCGCTTAATTAAGTGTTCGGTTACCAGTTGCGCGGCCTGCATATTATCCGGGCGAATAATATCCGCTTCGTCCAGATAGCTGGCGCGGGAAGCAAAAACCAGCGGCAGATTTTTTTGCTCTGCAAGTTCTCGCAGCTCCGCGCCCTGTCCCGCCGCGCCTGCGATAATAACGCCGTCAACGCCCTGGGCGACGAGCGTCTCAAAGCAGCGCTGCATATGTTGACCTTTTGCGCCGCTTTGAGTGAGGAACAGTAATTTGCCCTGCTTTTCCAGTTCGTCCGTCAGCCCCGCGGTCATCTCGGCATAAAAAGGGTTGCACAGGTCACGGACAATCAAACCAATCACGCCGCTTTGCCCGCCGCGTAACGACGCCGCCTGGCGATTACGCACAAAGCCGAGCTTTTCGATGGCTTCATTAACGCGTAATCCAGTGGCCTCGGAAATTCTTCCTTTACCGCTTAGCACGAGCGAGACCGTCGTCACCGAGACACCTGCGGCGTCGGCAACGTCATTAATAGTGATTTTTTTTGCCATCGTGGTCATAAGCGGAACGGGTCCTCCTTGAATCAGGTATTGCACAGGATAAAACGTTTTACCAAAACAAGTATATTAAGCGCTTTGCTACGTTTTTAATCTGTGAACTGCCGCGCAATACAGTTTGGTAAAACGTTTTATCATCATCTCTGTTTCGAACTGTTGCTGTCTTCTATCAATCAGGGTACAGGAGTCGTTATGGCGGCTAATACATCACAAAAAGTTACGCTTTGGGAGTTTTTTCAAAACCTTGGCAAAACCTTCATGCTACCGGTGGCGCTGCTGTCATTCTGCGGGATCATGCTCGGTATCGGCAGTTCTTTAAGCAGCCATGACGTAGTCACATTAATTCCTGCGCTGGGTAATCCGGTGCTGCAACTGATTTTTGTCTGGATGAGCAAAGTCGGCTCCTTCGCCTTCAGCTTCCTGCCGGTCATGTTCTGTATCGCCATTCCGCTGGGCCTTGCGAGCGAAAATAAAGGCGTTGCCGCCTTCGCCGGTTTTGTCGGTTACGTGGTGATGAACCTCGGGGTCAACTTCTGGCTAACAGCCAAAGGTATTTTGCCAACCACCGATGCTGCGGTCTTAAAAGCGAACAATATTCAGAACGTACTGGGCATTCAGTCTATCGATACCGGCATTCTTGGCGCCGTTATCGCCGGCGTGATTGTGGCGATGCTTCACAAACGCTTCCACAATATCCGCCTGCCGGACGCGCTGGCCTTCTTCGGCGGCACCCGTTTTGTGCCCATTATCACCACCGTGGTAATGGGTCTGGTCGGTCTGGTTATTCCGTTGATCTGGCCGGTGTTCGCCGCCGGGATCACCGGCATCGGCAATCTGATTAACAGCGCTGGCGTATTCGGCCCGATGATTTTCGGTACCGGCGAACGCCTGCTGCTGCCATTTGGCCTGCAACATATTCTGGTGGCGTTGATTCGCTTTACCGAAGCTGGCGGCACAATGGACGTTTGCGGCCACAGCGTCAGCGGCGCGCTAACTATCTTCCAGGCGCAACTGAGCTGCCCAACGGTTCACGGTTTCTCTGAAAGCGCGACCCGCTTCCTTTCTCAGGGCAAAATGCCAGCCTTCCTGGGCGGTCTGCCCGGTGCGGCACTGGCGATGTACCACTGCGCGCGTCCGGAAAACCGCCATAAAATTAAAGGCCTGCTGATTTCCGGCGTGATTGCCTGCGTGGTTGGCGGCACCACTGAACCGCTGGAATTCCTGTTCCTGTTCGTAGCACCCGTGCTGTATCTCATTCACGCCCTGTTAACCGGCCTGGGCTTTACGATGATGGCGGTTTTGGGAGTGACTATCGGCAATACCGACGGCAACGTTATCGACTTTGTGGTGTTCGGTATTCTGCACGGCCTGTCCACCAAGTGGTATATGGTGCCGGTTGTAGGAGCTATCTGGTTTGCGGTGTACTACGGCATCTTCCGCTTCGCCATCACCCGCTTTAACATCAAAACGCCGGGCCGCGATATCGATACGACCAGCAGCGCAGAAAGAGCGCTTGCCGGACAGGTGGGCAAATCCGGTTACAATGTTCCGGCAATGCTTGCAGCGCTGGGCGGCGCAGAGAACGTCGTCACGCTGGATAACTGCATCACACGCCTGCGTATGACGGTGAAAGATATGACGCTGGTTGATAGCGCCGCGCTGAAAAACCTTCGCGCCATCGGCGTTGTGCAGCTAAATCAGCACAACCTGCAGGTGGTGATTGGGCCGCAGGTTCAGTCGGTGAAAGATGAAATGGCAAGCCTGATGAGTACAGCGCAGGCGTAAACCAAAGAACGGGCGCCGCGGTGCCCGTTTTTCTGTGAGGTGTTATGTTTGATTTCTCCGTACCCGTTGACCGCCACGGCACATGGTGCACCCAGTGGGATTACGTGGCGGACCGTTTTGGCGCGGCCGATTTACTTCCCTTTACCATCTCCGATATGGATTTCCCAACCGCCCCGGTGATTCTCTCGGCCCTGCAACAGCGCCTTACGCATGGCGTGCTCGGCTACAGCCGCTGGAAGAATGACGATTTTATCGGCGCGATTACGCACTGGTATCAAAAACGCTTTGACAGCGTTATCGACCCTGAAAGCCTGGTCTACGGTCCGTCCGTTATTTATATGGTTTCGCAGCTCATACGTCAGTGGTCGGAACCGGGCGACGCGGTGCTTATCCACACGCCGGCCTATGACGCGTTTTATAAAGCAATTGAAGGCAACAAGCGTCAGGTATTCAGCGCGCCGCTGCAAAATACCGCCGCAGGCTGGCTGTGCGACATGAAGGCCCTTGAGGCTCAGCTCGCAAAACCTGAATGCAAAATCATGCTGCTGTGCAGCCCGCAAAACCCGACGGGTAAAGTCTGGACGCGCGCTGAGCTGCAAACCATGGCGGAGCTGTGCGCGCGTCACAACGTTCGCGTTATCAGCGATGAAATCCATATGGATATGGTCTGGGAAGGCCATCAGCACACGCCCTGGTGCAAAGTGGGCAAAGGTTCATGGGCGCTGTTCACCTCCGGTTCAAAGAGCTTTAATATCCCCGCGCTGACCGGTGCTTACGGGCTGATTAACGATGAACGCGATCGTCAGGACTATCTGAGCGTACTGAAAGGTCAGGACGGACTTTCTTCTCCGGCGGTGCTGGCGCTGGTTGCGCACATTGCCGCCTACCGCGAAGGCGAGCCCTGGCTTGATGCCCTGCGCGCTTACCTGCAAAGCAACCTTGCCTGTGTCGCAAGAGCCCTGAACGGCGAGTTTGCGCAACTCAACTGGCAGCCGCCGCAGTCAACATACCTGGCGTGGATCGACCTCCGCCCGCTCGGTCTTGACGATGAAGCTTTACAAAAAGCGCTAATCGAGCAGCAAAAAGTCGCCATCATGCCGGGATATACCTACGGCGTTGAGGGCAAGGGATTTATTCGACTCAATGCGGGCTGCCCGCGAGTGAAGCTTGAAGAAGGCGTTAAGCGATTGATCGCCGCCATTAAATCCCTGCAATAAATCGATGGGGAGGCCGCTCCCCTTTTATTTGCGCAACTTATTGTTACCGGCGGATAGCATTTTGCCGGTGAATGTTTTTATACTATTACGCACTTTAATCAAAAAAAGAGTGCGACCATGATTGATACCACCCTGCCGTTAACCGATTTGCACCGCCACCTTGATGGCAATATTCGTGCGCAAACCATCCTCGATCTGGGCCGCCAGTACAATCTGCCGCTTCCGGCAACCTCCATTGAAGCCTTAATCCCGCATGTTCAGGTGGTTGAAACCGCGCCGGATCTGGTGAGTTTTCTCTCGAAGCTTGACTGGGGCGTAAAGGTTCTCGCCACGCTCGACGCCTGCCGCCGCGTTGCATGGGAAAATATTGAAGACGCCGCCCGTAACGGCCTGCATTATGTCGAGCTGCGTTTCTCGCCGGGCTATATGGCGATGACGCACAATCTGCCTGTTGCAGGCGTCGTTGAAGCGGTTATCGAAGGCGTGCGTGAAGGCTGTCGCGATTCCGGCGTCGAAGCCCGTTTGATTGGCATTATGAGCCGTACCTTCGGAGAAGCTGCCTGTCAGGCCGAGCTGGAAGCCCTGCTCGCTCATCGGGATCGGATAACCGCGCTGGATCTGGCGGGCGATGAGTTAGGTTTTCCCGGCAGCCTGTTCCTGAACCACTTTAACCGTGCACGTGATGCGGGCTGGCACATCACCGTCCACGCCGGCGAAGCGGCTGGCCCGGAAAGCATCTGGCAGGCGATTCGCGAACTGGGCGCTGAGCGCATTGGTCACGGCGTTAAGGCGATTGAAGATCCCGCGTTAATGGATTTTCTGGCAGAGCAAGGAATCGGCATTGAATCCTGCCTGACGTCTAATATTCAGACCAGCACCGTGCCTTCTTTGGATAAACATCCGCTGATTAAATTCCTCGACCATGGCGTGCTGGCTACCATCAACACCGACGACCCGGCGGTGCAGGGCATCGATATTGTTCATGAATATACCGTTGCAGCACCTCAGGCGGGCCTGAGCGCGGCACATATTCGTACCGCGCAGGAGAACGGTTTAAAAATTGCCTTCCTGAGCGAGGCTGAAAAGCAGGCGCTAGTCGCTAAAGTGCGCGCTGCTTAATCACTGCGGCAGCTCAGGTCAGGAAGCTGACTCAAGCTGCCGTTTTTCTTTTGCCGTTTTACGCGCATAGCGCTGCGCCAGAACTGCGCAAACCATTAGCTGGATCTGGTGGAAAATCATCAGCGGCAGCACCATCATCCCCACCGCGCTCGCCGGGAATAACACGTTTGCCATCGGCACGCCGTTGGCGAGGCTTTTCTTCGAGCCGCAAAACACAATGGTAATTTCATCGGCGGTATTAAAGCCCAGCAGCCGCGCGGCGCAGGTATTGACTACCAGCACAATAGCCAGCAGCACAATCGAGCAACCCAGCACGCCCAACAGCGCATAGCCGTCGACCTGATGCCAGATCCCCTGCACTACCGCTTCACTGAACGCCACATACACCACCAGCAGAATGGAAGAGCGATCCGTCAGGCTGATAAGCTTTTTATGTTTATCCACCCAGCGGCCAATCAGCGGGCGCGACAGATGACCAATCACAAACGGCACCATCAGTTGCATGATGATTTTGCCAATCGCATGCAGGGTATCCGTCGCGCCTTCCTGAGTGTTCATCAATGCGCCAACCAATACCGGCGACAGGAAAATACCCAGAATACTGGAAGCCGAGGCGCTGCAAACCGCAGCCGCCACGTTACCGCCGGCGACGGAAGTAAATGCGATAGCCGACTGAACCGTTGCCGGTAACGCACAAAGATAAAGAAAGCCCATGTAAAGCGGCTGGCTGAGAATAGCTGGCGACAGGAACCCCATCGCCAGACCAAGCAGCGGGAATAGCGCAAAGGTGCTGAGAAACACCACCAGATGTAGCTTCCAGTGCCCCATCCCGGCCACAATAGCGTCACGGGAAAGCTTTGCGCCGTGCATAAAGAACAGCAGCGCTATGGCAGCCGCGGTCAGGTATTCAAATCCTGTTTTGACGACGCCTTCACAGGGAAAGAGCGAGGCCACCGCCACAACAGCAATCATGACCAGTAAAAACTTATCGATTTTCAGACGCTGCAACCAACCCATTACCTGTCCTTCATTCGTGTTTACGGGGCTCATATAACGATAAACCCGGCTATCCTCCCGACAGGAAGAAAACCGGGTAAGCCGTTAAACTTATTTAGCCAGATTCAGCGTCGCTCGTTTTTTCGCCGACTCGATGCCCAGTTCGATAAGTTCCATTACCTGAATCGCCTGCGCTGCCGGCACCGGGTTCTCGCCGTGGCCTGTCAGCGCGTCGCGAATTGCGGCGTAGTAAGCCGGGTAGTTCCCCGGAACCGTGAGCAGCGTTTGTTCTACCATCGCTTCTCCCACGGCCTGGGTCAGCACGCCGTCGCGCATATCATAGCCCCAGTCCTCCTGCGGCAAACGATCGCCCGCTTTCAGACGGTCTTCCTGCGGATCCAGGCCATATTTAATGTAGCTGCCGCGGGTGCCGTGAACGATATAACGCGCAGATTCAGCGGCGGCAAGCAGCGAACCGTGCAGCACAATGCGGCGCTGCGGATAAGCCAGCACGGCGTGAAAATAATCCGTTGCCTGAGCACCCGGACGAAGCTGCGCCAGATCGACGGTTAAGCTCACCGGCAGGCCGAAAAGATTAAGGGCCTGATCGATAAGATGCGGCCCCAGATCGTACCAGATCCCGCTGCCAACGCCCGCCTGTTCGCGCCAGCGGTTACGCACCTGCGGACGGAAGCGGTCGAAATGGGATTCGAAATAGGCGACTTCGCCCAGCGTGCCATCGGCAAGCAGCGTTTTCAGCGTCAGGAAATCGCTGTCCCAACGGCGGTTATGGAACACGGAAAGCAGCAGGCCGCGGCTTTTCGCCAGCGCATCCAGTTCCCGGGCTTGTGACAACGTCACGGTGAACGGCTTATCGACCACTACATGTTTGCCCGCCTCAAGCGCAGCTTTCGCCAGCGGGAAGTGGGTATCGTTGGGAGTAGGAACCACAATGAGGTCGATATCAGGATCGTTAAACAGATGATGCGGATCGGAAACAACGGGCATGTTCGGCCAGTCCGCATGGACTTTGGTTTCATCACTGCTGGAAACCGCCGCAAGCTCCATTCCCGGCGTGCCGACAATGAGTGGCGCATGAAAAGTCTTACTGGCATAACCGTAACCGATTAGTCCGACACGAATATTATCACTCATTTGTATTCCTCACTTTTATGGACGTCCTCATTTGACACCATCCCTTCCAGTGTAACAACAGGTAGTTTAATTGTTGCGTGTTGGTTGAGCACTTGCCAGGCCTTGTGGCCGTGAATGCCAAAAGTGATACGCTTCGCAAATATGAAACCGGTTTCGGAAACCGGTTGCAGCCATTCAGCTGCGCTGCCTACACTGCCCTGGTCGAGTCAACTCAAGGAGCGTAGTCATGTCAGCTTTTCCGCAACACTTTCTTTGGGGTGCCGCAACCGCGGCGTATCAGGTTGAAGGCGGTTACGATGCCGATGGCAAAGGCCCGTCAATCTGGGATGTCTTTGCCCACCAGCCCGGCACCACTTATCAGGGCACCAACGGCGATGTCGCCGTCGACCACTACCACCGCTTCCGTGAAGATGTGGCTTTAATGGCCGAGCAGGGACTGCAAAGTTACCGATTCTCTCTTTCCTGGCCACGTCTATTCCCGCAAGGGCGCGGTGAAGTCAACGAAGCCGGGGTGAAGTTCTATAGCGACCTGATTGATTGTCTGCTTGAAAACAACATTGAGCCCATGATCACCCTTTATCACTGGGATCTGCCGCAGGCGTTACAGGATGAAGGCGGCTGGGAAAACCGCGCCACTGCGGATGCCTTTGTTGAATATGCCCGCCTTTGTTACGCCCGTTTTGGCGACCGCGTGAAGCTCTGGTCAACGTTTAACGAAACCGTAGTATTCATTGGACACGGTTATATTACCGGCAGCCACCCGCCTTCAGTGCGCGATCCCGCCCGCGCAATCCAGGCCTGCCACCATGTCTTTGTTGCTCATGCTGGCGCGGTTAAAGCGTTCCGCGCGGGCCAAATAGCGGGCACGATAGGCTTCGTGAATGTTTTGCAGACCCATACGCCGCTTACGGATTCCGCAGAAGATAAACAGGCCGCAGAGCTGGCCGATGGCATCTGGACTCACTGGCTCTACGACCCGGTATTAAAAGGCGAATACCCCGCCGACCTGTTAGCCAAAGCCCGGGCGCTGTGGAACGTGCCGCAATTTGCAGCAGGCGATGAACAATTACTGAAAGAAAATATCTGTGATTTTATCGGGCTTAACTATTACAAACGCGAAACCGTTGCTGCAAATAACCAGCAAACGCATTTGCAGGCCAATCACAGCGGTGAGCGTAATAGCGGCCATGAGTTTGGGTTTAAAGATTTATTTAAATTCGTCCGCAACCCCACCGGCGTTTATACCGACTGGGACTGGGAAATTTACCCACAAGGATTAACCGACGGTATTTTGCAAATCAAAGCCCGTTATGGCGATATTCCGATGTATATCACCGAAAATGGCCTTGGCGCTAAGGATCCTATTATCGACGGTGAAATTGTTGATGACCCGCGCATCGATTATTTAAAAATACATATCGATGCTATCGAAACCGCCATGCAGCAAGGCGCTGACGTGCGTGGCTATTATCCCTGGTCGTTTATCGATCTGCTAAGCTGGCTCAACGGTTATCAGAAGCAGTACGGCTTTGTTTATGTCGACCATCAAAATGGGCTCGCCCGTAAACGTAAGAAAAGTTTCTTCTGGTATCAGCAACTGATTGCCAGTCGCGGTGAAAAAAGATAATTAAATAATCGAATAAATCAGGCGTGTTAAAACGCCTGATTTATTTTTGCGTTGCGCTCAAGGAAAAGTCCTAAATAAGCCGGTTATGGATAAATGCGTTAAAGAAAATGGCGGCTGTGCGTTTATATTCGGGCAAAGCAAACGACACAGTTTGCAAACCGGATGCTAATTTATGTATGGATACTTCCCCTATGACAGCGCAAGACTATTTAATTAAATTCAGAAAAATTACTACCCTGGAAAGTCTGGAAAAATTGTTCGACCACCTCAATTACAGCCTCACCGATAACAACGACATCATCAACATGTACCGCGCAGCGGATCATCGTCGCGCCGAACTGGTATCCGGCGGCCGTCTTTTTGACCTCGGCTGCGTGCCGAAATCCGTGTGGCGTTACGTCGTGTAACGGCTTGCGGGTAGCATTACGCGTAAAAAGTCTTATAATCCCCCCGCCTTATGTCACACATAAGAAACGCATTTCGTTATTTTGCATTCGGGAGGCTACATGACTATCACGCAAGCACCGCGTATTGCAGGCTGGCTTATCGCCCCTCTCGCCTGGCTGCTGTTGACTTTACTCAGCAGTTCCATCGCGCTGGTCATCTATTTGATGATGCTTATCTCTCCTGAAAGCCATCGTTTGATGAACGCCCAGGGGCACAATATGGTGCTGTTCTGGTACTTCTCGGTGGCCTGCGCGATTGCCATGTGGGGTTACACCGTATGGCTGACCGTAGCCTTTTTCAAACGTCGTAAAAACGTCGTGCGTCATTATATTCTCTGGTTACTGATTTCGGTGCTGTTGGCCATTAAAGCGTTTGCCTTTTCCCCGGTCAGTGACGACCTCGCCTTACGCCAACTTTTGTTCCCGCTGCTCGCAGCCTCATTGCTGGTGCCTTACCTCAAACGCTCGCAGCGCGTGAAGCAAACCTTTATTAATCCGTAATAACCCTATAAATACTCTGTTGTCGTCGCTTATTTTTTCGCCGATAATGGACGGCTTTTTTTGTTTCAGGTTAGAAAATGACAGATTACTTGCTGCTCTTTGTTGGTACGGTGCTGGTCAATAACTTCGTGTTGGTGAAGTTTTTGGGGCTATGCCCGTTTATGGGCGTTTCCAAAAAACTGGAGACCGCCATCGGCATGGGGCTTGCTACCACTTTTGTATTAACGCTGGCTTCTGTTTGCGCCTGGGTTATTAACGACCTGATCCTGATCCCGCTGGATTTGGTCTATTTGCGTACCCTTGCCTTTATTCTGGTTATCGCAGTCGTGGTGCAGTTCACCGAAATGGTGGTCAGAAAAACCAGCCCTGCCCTTTATCGCTTATTAGGGATATTTTTACCGCTTATTACCACTAACTGCGCGGTGCTGGGCGTGGCGCTGTTAAACGTCAACCTTGGCCATAACTTTCTGCAATCGGCGTTGTACGGTTTCTCCGCAGCGATAGGGTTTTCACTGGTGATGGTGCTGTTCGCGGCTATTCGCGAACGTCTCGCCGTGTCTGACGTGCCTGCTCCGTTCAAAGGCAACGCCATTGCCCTGATTACCGCCGGTTTAATGTCGCTGGCGTTTATGGGCTTTAGCGGGCTGGTGAAGTTCTGATGAGTACCGTCTGGATTGCTGTTATCGCGATTACCCTGTTGGGACTGGCCTTTGGCCTGATTCTGGGGTATGCCTCGCGCCGCTTCGCCGTTGAAGAAGATCCGATCGTCGAAAAAGTCGAGGAGTTGCTGCCGCAAAGCCAGTGCGGGCAATGCGGCTATCCCGGCTGTCGGCCTTATGCCGAAGCGGTGGCCAATAACGGCGCAAAAATAAATCTCTGCGCTCCGGGCGGCGAGGCGGTAATGCAAAAAATCGCTACCCTGCTGAACGTCGATCCGCAGCCTATCGAAGGCGATGAATCTGCCCTCGCCCCCGCGCGTATGCTGGCCGTTATTGACGAAGCCAACTGTATAGGCTGCACGAAGTGCATCCAGGCCTGCCCTGTTGACGCCATCGTAGGAGCTACGCGTGCAATGCACACCGTTATGAGCGACCTTTGCACCGGCTGCAATCTGTGTGTGGACCCCTGTCCGACGCGCTGTATCGACCTGGTCCCGGTCGTCGCCACCACTGAAAGCTGGAAATGGGATCTCCAGACCATTCCGGTTCGTAATATCCCGGTGGAGCAACATGCTTAATTTCTTCAAACGCTTTAATAAAGACCGCATCTGGGATTTCGACGGCGGCATTCATCCGCCGGAGATGAAAAGCCAGTCCAACGGCACGCCGTTGCGCCAGGTTCCCTTGTCTAAACAGTTCGTACTTCCGCTTAAGCAGCATATCGGCGCTGAGGGCGAACTGTGTGTGAAAGCCGGCGACGTTGTGCTGCGCGGCCAGCCGCTGACCAAAGGTCGCGGCAGAATGCTGCCGGTTCACGCGCCAACTTCAGGCACCGTTACGGCGATTGCTCCGCACTCCACGGCGCACCCTTCGGCTCTTGCCGAGCTGAGCGTAATTATCGACGCCGACGGAAAAGACACCTGGATTGAGCGGGACGGCTGGGCTGACTACCGTTGCCGCAGCCGCGAAGCTTTAGTCGAACGCATTCATCAGTTCGGCGTTGCGGGACTGGGCGGCGCGGGCTTCCCGACCGGGAATAAGTTGCAGGGCGGCGGCGATAAAATCGATACGCTGATTATTAACGCCGCCGAGTGCGAGCCGTACATCACCGCGGACGATCGTCTGATGCAGGACTGCGCCGCGCAGATTGTCGAGGGCATCCGCATTCTTGCCCACATTCTGCAACCGCAGCGCGTGTTAATCGGTATTGAAGACAACAAACCGCAGGCGATTTCCATGCTGCGCGCGGTGCTTGCTGATTCCCACGATATTCAGCTACGCGTGGTGCCGACTAAATATCCTTCCGGCGGCGCGAAACAGCTTACGCAGATCCTCACCGGCAAACAGGTTCCCCACGGCGGCCGCTCTTCGGATATTGGCGTACTGATGCAGAACGTCGGTACGGCTTATGCGGTAAAACGCGCAATCATTGACGGCGAGCCGTTGACCGAGCGCGTTGTAACGCTCACCGGTGAAGCCGTTGCTCAGCCGGGCAACGTCTGGGCCCGTCTGGGAACGCCGGTTCGCCATCTGCTAGATTTCGCCGGTTTCCGTCCGGGCCCAGAGCAGCAGGTCATTATGGGCGGCCCGCTGATGGGCTTTAGCCTGCCCTGGCTTGACGTGCCGGTGGTAAAAATCACTAACTGCCTGCTGGCCCCTTCGGCAAACGAAATGGGCGAGCCGGGCGAAGAGCAAAGCTGCATCCGCTGTAGCGCCTGTGCGGACTCCTGCCCGGCGGACCTTCTTCCGCAGCAGTTGTACTGGTTCAGCAAAGGTCAGCAGCACGACAAAGCCACCGCGCACAATCTTAAAGACTGTATCGAATGCGGCGCGTGCGCTTACGTTTGCCCAAGTAATATCCCGCTGGTGCAGTATTTCCGTCAGGAAAAAGCAGAGATCCGCGAAATTGAAATGGAGGCAAAACGTACCACAGAAGCCAAGGTACGCTTTGAAGCGCGCAAAGCACGTCTGGAGCGTGAAAAAGCCGCGCGCCTTGAGCGCCACAAACAGGCCGCGGTCAAGCCTTCGGATAAAGATAGCGATGCAATTCAGGCTGCTCTTGCCCGCGTAAAAAGCAAGAAAGCCGCCAGCAACGAACCGATTATTGTGCAGGCCGGAAGCAAGCCGGATAACAGCGAGACGATCGCCGCCCGTGAAGCCCGAAAAGCTCAGGCGCGAGCAAAGCAGGCTGAAAAAGCGCAGCAGGTGGAAATCAACGAAACCGCAGCAGCCGATCCGCGTAAAGCCGCCGTTGAAGCGGCTATCGCTCGCGCCAAAGCGCGTAAAGCGGCGCAGGCAAGCAGCGAGCCTGTTGAAGAAGCCGCACCTGTCGAGCCTGCCGATCCGCGCAAAGCCGCCGTTGAAGCGGCTATCGCTCGCGCCAAGGCGCGTAAAGCGGCGCAGGCAAGCAGCGAGTCTGTTGAAGAAGCCGCGCCTGTCGAGCCAGCCGATCCGCGCAAAGCCGCCGTTGAAGCGGCTATCGCTCGCGCCAAGGCGCGTAAAGCGGTTCAACAGGAAGAAGCCAAAGAAGCAGGATCTACAGAAGAACAAGACCCAAGAAAAGCGGCTGTCGCTGCGGCGATCGCCCGCGTACAGGCACGCAAAGCCGCTCAGCAGATGGTGCCAGAGGATTAAATGGTTTTTAAAATCGCAAGCTCTCCCTATACCCATAACCAGCGCAGCACCTCAAAAATTATGCTGCTGGTCACTTATGCCGCTTTACCGGGCATCGCGGCGCTGTGTTTCTGGTTTGGCTGGGGTAGCCTGATTCAGATTGCGCTTGGCGTTCTCAGCGCTGTTGCTGCCGAAGCGCTGGTGGTGAAGTTACGTAAACAGTCGCTGCGACTTACGCTTGGCGATAATTCTGCTGCGTTGACCGGCCTGCTGCTGGGAGCCAGTATTCCGCCGCTCGCTCCGTGGTGGATGGTGATTCTCGGAACAGTTTTTGCGGTAATTATCGCCAAACAACTTTATGGCGGACTGGGCCATAACCCGTTTAACCCGGCGATGATCGGCTACGTTGTGCTGCTGATTGCCTTCCCGGTGCAAATGACCTCCTGGCTGCCGCCACAGTCTATTGCCGCTACGGTGCCGGGCATCACTGATATTCTGCACGTTATCTTTACCGGCAGCACGGCGGTGGGCGATACCATGACGCAACTGCGCATGGGCGTGGATGGCATAAGCCAGGCAACGCCGCTCGATACTTTCAAAACCGGGGTTCGCGCGGGCCACCAGGCTGCGGATTTGCTCAATACGCCCATCTACGGCGGCGTGCTGGCCGGGCTTGGCTGGCAATGGATAAATATGGCGTTTATGGCGGGCGGCGCGTTCCTGCTATGGCGCGGCACTATCCGCTGGCATATCCCGGTCAGTTTTCTGCTGGCGCTGACCCTTTGCGCAACGCTTGGCTGGGTATTTTCACCGGAGAAATGCGTTTCGCCCGTCATTCATCTTTTCTCTGGCGCGACGATGTTTGGTGCTTTTTTCATTCTTACCGACCCGGTTACCGCATCGACAACCAACCGCGGACGCCTGATTTTTGGCGCTCTGGCAGGTTTGCTGGTGTGGTTGATTCGGACCTGGGGCGGTTATCCGGACGGGGTGGCTTTTGCTGTGCTGCTGGCGAATATCACCGTGCCGCTGATTGATTATTACACCCGTCCGCGCGTCTACGGCCATCGTTAAGGAATCGTCATGCTGAAAACAATGAAAAAACATGGCGTTACGCTGGCAATTTTCGCCGCGCTGGCAACCGGGCTGACGGCTGTGGTCAACGAGCTGACGAAGCCGACTATCGAACGTCAGGCTGCTTTGCAGCAAAAATTATTATTCGATCAGGTTTTGCCTGCCGACATGTACGATAACGACATCCAGCAGAGCTGTGTCCTTGTCAGCGATCCGCAACTGGGTGCGGGCGAGCGTCAGATGTATATTGCGCGCAAAAGCGACGAGCCGGTTGCCGTGGTGATGGAAGTGACCGCTCCCGACGGCTATTCCGGCGCAATCCAACTGCTGGTCGGCGCAGATTTCAAAGGCAAAGTACTGGGCACTCGCGTTACTGAACACCACGAAACGCCTGGCCTTGGCGATAAAATCGAGCTTCGCCTGAGCGACTGGATCACCCATTTTTCCGGAAAAACTATCCAGGGTGCGGACGACGCAGCCTGGGCGGTGAAGAAAGACGGCGGGCAGTTTGACCAGTTTACCGGCGCGACCATTACGCCGCGCGCGGTAGTCAACGCGGTCAAACGCGCAGGGCTTTTCGCCCAAACGCTCCCGCCGCGTTTGTCACAATTATCATCCTGTGGAGCACAACCATGAGTGATGTAAAAGAAATTCTGGTGCAGGGCCTGTGGAAGAATAACTCCGCCCTGGTGCAGCTATTAGGACTTTGCCCGCTGCTTGCCGTAACCTCTACGGCTACCAATGCGCTGGGTTTGGGTCTGGCCACTACGCTTGTGCTCACCTTAACTAACGCCGCCGTTTCCGCCCTGCGCCGTTGGGTACCCTCAGAGATTCGTATCCCCATTTACGTGATGATTATCGCATCGGTAGTCAGTACCGTTCAGATGCTTATTAACGCCTACGCGTTCGGGCTGTACCAGTCCCTTGGGATCTTTATCCCGCTGATTGTCACCAACTGCATTGTGATTGGGCGCGCGGAGGCTTTTGCGGCAAAAAGTAGCGTGCCGCTGGCCGCGCTGGACGGCTTTGCAATCGGCCTTGGGGCTACCAGCGCGATGTTCGTGCTGGGTTCCCTGCGTGAAATTATCGGTAACGGCACGCTGTTTGACGGTGCGGATGGCCTGCTCGGCAACTGGGCGAAAGCCTTGCGCATTGAAATTTTTCATACGGATACGCCTTTCCTGCTGGCAATGTTGCCGCCGGGCGCCTTTATTGGGCTCGGTTTAATGCTGGCAGTTAAATACCTTATCGATGAAAAGATGAAGGCTCGTCGCGCCGCTAAAAGCGTGGCGGTGAAGGGAAATGCAGAGCAGGCATAAGGAAGCACGATGAACAAAACTAAGCGGCTGGAGATCCTCACGCGTCTGCGCGATAACAACCCCAACCCAACGACTGAACTACAGTTCAGCTCCCCTTTCGAGCTGTTGATTGCCGTGCTGCTTTCCGCACAGGCAACGGATGTGAGCGTAAATAAGGCCACAGCCAAACTTTATCCGGTGGCTAACACGCCGCAGGCCATGCTTGATTTGGGCGTGGAAGGCGTGAAGTCGTATATCAAAACCATCGGCCTGTTTAACAGCAAAGCGGAAAACGTGATTAAAACCTGCCGCATGTTGCTGGAGTTGCATCAGGGTGAAGTGCCTGAAGACCGCGCGGCGCTGGAAGCGCTGCCCGGCGTTGGCCGCAAAACGGCTAACGTGGTGCTGAATACCGCTTTCGGCTGGCCGACAATCGCCGTGGATACGCATATTTTCCGCGTTTGTAACCGGACTAACTTCGCTCCGGGCAAAAACGTCGAACAGGTGGAAGATAAGCTGCTTAAAGTGGTTCCTGCAGAATTTAAAGTTGACTGCCATCACTGGCTGATTTTGCATGGCCGTTATACCTGTATTGCCCGCAAACCGCGCTGCGGCTCATGCATTATTGAAGATTTGTGTGAATACAAAGATAAAACCGACACATAATTTCTGTCTCTGGGTCAGGCAACTGACGGTCTGCCCCTAAACGATCTTTACACCCACCTTAAATACGACCATTAACAATGGTTTGTTTCACAAACCTTTGCGATGCCGTTTATATCCTGTTGAAGATAATCACCTCACCAGGTTAATCGTTTTTTTACGATAAGAATTTTCTATATATATGTGACACAGATCACTTTGATAACTCCATGTTAATTTTTGGTCATTTTTTTGTCGAAGATTCATGGCGATCGTTATTGATACGCGATATGAACCAATACATTAAACTGGATGTTTCTTAATGACTGGCCCATATCACTGCCTTTAAGCTTAAACAGCAGGACATATCACTAACGCGGTTCTTTCGGCCTGGCTTAAGAGATATTTACTCTGTAAAGATTCAAATATTAAAATTTAACGCTGAATAACATTTCTCTGAAAAGAGCATTATCCCGCCCAGGATATATGTAACAGAGTATTGCAAACCTCTTGCCTGATGCCTGCAGATAGTGAACATTACCCGCCGTTTCCCCCTCCCTTCATAACAATAAAGTGAATGTCACAGGGCATCACGCTTATAAAACTCCTGTTAAAGTGGGATGTAAAAAAAGAGGTATATGTGTCGACTGCAAACAATAAACCAGCAGAAAGCGTTAGCCTGAACGCTTTCAAACAACCGAAATCGTTTTATCTGATTTTCTCAATCGAACTTTGGGAACGTTTTGGTTTCTATGGCCTACAGGGCATTATGGCCGTCTATCTGGTCAAAATGCTCGGGATGTCCGAGGCGGACTCCATCACGCTGTTCTCATCCTTTAGCGCGCTGGTTTACGGCATGGTCGCTATCGGCGGCTGGCTGGGTGACAAAGTTCTCGGCACCAAACGCGTCATCGTGCTCGGTACTATCGTACTGGCCGTTGGCTACGCGCTTGTCGCTTTCTCCGGCCACAATGCCGGCATCGTTTATATGGGTATGGCGACTATCGCCGTAGGTAACGGCCTGTTTAAGGCTAACCCTTCCTCCCTGCTTTCCACCTGCTATGAGAAAGATGACCCGCGTCTTGATGGCGCCTTTACCATGTACTACATGTCCATCAACATCGGCTCTTTCTTCTCCATGCTGGCGACGCCGTGGCTTGCCGCGAAGTTCGGCTGGAGCGTGGCGTTCTCGCTGAGCTTTGTGGGCATGCTGATTACGCTTGTGAACTTCATGTTCTGCAAAAAATGGGTTAAAGACTACGGTTCCAAACCTGACTTTGAGCCGGTTCACTTCGGTAAGCTTGCTGCCACTATCGCCGGCGTCGTTATTCTGGCGACCGTCGCTACCTGGCTGCTGCACAACCAGGGCATCGCGCGCATGGTGCTTGGCGTGGTTGCGCTGGGTATCGTGATTATCTTCGCGAAAGAAGCTATCGCCATGAAAGACGCCGCGCGTCGTAAGATGATAGTAGCGTTCGTACTGATGATGCAGGCTATCGTCTTCTTCGTGCTCTATAGCCAGATGCCAACGTCGTTGAACTTCTTCGCTATCCGTAACGTTGAGCATGCCATTTTAGGCATCACCTTCCAGCCGGAGCAATTCCAGGCGCTGAACCCGTTCTGGATTATGATCGGCAGCCCTATTCTTGCCGCTATCTATAACAAAATGGGCGACCGCCTGCCGATGCCGCACAAGTTCGCTATCGGCATGGCGCTGTGCTCCATGGCGTTCCTCGTGCTGCCGCTGGGCGCAAAATTCGCCTCCGACGCGGGTATCGTTTCCGTAAGCTGGCTGGTGCTGAGCTACGCGCTGCAGAGCATCGGCGAGCTGATGATTTCCGGTCTGGGTCTGGCAATGGTTGCGCAACTGGTTCCACAGCGCCTGATGGGCTTTATCATGGGTAGCTGGTTCCTGACTACCGCTGGCGCTGCCATCATCGCCGGTAAGGTCGCCAACCTGATGGCCGTGCCTGATAACGTCACCGACCCGCTGCAGTCTCTGGCCGTGTATGGTCATGTCTTCATGCAGATTGGTATCGCGACCGGCGTTATCGCCGTGCTGATGTTTGCCATCGCGCCGAAGCTGAACCGCATGACGCACAGCGATGAGATCGAAAGCGCTAAGAAAACCGTCACCGCGTAATGTAGCGGGAAACATTTGATTTTCAGCCGTTAGCTTCACTGTTAACGGCTTTTTTTTTGCCTGTATGGGGACTAACATGAAGTACCGTAGCGCCCACAGGAGTTTAGTAATGAAACTGTATTATAAAGCTGGTGCCTGTTCCCTCTCCCCTCATATCGTCCTGCGCGAAACCGGCATTGACTTCTCGCTGGTCAAAGTTGATTTGGCGAACAAGAAAACCGAAGCGGGAGATGATTATCTTGAGATTAACGCCAAGGGCCAGGTTCCCGCGCTGGTGCTTGATGACGGCTCGCTGCTCACCGAAGGCGTCGCCATCGTCCAGTTCCTGGCCGACAAAGTTCCCGATCGTCAACTCCTTGCGCCCGCCGGCAGCATGACGCGTTACCACACGCTCGAATGGCTTAACTATATCGCAACCGAACTGCATAAAGGTTTTACGCCGCTGTTCAACCCCGCCACGCCTGAAGAGTACAAAGTGATTGCCCGTAAAGCGCTGGAGAAAAAGCTGCAGTACGTAAATGAAGAGCTGAACGATAAACAGTGGCTGATGGGCCTGCGTTTTAGCGTGGCGGATGCCTACCTGTTTACCGTACTGCGCTGGGCGTACGCCGTTAAGCTTGAGATGAACGGACTGAGCAACATAGAGGCATTTATGGCGCGCATGAAGGCACGCCCGGCTGTCGAAGCGGCTCTGGCTGCGGAAGGTTTATAGTAAAACGCCCTCGATACGAGGGCGTTATTTTTACAGCTTAACCGCCGTAAAATAGTGTTCAGGCTTCGCAATGCCTTCCTGGGCGGCCACCAGTTGCAGTTCGTACTCGCCCATTTTTTTGGTCACCGCCATTACGTCATAAACTGCGGCGGTTACGTGTTCCAGCGCTTCACGCAGCGTGGCGCCCTGTAGCAATTTCACGAGCAACAGCCCGCTTGTGACATCGCCGACGCCGACTGGCTGACGCTCGCCAAAATCCACCAGCGGGCGGTGAATATGCCACGCTTCTTCCGCCGTCACCAGCAGCATTTCAAAACGATCCTGCTGATAGCCCGCGCGCGCCAGATGTTTCACCAGCACGATTTGCGGCCCCTGAGCGATAAGTTCGCGTGCGGTGCTTACAGCCTCTTCAACCGAGTTCACGGCGTGACCGCTCAGGATTTCAAGCTCCAGCAGGTTAGGCGCGATAATGTCGCTTGCAGGCAGGGCGCAGCGCGTATGGAACTCTGCAACGCCTGGCGCCACGATACAGCCTTTTTCCGGATGCCCCATTACAGGATCGCAAAAGTACTTCGCATTCGGGTTCGCCGCTTTCACCTGACGCACGATAGACAGAATATGTTCGCCCTGCTCGGCTGAGCCAAGGTAGCCGCTCAGCACCGCATCACAGCGCTGTAGCTGGCCGATATCCGCAATCCCCTGCACGATGTCGCTGAGGTGGCTGGCAGGCATGACGCTGCCGGTCCATTTCCCGTATTGGGTATGATTGGAAAACTGAACCGTATTCAACGGCCAGACGTTGGCGCCCAGTCGGCGCATTGGGAATTCGGCGGCACTATTGCCGGCGTGACCGAATACCACATGAGACTGGATGGCAAGGATGTTTTTCATTTCTAATCCGGATCAACAGCTTGTTGTGTTTATGGCAAAAATAAAGGGCGTGGATTGCAATCCTACGCCCTTCTGGTCTTTCTTAATTACTTCCAGCAAACGAGGCAGTAATTTTTCTTACCCCGACGCAGCAAGGTGTAGCGATTGAACAAAATATCGCTGTCGGCAAAAGTGTATTCCGGGTCGGCCTGCTTTTCACCGTTAATGGTGATAGCGTTCTGGGCGATGGTTTTACGAGCCTGCCCGCGTGAAGGCTGCAGTTCGGAGTCCACCAGCGCCTGCTGCAGGTCCGCACCGCGCTCCAGTTCAACCATCGGTACGCCATCCTGCGCCAGTTGGGCGAAATCGGCTTCAGTCAGACTGCTCAGATTGCCGTTAAACAGGCTGCTGGTAATACGCTTCGCAGCGCTCAGGCCCTCTTCGCCGTGCACCAGACGAGTAACTTCCTCAGCCAGCACGTACTGAGCGCGAGGCGCGGTACCGCTGTTTTTGTCTTCTTCTTCCAGCCCGTTGATTTCTTCAAGGCTCATGAAGGTGAAGAACTTCAGGAAGCGGTAAACGTCAGCGTCCGCGGTGTTAATCCAGAACTGATAGAACTTGTACGGGCTGGTTTTCTTCGGATCCAGCCACACCGCGCCGCCTTCGGTTTTGCCGAATTTGGTGCCGTCAGATTTGGTGATCAGCGGAACGGTCAGACCAAACGTCTGCTGCTGATGCAGACGGCGAGTCAGGTCGATGCCGGAGGTGATGTTGCCCCACTGGTCAGAACCGCCGATTTGCAGCACAACGCCGTGCAGCTTGTTCAGGCACGCGAAGTCATAGCCCTGCAGCAGGTTGTAGGAGAACTCGGTAAAGGAGATCCCCACGTCGTCGCGGTTCAGACGCTGCTTCACCGCTTCTTTGTTAATCATCTGGTTAACAGAGAAGTGCTTGCCGATATCACGCAGGAAAGTCAGCACGTTCATGCCGCCAAACCAGTCGTAGTTGTTGGCCGCAATGGCGGAGTTTTCACCGCAGTCAAAATCGAGGAACGGCGCGACCTGACGGCGAATTTTTTCTACCCACTCGTGAACCGTATCTTCGGTATTGAGCTTACGCTCAACGGCTTTAAAGCTTGGATCGCCGATAAGACCCGTTGCGCCCCCTACCAGGGCCACTGGCTTGTGGCCGGCTTCCTGGAATCGTTTCAGACACAGCAGCGGAACCAGATGGCCCAAGTGCAAGCTGTCAGCGGTAGGATCGAAGCCGCAATAGAGCGCGATTGGCCCTTGCGCCAAACGCTGCGCTAACGCTTCCTCATCCGTTACCTGAGCCACCAGGCCCCGCTCTTGCAATTGTTTTATCAAATTGATGCTTGCCATCAAATTCTCCATGTATTTACGACTGCACCTTTGCCGGTACACGGCTTTTCGCCTGCTGGCGAAAGGAGTTAAATTCTTAAGGGGACATAGAATAAAGCGCCAGCCCACGGAGTGCCAGCGCTTAACGCAATAATTCCTCAGCGTTATGGGGCGAGGCGGTCGATTTTCCAGGCATCCCCTTCGCGCTGGTATAAAAAGCGATCGTGCAGGCGATGTTCGCCGCCCTGCCAGAATTCCATTTGGTCTACAGAAACCCGGTAGCCGCCCCAGAAACTCGGCAGCGGGATATCGCCCTGCTGGAATTTTTGTTTGAGTTCGAGGAATTTGCTCTCCAGCACCCCGCGTGCGGAAATACGGCTGGATTGTTTAGACACCCATGCGCCAATCTGGCTGTCACGCGGGCGGCTGTGAAAGTATTTCACCACTTCAAGCGTTGACAGGCGTTCTGCCGTGCCCTGCACCATGACCTGGCGGTCAAGCATATGCCAGGGAAAATGCAGGCTGATGCGCGGGTTGTTTTCCAGATGATGAGCTTTGCGTGAACCGAGGTTGGTGTAGAACACCAGGCCGCGTTCGTCGAAATGTTTGAGCAGCACGATACGCTGATACGGCTGGCCGTTTTCATCAACGGTCGCCACCACCATCGCGGTGGGATCGGCAAGTTTTGCTTCACAGGCCTGGCCAAGCCAGCGTTCAAAGAGGTCGAGAGGCTTGTCGGTAAGATCGCGGCGGCGCAGGCCACCTTTGGTGTATTCACGGCGCAGATGCGCAATCTGTTGCAAAGAGTCGTTATCAGACATGGCGTTACGTCAGGCTAGAATCAGGTGGAACTATTGTGCGCTCCACCCTGAGAAATCTCAACGCCGGGGATTTTGTAGCTGGCAATTATTGAGCACAACGGTGTCTTTGCGATAAACGGTAGCGCTGTCGCCTTTAGACCAGAAGACATAAACGCCGTCGGTATAACGCGCGCCGGAGGCTGACAGCCCTTGCGTCAGCGACAGGTAATCGTTGTTATAAACGAAGTTAACCATCTGCTTGTTGTTATTAAGCTTCACGGTGAGCGGCTTTTCGTCACACTGGTATTGCTGCGTGTCGGTTTGCATCCGTTCCACGAAGGAGTTGTAGTAGCTACAGCCGGCAAGCAGCATCGGAATCGTGGCAACAAGTAATTTTTTCATCTGCGTATCCTGAAGATCTTCTTATCCCTGGAGGGGCTCAGCCCTCCCTTTTCTTCTTCAGTGTAGAGACTCTGGGGTGAAGATAATTTCAGTTAACTCTGATTATGCCGGAGGTTGGCGGGAAAAATCGCGCCCAGCACGCTCGCCTCGGATGCGCCGGTTACGGAAGGTAAATTTCCCGGCAAACCGGACATAGTACGGTAGGCAAGCCATGCGAATGCCAGCGCTTCCATATCGTCACCGCTGATGCCTGACTCATCGGTGGAACCCACTTCTGTGCCGGGTAATAAACCTGCCAGACGCGCCATTAAAAGCGGGTTACGGCTCCCGCCGCCGCAGACCATCAGACGCTCACAACCCCCGCTTAACAGCACCTGCTCGGATATCGTAACGGCGGTAAGCTCGGTAAGGGTTGCCTGGATATCTTCGCTGGCAAGGCCCGGGAAGGCGGTAAGATGGCGCTCAAGCCAGCCAAGATTGAAATACTCACGTCCGGTGCTTTTTGGCGCAGGCGCGGCAAAATAAGGGTCGCTCAGCATTTGCTGTAGCAGCGGCAGAATGATTTTTCCGCTGCTCGCCCACTGGGCGTCTTTATCGTAAGGCTTGCCTTTTTGACGCCAAATCCACGCGTCCATCAGCATATTGCCAGGCCCGGTGTCATAACCCTTCACCGCGTGACCCGGAATCAACAGCGAAAGATTCGCGATGCCGCCGATATTGAGCACCATGCGGCGTTCTGTAGGATGCGCAAGCAGCGCATGGTGGAAAGCTGGCACCAGCGGCGCGCCCTGCCCGCCAAGGGCCATATCCCGACGACGAAAATCGCCTACGACGGTCACGCCCGTTAGCGCGACTATCTGATTGTTGTCGCCAATTTGCAACGTGTGCGCCGCGTCCCCCTGCGGTTCATGCCAGACAGTTTGCCCGTGGCAACCAATAGCGGTTACATCCTCACGGGTAAGACTTTGTTGATCCATCAGGATTTGGACGGCCTGCGCAAAGAGTTTACCGAGGCGATTGTCAAGCTGGCCAAGCTGAGAGAGCGTAAGCTGCTGGCCCTGGCAAATAGCCAGAACGGCATTTTTTATATCCAGAGGAATGGGATGGCTGTAGCTGGCAAGCTGAACGACCAGATGTTCATCAATGGCCGCTAAAACAACATCTATGCCATCGAGACTGGTGCCCGACATCACGCCGATATAACGACCAGATTTCATCTGTTACTCCTGTAAACCGCGCCGATTGAGAGAAATACTCCACCATAAACTAACACTTAATACGATGATTTATTAATATTTTTTAACAGCATCGCGACCTGAAGGAGTATTTATTTTCCGATCAAGGCCGCGGATACAACCGTTTACTTCCGGTTAAGGGCGGCTCTTTTATTATTTTTACATTCACTGTGCTGAACTAAAATGAAATTTCGCACCTAAATACCATATAATTTACCCATGAAGGATGCTCGCTTGGGCGTTTCCAGATGAACAGGAGATTCATAAAATGATTTCACGTGTATTGGTTGTTTCGTTAGTTGGCTTATCTTTAGCGGGTTGTGTCAATGACAGCTCACTTTCTGGTGATGTCTATAAAGCTTCTGATGCAAAGCAGGTACAGAGCGTAACCTACGGCACCGTGGTCAACGTTCGTCAGGTGCAGATCCAGGGGGGCGATGACTCCAACGTGATTGGCGCAATCGGTGGTGCGGTATTGGGCGGTTTCCTGGGGAATACCGTAGGCGGCGGTACCGGTCGTTCACTGGCAACGGCTGCCGGTGCCGTTGCAGGGGGCGTTGCAGGCCAGGGCGTTCAGGGCGCGGTAAACAAAAGCCAGGGCGTTGAGCTCGAAATCCGTAAAGATGACGGCAACAGCATCATGGTGGTGCAAAAACAAGGCAGCAGTAAATTCTCCGCAGGTCAGCGCGTTGCTATTGCCGGTAGCGGTAATCAGCTAACCGTTTCGCCACGTTAAGAATGATTTAATAAAAAAGGCCTGCTCAGCAGGCCTTTTTTATTGGTTGGCTTAGTCACGCGCCTGGAGTTCGATAATATTCTGCTCAAGACGGCTAATAAGATTAATCAACAGGCTTAATTCATCCGCGCTGATGCCGGATAAAATTTCCCCGCGCGTTTGATTGATCACATGTTCCATCTCGGTAATGATCGGCATAGCGCGTTCGGTAAGCTTGATTCGTTTTGCCCGGCGATCGTTTGCGCAGGTCTGGCGTGATATCAACCCTTTCTCTTCAAGTTGATCAAGCGTTCTGACCAATGAAGGCTGCTCGATGCCAATCGCTTTGGCCAACTGAATCTGTGACTGCTCGGGCGGTAGCTGATGAATATTATGCAGCGTTACCCAGTGTGTCTGTGTCAATTCCAGAGGTTTCAGGCGATGGTCAATAAGAGCACGCCAGATGCGTACCAGCCGGGCCAAATCTGATCCTAATGGCGTTTCCAATTTCATCTCCTTATAATTAGCTTGCTAACTTATTATACTGATTTTAGACTATTGTGCAGGCTTTAATTTTTAAAAACAAATTCCTTACTTTTGCTGATGTTATGCAACCAGCTACACTTTCATACAATCACAAGGCCTGGGGAAACGGCAGACACCCCGCTCTTTAAAGGATTATGCGACGTGAGCTTCACCTTTACCGCATCGGGTCTACCCGTTCAGGATTTGATCGTAGGCGCATCCATTTACTTTCCCCCTTTGTTCAAAGCGGTGATGCTGGGCTTTTTTATCTGGCTCGTTTTACATCGTCTTTTACGCGACTGGATGTATTCGGGCGAAATATGGCATCCCACGCTAATGGATTTATCGCTTTTCGCCCTGTCGGTAAGCGCGGCTCTTGTCATTCTGGTTGCAGGGTAACTACATGAATTTTAAAACCTTAAAGTACTTTTCTACCCTGCTGGTTTTCGCCGCAGCACTGGTCGCAGGCTGGCTGCTGTGGAATTATTACATGCAATCTCCCTGGACGCGAGACGGGAAGGTGCGCGCCGAGCAGGTCAGCATCACGCCGCAGGTCTCAGGCACCATCACGAAACTGAACGTGGTGGATAACCAGTTCGTGAAGGCCGGCACCGTTTTGTTCACCCTCGACGCCACGCCGTACCGTATTGCCGAACTCAACGCTCAGGCGCAGCTCGCGCAGGCGCAGTCCGAACTGTCAAAAGCCAGCAATGAAGCCCGTCGCCGCCACAACCTGCCGCGCAATTACATTTCTGCGGAAGATATGGATACCGCCAATATCAACGTGAAAGCTTCGCAGGCCGCAGTCAAAGCCGCACAGGCAACGCTTGAACAGGCACAGTGGCAAATTAGCCAGACCACGGTGAGCGCCCCGGTGGATGGTTGGGTCACTAACCTTTCTACCCGTACCGGAAACTACGCCACTACCGGGCAGCCTGTTTTCGCCCTTGTGGACAGCCACTCATTTTATGTGGTGGGCTATTTTGAAGAGACCAAGCTGCGGCACATTCAGCCCGGCGATTTAGCGAATATTATCCTCTATAGCGGACATCAGCCGCTTACGGGTAAAGTGGAAAGCATCGGCCGCGCCATCTACGACCAGAGCATTGAGAGCGAAAGCGATCTTGTGCCGGACATAAAACCTAACGTGCCCTGGGTGCGCCTGGCCCAACGCGTGCCGGTACGCATCAGGCTTGATGAGATTCCCCAGGGTGTGACGCTGGTTTCCGGCACCACCTGCACCGTGACCATTACACGCTGAGTCGGCCATGAAACTTAGCTGGCTTGAATGGCGCAACACACCGTGGGGAAAGGCAAGCGGCGGACAATGGCGCTATGCGCTGCGTAACGCCATTGCGATGTGTCTGGCCTTAACTATCGCCTATTGTCTGAACTTAGATGAGCCTTACTGGGCCATGACCTCCGCCGCCGTAGTAAGCTTCCCCACCGTCGGCGGCGTTGTCAGCAAAAGCCTGGGCCGCATTGCGGGCAGCTTTATTGGCGCTGCGGCCGCGATGATCATTGCCGGTAACACGTTAAACGATCCGTGGCTTTTCATCTTTGCGATGGCCGCCTGGCTTGCGCTCTGCACCTGGGTTTCCAGCCATTTTCAGAATAATGCGGCCTATGCTTTTATGCTGGCCGGCTACACCGCGGCGATCATCGCCTTCCCGATGATCGATACCGTTGAATACACCGAACTGTGGGATATCGCCCAGGCGCGCGTTTGCGAGGTGGTAGTCGGGATATTGTGCGGCGGTTTTATGATGATGGTGCTGCCCAGCACCTCCGATGGCACCGCCCTGCTGACGGCCCTTAAAAACATGCACGCACGGCTGCTGGAGCATGCAAGCCTGCTGTGGAAGCCTGAAACCACGGATGCGATTCGCACCGCTCATGAAGGTGTTATCAGCCAGATTCTGACGATGAACCTGCTGCGTATTCAGGCCTTCTGGAGCCATTACCGCTTTCGTCGCCAGAATAATTTGCTTAATTATCTGCTTCACCAGCAGCTACGTCTGACCAGCGTTATCTCGGGCCTGCGCCGTATGTTGCTGAACTGGCCTGAACCGCCTGCGCATCTGTGGCCGCTGCTTGATACGCTGCTTAAAGAGCTGGCGCGGCCGGAAGTACATAAATACGATATCGCAAGGCTGCTGCAGCAAATCGCGCCGGCTTCGCAGGATGATTATCGTCATCAGGCTTTCTGGCATCGCCTGCGCTACTTTTGCTGGTTATATCTTGATAGCAGCCGTTGGTTACGCGAGCTGGAAAACGCCACGCCGGTTTCCGTCTTAACGCCGCCCAGGACGCCTTCCCTCGCGCGAAACACCGATAACGCCGAAGCGGCGTGGAGCGCATTACGCACGTTCTGCGTGATAACGGTAACCGGCGCCTGGGGAGTCAGCACCCAGTGGGAATCGGCAGGTGGCGCTCTGTCGCTCGCGGCGATAAGCTGCGTGCTTTATTCTTCCGTCGCCTCGCCACTTGGCTCTTTGACTCTGCTGATGCGCACCCTGCTTTGGCTGTCGTTATTCAGCTTTCTGATCAAATTCGGCCTGATGGTGCAAATAACGGACTTATGGCAATTTCTGCTCTTTTTGTTCCCGCTGCTCGCCACTATGCAGCTTATGAAGCTGCAGCAGCCGAAGCTTGCCGGGCTGTGGGGACAGTTGATTGTTTTTATGGGCTCGTTTATTGCCGTGACCAACCCGCCAGTCTACGATTTCGCGGATTTCCTGAACGATAATCTGGCGAAAGTTATCGGCGTGGGTTTGTCGTGGGTCGCCTTTTCCGTTCTGCGCCCAAGTTCCGACACCCGCAAAAGCCGCCGCCACATACGTTCTTTGCGGCGCGGTTTTGTCGATCAGCTAAGCGGCAGGCCGCAGCGTAATGAAAACCAGTTTGAATCGCTGGTTTATCATCACATCAGCCAGTTGAGTAATAGCAAAGACGAAATTGCGAGGCGCTGGTTGCTGCGCTGGGGCGTGGTGCTGTTGAACTGCTCACACGTGGTGTGGCAGTTGCGCAGTTGGGAATCGCGTTCGGACCCGCTTTCAAACGTGCGGGACGTATGCATACATACCTTGCGTGACGTAATGAGCGAACGAGGCGTGCAGCAGCGCCCGCTGGGAGAGGCATTACGTGAATTACAAAAAATATGCGACAGCCTGTCCCATCATCACAACCCGGCGGCGCGAGACCTGGCCGGTATTATCTGGCGACTTTATTGCTCGCTATCGCAGTTAGAACAGGCGCCGCCTGTCGGTACGCTGACGGGCGGCAGCTAATTTATTTGATCACGCCACATGCGTAGCGCTCACCGCCGCCGCCAAGAGGTTTTGGCTGATCGGACATATTATCGCCGTTAACGTGGATCATCAGCGCCTTGCCCTTCACTTCATCAAGCTTTTTCAAACGCGGCGCCGTGACGGGCTGCGTGGCGATGCCGTCATTATTCACCACTAAAACAGGTAAATCCCCCAGATGCCCGGCGCCTTCCGGCCCCAGATGTTTGCCGGTGTGTTCAGGATCGAGGTGACCGCCTGCTGCTTCGGCGGCGGATGGTTTACCGTCTTTCAGCGCGGGCTCACAGGTGCCTTTGGCATGGATATGGAAGCCATGTTCACCCGGGGGAAGCGTTTTCAGATCCGGCGCAAATTCCAGGCCTTTGTCGGTTTCGTTGATGGTCACCACGCCAAGAGATTGGCCGATACCCTGCGGCGTGACGAGATTCATTTCTACTTTTTCGCTTGCCGCCTGCGCGGCAGTACAGGTGAAAAGTGCTAACAGAGCCAGATTAAAACGCTTCATGTTACCTCCCGGGTTGTCTTTTCGCCTGTTAAGCATAGGCCACATGCGCAGTTTTCACCGGGAGGTAAAGGTTTTTCAGGATTAAGGCACGTCGTAACCCAGCGCGGCTTTACGAATACGGAACCATTGCTGACGGCTCATTTCCAGTGACAGAGAATGGATGGCCGAACGCACGCGCTCAATTTTGCCTGAGCCAATAATCGGCAGCGGCTGCGATGGCAGACGCATCACCCATGCATAAACCACCTGCTCGATGGTTTGCGCGCCGATTTCATTCGCTACGGCCTGCAGTTCGTCACGCAGCGGCTGGTTGGTTTCGTCGTTAAACAGGCTACCGCCTCCAAGGCACGACCAGGCCATCGGACGAATACGTAGCTGCTGGCACTGATCCAGGGTGCCGTCCAGAATCGCTGGCTGATGAACCGGCGAGATCTCAACCTGGTTTGTGGCAAGCGTGAAAGGCAGGCGTGACTGCAACAGCGAGAACTGGGCAGGCGTAAAGTTAGACACGCCAAAATGACGCACTTTTCCGCTCTGATGCAGCGCAGTGAAAGCTTCCGCCACTTCGTCCGCGTCCATTAACGGGTCCGGGCGATGGATTAACAGCAGATCCAGATAATCCGTCGCCAGTTTTTGCAGCGAAGATTCTGCGCTGCTGATGATGTGGCTGCGGTCGGTAATGTAGTGGCCCAGAACGTGGTCCGGATTCGCCGTGGTGGCAATACCGCATTTCGTCACGATCTCCATTTTTTGACGCAAATGAGGCGCCAGGCGCATCGCGTCGCCAAAGGCGGCTTCGCACAGATAGCCGCCGTAAATATCCGCGTGATCGGCCGTGGTAATGCCCAACTCAACATGCTCTTCAATAAAACCGGCTAACTGGCGTGGCGACATATTCCACTCCATCAAACGCCAGTACCCCATCACCAGACGTGAAAACTCCGGCCCCTGCGGGGAAATCGTAATGCGCTGTACCATAAAAGCATGACCTCGATAATAGATAAATTCTGCGACGGAGTATAACGGGGTTAAGCAATTAAAAAAGTGAGGGCTGCTGCGGTTCTTCAGGTGCAGAACTGTTATTTGCTCGTAACTTACGCAAAAAACGCTGGCGGCAAAGACGCAGCACATCCTGTTTTTGCGCGTCGCTCATTTTCTGCCAGTTAAATCTCTCGTCCCTGCTGCGCATGCAGCCGCGGCAAAAACCGCGTTCATCCGACTGGCAAATTCCACGGCACGGGCTCTGGATTGGAAAAAACTCAAGCTGTTCTGGCACTCACGTCCCCCGCTATCAATCTTCCTACAATTGAAGTCCGACAATCACCAGCTTGCAAGCTGAGAAGGTTGTTTATTGCACCCGCGCGCGCAAAATTATTTTCTGTCCGGTGAGGGACGCCCGCCGCGAATACAGCGTCTCTGAAAAATTGTGCGCCTGCATCTTGCGCTAGACTGATTGGTCTATTACAGTTGTCGCCATGAACAGAAACCCTGCACATGATACTCGTGAACATCTCCTTGCCACCGGCGAGCAGCTTTGTCTGCAGCGCGGCTTTACCGGCATGGGATTAAGCGAACTGTTGCGCACCGCCGAAGTACCGAAAGGCTCTTTTTATCACTACTTCCGCTCGAAAGAAGCGTTTGGCGTGGTCATGCTGGAGCGTTATTACGCAGGTTATAACCAGCGGTTGCAGCAGCATTTCTGTCAGGGTAGCGGCAGCTATCGTGAAAAGTTGTTGGGCTGGTATCAGGAAGGTCTTACCTGGTTCTGCCAGCACAGCAGCCTGATTAGCTGTCTGACGGTAAAACTCTCGGCTGAGGTCTGCGATCTCTCCGAAGATATGCGCGGCGCGCTGGACAAAGGCGCTGCGCAGATAATCAGCCAGTTGGCCAACGCGCTGGAAAAGGGTCAGGCGGAAAAAAGCCTCGTGATCGAAGGCGACACCCTGAGCCTTGCACAAACGATTTATGCTCTGTGGCTGGGCGCCAGCCTGCAGGCGAAGATTTCGCGTAGTGCGGTCCCGCTGGAAAGCGCGCTTATCTATGTGAATCGTCTAATCGCAGAACCTGTCTGCTGACAGGTTCTTTTTATTTACTCCATTACTAGACGACCGGTCTACTCAAGGATATTGCATGCCAGCAGATAAATTATTTACTCCACTGAAAGTGGGCGCGATTACTACGCCAAACCGTGTTTTCATGGCTCCGCTGACGCGTCTGCGCAGCATCGTGCCGGGTGATATTCCTACTCCGCTGATGGGTGAATACTACCGCCAGCGCGCGAGCTCCGGGCTTATCATCAGCGAAGCGACCCAGATTTCCGCTCAGGCTAAAGGCTATGAAGGCGCGCCGGGTCTGCACAGCGCTGAACAAATCGAAGCGTGGAAGAAAATCACCGCCGGCGTACACGCTGAAAATGGCCGTATTGCCGTGCAGCTCTGGCACACCGGCCGTATTTCCCATGCCAGCCTCCAACCTGATGGCCAGCCGCCTGTCGCGCCATCCGCTATTTCCGCGGGCACCCGCACTTCCCTGCGTGACGAAAATGGCAATGCGATCCGCGTTGATACTTCCATGCCTCGCGCGCTGGAAGCGGAAGAGATTCCCGGCATCGTGAACGATTTCCGCCAGGCTGTAGGCAACGCTCGCGATGCAGGTTTTGACCTGGTTGAGCTGCACTCCGCGCACGGCTATCTGCTGCACCAGTTCCTTTCTCCGTCTTCTAACCACCGTGCCGACCAGTATGGCGGCAGCCGCGAAAACCGCGCCCGTCTGGTGCTGGAAGTGATTGACGCCGTGAGCAAAGAATGGAGCGCCGATCGCATTGGCATCCGCGTGTCGCCAGTCGGAACGTTCCAGAACGTCGACAACGGCCCGGATGAAGAAGCTGATGCGCTTTATCTGATTGAAGAATTGAGTAAGCGCGGCATCGCTTATCTGCACATGTCCGAGCCAGACTGGGCCGGCGGTAAGCCTTATAGCGAAGAATTCCGCCGCAAAGTACGCGAGCGTTTCAGCGGCGTTATTATCGGAGCGGGCGCATATACGCCTGAAAAAGCAGAAGATTTAATCACCAAAGGGTTAATCGACGCGGTAGCCTTTGGCCGTGATTACATTGCGAACCCGGATCTGGTGGAACGCCTGCATCGCAACGCGGAACTTAATCCGCAACGCCCTGAATCTTTCTACGGCGGCGGCGCGGAAGGTTACACCGATTACCCAACTTTATAATCCCTTCCATTGATAGCGGCGCGCAATCGCCGCTATACTTACCTCACATTTTAAAAACGTTTCTTGTGGTTAAACGTTTAATTCTAAGAGGATTTTATGCGCTTACTTCACACCATGCTGCGTGTTGGCGATCTGCAACGTTCTATCGAATTTTATACTAAAGTGCTGGGCATGACCCTGCTGCGCACCAGCGAAAATACCGAATACAAATACTCCCTGGCCTTCGTCGGCTACGGCCCGGAAACCGAAGAAGCAGTTATCGAATTGACCTACAACTGGGGCGTGGACAGCTACGACCTGGGCAATGCCTATGGGCACATCGCACTGAGCGTGGATAACGCAGCGGAAGCCTGTGAACGCATTCGCAATAACGGCGGCAACGTCACTCGTGAAGCCGGCCCGGTAAAAGGCGGCAGCACCGTTATCGCTTTTGTTGAAGATCCGGACGGTTACAAAATCGAGCTTATCGAAAGCAAAGACGCAGGCAAAGGCCTGGGCAACTGATCTTCTTTTAACGGGCGTTGTTAACGCCCGTTACTGCAACCCTCTGTGAAATTTGCCATAATGCGCGCTGCATTTTCCCCGTATTAAGAGATCCTGATGTCTGACAACACGCAATTGCCTGGCCTGTGCGACCGTTTTCGTGGTTTTTATCCGGTAGTCATCGACGTTGAAACCGCAGGTTTCAATGCCAAAACCGACGCGTTACTGGAAGTTGCCGCCATCACGCTCAAGATGGACGCAGACGGCTGGTTGACCCCTGATGAAACGCTGCATTTCCATGTCGAACCTTTTGAGGGCGCAGTCCTCGAACCGGAAGCGCTGGCCTTCAATGGTATCGACCCGCACAATCCACTGCGTGGCGCAGTCAGCGAGTACGAAGCCCTGCACGCCATCTTTAAAATGGTGCGTAAAGGCATTAAAGACAGCGGATGCAACCGGGCGATAATGGTGGCGCACAATGCCACGTTCGATCACAGTTTTATGATGGCCGCAGCCGAGCGCGCATCGTTAAAACGCAATCCGTTCCACCCGTTTGTGACCTTTGATACCGCGGCGCTGAGCGGTCTGGCGTTAGGCCAAACCGTGCTGGCAAAAGCCTGTATCGCAGCGGGTCTGCAGTTTGACAGCAGCCAGGCGCACTCCGCGTTGTACGACACCGAGCAAACCGCGCTGTTGTTTTGTGAAATCGTCAACCGCTGGAAGCGATTTGGCGGCTGGCCATTGCCGATGCCGGAACAACCCGCATCCGAAATATAAAAATAATTAGTTTCGAAAAAGCCGCTTAAAGCGGCTTTTTTTTGCCCAAAAACTAGCTGGCGTGAAGTTTTCCGCGTGAGTCCAGCGAGATGAGAACCACCGAAGAAAGAATAAGCAATGTACCAAGCCAGTCCGGCAGGGTGAAAGTGATGCCCAACAGCAGCAGCGATAACAGCGCGCTGCTCAAAGGTTCTGCACAGCTCAGAATACTGGCCTTAGGCCCGCCAATCATTTGTGCGCCGGTCAAATAGAGGCTAAAGGTAATCGCCGTTCCCACCACTACAAGATAGAAAAAAGCAAAAATCGTCCCGCCGCTGGCGGTAAAACTGCCGACCTGATTTGCATAAAATGGCGCCAACATTACGCCGCCCAGCAGCATGCTCCAGCCGACAATCGGTAGCGTGCCATAACGGGCGATAAGCACCGACGGGAATGTGGTGTAAAACGCGGCGGCAAACGCCGAGGCTATTCCCCAGAACAGCGCCCCTGAAGAAATAGAAATCGAGGTAGGATCGCCATGCGTCACCAGCAGAAAAGTCCCCATCAGCGAGGTGCCGATAGCGGCAAAAACCAGTTTCCCGGATCGCTTTTTCTTCATCAGGGCAAACCAGGCGACAATAATCGTAGGCGAAAGAAACTGCAGGATCGTCGCCGTGGCGGCGTTAGATTTTTCGATAGTCAGCAGGAAGGTAAGCTGCACGGTTAACGCCCCAAACAGCGTAAAGACCAACAGCGAGATGACGTCCTGACGATGTTTAAACACGGCGAAAATTTTGTCGCCATGCATAAAAGACAGCATCAGCAGAATCAAACCAGAAAACAGCAGGCGCAGCATGGTGAGCGACTCAGAGGAGATATGGCTTTGTTCCATGATGTACTGGGCGCACACGCCTGAACTGCCCCATAACACCGCCGCGAACAGCACATACAGCATTCCTTTCCGACTAACGCTCATTACCCCTCCCCTTTAACAACGGATGTCCAGGGCGGCATGATAACGTAAATCGGAGCGGATTAATTGCCGGACATAACAAAGCGTTATGTCCGGTTTAGCAAAATTAGCTGCCGTAAACGTTAATGGCGCTGCTTAATCGTACCGAACGCAAATTGAGGTTATCCACCACGGTTCCGGCGTTAATAACCATATCGGCATTGTTTTGCGTCATAGTGCCAATACGCTCAACGGAGCTGTTGATCAGCGCCAGCGCGCCGGTTTGCTCGCGGGTTGCATCGCCGATCTCTCTGATAAGCGCGGTCATGCGCACGATTTCCTCCGCCATCTCACTGATGTGCTTCTCGGCTTTTTTCACCATGCCAACGCCTGAGCTGACGCTCGTCACGTTATCGTCGATAAGATTTTTTATCTCTTTTGCAGCCGTTGCCGAATGCTGCGCCAGATGACGAACTTCCGCAGCCACTACCGCAAATCCCCGGCCTGACACGCCCGCGCGCGCCGCTTCAACCGCGGCGTTAAGCGCCAGAATATTGGTCTGGAAAGCAATCTGGTCAATAACGCTGATTATCTCGACGATATGCTGGCTTGCCTGCGCCATGGATTCCATCATATGTAGCGTTTTCTTCATCATCTCCTTGCCCTCGACCGCCATGGCGCTGGCCTGAACGGCCATGTGCGTGGTTTGGGCTGAGGTATCGGCTGTTTGCTCAACCGCCCCGGAAATTTCTTCGATGGCTGCCGCCGTTTGTTGCAGATGCGCATAGGTTTCGTCGGTGCGTTCGCTCATTGCTTTGCTGCTGGTCGCAAGCTTGTGAGTAATATCGCTGATGCCGCTGATTTGCGTCCCGACATCATCCACAAGCGATCGCAGATTCAGACCGGACTGGTTTACCAGGCGCATCATCAGACCGATATCGTCTACCCGATTAAGCTGGAGCAGATCCGCTTTCTGGCCGGAAACAATCTTCTGCATCTGCTGCACGATGGTTCTCACTGGCCCGGCAACCTGGCGCTGCAACAATAAATTCAAACCGATAAATAGCCCAATCGAAATTGATATCTGCGCAATCGCGTTCAGGCCCGAAAAAGGCAGCGCAATCATAGCAAGCGTTGGGACCAGTAGCGCACCGGTCAGGCGCTTTGACAAGGAAAGCCGCTGGAATATCGACAGCACGCTCTTCCAGCCGCGGCGGATAACCAATCCTTTGTAAAAGCGCAGATGCCCGGCACGTTTTTCTCTTACGGCCTTGTACAATTCTTCACCTGCCTGCACCTCCTCCCTGTCCGGCACGGTCCGCACTGAGATATAGCCCGTCAGCTTGCCGTGGTGATAAACGGGCGTAACGTTCGCCCGAACCCAGTAATAATCGCCGTTTTTACAACGGTTTTTCACCATCCCTGTCCAGCTATCGCCCTCTTGTAAGGTGGACCACATATCGGCAAAAGCTTCCGGCGGCATATCCGGATGACGAATAAGATTATGCGGCTCGCCAATTAACTCTTCTTCCGTGAATCCGCACGCCTTAATAAAGGCCGAGTTAGCATAAGTAATATGACTATGTATATCAGTGGTCGACATTAAAGCCTCTCCCACTTTGAGGAGCTGCTCATGCCCGGAAACCGGGTTATTTATTCTCATACGAATCCCGTGCTGTGAAAGAAGAACGCAAATCCACGATAAGTGGCAAACAGATAATGATATTGTTATTGCCGCGCCAGCGCTGGCCGCGAGCGGCGATATACTCTTCTAATTTCAGCAGGTTGGAAAGCGTTATTTATTCAAAAAAGAGGTGGAAGTGGAGTTGTCATTAGCTTAATAACTATTTGTAAAATATCTGTGAGATTATATTAAACCGTAGCGATAATATATTTACTTAAAGCAAATTAAACCGCGTTGTTTATTTCATTTTTATGACGCCTTCTGCACTGAATAAGTGCAGAAGCCGATAATGTCAAAAAGGCTAAGCCGTTTTGCGTCGCAGTATTCGGAATGCGCCAAACAGAAAGATTATCCACGCTGGCAATAACATTGCCGACAGGCGCATATCTTCAATGCTGCACATGAGCGCCAGAATCATCAGCATAAAGGCAATACACAGATAGTTGCCAAACGGATAAAGCAGCGCTTTAAACCGGGTCTCCTGCCCGGCACGTCGCATTGCCGCGCGGAATTTTAAATGCGCCAGAGAAATCATGATCCAGTTCAGCAGCAGGGTTGCTACGACCAGCGCCATCAGCAGGCCAAAGGCTTCGTGCGGCAAAAGATAGTTAAGCAACACGACAAACGAAGTAATGGCGCCTGAAAGGATCAGGGAATTAACCGGCACTCCGCCGCGGTTAACTTTGGCAAGAAAAGCTGGCGCGTTGCGCTGAAGCGAGAGGCCGAACAGCATACGGCTGTTGGAATAAACGCAGCTGTTATAGACCGACAGCGAGGCCACCAGAATAACGAAATTAAGCGCCGAGGCGACAATATTGCTGTCCAGCTCGTGAAAAATCATCACAAAGGGGCTGCTGCTGGAGTTAATTTCCAGCCACGGATAAAGCGACAGCAGCACAATCAGCGAACCGATATAAAACAGCAGGATGCGATATACCACCTGGTTAATGGCTTTGGGGATAGTCGTCTGCGGCGAGCTGGCTTCCGCTGCGGTTATCCCAATAAGCTCAAGGCCGCCAAAGGAGAACATAATCACCGCAAGGGAGAGAATAAGTCCGTGCCAGCCGGTTGCCAGAAAACCGCCGTGCTGCCAGAGATTAGTGATGCCGGCGCGCTCGCCGCCGCTGTCTGAGGCAAGCAGCCACACGCCAAAACCAATCATGCCCACTATCGCCAGCACTTTTATTAGCGCGAACCAGAATTCCATTTCACCGTAAAGACGCACGTTAACAAGATTAATGGCGTTAATAATGACGAAGAACAGCGCCACCCACGTCCAGGTGGGGATTGCCGGGAACCAGTACTGCATATAGATCCCGGCGGCGGTGAGCTCCGCCATGCCGACCAGCACAAACATCACCCAGTAATTCCAGCCAGAAAGGAACCCGGCGAAAGGCCCCCAGTATTTATACGCGAAATGGGCAAACGATCCGGAGACCGGCTCCTCGACGACCATTTCGCCAAGCTGGCGCATAATCAAAAAAGCGACGATCCCGGCCACGCCATAACCCAGCAACACCGCAGGCCCGGCCATCTGAATCGCCGGACCAATCCCCAGAAACAGCCCGGTGCCGATCGCGCCGCCCAGGGCAATAAGTTGAATATGACGGTTTTGCAAACCCCGGTTTAGCGCCTGTTCATTTTCCGGCGCAGCTTCCGCTTCCGGGCTTCGTGTCCCGACCGCAACTGACGTGTTATTCACGCCTTTCTCCTGTGTCTTTATTCGAGGGGGCACCTTTTAACATCTGAAAGCAGCAGTAGCAACCCGCGGAAAAAACACATAAAAAAAACCAGCCCATTTGCGGGCTGGTTTTCAGTTGCTTCGCGAGACTTATTCGGCGTCAGGCGTTTCGGATTTGTATTTCTCCGCGGTTTCTTTAATAAGCGTTTGCAGTTCGCCGCGCTGGTACATCTCAATGATGATGTCACAGCCGCCGACCAGCTCGCCATCGACCCATAGCTGCGGGAAGGTTGGCCAGTTGGCGTATTTTGGCAGTTCCGCACGGATGTCCGGGTTCTGCAGGATGTCCACATAGGCAAAACGCTCGCCGCATGCAGATAACGCCTGAACTGCCTGGGCTGAGAAACCGCAGCTTGGCAGTTTCGGTGAACCTTTCATATAGAGAAGAATAGGGTTCTCTGTGATCTGGCGTTGGATTTTTTCGATTGTGCTCATTGTCTTGCTTCCTCAAACCTTTTTACGGCAGTAGCCTGCCATTGTAGCGAGTTGCCCCCCCACCAGAAAACACCAAATTTTGCAGGGTTAATCCCGGGCGCTGGGGGATGCTAAACATGTTTTAAGAATAACACTTTTCCGGATATCGCCAATCTGCAAAATGCCCCGTGCTCGATCAATAAATCGTCTTATAAGCCGATAATTGGTTATTTTTTTTGCGCCCGATAACGAAACCTTATCTCAGAGAGAAAAAGGCTATTAACTTTATTGCTTCTTATGGATTAGAATCGGCTGGTTTCGGAAAAATCACACGCAGGCATGATGGTGTTCATCATGTCTTCATTTTATCAGGGGATTGTCGAGTGGCGCGGATAACAAAAATCTCTATCACGCTCTGTGCTCTGCTTTTTACCTTGCCTTATATACCCTTGACGCAGGCATCCGAGCATGCGCGTCCTGTTGCCGCGCTTAAAACTCAGGCTGCGAAAAGTCCAACCAAAAGCAAAGCCAGCAAGAATAAAGAAAAGACCAGTTCTATCTCCACAAAGAAGTCCAGCAAGAAAACAGCGGCCCCGGTAAAGAAGAAAACAACGGCAGCCGTTAAAAGTAAAAACCTCGCAAAAACCACCAGCAAGAAATCTTCCTTAAAAGCCAGTCAGGTTGCTAAAGTCCAAAACACCGCTTCTGTTCAGCAATGCGCTAAAGCTCGCAAAGGTCGTAAAGCGAAATGTGTTGCGGTAAACGCGGACAAAAATCTGACCATTGCCCAGGCCCACAAAGTGCGTGTGCAAAAAGCGCAGAAGACGGCAATGAATAAGTTAATGGGGCAGATTGGCAAGCCGTATCGCTGGGGCGGCACTTCGCCACGTACCGGTTTTGATTGCAGCGGTCTGGTTTATTATGCCTATAAAGATCTGGTTAAGTTTCGCATTCCGCGCACGGCTAATGAAATGTATCACCTGCGTGATGCCGCTTCTGTCGACCGTGGCGAGCTGGAAAGCGGCGATCTGGTATTCTTCCGCACCCGCGGACGCGGCACCGCCGATCACGTTGGCGTCTACGTAGGCAACGGGAAATTTATTCAGTCCCCGCGCAGCGGACAGGATATCCAGATAACCTCCCTGAGCGAAGATTACTGGCAACGTCATTACGTTGGCGCTAAGCGCGTGATGACGCCAAAAACCATTCGTTAATCTTCTGCCCCGGGGCAAGTAAAGTTTCGGCGCTGATGAAAGGGCTGATACCAGACGATAGAAAAGAGAAAGGGGCCGCGATTGCGGCCCCTTTTAATCAGTGCATCACTGCTGTTAAAGCGCCTGCAACGATCAGGCTCAAAACAACAATCGTTGTGACAACGGAAAATTTCAGATCGGTACTCATCGCAAATCTCCTTTGAATTACCTTACAAAGAGTATGTGCGGGTGATTTTCCCACAATCGGGAGTAAAAATCCTCCTGGATTTAAGATGATATTGGTTTTCCCTCTTCCACTTTGATAAAAGATGAGCCAAAATCCCTCGCTAATTTAGCGCGTGTTATCAATTCAACGCCCTCCTCCCGTTTTATGTCGCATCCCCGACATGCAGCAGCCCAAAAGGTGCCTCAGGAGTTAGCGAACGCAAACGTTTAACAGACGAATTATCAGGAGTTTACGATATGGCCTGGAGTGACATCTAATGGCAACAATCAAGGACGTAGCGAAACGCGCAAACGTTTCCACTACAACCGTGTCACACGTTATTAACAAAACCCGTTTTGTGGCAGAAGAAACCCGTAATGCGGTCTGGGCGGCGATCAAAGAATTACACTATTCGCCAAGCGCCGTTGCGCGCAGCCTGAAAGTTAATCACACCAAAACCATTGGCCTGCTCGCTACCTCCAGCGAAGCGCCCTATTTCGCCGAAATTATCGAAGCGGTGGAAAATAGCTGCTTTGAAAAAGGCTATACCCTCATTCTTGCCAATGCGCATAACAATTTTGAAAAACAGCGGGCCTATTTGTCGATGATGGCGCAAAAGCGCGTCGATGGCCTGCTGGTTATGTGTTCTGAATACCCGGATTCACTGCTGACCATGCTTGAAGAGTATCGCCATATTCCAATGGTTGTGATGGACTGGGGCGAAGCAAGAGCCGACTTCACCGATTCCGTAGTCGATAACGCCTTCCGCGGCGGTTACCTCGCCGGGCGTTATCTGATTGAACGCGGGCATCGCGAAATTGGCGCCATCCCCGGCCAAATGGAACGTAATACCGGTGGCGGCCGTCATGCAGGCTTTATGAAAGCGCTGGAAGAAGCGAAAATCGCCGTGCCGGAAAACTGGATTGTGCAGGGTGATTTCGAGCCGGAATCCGGCTACCGCGCCATGCAGCAGATTCTGAACCAGCCGCATCGCCCAACGGCCGTGTTCTGCGGCGGGGATATCATGGCGATGGGCGCGATTTGCGCAGCGGATGAGATGGGCCTGCGCGTTCCACAGGATATTTCCATTATCGGCTATGACAACGTGCGCAACGCCCGCTACTTCTCGCCTGCGCTGACCACCATTCACCAGCCGAAAGATTCTCTTGGTGAGACCGCCTTTAGCATGCTGCTCGACCGCATCGTCAATAAGCGTGAAGAGTCGCAAACCATTGAAGTGCATCCGCGCCTGATTGAACGTCGTTCTGTGGCTGACGGTCCGTTCCGCGACTACCGCCGCTAAAGGTTATCCCGAGCCTGAAGACTGATTTCAGGCTCTCTTAACCACTCCTGATTCATCGTCTCGCTATCCCCCAGATATTCCAGCAGCCAGCTTAACGCCGGCGAGGCATCGTTTTGCCGCCACGTCAGGCAGCAGGCCGCGTCCGGGAACGGGTTCTCAAGCCTCAGCTCGCGCCAGGCGCCGTTTTCAAGCCAGGGCTTAGCGATATGCGAAGGCACCATTCCGATGCACAGCCCCGCGCTCAGGCAATCCGAGCCTGACTGCCAGTCCGGCACCACCACGCGATGCTGGTTATCCAGCAGCCAGGTAATACGTTTAGGCAGCGAGCGGGAAGTATCTTCCAGCACTAAAGAAGGCCAGCCGCGGAGTTCATCATCGCTAAGCGCCCCGTCGCGTTGCGCCAGCGGGTGCGTTACGGCAACAACACAGCGCCAGCTCAGCGCGCCCATATCGCGAAACGCATAGCGTCCCCCGACAGGAATGGCCTGCGTGGCCCCAATCGCCACTTCCACTCGCCCGTCCGCCAGCGCATCCCAGACGCCATTAAACACCTCCTGAAAAATGCGCAGTTCGATGTCCGGGAAATGACGATAAAAATCCAGCACCAGTTGCCGGGTTCTTTCGGGTTTAACGATATTATCGACGGCGATCGCCAGATGCCCGCGCCATCCATTTGCGATCTGTTGACACTGTTGCCGTGTCGTCATCATTTTTTTGATAACAGAACGGCCTTCTTTTAAAAAGAAAGCGCCTGCGGGCGTCAGCTCCACGTCTCTGTGGCGACGTTCAAACAGCGGCACCGCCAGCCAGTCTTCAAGCTGCCGCACCGTATAGCTGATGGCAGAAGGAACCCGGTGCAGCTCCTGCGCCGCGCCGCTGAAACTTCCGTTGCGCGCCACCGCGTCTATGACTTCCAGCGAATATTCAGACCACATATTTTTGCCTGCAAAAAATTTGAACGCAATCTACAAATATTAGCGTTTCACAAGCCACTTTGCACTCCGTACACTCTCGCCGCTGAAAACCTGCAAATAATTCAAGAGAAAACTATGCAACCATCAAAAGGATTTCTTATCTGGTTGGCTGGTCTGAGCGTGCTGGGCTTCCTTGCCACCGATATGTACCTGCCAGCCTTCGCCGCTATCCAACAGGATTTAAACACTGAAGCTTCCGCCGTGAGCGCAAGCCTTAGCCTGTTCCTCGCCGGTTTCGCTTTCGCCCAGCTAATGTGGGGGCCGATGTCTGACCGTTTCGGGCGCAAGCCGGTCCTGTTAGCGGGCTTAAGTATTTTCGCGATAAGTTGCATCGGTATGCTTTGGGTCGAAAGCGCCACGGCGTTGCTCGCGCTGCGTTTCATTCAGGCGGTGGGCGTGTGTTCTGCGGCAGTAAGCTGGCAGGCGCTGGTTACGGATTACTATCCGGCAAGCCGTGCAAACCGCATCTTCGCGACTATTATGCCGCTGGTTGGGCTTTCTCCCGCGCTGGCTCCTTTACTGGGCAGTTGGATCCTTAACCATTTCGACTGGCAGGCGATTTTCGCCACGCTGTTTGTTATCACCCTCATTCTGATGGTGCCAACGCTGCGCCTGAAACCACGCACGCAGCATCACCCGCAGACCGCAGACAACAAAGTGAGCTTCCTGTCGCTGCTGCGTTCCCGCGTATATAGCGGCAACGTGCTGATCTACGCCGCGTGCTCGGCCAGTTTCTTCGCGTGGCTTACCGGCTCGCCTTTTATCCTCAACGATATGGGTTACAGCCCGGCGGCCATTGGCCTGAGCTATATGCCGCAAACCATCGCTTTCCTGATTGGCGGCTACGGCTGCCGCAGCGCGCTGCAAAAGTGGCAGGGGAAACAGATGCTGCCCTGGCTGCTGGCGCTTTATACGCTAAGCGTTTTCGGCACCTGGGCCGTCGCGGTCAGCGGCCATGCAAACCTGACGCTGCTGCTTATTCCTTTCTGCATTATGGCGATGGCGAACGGCGCGATTTACCCGATTGTGGTTGCCAACGCCCTGCTGCCGTTCCCGCAGGCAACCGGTAAAGCCGCTGCGCTGCAAAACACGCTGCAGCTTGGCTTATGCTTCTTCGCAAGCCTCGTGGTTTCATGGCTGGTTGTCACGCCGCTGCTTACCACCACAAGCGTGATGTTAGCCACCGTTGTGCTGGCGATGCTGGGCTATCTGCTCCAGCGCCGCCGCAGCGTACATAACTGGCAAACGGCAGAAGCTTCTTCTCCGCGCGCTCAGTAACCCAGGCGATAATGTAAAAAATATGTAATTAGCTTGCTAACGATAAAGCGTTGAATCATCTGATTCACAGGCATATACTCAATAGCGGCTCGATTATTATCATTATAATGAATGTATTAACGGGAACCATTGCGCTTCCGTTTGACTATGGATAGTCATTTTTTGCGGGCGCCAGCCCCTTTCTCTGTTCTACGTCGGATATCAGGCACACGGTTTTTTCCGTGCGATTTCTCACATACCCGAAATAGCGTCTACGCTGTTTTAAGGTTCTGGTCACGCTGTGATGGAGAAGCTATGAGTTCATCGTGTATAGAAGAAGTCAGCATACGAGATAATGAATGGTATCGTATCGCGAACGAAATGCTCACCCGGGCGGGGATTACCGTTAACGGCCCTCACCCTTTTGATGTTCAGGTTAAGCATCCCGATTTTTTTAAACGCGTCCTGCAGGAAGGTTCACTGGGTCTTGGTGAAAGCTTTATGGACGGCTGGTGGGATTGTGAACGTCTGGATATCTTTTTCAGCAAAGTTATTCGCGCCGGGCTTGAAAAACAGCTCCCGCATCATTTAAAAGACACACTTCGTATCGCGGCCGCCCGGCTCGTTAACCTGCAAAGTAAAAAACGCGCCTGGATAGTCGGCAAAGAGCATTACGACCTCGGTAACGATCTGTTCAGCCGCATGCTTGACGAACATATGCAGTATTCCTGCGGCTACTGGAAAGACGCAACCACCCTTAGCGAAGCGCAGAACGCAAAACTCAAAATGATCTGCGATAAGCTGCATATGGAGCCGGGCATGACCCTGCTTGATATCGGCTGCGGCTGGGGCGGGCTTGCCGAATACGCCGCGCGGAATTATGGCGTGGCGGTTCACGGCGTGACCATTTCTGCCGAACAGCAAAAAATGGCCCAGGATCGCTGCGCGGGGCTTGATGTCACCATTTTGCTGCAGGATTATCGCGATCTGGATATGCAGTTTGACCGGATTGTCTCGGTGGGCATGTTCGAACACGTCGGCCCAAAAAATTACGCCACCTATTTTGAAGTCGCCAACCGCAATCTGAAGCCCGACGGTATTTTCCTCCTGCACACTATCGGCTCGAATAAAACCGACAATAACGTGGACCCGTGGATAGATAAATATATCTTCCCTAACGGCTGCCTGCCGTCCATTCGGCAGATTGCCGATGCCAGTGAAAGCCATTTTGTGATGGAAGACTGGCATAATTTCGGTGCGGATTACGACAAAACGCTGATGGCCTGGCACGAACGTTTCCTCGCCGGTTGGCCGGAGATTGCCGATAACTACTCTGAGCGTTTCAAACGCATGTTCAGCTATTATCTCAACGCCTGCGCCGGGGCGTTTCGCGCCCGCGATATTCAGCTCTGGCAGGTTGTCTTTAGCCGCGGCGTCGAAAACGGCCTGCGCGTTCCTCGCTAACTTTATTGCCCCGGCTTTAATCAGTCGGGGCGACGGCTTTCTTTTCTTTTGTACCTTCTTAATAAAACGTGATTTCCTTCACGTTTCACAACGTCTTCCTGTCACGATGTTGATCCCGTTAACAGTTATGCATCTCGCCATTGGAAACCGGTTTCCAATCTGTTTCACAATCAGACTACTTATCGGGACAACAGCAAGGAAATCGCCATGAGCATGTACCAAAAAATGGTCAATGTGATTGAGCAAAAAGTGACGCCAGTGGCGGGCGCCATGGGTTCGCAGCGTCATGTTATCGCCATTCGTGACGGCTTTATCGCCGCTCTGCCGTTTATGATTATCGGTTCTTTCATGTTGGTGTTTATCTTTCCGCCGTTTTCACCAGACAGCACCTGGGGTTTTGCTCGCTCGTGGCTGGATTTTTCGCAGACCTGGCGTGAACAGCTAATGCTGCCGTTCAACCTCAGCATGGGCGTAATGACGTTCTTTATCTCTGTGGGCATCGGCGCAAGCCTCGGCAAGCATTATAAGCTCGACCCGATCATGACCGGGCTGCTGGCTTTTATGGCCTTTTTGCTGGTGGCCGCCCCTTATAAAGACGGGCAGATTTCCACGCAGTACTTCTCCGGCCAGGGCATTTTCACCGCGCTTATCACGGCTATTTACGCAAGCGAAATGTATGCGTTTCTGAAACGCCGCAACATAACCATTCGCCTGCCGAAAGAAGTGCCTACCGGCGTTGCCCGCTCGTTTGAAATTCTCATTCCGGTAGTGGTGATTGTCCTCACGCTTCATCCGCTCAACCTGCTGATTGAATCCGCGACGGGAATGATTTTGCCGGAAGCGATTATGCACCTGCTGGCGCCGCTGGTTTCCGCCTCTGATTCGTTGCCAGCCATTCTTATTTCCGTCTTTATCTGTCAGATTTTGTGGTTCGCCGGTATTCACGGCGCGCTGATTGTGACCGGCATTATGAACCCGTTCTGGATGGCGAATCTTTCCGCCAACCAGACTGCGCTCGCCGCAGGCGCTGAGCTACCGCATATTTATCTGCAGGGCTTCTGGGATCACTATCTGCTGATTGGCGGCGTGGGTTCTACTCTGCCACTGGCCTTCCTGTTACTGCGCAGCCAGGCGGTACATTTACGCACCATCGGCAAAATGGGCGTGGTGCCAAGCTTCTTTAATATCAACGAACCTATTCTGTTCGGCACGCCGATTATCATGAACCCGGTATTTTTCCTGCCGTTCACGCTTGTGCCGATGATTAACGCCACGCTTGCTTATATCGCGACTAAACTCGGCTGGATTGCCCAGGTCGTGTCGCTGACGCCGTGGACTACGCCTGCGCCTGTCGGCGCATCCTGGGCCGCAAACTGGGCGGTAAGTCCCGTAATCATGTGCCTGATTTGTATGGCGATGTCGGCTGTGATGTATTACCCCTTCCTGAAAGCTTACGAGCGAACCCTCCTCAAACAGGACGAAGAGCGCAACGCGCAGGAAAACGATAATCCCGTTACCGTGAATTGAACATTTATTGCCTGCCTGTATGGCAGGCACGTCAACCGAGGAAAAAGAATGAAATACGCATTTCCTGATAATTTCTGGTGGGGCAGCGCCAGTTCAGCGCCGCAAACCGAAGGCGAAACGCTGGCTTTTGGCAAGTCCGCCACCATCTGGGACAAGTGGTTTGAAGAGCAGCCGACGCGTTTCCATCACGGTGTCGGCCCGGCGAACACCTCCACGTTTTATCAGAACTGGAAGCGGGATATCGCGCTGCTCAAAGAGCTCAATCACAATACGTTTCGCACTTCCATTTCCTGGGCGCGTTTAATTCCCGAGGGCCGTGGTGAAGTTAATCAGGAAGCGGTGAAGTTTTACAACCAGGTGTTTGACGAACTGCATGCCCAGGGCATCACGCCGTTTATCAACCTGTTCCATTTCGATATGCCAATGGCGATGCAGGAGCTCGGCGGCTGGGAAAACCGTGACGTTGTCACCGCCTATGCTGAATATGCGCAAACCTGCTTCGAGCTTTTCGGCGACCGCGTGAAGCACTGGTTTACCTTCAACGAGCCGGTGGTCCCCGTAGAAGGCGGCTATCTGTATGACTTCCACTATCCAAACGTGGTGGATTTCAGACGTGCGGCAACCGTGGCTTATCACACTATGCTTGCGCATTCTCTGGCGGTGAAGGCTTACCATGAACGCAACGACGGCGGCGAAATCGGGATTATCCTTAACCTCACTCCGTCCTATCCTCGCTCGCAAAATCCGGCCGATGTGAAAGCGGCTAATATTGCGGACCTGATGTTCAACCGCAGCTTCCTCGACCCGGCGCTGCGTGGCGAATATCCGCAGGAGCTGGTCGCGTTGCTCAAAGAGCATGACCAACTGCCGGTCTGTCAGCCGGAAGATAAAGCCCTGCTCGCAGCAGGCGTGGTGGATCTGCTCGGCATCAACTATTATCAACCGCGCCGTATTAAATGCCGCGACTCGCTGGTCAATCCGGATAGCCCGTTTATGCCAGAATGGTTCTTTGAAGCCTACGAAATGCCGGGCCGCAAAATGAACCCCTATCGCGGCTGGGAAATCTACGAGAAGGGTATTTACGATATCCTGACCAACCTGCGCGAGAACTATAACAACCCGTGTTGTTATATCTCCGAGAACGGTATGGGCGTGGAAAACGAACAGCGTTTCGATGAGAACGGGCAGATTCAGGATGATTATCGTATCGATTTTGTCAGCGACCACCTGAAATGGCTGCATAAGGGCATAAGCGAAGGCAGCAACTGCCTCGGCTACCATATGTGGACGTTTATCGATAACTGGTCGTGGTGTAATGCCTACAAAAACCGCTACGGTTTTGTTTCGCTGGATCTTGCCACTCAGCAACGCACCATTAAGAAAAGCGGCGAATGGTTCCGTGAAACGGCAGCAAAAAACGGTTTTGACGACCGGTGTTAAGGTAATTAAGCGGGCCATTTCGGCCCGCTTCTGGCAGTGCAGGAAATCACTATGTCGAATATCAATGATGTTGCGCGCCTTGCGCAGGTCTCTAAAGCCACCGTATCCCGGGTGTTGAGCGGTAGCCGCGGCGTCAAGGAAGAAAGCCGCCTGGCCGTTTTGCGCGCCGCGGAAATCCTTAATTACAAACCCAACGCCATCGCCCAGTCTTTGAGCTGCCAGTCCACCAACTGCATCGGCGTGATTTGCGCCACCGAGCACATTCAGCAATCCACCGGCTATCTTCAGGCGCTGGAAAAACAGCTCAGCCAGCAGCACAAGCATTTGCTGTTGCGCTTTGCTAACGATGGTAAAAGCGTTATGCACGCGATTCAGGAACTGTCCAACGGGATGTGCGATGCGCTGGTGGTGGTTGGCGCGCGTTTTCCGCTGCCGGAGCTTTCGGAAGACATTGTGCTGATTGACTGCCTGAACCCGGCAAACGCCAACAGCGTGCAGTGCGACCGCATCTTTGCCGCTGAAACAGCCGTGCATTATCTGTGCTCTCAGCAGCGCAGAAACATCGCGCTGATTAATTTCCCGGGCGGCGAGGCAGCCACGCTAACCATGGATGGCTATCGCCAGGCGTTACATAATTACGTGGTGCCGTTCAATCGCCAGTTGGTTATTGAGAACGAGCCTTCGCTGCGCATCGCATTGCAGAAGCTGATTAACAGCGGCGTGAAGTTTACCGCCCTGCTGGTGACCGACGACAGCCAGGCGCAGGAAGCGGTGATGATGCTTAACCAGTATCAGTTAACGGTGCCGGAAAAAGTGATGGTCTTTAGCCTGGACGGCTCGACCCGCCTGCCCGGCGCTAATACTGTTCCAGCCATTGAATACCCGCTGGAAAACATCGCCCGTCGCGCGGTGGAATTGTTGTCAGGGGAACGCCATAACAGCGATTTAGTGCGTGGAAGTTTGCTGATAGCCTGAATAAAAGCGGGTGAACCGGTCTCACCCGCCATCTGAATTACTCCTTCGGCAATACCGCTGCCAGCGCGGCTTCGCGTTGCGCCAGCACACGTTCAACGGTATCCACTATCGCCTGGGTTTGCGGGTCGATTTCGATATTAATGCGGTTGCCGAGCTTTTTGCTGCCAAGCGTGGTGCGCTGCAGCGTTTCGGGAATTAAATGCACGCAAAAACGGCTCGCCGTTACTTCGCCTACCGTCAGACTAATACCGTCGATGCCGATATAACCCTTGTGCAGGATATATTTCATCAGGGTTTTATCCTGAATTTTAAACCAGATTTGACGGTTATTTTCGGAAGTAAGGATCTTTGCGACTTCCGCCGTGGTCATAATATGCCCGGACATTAAATGTCCGCCGATTTCATCGTTAAATTTCGCGGCGCGTTCTACGTTCACGCTGTCGCCAACGACTAATTCGCCAAGGTTGGTGATGCGCAGCGTCTCTTTCATAAGATCAAAGCTGACGCGATTTCCATTGATTTCGGTGACCGTCAGGCAGCAGCCGTTGTGCGCCACGGACGCGCCCAGCTCAAGGCCAGGCAGCATGGCCTCTGGCATCTCGATAACGTGGGTGCGGAAGTTGGGTTTTTCATCAATGGAAACCAGGGTCGCGGTGCCCTGCACAATACCTGTAAACATCCTGAAGCTCCTGGCTTTAATAAGTGGCAATAGCATAGCTGGCATGCCTGCATCTGTGCGGCACTTTAACAGTTGGAAAAAAAGCTTGCCAGTCATCATCATCGCCCCGCCATTATTTGGCTGGCGATTTAATTAACTCTCGCTACAATAGTCTGGCTCATTCCCCTGCACTTTCTTCTTGCTGCCATACATGGCGGCGTCTTTGTGTCTCTTATAACTAATAATAATCAGGTGTACGTATGCAGAAGTATTTTATTGAGGCCCGCCAGTTGTTAGCTCTGGCGATCCCCGTGATTCTGGCCCAGGTCGCCCAAACCGCCATGGGTTTTGTTGATACCGTGATGGCCGGCGGCTACAGCGCCACAGATATGGCGGCGGTGGCAATCGGCACTTCTATCTGGCTTCCTGCCATTTTGTTCGGCCACGGTCTGCTGCTGGCGTTAACGCCGGTGGTAGCGCAACTGAACGGTTCCGGCCGGCGTGAACGCATTGCCCATCAGATTCGCCAGGGCTTCTGGCTTGCAGGGCTTGTGTCGCTGCTTGTCATGGTCGTGCTGTGGAACGCGGGATACATCATCGGTTCAATGCACAATATCGACCCGCAAATGGCCGAGAAAGCCATCGGCTATTTGCGCGCGATGCTGTGGGGCGTGCCGGGTTATCTGTTCTTTCAGGTTGCGCGTAACCAGTGTGAAGGCCTGGCAAAAACCAAACCCGGCATGGTGATGGGCTTTATCGGCCTGCTGGTGAATATTCCGGTGAACTACATTTTTATCTACGGCCATTTCGGCATGCCGGAACTGGGCGGCGTGGGCTGCGGCGTGGCGACGGCAGCCGTTTACTGGGTGATGTTCTTCAGCATGATCTCATATGTGCGCAAAGCGCGTTCGATGCGCGATATCCGCAGTCCCGCAGGCTTTAGCGCACCGGACTGGAACGTGGTGAAGCGATTAGTTCAGCTTGGGCTGCCTATTGCGCTGGCGCTGTTCTTTGAAGTCACGCTGTTTGCGGTTGTCGCCCTGCTCGTTTCGCCGCTGGGGATTGTTGATGTGGCCGGTCACCAGATTGCGCTCAACTTCAGCTCGCTGATGTTCGTTATTCCGTTGTCCGTAGCCGCGGCGGTAACTATCCGCGTTGGATTTCGTCTCGGGCAAGGTTCTACCCTTGATGCGCAAATCGCGGCTCGCACCGGCATCTGCGTTGGCATTTGCATGGCGACGATGACTGCGCTCTTCACCGTGGCCTTCCGCGAACACATCGCCCTGCTCTATAACGATAATCCTGCGGTGGTGGCGCTGGCCGCGCATCTGATGCTGCTGGCCGCGGTCTACCAGATTTCTGACTCGGTGCAGGTTATCGGCAGCGGCGTGCTGCGCGGCTATAAAGACACGCGCTCGATTTTCTTTATCACCTTTATCGCCTATTGGGTGCTGGGCTTGCCGAGCGGCTACGTGCTGGCGCTTACCGACCTGGTGGTCGATCGCATGGGGCCCGCAGGATTCTGGATGGGCTTTATCATCGGCCTGACCTCTGCGGCAATTATGATGATGCTGCGCATGCGCTGGTTGCAGCGTCAGCCTTCGATGAATATTTTGCAGCGCGCTGCACGATAAACGCTCAGCGGCCGTCTTCGCGACGGCTACTTTTTCAACGTACTGCGCAGTTGCTCAGCAATTGCGTGAAATCTTAGAGAAAATTGCGGTTTTCCCCTTGCAAGGCGTAAAGGCTGCCGCTAATATTCGTCCCCGTTGTCGCCAGACAGCTTGATGCGTTCATAGCTCAGTTGGTTAGAGCACCACCTTGACATGGTGGGGGTCGTTGGTTCGAGTCCAATTGAACGCACCATTTTAAGTTTTACCCAGTGCGTCCGTAGCTCAGTTGGTTAGAGCACCACCTTGACATGGTGGGGGTCGGTGGTTCGAGTCCACTCGGACGCACCATTTCTTATGCGCAGACATCCGCTAATGCTGCAGCGCCTTGAAAAATAGTAAACTCACTCGCTTTATCTTTCCGTTGAATTCCCTCTGATTTGTCTGCGCCTGCCGTTGATTTAAAAGCGATTGCCCTCCCCAAACCTCCCGCAGTGAATAACCTTTTCATTTTGACATCAGACCTTCCGGATACGGTTATGCCGTTCGCATTCCCTCTACCGCTGGGCTATACCTTAGTCATATTCATTCACACAGGAATGGTCATGATGGGCAAGAAGATTCTGATGCTGGTCGGCGATTACGCCGAAGATTACGAAACCATGGTGCCGTTTCAGGCGCTGCAGATGATTGGCCATCAGGTTGACGCGGTCTGTCCCGATAAAGTTAAGGGCGACTACATCATGACGGCGATCCATGATTTTGACGGCGCCCAGACCTACAGCGAGAAACCCGGCCACCGCTTTACTCTCAACGCCGATTTTGCCGCGGTGAAAGAACAGGATTACGACGCCCTGTTGATTCCCGGCGGACGAGCGCCTGAATATCTGCGCTTAAATGACGAAGTGATCAAACTGGTGCAGGCGTTTGACGCCGCGCGTAAACCTATTGCCGCCGTTTGCCACGGCCCGCAACTGTTGGCCGCCGCCGGGATATTGAAAGGGCGCACGTGCAGCGCCTACCCGGCCTGCGCGCCGGAAGTGCGGCTCGGCGGCGGGCACTATGCCGACATCGGCATCGATCAGGCGCACGTTGACGGCAATCTGGTCACCGCCCCGGCCTGGCCCGCGCATCCGCAATGGCTGGCGAAATTTGCCGAAGTGTTGCGGCAGTAAGCTTTCAGCAAGGACTATTGAGACGAAAAATACGGACCGTCCGGCAAACGGTCCGTTGGGATTGTTGTTCAGCGCCAGGCTAGTTTTCCCAATCATCCCGCATATTATCCCGCTCCAGGGGCTAGCGCTTCGCGCTGCTGCACGGCGTCATCCTGGGAAAAATCTGCATTAAAATCCCCCGTCAGTGCCTTTTTCAGGGCAAAAGCCATCTACTTATCAGCAGGTCGTCATTTTTCATCGGTACGACCCTATCCCCGGGCGTTCACATTACGCCGAAACTCTTTTCCTGAAGAGAGCAAACTCTCACCTCGCGCCGCAGACGTTTCTTTGAACTATCTGCAAACCCGATCACAAAATGAGCTGGTTAAATAACGATCAACATCACATTAATATTTCATTAACATATCTACCATTGGTATTACCACTCCAGACCACTGGTAATATTGTATGCAAATCAGTCGTGAAAAGACGGAAAACAGCAGCGGCTACGATCGTGTTGTTAAATTTTTGCGGGAGCAATTGCTTTCAGGCGAGCTTAAAGCCGGGGACAGTTTGCTCCCCGAGCGAGACCTTTCCGCCAGATTAGGGGTTAGCCGTCCCGTATTGCGTGAAGCGCTCAGAGCATTAGCAATGATCGGCGCCGTTGAAATTCGACATGGCGTCGGCACGGTGGTCACTAAGCCAGACGTCTCGATTTTAGGGGAGTTTTTCACCTTCGTTCTTGCGCATCAGCCAAATGTAGTTGACGACGTGATGCAGGCGCGTATCGCGATTGAACGCCAGGCCATTCGCCTCGCCTGTCGCAGAGCAACGCAGAGTGATTATGATCGGCTGGCCGCTTGCCTGAGCGACATTGTCGATACCATTCATTCTCCCGAAGCAGGCGGGCTTGCTGACTTCCGCTTTCATGAAACCATTGTTAACGCATCGGGTTCACCGACGCTCATTAATATTTACCAGTCCATCAGTGTACTGATGCACCGCTCTCACCTCGACAGACGCGAACAAATTATTCAGGTCGAAGGTATTGAAGAGTTTCTTATCGACCACCACCGCGCCATTTTTTCTGCCATCGTCGAGCGCAACGAAGATAAAGCCGATGAATTGCTGGGCCGCCACTTTGAGATTGGCGCTGATTTTCGTCGTCGCGCCACCATCCGTATGGTGGGCGCAACGCCCTATTCTAACTAACCCCCGATAAGGAAAAGCAGATGCAGATAGTGATTGGCAGTGACCACGCCGGATTTCATCTCAAGCAAGAGCTGGCGAACTGGCTTCGTCAGAGTGGACATCAGGTCGAAGATATCGGCAGCCACGATCCGGAACCGGTGGATTTTCCCGATATCGCTTATGCCGTTTGCAGCAAAGTTCGCGAGAGCAACGGCCTGCGAGGAATCCTGGTCTGCGGCACCGGTGTGGGTGCGGTGATCGCATCGAATAAAGTGAAGGGAATTCGCGCCGCCGTCTGTCACGACGTGCATTCGGCACACCAGGCCGTTGAACATGACGACGTCAACGTGATGTGCATCGGCGCGCAAATTATCGGCCCCTGGCTGGCGCGCGATCTGACTGACGCTTTCCTGCAGGCCGAATTTGTGCAGGAAGCCGACTTTATACGCCGCGTAGAGAAGCTGTCGCAGCTTGAGCAGCGCGGCTAACCAGCACTAAGGAGAATAATGATGAATAACCCTACTTCCGGCATCGTCGGCTTTCTTGGTCTGGGCGTTATGGGACGCGAGATGGCCCGCAATCTTGCACAGGCCGGATTTACCGTACGCGCCTTTGATATCGTCCCGGGCGCAGGTGACGCATTACGCCAGTTTGGCGTGGAGAGTGTATCGGATATTCCTTCGGCGACCAGCGATGCGGATATTGTCATTTCCATGCTCCCGGATACGCCGCAGGTTGAAGATATCGTGCGGGGGGCGGGCGGATTGTTAGCTCATCCGCCGCGCGGAAAATTGTTTGTCGATATGAGCACTATTGCCCCGGAAGCCACACGCAAATTAAGCCAGGAGCTGGCAGACATTGGCATCACCATGCTGGATGCGCCTGTTTCCGGCGGCCCGGTTGGCGCAAAAAATGGCTCGCTGACCATCATGGTAGGTGGCGATGCCGGCGGATTTGCGCAGGCAACGCCGTTTCTTCGCGCCATGGGCACCACGCTGAATCATGTCGGCGCATCCGGTGCCGGGCAGACCGTAAAACTCTGCAATCAGCTTATTTGCGGCATCAATATTCAGGCAATTTGCGAAGCGCTGGCCCTGGCGCGCGCCTGGGAAATCGACCTGCCGCAAATGCGCGAAGTGTTATTAGGCGGATCGGCCGCCTCCTGGATGCTCGATAAGCTGGGTCCCGCCATGATCGAAGGGGATGTTTCCGCCGGTTTTCGCATCGACCTGATGATGAAAGATCTTCGCCTGGTACTCGAGGCGGCACAAAAACATCCGGTTCCACTCCCGGCCACGGCCCTGGTTGCGACGCAGTATCAAAACGCGCAGGCGTATGGCGAAGGCGCAAATGGTAATCAGGCACTGTTCAAGGTTTATGACCGCATTACCGGCCAGCAGACCGCCGTGAACAAATAACCGGGGAAAGGGTCATGATGCTCGATTTCACAGCAATTCTTTCGCAATGGCAGCTACTGCTGGATGGCGCAGTATTAACCGCGAAACTGGCGATGGTGACGACGGTGACGGGCTTTCTGATCGGCACGCTTTGCGCCGTTGCCCGACGCTCTCACTGCGTGTGGTGTGCGAGAGTTGCGGCCTTCTATGTCGAATCGATCCGCAACACGCCGTTTCTGGTGCAGATTTTTCTGGTGTATTTCGGTCTCTCAAGCCTGGGATTTTCATTTACCGCCTTCACCGTCTCGGTTATCGCCCTGACGATTAACGTAGGAGCCTATACGGCGGAGATCATGCGCGCAGGCTTCGAGTCGGTACACAAAGGACAGTGGGAAGCGGCCGAGACGCTGGGGTTAACCAAATGGCAACAGTACTGGCATGTGGCGCTGCGTCCGGCCATTGAACGCGTTTACCCGTCATTGACCAGCCAGTTTATCCTGTTGATGCTGGCTTCATCGGTTACTTCGCAAATCTCTGCTGAAGAGCTGACGGCGACCGCCAACTTCATTCAGTCAGAAACCTATCGCCCCTTTGAAACCTTCTTCATTGTGGCAGGCATCTATATTGCGCTTTCTATGATGATGCGCCTGGTCTTTTGGCTGTTTGGCCTGGCCATTTTTCCGCGCCGTCGCCGTCTTGGCACCATGATTTAAAGAGGCATAACGATGAATATTTCCCTCAATTTTGCCCACATTCAATTTTTGCTGGAAGGCACGTTATGGACGGTGGTTTTATCGCTGATGGCTTTCGGCGGCGGCGGATTAATGGGCTTTCTTATCGCGCTTGGGCGCATCGCACCCGTTCGGCCGCTGCGTTTAGCGGTCAGTATCTGGGTTCAGCTTGTCCAGGGAACGCCGCTGCTTATCATCATGTTTATGGTCTATTTCGGCTTACCGCAGTTGGGCTTTTCAATCTCGCCGCTGCTGGCCGCGGGCGTTTCCCTCACCGTTTACGCCAGCGCTTATCTCGGCGAGATCTGGCGAGGATGTATTCAGTCCGTTCCGCGCGCGCAGTGGGAAGCGGCCGAATGTCTGGCGCTGTCCCGCACCCAACGCATGTTTAAAGTCATTCTTCCGCAGGCCATCAAACTGGCCACGCCGCCAACGGTGGGATTTTCGGTACAAATTATCAAAAACACCTCCCTGGCCTCGGTCGTGGGATTTGTAGAACTGGCCCGCGCGGGTCAGCTAATCAACAACTCCATTTTTGAGCCTTTTATCATCTACCTCATTGTTGCGGTTGTATATTTCTGCCTCTGTTTTCCGGTATCTGCACTGAGCCGAAGACTTGAGCGGGGCGCACCTGAGAAAAAAGCCAGGCGACTGCAATCCGTCGCCCCACGAATCACCTAAGCGCTGAAGGTCATTACCATGTCCATTATTACATTGAGCAATGTGCAAAAGAGTTTCGGCCATAACCCGGTTCTGAAAGACGTCTCTTTTTCTGTCAATCAGGGCCAGGTCGTCGCCCTCATTGGCGCCAGCGGTTCTGGTAAAAGTACCGCGCTTCGCTGTATAGACCGGCTGGAAACCATTAATAGCGGCAGCATCGAGGTGTGTGGGCATAAAGTGGAAGATCCACGCCTTGATTTACGTAAGCTGCGCCAGGACGTCGGCATCGTGTTTCAGAGCTACAACCTGTTTCCCCATCTGACCATCGAGCAAAATATTACGCTGGGTCCGGTATCGGTGAAAAAAATGCCCAGGCGTGAAGCCAGAAGGCTCGCGCTATCAGTACTTGAGCAGGTCGGGCTGGCTGACAAAGCCGATAGCTATCCGGAACAGCTCTCAGGCGGCCAACAGCAGCGCGCAGCTATCGCCCGCTCGCTGGCGATGAAACCAAAAGTCATGTTATTCGATGAGGTGACATCCGCTTTAGATCCGAAGCTCACCGGTGAGGTATTACGCGTAATTGAGCGCCTGGCGGGCAGCGGCATGACAATGATTATGGTGACCCATGAGATGAATTTCGCACGCCGGATCGCCGACAAAGTGATTTTTATGCATCAGGGAACCGTACACGAAAGCGGCACGGTAGCCATCCTGAAAACGCCAGCCACCGAGGCGCTACAGGAGTTCGTTTCAAACGATCTTTGACCCAGAAAGGTCCATCACCCCTATACGCAATCAGGAGAATAATAATGAACCCTACAAAAAAAATCGCATTGCTGGCTACGCTGCTGTCTGCCGTATTGTCATTACCTGCCTCGGCAAACGCCTTAGAGGATATTCAGCAGCGCGGAGAGCTTCGCGTCGCGACGGATATGTCCCTTCCCCCTTCAGGCATGCTGGATGCTGCAATGAAGCCCGTTGGTTCCGACGTGGAGACCGCGGAACTGTTGGCTAAGGATTGGGGTTTAAAACTTAAGTTCATAGAAACAACTGGCCCGACGCGCATCCCGAACTTACAAACAGGTAAAGCAGATATTGTGATATCCACGCTGTCAGTCACCCCGCAACGCGCGCAGGTCATTGACTTCACCAGGGCGTATGCAGGATTGCGTTCAGTCATAGCTGCGCCGGCTGCGACCAAAATCGGCGACTGGAACGATCTTAAGGGACATGCTATTACGGTCACACGCGGCACGACTCAGGATTCAATGCTGAGCAAAGACGCCATGAAGAACGGCTTTACAGTCCAGCGTTACGATGACGATGCAACGCTTGTAACCGCGGCCGTCAGTGGCCAGGCTTATGCCGTTGCAACCTCGGCGACGCTTGTCAATCAGATCAAAAAGCAGAATCCAAAGCTTGATTTTGAACCAAAGATGACGCTGACCGTTTTTGATTTGGCGATTGGCCTGCAAAAAAACCAGCCGGAATTAAAGGATAAGCTTAACCAGTGGATTGAAACCAATATTAAAAACGGCAAGTTAAATGCCATTTACGAAAAGTATCATGGCGAACCCATTCCTAAGGAAATCATCGATCGATAAGAAAATGACTCAATACGGAAGCGGGCGCTAAAGACGGCGATAACGCAGGCTGCTGGCCTATAAAAGGGTAGCAGCCTGGCTATAAGGGCATTAAGCAACGTGCAAAGCCCACTCAGGGCAGCAAATAATTGCGCAGGATATTAACTCTTCTCGCTTGTTGAGATGCATGGTCAGGCCAGGTGGCTTTTGATAACGGGGCAATGGATATTACCGTTGAGTAGATTTTCTGACCAACAGTTCAGGCATCAACCCACTGCTTTTTTCAACCGAATCTCCAGCCAACACCTCGAACAGAAGCGTGACCGCCTGACGGGCGACCTCATCAAGATGCATATTCATAGCCGTCATCTGCGGCTGGGATTCCCGAGCCCGAATGCCATCGTAGCGGGTAACCAACCGCATTCGTTCCGGTATTGCAGTCTTAGTTTCGTGAAAGGCGCGTACGGCCCCGCTGGCGAAGGTGTCTACTAATACCAGTACGCCATCAACCTCAGGATCGTCCTGCAACAGTTGGTGCGCTGCCTGATAACCGGCTGTTTCACCCTCGCTTTCATTAAGATAATAAATTATCGGTAGCTGTCGTCCTTCGCACCAGCGCCGATAAGCCGCTTCCGTTTCAAGGGTGGAAGTCCGGCGAATATTACCGACAAACAGCGCGCATTTGCTGGTTCCCGCCGCTTGCAGATGCGCCAGCAGCAGCCCGGCTGTGGCTGCCGAATGCAGATCAACCCAGGGCGCGGGCGTGCGGGTTCCCGGCGTGCGGCCAATAGTGACGCAGGGGATACCTGCCCGTTCAAGCGCACTCAATTGCGGATCGTTTTCTGCGGGTTCAATCAAAATCGCGGCGTCAAAGCTGACCCTGTCCAGCGGGTTCTCTCCCGGCGGGATAAGTATCAGCGCATGCTGCTTTTCCAGGGCCATAATCGCCGCTGTTAACGCCACTTCCATCATAAAACCAAGCTTTGACGCCCCTGAAGCGATGGTCAGAGGAAGAGAAGAGAGCAACGCAATGGTATTGGTTTTCCCCGTACGAAGCTGGCGGGCGCGAATATTCGGCGTGTAGTTTAGCGCCTGAATCGCCTCTTCAATGCGTCGGCGCGTCTCAGGCTCGACAAAACGCGTGTTGTGCAACGCATTTGATACCGTCCCGGGCGACACCCCGGCATGGCGGGCGACATCAACCAGCTTTGCGCGTTTTTTATCTTGAGCAGACATGTACTTAGCGGCCTCCGGAATTTTCGCTTAGGGTAGCACAATCCTGAATATATTAATTTTGTCTCTAAGGCATAACAAAATCATATTAAAAAGAAGCGATTAGCAGTAGCCCTCCGCCGGTCAACCATATTACATTCCCTGCCATTAAAACGTTTTAATGCGATTTTACTTCAGATAAAACCTCAGGAGGTAACGTGTCAGACTCAACTCAGGATCCTGGTTTCACCCTCGGACGTCGTCCCAGCGGGCTGACTCTGGCTATAGCGGAGAAAAGCTTCGGCGGCTATACCCTCTTCGCACCGCAAACCGCCGAAGGTCGGGTCTATCTGGTTGATGAGCTGGGAGAAGTGGTGCATCAGTGGCAATTACCGGTCCGCGCCGGTCGGGATGCTGTTCTGCTACCCAACGGCAATTTGGGTTATAACGGCAGCCACCGTACCTCGGCGAACCTCTACCCGGCGTGGGATCTCTGGCACGGCGGAGACTTCTATGAAGTCACCCCGGACAATGAAATCGTCTGGCATTATGAAGATATTTTCCATCACCATGACGCGCAGTGGCTCGCCAATGGCAATCTGCTATATACCGCTGCGGCACCGCTGCCAGCCGGGATTGCGGCGCGCGTGACCGGCGGCGATCCGCGCCGCGACGCGCCGGACGGCATGATTCAGAGCGACGTCGTAAAAGAAGTTAATCGCGACGGCGAAGTGGTATGGGAATGGCGTGCATGGGAACATCTGCCGCCGGAGGACTTCCCCGTCCATGAAATCTTCGATCGTCGCCACTGGCCGATGATTAATGGCCTGTCCGTCACGCGTGATGGGCTGGTCCTGATGAGCCTTCGCACCACTTCAGGGGTGATTGCCGTTGACAAAGCGAGCGGTAAGGTTGCCTGGCATGCAGGTCCGGATGTGATTGCCCAGCAGCACACGCCGGTTGAGATGGAAAACGGTTCAATTCTGGTGTTCGATAACGGCAACCTGCGCAACGGCGTAACTTCTCCGCATTCAACGGTGCTGGAGTTCGACCCGCAGACTAAGGCCGTCACCTGGCAGTACCGCGATATTTTCCCACCGGCCTTTTTCTCGCCCTATATGGGCAGCGCGCAGCGCCTGGCTAACGGCAACACCTTTATCTGCGAATCGGCATTCGGCCGTCTGTTTGAAGTAACGCCACAGGGCGAAACCGTTTGGGAATATATCATTCCTCATTTCAATGAATACCCGGCGCCTTTAAGCAAAACCATTATTCCCGGCAAGCACAACAGCGCCTTCCGTGCGCATCGTTATGCAGCCAGTGCAATTCCGTGGCTGAAATAAACCTTCTCCGCCAGCCCTGCTGGCGGTTATTTTCTGACGTCATTTGGGAGACATATAATGCCGTTACCTCGCCCCGCAGTGCTGAATAACGAAGCGTTATCCTGGCAAACTAAACTGCTGCTGGCTATCCAGCACGTACTGGTCGTTGCAGCAACGCCTATCACGGCGGTATTTTTAATCGCCAAAGCCCTTCATTTTTCCGAAGCGGTCACCACTTCTGTGTTAAGCGCAACTTTTCTGATGTGCGGGCTGGGTGCGATAGTGCAAAGTCTCGGCGTCGGAAGTATCGGCGCGCGCCTGCCGTTTATTATGGTGCCGGGCGGCGCGCCCATTGCGATTTTCATCGCTATCGCTTTACAGACTAATATCCAAACGGCGGTTGGCGCGGTGATATTAACGTCGCTGTTTTATTTTCTCGCCCTGCCCGTTTTCCGTCGTTTTCTGCACCATTTCCCGCCGTTTATTATCGGCATTATGCTGCTGTTAGTTTCCATAAACCTGATTCGCCTGTATGGCGGTTTAATTACCGGGCAGCCCGGAAGCGCAAACTTCGCGCCGCCGGAGAGTATTGCATTGTCGTTGGCAACTATTCTGATAACCCTCCTGTTCGCGCTTGCGTTCACCGGTATCCTGCGCCAGCTATCGGTAATGTTTGGCTTGCTCGGGGGAACTATTCTGGGAATATTGTCAGGCAGCGCCGATTTCAGCGCCGTTAGCCACGGCCCTTTGTTTAGCGTACCGCAGCTTTTCCCGTTCGGCTGGCCTGTCTTCAACCTTACGGCTTCGCTGCCGTTGCTTATTTACGCGGTTATCTCTATGGCTGAAGCAGCCGGGCAAACGATTGCTACAGCGGAGATCGTTAATTCAACACAGGATGTTCATAAGGCGATTCCCCGTACTGTTCGCGGCGATGCCATCATGTCATTGCTTGGCGGGATTTTCGGAACTTCCCTGATCATCACTTCCGGCGAGAACATCGGTGTCGTGCGCACCACCAACGTAAAATCACGCCACGTCACGGCAATAGCGGGACTGCTGTTGATTTTGATAGCGCTGTTTTCGCCGCTGGTTCGCCTTGCAACCTGCCTGCCCGGCCCGGTTGTTTGCGGAACCGCAGTCATCGTCTTTAGCATTATCGGCGTTATCGGCATTGATATGATTGCCCGTGAACCTCTTCATACGCCGGGTAAAACCTATGCGTTAGCCACGGGGCTGGTCATGGGAATGCTGCCTATCCTCGTTCCGGGGCTGTATCAGAATTTCCCTTCGGTGGTGCAGATGGTTTTTGGAAATGGAATGGCAGCAGGAACCCTGACGGCCATTATGGTGAACTCTTTATTTCTGTTCAGTGAAAAACGCGCGGCCTTACGGAGCAGGAGCTAATCGCTCTACAGTCAACTGACGTTTTCCCCCCACTTTGCGCTACGCGGCTGAGGGGGAAGCCGTCAGCCTCCTTTCACCGAATATTTTCTGCCCGCGTTATCACAGCACTTTCCCGCGAAAAACCCAGAACACCCACGTATGGTAGGCAAGCGTAAGAGGTATTATCACTGCGCTGCCAATCAGAACCACTGACTGAGTCGTCTTTGATGAGCCCATATCCGTCAGGCTCATCAGGTTATTCGCCGACAGGCCATAAAATCCTGTCGCTAGCAAAAGCACTATCGCCGTCATAAAGGCCAGGGTGGCAATTAGCTGCAGCAGACCTCGCCCGCGTCTAAGCAGGATTACCAGGACAAGCAAGAGCAATAAAATTATTAATGACAGCGTTTTTCCTGCCGTGTACTGCCACCCCAGCCGCCAGGGAAGCGGTTCGAGAAGCATTACAGCAAGGCACAGTAAGCAGCAGAGAATAAAAAAATACCCGCTAAGATGGCCCGCCTGTTTTTCGACGGCCTCGCCAATCCGCCAGCGTATCCAGCCACAGCCGAGCAAAAGATAAATCGACATTAAGCCCAGGCCGCACAGCACGGGAAAAATATCGAACCAGCTTGCGGGATTATTTAACAGAAAACGGCTCACCATCGTGCCGGCGCAGGCCCCCTGGCTGAACGCGGCCAGGCCAGACGCCAGCGGCAAAATAACGTCCAGCAAAGCGCGTATTCGCGCGCTGGCGGAGCTACGGTACTCAAGGGCCATCGCTCGCAAAACCAGGCTCAGCAACATCATAAAAACGGGGATATAAAGCAGGCTCAGTACCCGGGCATAAATACCCGGAAACAGCGCCAGCATCCCGCCGGCCAGCAGCACCAGCCAGGTTTCATTCGCATCCCAGATGGGCAATATAGAATGCGCCATACGCCGCCGGGGCTCCTCTGCCTTAATCCAGAAGAACAGCATGCCGACGCCAAGATCGGTGCCGTCAAGCATCAGATACATCAGCAAGGAGAACAGCATGATCGTCGCCGATAAACTCGCTAATCCTTCCATGCTTCTCTCCCTGCGGGGCTTGTGACGATCTTTGTGCTAACCACCTCATCTCCCGCAGGCAGCGGCGCGGCAATATAGCGCAGGAAATAACGCAAGCCGTAGCCGAAGGCGAGGATATATACAACGGCCACGCTACAGCAGGAAATGATTAGCCAGTTCAGGGGCAAGGCTGAAACGCTCTCAGCCGTTCTTAACAGGTCCTGCACGATCCAGGGCTGCCTTCCCATCTCGGTGACCACCCAGCCTGAAAGCATCGCGATAAATCCCGCCGGCGTCAGAATAACCATCAGCCAGAGCAAGCGCCGGGAAGCATAAAGCCTGCCGCGAAGATGCTGAATTACGGCGGCAAGCTGCGAGAAAAACATAAGCAGTCCCAGCCCGACCATAATTCGAAAAGCGAAAAAAACGGGTAAAACAGGTGGACGATCGGCGGCAGGAAATTCACTCAGGCTTTTTATATGGCCGGTCAAATTATGGCGCAAATAAAGCGAGCCGATATCGGGAATGGCGAGTTCAGAATGATTAAGCCGGGCACGCTGGTCGGGTATGGCAAACAGACGCAGCGGCTCCCCTTCACCGGGTGACGGCGGATACCAGGTCGCTTCCATTGCCGCAAGTTTTGCAGGCTGGTACCGCAGCGTGTTTTCGCCATGCCGATCGCCAACAACAAATTGTACAGGCAGGGCCACGACGGCAAACCAGATCGCGCAAACAAACATGCAGCGTGCAGCCTTTTCGTCCGGGCGATGCAGAACACGCCAGGCCGCGACGCCCGCAATCATCACGGCTACGGCAATATACGAAGCCAGTACCATATGAGCAAAACGCAGGGGAAAGGAAGGTGCGGAAATTAACGCCAGCCAGTCGACGGGAGAAAAAATGCCGTTGCCATCGCGATGATAGTTCACCGGCGTTTGCATCCATGAATTTGCCGCAAGGATCCAAAAAGCGCTGATAAGCGCGCCTAACGCCACCAGGCAGGTCACGGCAAAATGTACGCCGGGGCGAATTTTACCCATGCCAAAGAGCATCACGCCGGTTAATGCTGACTCCATAAAAAAGGCCACCAGCACTTCAAAAAAGAGCAGCGGCCCGATAAAACCGCCGACTTTATGTGAAAAAGGCGCCCAGTTAGTGCCGAACTGGAACTCCATCACTACCCCTGAAACCGCGCCAATCGCCACCGTCAGCGCAAAAATTTTTATCCAGAAATGCAGCGCCTCGCGCGCAGCATGCTGTCGCCCCCACAGCCAGCGGGCTTCAAACCAGACCAGAAAGGGAGCCAGCCCAAGCGTCAGGGCGGCAAGCGTGATATGCATTCCCATAGTCAGCGCAAATTGCCCGCGAGAAAGAAGCAGGACCCATTCCGCATCAGTCATTATGCATCCCCACAGCAATTAATGCCGTCATATTCAGGGCAGAGCCCTGCGGATATGAAAGGTAAAAAGCGCTGTTTTTTCTCTTTCATTTTCTATTAAACGTAGTCGAATTACGCCGTTAAGCGAGCAGAAAGAAGAAGTTATGGCTAAGCTATTAAAGCTAAAAACAGCAGCACGTGTGAGTCGTTGAGAATGTTATTAAATTTGAACCTTATAATAAGTCTCAGAAACTAAGACCCTGAATAAGGAGCCGGGATGAAAAGCGACTGGTATAAAAATGCAATAATTTATCAAATAGATACGGCGCTTTTTTTTGACGCCGACGGCGATGGCTGCGGCGACCTGCAGGGCATAACTCAACGACTCGATTATATTCGCGGCATCGGCGCCACCTCCGTCTGGCTTACGCCTTTTTATCTGACTCCTTTTCGGGATGGCGGCTACGATATTAGCGATCACCTTCGGGTTGATTCCCGATTTGGCGACGTTGCGGATATGGTTATGCTGGTCGAACGGGCAGAAGAGCTCGGCCTGCACGTTATTATCGAACTGGTTCTTCAGCATACCTCCAGCGAACATATATGGTTCCAGCAGGCCCGCCGTGACAGAAACTCTCCTTATCGGGACTATTATATCTGGGCAGATACCCCGCCGGAAAAAGACGATGCGCCTATGTTCCCGGGCGTTGAAAAAAGCGTCTGGAGCTGGGATGAAGAAGCGCAACAGTATTATCGTCATATGTTTTATCACCACGAGCCAGATTTAAATCTTTCCTGCCCGAAGGTCATCACAGAAATAGAACGAGTGATCGTTTTCTGGTTAAGAATGGGCGTCTCCGGCTTTCGTTTTGATGCGGCCTCTCATATGGTCAAGCAGGCGGGGCAAGGCAGCGAAGAAAAAGGGTATGATTTATTAACCCATCTGCGTGATTTTATTTCCCATCGGCGGCCTGAAACGTTGTTATTAGGCGAAGTGGATGTTCCGGCCGAAAAATACCGGAATTATTTCGGCAACAACAATCGTCTCTCGATGCTGCTGAGTTTTAATCTGAACAAAAAGTTTTACGTATCCCTTGCCCGCAAGGATGCCACCGCTTTATTGCAGGCGCTTGAAGAACTGCCCTCGCCTCCTTTCAGAGCCTGCTTTGCCAACTGGCTGCGCAACCATGATGAACTTGATTTAGACGGCCTGTCGAAAGCAGAGAAACGAGACGTCATGAAGAGTTTTGGCCCGGATAAAAATATGCATGTTTATCAAAGAGGCCTGAGGCGCAGACTCGCCCCGATGCTGAAAGGCAATATAAAACGCCTGGCAATGGCGCACGCGGTGCTTTTCTCTTTGCCGGGCACGCCGGTATTACGTTACGGCGATGAAATAGGAATGGGTGACGATCTGCAGCTTGAAGAACGCAACGCCGTCAGAACGCCGATGCAGTGGTCAGACCTGGCTTGCGCAGGCTTTTCTGAGGCTGAGCCAGAAAAACTTATCGCCCCGGTCATCGATACGGGCCCGTACCGCTACCAAAAGGTCAACGTTAATGCCTCGCTAATAAAAGATGATTCTTTATTGCACCGCGTAAGTAAAATAGCACGGGCACGGTTGGGTCTTAACGAAATTGGTTCAGGGGATTATCACGTTATTAATACCCAGAATACTGCAATATTCGCTCTGCGATATGACTATGGCAAAGATGGCCTGCTGCTGCTGGCTAATTTTTGCAGCAGGCAAGTTACAGCGGAAATAAACGAGAATGATATAGCCGGATTAATAGAATGCCTCGCTGATAAAGAATACAAACAGTCCGGCACGCTGATGCCGCCTCTTTCTATCACGCTGAATGGATATGGCTATCGTTGGTTTTCCATTATCAAAGCCCGCGACAAATAGCAGCGGGCTTGCCGATATACCGGGGCTTAATTTCTTTTGCGACGGATTTGGTATTTTTTAAATAAAATCAGAGCGCCCAACCCCACTGCGGCAAAAGCCACTCTCACCGGCGTGGCCGAATTAATGCTGATTACGCTTTCTTTTGCTTCCTTGCTAAAACGTCCTCTGCTCTGATGCTGCCCTTCAACAGGAATAAAAAGATTGTCCGGGTGAGGAGCGAGGCGCTCAGCGTTTTCCATTTGCCCGGACCAGGCTTTTTTCGCCAGCATGTTGTCGAGCCACTGCGGGAAAACATAATTCCCCAGAATAGACTGCACGGTAGCTTTGCCGACCCAGGTTTCTCGTGGCGCATGGCAGGTAGCGTTAAAAATCGCTTTCGCTATCGCTTCCGGTTGATAAACAGGCGCCACCGGACGGGCGGGATGGCCCAGCTTGTTTCGCGCCCAGCCGAATTGCGGGGTGTTGGTCCCCGGCAGATGAACCATGGTCAGGCGTATCGCGCTGCGTTGATAAATAAGTTCGCACCGCAAGGCATCCGTGAAGCCCCGAATCGCCGCTTTCGCGCCACAATAAGCAGACTGCAAAGGAATGGAACGATAAGCCAGGGCAGAGCCTATTTGCACGATGGTGCCTTTGTTGCGTGGCGTCATCAGACGAAGCGCTTCTCTGGTGCCGTTTACGGTGCCGAGATAAGTCACGTCGGTAACGCGCTTATATTCGTTGGGATCGATATCTTCAAAGGGAGACATAATGGTGCACATGGCCGAATTTATCCAGACGCTGACCGGGCCGAGTTCCGCCTCTATGCTGTCCGCGGTTCGGGCTATTTGCACCGCATCGGCAACGTCGGCGCTGAAACCCGCCGCACGGACGCCGGTTGCCTGTAACTCAGCCACCGTTTCCCTGAGGCCCTTTTCCCCACGGGCAATCACAGCCACGTCATAACCTTCTTTCGCAAAACGTAGCGCGGTGGCCCGGCCGACCCCGGCGGTACCCCCGGTAATCACAACAACAGCCATGCCTTTTCCCCTGTAATGTAATAAAAAGTCATATCCGGCAACTCACGGCACTCTTTAAACCTGAAGGTGATTTCATTTTTATAGCCGTGCCGACGAAAAACGCCAGGCTATGACGTTTAAACCGTGCGCCTCACGTCAATCGTAAAAACTTATTGCTTTGAAAAATAATAACAAATTGCAAAAAGGCCGCTTTCGCGGCCTTAAGGTGTTATTTTTGATCGGGTTTGGGTTTTTTATCGCCAGATTCTGGCGCTTCGCTCGGATCGTCTTTTTCAACAAATAGCATAATCATCTCCAGTTTGACGTTCATCAGGTCTGGTAATAAAAGCGCCTGGAACGCCACTTTTTCATTTAAGCCAGCAGGTGTGAAATCAATAACATAACGCCGGGAATTTCACTATGGCCCTGGTTGTATTTATTCCTTTTTCTGTACAACTTTTAAATACTTATATTCAAGCTTTAACCAATCTCGCGGGCGATAAAGCGCGCCGCCATTTTTGAGTATCAGGCAAAGGGTGTTTTTGAATAAAAATGGCATAAACTCACCCTGAACGCTACCTCGTAAATGCCTATACCACACCATAATTATCCCCTGACTTTTAAGGCACAGCACCAGGTAAATATAATAAATTAACAGTTGAAGACAAATTAATTTATTGCTTTAAGATTATTCTTAGTGATTCAATTTATATAACAGCAAGGCGCTTTTTAATTTGCATTCGATAAAGCCTCTACTACAATTTTTAGTCACGCGACAATAATGTTTCGTGAAGTATTACCATAAACACCCAAAAGTGAGGAGTAAATTATGACTCAGCATCGAGGCGGTTCAGGTAATTTTGCTGAAGATCGTGAAAAAGCATCAGACGCAGGCCGCAAAGGTGGTCAACATAGTGGCGGGAACTTTAAAAATGATCCCCAACGCGCCTCAGAAGCAGGCCGAAAAGGCGGCGAAAAAAGCCACGGGGGTGGACGTAAATCCGAGTCGTAAACTGGCTGGAATAGGCTAAAACCTCATAGCATGAGTGAATTTTTACAGGCAAATTTGCTCATGCTGCCCGTAATGAAATAAAGAGCGAATTCTGGAGCGATCATGCAGATCAAAACCATTGAAGACCTTTTTGTTCATCTTTTATCAGACACTTACAGTGCCGAAAAGCAACTGACCCGTGCCCTGCCTAAACTTGCCCGCGCATCAGAAAATCCTAAACTCAGCGAAGCTTTCACAAGCCATCTGGAAGAAACCCGGGGCCATGTGGAGCGTATCGATCAGGTGGTAGACAGTATTCCTGAGTTCCGTTTAAAACGCATGAAATGCGTGGCGATGGAAGGATTAATTGAAGAAGGACAGGAAGTGATTGATAGCGTTGATAAAGGCGCTGTACGTGACGCAGGTTTAATTGCAGCAGCACAAAAAGTTGAGCATTACGAAATAGCTTCGTACGGTACTTTATGTACTCTGGCAGAAATGCTGGGATACAGAGAAGCGAAAACGCTTCTTGGACAAACTCTTGAAGAGGAAAAATCAGCAGACAATAAATTAACGACTCTCGCCGAATCAGGAATTAATCAAAACGCGAAGCAAAAAAGCTGACTTCTCGCCCGGCTTATAATGCCGGGCTCACTTCCTGCCAGTTATATTTCACATCACTTCCTCATAATTAATTTCCGTACGTTACGGATATTCACACATTGAAATAATGCAATTAAAAAATACCCTTTAATAGTTCTGTAAGATTTAGCGACAATATTTCCATGCTTTTGATCGTTGATTCACAAAGCCTTTTGTAAGGCAGCCTGCAGCGCCTGCTTTTTCCAGCTCTTTTTCCCGGTTTCCTTTATATGCTTTATTATCCTTTCATAACCGGTGAAGTGACATAATGAAAAAATCATTCTTTTCATTAGTTTCGTTAACAGGGGTGGTCATCGCCCTGCTTGGCTTAAGCTATCTTGCCCTGGGGGGTTGGCTGGCAGTGCTGGGCGGGACGCCGTGGTATATCCTTTTTGGTGTCGGGTTTCTGGCAAGCGGTGTCTGTCTTGCGCTTTATCGTAGCGCCGGGTTTGGGCTTTATCTGCTTACTTTTATCGCCTGCGCTATATGGTCGCTCAGCGAGGTGGGGCTGGACGGCTGGCAGCTTATGCCCCGTTTATTTGGGCTTGCCGTGCTCGGCATCTGGATAAGCATGCCCTGGATCACCCGACCCGTTATGGCGCAAAACACGCCCCGTGTCACCGGGTTATTTACCGGTTGTTTTTATCTCGCCGCCATCGCCGGTATTTTCTATGCGGGCTGGCAAGTCACTGATTCACGTTTTGTACAGCATCAGCCGCTTCCGGAAGCAAAAGCTGGTGCTGCGCCTGCGCAGGAAGCAAACGCTGACGACTGGCATTTCTATGGCCGCACCGCCGCGGGCCAGCGTTATTCCCCGCTGGAGCAGTTGACGCCAGCCAACGTCAGCCAACTCCAGCCTGCCTGGGAATACCACACCGGGGATAGTATGCGTGAAGGAGAAGACAAAGCCGGGCGGGAATTTAATTTCGAAGTGACGCCCATCAAGGTCGGAAACGTTCTTTATATTTGTACGCCGCACCGGCAGGTGATAGCTCTTGACGCCACCACCGGCGAGCAACGCTGGCGGTTTGATCCTCATCCTGATACGTCGGCAAATGAATATCTCGCCTGCCGCGGGGTGGCATACAGCAAGACGACTGAAGACAAAAGCTGCCCGGAAAAAATCATTACCACCACCAGCAACGCACGGATGGTGGCACTGAATGCGCAAACGGGTAAGCCCTGCGCCTCGTTCGGCGAGCAGGGCTTTGTCAGCCTTACCGATCGTATGGGCGAAGTTCCTCCAGGTTTTCATTTCATTACCTCGCAGCCTTTGGTCATGGACAACCGAATCGTGCTTGGCGGCTGGATCTATGATAACCAGGCTACCGGTGAACCTTCAGGCGTGGTGCGCGCTTATGATGCCACCTCAGGCAAACTCGCATGGAGCTGGGACATGGGCAGAAGCCCACAAAACGCTCAGTTAAAACCGGGAGAAGAATTCACGCGCGGAACGCCTAACGGTTGGGGAACCTATACCGCCGACCCCGAGTCAGGTCTGGTTTACATTCCGCTGGGCAATGCCACACCGGATTATTACGGTGCTAAAAGACGTCCCTTTGACGAGAAATACTCCAGCGCGCTGGTGGCGCTGGATATTCACACCGGCCTCGAACGCTGGCATTTCCAGACCGTCCACCATGATGTCTGGGACTACGACCTTCCTATCGGCCCGACGCTTGTGGATTTGCCTGACGGTCAAGGCGGCGTTCTTCCGGCCCTGATTCAGACAACTAAAATGGGGCAACTTTTTATGCTGGACAGGCGCACGGGTAAACCTCTTGCGCAAGTCGAGGAGAAACCCGTCCCTGCATCCCCTGCTCTGCCCGGCGAGCACCTTTCTCCCACGCAGCCGGATTCTGTCGGTATGCCAAACCTTGCTCCGCCAGATCTTAAAGAGACCGACATGTGGGGAGCCACTCCCATCGATCAGCTCTGGTGCCGTATCCAGTTCCACCGCTTCCGCTATCAGGGCAAATTTACGCCGCCCGCTGAAGGCACCTCAATCGCCTATCCGGCTTTTGACGGCGTGATGGACTGGTACGGCGCTTCGGTCGATCCGCTCCGCCATGTGCTTATTGCCAATACCAGCTACATCCCCTTCACCATGCAGCTCCTTAAATCTGGTGAAGCGATTAAACAGGGTTTAATGAAGAGCTGGGCGGGATGGGGAAGCAAGGAGGCGTATCCAAAGCCTAAAGAGTTTGCTGTTGGGCCTCAGTACGGCACGCCATGGGCTGCGGTAGTGAAACCCTGGCTGACGGCTTTAGGCGCACCGTGCAGCGCGCCGCCGTGGGGCAAACTGGTTGCGATAGACCTGACAACGCGCAAAATCGCCTGGGAAAGACCGGCGGGCACGACCCGGGATATGAATATCTTCGGGACACACACCAACGCCCCTCTGCCCACAGGCATTTTCATGATCGGGGGTAATATCGTGACGCGCAGCGGTCTGATTTTTATGGGCGCAACGGCGGATAACTACCTGCGAGCCTTCGATGAAATGAACGGCAAAGAACTCTGGCGCGCGCGACTGCCGGCCGGCGGGCAGGCCACGCCGATGACCTATATGGGAGCTGACGGCAGACAGTTTGTGGCGATCGCAGCAGGCGGACATGGCGGTCTGGGAACCCAGTCCGGCGACTCGCTTGTCGCCTATGCTTTACCTCAGCGATAGTCTGCAAGTAACGTTAGTTCAACGCATCCTGTAACGGGTTTATGCCGCCGTTACAGGATGCCTGGCATCCGGTTAGAATAATGCCTTCGCCCCCATGGCAATCCCCATCGCCATCATTAAAAGATTTTCCGTAAGCGATATAAATCCGAGCGGAACGTTGCTGTCCCCGCCGACGCAGGCGCATTTCAGCTCACGCTTATCGATGTAGACGGCTTTAATCACCGAGACTGCGCCCACCGTACCAATAAATAACGCAACCGGCGCCGAGATAAAGGTTAAGACCGAGGCAATCATTAAAATGCCCGCCAGCGCCTCGCCAAAGGGATAAAGATAGCTATAGGGCACCCAGCGTTGCGCCAGTAAATCGTAGCCCAGGAACATCGTTGAAAATTGTTCAACATCCCGGAGTTTCAGCATCGCCAACAGGCACATGCTAAAGGCAATAAACCATTCCAGCACTCGCGTTGTGAAAGGGTTGCCAAAAGCAATATAGCCCGCCGCAACGGCCATCAGCGCCGCGATGGCAAAGACCACTAACACCGGCTGATAAGAGGTCTCTTTGCTCCCCTTGACCGTTTTGCCAACGTATTTTCGAAGTTCGTCATAGCCGCCTATGCGTTTACCATCGATAAAAATCTGCGGCGTGGTTTTCACCTGGTGCTCAGCCTGAAAGCGATCGGTTTCTTCCCGGCTGGTCAGCCAGCGATCGTCAACGGTAAAACCCTGATGCTTTAACAAGTACCGGGCCTTCAGGCCATAAGGGCAGACATGTTCTTTCATCACCATGCGATAAAGAATGGCTGTTTTCGTCTCTGACATAAAAATCTCCGCTCAATCTGCGCTTAATGACAAGTGTAGCAAGCGGCCTTTTATGGCTCCGGCGCGTTCAAGTTGAACAACGCTATGGCCAGATTTCCTGCGCTGCGGCCGGATTTATCTGAGAATTTATTAGTGAAATGTGCGACTTTACCTGAATATAAATGTGGCTATTTTGGGTACAGTGACGGCTGGATTTCAAGCGAGGAGCGGGTATGAAAAATATCATCATCAGTATGATTGCCAAGATTTCGAAGATGGATGCAGAAGCAAAGTTGCTGACCGCTCAGGTGGAAGCCCAGTCGCTGCTGCTGAGCGCCATGCTACTCGCGGTGGGAAAAGAAGGCGGTCTGGAGCAGATTGTCGAAAGCGTTAAAAAAGCCATTAATACGGCTCTCGAAGCCTCAGACAATCTTTTAAAAAGCGATACAGAACTTTTATTGACCCAGTTCAACGAGCTGCTTTCACTGACGCAGCTTCTTGCAAAGGCGGATACAGAAATTGATGTTAAAGCATTGCGTGAACTGCCCTCAGCCCCCGATTCACAATAGAAAGCCTGCCCGCCACGGGAGAGTTAGCGAAACGTGACAGGGTTTTTAACCGGACCGCGCATTTTGTCTATACTTATGGGTACATTCGCATCAAAGGAGTCTGAAATGTTTGAGAAAGCAGAAGATAAAGTCAATGAAGCGGCGGGCAAAGCTCAGGAAGCGTTTGGTCGCACCACTAACAGCCCTGGCGACACCGTGAAAGGCATGGCGCAAAAATATGCTTCACAGGCAAGTCATGCGACACGGGATGCTACCGACACGCTCAGAGATCAGGTTTCGGCTAACCCCATCGGCGGGCTGGCGATAGCCGGTGCTATCGGTGTTGTTATTGGCTATCTTCTCGGCCGCAAATAATTGCCCCCTGCCCCGTCAGGCCGTATTCCCCAATCAAGAACAGCGACCCGCATTATCGCGGGTCTGTGTTCTGCGCATGTGCTTAGTTGACACCCGCAACGTTAGCCTGTAGATTATGCGGGCACAAAATCAGCAAAGCACTTAATAATCAATCAGTTAAATTCCTTTTAACTGCATACTGTATGCGTTCATAGCTCAGTTGGTTAGAGCACCACCTTGACATGGTGGGGGTCGTTGGTTCGAGTCCAATTGAACGCACCATTATATTTTTTCTGCTTATTATAATTTTTAATATCCCCCTAACGCTTCGATAACAGGCGCTGTAATTCTGCACATTCTGTCCCCTGAAACGCCGTTTTTAATTCCTTTCCCGACAACTTGCCCCTATAATACGCGCGTTCCTAACTTGAATGGTTTCAGCGCATTGGACTGCCTTTATAATAGACAATTATGCACTTCCCCCCGGCAGGCTGAACCGCAAGCATACTTTCCTCTGCACGCTTTATTTCTGTCACCTATCCTTACCAGGTGTCGCTTTTACAATACCAGCTTCAATTTCCGCTCCGGCGACAATGTCCACCGGAACCGAGTTTTAATAATCCTTCTCAACTTACAGATAAGACTGTCATGAAAAAGACTAAAATTGTTTGCACCATCGGTCCGAAAACCGAATCCGAAGAGATGCTGACCAAAATGCTCGACGCGGGCATGAACGTTATGCGTCTGAACTTTTCTCACGGTGACTACGAAGAGCACGGCCAGCGCATCAAAAACCTGCGTAACGTAGTGGCTAAAACCGGTAAGAAAGCTGCCATCCTGCTGGATACCAAAGGCCCTGAAATTCGTACCATCAAACTGGAAGGCGGCAACGACGTCTCTCTGAAAGCAGGCCAGACTTTCACCTTCACCACCGACAAAACCGTTGTGGGCAACAGCGATATCGTTGCTGTAACTTACGAAGGCTTCACCAGCGACCTGAGCGTGGGTAACACCGTGCTGGTTGACGATGGCCTGATCGGTATGGAAGTTACCGCTATCGAAGGCAAGAACGTTGTTTGTAAGGTGCTGAACAACGGCGACCTGGGCGAGAACAAAGGCGTTAACCTACCGGGCGTTTCTATCGCTCTGCCAGCCCTTGCTGAGAAAGATAAACAGGATCTGATCTTCGGTTGCGAGCAAGGCGTTGACTTCGTTGCTGCGTCTTTCATCCGTAAGCGTTCTGACGTCGTTGAAATCCGTGAGCACTTGAAAGCTCACGGCGGCGAGAATATCCAGATCATCTCCAAAATCGAAAACCAGGAAGGCCTGAACAACTTCGACGAAATCCTCGAAGCTTCTGACGGCATCATGGTTGCTCGTGGTGACCTGGGCGTTGAAATCCCGGTTGAAGAAGTTATCTTCGCGCAGAAGATGATGATCGAGAAATGCGTTCGCGCTCGTAAAGTGGTTATCACCGCGACTCAAATGCTCGACTCCATGATCAAAAACCCACGCCCTACCCGCGCTGAAGCAGGCGACGTGGCGAACGCCATCATCGACGGCACCGATGCCGTTATGCTGTCTGGCGAATCCGCTAAAGGTAAATACCCGCTGGAAGCGGTGACCATTATGGCCACCATCTGCGAACGTACCGACCGCGTAATGACCAGCCGTCTGGATAACAACCACGACAGCCGTAAACTGCGCATCACCGAAGCAGTTTGCCGCGGTGCGGTAGAAACAGCCGAAAAACTGGAAGCGCCGCTGATTGTTGTGGCAACCCAGGGCGGTAAATCTGCTAAAGCCGTACGTAAGTACTTCCCGAACGCCACCATTCTGGCGCTGACCACTAACGAAGTAACTGCTCGTCAGTTAGTGTTGAGCAAAGGCGTGATTCCGCAGTTGGTTAAAGAAATCGCTTCTACTGACGATTTCTACCGTCTGGGTAAAGAAGTGGCTCTGGAAAGCGGTCTGGCTCGCAAAGGCGACATCGTCGTAATGGTTTCCGGCGCGCTGGTTCCAAGCGGCACGACCAATACTGCATCCGTTCACGTTCTGTAATTCTTATACTGCGAACGAATATTTTGTTAAAAAGCGCCTGCGGGCGCTTTTTTTATTGCTTTATTAGACCGTATTAATAAAAAAGCAAATCGGCTTAAACTATTTAAGCGCAATTTTATTAAGATGAATCCGATGAAAGCTCCCTGTTTTCTCAGTTTTTTTTAACTTCTTGCCCCGGTTCGGTGTTTCTTTGAGCGAACGATCAAATTTAAGTGCATTCCCATCAAAAATTTATTCTCAACTCAAAAAAGTTTGTGTAATACTTGTAGCGCTACATGGAGATTAACTCAATCTAGAGGGTATTAATAATGAATCGTACTAAACTGGTACTGGGCGCGGTAATCCTGGCTTCTACTATGCTGGCAGGTTGTTCTTCTAACGCTAAAATTGATCAACTGTCTTCTGACGTTCAGACTCTGAACGCTAAAGTTGATCAGCTGAGCAACGACGTGAACGCAATGCGTTCTGACGTTCAGGCTGCTAAAGATGACGCAGCTCGCGCTAACCAGCGTCTGGACAACCAGGCTCACTCTTACCGTAAGTAAGAGTTCCTGGAATAAAATGGCGCACATTGTGCGCCATTTTTTTTGCCTGAATTAAATCCCTTCCTGATTCCTTCCCTAACGCATCACCACGCTGCTTTGCCCGCTAACCAACGTTCCGGACGCCTGAGTCTCTGGCGCAGCGCCTGGAGCCGCTCTGACGCTCTGTATAGGGTTAATATTGACCGGCTGCGATGGTACGCCCTGTGGCGCGTTGATCAGCACCGGGTATCCCGCGCGACGGGTTATAGCGCTATCAATCTGCGCTTTGTCACTCAGCGGATCGTCAATGAACGAGCCAAACGAAGCAGAAACGGCAATAGGCACGGTTTGCGGGTTCTCCCAGTCATTGCGTGATAACGGCTGGTGCACTTCCACATAGCGTTTTCCATCCGGTTCAGTGGTGTATTTCACCGGCTCATTAATTATCTCAACGCGAGTTCCCCAGGCGACCTGGCTGAACAACGCCTTGATATCCGGCGCACGCATCCTCATGCAGCCTGAGCTGACGCGCAGCCCGATACTGTTACGGGCATTGGTGCCGTGAATAAGGTATTCGCCGCCCCCTTTCTCCAGCCGCAGCGCATAGCGCCCCAGAGGGTTATTTGGCCCGGCGGGCACAACGGCGGGCAGATTAATGCCCTGGGCTGCCGAACGAGCGCGAATATTTGCGGTTGGCGTCCAGGTTGGGTTGGGAATTTTCTGGCTGACGCGCGTGACCATCACGGGCGTTTCACGACCCAGTTGCCCGATGCCCAGGGGATAAACCTCAACACGATTTTGCCCTGGCGGATAGTAATACAACCTCAGTTCGGCCAGGTTGATAACAATGCCCTCGCGCGGCGTATCCGGCAGGATCATTTGCGCAGGAATAATTAATTCACTGCCCGGTTTTGGTAAAAAAGGGTCGACGGTATTGTTCGCCTCAAGCAGTAAAAGCACGCCGGTGTTGTATTTAGCGGCTACCGCTTCAAGGTTTTTACCGTCATTGGGAACAATATAAGTTTTATTCTCGCCAATTATTCGACTGCCAGGCGGCGGTAATAAATAGTCAACGGCCCACGCAGACTGGCTTACAGCCAGAGCGCTGATAAAAAGAAGAGTTATTTTCGTGAACGCGCATTTCATATTGTATTCCTGTATTCACCGACAGAACGCCGGAATGCTGAAAGCCAGGCGAGGCAATGAAATTACCTCGCGTTAACAGGATGAAAGCTGTTCTTTTAGTTTAGCTAAGATTGGCGGATTTGGTGCGGATGGCGCGGATCATTGCTTCAAGACCCTGCGAGCGTGAGGGCGTAAGATGCTGAGCCAGCGCAAGTTTCTCAAACCAGGGGCGTACGTCAAACGCGACAATATCCTGAGCGGTCATTTGCTGATAAAGAATAAAGACCACGGCGATAAGTCCTTTTACAATCGCGGCATCGCTGTCGCCCTCAAGCGTAATTACGCCGTCCGGCTGCTGATGCATCACAATCCACACCTGGCTCTGGCAGCCCTGGATGGTGTTTTCCGGTTTATGTTCCGCCTCGGGTAATTCAGGCAGGCGCCCGCCAAGCTCGATGATGTAGAGATATTTCTCTTCCCAGTTGGCGCAGCGGCTGAAATTCTTCAGTAACTTGTCTTTATCTGGCAACGTGGCCATAACCTTCTCCCTGTTAGCCCAACAGACGGTGGATGCGTTGCAAACCCGCCACCAGGCGGTCCACCTCTTCTTCGGTATTGTACATGGCGAACGAGGCGCGACACATCGCCGGAACCTGATAGAAGGCCATTAGCGGCATCGCACAGTGGTGGCCTGTTCGCACAGCAATTCCGTAATTATCAAGGAAGCTTCCCACGTCGTAAGCGTGATGCTTGCCAAGGTTAAACGCAATCACGCCCAGGCGATGTTCCGGGCCGTAGACGGTTAGATCAGGAACCGCCTGTAGCGCCTGCTGAGCGTAACGCATAAGGGAATGCTCATACTCGCTTACCTCGGCAAGATTCAGGCCTTCAACGTAGCGTAATGCGGCTCCCAGCCCGACGATCCCGGCCGTGTTCGGCGTGCCTGCTTCAAAACGCCAGGGCGCTGCCGCGTAAGTGGTTCCTTCCGTCAGGCTCACGGTGGCAATCATCGATCCGCCCCCTTCCCACGGCGGCATGTTCTGCAAAATCTCTTCACGCGCGTAAAGCACGCCAATTCCTGTCGGACCATAAATCTTATGGCCGGAGAAAAGATAGAAATCGCAATCCAACGCCTGCACATCGATGGCGTGATGCATAATGGCCTGAGCGCCGTCCACCAGCACTTTGACGCCCGCCTGATGCGCCGTGGCAATCATGTCCTGCACCGGGTTTTCTGTGCCAAGCACGTTCGAAACCTGGGTTATCGCCAGCAGTTTTGTATGCTCATCGATAAGCGTCGGGAAAACATCAAGCTGCAGCGTGCCGTCTTCATTGAGCGGAATAACCCGCAGCGTGGCTCCCGTGTGTTCACAAAGGATCTGCCAGGGCACGATGTTCGCGTGGTGCTCCATAGCGGAGATAATAATATTGTCCCCGGCCTGGATATTAGCGCGCCCCCAGCTATTGGCGACCAGATTAATCCCTTCAGTCGTCCCGCGAACAAAGACAATTTCTTCCGGCGTGCGCGCATTAATGAAACGAGAAACCTGGTTGCGCACGTTTTCCATAAGCTGGGTAGCTTCGGCGCTGAGAGTATGAATACCGCGATGCACCGCCGCGTAGCCGTGGCTGTAGAAATCCAGTTCGGCGTCAATCACCGCCTGCGGTTTTTGCGCGCTGGCTGCGCTGTCGAGATACACCAGCGGCTGCCCGTTAACTTCCCGGCTTAAGATCGGAAAATCCGCCCGTACCTGTTCTATGGAAAAACTCATGCCTCGCCCCCTGCAAAGCGCTGGCCGATCCTCGCCAGCACCTGCTGTTTTAATGCCTCGTCACGAATGCTTTCCGTAAGCTCAGCGGCAAAGGCATAGATAATCATCTGCTGCGCTGCCTGCTCATCGATACCGCGTGAACGCAGGTAGAACATCTGTTCGTCATCGATACGGCCAATGGTTGCGCCGTGACTGCATTTTACGTCGTCGGCATAGATTTCGAGCTGTGGTTTGGTGTCCACTTCCGCCAGACGCCCCAGCAACAGGTTGTTGTTGGTCATCTGCCCGTCGGTTTTAATGGCGTGTTGCGCCACCTTAATCATGCCGTTGAATACCGCACGCCCTTTGTCACGCACGATGGTTTTATGCAGTTGGCGGCTATTACAGTAGCCTTTGTTGTGTTCAAGCCAGGTTCGGGTATCGCACACTTCATTGTTGACCGGCAGCGCGAGGCTGTTCATCCGCAGCGTGGTATTTTCGCCGTTAAGCTGCGTACTGGTGTTATGGCGCAGCACCGCAGCGCCAAGCAGGAAGCTGTTGCTCTCAACCGTGGCATCCTGTCCTACCAGCAAATCGTTATGTGCGAAGTGATAACTCTGCGCGTTTTCAAAAGCCAGTTTGTAATGATGGAGCTGGCTGTTCGCCGCTGCATCTGCGGTAAAACGTGCGCCGGTAAAATGCGCATGCTCATCGAAACTGACGTAATGCTCAATCACGGTCGCCCGTGCGCCTTCGCCAAGCGTCAGATGATGACGATAATGTGCGGTGTTCATTTCATCCTGCGCGCTGCCGCGACTGACGTGCATCAGCAGCAGAGTTTTTGCCGGACTGTGATTTCGCGCCACGCGGATATGCGTGACCGTTTCGGCCAGGCTTTCTGTCAGATGCAGGAAAACTTCGCCCTGCACGGCGACTGGCAGCGTCTGGCGTTGGTCGTCCACCGTCACTTCGAAACCGCTATTGGTGAGATCGTCGCTCAGTTCAGCATTAAAACGCCCGTCAACAAACACTAAACGCCAGGCGTCAACGGGTAAAGCCAACGCGTCGCGCTGGATTTCAGTCAGCGCTTCCGGCGCTGGCACCACAAACTGGTGCTTTAACAGCCCTTCCAGCGGCGTGTATTTCCAGTTTTCATGCTTGCGTGTCGGCAGCCCCAGGCGCAGCATTTGCTGCATATGTTCCTGAGCCTCTTTGGTGCGCTGCCCACCCTGCGCTTCAAACAGGTGATGCCACTGCTGCAGGGCGTTGCCGTTACTGCTGTTCGGTAAGCCAGCCATAGCCCTGCTCCTCAAGTTGTTTCACCAGGCTGAAATCACCTGATTTCACGATACGTCCCTGATACAGCACGTGCACAAAATCAGGCTTGATGTAGTCGAGTATGCGCTGGTAGTGCGTCACGATGATGAACGAGCGGTTGCCGTCGCGCAGGGAGTTAACCCCTTCAGCAACGATTTTCAGGGCGTCGATGTCAAGACCTGAGTCTGACTCATCCAAAATGCAAAGCTCCGGCTCCAGCACCGCCATTTGCAGAATATCGTTACGCTTTTTCTCACCGCCCGAGAAGCCGACGTTCACCGAGCGGGTCAGCAAATCTTCCGGCATTTTTAGCAGCTTGATTTTTTCTTCCATCAAATCCTGAAAATCAAAACGATCGAGTTCTTCCTGCCCGCGATATTCGCGCACCGCATTAAGCGCGGTTTGCAGGAAAAACTGATTGCTGACGCCGGGAATTTCCACCGGGTACTGGAAAGCCATAAAGATGCCTTCGCCAGCGCGCTCTTCCGGTGCTAACTCCAGCAAATCTTTGCCTTTAAAATGCACCTCTCCGCCGGTGACCTCGTAATCATCGCGTCCGGCAAGGGTGGCGGAAAGCGTACTTTTCCCGGAGCCGTTCGGGCCCATAATGGCGTGTACTTCCCCTGGTTTTATTTCCAGACTCAAGCCACGCAGGATCTCTTTATCCTCAACGCTTACCTGTAAATCTTTAATGCTTAACATAGTTTTCCCTTAATGCTTAACCGACGCTGTGTTCGAGGCTTATCGCTAATAGTTTTTGTGCTTCCACCGCGAATTCAAGCGGCAATTCAGAGAACACGTCTTTACAGAATCCATTGACGATCATTGATATCGCATCGTCCTGGGCAATCCCGCGTTGCAGACAGTAGAACAACTGGTCTTCACCAATGCGCGAAGTGGTCGCCTCATGCTCAAGCTGTGCCGTATTGTTGCGGCATTCCACATACGGGAAGGTATGCGCGCCGCTGTCCGGCCCGATAAGCATTGAGTCACACTGGGTGAAGTTACGGGCGTTTGTCGCAGTCGGCATGATTTTCACCAGCCCGCGATAGCTGTTCTGGCTATGCCCGGCGGAAATCCCCTTCGAAATAATCGTCGATTTGGTGTTTTTGCCGATGTGGATCATTTTGGTACCGGTATCGGCCTGCTGATTCCCGGCGGTGAGCGCCACGGAGAAGAATTCGCCGATGGAGTTATCGCCGCGCAGAATCACGCTTGGGTATTTCCATGTAATGGCAGACCCCGTTTCCGACTGGGTCCAGGACATTTTGCTGTTTGCCCCTTCGCACAGGGCGCGTTTGGTAACAAAGTTAAGTATCCCACCGGTATTCCCGTCGCCCGGGAACCAGTTCTGCACCGTGGAATACTTCACTTCGGCATCTTTATGGATAATGACTTCCACGACCGCCGCGTGAAGCTGATAACTGTCACGGACCGGGGCGGAGCATCCTTCGATGTAGCTCACGTAGCTGCCTTCATCCGCCACCAGAATAGTGCGTTCAAACTGCCCGGTTTTTTCGGCGTTGATGCGGAAGTAGGTAGAGAGCTCCATCGGGCAGCGCACGCCTTTCGGCACGTAGATAAAAGTGCCGTCGGAAGCCACAGCGGCGTTCAATGCGGCAAAAAAGTTATCGTTGCTCGGCACAACCGTACCGAGATACTTTTTCACCAGCTCAGGATATTCGTGAATGGCCTCGCCGAATGAGCAGAAGATAATTCCCTGCTCAGAAAGCTTTTCACGGTAGGTGGTCGCCACAGAAACCGAGTCAAAAATCGCATCCACGGCCACTTCTGAGCCTTCACGTACCGGAACGCCGAGCTGTTTAAAGGCCTCTTCCACCTCGCCCGTCAGATAAGCGTTGCTGCCAGGTTGCTGCACGGCGCCGGGCTGGGATTCGCAGTTATCATCGCAGCTACCGCAGGATGGCGCGGAGTAATAGCTGTAATCCTGATAGTTAAGCGTTTCGTAGTTCGCCTTCAGCCAGTGCGGCTCTTCCATCTCAAGCCAGGCGCGGTAAGCGCTCAGACGAAACTCAAGCATCCACTCCGGCTCGTTGCGCCGCGCAGAAATTGCCCGCACCACATCTTCGTTGATGCCGTGCGCCATTTCGTCGGTTTTTAGCTGGGTGAAGAAGCCTTCTTTATAGTGATGGCCGCCAGCCCAGGTTTGTACTTCGTCAGTCGTTTCAGTATTACGTGACATAATCCCGCCTACACCCCAAAGCTTTCACCACAGCCGCATTCGTGCTGCGCTTTCGGGTTGTTGAATTTGAAAATTTCGTTGAGGCCTTCGCGCACATAGTCGACCTCGGTGCCGTCGATAAACGGCATGGCAGAGAGTGGAACCCACAACTTTGCGCCGTTCGTTTCAAACAGAAGGTCGTCTTTGTGAGGCTCTTTTACGGTATCGAGTACATAGCCAAATCCCGCGCATCCGGTCTGCTTGATGCCAAGACGCACGCCAAGCAATCCCGGCTGCTGGCTTGTCAGCTTGCAAATATGCGCGGCCGCATCAGGGGTTAGCGTCAGTCCCTGCCAGGCGAATTCATTGGGATCGAAGCTACCTGTTTGCACATCCATAGTTCACCTCTTCTGTTTTGCCGCCCAAAGGCTGATGCCCCTATGTTAATGATAACTATTATCAATACAACATCCTGATAACAGGGGTATTCACGGAATGCTTCATTTTTGGACGTCTTTACTAAGGATAGACCCTGCTGGAACTCTTGCAGATGGCGAAAAGAGCTATTTAAACCGCTGAAATAAAGAGGGTTTAATAGTCTGCGGAAGGCATGAGCGATAGAAAGTAAAAGATGTATAGAGAATATCTATTTATGCGATTGGCGGCAGATAAATCCCACAAACAAAGGATTATCCCGCTCTCAACAGGTTAACTATTGCCGTTTGAGGACATTTACAGGGCAATAAGGGCTTTTTATGTAGCCGAAATGTTGCTGATATTGCAAACACCTTTATGAATGACGCCCCCGCAAAATCTGCAAGCCTTGCACCATCTATACTTTCCGTAACAAGTGGAGGTGAACATGTGCGGACGTTTTGCCCAGGCCCGGATGCGTGAAGACTACCTGTCTTATTTAGCAGACGAGGCCGGGCGAGATATCGCTTACGATCCCGAACCGATTGGACGCTATAACGTCGCGCCTGGCACAAAGGTTTTGCTGCTGAGCGAACGTGACGAACAACTGCACCTCGATCCCGTCTTCTGGGGTTATGCGCCCGGATGGTGGAGTAAGCCGCCATTGATTAACGCCCGGGTTGAAACCGCTGCCACAAGCAGAATGTTTAAGCCGCTCTGGCAACATGGCCGCGCGATAGTCTTTGCTGACGGCTGGTACGAGTGGAAAAAAGAAGGTGACAAAAAGCAGCCCTACTTTATTCAACGTGCCGACGGCAAGCCTGTTTTCATGGCGGCGATCGGCAGCAAGCCGTTTGAGCGCGGGGATGAAGCAGAAGGATTTTTAATTGTGACTGCGGCAGCCGACCAGGGCCTGATGGATATTCACGACCGCCGGCCGTTGGTTCTGTCGCCTGAAGCTGCCCGCGAGTGGATGAGGCAAGACCCTGGCGGTAAAGCGGCAGAGAAAATTATCGAGGATGGCGCGGTATCGGCAGATAATTTTACCTGGTATCCCGTCACGCGCGCTGTAGGCAACGTTAAAAACCAGAGCAGTGAGCTCATCAAGCCAATCGATAATCCGGCGGCTTAATTTCGTACCGGCACATCGTCGGCCCCGCTTCTGAGATCATGAACTGACTGAAATATTTCCATTCTGGTTCGCTTATTGTTTTAACGGAACGTGAAATAGCCAAAATGTCATAACCCCTTAATATCAGACAAACAAAAGAAGGCAATAAATTTATAAGGACGATAAACATGAATTTATTTGTTACCTGCTCACAAATAAATTCACATCTGAAAAATACCGCAACCCGCTTTTACCGCAACGGCGAAAAAATTAACCTTGCAGCTCTCGCTATAAGCACTATATTTAATGGCGTGGCAGCGAAGTCATATTATTTAAAGCTGCTTAATGTGAAATTTTTAACTTAACCTGGAGGTTAATATGGCCGAACATCGTGGTGGTTCAGGTAACTTCGCAGAAGACCGTGAAAAAGCTTCTGAAGCAGGTAAAAAAGGTGGTCAGCACAGCGGCGGGAACTTTAAAAACGATCCTGGACGTGCATCTGAGGCTGGTAAAAAAGGCGGTGAAAACAGCCATGGCGGTGGACGTAAGTCCGAATAAACCAGCCATTTAAGGCAATAAGCAGCGTCTCCGGGCTTCCCCCGTAGTTATGTGCGGTGGAGGCCTGACTTATATAAAAATTTGAATACAGTCAAAATGAAACGTTATTTAATTAAAACATTCAGAGTAAAGGGACTCAATCATTAAAATCATCAGCCCGTTCTGATCCTTCAAATAAAAAGTCAGATTTCACAACAGACGACGCCGCAGAATTAAACGCAGCATTTTTAAATGTGTATTCTGTTACAGCCGCTGGCTTGTTTTTATTTTGTGAGGAAGCATCACCGTAGGCTGCTTTAAGCATATCCCCGAAGCTGCCTGTTTCTTTAAATTTCAGGCCGTCCGGCAGACGTTTTCCTTCAGATAAGATTTGCATTGAAGCGATGATAATTTTCATGTTGTGGCACGTCCTTCCATACAAAAGCAAAATATTTAAAAAATGTGCAATTCATCCAAATGCCGTTTTTGAGTTCACCTCCTAACCGCACGACCTCAATATTAACTCGTAATGTTTAAAAGATATCATCCGAAAAAGGGCCATATGCGCCTTATTTATGGCGCTTTTCTCTGACAGAAAAGATCTTCGGGAGATCGGTGCGTACCAGAGCAGGACCAGCCAGGGGTAGTAAGCTTCGCATTCTTTCTAGTCATCCCCTTCTGTCAGGTAGCCAGCCCTGCGTATCGCCTCCTTGCTGTCATTTACTCCATTTGCATATCCCGCTTCTATTTCGCAGACGGGGCTGGCGCTGCACACAGGCAGGCGAACCGGAATCGATAATTGCTTCGCCAAAGCCGCGATTTCGTCCCGTACAGCAAGCAGCTCCAGGGCCATCGCAACTGCTTCACCGCGCCGGACGTGGTCTGTGTTTGCAATATTCTTAAGTTCTTCAAGGCTAAGCTTGTTCATACCGCCCCCTGATATGCTTGACCCATTCACGAAAGTTCCCCGCCTCACTCACAAAATACAAAAGTTACAGCCAGCCTTTCTGGATAAAGGTCGTTCGGGTCGCCTCGTTAAGATCGTACTGATTAAGCTCAGAAGGCTTAACCCAGGCGATTTCCTGAAATTCTTCATTAAATGTCACCAGGCGGTTAGCACTGATGCAGTCAAACAATAGATAAATCATATAGATTTCTTCCTGCGTGCCGTCAGCGTAAGTTTTCATCCGCACGTCATCCCGGAAGGTCCAGGGTTTAACGCTGATAATTTGCAGCTCAGCGCCCAACTCTTCGCTAATTTCCCGCAATAAAGCCTGTTCAACGTTCTCTCCCGATTCCATACCTCCGCCGGAAAGGGCCCACTGCCCCGGGAAAACGCCCCTGTCTTTTGCCATCTTACAAAGCAATATTTCACCGTTATTTTCAATGATGGGACAAACGATAACTCGCTGACGCATATGACCTCCTGATGTCTTTTTTAGTGTCACAGACCTTAGCAAAAATGGATGCTTGCGTCGTGGTAACTCAGCGCCTGAAGAGAAAATTTGCGAGACGTTTTCCATTACTTCAACGCGTAAATGTATTTGCCAGAGCGCTCGGCGTTAGCCCTTCCCTTGTTCAGAGCTGGGAACAAAATCGTCCCATTCCTTCCGGATCTTCCCTGAAATTATTGCTGATGCTTGAACACAACCCAGCGCTTATTAACATACCGATCGCATTGTGAGGATGTTGCGTAATAATTGGGTTCATTTCCGAATAACGTTATAAATGAACCCAATTATTAATCCTGAAATCAGTAAAACACCCACCGGCGTTCCCCGCTTCGCGGACATTTACCGATTCAGATGACTTATGCGATTACAGCCAGGCATTCACGCGTGTAACGATCTGTCTGACTTTGCCACGACAAACGGCAGGACAAATAAATGGATTATTGATGCGATTGATTAATACGCTGGTAAATGATTTGAAAACGCCGCGTTTCTTACGCGCTAAAGCACAACCCGTCAGAACTATGCAAAAGGCGGATAAACGTAAACTTTCTCCGCCCTGTAGTTTGCAAAACCGTAATTTAAATCACAGCCGTTGTCAGCCGGGAAGTACAGCAAAGCCGCCCTTCTTCATCGCTGATTTCGATTTGCCAGACCTGGTGGCGGCGACCAACGTGCACCGCCTTACAAACTCCCCGCACAATGCCTTCTCGCGCGGCGCGCAGATGGTTGGCATTTACCTCCAGCCCGACGATGTGCTTCTCGCCTTCGGTGCAAAGATAACCTGCGACTGAACCCAGCGTTTCCGCCAGCACCACCGACGCGCCGCCGTGCAGCAGGCCAAACGGCTGGCGGGTTCGATTGTCCACCGGCATGGTGGCTTCCAGTTCATTATCGCCAATGCGGGTAAACACAATGCCGACATGTTCGACCATATTCCCGGCGCTCAGGGCGTTGAGCGCGTCGAGGGTAGTTTCACGACGCCAGATCATCCCATTATCTCCAGTAGTGCCTGCAGCGGATGGCGTACGCCGTTGCCCTCAACGCGTTTTACCTGGCTGCGACAGGAATAGCCGGTTGCCAGGCAGCGTTGCCGCGGCAGGCGCTGCATCGCCTGATGCCAGGACAGCTCATAGATGCCGAGGGAATTAGCGTGGTTTTTCACCTCATGCCCGTAGGTTCCGGCCATGCCGCAGCAGCCGACGCTGACATTCTCAAGCTTCGCCCCAAAGCGCGCAAAAATGGATGTCCACTGGTTCGGCGCGGTTGGCAATGCGGTTACTTCGGTGCAGTGGCCGAATAAATACCAGGATTCGCCGCCGACGGGAGTGATTTCACGATCGGCCAGCACGCCCGGCAGCCATTCATGGACTAGCTGAACATGGAAATCTCCGCGTTCTTCGCCCAGCGTTTGCTTATATTCGTCGCGATAGCAAAGCACGAGCGCCGGATCGACGCCAACCATCGGCATGCCGAGAGCGGCAATGCGATTCAGGAACTCGGAAGTTTTACGCGCCGTGCGGGCAAATTTTTGCAGGAAGCCTTTAATGTGCTGAGCCTTACCGTTCGGAGAGAACGGCAACACCACCGGCTCGAAACCAAGCTTTTCCGCGAGGCGAACAAAATCGGCCACAACCTGCGCATCGTAATAGCTGGTAAACGGGTCCTGCACCACCAACACCGTTTTAGCCCGCTGCTCTGCGCTGTATTTTTCAAGCTCTTCAAGGGTGGTATTTGCCGAGCGATGCCCCACCAATTGCTGTTGCAGCGTTGGTGTGGAAAGCATAGGCAAATCAATCATACCGATGTGCTTTTGCGACAGATTTCGCACCCACGGCTGGCTCATAAAGAAGTTAAATGTTTTCGGCGCACGCGCCATCAGCGGCGCATAGCTTTCGACCGTTGCCACCAGATGATCGCGCATCGGGCGCAGATAGCGGGTGTGATAAAGCTGCAGGAAGCGCGAGCGGAATTCCGGCACGTCGATTTTAATCGGGCACTGCGTGGAACAAGCTTTACAGGCCAGACAGCCGGACATTGCCTCTTTCACTTCATGGGAGAAGTCGTATTCGCCTTTGCGCGCATGCCAGCTATTACGGGTACGATCGATAAGGCCTCGCAGGGTCGCGCGTTGTTCCGGCAACTGTTTTTCCAGCGCATCAGGATCAACGCCGCGATCGGCCAGCAGGCGCAGCCATTCACGGGTGAGCGTGGCCCGTCCTTTCGGGGAATGAATGCGATTGCTGGTAATTTTCATCGACGGGCACATCGGGCTTTTCACGTCGAAGTTAAAGCATAAGCCGTTGCCGTTACACTCCATCGCCCCACGCCAGGAAGTGCGCACCGCAATAGGAATTTGCCTGTCGAAGGTGCCGCGTTTTACCGCATCCACCTGCATCATCGGATCGTCCACGCCGAGCGGCGGGCAGATTTTGCCGGGGTTCAGGCGATTATCCGGATCAAACGCGGCCTTGATGCGCCGCAGTTCTTCATAAAGCGTTTCGCCAAAGAATGCCGGGCTGTATTCCGCGCGGAACCCTTTACCGTGTTCGCCCCACAGCAGGCCGCCGTATTTTGCGGTGAGCGCCACTACGTCATCGGAGATGCGCTTCATCAGCACTTCCTGATGCGGATCGCACATGTCCAGCGCCGGGCGAACGTGCAGCACGCCCGCATCCACGTGGCCAAACATGCCGTAGCTCAGGTTGTGGCTATCAAGCAGGGCGCGGAATTCAGCAATATAGTCCGCAAGATGATGCGGCGGCACACAGGTATCCTCAGCGAAGGGAATCGGTTTCGCCTGCCCTTTAGCATTACCCAGCAATCCAACTGCTTTTTTACGCATGCCGTAGATACGCTCGATACCGGCAAGCTCCGTGCAAACCTGCCAGCCGATGACGCCGCCCTCGCCCTGCGCTATCAGCGAATCAAGACGTTCGCACAGCGCAGCTACCTGACTTTCGATTAGCTCAAGGTCGTCGCCTGCAAACTCAACGATGTTCAGGCCTAGCATCTCTTTATCCGGCACGTCTGTGATAAGTTCGCTCACCGAATGCCAGACGATGTCTTCCCGCGCCAGGTTCAGCACTTTCGAATCCACCGTTTCGACGGAAAGCGCACGGGCTTCCACCATAAACGGCGCGTTGCGCAGCGCGGAGTCAAAGGAGTCGTATTTTACATTCACCAGACGACGCACCTTCGGCAGGCGCGTGATGTCCAGTTTCGCCTCGGTGATAAACGCCAGCGTGCCTTCAGAGCCTGTCAGTATACGGGTAAGGTCGAACTGAGAAAGATCGTCGTTAAAGACATGACGCAGGTCGTAGCCGGTGAGGAAGCGGTTGAGTTTCGGGAATTTGTCGATAATTAACTGCCGCTGTTCGCGGCAACGTTCCAGCACGGTGCGATAAATTCGCCCGGTCGGGCTTTCGTCGCGCCCTATATCTTCTGCAAGCGCCGTGGACATTTGATGAGTATCGAGAATGTCGCCGCCCAACAGCACCGCGCGTACGCCCATCACATGATCGGACGTTTTGCCATACACCAGCGACCCCTGCCCGGAAGCATCGGTATTTATCATCCCGCCAAGCGTTGCGCGGTTACTGGTGGAAAGTTCCGGCGCAAAGAAATAGCCGTAAGGTTTTAAATACTGGTTAAGCTGGTCTTTAATGACCCCGGCTTCCACGCGCACCCAGCCCTGTTCGGGATTAATTTCTATGATGCGGTTCATATAGCGGGACATGTCGACGACGATGCCTTTGTTCAGCGCCTGGCCGTTGGTGCCGGTGCCGCCGCCTCTGGGGGTAAAGACCAAAGATTTAAAGCGTTCTTCGGCGGCCAGACGGGCAAGTAATGCCACATCGGCCGTTGAGCGAGGGAATAACACCGCGTCCGGCAACAGTTGATAAATACTGTTATCGGTTGCCATCGTTAACCGGTCAGCATAGCTGGTGGCCGTGTCGCCGGTAAAACCTTGATGCTCCAGTGCCTGCAAAAAATTGAGCACCAGTTGAACGAGCCCTGGCGCCTGAGAAATTTGTGGGATCATTGACTGTCGACCCTTGCCTGACGTTATTTAAGTTGTGAGTTATCGTTTGCGTATATTGCCTTTCGTTTTTAACACATTTTTTTCAGACAAGCGCGTCTGTTTTGCGGCTGTCAAAACGCGAGGAAATACATCATCATTATATTGTCCGCTTTGCGGTTTTAACGCAGGCAATTTGCCCGTTATCTTTTATTAAGGTGATTTTTTCTATGGTTAAAGTCAGTCCACCGAAGGATCTGCTACAAATCCTGCTATCGGTACTGTTTATCTCGGTGATGATTATTGCCTGTTTGTGGATTGTGCGGCCCTTTGTTCTCGGCTTTGCCTGGGCGGGTACCGTTGTGCTTTCCACCTGGCCTGTGATGCTTAAATTCCAGCGTTTGCTGTGGGGAAAAAGGTCGCTTGCTGTACTGGTAATGACTTTTTTGCTGCTGATGCTGTTTGTAATTCCCGTTGCGCTGCTGGTTAACAGCCTGGTCGATAACAGCGGGCCGGTGATAGCCTGGGCGACAAAAGGCAACATGGCGCTACCGACTCTGGAATGGCTGCACGTCATCCCCCTGGTTGGCGATAAGCTTTATACCGGCTGGAATACGCTGGTTGAAAGCGGCGGCAGCGCGATTATGGCGAAAATCCGCCCTTATATCGGCACCACGACCACCTGGTTCCTCGGACAGGCGATCCACATCGGAAGTTTTCTGATGCACTGCGGCCTGATGCTGCTGTTCAGCGTGCTGCTGTATGCAAAAGGCGAAACCCTGGGTAACGGTATTCGTCACTTTGCGTTCCGGCTGGCGGGCAAGCGCGGCGATGCGGCTATTCTGCTGGCGGGCCAGGCGATTCGCGCTGTTGCGCTGGGCGTGGTAGTCACCGCGCTGGTGCAGTCGGTTCTGGGTGGTTTCGGCCTGGCGATCGCCGGCATTCCAAATGCAACGCTGCTTACCGTTGTCATGATGCTGTGCTGTCTGGTGCAGATCGGCCCGCTGCTGGTGCTTATCCCGTCGATTGTCTGGCTTTACTGGACAGGAGATACCACCTGGGGCACCGTGCTGCTGGTCTGGAGCTGTGTGGTTGGCACCATGGATAACTTTATCCGCCCCGTCCTTATTCGTATGGGTGCCGATTTGCCGATGATTCTTATTCTTTCCGGCGTTATCGGAGGCTTAATCGCGTTTGGCATGATTGGTCTGTTTATCGGTCCGGTGCTGCTGGCGGTTTCTTATCGACTGATTTCAGTCTGGATGCATGAAGCTCCGCTGCCGCAGGACGCGCCTGATGAAGTCGTTGAGCTGCTTGAAGAACAAGAAGAACGTATGCTGAAGTAATAGTGCGCTCCCCAGCCCTGGGGAGCCGCTCCCACCACATTGGTTAGCAATTCTAATCGTTCCTCTGCTTTTTATCCCTTTTCCGCCGCATTGATTTCGTAGATGCGCGGTAATGTGATGTTAATCGTTAACCTGTCGTTAACTATTGAGACGAATCTGAGAGACTCCTCAGGCGGGGATGCCTACTATTATCACACGGTTATGAATCAACACATTGATTTATAAGCATGGAAATCCCCTGAGTGAAACAACGAATTGCTGTGTGTAGTCTTTGCCCATCTCAACGATGGGCTTTTTTTTCGCCTGATTTTTGCTGAAACGCCAAATTCCGCGCAAAAAAAAGCCCCCCGGTTCTCAGCGAGAGGCTTGATGTCTGTTCTTGAAAACTAGCTGTTTCGCCCACCGGGACGGCGGCCGCCGCCGGTAACCTGCGTGTGACGCTTAACGGCGCGACGAATCTGATTCGCCTTCATACGTCGACGGTCTTTCTCCACCGCCACTTTACTTGATGTTTCCGCAGGCAGTTCCACCAGCTTGCGCAGGTAGTTGGTTTGCGCCAGATCCAGTTCGGTGTAACCACCGCGCGGCAGGCCTTTTGGCAACTGAATATCGCCGTAACGCACGCGAATCAGTCGGCTAACCTGCACGCCAACCGCTTCCCACAGACGACGAACCTCACGGTTACGGCCTTCGGTCAGGGTCACGTTGTACCACTGGTTAATGCCTTCACCGCCGGTGAATTTGATGGTTTTGAATGCAGCAGGGCCATCTTCGAGCTGAACGCCACGCGCGAGTTGCTTCACTTTATCGTCGTCAATCTGACCAAACACGCGTACGGCGTATTCGCGTTCAACTTCACGGCTTGGGTGCATCAGACGGTTAGCCAGTTCGCCATCGGTGGTAAACAGCAGCAAACCGCAGGTGTTCACGTCCAGACGCCCAACGGCAATCCAGCGTGCGCCGCGCAGCTTCGGCAGACGGTCAAACACAGTTGGACGGCCTTCCGGGTCATTACGGGTGCACAGCTCGCCTTCCGGCTTGTAATAAGCCAACACGCGGCAAATTTGTTCTGCGGATTCTTTAATAGAGATCAGGTGGCCATCGATACGAATCTTCAGGGCCTGAGTGACTTCAACACGGTCGCCCAGCGTGGCAATTTTGCCATCGACGCTGACGCGGCCTGCGGAAATAATGGTTTCGATTTCACGGCGTGAACCGTGGCCAGCGCGAGCCAGCACTTTTTGTAACTTTTCGCTCTTATCGCTCATTGAGCTTCCTCGGGTGTCGCCTTCACAGGCGTCGAAATGGGGTTAATGGGGTTCACACCCCATTTTAGGCCGCACAGTATAGCCGCAGACAATATTATAAGAAAGGCTTAACGTCGCCGACGCCTTCGCGCAGCACAACCGGCGAGTCGTCGGTTAAATCGATAACGGTCGTTGGCTGCTGGCCCAGGTAGCCGCCGTGGATAACTAAATCAACGACCTTCTCCAGACGATCTTTAATCTCTTCCGGGTCGGACTCGGTAAAGTCGCTGCCGGGCATCATCAACGAAGTAGAAAGCATCGGCTGATCCAGCACTTCCAGTAACGCCTGCGCAATGGGGTTAGACGGCACGCGCAGCCCGATAGTTTTACGTTTTTCCTGCAATAAACGGCGCGGCACTTCTTTGGTGCCTTTCAGAATAAAAGTGTAATTGCCCGGCGTATTATTTTTGATTAAGCGGAACGCCACGTTGTCGACAAACGCATAGGTTGAAAGCTCCGACAAATCGCGACACATAAGCGTGAAGTTATGTCCGTCCGGCAAATGACGGATACGACAAATGCGCTCCATTGCCGTTTTGTCTTCCAGTTTGCAACCCAGCGCGTAGCCGGAATCGGTTGGATAAACAATAACACCGCCCTTGCGAACGATTTCCACGGCCTGGTTAATCAGGCGCTGCTGTGGATTATCCGGATGAATATAGAAAAACTGACTCATACTGCCCTCTCTTTTGCGATGAGGCTGCTTCCCCACTCTTTCCATACTGGCTCAACGCCTGCTGGCAACCATAGCTTGCGCCCCAGTTCTATCCACGAACAGGGCTGATGGAAATCAGATCCCTGCGAGGCCAGCAGGTTGAACTGCCGGGCGAGGCCGGCAAGTACGGTTCTTTCGTTGGGGGCTTGCTGGCACTGCGCAACTTCCATGGCATCGCCACCACTTTGCGCAAACTGCGCCAGCAATCTTTTCAGCCACTTTGTGGTCAGATCATAACGGCCTGGATGCGCCACTACCGCCTGCCCGCCAGAATGATGAATCACATCAATAGCTTGTTCTATTGTACACCACTGTGGCGGAACGTAACCCGTTTTCCCTTTTGCAAGGTACTTTTTAAAGACGTCGGCCATCGTATTGGCTTTACCGCACTCAACCAGAAAACGAGCGAAATGCCCGCGCGTTACCGCGCCGCCGTTGGCATGGCGAAGCGCGCCCTCAAGCGCGCCGGGAATACGGGCTTTATCTAGCCTTTCTGCTATCAATTCAGCGCGCTGAGTACGGCGCACGGTTTGTTCCGCCAGAAACGCCACCAGCTCCGGATGATTTTCATCAATACCCAGGCCGACAATATGTATTTCGTGATTTTCCCAGACGGTTGAAATTTCCACGCCGCTGATCAACTGTAAAGGAAGCTGTTTTTGGGCGATTTCAGCCCGCGCCGCTGGCAGACCGGCAACCGTGTCGTGATCGGTAATAGCAAGGATGCCCACGCGATTATCCACCGCGCGCTGTACCAGCGCCTGGGGTGTTAAAAGGCCATCTGAGGCGGTGGTATGGCTATGTAAGTCGTAAATCACCGCAAGGGTAGGTTCACTCAAAATGGCTCCAGAACTGTTAAAAAAATGAAAAACGCCGTCCATGATAGCGATATTCAGGTCTAACTAAAAATCACTGTTGACTTTACACCCGCGAACCAGTTAACTAGTACGCAAGTTCACGCGAGAAAGGTATCTGAAAATGAAAGCGATTCACAACATGCACAGTAGCTGGTGGCGCACTTCCTGAAACGGGTAGTGTCATCGCACGGCTGTTAATCAGCCCGGATACCAGGCCCGCCATCGAAGCGGGCTTTTTTTTGAACAAATGACTGAGAGCAAACAATGCAACCACAAAAACCAGCGCTCGAATTACTGACCAAAGATGCACCTTATCGGGATAACCCTACGGCCGTGTTCCACCAGCTATGCGGCGCCCGTCCGGCTACGCTGCTGCTCGAATCAGCGGATATTAACAGCAAAGACGATTTAAAAAGCCTGCTGTTGGTAGACTGCGCGTTGCGCATTACCGCATTAGGTGACACCGTCACTATTCAGGCGCTTTCAGCAAACGGTGCTTCTCTCCTGCCTCTGCTGGATGCCGCCTTACCAGCGGGCGTACAAAACGAACATCTGCCGCAGGGTCGCATACTTCATTTCCCTACGGTTAGCCAGTTGCTGGATGAAGACGCTCGTCTGTGTTCGCTTTCCGTGTTTGACGCGTTCCGCCTGATGCAGGAGCTCGTTACCGTACCGGAGAACGAGCGCGAAGCGATGTTCTTCGGCGGTCTGTTCGCTTATGACCTGGTCGCTGGTTTTGAAGATTTGCCGGCTCTTAAGCAGGACAACCGTTGCCCGGACTACTGCTTCTATCTGGCTGAAACGCTGTTGGTTATTGACCATCAAAAAAAGCAAACCCGCATCCAGGCAAGCCTCTTTACCCCGTCCGAAACGGAAAAAACGCGTTTATTGCAACGCGCTGAACAATTATGCGGCCAGTTGCAGGAGGCGCCCACCGCGCTGCCGGTGCGGAAAGTTGAGCAAATGACCTGCGAATGCAATCAAAGCGACGAAGAGTATGGCGCGGTGGTTCGTCATATGCAGAAAGCGATTCGCGCCGGGGAAATCTTCCAGGTTGTGCCTTCTCGCCGCTTCTCGCTGCCTTGCCCTTCTCCGCTGGCGGCCTATCAGACGCTGAAGAAGAGCAATCCAAGCCCTTATATGTTCTTTATGCAGGACGACGATTTTACTCTGTTTGGCGCATCGCCTGAGAGCTCGCTGAAATATGACGCAACCTCGCGGCAGATAGAAATTTACCCAATCGCAGGCACCCGTCCACGTGGCCGCCGCGCGGATGGCTCGCTCGATCGCGATCTGGACAGCCGTTTCGAGCTTGAAATGCGTACCGACCATAAAGAGATGTCCGAGCATCTGATGCTGGTGGATCTTGCGCGTAATGACCTTGCGCGAATCTGCACGCCGGGCAGCCGCTACGTTGCGGATCTCACCAAAGTGGACCGTTACTCCTTCGTCATGCACCTGGTTTCGCGCGTTGTAGGCGAATTGCGTCACGACCTGGACGTGCTGCACGCCTACCGCGCCTGCATGAACATGGGCACGCTTAGCGGCGCGCCAAAAGTTCGCGCCATGCAATTAATAGCCAAAGCCGAAGGCGTGCGTCGCGGCAGCTACGGCGGCGCAGTAGGTTATTTCACCGCTCACGGCGATCTGGATACCTGCATCGTGATCCGCTCGGCCTATGTTGAAGACGGTATCGCCACCGTTCAGGCCGGCGCAGGTGTGGTACTGGATTCCGTACCGCAGTCCGAAGCAGACGAAACCCGTAATAAAGCCCGCGCTGTACTGCGCGCTATTGCCACCGCGCATCATGCAAAGGAGATTTTCTGATGGCTGATATTCTGCTGCTCGATAACATCGACTCTTTTACCTATAACCTGGCAGATCAGCTACGCGCCAACGGGCACAACGTGGTTATTTATCGTAATCACGTTCCGGCCCAGACGTTAATTGAGCGCCTTGCAACCATGGATAACCCGGTGCTGATGCTCTCTCCAGGCCCGGGCGCGCCAAGCGAAGCCGGCTGTATGCCAGAGCTGCTGACTCGTCTGCGCGGTAAACTGCCGATTATCGGCATCTGTCTTGGTCATCAGGCGATTGTTGAAGCCTACGGCGGTTATGTCGGCCAGGCTGGCGAAATCCTGCACGGCAAAGCATCCGCCATTTCTCACGACGGTGAAGCAATGTTCGCCGGTCTGCCTAATCCGCTGCCGGTTGCCCGTTATCATTCGCTGGTCGGCAGTAATATTCCTGCTGGTTTAACCATCAACGCGCATTTTGACGGCATGGTGATGGCCGTGCGTCACGACGCGGACCGCGTGTGCGGCTTCCAGTTCCACCCGGAATCCATTCTGACCACTCAGGGCGCACGCCTGCTGGAACAAACCCTCGACTGGGCGCTGCTGAAGTTAAAACAAACCAATACGCTGCAGCCGATTCTGGATAAGCTCTACCAGGCGCAGACGTTAAGCCGTGAAGAAAGCCACCAGCTTTTCTCTGCTATCGTTCGTGGCGAACTAAAACCGGAACAACTGGCCGCCGCGCTGGTAAGCATGAAAGTGCGTGGCGAGCATCCAAACGAAATCGCAGGCGCCGCCTCTGCCCTGCTTGAAGCTGCCGCGCCATTCCCTAGCCCGGATTATCAGTTTGCGGATATCGTCGGCACCGGCGGCGACGGCAGCAACAGCATCAATATTTCCACCGCCAGCGCATTTGTCGCGGCAGCGGTAGGCCTGAAAGTCGCTAAACACGGCAACCGCAGCGTTTCCAGCCGTTCCGGCTCTTCGGATTTGCTGGCGGCCTTCGGGATCAATCTGGATATGAGCGCGGAAACTTCTCGTCAGGCGCTGGACGATCTGGGCGTGTGCTTCCTGTTCGCGCCGAAATATCATACGGGCTTCCGTCACGCCATGCCGGTGCGCCAGCAGTTAAAAACCCGTACGCTGTTTAACGTATTAGGGCCGCTGATTAACCCGGCTCATCCGCCGCTTGCGTTAATTGGCGTCTACAGCGCCGAGCTGGTGCTGCCGATTGCCGAAACGCTGCGCGTATTGGGCTACAAGCGTGCGGCCGTGGTACACAGCGGTGGAATGGATGAGGTTTCATTACACGCACCAACGCAGGTGGCGGAACTTATCGATGGCGATATCAAAAGCTACCAGCTAACCGCCGAAGACTTTGGTCTCCCTGCCTATCATCAGGATCAGCTCGCAGGCGGCACGCCGGAAGAAAACCGTGACATTCTTACCCGCCTGCTACAAGGTAAAGGAGAGATCGCCCATGAGTCAGCCGTGGCGGCGAACGTAGCCATGCTGATGCGCCTGCACGGCAAGGAAGATCTCAAAGCAAATGCACAACAGGTGCTGGACGTATTGCGCAGCGGCGCAGCCTACGACCGCGTCACGCTACTTGCAGCAAGAGGATAAGAAATGCAGGACACCGTATTAACGAAAATCGTCGCAGATAAGGCGATTTGGGTTGAAGCGCGTAAAAAGCAGCAGCCCCTGGCAAGTTTCCAGAATGAAGTCACCCCAGCCACACGCAATTTTTATCATGCGCTGCAGGGTGCGCGCACCGCGTTTATTCTTGAATGCAAAAAGGCTTCTCCGTCTAAGGGCGTAATTCGCGATGATTTCGACCCGGCCCGCATTGCCGGTATCTATAAGCATTACGCTTGCGCGATTTCCGTGCTGACCGACGAGAAGTATTTTCAGGGCAGCTTTGATTTTCTGCCGATTGTAAGCAGCATCGTGACCCAGCCGGTGCTGTGCAAAGATTTTATTATCGATGCTTATCAGATTTACCTGGCGCGTTTTTATCAGGCCGACGCCTGCCTGCTGATGCTTTCCGTGCTGAACGACGAGCAGTATCGCCAGCTCGCCGCCGTCGCGCATAGCCTGAACATGGGCGTGCTGACAGAAGTAAGCAATGAAGAAGAACTGGAGCGCGCTATTGCGCTGGAAGCGAAAGTCGTGGGTATCAACAACCGCGACCTGCGCGATTTATCTATTGATTTAAACCGCACGCGCCAGTTGGCGCCGCGCCTGACTCACGGCGTGACGGTGATTAGCGAATCCGGCATCAGCAATTACGGTCAGATTCGCGAGCTTAGCCATTTTGCCAACGGCTTCCTGATTGGGTCCGCCTTGATGGGTGAAGACGATCTGAACGCTGCGGTACGCCGCGTGACGCTTGGTGAAAATAAAGTTTGTGGTCTGACGCGTTCGGAAGATGCTCGTGCAGCGCATGAAGCCGGGGCAATATATGGCGGGCTGATTTTTGTGCCAGCCTCCCCGCGCTTTGTTAGCGACGAGAAAGCCGCTTCCGTTATAGCTGCTGCTCCGCTGCGTTATGTGGGCGTATTCCGTAATGCGCCGGTTAGCGAAGTCGCGCAGAAAAGCGCGCAGTTTACGCTTGCCGCAGTTCAACTGCACGGCGACGAAGACCAGGCCTACATCGACGAATTGCGCGCTCAACTGCCGGAAAACGTACAGATTTGGAAGGCCCTGAGCGTGAAAGAATCTATACCGGCGCGCGATTTAAGCCATGTCGATAAATATGTCTTCGACAATGGTCAGGGCGGTACCGGCCAGCGTTTCGACTGGGCGCTGCTTACGGGTCAGAAGCTGGATAATGTGCTTCTGGCAGGCGGACTGGGCGCTGATAACTGCGTTGAAGCGGCGAAAGCCGGATGCGCGGGCCTTGATTTCAATTCTGGCGTCGAACGCGCGCCGGGCATAAAAGATGCTAACAAGCTGGCAGCCGTATTCCAGACGCTGCGGGCTTACTAAGGAAAATAATCATGACGTTACTTAATCCCTATTTTGGCGAGTTTGGTGGCATGTATGTGCCACAAATCCTGATGCCTGCCCTGCGCCAGTTAGAAGAAGCCTTTGTGGCGGCGCAAAGCGATCCTGAGTTTCAGGCGGAATTTAACGATCTGCTGAAAAACTATGCCGGTCGTCCAACCGCGTTGACGAAATGCAAAAACATTACCGCAGGCACCAAAACCACGCTTTATCTCAAGCGTGAAGATTTGCTGCACGGCGGCGCGCATAAGACCAACCAGGTTTTGGGCCAGGCGCTGCTGGCGAAGAAAATGGGTAAAACTGAAATCATCGCCGAAACGGGCGCCGGACAGCACGGCGTGGCTTCGGCCCTGGCCTGCGCCCTGCTCGGCCTGAAATGCCGTATTTATATGGGCGCGAAGGACGTTGAACGCCAGTCGCCGAACGTCTTCCGTATGCGTCTGATGGGTGCGGAAGTCATTCCCGTTCACAGCGGTTCTGCCACGCTTAAAGATGCCTGTAACGAAGCGCTGCGTGACTGGTCTGGCAGCTACGATACCGCGCATTACATGCTCGGTACGGCGGCTGGCCCTCACCCGTTCCCAACGATTGTCCGTGAATTCCAGCGCATGATTGGCGAAGAGACAAAAGCGCAGATCCTCGAAAAAGAAGGGCGTCTGCCGGACGCGGTTATCGCCTGCGTTGGCGGCGGTTCGAACGCAATTGGTATGTTTGCCGATTTCATTAATGAAACCAAAGTCGGCCTGATTGGCGTTGAGCCTGCGGGCCACGGTATTGAAACGGGCGAGCACGGCGCGCCGCTTAAACACGGCCGCGTAGGGATTTACTTCGGCATGAAATCACCGATGATGCAGACCGATGAAGGGCAGATTGAAGAGTCTTACTCTATTTCCGCGGGACTGGACTTCCCGTCCGTCGGGCCGCAGCATGCTTATCTGAACAGCATTGGCCGTGCCGAATACGTGTCGATTACCGATGACGAGGCGCTGGATGCTTTCAAGCTGCTGTGCCGCAAAGAAGGGATTATTCCTGCCCTGGAGTCATCCCATGCATTAGCTCACGCGGTGAAAATGATGCGTGAAGATCCTGAAAAAGAACAACTGTTGGTGGTGAACCTCTCTGGCCGTGGTGACAAAGACATCTTCACCGTTCACGACATTCTGAAAGCACGAGGGGAAATGTAATGGAACGTTATCAGCACGCATTTAAGCAGCTACAGGAACGCCGCGAAGGCGCTTTTGTTCCCTTCGTTACGCTTGGCGATCCGTCACCGGAGCAATCGCTGAAAATTATCGATACGCTGATTGAAGCGGGTGCCGACGCGCTAGAGCTGGGAATTCCGTTCTCCGATCCGCTGGCGGACGGCCCAACCATTCAGAATGCGGCACTACGTGCCTTTGCCGCGGGCGTTACGCCAACGCAATGCTTTGAAATGCTGGCCGCGATTCGCCAAAAGCACCCAACGATCCCCATTGGCCTGCTGATGTACGCCAACCTGGTTTATAGCCGCGGTATCGATGAGTTTTATGCGTTGTGCGCCAAAGTGGGCGTGGATTCGGTGCTGATTGCCGACGTGCCGGTTGAAGAGTCTGCACCGTTCCGTCAGGCGGCAATACGCCATAACGTTGCGCCAATCTTCATTTGCCCACCGAATGCGGATGATGATTTACTGCGTGAGATTGCATCTCACGGGCGCGGTTACACCTACCTGCTTTCTCGCGCGGGCGTCACCGGCGCAGAAACGCGTGCTCAGCTTCCGCTTCATCATCTGGTGGAAAAACTGACGGAATACCACGCCGCTCCTTCGTTACAGGGCTTTGGTATTTCTGAACCTTCGCAGGTGCGTGACGCCATTGAAGCCGGTGCTGCCGGAGCCATTTCCGGCTCGGCTATCGTGAAAATTATTGAAAAAAATATTAATAATCCGGATGCGATGTTAAGCGAGCTGAAAGCCTTTGTTCAGGCGATGAAAGCCGCGACACGCGCTGCGTAATAGATACAGGCCGGAATATTTCCGGCCTTTCTTATTAGAAACGATAACCCGCCGAGAACATAAACACCCACGGATCGATGCGCGTATTGATGTTTTGCTGCTCGCCGCCAGCTTTGAATTTCACTTCGGTATCGATATCCATGTACCAAACCGACATATTAAGCAGCCAGTCGTCGTTAACCATATAGTCCAGGCCAACCTGCCCCGCAGCACCCCATGAATCTTTAACGCTCAGATCGGTCAGACCCGCGTCTTTCCCCGTCTGGTTGAAGTCAGTGTCAAAGAAAGTGGTGTAGTTGATCCCGGCGCCAATATACGGGCGCGCCTTGCTTTTCGCATCGCCAAAATACCACTGCGCCATCAGCGTAGGCGGAAGCTGCTTAACCGTTGCCAGATCGCCAGTCGCGCCCAGCCCGACTTTATGCCGGAACGGCGTGGCGGCCAGCAGTTCGATCCCGATATTGTCCGTCACCATATAATCAAATGTCAGCCCCAGTTGGGTGTTGTTACTGACGCTAAAACCGCCCATCCCGAGCACATTGTCTGAACCTTCTGTAGGACGAACCGTTGCCGTACCGGCACGCATAAAGAACTCGCCCGCTTCATGCGCTAACGCTTCACCCGATAAACAGCCCAGCATGAGTACTGCCACAGTTAATTTTTTCATATCCCTTCCCTTTTTATGGTTTTGTAAGCGGGCTGAATATACTCACTTTTGGGTACAAAGTGATCTAACTCAGATCACACTTTGTCAGTTAATTTAACATTCAATGATCTGGATTAATTTTTGATAATGCCGCCGAAATGGCTTAATTGATCCAGAGTCAATTTTTCAGGCATGACCGGCTTTTAAAAACTTTACGTTCCGCTTTTGCTGGAATATTCGCCGCCGGATGCTTCATTTTTATGCATAAGCCGGGCTGAAGCGCGATTTGTCATCGCGCCGAAGCCGCTCCTCGTTTTTCAGGGCGGCCTTAGTGGTGCCACAGCTCCTGCATCCAGGGTACAATTGCCCGCTAAGGTATATCCGGGCAATTTCAAAGGAGAGTGCATGTCTATCACGGCGGGTTCTGTGTACCGTGACACGGGAAATTTTCTACGCAATCAGTTCGTTACTATTCTGCTGATTGCCTTACTTTGCGCCTTTATCTCGGTGATTATCGGCCATGCGTTTTCACCCAGCGATGAACAGATGGCCATCCTGAATGAAGGTGACAATCTGGCCGGGAGCGTTGGCCTGTTTGACCTTGTGCAAAACATGACGCCTGAGCAACAGCAAATGTTACTCAAAGCTTCTGCGGCATCGACATTCTCCGGGCTTATCGGCAATGCGATTCTGGCAGGCAGCATGTTGGTCCTGATGCAAATCGTGTCAGCCGGGCATCGCGTAAGCGCGCTGCGTGCAATCGGCACGGCTGCGCCTGTATTGCCAAAGATGTTTATCCTGATGTTTCTGACTACCTTTATGGTGCAGATCGGCATCATGTTGATCGTAGTGCCGGGCGTGTTATTAGCCATTGTGCTGGCCTTTGCGCCGGTAATGCTGGTGCAGGATAAAGCCGGTATTTTCCAGGCAATGCGTAACAGCATCCGTCTGGTATGGAGCAATATGCGTCTGGTCGCTCCGGCAGTCATCGCCTGGCTTGCGGCCAAAACCGCGCTGCTGTTACTGGCTTCTTCTTTTGCCGCGCTGTCTCCGGCCGTTGGCGCGGTGATAGCCAACACGATAAGCAACCTTATTTCCGGCGTGTTGCTCATTTATTTATTCCGTTTATATATGCTTATTCGCCAATAACCTTCATCCGCTCCTGACGGCGCGTTATAGTCAGTCAGGAGTTCTCCCATTTTTTACGGAACAGATTATGAAGCAGTTTCTCGACTTCCTGCCCCTGATTGTCTTTTTTGCTTTTTATAAGATGTACGACATCTATGCTGCCAGCGGCGCGCTGATTGTCGCCACCGCGCTGGCGCTGGTGTATAGCTGGTATAAATACCGCAAGCTGGAAAAAATGACGCTTATCACTTTCGTGATGGTGGCGGTGTTTGGCGGCCTCACCCTGTTCTTCCATAACGATGAGTTTATCAAATGGAAAGTCACGGTAATTTATGCGCTGTTTGCCATTGCCCTTCTGGTCAGCCAACTGGTGATGAAAAAGCCGCTGATTCAACGCATGCTTGGTAAAGAGATCACGCTCCCCGAACACGTCTGGGCAAAGCTTAACGTGGCCTGGGCATTGTTCTTTATCATCTGCGGCATTGCGAACATCTACATCGCCTTCTGGCTGCCGCAAAGCGTCTGGGTCAACTTTAAAGTGTTCGGCCTGACCGCCGCCACGTTAGTGTTTACCCTGTTAAGCGGGGTTTATATCTATCGTCATATGCCGCAGGAAGAGAAATGAGTCAGAGCACGCCTGTTGGCGAACTGGTGTTGCGTACGCTGGCAATGCCTGCGGATACCAACGCAAACGGTGATATTTTTGGCGGCTGGTTGATGTCGCAAATGGATATGGGCGGCGCCATTCAGGCAAAAGAGATAGCCCATGGCCGCGTCGTAACGGTGCGCGTTGACGGCATGACGTTCCTCAAGCCCGTTGCGGTAGGTGACGTGGTGTGCTGTTACGCAAGCTGCGTCAAACGCGGTAATACGTCGATTACTATCAATGTGGAAGTCTGGGTGAAGAAAGTCTCTTCAGAGCCAATTGGACAACGTTATAAGGCGACGGAAGCTATCTTCATTTATGTCGCTGTGGATAACGACGGAAAACCCCGTCAGTTACCGCAGCAAGCCTAAAAAAAACCTCCCGATTGGGAGGTTTTTTTATTCCATCGTCGCACCGCCGTTGATGCGGAACACAATGTTCACAATTAAACCCTGTCCTGGCTTGCCGCTTTCGTAGCGCCACTTTTTCATGGCCTGCTTCACTTCTCTCTCAAACATATTGGCAGGCTTCGCAGAAAGAATGGTTACGTTGCTGACGCTGCCGTCGGCGGCGACATCAAACTTCACGCGGACGTTACCTTCCATACGCAATGCAAACGCACGCGACGGATACTGCGGCTGGTTGCGGCTCAGCGCGCGTGGGCCGGTAGCAACTGGCGCTACGTTCGCAGCGGGTGCTGGTTTTGCCGTCGGTGCCGGGCGCACTGGCGCAGTATTCTGAACTGGCGCGGCCGGGCGCGGTTCAACAGGTTTTGCTTCGCGCTTCGGCTGTTCAACCTTTTTCACCGGTTTCGGTTTTGGCTTAGGTTTTGGCTTGGGCTCAGGTTTGTGGATAACGACCGGCGCCTCTTTTGGCGGCTCGGGGATCGGTTCCGGCTCAGGTTCAACAACAGGCTCCGGCGGGGGCTGCACAACTTCTGGTTTCGGTGGTTCAAGGTCGACAGGCGCAACCATGGTGACGCTGATAGGCTGTGCGGGCGCAGGCATCTCAATAACCTGATGTACCGAGGTATAAAGTAACCCCGCAACTACAGCACCATGCAACACGACAGAAAGTGCGGTCGGCCACGGGAAGCGGCGAGGTAAATCAAGGGTCATTGACGTCATAATGGCTTCGATAACTTAAACAGGCGGTAATTTTAAATGCAAATAGCAATCATATTCAATAACGCATTGCCTGCAACGCCACTTTTTCTCCGCATCGGCCGCTTTTTCCGGCATCTGCGTCAGGGATTTAACATCTTGTTTATGTTTCAATTGCAGTCTGAGCGCCATTCACTTACGGTATTTTACATCCCCATTTAAAAAGGAGTCCTGCCTGTGCTGTATGTCCTGTACGCGGAAGATAACGCCGATTCGCTTGAAAAACGTCTGGCTGTGCGCCCTGCCCACCTGGCGCGTTTGCAATTACTACGTGATGAAGGCCGCTTGTTAACCGCAGGTCCCATGCCTGCGGTAGACAGCAACGATCCGGGCGCCGCTGGTTTTACCGGTTCAACGGTGATTGCAGAATTTAATTCGCTCGAAGAGGCCCAGGCCTGGGCAGAGGCAGACCCTTACATTGCTGCGGGCGTTTATAAGCAGGTCGCGGTCAAACCCTATAAGAAGGTTTTCTAAAGCGGGAATACGGGGTCAGAAATATTTTGGGCACCGGCTGGCGGTGCCCTTTTCTTTTACGCCCAACGATCGTGGATGGCAAACAGCAAAGAGTTACGCTGCTTATTGACCTGGCACTTTCTGATGACGTGAATGCGCATATTACGGCGCGACTGACCTTCCAGCCAACGCGCTTTACGCCGTTGCGCCTGACGCTGCATTCGCCAGCGTCCGACCTCAGTTCTACTACGCCTCATTTTTACGACTCACTTTAAAACAGACGGGTCATTATAGATCCTTCTTGCCAGCAGACCAGCCGTTTTACGACTAGTTTTAGTGTTAACAAGTTACGGTTATGCGTAAACTCGAAACCATACGATTTCAAAAGGATTTTTAAGGCATGACAACCTTCTACACGGTGGTTAGTTGGCTGGTCATTTTAGGCTACTGGTTCCTGATAGCCGGGGTTACGCTTCGTATTTTAATGAAACGCCGGGCGGTTCCCTCCGCTATGGCCTGGCTGTTAATCATCTATATTCTGCCGCTGGTAGGAATTATTGCTTATCTTTCCTTCGGCGAGCTTCATTTAGGCAAGCGCCGTGCGGAACGCGCCCGGGCGATGTGGCCTTCCACGGCCAAATGGCTAACCGACCTTAAAAGCTGCAAGCATATCTTTGCCGAAGAAAACAGTGAGGTTGCGACTTCATTGTTTCAGCTTTGCGAACGTCGCCAGGGCATTGGCGGCGTCAAAGGCAATCAGTTGCAGTTGCTGACCACGTCTGATGAGACCATGCAGGCGTTGATTCGCGACATCCAGCTTGCGCGTCACAATATTGAGATGGTGTTTTATATCTGGCAGCCGGGCGGCATGGCCGACCAGGTGGCGGAATCGCTGATGGCGGCGGCACGTCGCGGCATTCACTGCCGACTGATGCTCGATTCAGCAGGCAGCGTGGCGTTTTTCCGCAGCCCGTGGGCAAACATGATGCGCAATGCAGGCGTTGAAGTTGTCGAGGCGCTGAAGGTCAATCTGATGCGTGTATTCCTGCGCCGTATGGATTTACGTCAGCACCGTAAGATGGTGATGATCGACAACTATATCGCTTATACCGGCAGCATGAATCTGGTTGACCCGCGCTTCTTTAAGCAGGAGGCAGGCGTTGGTCAATGGATTGATTTAATGGCGCGCATGGAAGGCCCGGTTGCTACAGCTATGGGCATCGTTTATTCGTGCGACTGGGAAATAGAAACCGGCAAACGCATTTTGCCCCCGCCGCCTGATGCCAACATCATGCCGTTTGAAGAAGCCAGCGGTCACACCATTCATACTATCGCTTCCGGGCCCGGCTTCCCGGAGGATCTGATTCACCAGGCGCTGCTCACTTCTGTTTATGCGGCGCGTGAATATTTAATTATGACCACCCCTTATTTCGTGCCAAGCGACGATCTGCTGCATGCGATCTGTACCGCAGCGCAGCGCGGTGTTGATGTGAGCATTATCATTCCGCGGAATAATGATTCGCTGTTGGTCGGCTGGGCAAGCCGCGCCTTCTTTACCGAACTGCTGGCGGCCGGGGTAAAAATTTATCAGTTTGAAGGCGGCTTACTGCATACCAAGAGCGTGCTGGTCGACGGACAGCTAAGCCTGATAGGCACCGTCAATCTCGATATGCGCAGCCTGTGGCTTAACTTCGAGATTACTTTAGTGATTGACGATTCCGGCTTCGCAAGCGATCTGGCGGCGGTGCAGGACGATTATATCTCCCGTTCAAGGCTCGTGGAGGCCCGTCTTTGGGCGAAACGTCCAATGTGGCAGCGCGTGGTTGAGCGTCTGTTTTACTTCTTTAGCCCGTTGCTGTAAAACGTGGCGCATCAGCACTCGATAAGTGGATGTAAAAATGGAAATGGATCTGAATAACCGCCTGACAGAAGACGAAACGCTGGAACAGGCCTACGACATTTTTCTCGAACTGGCGGTAGATAATCTCGATCCGGCAGATGTCATTCTGTTTAACCTGCAGTTCGAGGAGCGCGGCGGTGCTGAACTCTTCGATCCGGCAGAAGACTGGCAGGAACACGTAGATTTCGACCTGAACCCGGACTTCTTCGCCGAAGTGGTTATTGGCCTTGCTGATACCGACGGCGGAGAGCTTAACGATATCTTCGCCCGCGTTCTGCTGTGTCGCGAAAAAGACCATAAACTCTGCCATATTCTCTGGCGCGAGTAGTAAAAGACCACCTCCTCAGGAGGGGGTCTTTTACTTATAGGCCCCTGAGATTAAAGCGGGTCGACCTTCAGACAGGAAACCGCGTGGCGGAAACTTCCTTCCAGTACCGGGCGGGTTTTTGCACATTCAGGCCCGGCAATCGGGCAACGCGTGCGGAACACACAGCCCGACGGCGGATTGATAGGCGACGGTAATTCCCCTTCCAGAAGCTGGATGACTTTATTTTTTTCCAGGTCGGGATCGGGGATCGGCACCGCCGACATCAGCGCTTTGGTGTAAGGATGCAGCGGGTTGTGGTAAACCTCATCGTAAGTGCCAAGCTCCACGGCATGACCGAGATACATCACCAGCACGCGATCGGAGATGTGTTTCACCACCGCCAGATCGTGGGCAATAAAGATCAGCGACAATCCCATTTCACGCTGCAGTTTTTGCAGCAGATTCACCACCTGAGCCTGGATAGAAACGTCCAGCGCCGAAACCGGTTCATCACAGATTATCAGCTTTGGTTCAAGGATTAACGCACGAGCAATCCCGATACGCTGACACTGGCCGCCGGAAAACTCGTGCGGATAACGGTTGATGAGGTTAGGCAACAGACCCACTTTCATCATCATCGCTTTCACGCGGTCCCGGACTTCCTGGCGCGGCATTTTCGGATGATAGGTGCGCAGCGGTTCGGCGATAATATCGCCGATGTTCATGCGCGGATTCAGCGAAGCCAGCGGGTCCTGGAAAATCATCTGGATGTCGCTGCGCACGTCGCGCCACTCTTCCTGGTTCATGCCCAGCAGATCTTTGCCAAGCCAGGCCACGCGGCCGTCCGTGGCTTTAACCAAACCGATAATGGCGCGAGCAAAGGTGGATTTACCGCAGCCGGATTCGCCCACCACGCCCAGGGTTTCCCCTTCGTACAGCCGCAGGGTGACGCCGTCTACCGCTTTAAGGGTTTTTGACGGCTGCCAGAACCATTGTTTGCCGTCTTTGATGTCGAAATGGACTTTGAGATCGGCAATTTCGAGCAGGACTTTTTTCTCTTCCGTCACGGCGTTCATACCAGTTCCTCCACCGGCTTAAAGCAGGCGCGCAGGCGACCTTCACCAAAGTGCTCCAGCGGCGGAGCTGTGTTGCAGATTTCCATTGCGTGCGGACAACGCGGCTGGAATGGACAGCCTTTCGGCAGGCGCAGCAGGTTCGGCGGGTTGCCCGGAATGGTCATCAGCGCCTCACCTTCCGCATCCAGTCGCGGTACCGCATTCAGCAGGCCGATGGAATAAGGATGAACGGGGTTATAGAACACGTCGCGGGCTTTGCCGTATTCCATGGTTCGCCCGGCGTACATTACCAGCACTTTATCGCAGATGCCGGCAACCACGCCCAGGTCGTGGGTGATCATAATGATTGCGGTATTGAACTCGCGCTTTAGCTCGTTTAACAACGTCATGATCTGCGCCTGAACGGTGACGTCCAGCGCGGTTGTCGGCTCATCGGCAATTAGCAGTTTTGGCCGACACAGCAGCGCCATGGCAATCATTACGCGCTGACGCATACCGCCTGAAAACTCATGCGGGAACATGCGCATACGCTTACGCGCTTCCGGCATTTTTACCGCGTCGAGCATACGAACGGATTCTTCGAAAGCTTCAGCCTTGCCCAATTTTTTGTGCAGCATCAGGACTTCCATTAGCTGCTCGCCCACACGCATGTACGGGTTAAGGGACGTCATCGGGTCCTGGAATATCATTGATATCTGTTCCGCACGCAGGCGGTTCAACTGATTCTCCGGCAGGTTCAGGATCTCTTTGCCGTTAAATTTTGCCGAGCCGCCGATACGGCCGTTTGCCGCCAGCAGGCCCATCAACGCAAAAGCCGTCTGGGATTTACCCGAACCTGATTCGCCGACGATGCCGAGCGTTTCACCGGCGCGCAGGCTGAAGTTCAGATCGTTGACCGCAGTAACATCACCGTCGGGGGTGCCAAAGGTGACTCGCAGATCTTTTACGTCAAGTAGCGCAGAAGTCTGGCTCAGTGGAGTGACCACCGCAGGATTTTCAATTGTGCTCATCGCGGCACTCCTTAACGATCTTTCGGGTCGAGGGCATCACGCAGGCCATCGCCGATAAAGTTGAAACAGAACAAGGTGATAACCAGGAAGCCCGCCGGGAATAACAGCAGCCATGGAGAAACTTCCATGGAGTTTGCGCCATCGCTTAACAAAGCGCCCCAGCTACTTAGCGGCTCCTGGGTGCCCAGACCGAGGAAGCTCAGGAAAGATTCGAACAGGATCATGCTTGGCACCAGCAGAGAAGCATAAACCACCACCACGCCCAGCACGTTCGGCACGATATGGCGAACCACGATGTTAGCGGTAGAAACCCCGCCCACCTGCGCCGCTTCAATGAACTCTTTACGTTTCAGGCTTAGCGTCTGGCCACGTACGATACGCGCCATGTCCAGCCAGGACACCATCCCGATAGCCACGAAGATCAGCAAAATATTTTGCCCGAAGAAGGTCACCAGCAGGATAACGAAGAACATGAACGGGAAGGAGTTAAGGATTTCCAGCAGGCGCATCATCACGGAGTCGGTTTTACCGCCCAGATAACCCGCCATCGAGCCATATAACGTTCCGACGATAACCGCAACCAGCGCGGCCGCAACGCCCACCATCAGTGAAATGCGCCCACCGATTGCGACACGCACCAGCAGATCGCGCCCTGATGAGTCAGTGCCAAAATAGTGACCGGATTCCATATCCGGCGCCGCCGACATCATGCCCCAGTCGGTATCAAAGTAGGTAAACTGCGACAGCATCGGCGCAAAGGCCACAAAAAGCGCGATTAGCGCCAGCATAATCAGGCTGGCCACCGCCGCGCGGTTATGCATAAAACGGCGACGCGCATCCTGCCACAGGCTACGGCCTTCAACCTCAAGCTTCTCACTGAAGTTTTCCAGCGCCTCGCTGTTTTTCTTACTCAACATCATGGCGAACTCCAGCTCTAATAACGGATTTTCGGATCGATAACGGCATACAGCACGTCAACAATCGCGTTAAAAAGAATCGTCAGCGCGCCCACCAGAATGGTGAGGCTAAGAACCAGCGAGTAGTCGCGGTTCAGCGCCCCGTTTACGAACAACTGGCCGATACCCGGCAGGCCATAAATGGTTTCAATCACCATTGAGCCTGTAATAATCCCGACAAAAGCAGGGCCAAGATAAGACAGGACGGGTAACAACGCAGGCTTTAAGGCGTGACGCAAAATAATGCGGCGCATCGGCAAACCCTTAGCGCGCGCGGTACGAATAAAGTTGGAATGCAGCACTTCAATCATTGAGCCGCGGGTAATACGCGCGATGCTTGCAATATAGGCTAATGACAAAGCGACCATCGGCAGGATCATGTATTGCAATGCCCCGCCGTTCCAGCCTCCTCCGGGTAACCACCTGAGGGTAATTGAAAATATCAGCACCAGTAACGGGGCGACCACGAAACTGGGAATAACAACCCCGGTCATGGCGATACCCATTACTGCATAATCCCATTTGGTATTTTGATTCAGCGCGGCAATAACCCCTGCCAGTACGCCCAGCACGACGGCGAAAATAAACGCGGCTGCGCCTAATTTGGCCGATACCGGGAAGCTCGAGGCCACCAGATCGTTCACTGAATAATCTTTATATTTGAATGACGGTCCAAAATCTCCGTGCGCCAACTGCTTCAGATAGCTGAAATACTGGGTGGTGATCGGATCGTTTAAATGATATTTGGCTTCGATGTTCGCCATAACTTCTGGCGGAAGCGCACGCTCGCTGGTGAATGGACTGCCTGGAGCAAGACGCATCATGAAGAAGGAAATTGTTATAAGAATAAAGAGTGTCGGAATTGCTTCCAGACAACGACGTAGAATAAATTTCAACATTGCCCGTACCTTCTGGCCTGTGCCTTTAGAGTGCGATGAAATAAGACACGATGGGGCAAGGCTTTCTCAGCCCTGCCCCACGAATTGCCATTAATGTTTGATGATGTACATATCTTTAGTATAGATATTGTCCATCGGGTCTTTGCCGGTATAACCGCCAACCCAAGGTTTCACCAGACGGGCGTTCACATAGTAATAAACCGGAACGATTGCCGAATCTTTGCCCAACTGCTGTTCGGCTTTATCGTATGCCGCGCTGCGTTGCGCATCATCGGTCGCTTTCAGGGACTCAGCCATAATGGCGTCAAATGCCGGGCTCTTATAATGCGCGGTATTCATGGAGCTTGTTGAAAGCATGGTGTTCAGGAACGAAGTTGGTTCGTTGTAGTCCGCACACCAGCCTGCACGCGCCACATCGTAATTACCCTGATGACGGGTATCCAGGAAGGTTTTCCACTCCTGGTTCACCAGCTTCACGTTCACACCGAGGTTTTTCTGCCAGATGGACGCCGCAGCGATGGCCAGCTTCTTATGCAGATCGGAAGTGTTGTACAGCAGGTTGAAGGTCAGCGGCTTGTCTTTGGTGTAGCCCGCTTCAGCCAGCAGTTTTTTCGCTTCTTCGTTACGTTTTTCCTGAGTCCAGGAGAACCATTCAGGTTTAGTCAGTTTTGCGCCATCGGCGTATGGAGGCGTGTAGCCATAAGCTGGCAGGTCGCCCTGCGCCTTCACTTTATTGACGATGATGTCGCGATCCAGGCCCAGTTTCAGAGCGGTACGTACACGCGCATCTGTAAACGGTGCTTTCTGGTTGTTGATTTCGTAGTAATAAGTACACAGGTACGGATCGACATGCACTTCTGCCGGGATCTCTTTTTTCAGCTTCTGGAACAGTTCGATTGGCAGGTTGTTATAGGTCATGTCGATTTCACCGCTGCGGTAGCGGTTAACGTCGGTGACTTCTGAAGAAATTGGCAGATAGGTAATCTGGTCGATAACAGTTTTTGTGTTATCCCAATAGTTGGTGTTGCGTTCCATGACGATGCGTTCGTTAACTACCCAGTCTTTCAGCTTATAGGCGCCGTTAGAAACGAGGTTCGCAGGCTGGGTCCACTTCTCGCCAAACTTCTCGATGGCGGCTTTATTCACGGGAGACATCGCCGGGTTAACCAGCAGTTTGTAGAAGTAAGGCACAGGCTCGCTCAGGGTAACTTCCAGCGTGTGGTCGTCGATAGCTTTCACGCCCAGCTCGCCTGGTTTTTTCTTACCGTCGATGATTTCATCAACGTTGAGGATATGGCCGTATTGCGGATAGCTCGCATAAGGAGAGGCGGTATTAGGATCAACCAGGCGCTGCCAGCTATAAACGAAATCTTGTGCGGTAACCGGGTCACCGTTGGACCACTTCGCGTCTTTACGCAGATGGAAGGTCCAGACTTTAAAATCTTTATTATCCCAGGATTCTGCCACGCCAGGAATTGGGTGGCCGTCTTTAGGAGAGGTAATCAGCAGGCCTTCGAAGAGGTCGCGGCTGACGTTTGACTCAGGCACGCCTTCAATCTTGTTTGGATCAAGAGACTGCGGCTCTGCGCCGTTGTTACGGATCAGCGTTTGCTTTTCTGCCAGTTGAACACCCGTCGGGACGTCCGCCGCCCGGGCGACGTTACCCGCGATAAGCGCGGTTAAAATACTTGCTGCTACCAGACTTTTTTTTGTGATGATGGACATTGTGTTGATACTCCACTCATTATAATTACCGACCCGAGGGCCGGCCTCTTCCCCTTGGGGTTCCTGTACAGCGCGGAGCGTTAAGCGGCTGTCAAGGAGGACTGCTTTACTTCTTCTTGCTATCACCGACTTTATTTAAGGGACGCTCTTAGCGGCATCCTGTTCCGTCGATTCTTTCCAGCCAACCCTGTAACAAGGCTGGATCTGAGATGCTTTACGTTCCAGAGGAATATAATTTCACGCAGAAATTAAACTCCTCTGGAAATGAAACGTTTTTCAGCGAATTGTTTTGACCGGAAAGTATCAAAAGCACCCAGGCCCCGCCAATACAATTTGCAAATTTGTTAAGCATTTCTCTTTTATCAACTGAAGCGTGGATTTTTTGAGGGGCAAAAGCGGACAAGATTGTCTATTTTATTAATTTAAAATCAACAAGATAAGCAGAATAGCATCCTATAAAAAGCTGAAACGTTCTGCACCGACACCGCCACCAACAAAAAATTAACAATTGATTATTTTTTAGCACATTCCTCTACGAGAACGCTTGAATTACTAATATCATCTCAATAAAGCCGCAGCAAGTGTCATTGTGTAGTGTGACTTAAATAACAGCACGACTGTAACTTTTCTGTACAGCAGCACCGAACGCCAGCGATTAATTGCCGGTTTCCAAAGTAATTTCTTATGGATGATTTTCCTTTGGCGGGCACCATCAATTTCATTTAAAAACGATTCTGGTGTTTTTATAACAAAAAAAAGCAGAATTGATATTCTGCTTTTTCATATGAAAGTTTCAGAAGAACTAACTTAATAGCCCGGGGAAAATGGCTTTCATGCCGGTGACGATAAATTCTATTCCCAGCGCCATCAGCAATAGCCCCATTATACGAGTAATAACGTTAATGCCGGTTTGGCCCAGCAAGCGAACAAGCCAGGGAGCAATGCGAAACACCATCCAGCAACTCAGGGCAAAAAGCGCAATCGCGATGGAGAAGCCAATCAGGTGTCCCCAGCTATGATATTTCGTTCCCCAGACAATGGTGGAACTGATAGCGCCCGGCCCCGCCATCAACGGTAATGCAAGAGGCACAACGCCTACGCTTTCGCGGATCGCGCTTTCTGATTTCTCTTGCTTGTTTTGCTTATCTTCGCCCAGCTTACCGCTGATCATCGACATCGCAATGGTCACAACAAGGATGCCGCCGGCGATGCGGAAGGAATCAATAGAAATGCCGAATACTTGCAGAATGCCGTCCCCAAGGAATAAGGACGTCCATAAAATGATGGCAACAGAGAGATTTGCGGTGAGGTTGGTTTTATTCCTCGCCACCGCGGTTTGGTAGCTTGTCATGCTGATAAAAACGGGGATGATGCCCACCGGGTTTACCAGGGCAAACAGACCAATAAAAAACTTAAAATAGGTAGGCAAATCAAACAAGGATTGAGCCACGCGAAACTCCGCAAGTGAACATAGCAAACGCTGGCGTAATGTAATGGAAAAGCATCGCTGGCGCTACGGCATTTCGCAGCATAGAAAGCTACTAATGCGCATTATCGCAAGATTAAACGATCTTGTTACCCGGATGTTGGAAATATGGTAGTTTGTTTTGTCTTCGCTGTGACTAAAATTTTAACGACATTTCAAACACATAAATAAAGGGTGCTGAAAGGAGTCAGCCTTAAAATAATGTGATCTGAATCACAAAAACCCTACTCAGAAGTGAGTACTCTTGGCTACACCTGAAGAGCAAGTTATTCATCATATGAATTGATTTGCCAGGTAAGGCTCTTTTAGTAAATCAGCGAGACGCAACTAGAAGTTTTTGCATAGTCATGTCCCGTCTTTTACGCAAGCCGTTGCCCGCTGACTATACTGTCGAATCGAGCAGCTGATTTACTAAAAGAGTTTAACATTATCAGGAGAGCATTATGGCTGTAACTAATGTCGCTGAACTTAACGCACTCGTAGAGCGTGTCAAGAAAGCCCAGCGTGAATATGCCAACTTTACTCAAGAGCAAGTTGATAAAATCTTCCGCGCCGCCGCCCTGGCTGCCGCTGATGCTCGAATCCCTCTCGCTAAATTAGCCGTTGCCGAATCTGGCATGGGTATCGTTGAAGATAAAGTGATCAAAAACCACTTTGCTTCCGAATATATCTATAACGCCTATAAAGATGAGAAGACTTGTGGTGTTCTGTCTGAAGACCAGACGTTCGGGACTATCACTATCGCTGAACCTATCGGCATCATCTGCGGTATCGTACCAACGACCAACCCAACTTCAACGGCTATCTTTAAGTCTCTGATCAGCCTGAAAACGCGTAACGCGATCATCTTCTCTCCGCACCCACGTGCTAAAGACGCGACGAATAAAGCCGCAGACATCGTTCTGCAAGCCGCTATCGCCGCTGGTGCGCCTAAAGATCTGATCGGTTGGATTGACCAGCCGTCTGTCGAACTGTCTAACGCGCTGATGCACCACCCGGACATCAATATGATTCTGGCAACCGGTGGCCCAGGCATGGTTAAAGCTGCATACAGCTCCGGTAAACCAGCAATCGGCGTAGGCGCAGGTAACACCCCTGTTGTGGTTGACGAAACCGCTGACATCAAACGTGTCGTTGCTTCTATTCTGATGTCCAAAACCTTCGATAACGGCGTAATCTGTGCTTCTGAGCAATCCGTTATCGTTGTGGATTCAGCTTACGACGCGGTCCGTGAACGCTTCGCTACCCACGGCGGCTACATGCTGCAGGGTCAGGAGCTGAAAGCTGTTCAGAATATCATTCTGAAAAACGGCGCGCTGAACGCGGCTATCGTTGGTCAGCCAGCGACCAAAATCGCTGAACTGGCAGGCTTCACCGTACCAGCAGACACCAAAATTCTGATTGGCGAAGTAAGCGTTGTTGACGAATCTGAGCCTTTCGCGCACGAAAAACTGTCTCCAACTCTGGCTATGTATCGCGCCAAGAGCTTCGAAGATGCGGTTGTTAAAGCTGAAAAACTCGTTGAGATGGGCGGCATCGGCCATACCTCTTGCCTGTATACCGACCAGGACAACCAGCCAGAGCGCGTTAAGCACTTCGGCGACAAAATGAAGACGGCTCGTATCCTGATTAACACCCCGGCTTCTCAGGGCGGTATCGGCGACCTGTACAACTTCAAACTCGCACCTTCCCTGACTTTGGGTTGTGGTTCATGGGGTGGTAACTCCATCTCTGAGAACGTTGGTCCTAAGCACCTGATCAACAAGAAAACCGTTGCTAAGCGAGCTGAGAACATGTTGTGGCATAAACTTCCGAAATCTATCTACTTCCGCCGTGGCTCTCTGCCAATCGCGCTGGACGAAGTGATTACTGATGGTCACAAACGTGCGATGATCGTTACCGACCGTTTCCTGTTCAACAATGGCTATGCAGACCAGATCACTTCTGTTCTGAAAGCGGCCGGCGTTGAAACTGAAGTCTTCTTTGAAGTAGAAGCCGACCCAACTCTGTCCGTAGTACGTAAAGGCGCAGAGCTTGCAAACTCCTTCAAACCAGACGTGATTATCGCGCTGGGCGGCGGTTCCCCAATGGATGCTGCGAAAATCATGTGGGTCATGTACGAACACCCGGAAACTCACTTCGAAGAGCTGGCGCTGCGCTTTATGGATATCCGTAAGCGTATCTACAAGTTCCCGAAAATGGGCGTGAAAGCGAAAATGATCGCGGTCACCACTACTTCCGGTACCGGTTCAGAAGTCACGCCGTTTGCGGTTGTAACTGATGACGCAACAGGTCAGAAATACCCGCTGGCTGACTATGCATTGACTCCAGATATGGCGATTGTTGATGCCAACCTGGTAATGGATATGCCTAAGTCCCTGTGTGCTTTCGGTGGTCTGGATGCCGTAACCCACGCGCTGGAAGCTTACGTTTCCGTACTGGCTAGCGAATTCTCTGACGGCCAGGCTCTGCAGGCGCTGAAACTGCTGAAAGAAAACCTGCCGGCGTCTTACAACGAAGGCTCTAAAAACCCGGTTGCTCGTGAGCGTGTTCACAACGCAGCGACCATCGCGGGCATCGCGTTTGCGAACGCCTTCCTGGGCGTGTGTCACTCAATGGCTCACAAACTGGGTTCTCAGTTCCACATTCCTCACGGTCTGGCGAACGCCCTGTTGATTTCCAACGTTATCCGCTACAACGCAAATGACAACCCAACCAAGCAGACTGCATTCAGCCAGTATGACCGCCCACAGGCGCGTCGTCGTTACGCTGAAATCGCAGACCATCTGGGTCTGAGCGCACCGGGCGACCGTACTGCGGCTAAGATCGAGAAACTGCTGGCATGGCTGGATAGCATCAAGGCTGAACTGGGTATTCCTAAGTCCATCCGCGAAGCAGGCGTTCAGGAAGCTGATTTCCTGGCACACGTTGATAAGCTGTCCGAAGATGCGTTCGATGACCAGTGTACCGGTGCAAACCCGCGTTATCCGCTGATCTCTGAACTGAAACAGATTCTGATGGATACCTACTACGGTCGTGAATACGTAGAAGGCGGCGAAGTTGCCAAAGAAGCGGCTCCTGCTGCTAAAGCTGACAAAAAAGCGAAGAAAACCGCTTAATTGTTAAGCCCTGATAAAAAAACCCGCCTCGGCGGGTTTTTTTATGTGCTGAGAAATATTTATTCAAACGGCCTGTGCTGGCTTATGGGTATGTATTGAACTCTATACTTACTTCTACCGTATTAACCGCCCTGAATCGCCTGTAGCGAGCCTTTTTGCAACGCATCTTTGTAATGTTTGCGACAGACCGAAACATAACGCTCATTGCCGCCTATCACCACCTGCTCGCCCTGATTATAAGGACGCCCTTCACTGTCCAGACGTAAAACCATACTGGCTTTACGGCCACAGAAACAGATGGTTTTAAGCTCGACGAGTTTATCTGACCATGCCAGCAAATATTGACTACCACCAAATAACTCACCGCGGAAATCAGTTCTCAGGCCATAACACAATACGGGAATATCTAACTCGTCCACCACGTCTGATAAAGCACGAACCTGTTCACGCGTCAGGAACTGGCTTTCATCAACCAGAACACAGTGAACCGGCTCGCGTTCATGCTCATTACGTATTTCATTAAACAGCGACGTAGAGGGGTTATACAGCTTCGCAGGCGACGACAAGCCAATACGAGAACTCACCTTCCCCGAGCCGTATCGATTATCAATTTCTGCGGTATACACCAGCGTGCGCATACCTCTTTCCTGATAATTGTAAGAAGACTGAAGTAACGCCGTAGATTTTCCGGCATTCATCGCCGAGTAGTAGAAATAGAGTTGCGCCATTCGCAGATAACCTAAGTAAAAGTGTAAATATTGTTAACGAATGGGATTATACCATAAGCCGTGGGCTTAGCCTGTGCCGTAACGCGCTCTGCGACATTAGCTTTGCGGGCTGTGATATATAAGCCATTTCTAATAGTTACCCGATCATATAAGCTGGTCGGGATTACCATAAATCGCCTGTAACACCCAGAGTTTTCAGCCTTTTTAATGCAGACGCCTAAATTAATACATCGATAATTAATATTAACCAGTTAAGAATATTCGTCCTTTTGCGCAATAATACCAAAGATGGATATTTAGCCATTGATGCTGCATAACCGCTGTTTTCTAAGTTCAACAACTCCCTGTTACTCCCAGGGTTGTTGTCGAAAAAGTGAGTTAACTGTGTTTTTTTGTGAGTGGCTTCAACCCAAATTTAAGTTAGCGAACTTTAATAAAAGCGGTAAATAAGCTGAAATTTTGGATTCCTTACATTCCACCCTATTGCAGAAGTTAATTTAAGGCTCTATTATTACCCCAACAAGCCACCCTAATATAAGTTTGAGATTACTAAAATGAGCGAAGCACTTAAAATTCTGAACAACATCCGTACTCTTCGTGCACAGGCAAGAGAATGCACCCTCGAAACCCTGGAAGAAATGCTGGAAAAATTAGAAGTTGTAGTTAACGAACGCCGTGAAGAAGAAAATGCACAAGCTGCAGAAATTGAAGAGCGCACCCGTAAACTGCAACAATACCGTGAAATGCTGATTGCAGACGGTATTGATCCTAATGAATTGCTAAACAGCATGGCTGCTGTTAAATCCGCAGGTAAAGCTAAGCGTGCTGCACGCCCGGCTAAATATCAGTACATTGATGAGAACGGCGAAACCAAGACCTGGACTGGTCAGGGTCGTACGCCTGCTGTAATCAAAAAAGCAATGGAAGATCAGGGCAAAAAACTGGAAGATTTCCTGATTGCCTAAGTCTTACGCTTTAAGTGTGCTGCTTATTAAAAATCCCGCTTCGGCGGGATTTTTTATGTCCAAATAAAAAGGAAGCCATCGCTTCCTTTTTTTCTTATTAACTTACCTTATAAAAGGTCTTATACCATTCAACAAAGCGTGCCACGCCATCCACGACCGTGGTTTGAGGCCGGAAGCCTATCGCGTCATATAACGCGCTCGTATCGGCACTCGTTTCCAGGACATCGCCTGGTTGCATCGGCATCATATTTTTGCGGGCGGCCTTACCCAGCGCAGACTCAAGCGCGGTGATATAATCCATCAGCGTTACCGGATTACTATTACCGATGTTATATACGCGATAAGGCGCAGAACTGGCCGCAGGCGATCCTTGTTCTACCGTCCATGAAGCATCAGCTTGTGGAATGATATCCTGCAAACGCACAATCGCTTCGGCAATATCATCAATATAAGTAAAATCACGGCGCATTTGTCCGTGGTTGTACACATCAATACTATTACCCTCAACAATTGCGCGGGTGAATTTAAATAACGCCATATCCGGCCGACCCCACGGGCCATAAACGGTGAAAAAACGCAGCCCCGTTGTCGGTATGCCATATAAATGGGAGTAGGTGTGCGACATCAATTCGTTGGCTTTTTTAGTCGCCGCATATAAAGAAACCGGATGATCGACGGAATCATCGGTTGAGAATGGCAGTTTTCGATTTAAGCCATACACAGAACTTGATGACGCATACAGCAAATGCTGCACTTTATTATGACGACAGCCTTCCAGCACATTCAAATGGCCGACAAGGTTAGAATCGGCATATGCATGCGGATTATCGATTGAATAACGTACGCCAGCCTGAGCGGCCAGGTGAATTACGCGATTAAACTGATGCGTCGCGAATAACTGCTCCATCGCGCTGCGATCGGCGAGATCAATTTTTTCGAAGTGGAATTGAGGATTTGGTTTAAGTAAATCAAGGCGGGCGAGCTTGAGGTTGACATCATAATAGTCATTCAGGTTATCGATACCGATAACCTGGTGACCGGCAGCAAGCAGACGCTCGCTAACATGGAATCCTATAAAGCCTGCTGCGCCGGTAACCAGAAATTTCATACAACCCTCATTTATTACGCAATATTAATGGATGCTCCGCGGCCAATTGCATAATAAACAAAGCCGCGTTTGCTGAGTCTTTCAGGATCATACAGGTTACGGCCGTCAAAGATAACAGGTTGCTTCAGGGATTTTTTGATAACGTCAAAATCTGGCACGCGGAAGCTTTGCCATTCGGTACAAATGACCAGCGCATCAGCGCCCTGAAGTGCAGCTTCTTTGGTGCCCATCAGTTTCAGGTCTGTACGATGCCCGTAGATGCGCTGGGTTTCGTCCATAGCTTCTGGATCAAACGCCTGCACCTGCGCCCCGCGCTCCCATAGCGCTTCCATCAGAACACGACTGGAGGCCTCACGCATATCATCGGTATTAGGTTTGAAAGACAGCCCCCACAGCGCGAAGGTTTTACCTTTCAGGTCTTCACCAAAGTGACGCTGAATAAACTCAGGAAGCTTTAGCTTTTGCGCATGGTTAACCTGCTCAACCGCCTGCAACAGACGTGGCTGGTAACCAATTTGCTCGGCGGTACGAATCAATGCCTGCACGTCTTTCGGGAAGCAGGAACCGCCATAGCCGCAGCCAGGATAAATAAAGTGATAGCCAATGCGCGGATCGGAACCAATGCCCTGACGCACTTTTTCAACATCTGCGCCTAACAGCTCTGCCAGATTTGAAATCTCGTTCATAAAGCTGATTTTGGTCGCCAGCATGCAGTTAGCGGCGTATTTGGTCAGCTCGGCGCTTCGAATATCCATCAGGATCATACGGTCGTGATTGCGGTTAAACGGCTCGTAGAGTTCACGCAGCAAATCCACCACATCTTCGTTATCCGTACCAATGACGATACGTTCAGGACGCATACAGTCAGAAACTGCTGCCCCCTCTTTAAGAAACTCAGGGTTTGAGACGACATCAAATGGGATCTCAACGCCACGCTCTTTGAGGGTTTGCGCCATCACGCTGCGGACTTTATCCGCCGTGCCCACGGGAACGGTTGATTTATCCAGCACCACTTTGTGAGAATTCATATGCTGTGCGATGGTGCGGGCAACCGCGGTCACGTATTTCAGATCCGCAGAGCCGTCTTCGTCTGGCGGAGTGCCTACGGCGATGAACTGCATTTCGCCATGGTGTACACCCATCTCAGCATCGGTGCTGAACAGCAGACGACCTTCTTCGTAATTTTTCTTAACCAGCGGCGTCAGGCCTGGTTCAAAAATCGGGATCACGCCGTTTTTCAGATTTTCTACTTTTTTTGCATCGACATCGATACACATTACTTCGTGGCCGACTTCTGCAAGCACTGCTGCCTGTACAAGCCCAACGTAGCCGATACCAAATACGGTAACTTTCATCTTTCTATCCTGCGTTGAATTGAATTACTTCTTCGCGCCAACGGTCTCTTCAAGCCAGGCTTTGAAATCTTCGCCAAGGGTCTTGTGACGGATGCCGTATTCCACAAACGCCTGCATGTAGCCCAGTTTATTACCGCAGTCATGGCTCACGCCTTTCATGTGGTAGGCTTCAACAGTCTGTTTTTCCATCAGCATAGCGATAGAGTCGGTCAACTGGATTTCGTCGCCAGCGCCCGGAGGCGTTTTGGACAGCAGCGGCCAGATGTCAGCGTTAAGCACGTAACGGCCTACAACGGCAAGGTTTGATGGAGCCACGTTGGCTTTAGGTTTTTCTACGATACCCACCATCGGCACGCTGTCGCCTTCGTTTAACTCAACGCCTTTACAGTCAACAACGCCATAGGCGGTCACATCTTCTACAGGCTCGACCATAATCTGGCTGTAGCCGGTAGCATCAAAACGTTTAATCATCTCTGCCAGGTTGTCCTGGGAAAGATCGGATTCGAATTCGTCGAGAATCACGTCCGGCAGGATCACCGCCACTGGCTCATCGCCGACAACCGGATGAGCGCACAGCACCGCATGACCCAGGCCTTTGGCCAGACCCTGACGAACCTGCATAATGGTGACGTGCGGCGGGCAAATCGCCTGAACTTCTTCCAGCAACTGACGCTTAACGCGTTTTTCCAGCATGGCTTCCAGTTCGAAACTGGTATCGAAGTGGTTTTCGATGGAGTTTTTCGAAGAGTGAGTAACCAGAACAATTTCAGTAATACCTGCCGCGATACATTCATTCACGACATACTGAATTAAGGGTTTATCTACCAGCGGCAGCATCTCTTTCGGAATTGCCTTGGTAGCTGGCAACATACGCGTTCCTAATCCCGCAACAGGGATTACTGCTTTTCTAACTTTAGAATTAATGGCAGCCATTGAAAAACCTCCTGGACTGTTCAAGTGTTAAACTTGTTCGTCAATTTAAAAACGCGTTCGAGTATATCAGCTTAAAAAGTAAATCTGCCGCTGATTACCTGCGGCGCGGGTAATTTAAGACTAATACGAATCGGTATGGCGCGATATTACCACCAGCCCAGGCGGGGGAGAAAAGCTAAATGTAATCAGTGAGTCAGGTGCTCATTCCGCAGACAACATTAAGCGTAAACGACCACCTGCGCCCCACACCTGGCACTGCCAGGCGTCGCAACGCTGGCTGATTTGGTTGAGATAAGTATTGCCCAGAGTGCCTAATGGCACACCATTACTGACCTGAATTTGATGCTCGCCGGTATTTAACGTTGCGTTAAGTCCGGCGGAAACCAAAATGAGGTTTTTTAATGCACTATGGTAATAACCAACAATGAGCGGAAATTGTCCGGTCAGATTTGCCTGACGCAATAACTGATTCACTTGTTTGAGCAAACTACCTAATTCCGGCAGGCGCTGACGCTGATGGGAAAGTTGTTCCTGGAGCAGGCCATTAAAAAGCGCGCGCAGCAATAATGCCGCCAGCACGCCGTTATCTCCGGCACGTGTGACATCAAGACAATAAAAGGCGAGATCGTTTTCAGATAAGGGCGCGATATCAAGCACGAGACCGGGTTGGTCGGCCGCGACAAGCTGGCGATAGTTAACCCGGCAATGGGACATGACCTGCTGAACCGGCGGCTGTAGTTCCTGGAGCAGTTTCGCCGCAGCCTGTGGATCGCTTACCAGCGCATCCCAGTCCTGGAAAAGGCGCTCTTCCTCCTCGACGCGAGAATTAAACATAGTCGGATAGAGGCAGGCGAAAACGGTTTCACGCAGGCGGTTGAGATCTTTTATCGGCTTAAGCAGAACGTCCTGCACGCCCAGGCGCAACGCCTTAGCGATGTCCGACATATTTTCCGTCGCGGAAATCACAAGAATAGGGATCTGGTTGCCCTCGTTGCGGATATGCTCAACCAGTTTCAACCCGTTCATACGCGGCATGGCAATATCGCAAATCAGCAAATCAGGAGACACACCCAGCATTTTCTCCAGCGCATCAACGCCGTCCCACGCTACGGAGGTGATGGCACCAAGCGAGGAAAGATAGCTGTCCAAAAGGGAGCGGAATACGGGCTCATCCTCAACGATGAGAATTTGTTTTCCCGCAAGTGGCTGTGTCATGCTCTCTCCTCTGACTGGCAATAAGTAAATAGTGGCATGGTATGGCTTTGAGCGCCTGTCAGAATTACCTGAAGATGTGTAAAAACCCAATACTCAGTCATGAGTACGGACCAGCGGTAGCAGCTCATCCATCTTTTTTTCTACCGCCTGAGAACCGGCGGTGATGGCTTCGGCTGCGCGATGAAAATCGAGCGTAGAGATTTGCGGACAAAATGGCTGGAGCAAAATATCCGGCGGGTCGCCCGCCATGCGGTTACGTTTCAGGCGGTTTTCCAGCACCTGAATCGACGTGGTCATGATTTCCATCGCCGTCGGCGTCGTGAAGGTTCGCCGGTTTTTCATTTTTCCCAGTTGCTCACGCAGGCGGCCGCGCCAGGTGGCGGGTTGTCCAATCTCTTCGGTTATCGGTCCGGTCATATTCACAGACAGCAAATCCTGTTGCATCAGATGCGCGTCATGCTGCAAATCTACTGCGATGACGATATCAGCGCCTAAAGCGCGAGTTAGTGAGACAGGAACAGGATTCACCACGGCTCCGTCCACAAGCCAGTAGCCGTTATAACCCACAGGTGAAAGCAGACCCGGCATACTGCACGAGGCTCGCACGGCCTGATGTAAATCGCCATCGGTAAACCACAGCTCTCGCCCGGTACTCAGGTTACATGCAACGGAACCAAAGCGCAGGTGACAGGCTTCGATTGATTCTTCAGGGATAATTTTGCGAACGTTGTTAAAAACTCTTTCGCCGCGCAGTAAGCCTCCGCGACGCCAGGAAAGATCCATCAGACGTAAAACGTCCCAGTAGCCAAACGATCTGACCCAACGTTCCATCACAGGCAGCCTGTTGCAGGCATAAGCGGCGCCGACCAGCGCCCCTACCGAACATCCTGCTACGATATCAATCTGAATGCCTGCCCGCTTTAACGCATTGATCACGCCAATGTGCGCCCAACCTTTTGCTGCTCCCGACCCTAACGCCAGGCCGATTTTTACCTGTCTCATTCCGCCTCGGTCAATCTCTTCAGGATTTTCATCCCGTGGCGCCTTCGCCACTGCTCGGTTAACATAACGCTGCCTGGCGTCATTACGCCATTTTCTATTTATAAGGAGTTACTGTGGCGCAACTTTGTCCTTGTGGCAGCGGTCTGGAGTATAGCCTATGTTGCCAGCCTTACCTACGCGGGGAAAGCCTGCCCACGACGCCAGCTCAGCTTATGCGTTCACGCTACAGCGCATATGTGATGCAGGACGCGGAATATCTGCTGGCAACCTGGCATCCGACGGCGCGTCATGAAACGTTAAGCGCCGATATTTCTGCCAGTTTTATCGGTACGCAATGGCTGGGTTTAACCCTCTTTGAAGAGACCAGTGGCCGGGACGACAATGAAGGATATGTCAGTTTTGTTGCGCGTTTCGAAGATCGGGACCGCGAAAGCGCGATTATCGAACGTTCCCGTTTCTTAAAAGAATCTGGTCAGTGGTATTATGTCGACGGTACGCGCCCGCAGTTGGGTCGTAACGACCCTTGCCCTTGCGGCTCCGGGAAAAAATTTAAAAAATGTTGTGGGCGGTAAGCTTCAGAACCGTAACCACACTCTTGTTTAGCAAACACAGTTCACAGGATTTACCAAGCGATGCAAGCACTGCAACGAAAAGTTCTCCGCACTATCTGCCCTGACCAGAAAGGCCTGATCGCCAGGATCACCAACATCTGTTACAAGCACGAATTAAACATCGTGCAAAACAACGAATTCGTCGATCACCGCACCGGCCGCTTTTTCATGCGTACCGAACTTGAAGGGATCTTCAACGACGCCACTCTGCTTGCCGATTTGGACGGAGCGTTGCCTGAAGGTTCCGTACGCGAACTGACGCCGGCCGGCCGTCGCCGCGTCGTCATTCTGGTCACCAAAGAAGCGCATTGCCTGGGCGATCTGCTGATGAAAGCCAACTACGGCGGCCTTGACGTTGAAATCGCCGCCGTTATCGGCAATCACGATACGCTACGCACGCTGGTTGAACGCTTCGATATTCCTTTCGAGCTTGTCAGCCACGAAGGCATGACCCGCGAAGAACACGACACGCAGATGGCAGATGCTATCGCTGCTTATGAGCCGGATTATGTTGTGCTGGCCAAATATATGCGCGTGCTTACGCCTTCGTTCGTATCACGTTTCCCTAACCAGATAATCAATATTCACCACTCGTTCCTGCCGGCATTTATCGGCGCACGCCCTTATCATCAGGCGTATGAGCGCGGCGTGAAGATTATCGGCGCCACGGCGCACTATGTGAATGATAATCTGGACGAAGGCCCAATCATCATGCAGGACGTGATTCATGTGGATCACACTTATACCGCAGAAGACATGATGAGAGCTGGCCGCGACGTGGAAAAAAATGTGTTAAGCCGCGCCCTGTATCAGGTTCTGGCCCAGCGTGTTTTCGTGTACGGCAATCGCACCATTATTCTGTAACGCCCGCAGATGAATTGTTTAGCTTTACAACGTTACGCGTAAAAAAACGGCAGACGATTCATTTTCTTACAGTGAAAGCTTTACAGCGGCGCTTCATTTGATATGATGCGCCCCGCTTCCAGCCTAAGGAAGCAGGCCAGTAAATGTTATACCCCGTGGTGGGGTTCCCGAGCGGCCAAAGGGAGCAGACTGTAAATCTGCCGTCATCGACTTCGAAGGTTCGAATCCTTCCCCCACCACCATTTACAAACTCGTATTAATCATCAAACGAGCAACTCTCTTCCAGATTTTTCATGGGGAAGAACGAGAAGCTTCGATTAAGGTTCGAGTCGAACGTAGTGAGACAACGTTGCATCAGCAACGGTCATCCTTCCCACTCCGTTCTGATAACCAGCTCCAGTCTGGTTTATCTGAAAATAAAATACCCCAGGCGGGGTTCCCGAGCGGCCAAAGGGAGCAGACTGTAAATCTGCCGTCATCGACTTCGAAGGTTCGAATCCTTCCCCCGCCACCATCTTCTGAAAGTCTTCAGACTTATTCCAAATCGCACATATCCCATATTCCCATTAGTGAAATATTCGCAACCTTATTACGCGTGCGAAATGCACGGTGAATGACGCATTCGCATCCAACCTACTCTATTTCTGGTTTTGGCCCCCTGCTCACTTCCGAATTTTGTAGGGCGGGTAAACGAAGATCCACCCGCCTGAACCAAACAACGGGCAAAAAAATACCCGGCCGAAGCCAGGTATTTGTCACTCTTTACGCAACGCTCAGCGACGGGCGCGAACTACCTGGTACTTACGCGTCAGATATTCAACCGGCGCGCTCCACACGTGCACCAGACGGGTGAACGGGAAGAGTAAGAACAGCGTCATGCCCAACACTAAATGCACGCGGAAGATAAACGCCACGCCGTCCAGATGCTCAGATGCACCGCCCTGGAAGGTGACCACCGTCTGCGCCCAGCCCACCAGTTTCATCATCTCGCTGCCGTCCATATGCTGTGCCGAGAATGGGATAGTCAGCAGACCCAGCGCGCACTGAATCATCAGCAGGCTTAAGATCAGAATGTCGGCCACGGTAGAGGTCGCACGGATACGCGGATTGAACAGACGACGTTTAAGCAACAGCAAACCGCCTACCAGAGTCATTACTCCGCACGCGCCGCCGGCAATCATCGCCATTTTTTGCTTCACATCGACAGGTAAAAAAGACTCGTACATCCAGTGTGGGGTCAGCATACCGAGTAAGTGACCGGCAAAAATGCCCAGAATCCCAATGTGGAACAGGTTTGACGCCAGGTTCATGCCTTTTCTGTCGAGCATCTGGCTGGAGCCTGCTTTCCAGGTGTACTGGCCGTAGTCATAGCGCAGCCAGCTACCGAGCAGGAAAACCGTACCGCAAAGGTACGGATAGATGTCATAGAAGAACACATTCAGAAAATGCATTATCACTCTCCTCCAATATTCAGATACTGCGGAGCCACAGCCCCGGCAAAACGACGCTGGTGACTGGTGATTTCGGACTCACCGCAGCCCTGGTCGGCAATAAACTTCACCTGCTCTTCTTCCCACACCGCATCCAGCGCCTGTGGCGTATCGTCACGTGCTTCGTCAGCGATTTGCTTGCTTACGCTATCAACCGCCACGTTGCTTTCCGACAGGCCAAGCAACACGTCAAACAGCACGGCGTAATCACTTTCACGCTGTTTCAGACGTGCGCTTAACAAGGCCAGAATCGGCGCGACGTCCTGCAAACCGCCACGCGCTTCCGCAGCCGGACGCTGCGACAGATATTCAAGATAAAGCGGCAGATGATCCGGCAGCTCGCGACTGTCGATTTCCATACCAGCCTGCTCGTATTGCCCCATCAGATTGACCATCGCCTGACCGCGATCGCGCGACTCGCCGTGAACGTGTTCAAACAACAACAGAGATGTCGCACGCCCCCTGTCGAACAATTCGCTGTAGCTCGCCTGCGCGTCCAGCAAATCACGGCCACACAGCGCCGCGATAAAATCTTTAAGCTGCGCAGCTTGTTGCAGATTCAACGCCTCGCCTTCTGCCAGCGCATCGTGCAACTCCTGTTGATGCTGCCACAGGGCAGCATCCGGGTACTCAAGCAGACGAGAAATAACCAGAAGTTCAATCATGCGTGTGGCTCCGTTTTATTGGATACATCAATAGCGTCGATGCGTTTGCTATTGAACAGATTGAACTTGCTGTCGCTGCCGTGACAGCCATCGCCGAAGCTGAAACCACAGCCGTTACGCTCAGGGAAAGCATCCGCCGCCAGTTCGCGATGGCTGGTTGGGATCACAAAACGATCCTCGTAGTTAGCGATAGCCAGATAGCGATACATTTCCTGCGCCTGCGCTTCGGTCAAACCGACTTCCTCCAGGGCGCTGATATCGTGAACGCCGTCTACCGTTTCGGCACGTTTATAATGACGCATTGCCATAATGCGTTTCAGCGCGCTGATAACCGGCGCGGTATCACCCGCGGTCAGCAGGTTTGCCAGATATTCAACCGGAATACGCAGGCTCTCCACGTCAGGCAAAATACCGGTGTGCGGCAACTGGCCCGCGTCAGCCGCGGACTGAATTGGCGACAGCGGCGGTACATACCAGACCATTGGCAGCGTGCGGTATTCAGGATGCAGCGGCAGCGCGAGCCTCCAGTCAATCGCCATTTTGTAAACCGGCGATTGCTGAGCGGCATCAATAACGCTCTGTGGAACGCCGTCTTTCAGCGCCTGTTCAATAACAGCCGGGTCGTTCGGGTTCAGGAACACGCCCAGTTGACGTTCGTACAGATCTTTCTCATGCTCGGTGCTTGCTGCTTCTTCAATCGCATCCGCATCGTAGAGCACCACGCCAAGGTAACGAATACGGCCCACGCAGGTTTCGGAACAGACCGTCGGCATACCGGCTTCAATACGCGGGTAGCAGAAAATGCATTTCTCAGACTTGCCGGTCTTCCAGTTGAAGTAGATCTTTTTGTAAGGGCAGCCGGTAACGCACATGCGCCAGCCGCGGCATTTGTCCTGATCGATAAGCACAATGCCGTCTTCTTCACGTTTGTAGATTGCGCCGCTCGGGCAGGTCGCCACGCACGCCGGGTTAAGGCAGTGTTCGCACAGGCGCGGCAGATACATCATGAAGGTGTTTTCAAACTGGCCGTACATCGCCTTCTGCATGTTCTCGAAGTTCTGATCTTTGGCGCGTTTTTCAAATTCGCCGCCGAGGATCTCTTCCCAGTTCGGACCCGCTTCGATTTTGTTCATACGCTGGCCGGTTATCAGCGAGCGCGGACGCGCTATCGGCTGATGTTTCCCTTCCGGCGCGTTATGCAGATGCTGGTAGTCATAATCAAACGGCTCGTAATAATCATCGATGCCCGGCAGATGCGGGTTAGCGAAGATTTTACCCAGCAGCATGGCGCGGTTGCCCATGCGCGGCTGCAGTTTGCCGTTGATTTTACGGATCCAACCGCCCTTCCATTTCTCCTGGTTTTCCCAGTCGTTCGGATACCCGATACCCGGTTTGGTTTCCACGTTGTTAAACCACGCGTACTCCATCCCTTCGCGGCTGGTCCAGACGTTTTTGCAGGTCACAGAACAGGTGTGACAGCCGATGCATTTATCAAGATTCAGCACCATGCCGACTTGTGAACGAATTTTCATTTTACGCTCTCCTGTTTCTGGTCGTTGCCTTCACCGTCTAACCAGTTAATGTCTTTCATCTTACGAACCACCACGAACTCATCGCGGTTTGAACCCACCGTACCGTAGTAGTTAAAGCCATAGGCCAGTTGCGCGTAGCCGCCAATCATGTGCGTCGGTTTCGGGCTAATACGGGTTACGGAGTTATGAATACCGCCACGTTGACCGGTGATTTCAGAACCCGGCAGGTTCACGATACGTTCCTGAGCGTGGTACATCATCGTCATGCCTTCCGGCACACGCTGGCTGACGACCGCACGCGCGGTAAGCGCACCGTTTTTGTTGAACACTTCAATCCAGTCGTTGTCTTCGATACCCAAATCTTTGGCATCGGTTTCACTCATCCACACAATCGGGCCGCCGCGCGAGAGCGTCAGCATCAGCAGGTTATCGCTGTAGGTTGAGTGAATGCCCCATTTCTGGTGCGGCGTCAGGAAGTTCAACGCTTTTTCCGGGTTACCGTTGGATTTTTTGCCCATCACGCCTTTCACGGAGCGGGTATCAATCGGCGGACGGTAAACCAGCAGGCTTTCGCCGAAATCACGCATCCACTGATGATCCTGATAGAGCTGCTGACGGCCGGACAGCGTGCGCCATGGAATCAGCTCGTGGACGTTGGTATAGCCAGCGTTGTAAGACACGTGCTCATCTTCAAGACCGGACCAGGTCGGGCTTGAGATGATTTTACGCGGCTGCGCCTGAATATCGCGGAAGCGGATTTTTTCCTCTTCTTTATTCGTCGCCAGATGCGTATGGTCGCGGCCGGTAAACTCGCTGAGCGCAGCCCAGGCTTTCACCGCAACATGGCCGTTAGTTTCCGGCGCAAGTGTCAGGATCACTTCGGCGGCGTCAATTGCCGAGTTAATCATAGGCTGGCCTTTCGCCGGGCCTTCTGCCTTGGTGTAATTCAGCTTACGCAGCAGATCCATTTCGGTCTGCGTATTCCAGGCAATGCCTTTACCGCCGTTACCGATGGTTTCCATCAGCGGGCCAACGGAAGTAAAGCGCTCATACGTCGCCGGATAATCACGTTCAACCGTGACCAGATGTGGAGCGGTTTTACCCGGAATGAGATCGCACTCGCCTTTTTTCCAGTCCATTACGCCGAATGGCTGGGCCAGTTCCGCTGCGGAATCATGCTGGATTGGCAGCGTTACCACGTCGGTTTCTTTCCCCAGATGGCCTACGCACACTTCAGAAAATTTCTTCGCGATGGCTTTATAAATCTCCCAGTCGCTCTTCGATTCCCAGGCGGGGTCGACGGCGGCAGAAAGCGGGTGAATAAACGGATGCATATCCGAAGTATTCATATCGTCTTTTTCATACCAGGTGGCGGTAGGCAGGACGATGTCGGAGTACAGGCAGGTGCTAGACAGACGGAAGTCGAGCGTCACCACCAAATCCAGCTTGCCGTCGAGGCCGTTGTCCACCCACTCAACCTCTTGCGGCATTACGCCGCCTTCTTTGCCAAGATCTTTGCCCTGAATACCGTTTTCGGTGCCGAGCAAATACTTAAGCATGTATTCATGCCCCTTACCGGAAGAGCCCAGCAGGTTTGAACGCCAGACAAACAGGTTGCGCGGATGGTTATTGCCCGCATCCGGCTGTTCAGCCGCAAAACGAATGTCGCCGCTTTTTAACTGCTGAACGGTGTAATCAGCCGGGCTCATGCCAGCCGCTTTTGCCTGAGCCGCAATGGTTAGCGGGTTAGTGTTCAACTGTGGAGCTGACGGCAGCCAGCCCATACGTTCAGCACGCACGTTGAAGTCAATCAAATGGCCGCTGTAGCGGGATTTATCCGCAAGTGGAGAAAGCAGTTCTTCCGCCGTCAACGACTCGTAGCGCCACTGGCTGGAGTGGTTGTAGAAGAAGGAGGTGCTGTTCATATGGCGTGGCGGACGCTGCCAGTCAAGGGCAAACGCCAGCGGAGTCCAGCCGGTTTGCGGACGCAGTTTTTCCTGGCCCACATAGTGCGCCCAACCGCCGCCGCTCTGGCCAACGCAGCCGCAGAAGATCAGCATATTGATCAGCCCGCGGTAGTTCATATCCATATGGAACCAGTGGTTCATCCCTGCGCCGACGATGATCATCGAGCGACCGTGCGTCTTGTCGGCGTTATCGGCAAACTCACGTGCGATACGGATAATGTTCTGACGGGAAACGCCGGTTATCTGCTCGGCCCAGGCCGGGGTATAGGCTTTCACATCGTCATAGCTTGTCGCACAGTTTTCATCGTTCAGACCGCGATCCAGACCGTAGTTGGCAAGGGTCAGATCGTAAACGGTGGTCACTAATGCGCTGGAACCATCGGCCAGTTGAATACGTTTCACCGGCAGTTTATGCATCAGCACGTTATCAAGCTTAACGTTGCTGAAGTGTTCGCTGCTTTCACCGCCAAAGTAAGGGAAGCCGACTTCCGCTACTTCATCATGGCTGCCCAGCAGGCTCAGGCGCAGTTCGGTTTCTTCGCCGCTGGTGCCGTCGCGCTGCTCCAGATTCCATTTGCCCTTCTCGCCCCAGCGGTAGCCGATGGAGCCCGTAGGCGCCAGCAGATCGCCGCTCTGATTATCTACAGCAACGGTTTTCCACTGCGGATTATTTTCCTGGCCCAGGCCATCCACCAAATCAGATGCGCGCAGCATACGGCCAGCGGCATAAAATCCGTCGCGATCTTCGAGCATGACCAGCATCGGCATATCGGTATAACGTCGAACGTAGTCGGTGAAATACTGGCTTGGGTTATCCAGATGGAACTCGCGCAGCATCACATGGCCCATCGCCAGCGCCATTGCGGCATCGGTACCCTGCTTCGGCGCCAGCCACTGGTCGCACAGCTTAGCGATTTCAGCGTAATCCGGCGTCACCGCAACGGTCTTGGTGCCTTTGTAACGAACTTCTGTGAAAAAGTGGGCATCCGGCGTACGAGTCTGAGGAACGTTAGAACCCCACGCGATGATGTAGCTGGAGTTGTACCAGTCCGCGGATTCCGGCACGTCGGTTTGCTCGCCCCAGGTCATTGGCGACGCAGGAGGCAAATCGCAATACCAGTCATAGAAGCTCAGGCAGGTGCCGCCAATCAGGGAAAGGTAGCGCGCGCCGGAAGCGTAAGAGACCATCGACATTGCAGGAATCGGTGAGAAGCCGGCGATACGGTCAGGCCCGAAAGTTTTTGCGGTAAAGACGTTTGCCGCAGCGATCAGCTCGTTCACTTCCTGCCAGCTCGAACGGACAAAACCACCGCGACCACGGGCTTGTTTATAACTTTTCGCTTTTTCCGGGTCGTTGATGATAGAAGCCCAGGCGTTGACCGGATCGGCATGCTGAGTTTTCGCTTCGCGCCACAGCTTGATAAGACGCTTACGCATCAGCGGATATTTCAGGCGGTTAGCGCTGTAGAGATACCAGGAGTAGCTGGCGCCTCGAGGGCAGCCGCGCGGCTCATGGTTTGGCATATCGGGACGGGTGCGCGGGTAATCGGTTTGCTGGGTTTCCCAGGTGACCAGGCCGCTTTTAACGTAAATCTTCCAGCTACAGGAACCGGTGCAGTTTACACCGTGGGTGGAACGCACAACTTTATCGTGCTGCCAACGCTGGCGGTAGCCTTCTTCCCAATCGCGATTGGTATCAAGCAGTTGGCCATGTCCATCGGCAAAGGTTTCACCCTTCTGTTTGAAGTAACGAAACCGGTCAAGAAACTTGCTCATCGGGGTTCTCCTGATGTGGAGCCTGGAGGCTCTTCTGGTGAAATCGACATTGCTGATTTGGCTTGCAAGTTAACGTGCTCATATAAAGAGATAATTGATAACGATCAACTGCGTAGATGTTGCTTGTCTGGCAAAGCGGCCCATATACCACCAAAGGATAATTCGCGATAAAAAGACAACTACTTGTTTTAGTTGTATTTATTATTGATTCCAATTTGTTGTGAGTACAAAAATCAACGACAGAGGTATTAAGGGGTAGGTCCCCCACAACCTTTCATTTTCACGCTGGGCCATTGCCCTTGATTGATGGATTAGTATGTTGTAACTAATGCAAGGGTAAAAAAAGCGCGACCGAAGCCGCGCAAGGGATAACCAAAAGGTCAATCGGTTAAACTTTTATCTGGCTGATTTACGGCCATACACGGCCCAGGTAATCACCACGCAAACAATGTAAAACACCAGGAAGACCTTCATCGCCCCTGCCGGAGAGCCGGTCAACGCCAGTGAAGTCCCGAACGCTTTAGGAATAAAGAACCCGCCCACCGCGCCAATCGCCGAGATAAAGCCCAGCGCCGCTGCGGTGTCTGTTGCCGCTTCCCGCATCGCCTGCTCTTCGGTGCCACCCGCCGCTTTTACGCGATCCATGGTCAGCTTGCGGAAAATGACGGAGATCATCTGGAAGGTGGAACCACTGCCGAGCCCTGCCGTCAGGAACAGCATCAGGAACACGCCAAAGAAGGCGATGAAGTTCCCGCCCACGCCGTTATGCGGCAGCGTGGTAAACAACAACGCGCTGAACACGGCCATAAACACAAAGTTTATCAGCGAGACTTTCGTGCCGCCCCAGCGGTCAGAAATGGCGCCGCCTGCGGAACGAGCCAGCGCGCCAAACAGCGGGCCAAAGAAAGCAAAGTGCAGGATATTCACGTCAGGAAACTGGGTTTTTGACAACATCGCAAAACCGGCAGAGAAACCGATAAACGATCCAAAGGTTGCCAGATACAGCAGACCCATAATCCACAGGTGAGCACGCTTAAGCACCGGCAACTGCTCGCGCAAAGAAGCTTTTGAAGCGGACAAATCATGCATGCCAAACCAGGCGGCAAGGGTGAAAATCGCAAGGAAAGGCACCCAGACCCACGCGGCGTTTTCAAGGAACAGCATGGTGCCATCCGCCTGAGCCACACCGGTACCGCCAAATATGGCAAACATCGACAGCGTAATGACCAGCGGCGCAACAAGCTGCATCACGCTCACGCCCAGATTTCCCAGGCCGCCGTTAATTCCTAAAGCACCGCCCTGTTTTGATTTTGGAAAGAAGAAGCTGATATTCGCCATGCTGGAGGCGAAGTTCGCGCCGGCGAAACCGCACAGCAGGGAAATAATGATAAAGACGCTAAACGGCGTGCTGGTATCCTGCACCGCAAAGCCCAGCCAGACGCAGGGAATAATCAGAATGCCGGTGCTAAACGCAGTCCAGCGACGGCCGCCAACGATAGGCACCATAAAAGAGTAAGGCACACGCAGCAGCGCGCCGGACACAGAAGGCAGAGCCGTCAGCATAAACAACTGCTCGGTCGTAAAGGTAAACCCGACTTTATTAAGGTTGACTGCAACAGCACTGAATAACATCCAGACACAGAAGGCCAGCAGCAGGCTTGGGACAGAGATCCACAGATTACGGCTGGCGATACGATGGCCTCTGGTTTGCCAGAACTCCGGCTCTTCCGGACGCCAGTCCGTAATTAGCGCTCCCGATTTCTGTCCATTAGCGGATGACTGAGACATAAACACCTCAAAGTTTGTGAGAGTAATTGCGGTCACATTAGGGAGTATTGATGAATCTAATTTGATGTAAATCAAGGGATAACCGAACAGAATGGCGGTCAGAAATCAACCATGATTCTTTGTGAGTAAGTCTGATTACTAAAAAAGCCGTGATTTTTCACCAGGCTGCTGCGGCTTATGCTTACAAATTCTCGGGGTTATGCTACCTACGGCAATTAAGGGGTAATCATTAGGGGGTATGGGTATACTCCAGAGGATAGCTGAGAATGTCCCTCTGTTTTTATGACAATTCCGTATCCGGAGCGCGCCCGTTTATGCTGAAACGCCTGTTTTCCCCGTTAACCCTGGTCAACCAGCTTGCGCTTATCGTGCTGTTGCAGGCGTCGCTGGGTATCGCGGGAATGAGCCTTGCCAGTTGGCTTGCGCAGGGTATTCAGGGCAACGCCCATGCTATCAATAAAGCCGGGTCGCTGCGTATGCAAAGCTATCGTCTGCTGGCCGCCATTCCGCTTACTGAAAAAAACGACGTCCTGTTTACCGAAATGGAGCAAACCACCTGGAGCGAGGATTTGCAACAGGCGGCGCGGCGCGACGGTCAGCAGGCGCAGCTTAACGAACTCCAGCATTACTGGCGCGACACGCTCGAACCTGCGATGAAAAGCGCTAAAAATGCGCAACAGGTCACTCCGCACGTTGCGCAGTTTGTGGGTCGAATCGACCAGTTGGTAAGTTCGTTCGACAAAACTACGGAGCTTCGCCTTCATCGCGTCATTCTCCTTCAACAGGGCATGGTGGTATTGATGGGGTTACTGCTGCTGTTCACCGTAGTATGGCTACGCAAACGCCTGCTCCGCCCCTGGCGGCAGTTGCTGGCTATGGCTTCGGCCATCGGACAGAAAGATTTCACTCACCGGGTAAATATCACCGGACGTAACGAAATGGCGACGCTTGGCATGGCGCTTAACAGCATGTCGGCGGAACTGGCTGAAAGTTATTCCGTGCTTGAACAGCGCGTTCGGGAAAAAACAGCCGGGCTCGAACAAAAAAATCAAATTCTCTCTTTTCTGTATCAGGCAAACCGTCGGCTTCATTCTCAGGCCCCGCTGTGCCAAAGGCTTTCTCCGGTTTTAAGCGAACTGCAAAAGCTCACGCCGCTGCGCCACATCGAACTGCGCGTATATGAATACGAAGACGAAGAAAACTACGACGAATATACCTATCAGCCGGACAGTAGCTGCGAAGAACAGGGCTGTCACCTCTGCCCGCGCGAACAGGAACCTGAGCCGGTTGAAAGCACCGCGCTGAAGTGGCGATTAACGGACAACCATATTCACTATGGCCTGGTGCTGGCGCAGCTCCCGCTGGGCTGCAGCCTGACCGTCGATCAGCAGCAGTTGATTTCAACGTTAATCGAACAGCTCGCCGCCACTCTCGCCCTGGAAAGACAGTATGAACACCAGCAACAGTTAGTAGTGATGGAAGAGCGCGCCGCCATTGCTCGCGAATTACACGACTCTATCGCCCAGTCGCTCTCCTGCCTGAAAATGCAGGTCAGTTGCCTGCAAATGCAAAGTGAAGGTCTGCCTGAGCAAAGCCGCGATTTATTGGGGCAAATGCGTCACGAGCTGAATACCTCATGGCGTCAACTGCGCGAATTGTTGACCACCTTCCGCCTGCAGTTGATTGAGCCCGGCCTGCGCCCGGCCCTTGAAACAAGCTGCCAGGAGTTCAGTGAAAAACTTGGCTTTGCGGTGGAGCTGGACTATCAGCTACCGCCACGCCTCGTGCCGTCGCATCAGGCCATCCATCTGGTGCAGATTGCTCGTGAAGCGTTAAACAACAGCCTTAAACACGCTCAGGCTTCAGCTTGCGGCGTGAGCGTTATTCGCCAGGATAAACAGGTTAAACTCACCGTATGGGACAACGGCTGCGGTATTCCGGGTAACGGAGAGCGCCGAAACCATTACGGACTTATTATTATGCGAGACCGTGCGCAAAGCCTGAAAGGGGATTGTCAGATACGGACTCGCGCAGGTGGCGGCACTGAAGTGGTCGTCAGTTTTATGCCCGAAGCGCATTTGTCTTCTGCCACAGGAGTTAACGATGAGTAGCCCGAACCCGGAAGCAGCAACCATATTGCTGATTGATGATCACCCGATGCTGCGGAGCGGCGTCAAACAGTTAATCAGCATGGCGCCGGAACTGGCGGTTGTCGGTGAAGCCGGAGACGGCGCTCAGGGCGTTCAGCTTGCGGAATCCCTCGATCCGGATCTGATCCTGCTCGATTTAAATATGCCCGGCATGAACGGACTGGAAACGCTCGACTGCCTGCGTGAAAAGCCGCTGTCCGGGCGCATCGTTGTGTTTAGCGTATCGAATCACGAAGAAGATGTGGTTACCGCCCTGAAACGTGGGGCAGACGGTTATCTGCTAAAAGATATGGAGCCGGAAGACCTGCTCAAAGCATTGCAGCAGGCGGCAGCAGGCGAAATGGTGTTAAGCGAAGCGTTAACGCCGGTTCTGGCGGCAAGCCTGCGCGCTAACCGCGCAACGTCCGACCGCGACGTGAATCAGTTAACGCCGCGCGAACGCGATATTCTGAAGCTTATCGCCCAGGGGTTGCCGAACAAAATGATTGCGCGCCGTCTGGATATCACCGAAAGCACCGTGAAAGTGCACGTAAAGCATCTGCTGAAAAAAATGAAGCTTAAATCCCGCGTTGAGGCGGCGGTCTGGGTGCATCAGGAACGTATTTTTTAGGGTAAAGCGCCCTCACCCGGCAGCAGGTCGTAACGCGAATCTTCTGTCGGGTTAATCAGCAGCGGCGCCGTCTGTTTAAGCGTTATCCAGTTTGACGTCACCTTTTGTCCGTTATCATCCTCAATGATGACCGAAAGACGATACTCGTTCGGCGCGCCCTCTTTCCAGGCTGGCATGATCACGCTCCACCCTTCCGCATTTCTGTTATTAGCCGGTGGCGTCAGGCTCAGCGCCTGCGTGTCTCCTTGCCAGGCAATCTGGCGAATACCATGGCTTGCGCGTACCTGAAGCTTCAGCTCCACCGTGTCTCCCGGATGCAACTCCCAGGGAGGCGTGGCAAGGAACACCGAAAGCGTCTTGCGCTGGCGATATTCCAGAACGGGTAAATTGCTGCGCTCAACGCTGTCATAGCGGCTGCCCCGCAGTGAGCTACTGGCTGCCACTTCGCCTGCGGAAAGCTGTTTTCCCAGCGGCACGCCAAAGCGGTAATTAAGTTTTAAGCCAAGATTTTCCTGCGCCAGGCCGCTTTCGCCCTGCTTATGCTGCGCGGTTAGCGTTACAAGCGGAACCGGCGTGTAGTTCAGCCCCATGGTGACAGCAACCGGATTGCGATAACCCGTGCCGCTGTCGAACAAGTCCACACGGTCGCCGAAATATTGTTCCAGACTGACGCTGGTAAAAATATGCCGATAAAACGGCAGCCAGGCCTGCGCCGTCACGTCGTAGCCTCGCGCCAGGCGCTGCTCCTGGGTTTCCGTTTCGTCCTGCCAGCCGTTAAGCGGCTGATAATAATTGGCAGACAGACGCAGGTATTCCCCCCATGCCTCGGCACCAAATCCGGCGCGCTGAAGATTACTGGCTAGCTGAGTATCATAAAACGTGTTGTAACCAAGCAGCCATTCTCCTGCCACCCAGCGCTGACCGGCACCGATATTTCCCACCATTCCGTCATCCTGCTGGGTGAAGCCCAACTGGCTCCAGGTGAGATAGCGATTGTTATCGGCCCACGGCGTGAACATCGAACCGCTGCTGCCGTTCCAGTTACCGTGCTCATCCACCTGCAGGTTAAAGTTGGCTTTGCCCCAGGGAGAAAGCAGTGATTCCGCCTCGTTAGTCACTTTATCGGTCAGCACGTCGCGCAGGCTGGTAAAAGCAAACAGGCGCGCCTGCTCGCCAGTATCCAGCCCGTTATCCGTCATGCTGGCCTCGCCAAATTTCTTCGCCATCTCGGCGATATGTTTTGCCGCGGCGTCCGTTTCCGGAGCCATTCCCATATCAGGAAGCGCATTCGGCGTGGCGGTAAAGGGGGCTTCGGCTTGTTCGGTAAAGGTCTGGCGGGTGCTGGCAGCCCCTCCTGCGCAGAGGAGTACAGAAGAGAGGGTGAACAGCGGAACAGCTTTTTTTAACATCCGAAAATTATAACATATCGCGTTTCTGGATTTCAGCGCTACGCTTAAAGCACCTGCCTTTCGAGCATCCAACTATGAAAACCTCACTACGCTGTTTATCCGCCGTTCTGCTGTTCGGCTGTTTTGCGGCACAGGCTGAAGGGCTGTTTATGCTTCAGTCCCCCGATTTTGCTGATAACGCGATGCTGAATAAAAAATACGCCGGGAACGCAAAGGACAACCCTAACTGTACGGGCGAAAACCTCTCGCCTGCGGTGGTGTGGAGTAACGCGCCTGCCACAACGCAAAGCTACGCGCTGGTAGTCCACGATCCTGAAGGCGCAAAAGGCCTTGGCGTAACTCATCTTGTTGCTTATAACATTCCCGCAAGCATGACGGGCTTTGCCGCCAACGAGCTGCGCGACGGCAAAGGTTTTACCGGCGGTAAAAATACCCCCGGCACGCTCGCCTGGTACGGTCCTTGTCCGCCGCCCGGCAGCGGCGCGCACCATTATACCTGGACGCTAATCGCCACCGATTTACGCGCGGATGCGCTCCCGGCAGGGCTGACCCGTGAGCAGCTTTTCGCAAAGCTTAAAGATCATGCGCTGGCGGCGGCGGGCTTAATCGGCCGTTTTGGTCAGTAATGCACGAAGTTCCGGAATGCAGGAGCCGCAGTTTGTCCCACACTGAAGCTTCTCTCCCAGCATCGTTACGGACTGGCACCCCGTAGCGATTGCCGCAAGAATCGTTTTCTCGCCCACGCCGAAGCAACTGCAAATGGTTTTTCCCGTATCGTTTACCGCGCCGGGCGCTTTTCCGGCCAGTAAAAGATGGCGTTCGGCAGGCGTCAGCGAGCCGTTTTCAAACGCCGCCAGCACCGCGCCATTATTAATCTGCGGCCAGCTTTTACCGGCATAAAAAGCCAGTTGCAGCTCACCTTCTCGCCATGCCAGCAGATGATAAAACTGTTCGTCTCCGCAGGCGGTTTGTAACTGCCAGCCGCGCCCTGCAGTCAGCGTTTCAAGCCAGGCAACACAGGCGCTGTCTGCGGCGCACAAAAAATGCTGCACGCCAGGCGATGCCTGACGCCACCACTGAACATCCTGCGCAAACGTAACTTTATCGCGAGCGAAGATTTCACCCTGCCATGCGGGCTGCCAGCGCTGAACTCGCACCGCAGTTTGCTTGCTTTCCGGCTGCCCGGAATGCGGATCGCACACGCCAGCCACCAGGCTATTTGTTTGCCCCTTACGGGCAAACTGCTGGCTCCAGTGCATCGGCGCAAATACGCTTCCCGCCTGCTGATTCAGGCTCACCTGCGCCCGAGCCACCATTCCGCCCAGCCGCGATGCAATTCGCACCAGCCCGGCATCCTGAATGCCGTAGCGCTGCGCGTCATCAGGATGAATTTCGAGGAACGGCATGTTGATGTGCTGCATCAGTCGCGCCACGCCGCCGGTGCGCGTCATGGTGTGCCACTGATCGCGGATGCGCCCGGTATTGAGAATAAGCGGGTAGCAGCGGTCGGCTACGGCCTGCGGTAAATCGGGTTCGACCGGCACAAGCTGGAATTTCCCGCTCACTCGCCAGCTTTTAAATACCGGTTCTCCCTCAGACGTGACTGGCCAGCGCACCGGCTCCAGCGCGTCATATTGTTCACGACTCAGGTTTGCCAGCCCGCTGATATCAAACGCCCGCGAACCATGATTTTCGTAGCCTGAAAGCGCCGCGTGCTCGCAGAAAATTTCCTGCGGATGCCGCCAGCTAAAGGCTTCGCTATAGCCAAGCCGCTGAGCGATTTGTGAGACTATCCACCAGTCGGCGCGCGCTTCACCCGGCGCCGGTAAAAATGAACGTTGCCGGGAGATGCGTCGTTCAGAGTTGGTTACCGTTCCGTTTTTTTCGCCCCATGCCAGCGCAGGAAAACGCACGTTTGCATAACGCCCGGTATCGGTTTGCAAAGCCACGTCGGAGACAATCACCAGCGGACATTTCGCAAGTGCCTGTTCCACGCATAAAGCATCAGGAAGCGACACAACCGGGTTAGTGCCCATGATCCACACGGCTTTGACTTCGCCACGGCCAATCGCACCGAACAGCTCCACCGCCATTAATCCCGGCGTTTCGGCTATCCGTTCGCTGCCCCAGAACTGCCCAAGCCTTGCGATATCCGCCGGTTCAAAATTCATATGGCAGGCCAATTGATTTGCAAGACCGCCCACTTCCCGCCCGCCCATCGCATTTGGCTGTCCGGTCAGCGAAAAGGGACCGCATCCGGCGCGCGCCAGTTTCCCGCAGGCAAGGTGCGCGTTAATGATGGCGTTGCACTTATCGCTGCCGCTTGACGATTGATTTATGCCCATGGTGTAAAGCGTCACGGCGCGGTCGGCTTCGGCGAACCATTGCCAGAAAGTCTGGACCGCATCGGCTTCAAGCTGGCAAAAATCGGCGCATTTTGTCAGCGGCCATACGGCGGCAAGCTTAAGCGCTTCAGCCTGCCCGTCGAACTGCTCCGCTGCCAGCGGCTGTTGTAAATGGAGATAATTCAGCAACCCGACAAACAGCCCGGCATCGCTGCCCGGCCGTAACGCAAGGTGCAAGTCGGCAATATCACAGGTCGCGGTGCGCCTTGGGTCGATAACCACCACCTTCATCTGCGGGCGCAGCTTTTTTGCCTGCACCAGACGCTGATACAGCACCGGATGCGCCCACGCGGCGTTAGATCCCACCAGCACCGCCAGGTCCGTTTGCTCAAGATCTTCATAGCTGCACGGCACCGCATCGGCTCCGAAAGCACGCTTGTACCCCACCACCGCCGACGACATGCACAGGCGCGAATTAGTGTCGATATTTGCCGAACCGATAAATCCCTTCATCAGTTTATTCGCGGCGTAATAATCCTCGGTCAATAGCTGACCGGAAGCGTAAAACGCGACGGCCTGCGGGCCAAACTCATCAACGATCGTCCGTAGCCGCTGAGCGGTATAAGCAAGTGCCGTATCCCATTCCACGCGCTCGCCGTTAATTTCCGGATAGAGCAAACGCCCATCAGGAGCCAGGGTTTCACCGAGCGCCGCGCCTTTCACGCACAGCCGCCCGAAATTCGCCGGATGCCGTTTATCGCCGGTAATTTCGTAAAGCCCGGCCTCCGTTTGCCGGGCCTCCACGCCGCACCCTACGCCGCAGTAGGGACAGGTAGAACGCACCGGGGCATTCATGATGCCTCCGCACGCGCGATAAGCGCCTGGCTCCCCACCCATACGGTGCCCTGTTCCACTTTCACCGGCCAGGCGCGAACCGCCAGCTCGCCGCCGTCCTGGGCGCGCCCGTCGCGCAGCCGAATCCGGTGCTTATAGAGCGGGGAAATAACGATGGGCTCGCCGGACGCATCGCCCACAATACCGCGCGAAAGCACGTTGGCATCGCTGCCCGGCTCAAGATTATCCAGCGCATAAACGGCATCGCCAAAGCGGAACAGCGCAATTTGCTGCTCTCCCAGACGCGCACCGATGCCCGCCTGCGCCGGGATAGCGCTGATATCACATACCGCCTGCCACGGTTTTGCGGGCGTGCTTGCCGGCTGGTGGGCGACTTCGTAAACCGGCTGGAGCTGCCCGCGCAACGTCTGGCGCTGCACGGCTTCGTCCGGCTGCTCGCTGTTGACATAAGAGCGGAACAGCGCCAGGCGATCCGGGCTGCCGAGCGTGGTTTGCCACTCGCACTGGTAAGTCTCCACCACGCCCGCCATCTCTTTTTCCAGCTCGTCGCCAAGACCCAGGCTGTCGTTAAGCACCACTTCCCGCAGATATTCAATGCCGCCTTCCAGGTTATCCATCCAGGTGCTGGTGCGCTGTAAGCGGTCGGCGGTGCGGATGTAAAACATCAGAAAGCGGTCAACGGTGCGGATTAACGTTTCACGATCGAGATCGCTTGCGAACAAATCCGCGTGACGCGGTTTCATGCCGCCGTTGCCGCAGACATAGAGATTCCAGCCTTTGTCGGTAGCAATAACGCCAACGTCTTTGCTCTGGGCTTCGGCGCATTCGCGGGTACAGCCGGACACCGCCATTTTGATTTTGTGCGGCGAACGCAGGCCCTTATAGCGATTTTCGAGTTCGATGGCGAGGCCGGTCGAATCCTGCACGCCATAGCGGCACCATGTCGAACCCACGCAGGATTTCACCGTACGCAGCGATTTTCCGTAGGCGTGACCGGTTTCAAAACCGGCGGCCACCAGCTCTTCCCAGATAGCAGGAAGCTGCTCAAGCCGCGCGCCGAACAGATCGATACGCTGCCCGCCGGTGATTTTGCTGTATAGCTGATAGCGTTTCGCTACCTGACCGATGGCGATCAGCCCGTCCGGCGTGATTTCTCCGGCGGCGACTCGCGGCACAACTGAGTAAGTGCCGTCTTTCTGTATGTTGGCGAAGTAGCGGTCATTTGTATCCTGAAGCGGCAGGTGCGCGGGTTTGAGCAAATACTCATTCCAGCATGATGCCAGCACCGAAGCCGCCAGCGGCTTACAAATTTCGCAACCGTGACCGTGGCCGTAACGGCCGATAAGCTGTTCAAAACTGCGAATGTGATTAACGCCAACCAGGTGATAAATTTCCTGACGCGAATAAGGGAAGTGTTCGCAGATATCCTTTTTCACCTCCACGCCCCGCTCCTGAAGCTGGTATTCCATTACCTGTTTAACAAGCGCCGAGCAGCCGCCGCAGCCGGTCGCCGCTTTGGTGCAGGTTTTGATCGCGCCCATGTCTCCCGCGCCGCCGTTCACCGCAGCGCAAATATCGGCTTTGCTAACGTTGTGGCAAGAGCAAATCTGCGCGGTATCCGGCAGCGCCGCCACGCCCAGCCCTTTCGGCGCGCCCCCTGATGATGCAGGCAAAATAAGGCTTTCCGGCTGAGCCGGGAGCGCCATGCCGTTGAGCATCATTTGCAGAAGCTGGGCATATTCGCTGCTGTCCCCCACCAGCACGCCGCCGAGCAGCGTTTTGTTATCCGCCGAGACGACAATCTTTTTGTAGATTTGCTGCGGCCCGTTAGTCCACTGGTAGCTCTGGCTACCCGGCGTGCGGCCATGGGCGTCGCCGAAGGAAGCCACTTCGACGCCAAGCAGTTTAAGTTTGGTGCTCATGTCCGCGCCGCGAAAGGCGGATTCCTGCCCGGCAAGGGTTGCCGCCGCCACGCGCGCCATTTGATAGCCCGGCGCAACGAGGCCAAAAATTTTTCCTTCCCACAGGGCGCATTCACCGATGGCAAAAATCGCGTTATCGCTGGTCTGGCAAAGATCGTTAATCACTATGCCGCCGCGTTCGCCAAGCGCGAGATCGCTTGCGCGCGCCAGCGCGTCCTGGGGGCGAATCCCGGCGGAGAAGACGATCAAATCAGTACGCAGCGTTTCGCCATCCGCAAAATTGAGCTGTAAGCCTTCTGCTTCGGTGATGGCCGTTGTGGCTTTGCTGGTATGCACCTGCACGCCAATTTCGGTGATTTTCTCGCGCAGCATAGCCGCTCCGGCGTTGTCCAGTTGCACCGCCATCAGGTTTGGCGCGAACTCGACCACATGCGTTTCCAGACCAAGCTGTTTTAGCGCGTTCGCCGCTTCAAGCCCCAGCAGGCCGCCGCCGATCACTACGCCGCGTTTGCCGCTGCGCGCACGTTCCGCGATGGCGTCCAGATCGTCCAGCGTGCGGTAAACAAAGCAGCCCGGCAGTGAGTTGCCCGGCACCGGCGGCACAAACGGGAACGAGCCGGTGGCGAGCACAAGCTTGTCCCACCAGGTTTCGTGGCCGTTGCTGTCGCGCACCAGGCGCTGCTGCCGATCTATTTCAACAATTTTGCTGTTACAGCGCAGTTCGATGCCGTGCTCGTGAAAAAAATCCCCCTGCACCATGGAAAGCGATTCCGCGCTGCGCCCGGCAAAATATTCCGAGAGATGAACACGGTCGTATGCCGGATGCCGTTCTTCGCCGAAAACCACAATGTGAAAGCTTTTGTGCAGTTGCAATGCTACGCACTGCTCCAGAAAGTGGTGCCCGACCATGCCGTGCCCAATCACTACCAGCGTTGATTTTGTCATGTCGTCATTTCCGGCAGCCCGCGGCTGCTCATCAGAGTGGAATTCATCAAACAGCACGGCGGGCGTAACGGGCGCCGCGCTGAGTAAAGTGTTTGTCAGGAGGTTTGCCGACTGGATATCGCCCATCAGCAAGGCGCCCACCAGCCGCTCGCCGCGCAGATGCAGGCAGCGGTAATGCCGGGTTAGCGGATCAAATGCGCTAAGAACGCGTGTTTCGGGCTGTTCGCTGAGATCGCCCGCAGAAAAAAGAGGAATGCCGCTGACTTTGAGGCGCGTACCGCGCTCTTCATAACGGAAATCCGCCGTTGCCGTTCCCGCCAGGCGGGCGGCTAAAACATCAGCCTGTTGCAGGCAAGGCGCGACCAGCCCCCAGGTTTGCCCGTCGATTTCACAGCATTCACCCAACGCGCTAACCTGCGGCAATGCGCTGCGCAACTGCCCATCCACGGTAATACCGCGCGAACATGGAACGCCCGCCCGCTGCGCCAGAGCGATATTTGGCTTCACACCGGTGGCGATAACCACTCGTCCGGCAGGCAGAATATTGCCATTGCTCAACAGGACGCTGTCCGTATGAATGCGGTCGATACCGCAACTTAGCTGGCAGGCAATACCGCGCTCGGTCAGCGACTGCTCAAGGAGCATACCGGCCCGCTGGTTAAGCTGGATATCCATCAGCCATGCCTGTCGATGAACCAGGGTGACGTTGATCCCGCGTGCGTTAAGCGCTGCGGCAGCTTCCACGCCAAGCAAACCGCCGCCAAGCACAACCGCGTCGCCTTTGCCGCTGAGGATCGCATCCACATCCGCCAGCGTGCGGAAGCCGTGGACATGAGCAAGCCGATGTCCGTCGATGGGCGGAATAAACGGCCGCGACCCGGTCGCGAAAACCAGCTCGTCGTACTCCATCGCGCGCTTATTAGAAGTGCGCACAATTTTGCGCGAACAATCGACGTCCAGCACCGCTTCGCCCGTCAGCAGTTCAACGCCGTGGGAATCGTACCAGGCAGCGTCATGCAACTGGGTGGCGGCAGGCGATTTCTCTCCGGCCAGCACCGGCGAGAGAAGAATGCGGTTATAGCTGAGCGCCGGTTCTTCGCCGAAAACGGTGATAGCGAAGCGGCCAGCGGCACGCGCCGTCAGTTGTTCCACCAGGCGTATCGCTGCCATGCCATTGCCGATAACGATCAGTCGTCGCTGCATGGTCTGCTCCTCAGGCGGCCTTCGGCTGCTTTTCGTACAGGAAGCGCAGCACCTGCTGGCGCAGAAGGTGATAGCGGCTGTCTTCGGCAAGCTCAATGCGGTTTCGCGGGCGCGGCAAATCGACGTGCAGCGTTTCGCCGACCGTCGCCGCCGGGCCGTTGGTCATCATCAGCACGCGATCGGAAAGCAGCACCGCTTCGTCCACATCGTGCGTGATAAGCACAATGGTGGTGCGCAGTTCCTGCTGGATATGCATGACAGCATCCTGCAAATGCGCGCGCGTCAACGCATCCAGCGCGCCGAACGGCTCATCCATCAACAGCACTTTCGGTTTCATCGCCAGCGCGCGGGCAATGCCTACACGCTGTTTCATGCCGCCGGAAATTTCTCCGGGACGCTTATCAATCGCGTGCCCCATCTGCACGCGCTCCAGATTGTGAATAATCCATTCGCGGCGTTCGGCACGGTTCATGGTGCGGCGGAAGACCTGATCCACCGCCAGCGCCACGTTTTCAAAGCAGGTCATCCACGGCAGCAAAGAGTGGTTCTGGAACACAACCGCGCGTTCCGGGCCTGGCCCTGCGATTTCCCGGTTATCGCACAGCAGTCCGCCTTCGGATGGCAAGGTAATGCCAGCAATCAGGTTGAGCAGCGTTGATTTACCGCACCCCGAGTGCCCAATCAGGCTGATGGTCTCCCCTTGCGCAATATTAAAGCTGACGTTGCTGAGCGCTAAAAACTCGCCGCTGGCGGTGGAGAAACGCTGGCTGACATTCTGAACCTGGATAATCTTTTTCATGGTTTTCCCCTTATTTTTCCTGCCAGCTAAAACGGCGCGCCAGCAGCATTAAGCCCTGTTCGAGCAGCAACCCGACGACGCCGATAATCACAATCGCAATCAGGATGTTTTCGACGTTGAGGTTGTTCCACTCGTTCCAGATCCAAAAACCGATGCCCAGGCCGCCGGTGAGCATTTCCGCCGCGACAATAACCAGCCAGGCGATACCAATCGATAAACGCACGCCGGTGAGCACCGCGGGCAGCACGGCCGGGAATAAAATGCGGCGCATTACCGTCCATTCGGACAGTTTCAGCACGCGCGCCACGTTGAGATAATCCTCCGGGATGCGCTTCACCCCTTCGGCGGTGTTAATGACCATCGGCCAGATGGAGCAGATGAAGATCGTCCAGCTTGAAGCCGGTTCCGCCTTCTGAAACAGCAGCAGGCCAATCGGCAGCCAGGCCAGCGGGCTTACCGGACGCAGCAGAGCGACAAGCGGGTTAAACATTCTGGCGAGGAAAGTGAAACGGCCAATTAAAAAGCCCGCCGGGATGCCAACGATTGCCGCCAGACCAAACCCCACGGCAACGCGCTGAAGCGAAGCAAGGATATTCCAGCCGATCCCCTGGTCGTTCGGCCCGGCGTTGTAGAACGGGTCCGCAAACAGCGTAATGGCGGAATCCAGCGTGCTAAGCGGCGTGGGAAAGCCTTTGCTGTTAAGCGCGGCGATTTGCCAGGCCACCAGCAACAGCCCCATGCCAAGAACCGCAGGGACGAGACGCTGGAAAATGCTCAGGCTTATCTGCCGCCAGTGTGGTTTACGGCGACGCACCGCGACCGGCGGTAATGTAATCACTTCCCCAACCGGGGCGCTCAGCTCAACGGCTGAAGGTTTCTGGGCCTGTAGGTTCATGATTTCCCCTTAACGTTTAATGGCGAAACTTGCGGCGTAGGCGGCAGGATTGCTGCCGTTCCAGGTACTGCCATCCATAAGCCTGCTGCTGCGCATGTGGTTTGCAGGCACGGCAACGTTGCCCACGGCGCTGGCTGCCTGCTGGTAGACATCAATACGGTTAATACGCCGGGCGATTGCAAGGTAGTCGGGGTCGTGGTCGAGCAATCCCCAGCGGCGGTGCTGGGTGAGGAACCACATGCCGTCGGAGAGCCACGGAAAGGTGACTTCGCCGTCGCGGAAAAAATGCATGGCGTGTTCGTCCTGCCATTTTTTGCCGAGGCCGTTGTCGTACTGCCCGAGCATGCGTCCGGTCAGATAATCAGCCTTTGTGTTGAGATATGCCCGTCCGGCGAGCACGCTGGCCGTTTCACGGCGGTTGTCGTCGTTCGCATCAATCCAGCGCGAAGTTTCCAGAATGGCCGCAACTAACGCGCGGGCGGTATTCGGGTTTTGCTCAACCCAGGCGCTGCGCGTGCCGAGGATCTTTTCAGGATGATCCGGCCAGATGGACTGCGAGGTTGCCGCCGTATAACCAATGCCATCGTTAATGGCGCGCTGGTTCCAGGGCTCGCCCACGCAAAAGCCAACCATGTTGCCGATGCGCATGTTCATCACCATCTGCGGCGGCGGTACGACTACGGTGCGCACATCGTTGAACGGATGGATACCCGCGTTCGCAAGCCAGTAATAAAGCCACATAGCGTGGGTGCCGGTCGGGAATGTATGAGCGAAGGTAAATGTTCCCGGCGCTTTACCGGCGATGAGTTTTTTCAGACCTGATGCCTCGGTCACGCCCTGTTTCGCCAGATCCATCGAGAGCGAAATCGCCTGGCCGTTGTTGTTGAGCGTCATCAGGTTGGCCATGGACTGCTGCTTGCCCGCAATGCCCATCTCCAGCCCGTAAACCAGGCCGTATAAAACGTGCGCCGCGTCAAGCTCGCCGGAGACCATTTTGTCGCGCACTGCCGCCCAGCTAGCTTCTTTGCTCGGCACAATGGTGATGCCGTATTTCTTATCAAAACCTTTCACGGACGCCATGACGACAGAGGCGCAGTCGGTCAGCGGAATAAAACCGACTTTTACCTGGCTCTGCTCCGGCCCGTCGCTGCCCGCAGCCCAGACGGCATTCATTATGCCCGGCAGCAAATATGCGCCGCCGAGAGCGGCTCCCGCCTGTAACAGCCGGCGGCGCGAGATAGCTATGGTTTTTTCACTCATCGGCTTCCTCCTGAAAAAAGCAAAAAAAAGCGCCCAACAATGTGGGTCAGCACATTGAAGGACGCCTTTGTCCTGCCAGACTTACGCCGCCGTTGGCGCAGTCTGGAACGGTAAAATTTAATTACGTAAGAATCATTGCAACTCGCGTGCCAGTTCAGAAAGCGCCAAAAACAGCGAAAATGGGTTTAAAAAAGCGGTGATACGCACTACAAAAAAGCACTATATGCCCACTGATTGTGCAACTACTCCTTTATAGGTAACTGCCAGATATCGGCGACGGAAACCATCGCATGGGCCACATCCACCATCCTTTTGTTCTGGTTCATCGCCATTTTTCGCAGCGTCTGCCAGGCCTGTTCTTCGCTGTAGCCCTGATGGCGAATCAGCAGCGCTTTGGCTTTGTCGATGACCTTGCGCTCTTCAAGCGTTGCCTGGAGCGAAGCTAACTGCTGCGCCATGGTTTCAAGCTGTTGCGCCTGCTGGCGCACCAGGGGCAGGAGATGGCGGTCGAGATAACGCTCGCCGTCGTTGCTGGCATGCCCTGCCACCCAGTTCGCTATTTCTGTTTCGCTAAGCGGCGTTTCATGTAAAACCTGTCCGAGCGCCCGCTGCGCCTGCGCCATTACCGCTTCGATCAGCATTTCTTCAACTTTTCTTAGCGCATCGATCCTTGCGGTCAACACGGCAAACCATTGCAGCGCACGCTCCGGTTGCGCCTCGTCGGCGCTCAGCCGCGTACACGCCAGGCGTCTGAGCCTTTCCGTTTCCCGGCACGGTTCACCGCTGGACTGGTATTGCAGGCGCAGCGGCTCATCCGCCATGCTGCAAAAGGCCTCGAAGCAGCGCTGCTGGCTGTCGATGCGATCCGCCAGTTGCTGACGCAGCGCGTCATTGAAGGTTCCCTGTGTGAAGCCCAGCGCGCCAATCGCTCGTTCCTGCCCTGCAAACTCCTTGCCCTGCATAAAACTGAACAGCGCGGCCAGCGCCCGGGCAACGCCTGCGTCTTCCACAGCGTTGCTGGTTTCAGGCACGATGCTGAGCAAATGGCGCAGCGTGCAATTGAACTGTTCCATCGCTTCAGAGGGCGTAATTTGTTGCGCGGAGATTTTTTCGCGCAGCGCAGGCAAACGCTCCAGATAATGCAGTGCGCAGGCGAGATTTATGAACAGTGCGCTGCCCGGCAGATAATCCGGCTGGGCAATGGCCTGTCTGAAATGCGTCATTTCGCCATCTACCTCTTGCGCGCAGGACTTCCGTTCGTCCCCAAACAGATTTCCCGCGGAGCACAGCCAGATGTTGGAAGCCCCGCGCTCGCGTTGTAGCATGTGGGCAAGCCTGGCTATTCGTCCGGTAAGCTGCCCGATTTGCAGAATATCCTGTAACTGTTCACGTCCACGGGTTCGGGCGGCGATCAGAAAATCGCGGGCGGTGGGGATCATAAAACGCTCCTGAACGGCAAAGTAGTATCTTTGGCTTAAGCAAAAGTCGTGCCTTGCGGCACAAAGGAGAAAAAATGCAGAAAATAGTGATTATCGCCAACGGGGCTGCTTACGGCAGCGAATCTCTGTTTAACAGCCTGCGCCTTGCGATTGCGCTTCTTGAACAAGAGCTGCGTCCGGATCTGAAACTCTTTTTAATGTCCGATGCGGTCACTGCGGGATTGCGCGGTCAGAAACCGGCTGAGGGATACAACATTCAGCAGATGCTGGAAATTCTTACCGCGCAGAATGTGCCGGTGAAATTATGTAAAACCTGCACCGACGGGCGCGGCATTACCGGGCTGCCGCTGGCGGATGGCGTTGCCATCGGCACGCTGGTCGAACTTGCCGCGTGGACGCTTGACGCCGATAAAGTATTAACATTCTAATAATTACCCGACAGTAATACTTTTTACTTATACCTTGCCCTCGCCCATCAAGTTTCCTGCTGTGTTTGCCGATAGTTTCCGAAAACAACACAGCAGGAAAACATCATGTTCAGGTCAATACGCGCTCGGATTATTTGTGTGACGGCAGGCTGTTTGATCGCCGCGCTTCTTCTCAACACCATTATCAACTATCGGGTCACCCGTGCGGACAATCTGCAATCCATTGAGGAAACGCTAAAAAGCACCAGCGAAAGCCACGCTGTTGCCATCACCGACTGGGTGAACAGCAAAATGGCCATCATCCGTTCACTGGATGGCGTAGCGCTAACGGACGATCCGGTGCCCGTTTTCCGTCACCTCGCCGCCGCCGGCGGTTTTACGAATGTCTATGTCGGCTATGCCAGCAAGACGGCAAAGTTTTCCGATCCTACCGGCGTTCCCGCCGATTATGACCCAACGGTTCGTCCGTGGTACCAGCAGGTTTTAAAAGAGAATAGCCCCGTTGTGACCGCGCCGTACGTGGACGCGGGCACCGGGAAACTGGTGGTCACTTTTGCGGTGCCGGTTTTTGAAAACGGCGAGCTGAAAGCGGTTGTTGCCGGCGATGTGACGATGGACAGCGTTGTGGCGAACGTGCGCAGCATTCACCCAACGACCAACAGCAGCGGGATGCTGGTCGACGGCGACGGTTCGGTTATCGCGGCGTTAGATCCCGCATTAACCCTCAAGCCGTTTAGCGACGCGGTAACCGGCACAAGCTTTGACCGGCTGCTGGCGGACGGCCACCGTGCCACGGGCACTATGGGCGATAAAACTAAACAGTTGCTTGCCACGCCCGTACCGGGTACGCACTGGTTCCTGATTGTCGCGCTGGATAATAATGACGCTACCTCCGGCATGAACGCTTTGCTGAAGGCCTCCGCCATCGCGCTGGTCGCTCTGGTGCTTATCTCAGGCGCGGTGGTGCATTTCCTCGTGGCAACCGTGCTTAAGCGCCTGAGCAGCATCCGTGATGCGATGCGCGCCATCAGCTCCGGCACTAACGATCTTTCGCAACGTCTTCCGGAAGCGGGCAACGATGAAGTGGCGCAAATTGCCCATGCTTTTAACGCCTTCAGCGATAAATTGTCGGTGGTGATGGTGCAGTTGCGCGATGCCAGCGCGTCGGTAAAAGTCGCCGCCAATGAGATTGCCGCTGGCAATCAGGATCTCTCCGGCCGTACCGAGCAAGCCGCTTCGAGCCTGCGTGAAACGGCAAGCGCCGTGGAGCAGATTACCGCCTCGGTGGCTAACTCTACCGAAGCTGCGGCGCAGGCCAATATCCAGACCACCAGCGCAACCGAAGCCGCAGAGCGCGGCGGACGAGTCGTTTCGCAGGTTATCTCCACCATGCAGGCCATCGAAACTGCCTCGGGGAAAATCGGCGATATTACAGGCGTTATCGACGGCATTGCTTTCCAGACCAATATCCTGGCGCTGAACGCATCGGTTGAAGCAGCCCGGGCTGGTGAACAAGGACGTGGGTTTGCCGTGGTTGCGGGCGAAGTGCGAAATCTTGCGCAGCGCAGCGCGCAGGCGGCAAAGGAAATCAAAACGCTCATCGACTCCACCACGCAAAGCGTGTCGCATGGCTCTAAGTACGTGCGTCAGGCAGGCGAAGCGATGGATGAGATCGTTACCAGCGTGGGCAGCGTTTCCGGCATCATGCGCGAAATCACGATCTCTACCAGCGAACAGATGAAAGGCATTCAGGAAATTAATCACGCGGTGACGCATCTGGACAATATGGTGCAGCAGAACGCAGAGCTGGTAGTGCAGTCCGCTGCCGCAGCGGGAGCACTACAAAGCCAGGCTGGAGAACTGGCGGAAACCGCGGGACATTTCCGTATTTAATGGCAGGCAAAAGCGTTTTTATAAACGTTTAATTCGTCTGCTGAATGGTTTCAGGCATTTCCGCACAAAATTTACTGAGTCATGGCGTTTTTTGATCAAAGTCAGCATCTGCAGATGCCCTCTCTGGTGTTATGCATAAAGTGTGATTTGTGAACAACATCACTGATTGCGAGGATACCCTGGGGGCATGGACGTCATATTTCGGCGAAATTGCGGAGTGAAAAATGCCAGTAGTGAAAGCCAGTCTGAACCTTTTTGGCGGCGATACGGTTGTCGTGCGTTGCTCGGATAGCTGTCATATCCATTTGATGAGTGAATCAAGCGTTCGCGGTCGGCCGCAAACCGATATTCTTAGCGTCGAGGGCAAGCAGTCCGCTTATTTAAGCGTGCCTTACAGCGGCACATGGAGGGTGTTGATTGACAGCCACTGCCAGACGCTGGAGCATTCGATAAGCTATGTTCCTGCTTAGACGAGAGTAAAAAACCCGCGATTACGCGGGCTTTTTTTAACGCCAGAATCATTACGCGAAGCCCGCCTGGAAACATCCACCCTCTTCTTGCGGCTTTTGCAGCCAGGCTCGTACCTGGCTTACCAGCTCATCCAGGCAGTCGTCATGCATGCCGTGCTTTTTCAGTTCAACTTCGAGTGAGAACAGGTACTGCGCGTTGGTTCCCAGCGGGCCGCTGGCCGCAGCGATAAGCGGCGCGATGGTTTGTGGGCAGGTATCGGCTTCATACAGAGGATGACGCGGGTCCATGATAAACACCAGGGCGTTAACGGTGCGGCCATCATCTAATTCCAGCCTGCACCAGGTAGGCAGATAGCAGCCGGTTATCATTTCGCGCTTCCAGACAAGCGTTAGCTCATCTTCAAGCTGCGCTTCCGGCAGACGATAGGCAAGTCCCGTGGTTCGCCCGCCCTCTTTAAGCGCCAGCATTCTTCCCGGCCGGCTTGCCGTGCCGCGACCGGCGGTTAAACGCAGACAGAATGCCCGATGCCAGCCCACCAGGGTGCCCGGCGCTGATTCGTCGAATTCGAAGGCCGGGTTCCACATTAAAGAACCGTAGCCAAATATCCACACGGGGCTTAGATCGGGCCGACAGGCAAGCGTCGCCGCAAGCGATGCTGAACGCTGCTCGGGCGTCCACAGTAAGGATTCCTCGATGGAACCAAAAGCCGTCTTACAATCCGCATTCATTAAGAAGTCGCGCGTTAACACCCTACACCTCCGCCACTGCATACTTCCTTGTGACTACGTCAGCTATGCCTTCCCGGCTTTTATCACTGCTCACTTATAAAGCAGCATAACGGTGACGATAAGCAATTAGCGAGTCGCTGGCAAGTTTGATGATGATCACAAAACAGTAAGAATGTCATTTTCACTTGCCAGAGTGGGGAAAGGCGGTCGGGGGTCGGACCAGAGCGTGGCGCTACAAAGGCTATTTTTTCTTATGCCATTTATCATCATCGCCTTTCTGGTATTGATGCTTCACGGCGGCCCAGGCGACCTTATGGGCCGTTTCTTCCCGGCTGGCATCGCCTTTGCGGTCCTCTTTATCCTTGTATTCATCCCAGGCGCTGTTAAAGGCTTCTTTGTAAATATCCTGCGCATGGGCAGGCAGAACATTTTTCACGCTGTCCGGCAGGGAGCTTTTGCTTTTATAAGGCATAGATTAATCTCCTTTATGGGTGACTCTTAAGTGTGAAACAAAGAGGTCATTGTCGCCAGAAATTCAATAATCTTGATTTTAATTAAAATTATCCATTTGATTAATAAGAAATAAATAACTATAAAGCCTGTTTATGCACGATTAATCTGATAAACATGCAAAAGCCGTAAAATTAAGTAAATATTTCCGAGTTATCGTCATTTTTTGCTATTTTGTACCGGTTAAAAATTCTATCTACTATGAAAAAATAGCTTATCCCTTGCGCCGATGGAGAATCATAATGCCAAAAACACAACATGAGGCGGTGAAAACCCGCCATAAGGAGAGTTCCCTCATTTTTCCGGTGCTGGCACTGGCCGTGTTGGCTGTATGGGGGTCCAGTCAGTCATTGCCGGTGGTAGTCGGAATTAACATTCTGGCGTTAGTGGCTATTTTAAGCAGCGCCTTTAGCGTAGTACGTCATGCCGATGTTCTGGCGCACCGCTTAGGTGAACCGTACGGCTCATTAATTCTCAGCCTTTCCGTTGTTATTCTTGAAGTCAGCTTAATTTCCGCATTAATGGCGACCGGCGATGCCGCGCCCACGTTAATGCGGGATACGCTTTACTCCATCATTATGATTGTCACCGGCGGTCTGGTGGGCTTCTCATTGCTGCTTGGCGGGCGTAAGTTTGCGACCCAGTACATGAATCTGTTTGGCATCAAGCAATACCTGATAGCGCTGTTCCCGCTGGCGGTGATTGTTCTGGTGTTTCCTACCGCCCTGCCGGAAGGCAATTTCAGCGTCGGCCAGTCGCTGATGGTGGCCGGCATTTCCGCTGCGATGTATGGCGTTTTCCTGCTGATTCAGACCAAAACGCACCAGAGCCTGTTCGTCTATGAACACGAAGATGAAGCGGATGACGACGATCCGCACCACGGCAAGCCGTCCGCGCACAGCAGCACCTGGCATGCCATCTGGCTGGTGGTGCATCTGGTTGCGGTTATTGCCGTCACCAAAATGAATGCCAGCCCGCTGGAGTCTTTGCTGAGCACGCTCAACGCTCCGGCGCAGTTTACAGGTTTCCTGGTCGCCCTTCTGATTCTCTCGCCTGAAGGCCTGGGCGCTCTGAAAGCGGTGCTGAGCAATCAGGTGCAGCGCGCTATGAACCTGTTCTTCGGCTCGGTACTGGCGACCATTTCACTGACGGTTCCTGCGGTAACGCTGATTGCGATTCTGACGGGTAATGAGCTTATCTTCGGGCTTGGCAAACCGGAAATGGTGGTGATGCTCACCTCGCTTGTGCTGTGCCAGATTTCGTTCTCAACCGGGCGCACCAACGTGCTTAACGGCACCGCGCACCTCGCCTTGTTCGCCGCTTATCTGATGACAATCTTTGCCTGACGAGGCAAAGCCATAAAAAAAGCCCTTATCTTTTGATAAGGGCTTTTTTACGTTCAGACGTCCTGGAAACTTAGTGGCTGGTATCCAGCGGCTCGAAACCTTTCACCAGATCGTCAATCGCTTTAATCTGCTTGAGGAAAGGCTCCAGTTTTGCCAGCGGCAGCGCGGACGGACCGTCGCAGCGCGCGTTGTCCGGGTCCGGGTGCGCTTCAATAAACAGACCGGCAAGGCCTGTTGCCATACCGGCGCGAGCCAGTTCGGTAACCTGGGCGCGACGACCGCTGGACGCTGCGCCAAACGGGTCGCGGCACTGCAGGGCGTGGGTCACGTCGAAAATGACCGGCGCGCCGTTAGAAACCTGTTTCATCACGCTGAAGCCCAGCATGTCCACAACCAGGTTGTCATAACCGAAGTTTGCGCCGCGATCGCACAGAATAATCTGGTCGTTGCCGCCTTCGTGGAATTTATCAACGATGTTGCCCATCTGACCCGGGCTTACGAACTGCGGTTTTTTCACGTTGATAACAGCGCCGGTTTTCGCCATCGCTTCAACCAGGTCGGTCTGACGCGCAAGGAATGCCGGCAGTTGAATCACATCTACAACATCGGCAACCGGCTGCGCCTGGCTTGCTTCATGAACGTCGGTGATGATTTTCACGCCGAAAGTTTGCTTCAGCTCCTGGAAAATCTTCATCCCTTCTTCAAGACCCGGCCCGCGGTATGAGTGAATGGATGAACGGTTGGCTTTATCAAACGATGCCTTGAACACGTAAGGAATGCCCAGCTTCTGCGTAACGGTAACGTAATGCTCACAGATACGCATCGCGAGATCGCGCGATTCCAGCACGTTCATGCCGCCAAACAGCACAAATGGCAGGTCGTTTGCAACTTTGATATCGCCAATGCTAACCACTTTTTGTTCCATCTTTCAGATCGCCTTATCAGGTGTGAATCAAAAATTTTGCATTAATGCAGGGTGACCTGCTTATGCGAAATCGAGTTAATTTGCGCTTTGATCATTTCGCTAATCGGGTCTTCAGGGCACTGCTCAACGAAATAGCTCAGATCGTTAAGCGCCACGTGTTCGCAGTCGAGCTGCGCATAGATAAGACCGCGATCGCGGATTTCATACGGATCTTCCGGGTTGAACTGGAGCAGGGCTTCGCTGGCGCGTAATGCCAGTTCCATTTGCCGCTCTTCCATCAATGCGGATTTTAGCGTATCCAACAGTTTGCGGATGACCTCGGCGTTGTCGGACTCATCAAGATCTTCTTCAAAAAGTTCAGCGCCTGGATTGATATTGCCTTTCAGCCACACTTCAAGCGTGTGCTCATCGAGCGTGTCGCCATTAAACGGATTAATGAGCCACATTTCCCCATCCAACCAGTCGCCGCGCAGGATAAGCTGCGTCGGGAAAATAACCGGCATTAAAGGAATATCGAGATGTTCGGCAATCCACAGCAAAATCGCGCCCAGGGAAACGGCGCTGCCCTGGCGATTTTTCAGCACGTTATCCAGCCACAGGGCGTCCGACAGACGATACACACCGCCGGCATCTTTGAATCCCCATTCGCCATAAAACAGTTCCAGCAGCTTTTCGAGCTGCTGGTCCGCATGGTCCGCCTCGCAGATGTCTTCACGTGCCTGACGGACCAGTTGATCCAGTTGTGCCCGCACCTGTGCTGCGGGAAAATCTTCCCGGATAAGTTGGGAGACCAGAATCATCCCCTCGCACAGCGGTGCCTGATTAAATTCGAAATCGGCTAACGACCTCATACAAACCCCAATAACGGTATTTTTGTGGTGGCGAGTTTAACGATGATGTAGAGCACCACCAGCGCCAACAGAAAGGCAAACCACCGTACCTGCTGGCTGCGCGGGCGTCGGCCTAGCGCGATAAAACCCAAAACGATATAGATGATAACGCCAAATAGTTTTTCAGTCAGCCATGTCCCCTGTGGGGTGAATGGATAAAAATGCGTAATCATCACCAGTGCAATGCCGCTGCCCAGCAAAAGGGTGTCGTTCACATGCGGGACGATGCGTACCCAGCGTTTGTGCGACAGAGCGGAATCACGGTATTGCCACCAGTAGCGCAAAATAAACAGGCTCACGGAAATGATGACTGTCAATATATGCAGATGTTTGAATGCAAAGTAAGTTGCCAACTGTTGCGTTCCTTATCGTTAGAAATAGCGTCCTAAAGTCAGGCGATCGTTGCCGCCGTAATCCTGACAGGTCTGAACCTCAACGAAACCGGCCGCGATAAACAACTGCCGCACCTGTTGCGCCTGCTGCCAGCCGTGCTCCAGAAGCAGCCAGCCGCCGGGTTCGAGAAACTGCCACGATGTTTCAATCAGCGCGTGTATATCCGCCAGCCCAAAATTGTCCGCAACCAGCGCGCTCAGAGGTTCAAAACGCACATCCCCCTGCGCCAGATGCGGATCGTCACGGTCAATATAAGGCGGATTACTGACGATAACCGAGAAACGCTGAGTATTGAGCGCACTAAACCAGTGACTTTGCAAGACCTTAACATTAGTAATGCCAAGCCGATCGGCATTACTGCGAGCAAGCTCTACGGCTTCAGGGATAACGTCCAGCGCGGTAATTTCGCACTCCGGGCGCTCGCTTGCGATAGCCAGCGCGATTGCGCCCGTGCCGGTACCTAAATCAAGCACGGAGCAAGGCGCGGCAGGCATGCGCGCTAATGCCTGCTCAACAAGACATTCGGTATCAGGACGAGGAATAAGCGTTACCGGAGAGACACGCAGCGGCAGCGACCAGAATTCGCGCTCGCCAACCAGATGAGCGACCGGTTCACCGCGCACGCGACGGGTAAGCAGTTCGTTTAACTGCCGCAGTTGCTGCGCCGTAAGTTCAGTCTCCCCAAACGCGAGGATAAAAGTTCTTGCTTTGCCTGTGACAAAACCCAGCAGGATTTCCGCATCGCGACGCGGGCTTTCGCTCTCAAAGAGTTGGGCTATCGCCTGCTGTAGCCAGTGCTGAAAATCCATTAATCCTGCTCGGACAGCGCCGCTAGCTGGTCGGCCTGGTATTCCTGCACGATAGGCTCAATCAGCCCGTCTATTTTACCTTCCATAACTTCGTCCAGACGATACAGCGTGATATTGATACGGTGATCCGTCACGCGGCCCTGCGGGAAGTTGTAGGTACGGTTACGGTCAGAGCGGTCGCCGCTGCCTAACAGGTTACGACGGGTGGACGCTTCTTCCTGCTGGCGCTTGGCCATTTCGGCCGCGCGAATACGTGAACCCAGCACGGACAACGCTTTTGCTTTGTTTTTATGCTGTGAACGTTCGTCCTGGCACTCCACCACAATGCCGGTCGGCAAGTGGGTGATACGGATAGCCGAGTCGGTGGTGTTAACGTGCTGACCGCCCGCGCCAGAGGAGCGGAAGGTATCGATACGCAAATCGCCGGGATTAATATCCGGCAGTTCCGCTTCCGGGATTTCCGGCATCACCGCTACGGTACAGGCCGATGTGTGAATGCGGCCCTGAGATTCCGTTGCCGGGACGCGCTGCACGCGATGTCCGCCGGACTCGAATTTCAGACGACCGTAAACGCCGTCGCCGCTAATTTTGGCAATCACTTCTTTATAGCCGCCATGTTCGCCTTCGTTGGCGCTCATGATTTCAACTTTCCAGCGGCGGGATTCCGCATAGCGGCTGTACATGCGGAATAAATCACCGGCAAACAGCGCCGCTTCATCGCCGCCGGTCCCGGCCCGCACTTCAACGAACGCGTTGCGTTCGTCATCCGGGTCCTTAGGCAACAGCAGAACCTGTAATTGCTGTTCTAATTCTTCGCTGTCGCTTTTCGCCTGGTTCAGCTCTTCCTGCGCCATTTCGCGCATTTCCGGGTCGTCGAGCATGCTTTGTGCGGTTTCAATATCTTCCTGAACCTGGCGCCATTGCAGGAAGCAGCGAGAGACATCGCTAAGCTGAGCGTATTCGCGAGAAAGCGCGCGAAAACGGTCCTGATCGGCGATGGTGGCTGCGTCGCCAAGCAGGGCCTGAACTTCTTCATGGCGCTCCTGCAAGGCTTCCAGTTTGGCAACAATAGAAGGCTTCATGGGCGGTGGTTCACCTTGTAATAAGAGTTGTTGTGCTAATCCAGCCCGAGGCTGTTGCGCAGAATCTGCAGGCGTTCGTCATCCCCGTCACGGGCAGCCTGCGTGAGCGATTTGGTTGGTGCGTGGATCAGGCGATTGGTTAATTTCCAGGCCAGATCCTGAAGAACGGTTTCGGCGTCGGCGCCCTGGGAAAGCGCAGCGAGCGCCTTGCCAGCCAGGTCGTCGCGAATAAGCTCCGCCTGGCTGCGATATTCGCGGATAGTTTCGGTTGCGCTTTGGGCGCGCATCCAGGCCATAAACTCACTGCATTCCTGCGCCACGATGGTTTCAGCTTCCGCCGCGGCGGCTTTACGCTGCGCAAGGTTGTTCTGAATGATGGCCTGCAGGTCATCCACGCTATAAAGGTAAGCGTTGGCGAGTTTACCCACTTCCGGCTCGACATCGCGCGGAACGGCGATATCCACCAGCAGCATGGGTTGGTTACGACGCGCTTTCAGGGCGCGTTCTACCATGCCTTTTCCGATTATCGGCAGTGGGCTTGCGGTGGAGCTGATAATAATATCGGCATCCTTTAGTCGCTCATCGATATCGCTCAGGCTAATGACTTCCGCGCCGACTTCATCAGCCAGCACCTGCGCCCGCTCGCGGGTACGGTTGGCGATAATCATTTTCTGCACGTTGTGTTCGCGTAAGTGACGGGCAGCAAGCTCAATGGTTTCGCCTGCGCCAACGAGCAGCACGGTCACTGTGGAGAGGGATTCGAAGATCTGACGAGCCAGCGTGCAGGCCGCGAAAGCCACCGACACGGCGCTGGCGCCGATGTCTGTTTCGGTACGAACGCGTTTGGCGACAGAGAAAGACTTCTGGAACATGCGTTCCAGTTCGCTGGAAAGCGACTGGCCTTTTTGGGAGTCGGCAAAGGCTTTTTTCACCTGCCCCAAAATTTGCGGCTCGCCGAGCACCAGCGAATCCAGACCGCTTGCGACACGCATCAAATGGCTGACGGCGTCGTTGTCATGATGCCAGTACAGGCTATTCCGCACTTCCTCTTCGTTGAGGTTGTGGTAATCGCACAGCCAGCGCACCAGCCGTTCATGCAGGTTGTCCTGCTCTTCAACGCTCAGATAGAGTTCGGTGCGGTTGCAGGTAGAAAGCACCACGCCGCCCTGCACCATCGGCTGTTCCAGCAGGCTACCCAAAGCCTGGTCGAGCGTGTCCGGCGAAAACGTTACACGTTCTCGCAGCGATACCGGAGCAGTTTTGTGGTTGATGCCTAGTGCTAACAGGGTCATTGAGCGGTCTGAGTAATACCGATGTTGATAAGAATTGACTTGGCGCATCATACAGGATGCGGGCGGTCAATAAAAGAGAGCCACCCCTTGATGAGTATCAGCCTAATTTATGATTTAAGACAACTTGACCGTAGACGCCCTGCCAACGCACCGCTAGCATAAACGGTTAACCACAATAACGATTTCTAAGGATTTGTAGCCGCTATGATCATGCCTAAAGCCCGTCTGATGCGCCTTCTGCCACTCGCAAGCCTGGTCCTGGCCGGGTGTGCTATCAATCAACCGACCGGACCTGGCAAAAGTCCGGACTCGCCGCAGTGGTTACAACACCAGCAACAAGTACAAAAAATCACCCAATACCAGACGCGTGGCGCTTTTGCTTATCTTTCCGATAGCCAAAAGGTATATGCGCGTTTTAACTGGCAACAAACCGCGCCGGACAGATATCGTTTATTGCTTACCAATCCGCTTGGCAGCACTGAACTTGAACTGAACGCGCAGCCGGGCAAAGTGCAACTGGTTGACCGCAACGGCAAACGTTATGAAGCGCAGGACGCAGAAGATATGGTCGGTCGTCTGACAGGCATGCCGATTCCATTAAACAGCCTGCGTCAGTGGATGCTCGGCCTGCCGGGCGAGGCGACCGACTACAAAATCGACAGCCAGTATCGCCTGAGCGAAGTGAATTACACCGAGAACGGCAAAACCTGGAAAGTGGTGTACAGCGACTACAACGATAAAGTGCAGCCTGCTCTGCCTTCTAATATGGAACTGCGCGAAGGCGACCAGCGTATCAAGCTGAAAATGGATAACTGGATCGTTAAATAATGATTACCCGCTGGCCGTCTCCCGCAAAACTAAATCTTTTCCTGTACATCACTGGCCGTCGGGCGGACGGCTACCATAATCTACAGACGTTGTTTCAGTTTCTGGACTATGGCGACACCCTCACTATCGAACTTCGCCAGGACGGCGAACTTCAGCTTCTGACGCCCGTTGCCGGCGTGCCAGACGAAGAAAATCTGATTGTCCGGGCCGCGCGATTATTAATGAACGAAGCGCAGCGGCTGGGCACGTTGCCTGCGGGCGCAGGCGCGAACTTAAGCGTAGAGAAGCGTTTGCCGATGGGCGGAGGGCTTGGCGGCGGCTCTTCGAACGCGGCTACCGTGCTGGTTGCGCTAAATCATCTTTGGCAAAGCAGGCTGAGTGAAGATCAACTTGCAGCCCTGGGCGTTACGCTGGGCGCCGACGTTCCCGTTTTTGTTCGCGGTCATGCAGCTTTTGCCGAGGGCGTAGGAGAAATTCTCACCCCAGCCGAACCGGAAGAAAAATGGTATCTGGTTGCACATCCAGGGGTGAGCATTCCGACGCCGGTTATTTTTAAAGATCCTGAGCTGCCAAGAAATACGCCAGTCCGCACAATTCAGACGTTACTGGATTGTGAATTTAGTAATGATTGTGAGGTTATCGCAAGAAAACGTTTTCGTAAGGTTGATGAGCTGCTTTCCTGGCTGTTAGAATACGCGCCGTCGCGCCTGACTGGCACCGGCGCTTGCGTGTTTGCTGAATTTAACACCGAGTCCGAAGCCCGCCAGGTGCTTGAGCAAGCCCCGGAATGGCTGCATGGGTTTGTTGCGCGAGGCGTTAATCTCTCCCCGCTGCATCAGGCCATATCCGGGCAAGCTGAGTATTGGTGACAACGTCACCTCGTTTCAGACGTTGCATCAAGCTCTTTATACACCGCCTGGATGGGTGTTGCCCCACCCGCCTTCCGCATTGTTGCGGTAGCAGCCATCCGCCACTGGACGCATGCCTGAGGTTTTTCTCGTGCCTGATATGAAGCTTTTTGCTGGTAACGCCACCCCGGAACTAGCACAACGTATTGCCAACCGCCTGTACACCTCTCTTGGTGACGCCGCCGTCGGACGTTTTAGCGACGGTGAAGTAAGCGTACAAATCAACGAAAATGTACGCGGTGGCGATATTTTCATCATCCAGTCCACCTGTGCACCAACCAATGACAACCTGATGGAACTCGTTGTTATGGTCGACGCCCTGCGCCGCGCTTCTGCAGGTCGTATTACCGCTGTTATCCCTTACTTTGGCTATGCTCGTCAGGATCGTCGTGTGCGTTCTGCCCGCGTACCGATCACCGCGAAAGTGGTTGCTGACTTCCTCTCAAGCGTTGGGGTTGACCGTGTTCTCACCGTGGACCTGCACGCAGAACAGATTCAGGGCTTCTTCGATGTGCCGGTAGACAACGTCTTCGGTAGCCCAATCCTGCTGGAAGATATGCTGCAAATCGGTCTGGAAAACCCCATTGTGGTTTCCCCGGACATCGGCGGCGTGGTGCGTGCTCGTGCTATCGCCAAGCTGCTGAACGACACCGATATGGCCATTATCGACAAACGTCGCCCACGCGCTAACGTTTCTCAGGTTATGCACATCATTGGTGATGTGAGCGGCCGGGACTGCGTGCTGGTTGACGATATGATCGATACCGGCGGTACGCTGTGTAAAGCAGCGGAAGCGCTGAAAGAACGCGGCGCTAAACGTGTATTCGCCTACGCAACTCACCCGATCTTCTCCGGTAACGCGGTTCACAACCTGCGTAACTCGGTTATCGACGAAGTTATCGTTTGCGATACCATCCCGCTGTCTGATGAAATCAAAGCGTTGCCAAACGTCCGCACCCTGACTTTGTCCGGGATGCTGGCCGAAGCTATTCGCCGTATCAGTAATGAAGAATCAATCTCTGCGATGTTCGAGCATTAATCGAATTCGCTTAAAAAACCCGCTGCGGCGGGTTTTTTCGTTTTCGGACCCTTTTATCAGCACGGCCTCCTTCACCTGCCATTGATGACAGATGATGCGCTCACGGATGGAATCATTGTGAAAAACGTATCTTCTCCTGTTATGCCTTTTCGCGCCCTGATAGACGCCTGCTGGCGCGAAAAATATACCTTTGCCCGTTTTAGCCGCGATGCAATCGCCGGTATTACCGTCGGGATTATCGCTATTCCTCTGGCGATGGCTTTGGCTATCGGCAGCGGCGTGGCGCCGCAATATGGACTCTACACCGCGGCGGTTGCCGGGATAGTCATTGCGCTGAGCGGCGGTTCGCGCTACAGCGTTTCCGGCCCAACCGCCGCTTTTGTGGTAATTCTTTACCCGGTTGCCCAACAGTTCGGCCTGGCGGGTTTGCTTATCGCCACGCTAATGTCCGGATTGTTTCTTATCCTGTTTGGCCTGGCGCGCTTTGGTCGCCTAATCGAATATATTCCGCTGTCCGTGACGCTCGGTTTTACTTCAGGGATTGGGATCACCATCGCCACCATGCAGGTGAAAGATTTCTTTGGCCTGCAGCTTGAGCACGTGCCGGAACACTATCTGAATAAAGTCGCCGCGCTGGCGATGGCCATGCCGACCCTGAATTTTGGCGACGCCGCGATTGGCGTTGTGACGCTCGTCGTGTTAGTTCTTTGGCCGCGTCTGGGCATTCGGTTACCAGGCCATTTACCTGCGCTACTGGCGGGTTGCGCCGTAATGGGCATCGTGCATTTAATCGGCGGGGATGTCGCCACCATCGGCTCCCGCTTCCACTATATTCTGGCAGATGGTACCCAGGGCAACGGTATACCCCAGCTTCTGCCGCAGTTGATGCTGCCGTGGAACATTCCTGACTCAAACTTTACCCTGAGCTGGGATTCTCTCACCGCCCTTCTGCCCGCCGCGTTTTCCATGGCGATGCTTGGCGCGATTGAATCCCTGCTTTGCGCTGTAGTTCTTGACGGCATGACCGGCACTAAACACAACGCTAACGGCGAACTCATCGGCCAGGGGCTGGGCAATATTATCGCGCCTTTCTTTGGTGGGATTACCGCTACGGCAGCCATAGCCCGCTCGGCTGCGAACGTGCGAGCTGGCGCGACTTCCCCTGTTGCAGCCATTATCCACTCGCTGCTGGTGATTATGGCGCTGCTGGTGCTGGCTCCACTGCTTTCCTGGCTGCCGCTTTCCGCCATGGCCGCCCTGCTGCTGATGGTCGCATGGAACATGAGCGAGGCGCACAAAGTTATCGACCTGCTCAGGCGTGCGCCGAAAGATGACATCATCGTGATGCTGATTTGTATGTCGCTGACCGTGCTGTTCGATATGGTCATTGCTATTAGCGTCGGGATCGTGCTGGCTTCACTGCTGTTTATGCGCCGCATCGCAAGAATGACAAGGCTTGCGCCGCTGAATATCACGACGCCGAAAGGCGTGCTGGCGCTACGCGTCACCGGCCCGCTGTTCTTTGCCGCAGCGGACGGGTTGTTTACCGACTTAAGTCTGCGCGTAGAACAAAACCACATCATTATTCTGCAATGGGATGCCGTTCCGGTCCTTGATGCCGGTGGGCTTGATGCGTTTAGCCGCTTTGTGGAAAAACTGCCGGAAGGTTGTGAACTGCGCGTCACAAATCTGGAGTTCCAGCCGTTAAGAACGCTTGCCCGCGCAGGCGTAAAACCCATACCCGGGCGCCTGGCTTTCTTCCCTGATGTGCAGTCCGCGCTTGAGGCCTGAAAAAAGCTCCGCTGAATACTTTATAAATTCCGCGAAGACGCAATGTGCTGACACTTTAATTAAATTTGAAGCCCAACCAGTACATTGCGCTTTACTTTTACATACGCAATTTTTTATATGCCGTCTTCCGTCAATGTTGATAACGGCATTCCAGATACCTACGGCTGGATTTATCCATAACGCATAAAATCGCCCAAAGTTAAATTTACAGCGCATAAGGAATATTAAAGACAAAGTTAATAATCAGATTTCCCGAGGGGAACCTGGTCAAAAAACAAACATGACAGGTATTGTCTTACAACAAAATAATCCCGCACGCGGCGAGATTATTTTGTTGAGATTAAATGGATTAATTAAACCAACTGGATTCTTTTTTAATGCGAGCTTCGCCTTCGCTGGTAAGCAGGCTTTTCTGTCCTTCAGACACGTTGCGATTGGCTTCAGCCCGAGACCTGGTCACTTCACTTTCAGCGGATTTTGCACGAAGCTCCTGGTCGATATACTCGTTCTCACGATTAACGCGAGCTTCTTCACGCTTAAGCGCCAGCTTTTGACGCTGCAATTCAAGATTACGCAATTCGTCATCAAAAGACTGGTCGCGCTTTTTATCAGCGAGCGCCTCTGCGTTGGCTTTGGCTCGTCGAGCCTCTACAGCCGCTGCGTGCTTACGTGCCGCGGCCGCCGCATTAGCACGACGATTCTCTTCAGCGCGAATAGCGCGATCCTGTTCGGCCTGCCATGCATCAGCCTGGCGTTGTTCGGCTGCTTTTCCGGATTGTTCAGCCTGGGCTACGCTTGCAATTTGCGATTGCAGGGAATTTGCGGAAGCATTGAAGCAAACAGCGGCCAAAACAGAAGCAATAATCATTATTTTCATGGTCATTCTTTTATCCATTGACAACAATTATGATTTTTCCGCCGGGCAAGTGGTATTGGGTTGAATACGGGTTTCGTCCGCCTTGGTTGTGATAACGACCGCCAGACCGGTGGAGAACTGGCAAGCTTTACCCACCTGTGTCGAAGTGAAAACTTTAGTATCTTCTTTATAAGTCAGAGAAACTGCATCAACCATTACGGTATCTTTAACGCCAGCGCTGGCCATTGAGCCAACCACGCCGCCGCCCGCGCCGCCCGCCACGGCGTTAAGCGTAGAATTTGAGCCGGTATTGAAACCAACAACCGCACCTGCCAGCGCGCCTACGACGGCCCCCATATTACGAGCGGTATTTTTATTGGCGGTGTTATCCACCGCAACTTTGGCCGGCAGGATTGAAATAATATTAACCGTTTTAGTTTCCTGCTTAGAATTAAGTTGACCAACCTGATAAACATCCGCAGCATATTTATCCGCATTGTCTGCACAACCGGCAAGAGCCACAGAAGCAAAGACAATTGCAGCAATTTTTTTTGTAGCCGAATTCATTTCAAAACCCCATCGTTAACAATAATAAAATACAGTCAGTACCAGTCTGGGTTAACTCCCGTGGGGAAATCATCCATCAGAAACATAATTACTGTGCGTTATTAAAAAATAGATTTAATGCAAACTGGATGCACTTCTGCAACAGGCAGGCAACAGTACTTTAAATTAAGATAAATCTCAAATGATATGTATTGACAGGTTTAAATAAGGAACAATCAAATTCTTTTGGGGACTATGGCTTATAGCACGCGAGCGTGTTCATTTTTAAATCAATGCGGCGTTAACGCTTTTGTACTGCCTGAAATAAAAAAGCTCCGTCAAATGCGGAGCTTTTTTCGCTTATTGCATACTTAGCTATGATGGTGGTGTTCATCGCGGCGACAACGTTTGTCATAGTGGCGCACCCACCAATACCTGTCGCAAACCTGTTCGCGTCCGCCTGCTCGCGCGCCGGCAAGCCAAAGCACTGCGCCGACAAAAATGCTTAAAATGGCGCCGTGAGCAAAATACTGCGGGAAATCAAATTGAGGTAGCTGGTTCAAAATGGAATAACCCACACCACCCACCATGACGACTAGCCCCAACCCCATGAGAATATTACCGAGTAACGAAGCGTTTTTGCGTTTCATCTGTCACCTCCGGATGGTTCCTGGGTCGGCGGGGAATATCCCCTTTCCTTGTGTGTAAAGTATAGACAACACCCCCCGCAAATATGTGCGCCAGCGATCACAATTACGAATGAAAGTATGACAAAAACTTACAAATAAGCTGCTGAATAGCATGAAATTCTAATGATTCAGCTATTGAACTATTCAATAGTTCGTCGACCAACGCATTGCGCTTTGTCATCAAGCTGACAGCACAGTAAACTACGCGGCTTGAGTCTGCTTTTCAGGAAATGAAACGTGAGTATTAAATTGATTGTCGGCCTGGCAAATCCGGGTGCGGAATACGCGGCGACTCGCCATAACGCCGGAGCCTGGTATGTTGATTTACTGGCCGAACGCCATAACCAGTCGTTGAAAGAAGAAGCGAAATTCTTCGGTTATACCGCGCGCATTAGCCTTGCCGGTGAGGATGTTCGCCTGCTGGTGCCGACCACGTTTATGAACCTGAGCGGCAAAGCCGTAAGCGCTATGGCGACCTTCTTCCGTATTGCGCCGGATGAAATTCTGGTAGCCCATGATGAGCTGGATCTGCCGCCGGGCGTGGCAAAGTTTAAGCTCGGCGGCGGGCACGGCGGGCACAACGGCCTGAAAGACATCATCAACAAGCTGGGCAATAACCCTAACTTTCACCGCTTACGCGTCGGTATCGGCCATCCGGGCGATAAAAACAAAGTTGTGGGCTTTGTCCTTGGCAAACCGCCGCTTAGCGAACAAAAACTGATTGATGAAGCGGTAGACGAAGCGGCGCGCTGCACAGAAGTCTGGCTTAAAGAAGGGCTGACTAAAGCTACTAATCGTCTGCATGCTTTCAAGGCGCAGTAAGCCCTGCGGGGGCCGTCTGAGCCTATTTCCCGCCCGTTATAAACGGTTTACGTGTATAATAGGCAAAGTTATCTACATTTTTTCATTGAGTTAACATCAACTCTTTGATTATCAAGCAATTAAGGTGATTTAAACCATGGGATTCAAATGCGGTATCGTCGGCTTGCCGAACGTCGGTAAATCCACTCTGTTCAACGCGCTCACCAAAGCGGGAATCGAAGCTGCTAACTTCCCGTTTTGCACCATCGAGCCGAACACCGGCGTCGTGCCAATGCCGGACCCACGTCTGGATAAGCTTGCCGAAATCGTAAAACCACAGCGCATTCTGCCTACCACCATGGAATTCGTGGATATCGCAGGCCTGGTAAAAGGCGCTTCCAAAGGTGAAGGCCTGGGTAACCAGTTCCTGACCAACATCCGCGAAACCGAAGCTATCGGCCACGTAGTGCGTTGCTTTGAGAACGACAACATCATCCACGTGAACAACAAAGTCGATCCGGCGGATGATATCGACGTTATCAATACCGAGCTTGCGTTATCCGATCTGGATACCTGCGAACGCGCCATTCATCGCGTGCAGAAGAAAGCCAAAGGCGGCGATAAAGACGCAAAAGCTGAACTGGCCGCGCTGGAAAAATGCCTGCCGCATCTTGAAAACGCGGGCATGCTGCGCGCGCTGAAATCCCTGACAGATGAAGACAAGGCCGCTATCAGGTACCTGAGCTTCCTGACGCTCAAACCAACCATGTACATCGCGAACGTTAATGAAGACGGTTTCGAGAATAACCCTTACCTGGACAAAGTGCGTGAAATCGCCGCCGGCGAAGGTTCTGTGGTTGTTGCCGTTTGCGCAGCCGTTGAATCTGATATCGCTGAGCTGGACGATGCAGATCGTGACGAATTCATGGCGGAGCTGGGTCTGGAAGAGCCGGGCCTTAACCGCGTTATTCGCGCCGGTTATGAACTGCTGAACCTGCAAACCTATTTCACCGCTGGCGTGAAAGAAGTTCGTGCATGGACCATTCCGGTTGGCGCAACCGCTCCGCAGGCAGCCGGTAAAATCCACACCGATTTCGAGAAAGGCTTCATCCGCGCGCAAACCATCGCTTATGAAGACTTCATTACCTACAAAGGTGAACAAGGCGCGAAAGAAGCGGGCAAAATGCGTGCGGAAGGCAAAGACTACATCGTGAAAGATGGCGATGTGATGAACTTCCTGTTCAACGTTTAATCGTTACTGTTGTCTCATGAGTTCGCAACGTATCTCATGAAGATCGGAAATCTAATAAAATCCACGCAATTGCGTGGATTTTTCTTTTTATAACCTCTCTCGCGGTTTCAGATAAGCATCACCTGAAATGAGCGCCATTGGCTGTATAAGCGCCTCGCTTATTCCCTTTCCTGAAGACCGCGCCGCGGCTTTCTCCACATAGCCTGTTAATTGCGAACTATCCTTAACGACGGTTTACTTTTTTCGGTTAGGGGAAAATGATGACGAAAATGACCAGCGACTTTTTCATTGAGCGCCTGAAAGCCTGGGGCGTCACCCGGATCTATGGTTATCCTGGCGATGGCATCAATGGCGTACTCGGCGCCTTACAACGCGCTAACAAAGCGGGCGAAGGCATTGAGTTTATTCAGGTGCGTCATGAAGAGATGGCGGCTTTTATGGCGGCGGGTCATGCCAAGTTCACCGGCGAACTGGGGGTGTGTCTCTCTACCGGTGGCCCCGGTGCCACCCATCTGCTGACCGGGCTGTATGACGCTAAGCTTGACCACTCGCCGGTACTGGCGATCGCCGGTCAGGCGGAAGTGACCGCGCGCGGTGCGAGTTATCAGCAGGAATTAAACCTCGATCGCGTTTTCGCTGATGTGGCGAACTTTGTGCAGGAGGTAGGCTCGCCCAGCCAGTTACGGCATCTGGTGGATCGCGGCGTGCGTATCGCAGTGGCGCAGAACGGCGTGACGGTACTGGTATTGCCGAAGGACATCCAGGACGAACCCTGGCAGGCGCCGCCGCATACTCATGGCTTTACCCATTCGGGAACGGGATATCAACGGCCGCAAATAGTGCCTTATAAAGCGGATCTTCAACGGGCGGCGGATGTCCTTAACGCCGGAAAGAAAGTGGCGATTCTGGTGGGGGCCGGAGCGCGCAGCGCGGCGCTGGAGGTTGTGCAACTGGCCAACGTTCTCGGCGCTGGCGTGGCAAAAGCGCTGCTGGGCAAGGATGTGCTGCCGGACGATGCGCCTTTTGTTACCGGCTCGATTGGTTTGCTGGGCACAAAGCCGTCTTATGACATGATGATGAATTGCGACACCCTGTTGATGATCGGCACTGGTTTTCCCTGGACAGAATTCCTGCCGAAAGAGGGACAGGCCCGTGCCGTGCAGGTGGATATCGATCCGGCGATGCTTGGGCTGCGCTACCCGGTTGAAGTCAACCTGCATGGCGACGCGGCGGAAACCCTGCGCGCCCTGCTGCCGCTGTTAGACCATAAAACCGATCGTAGCTGGCAGGAAGAGATCGCCCTGGGCGTCAAAGAGTGGTGGCAGACGCTGGAGGAGCGAGCGATGGCCGAGGCCAAACCGGTCAATCCTCAGCGTGTGGTGTGGGAAATGTCGCCGCTGCTGCCGGATGACGCAATCGTCACCTCCGATTCCGGCTCCTGCGCCAACTGGTTCGCCCGGGATTATAAGGTAAAGCAGGGACAACGCGCCTCACTGTCCGGCGGCCTTGCCTGCATGGGCGCGGCGGTGCCTTACGCCATCGCCGCCAAATTCGCCTACCCGCAAAAAGTGGTGGTGGCGCTGGTGGGAGACGGAGCGATGCAGATGAACAATATGGCGGAGCTTATCACCATTCAGAAATACTGGCAGGGCTGGAGCGACCCGCGTTTGATTGTTTGTGTATTCAACAATCAGGATCTTAATCAGGTCACCTGGGAGCAGCGGGTGATGGAGGGCAATCCGCGTTTCGAGACGACCCAGGAAATCCCCGATGTCGGCTATGCCCGGTTCGCGCAGTCGCTGGGACTAAAAGGCATTTCCGTTGACGATCCGCAGCAGTTGCAGAGCGCCTGGCAAGAAGCGTTAACGGCCGACCGTCCGGTGGTGCTGGAAGTAAAAACCGATCCAGAGGTTGCGCCGCTGCCGCCGCATATCACCCTGAAACAGGCGAAAGCCTTTATGGCTTCAATGGCTAAAGGAGATCGCTCCGCCGGGAAAATTTTCGTCGACACCGCAAGTCAGATTGTGAATGAGATATTGCCCGGGAAAAAATCGTGACGTCAACCATGGTCAGGCATAACAAGCTGGAATCCCGATCGTCAGGCCAAAAATAAGGAAATAAAACGCCCGTTCACCTCATGATTAACGGGCGGGAAAGGTTGTAAAGCCAGAGTTTAAGGACGGGCGCGATAAGCCTCCAGCCCCGAATGGCGCTTTATTATTGCGACGGCAGCAGCTCAGTCTTGATCCAGCCAGGCTTGCGCTTATCAAAGCTTTCATAGGCGGAGACTACATCGGATAACGGCTCTACCTGGGTCAGTACCTGAGTCGGATCGATTGCGCCCATGCGCACCAGTTCCAGCAGATGCGGGATAATGGCGTGGTGGTTGCAATTGCCCATCTTCATGGTCAGGTTTTTATTCATCGCCATACCGATAGGGAAAGTCTGCGCGGCGGGAGGGTAAACGCCGATAATGCTCAGCGTACCCGCTTTTTTCAGCGCCTGAATCGCCCATTCCAGCGCCTGAGTCGGGGCGTCGCCCGGGACCCAGTTTCCATTGCGCACATGCTGATGCTCAGAATTTTCCGGCGCCACCTGTTGTACTTCCTTGCGATATTGCTCCTTTTTCTGTTCGGCCTGTTTCGCCGCCGGGCCATGATGGGCGTGCTGGCTATCAACTCCCACGGCGTCGATGGCGATATCGACACCCATGCCGCCGGTAAATGTTTTGATGGCCTCCAGCGGATCTTCTTTCTCAAAATTGACGGTGAAAGCGCCCTGTCGACGCGCCATCGCCAGCCGATCTTCCTGCGGATCGATAGCGATTACCCGCCCGGCCCCCATTAACAGCGCGCTGGCGATAGCAAACTGGCCGACCGGACCGCAACCAAACACCGCCACGGTCTCTCCGCGTTTGATTCCCGCCATTTCCGCGCCGAACCAGCCGGTGGGGAAAATATCGCTGATTAGAATCGCCTGTTCATCGCTGACGCCCTCCGGCACCTTCACCAGCGTATTAGCGGCAAAGGGGATACGCGCTTTTTCCGCCTGTAACCCATCGATCGGGCCGGTAGCTTGCGGGCCGCCAAAAAAGCAGGTACCGGCCTGCGGGCCGTTCGGGTTGGCATTATCGCACTGGGCGGTATTGCCGCTGCGGCAGGGTGGACAGTAGCCGCAGGAGAGCGTGGAGCAGACCACCACTCGATCGCCGATATCGAAATTCCGCACCCGATCGCCCAGTTGCTCGATAATGCCGACGCCTTCATGGCCGAGAATAGTGCCCTCCTTCATGTCGCTGAAGGTGCCGCGAATAAAATGAAGATCGGTGCCGCAAATCGCCGAGGCGGTAAGGCGAATAACCGCATCGGTGGGTTGTTCAATCTGCGGCTCGGCGACCTCATCAAGACGGATATCGCCGATAGCGTGCCAGACGAGAGCTTTCATACTGTCTCCTCAGTGATACACAAGGGCCGCATAGCGGGCTGTTCATGCCCGCTATGACAGCCGGATTAACTCAGAGAGGAAAAAGTATAGTCAGCGATCGAATGGACTGTGGGCGACAGCCCCCTGCCTGGTGGCCGTCAGCGGCAGGAATACGTAAGGAAACATGTCCATATCAGGTGCCAATTAAGCGGCCTGGCAGGCATATATCGTCCCGTCCGAAGCCAGCTTCCACCCATGACAGACCAGATGTACGAGTCCAACTTTACTGACACCACGATAGCGCGCAACGCCCGGCGGACACATGCAAGCGCAGTTGAGGAGATAACTTTCATGCTTTTCCCCGGAATGCATTAATTTGCTTTTCTGGTTTGCTCCGATGTTCCGAAATGAGCGGTTTCTCCTTGAGCATGCTCACCAGAGCCGTGCACCCGTCTGAGTTGGATAACCTCGCCGCGCTGCCATGCATCGGCCCCTTCGGCAACAGGATGCGCCACCAAATCCTCACGCTCACCTTTGATGGCCGACGTATTCACATCAAGCCGACGATCTCTGTCCGCCAGTAGGGCCGGGTCAAGCTGCCCTTCCCCGGTAAAGCCCATCATCAGCGCCGGAATGCCAAGCGGCAGAGTCTTATCGCGATCGGTATGCCAGATATGCCAGGTTTTTCCATAAGTATTAACAATCTTGCTCATCAACGCTTTGTCGGCCGCAGCAGGCAAGCCAGGCGCGGCCAGACTGCCGGACTTCACTTCATACCGATGGCTGTGCCAAAGTTTTTTTTCCTCCGGCGGCAGCGTGTTAAACAGACGTTCGCTAATAATGTATTCGACGCCCATCAGCCGGGCATCTTTTGTATTGCTGTCGTAAATCACTGCCTGCATGACTTCGTCATTGAGCACCGTTACGTAGTGATGGGCTTCCATCTGGCCATTTTTATCGCCGTTATAAAAATGGAAACCGTCAAGATACGCGCTTATTGCATCAACAGGCGGACGGGACTGGATAATCTGCGCGCCGGTTTCAAGGGTGCGCATTTGGGCAGAAGTTTTTTCACCAGGAACTGGCGTTTTCGGAGGGGTATTATTCGCGCCGCAGCCCGTCAACGCCAGGCTTGTTAAGATTAAAAGAGATAATGGTTTCATTCGCTCTCCACGTCATAGCAACAGCACTGAACTTAGTACACTCCTGGAGATTCAGCAGTAGAAATTCTCCCTATAGGGTTTGCTCAAAAATAGCTGTTGTTGGTTTATAAGATCGCCTGTTGATTCAGAAAGACAAATAAACCTTATAAAAAACGGCCTTCCCTGCGGAAAGCCGTTTTTGTTTGAGGCGTTAGCTCTGAGACTAAAACCAGCTACGGCCTGCGGCGACATTCTCACCACGTTCGGGAGGCCGTACATCCACCGGCTGCGTGGAGAGGTGTTTTACCCAAAGGTCAGCGATCCACTTGACGCCGCGTGCGGTAAAGCGCGCCTGAGCCCAGGTACGCTTGTTCTCGCCGGTACCGCTATGAACGGTAAAATAGCCTGCCTGAATATAAGATTGTGCAGGCATCAGAACGCCGCTTGCGCGGGTCATGATGTTGCGCTCCAGCAAAAACTGTCGGAACTCCGGCTCTTTCACCTTCAGCATTTTACAAAGCTGGCGAAAACCAAGCGAGTCATTGACCTTAACGTACCAGTCAAAAAATTCTGCCTTCGGGGCAATAAGAGCAAGCTGCTCCTCTGCCCGCTGGCGTTTTTCATACTGCTCGGCCCACGCATGCGCCGCAACCGCTGGATTAGTAAAGTCTGGCAGGCCGATGCTCTTTTCACGTTCCTGCCAGCGATCCAGCACTTCTACCGTAAAGCCCGGCGATACGCTCGCAACGGTCAGCAGTGAGTCTCGCTTATTTAGCAAAAATTCCTGCCGCATCTCACCTTCTTGCTCATACTGGTTAGTTGTGACCGACTGCGACAGGCGCTGCGCCGTTTCCAGGCTTTTGACCATACGCTTCACTTCTTTATGAGCGATGCCCGTCAAGCTGGCGATTTCACGACTGCTCATTATGGGAGACCGATCGTGCGAACTTAAACTTTCCAATGGAATCACCATATTTCCCCCTAACCAGTACTATTAACGAATAACCTTTCGAAGAAATAGTATACAAAGACCTGTTTAAATATCCAGTATTTTTTTTGAGCAATGGCAACGCTTTGAAATGGGTGCTTTTATTTTTACGCCGATGCGCTGGCGCATGGGAAAGGCCCGTATTAGCCTGGCGAATTGTTCGCCGGTAAGCTGGGTGAGATATTTTGGCAGGGGCAATAAAAAAGCCGATAACACAAAATGTTACCGGCTTTTCATTTTCTGAGGCCAGATTAAGACGAGTTACGCACTCAGCAATTGCTGCGCTGTTTTATCCACCAGCGCCAGCAGGACCTTAATGTCTTCCAGGCTGACCGTTGGGTTTAGCAACGTCAACTTCAGACAGGTTACGCCATCAAACTCGGTCACCCCGACGTTTGCACGCCCGGATTCCAGCAAGGCATCGCCAATTTTTTGGTTTAACAACGCGATTTCGTCATTGCCCGCAGCCGTCCATTCAACAGGACGATAGCGGAACAGAACGCTTGCCAGTTGCGGCTGCATCACCAGTTCCAGAGCGCTTTGCTCCATGATGTAATGCGCTACTTCCTGGGCCAGGCTTACACCGCTATCGATAATCGCGGCATATTGCTTCTGACCTAACGCTTCCAGGCCCATCCACAGTTTTAACGCATCAAAGCGGCGGGTGGTTTGCAGAGATTTAGACACCAGATTCGGCACGCCCTGAGCTTCGTCGAACTCTGAGTTCAGGTAAGCCGCCTGATAGCGCATCAGCTCATAATGACGGGCTTCTTTTAGCAGGAACGCGCCGCAACTGATGGTCTGGAAGAATTGCTTATGGAAGTCCAGGGTAATGGAATCCACCAGTTCAAAGCCATCCAGGTAGTCGCGGTACTTCTCAGAAAGCAGTAACGCCCCGCCCCACGCCGCATCAACGTGCACCCAGATATCGTGTTCGGCCGCAAGCGTCGCAATCGCACGCAGAGGGTCAATTGCGCCAGCGTCTGTCGTGCCCGCTGTTGCCACAATCGCAAGGATCTGCTCGCCATTGGCCTGGGCCTGCGCCAGTTTTTCGGTTAAATCGTTCAGATCCATACGCGCAAACCGATCGGTTTTCACAAGCGTAACGGACTGATAACCCAGGCCAAGCAAAGCCATGTTCTTCTGCACCGAGAAATGGGCATTTTCAGAACATAAGACTTTAATCTTCTTCAGGTTACCTGTCAGGCCATCCTGCTGGATAGAGTGTCCCTGACGGGCAAAGAAAGCGTCACGCGCCAGCATAAGCCCCATCAGGTTACTCTGGGTGCCACCGCTGGTGAACACGCCCGCGTCACCCGGCTGATAACCCACCTGAGCGCGCAGCCATTCGATAAGCTTCATCTCGATAATGGTCGCAGACGGGCTTTGATCCCAGGAGTCCATGCTCTGGTTGGTGGCGTTAATCAGCACTTCCGCGGCCTGGCTTATCACCAGGCTCGGGCAATGCAGATGCGCGACGCACTGCGGGTGATGCACCGACAGGCTGTCCTTTAAGAAGTATTCAATCGCGCGTTCAATTGCCGCCTGGTTGCCCAGGCCCTGCGGATTAAAATCAAGCTTGATGCGTTCACGCAGTTCGGCAACGGTTTTCCCCTGATACATTTCAGGTTGCTGTAACCACTGCACCACGGCCTGGCTGCTTTGTGCAATCGCCTGCTGGTATGCCTCGGTGCTTTGCGCTGAGGCCGCCAGAATCGGGTTTAACTCGGACATTGCGATAATTCGCTCCATTCAGACAGGTTTGATGCCAGCCGCTAACAGGGCCTGTTCAAATTTATCCAGGAAAATATTTAACTCATCGTTGGTGATGAGCAACGAAGGCAGCAGACGTAGCACGCAGCCGTTACGGCCGCCGCGCTCCAGAATCAGCCCGGCCTGGAAGCATTTTTTCTGCAGCAGAGCGGACAGCTCGGCATCCGCCGGGTAGCAGCCCATACTATCCTGCGCTTCATTTGGCTTGACGATTTCAATGCCGATCATTAAGCCCAGACCGCGAACGTGACCGATAACCGGATAACGTTTTTGCAGCTCGGCCAGCTTGCCTTTCAGCCATTCACCCTGCGCGGCCACTTTGTCCGCAATATTGTTTTCTTTCAGATGCTGCAGCGTCGTAAGACCGGTCGCCATCGCAAGCTGGTTACCACGGAAGGTGCCGGTATGGTGGCCAGGTTCCCAGGCGTCGAACTGCTTTTTGATGCCCAACACGGCCAGCGGTAAACCGCCGCCAACGGCTTTTGACATCACGATGATGTCCGGCTCAATGCCCGCGTGTTCGAAGGCGAAGAATTTACCGGTACGCGCGAAGCCTGCCTGAACCTCATCGACGATCAGCAGAATGCCGTGTTCCTGGGTAACTTTACGAATGCGCTGCAGCCACTCGGCAGGAGCCGGGTTTACGCCGCCTTCACCCTGAACCGCTTCAAGGATGACGGCCGCAGGTTTGCGCACGCCGCTTTCAACGTCGTTAATCAGGTTTTCGAAGTAATAAGTCAGCGCCTTGACGCCTGCCTCGCCGCCAATGCCCAGCGGGCAGCGGTACAGATGCGGATAAGGCATAAACTGCACTTCCGGCATCATGCCGTCGACCGCTTCTTTCGGCGATAAGTTGCCGGTAACCGACAGCGCGCCGTGGGTCATGCCGTGATAGCCGCCAGAGAAGCTGATAACGCCTGAACGACCCGTGTATTTTTTAGCAAGCTTTAACGCGGCTTCAACCGCATCAGCACCGGATGGACCGGTAAACTGCAGGCAATACTCTTTACCCTGACCGGGTAATAAAGAGAGAAGATATTCGGAGAAGCGATCTTTCAACGGCGTTGTCAGATCCAGTGTATGTAACGGCAAGCCGCTGGTAATGACATTTTGGATGCTTTTCAGCATGTCAGGATGATTATGCCCAAGAGCCAGGGTTCCGGCTCCCGCCAGGCAGTCAAGATACTGATTATTCTCAACGTCTGTTATCCAAACGCCTTCGGCTTTTGCGATAGCCAGTGGCAGTTTGCGTGGGTAGCTCCTGACATTCGATTCAAATTCAGCCTGTCTGGCTAAATAAGTTTCGTTGTTTCCCTGTAATGAATTTGCACCTAAAGTATCAATACGGACTTTATCCGTCATCATATCACTCCTACAACTGGGGTCATGAGTCGCACCGCAGTTGAATAATTAAAAGAAAAGTAAGGGCCTGCGAAAAACGCGGCCAATATAGGTTTTTTTAGCCCGCTACTCAATAATTTATTTCGTCAGAAAGCGTTTATATTTTTGATTAAATATCAGCAAGTTATATGCAAATAAGATTTTTATTCCGCTAAACATGGATTTTGCAGTCGTTAATTCTACACATGCAAGGCGGTGTATTGGCAAGCCGTTGCTCCTTCAGGCTTTCCAGCAGGGAACGGTTAAAATTACGAAATCACGTATATTGAATGCATGTTATTTAATAGCGATAAGCCGATTTTAAAACGGGGTATTTTATCTGCGCGGCTTACGAACTTTATTCTCATACAGGACGTTTATTCAAAAATTTATTATCGGAGCGGATATAAACAGGCCAATAAAATAGCGCTTCGTTAACGCCGGCAACAATGAAATCCGGCCCGTGTGGGATTAAATTTGATTTAAGATTAACCTCAGGTAAATCCTGTCAGCTCCCTTTCTTTCCCGACGCAACGAGCCTGCTGCGCCCGCAGGCGAGATTTCTAACTTTAATTCAGCAGGTTAAGATTAATCTGTTTGTTAATTTCTTTTTTTCCAGCACGCTGGTGCTTGTGCATAACCTGAAAGCTGCGGCGGCTGCCCCCCTTCTTCTTTTATGGCCGCTTCGTTTAATGGTGCCTGCGGCTTAACTCGCCATTGAATTGTTATTCAGGCTATGTAAAATCACGGCTACTATGCTTACCCCATGCGAATCATTTTGCTATTCCGGACCAGGACGTTTCCTGCTCAAAAGGTAAAATGGACATGGGCGTTTCCCACTCCATGGACTATTTTTTCCTCTGCGGCACTGGCGCTCCACGGCAGTCGGGTTTAAACCATTTTTTCAGGGAAAGTCACGATGAAATTGCGAAATTTGTTAGCCCTACTTGTGGTCACAAGCGTAGTTGGATGTAAAGCACCACCCCCGAAAATGACGGACGATACCCTGGTCACCAGCGAAATTAACGGTGTGACGCTCACCCACCGTTACGCGGTAGCCGCGCCGAGCGAATTCACGCCGATCAACGCCAGCTATCGGGCGCTCTATCCCGGCTCCATTATGAGCAAACCGGATTTCGGCGGTAAGGTCATAAGCCAGCTAGAAAATGGCCAGACCTATACGGTACTTGGTCAGGTAGAGCATTCCTGGCTTGCGATTGCCGAGCAGGACCAACAGGAAATGCTGGGTTATGTGCCGATGCGCGCCGTGGTTAAAAGCGAGCTTTACGCCCAGACGCTGAAGAAAGACAGGCCTCGTCCGCGCCGTGCCGCGAAGAAAGCCGCTTCCACCTGCGTTGCCGTCGATAACGACAGCAAAGCCTGTCAGAACGCCAATAGCGGCACGTGGATAATCGATTAACCCGTTAGGGTTCAGACAAAAGAAAATATTTAAAACAATCAGTTACCATGAGAATATAGGGGCGTTTCCGGCAACAACCTCTGATTGATGCGGCGCCCCGCTCATCATTATTCACTTTGGCTTTCAAGGAATTTTATGAAACTCTGGCTCTCTGGTGTGGCACTGCTACTGGCATCTACAACCGTGTTGGCAGGGAACTATCGTATTGTACAATCCCCTTCGCAGAAGCTGGATGTCTGGATAGATAACATCAAAAACAACTCCCCGCAGAGCTGGTGCGATACAGCACTTGCGCTGCGTATTGTCGCCAACGGTGATAAAAATCCCGCCTTACTGAATACCTTTATGCCGCGTCTTGGCACCCTGCTGGAAAATCAGTGCGAAAAAATCGAAAGCGTTAGCTGGCGGATGGAAGACAGCCAGGGCGATACGCTGGCCTACGGTACCTCGTCGAAAAACAACGACTGGGCGGTGACCATCGCGCCTGTCGTTGCGGGCGTAGCAAACTCGGCTGAACGCGCCGAAGAGATGTCGCCGCCGGCTGATCGCACGCCGTGGCAGGAATTCACCCTTCAGGATGGATGCCATCTGCGCACTTTCTGGCAGGGGGACGCAAACACTTCCGCCCTCTTTATCCCTGATGGCAAATGTGAAAAAGGCGGCTGGCTCAACGGGCGCAGCGAAATCGTCCAGAGCGGCAAAAACGGCGAAAAACGCCTTGAAATGACCTTCGTACACGGTTTCCCGGTCAGCGGATTAAACAGCAAAGCCAATGCGGACAGCCTGCTTATTACCGGCCTGAATAATGAACGTATGGTGGTCAGCACGGAACATGCCCCACAAAGCTGGATGATTCTGCCTTATAAACCTGAGCTGAACGGCTGGCAGGCCAGCGGCACGATTGCCGTTGAAGTTCCAAGGGAAATGGCGCTTGATGAATCCCGCTTGCAGGACCGTCTTAACGAGGTGCGCAATGTCTGGGCCGGCTGGCTTGAGCCCGACACTACCATAACGCTGTTATTGATTGATTCCCTGCATCCGCAATTGCGCGATCCGGCAGTCGGCGCCTGGCGTGCCCAGAAATAACCCTGAATATTCGTCAATTTTCGAGCAGAGAAAGCAATCATGACAGATAACGATTACACCCCGAGGATCCCCGACGCTCTGCCGCCGGGTTATCGTTTCGACGAGTTTGAAATTCAGGAAGTCATTGATTCGACCAACGCCGGTATTATCTACCGCGCCTGGGATCATCAGCTTGAACGCCCGATTGCCATCCGTGAGTTTATGCCGCGGGCGCTGACGGTCCGCAGCGATAATATGCGCTTGGTTCTGCGCAGCAAGCAGGATAGCACCGCGTTTAATGCAGGCCTGAACAGTTTTATTCAGGAAGCGCGCCAGCTTGCCCATTTCAACCATCCGAATTTGTTGCAGGTTTTACGCTTCTGGACGCTGAACGAAACCGCCTATACCGCCACGCTGTTTTATAGCGGCATTACGCTTGCGGAACTGCATCAGCAGCAGCCGGATATCATTGATGAAGCCTGGATACGGCGCATGCTGCCCATGTTGTGCAGCGCGCTCGCAGCACTTCATGAGGGCGATTATATTCATCGCGACCTGTCGCTAAAAAGCGTTCAGATTCAGGACAACGGCATTCCGTTACTGCTTAACTTTGCCGCCTCGCGCCGGGGCGTCAACGGCATAAGCGATGAAAGCAAAACGCTGCTGCATCCGGGCTTCGCCCCGCTCGAACAGTACACGGAAGACCTGGAAAACCAGCTTGGTCCGTGGACAGATATTTATGCGTTAGGCGCCGTGCTCTATACGCTAATCACCGGCACCAGTCCGCAGGCAAGCGTGGCTCGTAGCATTCAGGATACCTGCGTTCCTCTTGCCCAAACGCAGCCAAATGGTTATTCGCAAAGTTTGCTGCTGGCGGTTGACCGTGCGCTGGCGCTCAAGCCCGAAGACCGTCCGCAATCTATCGCAGAATTTGCCGCTCTGGCAGAGATCCCGTTGGGCGATATCGGCGAATTATCAGGCGCCAAAAAGCCCGGTACAATGCTGGTGGCGGTAGAGGAAGAAGAAGCTGACGCAGGCGCACTGCCCTTCTGGAAACGCTACAAATCCCCGTTGCAGATTGCAGCGGGCGTTGTGGCGGGCATTATTGTTGGCGCGCTCATCTTTGGCCGGGCGCCGCAAACGCCTGCTGATGAACACATCGCGGCAGGCGAAACTACGGCTGCGAAGAGTAAAGCCGACGCAGCGCCAGCACCTGCCGCCGCTGCGGCAAATGGCCTGATTGCCCGCGTTTATATTCATATTAACGACGGCGAAGAAATGGAAGTGAACGGCAAACCGCAAAAAAATGTCCCCACCACCAACGGCTACGGCATTCTGCAACTCCCTGCGGGAAAATATGAAATTACGCTGCGTAATCAAAGCCAGTCGCGCAGCGTAACGGTCGCCGTTGATAAACCCGGCACCTGGCTTTTAAATCCGCAACAATAAACCTGAAGTGGCGACGGTAATTTATCTGCTTTCGCCAATTTTGCTACATCCTGCACACAGGCTGGTTCAAATTCGTCTAAGGTTTTCATATGGTTGATCGCAGTAAACTTTGGCTGCGATCCTGTAAAGGAGAACAATAGATGATAAATCCTGTTTTGCGCCGTCCACGAACGCTGCTGCTTGCTATTCAGATGGCGCTGGGCTGCGCCTTCGTTACTTTCACTCTTCCCGCCACCGCAGACGACAACCCGCAAATCCGTACCCAGCCGCAGCCGCCGGACGCGCTACTCGGCCCGTTGTTCACCGATGTGCAAACCGCGAAGCTTTTCCCCGACCAGAAAACATTTGCCGATGCGGTCCCGAAAAGCGACCCGCTGATGATTCTGGCGGATTACCGGATGCAGCGCAGCCAGTCCAGCTTTGACCTGAAGCATTTCGTCCAGGTGAATTTTGTGTTGCCGAAAGAGGGCGAAAAATACGTTCCGCCTGAAGGGCAAACGCTGCGTGAACATATTGATGGTTTATGGCCCGTGCTGACACGCACGACCGATAGCGCGGGCAAATGGGATTCTCTGCTGCCGCTGCCAAAACCCTATGTCGTGCCCGGCGGCCGTTTCCGCGAAGTTTATTACTGGGACAGCTATTTCACCATGATGGGACTTGCTGAGAGCGGACACTGGGACAAAGTGCAGGACATGACCGATAACTTCGCCAGTGAAATTGACACCTGGGGCCATATCCCCAACGGCAACCGCAGCTATTATTTGAGCCGCTCACAGCCGCCGTTTTTCTCCTTTATGGTCGAACTGCTCGCCAGCCATAACGGCGATGAGGTCTACAGTAAGTATTTGCCGCAGCTAAAAAAAGAGTACGCTTACTGGATGGAAGGCAGCGATAGCCTGTCGCAAGGCCAGGCAAATAAGCGCGTGGTGAAGCTTAAAGACGGTTCGGTTCTCAACCGTTACTGGGACGATCGCGATACGCCGCGTACCGAATCCTGGCTTGACGACGTGACCACGGCGAAAAATAACCCGAATCGCCCGGCTACGGAGATTTATCGTGATTTACGCGCCGGTGCCGCATCGGGCTGGGATTTTAGTTCGCGCTGGATGGACGATCCTAACCAGTTAGGCTCTATTCGCACCACCTCAATCGCGCCGGTAGATTTGAACGCGCTGATGTATCAGCTAGAGAAAACGCTGGCGCGAGCCAGCAGCGTGGTAAAAGACGACGCGGCGGCTAAGGAATACCAGCAGCTTGCAGAGGCGCGCCAGAAAGCCATTGAAGCGAACATGTGGAATGCCAAAGAGGGCTGGTATGCGGATTACGATTTGAAACGTAACGCCGTGCGAAGCCAGCTAACCGCAGCGGCATTGTTCCCGCTTTATGTGCATGCGGCATCAAAAGATCGCGCGGATAAAATGGCCACGGTCACCCGCACGCAATTGCTTAAAGCCGGCGGGCTGGCGACCACCAATGTGAAAACGGGCCAGCAGTGGGATGCGCCAAACGGCTGGGCCCCACTGCAATGGGTCGCTACCGAAGGTTTGCAGAATTATGGACATAAAGACCTGGCAATGGAGGTCACCTGGCGCTTCCTGACCAACGTTCAGCACACCTATAACCGCGAGAAAAAACTGGTGGAAAAATATGATGTGTCGAGCACGGGTACAGGCGGCGGAGGCGGCGAATATCCGCTGCAGGATGGCTTCGGCTGGACCAACGGCGTGACGCTAAAAATGCTCGATATGCTCTGCGGCAGCGAGAAACCTTGCGATTCAACGCCGGATAAACTCCCTTCGGCAACGCCTGGACCGGCTACATCCACAACGCCCGATAAAGCTCAGGAAACGCCGCAACCTTCTGCTGTTCAATAATCGCCCACGGCGGGTTGCGCATCAGCGCCATCCGCAACATTTCTCCTGGCGGGTAGCCCTGGGCTTACCCGCCCTGTTCACTGCCTTTCCTGCCAGAATCCGCACTTGAAACCGCCAACAATAACGATAATAATTCGCATTCAAAATACAGTGGCACCCTCAGATGCTTTAAGGGCCTGATGGCCGACAGCGTCCGTTTGTGATTACAACTATACCTTCACGGGAAATAATAAGATGAAACTGGCATTCACCGTAAAGCGTTCCGCTTTACTCTGCGCGCTTGCACTTGCCGCTCCGGCATACGTTATAGCGGAAGACACGGTTGTCGTCACAGCCAAACCACCGGAAACTTCCACCAGTCAAACTCAGGGTTACACGGCGCCAATCAGCCGTGGCGCCACTAAAACCGATGAGCCTCTTATTACTACCGCTCAATCCGTTTCCGTCGTAACACGCCAGCAAATTGAAGATCAGGGCGCGATGACCGTAAACAGCGCGCTGAATTACACGCCGGGCGCTTTCACCGGCTTTGCCGGAGGCGCAACCCGTTATGACACCGTTGCCCTGCGCGGTTTTCACGGCGGCGATGTAAACAACACCTTCCTTGACGGGCTACGCCTGATGAGTGACAGCGGCAGCTATAACGTGGTGCAGATCGATCCGTGGTTCCTGGAGCGTATCGACGTCATCAAAGGGCCGTCTTCAGCGCTTTACGGGCAAACCATTCCCGGCGGTCTGGTGATGGAAACGTCCAAGCGTCCTCAGTTTGTCGAAGAAGGCCATGTCCGCGCCCAGTACGGCAATAACAATACCAACGGCACCGCGTTCGATTACACCAATGCGATAAACGACGAATGGGCCTGGCGCCTTACCGGTATGACCAAAAATACCGATACTCAGTACGAACACACCCGTGAAGAACGCTACGCAATTTCCCCCTCCGTCCTCTGGCAGCCTGATGAAAACACATCCCTGCTGCTGCGCGCGTATCTGGAAAAAGATCCCTCCGGCGGTTTCCACGGCTCCGTACCGGGCGATGGCAGCATTTATTCCAGCACCGGTCGTAAGCTCAGCACCGGTTTTTCTGACGTCGAGCCGGGTAACGACGAGTTCAAACGCCACCAGCAGATTTACAGCTACGAATTTGCGCACAGTTTCAACGATGTGTGGGCGTTCCGCTCCAATGCGAGCTACACCCACTCGAACGTTGACCTGAAACAGGCTTACCAGATTGGCTGGGCCGACGCGGCGCACAATGAACTGCTGCGCTATTACAGCGGCGAAACGTCGTCACTTGACGCCTGGGCAATTGATAACCAACTGGAAGCGGATTTCGCAACCGGCGAGCTGGAACACAAGGTCGTGCTGGGCGGTGAATTCCATAAGTACACTAACACCCTGTCCGACGATTCTGCTTATACGACCAACCTTAATCCGTGGACGGGGCAATCTGGCGGCCCGGGCGGTTTCTGGTACTACGATCCCCGTGACCCAACCTATTCCACCATCAATCAGGGTCTGCTGACAAAATCCGGCAAGCGCCAGTACGAGCAAAGCGGCGTCTATCTGCAGGATGATATGAAATGGAATCAGTGGCATATGACGCTGTCGGGTCGTTACGACCATATCGTCACCAAAAGCCATCTTGTTGCGCCAGCCGTCGAAAGCGACGTGACCGATAACCGTACTGACGACCACTTCAGCGGCCGCGCATCCTTATTGTATGCGTTCCAGAACGGTGTCTCGCCATACGTCAGCTACAGCCAGGCGATTACGCCGCAGGTGCTGTCGGGAGCGGATGGCAAACTGCTGAAACCAACGACCGCCGAACAGTATGAAGCGGGGGTGAAATACCAGCCGATTGGCAGCGCCGATATGTATAGCGTCGCACTTTATGATTTGACTCAGAAAGATGTGGGCAACCGTAACGTGCAGGGCAGCTACTTCGAACCGGCAGGTAAAGTACATTCTCAGGGCGTTGAACTCGAAGCACGTTCGCAGTGGAACGATCGCTTCTCGACAATCGCGGGCTATACCTGGAACAAAGTGCGCTTTAAAGACGCGATTGACGGAAACGATGGCAACACGCCATACGTAACGCCGGATCAAATGGCAAGCGTGTGGGGGATGTTCAAAGCGGACTTTGGCATCAGCATGGGCGCAGGCGTGCGCTACATCGGTAAACAGTGGGCGGATAACGAAAATACGCTGCGCGTACCTTCCGCCACGCTGCTTGATGCCATGGTTCGTGCCGATATGGGCGCGTGGACGCCAGCGCTGAAAGGCGCATTCGTACAGGTTAACGCAACTAACCTGACCGGCCGTGATTACGTTGCTGGCTGCTATGGCACCGGTTATTGCTACTGGGGCGCTGAGCGTTCCGTTATCGCCACCGTGGGTTACGATTTTTGATCGGCTAAAACGAAAAACGGCCCCGAAAGGGGTAATGCCAGTCAGTTAAGCAACTGACTGGCTGTTTTCTTCTGAGGTTTTGGGTATTTCCAGGGCCTCTCTTTCACCACTCTCGGGAACGCTCTTTCCCTTCTTATCGGTAGCTTCACCATCTGCGC
>NZ_JALHAP010000064.1 GCF_025215095.1 Dryocola boscaweniae | reverse complement strand
AAATTTACCTGCATAATGCCGGTCTGCAGCAAAGTGACTGATGAAATATTGAAGGTTGTTGATGGCGAATATGAAACGGTACCGGCAAACAATCCCCATGCGGTTGCAACAGGATCTACTAAACCGACGTTTTATATATTGTCCCCGCGCCTTGCTGCCGATAACTTCCTCCGAATTTTGTACCTCTGAGGGAGTTTAAAAATTATGCAAATTGGCTACATTCGCGTATCAACAAATGAGCAAAACACCGATCTACAGCGAGAAGCGCTGGAGCGTGCAGGATGTGAACAAATTTTCGAAGAAAAAATGAGCGGAACGGTTGCAAACCGGCCAGTGCTTAAAAGGGCATTAAAAGCACTTTCGCCCGGCGACACGCTTGTTGTCTGGAAGCTGGATCGCTTGGGGCGCAGCATGCGTAATTTAGTGCTGCTGGTGGACGAACTGCGGCGCCGTGAAGTTCATTTTCGTAGTGTGACCGACTCAATCGACACGTCCTCTTCGATGGGGCGCTTTATTTTCCATATCATGAGTGCGCTGGCAGAAATGGAACGTGAACTAATCGTTGAGCGGACGCGGGCTGGTCTGGCATCAGCCAGGGCAAAAGGGCGCATCGGGGGAAGAAGGCCAAAGCTGACGGCTGAACAATGGGAACAGGCCGGGCGACTTATTGCTAACGGCACACCCCGAAAGCAGGTCGCCCTGATTTATGACGTCGCTATGTGCACGCTTTATAAGAAATTCCCCGTCGCTCAGACTAATAAATAACCGCTTGAAATAAACAGGGAAAATTTACATTTGGCGTAACGTATTAATTGATAATGAAGATTGTCGAGCCATGAGGAATTGCTGAGAGAAAGAACGAGGCGGGGGGCTTGATCGGTTCACTTCTTAAATCTACTGTATATAAATACAGTGAATATTTAAGGAGTGAATTATCATGCAAATTTATCAGCCCGCAGAAATACGCCCGATTGTTTTATTACCTCTTTTTGCTGAACCAGTCAGGTGTGGCTTCCCGAGCCCAGCGCAGGATTACGTCGAGCAACGTATTGATTTAAACGAACTTATGGTTCAACACCCAAGCTCTACGTACTTCGTTAAAGCTGCAGGCGACTCAATGATTGACGGCGGAATAAGCGATGGTGATTTGCTGGTAGTTGATAGTTCCCGGACTGCAGAACACGGTGATATTGTCATTGCCGCAGTCGGCGGAGAGTTCACAGTCAAGCAACTGCAGATGCGTCCAACCGTCCAGTTAAACCCCCTCAATAGCGCATACCAGCCAATAATTATTGGCAGTGAAGACGATCTTGAAGTCTTCGGAGTCGTCACGTACATCGTTAAGTCTGCGAGCTGAGTATGTTCGCGCTCTGTGATGTGAACTCATTCTACGCATCCTGCGAGACAGTATTCCGTCCGGACCTGTGGGGGCGCCCTGTTGTCGTTCTGTCGAATAACGACGGATGCATAATTGCACGTAGCGCAGAAGCGAAGGCGATCGGCGTCAGCATGGGCGAGCCGTTTTTTAAGCAGCGCGAATTGTTCCGCCGGCACGGCATCGTTTGTTTCAGCAGCAACTACGAGCTTTACGCAGATATGTCGAACCGCGTCATGACAACGCTAGAAGAAATGAGCCCTCGCTGCGAAATATATTCAATTGATGAAGCATTTTGTGACCTGACCGGCGTGCGCAACTGCCGCGACTTAACAGACTTCGGCCGAGAGATACGCGCGACAGTTCTGAAGCGTACACATCTCACCGTTGGCGTCGGAATCGCGCAGACAAAGACCTTGGCCAAGCTTGCAAATCACGCCGCGAAAAAGTGGCAGCGGCAAACCGGTGGAGTAGTGGATCTGTCGAACGTTGACAGGCAACGAAAGCTGATGGCCGCCTTGCCAGTTGATGAAGTGTGGGGAGTGGGGCGGCGCATCAGTAAAAAGCTGGAAGGCATGGGTATCAAAACAGTGCTGCAGCTTGCGGATACAAATCTGCCGTTCATCCGTAAGCACTTCAATGTTGTGCTCGAACGCACTGTCCGGGAGCTTCGCGGCGAACCGTGCCTGGGCCTTGAAGAGTTCGCGCCGACGAAGCAGGAGATCGTCTGCTCGCGCTCGTTCGGCGGTCGTATCACTGATTATGAAGACATGCATCAGGCCATCTGCAGCTACGCCAGCCGCGGGGCAGAAAAGCTGCGCGGCGAGCATCAGTATTGCCGGCATATTTCAGCTTTCGTTAAAACCAGCCCATTCGCAGTAAACGAGCCGTATTACGGCAATCAGGCATCTGTAAAACTCCTCACTCCTTCACAGGACACGCGCGACATTATCGGTGCCGCCGTGCGTTGCCTGGATAAGATCTGGCAGCCCGGCCATAAATATCAGAAAGCGGGGATCATGCTGGGCGACTTTTACAGCCAGGGCGTAGCCCAGCTTAATTTGTTCGACGACAACGCGCCGCGGGCGAACAGCGAAGAGCTAATGCGGGTTCTGGATCATCTCAATGCGAAAGACGGGCGCGGCACGCTGTATTTCGCCGGACAGGGCATACAGCAGCCCTGGCACATGAAGCGCGAGATGCTTTCGCCGCGGTACACGACCCGTTATTCCGATCTGCTGGTAGTGCGTTAGTTTCGGCTCAAAGAATTTAAGGAAAAAAAGGCGAAAAATTGTTGGTATATGAAATGGTTTGATATGTGTAATTTGCTGATTTTTATAAAGGAAAAATCTTTTGAATATACCATCCATGCAAATTAACTTATTGATATTAAAGGTTATAAGGCCGGTCTTGAAAACCGGCGACCCGAAAGGGTTCCAGAGTTCGAATCTCTGCGCTTCCGCCAACATTTAAGCCCGAGCTTGTTACAAGCTCGGGCTTTTTCGTTTTTGTCGCTTAAACCATAAGCTGCCCTAACCGGGTTTCCTCGCTAAGCAGCCTTACCCTTTACGGCATTTCATTACCAGAATTGGCAAAGCGAACACCAGCGTTAAAAAGTTCGCCATACTCACTGCCGCATCTTCAATCAATACCCCGTAAATCAGCCACATCACCAGCCCTGCCATAAACATCACATACATCAGGCCGGAAATTCCCTGCGTATTTCGGGTGGTGATGACTTTAAACGCCTGCGGCAAAAAAGACAGCGTCGTCAGGCTTGCCGCGAGATAACCAATCGTCGAAATCCAGTCCATGGTTACGCCTTCGCATCGCCAACCGCGACAGTAGCAATAGCGGGTGCTTCAGGCTGTACTTCGGCCTGCGGCACTTTTCGGTATTTATCCAGCAGGAGGATCTGAATCTTACGCAGCGTGTCGCCATTCAGACGGTAGAAGCGGAAGTAGAGGATCAGCGTCAACAGGTTTGCCGCGCCTGCGTAGGACATGTAATACGGGAAAAGGCTGGCATCACCGATAACGTAAGTGAAGTAGTAGATAGCAAAGCCGCTGATAATATTGGAAGCAATGTTATAGGCCAGCGCCATGCCCAGCAGGCATGAAAGCTGATCGTTCTTATAAATCAGCCCGATAATGGATTTTAGCGTGAGCCGGGAACTGTCGGCGGTGGCGTCGCTGTCAGAGGAATAGACTTCATGCACGTTGCGCAGCGTGACGATAGTCGAGGCGATGAAGAACGCAATCAGCACCAGCGTAAACATCTGAAAGCCAAATCCCCGATCCGCTCCCCCGACATAGTTCACAAAAGGCAGCGTCACCCCGGCGGTTACAAAACCTGCCAGGCTTGCGAAGAAGCGTGGGAACGGCACCAGTTGTTCACGTTCACGTTTATCGAGAGTAATGGTCGGCACCAGCGACCAGAACGGAATATCCATAATGGTGTAGGTCATGCCCCACAGAATGTAGGTTACGCAAACGAAGACAACCTGGGCGGTACCTTCAAACAGATGCGCGCTAAAGAGCAGAAACAGCACCAGCGAGTTAGTTAAAGTGCCAACAAAAATCCACGGCTTAAATTTCCCCCATCGCGAACGCGTGGCGTTAACAATCCAGCCCATAATGGGATCGTTTATCGCATCCCAGATCCGTGCGACCAAAAATAGCGTCCCGATGAGCCCCATCGATAATCCCACGACATCGGTGTAGTAATACATCAGGTACATATACACAATGCCGATAGCGAAATCCTTACCAAACGCTCCGAATCCATAACTGAGTTTTGTTTTTACTGAAATGCTCATAGGGTACCGGGTCGCTGTTGCCAGCGCCCGCCTTCTGTAATGGGAAACGTAAGAGGTTAAACGCCGGACTCGCAGCCCGGCGTTGTAGAGTATTAGCGATGGAGCCAGGCCGGTAGCCAGTCGCCATGCGCGGCAATCAGGTCGTCTACCAGGGCATAAATCTCCTCAATGCCCAGCACGGCGGCCGTGTGAGGGTCCATCATCGCCGCGTGATAAACGCGGTCGCGGTTTTCCGTCAGGATGGCTTCGGTAAGCAGCGTCTGCACATTGATATTGGTTTGCATCATCGCCGCCAGGTGCGAAGGGAGCGTTCCCACCTTCGTCGGCTGAATGCCGTTCGCATCGACCAGGCAGGCCACTTCCACGCAACTGCCCTGCGGCAGGTTATCGATCAGCGCATCGTTACGAACGTTGCCATAAATTACGCTTGGCTCGCCTGTCCAGATGGCATTCATGATGGTGCTGGCGTATTCCCGCGACGGTTTAATATCAATTCGATCTGCGGTTTTGTACTCCTCCAGCTCTTTATGCCAGTTAGCCAGTTGCTCCACGCAGCGTTTCGGATACTCATCCAGCGGGACCTTATAGCGCTCAATCAGATCTTCACGCCCCGGTTTGATAAACCACGGCGTGTATTCAGCAAAATGCTCCGAGGATTCCGTTACGAAATAACCCAGCTTTTTAAACATCTCGTAACGCACGATGTTCTGACAACGTGCATTGCCGTGAATGTTCGGCTGCGGCGCCTGTCCGGATTCATACGCCGCCAGCAGCTCCGGATAGAGGTTCACATAGGTGCCGTCGGCCGTTTTACGCTCCAGTTCAAGATAGAACGCCATGTGGTTGATTCCGGCACAGCGGTAGCGCAGGGAAGCGGGATCGATATTCAGGTCGTGCGCCAGTTCTTCAGCCGTTCCCTGTACGGAGTGGCACAGGCCTATCTGCCTGATATGCGGGTAACGGGCATACATCGCCCAGGTATTCATCGCCATCGGGTTAACGTAGTTAAGCATCGTAGCGTTCGGGCAGACCTCGGTCATATCTTCACAAATCTGCCACAGATGCGGGATGGTACGCAGCGCACGCATAATACCGCCTGGGCCGAGCGTATCGGCGATAGTCTGCTCAAGGCCGTGACGCTTACAGACTTCAAAATCAGTGACGGTGCACGGCACATAGCCGCCAATCTGGAAGGCAACCACCACGAAGTCTGCATCCTGCAACGCGGTTTTCTGGTCGGTATGGCAGGTAATATGGCCGGATGCTCCCGCGGAATCCATCAGCTTGCGCACGACGATATGTGACTCTTCAAGACGAGTAGCGTCGATATCCATCAAGGCGATATGCGCCGATTTCAGCGCCTCGCGGTGAAAAACATCGCCGAGAATATTCTTTACGAAAATCGTCGAACCGGCGCCGATAAAAGTAATTTTGGGTGCAGACATCATGACTCTCCAGAAGGTTGTTGAACAAGGTGATAGTGGCACGCCGCCCTGATGAAAACCTCCGTCTTCCCTGATGACTATTCCCATAAACTCTGATCCTATGCTGGCTAACAGGCGATCTGAGTTTTTGGGACAAAATAACGTGAAAAGCAGAGTATCTGGCCTGACAGCCAGGCTACTATCAATAATAAAGGTTGGTTTTGTGCCCGCATTCCCGCACCTGCTTTAAGGAGAAGAGCAGGATTCTGATAATTCAGGAAATGGAGTAACTATGAATACGCTGCCGGCATCTTCTCTTCCGTCCGACCCGTACATGTGCAGCAGCGACGAAAAGCAGACCCGCAGTCCGCTGTCGCTGTACTCGGAATATCAGCGGATGGAAATCGAGCTGCGTCCGCCGCACAGCATGCCCGCCAGCCACTGGCATGGGCAGGTGGAAGTCAACGTTCCGTTCGATGGCGACGTGGAATATCTGATCAACAACGAAGTCGTGCAGATAAAACAGGGGCACATCACGCTGTTCTGGGCCTGTACTCCGCATCAGCTTACAAGCCCTGGCGACTGCCAGCTTATGGCGATTTTCAATCTACCGATGCACCTGTTTCTCTCCTGGCCGCTTGACCGGGATTTGATAAACCACGTCACTCACGGGATGGTTATAAAATCGCTGGCCACCCAGCAACTTAGCACCTTCGAAGTTCAGCGCTGGCAGCAGGAGTTGAGCAATCCGGATGAGCAAATTCGCCAGCTCGCAATGGATGAAATCGGCCTGATGCTTAAACGCTTTAGTCTTTCTGGCTGGCAGCCCATTCTGGTTAACAAAACCTCCCGCACGCATAAAAACAGCGTCTCGCGCCATGCGCAGTTTTACGTCAGCCAGATGCTGGGATTTATTGCCGATAACTACGATCAGGCGCTGACGATCAACGATGTCGCAGAACATGTGAAGCTCAACGCCAACTATGCGATGGGCATTTTCCAGCGGGTGATGCAGTTGACCATGAAGCAATACATTACGGCGATGCGCATCAATCACGTTCGCGCCCTGCTGAGCGATACTGACAAGACCATCCTTGATGTTGCTCTCATCGCCGGATTCCGCTCCAGCAGCCGTTTTTACAGCACGTTCGCTAAATATGTCGGCATGTCGCCTCAGCAATATCGCAAACTGAGCCAGCAGCGGCGGCAGATAAAGCCGGTGTGAGTTATCCTGGCGCGTTGATAACGCCGAAAAGGCTGCATAAACGGCTTTTTTCTGTTTGTTCTTCCGGTCATCATTACAGTCTGGCTTATGTCAACAGCATCAACGCCAGCTCTTTTGAAACTGAACATTCCAACTGTTTAAATTAATTAAACTATCCTGGATGGGGTTTGTCGTTGTTATTGCCTGGAGCGATCTTTGCTCATCGGTATGGTTATCGGCTTCGCATGGTTTATCTAGTTGCTGGTGAAGATAATTAAATATCGTATTAACCTGTGGAGCAGGTGTAAAAGGCCCTATCTCCGGATTGGCCCGAGGAAGGAGGAGAAATTGTGCTGATTGCCGAACGTGCAGGTTCTATGACATCACGGAACCCAGCTAAGACAACGATATATACTCAGATAATTATGCAGAAAGACTAACTCACCGGTTGATACCGCTTAAGCAGGTTGGTGCGAGGTTAAGTTGCTTCTGGCTTCGCCCTAAAAGAAAGATGTCGGGAAAAACAAGCGCTCCCGTTTACCGGGAGCGCTATATTTACTGGCTGGCGGGGAAGGGGATCGCGCTGTTAATACGCAGGTCATTTTCATCAAAAACCATGCAGTGCTTCGAGTCAAACGCCACGCTGATTTTCTGCCACGGTTTGAACTGAACATCGCCGGGCAGCAGAATTTTAACGTTATCGTGTCCGTAGCATTGCCCGAACAGATAGGTGTTATTACCCAGCCGCTCCACAACCTCACAGTTGAATTCCAGCGCCGTACCGTTGGTAACGTTGGTGGATAAATGCTCGGGGCGGATACCCAGGGTGATGCTGTCACCTGGCTGGAGCGGGGTGGTATCAAGTGCAAGCGTTAACGTCTGGTTTTGCGCCATGCTAACGGTGAGTTCACCAGGCTGCCAGGCCATAACGGTAACCGGCAGGAAGTTCATTTTTGGTGAGCCAATAAAACCCGCCACAAATTTATTCACCGGATTGTAGTAAAGGCTCATCGGCGCGCCGATTTGCTCGACCTTACCGTAGTTCATCACCACGATTTTATCCGCAAGCGTCATCGCCTCGATCTGGTCATGAGTCACATACACCATGGTGACTTTCATTTCCTGATGCAGTTTGGCGATATGCAGACGCATATCCACGCGCAGTTCGGCATCCAGGTTTGAGAGCGGTTCATCAAACATAAACACCTGCGGATTACGCACGATGGCGCGGCCAATCGCCACGCGCTGACGCTGGCCGCCGGAAAGTTGCTTTGGTTTACGGTCGAGCAGATGAGAAAGCTGCAGGGTTTTCGCCACCATCTCCACCTGATGGCGGATCTCGTCTTTCGGCACTTTATTAACCTTCAGGCCGTAGCCCATATTTTCCGCGACCGTCATGTGCGGGTAGAGCGCATAGGACTGAAACACCATCGCCACGCCGCGGTGCGCGGGCGCAACGTCGTTCATCACCTCATCGCCAATCAGCACTTCGCCGTCGCTTACTTCTTCCAGACCCGCAATCATGCGCAGCAGCGTAGATTTACCGCAGCCGGACGGGCCGACAAATACCGCAAATTCACCGTCTTCAATGTCAAGGTTAACATTATGCAGCGTCTCGGTTTTGCCGAATCGCTTGGTGACATTTCTAAGTCTGATATTGGACATCAACGTTCCTCGAAGTAATTAGCCGTTGTTTGCCGTTGGGATTTGACGGGGGCTGATGCTATTTGTGTATTACGTATAACAATTCAGTCAGTGAATGCTCAACAGCATTTAATTCATGGTGCGACTATAACTTTCAGCCTATTAGCGCCCTACAGGTATGTTTCATTTCTGCAAAGAGGATCACACAACTAGCAGTTTTATATCGTGTTAAATCACCATCAAGTGTAGCGTATAACAAATGCGAAACGCTGTGCAGTGCAGCAGGTGAGTGCCTTGTTATCACGATTTATGCCCACAGATCCGCAAAAAAGAAACCATTAAAATCACTAAATTGTTATACCTTCACATGAGATTGATAATGAAAAAGAACATCCTTACTGCACTAATCTTCTCAACCCTGGCCGGTGGACAGCTTTTTAGTCTGTCCGCTCACGGCGCGCAGCAGCTTAATGTGTGGGAAGACATCAAAAAATCCCCGGGCATCAAAGATGCCGTTAGCGACTTTGAAAAACAGTACAACGTTAAGGTCAACGTGCAGGAAATGCCTTACGCGCAGCAACTGGAAAAGCTGAGGCTTGATGGCCCGGCGGGCATCGGGCCGGACGTGCTGGTGATTCCTAATGATCAGCTTGGCGGTGCCGTTGTGCAAGGGCTGCTGGCCCCCCTGAATCTGGACCAGAAAAAGCTTGACGCTTTCACGCCGGCCTCGGTTCGCGCATTCAATATGGATAACGCTCAGTACGGCTTGCCGAAAGCCGTTGAGACGCTGGTGCTTATCTATAACAAAGACCTCATCGACAAGCCGCTCAACACCCTGCAGGAGTGGTTCGATTACTCGAAAAAACAACGTGAGCAGGATAAATACGGTCTTCTGGCCAAGTTTGACCAGATTTACTATAGCTGGGGCGCAATCGGCCCAATGGGCGGCTACATCTTTGGCGACAACGGTAAAGGCGGCTTAAACGCGCAGGATGTGGGCCTTAACAAGCCCGGCGCAGTAGAAGCCGTCACCTTCCTGAAAAAGTTCTATAGCGAGAAAGTTTTCCCAGCGGGGATCGTTGGCGATAACGGCCTGAACGCCATCGACTCGCTGTTTACCGAGAAAAAAGCGGCGGCGGTGATTAACGGCCCGTGGGCGTTCCAGCCCTATGAAGCAGCCGGAATTAACTTTGGCGTTGCGCCATTACCGCTGCTGCCGGATGGCAAGCCGATGAGCTCTTTCCTCGGCGTGAAAGGGTATGTGGTCTCGACCTGGAGCAAAGATAAGGCACTGTCGCAGCAGTTTATTGAGTTCATCAACCAGCCTCAGTATGTGAAAACGCGTTACATCTCTACCCGTGAAATCCCGCCGATGACGGCCATGATTGACGAGCCGATGATTAAAAATGACGAGAAGGCAAGCGCGGTTGCCGTGCAGTCTGCCCGTGCGACACCGATGCCCGGTATTCCGGAAATGGGTGAAGTGTGGGGGCCGACCAACGCCGCGCTGGAGCTAAGCCTGACCGGCAAACAGGAGCCGAAGGCCGCGCTCGACAGCGCAGAAAAGCAAATCAAAATGCAAATCGAAGCCATGCAGGCCAGCAATCAGTAATCGCTTTGTAGTAACAAAATGGGAGGGAGGCCTCCCGTTTTCAGAAGGAGTCATGTGTGATTATCAGTCCCAGCGGAAATATTGCGAAAGCGCGTAGCGCAGGCCGCCACGCCTGGTGTGGCCTGTTATTGGCTATCGTGCCGGGGTTTGGTCAGTTTTATCACCGCCAGTGGCTGAAAGGGGGAGTCTTCCTGGTGCTGCTGAGCAGCTTTATGGGCATTTTTACTGATTTCCTGCGTGAGGGCCTGTGGGGGCTGTATACGCTTGGTGAAGAAGTGCCGCGAGATAACTCAATCTTTTTACTGGCGGAAGGCATCATCAGCCTGCTGATTATGGGCTTTGGCGTCAGCGTATATTATCTGTCGCTGCGCGACGCGTGGATTAACGGTAAAAAGCGCGACGACGGCGAGCAGCTCAACAGCGTGCGCAAACAGTATCAACTGTTGCTGAGCGAAGGGTTTCCTTATTTGATGATAACTCCCGGCTTTATTTTGCTGGTGTTCGTGGTTATCTTCCCCATCCTGTTCGGTTTTGCCATCGCCTTTACCAACTACAACCTCTACCACACGCCGCCCGCTAAGCTTGTGGACTGGGTGGGGTTTAAAAACTTCGTCAATATTTTCACCCTGTCTATCTGGCGCTCGACCTTCTTTGACGTCCTGCAATGGACGGTGGTCTGGACCTTGCTTGCCACAACGCTGCAATGCACCGTTGGCGTAATGCTGGCGATTCTGGTTAATCAGAAAGATCTGCGCTTTAAGCCGCTGATTCGAACCATCTTCATCCTGCCGTGGGCGGTTCCGGGTTTCGTGACCATCCTCGTATTCGCCGGGATGTTTAATGACACCTTTGGGGTTATCAATAATGCGATTCTGGCCTTCTTTAACATCAGCCCGAAAGCGTGGATGACCGATCCGTTCTGGACCAAAACTGCGCTAATCCTGATGCAAACCTGGCTGGGCTTCCCGTTTGTCTTTGCGATGACAACCGGTGTACTGCAGGCTATTCCTGACGATCTCTACGAGGCGGCCACCATGGACGGTGCCAGTACCGGGACGAAGCTGCGGACTATTACGCTGCCGCTGGTGCTCTACTCCATTGCGCCAATCATCATCACGCAGTACACATTTAACTTTAATAATTTCAATATCATATATCTGTTTAACAACGGTGGTCCGGCCGTGGTGGGATCGAACGCAGGCGGCACTGACATCCTGGTCTCGTGGATCTACAAGCTGACGATGTCATCTTCGCAATATGCCATTGCGGCAACTATCACCATCCTGCTGTCGATCTTCGTGGTTGGCCTGGCGTTGTGGCAGTTCCGCGCCACGAAATCATTCAAAAATGATGACATGGCATAAGGGGAGAATTATGGCTAAATCACCAAGCATTAAACGTGATAAATGGATTCGCCTCTCTCTTTCCTGGATGGTTATCCTGGCGGTATCGGCAATCATTATCTATCCGCTTATCTGGACCGTAGGGGCATCGCTTAACGCGGGCAACAGCCTGCTGAGCACCTCGATAATCCCGGAAAACCTCTCGTTTCAGCACTATGCAGACTTGTTTAACGGGCAGGTCAATTACCTGACGTGGTACTGGAATTCGATGAAAATCAGCTTCCTTACCATGATCCTGACGCTGATTAGCGTGAGCTTCACCGCCTATGCCTTCTCACGCTTTCGCTTTAAAGGGCGGCAAAACGGCCTGATGCTGTTCCTGCTGCTGCAGATGATCCCGCAGTTTTCGGCGCTGATTGCGATTTTCGTTCTGTCTCAACTGCTGGGGCTTATCAACAGCCATCTTGCGCTGGTGCTGATTTATGTTGCCGGCATGATCCCGATGAACACTTATCTGATGAAAGGCTATCTCGATGCCATTCCTAAGGATCTGGACGAGTCGGCTCGCATGGACGGAGCCAGTAACTTCCGTATATTCATCGAGATAATCATGCCGCTGTCAAAGCCGATTGTGGCGGTGGTGGCGCTGTTCTCGTTTACCGGCCCGCTGGGGGATTTCATTCTCTCAAGCACCATCCTGCGCACCCCGGACAAGTACACGCTGCCCATCGGGCTGTATAATCTGGTGGCGCAAAAAATGGGCGCCAGCTACACCACCTATGCCGCAGGCGCAGTCCTGATTGCGGTGCCGGTGGCCGTCTTCTATCTGGCATTACAAAAATACTTTGTTTCCGGCCTCACCTCTGGCAGTACGAAAGGATAATCCCATGAAAAGAGTGACACCAACGGTGCTTGCTGTTTGTCTGGCATGCAGTTTTTCCGCCAGCCTGTTTGCCGCCGATAGCCTTAAAACGCGCGCTTTCGACAAAATGCCCGCCGACTTTATCAAAGGGGCGGACATCTCCACGCTGCTGGACGTCGAAAAACACGGCGGTAAATTTTATGACGCTAATAACCAGCAAAAAGACGCGCTCGTCATTCTGAAAGAGAACGGTGTGAACTACGTGCGTCTGCGCCTGTGGGTTGATCCAAAAGATGAGCAGGGCAATAGCTACGGCGGCGGGGAGAACGATCTTGCCGTTACCCTGGCGCTGGCGAAACGGGCTAAGGCGCAGGGAATGAAGTTGCTGCTGGACTTCCATTACAGCGACTTCTGGACCGATCCGGGTAAACAGTTTAAGCCGAAAGCCTGGCAAAAAATGGACTACCCGCAGTTAAAAATCGCGATTCATGACTATACCCGCGACATCATCGCCCGCTTCAAACAGGAAGGGGCGCTGCCGGATATGGTGCAAATTGGTAATGAAATTAACGGCGGCATGCTGTGGCCCGAAGGCAAAAGCTGGGGGCAGGACGGCGGTGAGTTTGACCGGCTGGCCGGCTTGTTGAACGCCGCCATCAACGGTATGAGAGAAAACCTCAAGTCCGGAGAGCAGGTGAAAATCATGCTGCATCTGGCCGAAGGCACTAAGAACGACACCTTCCGCTGGTGGTTTGATGAGATAACCAAACGCAAGGTGCCCTTCGATGTAATTGGCCTGTCGATGTACACCTACTGGAACGGCCCGATTAGCGCCTTAAAAGCCAATATGGATGATATCAGCGAGCGCTATAACAAAGACGTTATTGTGGTTGAAGCGGCTTATGCCTGGACGCTGGAAGATTGCGATAACACGGAAAATAGTTTCCAGCAAAAAGAAGAGAAAGACGGCGGTTATCCAGCCACCGTGCAGGGACAATATGATTATGTCCACGATTTAATGCAGGCGGTTATTAATGTGCCGAACCAGCGTGGTAAAGGTATTTTTTACTGGGAGCCGAGCTGGATTGCGGTGCCGGGAAATACCTGGGCTACGCCCGCTGGAATGAAATATACCGAAGACCCGTGGAAAGAAGGTAATGCACGTGAAAATCAGGCGTTATTTAACTGCCAGGGAAAAGTGCTGCCATCGATAAAAGTCTTTAATTAATTTTCGACGTTATTTTCAGGACCGTAAATATGAAAAAATTTCTGCCTTTAAGTCCAAAGGTAGCCGGGCTTTTGCACGGCGCGGACTATAATCCGGAACAATGGGAAGCCTATCCCGGTATTATTGATAAAGATATTTCCATGATGTCGCAGGCAAATTGTAATGTCATGTCGGTCGGCATTTTTAGCTGGGCTAAACTTGAACCTCGCGAAGGTGAATTTGATTTCGCCTGGCTGGATACGATTCTGGACAGGCTTTATCAGGCGGACATTCATGTTTTCCTGGCGACGCCGAGCGGCGCGCGTCCGGCCTGGATGTCGCAGAAATACCCGGAAGTGCTGCGCGTGGGACGCGACCGCGTACCGGCGCTGCACGGTGGGCGCCATAATCACTGTATGAGCTCTCCTGTTTATCGGGAAAAAACGCTGAAGATTAACCGCCTGTTGGCTGAACGCTATTCACAACATCCGGCGGTGCTCGGCTGGCATGTTTCTAATGAATACGGCGGCGAATGCCACTGCGACCTTTGCCAGGAACGCTTCCGCGACTGGCTGAAGGCGCGTTATCAGACGCTGGACAATCTCAACCACGCCTGGTGGAGCACCTTCTGGAGCCACACCTACAGCGACTGGTCGCAGATCCAGTCCCCGTCTCCGCAGGGAGAGGTCTCCATTCATGGTCTGAATCTTGACTGGCGGCGGTTTAATACCGCGCAGGTTACGGATTTCTATCGCCATGAAATCGCTCCTCTTAAAGCCGTGAACCCGCAGCTACCGGCCACCACGAACTTTATGGAGTACTTCTACGATTACAACTACTGGCAGCTTGCCGAAGAGCTGGATTTCATCTCCTGGGATAGCTACCCGATGTGGCATCACGAGAAAGATGAAACCACGCTCGCCTGCTACACCGCCATGTACCACGATTTGATGCGTACCCTGAAAGGGGGCAAACCGTTTGTACTGATGGAATCGACCCCCAGCGTGACCAACTGGCAACCTACCAGCAAGCTGAAAAAACCGGGCATGCACATTCTTTCGTCATTGCAGGCGGTGGCGCACGGCGCCGATTCGGTGCAGTACTTCCAGTGGCGCAAAAGCCGTGGCTCAGTGGAGAAATTCCACGGCGCGGTAGTGGATCACGTGGGGCATATTGATACCCGGGTAGGGCGTGAAGTCACAAAGCTTGGCGAGATGCTCAACCAGCTTAAAGATGTGGCGGGCTGCCGCACTGAAGCAAAAGTCGCTATTGTTTTTGACTGGGAAAACCGTTGGGCGATGGACGACGCCGAAGGCCCGCGCAATATGGGGATGGAGTACGAAAAAACGGTCGCCGAACACTATCGTCCGTTCTGGGAGAAGGGCGTTGCGGTAGATGTTATCAACGCTGACTGCGATCTCAGCGGCTATCAATTAGTAATCGCGCCAATGCTGTATATGGTGCGCGAGGGCTTTGCCGCACGCGCCGAGGCCTTTGTTGCCGCAGGCGGCCAGTTCGTTACAACCTACTGGAGCGGGATCGTCAACGAATCCGACCTCTGCCATCCTGGCGGCTTCCCGGGACCGCTACGCGAACTGTTGGGGATTTGGGCCGAAGAGATTGACTGTCTGGGCGAGGGCGAACGCAATCTGATTCAGGGGCTTGCGGGGAACGCGGCGGGATTACAAGGGCCGTATCAGGTTCGCCATTTATGCGATCTGATCCATGCGGAAGGTGCGCAGGTTCTTGCGACCTACCGGGACGATTTCTATGCCGGCCGCCCGGCGGTCACGGTGAATCGCTTCGGTCAGGGGAAAGCCTGGTATGTGGCGTCGCGCAACGACCTTGCGTTCCAGCGAGACTTCTTCGCAGGCATCATCCAGGAACTAAAACTGCCGCGCGCCATCGAGGCGGATTTCCCACCGGGCGTCGTCGCCGCTTCGCGAACTGACGGGGAATCATGCTGGGTGTTTATTCAGAACTTCACCGCCCAGCAGCAGATAGTAACTCTGCCGCAAGGCTACAGCGACGCGCTGAACGGTAAGGATATCAACGGCGCGCTCCAGCTAATGCCGTGCGACTGCCGCGTCGTTAAACGTAAAGCATAATTGCAATACCCTGACGCCTGTTCTGACGAGCAGGCGTTTTTTTATCCGTCGACTATCAGGAGACAATTATGGTGAGCTTAAAATCATTTCTGCATTATTTCTCCCAACCCAAACTAACGGTGACCTTAACCGAACAGGAGCAACAACAAATTACCACGCTTATTAACGCGTTTGGCGGTGAGCAAAATATTGACCATGTAGATGCCTGTATTACCCGCCTGCGTGTTACGGTTAAAAACCTGGCGCTGGTTAATTCCGAAGCATTACAGGCGCAGGGGGCGCTTGGGGTTATTATTCTGGGACAGGAGGTGCATGCTATTTTTGGCAAGCAATCAGATGCGCTAAGGAAATTACTGGAAGAGCATTTCTCTTCACGCTGAATAATAAAAATGGGATGACCCGGAATAGGTCATCCCAAAATAAAACAAAAGCAATGGCATTAAGAAGTTATTCAATTTCAGGAATAAATGCCAGTCCGGAGATAGTGCGTCTAAATATACAGAAGATATTACTGTTTACTTAATTTAATCCGTGGTGCTTACCACCAGGCTTCAACCTGTACGCCAAAATTCCAGGTATCGCTCGCGGTACCGTCCTGGAAAGATTTTCCGTCTTCTGAATCGTTAAGATACGAAGCGAAAACACGCAGTTCCGGGCGCGACATAAAGTCCGGACCGTCCGCGAGACCTAACGCCACGGTATATTTTTCACCGCTTTGCTTATAGTGCGTGCCGTTGTTGTAGGTATCTTTCTGATAGAAACCGCCCACTTCACCAATTAAACGTACATATTCGGTGAACTGATATTGCGCGCGACCAACCAGTGAAACCATGCGCGACTTGTCGGTGTACTCAGTGATGTCATCTGCTGAACCGTAAGTCAGCACGTGGTTAAACGAGAATCTGTCGGTAATGGGAATAAGGCCTGTGTTAATAACGCGGTAACCGGTGGCGTCGTTGACGTAATTCCACATGTCATACCAGCCTCCGCCCTGCGAAATCATGTTCTGTGCAAGCCCCTTGTTTGCATACTGCAAAACCAGTTTGTTATAGCCGCCGAGCATATCCTGGGAAATTTCACCGGTCAGCATGACGCCGTTATCGGCATCGTAAAGTCCGCCATACTCTTTTTGTTTATTAGTAGGGTTAGGCATGGCGTAGTCGATGCCAAACTCGGTCCAGGTGCCTGCCCAGGGCTTCCAGCCCGCATAACGCAGATCGAGGTAGTTAATATTCACATCGCTGTCACCGTCGACACGGTAGTCAACGTCGTTCGCGTCACCGCGAATCCAGGCAAAGGAGACTGCGCCCGGCCCGACGCTGTAGTTCTCAATGCCGGCGCCGGAACCGGAGATATTCCAGTATTTAGTATCGATGATGTGCAGATCGTGACGCTGATAGTAGCGTTTCCCGCCCCAAATCACCGCGCCAGGATCGCCCGGGATTAGCCCTTTAATCTGCAAATTAAGCTGGCGCAGCCCAAATTCAGCGTCGTCGCCAAAGGTGGTTTCACTGTCGTTTGAGCCGTCTGAAACCATACTGACCATGCTGTCCAGGTAAAAGCTGACATCGTTTTTCTTATACACCTCGGAGCCCAGTTCCAGTTCTCCGTAAGTGTCAGCTTCGTTACCTAAACGGCCGACTTTATTCTTTTGCCACTCCTCCATTCCTCCATCCCGCGACACACCAATACCGGAGCGCAGATAGCCATGGAAATCGATGGAGTTAACGGCAGCCAGAAGCGAGGGGGAGGTCAGCGCAGCGGCTAACGCAACGGATACAGTGCGTAGCGTAGTTTTCATGTTATCCTCTTATTGTTTTGTATTACGTTCACATAATGCGGTGTCATAAAATGCCTAAATGTAAAATCAGGCAAACAAATGATTTCCAATGTGTGATTAACTGCAAATAAATCAGGCTTGTTTGTAACGACAGGTGAGGTTGTTCACATTTGTTTTTATGTGAACGTAATACTTTATTGGTGTGATAGCTGCGGTTTTTTATCATGGCGTGCGTTTTTTAAATGGCCCCTGTTAAAATCAACGCATAACAACATAAGGAACCGGACCATGAAGTCTAAAAGCGCGACGTTAGAGGATGTTGCTCACCATGCGGGCGTCTCTTACCAGACTGTGTCAAGGGTACTGAATAAGTCAGCCAATGTATCCGAAGCCACGCGTAGTAAGGTAGAGAAGTCCATAGAGTTATTGCGGTATGTGCCCAACAGACTCGCACAGCAGTTGGTTGGAAAGACGAGCAAAACCATTGGACTGGTGACGACGTCGCTTGCGCTGCATGCGCCTTCTCAGGTGGCCGCTGCGGTAAAACGCTATGCGAATCTGGAGAACTACCAGGTGCTGATTTCCATGATTGATGAGAACGTCCACAATGGCATTAAGGATTCCATCAATGAACTCAAGTCACAGCTAGTTGATAAGGTCATTATTAATGTGCCGCTGGAGACCGAATATGCTGAAAAAATCGTCGCGGATAACACTAACGTTCAGTGCCTGTTCCTTGATGTCGATCCCTACAGTTCTGTCTTCAATGTTTCCTTCAATCCGGCGGATGGAACCCGTTCGAGCGTGAAGTATCTTTATGAGCTGGGGCACCGGGAAATAGCCTTGCTTTCGGGACCGGACAGCTCGGTATCCGCGAAGCTGCGTCTGAAAAGCTGGATAGAAACGCTCGACGGTTACGGCCTGCAACCGGCTGCGGTGGTGAAGGGAAACTGGGATGCCCAGAGCGGATACGCAGGCGCCTTGCAAATGCTGCGATCAACGCCGAATTTTAGCGCTGTCTTAGTGGCAAACGACCAGATGGCGCTGGGCGTGCTGAGCGCGTTTCATCAACATCAAATCTCGATTCCCGGCGAAAAATCGGTTATTGGCTACGATGATACCTACGAAAGTTCCTTCTTCCATCCGGCGCTGACCACCGTGTCACTGGATTTAGATTTGCAGGGAAAAGAGGCCGTGCGACGCATTCTCGACAGCAGTCATAATGACGGCGAACGCAGCTCTTCTATTCTGCCCGCGCGGCTGGTTATTCGTAACTCCACAGGGCCGAAACAGGAGAAAAGCCAGAATTTGCAGGCCATTGCGGAGCAGCTTAGCAGCATTGCGCGAATTCTCGCCCGGTAATACGACAACGGGCTCCGGCACGGAGCCCGTGAGACTGATGACAAATAGCTGAAAGATACTTACTTGCACAACGCCGGATCAAAAACGGTTTTCCAGTCCTGCTTCATATCCACTACCGTCCAGCCTTTTTCCTGCGCCATTTTTAGCCCTTCAATCAGCTTACCGCTAGCCGGTGGATGGCTGTCATAAGCATATTCCCGCTCGGCGTCCGTATGGTGCACCAGCAGGCCAAAGGTTCTGAAATCAGGATTCGCCGCGGTGTACTGCAACATGGCGAGATCGCCGTCGCTGTTGCCAAAAGCGGCAACCGGACGCTGGCCCATAAACAAGTGGATTGCCACCGGTTTGGCGGCAGCATCATCGTTAAATGCGCCTTTCATGGTCTTACGCAACTGCGTGCCGTTGTCCGTCAGCGAAAACTCGCTTAGCGAGAACGAGCCCACAACCTGCTCAGGAGGGATACCGTACATCTTTTGCGCCAGCACACGCATAAAATCTATTCCGCCTCCGGAAATGATCCACGTTTTAAAGCCGTTGTCGCGAAGATAATCAAGGAGTTGTCGCATGGGTTGATAGCCCATCTGGTCGTAACGACAGCCAAACCGCTGATCCTGATGGCTGTCTACCCAGTTGCTGACGCGCTGCGCGAACTCATCGGTGGTGATATTGCTGTGCGTCAGTTCTAAAAGCTGCATCAACCCTTTTTCGCCAGACTGGGCGACGGTCCTGAAATCATCCTTTAGTACCGCGCTCACTACGGGATCGTTCTTCCATTCAGGGTGTTCCGGCGCAAGGCGTTTAATCTCGTCGACCGCGAACCGTAGCTGGAACGTTAAAGGCGCTTCTGGCCACAGGGTGCCGTCGTTATCAAAGACCACATAGCGTTTGTCTGGCGGAATAAAGGTTGAACGGTCCTGGTTAGTCGCGTTTTGCACCCATTGTTCAATGGCCTGTTTAGAGGCGCTGTCGTTCCAGGCGGAAAGCGGGTCGGCCTGGGCTGAGCAAACATAGCTCAGCAACAGGGCGCTGATTAAGATCTTAGATTTCATCGTTCACCCCTTTTGGTGGGAGTCAGTTCGGGAAGCGCTACAGGTTCCCAGAAGCGTCGCCAGAGATAACGCAGGTATTTAAGGCTGCGCCATAGCAGGCGGCGAGTAAACCAGATGAGCAGCGCAATGATAACGAGCGCGCCGATAAGCAGGGCCATACGCCATATCCCGTCATCCGTGGTTCCGCGCAAAGCTGCTTCGCTGCCGGCGGCTCGCGCAGCCATAACCTGTAGTGAAGAACCCGGCAATTCTGCGACTTGCCATTGCTGACGAGCGGTATCCCACCATCTTAATTTTACTGGCGGAAGGGTAACGGTTCCCGCCTGCGAGGGCAGGTAGCGCAGGCGTTCTTCTCGCAAAGCGCCTTCAACGTCACCCCGGCCTGATTTCAGCAGGGTATTAACCGGGGTGAGCCGCTGCGTGTCAGTGCCTGGAATGGCGTAAAGTAATTGTGGAATTTGATTTGCCAGAACGCCGCTGGCTTTAACCGTGACGGTTCGCTCAATCACGTCTCCCGCGTGCAGCTTGCCGTCGTCGCCCGCGTGAAACTGGGTGATTTTCTGGCTCAGAGTAAGGTTGCTGGCGGGTAAGAACCGATCCGGTTGCTCAACGCCTTCAGGCCAGGCCACCGGTTTTTCCAGTTCAGGGAGCTGCACGGTGACAGGCGCCTGGTTGGGCGACGATAACGTAACTTCCACGGCGGGCAGGCGCAATAAACCCTGATCCCAGGCCATCACCTGTCTTTCCAGCCGCACGCCGCTCCAGCTAATGCCGTTTTTCTGGCGGCTCAGCAACTGATTTGGCAGCGGCGTGGTAAGCAATGAGCCGTTTTCTATTTTAAAATCAGGCCATTGCGGTGGGGGGTTAAACCAGCTATCCGTCCAGAAAGTGACGGCAATTCGCAATGGTTGCCCCGGCACCACCTGGTCCGGCGCGACGAGTTCGCGCGTGATATCCATCGCCGCACGGGCGGGAATGACCGCCAGCAGGATGAGAAGCAGCAGGGCTTTCATGGCGTCTCCTCCGTATTCGAACGATAGAGATTCTCCAGCAGGCCCGCGGGTGAAACGTTCAGATTTTCAAACCACTGGTTAACCTGCGGGCTGCTGCTGGCGACGGGCTGAATATCTTTCTGGTTCACGCCCTGATCTTTCTTCAAATCGTGTTTAATCTCGTCAGGCTTATAATCCTGCTCTTTGCCCTGGGCCGCCTGTCGGTCGCGTTCTTTCTGCCGCAGTTCCATAATGATGCTGGCAATCCGCGCCCGGTTTTGCTGGGCCATTTTCCAGTCAGGGCGCAGGCTAAGCGCCCGGTCATAGCTGTTTAGCGCCTGCTGCCACTGCTTTTGCTGCGCGTAGCTGTTGCCGGTCCATAGCAGCGTTTCAGCAGTTTGCGGCGCCTGGCGGAATGCGGAAGCGGCGGAGACAAAATCCCCCGCGCGGTAATAAGCAATGCCCTGCCAGAGCGGGTCCTGGAAACGCTCCGCCGCTTTTTGGTAGTCGCCTTTTTTGAAGGCGAGCTGGCCCTGCATATCCGGGCTAATCCATGCATCCTGCCAGGCGGCCTGGCTTTGGGGCAGCCAGAGCAGCGGCACCAGCACAATCAGCCAGCAGATAAGCTGAGCTCGCCCCAACAGCAACAGAAGAAGCATCGGGATGACCAGCAGGTAGCCGCTATTTTTCCAGTGCAAATCGCCGCGCGCGTTATTTTGCGCGGCAACCGACTGCTGAATGTGGCTGGCTATCACCGATAAATCGCTGTCATCGCTGGTGACCAGCGTCACGGGAATGCCGCCGTCACGGATGCTGCTAAAACGCTCGACGTTAAGCCGGGTATCAATCCCGCGCTGGGCGTAAGCTTCGGGTAATTCACCGCCGCGCGCGGTGCCGGGCACCCAGATTTGAACCGGCGCTTTAAGCTGCGCCAGCCAGCCTGCGTCCGCCGGTGAAACGGTATCGGCAACCAGCAGAATATTGCGGGGCATCTGCGGCGTTTCCGGCATATTTTTCAGCGCCAGATTGATGGCCTGTTTCAGGCCTGAACCTTCCCCTTGCGGCAGAAGTTCCGGAGTTTGAGCATGTAAAAATAGCGAATAAAACGTCGGGTCCAGCGTTAGCGGCGTAGTCAGCCAGGCCTGCGCGTTATAAACCACCAGGCCAAAACGCGTTCCCGGCGAACGCGACATTAAGTCCATGATTTTGCTTTGCATCCGTTGATGGCGGCTGGGTGCAAGATCCTGCGCCAGCATCGCCGGGTCCTGTTGCAAAACAATCATCATATTGCCCTGCTGCGTCAGCGCTGCGGGCAGTTCACGTTGCCAGGTCGGACCGGCAAGGGCAAAAACGCCCAGCGCGCATAGCCAGGGCAAAACCTGCGTGAGTCGTTTTTGCTGGCCGATAATCAACGCCTTCGCGAAGGGCTTTTCCATAATCCTGTGCCAGGCGCTACGCTTGCGGGTTGTGACAAACCAGAGCAGGGCGCAAAGCAGCAGGCCGAGCAGCCGCCAGGGATAAACAAAATGGAAATCGCTCATGCCGTTTTCTCCCTTACAAAACGTCCCACAGTGAGCAATATCAGCAGCGCCAGCGCGAGGAGCAGCGGCCACTGGAAGAGCGGAAGATGCCAGGACCAGCCGATACTTTTCACCTGAACCGGCGTGATGGCGTCGATTTCCTGCCAGACGCTGTCCAGCGACGCGCCTGAATTTGCCGCAGTCCAGGATTTGCCGCCGGTAATGCGGGCGATGTCCTGCATCAGGGAAAGATCAACTTTGTCATCGCCGGTGCTGTTGATATCGCCAAAGGCGATGGTGTGCACCTGAACGTGATGCGTCGCCGCCAGTTGCGCCGCGAGCGGCGGGGCAAGCTGCGAGGCGGTATCGTTACCGTCAGTAAGCAAAATCGCCAGCTTGCTGGCGTCTTTGTTCGTGCTGCTGTCGAGCAGTTTCACGCCTACGCCGAGCGCATCGCCAATGGCGGTTTGTTCGCCGATCATGCCCGGTGAAAGCTGGTTAATACGGGTTTGCAAAGCCTGTTTATCTTCGCTGATGGGCGCGAACGGCCAGGCCTGGCTTGCAAAAATAACCAGCCCAATGCGGTCGGATTTTCGCGCGGCGACAAATTTTCTCACCGATGCCTGCACGGCCTGCAAACGGGTCATCCCTCCCTGAACATCATTTTTCGCCATCGAACCTGAGACATCCAGAATCAGCACCACATCGCGCATCGGCTTTTGAATATGCTGCGGCGGCGTCAGGTATTCCGGGCGAGAAAGGGCGATGACCAGCAATAACCAGATGAGCCAGAATAAGGCGCTGGAAAGTTTGCTGTTGCGCACGGGCTGGCTGTTGAGTTTCAGTTCTTCAATGAGCGCCGGTAAAAACGGCACGCGCACCTGTTCTTTTACCTGCCGATCCTGGGGAAGAAAATAACGGGCAAGCAGCGGCAGAAAAATGAGCAGCCACGCCCAGGGCCAGGCGAAATCGACGCGGGTCAGGAACTCAGACATAGGGCAGTTTCTCCAGCCAGCTTTTTAATTGAGCACTCAGGCGTGCATTGTGGCTGGCATCGAGCTGGTTATCCGGCTGACAATATTTTTCGCTGAGCTGGCGGCGCAAATCGTTATCGATGTTCACCTGCTCAAGAAGCTGTTCCGGCGTGAGCAAGCGGCTGACATCGGCGCGCGGTTGATGCATGAGGAGAATGCGTTTGATCAACGCAAGCCAGCTATCAACGCTGTGCGGCTGTTGCAGAGCCGCCTGCGCCTGGCGACGCCACAGGTTGCGACGCCTGCGCGCAAAGCGAAACAACACGAACAGGAGCAGGGCGATGAGCAGCACGGCGGCCAGCACAAACCAGCCGGGAGGCAACGGGAACCAGGAGGGACTCTGAGGCAGTGCGGGTTGCAGCAACTCCGGCACGCTAAATCCTTTCTCAAGCATTCAGACTCCTTTTTGTAACTGCTTGATGAGATCCTGCGCGACCACAATATGATTTACGCGGATGCCAAGCCGTGTGAGCCGGTTCTTCTGCTGACCCAGACGAACCGTAATGCTTTGCTGGATTTCATCTTTTAATCCAGGCGATAACGAAAACGCCGCCTCGTGTCCCTGATAGCGGGCCGCCAGATTTCCCTGCGCGGGAAGCGTGAGATGGAGATCGTCAAGAATGACAAACGCGCTGATTTCACATCGGCGTTTCAGCGCGGCGAGCAGGGCTTCCGAACCTGCATCCAGATCGTGGAAATCGCTAAGCAGCGCCACCCATGCTCCGCTGGGGATCAACCGGCTCGCGTGCTGCAAAACCGAGGACAGAGATACGCTGGCAGACGTTTCCGTGGGATAGCGCTCGGGCAGTTGTTGGTTGTAGGTGAGCACATCGTCCAGCACCGCAGGCAGGTTTTTCGCCGGGGAGCGGCATTTTTGCAGGCTGTATTCCGTGTCGCTAAACACGGCGCTGCCGATGCGATCGCCATCGTGCCAGCTTCGCCAGGCGAGCAGGGCGGCAATTTTTGCGGCGGCGACGGATTTGGTCTGACCGCGGGTGGCAAAAAACATATCCAGCCGCTGATCGACGATAAGAAAAACCGGCCGCTCGCGCTCTTCGTTATACATTCGTATCCACGGCGCGCGCAGGCGTGCCGTAGCCTGCCAGTCAATCAGGCGAACATCGTCGCCGGGCTGATAGCGGCGAAGGCTGTCAAAGTTAAGGCCGCGGCCCTGCTGGCGTGAGACGCGCTCGCCCGCAAGCGCGCCCGGGGGAATTTGCCCCGGAGGGTTTGAGAGCAGCCGTGCCGCGCCCGCAAGCGCCATCAGCATTTTCTTATCGACCTGCAACGCGCCGTCCATCAGGCCACCACCGCGTCGAGCAGCATGCGAATCACATCGTCCGCAGAGCAGTTGTCCGCGTTGGCCTGATAGCTCAGCATCAGGCGGTGACGCAGAACGGCGGGCGCAACTCGCTTAATGTCTTCCGGCAGCACTGCGTCACGGCCTTCAAGCCAGGCCAGCGCGCGTCCGCATCTGTCGAGCGCCAGCGTGCCGCGAGGGCTGACGCCAAAGGTGATGTAGCTTGCAAGCCGATCGCTTACGCCCTGCGGATGGCGGGTCATTTCCACAAGGTTGACGATGTAATTCTCAATGGTCGGCGCAACGTAAACCGCGGAAATTTCCTGCCAGCAGGTTGCGATCTCCTGCTGCGACAGCATCAGCGTTTCAGGCGACAGTTCCGGGGTTGCGATTGAATCTGCCCGGTATTTTTGCTGTTGTTCGGCGCGAACCAACTGCATCACTTTTTGCTCGTTTTCTCTGGACGGGTAATCCACCAGAATCTTCATCAAAAAGCGGTCAAGCTGGGCTTCCGGCAACGGCCAGGTGCCTTCCTGATCGACCGGGTTTTGCGTGGCCAGCACCATAAAAACGCCGGGCAGGGGCCAGGACTTCCCGGCAACGGTGACATGACGTTCTTCCATCGCTTCGAGCAGCGCCGATTGCACGCGGGCCGAAGCGCGGTTTATCTCATCGGCAAGAATGATGTTGCCGAATACCGGGCCGGGACGAAAACGGAACTGATCTTCTTCCCGGGTGGCGTTCTGCTGGTAAATTTCGCTGCCGGTAATGTCCGAAGGCAGAAGATCCGGCGTGAACTGGATGCGCCGAAAATCCCCCTCAACGTGACGGGCCAGTTCGCGTACCGCACGGGTTTTAGCCAGTCCCGGCAAGCCTTCAAGCAGCACGTGTCCGTCGCACAGCAGCGCGATAATCAGCATGCGTACCAGCGATTCCTGCCCCAGCACCTGTTCGTTCATGCGCTGCTCAAGCGCAAGCAGTTTCTCGGTGTTATTCATTTGCGCAATCCTGCAAAGTCACGTTTCAAAAGAGTGGCGATCCCGACGAGAATCGGTTCGGCGTAATTGAAAAAGGCTTTGATGCCGGGGCAGAGATAGTTAAGTCCGGGCTCGCCGTCCGGCGTGCGGACAAGGCGATTTTTCGGGCATTCTCCCCAGCAAAGCTTCAGGTACGGACACTGCTTACAATAGGTCGGCAGGGTCTCTTTTTTGCCCATGCCGAAGGCTTTCTGGCGCTCGGAAAACGCCATATGGGCAAGCTTCGTCTCTTCGATGTTGCCTAACTGGTATTCCGGGTAGACGTAGTGGTCGCACGAATAAATATCGCCGTTTTTCTCTACAGCCAGCCCCTTACCGCAGAATTCCGATGCGGTACAAATCTGCGCAGGCATGCCCATCGTCTGGGCCACGGCGGTTTCGAAAAGATTGACCTGCACGCGACCTAAATCGTTGTTCACCCATTCTTCGAAAACGGCTTTCAGGAAGGTGCCCCAGTCGTCGGGATCGACGGACCAGTCGGTGACGATAGAGTCCAGATCGCCCGGTCGGGCACGCCTTGTACCGGTTACCGGAATAGTGTCATCGCGCCAGAACTGGGGAGCGGTGACTTTGAAATCCACAGGTTCAACGCACGGATTGAACTGCACGTAGGTTGCGCCCAGTTCACGGGTAACGAAACGGTAAACTTCCAGCGGAAAACGGGCATTGGTGCGGTTGACGGTGACCAGCGCGTTAAAAGGCACTTTGTATTTTTTAAGCGCTTCAACGCCTTTCATCACCTTGTCGAAAGTAGGTTTGCCGCTGCGCGTGACACGATAGCGGTCATGTAATTCTCGCGGGCCATCAATAGACAGGCCCACCAGAAAACGGTGTTCTTTAAGAAATTCGGCCCATTTATCGTTAATCAGCACGCCGTTGGTTTGTAAGTCGTTTTCGACGCGCTGGCCGGGCTTTTGATACTGCTTCTGGAATTTTATAACTTTTTCGAAAAACTCCAGCCCCATCAGGGTCGGTTCACCGCCTTGCCAGGAGAAAACCACCTGCTCGCCGTCCTGCCCGTCGATGTACTGGCGAATAAAGTTTTCCAGCACCTCATCGCTCATGCCGGTGTGGCGGTCCTGATGCAGCAGCTCTTCTTTATGCAGATAAAAACAGTAGGAACAATCAAGATTACAGGTTGAGCCGGTAGGCTTGGCCATTACGTGAAAACGGCGTTTATATTCGGGGCCTTTGCCATCATATTTTTCTGCTGACGGTAATGCTCTGACCGGCAATGTTGTGCTGTATTTCATGGCGAACCCCTAAAAAACCGGGTGGGTATCCACCCGGCGTACGGACCATAAACGGTCATTATTTGTTGATGTTGGAGCCTTCTTCGATCATCGCAGCAGCGTCGGAAACGGTGAACGAGCCGGGTTTCTGACGCGGTGGGAACTCTTTAAAGGTGGCCAGCATCTCAGTGACGTATTTCTGCGCGCCGCCCATCAGGAACATGCGGTCGTAGAACCAGCTCTGGTAGCCCATCCCGTCGGAACCTTTCTCCAGCGGATCTACTTCAAGATCGAAGATCATCGGCGCACGCAGTTTCACGAACGGGTAGCGCCACAGATCGAGTCCGGTGTGCTCCTGAATCATGAAGTGCGCTTTCCAGCGGCCGTAACGCATCGCCAGCAGGTCGCCGTCATCGCTCCAGTAGAAGAACTCTTTACGCGGGTCTTCGCCTTTGCCCTGAATGAAGTCGAGCTGGTTGTAACCGTCCAGATGCACTTTGTAGGTGATTGACGGCGTTTTGTAGCCTTTCAATAGCTGTTCTTTGATGTCCGGCACGCCGGCTGCCGCGACAAGCGTCGGGAACCAGTCGTTACTGCCGAAAATATCGTTAATCAGGGTGCCCGGTTTGATATGGCCCGGCCACTTGATCATTGCCGGTACGCGGAAACCGCCTTCCCAGTTGGTATTTTTCTCACCGCGGAACGGTGTGATGCCACCATCAGGCCAGGTTGCCGTCATCGGGCCGTTATCGGTGGTGTAGAGCACGATGGTGTTATCTTCGATGCCGAGATCTTTAATTTTCTTAAGCACCTCGCCGACCATCTTGTCATGCTCAACCATGCCGTCTGCATAAGTCCCGAGTCCGGTTACGCCAATGCTGGCATCCTTGAGGTGGGTTTTATTGTGCATACGCGTGGTGTTAAACCAGGTAAAGAATGGCTTACCGGCTTTGGTCTGGCGTTCCATAAAGTCGTTGTTGGCGGCGAGCGTTTCTTCGTCAACGGTGCCCATACGTTTGACCGTAAGCGGGCCGGTGTCTTCAATTTTGCCGTCCGCGCTGCTCTTAATCACGCCGCGTGGGCCAAATTGTTTACGGAATTCAGGATCTTTCGGGTAGTCCGGGTTTTCCGGTTCTTCTTCCGCATTCAGGTGATAAAGATTGCCGAGGAACTCATCAAAACCGTGCGCGGTTGGCAGGAATTCATCGCGGTCGCCGAGGTGGTTTTTACCAAACTGCCCGGTGGCGTAGCCAAGCTGTTTGAGGATATTCGCGATAGTCGGGTCTTCTTTTTGCAGGCCCTGCGGCGCGCCCGGCATACCGACTTTACTCATCCCGGTACGGAACGGCATTTGCCCGGTAATGAACGAAGAGCGGCCCGCTGTAGAACTTTGTTCCGCGTAATAGGAGGTAAATTTGGCGCCTTCATTAGCAATACTGTCAATGTTCGGCGTTTTATAACCCATCATGCCCTGGTTATAAGTACTTAAATTCCAGTAACCAATATCATCGCCAAAAATCACCACGATATTAGGTTTGGAAGCATCCTGATTCGGCTGGGAGGCATCCTGATTCTGCGTGTTAGCAAGCGGGGGTGTAGCAGGAGCAGCGTTAACAGCGGACACGGCGCCAGTCATCAAGGTAAGCATGCTGGCCAGCATTGTCCTTTTAAAAGGGACATTGTTAAGCATCTTTGGGACTCCGTTCATTTGAGGGACCCAGTGATTATAGTAAAGAGCTGAAATTAGCTATTACATTTTGAATTACCAGTAAAAGCTCAAAATTAAAGCGCAGCCAATAAGATTTTGGATGATTAGTTCGCTTCCCTTTAATAACTTATTGAAAGAAAAGTTTTTTTAAAAAAAAGAGGTGAATATAGTATTAAGGAAAAATCCTTTTATGAATTTATTACGAACGTGATTACCCCCGCAGCATGGGGAATAATTTGCTGAAGAGAAGGAATTTCCGAGCATTAAATGATTTTTTTACAGCATCAAAGTGGTCAATTCTACGCACGATCAAGCCTTAACCGGAGAGGCGCCAGGCAACTGATTTAACAAACAGAACCAGAAATAAAAAATTTATCGTCTGCTAAGAATATCAACTCCTTAAAAGAGAGTAGCGTGCCTTGAATATGCTTAAGGTTGCTCTATGCTCAAAGCAGATGTTTAAACGTTCTCACGCTCGTGCGTGATTGAATAATAAAACAAATCTCATTATTCCCCGGGTAACGCATATGAAAAGGCTGCTGATATTTTTTTTAGCATGGATGTCTGTGTGTTCCTCTGTAGCGCTGTATGCCGCCGAACCGCGTCAGTTGCCTTCCGAACAGGATAAAGCCCGTACGGTTTATATTTTTCATCAGCCAATCGTTATGCTGCAGGCGAAATTCGGCATGACGACGCCTGAAGAGCGCGTTTTACGCATCAGAAATACCCTGCGTTCCCTGACCGAAGAGGATATTCGCCAGCCGGTAAAAATCATCAACATTAAGCGATATAACCAGCAAGGACGACTATTTTCCATTAACGATAAACCTGTCATGTTGCTGATGCAGGGCGATTTGGATGAAGGCGACGATCTGACGCTCGACCAGGCGGCGCAGCGGGTGTTGGCGAGATTAAACGCGCAGCGCACGTCTTTAATGGATCAGTATTCTTCTTCTTATTTACTCATCGCCACGGCAAAAATGCTGGCGGGCACCTGTGTGCTGTTGCTGTTGTTTTATGGCGCTTTTAAATGCTGGCAAAAGTTTAAACAGTATTTTCAAACCGAGCGGGCGCAGAATCGCAGGTTAATTCCCCAACGCTGGCGCGAGGTATTTGGCGCGCTCGAGGTTTATCTGTTTGGATTGCTGATGGTTTTGCTGGGCATAACGGCGTTTTATATCTGGCTTAGCTGGCTTTTTCGCCTTTATCCCTGGACGCGAGTCTGGGGAGAGTCTCTGGGTTCCTGGTCGATAAACCTGCTGCAAAAAATCGCGCTTTCAATTGCTTCGGCGTTTCCCGGATTATTAATTGTCGCCATTATCTTTTTACTCACCGCTTTTATTCTCAAGCTGCTGAAGATGCTGTTAAAGCGCGTCGAGCAGGGCAAGTTGCAGATGCCGGGCCTGCACCCGGAAACCGTCGGCGCTACGCGTAAACTTATTTCGGTCATGGTTTGGCTGTTTGCTCTTTCCGCCGCTTACCCGTTTTTACCCGGCGCGAATTCGTTGGCGTTTAAAGGCATCAGCGTATTTTTCGGCCTGATGTTAACGCTCGGCTCGGCAGGAGTGATGAACCATGCGATGAGCGGGCTGGTGTTGATTTATTCGCGTGCGTTACGCAAAGGTGACGTTATACGCATCGGCGATAACGAAGGCCTGGTGAGCGAAGTGGGCATGCTTGCCACTAAGATTCTTACGCGAGAAAGCTACGTGGTGACCGTACCCAACGCCGTAGTGGTCAGCGGCAAAATCACCAATCTCAGCGCGCAGAATCCCGGCGGCGGCGTGAATCTGACCACCAGCGTAACCATCGGCTACGATACGCCCTGGCGGCAGGTTCACGCCATGCTGGAACTGGCCGCCAGCCGCACGAAAGGAATTGAGCCGGGGACATCGCCGCTGGTGCGCCAGCTTAATCTGATGGACTGGTATATCGCTTATGAATTGCAGGTCAGGCTGCGCGCAGGAGAGTCGCTCGCCAGCGTAAAAAGTGAACTGCACAGTCATATTCAGGACGTGTTTAACGAATTTAACGTGCAGATTATGTCGCCAAACTTTGTTAACCAGCCGGAAAACGCCGTAATGGTGACGCGAGACAACTGGTTTGCAGCGCCGGCCGTCCCCCCCGATAAACAACCATGAAGTCACCAGCCGGTTCATGGGTTGCGCTTTTAATTCTGGGGTTGCAGCCACTGTCAGCCAGCGCTGCCGGGCTTGCTGACGATACGGGGCAGTTTGATATGAGCGATGACCTTAGCGACAATCGTTACGGCTTTTTACCTGTCCCCGTTGTGATTACGGAACCCGCGGTCGGCTACGGCGGTGGGGTAGTTGGCCTTTTCTTACATGATTCGCCCGACAGCCTGGCAGCCAAATCCCGCCATGATGGCAGGACCATTCCACCCGCCATGACGGCGTTTGGCGGAGGAGCAACCCAAAATGGCACCTGGTTTGTCGGCGGCGGGCATCGTCATACCTGGAATAACGACGGCATCCGTTACCTTGCCGCACTCGGTTATGCCGATATCAATCTTGATATCTATTCTGGCGATATTTCGGGGTTCGACCGGGGGAAGGGCGTGAGCACGCAAACGAAAGGGTACGGCGGGATGCAAAAGCTGCTGTTTCGGGTGGCCGATACGCCGTTCTTTGTCGGCGGTTCGCAGTTTTACGCCAGCATGGAAATTTCTGCCGATAATCCCTTTATCAACCGCGCGTTACAGCGCGTGCTCGGGGAGAAAAGCGCCACATCAGGCGTCGGGCTGCTGATGGAATACGATACGACGGATAATTTCTTTTATCCTCGCCGTGGGCTGTCCGTCACCGGTGAATACCAGTTTTACACCAGCTTTCTGGGCGGCGATTATCGTTACAATCTCCTGACGCTTAACGGCAAGTATTTTCACCCGTTAGGTAACGATTTCACTCTGGCTCTGGCAGGGAATTACCAGTCGCTTTCGCATCAAAGCAGCCATCTGCCGCCGATGGCACGGCCCTATATCCAGTTACGCGGCATCTCGCGTTATCGTTATCAGGCAGACTATGTCAGCACGGTGCAAACGCAGCTAGAGTGGCAGATGACGCCGCGCTGGACGTTGCAGGGATTTGTCGGGGCGGGGAGCGCCAGCAAAGAGCAAGAAGATCTCTATCAGCAAACCGAGGTCGCCTGGGGCGGAGGATTCCGCTACCTGGTCGCGCGTCAGTTTGGCCTGCATACTGGCGTTGACATCGCTTTTAGCGATAACGAACAAGCGCTTTATTTCAACGTCGGGGCCGGGCTGTAAGTCCTTATCGCCTTACTGACAACGCAGAAATAAAAGCACCTGAGGACAATAACGAATGGCGTTCGAATACCTTTCGGCTCAAGCTTCGGCAATAAAAAATAGTCGTATCTTTCTTCGCGAAAGGGCAAATTTACTCCCGGCGGGGTTATTTGCGCATTACCAGGCGGGAACATATAGTTAAATCATCTTTCACAGCGTTGCGCCTTAAGGAAATCCCAATGGCTCTGACCAAAATTCTTCCCTTGCTGATCTGCCTGACGGCTTCTGCCAGCGCAGCCGCTGAGTCTGCGTTTCAGTCGTTACAGTTTGAGCAGCATAAACAGCAGGTCATGACCGAGCTGAAAAAAGTCTGCCATCAGCCAAAAGGGATGACAGATACCGCCTGGGCAAACAGCATATTGTCTTCAGAAGACAATCAGCGCCATGTCCGCGAAGCTACTGTGGCAATCGAGCGCAACAATACTCAAAATTACTGGGATGCTATCGGCAAAGTGGAATGCCCGGAAATGTAATGTCCGCAGCCTGATTCGAGACTTTCTGTGAGGCTCGTATTTTATTAATAATCTTCATTAACCGGGCATCCGTTCAGCGAGGCTCTTTTAATTGTCCGTAATGCATAATCAACTCCTCAACCGCCTCCCAAAAGATCGTCGATTGAACCTCCAGGCAACGAAATCCGCCATTTTTTAGCGCACAGGATCACTAATCTGCCATTTTGCGATCCTGTTACCGGGTGCATGACGGTTTTTCTGCCACACTATTCCTCGGCGCTTTTGCTGCAATAACCTCTTGAGGAATAAGGAATGAATAAGAAAATCGTCGCCTCATTGCTGGCCGTGGCCTGTTTTGCACCGGGAATGGCGAATGCCGAAGCTGCTCTGGAAGGTTATCAACTTCAGCAGGTTCTGTTGATGAGCCGCCACAACCTGCGCGCGCCGCTGGCGAATAACGGCAGCGTGCTTGAGCAATCCACCGCGCAATCCTGGCCTGAATGGGACGTGCCTGGCGGGCAGCTAACCACTAAAGGTGGCGTGCTGGAAATCTACATGGGGCACTATCTGCGTGAATGGCTGGCGGAGCAGGGGCTGGTGAAAAGCGGCGAATGTCCGACTCCGCAAAGCGTTTACGCCTACGCTAATAGCCTGCAACGAACCGTAGCGACCGCGCAGTTCTTTATCACCGGCGCTTTCCCAGGCTGCGACGTGCCTGTCCATCATCAGGATAAAATGGGCACCATGGACCCGACGTTTAACCCGGTTATCACTAATGATTCGCCAGAATTCCAGCAGGCGGCGGTGAAAGCGATGGAGGCCCAGCGCGAGCACTATAAACTCGACGACAGTTATAAACTGCTTGAGCAGGTGACGGCGTTTAGCGATTCGCCCACCTGCAAAGAAAAACAGCAGTGCGATTTAACCGCGTCGAAGGATAAATTCAGCGCCAACGCGACCGAGGAGCCGGGCGTAAGCGGGCCGCTAAAAGTGGGTAACTCGCTGGTGGATGCTTTTACGCTGCAATACTACGAGGGCTTCCCGCTCGACCAGGTCGCCTGGGGGCAGATCAAAACCGAGCAGCAGTGGCGCGTGCTGTCGCAGTTGAAAAACGGCTATCAGGACACGTTGTTCACCTCGCCTGAAGTTGCGCGCAACGTATCCGCGCCGCTGGTGAAATACATTCAAAAAGTGCTGGCGGGTAGCGAGGAAAAGGCGCCGAAAATCACCCTGCTGGTGGGGCATGATTCCAACATCGCCTCTCTACTGACCGCGCTGGATTTTAAAGAGTATCAGTTGCCGAAGCAGAACGAGCGTACGCCTATCGGCGGCAAAATCATGTTCCAGCGCTGGCATGACAGCAAGGCCAATCGCGAATTAATGAAAGTCGAGTACGTCTATCAGAGCAGCGAGCAGTTAAGGAACGGCGAGGTGCTGAGCCTGCAACAGCCGCCGCAGCGCGTAACGCTGCAGCTCAACGGCTGCCCGATTGATGCGAACGGTTTTTGTCCGTGGGATAAATTTACCGAAGTGTTAGACAAAACGGTGGCGGGCAAATAAAGCAAAAAGCCCCCGCCGTGGCGGGGGCTTTTTGAACAATCTAAACGTTTTTGCGCTCTATGGTTTGCTCTCCCCAGAACAGCGAGTCTTTGTCGGTTTTCTCAAACGCCTTGAGCAGCACTTCGTCGCTGCCTTCTTCCCAGATTTTTTCTGCGAGCTTTTCGTCATATTTAGCCACTTCAAAAATAGCTTCCGCTATCTCAGGTGAAGTGTTACGTAAACTTGCCCATTCACCGACGTGATGTGCTTTGGATTCTTGAGTTGGCATGTGCTCCTCCAGAAATTAACCGTTAAGTTTTACTGCCAGACCGGCGACGTATTCACCCTGATAGCGAGCAATGGCCAGCTCTTCCGGGCTTGGCTGACGAGAGCCATCGCCTCCGGCAATGGTCGTGGCGCCGTAAGGCGTGCCGCCGCGCACCTGCGAAATATCAAACAGCTCCTGCGCCGCATAGCCAATCGGGACAATAACCATCCCGTGATGTGCAAGCGTAGTCCATGTTGAAGAAATCGTGTGTTCCTGCCCGCCGCCGGTGCCGGTTGAACTGAACACGCTGGCAAGCTTGCCGTAAAGTCCGCCGGATGCCCACAGGCCGCCGGTTTGATCGAGGAAAGTGCGCATCTGCCCTGACATATTGCCAAAGCGGGTTGGGGTACCAAAAATGATGGCGTCGTACTCCGTCAGCTCCTGCGGCGTGGCCTGCGGAGCGTTTTGCGTTTTGCCCCCGGCTTTTAAGAAGGCGTCGCCCGGCATGGTTTCCGGTACTCGTTTTATCACTACCTCAGCGCCGTCAACCTTTTGGGCGCCTTCCGCCACGGCGTGAGCCATAGTTTCGATATGTCCATACATGGAATAATAGAGCACCAGTACTTTTGCCATCTTGCTTTACTCCTGGATTAAACCGCAGCGTTTTGCTGCCCTCCTTTAAAGATATGCCCTGTGTCCCAGAGTGCAAACCAGAGTGCCGTTTCCTTGATTCATCACAATCCGCGGTGAACGCCCCGGGATGTAGCATTAGGTCACAGTTTCGTTTGGCAAATATTTTGCCAAATATAAGAATATCTTATGAATCGCAGCGCGAAAAAATCACCCGTTCTGGCGATTACATGTTGCAAAATATTACGGTTAACTGGTCAATTACGCCCGCTGCACTAAGCTTAATTTCACGCGGCAACGATGATGGCGCAAGCCAAAAGCCGTGAGGTGAAAGAATCACTCTTTTACTTAATGCAGAATGATGACTTATTGATTTCACCAATCTGGAGGTTAGAAATGGCAAACCATCGTGGTGGTTCAGGTAATTTCGCTGAAGACCGTGAAAGAGCATCAGAAGCAGGTCGTAAAGGTGGCCAGCACAGCGGCGGGAATTTTAAAAATGACCCGCAGCGTGCATCAGAAGCAGGCCAGAAAGGGGGCAAAAATAGCCACGGCAGCGGTAGCAGCAAAAGTAAATAGCCGTAGCTAAGTGCGATTAGCTGTCGTCTGATTATTAATAGCTAATAGCCAGTCCCGACCGCCGGTTTTTACCGGCGGTTTTTTATTTTTCGTCGCCCATTGCGCCGTATTCCGGCGCGTCGCACTATAGTCAGCTCTTTCATTTATTGTCTGAATGCTTGCTGGTATCTCATGTCCGCCTTATTAAGCCGCTATAAATTCTCCGTAAAGCCTCAGGAAGCGATTCTGATTCTGATAACCATGTTCTGGGGCGGCACTTTTCTGGCCGTGCAGTATGCGATGACCCTGAGCGGGCCGTTTTTCTTTGTCGGCCTGCGTTTTGCCACCGCAGCGCTGGCCGTAGGGCTGCTGTCGATAAAATCCCTGCGCGGCCTGACCTGGCTTGAAGTGAAAGCGGGCATCGCCATCGGGATTGCTATCGCTTTGGGTTACAGCATGCAGACCTGGGGTTTACAGACCATTCCGAGCAGTAAATCCGCATTCATTACCGCTATGTATGTTCCTTTGGTGCCGCTGCTGCAGTGGGTTTGCCTGGGCAAAATGCCGGGGGTTATGTCCTGGGTGGGCGTGGCGCTGGCCTTTGTGGGACTGATTTTCCTGGCAGGGCCGGAAGGCACATCGCTGACGCTGGGAGCGGGGGAAATCATCACTCTGATAAGCGCTCTGGCGATTGCAGCCGAGATAATCATGATAAGCCTCTGGGCCGGTAAGGTGGATATTAAGCGTGTGACCATTGTGCAACTGGCAACCGCGTCAATTGTGGCTTTCGCCGCCATGGTCCCGGCAGGGGAGAGCGTGCCCCCCTTCAGCGCCGGATTAGCAGTAATAGCGTTGGGTTTAGGGATTTTCAGCGCCATTATCCAGGTGACGATGAACTGGGCGCAGCGCAGCGTTTCACCGACCCGCGCCACGGTTATTTATACCGGCGAGCCGGTATGGGCAGGTATTTTCGGACGTATCGCCGGGGAGCGTTTGCCGGTGCTGGCCCTTTTAGGCGGCGCGCTGATTGTGCTTGGCGTGCTGGTCAGCGAATTAAAACTCAAACGTAAGAAAGCGGCACCGGTTTCGGTGCCGAAGGAAGCGTTACGCCGTCAGGGATCCTGATGGGCTATTTCGGCGTCGCTCACCGGGGCCGGGCGACGGCTCAATATCGCATTCAGAATAATGGCGCCAAAGGTGGCGGTGCCTATTCCGCCAAGCGTAAAGCCGCCCAGCGTCAGGGCGAAGTCGCCCGCTCCCAGCACCAGCGTCACCGCAACCATAATCAAATTGCCGTTCTGGCTCAGGTCCACGCGATGCTGTATCCAGATGCGCGCGCCCGCCACGGCAATCAGCCCGAACACCACAATTGAAGCGCCGCCGATAACCGGGGCCGGGATGGTATGAATAAGCGCCCCGAACTTCGGTGAAAAGCCAAGCAGCATAGCGATGCCCGACGCGGCCACAAACACCAGCGTGGAATAGACTTTCGTCACGGCCATTACGCCGATATTCTCCGCATAGGTTGTGACGCCGCTCCCGCCTACCGAACCTGAAAGCATTGTCGCCAGCCCGTCTCCCACAAAAGCGCGGCCGATATAAGGGTCCATATTTTGGCCGGTCATGCCCGCCACGGCTTTCAGGTGCCCGAGGTTTTCCGCCACCAGGATAACGGCTACGGGTGCGATTAACATCATGGCCTGGGCGTTAAAGGTCGGCGAGGTGAGCTGGGGCAGGCCAAACCACGCGGCCTGCTGGATAAGAGAGAAGTCTACGGGTTTGCCAAAGCCCAAACCGTTCGCCAGTATCGCGTAAAGCGCGCAGGCAACGACAAGGCCTAACAGGATCAGCAGGCGTTGGATCATTCCGCGAGTGAAAACCGCTACCAGACCGATACACAGCACGGTCATCACCGCCATCCAGCTATCAAAACTGCTGGCCGAGACGCCGCGCACGGCAATCGGCGCAAGGTTAAGACCAATCGCCATCACCACGGCGCCGGTGACGACCGGCGGCATCAGGCGTTCAATCCAGCGGGTGCCGGCCTTCATAACGATAAATCCAATCGCGGTATAGACAGCGCCACAGGCGATAATTCCGCCCAGCGCCACGCTCAGATGAGGGTTCAGCCCCTGGCCGTTAAAACCCGTTACGGCTATTACCACGCCGACAAATGCCGCGCTGGAGCCAAGATAGCTCGGCACGCGCCCCCCGGTGACCAGGAAAAACAGCAGCGTGCCAATGCCCGACATCAGGATTGAAAGATTCGGGTCGAGGCCCATCAGCAGCGGCATTAACACCGTCGCGCCGAACATGGCCACCGCGTGCTGCACGCCCATCACCAGCGTCTGCCCCAGTGGCAGCATTTCATCCGGCGCCACGACGCCGCTTTCCGTTAGTGCAGATTTCTTACGCCATTGAGGGAACCAGGAATTTGCCATTTTCATCTCCACGCAGGAATTTCGGCTAACAGGCAGGCCGCATCAGTTGGTGATACCCACGGTCAAACCACACCAGACCGTGGGTATCGTCGTTACGTTCCAAAGCCACCAGCTCGCAAAACAGGATGTCATGCGTTCCCACGCTCACCACCTGGCTGATGCGGCAGTCGAAAGAGGCCACCGCGCCTTCAAGCTGCGGGCAGCCGCTTACGCCCTGTCGCCAGCGCGCTGCGGAAAAGCGATCTGACATGGGCGTTTTGCCGCCAAAGAGGTTGGAGAGCGATTCGTGACCGGCGGCCAGGGTATTCACGCAAAGCGCCTCGTTCTGACTGAAAATCGGCCATACCGACGCGCTGCGATTAAGGCAGACCAGCAAAGTTGGCGGATCGTCGGTGACGCTACATACCGCTGAGGCAGTAAAACCTGCCCGTCCGGCAGGCCCGTCGGTGGTGATAATGTTGACCGCAGCCCCGAGTCGGGACATGGCATCGCGGAAGTTTTGTTTTTCAACCATGCATGCTCCTTAAGCCAGCTCGCAGGCGTCATTAAAGGCCAGACGCGGCAGGCGAGTATGTGCTTTGGTGGTGTCGCCATAGCCGATATTGATCAGCAAATTGCTTTTCCAGCCGCTGGCCTGGAAAAACGTTGCATCCACTTTCTGTCGATCAAAACCTGACATTGGCCCGGTGTCTAAGCCCAGCGCCCGGCAGGCGGAAATCAGATAGGCCGCCTGCATTGAGCTGTTGCGAAAGGCGGTTTCCTGCGCCAGTTCAGGGCTTGAAGTAAACCATGCACGAGCGTCTGCATAGGGAAATAGCGCAGGCAGATGCTCATAGAAAGCCGGATCCCAGGCAACGATGGCCGTCACCGGCGCGCGCATGGTTTTATCGACGTTACCGCTGGAGAGCGCGGGTTTAAGACGCGCTTTCCCTTCACTGCTGCGCACAAAAAGAAAGCGCGCCGGTGAACAGTTGGCCGAAGTAGGGCCAAGGCGAACCAGGTTATAAATCTCTTCAAGCTGCGCATCGCTCACGCCGGTATCCTGCCAGGCGCTGTGGGTGCGGGCACGGGTAAACAGCGTCTCCAGGGCCGGGGTATCAACTGCAGAACTCATACGTTTTCCTCATGATATTCGGGGAAGGGTAATAGCGTGGCCAGTTCGCCCAGCAGCCATTCGTTAAAGGCGCTCGCGGCGGTGACGTTGCAGGCGTGGCCGCCCCAGGGCAGGATCTGCAGCCGACTGTTGGGCAAGGCGTCGTGCAACGCCGCGGAGCAGTTCCAGGGCACCAGAAGATCGTCCCGGGCGCAAATCAGCAGCACCAGCTGGCGGATAAGGTGCGCGGTAGAGCGAAAATCCGCCGCCTTCAGCGCCTTCAGGCGGCGCGTAAGGTTCTCTTCTCCCTGAAAGTGGGCGTTATGCAGGGCCTCTTCCGCCTCAAGACGCGGCTGGTTAGCCGCCATCCAGTCGGCCGGATAAAGGAAAAGCGGCTGAGCCTGTAAATACGCCGCGCTGCCGCTGTCGCGCAGCAGGGTTTCCCGGACCGCGAAGCAGCGCCGCGTGTGGGCGTTAAGCTGCAGCCAGGCGTTAATCACGATCAGCATTTTTACCGACCCGGGGTAATCCAGCGCCATTTGCATACCGACCAGCCCGCCAAGCGCATGGCCGAGTAAGCCAAACTCCGTGATGCCTTTCGCACGCAGGGCTTCGTGCAGCTCACGCGCCATATCCGCCAGGCTGTAATCGTTCGGCAAAAGCTCATGGTTAACGCCGGTGCCGCGCTGGTCATACACCACCAACTGATAGCGTGCGCCAAGGGCCGCCCGCTGCTCCTGCCAGTAGCTGCCGGTGCCGCCAAGTCCGGCAACCAGCACCAGCACCGGCGCGCCCGTGAAGGGGGGAGACGTTAGCTCGATGTGCATAAGGTTATTTCCCGATGTGCGCCACGGAGGCGATTTCTACCAGCGCACCCGGTTTCACCAGACCGCACTGGATGCAAAAACGCGCCGGCTTCTCGCCTGCGAAAAACTCCGCGTAGACTTCATTGACCGCCGCGTAGTTAACCCAGTCGGTAATAAAGATGGAGTTAAAGGTCACGTCATCCATACTGCCGCCCGCGGTTTCAATAACCGCTTTGATGGTTTCCAGCACGTGACGCGTCTGCGCCCGGGCATCCCCGAGGTGAACCACGTTATTTTGCTTATCGAATGGAAGCGTGCCTGAGACATACACCACGCCATCAGCCAGCGTGCCCGGCACGAAAGGCGCAATAGGCGTCGTGGTTCCCGGTGGAATAATTACGGATTTAGGCATCAGCAGGCTCCTTATCAGGCAATTCGGGCAAGCACATGCGGAGACAACGCGCGGCAAAACGAACCGACGTCGCTGACCCAGCCAAAGAAAGTTTCGATATTGAATAAGGCGGCCTGCTGGGCAAGCGCGGGCCCTGCCTGATGCGTGGCATCGGCAAGCACCACGCCGAAATACTCCAGGAAAAAGCCGTCGCGCAGGGTGGATTCCACGCACACGTTGGTGGCGATGCCGGTAAACACCAAATGGCGGATACCGCGCGAGCGCAGAATGCTGTCCAGCGGGGTATTAAAGAAGCCGCTGTAACGTGGCTTGGGCAGCACGATATCCCCCGGCTGCGGCACCAGTTCGTCCACCAGTTGATAATCCCAGCCGCCTTTCGCCAGCAGGGTGCCCAGTAATTCCGGGCGCTGGCGCATGGTTTTCAGGGCGTTGGATTTATGCCAGTTGGGCGAGCCCGGCCCGCCCGCTTCCACGTAATCGCTATCCCAGCCGTTCTGGAACCAGATAATCAGCATGCCCGCTTTACGCGCTGCCGCTACGGCCGTTTTTATGTTGTCGATAACCGGCGCGGTGGAGGAAACGTCAAATCCGGCCAGGTCGAGATAGCCGCCTTTGGTGGCATAAGCGTTTTGCATGTCCACAACGATGAGCGCGGTCTTCTCCGGCGTAAACGTTATGGATTCCGGGCGGGCATCAAGCGTGATGTCTTTCATTAGGCCACCTCGCGAGCGGTTGGAGACAGATGGCCGCGAGACTGCATCAGCGGCTGGATCCGCTCGCCAAAGGCTTCAATTCCGGCGAGGAAATCGTCGAAAGTCAGCAGCACCCCTTCGGCGCCCGGGACGGTTGCCACTTCATCCAGCAGGCGTGCGACGGTGGCGTATGAGCCCACCAGCGTGCCCATGTTGATGTTTACCGCTGAGGTAGGGTCCGCCATCTGCCGCACGTTGGTGTCCGTTCCGGATCGGGTATCTTTCTGGCTTTGTTCCGTCAGCCAGGCAAGCGCCTCTTCGTCCGCCCCCTCTTTGTAGTGTTCCCATTTCGCACGGGCGGCCTCGTCGGTTTCATCGGCAATAATCATAAACAGCACGTAAGAGCCCACGTCTCGGCCGGTTTTTTCCGCCGCCAGCTTCATGCGTGCGGCGGTTGGCGCAAAGGCCGTCGGGGTGTTCACCCCTTTGCCAAAGCAGAAGTTGTAATCGGCGTATTCGGCGGAGAAAGCCATGCCCGCGTCGCTTTGGCCTGCGCAGATCATTTTGACCGGTTTTTCCGGACGCGGGCTGAGACGGCAATCGTTCATGGTGAAAAATTCCCCTTTCAAATCGCTGTGTCCGGCGCCCCATAGCTCCCGCAGCACCGTGGCGTATTCGGCAAGGTAGTCATAACGGCGGGTGAAATAGTCATCTCCCGGCCACATGCCCATCTGCTCATATTCGGGTTTTTGCCAGCCGGTCACCAGATTCACGCCAAACCGTCCGGGGGCGATAGAGTCGATGGTCGAGGCCATGCGAGCGACGATGGCCGGGGGCAGGGTAAGGGTTGCGGCGGTGGCGTATATCTGGATTCGCGAGGTAACCGCGGCCAGCCCGGCCATCAGCGAGAAGGACTCCAGGTTATGATCCCAGAATTCGGTTTTGCCGCCGAAGCCGCGTAATTTGATCATCGAGAGCGCAAAATCGAAATCGTAACGTTCCGCTTTTTGCACAATGGCTTTGTTCAGCTCAAAAGTCGGCATGTACTGCGGCGCGTTAGTGGAAATTAGCCAGCCGTTGTTGCCGATAGGGACGAAGACACCAATTTTCATCACGGACCTCTCACTGGTTGGGAAGCTAGTCACCGGAGATAATGCAAAGGCGATGCCAGAGTGATAAAAGATAGTGTTATCAATATGTTGATTAGTTGTTTAAAATTGACGCATAAAAAAATGGACTGTTTGGTCAAAAAGAATGCACGAAAATTAAGCATCCCTGCGCGCTAAGAGTGCAAAGTAGTCGTGGGGCGGATGCGGCTTTGCTATGCTTGAGGCACATCGCACCAGGAAGAGCTCACATGGCGGAAGGCGCAGCACAAACCAAACAAATCGGGCGGCGAACGCTTGCCGTAGCGGCTAAAAAGCAGGCTATCCTGGCGGCGGGCCTGGAGTTTTTCTCCCAGTACGGCATTCACGGCACAAGCCTTGATAAGGTGGCGGAGCGCGCCGAGGTGTCCAAAACCAATCTCCTCTATTATTACCCTTCAAAAGAAGCGCTTTATATTGCCGTGCTCAAGCAGATTCTTGATATCTGGCTTGCGCCGCTGCGCGCGTTTCGTGAGGATCTGGAGCCGCTGGTGGCCATCAGCGAGTACATCCGCCTTAAGCTTGAAGTGTCGCGGGATCACCCGCAGGCTTCCCGGTTGTTTTGTCTTGAAATGCTGCAGGGCGCGCCGCTTTTAAAAGAAGAGCTAACCGGGGATTTGAAAACGCTGGTGGAGGAGAAATCGGCGATCGTTGCCGGTTGGGTGGCAAGCGGCAAGCTGGCGGCGGTGGACCCGCATCATCTGATCTTTATGCTGTGGGCGACCACGCAGCATTACGCGGATTTCGCAAGCCAGGTTGAGGCGGTGACGGGCAGTAATTTAAGTGATGAAGATTTTTTCCGCCGCACGGTGGAAAACGTGCAGCGGATGATTATCGAAGGGATCCGGGTGCGCTAATTCTGCTGCGGTGGTAACGGGCAGCTCAAATCACCTTCTTCACACTGGGTGAGCGATTCCAGAAAAGCGGTACGTTCTTTCGTGCGGTCTGAGAGACAAATACTGTAGATCATCGGCCCGATTGTGCCGCCTTCGCTGCCGGAGCTGACAAATTTACAGTCGGCATCGCGTACTTTTATCCATGCCAGTTGAGCCTGCTTGAGCAAATTTTGCTGTTCCGGCGTGGCAAGATTCAGCACTTTTTTATAGGTCTGGTTAAGAAGCTGGTCGTCTTTTTTGTACTGCGCGTCATAGCATTCATTGCTTTCAATCTGCGTATTTGCTTTTTCGCATTCATTTGCAAAGGCTGTAGCGCTTAACAGCAGGCTTGCCAGTAACAGGCTCACGCGTTTCATCATTATTCCTCAATTAAAAAAGGCTCCAGAGAGGAGCCTTTCAAGCGTAGCGAAGCCTTAGCCAATTGTCATCAGGCTGGCGTTGCCCCCGGCCGCCGCGGTGTTCACGCTTAGTGAACGTTCCACATACAGACGCTCAAGCAGCAGGTTGTTTTCCTCGCGAGCAAAGCCCTGCACCGAGACAATTGCGCCCTCGCGTGCGGCAACTTTTTCGCACAGTTCACGCAACTGATCTGAATCGCCATGATAGATCACCGCGTCAAACTGCTGGCCGAGCAGCGCTTCTGGTTGCGCAAAATCAATCTTCTGCTGCACCTGAGAAGGTAACTGCTTCGCCAGATCGCGATGCAGTTTGTCATCGGCCCAAAGCGCGCGACTGCCCACGCTTGTTACCGCCGCCAACTGCACCAGCGCATCCCGTTCGTTATCCGCCACGCACAGCACTCGCTCGCGCGGCATCAGCGCGTAAGTATTACGCTCGCCGGTTGGGCCCGGCAGTTGGCGCAGCGTACCGCTTTGCGCCTGCGTAGCGAAACGTTCGCAAACAGTCTGGATATCACCACGGCTTGCAGCCCACTGGGTTAACGCCTGATGCGCTTCCTGCAGGCTGGCTTTTAACGTGGTATCGACAGGCAATTCTGCATCCTGACGGGTAAAGGTTTTCTGTAACGCGCCTTCCGGACGGTTAGCCAGCAGGCGGTAGAGGTAGAGCGGGCCGCCGGCCTTCGGACCCGTGCCGGAGAGACCTTCGCCGCCGAACGGCTGCACGCCCACAACCGCGCCCACCATATTGCGGTTCACGTACATGTTGCCGACGTGGGCAGAACCGGTCACCTGAGCGATGGTTTCATCGATACGGGTATGTACGCCGAGCGTCAGGCCGTAACCTGCCGCGTTAATTTGCTCAATCAGCGCTTCAAGGTTGTTACGGTTGTAGCGCACAACGTGCAGCACCGGCCCGAAGACCTCTTTTTGCATCTCGTCGAAGCTTTCCAGCTCAATAAGCGTTGGCGCAACGAAAGTGCCGCTTTGCCACTCTTTCATATCCTGAGCGTTTTCACGCGCGGCCTGGAAGATTTTGCGCCCTTTGGCGCGCATCGCCTGAATATGCCCGTCGATGTTTTCTTTCGCCTCGGCGTCGATCACCGGGCCGATATCCGTTGTCAGTCGGCCAGGATTGCCCATGCGACATTCCGCCATCGCGCCGCGCAGCATTTGCAGCGTGTGCTCGGCTACGTCTTCCTGAATGCACAGCACGCGCAGGGCGGAACAACGTTGTCCGGCGCTGTCGAATGCGGAGGCGACCACGTCGACCACCACCTGTTCCGTCAGGGCTGAAGAATCAACGATCATCGCGTTCAGACCGCCGGTTTCGGCAATCAGCGGCGTCGGGCGGCCCTGCGGATCCAGACGGTCGGCAATGTTGCGTTGCAGAAGCGTCGCCACATCCGTCGAACCGGTAAACATCACGCCGCGCACGCGGGCATCGCCGGTTAGCCGGGCGCCAACCGTTTCACCGCGGCCGGGCAACAGTTGCAATACGCCCGCAGGCACACCGGCCTCAAGCAAAATCGCCACGCCCTGAGCGGCAATCAGCGGGGTTTGTTCCGCAGGTTTTGCCAGCACGCTGTTACCTGCGGCGAGAGCTGCCGCAATCTGGCCGGTGAAGATCGCAAGCGGGAAGTTCCACGGGCTGATGCACACTACCGGGCCAAGAGGGCGGTGCGTTTCATTATCAAAATCATGCCGCACCTGGCCTGCGTAGTAATGCAGGAAATCAACGGCTTCGCGCACTTCGGCGATAGCGTTGCTGAAGGTTTTTCCGGCTTCGCGAACCAGAATGCCGATCAGTTGCTGCATCTGGCCTTCCATGATAACCGCGGCGCGTTCAAGGATCAGGGCGCGTTCCTGCGGCGGAGTCGCAAACCAGATCGGCGCGTTGTTTACCGCGCTTTCCAGCGCAAGCGAAACTTCTTCGTCTGTGGCCTCACGCGTGAAACCTACGATGTCGTTCGGCTCGGCCGGGTTCTTAACTTCCACCAGCTCGCCCGGGTTAACGGCTTCTTCAAGGATCGGTAACGCCTGCCATTTCTGAGCTGCGCTGTTAAGCAGGGCGGAGGAGAGCGAGGCAAGACGATGTTCATTCGCCAGATCCAGCCCGCTGGAGTTGCTGCGGTCTGCGCCATACAGATCCTTCGGCAGCGCAATTTTCGGGTGCGGCAGGCCAAGCTGGCCCTCTTTGCCGGCAAGCGCTTCTGTGGCGGTTACCGGGTCGGCGACCAGCTCATCGAGCGGCAGCGTGCTGTCCGCGATACGGTTAACGAATGAGGTATTCGCCCCGTTTTCCAGGAGACGACGCACCAGGTAGGCCAGCAGCGTTTCGTGCGTGCCAACCGGCGCATAAATACGGCATGGACGGTTCAGCTTGCCGTCGGCAATTTTGCCTACCACCCGATCGTAGAGCGGCTCGCCCATGCCGTGCAGGCACTGGAATTCGTACTGGCCCGGGTAGTAGTTCTGCCCGGCGAGGTTATAAATTGCCGCAAGCGTATGAGCGTTGTGGGTGGCGAACTGCGGATAAATCAGGTTCGGCACCGTGAGTAATTTTTTCGCGCAGGCAAGATAGGAGATATCGGTGTAAACCTTGCGGGTGTAAACCGGGTAGCCTTCCAGGCCTTCCATCTGGGCGCGTTTAATTTCGCTGTCCCAGTACGCGCCTTTCACCAGGCGAATCATCAGGCGGCGCTGGCTGCGGGTCGCGAGATCTATCAGATAGTCAATAACGAACGGGCAGCGTTTCTGGTAGGCCTGAATAACAAAGCCAATGCCGTTCCAGCCCGCAAGCTCCGGCTCGAAGCAAAGTTTCTCAAGCAGGTCGAGAGAGATTTCAAGGCGATCGGCTTCTTCGGCGTCGATATTAATCCCCACGTCATACTGGCGAGCCAGCAGCGTCAGGGATTTCAGGCGCGGGTAAAGCTCTTCCATTACGCGATCGTACTGCGCGCGGCTGTAGCGCGGATGCAAAGCGGAAAGCTTAATCGAAATACCCGGACCTTCGTAAATACCGCGTCCGTTAGAGGCTTTGCCAATAGCGTGAATGGCCTGCTGATAAGAAACCATGTAGGCCTGCGCGTCGGCGGCGGTAAGCGCGGCTTCGCCGAGCATATCGTAGGAGTAACGGAAACCTTTTTCTTCGAGCTTACGCGCGTTAGCCAGCGCTTCGGCGATGGTTTCGCCGGTGACAAACTGTTCGCCCATCAGACGCATCGCCATATCCACGCCTTTGCGGATCAGCGGCTCGCCGCTCTTGCTGATAATGCGGTTAAGCGAGTGGGAAAGGCTGGTTTCGTTGTGCGTGGACACCAGACGCCCGGTAAACAGTAATCCCCAGGTTGCGGCATTTACAAACAGTGACGGGCTGCGACCGATGTGGGAATGCCAGTTGCCGTTGCTGATTTTGTCGCGGATTAACGCATCGCGGGTGGCTTTATCCGGGATGCGCAGCAGGGCTTCCGCCAGGCACATCAGCGCCACGCCTTCCTGCGAGGAAAGGGAGAATTCCTGCAGTAAACCTTGTACCATGCCCGCCCGGCCAGAAGCGCTCTTTTGATTGCGCAGCTTTTCGGCCAGTTGGTATGCGAGTTTGTGGGTTTGCTCGGCAAGAGGCTGCGGCAGGCGCGCTTGTTCAAGGATCATGGGAACGGCGTCGGTTTCCGGACGGCGCCAGGCTGCGGTAATAGCGGCACGGCTAACGGACTGCGGCAGAATTTGTTCGGCAAAGTCGAGGAAAGGCTGATGCGTTTCTTCTACGGCCGGCGCGGACTCTTCGTTTTCGTTAGCGGCGCCCGCAAGCAACGCAGGTAATTCTGGCAGTTCGTCGTTATTTTCCAGGCGTTCAAGATAGTTAAAAATCGCCTGTTTAATTAGCCAGTGCGGCGTGCGGTCAATACGTGAAGCGGCGTGCTTAATTCGCTCGCGAGTCGCTTCGTCGAGTTTAACGCCCATGGTGGTGGTGCCCATGCCAAAGACTCCCTTGTGCAAGATTTAAAATGAGTGACAGCAAAAAGTTACCCGGCAATATCTACCATGTTGCAACTTTGTGCAACCGTGTTAAATGTGAGCCAGATAACAGGCCGGGAAAAGAGTCAATTTGTTAAATTTAAAATAAGAAAGCGATCTGGCTAATTAATTGCAGACTGGGGGAATTTACGGACATAGTTAACACTTTCGTAAGGTGCAACCTCGAAAAGCGTGAGCAAGTGCAACCTCCGTGAAAAAGGTATTTTTTGTGGGGTGAATTTCTTGTGAATGCCGTGTTAAATCGTTTGTGAATAAAACTAGCTTCCTGCAGGATACGGTCGCGAACTGACACCACAACAAGCCGCACTGCGTTCCGGTGAGGCGATAACGGTTTATTTCATATAAAAAAAAACCGGTAAACAATCTGGAGAACTTGCATGACCATGAGTACACCAATGCTGGTGACTTTCCTTGTTTATATCTTTGGCATGATATTGATAGGGTTTATCGCCTGGCGCTCAACCAAAAACTTCGATGACTATATTCTCGGCGGCCGCAGTCTGGGGAGCCTGGTCACGGCGTTATCCGCCGGTGCTTCTGATATGAGCGGCTGGTTATTAATGGGCTTACCCGGTGCGATATTTATTTCCGGCATTTCCGAAAGCTGGATTGCGATTGGTTTAACCGTTGGCGCTTATATTAACTGGAAACTGGTCGCCGGCCGTTTGCGTGTTCATACCGAGGTGAACAATAACGCCTTAACGCTGCCGGATTATTTCACCGGCCGTTTTGAAGATAAAAGCCGTCTGCTGCGTATTATCTCGGCGGTGGTCATTCTGCTGTTCTTCACCATTTATTGCGCATCCGGCATTGTGGCGGGGGCTCGTCTGTTCGAAAGCACTTTCGGCATGAGCTATGAAACCGCGCTGTGGGCGGGTGCTGCTGCAACCATCCTTTATACTTTTGTCGGCGGGTTCCTGGCCGTAAGCTGGACCGATACCGTGCAGGCAAGCCTGATGATTTTCGCGCTGATCCTCACGCCGGTCATGGTGATCATGGCCGTTGGCGGCCTGGATGACTCCCTGCTGGTTATCAAACAGAAAAGCATCGAAAACGTCGATATGCTCAAGGGTCTTAACTTTGTCGCTATCATTTCGCTGATGGGCTGGGGCCTTGGCTACTTCGGTCAGCCGCATATTCTGGCGCGTTTTATGGCGGCGGATTCTCACCATACCATCGTCAATGCGCGTCGCATCAGTATGACCTGGATGATCCTCTGCCTGGCAGGGGCGTGCGCGGTTGGTTTCTTCGGGATCGCGTACTTCTCTAATAACCCGGCGCAGGCTGGGGCGGTTACCCAGAACGGTGAGCGTGTGTTTATCGAACTGGCGCAGATTCTGTTTAACCCATGGGTTGCCGGCGTACTGCTTTCCGCCATTCTGGCGGCGGTGATGTCGACGCTGAGCTGTCAATTGCTGGTTTGCTCCAGCGCGATAACCGAAGATTTGTACAAGGCCTTCTTCCGTAAAGGCGCCGGTCAGAAAGAGCTGGTTTGGGTAGGGCGCTTTATGGTGCTGGCGGTGGCGCTGGTGGCCATTGCTCTGGCCGCTAATCCGGAAAACCGCGTGCTGGGCCTGGTGAGCTATGCGTGGGCGGGCTTTGGCGCGGCGTTTGGCCCGGTTGTGCTGTTCTCTGTGATGTGGTCTCGTATGACCCGTAACGGCGCGCTTGCCGGTATGGTTATTGGAGCGGTGACGGTCATCGTCTGGAAACAGTTCGCGTGGCTGGGCCTGTACGAAATCATCCCAGGATTCGTCTTCGCCAGCATCGGAATTGTGGTGGTTAGCCTGGCAGGTAAAGCGCCATCCCCGGAGATGAGCAAGCGTTTTGCGGATGCGGACGAGATCTACAACACGCCAGCACCTTCTAAGTTGCAGGCTGAATAAAGAGCAAGGGTAACCCGAGATACCCGGGGCGGCCCTGAAGTGAGGCGTCCCTCCGGGAACCTGACCCCGGGTTTCCCCTAATCACGGGCAAATATGTTTTCTGTAAGGCCGGTTTCCCCGGCCTTTTTTACATCCCGATATAAATAACTAAACAATCCTCTTGTGTTTCTTTTTACGGTAATGATAATCACTATCGTTCTGGTTTACTTTTCTTTACGTCGGTTGACCTGATTTCACAATTGAGGTGTCAGGAATGTTTGTTCCGTTTCTCATCATGTTACGCGAAGGCCTGGAAGCAGCGCTGATTGTCAGCCTGATTGCCAGCTACTTAAAGCGCACCCAGCGCGGTCAATGGATTGGCGTAATGTGGATTGGTGTGGTGGCAGCCGCCGCGCTTTGTCTGGCGCTTGGGATTTTCATCAACGAAACCACCGGCGAGTTTCCGCAAAAAGAACAGGAGCTGTTTGAAGGCATCGTGGCGGTTATCGCCGTGGTGATCCTCACCTGGATGGTGTTCTGGATGCGCAAAGTCTCACGCAACGTGAAAGTTCAGCTTGAGCAGGCGGTAGATAACGCCCTGCACAGCAAAGGTAGCCACGGCTGGGCATTGATTCTGATGGTCTTTTTCGCGGTGGCGCGCGAAGGACTTGAGTCGGTGTTCTTCCTGCTCGCCGCCTTCCAGCAGGACGTAGGGATGATGCCGCCGCTCGGCGCCATGCTTGGCCTGGCAACCGCCATCGTGCTTGGCTTCCTGATTTACTGGGGCGGAATTCGTTTGAACCTGGGCGCCTTCTTCAAATGGACGAGCCTGTTTATTTTGCTCGTAGCGGCAGGCCTTGCCGCAGGGGCGATTCGCGCCTTTCACGAAGCGGGGCTGTGGAACCACTTCCAGGATATTGCGTTTGACCTGAGCAACGTGCTTTCCACGCATTCCCTCACCGGAACGCTGCTGGAAGGGATCTTCGGCTACCAGGAAGCGCCAACCGTCAGCGAAGTGGCGATGTACTTTATCTATCTGGTTCCGGCTCTGGTGCTGTTCGCCATACCACCGCGCCTGAACAATCAGGCGACAAATAGCGTTCGTTAATCTGCTTGTGGCGGGGATACTGCCACTTAGTTACAACATACTAATGTTTGAAAGGGATTGGCCATGACTACACATTTTCGTCGTAAGGCTTTGCACGTTGCGCTGTTTGCGCTTGTCTCCTGCGCGTTTGCGGCGCAGGCCGCGGATGTTCCCCAGGTAAAAGTCACCGTCACCGACAAGCAGTGTGAGCCGATGAACATTACGGTAAACGCGGGTAAGACGCAGTTCATCATTCAGAACAACAGCCAAAAAGCGCTGGAGTGGGAGATTCTCAAGGGCGTAATGGTGGTTGAAGAGCGTGAAAATATCGCGCCGGGTTTCACTCAGAAAATGACGGCTAATCTGCAGGCGGGTGAATACGACATGACCTGCGGCCTGCTTAGCAATCCGAAAGGCAAGCTGGTAGTGAAAGCCTCCGGCGAGCAGGCGGCGCCGAAGAACGATCTGATGGCGCTGACCGGGCCGATTACCGAATACAAAGCTTACGTAACGGCTGAAGTAGCCGAGCTGGTTAAAGGTACCAAAGCCTTTACCGATGCGGTAAAAGCCGGGGATATCGAAAAAGCGAAGTCGCTGTACGCGCCGACTCGTCAGCACTATGAGCGCATCGAACCTATTGCTGAGCTGTTCTCCGACCTGGACGGCAGCATCGATGCCCGTGAAGACGATTACGAGCAGAAAGCAAACGATCCGAAATTCACCGGTTTCCACCGCCTGGAGAAAGCGCTGTTTGGCGACAACACCACTAAAGGCATGGAAAAATACGCCGAGCAGCTAAACACCGACGTACTGGATCTGCAAACGCGCATCTCTGAGCTGGCCTTCCCGCCCAGCAAAGTTGTCGGCGGCGCAGCAGGGCTGATTGAAGAAGTTGCAGCCAGTAAAATCAGCGGTGAAGAAGACCGTTACAGCCATACGGACCTGTGGGACTTCCAGGCAAACGTCGATGGCGCGCAGAAAATCGTTAACCTGCTTCGTCCGTTGTTGAGCAAAGAGAATGCGCCTTTACTGGCAAAAGTTGATGCCAACTTTAAAAAAGTGGACACCATCCTCGCGAAATACCGTACTAAAGACGGCTATGAAACCTATGACAAACTGACCGAAGCTGACCGCAACGCCCTGAAAGGGCCGGTGACTGCGCTGGCAGAAGATCTGTCGCAGTTGCGTGGTGTGCTGGGTCTGGACTAAGTACTATGCAAGAGAAAACCAAATCAGGCGTGCATCAACCTGCACGCCGTCAATTACTGAAAACGCTGGGCGCCCTCGGGGGCGCCTTTGCCGTTACTGGCGGCTGCCCGGTTGCTCATGCGGCAAAATCGGAAACCTCGCCGGGCACGCTTCCTCCCGATGCGCGCATGGAAAAGCAGCCGTTCTACGGGCTGCATCAGCCGGGCATTCTCACGCCGCAGCAGGCATCGATGATGCTGGTGGCCTTTGACGTGCTGGCTTCCGATAAAGCCGATCTTGAACGGCTGTTTCGTCTGTTGACGGCGCGTTTCGACTTTCTCACGACCGGCGGCGCGGCGCCGGAAACGCCGAACCCGCGGATGCCGCCGATGGATTCCGGCATTCTCGGCGCGGAGATTTTCCCTGATAACCTGACCATCACTCTGTCGGCAGGCGTCACGCTGTTTGACGAGCGTTTTGGTCTGCAGGAGCAGAAGCCGAAAAAGCTGCAAAAAATGGAGCGTTTTGCTAACGATTCCCTTGACGCCAGCCTGTGCCACGGGGATTTGCTGTTGCAGATTTGCGCCAATACCGCCGATACGGTTATTCACGCCCTGCGTGACATCATCAAGCACACGCCGGATCTGTTAAGCGTGCGCTGGAAACGCGAAGGTTTTATTTCGAATCATGCTGCGCGCAGCCGCGGCAAGGAAACGCCGATCAACCTGCTTGGGTTTAAAGATGGCACCGCCAACCCGGACAGCAGCAATGTCGGGCTTATGAATGATGTCGTGTGGGTGACAAAAGAGCAGGGCGAACCGGCGTGGAGCGTTGGCGGCAGCTATCAGGCGATTCGCATCATTCAGTTCCACGTGGAATTCTGGGATCGTACCCCGCTTAAAGAGCAGCAAACGATTTTTGGCCGCGAGAAGCACAGCGGTGCTCCGCTGGGCATGAAAAACGAGCACGATGAGCCTGACTACGCCGCCGATCCCGATGGCAACGTGATTGCGCTGGATGCTCATATCCGTCTGGCCAACCCGCGTACTAAAGAAACCCAGTCGAACCTGATGATGCGTCGTGGTTATAGCTATTCGCTGGGCGTAACTAAATCCGGGCAACTGGATATGGGCCTGCTGTTCGTTTGCTACCAGCACGACCTTGAGAAAGGTTTTCTCGCCGTACAAAAACGCCTTAACGGGGAAGCGCTGGAGGAGTATGTGAAGCCAATCGGCGGCGGATATTTCTTCGCATTGCCGGGCGCGGTGGATAAGCAACGCTATCTGGGGCAGGGGCTGATCGAGGCCTGAAACGGATATCCGCTACAGAAAATGCGGCATCGTTCGGTTTTGTAGGGTGGATAAGCGAATGCGCTATCCACCGGATTCGTCGGGTGACGTTGACGCTTACCCGCCCTACGAAGTGCTGCGCCGCTCGTTAAATAATATCCTTCCTCCGCTAATTTTTCATTTGCTAACAATTAGAGAGAAAAGTCATACATCAGTATTCCTTATGAGCATCCCGTTGATATAAAAATGTAATATTAGTGTGACATAACGTTTTTAGTCACCGAACGAAACGTAAATGTTGATTTAAAGTAAAATCCATGTTGCATTTTAGATAATTTTTGATGTACTTAAAGCACGAGCGGTAGTTCCCGGCTGTGAAGTTCAATCACAATGGAGATCGCGAATGGTAGGGTCCTGTACTGGACGGCTCAAAAAACATCTTACCCGCACAAACCAGCGCGGAGGCATATCCTCCGGCTTCGCTATCTTCACCGCTAAATTTCCTGATACCACAACACCTCAACGTGTCAACGTTGCGCTAAGCGGCGTTTGTCGCCTGACTGGCGCATCATCTCAACCGGCAGTTCATGGCTTACAAGGAAGCCAAACCTCATCCGTTAGTAAGCATAATCGCGTCCAACCTTGTGACGCGGGGAATGAAACCAACTGTAAGGTGCCATCCATGGGAAGACAGAAAGCAGTGATCAAAGCTCGTCGTGAAGCAAAACGTGTGCTGAGACGAGATTCGCGGAGCCATCGGCAACGGGAAGAGGAATCGGTCACCACGCTTGTGCAGATGAGCGGCGTAGAATCTATTGGTATGGCGAGGGATTGCCGCGACAACTCACCAATAGCTGCGCGAAACGAAGCTCAGGAGCACTATCTTAACGCCATAGAGAAAAAGCAGTTGATATTCGCCACCGGGGAAGCGGGGTGCGGTAAAACCTGGATCAGCGCGGCGAAAGCCGCTGAGGCCCTGATACATAAGGATGTCGACAGGATAATTGTTACCCGTCCGGTCCTGCAAGCTGACGAAGATCTCGGCTTCTTGCCCGGTGATATTTCGGAAAAGTTCGCGCCGTATTTCCGCCCTGTGTATGACATCCTGGTGCGACGACTGGGTTCGTCTTTTATGCAGTACTGCCTGCGGCCCGAAATCGGTAAAGTGGAAATTGCGCCGTTCGCCTATATGCGCGGACGCACTTTTGAAAATGCGGTAGTGATTCTTGATGAGGCGCAGAATGTTACCGCAGCGCAGATGAAAATGTTCCTGACGCGCCTTGGGGAAAACGTGACGGTTATCGTAAACGGCGACATTACGCAGTGTGATTTGCCTGCGGGCGTGCAGTCTGGTTTAAGCGATGCGCTGGCGCGTTTCGAAGAAGATGAAATGGTTGGTGTGGTGCGTTTTGGCAAACAGGATTGTGTTCGTTCGGCCCTTTGCCAGCGGACGTTAAACGCTTACGACTGATTCCTGGTGTAAATAATTTTAAAAGCCCAAACCTTGTTTGGGCTTTTTTCTTTGCGCGAATTATTTGCCCGAAATGTGAAGGGGGTCATAAGGCTTGGTCAAGGAGAGACAATTTTGCCTGCTTCAGAATTATCTCCGCCTAATGTCATGCCGTATACTCGTTTCAGACAAAGACAAGCAGTACTTTTTTATTTTTCGGCTATTGGCCCGTCAACACATCAGACAAAAAGGACCTTTGTCTAACCTGAAGCCTATCTGGAATATGAGGATTTCGTTATGGAAAAGAAAGTCATCTACCTGTTTTGTTCCGCTGGAATGTCCACATCGCTGCTGGTTTCTAAAATGAAAGCCCAGGCTGCGAAATATGAAGTTCCGGTCATTATTGAAGCATTTCCTGAAACCCTGGCGGGCGAAAAGGGCGGCGTGGCGGATCTTATTTTGCTCGGGCCACAAATTGCCTACATGCTGCCAGAGATTCAAAAAATATTACCAGGCAAGCCGGTGGAAGTGATTGATTCCGCCATGTACGGCAAAATTGATGGGCTGGGCGTGCTAAAAGCGGCCGTTGCGTCGATCAAAAAAGCAGCAAACAGTTAATTTTAATTATTGTTTTATTTTTCCGTCAAAGAACGACCTTACACACCCTGGCCGCCCACTGGCGGCATTAAAGGAAAATGCAAATGAGTAAAGTCATTGATTCACTTGAAAAGGTACTCCTTCCTTTTGCCGTCAAAATAGGAAAGCAGCCGCACGTTAACGCAATTAAAAATGGTTTTATCAAGTTAATGCCGTTAACCCTGACGGGGGCAATGTTTGTTCTTATCAATAACGTATTTTTAAGTTTTGGCGCAGGATCTTTCTTTTATTCATTAGGTATTCGTTTAGATCCCTCGACCATTGAAACCCTGAATGGGCTAAAAGCTATCGGCGGCAATGTGTACAACGGTACGTTGGGCATTATGTCTCTGATGGCTCCCTTTTTTATCGGGATGGCTTTGGCCGAAGAGCGTAAAGTTGATTCGCTCGCCGCAGGTTTATTATCCGTTGCCGCTTTTATGACCGTCACGCCTTATAGCGTAGGCGAAGCTTATGCCGTAGGCGCTAATTGGTTAGGCGGCGCAAATATTATCTCAGGTATTATTATCGGCTTAGTCGTCGCTGAAATGTTCACGTTTGTTATCAGACGAAACTGGGTCATTACTTTACCTGACAGCGTTCCTGCTTCGGTATCACGCTCCTTCTCTGCGTTAATTCCAGGCTTTATTATTTTGTCTATCTTCGGGATTATTTCCTGGGCGCTGGCGTCATTTGGCAGCAACTTCCACCAGATTATTATGGACTCTATCTCAACGCCGCTTGCGTCGATGGGGGCGGTAGTGGGTTGGGCGTACGTAATCTTCACCTCTTTACTGTGGTTCTTCGGCGTGCACGGTTCGCTGGCGTTAGCGGCGCTGGACAGCGGCATCATGACCCCGTGGGCGTTAGAAAACGTAGCCATCTTCACGCAGTACGGCTCCGTGGATGCGGCGCTTGAAGCCGGTAAGACGTTCCATGTCTGGGCGAAACCAATGCTTGATTCGTACATCTTCCTCGGCGGCACCGGCGCAACGCTTGGCTTAATCATCGCTATTTTTATTGGTTCACGCCGTGCCGATCATCGACAAGTGGCAAAACTGGCGCTGCCTTCCGGCATCTTCCAGATTAACGAACCTATTCTGTTCGGCCTGCCAATTATCATGAACCCGGTGATGTTCATCCCGTTCGTGCTGATTCAACCGATTCTGGCCGCGATTACGCTTGTGGCTTACTACCTGGGCATTATCCCGCCGATTACCAACATCGCACCGTGGACAATGCCTACCGGCCTTGGCGCCTTCTTTAACACCAACGGCAGCATTGCCGCACTGCTGCTGGCCCTGTTCAACCTGGGCATTGCAACGCTGGTCTATCTGCCTTTCGTTGCCATCTCCAACAAGGCGCAGAGCGTCATTGAAGAAGAAGAAACCGAAGAAGATATTGCTAACGCACTGAAATTCTAATCTGCAAGGCTGCCGGGGAGAGAACAGTCTCTCCGGCGCTAACTGCTTAATGACAGGAGATAAGGATGTTTGATTTAGACAACGTTGTCGAAACACAAGAAGCGCAGGACCTTGAAGAAGTGGTAATGGGGCTGATCATTAACTCAGGACAGGCCCGCAGCCTGGCGTATGCCGCGCTGAAAAAGGCGAAAGAAGGTGATTTTGAACAGGCCCACGACCTGATGTCCAAATCTCGTTTAGCGCTAAATGAAGCACATCTGGTGCAAACCAAACTGATTGAAGGCGACCAGGGCGAAGGCAAAACCAAAGTCAGTCTGGTACTGGTACACGCGCAGGACCACCTGATGACCTCGATGCTTGCACGAGAACTCGTGACAGAACTCATTGAGCTACACGAAAAAATAAAATAACGTAGGAAGCCATAATGCAGCCACCGGTATTGAGCATGGAAATCAAGACAGCACGAGAAAATCAACTCTTCGATGGTCAAAATTTCCACGTTTTTATCTACAACAAAGTAGAAAGTATTTCCGGGCTGCATGAGCATGATTACTACGAATTTACCGTGGTACTTACCGGGCGGTATTATCAGGATATTAACGGTAAACGTGTGCTGTTAGAACGCGGAGATTTTGTTTTTATACCTCTGGGTTCCCATCATCAAAGTTTTTATGAATTTGGCGCTACCCGAATATTAAATGTAGGTATCAGCAAAGCTTTTTTTGAACAGCACTATTTACCTTTGCTACCGCAGCGCTTTGTCGCATCACAGGTGTATCAAATCAAAAATGAGTTTATGGCTTATATTGAATCTGTGATTGCCTCGCTGAATTTCAGAAATGGTGAATTTAACGAATTTCTTGAAGTGGTGACTTTTTATATCGTCAACCGGCTGCGCCACCATCGGGAATCAGAAGTGATAACGGATATCCCGGTCTGGCTAAAGGTTACCGTGGAAAAGATGCACGATAAAGCTCGTTTTGGCGACAAAGCGTTGTCTAATATGGTGGCGTTGTCCGGCAAGTCGCAGGAGTATTTAACCCGCGCAACGCAGCGTCACTATGGGAAAACGCCCATGCAAATCATCAATGAAATACGTATTGATTTTGCCAAAAAACAGTTGGAAATCACTAACTATTCGGTCACGGATATTGCTTTTGAGTCAGGATACAGCAGCCCGAGTATGTTTATTAAGAACTTTAAAAAGTTAACTTCATTCACACCGAAACATTACAGAAAACAATTGTGTAGCATCAATTAGCCTGTATGTGAATGAATGTGGATTTTACAAATTAATCTCCACTCATTCATTTATATCGCTGTCTTTAATTTGCAGTGCAATGAGATTGTACGGGAGTTCCTATGAGCAAAAAACTGAAGGTCGTCACCATCGGTGGCGGAAGTAGCTATACCCCAGAATTACTCGAAGGCTTTATTAAACGTTATGATGAATTGCCTGTAACGGAATTATGGCTGGTAGACGTTGAAGCCGGTAAAGAGAAGCAGGATATTATTTTCGATCTCTGCCTGCGGATGGTTGAGCGTGCAGGCGTGCCGATTACGCTCTACAAAACGCTGGATCGCCGCGAAGCTTTGGTTGACGCGGATTTCGTCACCACTCAACTGCGAGTGGGCCAGTTAAAAGCGCGTGAGCTTGATGAGCGTATTCCTCTGAGCCACGGCTATCTGGGCCAGGAAACCAACGGGGCGGGCGGGTTGTTCAAAGGGCTGCGCACCATTCCGGTGATTTTCGACATCATCAAAGATGTGGAAGAGATTTGCCCGAACGCCTGGGTGATAAACTTCACCAATCCAGCCGGCATGGTGACCGAGGCGGTATTCCGCCATACCAAATTTAAGAAATTCATCGGCGTGTGCAACATCCCGGTTGGCATGAAAATGTTCATCCAGGACGTGCTGAAGGTTCAGCCGCAGGACGACTTATCGATCGATCTTTTTGGTCTGAACCATATGGTGTTCATCAAAGATGTATTGGTTAACGGCGAGTCACGCTTTGCTGAACTGCTTGACGGCGTTGCCTCGGGCACGCTGAAGGCGAGCGGTGTGAAAAACATCTTCGATTTGCCGTTCAGCGAAGGGCTGCTGCGTTCACTGAATTTAATTCCGTGTTCCTATCTGCTTTATTACTTTAAGCCTAAAGAGATGCTGGCTATAGAAATGGGTGAATTCTATAAAGGCGGTGCGCGCGCAACCGTAGTGCAGAAAGTAGAGAAGCAGCTCTTCGAACTGTACAAAAATCCCGAACTGGACGTGAAACCAAAAGAGCTTGAGCTGCGCGGCGGGGCCTATTATTCAGACGCGGCCTGCGAAGTCATCAGCGCAATCTACAACGACAAGCAGACCGAGCATTACGTTAACTTCCCGCACAAAGGCCACATTGATAATATCCCGGCAGACTGGGCTATCGAGATGACCTGCACCATCGGCCGCGACGGGGCAACGCCGCATCCGCGTATCAAACACTTCGATGAAAAAGTCCTCGGCCTGATTTACACCATCAAAGGGTTTGAAATTGCCGCAAGTGAAGCCGCTTTAAGCGGCAAGCTTAACGATGTGCTGCTGGCGCTAAACCTGAGCCCGCTCATTCACTCCGATAAAGATGCGGAAAAACTTGCGCGCGATATGCTGCTGGCGCATGAGGCGTTGCTGCCTAATTTTGCACAGACGATTGCTGCTCTGAAATAACCCGCAGGCCTTCCTCTTTTGAGGAAGGCCTTTAAAAGGAGCGCTTATGGAAAGATTATTAATAGTTAACGCCGATGATTTTGGGCTGTGTAAGGCGCAAAACTACGGCATTATCGAGGCATTCAATAATGGCGTCGTGACGTCGACCACGGCGATGGTTAACGCGGCGGGCATTGAGCATGCGGCAGCGTTAAGCGCGACTCACCCAAAACTTGCCGTCGGCATGCATTTTGTACTGACGCTTGGGAAGCCGCTTTCTGCAATGCCGGGCCTGGTGCGTGAAAATGGCGAGCTGGGAAAATGGATTTGGGAAATGGCGGAAGCGGGCACGCTGCCGCTTGAAGAGATCCACCGGGAGTTAGCGTGCCAGTTTGCGCGCTTTATCGAACTCTTTGGCCGTCCGCCAACCCATATTGACAGCCACCATCATGTCCATATGATCCCGCAGATTTTTCCCTTCGTTGCAGCCTTTGCGGTGGAAAAAGACATAGCCATGCGCATTGACCGTGATGAGGTAAAAAAGGAAGAGCTTGAGTTGCGTGGGGCGCGCAGCACCCAGGGATTCGACAGCGGCTTCTATGGCGATGCCATTACACAAACGCTGTTCCTGGATACGCTGGATAACGCCATGGCGCGTGAGGAGCAGTCGCTTGAAGTCATGTGCCATCCTTCTTTTATCGATAACACCATTCTGGCGAGCAAATACTGCTATCCACGGCTGACCGAGCTCGACGTGCTGACGTCTTCATCCCTGAAGTATGCGATTGCAGAGCGCGGGTATCGTTTAGGATCTTTTAAAGATTTATAGCGGGATTTTTTTAAAGCAAAGAAAAGCCTGAATGCAGATTCAGGTTTTTTTATTGCTACAGCGTTGGCGCACGGATAACAGACGAAAAAAAAGCCCGCATTTGCATGCGAGCTCTTCTTAAATGTGGCGGTGAGAGAGGGGTTCGAACCCTCGATACGTTGCCGTATACACACTTTCCAGGCGTGCTCCTTCAGCCACTCGGACACCTCACCGTATTGTTTCTTGTCACCCACTTACGGGGGCAACGGGGCGCTACTATAGGGAGTCAGCCCCATTCGGTCAAGCGTAATTTTTACATTACGGCGTGTTCGGTTAAGCCTTGAGCGATAAGAGATTCAGAACGAAAAAAAGCCCGAACGTGAGTTCAGGCTTTCCTATGAAATATGGCGGTGAGGGAGGGATTGACTCGTCCGGAGGACTCGCCCTTCGGGCAGCG
>NZ_JALHAP010000065.1 GCF_025215095.1 Dryocola boscaweniae | reverse complement strand
CAAGACTTGATATTTTTTTGTACCCGAAGGTACTGAGATATCAATCCTGCGAGTGCCCACACAGATTGTCTGATAAATTGTTAAAGAGCAGTGCCACGTTATTCAGTGGCGCGGGCTGTGCATATTACGCTTTCCCGCTACGTAGTCAAGCATTTATTTCCTGCTTCACTCCGCCTGACGGGCCGGTTTGTAAGCCGTTGTGCCGTGTCAGTGGAGGCGCAGTATAGGGATTTTTCTGAACGTGACAAGGGATTATTGCAAAAAAATTACTGACCGCATTTTTTTTCAACAACTCGTGCATTTTGAGCGCTACTTGATGGATAAATGCGCTATTTCATGAGCAAAACGCGCTACCTGCGGCCAGTCGGTATAAACCACTTCTTTGCGCGTATCCGTTTCACCACCGGTCATTTTCATAATTAAGCGAATCATTGTGCGATCCAACCAGCCATAACGCGGATAACGCAACGCGCCGGCAAACACTGCGCAGTGATTTGGCTTCCATGGCGAATTCAGCAGGAACTTGCGCGTATAGGAGTTTGTTTGCGGTGTACGCTTTTCTGGCTTGCGAGCGACCAGGTTTACGGAAAAGAATGCGCTCGGAATGACATTCAGCGCCTGTTGATGCTTTTTCACAAACGCATCAACCGATGAGTGGAAGTGGCCATAACGTATAGAGGCGCCAATCACAACGCGATCGTAATTATCCCACCTGATATCGCCATTACGATGCAGGTTAACCACCTCGCTTTCTATGCCCAGCTCTTTTAACTCGGACGCTATATAAGAAGCTATTTCGCGGGTTTGCCCATCGCGGGTCGAAAACAGAATCAAAGTCTTCACTACAGGCTCCGGTTACTCTCGCCAGAAGGTTGGCGTGAACAGTACTAATAAAGTAAACACTTCAAGGCGTCCAAACAGCATGTTGCCGATGAGGATCCACTTCGCCACCGGGTTCATACTGGCAAAGTTATCCGCTACCACGCCCAGCCCCGGCCCCAGGTTATTAAGCGTAGCCGCCACTGAAGCAAAAGCGGAGAAGTCATCTACGCCCGTCGCGATAATCGCAAGCATGCTCAAAATAAACACCAGCGCATACGCGGAGAAGAATCCCCACACCGCTTCAAGAATTCGTTCCGGCAGCGCACGGTTGCCAAGCTTAATGCTGTATACCGCATTCGGGTGCACCAGGCGTTTGAGCTCCCGGTTCCCCTGTTTGAACAGCAGCAGGATACGAATGACCTTCAGGCCCCCTCCCGTAGAACCGGCACAACCGCCGATAAACGCAGAGCAGAGCAATAGCACCGGCAGGAATAAAGGCCATCGGGCGATGCTGTCGGTAGTGAATCCCGCCGTTGTCGCCATGGACACGACCTGGAAGAACGCCTGGTTTAGCGTTTGCAGGGCCGACTGATAAGTGCTGTGCAACCACAGCACCAGCGTACAGATGATCACTAACGTTAACTGCACGCCAATAAACATACGGAATTCCGGGTCACGCCAGTAAACCTTTAAGCTACGGCCGCTAAGCAAAGAGAAGTGCAGACCGTAATTACAGCCCGAAATCAGCAGAAAAACAGCCATGATGGTGTTGATTGTGGGATTGTTGAAATACCCCACGCTGGCATCATGCGTTGAAAATCCACCGATGGAAATGGTCGCAAAGCTGTGTCCTATCGCGTCGAAAGCCGGCATTCCGGCAAACCACAGCGCCACCGCACAAGCGATGGTTAGCAGTACATAGATAAGCCACAGGGTTTTCGCGGTGTCCGCTATGCGCGGGCGCATTTTGTTATCTTTCAGCGGCCCCGGCATTTCAGCCCGATAGAGCTGCATCCCACCGACGCCCAGAATAGGTAAAATAGCTACGGCCAGTACGATTATCCCCATCCCGCCGAACCATTGCAGCATTTGCCGGTAGAACAATATGGCATGAGGGAGCGAATCCAGCCCCACAAGCGTGGTGGCGCCGGTCGTGGTTAAACCAGAGAACGATTCAAAAAAAGCATCGGTGACCGTCAGGTTCGGGCGTTCGGAGAATATGAAGGGCAATGCCCCCACGCCGCCCAGCACCGTCCAGAACAACACCACAATCAGGAAACCTTCGCGCGGTTTCAGTTCACTTTTTTCACGGCGGTTTGGCCACCAGAGTAATGACCCAATCACCAGCGCGACAAAAAAAGTCTGTGTAAAGGCGCGGCCAGCACCATCGCGGTAAATTAAGGCAACCAGCCCGGGAATTATCATGGTCCCGGAAAACAGGATGACCAGCAGACCAACGATTCGGGTTATGGCACGAAAATGCATTTCAGCCGCTTCCTTAAATATTAATAAATAGCGAGGTGGGGATTATTCTTCAATCGGCAATAAATGCAATGAACCGCGGCTAAAATCCGCCAGTCTTAATGAAAATTCAGCCAGTTGCGTTTGTGGCAACGCCACTTTAAGCCGCACCGATACCTGAAATTCACTTTGCACGATCAGCCCATTATTTTGTTTGAGTAGCGCTTCGACGCCCGCAAGCTGGGCGTAATCACACTGCAAAGTATATTCGGTTAATGGCACTTTGATCGCCGTAGGCAGTTGATTTAACGCCAACTGAACGCCACCGCCATAGGCTTTCACCAAACCGCCCGTACCCAGTTTGATTCCACCGTAGTAGCGCACCACTACCGCAGTAATTTCGCCAATGCCGCTTCCCATAAGTTGAGCAAGCATGGGTTTACCGGCCGTCCCGGCGGGCTCCCCGTCGTCAGAAAACCCAAGCTGTTGCGAATCATGCGGTGCTCCCGCCACCCACGCCCAGCAATGGTGACGGGCGTCAGGATGTTGCGCGCGAACCTGCTCCACAAAAGCTTTAGCCGCTGCTACTCCATCAGTATGGGCTACCAATGTAATAAAGCGGCTTTTCTTAATTTCCTCGCTGACGGAAAAGGATTCAGCAGGGATCGGCCAGCTATCCATTACGCCAGTTTCAGATCGCGCGTCATATTTTCAACGGTGCTTTCGTGAACGATCACATTGTCTTCGATGCGAATGCCGCCGAACGGTTTCATTGCTTCAATACGCTGCCAGTTGAAGTGCTTGCTGTACTGCCCTTCGCGCCAGGATGCGAGCAAGGATTCAATAAAGTAGATGCCAGGTTCAATGGTCAGCACCATGCGCGGCTCAAGCACACGCGTGCAGCGCAGATACGGATATTGTGAAGGGGCTGCAAGGTGTGTACCGGTATCATCCTGCATAAAGCCACCGACATCGTGCACCTGTAGACCCAGCGGGTGACCAATACCGTGCGGCATAAACGGCCCGGTAATCCCGGTTTCAACCATCGCCTCTTCGCTGATGTCATTCACCAGTTGATGGCGACGCAGCAGCTTCGCAATACGCTGATGGAACTGAATGTGGTACTCGGTGTAGCGCTCGCCCGCTTTCATCGTGCCGATCAACGCCAGTTGTTCGGCGTTAACGTCTTTGATGAGCTGCGCATAATCGCTGTCGCCGTTGGCCGCCCAGGTCCGGGTCAGGTCTGCCGCGTAGCCGTTGTACTCAGCGCCTGCATCCAGTAGGAAACTGCGCATTTCGGAAGGCACATGATGATCGAGCCTGGTGTAGTGCAATACGGCAGCGTGTTCGTTCAGCGCAACAATATTGCTGTACGGCACGTCGATATCGCGGTGGCCGGTTGCGGTCAGATACGCCTGATTGATGTCGAACTCGCTCATCCCTGACAGGAAAGCTTCGTGGGCAGCCTGATGACCAACAACAGCGGTTTTTTGCGCCTGACGCATGCATGCCAGCTCATAATCAGTTTTATACGCGCGATGGTAATGCAGGTAATCAATCACCCCTTTCGGGTTGATGTTCGCCGCCTGGATCTCAAGCTGCAAAGCGCGCTCCGGCACCGGGCCGATATAACCGATGTTGCCGCGTGCTGCAGGCAACTGGCTGCCGATACCCTCAGCTTTCGGCAGGGCTATCACGTCAATATCTTCAGTCCAGAAGGACTCCGGCAGCGGTTCAACGTTGTGCCAGTAATCTACCGGCAGGTAGAACCACAATTTTGGTTTGTTAACGCCATCCACCAGCAGCCAGCAGTTCGGTACCTGCGTTACCGGCACCCAAGCTTTGAACTGCGGGTTAACTTTGAACGGATAAGCATGATCGTCCAGGAAAACATTAAGCAGCTCCCCGGAGTGAATCAGCAGTGCATCAAGATTAAAACGCGCCAGAACATTGCGGGTGCGTTCCTGCAAGGTTGCCACATGATCTTTATAAAGCGAGGCCAGTGAATCCATAATTTACCCTTCTGTTTTTATGCCTGTTCGGCACGCATCTTAGCACAGGGTAAACATGGCCGACTTATTTCCAGGGGCTGTGATCATCTTTGCAAATATTTAATGAGTTGTTTGCATTTCATTAACATCAATCCCACACTCCCTTCCATCTGGTACGACCAGATCCCATTGCTGGATTCAGGAGACTGACATGCTCTACCAAGGCGAAACCCTACATCTCGACTGGCTGGAAGATGGCATTGCCGAACTGGTGTTCGATGCGCCCGGTTCGGTCAACAAACTCGACACCGCGACCGTCGCCAGCCTCGGCCACGCTCTCGATGTTCTGGAAAAGCAGCCCAATCTGAAAGGCCTGCTCCTTAGCTCAAATAAAGCGGCGTTTATCGTCGGGGCTGACATTACCGAATTTCTTTCGCTGTTCCTCGTGCCTGCGGAGCAACTGACAACCTGGCTGCAATTTGCCAATAGCGTCTTTAACCGCCTGGAAGATCTACCCGTTCCGACTATCTCTGCGGTCAACGGCTATGCGCTGGGCGGAGGATGCGAATGCGTGCTGGCAACTGATTATCGTCTGGCGACGCCGGACGCGCGCATTGGCCTGCCGGAAACCAGGCTGGGCATCATGCCGGGCTTCGGCGGCTCCGTCCGCCTGCCGCGCATGCTCGGGGCAGATAGCGCGCTGGAAATTATCACCGCTGGCAAAGACGTCAGCGCAGCAGAAGCGCAGAAAATCGGCCTGGTCGACGGCGTAGTAAAAGCCGAAAAGCTGCGTGAAGGCGCACTGGCGGTTTTGCAGCAGGCAATTAAAGGCGATCTGGACTGGAAGGCAAAGCGCGCGCCAAAACTTGAGCCGCTGCGCTTAAGCAAAATCGAAGCGACCATGAGCTTTACCATCGCCAAAGGCATGGTGATGCAGATTGCGGGCAAACACTACCCTGCCCCGATGACGGTGGTAAAAACAATAGAAGCTGCGGCAGGGCTTGGCCGTGACGAAGCCTTACAGCTTGAGACACAAAGTTTCGTGCCTCTGGCTCGCTCTAACGAGGCCCGTGCGCTGGTCGGGATTTTCCTCAACGATCAATATGTGAAAGGTCAGGCGAAAAAACTGACCAAAAATACCGAAACCCCGAAACAGGCTGCCGTACTCGGCGCCGGGATCATGGGCGGCGGCATTGCTTATCAGTCGGCCTGGAAAGGCGTACCGGTATTAATGAAGGATATTAACGAGAACTCGCTGGCGTTAGGCATAACTGAGGCCAGTAAATTACTCAATAAACAGCTCGAACGCGGAAAAATTGACGGCATGAAGTTGGCCGGCGTGATTGCCACCATTCATCCAACGCTCGATTACGCCGGTTTTGAACGCGTCGACGTTGTTGTTGAAGCCGTTGTTGAGAATCCGAAAGTGAAAAAAGCCGTGCTGGCGGAAGTGGAAGAAAAAGTTCGTCCGGATGCGGTGCTGGCCTCGAACACCTCGACCATTCCGATTAGCGAGCTGGCAAACAGCCTTAAGCGTCCGGAGAACTTCTGCGGTATGCACTTCTTCAACCCGGTGCATCGCATGCCGCTGGTGGAAGTGATTCGCGGCGAGAAAACCTCCGAGCAAACCATCGCAAAAGTTGTCGCATGGGCCAGCAAGATGGGCAAAACACCAATCGTGGTAAATGATTGTCCCGGCTTCTTCGTTAACCGCGTTCTGTTCCCGTACTTTGCAGGCTTGAGCCAGCTAATGCGCGATGGCGCGGACTTCCGCCAGATCGACAAAGTGATGGAAAAACAGTTTGGCTGGCCGATGGGTCCGGCTTACCTGCTTGATGTTGTCGGTATTGATACGGCTCATCATGCGCAGGCAGTTATGGCCGCTGGCTTCCCGCAGCGCATGCAGAAAGATTATCGCGATGCGATTGACGCAATGTTTGATGCAGGCCGCTACGGCCAGAAAACCCAACAGGGCTTCTATCGCTATAAAGAAGACAGCAAGGGCAAGCCGCGCAAAGAGCAGGATGAATCTACCGACGCGCTGCTGGCCGATGTCAGCAAACCACGCCACAGCTTCAGCGACGAAGAGATTATCGCTCGTATGATGATCCCGATGGTCAACGAAGTGGCGCGCTGCCTGGAAGAAGGCATTATCGCCAGCCCGGCGGAAGCGGATATGGCGCTGGTTTACGGCCTGGGCTTCCCTCCGTTCCACGGCGGCGCTTTCCGCTGGTTAGACACTATCGGCTGCGCAAAATACCTCGATATGGCTCAGCGGTACGAACATCTCGGCCCGCTTTACCAGGCGCCCGATGGCCTGCGTGCGAAAGCGTCCCGTAACGAGCCGTACTATCCCCCGGTTGAGCCTGCGCGCCCAGCCAGCGATCTGAAAAGCGCCTGAGGAGTGATTATGGAAAAGGTTGTAATAGTTGATGCCATCCGTACCCCGATGGGCCGCTCAAAAGGGGGCGCGTTCCGCAACGTTCGCGCGGAGGATCTTTCAGCTCATCTGATGCGCAGTATTCTGTCGCGTAACCCGGCGCTGGAAGCTGCCACGCTGGACGATATTTACTGGGGCTGCGTACAGCAAACCCTGGAGCAGGGTTTTAACATTGCCCGTAATGCCGCGCTGCTGGCTGAAATACCGCACTCCGTGCCAGCAGTTACGGTGAATCGCCTGTGCGGTTCTTCCATGCAGGCGCTACATGACGCCGCGCGTATGATTCAAACCGGCGATGCGCATGCCTGCCTGATTGGCGGCGTGGAGCATATGGGCCATGTGCCGATGAGCCACGGTGTTGATTTCCATCCGGGGCTGAGCCGCAACGTGGCGAAAGCTGCCGGCATGATGGGCCTGACCGCTGAGATGCTGGCGCGCATGCACGGCATCAGCCGCGAAATGCAGGATCGGTTTGCCGCCCGTTCCCACCAGCGCGCATGGGCCGCAACCGAAGCCGGGCATTTCAAAAATGAAATCGTCGCCACCAGCGGCCATGATGCCGACGGCGTGCTTAAACGCTTTGATTACGACGAAGTTATCCGTCCGGAGACTACCGTCGAAGGCCTTGCCTCGCTCAAACCAGCATTCGATCCGGTCAACGGAACCGTCACCGCAGGCACCTCTTCGGCGCTGTCCGACGGTGCCGCAGCCATGCTGTTAATGAGCGAGTCACGCGCTAAAGAGCTGGGTCTGAAGATCCGTGCCCGCATTCGCTCAATGGCGGTGGTTGGGTGCGATCCGTCGATCATGGGCTACGGCCCGGTGCCAGCTTCGAAAATGGCGTTGAAGAAAGCGGGCCTGACCGCCACCGATATCGACCTGTTTGAGATGAACGAAGCTTTTGCCGCGCAGATCCTGCCGTGTATTAAAGATTTGGGGCTAATGGAGCAGATCGACGAGAAAATTAACCTTAACGGCGGCGCCATCGCGCTGGGCCACCCGCTTGGCTGTTCCGGTGCCCGAATCAGCACCACGTTGCTCAATCTAATGGAGCGTCGCGATGCGCAGTTTGGGCTCGCCACTATGTGTATCGGGCTGGGCCAGGGGATCGCCACCGTTATCGAACGCGTTTAATGACGGAGATTTGTCGGTGGATGAGCATTTAACGCCGTCCACCAGCAACAATAAGCACAGAGTTTAGTTGCCGTTTTTCCCGCCTGTCAGGGGCGGGCTTTTTATTTCTTGTACCGCAGAAAAACAAAAACCACCGACGATGCGGTGGCTTATGTTTACGGTTTCGCCATCAAATAAACGCGAAGGCATCACCGAACATACGATCGACGTTTGCGCCGCGCTCATTACAGAACAAATCGCGCGCAATCTTCGCCATTTCAAAGCGCCCGGCGATATAAATATCGTGTCCGGCGAGCGTACCGTAATCCTGCAATACAGCCGTTAACACCGTGCCGTTGCGCCCGCGCCAGCCTTCTTCCGGCTGCTCTACTACCGCTTCTACCCGCAGATTCGCATGCTTCACCGAAAGCGCTTCCAGCTCGGCCAGATCGTAGAGATGCTTCTCTTCGCGACCGCCCCAGTAAATAGCGATTTCACGCTGCGGGTTACGCGCCAGCGCCGTAAGCAGGATGGAGCGCACGTAAGAGAAGCCCGTGCCGCCCGCAATCAGAATTAACGGGCGATCTTCATCGTCGCGCAGCCAGGCATCGCCGTGCGGAATATCCACAACGATTTCTTTTTCCTTCAGAATGCGATCCATTACGGCCATGGCGTACAGGTTGAGTTCTGAGGCGCCAATGTGCAGCTCGATAAACTCATGTTCGCTCGGCGTGGATGCCATGGAGAACGGGCGTTTGTCACGCTCATCCATCACCACCATCAAATACTGTCCGGCCTGAAAAGAGAAATCTGCTTCCGGCAGCAATCGAACGCGATATACCGTATCCGTTATCGCTTCTACCGAGGTCACTTTACAGCTTAAGGTTGTCATGCGTCCCCTCTTCGGGTCAATAATGCAAAACCGTAAAAATCGCCCCTCAGGCGTCTTTACTGTCATCGAAAATAGCCAGTTCATCCCAGATTGCATCAATACGCGCACAGACTTCCGCATCTTTTTTGATAGGGCGCCCCCACTCGCGCTGGGTTTCTCCTGGCCATTTATTGGTGGCATCCAGTCCCATTTTTGAACCAAGGCCGGAAACCGGCGAGGCAAAATCCAGGTAATCGATCGGCGTGTTCTCGACCAGTACGGTATCACGCGCCGGATCCATACGCGTAGTGATGGCCCAAATAACATCGTTCCAGTCACGCGCGTTAACATCGTCATCGCACACGATGACAAACTTGGTGTACATAAACTGCCGCAGGAAAGACCAGACGCCCATCATCACGCGCTTCGCGTGGCCGGCGTACTGTTTCTTAATGGTCACGACCGCAAGGCGATATGAGCACCCTTCCGGTGGCAGATAAAAATCAACGATTTCCGGGAACTGCTTTTGCAGAATCGGCACGAAGACTTCGTTCAGCGCCACGCCAAGCACCGCCGGTTCGTCCGGTGGACGGCCGGTATAGGTGGAATGGTAAATCGCATCCTCACGCTGGGTAATATGGGTCACGGTAAATACCGGGAAGTTATCTACTTCATTGTAGTATCCCGTGTGGTCACCGTATGGCCCTTCCGGCGCCATTTCACCCGGTTCGATATAGCCTTCCAGCACGATTTCCGCGCTGGCAGGCACTTCGAGATCGTTAGAAAGACATTTCACGACTTCAGTTTTAGTACCGCGCAGCAGCCCGGCAAAGGCATACTCAGAAAGAGTATCCGGCACGGGAGTTACCGCGCCGAGAATAGTTGCCGGGTCTGCGCCCAGCGCCACGGAAACCGGGAAACGCTCGCCCGGATGCGCGGCGCACCATTCCTGGAAATCAAGCGCGCCGCCGCGATGCGACAGCCAGCGCATTATTAGTTTGTTCTTGCCGATAAGCTGCTGGCGATAAATGCCAAGATTCTGCCGCTCTTTATGCGGGCCACGAGTCACAGTCAGCCCCCAGGTGATCAGCGGCGCGGCGTCTTCCGGCCAGCACTGCATAATGGGAATGCGGTTTAAATCGACCTGCTCTCCCTCCCAGATTTTTTCCTGGCAGGGCGCGCCGCGTAGCCGCTTAGTCGGCATATTCAGCACTTGTTTAAACTGTGGGATTTTATCGAACAGATCGCGGAATCCTTTTGGCGGCTCCGGCTCTTTCAGAAAGGCCAACAGCTTACCCACTTCACGCAAGGCGGAAACGTCTTCCTGCCCCATGCCCATCGCGACTCGCTTCGGCGTGCCAAACAGATTGCACAATACCGGCATGCTGTAACCCTTTGGGTTCTCGAACAGCAGCGCCGGGCCATTTGCCCGCAGGGTACGATCGGCAATTTCAGTCATTTCCAGATGCGGATCGACGGGCATTGCGATACGTTTTAGCTCACCGCGTTGCTCAAGCAGCGTAATAAAATCGCGTAGGTCGTGGTATTTCATGCAATTAATCCAGGCCCGGAGAATGGCCGCCATTATACGGACTTCATCCGTGCCATGCTGTATTTTTGTTAAAAACGAGTTACTGCTTGGCCGTTAATCAGATGGTCGTTGGTTATACTTGTGCTGGCTATCTCTGAGTTCGACCTTTTGTTATTCTTGCGCGCTCAATGAGGTGAGATGAAAAATTATGGAATCCTGGTATCTTCTGTACTGCAAAAGAGGACAGTTGCTGCGGGCGCAAGAGCATCTTGAGCGCCAGGCGGTAAACTGCCTCACCCCGATGATCACGCTGGAAAAAATAGTGCGTGGAAGACGAACCGCAGTCAGTGAACCTTTGTTCCCGAACTATATGTTCGTCAAGTTCGATCCGGAAAACATACACACCACCACGGTCAACTCCACCCGCGGCGTGAGCCATTTTGTTCGCTTTGGTTCTCAGCCTGCCAGCGTGCCGGAAAATGTTATCGATCGGTTGATTAACTATCATCCTGAAAACGTCACCGACCCGCAAACGCCCTATCCGGGAGACAGCGTTGTGATTACCGAAGGGGCGTTCGAAGGACTGGAAGCAATATTCAGCGAGCCGGACGGCGAAGCGCGCTCTATGTTGCTTCTTAACCTGCTGAATAAGCAGGTCAGGCAAAGCGTGAAAAACACGGATTTCAGGAAGCTTTAAAGCACAAGGCCAGCGAATGCTGGCCTTTAATATCTAGCGCTGCATGTGCTCATCGTGCAGCCACTGCGCGACGCGCTTAGAGAAGTACGTCAATACGCCATCGGCGCCAGCGCGCTTGAAGCACAGCAGTGATTCCATGATCGCCGGTTTTTCTGCCAGCCAGCCGTTCTGGATCGCGGCCATATGCATCGCGTATTCACCCGAAACCTGGTAGGCAAACGTCGGCACGCCAAAAGTATCCTTTACGCGGCGAACTACATCCAGATACGGCATGCCTGGTTTCACCATTACCATGTCCGCACCTTCCTGCAGATCCTGTGCAACTTCCTGTAAAGCTTCGTCGCCGTTGGCCGGGTCCATCTGATAGGTCTTTTTATTGCCGCCTTTCAGGTTACCGGAAGAACCAATAGCATCGCGGAACGGGCCGTAATAACAGGAAGCGTATTTGGCAGCGTAGGACATGATCTGCGTGTTTACGAAGCCATCGCTTTCCAGTTGGTCCCGGATTGCGCCAATGCGGCCATCCATCATATCGCTTGGAGCGATAATTTCTGCACCAGCTTCCGCATGCGAAAGCGCCTGACGCACCAGAATCTCACGAGTGATGTCGTTGATAACGTAGCCGTCTTCATCGATGACGCCATCCTGCCCGTGGGTGGTGTAAGGATCAAGCGCAACGTCAGTCAGTAAGCCTAAGTCTGGCACCGCATCTTTCAACGCGCGCACGGCGCGCTGCACCAGCCCGTTCGGGTTCCAGGCTTCTTCGGCATGAAGCGACTTGCCTGCGCTTTCAATCACCGGGAATAGAGACAGTACAGGCACACCCAGTTTCGCAACGGCTTCGGCTTCTTTAAGCAACAGGTCGATAGTCATACGATAAACCCCCGGCATCGACGCCACTTCTTCCTGGCGATTCTGACCTTCCATGACAAATACTGGATAAATCAGATCGTTAACCGTTAACTGGTTCTCGGCCACCAGGCGGCGACTAAAATCGTGGCGACGGACACGGCGCATACGGCGACCGGGAAACGTACCGGGAAATGCATAGCTCATTTACTTTCTCCTGATTTAAGCCAGCCGGAAAAGACGGCGGGCATTGTCATCTGTTACTTGCGCAAGCCAGGCGGGATCTTCTCCGCGCCAAAGGGCTACCTGATTCAGGATATGGGGTAAGTAACAGGGTTCGTTCCGCCGGGTTGCAGGTTTGGGTTTAAGATCCCGCGGTAACAAATAAGGGGCGTCAGTTTCCAGCAGAAGTTGCTGAGCTGGAATGACAGGCAGCAATTCGCGCAGCTCAAGGCCACGGCGTTCATCGCATACCCAGCCGGTAATGCCGATAAACAGGCCGCGGGCCAGGCATTCACGCGCTTCAGCCTGCGTGCCGGTAAAGCAATGCAGCACCACGCCGGGTAATTTATCCAGCCATGGGTCAAGCAAGGCGATAAAGCGCTCATGAGCTTCACGACAGTGAAGAAATACCGGCATCACCAAATCGGCAGCCAGCGCCAGTTGCGCGGTGAAAGCACACTCCTGCTCGGCTGGCGTTGAAAAGTTGCGGTTAAAGTCCAGCCCGCATTCACCGATAGCAACCACTTCTGGCGCTCCGGCAAGCTCGATTATCGCCTGCGCGGCTGACTCATCCCACTGGCTCGCATCGTGAGGATGAACACCGGCGGTAGACCAGCATCCGACGTATTTCTGCGCCATAGCGAGCGCTTGTTGGCTCTCATGAAGGTTGGTTCCGGTCAACAACATACCGCTAACGCCAGCCTGCTGCGCACGCTGCACCACTTCTGCATGGTCTCTGGCAAACTGTGTACTGGTTAGATTGACACCAATATCAAACATATAGCGTTCCAAACGACGACCGCCCTGATGGGCGGCCTAAATTATGAGTCTTTTTCAGAGCGATCTTCGTCTTCCTGGACATCTTCCATATCCCGGCGGCCTTTGCCGACATAGTAGCGGGAGAAGAACACGCCGACTTCAAACAGACAGTACATCGGTATTGCCAGCAGCGTTTGCGAGAAGATGTCCGGTGGCGTCAAAAGCATACCGACCACGAAGGCGCCAACGAAGATATAAGGACGCTTCTGCTTGAGCGCTTCCGGAGTAGTAACGCCCATCCAGCACAGCAGGATGATGGCAACCGGGACTTCAAACGCGACCCCAAATGCCATAAACAACGTCATGACAAAATCGAGGTACTTGCTGATGTCGGTAGACATTACCACGCCTATCGGCGCGGTTTTTGTCAGAAAACCAAATGCCAGCGGAAAAACAACAAAATAAGCAAAAGCGATACCGATATAAAACAGCAAAGAGCTGGAGATCAGCAGCGGCGTGACCAATTTGCGTTCATGCTTGTACAACGCAGGCGCGATAAACGCCCAAATTTGATAAAGAATGACGGGTGCCGACAGGAAGATCGAAACGTAAATCGTCAGCTTAATCGGCGTAAAGAAAGGCGACGCCACGTCGGTGGCAATCATCGTTGATCCTATCGGCATCTGCTTTATCAGCGGTGCGGATACGATCTGGTAAATGTCGTTTGCGAAATAAACCAGCGCCAGAAAAATGACCAGCACAGCGATAATGCTGTTTAACAGTCGCTTGCGCAGCTCAATCAAATGGGTAATGAGCGGTTGGGTATCTTCAACGGCCATGTTTACTGTTTATCACTCGAAGGTTGAGATGAGACGGGGGTGGAAACAGGCTCCGGAGCAGGTTTAACCGGAGAATGCGGAGCTTCTCTCAAAGGCTCGGCCGCCTGCGTTGTGTCCACTTCAGGAGCCTGATCGGGCGCGCTTGCCTGATGAGCAGCCGCAGCAGGCGTAACGCCTTCGCGACTGTCTTGTTCATCTTTTACCAATGGATTATGGATAGTATGCGCTTCATCGCTGGCCTTTTCAGGGTCCTGCGTATAGGAACGCTTCATGGATTCCGCCGCCTGACGCAGTTCATCCATGGAGGCTTTTAGCTCTGGCGTCAGGTTATCCATGCTCGCTTTCTCAACCTTTTTCAGGCTGTCCTGCAGTTCCTGGATTTTCAGTTCCTGAGCCAGCTCATTTTGCACCGTCGCAGCAAGCGAACGCAGCGCACGGATCCAGCCAACCACCGTTTTGACCGCTACAGGCAGACGTTGCGGCCCCAGAACAACGAGGCCAATCACGAAGACCAGCAGCAGCTCGCTAAAACCAATATCGAACACGGTTTACACCTGCTCTTTATCGTTGCTCTTCGCTTCGTCTTTTTTTACGTCGCCAGGTTGTTTATCCCCCAGATTTTTCGCGGTGAAGTCAGCGTCTTCAACGGATGTGTCTTTTTCTTTCTCTTTAGGCTCATCATCATTCATGGCTTTCTTAAAGCCCTTGATAGAAGCGCCCAGATCGGAACCGATAGAACCCAGCTTCTTAGTACCAAACAGAAGAACGACAATGACGGCAATGATCACTAATTGCCAGATACTGATACCACCCATATTGTTGCCTCAAATCACTCAGATGATTGTATAACGCCCGTTATTATACGGCACGAACCTGTTAATGACGATTAAATTTCAGGCAGATCGCCGCCAGCCAATTAGCCAGACCACGATGCCTCCAGCCATCAACCAGGCGGGCATAAATTCCCACTCCGGTTTGTTTATCAGCAGCAAAGTCCCACTCAAAATAAGCGTGGCCCCGATGCCGAACAGATAGCGTGACTGTCCCTGCCGCACATGATGCTGATGCAGTTCGCGTTGAATTTTATCAATGCTGTGCTGTAAATGCTTGCCCTGGCGCAAACTGTCGTAAACCAGTTCCGGAAGCTCTGGCATTTTTTCTACCCAGAACGGCGCTTTTTCCTTGAAAGATCGAATCAAAGCGGGAATACCCACCTGATCTTTAATCCAGCTTTCCAGGAAAGGCTTGGCGGTTTTCCACAAGTCTAGCTGGGGATAAAGCTGCCTTCCGACCCCTTCAACATATAAAAGCGTTTTTTGCAGTAAAACCAACTGTGGCTGTACTTCCATGTTGAAGCGGCGGGCCGTATTAAACAGGTTTAACAACACGTGGCCAAAAGAGATTTCCGCAAGCGGCTTCTCGAATATCGGTTCGCAAACGGTACGAATGGCAAACTCAAACTCTTCGACATTGGTATCGAGCGGAACCCAGCCGGAGTCCACATGCAGCTCGGCAACTTTACGATAATCACGATTAAAGAAGGCGATAAAATTCTCGGCCAGATAGCGTTTATCTTCTTTGTTCAGCGAGCCGACAATGCCGCAGTCAATAGCGATATATTGCGGATCTTCCGGATGCTCGTAGCTGACAAATATATTGCCGGGATGCATATCGGCGTGGAAGAAACTGTCGCGGAATACCTGAGTAAAGAAAACCTGCACACCGCGTTCTGCCAGAAGCTTCATGTTGGTGCCCTGACTTTCCAGCGTGGCGATATCCGAGACAGGAACCCCATAGATTCGCTCCATCACCATCATGTCCTGGCTGCAGTAATCCGAAAACACTTCCGGGACATAAAGCATCGGGCTTTTTTCGAAATTACGCCGCAACTGGATAGCGTTCGCCGCTTCACGCAGCAAATTCAGCTCATCGATTAAGGTTTTCTCGTACTCACGAACCACTTCCAGAGGACGCAAACGACGGCCGTCCGGCAACAGACGAGGCACCCAACGCGCCAGTCGATAAATCAGTTTCATGTCCGCTTTGATGACGGGCAAAATGTCCGGGCGAATAACTTTGATAACAACTTCGCGGCCATTTTCTTTCAGACGGGCGGTATGCACCTGCGCAATGGAAGCTGAAGCAAGTGGCTTGATATCAAAATCATCAAACCAGGTCTCGACGGGAATCCCCCCCATCGCCTGTTCGATTTGCTTCTTAGCCAGCACGCCATCAAACGGCGCAACGCGATCCTGCAGCATTGCCAACTGATCGGCTATAAGCGGCGGGAATAGATCGCGACGCGTGGACATCATCTGACCAAATTTGATCCATACCGGCCCTAACTCTTGCAGCGCAAGGCGTAAACGCTCACCCAATTGCTTATCCTGGTGGCGGTTTGGCATCCAGAACAACATACGCCGCCAGATGCGTAACGGCAGCGTAATACGAATTTTGGGGATCAGCTCATCCAGGCCGTAACTAAGGAAAGTACGAACGATAAAATAAAGACGACGAATTTCTCCTGGCGTCATTTGCCCTCCAGCTTGTCCAGCCGCGCGCTTAATGCGTCGACTGCCCGTTCAACGGCCGCCGTTTCTTCGGCAAACCATGCTACTTCCAGTGGGCCTGGCGCCATGCGCCACTCTTCAGTAATCGCTTCGGCGAGATATTGCTGATTACGATTAAAACCTTTTTTCAGCAGCTTACCACCGCCGCGAAATACTTTGCTGATGCCTTCCGCCGCTACATCGCCGATGTAAGGCGCAAGAAGCTCTGCCGGATCAAATTCAGCCAGATCCATCAAGGCAACCCAGTTTTGCACAACCTGTAAGTCGCCCTGCACTTCAAGATCGCCGCTGCGGATAAGCGCGGTGAGCTGCTGTCTGTCGCGCAATTTCGGTAAGACCGCAAGGCGCGTAATAACGCGACAGTCCGCTTCGCCTTCCCATTCGCCCAGCACATCAAGCTGCTGTTCGCTAAAGACCAGAACCAGCGGTGCTGCGAACTCTTTAAGCTCAACGCGCAGTACTTTACCCAGCAGGCGCTGCCGGGCAGCTTTCAGTCCGCGATCGCGCCAAAGAAAAGTATTAAGGACGCTTTCGAGTCCGGCAGTCACTAGCGGTGTAAATGGCATCAGCACCCTCCGGTCAGAATTTGTAGCCGCGGTGAAGGGCAACAATCCCGGCGGTCAGATTGTAATAGGTGGTATTTTCGAAACCGGCGTCTTCCATCATCGCTTTCAGGGTGTCCTGATCGGGATGCATACGGATAGATTCCGCCAGGTAACGATAGCTTTCTGCATCCTGAGCCACCCATTCGCCGATGCGCGGCAAAATATGGAAGGAATAGGCATCGTAAGCCTTGCTGAGCGGTTCGATGACAGGCTTTGAGAATTCGAGCACCAGCAAACGGCCGCCGGGTTTCAGCACGCGATACATAGAACGCAGCGCTTTTTCTTTGTCGGTAACGTTACGCAGGCCAAACGAGATGGTGATGCAGTCAAAGTAGTTATCCGGGAACGGCAATGCTTCCGCGTTTGCCTGAACGTAACTCACATTGCCGACAACGCCGATGTTGCGCAGTTTCTCACGCCCCATTTTCAGCATTGAGTCGTTGATATCCGCCAGCACAACCTCACCCGTTTCACCTACCAGTCGGGAGAACTTAGCCGTCAGATCGCCGGTCCCGCCAGCAAGATCCAGCACCCGCTGCCCGCGACGCACGCCGCTGCAGTCGATTGTAAATCGCTTCCAGATACGGTGAATACCAAACGACATCAGGTCATTCATAACATCGTATTTTGCGGCTACAGAGTGGAACACATGAGCCACCATATCGGCTTTCTGCTCTTTCGCTACGGTGCGGAAGCCAAAGTGTGTTGTTTCCTGGGATTCGTCAACCATCTCAATGCCTGCTTATCAAAAAAATGTTCGTGAAGTGTAACAGAATGGGCGCTAAAGCCCTATGATTCAAGCCTGCTGGCTAAGCCTAAGCCTGACGCTCGCCGACGATGCGTCGGTTATCTAAGTTGCTGTCCTGATGTGTTTCTTCGCCGTTTCCATGACCGATTCGCGCCGCGTTATCCTCATCTTCCTGCCGCGCCTGTTCGACTAAATCTGGATTAATCTCACGTTTTACTTCCACGCCCAGGCCACGAAACGCATCGGCCTGTACGAGGATATTACCGCGACCGGAAGCCAGTTTTTTCATCGCCTGCCGATAGTTATCCTGAGCTTTATCCAGACCCTGTCCGATAGCCGTCATGTCATCGACGAACAGCCGCATTTTGTCATACAGGCGACCCGCGCGTTCGGCAATTTGTTGCGCATTACGGCTTTGGTGTTCATAACGCCACAAATTGGCAATGGTTCTCAGCGCCACCAGCAGCGTGGTTGGACTGACGAGCATAATATTGTTTCTCAGCGCTTCGCTGATTAACTCAGGCTGGCGATCGATAGCCAGCAGGAAAGCTGGTTCGATGGGGATAAACATCAGGACATAATCCAGGGAGCGCAGGCCGGGAAGCTGCTGATAATCTTTACGGCTTAGCATGCGGATATGGTTGCGGATAGCGGCGATATGTTCATTTATCGCGTTTTCGCGCGTCAGCTCGTCGTCGCCATTGTAATAGCGTTCATAGGCCACCAGCGTCATTTTGGCATCAATGACCACGTCTTTGCCCTGCGGCAGGCGGACAATGACATCGGGCTGCATGCGGCTGTTATTTTCAAGCTGGATGTTCACCTGCGTCTGGTATTCATGCCCTTCCCTCAAACCCGAAGCCTCAAGCACACGAGTCAGCACGACTTCTCCCCAATTCCCTTGGGTTTTATTATCGCCTTTTAGCGCTTTGGTGAGGTTAAGAGCTTCCTGCGCCATTTGCGCATTGAGCTGCTGGAGATTGCGAATTTCATGCGTGAGGGTGTGACGCTCGCGAGCTTCCTGCCCAAAGCTTTCCTGTACCTGCCGGCGAAAACCATCGAGCTGTTCACGCAGCGGCGTAAGAAGGCCATTGAGACTCTGGCGATTTTGCTCTTCAACTTTGCGGCCGCTTTGCTCAAAAATACGGTTGGCGAGATTTTCAAACTGCTCGCTCAGACGCTGCTCGCTGTTCATCATCTGGCGATGCTTGTCTTCGGCGTGAAGGCGAGTTTGTTCAAGAAGCGTGGTTAATTCACGCACATCGGCTTCCTGAGCGCTGTTAATTTCAAGCTGGGTGCGCAATTCGCGATTAAGCTGCTCGCACTCTTCTTTCCAGTGCTGCTGTTGCAGCAGCTCCTGCCTGGCCGCAGTAAGCTCGCCGTAGATTTCTCTTTGCTCATCCTGGAGTACGGATTGCCGCTTTAGCGCCCACAAACTTGCCAGCAACCAACCGGTCAGCACGCCAACCAAAGCAATGCCCAGTCCAAATAATATTGAGATATCCACAACGCCCCCTACAGCCCACGCCAAACATCAGCAAAGTAAAATTCTGCTGTATAAATGTCCAGATTAAAAGGGATTTCCTGCGAGGCGTTACGCAAAGCGCAAAATTAAGCCGGTTTTCACCGGCCTTGAAGGACTAGATAAGACGGCGAGCCGCTTCCACGACGATTTTCACAGCATGACTTTCTGTCTGCTTCATGGTTTCGGCGTTAGGGATTTCTTGCTGCGTGCGGTTCACGATGACGCCTGCGACCATCCCGGCGCGCAGGCCCTGGCTTGCACACATGGTCAGAAGCGTAGCGGATTCCATCTCGTAGTTCATCACGCCCATCTGTTGCCACTCTTCCATAGAACCTTTGAAGCGGTTTACCACGCGGCCGGAGAAGGTGTCGTAGCGCTCCTGGCCCGGGTAGAAGGTGTCCGAAGAGGCCGTTACGCCGATGTGCGTAGTCGCACCAACGGATTTCGCCGCTTCAACCAGCGCGGTAGTGCAGGCAAAGTCTGCAACGGCCGGGAATTCCATCGGCGCGAAGTGCAGGCTGGCGCCGTCAAGACGCACCGAAGCAGTGGTCACCAGTACATCGCCTACATTGATATGCGGCTGGATAGCGCCGGTAGTACCGATGCGCAGGAAGGTACGGATACCCAACTGTGCCAGTTCTTCTACGGCAATAGAGGTGGATGGACCGCCAATCCCCGTAGAACAAACGATAACGGCCTTGCCGTCGATTTCCGCACGCCAGGTAGTGAATTCACGGTGGGCGGCCAGTTTGACCGGCTTGTCCATCAACGCGGCGATTTTTTCAACTCGCTCCGGGTCGCCCGGGACGATAGCAAGCGTTGCCCCTTGCAGGTCGTTTTTAGTGAGGCCGAGATGAAAAACATCAGACTTGGACATAACAGACTCCTCTGTTGGGTAAGGTTGGCTTGCGTTGCAAAGCGGTACTTTACAGAACCCCTGCGTATAATTTCGTGACGCATTTCACTTTGAATAAAACAAATTACATTGTTTTCAATCCAATTGGTGACAGACATCACACATCAAGCCGCATTTGTTCAGATATACGGCACAAAAAGCGTTTTTTGCGAACCAGAGATGCTACTAATCCTGGCTATAGTTATCACACTGCGCTAATGCTGGTACGGAGAATGCCAATGAAAGAAGAGCAACCAACACACAATAAGCCGGGCGGAAGTTTTGCACCGGCAGCCTCACCGCTTGCATCAACCGTTATCCATACCCCGGAAGATTCCATTCAGGCTGGCGAAACGACCATCCCTTCCCAGGGCGACAATATGCCCGCCTGGCACGCGCGCCCAAAAGACGCGACCGGTCCTTTGCCGGTGGTGATTGTGGTCCAGGAAATTTTCGGCGTACACGAACACATTCGCGACATTTGCCGCCGGCTGGCGCTGGAAGGTTATCTGGCCGTGGCGCCTGAACTCTATTTTCGTCAGGGCGATCCGAATGATTACGCCGATATCCAGACGCTGTTTAGCGGGCTGGTCTCCAAAGTGCCGGACGCACAGGTGCTGGCCGATCTCGATCATGTGGCGAACTGGGCAACCCGCCACGGCGGCGACGCGCATCGCCTGATGATTACCGGTTTTTGCTGGGGCGGACGCATCGCCTGGCTTTATGCCGCTCATAACCCGCAGCTTAAGGCCGCTGTCGCCTGGTATGGCAAGCTTGTGGGTGACAAAACGCTGAATTCGCCTCGCAATCCTGTTGATATCGCCACCGATCTGAATGCACCCGTTTTAGGGTTATACGGCGGACAGGACACGGGTATTTCGCAAGAAAGCGTGGAAACAATGCGTCAGGCTCTGCGTGCAGCCAATGCCAACGCGGAAATCATTGTTTATCCGGAGGCGGGTCATGCATTTAATGCGGACTATCGCCCGAGCTACCATGAAGAATCCGCGAAGGATGGCTGGCAGCGCATGTTGAAGTGGTTTGAGCAGTATGGTGCGAAGAAGTAAAAGAAAACGCCCCTCATCGAGGGGCGTAAATTTTTAAGCGTTACGCAAATTCTGCGCCGCCTTCACCATGTTCGCCAGCGCGGCGCGGGTTTCTGGCCAGCCGCGGGTTTTCAGGCCACAGTCCGGGTTCACCCACAGGCGCTCTGCCGGAACGGATTCTGCCGCTTTCTTCAGCAGGGCTTCAATCCATTCCACGCTCGGCACGTTCGGGGAGTGAATATCGTACACGCCCGGTCCGATTTCATTTGGATATTCAAACTCTTTGAACGACTCCAGCAGGTCCATATCGGAACGGGAGGTTTCAATGGTGATCACATCCGCATCCAGCGCCGCGATGGAATCCATGATGTCGTTGAACTCGCAGTAACACATGTGGGTGTGAATCTGCGTATCGTCGCGCACCACGGCGGCGTTCAGACGGAAGGCTTCGACGCCCCATTCCAGGTACGCCTGCCAGTCTGACTGGCGCAGCGGCAGGCCTTCGCGCAGGGCGGGTTCGTCGATCTGAATGATGCCGATTCCCGCCGCTTCCAGGTCAGCCACTTCATCGCGCAGCGCCAGAGCAATTTGCTTAGCGATGGTTTCGCGGCTCACGTCTTCGCGCGGGAATGACCAGCACAGGATGGTTACAGGCCCGGTCAGCATGCCTTTTACCGGCTTGTCAGTCAGGGATTGCGCGTACTTTGCCCATTCCACGGTGATCGCTTCCGGACGGCTGATATCGCCAATCACAACCGGTGGCTTCACGCAGCGAGAGCCGTAGCTCTGTACCCAGCCGTTCTGGGTAAACACGAAGCCATCCAGGTGCTCGCCGAAATACTCCACCATGTCGTTACGCTCGGCTTCGCCGTGTACCAGCACGTCCAGGCCAAGGCGTTCCTGTTCAGCAACGGCTTGTTTGATGTGTTCAGCGATGCCGGTGCGATAGTTGCCCGCGTCCAAACGTCCCTGTTTGAAATCCAGACGCAGACCGCGAATTTCAGTGGTTTGCGGGAACGAACCAATGGTCGTGGTCGGCCAGGCTGGCAGATTAAAGCGCTGACGCTGAGCCCGGGCGCGAGCGGCATAGTCGCTCTGGCGCTGGCTGTCCTGCGCGGTAATTGCGGCCAGACGTTTTTCCACCGCGGCGTTATGTACGCGTTGCGAGTGGCGACGTGCCTGGATCGGGGCGCTCCATTCAATCAGTTTGTCAGTTTTGCCACTGTTCAAAGCCTCAGTCAGCAGCGACAGCTCTGCGCATTTTTGCAGAGCGAAGGCAAACCAGCTCTTCACTTCGGCGTCCAGACGAGTTTCTACGCTCAGATCAATTGGGCTGTGCAGCAGAGAGCAAGAAGAAGCCACCCATAGCTCGCGTTTGCCTGCGAGGTTTTTAAGCTGAGCGTATTTTTCCGTCAGATCGGCACGCCAGACGTTACGACCGTTGATCACACCGGCAGACAGCAGCCAGTCGGCAGGCAGTTTTTCGTGCAGCGCGTTAATGTCATCTTTACCGTGAACGAAATCGACATGCAGACCCTGTACAGGCAGCGCGGTGATGGTGTTCAGATTCGGCGTTACGCCTTCGAAATAGGTGGTGAGCAGCAGTTTTACGTTGCCAGCCAGCGCGTCGTATGCTGGTTTGAAGGCGTCAAGCCAGGCCTGCGGCAATTCCAGCACCAGAGCAGGTTCGTCGATTTGCACCCATTCGATGCCGCGTTTTGCCAGTTCGGCCAACACCTGCTGGTAAACCGGCAGGATGTCTTGCAGCAGGCTCAGGCGATCGAACTGCTCGCCCTTTACTTTACCCAGCCACAGGTAAGTTACCGGCCCAAGCAGCACAGATTTTACGTTATGACCCAGCGCAAGCGCCTCATCTACTTCATCCAGAAGCTGTGTCCAGCTCAGCTTGAACTGCTGGCCTTTAGTAAATTCCGGCACCATATAGTGATAGTTGGTATTAAACCATTTGGTCATTTCAGCGGCGGCGGCAGGCTCACCCGTTGGCGCACGGCCGCGACCGATGCGGAATAAGGTATCGATATCGACGCTGCCATCCGCATTCTGATGACGAGCCGGCACGTTGCCAAGCAGCAGACTGGTGGTCAGAACGTGGTCGTACCATGCGAAATCGCCGACCGGCAGCAGCTCAACGCCAGCCTGTTTTTGTTGATCCCAGTGACGGGCGCGCAGCTCGCGGCCCACCGCCAGCAATTCTTCCTGAGTAGTATTGCCCGCCCAGTAGCTTTCCTGCGCTTTTTTCAGTTCGCGACGCAGGCCGACACGAGGAAAACCGAGGGTGTGGTTATGGATTGTCATGTTATCGCCTCTTTATTTATTAGATTAATCCAGATGGATTTCGGATTCAGGAAAGGCGGTAAGCTCGCTTATCTCCGGGAGCTTACTTAAGTAAGTGACCGGGGTCAGTGAGTGAAGCCAACGCATCATAAATTCGAAAGACACTGGATTTAGACGTCCAGATGTTTACACATCCATAATCCGCAGGTACTGTATATTCCTCAAGCGCAATTTGTTCATGGCGAAGTGAAGGACTTTCATGATCGAGATAAAACACCTGCGGACGCTCCAGGCGTTACGAAACTGCGGCTCTTTAGCCGCCGCTGCCGCCTCGCTGCATCAGACCCAATCCGCGCTCTCCCATCAGTTCAGCGATCTGGAGCAGCGGCTCGGGTTCCGCCTGTTTGTTCGTAAAAGTCAGCCGCTGCGCTTTACGCCGCAGGGAGAAATTCTGCTGCAGCTCGCAGAGCAGGTTCTGCCGCAGTTAAGCCGGGCGCTGCAGGCATGTAACGAACCGCATCAGGCCACGCTTCGCATCGCTATTGAATGCCATAGCTGTATTCAGTGGCTGACCCCGGCGCTGGAGAGTTTTAATAAGCAGTGGCCGCAGGTAGAGATGGATTTCAAATCAGGCGTCACCTTCGACCCGCAGCCCGCCCTGCAGCAAAGCGAGCTGGATATTGTGTTAACGTCCGATATTCTGCCGCGTAGCGGCCTGCATTATTCACCGATGTTCGATTATGAAGTGCGCCTGGTGCTGGCAACCGATCACCCGCTGGCGGGTAAAGCGCGTATTGAGCCTGAAGATTTGAGCAGCGAAACGTTGCTGATTTATCCGGTGCAGCGTCAACGCCTGGATATCTGGCGGCATTTCCTGCAGCCGGCGGGCGTTAGCCCATCGCTGAAAAGCGTCGATAACACGCTATTGCTGATTCAAATGGTGTCGGCGCGCATGGGAATTGCCGCGCTGCCGCATTGGGTGGTGGAGAGTTTTGAACGCCAGGGCCTCGTAGTAACCAAAACCCTGGGCGAAGGATTATGGAGCCGGTTGTACGCCGCCGTACGCGATGGCGAGCAGCGTCAACCGGTAACTGAAGCGTTTATTCGCTCGACGCGCTTACATGCTTGCGAGCATCTTCCGTTTGTGCGGAACGCGGAGCGACCCAATGGCGATGTACCCATAGCGAGGCCATTATCACCGTCCCACCAATGATAAAGCTCGGCCAGTGGGGCTGCTCCTGCCAGATGGCGAGGTTAACCAGCAGCCCCGCGGGAACATGCACGTTATTCATGATGCCGAGCGTACCGGCATCTACCTGCGTCGCCCCGTAGTTCCACATAAAGTAGCCAAGCCCGGAAGCCACCACGCCCAGCCAGACCAGAATGCCCCATTGCAGGTTAGTGGTTGGCAGCTTCTGCGGATTACCCAATACAAACCAGGCGCTCACCGCCACCACTGCCGCCCCGAGGTAAAACCAGGAAAAGGCACACTTCTGCGGCATTGGACGGGTTTCCATCAGACGCTTGTAACCCACCATGCCGATTGCAAAGCAAATGTTCGCCGCCTGCACCAGCAGCAGACCAATCCAGAAGTGATCGCTTACTTTGTCGTAGCGAATAATTGCCGCACCAACTACCGCAAGCCCTGCGCTTAACGCGTAGCCCCAGCGCAAAGGCCTGTGGCTGAGCAAATCGTAAATCAGCGTGATGTAGAGCGGCGTGAGCACCGTAAACAGCAGGAATTCAGATACGGTGAGATAGAGATAGGCCTGGAAGCTGAACAGGTACATCACGCCCAACTGTAGCGCCCCCACCAGCATATACAACAATAACGTTTTCATGCTGTAGCCCTTAAATCGCAGAAACGGCAGAAATACCAGCGCCGCTAACCCTACGCGCATCAGCACGGAAAAATAACTGTCGACATGTCCGGCAAGGTATTCACCAATCAGGCTAAAGGAGAAGGCCCACAGAATGGTGGTGATGATAAGTAACGGCACGATGTTATCTCTACAACAGGCAATTTATTCGCCATTGTAGCGAAGCTTGTTGGCGGGATCTGAATTATTTGGTTGACGAGTGATTGATTAATGTACGGATACGTAGTGGATGGCGCCGATGCTTATCCACCCTACAATGCCGCAAATCCTGGAATCGTAGGGCGGGTAAGCACAGCGTCACCCGCCGAAAAATAAAGTATGGCGCTGACGCTTATGCGTTCGCCAAAGATCAATCCGCGCCGAGGAACATTTTGCGCAGGTAATGCGGCACAGCGTTGTCGGCGTTGGTGCCGATAACTTCCAGCTCCGGCAGCAGGTCTTTCAGGCGCTGGTGAGCGTTGCCCATAATACAACCTTTGCCCGCCATAGAGAGCATTTCAGCATCGTTCATGCCGTCGCCAAAGGAGATACATTCTTTCAGGCTATAACCCATAGCTTTGGATACGGCTTCCAGAGCGTGGCCTTTGGAAACGCCGCCCGCCATCACTTCCAGACAGGTGAGCGTAGAGAAACTGACGTTCACGCGATCGCCCCAGCGAGCGTTGATGGCCTGCTCCAGCGGCAGCAGCTTGTCATGGTCGTCGCAGGTAAAGAACACTTTGCTCACGCCGTCTGTTTCAAGCAGACCCGGCTCATAAAGCGAATAGTTAAATACTGCTTCTTTAAAATATTTCATCTCTTCCGGGCGATGGCGGTTCATAAACCATTCGTCGCCGCGGTAGACGTTGGTGACGATATCCGGGCTGGTGTGCATCACGCCAAACAGATCGGCTGCGATATCTCGGTCCAGATCGTGTGTGAACACCAGATTACCGTCGGTATCATGCACGCGCGCGCCGTTGGAGGTGATCATGTAGGCTTTGATTTCGAGGTTATCGCGGATCTGCGCAACGTCGATGTGGTGGCGTCCCGTAGCAAACACGAAATGAACGCCCTGAGCGGTGAGCAGTTTTAGCGTTTCTTTGGCATACGGAGAGAGCAGGTGATCGGGGGACAGCAACGTGCCATCTAAATCAGACGCAACGACATGGTACATAGGATTAGTAAACCTCTGGTGAAGAAAATTAACGATGCCGGTCGAAAAACTCGATGATGGCATTCAACGCTTCGGCTCGCATATCGTCCTTTTCGAACAGGATCTCATGATACGCGCCTTTTATGACGTAAGGTGTTTCCCCCTCACATGGATGGCCCGCCGCGGCACGAAGTTCGCAGAAGCGCTGGTGCGCGCGGTTATCCACCACTCGCTCCTCTTCTGCCTGGAGTATAAATATCGGCGTGGTAATGGCGGTGGCTCCCGCTAATACCTGAACTCCCGCTTGTATCCCTTCGCGTACCCAGTGCCATGTTGGCCCGCCTACCCGCAATGCCGGCTCATCAGCATAAAAACGCAGGTTGCGACGGTAACGCTCGCGGCTATGGGTCAGGACATTAACGCTAAACGGTAAAGCGCGCCAGCGGCCTGTTCCTATTGCATAACCTTCACGAATACGTTGATGGCCTTCGGCCCAGTCCAGAATATGGCGCACCATCCATTCCGGCCAGCGCAGCGTGATACCGAACATCGGCGCACAAAGGGCTACGGCATCAAACGCCTGTGAGTTTTTTTCCAGCCACAAAGAGGTAATTGCGCCTCCCATGGAATGGGCCAACACGTAGCGTTTTCGCCACGGACCCGGCGCGACCTCTTGCTGATAAAAACGGTCGAAATCATCAACGTAATCGCTAAATTTCACGACATGACCACGATGGGTGTCTGACAGCAAACGGCCCGAACGCCCCTGCCCACGATGATCGATAATCAGGATATCAAAGCCGCAATGGAACAAATCCCAGGCAAGTTCGGCATACTTCACGTAGCTTTCGATGCGCCCAGGACAGACGACTATCACGCGGTCATGATTTTTGGCGCGGAATCTGGCGTAGCGCACCGGTATATCGTCGACGCCCAGGAATTCACGTTCTTCACGCTCACGCCAGAAGTCCGTCAGCGGACCCATGGTGAAAGCAGCAAATGCGCCTTCACGCGCTAACCATCCATTTTTATGCTGAGTCATATGCTGTTTTTGCACCGTCTGACTGATTATTTGTGACCCATAGCACACCTATAAACAATAGCGTATTGTGGCACAAAAGTGTTCACTCGGGAATTTCGCATGACCTTCGAATGGTGGTTTACCTATCTTCTAACGACGCTGATTTTGAGCCTCTCGCCCGGGTCCGGAGCCATCAACACCATGACCACCGCCATCAGCCACGGCTATCGGGGCGCTGCGGCATCCATTGCCGGTTTGCAAACCGGGCTGGCGATTCATATCGTTCTGGTTGGCGTTGGCCTTGGCGCGTTATTTTCACGTTCGCTGCTGGCGTTTGAGGTGCTGAAATGGGCGGGGGTTGCTTATCTGATTTGGCTTGGCATCCAGCAATGGCGCGCCGCAGGCGCGATTGACCTTAATACGCTGGCGACCAGCCAGCCGCGCAGCCGTCTGTTTAAACGCGCCATATTTGTAAACCTCACTAACCCGAAAAGTATCGTCTTTCTCGCAGCACTTTTCCCGCAGTTTATCGCGCCACATCAGCCACTGGCGATGCAGTATTTGATTCTTGGCGTGACGACCGTGGTGGTCGATATCATGGTGATGATTGGCTATGCGACGCTTGCGACAAGGATTGCCGGCTGGATTAAGGGACCGCGTCAGATGAAAGCGTTAAACCGGGTGTTTGGTTCGCTGTTTGTGCTGGTAGGCGCGCTCCTTGCGGGAGCGCGACCTGGCTAATTAGCGAGAGATAATCAGGTGAATGCCGAAACCGGTGAACAAGGCGCCCGCCATGCCGTCAATCCATTTGGCGAGGCGCTGATAACCGCGACGCATTTTCGGTAAAGCAAACAGGCTGGCAACCACGGTAAACCAGGCAAAGGTTTCCAGCGCGATCATCACAAATAATCCCCATCGTTCGGCGCTGCCTACGTTATCGCCCACGAACAGCGAGAATACGCTCCCAAAGTAAATAATAGCTTTCGGGTTCGACAGGTTTGTCAGCAGGCCTTTCAGGAAGCTGCGCCCGCCGTGCGCCAGTTCCACCGCTGGCGACTCCTGCGTAACCGGCTCTTTTTTTAGCGCGCCGCGCAGCATCTGGTAGCCCATCCAGCACAAATATAATCCACCGCTGACCATGATGATGCTGTGCAGCCACGCCATTTTTTCAAGGATCAGATTCAGACCAAGCAGCGCCACGCCGGACCAGACCATAACGCCGCCGGTAATACCCAGTACGCCCATCATAGCTTCTTTGCGGGAGCGGCTAACGGCGGTCTGCGAAACGAAGAAAAAGTCGGGGCCGGGCGTGACCAGCGCAACGATATGCAGTACCGCTACGGTCAGAAAAAGCATCAACATAAGAAATAACTCGCGGGAAAATTATTCAGTGAGTGATTATCCTGCCACGTTCGGGCAGGACTGGCTACTACTCATCTTCGCCGTCGACGTGGCTGCGAATAAGCGACATAAATTCGCGACCAAAACGCTCCAGCTTGCGGGTGCCCACGCCGTTAATGCCAAGCATTTCGCCTGGAGAGATGGGCATCTGCTCGGCCATTTCGATAAGCGTCGCGTCGTTGAACACCACATACGGCGGGATATTTTCTTCGTCGGCAATCGCTTTACGCAGCTTGCGCAGCCTGGCGAACAGTTTACGGTCGTAATTACCGCCAAAGACTTTCTGATTAGCGCGAGGCTTGATAGCCACAACACGCGGCACCGCCAGCATCAGTGGCACTTCAGCTCGCAAATAAGGGCGCGCGGCTTCGGTAAGCTGCAAGGCGGAATGCTGAGCGATATTTTGCGTGACCACGCCGAGGTGGATCAATTGGCGAATCACGCTTACCCAGTGTTCCGTGGTGTGGTCGCGCCCTTCGCCGTAAATTTTGAGTTTGTCATGCCCCAGGTCGCGAATACGCTGGTTGTTCGCCCCGCGCAGCACTTCCACGACGTAGCCCATACCGAAACGCTGCCCTACGCGATAAATGCAGGAAAGCGCTTTTTGCGCGTCCACCAGCCCGTCGTAACGACGCGGCGGATCGAGGCACACATCGCAGTTGCCGCACGGCTGCTGACGGCCTTCACCGAAATAGTTCAGCAGTACCAGACGACGGCAGGTCTGCGCTTCGGCAAAGGCGCCCATCGCGTTGAGTTTATGGCGCTCAATATCCTGTAGCTGGCCGGCCGGCTTCTCTTCCAGGCATTTGCGCAGCCAGGCCATGTCCGCCGGATCGTAAAACAGCATCGCTTCCGCAGGCAGGCCATCGCGCCCGGCGCGCCCTGTTTCCTGATAGTAGGATTCGATGTTACGCGGGATATCAAAGTGCGCCACAAACCGCACGTTAGGCTTGTTGATGCCCATGCCAAACGCCACGGTAGCGACCACGATTTGCAGATCGTCGCGCTGGAATTTTTCCTGCACATCGGCGCGCACGTTATGCTCCAGACCCGCGTGATAAGCACCGGCGCTGATGCCTTTACTCTGCAAACGCGCAGCGGTGTCTTCCACTTTGGCGCGGCTGTTACAGTAAATAATGCCGGATTTGCCGCGCTGTTCCTGAATGTAGCGCATTAACTGATCGAGCGGTTTAAACTTCTCCATCAGCATGTAGCGGATGTTTGGGCGGTCAAAGCTGCTGATTTGAATCAGCGGGTCCTGCAAACCAAGCAAACGGACGATATCCAGCCGCGTGGTGTCATCGGCGGTGGCGGTAAGGGCGATAAACGGCACGGTTGGCAAGCGCTGGCGCAGTTGGCCTAGTGCGGCGTATTCCGGGCGGAAATCGTGCCCCCACTGGGAAATACAGTGCGCTTCGTCCACGGCCACCATTGAGAGATGCCAGTGGCTGATTTGGTCGATGAAGTTGTCCATCATCAACCTTTCCGGAGCGATATACAGCAGGCGGATTTGCCCGTTACGGCAGCCGGCCATTACTTCCTGTTGCTGCTCGCGGCTTTGGGTGGAATTAAGACAGGCCGCAGCGACGCCGTTCGCCAGTAGCTGATCGACCTGATCTTTCATCAGAGAAATCAGCGGCGAAACGACAACCGTCAGCCCGCCGAAGACCAGAGCGGGGATTTGATAACACAGGGATTTACCGCCGCCGGTAGGCATCACGACCAGGCAGTCGCGCCCGTCAAGCACCGTTTCGATGATGGTTTCCTGGCCCGGACGGAACTGCTGGTAGCCAAAGGTTTCTTGCAAAACCTGCCTTGCCAGCGCTGTCTGATTGATTACTTCCGCCTGTGTCACGCTCACTCCACCACCAAAAATTCAGGCGCCATTTTCAGCGCCTGCGTCAGAAACTGCAACTTTTTAGAACAGATCGTTGAGCATAACGCCTACGCCGAAGCGTGTCTGGTTAAAGTTGTAATCAATTAACGACTCACCGTAGCCGCTGTAGAGCTGAGTATACAGACGTACATGTTTGGTGACCGGATAGCTAAAGCCCATTTCTGCCCCACCGTAGCCGGTGTTCCAGTTGTACTGGCCTTTCACGCTCAGCACTGCGTCACCCAGCGAGTAACCAATTTTTAGCTGGTAATAACCCATATACTTGGTGATGTCCGGGTTGTCGTCGGTGCTGCCAAGTACGTACCACGGTTTCGCTTCAACCAGCCAGTTGCCGTTTTCCGCCATCAGACGAGCATACAGGCGGTTCCAGCTACGGGAAGTTGGATCGGATCGACCATTGGAGTTGTGATTATAGCCAAACTCCACGTCTCGCAGCGTCCAGCCTGCAAATGTATCGTCCATAGCAAACCCGAGAAAGAGCTGCGGCTCATAGTTGGTTTCGCGGAACGGAGAAGACTCACCGCGGTTAGAAAGCTGCCACCAGGATTTCTGCGTGTAAGACGCACCCAGCACAGAATTAGAACCAAGGATGCCGCGCCACAGCGGGAAAGCGAGGCTTAGCTGAAATTTCACTTCATCTTTGCGGGCGTTATCTGACCAGTTGTAGGAACCGATGGCTTCTTTGTTCAGGTCATCCGTCACCGTATAGAGCAGGTAGTTAGTATCGTACGGATAAAGCGTGAACGGGTTGTCATGTTCCTGAAGCAGGTTAGCAATGATGCTGCCGCGCACGGCGGGTTTGTCATGAACCTCTTTAATCGTGGCTTCCTGTGCGTAGGCCGTAAAAGGCAGCAAACACGCCGCCATCAAGTATCCCAGAAACTTGCGCATCGACAATGTTCTCCTGAACATGAAAATGAGTATCGAATTATTAGCTGCCGGACATTCTACATAGTTCCTGAGCGTCTCGCGCGGTCAACCTTTCTTAAAGTGGAAAGCAACAAATATGAAGCATAAAATGCACATTCAGTTAACTTATTCAGGCTTTTTTCGATCGAGGAACGATCCATGTCCGGCTCCATACTGACTCCCGAATCCGCACTTCAACTGGTTGGCGAAATTTTTGTGTATCACATGCCGTTTAACCGCGCGCTGGGCCTTGAGCTGGAGCGCTATGAAAAAACCTTTGCCCAGCTTGGATTTAATAATCAGCCGATGATGGTTGGCAACTGGGCGCAGAGCATTTTGCACGGCGGCGTCATTGCCTCCGCGCTGGATGTGGCGGCGGGCCTGGTTTGCGTAGGCAGCACGCTGACGCGCCATGACACCATCAGTGAAGAAGAACTGCGCCAGCGTTTATCGAAAATGGGCACTATCGATTTACGCGTGGACTATTTGCGCCCGGGCCGGGGACAGCGCTTTACCGCAAGCAGCAGTCTGCTGCGGGCCGGGAACAAAGTCGCGGTGGCGCGAGTGGAATTACATAATGAAGAGCAGGTCCATATCGCCAGCGCCACGGCCACCTATATGGTGGGGTGAGAAGATAAATCCTGAAACGGCTGACAAAGAAGGAAAAAGCGTGGTTTTTCCTCCTTTGTAGCTAAGTGGCGAAAATCAATTAATTGATTTTCCTTATTATTTTCTGGGGATCTTTTCGTCTCTCAATTTTGTGTGCTTTGTCATCAATCTGTAAATCCTGTTACTATTCGCTCACTATTCTTTCGACGAGTTTTTACATGGATGCGAAACAAACCCGCCAGGGCGTGCTGCTTGCCCTCGCGGCGTATTTAATTTGGGGCATCGCGCCTGCTTATTTCAAGCTGATTCACTACGTTCCAGCGGATGAAATCCTCACCCATCGCGTTATCTGGTCGTTCTTTTTTATGGTGGTGCTGATTAGCCTTAGCCGTCAGTGGCCGCAGGTGAAAAAGGCCTGTAAGAATCGCAAAAAGGTATGTGCGATGGCGCTCTCTGCGGTGCTTATCGGCGGCAACTGGCTGCTTTTCATCTGGGCGGTGAATAACAACCACATGCTCGAAGCGAGCCTCGGTTATTTCATTAACCCGCTGGTGAACGTCGTCTTAGGCATGATTTTCCTCGGCGAACGCTTTCGCGCAATGCAGTGGGTCGCGGTGGCGCTTGCCGCCTGCGGCGTACTGGTACAGCTTTGGACGTTCGGTTCGCTGCCGATAATCGCGCTGGGCCTGGCGTTCAGCTTTGCGTTCTACGGGCTGGTGCGTAAGAAAATCGCCGTGGACGCGCAAAGAAGATTGCGGAAAATCGGCTAGCGGTGGGTGTGATGATGTCGGGTGGCGCTACGCTTACCCGACCTACAATCATCACCAAAGAGATGTAGGTCGGATAAGCGCAGCGCCTCCGGCAAAGCTGCCGGCAAACTACAACCAGTTCTTGCGCTTAAAGTAGAGATAAGGCGCAAGCCCGGCAAGGATCATCACGATAATCGCCGCCGGATAACCGAAGCTCAGTTTCAGCTCGGGCATAAATTCGAAGTTCATCCCATAGCTTGACGCCACAAGCGTAGGCGGCAGGAACACAACCGAGACCACCGAGAAGATTTTGATGATGCGGTTCTGCTCGATGTTAATGAAGCCCATCGCCGCCTGCATCAGGAAGTTAACCTTCTGGAACAGGGATTCGTTGTGCGGCAGCAGGGATTCGATATCTCGCAGGATTTCACGCGCCTGCTCAAGCTGGCCGCCAGGCAAACGCGCTTTACGCACCAGGAAGTTCAACGCACGCTGGGTATCCATCAGGCACAGGCGAACCTTCCAGCCAATATCTTCCAGTTCGGCAAGCGTTGAGAGCGCGGCGTCATACTCATCGCCCTGTTGCCCTTCCATGATCACCCGGCTTAGCTTTTCCAGATCGCTATAGATGTTTTCGATTTCATCTGCCAGTTGCTCAATTTTGGTTTCAAACAGATCAAGCAGCAGTTCATAGGCGTTGCCGTCCACCATATTCTGGCTGCGGGCGCGCATACGATAGAGCCGAAAAGCAGGCAGTTCGCGTTCGCGCAGCGTATAAAGGCGGCCTTCGCGGATGGTAAACGCGACGGTGCTGTTGCCGGCGTGATCGTCTGCATCTTCGAAGAAGAAAAAGGAGTGAATGTGCAAACCGTCTTCGTCTTCAAAAAAACGCGCGGATGCTTCGATGTCTTCCAGCTCTGGTCGGGTTGCCAGGCTCTGGCCAAGTTCCGTTTGCACACGCTGCCGCTCACTCTCTTCGGGCTCGACCAGATCGACCCAGACAGAATTTGTCAGGTCATCGGTCTCATCCACTTCGAGACGGGACAGGCGATTGTTTTCCAGTTGAAATGCGCTCAGCATGACCGGGACTCCCAATGCAAAAAAATATCAGGGACAGCTCGGTTGGCACACAGACAGAAACATTACAGGTTTCAGACCATTAAACAGCCTGACTCATTGCGACGGGATAGAAAGATATGAGGTCGCCGACAACCACTAAGGCCATCAGCATAAGAGGATAGCCTTAGAAGTTGTACCTGGATGACAGGTAATTGAGCCAGTATCTACTGGGTGTGTCCAAGGCGAGTGTCCTCTTAAGCCGTTATCGTGCGCGCATGTTACGCCACCAAAAATATGGCGTCAACACGCAACGGGACACCGCAGACTAATAAATGCCAGTGAGGTTTAAAGGGTAGCAGCGCACGAAAAAATTGCGCGATATTTCTATAACTTACACCGTTTCGAGACGTGCATAAGCGGCCACCAGCCACTTAATTCCCTGCCCGGGGAACGCCACCTGCACGCGGCTATGCTCACCGCTTCCTTCCAGGTTGACGACGGTGCCTTCGCCAAACTTCGCATGGCGAACACGCTGCCCAAGACTGAAACCTGAATCGTTCTCAGAGATCGGCGTTCCCATACGCTGGTGGCTGACAGGCCGGCTGATGCTGGCTCGCAAACGCACCTCTTCCACGCAGTTTTCCGGCAGTTCGCCAACGAAACGCGACGGGCGATGATAAACTTCTTTACCGTACAGACGGCGGGTCTCCGCGTAGGTTAATGTCAATTTTTGCATCGCTCTCGTGACGCCAACGTAAGCCAGGCGGCGCTCTTCCTCCAGACGACCGCCTTCATCCAGCGACATCTGGCTTGGGAACATGCCCTCTTCCATGCCGACGATAAAGACCTGCGGGAACTCCAGCCCTTTTGCGGAATGCAGCGTCATTAACTGAACCGCGTCCTGCCAGGTATCCGCCTGCCCTTCGCCCGCTTCCAGCGCCGCATGCGACAGGAAAGCCTGCAGCGGCATGAGATCTTCGTCTTCGTCCTGATAGCTGAACTGGCGCGTTGCCGTCACCAGCTCCTCTAAGTTTTCGATACGCGTCTGGCCTTTCTCGCCTTTCTCCTGCTCGTACATCATCTTCAGGCCAGAATCTTTGATAACCCGGTCGGTCTGCACGTGCAGCGGCATATCGATAGTTTCATGGGCCAGCGCGTCGATAAGTTCCATAAAGCGTTGCAGAGCGGAAGCCGCGCGCCCGGCCAGCGCTTTCTCTTGCAGCAGCAGGCGGCAGGACTGCCAGAGCGTTAACTGCTTGTCACGGGAGGTCTGACGCACCACATCCAGCGTGCGATCGCCTATGCCACGCGTGGGCGTATTGACCACGCGTTCAAAAGCGGCATCATCGTTACGATTGGCAATCAGGCGCAGATAGGAGAGCGCGTCTTTGATTTCCTGACGCTCGAAGAAGCGCATTCCGCCGTAAATACGGTACGGCATGCCGACCTGCAGCAGCGCCTCTTCCAGCACACGCGACTGGGCGTTGCTACGGTAGAGAATGGCGCAATGTTCCAGCGCTCCGCCTTTCTCCTGCCAGGTTTTAATGCGGTTAACCACAAACCGCGCTTCATCCAGTTCGTTGAACGCGCAGTAAAGAGAAATGGGTTCGCCGTCGCTGCCGTCGGTCCACAGCTCTTTACCCAGGCGGCCAGCGTTGTTGGCGATCAGGGCATTAGCCGCATTCAGAATATTGTTCGTCGAGCGGTAGTTCTGCTCAAGACGAATGGTTTGCGCGCCGGAAAAGTCCGTCAGGAAGCGCTGAATGTTTTCTACCTGGGCGCCGCGCCAGCCGTAAATGGACTGATCGTCATCGCCCACGATCATCACCTTGCCGGTATCGCCCGCCAGCAGGCGTATCCACGCATACTGAATGCTGTTGGTGTCCTGAAATTCGTCCACCAGGATATTGGTGAAACGCTCGCGGTAATGATTGAGAATATGCGGCTTATTGAGCCAGAGTTCGTGGGCGCGCAGCAGCAGCTCGGCGAAATCCACCAGCCCCGCACGATCGCAGGCTTCCTGATAGGCCTGATACACTTTCTGCCAGGTTTGCTCAACCGGGTTGCCATAACTTTCAATGTGATGCGGGCGCAGGCCTTCGTCTTTTTTGCCGTTGATGTACCACATGGCCTGGCGCGGCGGCCACTGCTTCTCATCAAGGTTCAGCGCCTTAATCAGGCGCTTTAACAGACGCAGTTGATCTTCGCTATCCAGAATCTGAAAATCCTGCGGCAAATTAGCGTCCATATGGTGCGCGCGCAGCAAACGGTGCGCCAGGCCATGGAAGGTGCCGACCCACATGCCGCCCTGACTGGTCCCCATCAACTGGCCAATACGGTGGCGCATTTCTGCCGCAGCTTTGTTGGTAAAGGTCACCGCCATGATGGAGTAAGGCGAGCAGTTTTCAACCGTCATCAGCCACGCGATGCGGTGCACCAACACACGCGTCTTACCACTGCCTGCCCCGGCCAGCACCAGCATGTTGCTGCGCGAGGCCGCGACGGCTTCGCGCTGTTTATCATTGAGGCTATCGAGCAGGTAAGAAACGTCCATTGGCACCGCCATTTAAAGTGTATGAATACTCTAAATAATTCGAGTTACGGGAAGGCGGCAAGCTCGGGAATCCTCAGGAGCTTACATAAAGTAAGTGACTGAGGTGAGCGAGTGCAGCCAACGCATCTGTAGCTCGAAGTATGACGAGTATTTATACCTGGGATTTTATACAGAGTTCTGACGATTATATCAGCGCGGTGAGGGATGCCAACCGCGAAATTTCCAGATGTGGCAATAAGCGGCTGTCATTTATCTGCATCAGGTCGCCATCACGCAGGTTTATCCAGCATGCCTGCAAACCACTGCGCACCGCGCCTGCGACGTCGGTTGTGAGATCGTCTCCCACGTGAAGGATATGCTCCAGCGGCACTTCCAGCTTTTCGGCTGCAAGATAATACATATCGTTAAACGGCTTGGAACGCCCGTGCGGGCCAGCCCGCAGAATAAATTTAAAATACTTATCCAGCCCGAACAGATGCGGCTCCGCATTACCGTTGGTGATAGCCACCAGCGGCCATTTTTGCGCAAGCTTTGCCAGCGTATCGTGCGTTTCCTGCGGCACGTCGATGCGGCTGCGCCACTTAGCGAAATTCGCCATAGAAGCGGTGGCGCCCGTAGCGGCTTCTTCTGCGGTTAAGCCCGCGTCTAACATGGCCTGCTCAACGGCGCGGCGGCGCCATTCGGTCACATCGTGGTAGATGTCCGGCTCCGCCAGGCGGATAGCGTGACGCAGGCGCATAAAGTCTGGTTTTGTTAAGGCGCTAAGGCTCGGATGATAATTCTGCACAAAGCTCAGCGATTCCAGCTCGGTGCGTTCAATTACCGGGCGGTTGTCATACAGCGTATCGTCGAGATCGAAAGTGAGCGCGGCAATCGGCCCAATTGGGCGGTAAAAATGCATTACGATTTCCCCCGTTTGGCGCGTGGATGCGCGGCATCATACACCGAGGCTAAATGTTGAAAGTCTAAGTGAGTATAGATTTGTGTGGTGGACAGGTTCGCATGACCGAGCAGCTCCTGTACGCCGCGTAAATCTCCGCTTGATTCCAGCATATGCGTGGCAAAAGAGTGACGGAGTTTATGCGGATGAACGTGGCTGTTCAGCCCCTGTTTGATTCCCCACTCGCTAAAGCGTTTTTGTACGTTGCGGGCAGAGATACGTTTACCCTGCTTCGAGAGAAACAGCGCGTCGTCATCCGGGCCAAACAGCTCGCGCAGGCTGAGCCAGTGCTCAATCCAGATCACGGCAGATCTACCCACCGGCAAGCGACGCTCTTTGCTGCCTTTACCTGTCACCCATGCTTCACCGGTGGAGAGATCGATATGCCCGCAATCCATATTCACCAGTTCCGAAAGACGCAGGCCTGCGCCGTACATCACTTCAAGCATGGCGCGATCGCGTACGGCGAGCGGATCGTTAAGATCGATATCCAGCAGGCGATTAACATCGTCCACGTCGATATTTTTTGGCAGATGGCGCCCCGCTTTAGGCGCTGAAATTCCTTTTGCAGGATTGGCTTTCAGCTCGCCCTGGCTAATCAGCCAGTCGAAGAAGCTGCGCAAGGCGGAAAGACGCAGCGCAAGGCTTGATGGCCCAAGGCCCGCTTTACGGCTACGAACCGCCAGAGAACGCACGCCTGCCGCATCGCACTCCTGCCAGGCTTTCAGGCCCATCTCATCAAGCAGATGAATAATGGTTTCAAGCTGGCGGCCATAGTTAAGCAGAGTTAAGGGGCTGAGCTGACGCTCAACCTTCAGATATCTGAGAAAGCCATCAACGGACGGTTGCAGCGGTGAAACGGTCATACGCGTTCAATCCAGCGCTCCAGCAAATCCGGCAGCATCAGCGCCAGTTCGTGCAGCAACTGGGTGCCCTGCCCTTCGTGATAATGCTGTGCGTCACGGCTGCTAAAGAGCAGCACGCCAAGATCGGCATCGTTGCCCATCAGCGACATCGCTACCGAACCAATCGCTTTTGCCTGTGGCAACACCACCAGCAGCTCTGGCCCGTTTAACGGCCCCAGGTAGTGCTGATTATCGCCCAACCGCTGAATACGCAGCGCCTCGAAGGCCTGGCGGTTGAGCGCCAGATGGGTGAAATCAGAAGGCGCGCCAATGCGCCAGCGATCGGCAAAAAGACGCACGTTAGCGCCAGCCAACCCCATTTCACGCGCCCAGCGATGCAGTCGATTGAGCATCTCCTGCAAACTGGTGGCTGAGGCGAGGCGGCCCTGTAATTTCAGCAGCCGATAGAACAGCCCTTCATTGGCATTCGCCTGCTCCATCAGCAGGTTCATGTTTTCCTCAAGGCGATTGATGTGGTTACGGCTGCGTGCCATATGCCACTCCACCAGCGATACGGTGCCGCGTATCGGGTGCGGCACCTGCATTTGTTCTACCTGCTGGGCGTTGCGAATAAAGAAGTCGGGGTGGCGCAGCAGATATTCCGCCACGGCGTTATCATTGAGCTCCAGTACGGCTTCTTGCAGTTCCTCGGCGTTCTTCATAGATGTATGAATCCATCATAGACATGGGCCGCCGGGCCGGTCATAAACAACGGATTTCCCGGCCCTTTCCAGGCGATATCAAGGCGACCGCCGGGCAGTTCGACACGAACCTGCTCCGCCAGTAAACCTTGTTGAATGCCAACGGCCACGGCGCCACAGGCACCGCTGCCACAAGCTTGTGTTTCGCCCGCGCCACGCTCAAAGACGCGCAGGCGGATGTGTTCGCGGGTAACAACCTGCATGAAACCGATGTTCGCCCGCTCCGGGAAACGTTCGTGGTTTTCCATAACCGGCCCCAGGGTTTCAACAGCCGCGGTGGCTACGTCGTCCACCTGAATCACGCAATGCGGGTTTCCCATCGATACCACGCCGCACATAATCGTCTGTTCGGCCGCACGCATAATATAAGTTTTTTCCGCTTTGTTTGCGCGGAACGGCACATCTGACGGTTCGAAGTTTGGTTCGCCCATATTGACGCGCACCAGTTCATCATCGGTTACGCTCAGCACCATGCGTCCATTCGCCGTGCTTACGCGGATGTCACGTTTGTTGGTCAATCCTTTCAGGCGCACAAAACGGGCAAAACAGCGTGCGCCGTTACCGCACTGCGAAACTTCGCTGCCGTCGGCGTTGAAGATGCGGTAATGGAAATCGAGATCGGGATCGTAAGGCGGTTCAACCACCAGCAACTGATCGAAACCCACACCGAGATGACGATCCGATAAGCGACGGATCAGCTCGGGGGAGAAATAGACATTCTGTGTCACCGCGTCGACGACCATAAAGTCATTACCGAGGCCATGCATTTTAGAGAACTGCATCTTCTGCTCCATTTCCGCGGTTACTTATCTCTTATTGGCTAATAAATCACCTGAGTCGGCGCATCATCCGTACCGCGATTGTTGCGATCCGGCGTTGTTGATTGCGTCTGCGGTTGAGGCGCAGTGCTCTGGGTAGCAGGTTTGGTTTTACCGTCAGCGGGCGGAAAATAAAGAGGACCTTTCAGGCCGCAACCTGTCAGGCTAAACAGCGCCAGTACCACCGCCAGTGGGCAGAAAATTTTCTTCATTATTGAGTTGCCTGTGATTCAATATTCTGTTGTCTATCATCGCAGGTGAACCCCGAAAAGCAATACTCTTTTCTATTCACTCTGGTTGCTTTTATACTGCCGTGAAGACGGACAACCGGGAAGAAGAGATGAACGACAGCGAATTTCATCGCATATGTGATGGCTTGTGGATGACTATCGAAGAACGCCTGGATAGCTGGGACGGCGAGACGGATATCGATTGTGAGATCAACGGCGGCGTGCTGACGCTGAGTTTTGAAAACGGCAGCAAAATCATTATTAATCGCCAGGAGCCGCTGCATCAGGTATGGCTGGCGACTAAAAGCGGTGGTTATCACTTTGACCTGAAAGGCGATTTGTGGATTTGCGATCGTAGCGGCGCTGAATTCTGGCAGTTACTGGAAGAAGCTTGCACCCAGCAAGCGGGCGAGCCGGTAAGCTTTAGCTAATTACTGATACTGTTGCAGCAGCGGCGTTGCGTTATCGTCATGATTCGCCGACGTCGCAGGCAGAATGGTTTGGGTGCGGAAAGGAATGACCTGCATGCGCCCTTCTACCTTCACAATCTGATAGAACTGCGGCAGGTTGAAGTTGATGAAGCTTGAACCGTAGGTGAAGCGGTCATGAGATGACGAGTAGAAACGGCTGACGTCGCGCACCAGATCTTCTTTGCTTCCTTCGCAGTGGTGATACACCTCGGCCCGGTTGCTCTCATCAAGAATGTAGATGTTAAAGCCCTGCTCTTCGTTGGTCTCTTCGAAGAAGAATTGAATAATCCCTTCGCTGGCAAAACCATCCACCACCGGCGGCAATTGCACCTGGTTCGTTTCTACCTGAACCGACAGGCCGTGCAGCTTGTTATGGGAAATCGCCCCATAGAACTCCACCGCATTTTCCAGCTTCTGCACCGACACGCTCAGACGTTCGAAGAACAGACCCCAGGTTTGACCGGAAACGCGCAGCGCTTTGAAGCGTCCAGGCTCCTGGCGGGTGCTGGATAAACGGAATTCAATACATTCGGAAACCAACTGCTGGACGCGAGTACGGATCAGACCGCGTAAATGCTGGCTGTAGCAGAAGACTTCTACGCTATCCGGCGGCGCGGCATCCTGGTGCATTTTGCCGAGGATAGTCTTCAGCGCTTCGATCATCGCCTGTTCGCCGTTGAAATGCAAAGTACGTACTTCGTTCCACGAGTTGCGATAAAGCAGATCGACGCTGCCGACCAGACACTGCTGCTGCTGCCCGAAGCTGAAAACGTCCAGCTTGCGGAAATCGAAATGCACCACCTGATTGCGGAATGCCGCGGTCGGGTCATATTCGAGATTGACGATAATCGCCAGATGGCGAATTTCGCACGGGCTGTAGAGCGCTTTTGGCGTTGGCGCAGGCAGACGCAGCGGGAAGTGATGGGAAACATCCGCCACCATTTCCTGCAGCTTAGGCAGGTCGCAAATACCGTTGCCCTTAATAAACAGGCGGGTGCGCGAGGTCAGCAGGCCATTAAAATAGGCCCATGCCACCAGCTTATTAAGATAACGGTTATATTCCAGCGGTTGATGGCTGACGATGGAGTCCATGTTTGGCGCGCGGTTGTAAAGATACCAGCCGGAACGGTTGGCACGGCCCGGCGGCACATGGATAAAGGTAAGATTTGTCTCGGAGAGATCCGGCGAAATCTGCGGGTTCACCAGGGTGACTTTACCCGGCAGCGCTTCGAAGGCGGCGTAAAGTTTACGGGTCAACACGCCGATATCCTGCGGGCTGGCGCTGACGCTGAGGTTGTTGCGGCGCGCAAAGCGAATCAGGTTGCGGTAGCTTTGCATCATCGCATCCAGCAGTTCGTTGTGGGCATCGCGTACCTGGTCAATCTTCCAGTTGGCGCGGTTATCCAGCATTGCCAGACGCTCTTCGTCCCAGCCCCACTCTTTTACGAGCTGGCTTAAAACTTCACGGCGCCAGCCGACGCAGGCCCGCTCGCGTGAAAGTTTTTCGCACACTTTCAGATAGAAGCAGCGGCGCACCAGATCCAGACGCGCGGTATCTTCGATTTGCGTCAGATAGTGGGTTACGCGTTCCAGCATCATGCAGTAAGGATCGAGACCAAAGGAGACGATCTCGCCGTCGTGCAGGCGCTGTTTGATGTCTTTCGCCAGCAGGCGCGCGTTCGGATATTCCCAGGAATAGGCTTCCAGCAGCAGGGTTTTCAATACCGCTTTGTAGGGAGAATCGATACTTTTATAGAGCTGCCACAGGCTGGCGCCGAAGTATTCTTCAGCGGAGAGCGAGCTCAAGCCGCCGAGATCTAACCATTCATTTGGCGTCAGCACGCCCTGCGCATAGAGCGACATGACGTAATCGTCATAATGCTCTTCTTCATCGCCTGGCACCATATTCCACAGAATACGTTTGCCCGCGAGGCGCACAGCGGTACGGTAAAATTCGTCCAGCAAAAGAATGTGTTGCGTGGAACCGCAGTCTTCGCCGCCGAGGCTGCCGCTTTCGTTATGACGGAAACGGTTCTCATCGATCAGGAAGAAGCTAACTTCAACGCCCAGCGAGGCGGCCCAGCTTTCCAGCAGGTTACATTTACGCTGTAACAGTTGACGTTCGTCGTTATCAAGCCACGCCTGATGGCAAACCCAGATATCCAGGTCTGAAGAGCAGCTTTGGCCGACGGAGGAGGTACTGCCCATGGAATATAAACCGGTTATAGGCAACTCGCCCGAGACAGTTTCCTGCGGCGGCATGCCGCGCATCAATTCCAGTTCGTTAAGATAGTGGCGTTGGGTTTCATCAGGCGTGTAAATGCAAATGCCGTGTGGGACGTTACCGTCAAGATAACCAGGCATCAGCGGGTGATGATAATGTAACAACGTTGGCAGAAGACTGTAGACCTGTTGGAAAGCAGGCCCCATGGCAGCAAGCGCGCGATCTACACGCAGTTGGTTGATGGCATCCAGTCTCTGTTTAAGAGTCTCAATATAGAGGTACAAGACATATCGCCTGATGGTTTCAGTATTTCGAAAAAACCCGTTTCCTGATTGTTGCCTTTATGATTATAAACGAACGGGCAAACAATTGCTGGAAACGTGATCAATTTAACACCTTGCTGGTTGACCGTAAAGAAAGTTGCGCTATGCGCAAAGTTCAGCCTCGGTAAGCCGCTTTATATTCCATAATACGAGTCACGTCCCTCTTTTGCGCAAAAACCGTTGAAACTGACAGCCTTCCGTGAAGAGTGGTAGGATGGGCAGCAGACGACAATTACGGTAACAAGCATGTTAGACAAAGTATTAAGAATTGCCACTCGCCAAAGTCCATTAGCCCTTTGGCAAGCACAATATGTTAAACAGCGCCTGGAAGCGAGTCATCCTCAGCTCACCGTTGAGCTGGTGCCGATGGTCACGCGCGGCGATGTGATCCTTGATACACCGCTGGCAAAAGTGGGCGGAAAGGGTCTGTTTGTCAAAGAGTTAGAGATGGCTTTGCTTGAGGGGCGTGCGGATATCGCCGTGCATTCGATGAAAGATGTGCCCGTCGAATTCCCTGAAGGACTCGGTCTGGTGACCATCTGTGAGCGTGACGATCCGCGTGATGCTTTTGTCTCTAATCGGTTTGCAAGCCTGGACGATTTGCCTCAGGGCAGCGTCGTTGGCACCTCCAGCCTTCGCCGTCAGTGCCAGATAGCCGAACGCCGTCCGGATCTCATTATCCGTTCGCTGCGTGGCAACGTAGGCACGCGCCTCGGCAAACTCGACAACGGCGAATACGATGCAATCATCCTGGCTGTAGCCGGGCTCAATCGCCTTGGACTGCAGTCCCGTATTCGCTGCGCACTTCCTGCCGAAATTTCGCTGCCGGCCGTAGGCCAGGGCGCGGTTGGCATCGAGTGCCGAATTGACGACAAGCGCACCCGCGAGTTGCTCGCCCCGCTCAATCATGATGAAACGGCGATTCGTGTAGCCGCAGAACGCGCCATGAACATGCGGCTTGAAGGCGGTTGCCAGGTGCCAATCGGAAGCTACGCAGAGCTGAAAGACGGCGAGCTGTGGTTACGAGCGCTGGTCGGTGCTCCGGACGGTTCCTTTATGGTGCGCGGCGAACGTCGCGGAAAACCGGAAGATGCGGAAACGATGGGCGTTTCGCTGGCCGAAGAGCTGCTTAATAACGGCGCTCGTGAAGTGTTGGCCGCAGTCTATGATGGGGATGCACCCGCATGACAATCCTTGTCACCCGCCCCTCTCCCGCCGGGGATGAGTTAGTGAGCCGTCTGCGCGCACTCGGGCAGGTGGCGTACAGTTTTCCTCTTATCGAATTTTCCCCCGGCAGGCAGTTAGCATTACTCCCTGGTCTGCTTGCCGATCTCCGCGCAGGCGATCTGGTTTTCATTTTATCTCAGCATGTCGTGCAGTTCGCAAAGCCGCTGCTTAGCAAAAGCGACATCGGTTGGCCGGAAAAACCGAGCTGGTTTGCTATCGGAAGGACGACCGCTCTGGCATTTCATACGATCAGTCATTTGCCCGTTCGCTACCCGTTGGATCGGGAAACCAGCGAAGTCTTGCTACAATTACCTGAATTACAGAATATTGCCGATAAGCGCGCGCTGATCCTGCGTGGCAACGGCGGGCGCGAGCTGTTAGGCGAAACCCTCACGGCTCGCGGCGCTAAAGTTGAATTTTGCGAATGTTATCAACGCAATGCGAAAATTTATGACGGAACAGAGGAAGCCTTCCGCTGGCGCGAACGCGGGGTAACAGCCCTTGTCGTCACCAGCGGTGAAATGCTGCAACAGCTTTATACGCTGATTCCGGAGTGGTATCGCAATGACTGGTTACTCCACTGCCAACTGGTTGTTGTCAGTGAGCGTTTGGCGATTCTTGCCCGGGATTTGGGCTGGCAGGATATTCGGATCGCCGATAATGCAGACAATGACGCGCTGCTGCGCGCGTTACAATAAACCTAACAATATGGGAAGCCACAATGACGGAACAAAATACTTCCTCCGCCATGGTTGAAGAGACCAAACCCGCGGCGGAAAACACACCGCTACCGGAACAACCACCACAAAAGAATCGTAGCGGCGTGGCAGGGATTGCCCTGGGCGCCATCGCCATCGCTATTGCTCTGGCGTTAGGTGCTGGACTCTACAGCTACGGCAAACATCAAACCTCGGCGCAATCCGCCACCAACGATGCGCTGACCACTGAACTCGCTGCGCTGCAAAAACAGCAGGACCAGCAGAAAACCGAGCTTGAGAATACGATTAAACAGCAGGCAGCCGCGCTTGAAGAAGCCAACCGCCAGCAGGCGAATCTGGCTCGTCAGCTTGATGAAGTGCAGCAAAAAGTGGCAACCATTTCGGGCAGCGATGCGAAAACCTGGCTGCTTGCCCAGGCCGATTTCCTTGTGAAATTAGCCGGACGTAAGCTCTGGAGCGATCAGGATGTCACTACCGCCGCCGCGTTGTTAAAAAGCGCTGATGCAAGCCTTGCGGACATGAACGATCCAAGCCTGATTACCGCTCGTCGCGCTTTGACCGACGATATCGGTTCGCTTTCGGCGGTTACTCAGGTTGATTACGACGGCATCATCCTGAAATTAAATCAGCTTTCCAGCCAGGTCGATAACCTGCGCCTTGCGGATAACGACAACGACGATACGCCGATGGATTCCGATGACAGCGAGCTTTCCAGCACCGTCGCCGAATGGCGTCAGAATCTGGTGAAAAGCTGGCACAACTTTATGGATAGTTTCATTACCATTCGTCGCCGTGATGAAACGGCCGTGCCGCTGCTGGCGCCTAACCAGGATATTTATCTGCGTGAGAATATTCGCTCGCGCCTGCTGGTTGCCGCTCAGGCTGTGCCTCGTCATCAGGATGAAACCTACAAACAGTCGCTTGAAAACGTGTCTACCTGGGTTCGTGCTTATTACGACACCGAGGATGCCACTACCAAAGCTTTCCTGGATGAGTTAGAAGCGCTGAGCCAGCAAAGCATCAATATGGATATCCCGCAAACGCTGCAAAGCCAGCCGTTGCTGGAAAAATTAATGCAAACTCGCGTTCGCAATTTACTTGCTCAGCCGGCCGCTGCCAGCGCCACGCCTGCTGAAGCGCCGCCTGAACAGGCGCCTGCGGCAAATCAGGGAGAATAAGCATGATTAAGGTCTTATTACTCTTCCTGTTGTTGATCGCCGGGATCGTCCTTGGGCCAATGCTCGCGGGACACCAGGGCTACGTCCTGATCCAGACCGATAACTACAACGTGGAAACCAGCGTCACAGGCCTGGTTATCATTCTGATTCTGACTATGGTCGTGCTGTTCGTCATCGAATGGCTACTGCGTCGTATCTTCCACACCGGAGCACGTACTCGTGGTTGGTTCGTAGGACGTAAAAGCAGCCGCGCGCGTAAACAAACAAAAGCCGCATTGCTGAAACTGGCTGAAGGGGATTACCAGCAGGTTGAAAAGCTAATGGCGAAAAATGCCGATCATGCTGAACAACCTGTGGTGAATTACCTGCTGGCGGCCGAAGCGGCGCAACAGCGTGGCGATGAAATCCGCGCCAATCAGCATCTGGAAAGAGCGGCAGAGCTGGCGGATAACGACCAGTTGCCGGTAGAAATTACACGCGTTCGTCTGCAACTGGCACGCAACGAAAATCATGCCGCTCGTCATGGCGTGGACAAACTGCTGGAAATCGCTCCGCGTCATCCGGAAGTGCTGCGTCTCGCAGAGCAAGCATATGTGCGAACCGGCGCCTGGAGCTCCGTGCTGGATATCCTTCCTGCTATGCATAAAGTGCAGGTTGGTGACGAAGCCCATCTTGCAGCGCTGCAAGAACAGGCATGGATTGGGATGATGGATCAGGCGATGGCGGATCAGGGCAATGATGGTCTGAAAACCTGGTGGCGCAACCAGAATCGCAAAACACGCCATGAAACGACATTGCAGGTTGCGATGGCGGAGCATCTTATTGAGTGTGACGATCACGAAGCCGCGCAGGAAGTTGTGCTGGATGGCCTGAAACGGCAGTACGACGAGCGGTTAATTTTGCTGATGCCACGCCTGAAATCCGGTAATCCGGAACAACTGGAAAAAGCGCTGCGTCAGCAAATCAAAACTCAGGGCGACCGCCCTTTGCTGTACAGCACGCTGGGTCAGCTATTGATGAAGCGCGGCGAATGGCAACAGGCGAGCGAGGCTTTCCGTGAAGCGATTAAGCAGCGGCCGGATGCATTTGATTATGCCTGGCTTGCCGACTCGCTGGACAGACTGCATCAGCCGGAAGAAGCTGCGCTGATGCGCCGCGATGGTCTGCTGTTAACCCTGCAAAATAATCCTAATCCTTGAGCCTTCAGGGCGAACTCTTTCGCCCTTTTCCCTTCGCTTCATACATAAAAAAACACCTGCCAATTGGCAGGTGTTAAACAGGTCTGTTTGACAACTAAGTGGTGCTTCACTCAACGTTGTGTCCATGGTGTTGGATGAGGCCTGAGGCGACATCTGTCGGTGGACGATAAGCACCGTAATCGGCTCTGCGTCATTCCTGGGTTTATGAAGCCTAAGCGAACATAAGAAGTGGAATGAGCATCTACAGGTAAATTATTGCACGAAGCGTGCCAGGTTTGAATAAGCATTCCACGAATTAACGCAATATCTACAATTTCAGGTAGTTATTAACGCTTATAGTCCGCTGCGTGCGGGCGACTGAAGCAAGTATTAATCCGCTCCGTTTGTCTCTCACGGGAGACACTAAAACACCACGAATTAAAAATTCCATTTAATCAATAGGTTAAATGTCGCCAAAAAGCGACAAGAAAAAGCTTTTTGTCGCAAAATTACGACATTCAACCAAATAAAAAGAAGAGATGTGCAGGAGTAATAAAAGCAAAAACCCCGCCGAAGCGGGGTTTTCTGAATGTGGTCGGCGAGAGAGGATAACTCGTTTTTATAAAACAAGCCCTTCGGGCCGTTGCCGTAAGCAACGTTGTCTCGCTGCGCTCGGCTCAAACCTCCTTCGGAGGTTCTCATCCTCTTTAAACTCTGGATGCAAAAAGGCCAGCTCAAAGAGCTGGCCTTTTCTGAATGTGGTCGGCGAGAGAGGATTCGAACCTCCGACCCACTGGTCCCAAACCAGTTGCGCTACCAAGCTGCGCTACTCGCCGAAATACTGCTTTTTACTGCTTACTACCCGATTTACTTAACTTAGATGATTGGTGCGAAGAGAGGGACTTGAACCCTCACGTCCGTAAGAACACTAACACCTGAAGCTAGCGCGTCTACCAATTCCGCCACCTTCGCATCATAACCACTAAATTAATGGGGTGGCTAATGGGACTCGAACCCACGACAACTGGAATCACAATCCAGGGCTCTACCAACTGAGCTATAGCCACCACTGTAAAATCTTTCACGCGGTACGTTAATTACCACCGCAGCTCTAGCGCCATTTTTTAAATGGTGCGCCCGACAGGATTCGAACCTGAGACCTCTGCCTCCGGAGGGCAGCGCTCTATCCAGCTGAGCTACGGGCGCGTAGCGCCGTTGCGGGGTCGGATATTACGGGCTTCATGCTCAGCTGTCTAGTGCTTATTTAAATAAAATGCGCGTTTGGTTACGCTTTGTGCAGTCTGCTGCGAATCCATTCATATTTTATTAAGTTGGATGTTTATTCAGGCCAAAAACCTTATAAACCAGCGTCACCAGCAACAGAAATCCCGCCCCAACCGTCAGCGACAGACGCGTCTCTTCATTAAAGCCCATGCCGATTAACACGCAGCCCAGGAACGCCATCGTCAGATAGTTCGCCCAGGGGAACATGATCGACTTAAACGGGTGGCTGGCGATGGCTTCGCGGTGCGCCTTACGGAAACGAATCTGGCTAATCAGAATCACAAACCAGGGCATCATGCCAGGCAAAACGCTTGCGCTATAAACGTATACAAATACGCGCTGCGGATTAGGAATGATGTAGTTCAGACACGAACCCAGCAGCAGAATGGCGATTGAAACAGCAACGCCCGCCACCGGTACGCCATGACGGGAAACTTTTGCCATTGCAGCCGGAAGCTGACGGTTCTTCGCCAGGGCATATAACATACGACCACAGCTATACATGCCGCTGTTACAGCCAGAAAGCGCTGCCGTCAGTACAACAAAATTGATGATTCCTGCCGCCGCCGTGATACCAATTTTTGCGAAGGTCAGCACAAACGGGCTGCCGGCGCTGCCAGGCTGGTTCCACGGAAAGATAGTCACGATAACGAAAATCGCACCCACGTAAAAAATTAGAATTCGCCACAGCACTTTACCAACCGCGCTGCGCAAAGTGACCTGCGGATTTTTTGCTTCCCCGGCGGTAATGCCAATCAGCTCAACGCCTTGATATGACGCCACAACAATGCAGAGCGCGGTTAAGAAACCTTTCCAGCCGCCGGCAAAGAACCCACCGTGTTCGGTAAGATTGCCAAAGCCAATCGGCTGGCCATGATTACCAAAACCGAAGAAAATAACCCCAAGCCCAACCACAATCATCACGATAATGGTGGTGACTTTGATCATCGCAAACCAAAACTCAATCTCACCGTACAGCCGAACCGCGGCCAGATTTGCCATCGCCACCAGCCCGACGGCAAGCAGCGCCGGCAGCCACTGCGGCAAATCGGGGAACCAGTACTGAACGTAAAGCCCTATCGCGGTAATTTCCGATATTCCTACCGCCATCCACATAAACCAGTAAGACCAGGCGGTGAGATAGCCAAAAAATGGACTCATATAGCGGTGCGCATAGACGGCAAACGAGCCGGCTACCGGTTCCAGAAATAGCATTTCGCCCATGGAACGCATAATAAAGAACACGAACAGGCCTGCGATGATGTAAGCCAGCAATACTGAAGGTCCCGCCCATTTGAGCGTGCTTGCCGCGCCCATAAACAGACCGACGCCGATAGTACCGCCCAACGCGATAAGTTCGATGTGTCGAGCCTCCAACCCACGCTGAAGCTCCGCTTGTTTCTCCGCCATATAACCTCTGTATTGTCTTCGCAAAATGCCCGGTTTATACCGTTTCTTATTGTGGTATTAACCACTTAAAACCCCTGCATGCCATCGGGCGGGCGCAATGGTTTCGTATTTTTTGCGAAATTACAAATCAACCGTTAACAAATTTCGGCAGGCTGGCTGGAGATAAAAACAAAAACGCGCCCATTTGAGCGCGTTTGTTACTGATTACAGGCGGCCTGTGTAATGCCAGCTCAGGTAGCGCAGCAGCTTAAGCTGCCGGCCAAGGCGGCTTGGCTGGGATAGCAATCGATAAAGCCATTCCAGGCCCAGATTTTGCCAGATCTTCGGCGCACGTTTAACGTGACCGGTGAAGACATCATAGGTACCGCCAACGCCCATATACAGCGCCTGCGGGTAAACTTTACGGCAGTCGCGCATCAGGATCTCCTGGCGCGGCGACCCCATCGCCACGGTCACAATCGCCGCGCCGCTGTCACGAATACGTTCAAACATTGCCTGCCGCGCTTCCGGTTTGAAGTAACCGTCCTGGCTGCCCACGATGTTTAGGTTCCAGAGCTTGCGCAGTTTCGCTTCCGTCTGGGCCAGAATTTCAGGCTTACCGCCGACCAGAAATACCGGCGTACCTTCACGCCCGGCTTTTTCCATCAGCGCTTCCCAAAGGTCTGCTCCGGGCACGCGCGACACTTTCGCCGCAGGATATTTTTTACGAATTGAACGCACGACGCTTATGCCATCAGCATATTTAAACTCTGCCGCTTCAATAAGCTCGCGAACTTCGCGATCGCGTTCTGCCGTCAGGACTTTCTCGGCGTTGATCGCAACAAGCGTACCCGACCTCAGCGAGCCGCCAGCATAGAGATAATCCAGCGCATGCTGCATATCACGCCAGCCCAGCAACGCCAGGCCACGAATGGTATACGTAGGTGCAGTGATCGACTCGTTCATGTTGTTCCTTGTCATGCGTTTTAAGCTCCAGCTTCCACGCGCGGTATGCGACGCAGACGCTGATGTATCAGACCCGCACTGTCAAATAACCAGTAAAGAAGCTTAGCCAGCAGAAGGCAAATGCCGAACACCACAAGGAAGAAAACGACACGGGAAACAAAGGAATCCACGCCTTCGCGGGCCAGAACTATCATGTTAAAAATCGCACCGAAGCAGAAGCTGTGCAGAATAGCGGCTTTATAGCGATTGGTTTCCTGATTACCCAGTTCATAAAGCCAGTCAAACCATTTAATAATCAGCCCAACCACAACGGCGCCCAGCGGAATAAACCACACGCCGCCCATCACCACCAGCGAGCCGATAAGCGTCGGTGATATCGCAAGCCCCGAGTGGTTATTCAGGACTTCCCAGGTGAAGTAGTTAGCGCTGTTAAGCACAATACCTGGACGATCCGGCCATAGCCAGGTTGGAATGAACACATAGAAATCACGCACCACAGGCGCCAGACCCTGGAACTCGATTTTGTCGTAGTTTTGCAGCAGTAAGGCCAGGTTTTCCCACGGCGAAAACGTATCGCGCGTCAGATAAAGGAAGGTGTAAAAAGCCTCATCGCCGCTGACGTTCAGCCCGTAGCGTTTCAGCGCCAGCCAGAACATGCCGACAATGCCAAACACCCCTGCCGCGGCCAGCATCCACAGGGAAATCCAGCCGCGAATGATGCCGATAAACAGGAAGATGGCAAAGGCGATGATGATATTGGCGCGCGTTCCGCCAACAATCATATAAGTCAGCAGGCCAAAGGCCACCGTGCTGACCAGGAAGAACATCCACGCGCGGCCATCCTGCTTAAGGAAGTAAACCACCAGCATCGCCGGGATAAAGAAGTAGAAGAAGCGTTTAAGCGCCACGCCCGAAACTTCGCTTGAGAATATCTGGCTGTAGGAGTGCAGCTTAAACAGCAGGAAGCCGTTGTGCATAAAGAAAACGCCGACGCTCACCAGCGCGACCGCCGCCAGCATTACCCATGCAAGGTGAGTTTCAACGCGATTCATGGTGAATAACGGACGACGCCCAGCCGCTGTGGGTTGTTTAGCCCGTAGACGCGTTTTATAGGCGACGTAATAAATTCCATAGAAGCAGGTCGCTGCTAACTGCGCCTGCAGCAATACATCCGCAGGCACAACGTTCACCCCGAACCGGAAGACCAGCGTGCAGGTAAACGGAAAGCCGAAGAAAAAGGTCAGCAGATAAAGCAGCGAAAAGAAGACGTTAAAGTTGAAGCGTACCTTGCGGAACTCCTGGTATGTCAGCATGCCGATAAACATCACCGAAACAAACCACACCACAAACAGACCGCCAAATTCGAGCAAACTCATGCGGTTTCTCCTGATGCGATTGCTAGCGCCTGATGCCAGCCTTCAAGATAGTTAGGGCTGAAAAAAGCAATCTGCTGCTTATCGAGTAAGCGTAGCTGACGCTGCGCTTCGCGCACGACCGTTTCATCCAACGGATCGCCTGTGAACAACACGGGAACATGCTGTTCGACCATATCCTGCCAGAACGGGTTTTTACGACTCAGCACGCAGGGAATACCCGCCTGGATAAGCAGACAAAGGGTGCCGATGCCCTGCTGCCTGTCAAAAATGAAATAGCCCAAATCGCACTGGCGCAGCAGCGCCAGGTAATCATTAAATTCGATTTTTTCAGTCAGAACCTGCAGGTTTTCTTCGCTGAATAACGCACGGCCCGCCTGCTGCACTTCTTTGATATAAGCGCTGTTGTTCAGCGGGTAACCCATCGGCACCACAACACGCACGTTATCACCGAAACGAGCGTGAATCGCCTGCAACGCAGCGATGTGCTGATTGCTGCGATCGCCGGAGTTCCCGACCAGCAAAGTGAGTTTGCTACCCGTTTTTTCTTCGCCGCTCATTTCGTTAAGAGCGGCGTCCATACGCGTCGGGAAGTACAGCAGCTCTCCAGGCACTCGCGGATGACGCTGATAGAAATAATTAAGATCGCCACGCGTGGCGAACACCCGGCCAACGCGTCCCTGCGCGATACGGCGCAACAGGTAAAACAGGCGGAACTTAAGGCTCCGTGAGGCTTCATACAAATCCGCGCCCCAGATATGCCAGCTCACCTGCGCGGATTGGAGTCCGCCGGTCAGCAAGGCAATCCACAACGGGCTATTAAACTGGCCGTGGAAGAAAAACCGCTGCTGTCTGTTCGCGCGCGCTTTTTCTACCACCGCCTGAGCCAGCGCTTTTTTCGTCGGAAAAAGCGTAATCGCAAGCTCAGGAAAAGCAGACGGCAAGGAGCTGTCCTTTGAGACAACCAGAAACTTGCGCGCGTGCGGATGTGAGGCGGCCAGAGCGTCGTTAAAGAAACGCAGCACCGTCTGGTTATGATGCGGGATATCCGATCCCAGTACGTGAATCAGTGTCGTCATGCTCGTCTACGATAAATAAGAAACACGCCACAGCAGAGCGCGAAGTAAACAATATACGTCGCCATATAGGCCTGCGCGGCACCCAATGCGCCGTGGGCCGGGATCAACCAGCGCGAAAAGCCGGTTAATAAAGCAAACTGGCTGATTTCAGTCAAAATATAAAAGCGCAACGAGGCTTTAGCGATGACTAAATAGCCGAAAACATACGCTCCCACCTTCAGCACGTCGCCCACCAGTTGCCAGGCAAACAGATCGCGCATGGCGATAAATTTATGTGAGAACAGCAGCCAGATGGCAAAATCACGCAGCAACCACACGGTAAAGCTGGCGACAGCCACCGCTGGCAGCACGAATTTCAGCGAGCGCACGATTTCGCGAGAAATATCCTGCTTTGCCGTAAGCCTTGATAAGGTCGGCAACAGATAAACGCTGAATGACGCGGTAATGAACTGGAGGTAGGCATCCGAAATACTGCTGACGCCTTGCCAAATCCCCACCTCATCCCAGCTATAATGTTCGGCAAGCAGGTTACGCATCATCACATAAGCGACAGGCAGCGTGATGGAGGTGATCACCGCCATGATGGTAAATTTGCCCAGGCTGCTGGCGTAGACCTTATCCCACTGCGGTTTCAGATAGCCCAGCGGAACGTGTTCGCGTCGTACCAGCATGAATCCCGCAGGGATAAGCACCAAAGCCGGCACCAGCGCCAGGCCAAGCAGAGCGCCCTGGTAGCCGCCTGAGCGATAACAAAGGTAGTAAGCGGCCACGCCAATAACGCTGCCGCCGATCAGCGCCAGCGCATTGCCGGCCGCATCCCGGAAGCCTTTCATAACGGCCAGCGACAGGTTTGCCCAGGCAATACCCATCTGCACCAGCGCCACCAGCCGCACTAAACCCTGATAATGATCGTGGCCGAACAGACCGATGCTGATGGGCTTTGCGGCCAGCACAAAAATAACCGCCAGCAGCGTCGAAAATCCCAGCACCATGGCTGAAGATGTCCCGAGGACTTTGCGAAGCTCTTGTGGATTGTCATGATACTGGGCGACGTATTTGGTCACGCCGTTAAAAATGCCGGCGCCCGCCAGCACGCCCAGCACGGTAACCATCTGTCGGAAATTACCCGCAAGCCCCACGCCGCTTGGACCAAACGCGACCGCCAGAAGTTTTACCACCAGCAGGCCAGCCGCAATTTTTACCAGCGTGGACCCGGCGGTCCACGCTGAGGCTTTAGCCAGCGACATATCAGGAAAGGTAGCTTAACAACGTATTGATAACAGTACGTTGGTTAACCGGCGAGAGGTTATAAAACAGCGGCAGGCGCACCAGGCGTTCGCTCTCTTTAGTGGTGAAACGGTCTTCGCCGTGGAAGTAACCAAATTTCTCACCGGCCGGGCAGGCATGCAGCGGAATATAGTGGAACACGGCCATGATTTCGGCTTCTTTAAGATACGCAATCAGCGCGCTGCGGTCTTCCACGTCACGCAGTTTGATATAGAACATGTGCGCGTTTTGCACACAGTCTTTTGGCACCGAAGGCAACTCAATACGGCCAGCGCGAGCCAGCGGGGCCAGCGCGTCATGGTAGGTTTGCCAAAGCTTGAGGCGCTGCTGGTTAATCTTCTCAGCGGCTTCGAGCTGCGCCCATAAATAAGCTGCCTGCAGGTCAGCCATCAGATAGCTCGACCCAATATCGCGCCAGGTGTATTTATCCACCTGCCCGCGGAAGAACTGGCTGCGGTTAGTGCCCTTTTCGCGAATAATTTCAGCGCGGTCAATCAACGACGAATCGTTAATAAGCGTCGCACCGCCTTCGCCACCGGCGGTGTAGTTTTTGGTTTCGTGGAAGCTGAAGCAGCCGATATGGCCGATGGAGCCCAGCGCGCGGCCTTTGTAGGTCGACATCACGCCCTGCGCGGCATCTTCTACCACAAACAGATTGTGCTTCTTCGCCAGCGCCATAATGGCGTCCATTTCGCAAGCAACGCCCGCGTAGTGAACCGGCACGATAACGCGCGTGTTTTCGGTAATCGCCGCTTCAATCAACGTTTCGTCGATATTCATGGTGTCCGGACGCACGTCAACAAACACGATTTTTGCGCCGCGCAGTACGAAAGCATTAGCGGTTGAAACAAAGGTATAGCTTGGCATGATGACTTCGTCGCCAGGCTTGATATCCAGCAATAACGCGGCCATTTCCAGCGAGGCGGTGCAGGATGGCGTTAGCAGGACTTTTTTGCTGCCGAAGCGCTGTTCCATCCACTGCTGGCAACGGCGCGTAAAGCCGCCGTCGCCGCAAAGCTTGCCGCTTCCCATCGCAGCCTGCATGTATTCGATTTCCGTACCTACTACTGGCGGAGCATTAAATGGGATCATTTTTTCACCTGTATAACCAGAAGGCAGTGCTCTCTACAGTGGCACCGCTTTGAATATAACGTCGCAAAGCTGCGGTATTACTTATCTGCGTGGCTACACGCAGCGTTGTCAGCCTGTGCTGCTGACACCAGTAAAGTGCAGCGTTCATCAACTGTTCACCGACTCCGCGTCCCGCAAGCAAACCAATGCGTGCTTCCCGCTCGTTTAACTGACGCAGGCTAACGAAGCCCTGTATTTCATCGCCGTTTTTCAGCAACAGGCACTGATGGTCAAACGTGCCCAGCACTGCGTTTTCCACCCATTGAGCATAAAAACGGCCGCTATCGGCGGGTTGATACCAGGGCGCGCGGAAACGGCTTTGCGTAAAGACCCGAGCGGCCATTTCACGCAGAACAGGAATATCAGCGGCTTGTGCATCATCGGTAGATACAGCATTTTCCGTGCCAACTGGCAGCACCAGGTCGACTTCACCCTCAACCAGTTGAAAGCCGAACTGCTGTAAAGCATCGAGCAAATCAGTGCGATGGGCAGGAATTTTCGCCTGTACTCGCCCGTAAGCCTCAAGCCGCTTTACGGTCAGCGCTTGCGCATCTTCGGCAAAACGAACAATGGCGCTATTAACGCCAAAGAACTGATTTTCCCATTCTAGCGGGTCAAGCCGGGCGCGAAGCGGACTGTTCATGACGTAGCCTCGGTATGGCGCGTTAACGCCAGACGCCTTTGGTATCGACAACCCAGCGCTGCTGGATTTTCTCACCTGCAATGGCTTTGAATTCGTTATGGTCTACCAGCATGACCAGCACATCGGCCTGCTGCAAGGCATCATCAAGGTTCGCCAGTTGACAATGCCCTTCAAGCTTCTTCGGAAGCTGATGGATATTCGGCTCGACCACAAGCGTCTCACCGCTGTGCCAGTTGGCAATCATCCCGGCGATTTCCATCGCCGGACTTTCGCGTAGATCGTCAATATTCGGTTTGAATGCCAGACCAAAACAGGCGATTTTCAGTTCGCCGGCGCGCTTACCGCTTTCGGCCAGGCTATCGGCAACGGCAGCTTTGACCTGATTTATAACCCAGTGCGGCTTGCTATCGTTTACTTCGCGAGCGGTACGAATCAAACGCGCCTGCTGTGGGTTCTGAGCAACGATAAACCACGGATCGACCGCGATGCAGTGTCCGCCAACGCCTGGTCCAGGCTGAAGAATGTTCACGCGCGGGTGGCGGTTTGCCAGGCGTATAAGCTCCCAAACGTTGATCCCCTGATCGGCGCAGATCAGCGACAGTTCGTTAGCGAAGGCGATATTAACGTCGCGGAAGCTGTTTTCAGTCAGCTTGCACATTTCCGCCGTGCGGGAGTTAGTAATAACGCACTCGCCTTCCAGGAATATCTTATAGAGTTCGCTCGCGCGCGTTGAGCAAACCGGCGTCATGCCGCCGATTACACGGTCATTTTTAATCAGCTCAACCATAACCTGACCCGGCAATACGCGTTCCGGGCAGTAGGCGACATTAATATCCGCCGCTTCACCCGCCTGCTGCGGGAAAGAGAGGTCCGGACGCAGGTCCGCCAGCCATTCGGCCATTTGTTCGGTGGAACCTACCGGCGAGGTGGATTCCAGGATCACTAAGGCGCCCTTTTTCAGAACCGGCGCGATAGAAACCGCTGCGGCTTTCACAAAAGCCATATCGGGTTCATGGTCGCCCTGAAAAGGCGTTGGCACAGCAATCAGATAAGCGTCAGCCTCGACAGGCTGCGTGCTGGCGCGCAAAAAACCTGCTTCGACTGCCGTTTTAACGACCTTATCCAACTCCGGCTCAACAATATGAATGGCGCCACGATTAATGGTTTCCACTGCGTGCTGGTTGATATCGATGCCTACTACGTTTTTCTGACGGGAAGCAAATGCCGCCGCGGTGGGTAAACCAATGTAGCCAAGACCAATAACGGAGATGGTTGAAAAACTCATAGTTTCACCTGATTGTTCTTTAGTGCAGCCAAAATACGTTCACAAGCGGTGCCGTCCCCGTACGGGTTATGCGCACGGCTCATGATTTGATATTCGTTTTCATCACGCAGCAAGCGCGTTACTTCACGGACGATGGTTTGCGTATCGGTGCCCACCAGACGAACAGTCCCCGCTTTCACGGCTTCCGGGCGTTCCGTGGTGTCCCGCATGACCAGTACCGGTTTACCGAGCGATGGCGCTTCTTCCTGAATCCCGCCAGAGTCGGTCAGAATCAGATACGAGTGGTTCATCAGGTAGACAAACGGCAGGTATTCCTGCGGTTCAACAAGCACCACGTTTTCGACATGGCCGAGGATTCGTTTCACCGGCTCGCTAACGTTAGGGTTGAGGTGCACCGGATAAACGATCTGCACATCGCTGTTCTCTTTGGCGATTTCCGCAAGCGCGTGGCAGATACGCTCAAAGCCCTCTCCGAAGCTTTCGCGGCGGTGGCCGGTAACCAGAATGAGCTTTTTAGCGCTGTCTAAAAACGGATGGTATTGGGCAAGGCTGTTACGCAGTTCGTCATCAGCCAGTACGCGGTCACGCACGGAAATCAGCGCGTCAATGACCGTATTTCCCGTCACGAAGATTTTATTATCGTTGATATTTTCGCGCAGCAGATTCTGCCGTGAGTTCTCCGTCGGGGCAAAATGGTACATAGCGAGATGCCCGGTTAACGTACGGTTAGCCTCTTCTGGCCAGGGTGAGTAAAGATCGCCCGTGCGCAGACCCGCCTCAACGTGGCCTACGGGGATGCGCTGATAAAATGCGGCAAGGCTGGTGGCAACTGTCGTCGTGGTATCGCCATGAACCAGCACCACATCGGGTTTGAACGATTCAAGAATTGGCTTTAAACCTTCAAGGATGCGACAGGTTATTTCCGTAAGTCCCTGCCCCGGGCTCATGATGTTGAGATCGTAATCCGGTTCGATTGAAAATAAATTCAACACCTGATCGAGCATCTCGCGATGCTGGGCCGTCACGCATACCTTCGCGTCAAAAAACGCGTCTTTTGTCAACGCATGAACCAGCGGCGCCATTTTTATGGCTTCCGGACGCGTGCCAAAAACTGTTAACACTTTCACAGCGATTCTCTTTTGTTAAAAAAGGCGAAGGCCATCCATCAAGCCTTCGCCGGGCAAGGGCGTTATAACGCTTTAGGGCGGCGGGCTAACGCCACACCAGCGCCTATCAGGGCCCCAACCGCACCCCACATTACTAATAAGAACGCACGGCGAGGGCTGTCGCGCTTAACGGGTTCTTCCGGGGTACGTAAATAACGATAAGTCTGGAAACGCGGATCGAGCGTTGGGCCAACATTCAGCGTTGAAAGCATGGCGCGGTTTTGGTCGTAGTCGATATCATAATCAGGCCCTACCGCCTGCAGGCTTTCAAGCCTTGCCTGTAGCATTGGGCGGCCCAACATGAACATTTCGGAATCTGGTAATTCGTCAGCCGGAACTTCTGTTTCGCTTTTCGCAATATTTTGCTGTTCGGCAATTTTCAGCGCCTGCTCAACGCTTTTTACTTTGCGGTCATAAATGGATTTGGCGACGGCTTCTTGCCGTTTGACCTGAGCTTTCATCTGGATGGTACGAGCAGCCCATGCGCCAGCCAGCTCTTCATTCAGATGGCTTGCCGCGCGCTGGCTGGCAAACGCAACGTATTGCCGCAACAGATTATTTGCGTCCGCTGCCGTCTCAGCAATCAGCTTAACGCTGTCATTAAGATTATGGGTGATATCCCCTGCGGTGAACTGAATATTGTCCACCATTTCATCAAGCAGAGCGGCATCCGCTTTACTGTTTTTCACCTGGCGCTGCTTGTAGTAATCGGTCTGTAGCCAGAAATCGCGGCGGGTATCGTAAGCCGAGAGTTGCATAATGAACTCTTTATAGGCTTCGTCCATGACGGAGGGCTGGTCAACCGGGACCATATTGGCTTTGATATCAAGGTTACGAAGGAATTGCTGTTGAGAATAATATCCTCCCAGCATATTGACCGTCGGGCGATCGGTGATTGCGTTGGCGCTCCACTCCTGCCTGGCAAAAAAGGTATAGACCAATGCGATGATGGCGAATGCTGCCGCCATGCCCACAATCCAGAACTTCCCTCTCCACAGTGTCCGGAACAAACCACGAATGTCCAACTCGTTGTCCACCATTCCCGGGTTACTTCCTGGCACGTTTTGTCTCATCACTTCCCCAATTCAATTCAGGATTAAGAAATGCTGCTGTTTCTACGTTGACGACGCTTAAAACGTCTTATGAAGCGGGCCACTTTCCAGGCGCGCTTAATGCAATAATCATAGAGCACAAATGCTAGCAAGAATAATGCCAACATCACCCATTCAGGAATTGAGTGAATATATTCAGCGGCAACACCAATGCCTGCCAGCAACGCAGCAGCCAGAGTAATCAACACGAAAGCCTGACGGGAAGTGAAGCCGGCGCGCATAATCAAATGATGGATATGCTGACGGTCCGGGGAGAATGGACTCATCCCTTTGCGCAAACGGCGGTACATGATGGCGATCATATCCATCAGCGGAATGGCGATTATCCACAATGCCGTGACGGGGCTGATAGGATGGGTTTTACCCTGCGTGGTTTCGAGCAAAATCCAGATGACGGTAAAGCCGATAAGCGTACTTCCGGCATCTCCCATAAAGACTTTATAGCGTCGCCCTAACACGCCAAGGTTCAGCAGAATATAAGGCAGGATGGCCGCAATCATCGCAAAGCACCACATCGCTAAGCTTAATTGACCATCGAAATAAAGAATTAGCCCCATGGCGGCGAAGGAGACACATGAAAGGCCACCGAGGAGCCCATCAATACCGTCAACCATGTTGAAAGCATTTATTGCGGCCCAGACGGCAAACAGGGTGAGGAAATATCCAAACGGACCCAGCACCATCTCCCAGGAACCAAAAATATATCCCAGGCTGCTTAAGTAGAGTTTCCCGACGACCATCATCACAATGCCGATCAGCGCCTGAACCGAAGCCCTTATTTTCACGCTGATATCGTAACGATCGTCCAGCGCGCCAACAAAAACCAGTGCGCCCGCGCAAATCAGGTAAAGCCAGGCATGAGGGATATAGTAATTGGCTATCAGAAATGTAAAGCAGATCCCCGCATAGACAGAGATACCACCAACCAGAGGGATCAGCCCTTGATGACGTTTGCGGAAGTTTGGTTTATCAACCAGGCCGACTTTCTTAGCTACCTTGCGCGCGAAAAATAGAAAAATGGTAGTAAATAAAAAAATGCAAACCAGATCGGTACCAGCGGTGATTAAATTCACAGTGCAAGCTCTCTGCAAAATAAAGGATCAGGATGCTTATTATCCTGCCTGGTGGTTGTACGTGATTCATCCATGAACAATCTGATGGTTATTTAATCGAATGTATCACAACACGAATTTTTGGATATTAAGACTACACGGCATCCTTTGCCATCCTTAATGTGTCGCTGCGATAGTCGTTTCTATATCGTATATACCACTAAAGAAAAACGCCACGTCTAAGCGTGGCGTTCCCCGAGTTTTTGTTACTTACGAGCGCTTCATCATATCGAAGAATTCGTCATTGGTTTTGGTCATCGCCAACTTATTAATGAGGAATTCCATCGCGTCGATTTCGCCCATCGGGTGAATGATCTTACGCAGGATCCACATTTTCTGCAGTTCTTCCTGGGTCGTAAGAAGTTCTTCTTTACGCGTACCAGAACGGTTGTAGTCGATTGCAGGGAACACGCGTTTCTCAGCGATTTTACGCGCCAGATGCAGTTCCATGTTGCCGGTACCTTTAAATTCTTCGTAGATAACTTCATCCATTTTAGAACCGGTATCGACCAGCGCGGTAGCGATGATAGTCAGGCTACCGCCCTCCTCCACGTTACGTGCCGCACCGAAGAAGCGTTTTGGACGATGCAGGGCGTTAGCATCCACACCACCGGTCAATACTTTACCGGAAGCCGGAACCACGGTGTTGTAGGCGCGAGCCAGACGGGTAATGGAATCCAGCAGGATGATAACGTCTTTTTTATGCTCAACCAGGCGCTTCGCTTTCTCGATTACCATTTCGGCAACCTGAACGTGGCGGGACGCTGGCTCATCAAAGGTAGAAGCAACCACTTCACCTTTGACCAGACGCTGCATCTCGGTCACTTCTTCCGGACGTTCGTCGATAAGCAGAACCATCAGCACACAATCAGGATGGTTGTAAGCAATGCTCTGCGCGATGTTTTGCAGCAGCATGGTTTTACCGGCTTTTGGCGGCGCCACGATCAGGCCACGCTGGCCGCGACCGATTGGCGAAGCCAAATCCAGCACGCGTGCGGTTAAGTCTTCGGTAGAACCGTTACCACGTTCCATGCGCAAACGAGAGTTGGCATGCAGCGGGGTTAAGTTTTCAAACAGGATTTTGCTACGCGCGTTTTCCGGTTTGTCGTAGTTAACTTCGTTTACTTTCAGCAGGGCAAAGTAACGCTCGCCTTCTTTCGGCGGACGAATCTTACCGGAGATGGTATCCCCTGTGCGGAGGTTGAAACGACGGATTTGGCTGGGAGAAACGTAGATGTCATCGGGACCGGCGAGGTAGGAGCTGTCTGCGGAGCGGAGGAAACCAAATCCGTCCTGCAGTATCTCCAGCACACCATCGCCAAAGATATCTTCGCCACTCTTAGCATGTTGCTTCAGGATGGAGAAGATAATGTCCTGTTTGCGCATGCGGGCTTGGTTTTCCAGCCCCATATTTTCGCCGAGAGTAATCAGCTCAGAAACCGGCGTATTCTTTAATTCGGTAAGATTCATAATGGTGGGTTCTTAAACTCGGGGTAAATCTCGAACATGTTTCGTGAATGGTATGGCAGGGTCATCCATGCCTGTTTAATGGCCAGCACCACATGTCTTATCGCTGTCTGGTTCATAGGAAAAACGCAGAACTGAAACGACACGACGGAATGGGTGATACGCCCGAAATCGATTATGCAACCATGTGCTCACTGTGAAATTAGCGTCTTAGCGATAGCGAATGAGAAGCATTGGGTATTACAAAGGTTCAAACTTTAAGGCAAGTTCAAGGTGCAGTAAAAGTAACTTAGCATGACTGACGCCGGGCGTCCAGCGGCTCACAAAAAATAGCGAGCCGAGCACGCGCCGGCTGAGATTCCATTACGCCAGATTAGCGTCCAGGAACTCTTTTAACTGGCCTTTGGACAACGCACCGACTTTGGTGGCAGCCACTTCACCGTTCTTAAACAGCAGCAGAGTCGGAATGCCGCGAATGCCGTATTTCGGCGCGGTGCCCGGGTTCTGATCGATGTTCAGTTTAGCAACGGTTAATTTGCCCTGATATTCATCAGCGATTTCATCAAGAATCGGGGCGATCATTTTGCACGGACCACACCACTCTGCCCAGAAATCAACGAGGATCAACCCGTCAGCTTTAAGTACGTCCGTGTCGAAACTGTCGTCAGTCAGGTGAATAATTTTATCGCTCATGTTCTACTCCACAGGATTATGTCTACCTTGTTGGTGTAGCATTAACCAACTTAAGGTTGACTTTATTTCACCGGATACGCTTTCGTAAAGCAATAGTTAGCTGATATTCTACCACACTATGAGCAAAACACATTTGACCGAACAGAAGTTTTCCGACTTCGCCCTGCACCCTAAGGTGATTGAAGCCCTTGAAACAAAAGGGTTCCATAACTGCACCCCAATTCAGGCACTCGCACTTCCGCTGACGCTGGCGAATCGTGATGTTGCAGGTCAGGCGCAAACCGGTACTGGCAAAACGATGGCGTTTTTAACGTCAACGTTCCATTATTTACTCTCTCACCCTGTTCCGGAGAACCGTCAGGTGAACCAGCCGCGTGCCTTAATTATGGCGCCGACTCGTGAACTGGCAGTCCAGATTCACTCCGATGCAGAACCACTGGCACAGGCCACGGGTTTGAAACTCGGTCTGGCTTACGGTGGCGACGGCTACGACAAACAGCTTAAAGTGCTGGAAAGCGGCGTCGACATCCTGATTGGCACAACCGGTCGCTTAATCGACTACGCCAAGCAAAATCATATCAACTTAGGTTCTATTCAGGTCGTGGTGCTGGATGAAGCCGATCGCATGTACGATCTGGGCTTTATTAAAGACATCCGCTGGTTATTCCGTCGCATGCCGCCGGTGACTCAACGCCTGAACATGCTGTTCTCCGCAACCCTTTCTTACCGCGTGCGCGAGCTGGCTTTCGAGCAGATGAACAACGCGGAATACGTGGAAGTGGAACCCGAGCAGAAAACTGGCCACCGCATTAAAGAAGAGCTGTTCTATCCTTCAAACGATGAAAAAATGCGCTTGCTGCAAACGCTTATTGAAGAAGAATGGCCAGATCGCGCAATCATCTTTGCGAACACCAAACATCGCTGTGAAGACATCTGGGGCCACCTGGCCGCCGATGGGCACCGCGTTGGCCTGCTGACCGGCGATGTCGCTCAGAAAAAACGTTTGCGCATCCTTGATGAGTTTACCCGTGGCGATCTTGATATCCTCGTTGCCACAGACGTTGCTGCTCGTGGTCTACATATTCCGGCCGTAACGCACGTGTTCAACTACGATCTTCCGGACGACTGCGAAGATTACGTTCACCGTATTGGCCGTACCGGTCGTGCCGGTGCAAGCGGGCACTCAATCAGCCTCGCATGTGAAGATTACGCGTTAAACCTGTCAGCAATCGAAACCTATATTGGTCACTCGATTCCGGTCAGCAAGTACAAGACCGAAGCACTGTTAAGCGAGCTTCCGCCGCCAAAACGTCTGACCCGCCCGCGTACCGGCAACGGTCCTCGCCGTGGTGGCAGTGCATCCCGTGGTAATCGTCGTCGCGCAGGTTAATTATCTATGCTCAGCTCCACCTCACTGTATGCAGCTATTGATTTAGGTTCTAACAGTTTTCATATGTTAGTAGTACGTGAGGTGGCTGGGACGATACAAACCCTGGCCCGCATCAAACGTAAAGTCCGCCTTGCGGCCGGATTAAACAGCGAAAACGAGCTTTCTCCGGAAGCCATGGAGCGCGGATGGCAATGCCTGCGCTTATTCGCGGAACGCCTGCAGGATATTCCCCAGGCGCAAATCCGTGTTGTCGCCACCGCAACGCTACGTCTTGCCACCAATGCCCAACAATTCATCCAGCAAGCCGAAAAAATCCTCGGGTGTCCAATCCAGGTAATTCGCGGTGAAGAAGAAGCTCGTCTTATATATCAAGGCGTTGCACATACAACCGGCGGTGCGGATCAGCGACTGGTCGTGGATATCGGCGGAGCCAGTACAGAATTAGTCACGGGTAGCGGCGCACAAACCACAGCGTTATTTAGCCTTTCGATGGGCTGCGTAACCTGGCTTGAACGTTTCTTTAGCGATCGTAATCTGACAAAAGAAAATTTTGATGCGGCACAAGCTGCGGCAAGCGAAGTTTTAAAGCCGGTTATTGATGAGTTAAGGCATCATGGCTGGAAGGTTTGCGTCGGAGCTTCAGGCACCGTGCAGGCTTTGCAGGAAATTATGATGGCGCAGGGTATGGATGAACGTATCACCCTCGCGAAGCTTCAGCAATTAAAGCAGCGAGCCATCCAGTGTGGCCGCCTTGAAGAGCTGGAAATCGAAGGCTTAACGCTCGAAAGAGCGCTGGTTTTCCCAAGCGGCCTGGCCATTTTAATCGCTATTTTTGAACAGCTAAGCATTGATTGTATGACGCTTGCCGGCGGCGCGCTGCGTGAAGGCCTGGTTTACGGCATGCTGCATCTGACCGTCGACCAGGAAATCCGTAGCCGCACCATTCGCAATGTTCAGCGGCGTTTTATGGTCGATATTGCGCAGGCTGAGCGAGTTCAGCAGTTGGCGCACGCTTTTGCCAGCCATGTTGCGGATGAATGGGATCTCGATACGTTAAGCAAAGACATGTTGAAAAGCGCAGCGCTGCTCCATGAAATTGGTCTGAGCGTCGATTTTAAACAGGCTCCGCTTCATGCAGCCTATCTGGTACGCAATCTGGATCTGCCAGGCTACACGCCGGCACAGAAAAAACTGCTGGCTACGCTTTTGCTCAATCAGACCAACCCGGTCGATCTCTCTTCGCTCCACCAGCAGAACGCCGTGCCGCCGCGTATCGCGGAACGTCTTTGTCGCCTGTTACGCTTAGCGATTATTTTCGCCAGCCGCCGTCGGGACGATATTCTTCCCGCGATTATGCTTGAGGCTGAAGGGGAAGCGCTGCATCTTACCCTCCCTGAAAACTGGCTTGCCTGCCACCCGCTTGGCGCGGAATTACTCGCACAGGAAAGCCTGTGGCAAAGCTACGTTCACTGGCCGCTTACCGTTAAATAGCCTAACTTTTTCGCGCTTTCGCCAGCATTTCACGGATATTGGCGACATTACTTTGCCCTTTATGCATTCGCTCTTCGGCAGAAATCACTTTGCGCTCCTGCTCCCACTGCAAATCATCCTGCGGTAATTCAAGCAAGAATCGGCTCGGTTCCGGACGCACCAGTTCGCCATACTGCCGGCGTTCTTTGCACAGCGTAAAAGTCAGCTCTTTTTGTGCACGAGTGATCCCGACATAAGCCAGACGCCGTTCTTCTTCGATATTATCTTCGTCAATGCTGCTTTGGTGCGGCAAAAGCCCCTCTTCCATGCCGACTAAAAAGACATAGGGAAACTCCAGCCCTTTGGAGGCATGAAGGGTCATTAGCTGAACCTGATCGGCCTCTTCGTCGCTTTCGCCACGCTCCATCATGTCACGCAGCGTGAAACGAGTCACAACCTGAGTCAGCGTCATTGGTTCATCAATATCCGAACCTTCAAGCATCTCCGTCATCCAGCTAAAAAGCTGATTGACGTTTTTCATGCGCATTTCGGCCGCTTTCGGGCTTGGCGACGTTTCGTATAACCAGCTTTCGTAGTCCACGCCATGTATCAAATCACGCACGGCCGCCACAGGTTCACGCTCGGCAAGCGTTGCAACATCGCGCAGCCAATGGGTGAAACGCCCTAAAGCCTCCAGCCCGCGCCCGCTTAGCGTCTGACTGAGGCCAAAATCAAAGCTGGCGGTGAAAAGGCTCTTGTTACGCTGCATGGCCCATTCGCCTAATTTCTGCAGCGTTGCCGGGCCGATTTCACGCTTTGGCGTATTCACAATACGCAGGAAGGCGCTGTCGTCATCCTGGTTGGTCAGCACGCGCAGATACGCCAGCAGGTCTTTAATTTCCGGGCGCGAGAAGAACGACGTGCCGCCAGAGATGCGATACGGAATGCGGTTTTGCATCAGCATCTTTTCAAACACGCGCGACTGATGGTTTCCGCGGTAGAGAATGGCGTAATCTTTGTAGTTCGTTTTATTAATAAAGTGATGAGCGATAAGCTCGCCGGTAACGCGCTCCGCCTCATGATCTTCGCTGTTGGCCGTCACCACTTTTAATTCGGTACCATAACCCAGTTCGGAAAAAAGGCGTTTTTCAAACACGTGCGGATTATTAGCGATCAGAATATTGGCCGCTTTCAGGATGCGTCCGGAGGAACGATAGTTCTGCTCAAGCTTGATGACCTGCAAGGCCGGAAAATCCTGGCTTAACAGCACAAGGTTTTGCGGGCGGGCGCCACGCCAGGAATAGATCGACTGGTCGTCGTCGCCTACCACGGTGAAACGAGCACGCGCTCCCACCAGCAGCTTCACCAGCTCGTACTGGCTGGTATTGGTATCCTGATATTCGTCCACCAGCAGATAGCGGATGCGATTTTGCCAGCGCTCGCGTACTTCCTCATTGCGCTGTAAAAGCAGCGTCGGCAGCAAAATCAAATCATCGAAATCCAGCACGTTGCAGGATTTCAGATGGGTATCGTACAGGCTGTAGCAGTGCGCAAAGATCCTGTCCCGCTCGCCTTTTGCCTGGCTCGCTGCCTGAGAAGGCGTCAACAGATCGTTTTTCCAATTTGAGATCGTCGAGATTAGCTGTTGCAGTAAGGTCTTATCGTCTTCAAGCAGCCCTTCTGTCAGTTCTTTAAGCAATGCGGTCTGATCGGTATCGTCGAACAGCGAAAAGTTAGATTTCATCCCCAGCGCGACATACTCACGCTTGATAATCTCAAGGCCCAGCGTATGAAACGTGGAAATCAGTAAACCACGAGCTTCTTTGCGCCCCAGCGTTTGCGCCACACGTTCTTTCATCTCGCGCGCGGCCTTGTTGGTAAAGGTCACCGCGGCGATATGGCGCGCCTGATAGCCGCACTCGCGAATCAGATATGCCATTTTATTGGTGATCACTCGCGTTTTACCCGAGCCTGCACCCGCCAGGACCAGGCAGGGTCCGGTAACAAATTCGACGGCTTGTTGTTGGCCAGGGTTCAAACGCATAAGGTCACTCAATGAAAGTCAGGAGGGGAGAAAAACAGCGTGGTAGTATAGCCAGCGTAATCCATACGACTCAAGGCACGATCATGGCAAAAACCGCGGCAGCATTGCATATCCTTGTTAAGGAAGAAAAACTGGCCCAAGAAATTCTCGAACAGCTGAAAAACGGCGGCGACTTCGAAAAACTGGCGAAAAAGCACTCCACCTGCCCGTCAGGCAAAAAAGGCGGCCACTTAGGTGAATTCCGCCAGGGCCAGATGGTACCGGCTTTCGATAAAGTGGTGTTCTCCTGCCCGCTACTGGAGCCGGTTGGCCCGCTGCACACGCAGTTTGGCTACCATGTTATTAAAGTTCTGTACCGCAACTAATAAAAAAGGCCGGGAATTTCCCGGCCTTTTTACATCAGACGACTCGATTAGCCCGCAACGGCGATACGCTTCATATCTGTCATATAGCCACGCAGTTTCTGGCCGACCTTCTCGATTTCGTGGTTACGGATAGCTTCGTTAACGTCACGCAGTTGCGCGTTATCAACAGAAGCGGCCGGAATCTCTTTACCTAAATCGCCTGGCTGCAAAGTGGTCATGAACTCTTTTAACAACGGTACAGCCGCATAAGAGAACAGATAATTGCCGTATTCCGCAGTATCGGAGATAACCACGTTCATTTCGTACAGGCGCTTACGTGCGATGGTGTTCGCAATCAGCGGCAGCTCGTGCAGTGATTCGTAATAAGCAGACTCTTCGATAATGCCCGCATCCACCATAGTTTCGAATGCCAGCTCAACGCCTGCTTTCACCATCGCGATCATCAGAACGCCTTTATCGAAGTATTCCTGCTCGGAAATTTTGCCTTCAAACTGAGGAGCGGTTTCGAACGCGGTTTTACCGGTCTCTTCACGCCAGGTCAGCAAGTTCTTATCGTCATTCGCCCAGTCAGCCATCATGCCGGAAGAGAATTCACCGGAGATGATATCGTCCATATGTTTCTGGAACAGCGGCGCCATAATTGTTTTCAGTTGTTCAGACAGCGCATAAGCGCGGATTTTCGCCGGGTTGGACAGACGGTCCATCATCAGCGTGATACCGCCCTGTTTCAGCGCTTCGGTGATGGTTTCCCAGCCGAACTGAATCAGTTTTTCTGCATAGGCCGGGTCGGTGCCTTCTTCCACCAGCTTGTCAAAGCACAGCAGAGAGCCCGCCTGCAGCATGCCGCACAGAATAGTTTGCTCGCCCATCAGGTCGGATTTAACTTCCGCAACGAAAGAGGATTCCAGAACACCCGCACGGTGGCCGCCGGTGGCCGCAGCCCAAGCTTTAGCAATCGCCATGCCTTCGCCTTTCGGATCGTTTTCCGGGTGCACCGCAATCAGGGTTGGAACGCCGAAGCCGCGCTTGTATTCTTCGCGCACTTCAGTTCCCGGGCACTTCGGCGCCACCATCACTACGGTGATGTCTTTACGGATCTGCTCGCCAACTTCAACCACGTTGAAACCGTGGGAGTAGCCCAGCGCCGCGCCATCTTTCATCATCGGCTGAACAGCCTTAACTACCGCGGAGTGCTGTTTGTCCGGAGTCAGGTTAACCACCAGGTCAGCCTGTGGGATCAGTTCTTCGTAAGTCCCTACTTTGAAGCCGTTTTCGGTCGCTTTACGCCAGGAAGCGCGCTTTTCAGCAATCGCTTCTGCACGCAGAGCGTAAGCAACATCCAGACCGGAATCACGCATGTTCAGGCCCTGGTTAAGGCCCTGGGCACCACAGCCGACGATGACGACTTTTTTGCCTTTGAGGTAGCTTGCTTCATCGGCGAATTCGCTGCGCGCCATGAAGCGACATTTACCCAGTTGCGCCAACTGCTGACGCAGGTTCAAGGTGTTGAAATAATTAGCCATCGTAGGACTCCGTGATTGTCGTGTTGTGTTTCTTGTAAGGGTCGTAAGCCGTGTCGTGCTTGCGAGAATGAACCCACTATATGACAGGAAATGCGTTGCTTAAATTGATATATTAACAACGTGACGTTGCAATAATTGCAACATGAAAATAAGGGTTGATGACCATGGATTTACGCGATTTAAAAACGTTTCTCCACCTCGCGGAAAGCCGCCATTTTGGCCGTAGCGCGCGGGCGATGCACGTCAGCCCTTCAACGCTTTCACGCCAGATCCAGCGTCTCGAAGACGATTTGGGGCAGCCGTTGTTTTTGCGTGATAACCGCACCGTCACGCTGACCGAGGCCGGAGAGCAGTTGCGCCAGTTCGCCCAGCATACACTTTTGCAGTATCAGCAGATGCGCCACACCATCGGCCAGGAAGGCCCCTCTTTGTCTGGCGAGCTGCATCTGTTCTGCTCGGTAACGGCGGCCTACAGCCATTTACCGCCGATTCTGGACCGTTTCCGCGCGGAGCATCCCAATGTCGAAATCAAACTAACGACGGGCGATGCGGCGGATGCGGTGGAAAAAGTAGATTCTGATGAAGCAGACCTGGCAATTGCCGGCAAGCCAGAATCCCTGCCGCCGGGTATTGCTTTCTCGATGCTGGAAAATTTAGCCGTTGTGCTCATCGCTCCTGCCCTGCCCTGCCCGGTTCGCACAATGGTGAGTGTCCCCGCGCCGGACTGGAACAAAGTGCCGTTTATTATGGCGGACCAGGGCCCGGTGCGCCGCCGCATCGAGCTATGGTTCCGCCGTCAGAAAATCAGCAACCCCTTTATTTACGCGACGGTGGCCGGGCATGAGGCAATGGTATCCATGGTTGCGCTGGGCTGCGGCGTGGCAATAATTCCGGAAATTGTGCTGGAAAACAGCCCGGAGCCCGTGCGTAACCGAGTTCAAATTCTGGAGCGTAGCGATGAAGACGCGCCGTTTGAACTTGGCGTCTGCGCACAAAAAAAGCGGCTCAATGAGCCGCTTGTGAACGCTTTCTGGAAGCTACTGCCCGGCAGTCATTAACCTGCCAGGAAGAAGCGGAACGCCGGATTGTTGGTTTCGTCGTGACAGTCGTAGCCAAGTTCGTTGAGGCGGGTTTCGAAATCCGGCTCGTTATCGCCCAGCTCAAACGCCGCCAGCACGCGGCCATAATCTGTTCCGTGGCTGCGATAGTGGAAAAGCGAGATATTCCAGTGCGTACCGAGCGTTTGCAGGAACTTCAGCAAAGCGCCGGGAGACTCCGGGAATTCAAAGCTGTAGAGACGTTCACGCAGCGGTTTGGAAGGTCGACCGCCCACCATATAACGCACGTGCAGTTTCGCCATTTCGTCATCGGAAAGATCGACAACGCCGTAACCGCCTTCGTTAAGTTGAGCAAGGATCTCCTGCCGCTCTTCAACCCCGCGAGTTAGCCGCACGCCAACAAAAATGCAGGCATTATCCGAGCTGGCATAGCGGTAGTTAAATTCCGTTACCGCACGCCCGCCGAGCAGTTGGCAGAATTTCAGGAAGCTGCCTTTTTGCTCCGGAATCGTCACCGCCAGAAGCGCTTCTCGCTGTTCGCCCAGTTCGCAACGCTCAGAAACATAGCGCAGGCCGTGGAAGTTTACGTTTGCTCCGGACAGCACATGAGCGAGGCGTTCGCCGCGGATCTGATGCTGTTGGATATATTTTTTCATTCCTGCCAGCGCCAGCGCGCCGGAAGGTTCCGCCACAGCGCGGACATCCTCGAACAAATCTTTCATCGCCGCACAGATTGCATCGCTATCTACGGTAACGATATCATCGAGATATTCCTGACAAACGCGGAATGTCTCGTCACCAATACGTTTGACCGCCACACCTTCAGCGAACAAACCTACGCGCGCCAGATCAACCGGCTTGCCTGCATCCAAAGCGGCCTTCAGACAGGCTGAGTCTTCTGCCTCGACTGCGATGACTTTGATCTGCGGCATAAGCTGTTTGATGAGCACCGCCACACCCGCAGCCAGACCGCCGCCGCCAACCGGGACAAACACCCGATCGATATGCGCATCCTGCTGCAACAGCTCCAGCGCCAGCGTACCTTGTCCGGCAATCACCGCCGGGTGATCAAACGGCGGCACATAGGTGAAACCCTGCTGCTGCGAAAGCTCGATTGCTCGCGCCTTCGCTTCGTCAAAATTTGCACCGTGGAGCAGCACTTCGCCACCAAACGCTCTTACCGCATCCACTTTGATGTCTGCCGTGGCAACCGGCATGACGATCAGAGATTTAATGCCCAAACGCGTTGAAGAAAGCGCCACGCCCTGCGCGTGGTTGCCTGCCGATGCGGTAATCACCCCGCTGGCTTTCTGTTCGTTGTTCAGCCCCGCAATCATGGCATATGCGCCACGCAGCTTGAAACTGTGTACCGGCTGCCTGTCTTCACGCTTCACCAGAATGACGTTATCCAGCCGCGAAGAGAGTTTTTCCATCTTCTGTAACGGAGTGACCTGCGCCACTTCGTAAACCGGAGAACGCAGCACGGCACGCAGATATTCCGCCCCGCAAGGGGCGTCGGGTAGCGGTTGTGACTCGGCCATTATCAGCCTCCCAGCTTGCTTTTATCGCGTACCGCGCCTTTATCGGCGCTGGTAGCAAGGCTTGCGTAAGCGCGCAATGCGAAGGAAACCACGCGTTCACGATTTTTCGGCGTCCACGCTTTGTCGCCGCGAGCAAGCTCAGCTTCATGGCGCGCAGCCAGCTCAGCAGCAGGGACGTCCAGCACCATGCTGCGATTCGGAATATCGATGTCGATCATGTCGCCATCTTCAACCAGCGCAATCAGACCGCCGCTGCCCGCTTCCGGAGAGACATGTCCGATAGACAGGCCGGAAGTACCGCCGGAGAAACGTCCGTCGGTTATCAGCGCGCACTCTTTGCCCAGCCCCATTGATTTCAGGTAGGTGGTTGGATAAAGCATTTCCTGCATGCCCGGCCCGCCTTTTGGCCCTTCGTAGCGAATAACTACGACATCGCCGGAGACCACTTTCCCGCCCAGAATCGCTTCCACGGCGCTGTCCTGGCTTTCATACACTTTCGCCGGGCCACGGAATGTGAGGTTGGATTTATCCACACCGGCGGTTTTTACGATACTGCCTGCTTCCGCAATATTGCCGTACAGCACGGCCAGACCGCCGTCTTTGCTGAATGCATGCTCCAGCGAACGAATGCAGCCTTCCGCACGGTCATCGTCCAGCGTGTCCCAACGGCAATCCTGAGAGAACGCCTGAGTAGTACGGATACCCGCAGGGCCGGCGCGGAACATTTTTTTCACCGCTTCATCCTGCGTCAGCATGATGTCGTATTTATCCAGCGTCTCTGACAATGTCAGACCAAGGATGTTTTTTACGTCACGATGCAGCAGGCCGGCACGATCGAGCTCGCCCAGAATCGCCAGTACGCCACCGGCGCGGTGAACATCTTCCATATGATATTTCTGGGTGCTCGGCGCGACTTTACACAGATGCGGCACTTTGCGTGACAGACGGTCGATATCCGTCATATCGAATTCGATTTCGCCTTCCTGCGCGGCAGCGAGCAGGTGCAGAACGGTGTTGGTTGAGCCCCCCATTGCGATATCAAGCGTCATGGCATTTTCGAATGCCGCTTTGCTGGCGATGCTGCGTGGCAATGCGCTGATATCGTCCTGTTCGTAATAACGTTTAGTTAGCTCAACAATACGTTTACCGGCGTTCAGGAACAGGTCCTTACGATCGGCATGAGTCGCCAGCAGCGAGCCGTTCCCCGGCTGCGACAGGCCCAGCGCTTCGGTCAGGCAGTTCATTGAGTTGGCGGTAAACATGCCGGAACAGGAGCCGCAGGTCGGACAGGCGGAACGTTCGATTTGTTCGCTGTCCGCATCGCTGACGTTAGGGTTTGCGCCCTGAATCATCGCGTCCACCAGGTCGAGCTTGATTATCTGGTTAGACAGCTTGGTTTTGCCCGCTTCCATCGGGCCGCCGGAAACAAAAATAACCGGGATGTTCAGGCGCAGCGATGCCATTAGCATCCCCGGGGTGATTTTGTCGCAGTTAGAGATACAGACCATGGCGTCCGCGCAGTGTGCGTTAACCATGTATTCCACAGAGTCGGCAATCAGCTCGCGGGACGGCAAAGAATAAAGCATACCGCCGTGGCCCATAGCGATGCCGTCATCCACGGCAATGGTGTTGAATTCTTTAGCCACGCCGCCGGAAGCTTCAATTTGTTCGGCGACCAGCTTGCCCAAATCGCGCAGGTGAACGTGACCCGGCACAAATTGAGTAAAGGAGTTCACTACAGCAATAATTGGCTTGCCGAAATCATCATCGGTCATCCCGGTTGCGCGCCACAAAGCGCGGGCACCCGCCATATTACGGCCGTGGGTTGTGGTGGCTGAACGGTACTTAGGCATGCTTATTTACTCCAGTCTGTCGTGTTACGAGCGGTCAGTTGCCGCTCGCCTGGTTATAATTTTTACTGTGGGTTTACTGGGTCTAACCAGCCCCATTTGTCTTCGGTTTCACCCGTGAACAGGCCAAAGAATGCCTGTTGAATACGTTTGGTCACCGGGCCGCAACGCCCTTCGCCTACCTGAATGCTATCAACGCTGCGTACCGGCGTGATTTCAGCCGCTGTACCAGACATAAATACTTCGTCCGACAGATAAAGCGATTCGCGAGAAAGCACCTGCTCACGCACCTCGATCCCCAAATCTTTCGCAAGCTTGATGATGGCGTCACGAGTGATGCCCGGCAGCGCGGAGGAGGTGAACGGCGGGGTAAACAGAATGCCGTCTTTAACCTCAAAGAGGTTTTCGCCAGCGCCTTCTGACAGGAAGCCCTGCACGTCTAATGCAATACCTTCCTGATAACCATGACGACGCGCTTCACTGCCAACCAACAAGGAAGAAAGATAATTACCGCCGGCTTTTGCAGCAGTAGGAATGGTGTTTGGCGCAGCACGGTTCCATGAGGAAACCATTGCGTCGATCCCTTGGTCCAGCGCTTCTGCGCCCAGATATGCACCCCATGGGAAGGCTGCGATGATCACATCGGTGGTATAACCGTCTGGCGGGTTTACGCCCATGCCCACATCACCCACAAAGACCAAAGGTCGAATGTAGGCGCTGGTCAGGTTGTTTTTACGAATAACGGCGCGGCAGGCCTCCATCAACTCATCAACGCTTTGCGAAACCGGGAAGCGATAAATCTTTGCTGAGTCACGCAGACGCTGCATATGTTCGCGATGACGGAACACCACCGGCCCTTTATGAGAATCGTAGCAACGAATACCTTCGAATACAGATGTACCGTAATGCAGCGCGTGGGACATAACATGGACTTTCGCCTCGCCCCACGGCGTCATCTCACCATTGAACCAGATATAATCAGCTTTCTTCGTTGTCATTGTTCTCTTCCTTTGCGCTCAGGCGCGGATTTGTTGTGATGTCTGTTGCTGGATTTCGACGCGGCCAACGTCAACCAGTTTGCTTAATTGACTAAACAGTAATTCGACAGGACGCAGGCTGGCAACGGTCAATTCAATATTAATGTTGTCGGTATTTCCTACAGCGACCATGTTCATTGAGCAGATCTGAAAACCGCGATGGCGTACCACGCGTAACACACGCTCAAGCGTTTCCGGGCGAAAGCGAGCCTGCACGGCGAGTTGATGTTGCATCATGATAATTTCTCCAGCATTTGCGAATTACTGGCACCAGGCGGTACCAACGGCCAGACGTTTTCGTACTCATCGATTGAAACATGCAGCATGTATGGCCCGTTGCTGTTTAGCAGCGCGTCGATGGCACCTTCTACCTGGTCTTTACGGGTGATGTGCTGGCCTGGGATACCAAAGGCGCTGGCCAACGTGAGGAAATCGGGGTTATCGGAGAGGTTTGTTTCACTGTAACGCTCGGAGAAAAACATCTGCTGCCACTGGCGAACCATGCCTAACCGTTGGTTATCCAGTAAAACGATTTTCAGCGGCAACTGTTTTCGTTTTACGGTGCCCAGCTCCTGCACGTTCATCATGAAGGAGCCGTCACCCGAGATACAGATAACCATATCATTCGGTCGGGCAACCTGAGCGCCGACGGCGGCTGGCAGGCCAAAACCCATCGTTCCCAGCCCACTGGAAGTAATGAAGTTTTCCGGACGCGTGAAGGACATATGTTGCGCCGTCCACATCTGGTGCTGGCCCACATCGGTCGTTATCACGCACTCTTGCGGCTTACGGTCGGAGAGTTGTTTCAGCAGCAACGGAGCAAAGATCGCCTCGCCCGGATGATCGTAACGCCATGGATTTTCGGCTCGTAAAGCCGCCACTTCCTGCTGCCAAGCGGTGATTTCCAGAGGCTGCTGCAGGGCTTGCAGCATTTGAGTCAGATCGCCCGGCAAAGCAATATGTGCCTGACGCAGTTTTCCCAGTTCGGCTGGATCGATATCCAAGTGGATAACTTTGGCGTGAGGGGCAAAAGCATTGAGTTTGCCGGTTACGCGGTCGTCAAAACGAGCACCAACGGCAATCAGCAAATCACATTCCTGCACCGCGAGGTTGGCCGCCCTGGTGCCGTGCATGCCTAACATACCTGTATAAAACGGATGTTCCGCCGGAACCGCGCCCAGTCCCTTCAAGGTGACGGTAGAAGGTATATTGGTCGCTGCGATGAAGTCGCGAAGCGCAGGTACGGCCTGAGCCATACCCACTCCGCCTCCCACATACAGCATTGGTTTGCGGGCATTTGCCAACATTTCACGCGCTTGCTGCAATTCTGCGTGCGGCATCTCAAAATCGTCTTCAACGGTCGACAGCCACGGCTCCAGCTCGCCCTGTTCTAACTGAATGTCTTTAGGAATATCGACCAGAACCGGGCCGGGACGACCAGAGTTTGCAATTTCGAAGGCTTCCGCGAGGACACGGGGCAAATCTTCAAAAGACTCAACGAGGAAGCTGTGTTTGGTACAGGCCAGAGACAGCCCTAAAACGTCGATTTCCTGAAAAGCATCGGTGCCGATGAGCGGGGCTGCTACCTGGCCGGTGATAGCAACAACGGGGACGGAATCTAACAGCGCATCGGCAAGACCGGTGATGAGATTTGTGGCACCGGGCCCCGACGTTGCAATGCAAACGCCTGTTTTTCCTGTAGAACGTGCGTAACCAATGGCTGCCATTGCCGCCCCTTGCTCGTGGCGACAGAGTAAATGCTCTACGCCGCCGTCATACAAAGCATCGTAGACAGGCATTATCGCACCGCCGGGATAACCGAAAACCATCTCTACACCCTGCGCCCGCAAAGCATGTACCACCCACTGTGCACCATTCATAGTTAGTTCCCCGTCTCATTACCGGAGAAACAGCATTTTATTCTGCAACGTATCATCTGTTTCTCACTTGAATTTCTTTGCCCAACAAAAAACCCCCGGACCTTTCGGTGCGGGGGTTCTTTTCGATTCAGACTTGATTTTTAAGCCTTTCTTTCTCCAAGTGCAGCCCCGCACAGTGGGATAATAATCACCACCACGCTAATCACGACCAGGCTAATCACTCGTAGAAGGGCTTTCATTTTCTGTATGTTCTGACATCTAGTTCGAAGTAATGCCTACAGAGTTATCACAGAGATTGGTGAAAGCACAAGATTTTTTTATAAAGGAGCCGACAGTTTAAAAATTAAAAAAAGTAAAACTCATTTATTTTCATGGGATAAGTGAATCGTGAAAAAAATTCACCGCCGGCAATTTTCTTCCGCTTTTTATCGGATTCTGACAAAAATTATTTTTCTGCGGGATACGTTACAAATCACAAAGCGACAAATGAAAGAATGCCTGAAAGTCTGGAAGACGCTTCGACAGAGAAAGTTTTCTTTCTTAACCCTTCACCAGCTAACTGACACTATTGCCCGTCATCTAAGGGGGGAATATGTCACTGGCAGTTATTAATACGAGAGCGGCTCTGGGTATTGCCGCCCCTCTGGTTACCGTTGAAGTGCATCTTAGCCAGGGTTTGCCCGGCTTAACGCTCGTTGGTTTGCCAGAAACTACCGTCAGGGAAGCCAGGGATCGTGTACGTAGCGCCATTATCAATAGCGGCTATACGTTTCCCGCAAGGAAAATTACCATCAACCTTGCACCAGCGGACCTTCCGAAAGAAGGAGGAAGATATGATCTGCCAATCGCTTTAGCCTTACTCGCTGCCTCTGAGCAGCTCTCAATAGATAAACTGAGTTCAATATGAGTTCGTGGGTGAACTCGCCCTCACAGGCGCTTTACGTGGCGTTCCAGGCGCTATTTCATCTGCAATGGAGGCTCTGAAAGCTGGCAGGAATATTATTGTGGCAGAAGAAAATTCCAGCGAACTGGGGCTAATCAAACAACCTGGCTGCCTTGTCGCAAATCATCTCACTCAAGTTTGCGCTTTCCTGGAGAACAAGGGCGAGCTTTCTGCGCCTGCATTGCAACAAGACTGGCACATAGAAAACCGACAGGATCTCAATGAAATCATTGGCCAGCCGCAGGGGAAACGCGCTTTAGAAATCGCAGCCGCTGGCGGTCATAATTTATTGCTTATCGGGCCACCAGGCACAGGTAAAACCATGCTGGCCAGTCGCCTGACAACTCTCTTACCTCCCTTAAATGATGTGGAAGCTCTCGACAGCGCGGCTATTCTCAGCCTGGTCAATCCTCACGATCTACAGAAAAAATGGCGTCAGCGCCCATTCAGGGCGCCTCACCATAGCGCTTCGCTGACGGCTTTAGTCGGCGGCGGCGGTATTCCCAGGCCTGGCGAGATATCACTGGCTCACAATGGCGTGCTTTTTTTAGATGAGCTGCCAGAATTTGAACGCCGTGTACTGGACGCATTGCGTGAACCTATCGAATCAGGAGAGATCCATATATCTCGTACACGGGCCAAAATTACCTACCCCGCACGTTTTCAGTTATTAGCAGCCATGAATCCCAGCCCAACAGGGCATTATCAGGGTAAACACAACCGCTGCACGCCAGAACAGACTTTACGCTATCTGAGCCGGTTATCGGGACCATTTCTGGATCGCTTTGACCTGTCGGTTGAAATTCCTCTGCCGCCTTCGGGGATGCTCAGTAATCCCGCTCAGCAAAGTGAAAGCAGTGCGGATATCAGGGCAAGGGTGTTACAAAGCCAACAACGGCAGTATTTACGTCAAAATAAGCTTAATGCAAGGCTTGATAACCACGAAATCCGGGAACATTGCGCTATTGAACAACCTGATGCGATATGGCTGGAAGAGGCGTTGGTGAAGCTGGGTTTATCTATAAGGGCGTGGCAGCGGTTACTAAAAGTCGCGCGGACAATTGCTGATATGCAACAGCATGAAAAAATCAGGCGGGAACATCTTGTCGAAGCATTAGGATATCGTGCAATAGATCGCTTGCTGGCTCATCTACAACAATTGGCAGGATAAAAAATGGGGCCAGAGCCCTGAGGGATCCCCAGAAAAAAGAAGGATAAACGGGACAGACATAGCCCAATGTGATCTACAGATTTTCCAACAAATTCAACAGGATCATTGCTGTGCCTGTCCGCCGCTTATGCCAGGACTTTTTCAGAGATGCTCTGGGGTCATTTCACAAATACCGCCAGAATGCCCTGATAGATGCAACCACAGCCCTGGTTAACGGCGCATCTCTTACTCTGACCAGCATTGGGCGCTTTCTGCCTGGCGGGACTCAGGTGAAAAACAAGATTAAACACGTTGACCGTCTGCCAGGCAACGAATCTCTTCAGCAAGAATCTCATTTCTGACGTTAGCGGAAAATGTCCTGCGACACTCCCCGCTAATTTTAAGACGAATATTACTGAGTGATGTTCTTATCCATTTAACACGGGTCTACCGCAATATGGTGCTGGTTTATTAGCTCCAGTTTGTGGGGATCCCTCAGGGCTCTGGCCCCATTTTTTATTAGTCGTCGCTGTCGGTAAAGTCTTCTACCGTATCCATCTGCGGTTTACCACCGGAGAGGGTGTGGAAGCGCTTAGGACGCTTGATACGCGTCATGTACTTGCTCCATACACGTTCAGCTTCGGTGACTGGCTCACGCTCACCACGGCATACTGCTACGAACAGCACTTCTTCTTCAGTTCCTGGTTCACGCTTACCGAGATCCAGCTCGTTGAACGCAAAACCATGACGTTCCAGCAACTGTGCCTCTTTGATGGTGAAATCACCATGGCGAGCGAACCCGCGCGGATAATGTTTATTGTCGAAAAACCGATTAGTCGTCGTAAAGCTTTCCGCCATCCTACACGCTCCTAATTCTCTTGGCCGAGCTATTTATGGCGCGGAGTATTAGTTACGCTTGACAGAGCGTCAAACAAAACATTTAAATCATAACGACAAATTTTTTTTGGGAGCAAGCTGTGGATACCGAATTACTGAAAACCTTTTTAGAAGTAAGCAGAACCCGCCATTTTGGGCGCGCGGCAGAAGCACTTTATTTGACGCAGTCTGCCGTCAGTTTTCGTATTCGCCAACTCGAGAACCAACTGGGTGTAAATCTTTTTACGAGGCATCGCAACAACATACGGCTTACTAACGCTGGCGAGCGCCTGCTTCCCTATGCTGAAAATTTAATGAGTATCTGGCTCGCGGCCAAGAAAGAAGTGTCCCATACATCACAGCATAACCAGTTGACCATCGGTGCAAGTGCTTCTCTGTGGGAGTGTATGCTTTCGGAATGGCTAATAGCGCTTTATCAGCAACATAGCGGCCTACAATTTGAAGCACGTATTGCACAACGTCAATCGTTAGTAAAACAGCTACATGAGCGTCAACTGGACTTATTGATCACTACCGAAGCACCCAAGATGGATGAATTCTCAAGCCAGTTACTGGGACACTTCAACCTGGCGCTTTTTGCTTCCCAACAAAGCAATACAGGAGATCTGACTTATTTACGACTGGAATGGGGACCTGATTTCCAGCAGCATGAAGCTGGTTTGATCAGCAATGATGATATTCCCGTTTTGACAACCAGCTCCGCACAGATAGCCGGTAACCTGCTTAAAGAGCTTAACGGATATACTTTTTTACCCGTTGAATGGGCGAAGAAGCAGAAAGGATTATGGCAAGTTGCGGACACAAAAACGCTTTCTCGCCCCCTGTATGCAATCTGGCTACAGAACAGCGATAAACAAAATACGATTAAAGAGTTATTAAAGACATCTCTCGTAGCGCAGTAATGCGCTTTTGAGGACAAAAAGGAAGGAGACTAGCGGAATTTTAGGCAAAAAAAATCCTTTGCCGAAGCAAAGGATCATTATATGGCAGGGGCGGAGAGACTCGAACTCGCGACACCCGGTTTTGGAGACCGGTGCTCTACCAACTGAGCTACGCCCCTAAATAACGCTTATTATTAAGCCCGCTAATTTAGCAGGCTTAATTTTCTAATAAGTGGCGGAACGGACGGGACTCGAACCCGCGACCCCCTGCGTGACAGGCAGGTATTCTAACCGACTGAACTACCGCTCCACCGAATTTCTTACAGCATCAGGGTTCACCCTGATTTTACTTC
>NZ_JALHAP010000066.1 GCF_025215095.1 Dryocola boscaweniae | reverse complement strand
AATTCACTAATGAATTACTGTCTGGTCACTCTTCAAGACTTGATATTTTTTTGTACCCGAAGGTACTGAGATATCAATCCTGCGAGTGCCCACACAGATTGTCTGATAAATTGTTAAAGAGCAGTGCCACGTTATTCAGTGGCGCGGGCTGTGCATATTATGCTTTCCCGCTACGTAGTCAAGCATTTATTTCCTGCTTCACTCCGCCTGACGGGCCGGTTTGTAAGCCGTTGTGCCGTGTCAGTGGAGGCGCAGTATAGGGACTTTTAAGAATGTGACAAGTATAAAATTCAAAAAACTTATCGTTCGCTCATTTTCCAGGCAATATCGTTAAAACACATCCACTATCGCCTGGTTTTTAAACAAAAACGAGCCCCGAAGGGCCCGTTTATTTGTTTTCTGTGACTTACTGCACTGCCACAATATGATTCTCTTTTACTTCCAGCCTGATCGTTTTCCCTGGAATCAGCTCGCCTGAAAGGATTTGCTGTGCCAGCGGGTTCTCGATTTGCTGCTGGATGGCGCGTTTCAGAGGACGAGCACCATAAACCGGATCGTAACCGTTCTCGCTCAGCAGCTTCAGCGCATCGTCGGAAATAGTGACTTCATAGCCGCGTTCTTCCAGACGTTTGTATAAACGCTGCAGTTGAATCTGCGCGATAGAAGCAATGTGGCGCTCGCCCAGCGGGTGGAAGACCACGACTTCATCTATACGGTTAATGAATTCCGGGCGGAAGCTGTGGCTGACAACGCCAAGCACCAGATCCTTCATATGCCCGTAATCCAGCTCACCGAAACGCTCCTGAATTAAATCCGACCCCAGGTTCGACGTCATAATAACGACGGTGTTTCTGAAGTCGACCGTTCTGCCCTGCCCGTCTGTAAGACGCCCGTCGTCCAGCACCTGTAATAAGATGTTGAACACATCAGGATGCGCCTTCTCGACTTCATCCAGCAAAATCACCGAGTACGGACGACGGCGAACCGCTTCTGTCAGGTAACCGCCTTCTTCATAACCTACATAGCCCGGAGGCGCACCAACCAGGCGCGAGACGGAGTGTTTCTCCATAAACTCGGACATGTCGATACGCACCATCGCATCGTCGCTATCAAACATAAAGTTCGCCAGCGTTTTGCACAGCTCGGTTTTACCCACGCCGGTTGGCCCAAGGAACAAGAACGAGCCAATCGGACGGTTTGGATCGGATAACCCCGCGCGGCTACGGCGAATCGCATTCGAAACGGCTTCAACCGCTTCATCCTGACCAATAACCCTGTGGTGCAGATCGTGTTCCATACGCAGCAATTTCTCACGCTCGCCTTCAAGCATGCGTGCAACCGGAATACCGGTCCAGCGCGCCAGAACATCGGCAATCTCTACGTCGGTCACTTTATTACGCAGCAGGCGCATAGTTTTGCCTTCGCTTTGCGTCGCCACTTCAAGCTGCTTCTCAAGCTCCGGGATTTTCCCATATTGCAACTCGGACATGCGGGCAAGGTCGCCCACGCGGCGGGCCTGCTCAATTGCAATCTTCGCCTGTTCCAGCTCGGCCTTTATTGTCTGCGTGCCGGAAAGCGATGCTTTCTCTGCTTTCCATTCCTCTTCCAGCACCGAATATTCACGCTCTTTCTGTCCTAACTCTTCTTCAAGCATACTCAGGCGCTTCTGGCTGGCTTCGTCAGACTCTTTCTTCAAAGCCTGCTGCTCCAGTTTAAGCTGGATGATACGGCGGTCAAGACGGTCAAGCTCTTCGGGCTTCGAGTCAATTTGCATACGAATGCTGGAAGCGGCTTCATCGATCAGGTCGATTGCTTTATCAGGCAGTTGGCGATCAGCGATGTAACGGTGCGACAAGGTTGCCGCTGCAACGATTGCCGGGTCCGTAATTTGCACGTGATGGTGCAATTCGTAACGCTCTTTCAGGCCGCGCAAAATCGCGATGGTGTCTTCAACGGATGGCTCCGCGACAAACACTTTCTGGAAGCGACGCTCAAGCGCTGCATCCTTTTCTATATACTGGCGATATTCGTCAAGCGTCGTTGCGCCTACGCAATGCAACTCACCGCGGGCCAACGCTGGTTTGAGCATATTGCCTGCATCCATCGCGCCGTCGGCTTTACCGGCGCCCACCATTGTGTGCAGCTCATCAATAAACAGAATGACATTGCCTTCCTGTTTAGAAAGATCGTTGAGCACGCCTTTCAGGCGCTCTTCAAATTCACCGCGGTATTTAGCGCCTGCCACCAGCGCGCCCATATCCAGGGCCAATACGCGACGGCCTTTCAGCCCTTCGGGCACTTCACCGTTAATGATGCGCTGCGCCAGACCTTCAACAATGGCGGTTTTACCTACGCCCGGCTCACCGATAAGCACCGGGTTGTTTTTAGTACGGCGCTGCAATACCTGAATGGTGCGACGAATTTCTTCATCACGACCGATAACCGGGTCCAGCTTGCCCTGTTCGGCACGCTCGGTAAGGTCGACGGTATATTTCTTCAATGCCTGACGTTGGTCTTCGGCATTTTGATCGTTCACGTTTTCGCCTCCACGCATTTGCTCAATCGCAGATGTCACATTTGCGGTGGTGGCGCCCGCTGATTTCAGTAAGTCAGTTAACGTGCCACGCGATTCAAGCGCAGCCAGAACAAACAGTTCTGACGAGATAAAATTGTCGTTTCGTTTTTGTGCGAGCTTGTCGCAAAGATTAAGCACGCGCATCAAATCCTGAGAAGGCTGCACATCACCGCCGGTTCCTTCAACCTGCGGTAAACGGCTTAACGCCTGCTCGATTGCCGTGCGAAGTTGCCCCACGTTAACGCCTGCGGAGGTCAATAAAGGACGTACAGATCCTCCTTCCTGGTTGAGCAGCGCGCTCATCAAGTGAAGAGGTTCGATAAATTGATTGTCGTGCCCGAGAGCCAAAGACTGGGCGTCGGCGAGGGCAAGCTGGAATTTATTGGTAAGACGATCCAGACGCATAACTCCTCCCATATACAGGTCAAATTTGCTACTGGAGATTAAATGAGGTCATCCCTCAATTATTCAAGGTTAATGGCCTGAAATATGTGAGCGTAGAATTACCCGCACTGGATCGTCTTGATTCTATAGGTTATATCAGCCAAATAAAACTTGCCATACGGCCTGTGATTCTGTCACGGCGATAAGAGAAGAAGTCGCCCGCTTCGCTATGAGTACAGCGATCGCCGCCGTAGACCTGTTTGATGCCTGTATTTGCAAGACGCTGGCGTGCAAGAGTGTAAATATCAGCATAATATTTTTCACCCGCAGGCCGGAAAGCTGCTTCCGCCTTCGCATCTTTGGCCACAAATGCTGCGTAAACTTCCGGGCCAACTTCGAATACGTCCGGACCGATGGCTGGCCCAAGCCATGCGATGATATTTTCCGGGCTATCCTTGAAGCAAGCGACGGTCTCTTCGAGCACGCCTTCGCATAAACCGCGCCATCCCGCATGCGCTGCGGCAACTTCAGTCCCAGACTTATTACAGAATAGCACCGGTAAACAGTCCGCCGTCATTACCGCACAAACCGTACCCGGCGTATCGCTCCATGAAGCATCTGCTCGCTTTGAAGCGTAAGGCTCACCGGTCAGTTTCAATACCGTGGTTCCATGCACTTGCTCAAGCCAGACAGGCTTTGAAGGCAAATCAGCCGCAGCGTAAAAAAGACGCCGGTTTTCTTCGACATGTTCAAGGTTATCGCCGCAGTGGGCGCCAAGATTGAGCGAATCGTAAGGTGCATGACTGACTCCGCCGATACGTGTCGAGCTACAGGCGCCGACGCCTTGCGGAATCGGCCAGGCCGGGACGATCAATTGCGGGACGATCGTTTTACTCATAACCAGTCCAGTTGATCCTTATGGGCTTCAGTATCTACGCGCAGCGCTTCAATCAGTTCCACCATATCCTGCGGAATTGGCGCATGCCATTCCATCAACATGCCGCTGATTGGATGGTAAAGACGCAGCATTGTCGCATGCAGAGCCTGACGGTCGAATTTACGCAGCACGGCAACAAACTCTTCCGAGGCGCCTTTCGGCGGACGCGGGCGACCACCATATAGCTGATCGCCAACCAATGGATGCGTGATGTGCGCCATGTGGACGCGAATCTGGTGAGTACGGCCTGTTTCCAGGCGCAAACGCAGGCGTGTGTGTACTCGGAAATGTTCCATGATGCGGTAATGCGTGACCGCCGGTTTGCCCATCGGATGGACGGACATATGGGTACGTTTGGTTGGGTGACGGCTGATTGGCTCTTCTACTGTGCCGCCCGCAGTCATGTGGCCAATCGCGACCGCTTCGTACTCACGAGTGATTTCACGCAGTTGCAGCGATTCCACCAGGCGAGTTTGTGCCGGAACGGTCTTGGCCACTACCATCAAACCTGTCGTGTCTTTATCGAGACGGTGAACGATACCCGCGCGTGGTACATCGGCAATCGGCGGATAATAATGCAGCAAGGCATTCAGTACGGTGCCGTCCGGATTACCGGCTCCCGGGTGCACAACAAAATCACGAGGCTTGTTAATGACAAGGATGTCATCGTCTTCGTAGACAATATTGAGTGGGATATCCTGTGCTTCCCAGCGTACATCCTCTTCGATTTCGGCATTGATGGTAACGCTTTCTCCACCCAACACTTTTTCTTTCGGTTTGTCGCTGACTTTGCCATTGACCAGCACGCGCTGGTCAAGAATCCATTCTTTTATACGCGAACGTGAATAATCCGGGAACAATTCGGCCAAAGCCTGATCTAAGCGTTGACCGAGTTGAGATTCGGTTACTGTTGCGTTGAGTTGTACTAGTTGTGCCATAGACAGCTTCTTCGTTAACGTTGGGTTTTACGGCAATGCCGTTTAATATAGTGTGCTATTGTAGCTGGTCTTTATCGGGAGCTGGAAATGCGAGCCTCCCGGATAACATTCTGAGGAAAGTCAAAACGTCATGACGCGTATGAAATATCTGGTGGCAGCTGCCACGTTGAGCCTGGCTTTGGCTGGTTGCTCCAGTTCCAAGGATGAGGTTCCTGATAATCCACCTTCTGAGATCTATGCGACCGCCCAGCAAAAGTTGCAGGACGGTAACTTTAAAGCGGCGATAACGCAACTGGAAGCTCTGGATAACCGTTATCCGTTCGGGCCTTACTCGCAGCAAGTGCAGTTAGATCTGATTTACGCTTACTATAAAAACGCTGACCTGCCGCTGGCTCAGGCAGCGATTGACCGCTTTATCCGCCTTAATCCTACCCATCCGAATATCGACTACGTACTTTACATGCGTGGCCTGACGGACATGGCGCTGGACGATAGCGCGTTACAAGGGTTCTTTGGCGTAGATCGTTCCGATCGCGATCCGCAACACGCGCGTGATGCCTTTAACGATTTCTCAAAACTGGTTCGTGGTTATCCGAACAGCCAGTATGTCACCGACGCCACCAAGCGTCTGGTGTTCCTGAAAGATCGTCTGGCTAAGTATGAGCTTTCCGTGGCGCAATACTACACCAAACGCGGCGCGTGGGTGGCAGTTGTTAACCGTGTCGAAGGTATGCTGCGTGATTTCCCGGATACCCAGGCGACTCGCGATGGGTTAAAACTAATGGAAAACGCGTATCGTGAAATGCAAATGCCGGGTCAGGCGGACAAGGTTGCGAAAATTATCGCAGCTAACAACGGTAGCAATACCTGATCAGTGAATTCCAGAAAGACAAAACGGCAGCTCAGGCTGCCGTTTTTATTGCCCAAAACGTAAAACTGAAACGGTTTAGCGTCAGGTCATCCCATCAAATATGAGCGTTATTTCTGCGTTCCACAAGCGATATCGACAGAGATCCTGCCCTGCCTCACAAAAAGGCGTCCTTGACAAAAAGTGACAAAATAACGTGATTTTGATCACACATTTTGACCTTGAGCGAGGTATGCTGAAGTTACCAAGACGGGAAAGACAAGAGGTAACTTTATGACAATGAACATTACCAGCAAGCAAATGGAAATCACCCCGGCTATTCGCCAGCATGTCGCGGACCGTCTCACCAAACTGGACAAGTGGCAAACTCATCTAATAAATCCACACATTATTTTGTCCAAAGAACCACAGGGTTTTGTGGCTGATGCCACCATAAGTACGCCGAATGGGCAGCTCGTCGCGAGCGCCAAACACGATGATATGTATACGGCCATCAACGAATTGATCAACAAACTGGAGCGGCAGTTGAATAAAGTGCAACACAAAGGTGAAGCGCGTCGCACCACAGGTTCCGTGAAAGATGTCGCCTTTGCCGAAGAATCTGAAGAAGAGTAATTTCGTCATTAACGCAAGCAACGCGCCTCCGGGCGCGTTTTATTTACCAGTATCACACTGAAATAAAAGGATTTATTTCAGTCGGTGTCCACATATCGACCACATCAATCACAAAAAAACCAGCCACTCGGCTGGTTTCCTTTTACACCTTATATTATCTATCATTCCGCTCACGTACCGATTTGATAAAGCTGAAATAGCACTCTTCGCAAAGCTCATCATCAATTGCGCATATCCGCTCAATGAGCGAGCGCTTCTTACCGCAGTCCTGGCAGTACTTCAGTGCAAAAAATTTCATATGGTTACCATCACCCTGTTACCTGAATGCGCTCACCATATTCCCCGTATTGCTTAAATTCCAATTAGTTACACCGATCGGTTTATCTTAATTGATCGTTACCACCGATCAATCCCCTACAGGGTGCCAAATGTTAAACAATATGAGGCAGCCCTTGGTCTATATTCAGGTCGGCCATCGGAAAACCGTCACAACCATCACCTCCATTAAAAACAGGCATTAACCAACTGATTATCATAAATAAATGTTGTGACGGCAAAACCATCACAAAACGTAACGCAAACCGTCACACCTAATAAATTCAACAAGTTATAAAACAGAGTTGTGATGATTTAAGACCGTCACACTGTGATGCTTCTGTGATGATTATGTGATGGTTTTAGATATGCTTATTTATATATAAATATCATATAGATAGATAATTGTTTTAAACTTTGTGACGTTTGTGACGGTTTTCCGATACCCCCCTTCAAATTTTGAAAATATTCAGACTGGTCAGAAATCGCGCTGGTTTGTTAGTGGTTTTGTAGGTGCATGTGTAGCCAGCCTGATCACAATGATTTGCATATTTAATGATCTGTTTGAGTCGCAAAGTATTTGCCCTTACCATTAGTAACCACGTAAACAACAAGGAGTTTTTATGTACACGTACAAAATGGTTCAGGTTCCACCCAATATTTCAGTGAAAGCTAAGGACAATAAAAGCGGCATTGCCGCAGCGTATCTACAGGAAGTAGTAAATACCTGGGCTGTTGAAGGCTGGGAATTCCAGCGTGTTGACACCATCGGCGTTGAAGAAAGGCCGGGATGCTTTGGTGGTAATAAGGTTGGTTTAACTCAGTACTACGTCATAACCTTCAGGAAAGAAATTGCAAGTGCTTAACTGGCTGAGCATCCGATTTGTTCTTTTTTACCGCACCTATGCGCCTGAGAAGATTCGTAATCGCTGTCGCCACACTCCGTCCTGTTCAAAATACACCTTGGTAGCATTAAAGCGCTTCGGCTTTGTTAAAGGGTGGAATCTTGGATTGCGTCGGATTTATCGCTGTCGGCCACCAAACGGTGGGATTGATTATCCCCCACATAAGTAGGCTGCAAATGTTAAAGGCCACCGGGGGTGAGCCGGTGGCCTTAGTTACGTTACCTGGCGACTTACGGTAAGCAGGCCAGAATCAGCTCAATAAAGGCGACAAGCGCCTTAAGAGCGATGACAGCGATTTGTAAAAATCCCTTCACCACGTTGCTCCTTTTCAGGAGCGCGATACCACTGCTAAAGCCTTAACATTGCCTGGTTCGCAGGGGCACATTGTTAGTGGATGTGTACTCACCGGGAACACATGATGCAAACATAGTTGTATCATTATTAGCTTATTGAAGCCTCTACAGGCATCTACAAGCCCAATATTATTCTGTGAAACAGATTTCAGTTCTACACTTCACCGCTGCTCTGCTCCAGAGCACGCCAGTCAAGGGCTTGCCACACTTCACCGTATACGTGATCCCGCTGTGACTGTTACGTAAAAAATCACGTAATCCACGATGAACCCGCGCCTGTACTGGCTTTCTCGTTTTCACACCACTACTGGCCATCGCCAGAAAACTGAAATCTTTGAAATCTGTTTCACACATTTCAGTTAGCGATCGATCGTCAAAGCCCCAGCACTGGCGCGGTCTGGCGGGGTGAATTGTACCCCCGGAAAAACTGAAATCATTTTCAACACGAAAACCGCAGGCAGGTGCGGTGTAGCGCCGTTTTCGTCACTTCCGCCGTTATTTCGTCGCCATCAGGATTCGCAGGCGCAAGTGTGCACCGCTGCGCTGGATGAGGGAATGGTTTTGCTCAGGCGTGGTAGCTCCGCCTCTCTCCCCTGATGGGCCAGAAGACAAAAAATCACCCCACTCCACCCAAAAGACTGGCTAATTGTCTGGTTTTTCTATGCGTTAGAACAAAATTTACATAATGATTCAAACATCGGAGGGCTTCGCTATGTCGATTAAGAAGCTTGATGATGGTCGTTTTGAAGTGGAAGTCAGACCGCGTGGAACCTCAGGAAGAAGGATTCGACGTAAATTTAACCGAAAGGCGGAGGCACAGGCATTTGAACGGTACGTACTGACAAACTTTCACGATAAAGAGTGGCAGGACAAACCAGCAGATCAACGACTCCTGACTGACTTAATTGCCTTGTGGTGGAGCTACCACGGAAAAAATCATAACTATGGTGACTCTTATAAAAAACGTCTGGAGAAAATCGACCGGGACTTGGGTGAACCCAGAATATATATGCTGACCCGTAACCTTCTAATGAAGTACCGCGTCAACAGGTTACAAAGCAGAGTATCTGCGGGAACGGTAAACAGGGATTTTAGCGCGATGTCCAGCATGTTTAGCCTGTTGATTGATATGGAAGAGTTCCACCATGAGAACCCCTTCCATAGCGTACGCAAACTGAGGCTGGAAAATACCGAAATGTCTTTCCTGACCGAGGATGAAGCCCGCGACCTACTGAATGCTCTCACCGATGATGACCGCAGGGTTGTAGTTCTCAGCCTAAGTACCGGTGCTCGATGGGGTGAAGGCTGAACACGTAATCAGTAACTGAGTTACGTTCGTTAAGACAAAGACCGGCCCAGCTCGTACCGTACCGATTTCGCAGGAAGTTGCAGATTACATCCTCACGCGGAAATCAGGAAAGTTATTCAATACAGACTATGGCCGCGTTCGTGAGGTTCTTCGTAAGGTAAAACCAGATCTACCCAAAGGTCAGGCACTGCATGTTTTACGCCATACATTTGCGACTCACTTCATGATCAACGGTGGGAACATTATCACCCTCCAGCGAATACTGGGTCACACAACGATTGAGCAGACTATGACCTACGCTCACTTTGCCCCGGATTACCTGGCTGATGCAGTAAGGTTTAATCCAATGAAAGGGAGCGTCCATATAATGTCCACCGACTAGGTCTTTTTAGGGTGTATTAGGGTCGATAAGGTGTTCATAACCTATTGATATTTAAATGAACTCCTTATCTTACAGGCTATTAGAAAGCACCTCCGGGCGCGTTTTTTATTGACAGGGTGAAAACAGAGCGGGTAAGTTAACCCTCAGACTTGTCAGGAATCAGCCCATGAGACTTCTACCGTTTTTCTTCGCATTCTTTTTTACCTTCCCCTGACCGGGAGGCAATTCGTCGTGTGATAAAGAATGCGAAGACGAACAAACAGGCCTCCCAAAGCGGGAGGCCTTTTTTATGGACATCGAAAAGGTAGCGTTATGACTGAGACAAACCCCTTGCTGGCTCTGCGCGATAAAATCAGCGCCCTGGATGTTAAGCTGCTGGCTCTGCTGGCGGAACGCCGCGGGCTTGCCGTAGAGGTTGGTAAGGCGAAGCTCGAATCTCACCGTCCGGTACGCGACATCGACCGCGAGCGGGATTTGCTTGAACGCCTGATTACGCTGGGCAAAGCGCATCACCTGGATGCGCATTACATCACCCGGCTTTTCCAGCTCATCATCGAAGATTCGGTTCTGACCCAGCAGGCGCTGCTGCAACAACATCTGAATAAAACCAACCCGCACTCTGCCCGCGTCGCCTTCCTCGGTCCTAAAGGCTCCTATTCGCATCTCGCCGCCCGTCAATACGCTGCCCGCCATTTCGAACAGTTTATTGAGAGCGGCTGCGCTAAATTCCACGATATTTTCAATCAGGTAGAAACCGGCCAGGCCGATTACGCCGTGGTGCCAATTGAAAACACCAGTTCCGGCGCGATTAACGACGTGTACGATTTGCTCCAGCACACCAGCCTTTCCATTGTTGGTGAGATGACGGTGCCAATCGATCACTGTGTTCTGGTTAGCGGTACAACAGATTTAGACAAAATAGAAACGGTTTACAGCCACCCACAGCCTTTCCAGCAATGCAGCCAGTTCATTAATCGTTATCCGCACTGGAAAATTGAATATTGCGAAAGCACGTCCGCCGCAATGGAAAAAGTTGCTCAGGCAAATTCCCCGCACGTTGCAGCGCTGGGTAGCGAAGCCGGTGGCGCGCTCTATGGCCTGCAAGTGCTTGAGCGCAACCTGGCAAATCAGACGCAAAATATTACCCGTTTCGTTGTGCTGGCGCGCAAAGCAATTGATGTTTCAGAGCAGGTTCCGGCCAAAACTACCCTGCTTATCGCAACAGGTCAGCAGGCCGGTGCGCTGGTTGAGGCGCTTCTCGTGCTGCGTAACCACAATCTGATTATGACGAAACTAGAGTCCCGCCCGATCAACGGTAATCCGTGGGAAGAGATGTTCTATCTGGATATTCAGGCCAACCTGAAGGATCTGGAAATGCAGAAAGCGCTACGCGAGCTGGGGGAAATCACACGTTCAATGAAGGTGTTGGGCAGTTATCCAAGCGAAAATGTCGTGCCTGTCGATCCGGTCTGACGCTGACCCCAGTAAGCCTGCGTCAGACTGGCTTACTGGCTTTCTTTAAACTTCAGCTTTGGCAGGCCTGCAACATCGACCCGAAGCGTAAAAATAGCGCCCGAAAGCGGACGTTCCGCGATTTCAGCTTCATCCATATTTTCTCGCGTGGTGGTGATAAACAGCGTTTTCATATCGTCACCCCCGAAGCAGACCATGGTCGGGCAGCGTACCGGGAATCTGTATTCTTCAAGGGTTTCGCCTTCGGGCGACAGTCTCGCGATACGATAGCCGTCGAATAATGCCGTCCAGTAGCAGCCTTCAACGTCCAGGGCTGCGCCATCAGGAATGCCCTCCCCCACGGCAAAACGCTTGAATACCTGCCTTACGCCGGGCTCGCCCTGCTCATCCAGCGGCGTGCGATAAATCACGCTGTTAGGCGTGTCTGATGTGTACATCCACTTTTTGTCTTCGCTAAACGCCAGACCATTCGCGCCATGAATGTCGTGTTGAATAACATGCGGAGTTAAGTCGTTATCCACGCGGCAAAGCAAAGCGCCGTTATAATCTCCCGGCCCCCAGAAGGTTCCCGCATAAAAACGTCCGTCACGATCGGTGCCACCATCGTTAAAACGAGCAAGCTCTGGATTATTTGGATTGTCACAAATTTTTTGCGTGATAAGACCCGTTCGATTAGTCAGGTAAATCCCGCTGCGCAACGCCACGATAAAACCGCCGTTCTCACGAAATGCGAAACATCCCACCTCTTCGGAAAACTGAATAACGTCATGCTTGCCGCTCACCGTGTGATAGCGATGAATTTCATTTTCGAGGATATCAGTCCAGTAAAGGCTTTCTTCCTCTGCGCACCACACAGGGCATTCGGGTAAGTGACCGGTGTATTCAAACAGGACTTGCGGCTGTGCCATCTCAGGTATCCTTAATCGCAAAAAAAAGCCAGCGGGCTTTCCCACTGGCTTTGATTATAAAACCTTTTTACGGTTACTGACGGCTATCATTCGCCTGCCGTAATAAAGTACGGCTCTCGCTCTGGAAGCGCTGGGCATAATCGCCAAACCAATGCTCAACTTTGCGGAAGCTGTCGATGAATGCCTGTTTGTCACCATGTTCAAGCAGGCCAATCGCCTCGCCGAATCGCTTGTAGTAGCGTTTGATCAGCGCCAGATTGCTTTCAGACGACATGATGATGTCGGCGTAGAGCTGCGGATCCTGGGCAAACAGACGGCCGACCATAGCCAGTTCCAGCCGGTATATCGGTGAGGAAAGCGCCAGCAACTGTTCCAGATTAACATTCTCTTCTGCCAGATGCAGACCGTAAGCGAACGTGGCAAAGTGGCGCAGCGCCTGAATAAATGCCATGTTTTGATCGTGCTCGACGGCGCTTGAACGATGCAGGCGAGCCCCCCAGACCTGAATCTGCTCCAGGAACCACTGGTAAGATTCCGGCAGGCGTCCGTCGCAGTACACCACGACCTGCTTTGCCAGGCTGCCGCTGTCTGGCCCAAACATCGGGTGCAAACCCAATACCGGCCCTTTGTGCGCGGCTAGCATAGCCTGCAATGGCCCGTTCTTAACCGATGCGAGATCGACAAGCACGCAATCGTCTGGCAACGGCGGCAGTTGGGCGATAACCTGCTCGGTAAGATGAATAGGCACGCTGACGATAACCATTCCCGCATCGGCCATAATTTCAGAAGCCTGCGGCCAATCTTCTTTCTCAAGGATTCGCACCTGGTAACCGGATAAAGTGAGCATCTTTTCGAACAAACGCCCCATCTGGCCGCCACCGCCGACAATCACCACTGGCCTCAGGGCCGGATAAAGCGTTTTGAAGCCTTTATCGTTCTCGCTGGAATAGGATTCGCGCATCACGCGACGCAGCACATCCTCAATGAGATCGGGAGGCACCCCGAGCGCTTCGGCTTCTTTACGGCGAGATGCCAGCATTGTCGCTTCACGCTCGGGAACATAAATAGGTAAACCGTAGCGGCTTTTAACTTCGCCAACTTCCGCTACCAGTTCCAGGCGGCGTGCCAGAAGATCCAGCAACGCCTTGTCCACTTCGTCGATTTGATCGCGTAACGCGGTCAATTCAGCAGCCATAGTAAAACCTCTTATGCGAGACGCGCCGCAAGCGTACCGTTCAGATCTTTATGGATCTCACGCAGCAGGCTTTCCGTGGTTTCCCAGTTAATGCAGGCATCGGTCACGGAAACGCCATATTTCATTTCGCTGCGCGGCTGCTCTGAAGATTGATTACCTTCATGGATATTACTTTCAATCATCAGGCCAATAATTGAACGGTTACCATCTTTAATCTGGGCGACGGCGGATTCAGCCACGCCCGGCTGACGGCGGTAGTCTTTATTTGAATTGCCATGGCTGCAATCTATCATCAAGGCCGGACGCAGTCCCGCCTGTTCCATCTCTTTTTCGCACTGGGCAACGTCTGCCGGGCTGTAGTTTGGCGCTTTACCGCCGCGTAGAATGACATGGCCATCCGGGTTACCCTGAGTTTGCAGCAGGCAAACCTGACCGGCCTGATTAATGCCAACAAAACGATGCGGCATAGCAGCAGCGCGCATAGCGTTAATTGCTGTGCCAAGGCTACCGTCGGTACCGTTTTTAAAGCCGACCGGCATAGAGAGGCCAGAAGCCATTTCACGGTGAGTCTGGGACTCGGTGGTCCGCGCGCCAATCGCCGACCAGCTAAACAGATCGCCCAGGTATTGCGGGCTATTCGGGTCAAGCGCTTCCGTAGCCAACGGCAGCCCCATGCTGACCAGTTCTACCAGCAGGTTACGCGCAATTTTCAGCCCAGCTTCCACATCAAACGAGCCATCCATGTGCGGATCGTTAATCAGCCCTTTCCAACCCACGGTAGTACGTGGTTTTTCAAAATAGACGCGCATCACGAGGTACAGACTATCGCTGACTTGTTCAGAAAGTTCTTTAAAACGACGAGCATATTCAATCGCAGCTTCCGGATCGTGGATCGAGCAAGGTCCACAAACCACCAACAGACGAGGATCGCGGCCAGCGATAATATTGGAAATCGTCTGGCGAGATTGCTCGACCTGCGCAATTTGGGCGGCAGTGAGAGGGAACTCAGCTTTAAGTTGATCCGGAGTGATCAATACCTGTTCGTCAGAAATATGAACGTTATTCAGCGCGTCTTTTTGCATGATGGCGGTCCTGTTTAGCTCGTTTGCGATAGTGGTTTTTCAGTGAAGCGTTGATACCTTATCATGAACAGTAAAGATTGCAATCCATTTTACGTAAACAAAACGTTACACAAGCAAAAATAATTGGCTTTTATAGCGGCATGCAACCCTGGAATCGTAAATAAATTATTACACCTTGCATAGTTACGCTCATAAGGTGACCAGGCATGCAAATGTTTGCCACCGAAGCGGCTAAATCATTCACTCACTTCTATTATCAACATACCGTCTGCTTAAGGATCCCTTCATGCCGCGCTTTTATTCTGTTTTGCTGGTTCTATGTTTATCCGGCTGCTATGTCGATCCCTATACCCACGCTCCTACTCCTGCCCCAACCGACTGGTATCACGCAGGCTGGGAAGATGCTATGGCCGGCCAACCTCTCAGAAGCAATCTGGTGCTCGCACACCTGCACAATGACGACAAAGTCGACAGAAAGGCGTGGCTAAAAGGCTATGCCAGAGGTCAGGATCGTATCTGTGATAGCGATTTTCTTTATCTGCTGGGACTGAGCGGTAAGCGTTTCCCTGCCAGTTGTGAAACAGTGCCTGCCGCCACCTCTCTTCAGTCAGCATGGCAAAAAGGTATTGATGCGGGCATGCGTGATGGCACTATGCGCTAGCAAACAGAAAGGAATTGATTATATTTTCGCAAAAATATATGGCGAATCATGTGGATAATCCCGCATCGCTTAATATCATTGATAGCTACAGGCAAGCCAGGCGGTAAAATTCTCCATCACAATCATTTCCAACATATATATTTAAGAACACTTTAAAATCTTCCTTTATTGTCAACGTCATTCACTCTCTTTAACAATTTACTCTACTAAAATTCAGGCCTTGCTCTTTTTTGTTCTATGCTTAACAGGTGGCTGATAAATATCTCAATAAAAAATAAAACAACCGTTAGTTATTTATTATGAATTTATTTAATAACAAAACACAGGGCAAATCATGTCGAAGAACAGCGGCACTAAAGGTGAGATGTCTGATACAAAAAACTCAGTTCCCCTTGCGGAGGAGCATGTAGAAGTAGGCACAAAGAAAGTTGTTGACCGCCGTGTCAGCATCAGACGCACCACTCGTACCACAGGGAAGCTTATTGAGACTGATTTGACGCGTGAAAATGTATTAATTAAACGTCTGTCAAAAAATGAAGCGCTGGAACCAGGAAATATCCCACAAACACGCCAGGAAGGTGAAGTAACAATAATCCCTGTAATTGAAGAGCGTATTGAAATAATTAAACATTACGTTCTCAAGGAAGAAATACATATTATTAAAAAAGTTAGTCAGGAGACTTATCAGGAAAATATTATTTTGCGCTCTCAGGAAATTAACATTTCTACGGAAGACGAATAATCCCGTTTAAGGCTTATCATGAGGAACATCAGATATGGCACACGAAAAAATTGTTACGGCTTTCACCCAACCTCAGCAAGCACAAGTCGCTAAAGAGAAACTCATTGCGGAAGGCGTTTCAGGCGATGATATCGACATTATTTCGGGCGATAGGTTACGCGTTGAAGATAAAGAAATTCGTCATCCCAGCTTTTGGCAGCGTCTGTTTGGCGATGATGTCGATGATGATTATGCGGCAGAGTACAACAAAGCCATTCAGGTCGGCGGTGTACTGCTGATTGCACGCGTTGATAAAGATGATGCAGACCGAGTCGAAGCACTGCTTGATAGCTGTGCGAGTGATTATGCCTCATCCAGTAGCTATGCATCTGACAACCGCGTAGGCGATGATATTTACGGCAAAAACTTCTCTGGTGAAACTGACGATATAGGTTCCCGTACCGTCGGTCAGGATCTTACCGATCCTGCTTTAAGGAATGAAGACGTAAGTTTAAGAGATGAAGACGTAAGGGATGATGAGGTCGTAGCCAAAACGCTTCCCGGCGATGCTGACTATGTCAGCGGACGTACCGCCTCTGAGGATATCGCAGGACGTCGAACAGAACCAGAAGATATACAGGCCAACCCGGCTTACGGGGAAGGTGATAACCGCGAAACTCTGAAGCTTGCCGAAGAGCAAATTGACGTGGGCAAGCGTCGGGTCAGCGACGGTAAAGTCCGCCTGCGCCGTTATACGGTTGAAGATGAAGTGGCGGAAGATATCTCACTTACCGAACAGCATGCTGACGTATTCCGTTCAGCCATCAGCGAGCCAGCCTATCTTAACGATGTAGACTGGTCAGAAAAGACGCTTGAAGTTGAAGAGTCGCATGAAGTGCCTACGGTGAATAAAACCGCTCATGTTCGTGAAGAGGTGGGCCTGCGCACTGAAACTACGGAACGTACCGAAACGGTTAAAGATACGGTTCGCCGTCAGGAAGTTGAAGTGGATAAAAACGATCTTGAAAGCGATCTGAACAAGACGAAGTTTCCGCCAAAAGAGTAAAGCTCAGGCGGTGTATAATCCTTTACCCGACTTCGCAATAAGACTTTGAACAGGCAGTACGTAGCCTGGCTATAAAAAAGGGGTTAGCTCATCGCTAACCCCTTGTTTCACTTTAACTTTTGGATGTCGCGTTAGCGAAATCTTAGTTAAGACGCTCTTTGATACGAGCAGACTTACCAGTACGCTCACGCAGGTAGTACAGTTTAGCTTTACGAACGGCACCACGACGTTTAACAGTAATGCTGTCGATTACCGGGGAGTGAGTCTGGAATACACGCTCAACACCTTCGCCGTTGGAAATTTTACGAACAGTGAATGCAGAGTGCAGACCGCGGTTACGGATAGCGATAACCACGCCCTCAAATGCCTGCAGACGTTTTTTAGAACCTTCAACGACCCATACTTTCACTTCCACGGAGTCGCCCGGACGGAAGGAAGGTACATCCTGTTTCATCTGTTCTTGTTCAATTTGCTTAATAATGTTGCTCATAATTTAATCTCTTATCCTGGGTAAACTGATGTATTGGGCGGTATTAACCTTGCCCATCATGTTTATGCTGCTGTTGCACGTGTTCCCGTTGGAACTCGGCCAGCAACCTTGCTTGCTCTTCAGTCAGAGCCAGGTTTTCCAGAAGTTCAGGTCTTCTAAGCCAGGTGCGGCCCAGCGACTGTTTCAGGCGCCAGCGGCGAATCTCTGCATGGTTCCCCGACAGCAATACCGCCGGTACTTCCATACCTTCTAACACTTCAGGACGAGTATAGTGTGGACAGTCCAGCAATCCATCAGCAAACGAATCTTCGCTTGCTGAAGCTTCATGGCCCAGAACTCCCGGGATAAACCGTGAGACGGAATCAATCAGCGTCATTGCCGGTAACTCACCACCGCTGAGAACGTAATCGCCGATTGACCATTCTTCGTCAATTTCGGTTTGGATCACACGCTCATCAATTCCCTCGTAACGGCCGCAAACCAGAATTAACTTCTCGTTGGTTGCCAGTTCACAGACGCCTGCTTGATCAAGCTTGCGTCCCTGAGGTGAAAGATAGATTACCTTTGCGCCTTCCCCTGCCGCCGCTTTCGCTGCGTGGATGGCTTCCCTTAACGGGTTTACCATCATGAGCATACCCGGTCCGCCGCCGTAAGGCCTTTCGTCCACGGTACGGTGCCGGTCATAAGCGAAGTCACGCGGACTCCAGCTCTGGATGCTCAGCAGGCCATTTTTAACTGCCCGGCCAGTTACCCCGTAATCGGTAATCGCGCGGAACATCTCTGGAAACAGGCTAACAATACCAATAAACACAAGCCTTCCCCATCACGCCTTTGAATTACCGTTTATCCGGAGGTTTAGAAACCAGGATCCCAATCTACTTCAATCGTTTGAGTAGCGAGATCGACTTTCTTGATAACCTGCCCATCGAGGAACGGAACCAGCCGCTCCTTGATACCAAATGCATCTTTCAGGTTTGCCTTAATGACGAGTACGTCATTGGAGCCGGTTTCCATCATGTCGATGACTTTACCGAGCTGATATCCCTGAGTGGTTACTACCTGGCAGCCCATAAGGTCTTTCCAGTAGTAGTCGCCCTCTTCGAGATGAGGCAGTTGCGTTGAATCGACCACAATTTCACAATTGGTGAGCAGATTCGCGGCGTCCCGATCGTCAACGCCTTTCAGCTTGATGATCAGATCCTGATTGTGGTGCTTCCAGCTCTCAAGCTGTACTTGCTGCCACTGACCCGCCTTCTGGATAAACCAGGGCTGATAGTCAAAAATGCTTTCGGCGTCTTCGGTGGAGGAAAACACTCTGAGCCAACCACGAATACCGTAGCAGGAGCCCATTTTGCCCAACACGATTGGGTTAACAGGTGCCTTTGCGGAGAGTTGATTGCTCATCATGACCACCGTGACAGATTAAGCTGCTTTTTTTGCTGCTTTGATCAGCGTAGATACGCGATCGGAAACGGTAGCGCCAAGGCCAACCCAATGCTCGATACGATCCAGATCCAGGCGGCTTGCCTCGTCTTTTTCGCCAGCGATAGGGTTGAAGAAACCAACGCGCTCAATGAAGCGACCGTTACGTGCATTACGGCTGTCAGTAACAACAACCTGGTAGAACGGACGCTTTTTAGCGCCGTGACGTGCTAAACGAATAGTTACCATAACATCCTCTTTAGTGAATAAAACACCGGGCTCCATCGAGGGACGGAACCCGGTGTCATATTAAAAGCCCGAAAATTTTACTCATTTGGGCGCAAAAAGCAATCTAAATGAGCTTAACGGCCTGGGAAACCTGGCGGCATCATACCTTTCATGCCGCGCATCATTTTCGCCATTCCGCCTTTTTTCATTTTCTTCATCATACGCTGCATATCGTCGAACTGCTTAAGCAGACGGTTAACGTCCTGCACCTGCATGCCGGAACCCTGCGCGATACGGCGCTTACGGGAACCTTTAATGATTTCTGGAGAGGCGCGCTCTTTAAGCGTCATGGAGTTGATAATCGCCTCCATGCGCACCAGAACTTTGTCGTCCATCTGGGATTTGACGTTGTCCGGCAGTTGGCCCATGCCCGGCAGCTTGCTCATCATGCTCGCCATGCCGCCCATATTTTTCATCTGCTTGAGCTGCTCAAGGAAGTCGTTGAGATCGAACCCATCGCCTTTCTTCAGCTTGCTGGCCAGTTTTTCAGCCTGCGCGCGGTCAACTTTGCTTTCGATATCTTCGATAAGCGACAGCACGTCGCCCATACCCAGAATACGGGAAGCAATACGATCCGGATGGAAAGGCTCCAGCGCTTCGGTTTTCTCGCCGACGCCGAGGAACTTGATCGGCTTGCCGGTGATGTGACGAATAGACAGAGCCGCACCGCCGCGCGCGTCGCCGTCGACTTTAGTCAGCACTACGCCAGTGAGCGGCAGCGCTTCGTTAAACGCTTTAGCGGTATTCGCAGCATCCTGGCCGGTCATGGCATCGACCACAAACAGGGTTTCAACCGGATTAATCGCGGCATGAACCTGTTTGATTTCATCCATCATCGCTTCGTCGACGTGTAAACGACCGGCGGTATCCACCAGCAGCACGTCAAAGAATTTCAGCTTCGCTTCTTTCAGCGCGGCATTGACGATATCGACAGGTTTTTGACCTACGTCAGACGGGAAGAACTCGACGCCAACCTGCTCGGCAAGCGTTTCCAACTGTTTGATTGCCGCCGGGCGATAAACGTCGGCAGAAACAACCAGCACTTTTTTCTTGTGCTTTTCGCGCAGGAACTTACCCAGCTTACCCACGCTTGTGGTTTTACCCGCACCCTGCAGGCCTGCCATCAGCACGACCGCAGGAGGCTGCGCGGCAAGGTTCAGCACGGCATTTTCTTCGCCCATCGCCGCAACAAGTTCAGCGCGAACAATTTTGACGAATTCCTGACCCGGCGTCAGGCTTTTGTTAACTTCGTGACCAACCGCTTTTTCTTTTACACGGCTGATGAAATCGCGCACTACCGGCAGCGCAACGTCCGCTTCCAGCAGCGCCATACGCACTTCGCGCAGCGTTTCTTTAACATTTTCTTCAGTCAGCCGCCCACGGCCGCTGATATTGCGCAGGGTACGCGACAGACGGTCAGTTAAATTATCAAACATTGTATTTTGCCTAACGTGGTAACTTAAGGCCGCAGTACGCGACACAAAACAGAATTTGGCGGATTATAACATGAAGCCGCCCGGCGTGTGATGTAACGGTTAGAGTTGGAGCAGGCGGCAGGTAACGTTATACTGCCTTTTTTCATCTCTGGCTAATTGACCGACACTTTATATGCCTGTTTTCGCACTCCTTGCGCTTGTAGCCTACTCCATCAGCCTCGCGCTGATCATCCCCGGCCTGCTTCGAAAGAACAGCGCATGGCGCCGCTTAGCAATTTTATCGGCCATCATTGCGCTTGTCAGCCACGCGCTGGCGCTGGAAGCCCGCATTTTCGCGGATGACGGCGGGCAGAATCTCAGCTTGCTGAACGTCGGCTCACTGGTCAGCCTGATGATCTGTACGGTAATGACGATTGTCGCCTCACGCAACCGCGGCTGGTTACTTTTGCCGATTGTCTACGCCTTTGCGTTAATTAACCTCGCCTTTGCTACTTTCGTGCCTAACGAATTCGTCACCCACCTGGAAACCACGCCGGGCATGATGATTCACATCGGCCTTGCGCTATTTGCCTACGCCACGCTGATTATCGCCGCGCTTTACGCGCTGCAACTGGCATGGATAGATTTCCAGCTCAAAAACAAAAAACTCGCCTTTAGCGCCGAAATGCCGCCGCTTATGGTTATCGAGCGCAAAATGTTTCATATCACCCAGGTTGGCGTGGTGCTGTTGACGCTGACGCTCACTACCGGCCTGTTTTATATGCATAATCTCTTCAGCATGGAAAATGTCGACAAAGCCGTGCTATCGATCCTCGCATGGTTCGTCTACATCATTTTGCTGTGGGGACACTATCATGAAGGTTGGCGAGGCCGCCGCGTGGTGTGGTTCAACGTCACCGGCGCCGCGATCCTGACCCTGGCCTACTTCGGTAGCCGGGTTCTGCAACAGTTCGTTGGCTAATTTTGCAATTTTAAAGGACAACCCTTTTGGAACACATCTCAACCACCACGCTGATCGTCACCCTGATCATCATGGTGGTGGTTTCAGCGTACTTCTCCGGCTCCGAAACCGGCATGATGACGTTAAACCGCTATCGCCTGCGCCACCTTGCCAAGCAAGGCAACCGCGCCGCTAAACGCGTGGAAAAATTACTTTGTAAGCCAGACCGCCTGATTAGCCTTGTTCTTATCGGCAATAACCTGGTGAATATTCTCGCCTCCGCCATCGGCACCATCGTGGGTATGCGCCTTTACGGCGATGCTGGCGTAGCCATTGCTACCGGCATCCTCACTTTCGTGGTGCTGGTTTTTGCCGAAGTGCTGCCGAAAACCATTGCCGCGCTCTATCCCGAAAAAGTCGCTTTCCCGAGCAGCTTCCTGCTTGGGCCGCTGCAAATCATCATGATGCCGCTGGTGTGGCTGTTGAATGTTATTACCCGCATGCTGATGCGTATGGTGGGCATTAAAACCGATAACATCATCAGCGCCGCGCTCAGTAAAGATGAACTGCGCACCATTGTGCATGAATCACACGCTAAAATTTCCCGCCGTAACCAGGACATGCTCCTTTCGGTGCTGGATCTGGAAAAGATAAGCGTTGATGACATCATGGTCCCACGCAATGAAATCGTTGGCATCGATATCAACGATGACTGGAAATCAATTGTGCGCCAGCTAACCCATTCCCCGCACGGGCGCATTGTGCTTTATCGCGACACGCTCGACGATGCCATCAGCATGCTGCGTGTGCGCGAGGCATATCGTCTGATGACAGAAAAGCAGGAGTTCACCAAAGAGACTTTGCTGCGGGCCGCTGATGAGGTTTATTTTGTGCCGGAAGGCACGCCGCTGAGCGTGCAACTGGTGAAATTCCAGCGCAATAAAAAGAAAGTCGGCCTTGTGGTAGACGAATATGGCGATATTCAGGGGCTGATCACCGTGGAAGATATCCTCGAAGAGATTGTCGGCGATTTCACCACGTCAATGTCGCCAACGCTTGCTGAAGAAGTGATGCCACAAAATGACGGCTCGGTGATCATTGAAGGCAGCGCCAACGTGCGCGAAATCAACAAAGCCTTTAACTGGACGCTGCCGGAAGACGATGCCCGCACCATAAACGGCATGCTGCTGGAGGAGTTGCAGGAGATCCCGGCGAACGACACCCGGGTGCGCATCACCCATTACGATATAGATATTCTCGACGTGCAGGACAATATGATTAAGCAGGTGCGCGTCACGCCGGTGAAACCGCTGCGCCAGAGCGTTGAAGAGTAACAGGCAAAAAAAAGCCAGCCGTTAAGGGCTGGCTTGAGTGTGCTGACAAATCTCTTTGTAGGGCGGATAAACGAAGCGCCATCCGCCGCAAGATGTTGAGCCGCTGTGTGGTGGATGGCGCTCACGCTTACCACCCTGGCCTGGGATCGGTTACTTCGCTTTGGCTACGGAAACCATTGCAGCGCGAATGGTGCGGCCATTGAGGGTGTAACCCTTTTGCATCACCATCAGTACATGGTTTGGCGCAACCTCTTCGGACTCAACCATGGCGATAGCCTGGTGAACATCCGGGTTGAACGGCACATTAATGTCGCCAACCACTTCCACGCCAAACTTGCGAACCACATCCAGCATCGATTTCTGCGTCAGCTCAATACCTTCGACCATTGCCGCCAGATCCGGGTTGGATTTGTCAGCAACTTCAAGGGCGCGGTCCAGGCTATCGATGACCGGCAGCAGCTCGTTCACAAATTTATCCAGCGCAAATTTGTGCGCTTTCTCGATATCCAACTCGGTACGACGACGCAGGTTCTCCATCTCAGCTTTGGTGCGCAGCAGGCTATCGCGCTCGCGCTGCTGGACTTCTTCAAGCTGTGCAGTCAGGTCGGCAATTTGTTCGTCGCGCGGATCCACCTCGACGCCTTCTACGGCCTCTACTTCGTCGTGGCTTTCCATTGCAATATCGTCCGGGACTTGCTCGTCTGGTGTTTTCTGTTCTTTACTACTCATGAAATTCTCCGCGTTTTTAGCATTCATCTCGCTGGTTCGCTTATTATGGGGATCAGTTTCCGGGATTCAAGGGAACGTGACATATTGTCATAAACGTCTGCGTATAAGGACCACCACGATGACCACCAAATTAGCGAACACTCATTTCAACTGCATTGGTATTGTCGGGCATCCTCGTCACCCTACGGCACTGACCACGCATGAAATGCTCTATCGTTGGCTATGCGGTAAAGGCTACGACGTCATTGTGGAGCAGCAAATTGCCCAGGAACTGAACCTTAAAAATGTCAAAACCGGCACGCTTGCCGAAATCGGGCAGCTTGCCGATTTAGCGGTTGTTGTCGGCGGCGACGGCAACATGCTTGGCGCAGCACGCGTGCTTGCCCGCTATGACATAAAGGTTATCGGCATCAACCGTGGCAACCTCGGCTTTCTTACCGATCTCGATCCCGATAATGCGCAACAGCAACTGGCCGACGTGCTGGAAGGGCATTACATCAGCGAAAAACGCTTCCTGCTGGAAGCTCAGGTATGCCAGCACGACACGCCAACTCGCCTGAGCACAGCCATCAATGAAGTAGTGCTGCATCCCGGAAAAGTCGCGCACATGATTGAATTTGAAGTCTATATCGATGAGGTCTTCGCCTTTTCACAGCGTTCCGACGGCCTGATTATCTCAACGCCTACCGGCTCGACGGCCTATTCGCTTTCCGCTGGCGGCCCAATTTTGACGCCTTCTCTGGACGCCATTACGCTTGTGCCGATGTTCCCACACACGCTTTCAGCGCGTCCTTTAGTTATCAATAGTAGCAGCACCATTCGCCTGCGCTTTTCGCACATGCGGAGCGATTTAGAAATCAGTTGCGACAGCCAAATCGCCCTGCCGATTCAGGAAGGAGAAGATGTACTGATCCGTCGCTGCGACTACCATCTCAATCTGATACACCCGAAAGACTACAGCTATTTCAACACGTTGAGCTCAAAACTCGGCTGGTCAAAAAAATTATTCTAAAATAAGCTCATGCCACTTTACTGTATAAACAACCAGGATATACTGTACGTAACTACAGCTATGTTGTTATATACAGGAAGGTAGCTATGCTGGCACAACTTACCATCAGTAATTTCGCAATCGTTCGTGAACTGGAAATCGACTTTCACCACGGCATGACGGCCATTACCGGCGAAACCGGTGCCGGTAAATCTATTGCGATTGATGCCTTAGGGTTGTGCCTGGGCGGCCGGGCAGAAGCAGATATGGTGCGTCAGGGCGTAAGCCGCGCCGATTTATGCGCCCGCTTCTCTCTAAAAGATACCCCTGCAGCCCAGCGCTGGCTGGAAGAAAATCAGCTCGAAGAAGGCCGTGAATGCCTGCTGCGTCGCGTTATCAGCAGCGATGGCCGCTCGCGTGGCTTTATCAACGGCACCGCGGTTCCCCTTTCTCAACTGCGCGAGCTCGGTCAGTTACTTATCCAAATCCACGGCCAGCATGCGCATCAGCTTCTGCTAAAACCTGAACATCAAAAAAACCTCCTGGACGGCTACGCAGGCGAGCACACGCTTCTCGCACAAATGGCGGAAGGTTATCGCGCCTGGCATCAAAGCTGCCGCTCTCTGGCTCAGCACCAGCAGCTTTCCCAGGAACGCGCCGCTCGCGCAGAGCTGCTGCACTATCAGCTAAAAGAGCTTAACGAATTTGCGCCCGTTGCCGGCGAGTTCGAACAAATCGACGAAGAATACAAACGACTTGCCAACAGCGGGCAACTGCTTTCTACCAGCCAGCAGGCGCTGGATATTCTTGCCGATGGTGAAGAGTGCAATTTGCAAAATCAGCTCCATACCGCACGCCAGTTAATGAGCGAACTTGTCGGTATGGATAATAAACTTTCCGGCGTGCTGGATATGCTTGAAGAAGCCGCCATACAGATTTCCGAAGCCAGCGACGAGCTACGCCATTATAGCGACCGCCTGGATCTGGACCCGAATCGCCTGTACGAACTGGAACAACGCATATCCCGGCAGATAAATCTGGCGCGCAAGCATCATATATCGCCGGAAGAGTTACCGCTGTTCCACCAGAAACTGCTTGATGAACAACAACAGCTCGACATGCAGGCCACTTCGCAGGAGGAACTGATGCAGGCGGTAGCGCATCATCACCAGCAGGCGCTCTCCGTGGCTCATGAATTACATCTGCGCCGTACCCATTACGCAGCCGAACTGTGCCAGCTCATTACGGAAAGTATGCATTCCCTTTCTATGCCGCACGGCAAACTGGCTATTGACGTTGAGTTCAATGAAAACCATCTGACCGCAGAAGGCGCCGATCGTATTGATTTCCGCGTCAGCACCAATCCGGGTCAACCTCTGCAACCCTTGGCAAAAGTCGCTTCCGGTGGCGAACTGTCGCGTATCGCCCTGGCAATCCAGGTAATCACCGCCCGTAAGATGGAAACCCCGGCATTAATTTTCGATGAAGTGGATGTCGGTATCAGCGGGCCAACGGCGGCTGTGGTAGGCAAACTGCTGCGTCAGTTGGGCGAATCAACGCAGGTAATGTGCGTAACGCACCTGCCGCAGGTTGCAGGCTGTGGGCATCACCACTTCTTTGTCAGCAAAGAAACCGACGGTGAAATGACGGAAACCCATATGCAACCGCTGGATAAACGTTCTCGCCTTCAGGAACTGGCTCGTTTGCTTGGCGGAAGCGAAGTCACCCGCAACACGCTGGCTAACGCTAAAGAGCTGCTGGCGGCTTAATTTTATTTAACGACGCGGCAGAGTAATCTGCCGTCCGTCGTTCAAAAAAGCAGCATTCGGTTAACGGTTTGGCAATTGGACAGGTTTTGAGCCAACTTTTTTGGCTTCCCAGGGTCTGAGTTGAGCGCCTTAAGGTTTTAAACTGCGAAAAGGTTTATTATCATCGGCATATTACGAATGAGCCACGTGCTGCTCGGGCCCGAAAAGGAATCAAATCACTATGCGCTGTAAAACGCTGACTGCCGCCGCAGCGGTTCTTCTTATGTTGACCGCAGGCTGTTCCACTCTGGAGCGAGTGGTTTACCGCCCTGATATTAACCAGGGGAACTACCTGACACAGAATGATGTGTCGAAGATCCGTACCGGTATGACTCAACAGCAGGTTGCTTATGCACTGGGTACGCCGATGATGACCGACCCGTTCGGCACCAACACCTGGTTCTACGTATTCCGCCAGCAACCTGGCCATGAAGGCGTCACGCAGCAAACGCTGACGTTGACCTTCAACAGCAGCGGTGTATTAACCAATATTGATAACAAGCCGAAGCTTGAAAAAAATCAGTAAGGTGAGATGGAAATGAAAAAAGGCGCTTAAAGCGCCTTTTTTATTTTTGTGATTGCGCCGCGCGTTGACGCCGCAACTCTTTGGGATCCGCAATCAGCGGGCGATAGATTTCCACCCTGTCGCCTTCGTTCACCGTATCGGTGAGTTTTACCGGGCGACTAAAAATACCGACTTTATTTTTATTCAGATCGATATCGCTGCGCAGTTCCAGCAGACCGGAAGCTTCTATCGCCTGCGCCACCGTACTGCCCTGCGCCAGTTTTACCTGACGCAAATACTGCTTTTCAGGCAGTGCGTAAACCACCTCGACATTGATATCAGGCGACACTATAAACCTCTTTGGCCCGCACGGTGAAAGCCTGCACCATGCTGCCCGCAAGCTCTTTGAAGATGCGGCCAAACGCCAGTTCAATCAGCTTATTGGTGAATTCGAAATCAAGCTGGAACTCAATGCGGCAGGCATCCGAACTTAGCGGCGTAAATTTCCAGCCCCCCATCAGCGACTTAAACGGCCCGTCGACAAGGTGCATCAAAATGCTCTGATTGTTGGTTAATGTATTACGCGTGGTGAACGTCTTGCTGATGCCCGCTTTCGAGACATCTACCGCCGCCGTCATCTGACTGGCGGAAGCATCAATAACCCGACTGCCGGTGCAGCCAGGTAAAAATTCCGGGTAGGATTTCACGTCATTCACTAACTGATACATCTGCTCCGCGCTGTAAGGCACCAGGGCAGTACGGCTAATCTGAGGCATAGCTTTTCCTGTGAGTCATCCAACCTACAAATAATAACATTTATCCTCGCGCAATGAAAAATTCTCGCCCCGGGACATGCTAAGATATCTGCTTTCCGCCCGCAGTGAAGCGGGGTGTCTTTGAACTCTTGATTGCGTATACTGAGCAGCACTATGACAAAGAAAAAAGCACACAAACCAGGCTCAGCCACCATTGCGCAGAATAAGCGCGCCCGCCACGAATACTTTATCGAGGATGAATTTGAAGCGGGTCTCGTACTGCAAGGCTGGGAAGTTAAAACACTGCGCGCCGGGAAAGCCAACATCAGCGACAGCTACGTCATTCTGAAAGATGGCGAGGCCTTTTTGTTCGGCGCAAACTTTACTCCGCTGAACGTCGCTTCTAGCCATGTGGTTTGCGACCCAACGCGCACCCGTAAGCTACTGCTAAACCAACGCGAGCTGGATAACTTATACGGCCGTATCAATCGCGATGGTTACACTGTCGTTGCGCTTTCCATGTACTGGAAAAACGCCTGGTGCAAAGTAAAAATCGGTGTCGCTAAAGGTAAGAAACAGCACGATAAACGTACCGATTTGAAAGACCGCGAATGGGCGCTGGATAAAGCGCGCATCATGAAACATGCGGGTCGCTGATTACTACCGCGTAAGCGTTACCAGATAAGGCAAAGGGCTGGTAACGGACGACACAACTCTGTTATACTTACAAAACACTTGTGGGGCTGATTCTGGATTCGACGGGATTTGCGAAACCCAAGGTGCATGCCGAGGGGCGGTTGGCCTCGTAAAAAGCCGCAAAAAAATAGTCGCAAACGACGAAAACTACGCCCTAGCAGCTTAATAACCTGCTAAGAGCCCTCTCTCCCTAGCCTCCGCTCTTAGGACGGGGATCAAGAGAGGTCAAACCCAAAAGAGATCGTGTGGATGCCTTGCCTGGGGTTGAAGCATTAAACTTAATCAGGATAGTTTGGTAATGGCGTGTCTGTCCGCAGTTGCCCGGCGAATGTAAAGATATGACTAAGCATGTAGTGCCGACGGTCTAGGAATTCCGGACGCGGGTTCAACTCCCGCCAGCTCCACCACTTTTTAGTATTATGACGTATACTGAAGTCTACTAAGCCCGCTTGGAACCAGCCTCGCGGGCTTTTTTACGTCTATTGAAGTCTACTGAGAATTGCTAGAAGCTACTCCTTATGGCACCCTTTTTGGGACCCAACGCAAAGGGTCCAAAACTTGAGGGTCCCAAAATGGCAAAACTCGCAAAAAAACTTACAGATACTGAAATCAAAAGCACCAAACCTTCGGACAAAGAAATCAACTTGTTTGACGGTGATGGCTTGATTCTACGAATCGCTCCCCTCTCAAAGGGTGGCAAGAAAAACTGGCATTTCAGGTATGCAGTGCCAGTGACTAAAAAGCGCACAAAAATGAGTATTGGGACCTATCCGCACCTTACATTGGCAAGAGCAAGAGCTTTACGTGATGAATATCTATCCTTGCTTGCTAATGGCATCGATCCCCAAACCCACAACGAAAAAAAAGCTAACGCGATAAAAGATGCTACTGAGAATACGCTGCAAGCTGTTGCAAGAAAGTGGTTAGATGAGAAGGTAAAAACCTCAGGTATCACACAAGACCACGCAAAAGACATTTGGCGTAGCCTTGAACGAAACATCTTACCCGGTTTGGGTAATATCCCTATCAAAGAAATACGCCCTAAGCTCTTAAAGCAGCATCTTGATCCGATTGAGCAATGCGGTGTTCTGGAAACCTTACGGCGAATTATTTCACGACTGAATGAAATTTTCCGCTATGCAGCTACTGAGGAACTCATTGAGTTCAACCCTGCTGACAATCTCGGTCAACGTTTCAGTAAACCCAAAAAGCAAAATATGCCTGCCCTTCCCCCCAGCGAACTGCCAAGATTTATGGCTTCCTTAGCTAATGCCTCAGTCCGTCTGGAAACACGTATGCTGATTGAATGGCAACTGTTGACCTGGGTTCGTCCGGGCGAGGCTGTTCGTGCGCGGTGGGCAGACATAGATTTAGAAAATAATACTTGGAATATCCCATCTGAATTTATGAAGATGAAACGTCCACATAAAATTCCCCTAAGTAAAGAAGCACTACGTATCCTCGAGACGATGCGATCTATCAGTAGCTGGATCATCAAGGGGCAAATACAGTAGCTATCGTGAATGGGTGTTCCCCCGCATAAAAACTCCACTAACCCACATGCATGAACAAACTGCCAATGCAGCGATAATTCGTATGGGATTAGGTGGTGAACTGGTTGCTCATAGTATGCGATCTATCGCAAGAACTGCTGCTGAAGAATGCGGTAAGTTCAGAACAGATGTTCTTGAGGCTGCTCTCGCTCACTCCAAAAAAGATGAGATTATTGCGGCCTACAACCGAGCTGAGTATCTGGCAGAAAGAGCAACGTTAATGCAGTGGTGGGGAGATTATGTTCAGGCACAAAAACATAAGGCTATTGCGGCTTGAGACTACACCACTATTTTTTCTGCAGATTTTTAGAAACAATGATGTCTGAATGGATAACAGACCTTACCAGGACTTCATCACACTTGAACATTAAAACTCCACAATTTGTAGGGAGTTAGGTGATTTTCAAGCAATTCTATAATATTCTGTTGAAAAGGTATGTGTGTATTTCATACGTAATAATGATGTTAAACATATGTTCATTAAGCTCACGTAATGAAGTTGATTAACAGGGATAACGAAATGTCAGAAAGCGTCAATTCGGGAGTCGAAGGTGGCTCAGGTTATACCTTCCAGCGATGTTGTGTTGTATACCTTCTTTTTGATGATTACGAAAAACTAAACTCACAGCAGCTAGATTATTTCATATGCGTTGAGCATCATGAGGATTTTCTTTTTGCTTTTATTGATGAAAATGGCTGTATTAATACCATTAATACTTATCAAGCTAAAAAATCAAGAGATGACTGGAAAACGGATCAAGCATTTTGTGAGATTATTGGGAAAATGTCCCTCGTAGGAAATGAGCTTCTAAATGATAAGCATCCAAAGTCAGATAATTACGGACACACTCTATCTTTTCTAACAAATAGAAATATTTATCTTCAGAGTAAAAAAATAAAAGATAAAAAACAGCACGTTGAAAAAATACAAGTATCAAACACATCCATAAATTATTCCGCGCTTCACGATGAAATCAAAGAAAATATTCAAACAAAACTAACAGATGGAAAGATTGCAGATTTTAGACAATTATCCAATGTAAAATTTAGCTTTATTGATCTCCCCCAAAACCATAAAGGATGGAAAAGAATTCTAACTGGTTTATCCACTGAGGTTTTAGGTTGCAAAGTTAGCGATCATGAAGCAGTAATAACCACTCTAATGGCTCTACTTCAAGATATAGAGTTAACATATAATAATGGTGGATATGTTTTACTTACAGATAAGTCAAAGCGTCTTACTAAACAAAAAATAGATGCGACATTTAATATTTTCACAGAAAGCAAAAAGGCTTTCAACTTTTGGCGAGCTCATGCAGATGATTTAGCAAAGGGATTGCTTATAAAGCTCCCTATAAAAAGAAGGGCGCAAGAACTTTTAGATAACTGTTTTGATTTCTTTAAAGATATTCAACAATTAGAATATAAGAAGATCTATAAATATGTATCTGAAAATACACATATTGATGACAAACATATAAACGAAGCTGATTGTATTACTGAATTATATCAGACTTATGTTACAACATATAATTCAAGGCTAGAAAAACATATGATTGCTTTCGCAATTATAGCTGCATATGTAGAAACAAGAGGAATGTATGGCTAAGTTAATTCTGAAAAATATACTAGCGTATTCTATAAATAGTAAAGGTTTTTTTAGCACTGAGTTTGGAGATCTAGTTAATATTATTCATGGTAGAAACACATCTGGTAAAAGTACATTAATGCAATCAATTCTTTACTCTATGGGGGTTAATGACTCAAAGGAGAATCTAATTGACATAATCAATGAGAATGTGATTTTTCGACTTGAGTGTGAAATACAGAAAAAAAATACATTTGAAAAAGTTGTTTTTGTTCGATTAGACGACACCCTTGTCATTCGAATTGCTGATAAACCACCCATAAGGTTTGATGGTATCAATGGGAATAGCTCGTTTGAATACGGAAGATATAAAGAGTTATTTAATCAGCTATTTGACTTTAAACTAACATTACAAAAACAAACTGATTTTACCAATGCGCCAATTGAGGCAGCATTTTTACCATTCTACATATCACAGTCAGTTGGATGGGTTTACCTAAGAGAATCGATTGGTGATTATCGATTTTACAAAGATTTTAAATTTGACTACCTTGATTATTACACAGGGCTAAAAAATCGCACCGACAGATTACAAAAATATACGTTGCAAAAAGAAAAACAACAACTTGAATATGAGCGAAATCAATTAATTCAATATAAATCAAAAGATAGCTCCCTAAAACTATCTGAAATATTAGAATCTCGATTCAAAGGAAAGGCTCTTGATTATTTGGAGACTTATGATTCGTTAGCAACGACATTACTTTCAGAAGAAGCTAATTATGAAAAATTATGTAACAAGCTAAGTATGCTTCGGGGACGACAAAAAGTACTTTTGCAAACAATACGAAATTTAAAGCTACAAAAACCGCGAGTAGACAGATGCCCTGTATGTGAACAAACTTTACCCGGTGATATCCGAGAGTTATATATATACACTCAAGATATTAATGATGCTTTAAAGCAAAAGGATCGTGTTTCCGATGAAATCAAAGCAGTCTCATCCTCATTAAATTCCGTTGAAAAAAAGATAAAAAACAGTAGCGAGCTAATTAACAGTGAATATAAGGTATTAACAGAATCAAGAATTGAAAATATAGGATTTGATAACTGGCTTAATCATCATTCAAACATTAACATGTTAAATGAAATTAAAAGCAAAGAAAGTATTTACGATAAAAAAATATCAGACCTGCAAATAGATATAGATAACTTAGCGAACGATACAGAAATTGATAAACTACGTTATGGAATAGAGAAAGAATTCTTTAAAATATTTCAAGAGAAGGCTGCGTATTTGGAAGTAAAAATCCCAGATAGCTCAAGGTATAAGAATCTTTATTCCATTACATCTTTTCCTTACCAAGGTGTCGAACTACATAAAATAATTATGGCTTACCATTTTTCATTTCATCAATTAATTGACAAAAGATCTACAATACATAAATTCCCTTTTTTATTAGATGCTGTATTTAAAGAAGATATTGACACTGGGAATAGAGAACTTATTTTCGGTTTTCTAGGAAACGAAGCAAGGAATAACAAACAGATATTATTCACTGTGGCTGAATATAAAAAAGACAAAAACCAACTAAATGGAGATCCACTTTTCGACATTAATGAAATCAACAACAAATACTTCTCTGGAAATGCTAAACAAATTTGCATTGGGGAGGCACAATCTATAAGATCGTTTTTACGAAAACAAGAATTAAACATTAACGAGCAGTTTTTACTAGATGATGCATTCTCCTTGTTGGAAACAATATAATAAAGCCTCAAATATTATAAACCAAAAGAAGGGCCTTAAGCCCTTCTTTACCCACATGAGTGTATTCCCTTTTCTATTGGTTACGCTCCCACGTTGCCATCGACATAACGCCAAGTGATTTTATCGTACATCAAGGAAACTGACTCCATGTGATTGATCTGCGAGTTGCCTGACATTTTAGCGTTTGGTATTCCAAGGTTAATGCCTGTGACTTTAACACCCTCAATGGTCATGATAAAGTAGCATTCCTCTTGCCCAGCATGATTGATGCGATACCAGCGAATCTCCGCACTTTTCAGCGTCTGACCAGTAGCGACAGCCTTGTAAAGATAAGATAGGGGCTGGAACTATCAAACTCTTTTTCAATCATCATCGGAGAATGGGAACGCTTACCAGTGATCTTGTAAGTATCCCGGTAAAACGAACCATCCACTTTTAGAGATCTTCCGACATACTGATTATGTCCCCCTGAGGAGATCGCCATGCGTAAAGCCCGATTCACTGAGCACCAGATCATCGCCGTTCTGAAGTCTGTTGAAGCCGGACGTACGGTCAAGGATGTCTGCCGCGAAGCCGGAATATCGGAGGCGTCGTACTACAACTGGAAAGCAAAGTATGGCGGGATGGAAGCCTCTGATATCAAAAAGATGAAAGACCTTGAGGACGAAAACCGCCGTCTCAAACAAATGTTTACCGATCTCAGTCTTGAATGCCGGGCTCTGAAAGATGTCATCGAAAAAAAGCTTTAAAAACAGCGATAAAGCGTGAGCTTGTTGGCTATCTGACCGCACAATTTGCCATGAGCATCCGCCAGGCATGCAGGACGTTATCGCTGAGCAGGACGGTCTATTTTTACCCGCCCGATACCCGCCGTGATGAACCGGTTATCCAGATACTGACTGAGCTGGCGGAACGCTACCCACGATACGGTTTTAAGAAGCTGTTTCAGGTTATGCGCAGGCAGGGGCACGCCTGGAATCACATGCTGTAATCTTAATACGATCCCAGTCTGTGATATCTGAGGTGGCTGCCATGAAAACCTTTGTTGGACTTGATGTTTCTCAGAAGAAAACAAGCATCTGCGTTATAGACCAAAACGGTAATAAAATTCGGATGGTTAACGTCGATACGCATCCCGGTGTTATAGCTAATTATCTCTTTTCTCAAGGATTTGATAAGTCAAAAGTAGGTCTAGAGACTGGGCCACTTTGCGTCTGGCTTTACCATTCGCTTAAAGGTTTTGGCCTGGACGTTGACTGTATCCACGCCCGGCATGTTCATGCTGCTTTATCTATGCAATTAAATAAAACCGATCAAAATGATGCTTTTGGTATAGCAAGACTGGTTCTTTCAGGATGGTACAAGCCAGTACATGTCAAAAGTCTTCAATGCCATCAACAGCGACTTATTCTTACCAGCAGGGAAAAACTGGTCCAGCTTCGTGTTGCCGTAACGAATCAGATCCGCGGACTTCTGAAAACCTTCGGGGTTGTTCTTCCACCTGGAAAAAATAGTGTTTTTGAACGTGCCGTTCTCGAGTCATCCCCTTCGCTGGAAACAGTCAAACCTGCAGTTATTATGTTACTTGATACCTGGGAACATCTTTCCGGGCAAATAAGAAAGTTTAACTACATCCTGGAAAAACTAGCCCGAAAAGATCCAGTTTGCCAAATATTGCAATCTATTCCGGGAGTGGGTGTTCTGACAGCATTAAGTTTTAAAACGTCAATTGACGACCCCTTTCGCTTCAGACGTGTAAGCGATGCCGGAGCCTTCCTCGGATTAACACCCAAAAAGTACCAATCCGGCGAGGTTGACAGAAATGGGGGGATCTCAAAGCAGGGAAACCGAATGACACGCACGCTTCTCTACGAAGCAGCATCATGCCTTTTAACCCGTTACGGCACTGATACAAGCCTGGCAATATGGGCAAATGAGCTCCGACACAGAATGGGCTATAAGAAGGTTATTGTTGCATTGTCGAGGAAACTGGCAACATTGATGTTGAGTATGTGGAAGTCAGAAACTTTTTATAATGAACGCCTTAACGCGGTAAATTAACAAGCGAAAAGTCATGATCAATCAGAGTGAGCTCGTCTTTAACTTCAATTCCGGGACACGCTTTGCAGGGTAAAAGCCTTGCGGGAATCACATAGGAATGAAGACGACGTCTTGCAACATGTTGTAGCATCAATAGATGACTACGAAGACGACAAAGACCCCATCTGATCCTGATATTGACTGATTAGACGACTGAAGATGCGGATGGATAACGGACCCGAACTGATATCACTGGCTCTGGCGCAGTGGGCCGAAGAGCATGGTGTGATGCTGGACTTTATTAAGCCGGGTAAGCCGACGCAGAATGCCTTTATCGAACGCTTTAACCGGACGTACCGGACAGAAATCCTGGATTTTTATCTGTTCAGAACACTGAATGAAGCACGGGAAATCACAGAGCGCTGGCTGGCAGAATATAACAGCGAGCGGCCTCATGAATCCCTGAATAACCTGACGCCTGAAGAATACAGGCTGATGGCCGAAAATCCGGAGTTCTCAAAAAGTGCGTGGAACTAAAACGGGTGTGCTTACAATATCAGCTTCACAGTTTCTGAATTGATATTATAAGTCAAAAAACTTCACAGAAAAAAAGTGTAGATACACAATCCCAGAATTGCGCAACCAAGGAATATAAGACATATTGCCAATGCTAATACAGCTTCATATGAGAAGGTTATGTTTTTTAATGTTTTCTTTAATCCATTCATCTACTGGCCCCATCACTAGCTCAATCATATGGATACATGGTTGTGTCGTCAGGTCAAAAATGCAAAATAATCGCTACCAGGTTCAAGAAGCTTACATGGAATTTGAACCATCATACTTATGACAAAATGCACGTCTAAATGTAGCTAAAGAGAAGGAAAGAAAATAACATTTACTAAAGTATCCATCGACAGGAAAGAATGGCTCAAAAGTTGTAAAGATTTTATCAAGCCGTTTAATTTATTAACTAAAAAGTTAGTGCATTGTGTTTTATTCGCAAATTCAACACAATATATTTTATATGAATAGCTTTCTGAAAAAGCCATTCCAAATAAATTAAAATTATCTTTTAGTGGAACAATTGTATTTTCCTTACAGGCGTCTGGCCCTCATTAACAATTAAAATACATTCACGTTTCGCTACCGATTAATATTTTATTAGAATCATAAAGATAAATAAGCCCATGGAAAAATAACAGCCAGTACATTAAAGGCTTAAATAAGTATCAGAGGATCTTGTTTACTGCAGAAAAATAGTTAGCCATCATATCCTACAACCGCTCTCCAGCTGACCACCCAGCCCCATGTAAAAAACGCTGTTTCCATAGCTGCAGTTCTGACCTACCGGTTGCTATATTCGAAACATCAGATACAGAACGACAACGTCGAATATTGCGAGAAGAGATGCTCGTAATAGTCAGATGAGTAAGGATAACACCATCTTTTTTGATGAGTTTAACCTGGCACTGAATGATATCGTTATAGCGTCTATGTATCATCGATATAACATTAGTTGCCTGGCGAATACTTATCCCAAAATGATGTGACACACAACGACAACAAATGGGTTTCTTGCGGGTCAAACCCCAGAGCGCGACGTTATAGTAAAGCCATTTTACAGATGAGAATTTTATTTCCTCAGGTAAAAGATAAGCAAAATGATTTGCCTGAGATGGTTTAATAATAATGGGTGTATTCATTTTCCAAAACCTCTTTAACGCTAAGCTCTTCATCGTTAATGAAAAGTCAACAAATATCACAAGATAACTAAAGTCCTTTATAGCATGTCATGTACAAATACTAACAAAAATTGTATGACAATTACAACAGTTATCCTTACACGTATCGAAGTTAGAATATTTAACCTGCTTAACATTTAACAACTAAAACAATTGATGCTTTTTAGTTTACATTTGCTTCTGGTGTATAGATTGTATCCAAACAGGCTTAATTTCGCGCTAAATATGTATAGAGTAAGAGTAACTCATTTAAAGATGAGAGCCAGAAGATGGATTATTGCTTAATAAGATAGTTATCTGCAAGAATACGTTTAATATACAGATTCTACAACAGATCGAATCTGTAAGACTGAAAACCCATCTTTATTCAACTCACTAGTTAAGGCACTTCAAATAAGACCTCTACTTGTAGGCATTCAATCAGTTCACTAAATTTTAAAATGGCTTTAAAAGGAAGTGCCTCTGGCTCTATTTATTTTACTTTTCGCACCTGACGACAGCATAAATACCCACATCGAACGCAACAAAACACATTTCATTATAACCAGGTGAGCTGTATCTCGTTGTTTGCCTATCACAGATTTTATTTTGCAGGGGATATCAAATGAATGCGCTCTCACACGAATTCCATAATGAAGTGAATCTTATTGGCTTGCTACAACAGCTATGGTGGGGGCGCTATATCATTATTACTGCCATGGGATTATCTATGGTACTGGCTGGCGCCTGTTTTGTGGCCACTCCAGCAAGATGGATATCCAGCGTGATAATCACCCGCCCTGAACCGAGTGATGTGTCCACATACCTTGAAGCTGTTAAAACCAGTCAAGGCGAAATATGGTCTGACCTCGAACGGCAAAATATATTAAACAGCCTGTTTACAGATGCGATTGAAAATATTAAAAACCGGACAATCTATAGCAAGGGCGCTCTTACCGTTAAGCCTCTAACCAAGCCAGCTAACGATGCATTTATTGTAGAGTATACTGCCCAAAACGCGCAGGATGCCCAAGGTAAACTCGATAAACTCCTTGCTGAGGTAAATCAGAATATCAAAGCAAACTCTTTTATTGCTGCACGCAATAGTCTGCATACCACAACTATTGCACTGCAAAAAAAGCTGGAGATTAAAGTATTGAGCCTTCAGGAAGAGAGAAGTGACTACATAAAAAATTTACGTTATGCATTAATAGTTGCTACAGCAGCAAACCTACATAAGACTATGCCAGTACGCTCAACAAAGTATAATGAAACGCTTTTCCTGCTGGGTACAGCCGTACTACAGGCAATGATTAATAATGCCAGTAGCTGGCCTGTTCCCTACGACGATAGCTATTTTAAAATCCGGGAAGAACTCTTGCAGCTAGAAAACATTTACTTAAATGACCGAGATAGATTCACTGCGTATCGCTATATTCAGCATGCCAGTCTACCACGTCGCACGAATCAGAATTTGATATTGACAATGATTCTGGGTTCTCTTTTGGGCGTTATGAGCGGTATATGCATCGTACTGGTAAGGAATGCTTTTTGTCATCGACAAAATTTAGGCTACCCCCCCCCATGACATAAGCACCTTTTGCTGGACTAACAACCATTAACAACAATGAAATAATGGCTTTTAGGGCTTTGCAGAAAAACACCTGAAAGGGAGGTGCGAAAATTTCCCCGCTGAGCGATAATAAAATAGAGAAGATATATTATAAGGAAAAATCCGTTTTATCATCTTTATAAGTGCTAATGTTCGTAAGGGTTGTGAATAATACAGTTGCTACCTGTTAGCATATAATTCACAAACTTCATTTCAAAACACACCAAATTGGTCCGGTCATTTTTTCAGTTGGTTTACATAGCGCTGCTGCTCTGGAAGCAGAAGAGCCTTCACACCTCCAAAATCAGAGGCTAAAATCATCATTGAGTTTCCATGGCTGAAAACAGAAACTGTATCAACATAACATCCTGTCACCACATTTTTATCCTTCATCTCTCACAGAATATCACCAAAGCTATTTTTACTTTTGTACTCAAGTCCGATATTCTCGTTCTGTATAGTGGTGGTATGTCTGGTGGTAGTTGAATCTTGCCTGTTGTCTTTGATTATGAGTATTCAGTTTAAAATATGAAATATCACAGCAGAGAAGCATTAATATCAACGCTAAAAATAAATAAGATTTCATACTCGCTCTGCTCTAACAAAAATATACACGTTTAGAAAAACATGCTATAGCGTAACGTCGTCAATCGAAGATTGCTATGCTTATTCAGCTCCAGATGGAAGAAGAAACTTCGATTCAAGGGATGTAATGGGCCATCAGAGCTTTAGCACCTCCTAAGAAGAATTGACACCCCCAAGCTGACGACACATATAATTTTAAGAAAACCAATAGCCTTAAATCAAGCCATGAAAAATATAGCCATTTTGTACCAATGTGATGTGTATATTGCTACTGCACTACAACATATCCTGGATGTAAAACCGTGGCGTCATGAAGTACTTTATCGCCGGAGCGATCTCCCTGACATATGCACAAGGCACCGCAATGTGAATAAGACGTTATTTTGCGAAATTGAAACACTACACCTGGTTGCCAAGGAAACGCCACAAAACGTTGATAGAATCATTTGCTTTTCTAATCTTTCTTTCCCATTGGATATACTAAGGATTAACAAACACATTCTGCTGATCAGTAAAACAACCTCAATGCATAATATTGCTTTGATAATTTTTTTACCGGAGACGTATAGATTAAAAAGCATCGATATCGTTCTGTCTAAAAATGAGTTACAGACACTCAAGTTATGGAAAAAAGGGTATAGCTCACAGGCAATAGCCAGTGAAATGAATAAAAGTATAAAAGCAATATATCGTTATAAAAACACCGTTTTAAATAAGTGCAAAATTTCTAAACCTTTACTTTTCAAGATAATGGATATCTTGCCTGTCGATACAATCCGATAATAACATACTGAAGGGATAATTTATGAAAAAGAAAAACACCAGAACATTCCTAACCCAACATGAAATAGAACAGTTAGTTATTCAGGCAAATAAGGGGCAAAATCAGGAACGAAACTTATGCATGTTACTACTTTGTTATTTTCATGGATTACGTGTTAGTGAATTACGAGGTATGAAATTGTCTGATTTTGATATGAAAGGGAAGATACTCTATGTGCGCCGACTGAAAAATGGATTATCGTCATCACATCCTCTTTGTCCGAGAGTGTTCAGGGCACTGCAAACTTGGTTAACCGTCAGGGAAAAGCAAGCCAGGTTCAGGACGTCCATCTATCTGTTCCCTTCCATTCGTGGAATAATGTTAAGTCGGCAGACCATCTACTTAATGATCCAACGCTTCGGTCAGATGGCAAATCTGGATATTAATGTCCATCCGCATATGCTGCGCCATGCCTGTGGTTATGAATTAGCAAACAAGGGGATGGATACACGTCTCATTCAGGATTATCTGGGGCACCGTAATATTAGCCATACCGTTCGTTATACCGCTAGCAATCCGGAAAGATTTCGCAACATTCGCTGGTAAATTTAAAGGGCAAGCATTAGCCCGCGTCCTTATCGAAATTACGCAATTCTTGATTGCTTAATCGTGAATATATTGACCGGATACGCAAAACATATTTTATTCCATAAGCAGGGGTCGCCGAATGATACAAAGCTATCCCTTTCCACAGTTCTCCGGCGCGATCGATACTTTTACGCAGCAACCAGGTCCCAACAATAATGTTTTTACATGGCTCCATTAATTCATCCATTGAAATTCCCAGACGCCCCAGTTCTGGCTCATGTATAGAGTTGATCTGCATTAATCCAATATCAAAGCTACCATTATGGTTGGTATGGATTGCATTCGTGTTCAGATTTGATTCTGCTTTAGCAATAGCATAAATAATTTGTGGTTCAAGATGAAACTCCTCAGCGGCCAGATTAAAACACCAGGCCGTTGCGGTATGACAACAGAGAAATATTAGTAATAATAACCACCGCCAGTTAGGCAACATCACTCATGCCCTCTGTCAGTAAAAACTAAAGCACCCTCAGCTATTGTCGGCGGCAAAGGACGGGTACAGCCTGACGATTCTTCAGGGTATCTGGCTACTGTCATCAAACAGCCGTTACGATTAAACCCGGTATGGTAGTAACCAATGAGGCCCTTGCGTTCACCTTCGGGAAACGGCCCTGTGTCGTCGGAATATTTTTTCATTAAAGCATCGGCAAGCCCGGGAAAAGGTTTATCGAAAACAATATAGATTCCGTTGCTATCGATAAGAAAATGCGAATCAGAGCGCTCTACAAGATGTGCCGAATCAGGAAGGAGAAGCTTGCTAAACGCAACAGTCCCCTCTTTATCCGCATTTTCTGCGCGATATCGTTCAAGGGCGCCGCGCACATTATCAATATAATTTACAGCGCTGTTTATACTGCTGCTGGAGACATTACTCAGATCTGTTAATAAAGCATTATAGCTTGCGGGAATCAGAGCTAAAAAGAAGAAAAACGCGTAGACCACAACTCACCTCCAGGCCATGACTGTATTTTACAATCATGGCCTTTTATTTTTTAGTTAATTAAAGCGCAGAATAGTATTATTCATCTTCCGCGTTTACCCTAAATATCATATCATTCTTATCAGCCGAACAGGCCTTACTGACTTCGCTCAGACTGCTAGTACTATTGATATTCTGGCCTCCCACGCTGATGCTATCGAAGTTTCCTGAATGCGCTAATTGCTGTGAGAGCTTAATACAGGCTTCTTTGGGAACCATTGGATAAGATATATCAAAGCCATTACCATCGTTGGTTACCGTAATCGCAACTTCGCCGGCCCACTCATTTTTGGCTTTCCCGGAAGATGTATCAATACTCAAATTTTTTGGCATCGTGTCGGTATCAATAAGGATCGTCGATAATTCATCACCAACGCTACCATAACCATTGACATTCTGTAGCGCACGCGTGGCAGAATAAATACTCAATACACTGTTCATCGCTTCATTGGTGCTTGAACTGGAAAATAGTTGCCCCATCTTACTCGCTGATAAAGCAATAATCGAAAATCCGACTATTAGCACAATAATCAACTCAAGCGCGGTAAATCCTTTTTGTTTTACCACAGGCTGGGGTAAATAAGAAGAAGCTATATCTGTCTGGAACATAAGAATCCTTTTTTATTAAAAAATTAACCAACGGATGCCTGGATGGCATCCTGAATACCGCCAGCACCGGCAATAACCAGTAACATAATAATACCTACGCCAGCGACCCCTGACATCAACATAATTTTAGCTACGCTTTGAATCTTATTTACCGTCTCATCTAACCACCGGTTGCTGAATTTAATAATTGCATTATCAATCCCGCTATAAGCAGAAATAACAGCCAAAAAACGATTAGCCTTTTGATCCGGAAAATTATACCCAGATGAAATCAGCGCCTCACCAAAGTTTTTCCCTTCAGTTAACCCATCCCTGGTGGCTTCAATTCTCTCAGTTAACCATGGACTGGCGCCAACGCTTAATTTATCCAGTGCAGTATTCAATCGCATACCTGATTTGATCAGGGAACCTATGTTCAGAAGAAACGTGGTTCCATGTACCAGGCGATAGATAGACCAGGGCGGGATAGTATCAAGTAAAATCCGTAACTTCCCCCTGAGAAGCGGTAAGCTTATTGCAATAAGAATAGATATTACGACCGCCGCCATGACGGCTACTACACCATACTGGGTAACAAAAAAAGCCATATCGCGCAATAACCCGGCGCTTCCGTTCCATTTAGCGGGATCAACCACTCTTGCCAGTTTGGGGACCAGATCGGTGGCGATCATATGGAGCAAAAAGCCCATCATAACAAACAACAATAACGGGTATGCCAAAGCTCCAGCAATAGCGCCAATAATTCGTTTACGCGCCGCCATTATTTTTTCTGCTTCGTTGAATGCCTTACCGAGTTTCCCGGCCATTTCCCCAGCATGAAGCAACATCCCCTCCTCCACCGGTAGCCACCGGCTTAAAGCTTCGCTAAACGATTCCCCTTCATTCATCTTCTTCAAGCATTCATCAATAATAACGGCAACAGGTGCGTTCTTTCGTTTACCATAGTTGCTATAAACGGTATAAAGTTCGGCCAGCGCTTCATTAAGCCGCACTTGATTATCAAGCAGTAATAATAACGAGCGATAAAAATCGAGTCGGGTACTTCCAGTGAAAGAAAGCTTAGTTAAATATCGGTTTACTGGTGCCAGATAATCATTCAGTTCATTAAGCATATGCTGTCAGCCTCTTAAAGAGTAAGGATTTCATCATCATCCAACATGCAAACATCCTGTTCACCTTCACAAGGATCGATAAGGCCCTGATTAATCATGCGGATCAAAATCTCCCTGCGCGTTAATCCTCCTAACTGTTCAATCCAGTAACGACGAGCGGCATTCTTTCCCTGCTGGTTATAGATATCCATCAGCATATCATCGGGTTCAATCACTTCCGCAATAACGGTTCGACCTTTAATTCCGCTGAAGTTACAGGAGATACAGCCTTCACCACGTAAATAGATCTGCTCCAGTTGACAATATTTCTCAACTCTTGAACGAATATCCGTCGCAATTTTCTTCCTGTGCTCGTGCCATGGCTTACGACAATCGGGGCATAATTTACGGGCCAGTACCTGGCTGATAAGCCCGGTCACTAGCGTCGCGTCCGTTAAAATCGCCGGTGAGACACCAATATCCTGCAGACGAGTCAGGATGGCTAGCGCATCGTTGGCATGTACCGTGGTCCAGACACCGTGTCCCGTCATCGCAGCACGAAACGTTGCCACCGCGGAATGGAGATCCCTAATCTCTCCACACATCAAAACATCAGGGTCGAGACGCATTGCGTTAGCTATCGCTCTTGCCCATTCCCGGCTTATTCCTTCATCATCGCTTTTATCACACAAGATGGGAGTCTGAACCGCACCAGTAATACGATATTCGGGCGGGTCCTCCAGCGTCAGGACGTGTGCTTTCCCCTCTCGCTGGCTAATGATTCTCTTCAGAACACATTCAAGCGTGGTGGATTTCCCTGACCCCGTAGGACCCGCCAGGATATTAATGCCGAATCTTCTGGCCGCCATACGGTTAATCATCGTAATTTGTTCAGATGTATACCCGAGGTGATCAAGTTCAAGGGAGCTACTACCGCGATCGTATAACAGTCGAATAACCATCAGCATACCGTTATCGGTCGGTCGCGTTGCAATGCGTCCACCATAGAGCCCACATTTTGCTAACGCTGAAGCCATCAGTCGCGCATCCTGACTACGGCGCGGATTAAATACGGGTTCTGCAACATCGCACATGGTCTGATAAATAGTGGCACAAATATCATGGCCGTCATTCTCAGACATTTCCTGACTTTGCCTTAACTCACCATCTACCCGATATTTAACATGGGTCACGTTGTCTCTGACAATAATATGGATATCACTCGCCTTGATATTTACGGCGCTACAAATGATAGTAATAACCTCTTCCTGACGACCGGAAGAAGATTGGCTACGATGAGTACGAGAAACATTGTTACTGTATAACCGGGAAATATCTTCAATGCCAACGTATTTAGTTTTAAAATTAACAGAGTTACGCCTCAGCTTATCGATAAAGGCCAGAACCCAATATGATTTCTCATGCGAAGCAGAAATATATAACTCACCAGTATCCGTGAAACAAATAATTTTCCTTGCTTCGCTGTTAAGTTCATAAGTCCCTCCAGCAGCCGTAAGGCAAATCAGTTCCTTATTGGCATCTTCCATATTTAACCCTGATTTTTTGCTACGGTACGTGATGAGCCCGTAATAGTATAAACAACCCCATCTTTTTCAACTTTAACGTTATCCAGTTGAATAGCCATTACTTTCTCACCACACAATAAGTTATCACCAATCCGAGCTTCAATAATGGCTGATGGATTATAATAAAAAGTAGCGTAGCGCAAATTTTTAACACCATATACGGCTTTCAACGTCAACATGCCCACCCCTTTATTGGTACAGACTTCAGACGCCGAAATCTTAACATCCTTCATATCGCTAAGCTCTTTTTCAAGCTTTGCACGCTCCAGAGCTGACTTAAGCATAATAGTACTTTGCTGGCTATTACTAATATCTCCTACCGTTAAAGCGGCAGCTGATAATGGCATATAACTTACCAAAACCAACATCATCAGCCTCTTGATAAATTTATTTACCATAGATTTCTCCTGACATCGTCCAACTAACAATTCCCTGAGCGGAAAATTTGGTATCCAGCCTGCGAACCACCACACCATCCATATTCCATCCTGACACTAATGTCAGAGGCGACAGCTCAGTGGTCAATTCATATTTAGCCACTTTCTTGCCTGTGGAAAGCACATCATCAAACTTTCCCTTAGCTATTCCGAGTTGCAGATTTTCAAGAAAATCTGCTGCGACCACAGCAATAGGCTGAAGCTTTTCATGGCGGCGATCCCCGGATAATTTAAGCGTGCCAGTAACCTCAACGGTCATTCCTTTTTGGAATTTATAGTTCTGCCCTTGCATTTGCTGAATAAACTCTTTGCTAGTGCTATTATGCCCGCCTTTATAAGAAGCAATAACGCGCCTACCATCGCATTGCAGGCCAACAATCTGCCAACCGCCAATCAGCACAGGCTGCTTATTTATCTCCTCCAGACATCCTTTAAGCATAGTGGCAGCCGGTATGGCCGATCTCCAGGCTCGCTCCGCAAAACCAACAGCCCGCTGGCGAACCAGTAATTCTGCCCGGAGCTGAGCCTGCCGCTCTTCTTCCTGCCGATGTTGATAATATTTCCATCCGCCTAACACGCCAGCGATCAGAACGCCATATAGCATGCCTAACGAGGCAAAGCGCCGTAAACGACGCCGCGTCTCATGGGCAAAGGCGATACGCAGGTTGTTTTTCAGCGTGCATCTATTCAATACCGACTGTAGATCGATATCCTGACCGTCAATTTTCTCTATGCCAATGCCAGAAACATACTTTGCCTGCCAGGCAAACATATCAGCATAATCGCGATAGCGTTCTGCCGCCTGCGCTCGCTGGTCGAAAATCGTGTCACAACCCGGGACTACCATGCCGTTATCGGTACCAGCCAGCCAGTAACGACCATCAGGCAGGCAAAATAGCCCCAGCCAGGAATCGCCCAGCTCCTGACATAACATCATGACGGCACTCCAGCAACGTTTACCGGAAGGCAGATATCGGGTCATACCACACTGCGCACGATTGCCCTTCACATAGGTCAAAAAATACTCACACCCCTCCTGTTTCAAAAGTCCACGCGCTTCGGCCTGAACGTTTCTGACAGTATGGATTGGCTGCCAGATAAGCCCGGCAACCGCCATATCTCGCCCCTTTATTGCCAGCAGGGCAAGCGCACTATCTTCTGTTGCTGACGTACTTTGCTTATGCTTATGGGGTTTCTTCATCCATTACTCCATAACCGCCGGGCTAATCATAATGACGATGATATTGCGTTTGTCCGACGTGCTAACCCCGCCCCCCATCAACCAGTTAAAAACACTGCCGAAACCGCTACGGCTGGCATTGCTTGAATTCTGCTCAAAGCCGGACAGCACCAGCGTTTGACCGGAACGCAGCTTGACCTTCTGCGAAAAGATACGATTTTCGATTTCAGGAACCTGGATTTTATTGCCATCATCGCTGTCGCTACTTTTCACCTCTTTAAGGCTTTTAAGCTCGCTCAGGTTAATAGAGTACTGCAACAGCATCTGATTATCCGGCATAACAAACGGAAGCAGGTTCATATTGAATCCGCTGGTCACCGTGCCCGGGGTCAACGTCATGGACGTTCCGACGTTTGCCGTGGTACTGCTTTCAACTCGCGCGAGATAGCTGGTCTGCGTAGCCACCTGAACAGGAACAGGCTGTAAATTAAGTGTGGTAACCGAAGGAGAAGTCACTACCGAAACTTTTCCCTGCTGCGCCAGCGCATTAATCAGCGAACTGGAGTTAACGAAATTACCGTCCAGAATAGATGCAGAAACAGAATTACTCCCGCTGGCGGCCGTGGCACCCGAAGATGTCATAGCTCCCAGCATTGAAGCCCCAAAGCGACTACCGCTGTAAATCATATTCCAGTCAATGCCAAACTGATTGCTGTCATCCAGGGTAACGGAGAGCACCTTGACGTTGAGCAATACCTGCTTTGTAATAGAGCTATTCTCACTATCAATATAGCGCTGTACCCGGGCCAAAACTTCAGGTGTATCTGTCACCGTCAGCTTGCCGGTTGAAGGCGAAGCCGATAGCCTGCCAACTCCCTGGGTCAGCATCGTTTCCACGCTTTTCTGAATATCATTTACCATATCGCTTTGTAGCGACACCGAAGTAGTCTGGGAACTTTGGCCTTTTCCGTTACTTTCGGAACTGGCTGTACTGCCTTCCTGGCTGCCGCCAATACCGGCATCAATACCAGACTGGACGATCGAACGCATATCTGTCTGGGAAGGTATGGCAAAGACGTTAAAGGTTCGCGACTCCAGATAATAAAGATTGACCTCCCCATCGGTATATTTCCATGACAACCCTAAAGAGGAGGCCACGGTATCAAGCAGGCCATCCAGCGTTCCCTCCCAGCGGATATCAACCAACTGTTCCTCGCCCGCAGCGGCGCTTTTCTTCTGCCCTGCCCCCAGCATACCATTTACTTTTTGTTCGGCATCCAGCGTGATTTTTACCGGCACGCCACAAAGCTTATTGACCGTTTTGCTGAACTCGTTGAGCTTCATGGGCATCCCGGTTGCAAAAGAGAGCATACAATTTTTAGTAGCCGGTAACCTTGCATGATTTATTTTGAATGGCGTATTCGCCACCCACGGTGACTTATGCACCCGTACATTATTTCCCTTTTCTGCCTGTAACTCTTTAATAAGAGAAGAGCCATGCTGAAAAGCATTTTCTATCTGTTTTTCATTCCGCTCCGTATGCGAAAATGAACATCCAGAAAGCAAGCTACTGGCAATAATTGCGCAAAGAGCCGTTTTTGAATTAAGCATATTTTTTATTTCAACTATTTTGAAGATATGGTGGCGATATTTTGTTTGGGATAAAGATCTAGCGATAGCACCTGGGCAGTATTTGCATAAGCGCCAATTACGCTACCTATTGCCTGTGGAAAAGTTCCTGAGATACAAAACGGTGAGACAATTGGATAATCGTATTCGGCAAGCCATTTAATGCTCCAGCGTGCCTTATCCGCCCATGCACGCATATTTTCGCTCAGCGTTTTATCTTTAATTACACACCATACATCGCTGGACTCCAAGTCACCTGTATTAAGCATCCCTGTTATATCCGCACTCGAAGCTGGGACATTGAAGGTTGATAATGCCTCTTCTCCATAGCTTTTCGCCGATTTAACCAACGCGTCAGCCCGCTGAATATCCGGATCGCGCTTTTTCTCTATCGGAGCATCCCAACGGGTATCTTTCTGCGATGAAAAATCGCTGGGCTTCAGCACCGGAGAATCCGCTGCCGGAACACTTTGTGTATCGAGTTGTGTTTCCTGGAGAGCTAAAGGATCGGCGCATTTGTTCCCCTGCATATCACCGGTTTGCGGGTGAAAAAAACGATTCCCGGAAGCCGAGCTGCCTGTTACATCACAGGAGGCCATAGCGGGGATGCTGAGTATCCCCAGCATACATAAAGGTAATACCCACTTTCTGTTCACTTTATCGTTACCTAAAATTAATTGTCAAAAAGACTAAGAAATCAAGAGTGCATTCTTTTATAAAGGAAAAAGTCACGCATGTTTATTAATGCAGCTCTGTCATTCTCATTTACTGATTCAATTTTATCGTTTTCCTTTTTCCTCCTGGTTTCAGAAAGAATGTGGGTAACAAGAATATGGGTTTTAGTCAAATTTCCTTTTTCAGATTTGACCCTCTTAATTTCACATTGAATCACATCGCCATAACGACGATGGATCATTGAGATGATATTGGTTGCCTGACGAACGCTGATACCAAAATTAGCAGCCACATCATCACAGCAAATATATTTTTTGCAGATAAGGCTCCAGAGAGCAACATAACGGTAAAGAGCATGTTCCTCATATGCCCAAAGCTCGCGTGGTAGAATGTAAGAACAATGATTAGACTGACGTGCATCAATTACACGCAAGCCACCCTGAACCTTTTTCTCTGTTTGCATACATATGCTCCTCAAGCACAGAGTGTGGTGAACGAGATAAAAATGCTCCGGCACCGAACCTCACATCCTTTTAATCATGCACTCTGTACGTCTGACTTAACAAAATGAACCATTTTGTTAAGTCCCGCCGTACGGCGGGAATAAATGCGTTAACAAGGCAAAGTATGCCAACAATAATTGTTACGGAAAGTTTATCTAAATTCTGGATATTGTTAGTGAATGTTTATCTGGATAACACCTGTATTGAAAAGCAGGCAGGACAGCTAATGTTAATAGTTGAGGAAACACGCAAAAGCTTAGGGTGTTTTACTTAAATTGGTAGATGGGTGTAGTGCTGAGTTCATTAGTGGAGTATAATTTTAACAAAATGGTTCATTTTGTTAAGTCAGCTGATCTAAACTCACATAACAACGCGTTGAATAATAAGAAAAAACAAACAAATGATAATATGATGTATTATTTTATGTTAACCTCATGTTTACTCCCAAGTTAAATGTTATTTGTGCGTTATATTAAAAAAACATACCCGTACTACGGCTCCAGCGGTTCAGGATCGTAAGGAAGATCCATCACCATACGCAGTATTTCAGCCACGGGATCAAAATATTCCTGCGTGATATATTCCCCAACCTCCACGCTACGCATCAAACCACGCGCCAGAGGGATATTTTCTACTAACGGTATACCTTCCCGCTCCGCCAACACGCTAATTTCAAGCGCTCGCTTACCACTCGCCTTTTCGATAACCTTAGGTAACGGACAGAGCGTTTTGTCGAACCAAAGGCACACGGAAATATGAGTCGGATTTTTTATCACCACGCTACTTTTACGTACCTTTTGCTGCAAATTATCATGTTGCATCTCCCGGTGGGACTCGCGTCGTCGCTGCTTAATCTCCGGATTACCTTCAGAATCTTTATATTCTTGCTTCACCTCTTCTTTGGTCATACGTAACTGCTTCATCAGCGTTCTGCGCTGGAAGATGTAATCAACTGTACCAAACAGAATATAACCAGCCAGCAAGCCCATAAATAATTCAAAGCACAGATGCGACATCAGTGGAAACGCACAGCGGATGCCACAGATGGGAAGGTACTGAAAAGAAGAAAATTGCCGCTGTAAAATAGTATAAAAGATAAGCCCCACCAGCATGACTTTCATCAGCGACTTCAGCAGCTCAAATAAATTGCGGGCAGAAAACATCTGTTTCAGGTTGGCGATAACGTTGAGTTTGCTCCCCGCCTTAGCAAAAATCTCAAAGGAAATGAGAAATCCGGCCTGCGCCAGCAAAATTCCGATAGTAGCGGCAATCAGCGACCCGGCAACGATCCCAACAATTCTGGCCAACAGCAGAACCCACATCAGCGTAACCGTCGCGACGCTGCCCTCCGCCAGCGAAACAATCAGCACCAACGATTGTGCCAGCAACTGCAAAATATCCCGATACCACCCTTCGCCACATAGTACAAATAACAGAACGATAACGCATAACTGCACCGCCGCCGTCACATCCACACTTTTCGCTACCTGCCCCTTTTTACGCGCGTCACGTAAGCGTTTGCTGGTAGGTTGTTCAGTTTTTTCACTCATGGTTTCATTTCTCTGAGCAGAAGACCCAGATACTGTGGAAGCTTATCGAGATGGGAAAAATAGAGTTTACAGGCAAAGGGCAGGCTCATAATCAGCATCAGCAATGCCAGCACGCTTTTTACAGGCATAGCCAAAAAAAAGACATTCAGCTGTTGCGCAGAACGGTTGATAAGACCAATTCCCAGATCCGTCAATACCATGACGATAACCGCCGGCAGTATGAAGTTAACGCATAATGTAAACGCCGTTTGCCACTGGGCGATCAGCAATTTTAACCAGCGATCGCCTGCCTGTAATCCGCTCCCCGGAGGGATAATATGATAAGACTGATAAAGGACGTCCAGGACGTGGTTTAGCCCGCCATACATAAAGAAAAAGGCGATAAAAAGCTGAACAAAGAGTATACCCATCATTGAGGCCGCTTCTCCCAGGCTGGGATTCAGCACCGACCCCATGGAGGCCCCGCGAATGGTATCGACAATATACCCCGCACTATCCAGAGCCCAAAAGGGTAAGGCGACCACGAAGCCAATCAGAATCCCGACCATCAGTTCCTGGCAAATGCCAGCCAACCTCAGCGCCTCGAGAGCATTGATATATTGCCGGTCAAAAAAAAGCGGCAGGATCGGCAAACTCAGAGCCAGTACTAGCGCGTTACGAATCATTCCTCCGCCCAGGTTTTTACTGCCCAGTATCGGAAACATGATGCACAGACCAAGGGGACGCAGTAGCGCAAAAAACAGCAGCTGAGGCTCTGATAAGAATAGAGGCATCATCCGGCCCCCATATTGCCAATCTGATCAAAAACCAGCAGGGTATAATTATACAAATTGTCCCCGGTCCACTGGTAAGTGGCCACCAGCGTAAGGCTTACGGCAACCAGCTTAAGCAAAAACTGTAATGTCTGATCCTGTAGCTGCGTTAGCGTTTGTAGCAGGCTAACCAGAATTCCCACCGCCGAGGCGACAAGAACTGCTGGCAACGACAATAACAATACCAGCCACAGCAATTCGATAGCTAAATGAACAATCGCTCTTTCACTCATAATATTACTTATATGACAGAACCAACTGCATCAGCAGTCGTTCCCAGCCACCCACCATAATAAAGACCAGTAATTTAAACGGCAGCGATATCGTCATTGGCGAAACCATCATCATGCCCATTGCCAGTAAAATATTAGAAATGATCAGATCGATGGCAATAAATGGCAGATACAGCAGCAGGCCTATTTTAAAAGATTCAATTAGCTGACTGACCATAAATGCCGGCAGCATAATAAACAGAGAATCCTCCGGCACCATTTTGCGCACCGGATCGGGCCAGAGTTGGGTTGCCGACTGGCTGAAAAATTTCACCTGGCGGGATTCCGTATGCCGGGACAGAAAGGTGCGGTAAGGGCTTAATGCCTCCTGGTCAAGTCGCTCAAAAAGGTTTTCCGATTCGAGCGTCAAAGGTGCTTGTTGTAAATTATCACTAATCTGATACGCGACCGGTGTCATAATAAACACCGTCAATATTAATGCCATTCCATAAATAGCCATATTAGGTGGTACCTGCTGAATACCTAATGCGTTACGCAATAAAGACAAAACGATAGCAATTTTAAGAAAGCTGGAGCCAATAATGACTAACAACGGTAATAAAGAAAGTGCAAACAACAAGCCAATAAGCATTAAAGGCTGATCGCCAAATTTAACCAGCCAGTCCATACTGCTCCTCATCCTCATTATGCAAAGACCCGGCCTGCGAATTTTCCCCTGACCTGGACATTTCAGGAGGCGCAATGCGGGTATTGATCAACGTATCGACTCGTACGATCCACTTATCACGCATCGTCAATAAGCTGCCATAGCCGATACAGCAGCCGTTCGCCGTCAGGCGGATCCCTCCAGCCAACGAGGCTTTGCCTTCCAGTACCGCACCAGGTGCCAGCGCCACCAGTTCTGCGACGGAGAGCGCAATCTGACCAACCTCCGCAACAAGGGTTAAAGGCACCATCATCCTGTCTGAAACCAATTCACCACAGCTCATCGCAGGCATCGCCTCCATAACCTCCGTCACCTGCAAATCTGCATGTTCATTCTGTATCATCGTTACCCTCTTTCTGCCAAACCATAACCACAATCCACCGGCGGCAATATCCGCAGTAGATAGCACTATTCCGTCGCCAGTCTTTAATGCCAAGAGTGCGGACAACGTTAATTCGCAATAGCCCAGGCTTAGGGGTAGTGAAAGGGGCAAAGAACCCGTTGCAGAAGCGAAAGGAAGCCAGCCCGTAGTTAGCTGGCATATCTGCTGCCAAGACCAACCCGCCAGCATCAGTGCTAATCGCCGTTCACCGTTACGCAGTGTCAGGGTAATCCGCCAACCTGAAGGTAATAAACCGGAAGCCAGCGACCCTGCGCTAAAGGCAGCCCTAGCCAGAAATAAGTTACCTTTCTCCAGGCAAAGTTCAGTCAGTAGGGGATAACTGTCTACTGGATAATCGGCAAACTCATTGACCGGAAAAAGCGGCGAAAGCCAGTCACACAGCGTCTGTTGCCGGCACCAGATCTCACGGTTATCCGACCCCTTCTCGCGCCAGCGAATATCAGCATCGTTATGGTGCTCAAGCGTCAGTGCCATATCCTCTTCGGGCGCCAGCAACCCTGCACCAATATGTAAACTCAATTCACGCCATGCGGCATCATACATATCCTGTTTCACGCGTTACCTTTAATGTGATGAAAAACCGATTAAACGAGCGGCCTAACTGGCTCTCAAGTCGGGGACGAATACGAGCAAGCTGGCAGGCAAGGCTGCCTGTTGCCACCATCTCCAGACTAAGATGACTGCCTTCCCAGCAGGCAAAAATTGAACATCCTGCCAACGGACCATTTAACAGACGCCACTGCAATCGCCCATGACCAGACAGCCGGATACTGACGCTGCCATCCTCCCAGCCGCAGTTTCCCTCCAGTAGCGTCTGAAAGCAGGCGGTAAGCCGCTGCTGACGCAATGCGGTATCGGAGCCGGGCGCCGATTTATCCTTATCCTCTAATAGGCGGGAAAAATCCCGGGCGTGCTCCACCGGCGGTAGCAGCCTCTCCTGCTCCTCTCGCCCGGTGGTCCGGCGAGCATTAACCTGACTATGAATGCGCATCCAGCCCCTCATCAAGCACGTAGCGTAGCTTCTCCTGGTCGATACGATTCTGCTGAAACAACTGCTGTAACCGCTGTTTCTCCTGCAGCCATTGCTGACATTCAGCTTCCGTCTGCATAATCTCACTCTCCAGGGCTTTATCACGCTGAAAATACGCTTCTAGCTGGCGCTGGAGGTTATGCAACCGCTCTTTGGCCAGTTTTCCTCGCCCCTCTTCGCCGAGCTGGCGCCAGGCTTTTTGGCGTTCGGCACGCTCCTGCTCCAGCGCCTGCCGACAATTGATTAACCGCTGATAACGTTGATTTCCTGCGGCTATCTGCCGACGCAGACGTCCTTCGCGCCGTCTTTTTAACGCCAGAAGTTCCTCAAGCATCTTATCCCTCCACTACCTGCTGTAACCGCGCCAGGGTCTGCTTATAGTCACTGCGCTCATCGGTTTCCTGGCATAAAAACGCACGAATTAGCGGCCAGCGCCGCAGCGCCTCATCCGCTTCATGATCCTGCCCCGGCTGGTATTCACCCACCCGAACCAATAATTCGATTTCCCGGTACAGGCTCATCATTCGTCGAAGTTTGCCCGCCAGCGCCCGGTGCGGTGGTGTGGTCACCATGTGCATAACCCTGCTGACACTCGCCCCCACGTCGATAGCCGGATAGTGATTGCTTTCTGCAAGCTTGCGGGACAGCACGATATGGCCGTCAATCAGCGACCTGACCTCATCTGCCACGGGTTCGTTAAGGTTATCTCCCTCCACCAGCACAGTATAAATTCCGGTGATGCTACCTTTCGGTGCCGGCCCCGCACGCTCCAGCAGGCGGGGAAGCTGGGAGAACAGCGTTGGAGGAAAGCCTCCCGATACCGGCGGTTCACCCGCAGCCAACCCCACTTCGCGAACCGCCCGGGCATAACGGGTTAACGAATCCACCATCAACAATACATTTAACCCTTTATCGCGAAAATATTCGGCAATAGTGGTCGCCGTCCAGCAGGCTTTAAGGCGCTCCAGTGCCGGACGTTCTGAGGTCGCGACAACGATAACACTCTTTGCTCGCGCCTCTGGCGATAACACCAGTTCGGTAAATTCACGCACTTCACGACCGCGCTCCCCCACCAGTGCCAGCACCACAACATCGGCCTGCGCCCCGTCACACACCATGCTCAGCAGCGTACTCTTCCCGCCCCCTGCCGCAGCGAAGATGCCGACGCGCTGGCCGATGCCGCAGGTCAACACCCCATCCAGCGCCCGCACGCCTAACGGCATCGGTTGTTCAATCAGCGCGCGCGACATAGGATCGGGTGGCGGAGAATAAAGAGAGCGACGTTCAGTTACCTGTTTAAGTTCTCCATATAGCGGACGCCCCAGCCCATCGACCATCATGCCGGCCAGTGAATCATCCAGTGCAATGGTGTACTCCTCACCGCTTGAATAGACCCACTGGTTACAGCTCAGTCCCTGCGGGGAGGAAAAAGGAGAAAGCAGTACGTGACGTCCTTGGATCGATACGACTTCTGCCGGGATATTTTGCGGCTGTACATAGCAGATCTCCCCTAGCCTGGCCCATGGCATCACGGCTTTAAGCAGCATCTCTCCAACCTCAACCAATTTCCCAAAACGGCGCTGGGAAGTGCTCTGCGGCCATTCAGGCAACCGCAGCGGACAAGCAAGCTGTGATGGGTCAGGAAAGTGATGGGTCATTTACTAGCCCCCCAATCAGCTCAATATTGCCAAGGACATTCAGCTCGATCGCGTCACCAATTTCCTGGAATGACACTACATGTACATCGATTAACTCGCGTTCGATCATCTTGCGCAAGTAGCGCCGGACATCTAGCGCTGTGATCAACAAACCACTGTGGGCCTCGCCCAATACAGCCTTAACTTGCCCGACAATGCGGGCAACCTCATCCGGCTCCAACGCAGAGTAAGTGCCCGCTGATGTCTGGCGTATAGACTCTCGGATCTGCTCTTCAATCGCATTGCCAATTACCCAAACGTCCAGCCACTGCTCCCCTTTCGAATAACGATGCACGATATGACGGCGCAGAGCGCTACGTACATACTCCGTCAGGATCACGGTATCTTTCTCTTTTACCGCCCAGACGATCACCGTTTCAAAAATAGTGCGCAGGTCACGGATAGAGATGCCCTCCTCCACCAGCCGCTGCAAAATATCAGCGATCTTACCCAACGGCAGCTGGCGCTGGACTTCCTTCACCAGTTCGCCATAATCCTGCTCCATCGCATCCATTAATACCCGCGTTTCCTGTACCCCGATAAACTCCTTAGCGTAACGGTTAATGACCAGTTCCAGACAACCGGTAAAACGGGCGTCATCACGCCAGACTTCTGTGGTTTCAGGTTCCGTGCTCTCAGCGCTGTCGGACAACCAAAGGGTTCGCCCGGGAAACAGCGTAACGGGATTGAGCGAGCCAGCTTCCGTTGACGGCAGCTCGCGCCAGACGCTCTCTTTACCCTGCAAAGGGAGGCTCGCAACGGCTTCCTGATAAAGATCAATGCGGCAAGGTTCTCCAGCAGAAACCATACGCACCGGCGGTTGAGGAATGATGATCCCCAGTCGCTCAAACATCCGCCAGCGTAATAACGTCAGCGCTTTTTCAAGGGTTGGACTAACCAAATTTTCCGGCAATATCAACATCAATGGCACCGATCCAGGCTTAAGATCGTCAGACTGCGGTTGGCCCGATGCGCTCATCGCCGTTATCGTCTGTTTCTTTCCCCACCAGGGTTTACCGATAAGCGCCCAGCCGCCAATCCCCAATCCTAACGACAGTGTCAGAAAGACCAGGGTAGGGAAACCGGGAAGCAGGGCAAACAGCAACAGCATACCGCTGGCCAGAAATAGCGGCCTGGGCTGGTTAGCCATTTGTTCAACCATTTCGCTGGCGAGGTTTTGGCGCTCCTGACCCGGCACGCGCGTGACGATAATCCCGGCGGTAATGGAGATCAGTAAAGCAGGGATCTGGGAGATCAACCCATCGCCCACCGAAAGAATGGCATAGGTCTGCATTGCCTGGGATGCCGACATACCGTGCACAAACATACCGACGGCAACACCACCAAAAATATTAACCATGACGATTATCATTCCGGCAATGGCATCGCCCTTAACGAACTTCATCGCTCCGTCCATCGCACCATAGAGCTGGCTCTCCTTTTGCACCATTGAGCGTTGGCGGCGGGCCTCATGGGCATCAATAGTGCCAGCTCGCATATCACCATCGATACTCATCTGTTTGCCGGGCATACCGTCAAGAGAAAAGCGGGCGCCCACTTCTGCCACGCGTTCCGAGCCTTTGGTAATGACGATAAATTGCACAATGGTAATAATGGAGAAAATAATCAGGCCAATCCCCAGGTTGCCTCCTACGACAAAATTGCCGAAGGTATAGACGATATCGCCGGCATCATGCTGCAGCAAAATCAGTCGGGTAGTACTAATGCTTAGCGACAGGCGATATAACGTGGTGATCAGCAACACGGCGGGGAAGGAGGAAAACTCAAGCGGTTGTCTGACATACACGGCAATCATCATCAGCAGCAGGGAAATGGTCAGATTGACGGCAATAAGAATATCGATCAGCAACGTCGGCAACGGCAGAATGATCATAAAAACAGCAAGGATCAGGATGACCGCCAGGATAATGTCCTGCCGCCCCGAAAACAGCCTTAACCAGTCAGAAATTTTTTGCATCATCGTTATTTCAGCATTCCATAAGGCGACAGCGTACTGAGCAACGCCCGATAAATACGCAACAACTGTTCAGCTAAAAACGTTGGTGGCAACGTGATCTGTAATGCCACCCCCGCTTTCAGCTCCAAAAGACGAACCAAGTAACCGGCAAAACGTTCAGGGCTGGCGCGTTCCCAAAGCGTGAGCATTTGCGCGTCATTCAGACAAAGAGAGGTACAGAGCATCATGGAAAGTCTGTCGTCCCCCAGTTCGAGATGTAACAGGTGATCGCGAAGACAAAAACTCATCGCGCCTGCCGTAATCTGCGGCCCGTCAATCCCTACAAGCGTCAGAAAACGTTCCAGATTTCGCTGGCTGAACAAAGGAATTGGTTGCATATCATTCACCCATCACATTGATCTTCATGCTGTTCCTGTAGCTGCTCAAAGGCTTCTGCCAGCTGTACGGCCTGATCGTCGTCCTGAAAACAGGGTGAGGGCATAAAGCGCAGTAGATCCTGCATCTGGCGCAGATACGTAAAGATACGGCTACCGCTAATCCCCATCATCCCTATTCGCTGTTCCAGCCAGTCGGGATAAATCCAGGTCTGTTCCAGCAAATGCAGCACCTCAGCCAGCATGCGCTCGGGTTCAACGCCCACGCTGAATGCGACTGAAGCACAGTGATCTTCCATGCTGAAAAACAGCAGGAGTCGCTTAAGTTCACCCAACGCCGTCACCACTTTTACAGGGTGGTGATCGGCATCGGCTCGCAGATCCAACGCCAGTGCGCGGATCAGCACCCGCAGACGAGTTCGCCTGTCCGGCCATTCACGAACCTCATTAAACCAGCCGGCCAGCCCCTTTTCCTGCTGCGCTTCATCGTCATCCCGTTGACGAATTTGCTGGTAAATCTGGCGCAGCGGTAGCAGCGCATCACGAGGCAAATTCCCCAGCTCTACCCAGGCAAGAAGATCAATGCTGATAGCCTCATCGTCGAGTAAAAACGTCAGAGCATCTTCCAAGCGACGCCGGCGTTTGCGCTCAATTTGCGGATCGGCGAGCAGCGATGCCAGCAGCAGCACCATAGCGCCTTCCGGCACACCTCCTTCACGCATCTGCTCAACCACATCGCCGGGATCGTTTCCCAGCGTTGAGAAACCGGTAACCAGCTCAACCAACGCCCCTCCTTCTACCCGGGGTACCCATTTCAGCAGCATCTCATACAGCCGGGTGCTCTTGTCTTTATCATCGTCCTTACGGCCATTTCCCTGAAGCAGACGGCTCCCCATCACCAGGCCCATAGACTCCATGGTTTCCATCAAAGAAGCCTCGGCACCCTCTTCAACCTGAGCGGTTAACGGCGTCGTTGCGGGAAATAATTGCTGGTTCGTGGTTGAGATGTCATCCGCCCTCTCGCGGTTGATCTCGCTATAGCTATTGCTCCACAGAGCATCAATCTGGCTCATTTAACTGCTCCCAGGTTAATGCATTCAGCGCGTTGCACACCATTTCCAGCTGATGCGGCAGCTTTAGTTCAATACGCATCAGATGGTTTTCCAGCAACGCGCTTCCCTCAGAAAGATCGGGGCTACTCTCAATACTGACAGGCAGCGTTTTTAACGTCTCAGGTAAGTTTTCCCGCATGCGCGGCGATACCCGTAGCGTCAAGGCTGGCTCGTGCTGAAATTCCCGGTACAAATCCATCACCTCAGCCTCCAGCAGTTGTTCCCAGGGAAAACTGGCGCTCATCTGCATCAGCCGCAGCGCAAGCTGCTGTACAATCTGCTGCGTCAGGTGGCGATAGACCTGTTGCTGCCAGCCATGTTGTTCCACCATCCAGCCGATTGCGGCGGCGGCCCCCTTCTCCCTGGCTTGCTGAAAGCATTTCGCATAATGGCGCCGCTGTGCCCGCTGACGCTGTAGCAGATGGCGACGATTCTTCGCTCGCCATCGCTGACGCTGGCGACGTGCAGTTTGCAAATATTCTGCGGCCAGGCACCGGCCACGGTGGATAATATCTTCCGCTTCAAGGATACGACTAAGCTCTGCGGCCGGAATAACCGTACAGCCGCGCCATTCGCTATCTACGAAAATCACAGGGACCGAAAAGGGTAGATTCATAAAAAATGCTCCAGTCGTATAAACAGATGTTCTCCTGCCGTTACGGCCCTTGCGGATCCCTGCCGGGCATCGGTTGCGGGCAGGGTATAGCGTACTGCCTGCCAGACAGGATCGGCCCACAGCAGCCGATCGAGTGCGGCCTGAGCGCTCATCTGCGCCTCATGTACCAGCAGCTCAGGCGGTAGCTGTGGCGAAAGCTGGCCGTTGCGCCACAGTACCTGTAACTGCTCTAACTGCGCCTCACTCAACCAGCAGGACAATGTTTCCCGGTAGGGGCGCCACAGCAAATAGTCAGGACAGTCCAGTAATAACAGCCCCATGGCCAATAGCAGCATCGGCATACGCTGACCGGCCCGCAGTAACGCCTGTTGCAGCGGTGATAGCTCAGCAAATTCTGCGCTATCCATCGGCTTCGGGAAGGCTCGCCGCTGACAAATCAGGCGATCCAACTCACGCCTGGCGCCCAGGGAAAGCTGCGTATATTTCGCCTGCCAGCCATAGAGCTCTAAACGTTGCCACCAGTCACCATGCATCTGCTCCCCGGGTTGCCACCATAGCTGAAAAACCCGCAGGACAGTTTCACTCGCCGCTGCCATGCTTCTCTTTTCCCTTTCTGTGCCTGTGTAAGCCATGCCAGACCACCACCGCACAGCCCACCAGCCAGAAAGCCAGCAGGCTCCAGGCAGATAAGGCTATCTGCTTCACCTTTTGCGTAAGAGAACGATTGCCCGACGTTCTGACCTCGCCATTTTCAGAAGCACCAGCGGCAGCTGATGCAGAATTGGCCTGCGTAGCTTTGCTGTCCGGCAGCGAAGCGGAGGCAAAGACACCTGGTGAAGCAACCCGATAATTAACAGGCTGCATAATAAGAGAGATATTTTCCGGATTAACCCCGGGCAGCCCGTTCCTTATCAGATTTTTTAGCTGTGCAGAAAACGCCTTCAGATTTACCTCAGGGGAATATTTAACCAGCACAGATGCCGACGCCTGCCCCGCGCTGCTCTCCCTTTCTTCCTCAGCCGATGCGCCCGCAATCACAACATTCACATCAATGACCCCTTCAATATTGCCCAACATGCGCTCCAGACTCTGCTCACGCAGGAAGCGGATTTTGGCCTGCTCCTGAACGGGTGAAGTCACCAACTGTCCGGAGGGAAAGAGATCGTCAACCGACCGCCAGGTATGACGGGGAAATCCGTTTTGACGCAGAATCTCTACCGCGCTGACAAAATCCTTCTTCTCCACCCGCAGGAGCAGTCCGCCAGATTTATCCACCACCTTAACCGCATCGATCTGACTGCTGACCAACAGGGACAGCATCTGGTTGGCGTCTACTTCAGACAGACCGCTATACAAATCGACCTTACAGCCGCTCAGCAGCATAACCATTGCCAGCACAACCGTGCGATAGCGCCACTTCATTGCATCGTCACCAGCTTATTCACCGCCTGCGAAAAAGAGCCCGCTACTTTGGCCACCATGTCAACGCCGATAACGCTGCCAGCCAGCCGCGTCTGGGTAGCAAGCGCCTGCTCAGGATTCATCTGCGTCGCTGAAGGCACATCGCGAATGCCGGACATCAGGCTCTTTTGTGCCTGCTGGATCTGGGTTAACGCATTCTGTTCAGGAGAAGAGGCGCTCCCCGCCAGCAGGCGCTGGGTAAACATCTCGATATCCTGCGCGCTGGCGACTTTCCCCTGAGAAAAAGTCCCGTCCACGTTGCTGCCAGAAAGCTGAATTGCCTGAATGGCTGAAACCGTCATACTGTCTCCTGCTAACATAAATTAATTTACTGCCCGACCCCACTTTCCGTAAGCGCGCGAGCCACCTCAGACATCGGGCTATAGCTGGCTGACGTCAGGTTGGCGTTGTCAAGTAGCGCCAGCATTGCCGCATGACACTGCTGGCGCAAATGCGCATCCTCAATCAGAAGAGGGAAGGCATCCTGTATTTCTCGGGCCTGATGCACAAGCCGATGATTCGCCGCCGCCAGCGCGCTCATGACCAGCAGACGACGCAAAGAACGGGACAGGATCATATTTTGCTGATAATGCCGCTCACCAGGTCACGTACCGTTTTGACCAGGCTACTTTGATAATTGACCATTGATGAATACTGCTGAAGAGCGAACTGGACCTGCAACATGGCGGACGGATCGTTAATATCAACCGCGCCAAGAATATCTTCCAGCCCCTGTGAAGCTGTCGTCGCCTGCTGGGAAAGCTGCGTTATAGTTGATTGCAGATTCATGGGTATTACTCCTTATCACCGGAAATATTTAATAAATATTTTTCCCGCCATCTGGAGGGAGAACAGGAAAAATATTTGCGAAAGGATTCAGAAAAATAGGCGTGATTACTGAAGCCGCTCTGTTCAGCAATGTCCGCCACCGCCAGCGATGACTGTTCCAATAACATGCGGGCCCGGGTCAGTCTTCTCTCACGCAGCCAGCATTTGGGCGTCACGCCATAGCTTTCTTTGAACAGATAATTAAATTTGCGGGTATGTAGCCCAAGCATCGCGGCATAGCGTTCCACGGGCCATGGGTTAAATGCATATTCACACATAAAATCAATCAGCTCTCCTCCCTGAGCGAGTAAGGAAGAAAACATGTGACAGAAATATTGCCAGTCACACGCCAGACAATAATAAATAAGGTAAGGAATCACCTGATTACGGTCGGCATGTATAAAAAAAGAGAGGGTCTGCTGTGCAGATTCGGTAAAATCCACCATATGCATCACCCCAGCATCGCCCGTCGCTTTGCCTTGTCCCGTATAGCCGATAATATGCTCACAAACAGAAAGTAGCTGGTGCTGATTACAGGACAGCTCAATACGTTCCTCTGGCATAAGGATTTCATAGCATCCGGATATAACCACCAGAGTATTAGCATCGACGCGAACATTCTCGTTATTAAGACGTAAGAAATTCATTTCTTTGAAAAGAATAAAATGTAGAGCGGCCATAAAAACACCTTCCCACAGCGAGAATAATATTCGGTTAATCCGTTTTTATTACTTCAGGCGCAGATACTGCGCCTGTCTATCAGAACCTTAGCGACGAAATACCAGCCAGCTATCCTCGTGGTTGTTTTCCAGTAACACACCACCATGACGCAGTAACAGCGTCTGCATTTTATTACGTCGCCGCCGCGCCTCAGGAGAGCCGTAGCGTCCAATCATACCGCGAATTTCATCGATCTCGCTCACCCTGGCCAGAAGCTCTCGCCACAGGCGAATAAGGGCCGTGACCGCACTTTCCAGCCCCTGGCGGCCAGGCAACGCCTGAATATGGCATACCAACAGACAGTTATCCTGCTGTCGCCAGCTCATGGTGTAAAGCTGAGTGCTAAACTCCCATCCCAGGCGATAGCCCGTCTGCTGAAAAAACGCCGGCGACTGAACATATCCCTGGCGGCTCAGATAATGAAAAACGGCACCCTGCTCAAGCGCTGCATGGTTATTTCCAGCTGGCTGCATTTAGCATCGCACCATAAAGGTCGGTCAGACTACGAGTCGTATCTGTTATCTTTTGGGAAAACATCCGCATATTATTCCCATCGACATCACTTTGTTTATCGTAGATATTTTTACTGTCATTAATATAATCAGCACCTATTTGTAGCCTACTGGCTGCCTGAGTGTTACCCATTGAGACCAGATTGCCGATTGCGGTCCCTAACGCAGGCACTGCAGCTACTCCGGCCTTCCCAACAATGTCCCAGTTGCCGCCTTTTAGTCCCCCTAAGCCAAGGCCACCGCCCACAAACCCTCCCAGACCACCCGCAAGACTGTTTATTAGCGTGGCCTCTTTTGTTTCACTCGCAGCCTGCTGCTTGTTCTCCACCGATTTAACGGCCATTTGGTAACTGTTTTGCATTTGTGATACCGAGCGCTTCTGAAGGGTGTCACGCAACGCCTGATTGGTTTTTTGCAACAGGACAATCAGATTGCTCATATCGACATCATCTCCTGTTTGTGTCGGTAAAGCGGAACCGACTGTAGTGGTACCGACGGATGCGGACGCTGCGGAAGCGGTAGCCGAAGAGGAAGGTGAGGTGATAACAGTCATAATGAACTCCTTTATAGTCAAATTAATGAACCAGCAATACGCGCACGCAACGTCGCCGTCTCGCTCAACATTTTGCTGGCGCTTTCCACCACCGTAGCCGAGCGGGATATTTCACGCTGCACCCGATCAACGGTGTATTCCTGGGCCGATATCAGCCAACGTGCCTGCGCATCGTTCCAACCGAGCCGGGCATCTATCACTCCAATTTCGCCTTGCAAATTAGCCTGTTGAACACCCAATACCGCCTGAGCGACCCCATTCCCCGTATCGGTTATCGCCGTCAGCATGCGTGTCATAAAATCCGCCTTCTCAAGGGCTTTTAGTGCGCTATCACTCAACCAGCCGGAAACTCGACCGGCAATTCCGCTGACGCGCAAAAGTCCGCCCGCCATCACGCCAGTACACACCGCCATGGCGGCACCTGAAACCATATCCCCCACCCGATCCGTTATTTTTAGCCAGGACGGAGCCTTATCCCCCATCACCTTCTCCGCGATGGAGAAACCCGCCGTGGTCGCCGTTACCGCCAACAGCCCAAGGGTCATAGGTAATGACATGGGGCAAAAAATAGCGGTCACTACCGCCAGCGGGAAAGCTATTTCACTCAGGTTTTTGGTAATAAAATCCATGGCGCTTTTCACGCCGGGGATCTTCTCAAGCAGATTCATCACGGGTTTAATAATTGCGCTGATAACCGTCATGATCGGATTAAAAATTTTGCCGAGAATACCGCCTTTTTTCGCCTTTTCCGCCTGTTCCTGCGCTTTGGCCAACTGCTCACGGTAGTCGGCGATTTTTCTGTCCATCAACGCTTCCTGCGCATCGCCATTAATCTTGATGCTTTTGCTTAACGCCTCTGCGCTGTTGCTGAAGGTCTTAAGCCCAAGCGTCGCAGCCTGCAGCAACATATTATCCAGCGACCCTGAAACCAGGCTGCTTAGCGTGATGTGGTTATCCTTCAGAATGTGCTGCACGCTATATTGGGCTTGTTGTGGACTGACAGTGGCCGCAGCCGGGGGCAGCACCATACTTAACGTCCGGGCGCTAACATCCTCAGCATGCAGCGCTGTCGGCGTTGAATTTATCACCGGCTGACTCTTCGCTTCTCGGGCTGTAACATCGCTATATGGCCGCATTGCCTCATTGATAACGCCAGGCACAGGGGAGAATGAGCCAATACATAATGTCTCTGACTCTTCATCATCGTTCCATGCCTGACCGCCAGCGCCAGACTCTTCTTCTCGCCCGCGCTGATGCCGTTCACCGAGCGGGGCTTTTTGCTCCCCGGTATCGACGAACCACTGTTCTGAGGTATCAACTGATTTCTGCACCGCGGTCTTCTCACGGCTGTGCATCTCTCCCATCTTCGCTTCATTGGGATTATCCAGCTGTTTACTCAGCTTGCTCAACTCCGCTTTCGATTCCGGGACTGCGCGCTGCAGACGACTCAGCGCCTCTTTTAGCGCAGGCTGAGAGAGGCTATGTCCTGCCGTAGCCGCGTGATACAACAGACCTTCAAGCTGCTTTAGCAAACCGGAAGAGATGTCTCCCTGACGTAGCCGGGAAAGCAGCTGTATGCCTTGCGGGGTACGCGCAGCGGATAAATTAGTCAGTGTCTCAGCCAACCGCTGCCCCGCCTGTTGGCGCTCGCCACCAGCGCGCGCCGGCAGCGCGGCTATCTGTGGCTGATAGCGAACGCTGATATCATCCAGCGTGCGGGCGATCTGGCTCTCCCCCGGCGCGTTCATTTGCACCAGTGGCGTTAGCTGCCGGGTCAGATCACCATGTAGTGCGGGCGTCTGCTGCATGAGTTGTAAAACATTTTGTGCCATCAGGCCACAGCGCCCACCCTGTGGGCCCACATCCTCCAGAAACTGCATCACCTGAGCGCTGGTCACCATTGTCTGGGCCCCCGACGAACCAGCCATCCGGGACCCGGAAGTTTGTTTCAGCGTGTTATAACTCATCCATTTTCTCCTTCTGATAGTTGCCTTTGACAGCGTAAAAGCTGCTTTCTGGCCGTCGCGACCAGCTCCCGATACGCTGGCTGCTCTGCGGCAAGGGTCAGAGTCGAAGTTAAAAGCTCGCTTACGCTATCCCAGCGAGCCATAGCCATAGCACTTTGTGCCATCAGCCAACTCGGCCGCGGATCGACAACTAAAATCCGTGCAGCCTGGGCCAGATAGAACAAAGCCTCTTCATGAGCTTTCATTCGCTGGCAAGCAACGCCCAGCGTTAGCAGAAAGTCGCTATTCCAGCCGTCGTTATAGACCAGCAGCTGTAACAGATTGCGGGCCCCGGCGGCATCGTCCTGCTGCAGGAGCTGACAGGCGTAGCGCCAGAGGGTATCCATCTCTTCCCGTGAGGTATCATTGAGCATATAGAGCGCACCGCCGGAGGCAAAAAACGCCCTGAGCTGGCCGATATCATCCGGCGCGATCATCAACGAATTCCCTGAGCGATGGTCTTATTCATATCCGCCAACAGGGTCTGCATACTGTTAATCAGCGATGAACAAACGTTGTAGGTCTGCATCACCTTTTGCAGCTGCAGCTGGGCCGTGGAAATAAAATCGGAGGCGCGGTTAGCGACGTTATCCAGCGCGCCTTTGATAGCCGTGAGATCGCCTTTATTAAAGCCATTGGACGGATCCTTATTCCAGGCCCAGACCCCATCCGATCCATAGCCACAGACGCCATCGATCTCCATGTGGTTATCCTCAAGATAACTCATCACTTCCTCACTTAATTTGCCGGTCGCGTTTTTATTATCACTGCCAGAAACATCGGCTAGTACCGAATCCACCTGTGAGGCGTAGCTTTGCGCCTCTCTGGAAATCGTTGAATTACTTTCCATACCGGCGTATTGCGAATTGGCCTGATCGGAAAGCATTTGCATAAACAGATAAAGCACGCTCAGACCGTAAGTGAACACGCTGTCGCCATTGAGTATTGAGCTTACCGACGAGTTCGACGTTGAAATAGTGATGCCGGGCAAACCGGTGGCCTGACGTCCGGCGTTAACCTCTCCAGCAGACGAATAGCCAGCCTTATAAAAGGGAAACTCGACCTTTTTCTTCCTGGAAGCGTCAATCTGTTCCACCGGATCATCGTCATTGTCCTGCTGCTGCCCGGAGTTTTGCTGCTGTCCCTGTCCCTGGCGTTCGTGCACTACGTGGCAGGCGCTCTCCTGAAAAGCGGCGTTAGCTGATAGCTGCTGATTCAGACGCACGGCAAACTCAGTCAACGGTTTTGCCATCGCAGCATCCTTACCTTGGCCCAGCTCCTGCTGTACCTGGCGCAGAACCTCCTGAAGTTGTTCACTGACATCATGCTGATTCACCAGCAGACCCGAGCCGCGTAATTGTTGCAGAGCCTGCTGGAGCTGCCGGGAGGTCTGCGCACTAAGATTACCCCGGCTCAGCTGGCGCAGAAGCGAGGACGTCTTCCCGCCTGGCCGTGTGGAAGGTTCAACAATCTGTCCGATCAGTAAATTCCCCAGCGCTTTGACTGCACTCTTCGCGTCGCGCCCTCCCTGAGTGAGCGATGCCAGCAGCTTGTTTAAACCCGCGTTCAGCGTATCGCCGTCGCTGCTCTGTAATAACGTCCCCAACGACTGGAGTAGCGCTGGTGAGACGCGGTCACCACGGTTAAGCAATCCCAACATTTGGTTTGCAAGCTGGGCATTTTCACCACCGGAGGTACTGATAAGCTCAAGCCGGGACATCATTTGCTGAAGCGTTAACGTTCCGTCCCTTTGTGTCGGACCGCAAGCCGCCAGCTGTCCAGGCTGGGCTATCGCCATGTTTTGTTGGATCATCAAATCACCTCAAACAAAATTATGTTTCTTACGTCGCCCGCTTTTTTGCTTTCCGGGCCCTACTTTCTCCGCAGACTGCGGAACTGTCGCGGTACGTTCAGCCTGCGCAGCCTGGCGGTTAGCACGCGCCAGCCAACCGTTAAGCATCCGCAGATCCCGCTCGGCCTGAGCATAAAGTGTCTGAAAATTGGCGTCCTGGTGAAGTGCATTCACCTGCTCCAGCCGCCGAGCCGCCTCCGGATCGTGGGGGGCGGCTTCTTTCAGCTCCTCCAGCGTTTTCTTTAGCGCCTCAAAAGCGCAGGCCTGACGATCCAGCCGTGCCGTATCACGCTGCATCTGCTGGATAAATAGCTGAAATTCTTCAGGTGTCGTCATTATCATTTTCTCCTTCCATCGTCTGATTGTGGTAACGGCGGTAGAGAATGACGATCGTTTCCCGTGCCGCATCGCACGCCACCGCCGCCTGCAAACACTGCTGATAGCGCTCCGGCTCCATCGGCTGGCGACAGTGCTGACGCAAGCGTTCACTGCGTCGCTGCAGTAGCCGACACAGGTTCCGGGCGTTACGCCTGCTGTCCGGATGGCGTAGCATGAGTTCAAGTGAGGTAATGGATGGCAACGCATTCTCCTTAAAACGTCATGGGCAAATGCAGCAGACTGCCTCGCCGGAACAAATCAATACCTGATGCCGGATCGATATGGACAATTTCATACTCATTATTCAACGTTGTACCTACCTGCAGGCGACGCCCATCCGCCAGCACCAGCCAGGCATTACGCCGGTTGCCGCCAATACTCACCACCGGTTGCGGAAACAGGGTGCTATCGGCCGTACCGCGCGGAGGGATCTGCTGAAAAATCGTTTCCAGCCTGAAGGGCCGCAAAGCGTCGGCCAGCTTAGTATGTTGTTCAGCGCTGAGGAGGCCGCTGATAATCAAGCGATGCCCCTGTTTTTCCAGACTTATTTGTCCCAAAGCGCCAGCCTTGCGCACTGCCTCAAGCAGCCCGCGTCCCTGGGTTGCGGAACGTCCGCTAACGTCCCAGCGTTTTAACCCTTCCATCTCGGCCAACTGCTTAACCACCTTCTGCCAGCGCGCATCGGCCTGGATATCTCCGCAGATCCTCGCTTCGCCAGGATAGCGTCCGTCGATGACCTCAACGTCCCGGTAGCCGCTCTGCTCAAGCAACTGTCGGATCTCATCCAGCAACTGATCCTGGCACTGTGTCTCCAGTCGCCAGAACACGCCTGCGATACGTAATTGCTGCAATACCTCCGTTAGTACCTGCTGCCGCGGGCACTGGCCATAGACGCGTAGCGTGCCATCCTGCAGCCACTCGAATCCCAGCCTTTTCAGATCGTCACGACGATGCTGCTCCACCAGCCAGCGCTGTACGCCCAACCGGCTAACCTTTTCCGCCTCACTCTCCTGATGTTGCCAGTAATAAAACGCTATACCGCTCGCCAACATCAGCAATACCAACCCCACCCCTGTCGCAATACGTCGCTGCATACGTGTGAACTGCCATCGCCCCGGCACCAGGCGTTCAGGGATGCGTCGAGAAGTGAATGTTTCTCCTTCAGTCAGCAGGACAAAAGCCACGCCAGCCAGATCGATAATTTTGCCCGGAGGTAACCGCCTGTCCTGTAACTTTCGACCTTCGACCCAGCAAGGGGCCGGCTCCAGTAGCTGAACGCAGGCTTCCGCCGTAACCCGCAGCGTGACGCGGGAAAATTCTCCTTCTAATGGCAGTTGAAGATCGGTATCCCCTAAGCCGATAGTGATCCCCCCTTCTGGCAGACGCAGGCTACGCCCTTGCATCGGGCCGTTTAATAACTTCAGCGTTAATTTCATCAACCGTTATCCACCCAGTGAAATTGGCTGCGCCTTAATAAGGAACAGACGTACCACGCTATGGGTTTCATGATGCGTCGTGCTAAATAATTCGCCCAATAGCGGGATATCGCCCAGCAAAGGTATGCCACGTTTCGACTCAATCTGCTTATCCTGGACGAACCCGCCAAGCAGCAGGCTCTGGCCGGGGTTTAACGTGGCCTGAGTGGTGATTTCTGAATTCTGAACCTGGGGCAGCGGCTCAGTTTGGCTGGTGACGCCGGATTGTTGACCATCCTGAATGTTCAGTTGCAGCATGATCTGCTGGATAATGCCGCGTCCCTGACTATCTTCAACAATACGGGGCGTTACCCGCATCAGCGTGCCTGAGGTCACCGACTCCAGCTTGGCGACATTTTCTCCCTCAAGCTTGGTATAAAAGGTGACATTCTTGTCCAGAATCGCCTGTACATTATTTTGGGTTACCACCGAGGGCTGGGAGAGCACTCTGGCCTTCGAGTTTTGCTGCAATGCGCTGACGCGCGCCATAAAGTCCGAGGAATCACTAACCACGCTGCTCATATAGTTACTGCTGTCGCCGCTGATACCTGAATTAAACCCAACGCTGAAACCGCCGCCGCCAACGGTGCCGCCCCAGTCCAGGCCAAGCTGCCTGAGGTTACCGATGTCCACATCAATGATGGCGACGGATATTTCAATCTGATGCTGGCGCTTATCAAGCTGAGCAATGAGTTGCTGGTAAAGTGGAATATCCAGCTCCCTGGCCCGCACAATGACCGCATTCTGGCTGGGATCGGCCGAGAACTGAGTCGTAATGGATTCTCGTGTCTCAATGCCCTTATCGTCCCCAACTGGCAGCGTTTTCCCGCTGCGCATCTGGTTAAGGACCGACACGACGCCAGGCACCACTACCTGCTGTTCCCGATACTGGTAAGTAATATCGGAAGCGGAGGCAAAACGTAGTGGGATCACTCGTAACGCCTCAGTATTGGTGGCGCGAATGCGTGCTTTGCTGTCGACCTCCTGCACCAACTGACTGACCCGCTGAATACAGGCGGGCACCCCCTGAACTTCAAACGCCTGAAAATCGGCGACCTGACGCAGCCGACATCCGGCGTCGGAAAGCACTCCACTCTGGTTCAGGTAACTGCGCAGTGCCTGAGGCTGTAAATATTGTGACGTCACGACGGTGGATGCGACCTCGCGGGCCTTATAGACGTGCAGCGCCTGCCCGTCATACCATGAAACCAGATTAAACAGGCGCTCAAGCCGGGCCAGGCTTTGCTGAGGCCCATCACCATTGATTTCGCCAACGAACACATCGTTCACCAGGTCACTCACAATCACGGGGACATGGTAATTTGCACCCAGATCGCGTAGCAACGCGTTGGCAGGCATCCCGCGAGTATGGATAAAGAACGGCTCCCCCTGCCAGCGCGGCTCCGCGCCATACCCTTGCTGAAGAGGAATAAGGCAGGCAAGTAATAACGCACCAGATAAACGCAGCTTCAACGTCGCCCCCCTTCACGCAGCTTTTGCCGGTTAAGTAACAACATGCAGTCAGCGAGCTTAAGCTGCCAGCGAATGCTTTGCGCCATGTCAGCAGGTATTACCATAAACTGCTGCGCCAGCCACCACTGCTGTGTGTGATAAAGCAGTGCGCATTCCCCCCCCCCTTCTCCACCCGCCAGTTGTTTATTCCAGCACAACAGAGATGAAATACTCTCTTTTGCAACAAAAGGTAGCATTATTGAGAATAGTGCTGGCCCGCCACAGGCCGAATAAAAACGACCACAGTAACCATTGGCTCGCAAATTCCAGTACTGCTTTTCATTACCTTCAATCATCAACTCAGGCATTTCAAATAATGCATTAATCATTTGCCAACTACCCGACAATGAAGAACCATTTGTCGAAACAGTATTTATCATGTTTCACAACCACTCAGCATAAGGTGCTTCACCCATTTCCTTTAACTTTTGAGTCGTCAGTTTCTTTCCGTCAAGCAGGAAAACCCCCCAACCAGCCGCCATCTGGTTATTTTTTTCAAAAAACAAAAATACCTTCTTTTTTTGATAACTCAATCAACAAACTAAAAGTTAAGTTATTCACTCTTACCTGAGTAAATAGTCTTTTAATTAACCTTAAGGATGTTTTCCAAAAATGGTGGCTTATCGACTTACCAAATCGAACTTTTGTAATGAAAGCCCCGTTAGTCGGATTTTTGTAATTGATAAGACGACGATCGTTGCCTTCGCCATTAACAAACTATTAACCAACCATCCCTATCTGAATGTCGTCGGACAATGTACCGATGGACATAATGCATTGATATTATGCAAAAAATCATCACCAAATCTGATAATCATTGATCCCGATCTTTCTGGCATTGATGGCTACGAACTCATTAAACAGCTTCTGCGTTATAACCCCCAGTTAAAATTCATTATTTTCTTCCATGAGAATAGTCAGTTCAGACTGAACGAATATATCACCCTGGGAATTCACGGACTGGTATTAAAACATTCCCCACCTAATACTTTATTTTTGGCTATACAGGCGGTAAGCCGGGGTACAACCTTTATGGATGCCGTGTTAGCACCCGCATCCAGAAAAATGAGCCACGACGCGCTGAAAATGGATTTCATGGCGAATCCATTATCTACGCCAAAACTATCAGCACGAGAAAGGCAAATCCTCACATTAATAACGCAGGGATTAAAAAATAAGGAGATAGCCAATAAATTAGTCATCAGCCCGAAAACGGTAGAAAGTCACCGACTGAATATGATGAAGAAATTAGATGCTCACAATATTGTTGATTTGATTAAGTGGGCCAACCGTTTAAATCTCGCCTAGGGTCGTCTTACCCAAGCGTTAAACATACATCATTGAAATAATTAAATTTAAAAATGGAATAGTGCGATGAAAATAAAAGTCACTCAGACCCGGCAGGTATTCCGTAAGGCCCGGATTGTTGCCTGCCTCCAGCTGCTGCTGCTGCAAACGGCGACTCCCGTTATGCTGGCCTTTACTCCGGCAATGGCAGCCTCTCCCAACCGCCATGAACTCCGCACCATGGCCTCCTTAACGCCTGAGCAGCGCGCGGTAGTCGAATCAAACTATATATCCCGCAATCACTTTAAAATCGGTTATACGCTGACGAATTACGATACCCTCAAACAGGTGGCCCAAAAAAGCCATATTAGCCTGCTTACGTTACGCGAAATTAATCGCATTCAGTATCCGCACGATGCTGATTTTTATCGGCTTAAGGTTGGCGACTGGCTGATGATACCGCGCTGGACCTCACCACAGGAAGCCGAGCAGGCGATGCTTGATTGTTACAATCTGGCCAACCATACCCTGAGCGAAATGAGTGAGGCGGAACTGGCGGCAGCTCTTGCCACACCAGCACCTGCGCTCGCTCATCGGAATGCCGTTGCCGACACGTCTCCTGCAGATAATACACAGCAGCAGGACAAGGAGGTGGCAAAATGGCTAACGCAAACCGGCAACATCGCTAATAGCAGTAACAGCGGCGAAGCGGCAAAGGCGCTGGCGCTAAATAGCGCGACTCAAGCGACCAGCAGTAGCGTTGAAGCGTGGCTTGCGCAGTTTGGTCACGCAAGGATCCAGCTGAACGTTAATGACCAGGGGCATCTTGACGGCAGCAATGCAGATTTGTTACTGCCTCTCTATGATACAGGGAAAAGCCTGATCTTCACCCAGCTTGGCATACACGATAAAGACGATTACACCACGTTCAATATGGGACTGGGCCAGCGCTGGTTCGGCGGCCAGCAAATGCTTGGCTATAACGCCTTCATCGATCAGGAAATGCGCAATAACCACACCCGCCTGGGCCTGGGCACCGAATACTGGCGTGATTACCTTAAGCTGGCCGGTAATGCTTATATTGGCTTAACGGGCTGGAAAGAATCAAAAACGCTGGAAGACTACGAAGAAAAAGCCGCCTCCGGTTTCGATCTTCGCGGTGAAGGTTATCTGCCAGACTGGCCGCAACTCGGAGCAAAACTCAGCTACGAACAATATTTCGGCGATAACGTTGGCCTGTTTGGGAAAGATAAACTGCAAAGCGATCCTTTTGCGGTCACCGCAGGCGTGAACTATACCCCTGTCCCACTGGTTACGGCGGGCCTGGATTATAAGCAAGGCAAAGACGGCGCCAATGACACGCTTTTTAACTTACAATTCAACTACCTGTTCGGGGTGCCATGGCAGCAGCAAATATCCCCGGATGCCGTAGACTCACTCCGAACGCTTAACGGGTCTCGTCTGGAATTTGTTAACCGTAATAACAATATGGTTATGCAATATAAAAAAATGGACGTCATTAAGCTTTCTCTGCCTGCCAGCCTACACGGTAATGCCAGTGCACAGCAGACCCTTATCGCGACGGTAAAAGCAAAGCATGGCTTGTCCCGACTTCAGTGGGATGACGCAAACCTGATTGCAGCGGGCGGAAGCATACAGCAAGTAAATAATATGCAGTATCAGATAACGCTTCCTTCCCGCGCGGGTGATTATTCAATATCGGCCATCGCTTACGACACCCGGGGCAACGCCTCTAATACGGCTTCAACCCTGATTCGCGTTGAGCAGTCGGCAGCGCCGGATGTGACTATCACCAGTCTGACACCGGACATTACCAGCGCCCCCGCGGATGGATCGACGCCTGTCACCTATACGTTAAAAGCGGCCGTTCCAGCTCAAAATACCGACATTAAGCTGAATGAATATACTATTCATTGGAGTAATCGCGGTGCGGGCGATCTCAGCACAGCTGAAACCCCTCTTGATGCGAATGGTCAGGCGCAAGTCAGGTTAACCAGCACGGTGGCAGGGGGAGTCAATCTCACGGCCACGCTAATCAATGCCGGCGGCACAAAGGTAGCCGAGACGACAAGCCAGGCGGCTGAGTTCACCAGCGAATATAATCTGGATACAATCACATCCGACAAAAATTCAGCTAAAGCCGATGGCCTGGATGCCATAGCCTTAATCACAAGAGCCACCAATAATGGCAATGCATTGAACGGTTACAATGTAAAATGGACGTTTGAATATCCTGATGGAACAACTAAAGACGCGACGCTGCAGACCAATAGCGATGGCAATGTCTCCACTTCTATAACCAGTAATCTAGAAGGTCCCGTCAACATTATCGCTGAACTCACCGATGAAACAGGCCATGTGGTAGCCAAAAGAACCGCTAACGTTAGCTTTACCTCAGCAGCTCAGGAAATTGGCTCCATCACATTCTCAGACGCACAGCCACACTACCAATGGACTGACAGAAGTGCTGCGCTCTCCGTTGAGGTAAACGATTCCAGTGGCGCAGCCATTCCTGATGAGCAATTGATCTGGGATATCAGCAACTGCTCTGACTGTTCGTCCCCAGCAGAGACAAAAACGGACAGTAGCGGGAAGCTTGAAGCGACATTGACTCTGGATGGCAATGCCGCAGAAGGTGACCGGACGATAAAAATCTGTAGCGCCACTGACAGCAACAAATGTGCCACAAAGTCGATTACGTTTCTGGCTCCGCCCACAATTAACCAGTATCAAACTCTGGGAACGTCAACTCCTAAAACAGGGAATGAATTTGGTGGGGTGAGGATTAAAGGTGGGGAGATCAAAGTTACCGCAACCGGTAGTACCAGCAATATCGTGCGCTATACCTGGACCAGCAGCTCATCAGAGCTTCCTGTATCGGGTAGCGATAATTGGGAGCACATCATTACCCTGAATGACAATGTAGGGGGAGACGTGACCCTGACGGCAGAGGCCAGCGGCCTGGAAACGCGCTCCACATCCTTCCGTGTCGAGAATTCGGGGCAGTGGTATTACTTACCAGATGGGGCTGTCTTCTACTACGCCAATATCAATGCCAGTGCGGCAGGCTGTCGTTCAGCAACCGCTGTGGATAATGAAAGCGAAATGAAGAGCATCTATAACGTATGGGGCAATTTCTTCAAATATAGTACCGAGCTTAACAGGAAAGATGGTTATGGTGGTTTACCTGTGTGGATAAGCGGTTCTGCAGCAGGCAATACGGCAACACTATTCTATTTTGGTGGCGTTAACGAAGGTACCTCGCATGACAATATAACAATAGCGGACGGTCAGGCTTGGGCAGTATGTAAATAAATCCACATCAGTTAAACACTTATCATCCCCGCCTCTCACAGACGGGGATTTACTTCAGACTGTAATTAATTCTGTGTAAACATTTCTGTATTAAAAGCGATCGTTCAGGCGGCCACCAACTCAGTAATACTCCCAGCCCTTGTTCTGGGTTGGCATATTCTATTTTTTTGAGCCTTTGATTGCCAAATAAGTCACTTCACGTATGGAGTTGTGCGTCGTGAACACCTTATGACTCTTTATCACCTGCCGATTCATGCCTTTAAGCAGCTTGATAACATTTATGGTGTGAATAGCTTTAAGGATATCAGCCAGATAGCTGAAGAATGGGAGTTCCCCGGTACATACGCCAGCTTTCACTGGTTTACGGGTATTTATCATCCCGAACGTCTGCAAACTTATCCAACGCTATCAATGTAGCTTCTTCTGTCGGAGCCTGGCACACACTATTTTCAACCCGTGGGTGACAAGCTTTGTAACCTTTCCATGACACGTATTTCAGGCAATTACGTACCATATAGATGGTGCACCTGCGGGTAAACCATAGGACGCAGCGTATCCAGATTTGCCATTCAGTGACCTGCATCAGAGACTTCAGATATCAGCAAGGACGACAGCACTGTATCGTACACCTCTTTGAACGTGGCGAAGACTCCCGTGGGCCATGCCTCTGGACGCAGTTACTCTACAACAAGGGCATGAGCGGCATCGTCTGCGTGCTACGCAGGTGTGAGCCAGGCAAAAAGTCGAAGGTAGTCGGCTGCAGAAGCGAATAATGGCTAAAAGCAGGTTTCTTTCGTAATGCCGGTCAGTTAAGCATTTTAATGACTATAAAATCATAAGTATGCTTAAAGAAAAAACGAAAAAATCAGGCTTCCAGCCCTGTTTTCCTTCATTTAAAGCCCGAATCCTCGGGCTTTATTCCTTAAGTGGTCGGCATTAGGTTTCTTTCGCGCTGATTTTATCGGCTGAATACTTTTAAATAATCTCTGATACCAGCATCAGCAACCGGTCGAACATTCTCGTACTCTTTCTTGTCCACCGCTTTCATATTATCGACAATTGCTGTGTTTTTCCGACGAACGTGTAACGCATTAATTGCCGTTAATAAACCTCCGACGGCCAGCGCTACTGGTAGCCCAACGGCCAGCGTTTCTACCCCCTTTTCTTTTGTCTCCTTAGCATTATTTTTACTAGCTCCAGCGTTGTCAAGAGCTGTCTGGGCATGCGTTTTTGAGGTTTTGGCCTCTGCAAGCATACTCTTTGCCGCCGTCACAGCCTCATTTCGGGCTTCTGTTACGCCACTTTCATATCCTTCATTGTAATAATCGGTCATATACTCCTCACCGGAGGCGTTCAAACCATTCAGATTAAAATTAGGTGTACTACCATCTGGCATAACACCATAACGCCCGGCTATTTCAGCCATTTTATCCGTATCCCCAGAGCCCTGCGCGTTAAGATAATCGCGCCGGTCCTGATCTATTTGCTCCGTAATAGCCGTATTTCCTGCGGTTACGCCTGCAGTGTCATAATCCGCATTTTCGGCATTTACGACCTCTGTCTGTGCGGCTTCCACATTATTAGTTGCCGTATCCAGATCTTGTTCGGAGGTGTTTATTGCATCATCAGCTTTATCGGCCTGGCTATCTCCGGAGATAATACCGGAAGCTCCAAGCGCGGTGATGAGAGCAGCGATGCCGGCAGTGACGCCAGATAAAGCAATTGCCCATCCATAGCTGCGTTTTCCGTCGTTGGCCAGAGTCTTTGCGGTTACCTCCAAAGTTGCATTCTCAGCAGTCAGCCCTTCGGCTTGGGCTACTTGTTGTTTAACTTGTTCTTCAATGCGTTCTTTTTCCTTATTACCAAGCTTTATTTGGTTCTTCAGATCATTAATCAGACTGCTATACTCGTCCGTACTCTGCTTATCGGCAACAGCCTGTTTGCTCTGTGCAGTATCAAGGGCGTTATGAAGCTTCTTTATCTCGTCTTCCAGGGATTGGATTTTCGTCTGGCGCTTACTCAGTAATTCAGAATGAGCCTGGCAAAACGCTCCCTCGTTAATCTGTACTCCCTGCTCTACGGAATTCCTCTCCTGGTCGGAACCGATGCACATACCGACCAGGGGCGCCATAGACAATTGTTTTCCTGTATTTTCTGACTTAACTCCTCTTACACTAACTAAAACTTTTTCTTCTTCGCCTTTCTTATTTATTGTAACTTGCGTTATCACCTCCTTACCTTCAGGAAGTTTGTCTGAAACAGTGCTAAACAGTGGAGTCTTCTCACGAAGACCGCCAACACTTGGCGACATTACTTTATCGGTTTGCAATCTATCACGGCGCAGAAATTTTGCGGTTGCTTTAATGGCGGCTAACCCCTCTTTATTAATTTCTTTAGCTAAGCGTTTAGCATCGCGGCCTGATTGCGGCTGTTTGCATTCTATAGACTCCGAATGTTTGTATATCCCGATATTACGAGTAAAATCACTTGCAGTTATACTAGACATAACATGTACCTCTTATATTTTACATTTAACTTTCGCTATATAGTCTCAACCAGTTGCGCATTCCCATTTAAAATGCGCCAGCCCCACCCTTGAAAAGGAGAGAAACAAACCTACTCATAAACCCACCTGCTCGATATGCTATACATGCCTGATATGCTATCTGGGATAATCCCCCCACACACACGCTAACCAGGTACATTACCTGATATTGCTTTATGGTGGAGGCGTATATTCAGCTTATATCTATCTTCAGCGCCACCTCTTTTTCCTCTAACGCTCCCCGTATATGCTCTACATTCTGTAGCAGATAGCGGATACTCTCTTCCATCGCCATAGCATCCAATCCGATAGTTTCCAGCGGTCGGCTTAGCATTAAAATATTTTGATGCGGATCGAAGGTAACGTAGGGGCCTTCCACATGGGCGAAGAGCATATTCATACTCAAAATGGTTAATGCCGATTGTTCTGCTCCCTGCGGCGTGATTTTCCCAACCACGGCATTAAGCAGCAGCCTTTCTTCACTGATTTCATTAATCATCACCAAAAAATCACTGCCAATTTGCAGCTGACACGAGCGGCTGATATCGAACCGCAAATGACGGATACCCACATATTCACCGAACAGCAGCAACAGCTCTTCATTCGTCATTTAGTGTTCCTCCGGGTAATCGCTGAACAGCCTGTACCCGACCTCCAGCACTTTCTGGCGAATATTGACCCCGGCGGCCACCAGCGATGCAACCATTTCACCAAGGGCAACCTCATCGCCATAGCGGCAAGCCACGGAGTCCAGCAGGGTAATAAGCTGGCTGGAAGGGGAATAACCAAGCCTGGGGCCGTTTAATACCGCCATCCCCAGATTGGCCGTTAACAACTCCATTGCAAGAGGCGATGGCTGCGTGTCGTCCACTCGCCCAATGGCCAGAGAGATAATCAGCTCATCCTGTGGCCCGTCTTCATTCCAGATAAGCGTCAGCAATAGTTCAGGTGCAGCAGAGGGAATAATCCATGCGTGATCCTCTTCTCTGGTTAATTCTGAATTAAGCGCAACGGATATTTGTTGCAGAATGGAATCAATGACTGGATTCATAACTTTTGTCCTTTATTTATAATGCCAGTACTTAAATCAAGCGTTCAAAATAATTATGGCGTCGTAAGTCCCGGTCTGACAAGGCTACGCCGACGGCGGAATCCAGGGGGGATCAAATATCCCCCTTAATAAATAATTAAGGGGAATTACCCTCTATTTTTTAACGGCCAGAAACAGAGAATAATGTAGATTCTAAATCTGAAAAGGAAAGACTAATGGATCCAAATCATTCATATCAGAGCATCGAGCGCCCATCTTCTCATTGTATCGTTGACGTAGAAAGCCCGGAAAATACGGGTCTCTCCTCTGGGGATTTAAACAGCAAGCGGGTAGCACGAGACCTGCAGCAGGGTCAGTACAACAGGCCCCCTATAAATACCGGAGGGCTGCTTGCCAGCTCGCTCGTAGCAGGAGGCGTTATGGGCGCGGGAGGATTCGTTCTTTCCCGTTACGTGGGCGACTGGACGCCGCTGATCTACAACGGCATAAACGGTGCCGTCTGCGGATGTTACGCGGGTGCACAGCTGGCAGAATATGTAACCGGAGAAGAGTCGAAGGTAGCCCTCGGCGCCGGGAGTGGATTAATGGCGGGAGCTAAGCTCGGTATCGTTATCAATCTGATCCCTATTGCAGTGAATAGTGGTAGCACAACCATAGCGATTGTATCCGGGTTGTCAGGTGCGATTAACGGGGCGTTTACCGGGGCGGCGGCCTATTGTCACCGTCAAATTTCCCGTTATTCCGGCTCCAGAAGTTCCTCCGATGCCTTAGAACAGCCCTGATGAATTCTTAGTAATGGATACGCCCCCAACTGACACGCAACATAAAGCAGGATCCACGGCACCAGCGGCGGCGTATAGCTTAACCACCAGCACCCTTCGCTGTCCTGCCCCACATGGATCCCATAATGCGCGCAAAACGCCTGTGATAACACCGATCGTCTCCTCGTTTGCTATCGCTGATTTTTAAACATGGAGGACTTTCCGGTCGTCAGACCGGAAAGACAAGGGCACTGATTCAGTCGGGTTCGCGTGTTGATAAATAGGTCCTGACGACAGGGAAATAGCCTTTCGTTTTTTCTCTATTTATTAGGTATTGCCGTGTTACTCCTTATTTTTGCCATTACGGGGCTCTGCATTGGCAGCTTTATTAATGTTGTAATTTATCGTCTGCCCATTATGCTGCTTCGCGAACAGCAGCCGGAACGCTTTGCCGAACTCCCTGCAGATTTCTCTCTGGCCCGACCGCGTTCACACTGCCCTTACTGCCGCTGTGCACTGGGTCCACTACAGTTGATCCCGGTAGTCAGTTGGCTGTGGCTGCGCGGACGCTGCCCACACTGTAAAGTGGGCATTGCGCTGCGCTATCCGCTGGTCGAATTACTGCATGGTGGACTTTTTACGCTGATTGCCTGGCAGTGGCCTTCGCCGGTGACGACGCTGGCACTTTGCCTTTTTGCCAGCCTGCTGCTTGCCCTGGCAGTGATTGATTACCAGCATATGCTGCTGCCGGATGCTCTGACACTCCCCCTGGTGTGGAGCGGACTGCTGCTTAATGCCACGCCCTTTGGACTGGTGAGCCTCCATTCAGCCCTCTACGGCGCGGTATCAGGTTATCTTTCGCTCTGGATGCTCCAGATATTGTACCGTTGGTTGAAAAAACAGGAAGGAATGGGCGGAGGCGATCTGAAGCTGTTTGCGGCGCTAGGCGCCTGGCTGGGAGTCGAGAGTGTTAATGGCGTTGCGTTGATTGCTTCGTTGTTGATGCTGGTGGCTTTTTTAGCCATCTCTAATCCGAAAAAAAACAGGCTACTGCCATTTGGCCCGGCGCTAATCGCTGGCGCGGGTATCTGGCTAATGAGTCTGACACCAGCTCTACAGCCTCTGTTTACCGGCTGGCTTTATACACTGACGCCTTCTTTTACATTAATAACGCCCTTGCCATAACGTAAGCTACCGGATTCCATCCGTTAATTGGGATAAATATTAATTTTAAAAGAAGTTGCTTAAAGATATATACCCTGACGCCAGGACAGGGCCAGGGTAATAATAACTAATCTAAATATTGGACAAGCTTAAAAGAACTCTCACTACAAATTAGTACAACTTTATGGCCTACGGTGTTAGAACCAACCATTACCATCCGCCCCTGCGTAGTTAAGTCATTAGTATTGCAACCAATCATTCTTTTCGCTATAAGGCCTGCATCATTCGCGATTGTATCAGCTGAAGAATGGCTCCAGTAATAATCGGTATGAATAAAGGGTATTTTAAGGTAGTTTGGCGTGGCTTCTGAAAACATACCAATGCTGTTACGCAATCTGCCCCCAGGGTCCTTCGATGTTGAGGTACTGGTTTCGTATGAACGAGATATCATTTGATCACCAATAATCGTCTCCCCCTGAATAGTACCATCCGCAGTCACATTTTTTGTCGTGATGCTATCGCTTTTAATCGTCGTTGTATTGCGACCATCGGTAACAGAAATTTGGTTATCAGCGACTGATGTCTTATTGCTTCCTTTCGCAAGGTATAGCTCGTCACTGGATAAAGAACCGGTAGCGCCAGAATTATTGAAGGTCAACGTTTTATCACTTAGTGATGCAGTATAATTGGTATCAAGATCGTTAAAAACTAGCTGCTGGCCGTCGAGTACAGCGTTGCCTTTATCGCTTTCTGCAATAATGCTGCTACTTTTAGTCATGGTTAAATCAGTATTCATCTGATTCCATTCTGGATGACCGTCGAATTTATCCCTGCGAAGGAAAGATTCAGCACTAACGATATCTTTCCCTGAGACATAGCTCACCGATGCCAGATGCCCTTTCATTATCTCCTGCCCGCCTAAACTCCATCCCTGCTGATTTCCCGTAATGGTATTGGTCGTCGTGGCATAGCCGGCATCACTACCCGCCATGCCAGCTATTTTCTTCATATTCTCGGTAGCGATCACCGATCCATTTTCGGTAATAATCCGTAACTGTAGCAACTCGCTATTTTTAGCATCCGGCTGGATACTGATTGTGTATCTCTGCCCATAGCTGTTGACCTTTGAAAATCCCTCTTCCAGATATTTGTTATCAATCAAATCCGCAATCGAAAGGGTAGTTTCTCCCGCACTTTTTAGCGTGGCATAATTATCTTTTGCATACCATTTTACGGCCTGAGCCAGCTTCTGCAGATTGGCCGCAGCAGTCTGATTCAGGTTGTTATCTGCATTTTTCTTCATATAAGCCGAGCCTGCGGAGATGGCGGCTACCATCACCATCAGCACCACAATCATTTCCAGTATTGTAAAACCAGACTGTTTTCTTTTCATTTTTATACTTCCTGCGCGTATTAATAGATGGGAAAATGACCTTCCCTGCGCATCATTGTATCTTCAGAATCAAAACACCAGCGTACTTTACAACATAAATTGTTTATATCGAAAAGAAACTAGCATTTGCTTCAGGAGAATGCATTTTGGCATCTAAATTTAATCAGTATTGGACAGGGTTTGGTTTATTCATAACAAGTTACGCTGATATAGATTATTGCATTTCAGGCCCATTGCTATTTCTAACCACCTCCCATCCCAGCATAGGATACAGGGATGAGGGGCATTAACCGAAATTTATATTTCAAACAAGCTCTGTAATGGACTACCCCTCACTACTATCATAAATATGATTTCCATCTATTGAAGTTGCCTTTGTTTTCTGAACATCCACAGTATCATTGCCGACCCAATAATCAGCTGCCACAGGATAGCCATAATCTTTCAATAAAGAAGTTAATGTTCGGGGAACGGAAATTATTTTTGCAGCATCGTCCAAAGAAATCGACGTACCACCAACAGCCGTACAAGCAGCAAACGATACCTGCGTTGTGTCATAAAGCCACTTTTCTCTGCTTTCATCTTTACCATCAGCTTCATTGCCCAGCAAAGGGCGACCAATTCTAACACCAATAATTGTTATACTGTCGCTCATATGGCCCCACATTTGCGCTTTATCTGTGTCAGCACTTGTTTTGACAGTAAAAATCACATCCGTTTCAGCATTAATTTCCTGAGCAGAGAACTTCAATAGAGTTTTAACGCCAATTCCGCCAGGCTGAGTTATCGTCCTTCTGCTCTGCATTCGCCACCGTTATCCATGCCTCCGTTTCCCGCAGTGGCCTCTCAACTGCGGCATTACCGCAGCGGTGCCGTGGTGCATCAGTATTACGATCACCGCACGCAGCAGCACAAACGCCAGAAAATCAGCCAGGAGGAGATGCTGCAGCGTTACGTCAGCCATATCCCGGCGCGGCATTTTAAAATGGTGCGGTACTATGATTTTTTGGCCAATCGCAAACGGGGTTCGCTGCTGCCGAAGGTGTATAACGCGTTGGAGATGACGGTAAGGGGAAAACCGAAACGGCCAGGTTTCGCGGTGCTGAGGAAAGGCTTCCAGGGCACAGCTCCGTACCAGCGCATCCTCTGCAAAGGCTGGCTGCATTTTGCCGGCGCAGTGGCAGGTGAGTACGCCACCAAACTATTGTCTGACAGGCTGCATCGGACAGCGAAAAAACGATGGCTTCAGACCCATATCTGGATCAGTGCGCCTGAAAAATGGGTTTTAGATTAAAAATGCGCTAAAGTTATTGTTTTTACATATAACCTTACGCTGTACCCCTCACCCAGCGATGTGTCATCCGCTACGGTTCATGATTTAGGAAACTCAAAAGGAGGCGATTGAGTTTCCTAATCATCAAGAATGAAATGAGCGGACACCCTTTTCTTGTTATACTTCAGTCTCGTGCGACGCGTACAAATAAAATTATTAGCTTACTTCAAGACCTCAGTAAAACGTCATCAATTCAGAGGCCTTAGAAAAGGCCTCGTTATTGAACAAGATAATTACAACAGCTTAAAATGAAAAATGTCAGAGGGCCCTTATGCATGTTACATGGAGTGGGGTGCTATCCATCACCCAGGAATGAGTACCTTGCCCCAAACCCGCAATAATATGTGATCCCGTATCGTGTAGTTCTGAAGCCCAGTAATTCGCGTGTGCGAAGCCCGCTCCGTCGTAGTAACTCATATCTCCCCATTCACTCCAAAGGGCATTCGGCCCCCTGTACGAAAGACTAAGCTGCTCAACTGAGGGCAATTTATAGTCTGCATTGCCGCGGCAATATGCGTCAGCATCAGACCAGTTCAATAAAGTTTCGCCGTTATTTATATACCAAAATTTCAAACTGAAACTCCAGGTTATTTTTTCTCCGGAGCCGTTCTTTGGCGTACCAATAATAGTCACCTTGTCTGAGTTTCCGTTTTCTGTAAATGTGACTACTCCTCCATTCCCTACCGATACCCAAGATGTATCCGACGTCCACGCGAAATCTGATGCACTACCATTTTCCAGTTCAAGAGAAAATTTCGCACCTTTAAAGCCTGTAGAGGGAAAACCGTCATCTTTTTTGAAACTATATCCGTTGACATTAAACCCTTTCACAACAATAGCCTTAATGACATAGGCCGCCGACTCGGACTGATCTTTCCAGCCGTTCAGCTTCAGGGCTGCCTTCAGTCCCGTACCCGCCACGGTCGCCGTATAAGCCGCATTGTATGTTCCGTCACCGTTGTCCTTCCAGCTACCGTCCTTCTGTTCTGCATTCGCCACCGTTACCGTCTCTGCGGTCAGGGCAGAGGCCGCTCCGCTCACCGCGTTACCCGCCGCATCCTTCAGCATTACCGTTATCTGCATGGTGCCGCCGGAGATATAAGCAGCGTTGTCGGTAGTAATGAGGGAAGTTTCCTGTGCCGGTTGGGAAGAGGTGATAGCGTAGGCCGCCGACTCGGACTGACCTTTCCAGCCGTTCAGCTTC
>NZ_JALHAP010000067.1 GCF_025215095.1 Dryocola boscaweniae | reverse complement strand
CGGGCTCAGGAGAAGTAAAGCGTGGCAATTCAGCGCTGCGATCCAGTTCATCACGCTGACGCTGGTTTTGCTCCAGAAGATTTTGCTGCTGTTGCTCAATGGTATTTCTGTCAGCGGGAGATAAGGGAGCAGCAAAGGACGAAAACGCAAACACCATAACGCAGCAGGCTAATCCGTACAGCCCACATTTAAATTCAGAAGACATCAGTTTGCCCTGTCCCTAAGTGCAATTATTATCGGGCAAGCCGTTGGCAAACTTACACGATTATTATTATTTCGAAAGAAATTGAAATAAAACACAATTGGTACATGGCGACAACAGCCCAGATCACATTTAAGCTAATTCCCATTGACTTAAGTAAAATCTTATAAATATAAATTCCCCTCTGTAAAGCTAGCCATAAATTCCGCTGTATCGCAGGGCGCTAGCTATTAAGAAGTTGCCTGAAGGACTAACCACTAGCTACAAAGCAGATAGAGTTGTCTGAAGGTACGCAACGGATCGCGGTCCATTGCTGCTAACGATAAGACTATCAATGAAACGCTGCGCATTATCAGATACAGGTAACGGACATCGGCAGATTCTCAGACGATAATAACGGTCCCATTTACCCGTTGTTCTGCGCCGTTTCAGGAAGATTTATGGCTTATAAATACGCTGTCGCACTGCTTGTCCCGCTCCTTATTTCCGGCTGCACCTCGCATGCGAGCTCAGGCTATGACGGGCATCGCACCCACAGCTCTGCGGAAGTGGACGAAACCTATATCCGCGCGCCGTATCCCGATCCGTACTACAACAAAGAGTACATGAGCCAGGATCAGCGCCGGGCGATAAGCGAACAGCTCCGCGCAAACAGGCTCGAAGCGAGGGGACGGCGGGATAACAGCACCGACAGCGGCGACGGCTTCGGGCAGCCGGTGCCACGAGGTTTTTAACTGAGAGAAAAATGGATATGCAATATCACTGGCTAAATGAACCGCAGAACTGGTCGCTGGATAAGGACGTACTGTCCGTAGTAACGGACCGTAATACGGATTTCTGGCAAAAAACCTGGTACGGATTCGAGCGCTTTTCGGGCCATATCTTTGCGCGGGAAGTCACGGGCGATTTCACCTTTCAGGTTCGCGTGAGAGCGGATTTCACCACGCTCTACGATCAGGCCGGCATCATGTTTATGGCTGATGAAAAGCACTGGTTAAAAGCCGGAATCGAATTTAACGACGACGCGCCGGCGATCGGCAGCGTGCTGACGCTCGGCCATTCCGACTGGGCAACCGGCGTTTTTCCCGGTGAGGCAAAAGAATTCTGGATGAGGCTTACCCGCAAACAAGATAGCCTGCGGCTGCAATATTCAACGGATGGTCAGCAATGGCCGCTTCTGCGCTTGTCCTGCTTTCCTGAAAGGGAAAAATGCGCCGTTGGCGTGATGTGCTGCACGCCGGAGCGCGGCGGCCTGGCGGTTCAATTCGATCATATACAGCTAACGCCCGCGCTGGATAAAACCCTGCACGACCTTACGTGAAGGAATATCGGCTTTGCCTGTTTACCGGCCGCAGGCATGCTGCGCTGCGATAAACGGCGCCACCTGCATAATGCCCGCCGCAGACCGACGATGCGCAAGCTGCTGAGCCATCCAGTCCATATAAGGCGATACGTGGCTAAAAAAGGCGTGATAGCCGCTGCAAAGGTAATTCTGCCGGTGTTTTCCCTCAGAAACGATGCGGTGCTTCGGGCAGCCGCCCTGGCAGGCAAAGCGGTATTCACATTGCTGGCAGCGCGGTGAACGCGGGGTTTTACGCTCGCTAAACTGCCGCTGCTGTCGGCTGGCCGCCAGCAGATCCGGGGGCGTGGTGAGAATGTTGCCAAGCCGGTGCTCCGGCGAGACAAAATGATCGCAACTGTAGATATCCCCGTTTTGCTCGACCACCAGCGATGCGCCGCAGTTGGGGCGCATCACGCACAGGCTCGGCGTCTGCCCGGCCCATGCCGCGAGGGTGTTATCGAAGATCTGCACGAACACACGGCCAACATCGTGCCGCACCCACTCGTTGAAGACAGCGATTAAAAAGCTGCCGTAGGCCTTTCCCGTTACCGACCACGGCGTCACCGTTGCCGCAGCGTCATTTTCAATGCCTATTATCTCCCCAAAGCGCTCCGCAGCGGCTTCACGGCCAGGCGTTATCTCAACCGCCGGAATAAACTGCACGAATTTAGCGCCCAGATCACGGGTGAGGAAACGGTACACGTCGAGGGGGTAACGCGCCGTTTGTTCATTCACCACCGCGAGCAGGTTAAATTCCACGCCCGCCTCGCGCAGGCGCGCAACGCCTTCAATCACGCTGTTGAACACGCTGCGGCCGGAATGGGTCTTTCGCATGGCGTCATACAAATGCTGCGGCCCGTCGACGGATACGCCGACCAGAAAACGGTGTTCCGCCAGAAAGCGCACCCACTCTTCGTTAAGCAAGACGCCGTTGGTCTGCAGAGTGTTTACGATGCGTTTACCGCGGGCATAGCGCTGCTGTAGCTCCAGCGCGCGGCGGTAAAAATCCAGCCCGGCAAGCGTGGGCTCGCCGCCCTGCCAGGTGAAAGTCACCTCATCGCCGGGCGAGGTTTCAATATACTGGCGGATAAACTGCCGCAGCACCGTATCGGACATGTGCCGGGCGTGGGGTTGCTCCCTGAACAGGGTTTCACCTTTTGGCAGATAAAAGCAGTAATCGCACGCCAGATTGCAATGGTAGCTGGCGGGCTTAGCCATCAGGTGAAAGGATTTTTTCATCGCCTTGCACCGCTCTTGCGGGCAAAGCTTGCGGACAATCTGTCGAGCAGGATGGCCATCAGCACCACCACGATCCCGCTTTGTAGCCCAAGCCCGATATCGAGCTGCTGAATACTGCTGAGAATGTCGTTGCCCAGCCCGCCGGCGCCGACCATCGAGGCGATAATCACCATCGACATTGCCATCATGATAGTCTGGTTAACGCCCGCCATAATAGAGGGCTGTGCGGCAGGAAGCTGCACTTTCCACAGTAGTTGCCGGGGAGTGCAGCCAAAAGCAAGCCCGGCCTCAATGCGCGCCGCATTCACCTGGCGAATGCCGAGGTCGGTAAGGCGCACCACCGGCGGCATGGAAAAGAGTATGGTGGCGAAAATGCCCGGCGGCCGCCCCAGCCCGAAGAGAATCGTCGCGGGGATCAGGTACACAAAGGCGGGCATAGTCTGCATAAAGTCCATCAGCGTGCGTATCACGCTGCCTGCCGCGGCACGGCGCGCGCTCCAGATGCCTAGCGGGATGCCAATCAGCAGGCTGAAAAAGGTGGATGAGAGCGTCAGCGCAAGGGTAATGGAGGCGTGCTCGCTGTAGCCGCTGTAAATAATGTAGAGCATGGCCAACAACGCGAAAAGCGCAAAGCCTTTACCGATGCGCCAGAAGCCGAGCGCGACGGCAAGGATAACCAGTCCCCACGGAGTCAGCCAGCCGGTAAGCGTTTCCAGCCCGCCGGCAAAGGTATCAATAACGGTCGCAAAGCCGTCAAAAAAACCACCGGCGTGAGCCAGCAACGCGTGAATCGAGCGGTCGATCTCACGACTAAAATCTAAGGGATAGGCCATACATTTACCTGCTCAGGGCGTGTTCCAGACTTCGGCGTAGGTTTCCGCCAACTGCCAGCGTGAAGTGTCCACGCCGGAGAAAAAATGGCGTACATAAGGCGTGGCGGGCGCGTTAATGATGTTTTCCGGCGAGCCGACCTGCACCAGCTTTCCCTCTTCCATAATCGCAATACGGGTGCCCAGCCGCAGCGCCTCTTCCATATCGTGGGTCACAAACACCAGGGTACGCTTGTGTTCCTCCTGCAGCGCCAACAGCAACGCCTGCATTTCACGGCGAATAATCGGGTCCAGCGCGGAAAAGGCTTCATCCATCAGTAGCACGGACGGGTTCACAACCAGCGCCCGGGCCAGACCTACACGCTGCTGCATGCCGCCGGAAAGCTGATGAGGATAATGCGAGACAACATGGCCTAGCCCCACCTTTTCCAGCATGATTTTCGCCCGCAGGTGGCGCTCTTCACGCCCTGTTCCCGCCACTTCAAGGCCGAACGCGACGTTATCAAGCACCGTCCGCTCGTCGAACAGGGCAAAGGACTGGAAAACCATGCCGATTTGTTGCCGACGCAGGGCAATCATTTCAGCGGAGGAGAGCGCGCTGAGCGCCTGTCCCTGAAACAACACCTCACCCTTCCCTGGCGGGATGAGAAAGTTCAGGGTGCGCAGCAGCGTCGATTTACCCGAGCCGGACAGTCCGACGATGACAAAAATCTCGCCCGGATAAATTTGCAGATTAATATTCGTTAAAGCATTTACCGCAGTTTTTTTAACTGTCCGGAAGAAAAATCTTTTCCCCGCTGGCGGAGAATAACTTTTAAATACTTCACGTACTTCAATTATAGGTTGGGGCATAGCGGCATCACATATTTTTCAGAATCCGCATTACGCTAACTTAAAATATCGCAAAGAAGTTAGATATTTCGGCAAAGTCGATATGCTTATTTCGCATTAGCTTATTTGTATTCCGGTAATAGATAGGGCTGATGGTGAAAATTCCAGGCTTCATTTAATAACCAGGCAATGACTTTTTCCTGCTGTAACGACGCCGGTTTACCCCCGGATGAGAGTAAATAATATCCCCGCTCGGTACGCACCTCCGGCCCGCAAACAAAGAGCTGCTTGCTCTCAAGGAAAGCGGCAACCAACGGCCTCCAGCCCAGCGCGATACCCTGTCCTTCGACTGCCGCCTGGATAACCAAAGAGTAGGCGTTATAGGTACGAGAATCTGCGTGATGCTGCTGCGGTACGCCCTGCGCGCGAAACCAGTCATCCCAGGTCAGCCAGCGCTGCGGGCGTGTTTCCGGCAGTTTTAACAGCGGGTAGTTCAGCAGTTCGGATGGCGGAGAATTATCGCCTAACCGGCTGATAATTTTATGGTTGCAGACGGGAACCACATCCTCAGGAAACAGCCTTTGCGCCTGCGTTCCCGGCCAGTTGCCGTTGCCGAAATAGATAGCGAGATGAGCATTGCTGTCGCGAAAATTGTAGTCATTCGGCGAGGTGGAAACCTGCACTTCAACGCCTGGAATCAGCGCCTGCAAGGCGTTCATTCGCGGCAATAACCAGTAGCTGGCAAAGCCCATATCCGTATCGATGCGCAGGGTGCTGCGCTGGTGCCGGGTGCGCTCAAGCTGCTCGCTGATTTCCATAAGGCTTGCGCGAACAATCTGGTAAAGAGCCGCGCCGGATTCGGTTAATTGCACGCCACGATGGCGCCTTTCAAACAGCGGCCCATTGAGTAAATTTTCCAGCATTTGAATACGCTGACTGACCGCCGGTTGGGTAAGGCCAAGCTCATTTCCCGCGGCGGTAAAATTACCGTGACGAGCCGCTGCCTCAAATACCACCAGCACCTGCAAAGGAGGCAACTGTAATTTACCTGCCATAAACCCACCTTATACCATGATAATAAAATAAGCCCTTCACAGAATAAAAAAGGCGTGCGATAAAAATATCACGAATTACTTATTTAATTTCATTCCAGGTTAATGATGCTTATAAATAAACCGAATATCGTTATTCTTATGGCGGATCAGTTAACCGCCGGGGCATTACGCACCTATGGAAATAACGTCAGCCTGACACCTAATATTGATAAGCTGGCGTGCGAAGGGGTGGTATTTGAATCCGCCTATTGCAACAGTCCACTGTGCGCGCCTTCACGTGCGGCGATGATGACCGGGCAGTTTTTATCAAATAACGGCGTCTTTGATAACGCGGCGGAATTTCGAGCCGACTCGCCGACTTTTTGCCACTATCTGCGTGAGCAAGGTTACCGCACCTGGCTTTCCGGCAAGATGCATTTCTGCGGCCCGGACCAGCTACATGGCTTTGACGAACGCCTGACGACGGATATTTATCCGGCGGACTTCGGCTGGACGCCGGACTGGCAGCATCCGGAGCGCAGGCTGGACTGGTTCCATAATATGAGTTCGGTGCTGGAAGCCGGCGAATGCGTGCGCACCAATCAGCTCGATTTTGACGATGAGGCGCTGTTTATGGCGCGCCAGCGCCTTTACGATGCGGCCCGTAAGCCGAATGAAAAGCCTTTCCTGCTGCTGCTCTCGCTGACGCATCCGCATGATCCTTTCGCTATTCCTCGCCGCTACCTTGACCGCTTCAGCGAGGCGGACATCGATCTGCCGCAAACCCGCGCGCAGGACGTGGAGGACGATGCCCACTCCGCCCGACTTCGCGCGATGTATCAACTTGAAGAGGGGCTACTGACCGATGACCAGATTCGCCGCGCCCGCCATGCTTACTACGGCGCAATGGCCTATGTGGACGACTGTTTCGGCGAGGTTATTCGCACGCTTGAAGAAACCGGGCTTGCGGAAGATACCATCGTCTTTGTGGTTGCCGATCACGGTGAAATGCTGGGTGAACGCGGCCTGTGGTACAAAATGACCTTCTTTGAAGGGGCGGTACGCATTCCGTTTATCGTTCACAATCCTAAACGCTTTGCTGCGCATCGCGTGGCGCAAAGCGTTTCACTGGTGGATTTGCTGCCCACCGTTACCGAGCTTGCGGGCGGCAGGGAGCGTCTGAGCCAGCCCGTCGCACCGCTGGACGGACACAGTCTGGTTCCCCATCTGCACGGCGAACCCGGGCCGGACGAAGCCTGCGGGGAATATCTTGCCGAAGGGGCGATTGAACCGCTGGTGATGATCCGTCGCGGCCCGTGGAAATACATTCATTCCATGACGGAAGCGGCGCAGCTTTATCATCTGCAAAACGATCCGCTGGAGCGACAGAACCTCGCCGGTTTGCCCGATTATCACGATACCGTGCAGGCGTTTGCGGCCGAAGTGGCTGCCCGCTGGGATCTCGGCGCCCTTAATCAGCAGGTACGAGCAAGCCAGCGTAAACGGCTTTTTTTAACCCATATTGCAGGGCGCGATGCTATCCCGCAGTGGGATTTCCAGCCGCGCCAGGCGGCATCGCAACGCTTTATCCGTAACCACCAGACGCTGGATGAGCAGGAGGCTTTTGCCCGCTATCCGCGACCAAACCAGCATCCTCTTGGGGAATCATAATGAAAATGAAGAAACTCACCGCCTTAATGCTTCTGGCAGGCGCCGCATTACTTCCATTAACCAGCTTTGCGGCGGAAGACGCTCGCTGCGCCACCGTCACCCAGTCCGATCCGGGCTGGACGGATATCGCCGCGACCAATGCTGTTTCCGGCGTGGTGCTTAAGGCGCTGGGCTATCAGCAAAAAATAGAAAATCTGTCGGTTGCGCTGGCTTTCCAGGGGCTGAAGACAGGGCAACTGGACGTTTTTCTTGGCAACTGGATGCCAGCGCAGGCACCGGTAATCGAAAAATACTCCCAGGACGGCGCTATTAAAGTGCTGGGAGCGAACCTTGCGGCAGCGAAATTCACGCTGGCCGTACCGGACTATGTTGCCGCCGCCGGAGTAAAAGATTTTGCCGATCTGCAAAAATATGCCGATAAGTTCGACCACAAAATTTACGGCATAGCACCCGGCGCGCCAGCCAACCAGAACATCAAAAAAATGCTCGACAAGCATGACTTCGGGCTACAGGGCTGGAGCCTCGTGGAGTCAAGTGAAAGCGGTATGCTCGCGCAGGTGACCCGCGCCGTCAGCCGCCAGCAGTGGGTGGTGTTTCTCGGCTGGGAGCCGCATGCTATGAACACGCGCTTTAAGCTAACCTACCTGAGCGGCGGCGATGCCTGGTTTGGCCCGAACTACGGCAGCGCAACGGTAAACACCGTCACGCGCAAAGACTTTGCCGCACAGTGCCCGAACCTCAACCGTTTTTATAGCCAGCTTAAGTTTGACGTCGCGCTGGAGAACGCCATTATCACGCGCGTGCTGGACGACAAGCAAAGCCCGCCAGAGGCTGCCCGGGCGGAGTTGTCCCGGCGGCCAGAGCTCCTCAACGGCTGGCTGAGCGGCGTAACCACCCGCAGCGGCGAACCCGCTGAAGACGCGGTAAAAAAAGCGCTGGGGATCTAAAACCTGGCCGGGGGGACGTTGAAAAACCTTCCCCTTTTTTATTCATCCTTTCATAAGCGCGCCTGTAACTTTCTGCTGGCAACAAAAATTGCCGTCCCGGCTTTACAGAATGCCACTTCCCCTCTCGATCAAAAGCCAGACGCCATCTGGCCTTTCTTTTCTTATATGGTAGATTTCTCTGGAATTTTTAATCCTGGCAGCACCATTAGCTGCCATAAAGTGCCAGAACCACAACAACTAACCTGAGACAATGAAAAAGTTAGCCAATATCCACCTGCTGATAATGTTAATTCTGCTGGTTGCCGTCGGGCAGATGACCCAGACCATCTATATTCCCTCAATTCCAGACATGGCTCAGGATATGGGCGTTCGCGATGGCGCAATCCAGCGCGTAATGGCCGCATATCTGCTGACCTATGGCGTATCTCAACTTTTCTACGGGCCGGTTTCAGATCGCATTGGACGCCGTCCGGTGATCCTGGCGGGGATGTCGATATTTATCCTCGCCACGCTCTGGGCGTTATTCACGACCAGCCTGTCTGCGCTGGTGATTGCCAGCGCCCTGCAAGGCATGGGAACGGGTGTAGCCGGAGTGATGGCGCGCACTATGCCGCGCGATCTTTATGATGGCCCGGCCCTGCGTCATGCCAACAGCTTGTTGAATATGGGGATTCTGGTCAGCCCGCTGCTGGCGCCGGTTATTGGCGGCATGCTTGATTCAGCCTGGGGCTGGCGGGCCTGTTATGGTTTCCTGCTTGTACTTTGCACCCTCGTCGCGTTCTGCATGCTGCGCTGGCTGCCGGAAACGCGCCCGGCTCAGGCCGCGCCGCAACGCCTGGCGGCAAGTTACAAAACGCTGCTCGGCAGCGGCTCGTTTAGCTGCTATTTGCTGATGCTGGTTGGCGGCCTTGCCGGCGTGGCGGTCTTCGAAGCCTGTTCCGGCGTGCTGATGGGGGGCGTTTTGGGGCTAAGCGGCGTAGTGGTCAGTATTCTGTTTATTCTGCCGATTCCGGCAGCGTTTTTTGGTTCGTGGTACGCAGGCCGCCAGAACGCGCGTTTCTCAACGCTTATGTGGCAGGCGGTGCTGAGCTGTCTACTGGCGGGGATTTTGATGTGGCTACCGGGCTGGTTTGGCGTGATGAATATCTGGACGCTTATCGTCCCCGCCGCGCTGTTTTTCTTCGGGGCCGGAATGCTGTTCCCATTAGCCACCAGCGGTGCGATGGAGCCTTTTCCTTTTCTGGCAGGTACCGCCGGAGCGCTGGTTGGCGGCCTGCAAAATATGGGCTCCGGTGCGATGGCATGGTTCTCCGCCCTGCTGCCGCAAACCGGGCAGTTCAGCCTCGGCATGCTGATGACGGCGATGGGCGTGATGATTCTGTTTTGCTGGCTGCCGCTGTCGCATAAATTTCAGCGGCATGGTGAAGCGGTTTAGGGCGGATGGCGCTTATCCATCTTACAAAAGCTTTCGTAGGGCGGGTAAACGTTAGTGCCACCCGCTGCGGCCTTTAAAGCACCTTACTTAAAAACTCTTTCGTACGCGGGTTGGTCGGCGCGGTAAATAGCTGCGACGGCGGGCCCTGCTCCTGAATCACGCCCTGGTCGATAAATATCACGCGGTCTGCCACTTCGCGGGCGAAGCCCATTTCGTGGGTGACAATCACCATCGTCATGCCTTCCAGCGCAAGCTGTTTCATCACCGCCAGCACTTCGCCCACCAGCTCCGGGTCAAGCGCGGAAGTCGGCTCATCAAAGAGAATGATCGACGGTTCCATCGCCAGAGCACGGGCAATCGCCACGCGCTGCTGCTGACCGCCGGAAAGGCTTGCTGGCCAGGCGTCGATTTTATCTATCAGCCCTACTTTATGCAGCAGCTTTTCCGCACGGGATACCGCATCCGCTTTTGACAGCCCCTTGAGGGACATCGGCGCCATAATCAGATTCTCCAGCACCGTCATATGCGGGAACAGGTTGAAGCGCTGGAACACCATGCCGATGCTTTCGCGCAGCGTATTCAGGTTAGTTTTTGGATCGTGCACCGCAAAACCGTTCACCAGCACCTGGCCGCCATCGGGCTTTTCCAGCGCGTTCAGGCAGCGCAAAAAGGTACTTTTCCCGGAACCTGACGGCCCGATGACGCAGACGACTTCCTGCGGCGCGATGTCACAGGAGATGCCGCGCAGCACATGGGTTTTGCCAAACTGTTTCTGTAAGTCCTTAACGTGAATCACTTTTGCCAAACCTCTTTTCCATGTGTTGCACCAGCAGCGAGAGCAGGAACGTCAGCACCCAGTAAACCAGCGAGATAGTCAGATACGGTTCCCAGTAGGTCGCGTAAGCGCCGGAAACGGTACGCGCGGCGTAGGCCAAATCGGCCAGGCCAATGGCCGAAGCCAGCGAGGAATCTTTCACGATGGCGATAGCGTTATTGCCCAGCGGCGGCAGAATGCGGCGGAACGCCTGCGGCAAAATAACCTTGCGCATCGTTTTGCCCCAGCCCATACCCAGCGCGCGTGAGGCTTCCATCTGGCCTTTGTCGATAGACTGGATGCCGGCGCGGAAAATCTCGGAAACGTAAGCCCCGGCGTTGAGCGTAATCGCCACCACGCAGGAGAGAAATGCGCCATATTCAGAACGCAGTTCGCGGGCAAAATCCACCGACATCAGCCCGCTGGTCACCAGCACGCCGTCTCGTGGGTTGATAAATAACGGCACCAGCGCGAAGTGCACAACCATTATCTGCACGAACAGCGGCGTGCCGCGAAAAGCGCTGACGTAAACGCGCACCGGCCACTGAACGGCGTAACGCAGCACGTGTTTCCACGGGCCATCTTCGGCATGCGCCATACGGCCAAGCCCGAGCAGCAGGCCCCAGGTGGTGCCTAAAATCACGCAGATGATGGTGCATTTGATGGTCATGAGCGCGCCCTGCATAAATAGCGGCGCGTATTCTGAGATTATCTCCCAGCGAAATCCGGTCATACCTGTCCTTGTTGGGGCCGGAACGGCCCCGAGTCATGCGAAATTATTCAGCGGGGAGGGTTGGAACGTTGCTGTCAAACCAGGTGGAGTAAATCTTCGCGTAGGTCCCGTCAGCGATAATTTTTTTCAGGCCTGCGTTGATTTTACCCAGCAATTCCTGGTTATCTCTGGCGACCGCGATACCGAAGTACTGGCGTTCGAATTTCGTGTCAGAAACGGTTTTTAGCTGTTTTTCCGGATGGGATTTAATGTAGTACTTAATCACGCCGACATCGCCCACCGCCGCATCAATACCGTCTTCAGTCAGTTCCTGCAGCATCAGCGGCGTATTATCAAAGCGTTTGATATCAGTGCTGTTTTTGCCCAGCGTATCGGAAACCACGATATCGCCCGCGCTGGAGTTCACCACGCCAACTTTTTTACCTTTCAGGGCGTTAATGGAATCCACTTTAGAGTCTGTCGGCACTACGATGGACTGCTCTGCCGGAAAATACGGCGCGGAGAAATCGACCATCGCTTTACGCTTGTCGGTAATGGTAATGCCGGAAATGATGATGTCGCGGTCGCCTGAGTTCAGCGTGGCGAAAATGCCTTCCCACGGCGTATTCACCAGCTTGATGTCAAAACCTTCAGCTTTGGCAACGGCTTTGATGATATCGATATCGAATCCTTCAAGCTGTTTCTGGCTGTTTTCAAACTCAAACGGGCGGTAGGTACCGCCGGAGCCGACCACGTAAGTTTGCTGTGCGGCATAAGCGCAGGAGAGAACGGCGGAAGCGACACACCCGGCAAAAATAATTGTTTTAGCTAACTTCCTGATCATATGACGCTCCGATATATTCTGTATTTATGCATTTAATTTGCATAAAAATACATAATTTGACGAAGCGCGGCAACTGAAAGTTACCGGAAAGTCAGTTACCGCACTGCGGTTTAATAATCGCATCCAGCAATGGCTGCATTTCCGGCCGCCATGCGCCTTCTTCACCATCGTAAAATTTGCTGTCGTTATTCACCGCATACGGAAGATGGTTTTTCTGCAATTCACAGGCGATAAAAGTGGCGAACGCAATTTGCTGTTTGCCGGAAACGTTTTTTATACCGTCGCCGACGGACCAGGCGCCCACCCAACTGCTATGGCCGGATTTTTGTTGCCAGCGCACAACGTTGTTGATTCGCGCACGGATCGCGGCTTTTTCTGCGGGTGTGCCCGTCGTCCAGCCACGTTTGCCGTTTACCGCCACCGGACCATAAGGGAACAGATGCCAGTCGACCAGCACCGGGGGGTGGTTTTGCTCGGGCCATTTAAGGCTGTCCGGCTGGGTATGAGCATGCGGGGCGATAAATATCATGCGCTGCGGGCTGATTTTATGAATCGCCTTTGCGGTCTTTTCATAAAGATTATTGAGCTGCGCGTGCGTGAGCTTTTCGGAAGGCTCATAAAGAATATCGAACCCGAGCAGGGGATCGCTTTGCGCAAAATAACGTGCCACCGTTGTCCACCAGCCCAGCACTTTACCTTCGTTTTCCGCGCCGTTAGCAGCCTGATAACTGATAATCGGCACCACGTTGTAGCGCTTGCAAGCTTCGACGATTTTCTGCAGATGGACCAGGCGCTGATGCGTCGGCTCCCCCGCCACGCGGATACGAATATGCCCGATACCGCGCTGCTGAAAATCCCTTACCGCCAGGGGATCGAATTCGCGAATGCCGCGTTCGGTGATTGCCCAGTCAACGAGCATCCCCACGCCCAGCCGGCTGGTATAGGTTTGCGGGGTTAACGCAGGCGGCGTTGACGCCAGAACGCTGGCGCTTAAGCACAAGGCTGCCACAACAAAGAAAGGCTTTAACATTGGCCTGTAACTTCATGAGGAAGGAGGAAAACCTAATATTTAGCATGCTTTATGCAAAGCGGGGAATGCGGATTGAAATAAAACGTAACCGGCGTGAAATTATCAGCTCAACAACCCCATCAGTTCTGCAGGAGAACGGCGCTGCGCCAGCAAATCCCGCATCACCTTCATATAAGGCGCGCTGTGGGTGAAAAAGCTGTGGTAGCCGTGGCAAAGATAACTTTTCCCTTGGCTGATGCGATGCTTCGGGCAGTCGCCCTGGCATAAACGCCGCACGGGACAAATCTGGCAATCCTGCGCCAGCAGGCGATGTTTATTTTCGCCAAAACGAATGGCCGCCGGGCTTTGGTTTATTTCACCAAGCGAGACGCTGTGCAGGTTACCGAGTTTGTAAGCCGGATAAACGTAATGATCGCACTGGTAAACATCGCCGTTCGCTTCAAGCGCAAAGGCATGACCGCAGCTTTCGCTGAAGGTGCACATTTGCGCCGGATAGCCGCTCCATACGCCGAGCGTGGAATCGAAAAGCTGCACAAAAACATTACCGATGTCTTCCCGCACCCAGATGTCGAAAACGGCATTCAAAAACCTGCCGAGCTGCTCCGGGGATACGGATTCTGGCGTAACCGCGCCGCTCTCATCTCTTTCCACCAGTGGGATAAACTGCAAAAACGGCGTACCGAGCGTTTTAAGATAGCGGTATAGCCGCTCCGGCTGCCGACTGTTGTGCTGATTAACCACGGTCAGCAAATTAAATTCAATTCGGTGCGCTTTTAGCTTTTCAACGGCGGCAAGCACCAGATGATGCGTGGGTTTACCGCTGCGCGTGCGGCGATACGCATCGTGAAGGTCCGCCGGGCCATCGATGGAAATCCCCACCAGCCAGCCGTTTTCCCTGAAGAAGCAGCACCAGGCGTCGTTAAGCAAAACGCCGTTGGTCTGCATAGTGTTCTGAATGCGTTTACCTGCGGCATAGCGCTTTTGCAGCGCAACGACGCGCCGGTAAAACGGCAGGCCCGCAAGCGTTGGTTCGCCGCCCTGCCAGGCAAATTCCACCGTGTCGCCAGGCTGAGCGGCGATGTGTTGCCGAATAAACGCTTCAAGCGTGGCGTCGTCCATCACCGGCTGCCGGGGCTTTTCCAGATAAAAACAGTACCGGCATTGAATGTTGCAGCTTGAACTGGTGGGCTTAGCCATGACGTGACATCCGCGCATCAGAAACCTCCCGATATCTCCACAATTTGCCGCACGTGCGCCGTCGCAAAGAGCAACGCCAGGCAGCAGACCGCCAGCGCGATAAGCAGCTTGGCGCGCATGGTGCGTTTATCGGCAAAATCACTGATGGCGATATCCATCAGGTTACGCTGTCGGGCATAGCGATAGATAATCACCCCCACGGCGGCCAGCACGATAAAAGCCATCCAGAAAAACATACCGGCGTGATGCCAGCTATGACGTAGCGCAAGGGCGAGCAACGCGCCGTATCCCAGAAGCGTGCGAAACCACGCAAGGGAGGTGCGCTCTGGCTGTAGACCCGGATCGATGCTGCGCCGTTGCGTGCGGCTATCCGGCATACACCACCATGAGCATCACGGCGGCGGCGACAATAACCATCACCAGGCTGATTACCTGCAGACTGCGGGTATAGGGCAAATCCTGTTTCAGACGCATCGCTTTTTCATTGCGCAGCCAGCGCAGGTAGCCATAAATCGCCAGTATTCCGGCAAACAGGCACAGCAGCAGCGCAACGATTTCACGAATCAACGGCGTGGCGAGATCGGGCGCGAGCTGATCGAGCCCGACGCCCGCTGCCAGAAAGCCCAGCGCGGTGCGGATCCACGCAAGGAAGGTACGTTCGTTAGCAAGCGAGAAGCGGTAGTCTGGCGCTTCGCCCACTTTGGCTATCTTCATTTAGCATCCTTTTTTATTGCCCCCACCCCGGCCCGCTCCCCAAAGGGGCGAGGGGAAAACCGGGCCGTTTTTGCGCCCTCTCCCCTCCAGGGAGAGGATTAGGGTGAGGGTAAAACTCATTAAAACTTCTGTTTCTTCTCTTCTACCTTAACACCCTGGGTTGGCATACCGGTGTCATAATCCCGCACCACTGGCGAATAATCATCTTCCGGACGCGGGCGGAATGCGCCCATCCAGCGCGGTTTCGCTTCTTTACGCCACGGGCGGCACGACCACTGATAGGTGCGGAACGGATCGCGGATTTTATCCATATAATCCATTAGCTCATCGTGCAGCCTGTTACGTGTTTCAGCGTAGCGCGTATCGTCAATCAGGTTGTGCATTTCGTCCGGGTCGTTTTGTCGATCATAGAGCTCATCGCTGGTAAACAGATTGAGCACCAGCTTGAAGCGGTTGGTCACCCAGCCGCGCACCGGGATAAAACCGCCGAAGCTGTCATGCTCGATTTCATAGCGGTTAAATTCCACCATCACGCCTCGCTCATCCTCCACATCGAGGATATTTTCCCCCGGCAGAATATCCGGCTGATGAATACCCGCCAGCTTCATCAGCGTTGGCAGCACGTCGACGTGGCTGACCGGCGTATCAACCTGCGCGGACGGCGCCTGTCCCGTAGGCGGACGGAAAATCAGCGGAATACGCGTGATGTCGTCATACATCGCCGCGCCTTTGCTGATAAGCCTGTGCGCGCCCATCATCTCGCCGTGATCGGAGGTGTACACCACCCAGGTATTTTCCCGCTGTTCCGGCGTGAGCGCATTCACCACGCGGCCGATTTCATCATCGACAAAATCATTACACGCGAAATAAAGCGGATGATGATAGCGCCCGTCGGCCCCTACCGGAGACGGCATCGCCTCGGACCATAAACGATGATGCACCGGCTTTTCACTCAGATCGTCGAACGCCTTCTCACCGAGGTCGTAATAAAAATCTTCATACTTTTCAAGATACTCAACCGGGCAGGTAAAGGGATGGTGCGGCTCATCATAGGAGATAACCATCAGGAAAGGTTCATCCTGACGCTGCGGCCGGGCGAGAAAATCAATTGCCCGGTTGCTGATGCGGTGCGCCCAGGTGAAGGTTTTATCGATGCCATTCGATACCAGGTCTTCCACGCTGTTTAAGCCGTTGCGCCACAGGCCGATCTCTTTTTCCGTCAATTCTGCGAGGTAGTTCGCCCCGTCAAACCAGTAATCTTCATCCCACTCCGGCGGGCAGACGCCGGTGCCAAAGTAGTCGTGTCCATCCAGGTGCCATTTGCCGATGTAGCAGGTTTTATAGCCCGCATCCTTGAAGTAGCGCCCCATGGTGGAGATGTTTTTGCCCGGCGCTACGTTGTTCGTCCACGGCCCGGACTGGTTCGAATAGATGCCGGTGAACAGCCCGGCGCGCGCAGGCGTACAAACCGGGGCGCAGGTGTAGGCCGAATTAAAGCGGATACCTTCTTCGGCCAGGCTGTCGATATTGTTGGTATTGAGCGGCTTGCCGCTGTAGCAGCCCACCATGTTGGTGGCCTGGGTATCGGTCATAATAAACAGGATGTTAGGGCGTTCCATTACTTATCCTCTGGTGCGGAAGAATAGACAACATGGGAGGCCTGGCGCTGTCGCCAGCTACTGTAAATAAGGTAAACCATCACAGCCGCAACGATGACGTAGCTTGCGATGGTAAGAAAATGCGTCTGATAACCGCCAAACTGCGCAAGCCCGGCGTACACGCCAATCATGGCGAACAGCACGCCCACCGAGGCGATTTTGGCATTGCGCCACGGCACCATATCCACCGCAAAAGCGTCCTGGAATTTGAACGGCGTCGCGCGGGGTTTCACCATGCCGATAGCCAGCATCAGCAGCACGTTGATACAGAAGGTGAAGAACAGCACATACAGGAAGTGGAAGTTAAACGACACCAGGTAGTTAATGACGATATAGCTACAGATGCCGAACAGCAGCGCGGCTTTCGCGGCAATCGCCGGAATGCGCGGGAAGAAGAAGCCCATGATAACGATGGTCACCAGCGGCACGTTATAGATGCCGTTGAGCTGTTTCATCCAGCTATAGAGCCCTTCCGGCGCATTGGCAATCCACGGCGCAACCAGCACCGAAACCAGCGCAATAGCCAGACCAAATTTACGCCCGACGCTCACAAGCTGCTCAGAGGATGCATTCTGATTGATGATGCGGTTGTAAATGCCGAGGCTGAATAACGTGCTGGCGCTGTTCAGGAAGCCATTAAAGGTGCTGATGATGGCGCCGAACAGCACCGCGCCGAAGAATCCCACCAGCGGCAGCGGCATCACTTTATTGACCAGCGCCGGGTACGCCATGTCGTGCTTAGGCAGATCCTGGAAAAGATGGAAGGCAATCAGCCCTGGCAAAACCAGAATCAGCGGGTCGAGCATTTTCAGCACCGCGGTCAGCAGCGCGCCCTTTTGCCCTTCGGCGAGGCTTTTCGAAGCCAGGGTGCGCTGTACTATCCCCTGGTTAGTACACCAGTAGAAAGTATTCACCAGAATCAGGCCGGTGAGCGCCGCGCCAATCGGCACCGGATCGTGACTGCCGCCGATAGAGTTAAGCTTTTCGCTGTGCACCGTGGTGAGCTGTTCGATGCCGCGCAGCATATTGCCGCCGCCCATCGCCATCAGGCCAAAAACCGGCACCATCAGGCCGCCGACCACCAGCCCGATACCGTTAATCACATCAGCAACCGCGATAGCGCGCAGCCCGCCCACAACGGCATAGGCAATGCCCGCCAGTCCCAGCAGGACAACCATTACCCAAATGGCCGCCCCCTGCGATATGCCCAGCGATTCGCCTACATGGAACAGGCTGTTTAACGCCAGCGCGCCGGAGTACAAAACGATCGGCAGAAAGCAGATGCCGGTGGCAATCAGGAAGCAGCAGTCGACGATGATGCGCGTGGTTTTGTCATAGCGCTCCTCAATAAAATCCGGAATGGTGGCGATGCCGCGTTGCAGATACTTCGGCAGGAAAATCAGCGCCAGAAAGATAAGCGGAATGGCCGAGATAACCTCCCACGCCATTACCGACATCCCGCTGCGATAGGCCTGCCCGCTCAGCCCTACCAGTTGTTCGGTAGAGAGGTTGGTCAGCATCAGGGATGCGGCAATCACCGGGGCTTTCAGAGACCGCCCGGCAAGAAAATAACCTTGTTGTGAACCTGTATCCGCCTTACGCAACTTCCACCAGGTAATTAACGCCACCAGAAGGGTAAAAGCGAAGAAGCTCACAATTTGCTGAATATTCATCTCACTGCCCTTATTTATGATTATGTCCCGGCGCGTGGTTATCGGTAGGGTAATTACGCTTGTTACGGGTCATTGGCTGTTTAAGATATGCATTGTTAACCGTCGCGGTAAAACTCTGGTAAATTCACTCCGCACGGAATGAGCATCTAACGCTTGCGGGGAATATAAATGAATGGAAAAACCGGTCTCTGCGATGTAAAAAACGAAACAACCTACAATATCCCGCTGGTTATTGACGAAAATGTGATCTCAAGCGGGATATCCCTTATCTCGCTGTGGCACACGCTGGCCGATGAAAGTTACCAGGTTGTCTGGCCCCGTGATAAAAAGAAACCGCTGATTGAAAACTCATGGGTTGTGGTATATACGCTGCAAGGCTGCGGGAAGATAACCTTAAGAGATAATTCACAAATTACGCTCAATGGCAACTGCGTTATATTCTTAAAACCAACTGATATAAAGACTTACCACTGTGAAGGATTAATTTGGGAACAATACTGGATGGAGTTTATTCCAACCGGCGCAATGGAAATCCCCTTATCGCAGCAGGCGATAATTTATAACGGCGAGCTATTTAATAAAGAGTTAAGTGAAATAACAACGCTTATCACCAGCGATGAAGCATTAAATAAAAATCTCGCCGTCGCGTTTATTACCAAACTCATCTACCAGTGGGTTTGCCTGATTGTGCAAACCGGCACCAAAGACAAGCAACTGATTCAGATAGAAAAACTGCTTTCACTGATTCATACCGATATCCAGAAGCGCTGGACGGTCAGCGAGATGGCCGACTGGATGCAGTGCAGCGAGCAGTATCTGCGGCGATTATTCATGAAGTACACGGGAAAAACGCCAAAAGAGTTTTATCTTGACGCGCGGCTGGAGCTTGCGCTGTCGTTGTTAAGGCAGGGAAATTACAGCGTAAGCCAGGTGGCGGATATGCTGAATTTCTTTGATTCGTTTCATTTCAGCAAGGCGTTTAAGCAGAAGTTTGGCTATGCGCCTTCAGGGGTGAAGCAAGCCGGGTGAGAGCATGCCGCCCTCACCCGGCAGCCTTTACTTCAGCTCAGGCCAGTATTCTCTGTTTGCCTCAATCAAATCATCCAGAATCGCTTTGGCGACCGACGCGCTCGGCACGGTTTTCGACAGCGTAATGGCCTGCCACAGCTTCTGGTAGGAACGGTGCTCCCACGCATCCACCACCAGTTTCTCTACCGCCACCTGCTGGCTCATCAGCCCTTTCTGGAACTGTGGAATATTGCCTACCACCAGAGGCTCCGGCCCGCTTTTCCCCACCAGGCAAGGGATTTCAACCATCGCTTCCGGATCGAAGTTATTGATAGCGCCGTTGTTCGGCACAATCAGCAGCATGCGTTCCTGGGTGTTAAAGGCGATAGCCGTCGCCAGATCGACGATATAGGAAGCATGTTCATCAATTTCCAGATCGCCCGCAGACGATTTACCGGCCTGGATAATGGCGTTGCAGGAACCGAAGACGTTTTTCTCACGGTGATCCATCACTTCGTTGGCGCGGGTACGCTCGGGATTTGAGTGTTGCACCACATAGTCCGGGAACAGGTAGTACTTAAGATAAGTGTTCGGGAAAGTGTCCGGGTCCAGCGCCCAGACATCTTTCGCTTTTGCGAAAGTGTCGTTCCAGCTTGCTTCAACGCCGTGTTCATCCGTTGGCGGCACATAGCCATGTTTAGCAACATGTTCGCGAATTTTCGGCATTAAATCGTTGCCCTGCTGGTCCTCAATGGAAGTCCACCAGCCGAAGTGATTGAGCCCGTAATAACGCACGCGCATTTCTTTGCGGTCTTTCAGCCCGGCGATTTGCGCCATACGGCTTTCGATGCCGATTGGCATATCGCAAATGTTGAGGATTTTCGCCGCCGGGCGCAGGCGACGAGTCGCCTCTGCCACAATCGCCGCCGGGTTGGAATAGTTCAGCATCCACGCGTTCGGCGAGTATTTTTCCATGTAGTCGACAATTTCTAACACGCCGCCAATGGAGCGCATTCCGTAAGCAATTCCGCCCGGTCCGCAGGTTTCCTGGCCCAGAACGCCGTGGCGAAGCGGGATTTTTTCGTCTTTTTCGCGCATCTGGTATTTGCCCACGCGGATATGAGCCATAACAAAATCCACATCGGTAAACGCCTGTTTCGGGTCCGTGGTATAGCTGAATTCAATGTCCGGCGCCTGTTCTTTCAGGATGACTTTGCACGCCTCGGCGATGGTTTCCTGACGCGCGCCGTCGTTATCGTAGAATTTCAGGGCGCGCAGCGGAAAGCGGTGCTGGTTTGCCAGTAACATCAGGACGATACCTGGCGTAAAAGTGCTGCCGCCACCGGCTACGACTACAGAGAATTTTTTCATGATACTGCCTCCGTCATGGATGTAAGTTCGCTCGAAGAAGTGTCTTTCATCAGGGTTTCTATCTGGTCACGGACCTGCGGGACATGCAGACCCACAATTACCTGAATACCGTTGCCGCGTCGCACCACGCCGTGGGCGCCAAGGGCTTTGAAAATGTCATCACTTTGCGTCATCGCCATGTCAGCAAGAGTGATACGTAAGCGGGTAGCGCAGTTATTCATGCTGAGGATGTTGCTGGTGCCGCCAAGCGCCTCGAGGAAGCCGGCAGCCTGGCCTTGTTTGCTTTCTTTCGCCGCCGCCGCGGTGGTCTGGCCGCGGGAAGCCTTGTAGTCCGCCTTGCTGTAGAGCTTCACTTCGCTTTCTTCGCGGCCCGGCGTTTTCAGGTTGAAGCGCAGAATCAGCGTGCGGAAGACCATGAAGTAGATGCCGGTGAAGGCCAGGCCAATGCCGATCTGGGTCAACACCGTCGAGGCGTGGTTGTGGAACATCGGTATCCAGTTTTGCGGCAGGAACTGGTCGAGCAGGCCGCCGCCCATGTTGCCCACCACGCCGCACATATACATTACGGTCGCCATGGTTGCGGCAAGGAAAGCGTGTACCGCAAACAGCACAGGCGAGATAAACAGGAAGGTGAACTCCAGCGGCTCGGTAATTCCCACCAGCATGGCTGTGAGCGTTGCGGGGATAAGCAGCCCGGCGACTTTGACGCGATTTTCAGGCGCAGCGGTGGCGTAGAGAGCAAACGCGATACCCAGGCAGCCGAATATTTTAGAGTTTCCGTGCAGGGCAAAACCGCCTTCCGGGAACAGAGTTTTCAGCGGCAGCGTGCTCTGGCTGAATTCCTGCAGATGCTGCGCCCAGTACATCTGAATTCCCCCTTCAACTACCGCCGGACCGAAGATAAAGGGACCGTAGATAAAGTGATGCAGCCCGGTTGGGATCAGAATGCGCTCAAGGAAGATATAAACCCACACGCCCAGCGAACCGGCGCTGCGCAAGAACTCCTGTAAGGATTCAATGCCCATCTGCACTTTTGGCCAGCCAAACAAAGTGAGCCAGGCGCAGGGGATCATGGCGAAGAAGGCCACAATCACCACGAACGAGCTGCCCTGGAAAATGCCCAGAAATACCGGAAGCTGTTTCTCGAAATAGCGGTTATGTATGGCCGTGACGAACCCGGAGATAACGATCGCACCGATGATGCTGGTATCAAGCGTTTTAATACCGGCAATCATGGTTAATCCGGTGCCGGCAACCGGGTCGGCGCTGAAATCGACGCCGAAGTAATGACCCCAGGTCATGCCCATCGCATTGATAAAGTAGTTCCAGGTCAGGAAGCTGACCAGTACGGCTAAGCAAGCGCGGCCCTGAGCCTGTTTTGCGAGGCCAATCGGCAAACCGACGGCGAAAATCAACGGCATGTTACGAAATACCGTCCAGCCGCCCTCTTCAATAATGTGGACGATTTGCGCGAATAAATTATCGGGTGCGGTTAGCGCTTCGCCGACGAACATCGGGTTGCGCAGCATAATGGCGATGCCTACTACTATCCCGGCAAACGGAAATAACAGCACCGGGGTAAACATTGCGCCACCAAAACGTTGTATTTGACTGAGCATTTTTAAATCCTCACGTAACAACCTGTAGGGTAAGTGACCTTCTTTTTCTAACGCTGGTCTGAGACCCAGAGTAGGGAGGCACGGGTGACTTATCTTTGCCCGCCACACCGATTCGTGATCGCTTTCATGGTTTTTGTTTGGGCTAAGTTGTCTACTTTTTAAGTCAAATCTGTACACGACGATTTTGCACAGAACATTCATTGGGTGAATTTGATAATAATTATTTTTAAATCAGATAATTAATAGATGAAATGAAGGTTCATTAAGCGCAGCGCGAAGCCGCTAAGAGGTCTACGGGTGATCTATAAATCTATTGCTGACAGGCTACGTATTCGGCTTAATTCAGCCGATTACAGTATTGGCAGCCCGCTGCCTGCGGAAATACGCCTGGCGGAAGAGTTTGGCGTGTCGCGTATGACCATTCGCAAGGCGGTCGATTTGCTGGTGAGCTGGGGGCTGGTGGTCCGCCGCCACGGCAGCGGAACCTATGTAGCAAAGAAAGATGTTCACCATGAAACCACCAATCTGACCGGGTTTATTGAGGTGATGCGCAATCAGGGAAAGGAAGTGGTCAGCGACGTGCTGGAATTTGTGGTGATGCCCGCGCCGCCAGCCATCGCGAGCCAGCTACGCATTAAAATTGATGAACGGATCTACTACTCGCGCCGGGTACGTTCGGTAGAAGGCAAGCCGCTGATGGTGGAAGACAGCTATATGCCGGTGAAATTATTCCGCAACTTGTCCGTAGCGCATCTGGAAGGGTCAAAGTTCAGCTACATAGAAGATGAATGCCACATTACTGTGTGCGGCAACTACGAAAGCCTCACACCGGTGCTGGCGGACAAAAAAATGGCTAAGCTGCTGAATATCAACGAGCTAACGCCGATACTGCGCATCACATCGCTGTCCTACAGCGACAGCGGCGACTTCGTGAATTATTCAGTGATGTTCAGAAACGCCAGCGAGTACCAGGTGGATTACCACTTGCGGCGCGAACATGTAAAAGAGCTGCCCGCGTAAGCGGGCAGTTAATCTACATCACGCCCCAGAAAATCACCGCCAGCAACTGCGGCGTGATAATACGCAGAAACATAACCAGCGGATAAACCGTTGCGTAAGACAGCGCAGCCGCGCCGCTTGTGGCGTGCAAACCATTAGCGAAGGCCAGCGCCGGAGGATCGGTCATCGACCCCGCCAGCATGCCGCACAGCGTCAGATAATTCATTCTGGCGAATATCCGCGCCAGCAGGCCGGTCGTAATAAGCGGGATGGCGGTGATCAGGATGCCGTAGCCAATCCAGCTAACGCCGTCGCCGTGCAACAGCGTGCCGATAAAATCTCCGCCGGATTTAAGGCCGACGACCGCCAGGAACAGTACGATGCCGAGCTCGCGCAAAGCAAGGTTCGCGCTCGGCGGCATAAACCAGTAAAGCTTGCCGATGCTGCCGATTCGCCCAAGGATAATCGCCATAATCAGCGGCCCGCCCGCAAGGCCAAGCCGCAGCGCCACCGGGAAGCCGGGAATAAATACCGGAATCGACCCCAGCAGCACGCCCAGCCCGATGCCGATAAACACCGGCAGCATCTGCACCTGCTGAAGTTTTTGCTGTGCGTTGCCCACTTCATTGGCGACAGCTTCAATCGACTCCGGACGGCCAACCAGGTTGAGGATATCGCCGAATTGCAGGCTGGCATTGCTGCTTGCAACCAGCTCAACCCCGGCACGGTTCAGGCGCGAGATAACCACGTCGTATTTTTGCTTCAGATGCAGGTCGCGGATTTTTTTGCCGAGCACTTTTTCATTCGTCACCACCACGCGTTCGACGCGTAAATCAGTGCCGCGCGTGGAGAGCGACGTATCGACTTCCTGTCCAATCACCAGCAGCGCTTTACGGAGATCCTGCTCCATGCCGACGAGATGCAGAAAGTCGCCGGTCTGGATAACCGTGCCCGGCGAAGGCACCATCAGCAGCTCGCCGCGCTTCAGGCGTGAACAGATGATTTCATCGCTATTAAGAATAGGCACGTCCTGAATCGGCAGCCCGTTCAGGTTCGGGTTCGCCACGCAGATATTCATCGTATGAAGCTGGGCATGGCTGTGGCCGTTGCTGATATCAAACTGCTGCGCTTCGCGTTCCACGTTGATGCGAAAGACCAGACGCACCAGCCACATGCTGAGCAAAATCCCGCAGATCCCGAATGGATAGGCCATCGCATAGCTCATCCCCATCTGGTTGACGAGATTCACAGGCGTGCCAAGATCGGTGAGAATTTGCTGCCCGGCGCCGAGCGCGGGCGTGTTGGTAACGGCCCCGGAGAAAATCCCCAGCACTACCGGCAGCGGAACGTCGAAAACTTTGTAGATAAGCGCGGTAACCAGCGCCCCGATGACCACAATTAAAATAGCGAACAGGTTAAGGCGCAGCCCGGACACGCGCAGAGAAGAAAAGAACCCCGGCCCCACCTGAATGCCGATGGTGTAAACGAAGAGAATCAGGCCAAATTCCTGAATGAAATGAAGCATATCGCTGTTCAGGCTAATGCCCGCCTGATTCACAAAGTGGCCAACGATAATGCCGCCGAAAAGCACGCCTCCGATGCCAAAACCCACGCCACGGATTTTAATATTGCCAATCCATAAGCCAACGACTGCCACCAGCGCAAGCATGCTGACGGTTAACGCTATTCCACTCATGATTCATTCCTTGTGAATAACATTATTATCTACAAGGATTCTCTCAGAGCGGCAGATGTCTTAATGGGGTATGGAGCACAAAAGGCTCCATCGTTAAGGAAGTTAATCCGCAACGCTAAAGCGATTTCTGCCCTGTTCTTTTGAGCGGTAGAGCGCGCTGTCGGCCCGGGAAAGCAGCTTTTCTACAGATTCGCCGGGCCGCCACTGGGCAATTCCCTGGCTTATCGTGACGTGATCGGCAACGTCGGATGCGGCATGTGGAATGGCAAGCGAGTTAATTTCGGTTTTGATTCGAACTGCAATATCCTGGGCCCGCTCAAGCGTAACGTCCGACAGAACAACCACAAACTCCTCGCCGCCATAACGGGCAACCAAATCCCCGGCGTTACGAACCGCGCGGGTTAGCGCCTGGGTTACGCTGACCAGGCACTCGTCGCCCATCAGATGCCCGTAGCGGTCGTTGTATTTTTTGAAGTAATCGACATCTATCAGGATGACCGTCGGCGGAGTATTGGAAAGCGGAGCGAGCGTAATCAGCTTATTAAGGCGGCCGTCAAACTGACGACGGTTGGCAATGCGGGTTAACGGATCGCTATGCGCAATTTCATCAAGCGCGGCGGCATAAGTCTGGTTGGTATATTCCTGGCGAATCGCCTGAATAAACCAGTGGCTCAGCATGCGTCTGCCGGTTTCCACCAGAAATAGCGCGACAAAAACGCCGAGCACATTAATCACATTAACCGGAGGAAAATAAATCAGCTTAGCAATAAGAGGTAACAAAGTGACGGGAACAACAAAGCTGTACAGGCACAGCGCCGACACATAAAGCGCGGCCAGCGAGGAAAAAATAAGAATAAAATACAGCGACATAGAAAAAATAATCTGCTGATTGGCCGACATAAAAAAAATCACAAGCCCCCAATAGCAGCCCAAAAAGGCAAAACCTGCAGCCAGCATATTATTTTTCAAGGCGCCGATATGCTTAGCCCAGTGGAAGCGGGAAAGCAGCGCGAAAACAAGCAGTAAAACCAGAAAAAACAGCGTCGCGCGATGAACGTATTCACTTAACGGCCCGCCATTGCTTTGCATACCTTCGAGGCTGAGGATCTCGCGCTGGGTGAGAATAAAGGACGAGCACGTTACGCCGACCAGCCAAAGCCAGCGAATGGCTGAGCTAAGCGCCGAGCGCGTCGACCTAACTAAAAGCGCATGATATTCCGGCGTTTCCCTGAAGTTTACCCGTGCGAGCTGAAGGATATAGTCGTCGATGACGGCCTTTAATAACGTTCTTATTTTTCCAAAAACCATTTTCCCTCACCCGTACGTTTTCTTTCCTGCAAGGCGCAACACAGATTCATTGCAGTAAATATAAGTCACCAGGGGGAAGTTAACATAATGGGGGGCAGGAAGAAAAAACGGGGCCAAAGCCCCGTTTACGGTTTAACTATTGAGGGCAGGATGCTCGCTGATGACGATGCGCTGTGGAGCAATCTCCGCTGGGATTTCCCGCACTAAATCAATGTGCAGCAGCCCGTTGGCGAAGCTCGCGCCGGAAACGTGCATATGCTCAGCCAGCGTAAAGCTCAGGCTAAAGGGTTGCATCACCAGGCCCTGATGCAGCCAGTTGATTTCTTTTTCCGGTTTCACAGGCGTGCCTTTAACGCTCAGGCGCGTGCCTTCGAGTTCAATAGCCAAATCTTCCTGACGGAAGCCTGCCAGCGCAAGGGTAATGCGGTAATGGTTGTCGTCGCCTTTTTCAATATTGTAAGGCGGGAAGCTCTGCGTTTCGTTGGCGGTTTGCAGGGCGTTAGCCAGTTTGTCAAAACCGATCCATTGACGCAGCAGGGGGGATAAATCGTAGTTACGCATAAGTTTTCTCCTTCTGTGAAGCGAGTTGATACGTGGCAATATGCGGATTGCCATTAGCTCCCAATCGGCAAGCTAGTTTTATTCGGGCAGCCGGCGGCCGCCCGTGAAATTAATTAATTTCGATGCGGCGTGGTTTCATCGATTCAGGAATAACACGCTCAAGATCGATATAAAGCAGACCATTTACCAGGTTCGCGCCGCGAATATGGATATTTTCAGCCAACTGGAATTTGCGCTCGAAATTCCGCTCGGCAATGCCCTGGTAAAGATAGGTGCGTTCTGGTTGTTCGCCAGCGTGGGCGCCTTTTACTATCAGCAGGTTATCCTGGGCGGTAATTTCCAGTTCGCTTTGAGCAAAACCCGCAACCGCAATGGCTATGCGATAGTTGTTTTCGTCGACCAGCTCAACGTTATACGGAGGATAGCCACCGTTGCTTTGGCTTTGGTTATTTTCGAGCAGGTTGAACAGACGATCGAAACCAATGGCTGAACGATAAAGCGGGGATAAATCGAAATTACGCATAAATCAAAACTCCTGAAATCAGCGAGGATCATATTAGCCTTCCATCGTGGACAGGCCGGGATTACCGAGCACCCTTCCGGCATACTCTTATGGTCACGTTCTTAAAATGGATGCGACGTCATGTTTTTCAAGGTGAACAAAAGGAAATTTTTTGCGGCTTTCGCGGTCAATACATAGACTAAAGCAGGAAGTAAACCGGAATTATCTGCGACAGCCGCCACAGAGCGGCGAGTTCAACATATTTTTTCTCTGCGCCGATGATATAACCGCGTGCAGCCTGGCCCGAAAAGGGTCGTTTAAAATGAACATGGCCGTGATGATGAAAAGCTATCTTCCCAAAATGATTCTGAGCAGCGGATTGCTTGTTATGAGCGGCTGCTCAAGCGTGATGACCCACACCGGCGGGCAAGAGGGATACTATCCAGGAACTCGTGCCAGCTACGATATGCTGACCGACAGCGAAACCAGTTGGGGATACAAACCCTTCGTGGCGCTCGATATGCCTTTTACGGCGGTGATGGATACCGTGTTGTTGCCGTGGGATATGTTCCGCACCGATAAATCGGTCAAATCCCGGGTAGAAGCCAGCGAGAGCAAGAATTTGGCTACCAATTCCGTCATCCCGCCAGCCCAGTGATTACCGCCCCGTCAGCGAGATAAAAATCTGACGGAAGCCGTTCACATCCTGCATCCAGGCGATGTATTTTCCGTCGGGGGAAAAGACAATCGCATCGGCAGACGGCGCGTCGCGACCCGGCTGCGTCAGCGGCGTGATTTCCCCGCTTTGCGCATCGCAAAGCACCACCCGGCCCCCGAGCACAAATCCCAAAAACTTTCCGGAAGGATGCCAGTTAAAGGCTGACTGAATGTCCGTATCCCCATGCGTAAGCTGCTGTGGTTCGCCGCCGTTTGGTGAAATCAGCCAGACCTGCACTACGCCATTTTCATCTTTCATCAGGAAAGCCAGCCTGCGGCCTTCCGGATTGCTGCGCACCCAGTGTCGCGGCTGACTGGCCAGACCCGGGAAGCGTCGCTGATGCGTAAACGTCAGGCGGCGCTGCTGCACACCGGCAGGCGGTGACGGAAGCGTAGTTTTCGTGCCCTCCAGCGGTTCGCCCCCGGCCATACGCCAGGCCGCTTCATTATCTGGCAGATCGACAATAAACAGCTCCGGCACTTTTTCGCCTTGTTCAGAAAGCGTATCGCCGATAAAAGCCAGCGCCCAGCGTTGCTGGCTGCCATCGGGCTTAGCATAGCCGTTATCACCCACCCAACCTTCTTCACAGGCACGGTTAATATCGTCGCTTCCCGGACGAGGTGATGCGGTCGTGCGGCTGACCAGCACGCAGTAATGACTGCCATCATATTCGCGGGGATGTTGTTTTGGCGGGCGGACCGGGCCGAAAGGCAGCGCAACGCCTACGTTGCGTAAGTCCAGCTTTGGATCGTACTCATGCATTACATGGTCGTTATAGGTAAAGCTCAGGCGAGAACCGTCCGGACTCCAGACGTGCACATGGCTGCCGCCGCGCAAAGCGCCGGGAGTAAACGGCGCGGTGATATCCATCGCATCCAGATTCTCCGCCGCACCGTTTTCCACCACCACGCCACGACGATGATGAAAATCGTATTGCCAGTTTTCATCCGGATTTTCCGGGCCGTGGATAAAAACATACCGCGCGGGCGCCTGCGGGTTTACCGTCACCACGCCCACGTGCGAACCGACCGGAGCCTGATAAATCACTTCAACTTCGCCGGAATCGACGTTCACGCGTTCGATAGTTTTGCCAGTGAAGGAAGCGCCGGAGGGACGAACGTCAAAAGCGAGCCACCGGCTGTCCGGCGTCCAGACATTGATGTTGGTAAGCTGATGGTGGCGCGGTGCGAAGGTGAGTTGTTTAGACACGATTTTACCCTGAAGCGTTAGACGCCTCAGGGTAAAACAAAGGAATGTTTTAGCCCATACTCATAACAAATTTAATGCGAGGAAAAGACGAAAAATACTCGTCAAAAAATAAAAAGGAAAATCGAATTAGCGATTTTCGGCTGCTAACTACAAAGAAGGAAAAACCACGCTTTTTCCTTCTTTGTCAGCGATTTTTAGCCTACCCTTTCTACTTTACCCACCAGCAGAATGTAGGAAAGCGCGCCGAGCAACGCCACCGCTGAGATATAAACCAGCGCCGGAGCGAAGCCGTAGCTTTGTGCCAGATAGCCAATAACCAGAGGAACGGTGATGCCCCCCAGGCCACCGACAAAGTTAAATACGCCGCCAGTCAGGCCAATCAGGCGCATCGGCGCCAGCGACGAAACCAGAGACCAGGTGATGGAGGCGAAACCGTTACCGAAGAACGCAATGGCCATCAGCGTCATGATCCATACCGGGTCATTAGTGTAGTTCGCGCCCATAATACAGGTAGAAATAAGCAGCCCGCAGATGATTGGCGTTTTACGCGCAATTCCCAGCGAATAGCCTTTGCGCACCAGCCTGTCGGCGACCCAGCCCGAGAGCAACACGCCGAAGAATGCGGCAAGGAACGGTACCGTTGTCATAAATCCGGCTTTCAGGGCGGTAATACCCTTTTCCTGCGTCAGGTAGTTCGGGAACCAGGTCAGGAAGAACCACAGGGTAGACGTCACGGCAAATTGCCCGAGATAAACGCCCACCAGCTTGCGGTGGAACACTAATTTCCAGTCAGCGGCGGTCATTTTGACGCGGTTTTTCTTTTCGCCCGGCGCGTCGCCATCGACCAGCCCGCCGCCATCGCGAATATAGTCCAGCTCCGCGTTGTTAATACCTTTACTGGCGCGAGGCGCCTGATAAACCTTAATCCAGATAAATGACCAGACGATGCCAATCCCACCGGTAATAATAAATACCCAGTGCCAGCTCAGCAGCTCCTGAATCCAGATAAGCAGCGGGGTGAGAAATGCAAGTCCCACAAACTGACCGGAGGTGTAAAAACCCACGGCGGAAGCGCGTTCACGCTCCGGGAACCAGCTTGTCACCATGCGGTTGTTAGTTGGAAACGCGGGCGCTTCGAAAATACCGGTGATAGCACGCAGACCAATCAGCGACATTAATCCTGTCGCAAAGCCCTGGAAGAGCGTCGCCACGGACCAGCCGAAAATTGCGATAAAATAGGTCATTCGCGACCCCACGCGGTCAAGGAACCAGCCGCCCGGGATCTGACACAAAGTATAGAGCCAGGCAAATGCCGAGAAGATATAACCCATCTCGGTTTTGGTAATGCCAAACTCCTCCTGAATATGAGCCGATGCCACCGCAAGGTTTGCTCGATCCACATAACAAATAACCACCGTAATAAAGATCATAACTAACGTTAAATAACGACGGCGTGTAGGTTTTGCAGCAGTTACAGAAATATCCATAACATCTGTCTCCAGAAATTGGGCATAGCTTGACCAGCCACCATGCCCTGTTTATTACAGAGGGTGTTTTATCTTTAATATTTTTTAGCGCTATGTTAACAGCAGGGAATTACCATTCAGCGACGGAACCATCAGGATAACGCCATAATGGATTGCGCCAGTCGATAACATTTTTACTGCGTTCAATAACCTGCTCTTCGTCTATTTCCACGCCGAGCCCCGGCTTCATTAATGGCATAAAGTGACCGCCATCCATTTTGAAATCGTCCTTATTTTTTACAAAATCGAGCAGTTCTGCGCCTTTATTATAATGAATGCCCATGCTCTGCTCCTGGAATACGGCGTTGCGGGACACAAAGTCAATATGCAAGCAGGCAGCAAGCGCAATCGGTCCTAACGGGCAGTGCGGCGCCAGCGCGACGTCATAAGCTTCTGCCATTCCGGCAATTTTGTAGCATTCAGTGATCCCGCCCGCGTGGGACAGGTCGGGTTGCAGAATCGCCAGTCCGCCTGCTTCCAGCACGCGTTTAAACTCAAAGCGTGAGAACATGCGCTCACCGGCGGCGATAGGAATATGAGTCTGAGCGGCCAGGCGAGGATAATATTCCGCCTGCTCTGCCAGCACCGGCTCTTCAATAAACAAAGGGCGATATTGTTCCAGCTCTTTAATCAGCACTTTCGCCATCGGGGCGCTGACGCGGCCGTGGAAATCCAGGCCAAACTCGATCTCATTGCCAAACGCTTCGCGGATCTGGGCAACAGTATTTACGGCGGCGTCAACTTTGCGGGAGTTATCAATAACCCCCATTTCTTCGCAGCCATTTAATTTAAAGGTATCAAAGCCAATCTGGCGCAACGATTTAATACCATCGATTACTTCAGCCGGGCGATCGCCGCCGACCCAACTGTAGGCCTTGATTTTATCGCGAACTAAACCACCCATTAATTGCCAGACAGGGGCGTTTAATACTTTACCTTTAATATCCCATAGCGCCTGGTCGATGCCGGAAATGGCGCTCATTAATATTGGTCCGCCGCGATAAAAACCGCCACGATACATCACCTGCCATAAATCATTAATACGCGCCGGCTCCTGACCAATTAATAACTCACCTAATTCATGTACAGCCGCTTCAACGCTTTTCGCTCGTCCTTCGATCACCGGCTCCCCCCAGCCGACAATTCCTTCATCGGTTTCGATTTTCAGGAACATCCAGCGCGGGGGTAAACGGTAGGTGGTCAGTTTAGTAATTTTCATGATTGCACAGCCTCTTGATACGCTTTAACAAATGCTTTCGCTTTCTCAATGGTGCGGGCTACGGGTTGTCCGGCACGGTATAAATCGCTGCCAAGCCCGGCGCCGGCACAACCGGCTTTTAGCCAGAGCGCCAGGTTTTCCGGCGTGACGCCCCCGACGGCGAAGACGGGTACATCCGGCGGGAGTACTGCTTTTAACGCTTTGATGTAGTCCGGGCCGAAAGAGGAAGAGGGGAATATTTTCAGCGCCTGAGCGCCCGCATCCAGTGCGGTAAAAGCTTCTGAGGCTGTGGCGCAGCCCGCGCATACGGTCATACCATTCGCGACCGCACGACGAATAACGTCCGGCTGCGTGTTCGGCGTCACCACCAGCTTGCCGCCCATTCTGGCAAGCTCATCCACCTGCGCGGGCTTAAGCACGGTGCCGGCGCCGATCAACGCCTGATGTCCAAAAGCTTCAACCATCGCCGGGATACTTCTTTGCCACTCTGGCGAGTTGAGCGGAATTTCAATCGCGTCGAATCCCGCGTCCAGCAACGCTGCAACATGAGCATGCGCTTCATCCGGAGTGATTCCGCGTAAAATAGCGATGAGCGGAAGATTAGTTTGCCACTGCATTTGCAATACTCCTTATTCCTGCCTGAAATGCTTCGTCGCCGTCCAGTACTTTCGTCCGGAAGCCCAGCAGCGACAGCGCGGTAACATAGCGCCGGCTAAGTGATGGGTTAGCAACGAGGGTGACGGGTTGCTGATTGTCCAACGCATAATGGCGGGTCATTGCCGCCGCTTCGTTGCCAATCAGCAGCCCGGAAAGAAACTCACTGACTTCTTCGCGAGGAAGTCCGCCAAGAACATGGGCGGCCCGTACTTCAAACAGGCGAGGCAGCAAGTCGCGGTCGTTGATGCCGCGTTCCAGTCCAGCGTTAAAAGCGCTAAAACTTTCTTTTTGTTCCGGCAGGCCTGCACCGATCAGCGAATAATTCAGCAGGAGGTGGTGCAGCTCGCCGGTCATTACGGTGCGAAAGTCCTGCACCGTGCGCTCATCGGCATGTACCCATTTGCAGTGGGTTCCCGGCATGATGTAAAGCGGCGCCGGACTTAAGGTTTTAGCGCCCAGCAGTTGGGTTTCTTCGCCGCGCATCACGTTGCAGTTATCATCATGCTGCACGCTCAGGCCGGGAATAATCCAGACTTTGTCCAGTACTGGCGTAAGCTGCTGGCTAAGGCTTGCGAATGGTGCCGGGCAAGGCAGATAAGGGGCGATTTTCCAGCCCGCGTTGCTGCCGACCATACCGGCCATCAGAACCGGCGTGTCCTGCTCGCGCCAGCCATGGGTGACTTCATCGAACACCGCCTGCGGGGATTTGCCGTTCAGCCGGGTGACCCCAGCCGCGGTTTGTCGGCTGTCAACGCAAACGCCGTCCCGGTAGTGCCAGGCGCGGAGGTTGGTCGATCCCCAGTCAATAGCGATGTAGCCTGATGTCATGTGATGTCCTTTAGTCGTTTGGTGGAGCTTGCGATCATGGTGAGCGCCGCCTGCTCCGCGGCCTGGCTGTCCTGGTGCCGTATCGCATCAAACAGCGCTTTATGTTCCTGCAGCGTTTTTGGCATGTTGGCCTCATCGCCCATCCAGGTACGCTCGAAGACGGCACGCTGTAGCGAACTTATCGCCACGCTTAGCTGCTGGAGCACCGGGTTATGCACCGATTCCAGCACCGCTTCGTGGTAGCGAATATCCGCTTCGTTAAAAGCATCCCGATCCTGGTTATGCGCCACCATGTCGTTGAGCGCGGCTTCAATTTTTGCCAGGTCGCTCGACGTGGCGCGTTCCGCAGCCCAGCGGGCAATGGCCGGTTCGACCAGGTTGCGCACCTCGCTCATCGCGCTAATCAGGCGTGGGTCATAGTCATTTTCCAACACCCACTGCAACACCTCGGTATCGAGGTAGTTCCACTGATTACGCGGCGAGACAAAAGCCCCGCGGTAACGCTTCATCTCGATAAGCCTTTTCGCCATCAGCGAGCGATATACTTCGCGGATGATGTTGCGCGAAGTCTCGAACTCTTCGCAAAGCTCAGCCTCTGCCGGTAACGCGGCGCCCGGCGTGTACTTGCCTTCAATAATTTGCTTACCCAGCGTCACGATAATGCGGTCTGTCTTGGTCATGGTTAATCCTGTTATCAAAGGGGAAATAACCACTACTTTACCGTGAGCGTCGAAAATCGCCGCTATTTTGAAGTACAAATGTGAAGCACATACTCTTGTCTATGCGCACAATGTAGTACAACAAACATATGTTGTACTACAATTTGGATCACAAAACAGACAATTCACTTTATAAAAGGCAAAAAAAACCCCGGCGTGGGCCAGGGCTTTCTCATTACCGGGAAATCAGTTCAGCACAAACTTCTCAATGGCGTACGCTACGCCGTCTTCAAGGTTGGATTTGGTGACGAAGTTGCTCACTTCTTTCACTTTGTCGATAGCGTTGCCCATCGCAACGCCCATGCCAGCATATTCCAGCATGGCGATATCGTTTTCCTGATCGCCAAGCGTCATGATTTCTTCCTGCTTAATGCCCAGCGCTTCTGCCAGCGCCTTCACGCCCGTGCCTTTATTCACGCGCTTATCGAGGATTTCCAGGAAGTAAGGCGAACTTTTAAGCAGCGTGTAGCGTTCCCGGGCTTCATCCGGGATTTTGGCGATGGCTTTATCCAGCACGACCGGATCGTCGATCATCATCACCTTGAGGAATTCGCCGTTTTTATCCATATTCTCCGCTTCGCAGAACACCAGTGGGATATTGGCGATAAAGGATTCATGGACGGTGTAATAGCTGATATCGCGGTTAGCGGTATAAAGCGTGTAGCGATCGAGGGCATGGAAGTGAGAGCCCACCTCGCGGGAAAGCTGCTCCAGGTAACGGTAGTCATCGTAATTCAGCGCGGTTTGCGCAACGCTGCTGCCGTCGTGCGCTTTCTGCACCAGCGCGCCGTTGTAGGTGATGCAGTAGTCGTTCGGTTTATCCATATGCAGCTCTTTGAGGTAGTTCTCAACGCCAGCAAAAGGGCGGCCGGTGCACAGCACTACGTTTACGCCGCGTTCGCGAGCGGCTGCAATGGCATTTTTAACCGCAGGAGAAATGGTGTGATCCGGCAGCAGGAGAGTGCCATCCATATCGATCGCAATAAGTTTTATAGGCATGGTATTTTCTGAGGTGATGAGTTTATTTCATGCTAACGCGATTCCGCGCACAAAAATAGAGCTACGTTTCGTTTGAAACAGGTCCCTTTTTATAAGAAACGCCGCCCGCAGGCGGCGTTATTGATTAGCTGAAGAATTTATCACGCAGGATGTGATAACCCCTGGTCAGCAGATCCTCTTCGTCATGCTTAACTTCGCCATCGGGCGAAAGCGCATCGACAATTTTCGGAAATTGCTCTGACAACAGAATTGCGGCACTTCCCACATCAATACCGAGTTTTTCAGCAAGGTTGCTGATTGCCGGCGTGCCCAGCACGTCCTGTATCTGTTCAGGATTAACGCTCTGGTTGTGCGCGCCGCTCAACCACGAGGTGACGACTTCTCCAAAGCCCTTTTGCCGGAACTGCTCAAGTATTGCCTGTATGCCGCCCTGCTCATTTATCCAGTTGAGGATGACTTTGAATTTCCCTGCATCGCCACCTCCCAACATGCCGGTAACCTGATCGAATAGACCCATGATTCTGTCCTCTTGCGATTACGACGTGTGCTTTAAAAGTGTAGTCACTTCCGGCCGTTACCGTCTTTTTAATCAGGCTGTTCAAGGGAGGGCAAAACGATTTTCCCGAAGGCGGGTTGATCGGGAGAATATCTATCAAACCCATGCGCTATGGGCACATTCGCGGCATATGCCGTTAAAGGTCGACATGCTGGTGAGTAAATTCCCCGCCAGCATGTCGCTGACTAACGATTAGATATCGATGTTCGCCGCTTTCAGGGCATTTTCTTCGATAAAGGCGCGACGCGGCTCAACGGCGTCACCCATCAGGGTGGTGAATAGCTGATCGGCTGCAATCGCATCTTTTACGGTAACGCGCAGCATGCGGCGGCTTTCCGGATCCATGGTGGTTTCCCAAAGCTGATCCGGGTTCATTTCGCCCAGACCTTTGTAGCGCTGAATAGAAAGACCGCGACGGGATTCTTTCACCAGCCACTCCAGCGCCTGTTCGAAGCTGGCAATCGGCTGTCGACGCTCGCCACGTTCGATAAACGCATCTTCTTCGATAAGACCGCGCAGCTTCTCGCCGAGCGCGCACAGACGGCGGTATTCGCCACCCACAACAAACTCGTGCTCCAGCGGGTAATCGGTATCGACACCGTGGGTACGCACGCGAATGATCGGCTCGAAAAGGTTCAGCTCGCGGTTTTCACGCACGATGGAGTTCCAGGTGCTGCCGTGCTGCTCTTTTTCGTTAAGTTGGGTAACCAGCGCGGAAACCCAGTCTGCCACTTTGCTTTCGTCTGCCAGATCGGCTTCCGCAAGCGTTGGATGATAAACCAGGTTATTCAGCAGATTGCGCGGATAACGACGCTCCATGCGGCCAATCATTTTCTGGGATGCGTTATATTCAGAGACCAGTTTTTCCAACGCTTCGCCTGCCAGGGCAGGAGCGTGGGCATTGGCATGCAGCGTTGCGCCATCCAGAGCGATAGAGATCTGATACTGATCCATCGCTTCGTCATCTTTGATGTACTGCTCCTGCTTGCCTTTCTTCACTTTGTAAAGCGGCGGCTGGGCGATGTACACGTGACCGCGCTCAACGATTTCCGGCATCTGACGGTAGAAGAAGGTCAGCAGCAGGGTACGGATGTGAGAACCATCGACGTCCGCATCCGTCATGATGATGATGCTGTGGTAGCGCAGCTTGTCCGGGTTGTATTCGTCACGGCCGATGCCGCAGCCCAGCGCGGTGATAAGCGTTGCCACTTCCTGAGAGGCGAGCATTTTGTCAAAGCGCGCTTTCTCAACGTTGAGGATTTTACCTTTCAGCGGCAGGATCGCCTGGTTCTTACGGTTACGCCCCTGTTTTGCAGAGCCGCCCGCAGAGTCCCCTTCCACAAGGTACAGTTCGGAGTGAGCCGGGTCGCGTTCCTGACAGTCCGCCAGTTTGCCCGGCAGGCCAGCCAGGTCCAGCGCGCCTTTACGGCGAGTCATTTCACGTGCGCGACGCGCCGCTTCACGGGCACGAGCCGCATCGATAATTTTGCCGACGACGATTTTCGCGTCGCTTGGGTTTTCCAGCAGGTATTCAGCCAGCAGTTCGTTCATCTGCTGTTCAACCGCAGATTTCACTTCTGAAGAAACCAGCTTGTCTTTGGTCTGAGAAGAGAATTTCGGATCCGGCACTTTTACAGAAACCACGGCAATCAGGCCTTCACGGGCATCGTCGCCGGTGGCGCTGACTTTCGCTTTCTTGCTGTAGCCTTCTTTATCCATGTACGCGTTCAGAGTACGCGTCATCGCCGCGCGGAAACCGGCCAGGTGAGTACCACCGTCGCGCTGCGGGATATTGTTGGTAAAGCAGTAGATGTTTTCCTGGAAACCGTCGTTCCACTGTAGCGCCACTTCCACGCCGATACCGTCTTTTTCAGTGCTGAAATAGAACACGGTTGGGTGGATTGGGGTTTTGTTTTTGTTGAGATACTCAACAAACGCGCGTATGCCGCCTTCGTAATGGAAGTGGTCCTGACGGCCGTCGCGTTTGTCGATCAGGCGGATAGACACGCCGGAGTTCAGGAAAGACAGCTCGCGCAGGCGTTTTGCCAGGATATCGTATTCAAACTCGATAACGTTGGTGAAGGTTTCGTGGCTTGGCCAGAAACGCACCTGCGTGCCGGTGACATCAGTATCGCCAGTAACCGCCAGCGGCGCCTGCGGCACGCCGTGCACGTAGGTCTGCTGATGGATTTTGCCTTCGCGGCGAATCAGCAGTTCCAGTTTCTGGGACAGGGCGTTAACTACCGATACGCCTACGCCGTGCAGACCACCGGAAACTTTATAGGAGTTATCGTCAAATTTACCGCCTGCGTGCAGCACGGTCATGATGACTTCGGCCGCAGATACGCCCTCTTCCGGGTGAATACCGGTAGGGATACCACGGCCATCATCCGTTACGGAAACGGAGTTATCAGCATGGATGGTGACAACGATATCTTTACAGTGGCCAGCAAGAGCTTCGTCGATAGCGTTATCCACGACCTCAAATACCATGTGGTGCAGACCGGTGCCGTCGTCCGTATCGCCGATATACATGCCCGGGCGCTTACGTACCGCATCCAGCCCCTTAAGGACTTTGATACTGGAGGAGTCATAAGAATTCGACATCAACGTTTCTCGCTCATTTATTCTTGGGTTAATCCGCTATTTTACCCTGATCCACGGCGAACATCTTTGAATTTTTGTCCGCCATATCCATCACATGCTCAGCGCTTATCGCGCTGACGAAAACCTGTGATTCCGTGGCCTTTAACCGGCTGGCTAATAGACCACGACGTGCATCATCAAGTTCAGAGGCAAAATCATCTATCAGATACAGGCAACGCCGCCCGTTCTGTCGGGTGAGAAACTCACCCTGCGCCAGTCTTAAGGCGCACATCAGTAATTTAAGCTGTCCGCGAGACAGCGTGTCCTCGACGGGCGCGCCATCGGCACGAATCCGAAAATCAGCTTTGTGAGGGCCATGAGCGGTATAGGTCAGCATGCGATCGCGTTCGAAGCTGCGTTCCAGTACCTCACTGTAATCGCTCTCTTTTTCCCAGCCGCGCTGGAAAGAGAAGCTCAGTGAAAACTCCGGCAAAAATTGCGCGCAGGTATCGGCCATGTCATCCGCAATGGCGGCGCTGTACTCAGCGCGCCAGCGGCTGATTTGTTCCGCCAGAGGAATAAGTTCTTTATCCCACGGTCGCAACTGCGCGTAACGTGTCACCTGCCGCAACGCGGCGTTGCGTTGCTTAAGCAGGCGTTTGAGGTTGCTCCAGGCGACAAAAAAGCCCGGTTCGTTATGAAAACAGCCCCAGTCGAGGAAAGCTCTACGGTATTTGGGGCCGCCATTGAGCAAAGTAAACCCCTCCGGGGTAATTAGCTGCATCGGCATTAGCAGGGCCAGTTCCGCTACTTTATGACCATCGCTGCCGTCGATGCGTACTTTGCTGTCGCCCGCACGGTCTTTTGTCAGGCCGACGGAGGATTCTCTTTCGCCATCCTGTAACCGGCCGTGCAACACAAAAGAGTCCTGCTCGTGGCGAATAACGCGCTCAATCTTCACGCTGCGAAAAGCGCGGCCGTGCCCAAGGGTATAAATCGCCTCAAGCACGCTGGTTTTACCGCTACCGTTGGCGCCGACCAGGAAATTAAAACCAGGGCAGAGCGCCAGATCTGCGTTTTCAATATTACGAAAATCTTTAATTAACAGCCGGGTGAGCGACATCTACAGTCTCATTGGCATCACAACGTAGGCAGCCGCCTGAGAAGCCGCATCTTCAATCTGCACGCTGGAAACGGAGTCGGTCAGCAGGATGCGAACATTTTCGCACTTCAGCGCGTTAAGCACATCCAGCACGTAACTGACGTTAAAGCCGATTTCCAAATCAGAACCGTCGTAGGAGACATCCAGAATTTCTTCTGCTTCTTCCTGCTCCGGGTTATTAGCGGTGATTTTTATCTGATTCTGGCTAACATACAGGCGCACGCCGCGGAACTTCTCGTTGGAGAGAATCGCCGCACGGGCAAATGCCTGTTTAAGCAGATCGCAGCCAGCATCAAGATGTTTATCAGGATTCTTCGGCAATACGCGGCGATAATCCGGGAAACGACCGTCAACCAGCTTCGAGGTGAAGATAAAATCGCCGACGTGCGCACGGATATTGTTGCTGCCGATTTGCACGCGCAGAGGGTTTTCGCCGCCGTCCAGCATACGCATCAGTTCAATCACGCCTTTACGCGGCACGATCACCGAATGGTTTGGCAGCGCCTGGCCAATCGGCATCGAGCAAACGGCAAGACGATGCCCGTCGGTGGCAACGGTGCGCAGCTCTTCCCCTTCGGTTTCAAACAGCATGCCGTTGAGGTAATAACGCACGTCCTGATGGGCCATAGAAAACTGCGTGGCTTCGATCAGGCGTTTCATCGTCGCCTGGGGGAGCGTGAATTCAACTTCGCTCTGCCAGTCGTCAAGGTTCGGGAAATCGGTCGCCGGCAATGTGGACAGCGAGAAACGGCTGCGGCCGGAGCGCACCAGCATGCGGTCACCCTCAAGCTGCACGGCGATTTCAGCCCCTTCCGGCAGGCCACGGCAAATATCGAAGAATTTGCGGGCAGGCACGGTGGTTGCGCCCGGCTCATGCGGTTGTACCAGCGCCACGCGCGCGACCATCTCCATTTCCAGATCGGTCCCGGTTAAAGAGAGCGCACCCTCCGCGACTTGCAACAGCAGGTTGCCGAGAATCGGTAACGTCGGACGGCCACCAAGCGGGCCACTCACCTGTTGCAGCGGTTTTAATAAAGTTTCACGTTCAACGGTAAATTTCATAGCGTCACGAAGATAATGTTCTGATTAGGTTGGAGAAATCTTCTTTGATGTCGTGGCTTTCTTCACGCAACTGCTCGATTTTACGGCAGGCGTGCAGCACGGTGGTATGGTCGCGGCCACCAAATGCATCGCCGATTTCCGGCAAGCTATGGTTCGTCAGTTCTTTCGCCAGCGCCATCGCCATTTGACGCGGGCGGGCGACGGATCGGGAACGACGTTTGGACAGCAGGTCAGCAACCTTAATTTTATAATACTCGGCCACCGTTTTTTGAATATTGTCGATGGTGACGAGCTTCTCCTGCAGCGCCAGCAAATCACGCAGCGCTTCACGCACGAAGTCGATGGTAATCGCGCGTCCGGTAAAGTTGGCGTTAGCGATTACGCGGTTCAGCGCCCCTTCCAGCTCACGCACGTTGGAGCGAAGGCGCTTGGCAATAAAGAAGGCGACTTCGCCCGGCAGGCGAATATCATTCTCGTCGGCTTTTTTCATCAGGATCGCCACGCGAGTTTCTAACTCAGGCGGTTCGATCGCAACGGTCAACCCCCAGCCGAAGCGGGATTTCAGACGATCCTCAACGCCGTTGATCTCTTTTGGATAACGATCTGAGGTGAGAATGATCTGCTGATTGCCTTCCAGCAACGCGTTGAAGGTATGGAAAAATTCTTCCTGTGAACGCTCTTTATTGGCAAAAAACTGAATGTCATCGATAAGCAGCGCATCAACCGAGCGGTAATAGCGTTTGAACTCTTCAATCGCATTGTTCTGCAGGGCTTTGACCATGTCCTGAACGAAGCGCTCGGAATGCATATACACCACTTTGGCATTGGGTTTGCGGGCAATAATGCCGTTACCCACCGCGTGCAACAGGTGAGTTTTACCTAAGCCGGTTCCGCCATACAGGAAGAGAGGGTTATACGCGCCGCCCGGGTTATCGGCCACCTGACGTGCCGCCGCGCGTGCAAGCTGGTTCGACTTACCTTCAACGAAGTTATCGAAGGTGTGCTTCAGGTTAACGTTAGAACGATAAGACTGCTCCGCGGGCGCCGGGAGGTTGTCCCAGCTCGGGCGCATGGGTGCTGCCGCCCGTACAGTTTGCGCGGGGGCCGCTGTAGCAACGGTTTGCTGATTGAGGTTCTGGCTAACGGGTTTACTGCCTACTTCAAAACGCAGTAATGGCGCGTCGTTGCCGCAAAAATCATTGAGCAATCCGTTGATATTATTTAGGTACTTATCCCTTACCCAATCGAGCACAAACCGGTTTGGCGCATAAAGGGCCAGCGTGTTATCACTCAGTTCCGCCTGTAGGGGGCGTATCCACATACTGAATTCTGTGGCTGGTAACTCATCCTGCAATCGGGCAAGACACTGCTGCCAAAGCGAAAGTGACACGGCGGACTCCACTCGAACAAAGTCGATAAAAAGACGAAGACTGAAAGTTTTACATTCATGATTGTTGACACACGCCGACTCTCCCGCAAGGGATCCCGGTACGGGAAGCGTGCGAACCGCTATCTGCGGTTTACCCTCAATGTGAACGATCTTGGATCACGATCGGGACCGCGGATCATAGCCTAAAGCGCGCCAGAGATCTTCTGTTTCTCACAGTTTCTTCCCGATTTATCCACAGGGCAGTTTTGAACCGTCTAAGTGTAAACGATCCTGTCGGGCATGCTGCCGTTTACGCTCGCATATTGGAAAATTTAATGACCGCCGCGCAAAATTGATTTAAGAGATCTAACGAAGATCCCCGACGATCCTTGCGCTTTCATCGGGAGGCCGTATAATTCCCCACCCGTCGCGTATCGTCACTGTGTTTGACTTGCCAGATCCTGGGTAATTTTAGGGTCGGAAGAGGGATTCAGGCGCGGGAATTAAGGAAAGAGAATTGACTCCGGAGTGTACAATTATTACAATCCGGCCTCTTTAATCAGCCACACTGAGGCGTAAGTCCGGCACTTTCTGCGAGACGTTATGCTAACCCAGTGAAATTTATCCAAGTTTAGGTAGAAATCGCCATGAAACGCACTTTTCAACCGTCCGTACTGAAGCGCAACCGTTCACACGGCTTCCGTGCTCGTATGGCAACTAAAAATGGTCGTCAGGTTCTGGCACGTCGTCGTGCTAAAGGCCGTTCTCGTCTGACCGTTTCTAAGTAATAAAAGCTAACCCCTGAGTGGTTAAGCTCGCATTTCCCAGGGAGTTACGTTTGTTAACTCCCACTCATTTCACTTTCGTCTTCCAGCAACCTCAAAGAGCCGGCACGCCGCAAATCACCATCCTCGGCCGCCTGAATTCGCTGGGGCATCCCCGCATCGGTCTTACAGTCGCTAAGAAAAACGTCAAACGCGCGCATGAACGCAATCGGATTAAACGTCTGACGCGTGAAAGCTTTCGTTTACGTCAGCACGAACTGCCTCCAATGGATTTCGTGGTAGTGGCTAAGAAAGGGGTGGGTGACCTGGATAACCGGGCTTTATCGGAAGCATTGGAAAAATTATGGCGCCGTCACTGTCGCCTGTCTCACGGCTCCTGATTGGCCTGATAAAGGTCTATCAGCGCCTGATAAGCCCACTTCTTGGGCCGCATTGCCGTTTCACGCCGACCTGTTCTCACTACGGAATTGAGGCATTGCGCAGGTTTGGGGTGTTAAAAGGCAGTTGGTTGACGGTGAAACGCGTATTAAAATGCCACCCTTTAAACCCCGGTGGAGACGATCCCGTCCCACCTGGACCATTTGATACCAGAGAACACTAACGATGGATTCGCAACGCAATCTCTTTCTCATCGCTTTGTTGTTCGTGTCTTTCATGATCTGGCAAGCCTGGGAGCAGGACCACGCTCCTCAACCTCAGGTGCAGCAGACCACGCAGACTACGACTACCGCCACGGGTAATGCAGCAAGCCAGGGCGTGCCGGCCAGTGGCCAGGGAAAAATCATCACGGTTAAAACTGACGTCCTCGAACTTTCCATCAACACCCGTGGTGGTGATGTTGAGCAGGCGCTGCTGTTAACCTATCCGAAAGAGCTCAAATCAACTGAGCCATTCCAGTTACTGGAAACAACGCCGCAGTTTATCTATCAGGCGCAAAGCGGCCTGACGGGTCGTGACGGACCGGATAATCCGGCTAACGGCGCTCGCCCGCTGTATAACACAGATAAAGATACCTTTGTGATGGCCGACGGCCAGAACGAACTGGTTATTCCAATGACCTATACCGATGCGGCTGGCAACGCCTTCACCAAGTCCTTCACCCTCAAACGCGGCGAGTTCGCGGTGAGCGTGGATTACAACGTGAAGAACGCCGGTGAGAAACCGCTGGAGCTTGCGACCTTCGGTCAGTTGAAGCAGTCCATCAACCTGCCGTCTCATCGTGATACCGGAAGCAATAACTTTGCGTTGCATACCTTCCGCGGCGCTGCGTACTCCACGCCAGATGCGAAATACGAAAAATATAAATTCGATACCATCGCAGACGGTGAGAACCTGAGCGTCAACGCCAGCAATGGCTGGGTGGCGATGCTGCAGCAGTATTTCGCAACGGCATGGGTTCCGCGTAACGAAGGCACCAACAACTTCTACACCACCAAACTGAACAACGACGTGGCGGCTATCGGTTATAAATCCGCACCGCAACTGGTTCAGCCTGGTCAAACCGCGCAACTGGGCAGCACCCTGTGGGTTGGTCCGGAAATTCAGGACAAAATGGCGGCCGTAGCGCCTCATCTTGACCTGACTGTGGATTACGGTTGGTTGTGGTTTATCTCTCAGCCGTTGTTCAAGCTGCTGAAATTTATCCACAGCTTCATCGGTAACTGGGGCTTCTCCATTATCGTTATCACCTTTATCGTTCGTGGCATCATGTACCCGCTGACCAAAGCGCAGTACACCTCCATGGCGAAAATGCGTATGTTGCAGCCAAAACTGGCGGCCATGCGTGAGCGTATCGGTGACGATAAGCAGCGTCAGAGCCAGGAAATGATGGCGCTGTACAAAGCTGAGAAGGTTAACCCGCTGGGTGGTTGTCTGCCGCTGGTTATCCAGATGCCAATCTTCCTGGCGTTGTACTACATGCTGATGGGCTCTGTTGAACTGCGTCATGCGCCGTTCGCACTGTGGATCCATGACCTGTCCGCACAAGACCCGTACTACATCCTGCCGATCCTGATGGGTATTACGATGTTCTTCATTCAGAAGATGTCGCCTACCACCGTGACCGACCCGATGCAGCAGAAGATCATGACCTTTATGCCGGTCATCTTCACGGTGTTCTTCCTGTGGTTCCCGTCAGGCCTGGTGCTGTACTATATCGTCAGTAACCTGGTGACCATCATTCAGCAGCAGCTAATTTATCGCGGTCTGGAAAAACGTGGCTTACACAGCCGCGACAAGAAAAAGACCTGATAGCGTTTAAATTAAGTTAATGCACACGGAAGGCGGTCAATTGACCGCCTTCTTTTTTTCGTAGGGTGGATAAGCGAAGCGTCATCCACCAGCCATCTCGAAAGGGAAAATAATGAGCCATAACGAGACAATCGTTGCCCAGGCGACGCCGCCGGGACGTGGCGGGGTCGGTATCCTGCGCGTTTCCGGCCTCCATGCTCGCGACGTTGCACAGGCTATTCTGGGCAAGCTTCCAAAACCACGTTACGCCGATTATCTGCCGTTTCGCGATAGTGATGGGGCCACGCTTGATCAGGGCATTGCGCTGTGGTTCCCCGGCCCAAACTCTTTTACCGGCGAGGACGTTCTGGAACTGCAGGGTCACGGCGGCCCGGTCATTCTCGACCTGCTGTTAAAGCGCATTCTGGCTATTCCCGGCGTGCGCATCGCAAGGCCCGGCGAATTCTCAGAACGAGCATTCCTTAACGATAAGCTGGATCTGGCGCAGGCTGAGGCCATCGCCGATTTGATTGACGCAAGCTCAGAGCAGGCCGCCCGTTCGGCGCTTAACTCGCTGCAGGGCGTGTTTTCCGCCCGCGTAAATCATCTGGTGGAAGCGCTGACCCACCTGCGAATTTACGTTGAGGCCGCCATTGATTTTCCGGATGAAGAAATCGATTTTCTGTCTGACGGCAAAATCGAAGCACAGCTTAATCAGGTCATTAACGATCTGGACGCCGTGCGTGCGGAAGCACGCCAGGGGAGCCTGCTGCGCGAAGGGATGAAGGTGGTTATCGCCGGGCGACCAAACGCCGGTAAATCGAGCCTGCTAAACGCTCTTGCAGGGCGTGAAGCCGCAATCGTCACCGATATCGCCGGAACAACCCGCGATGTATTGCGCGAGCATATTCATATCGACGGCATGCCGCTGCATATCATCGATACCGCAGGTCTTCGTGAAGCAAGCGATGAAGTTGAACGTATTGGTATTGAGCGCGCGTGGAACGAGATTGAACAGGCCGACCGCGTGCTCTTTATGGTCGACGGTACGACAACCGATGCCACCGACCCGGCGGCAATCTGGCCGGACTTTATAGCCCGTCTGCCGGAACGTTTGCCGATTACCGTGGTGCGCAACAAAGCAGATGTCACAGGCGAGACGCTGGGTCTCAGCAATGTGAATGGTCACTCACTTGTGCGCCTCTCCGCGCGTACAGGTGAAGGCGTAGATGTGCTGCGCGATCACCTGAAACAAAGCATGGGTTTTGAAACCAACATGGAAGGGGGTTTCCTCGCGCGTCGCCGTCACCTGCAGGCGCTGGAACAGGCGGCCACGCATCTGCAGCAGGGCAAAGCCCAACTGTTAGGCGCATGGGCCGGGGAATTACTGGCAGAAGAGCTGCGTCTTTCTCAGCAGAGCCTGAGTGAAATCACCGGGGAATTTACCTCTGATGATTTACTGGGCAGGATTTTCTCTAGCTTCTGCATCGGTAAGTAATCGCTGAAAGTGAGCACACGCTGACTCTGATATCATCCCGCAATGCCGCCGCGTTGCGGGATTTTTTTTACCAGATAAACCGCACGGAAGCATAAGCATTCACTATACAAACAGAAGGATCATCCTTTGACGCACTTTTACAGCCTCAGGCCGTGCGTTTAAGGGGTAAAAATCCTACAATCGACCCTACAGTCCCTTTGACCATTATCATGGAGCGAAAAATGGCAACGCATTTTGCACGATGGACAATCAATTCAAGCTACCCGTCTTCATCGCGTCTGGACCCTGAGTGTTTTAGCTACGCACGGACCCTTCCGGAACGCCGCCGCGCAAGGTTTCTGGCCTCGCGTACGCTGCTGGCCGAACTGCTCTTTATGCTTTACGGCATAAAAAAGCTGCCAAAAATCATCACCACCGTGGCAGGAAGACCGCATTTTGCCGATCACACATTTACGGATTTCAGTATCGCTTATGCAGGGAATAGCGTGGGTGTTCTGGTGACGACGGAGGGGCGATGTGGTCTCGATATGGAACTACCGCGTTCGTTTGGCGCCATTCCTTCCTCTCTTCCCACTCCCGCTTTCAGCAGTAATGAATCCACCTGGATAAACAACCAAAACGATCCTACTGAAGCCCGTTCGCAGTTGCGCACGCTGCGCCAGAGCGTATTTAAAGTTACCGGCAGCGATGAAGCGCTACAGTTGATCCCGGGAGCTGGACGTTTACGTGTCATGAACCAGTCGCATATTGAAGCAATAAGCGATGTGGAAGACATACTGGTCTGGTCATGTACCGTTTCACCCGCGATTGAGAAGCTAAGCTTGTGGGAGTTTGACGGGCAGGGCTGGATGAGCCTGAAAGATGTGCCCTCTCGCCGTAGCGATCCGGACGGGCGCATTATACGTTTTACCAGTCAGCCCTATGAGAAAGCCTTATTTCCAAACTGATCTTTCCTGAACGTCCCGACAAAAGGAGTGTTTATGTCCGACACGTTAAAGATAGTTACGTTACTGGGGAGCCTGCGTAAAGGCTCATTCAACGCCATGGTCGCCCGTACGCTGCCGAAAATCGCCCCGGCAGGCATGAGCATTGATGCGCTGCCGTCCATCGCGGATATTCCTCTGTACGACGCGGACATGCAGCAGGAAGAGGGTTTCCCGCAGACGGTTGAAGCTATTGCCGAACAAATCCGCAGCGCGGACGGCGTCGTTATCGTCACGCCAGAATACAACTATTCGGTGCCGGGCGGTCTGAAGAACGCCATCGACTGGTTATCACGCCTTCCTGAACAGCCGCTGGCGGGCAAGCCCGTGCTGATTCAGACCAGCTCAATGGGCGCGATTGGCGGCGCTCGCTGCCAGTATCATCTGCGTCAAATTCTGGTGTTCCTGGATGCGATGGTAATGAACAAGCCTGAGTTTATGGGCGGAGTCATTCAGAACAAAGTGGATACGCAGACGGGTGAAGTTGTCGATCAAAGCACGCTTGATCATCTTACCGGCCAGTTGACGGCTTTTGGCGACTATATTAAGCGGGTAAAAAACTAAGGCAGCGCATTTTGCTGTAGGGTGGATAAGCGCAAGCGCCATCCACCATTCCATACGGCGGATGGCGCGTTGCTTACCCGCCCTACAAATTATCGATCAGTCGATAAACGCAATCTTCAGTATGAAAAGTAGCGCCACAACAATTACGCATGGGCTGAGCTCACGCCAGCGGCCAGTCCCCAGTTTCATCACGCAATAAGAGATAAAGCCAAGCGCGATACCTTCGGTTATTGAGAAGCTAAACGGCATCATAACGGCGGTAACAAACGCAGGTACGGCTTCGGTCAGGTCTTCCCACTTCACACGCGAAAGGCTGGACGTCATCAGCACGCCGACATAAATCAGCGCGCCTGCTGCAGCGTAACCCGGCACCATTCCGGCCAGCGGCGACAGGAAGATAACCAGCAGGAACAGCAGGCCAACGATGACCGCCGTCAGGCCGGTGCGGCCGCCCACGGAAACGCCGGAAGAGCTTTCAATATAAGCGGTAACGGAAGAGGTGCCGATGAAAGAACCCGCCACGGAAGAGATGCTGTCTACGTACAGCGCCTGCTTCATGCGTGGGAATTTGCCTTTTTCATCGGTCAGCCCGGCTTTGTCAGTTACACCAATCAGCGTGCCGGAGGAGTCGAACAGGTTGACCAGCATGAACGAGAAAATCACGCCCGCCAGCCCAATATTCAGCGAACCGGCTAAATCTACCTGACCCACAACGGACATTACGCTCGGCGGCGTTGAAACAATGCCGTTGTACTGTACATCGCCCAGCATCCAGCCCAGCAGCGTGGTGACAACGATAGAAACCAGCACGGCGGCATGAATGTTACGGGAAGCCAGAATCGCGATGATAAAGAAACCCAGCGCGCCCAGCAGAACGCTGTGCGAAGTCAGATTGCCAATGCTCACCAGGGTGTCTTTGTTCGCCACGATAATACCGGCGTTCTTCAGACCCATCATGCCGATAAACAGACCGATGCCGCTGGTGATGCCCACGCGCAGGCTCACCGGGATGTTAGCAATCATCCAGTAGCGCACGCGGAAAATGGTCAGCAGCAGAAGGCCAACGGCGCCCCAGAAGATAGCGCCCATGCCTACTTGCCAGGACAGACCCATTGCGCCAACAACCACAAAGGCGAAGAAAGCATTCAGCCCCATTGCTGGCGCGAGCGCCACCGGCAGATTGGCGAAAATCCCCATCAGGATGCTCCCCAATGCGGCAATTAAACAGGTGGTGACGAATACGGCCTGGGTATCCATACCCGCGGCGCCAAGGATCTGCGGGTTAACAAAGACGATATACACCATCGTCAGGAAGGTTGTAAGACCGGCGATCACTTCGGTGCGTGCCGTGGTGCCGTGCTCACGCAGTTTAAACACGCGCTCGAGCAGCCCCGGATTTGCAGCCGGAGTAGATTGTGGTTGGCTCATTAGTCTTGTTTCCGAACATGAGAGGGAAAAATCCGTCGTTATCCTATACCAAAATGCCGAAATGTTGATGGTCGATGTGGACTTTTTTTCATTCAATTTGTTTATACGGCAACGATTGCGTACCGCATTAATTGCGTAAATTGGGTAAAATGTTTTTTCACTTTTATAAAAGGAAGCGGCATGTCCCGGATAGATGCGGTGTTCTTCGACTGCGATGGCACGCTGGTCGACAGCGAAGTAATTTGCTCCAGAGCCTACGTACACATGTTTGCGCAATACGGCATCGAACTTGCGCTCGAAGAGGTTCACAAGACCTTTAAAGGCATCAAGCTTTACGAAATTATCGATACCATAAGCCAACAATATGACGTGGTCCTGTCCAAAACCGAGCTAGAGCCAATTTATCGCGCCGAGGTCGCAAGGCTCTTCGACAGCGAGCTACAGGAAATTTTGGGCGCAGCGGCGCTGATTGAACGAATAAAAGTCCCGATGTGTATCGTTTCCAACGGGCCGGTCGGCAAAATGCAGCACTCGCTGGGCAAAACCGGCATGCTCGCATATTTCCCGGATAAGCTGTTTAGCGGCTACGATATCCAGTGCTGGAAGCCGGACCCTGCGCTCATGTTGCACGCTGCCGATAAGATGCAGGTTGATGTGAAAAACTGCGTGCTGGTGGACGATTCAATGGCGGGCGCGCAATCGGGTATTGCGGCAGGCATGGAGGTGTTTTATTTCTGCGCCGATCCGCATAACAAACCTATCGACCATCCGAAGGTCACGACCTTTACCGATCTGGCGCAGTTGCCCGAACTGTGGCGGGCGCGTGGCTGGGATATTACTCGTTAAAATTAACGCCAGCGCTGTGCTGGCGTTTTTGTTTATAAACCTGCGCAGTCAGGTGCTTTGCCGTAGTTCAATCTGGTAGCTGAACAGCTCAATGCGCGGCTCATCCTCATCCCTTTCTTCATTTAACAGTTCAATCAGCAGCTTACCGGCCTCTTTGCCCATTTTTTTATAATCTATGCGCACCGAGGTCAGCGTGGGATGCGTCTGGTCGCAGCTATCCGAACCGTCAAGGCAGGCTATCGCTATGTTGCCGGGAATTTTCAGCAGCCTTCTCTGGCATTCAAACATGATGCCCAGCGCAATTTCTTCGTGGCTGCAAATCACCGCATCCAGCTCCGGCTGGCGTAATAACATTTCCGTCAGCGCATAGCGTCCGAACTGCAGACTGGCCGCTTCCGGCGTGGTGATTATCTGATCTGAATTCTGGTAGCGGCTGAGCATCGCCTTGTGCCAGCCGTTAAGCTCCTGCCGCTGGAGGCGATTGTCCATATGCGCGCCGATAAAACCGATATGCTTATAGCCCTGATTCAGCAGATGATCGGTCAGTTTATGCGCCGCCTCAAAGAACGAGGCCTCAAGGGTAATGTCCACTTGGCTGAAAGGTGAGCCCACGACGTTTATCGTTGGGATATCCACCTTTTCAAGGATCTGATGCGTTTTTTCTGCCAGTTGCGAGCCAAAGATCACCAGCGCCGCCGGATTACTTTGCAGCAGAGTCATTAAAATTTCGGCTTCTTTGTGTTGATTATGCTCATGGCAGCCCAGCAGCAACTGGAATTCGTTTTTATTAAGCACCTGCTGTAGAGACTGCATAAAGCTCGAACTGGCTTTGTCCGTCAGGGAAGGAATCAACACGGCAACGGTGTTGCTGTGACCGGACGCCAGCGCCCCCGCCGTTCGGTTGGGTATGTAGCCAAGCTCTTCAACCGCCTGTTCAATCTTCTCTCGCAGCTTGTCTGAAACCTGTTCTGGCGTTCTGAGCGCACGTGAGACCGTCATGGTTCCCACGCCCGCAAAGTTGGCGACCTCCTGCAGGGTCACTCGGCCGGTACTGCGGCGCTTACGCGTTTTTTCCATCCTGGCTCCCGGGACAGCTACAACGGACTGTTTTCATTATTGTTATCTCACCCTATGCCTGTATACCCCCGCCGCGACGGTGGCAATTATCCTCTCGCATTGTATATGCGCAGGCCGGATATAGCCAAAGCCTGGCGGGATAGAAATGATAGCGCTATCACATTGCTTGATAGCGCTATCAGGTAGCGCTATCAAATGCGACAACCGTCACATTAATCAAAACGCAAAATATCTACTCTCCGTGTTAATCACCATCGGGAGTCATCAATCACATGTTAAAAGCACTCTTAACCCCAGAGGTCGTTCAGATTGTAGAGCAGGCAAAAGACTGGCGGGACGCAGTGGCGATTTCATGTCGTCCGCTGATTGAAAATGGGTCGATTGAGCCTCGTTACGTCAAGGCTATCTACCGCTCTCATGAAGCTATAGGCCCTTACTACGTGGTGGGCCCGGGCATTGCGATGCCGCACGCCAGGCCAGAAGAAGGCGCAAATAAACTGGCAATGGCGCTAACCCTTATCGCCGACGGCGTGAACTTTGATGCAGACGAGAACGATCCGGTGAAATTACTGATCGTGCTGGCGGCAACCGACAGCACCAGCCACATCGAGGCGATTTCACAACTCGCCCGGCTCTTCGATAACGAGCAGGACACTCGGGCCATTTTGCAGGCCAAAACAACGCAAGACATTTTATCCGTCATTGCGCGCTACTAGCCCGGCGGCGTCTGGCTTAACGTCGGGAATTACACTCCAGGAAAATATTATGAAAATTACAGTGGTTTGCGGTAACGGTTTAGGCACCAGCCTGATGATGGAAATGAGCATCAAAAACATTCTGAAAGAGCTGTCCGTAAATGCGGATGTCGATCATGTCGATCTCGGCTCCGCCAAAGGTACGCCAGCCGATATTTTCGTTGGTACGAAAGACATCGCCGAGCAGCTTGTCGCCCAGTCGGTGGCCGGTAAAATCGTCGCGCTGGACAACATGATTGATAAAAAAGCCATGAAAGAGCGTTTGTCCGTGGCATTAACCGAATTAGGCGCGCTGTAAGCGGAGGCTGATATGGATTTCTTTCGTTTTTTGATGAGCGATGTGCTTTCCGAACCGGCGGTGCTGGTCGGTTTAATCGCGCTGATAGGGCTGATCGCCCAGAAAAAACCGGTCACCGAATGCATTAAAGGCACCGTCAAAACCATTATGGGTTTTGTGATTTTAGGCGCCGGTGCGGGTCTGGTTGTCTCATCGCTGGGTGATTTCGCCAATATTTTCCAGCACGCCTTTGGTATTCAGGGCGTCGTGCCGAACAACGAAGCCATTGTCTCCGTGGCGCAGAAAAGCTTCGGTAAAGAAATGGCGATGATTATGTTCTTCGCTATGGTTATCAACATCCTGATTGCCCGCTTTACACCGTGGAAGTTCATCTTCCTGACCGGCCACCACACGTTATTTATGTCGATGATGGTAGCGGTGATTCTGGCAACCGCAGGCATGAGCGGCGTGACGCTGATTGCCGTAGGCTCGCTGGTGGTAGGCGTGGCGATGGTCTTCTTCCCGGCTATTGCACACCCTTATATGAAGAGGGTGACCGGCTCTGACGATGTCGCCATTGGCCATTTCTCGACGTTATCCTACGTGCTCGCAGGTTTTATCGGCAGCAAGTTCGGTAACAAAGAGCATTCGACCGAAGACATGAACGTGCCGAAAAGCCTGCTGTTCCTGCGCGACACGCCGGTGGCAATATCCTTTACCATGAGCATTATCTTCCTGGTCACCTGCCTGTTCGCCGGTGCTGACGTGGTGAAAGAGCTGAGCGGCGGCAAAAACTGGTTCATGTTCTCCATCATGCAGTCCATTACCTTCGCGGCGGGCGTGTATATCATCCTGCAAGGCGTGCGCATGGTGATTGCGGAAATCGTTCCGGCGTTTAAAGGCATCTCCGATAAGCTGGTGCCAAACGCTAAGCCAGCGCTTGATTGCCCGGTTGTCTTCCCTTATGCACCAAACGCCGTGCTGGTGGGCTTTCTGAGCAGCTTTGCCGCAGGTTTGATCGGAATGTTTGCATTATACCTGCTGGATATGACGGTGATTATTCCAGGCGTGGTGCCGCATTTCTTCGTCGGCGCGGCGGCTGGCGTGTTCGGTAACGCTACCGGCGGACGTCGCGGGGCTATGCTCGGGGCGTTCGCTCAGGGTTTGCTGATTACCTTCCTGCCGGTGTTCCTGCTGCCGGTACTGGGCGATATTGGTTTCGCCAATACGACGTTCAGCGATGCTGACTTTGGCGTGGTGGGAATTCTGTTAGGGATTATCGTTCGTTAATCCTGCGCCAGACGTAAAAACGCCAGCGTTTAGCTGGCGTTTTTTTAGCGAAATTTTATCACTCTTTCGGATCTTTACCCGCCAGCAGCTTATCCAGCTCGTCGCCGCCCACGTGTCGGAAATCCTGTCCTTTCACGAAGTAGAAAATAAATTCGCAGATATTCTGGCAGCGGTCGCCGATTCGCTCGATAGAACGCGCGCAGAACAGCGCTGTCAGCACGCTTGGAATGGTGCGCGAATCTTCCATCATATAAGTCATCAACTGGCGCACGATGCCTTCATATTCCTGGTCAACTTTTTTATCTTCACGGTAAATACGCACCGCTTCATCCAGATCCATACGCGCAAACGCATCCAGCACGTCGTGCAGCATTTGCACCGTGTGGCGACCAAGCGATTCCAGGCTTACCAGCAGCGGCTGATGCTGCTGGGAGAATTTCTCCAGCGCCGTACGGCAGATTTTATCCGCCACGTCACCGATACGTTCCAGCTCGGAAATGGTCTTGATGATCGCCATCACCAGGCGTAGGTCGCTGGCTGTTGGCTGGCGTTTGGCGATGATGCGCACGCAGGCTTCATCAATGGCCACTTCCATCATGTTGACCTTCTGGTCGCCTTCAATGACGCGTTTCGCCAGCTCGCTATCCTGGTTATGCATCGCCGTGATGGCGTCGGAAAGCTGCTGTTCCACCAGCCCGCCCATGGTCATCACCTGAGTACGAATGTATTCCAGCTCAGCGTTAAACTGGCCTGAAATGTGTTTGTTGAGATTGAGGCTATCCATCGTGTTCTCCAAATCAACCGTAGCGGCCAGTAATGTAATCTTCAGTCTGCTTCTTGGCAGGAGTGGTAAACAGCGTGTCGGTTTCGCTAAATTCAATCAGCTCGCCTAAGTACATAAACGCTGTATGGTCGGAACAACGCGCCGCCTGCTGCATATTGTGGGTAACAATCACCACGGTGTAATCCTGTTTCAGCTCGGTAATCAGCTCTTCAATACGCCCGGTAGAAATCGGGTCAAGGGCTGAACACGGCTCATCAAGCAGCAACACGTCAGGGCGAATAGCAATGCCGCGCGCGATACACAGACGCTGCTGCTGGCCGCCGGAGAGACTGTATCCGCTCTGGTGCAATTTATCTTTGGTTTCATTCCACAATGCGGCTTTGGTCAATGCCCACTGCACGCGCTCGTCCATATCGCTGCGCGAGAGCTTTTCAAACAGGCGCACGCCAAAGGCGATGTTGTCGTAAATCGACATCGGGAACGGGGTTGGCTTCTGGAACACCATGCCCACTTTGGCACGCAGCAGCGCGATGTCCTGGCTGTGGGTGAGGATGTTCTCACCGTCCAGCAGGATTTCGCCTTCGGCGCGCTGCTCCGGGTAGAGCGAGTACATTTTGTTAAAGGTGCGCAGCAGGGTGGATTTACCACAGCCCGACGGCCCAATGAACGCGGTAACCTGGTTCTTCGCGATATCCAGATTGATGTTTTTCAGGGCATGGAACTTCCCATAGAAGAAGTTCAAATCGCGAACCTGAATTTTGCCCGGGGCAGTATCAACCATACTCATCTGTTTCTTTATCTCCATCCGGCGCCGCCTGTGCCGCGCCGTAAAATTTAACCGTGTTTACTCTTCGAGAAAATCACACGCGCCAGAATGTTCAACAGCAGAACGCACAGGGTAATAATCAGCACCCCGGCCCAGGCCAACTGTTGCCACTCGGCAAACGGGCTCATGGCAAATTTGAAAATCGTCACCGGCAGGTTAGCCAGCGGCTGCATCATATCCGTGCTCCAGAACTGGTTGGAGAGCGACGTGAACAGCAGCGGGGCGGTTTCGCCCGCAATACGCGCAATCGCCAGCAGAACCCCGGTGATAATCCCGGACACAGAGGCTTTGAGCGTAATCGCAGAAATCATTTTCCACTTTGGGGTGCCCAGCGCGTAGGCCGCTTCTCGCAGGCTGTCCGGCACCAGTTTCATCATGTTTTCAGTGGTACGAATCACTATCGGGATTTGCAGCAGCGCCAGTGCAATCACCCCGGCCCAGCCGGAGAAGTGCTGCATCTTCGCCACCACCACGGTATAAACAAACAGGCCAACCACAATCGATGGCGCGGAAAGCAGAATGTCATTAATAAAACGAATAACTTCCGCCAGCCACGACTTACGTCCGTACTCCGCCAGATAAATGCCGGCCATAATGCCAAGCGGCGTTCCGAAAACTGTTGCCCATAAAATTAACAGGCCGCTGCCCGCAAGGGCGTTCGCCAGACCGCCACCGGCCGTATTCGGCGGCGGCGTCATTTCGGTGAACAGCGCAATCGACATGCCGTCGATGCCGCGGGTAATCGTCGAAAACAATATCCATACCAGCCAGAACAGGCCGAACGCCATGGTGCCCATAGAAAGCGTCAGGGCGACGCGGTTCTTCATGCGGCGACGCGCCTGCATTTTGCGGCGAGATTCTGCCAACTGCGCGTTAGATTGCATTTCCATCGTGGTCATGTACGCGTCCCCTCGTTCTTCGCCAGGCGCATAATCATGAACTTAGAGATCGCCAGAACAATAAAGGTGATAACAAACAGAATCAGGCCAAGCTCCATCAGCGCTGCGGTATGCAGGCCGGATTCCGCTTCGGCAAATTCGTTCGCCAGCGCGGAGGTGATGCTGTTACCCGGCATGTACAGCGAGGCGCTGTCAAGCTGGTAGGTGTTGCCGATAATAAAGGTCACCGCCATGGTTTCACCGAGCGCGCGGCCAAGCCCGAGCATCACGCCACCAATCACGCCGTTTTTGGTGAACGGCAGAACGATGCGCCAGATAACTTCCCAGGTGGTGCAGCCGATACCATAGGCCGACTCTTTCATCATTACCGGGGTTTGTTCGAAGACATCGCGCATTACGGAGGCGATGTACGGAATGATCATGATGGCCAGTATCACGCCTGCGGCGAGAATACCGATGCCGAAAGCCGGGCCGGAGAACAGCGCGCCCACAATAGGTACTGAAGAAAGAACGTTGCCCACCGGCTCCTGGAAGTAGGTCGCAAACAGTGGCGCAAAGATAAACAGGCCCCACATGCCGTAAACGATACTTGGAATAGCGGCTAAAAGCTCAATGGCGATGCCTAACGGGCGGCGTAACCAGCCGGGCGCCAGCTCAGTTAAGAACAGCGCGATACCAAAGCTCACCGGAACGGCAATCAGTAGCGCAATGAACGAGGTGACCAGCGTGCCGTAAATCGGCACCAGCGCGCCGTAAATGTCATTAGGGGCGTCCCACTCTTTGGTCCACAGGAATGCGAAACCAAATTTCTGAATGCTCGGCCAGGAGGAAATAATCAGGGAGATGATAATGCCGCCCAGCAGAAATAGCACAATCAGCGCAGCCAGTTTTACCAGCACGCTGAAAATGATATCGCCTTGTTTGCCAGGGGCTTTGAACCTCGGCTTACTTACCGCCATAAATTACTCTTTTAGTTAAACATGTTTACGAAATCGCCGGATGGCGCCTGCGCTTATCCGGCCTACAGTCAGAGCCGTAGGGCGGGTAAGCCTAAGCGTTACCCGCCATTTTCGTCAGAAGGCTAAATTAATACAATGCCTTACCGGAGCTATCTTTCACATTGGTCTTCCATTCGGCGCGAACCTGCTCAACCACGGCATCCGGCAGGGAAGCGTAATCCAGGTCGTTAGCCTGTTTCGCGCCCTCTTTGTATGCCCAGTCGAAGAACTTCAGCACTTCAGCGCCCTGCTCAGGGTTCTTCTGCTCTTTATGCACCAGAATGAAGGTAGTGGAGGTGATTGGCCACGCATCCGCACCTTGCTGGTTAGTCAGATCCTGAGCGAAGGTTTTGCTCCAGTCCGCGCCCTTAGCCGCGTTAGCAAAGTTTTCTTCTGAAGGCGCTACCGGTTTGCCATCGGCAGAAACCAGCCTGGTGTAAGCCAGGTTGTTCTGCTTAGCGTAAGCATACTCAACGTAGCCAATTGAGCCAGGCAGACGCTGAACGAAAGCAGCGATGCCGTCGTTACCCTTGCCGCCCAGGCCGGTTGGCCAGTTGACGGTTGAGCCCGCACCGATTTTGGATTTCCACTCTTCGTTTACTTTCGCCAGGTAGCTGGTGAAGACGAAGGAAGTACCGGAACCGTCAGCGCGACGCACAACGGCGATATTCTGCTGTGGCAGCTTCATGCCAGGGTTGAGTTTAGCGATAGCTTCGTCATCCCATTTTTTGATTTTGCCCAGGTAGATGTCACCCAGAGTTTTACCGTCGAGCACCAGCTCGCCGGATTTCACGCCCGGCAGGTTGACTGCCAGAACCACACCGCCGATAACGGTCGGGAACTGGAACAGGCCTTCCTGCGCCAGTTTGTCATCCGCCAGAGGGGCGTCAGACGCACCGAAATCCACGGTGTTAGCAATAATTTGTTTAACGCCACCGGAGGAGCCGATACCCTGGTAGTTAACTTTGTTACCAGTTGATTTTTGGTAGGTATCTGCCCATTTGGCATACACCGGCGCAGGGAAGGTCGCACCGGCGCCGGTCAGGCTTGCGGCAGCATTTACGCCGAAAGCGCTCAGGGATAAGGTCGCGGCGACAACAGTTGCGACGGTGGTACGCATAACTTTCATAATGTCTCCTGCAGAGGTGTTGAACGTAATTCGTTGTTTAGTGGATGCAGGATAGAAAATAGGACAGTTTGGTGACAGTTAAATGTACGAAGTATGACAGTTTTATGACAACCACTTTCGCGTCTATCACTTAAGTGAAATAATCATATTTAAATATGATAAATCAACGAGTTGTTATTTTTACGCAGGCAATAAAAAAGCTGCCCGCAGGCAGCTTTTACAAAATGCCGAGGATAAAAATTTACTCGACGGTAACCGATTTTGCGAGGTTGCGCGGCTGATCCACGTCAGTGCCTTTAATTAGCGCCACGTGATAAGACAGCAGTTGCAACGGCACGGTATAGAAAATAGGCGCAATGACTTCTTCCACATGCGGCATTTCGATAATGTGCATGTTATCGCTGCTGCTAAAGCCTGCATCCCGATCGGCGAAGACATACAGTTGACCGCCGCGAGCGCGCACTTCTTCGATGTTGGATTTCAGCTTTTCCAGCAGTTCGTTGTTTGGCGCCACGACGATAACCGGCATATCCGCATCGATCAGCGCCAGCGGGCCGTGTTTCAGCTCGCCTGCCGCATAGGCTTCCGCGTGGATATAAGAAATCTCTTTGAGCTTCAACGCGCCTTCCATCGCGATCGGATACTGATCGCCACGGCCTAAGAACAGCGCATGATGTTTGTCGGAAAAATCTTCAGCCAGCGCTTCTATGCGTTTGTCCTGAGAAAGCATCTGCTCAATACGACTTGGCAGAGCCTGCAGGCCATGTACGATATCGTGTTCAATCTGCGCATCCGCACCTTTCAGGCGGCTCAGCTTAGCCACCAGCATCAGCAGAACGGTCAACTGAGTGGTGAAGGCTTTGGTGGAAGCCACGCCGATTTCGGTACCTGCGTTGGTCATCAGCGCCAGATCGGATTCGCGTACCAGGGAAGAACCCGGCACGTTACAAATCGCAAGCGACCCCAGATAGCCCAACTCTTTGGAAAGACGCAGCGCCGCCAGGGTATCTGCCGTTTCGCCTGACTGGGAAAGCGTAATCATCAGGCTGTTACGACGCACCGCAGATTTGCGGTAGCGGAATTCAGAGGCGATTTCCACATCGCAAGGCACGCCAGCTAACGCTTCAAACCAGTAGCGGGAAACCATTCCGGAGTTATAGGAAGTACCGCACGCTACAATCTGAATGTGCTCAACCTGAGACAACATTTCGTTGGCTTTTGGACCAAGCTCGGTCAAATCCACTTCGCCGTGGCTGATACGTCCGGCCAGCGTGTTCTTGATTGCGTTAGGCTGCTCGTAGATCTCTTTTTGCATATAGTGACGATAAAGGCCTTTGTCGCCCGCGTCATATTGCAGATTAGATTCGATGTCCGGACGCTGAACCTGTTCGCCGTTGGTGTCGAACACGGTGACGGAACGACGGGTCACTTCAGCGATATCGCCTTCTTCCAGAAAGATAAAGCGACGTGTCACCGGCAACAGCGCCAGTTGATCGGAAGCAATAAAGTTTTCACCCATGCCCAGCCCGATAACCATTGGGCTACCGGAGCGCGCCGCCAGCAGAACGCCCGGATTACGGGTATCCATAATTACCGTGCCATACGCACCGCGCAGTTGGGGAATAGCGCGCAGTACGGCTTCACGCAGCGTACCGCCCTGTTCCAACTCCCAGTGCACTAAGTGAGCAATGACTTCGGTATCGGTCTGTGAGACAAATTTATAGCCGCGCGCCTGTAACGCTTCGCGCAGCGGTTCGTGGTTTTCGATAATGCCGTTGTGAACGACCACGATATGATCGGACACATGTGGATGTGCGTTAACTTCAGAAGGTTCACCGTGAGTCGCCCAACGAGTGTGGGCAATACCGGTGCCGCCGTGCAGCGCGGTTTCCTCTGCGGCTTCAGCCAGTTTCTGTACTTTCCCCAGACGACGCAGACGGGTCATATGGCCCTTTTCGTCTACAACCGTCAGACCCGCGGAATCATAGCCACGGTATTCCAGACGACGTAATCCTTCGAGAAGGATTTCAGCAATATCACGTTGCGCGACCGCGCCAACAATTCCACACATAGTAGTTTATTCCTGATAATGGCGTTCCCGCCATGTGTTGTCGCTGACCTGTATTTCCCGGTTATCCGGGGCCCCGAGCCTTGTAGAGAGTGGGGTTATAGTTTTGTACTACATTGGGCGGAGGAATTATGGTTTCCCCTCGCCAAATTTTCACCCAGGCAACCGGGTGGCGCTGCGCTTACCCGACCTGCGCTGGTTTTGTAGGGTGGGTAAGCAAAGCGCCACCCACCATAGTGCAATTACTTTTTCTTCACCGGACGCCGCCAGCCCTGAATATGGGTCTGTTTTACGCGGCTGACGACTAATTCATTTTCTGCAACGTTGCGCGTTACCGTCGTGCCCGCGCCAATGGTGACGCCGTTCGCAACGGTGACCGGAGCCACCAGTTGGGTGTCGGAACCCACAAACACATCATTACCGATGATGGTTTTGTGCTTGTTCGCTCCGTCATAGTTGCAGGTAATGGTGCCCGCGCCGATATTGACGTTATCGCCAATTTCGGCATCGCCCAGGTAGCTCAAATGACCCGCTTTCGAGCCTTTACCCAGACGCGCTTTTTTCATTTCGACGAAGTTACCGACATGCGCCCCTTCAGCTAACTCAGCGCCCGGACGCAGGCGCGCAAACGGACCAATGGTGCAGGCAGCCGCAAGCGAGGAATCTTCCACGACGGAATAGGGGCTGATTTCGCTGTCGTCGCCGATAACACAGTTTTTAAGCACGCAACCGGCGCCGATTTTGACGCGATGGCCCAGCGTTACGTTACCTTCAATAATCACATTAGTATCGATTTCTACATCACGCCCGTGTTGCAGGACGCCGCGCAGGTCGAAACGTTCAGGATCGCGCAGCATGACGCCGGCCAGCAGCAGTTTGTCCGCCTGTTCGGTCTGATAGACGCGTTCGAGACGAGAGAGTTGCAGGCGATTATTCACGCCTTCCACTTCACTTAATCTGTCTGGATGCACCGCCGTGATGTCATGACCTTCCTGATGCGCCAGAGCGATGATATCGGTGATATAGAACTCGCCCTGAGCATTGTTATTATCCAGCTTGCCCAGCCAGCGTTTCAGATCCGCCCCGTTGGCAATCAGGATCCCGGTATTGATTTCATTGATTTTCCGCTGTTCTTCCGTCGCGTCTTTGTGTTCAACAATCCCGACAACGGCACCATTTTCACGTGCAATGCGGCCATAACCGGTCGGATCGTCCAGCTTTACCGTAAGCAGACCAATACCGCCCTGCGGTTTGGCCTCACGCAGGCGTTGCAATGTTTCAACGGAAATCAGCGGTACGTCGCCGTATAACATCAGGATGTCTTCGTCGTCAGCAAAGAACGGCGCTGCCTGCTGCATTGCGTGACCAGTGCCCAACTGCTCGGCCTGTAAGACCCAGTTCAGCGAATCGTCGCTAAGGGTTTGTTTGAGCAGAGAGCCGCCGTGACCGTAAACCAGATGCACGCGCTGAGCGCCTAAATTATTAGCCGCATCAATAACATGTTGCACCATCGGTTTCCCGGCAAGGGTATGCAGCACCTTCGGGAGGTCGGAATACATGCGGGTCCCTTTGCCTGCGGCAAGGATAACCACGCTCATCGCACTGTTTGACATACGCGTCCTGACTTTAATTTGTGAGAGAAGTAAAACGATTTGGTATTGAAAATACTACATATTTTTCGACAAAAAATGTACTGGATAAAATGTATCCATCATTAAGCCATTTTAATCTTTTCAGGCAGCAGGGAGGGGCTCAAGAGAAGATATTTTCCCTAATTTTTATAAATTAATGGCAAAAAACAACCTATCCGCCTGTTTTAAATATTATTTTTAATTGAAAAATAAAAACAGGGCAAGAATCCCAAATATTCTGTAGTAAGACGTATCGTCAGATAATTCCAGGCTCTCGTGATTATAATGATTTTGTATTAATACATAAATGGAACTTATTATGACAATCAGACCCAGTTTTATCAGCATGTGGCAACATTTCTCAACAGTTAATCAAAATGTCCCTGCGGTTGGGAAAATAATTGGCGGTAAAGTCGAAGAAAACATAAATAGTCACATATTTGAAAATGCCTGTGCAATCCGTATGAGTTACGCCCTCAGTTATTCAGGGATCAATATTCCCAGAAGTAATAGATGGAGTACATCATCCGGTAAAGATAAGAAATGGTACATATATAGAGTTAGTGATATGATCAAGTTTCTTACATTTCGGTTCGGAAACGCCGATATAACCAGTAATTTTTCCGATGCAAAAGGAATATTGCTCTTTAATGTTACTGGTTGGAGTGATGCAACAGGACACCTTACTCTCTGGGACGGTAACAGCTGCTCTGATAAATGTTACTTTCCTCAATCAAGCGGAGTGCAACTATGGACGTTAAAGTAGCTCTCATGATATCGCTGCTTGCTTTCCCTGCTCTGGCAAAAGAAAGCAACAACAATAGTCAAAACTACAATTTAGAAAATTTTGCACTGAGTATGTGCCTTGCCAAAGGATTTTCAGATAACGAAGTGAAAAAAGATGCCTTTTCTGCCGTAAATGCTTATGTTGAACTTGGATCATATCCTGCGGAAGCTTACGAGGAAGCAGATAATCTTATTAAAGAATTCCTTGCGAAAAAATATGTGGGTAAAAATAGGAACTCAGAGTTTATAGTAATGAAGTGCATTGATGCATCAAGAAGCAAAGAGCTTAAAAAAATCGAGCAAAAATACGCATATTGAGCATCAAGGTACGCAAAACAAGAAATGTTGTCTGTATTTTAACTCAATCTCTTCAATAAAAAGCCAGTCTGGGATACAGACTGGCTTTTGTACTTTCAAGCAGGTAGTTACATCGCTTTTCTGGTTAACTCGATAACGCGCAGTTTCGCGATCGCTTTAGCCAGTTCAGCAGAAGCCTGAGCGTAGTCCACATCACCGTGGGAGCTGTGGATGTGCTCTTCCGCTTTACGTTTCGCTTCCAGGGCTCGCGCTTCGTCGAGATCCTGGCCGCGAATTGCGGTATCAGCCAGCACGGTAACCGTGCCTGGCTGCACTTCCAACACACCACCGGACAAATAGATGTACTCTTCATGTCCGTGCTGTTTCACGATGCGGATCATACCAGGCTTAATGGCGGTGAGCAGCGGGGCGTGGCCTGGGTAAATACCCAGTTCACCTTCACTACCCGTTACCTGGATCTTCTCGACCAGACCGGAGAACATTTGAAGCTCCGCGCTGACGACGTCCAGGTGGTAAGTCATTGCCATATCACCCTCCGATTAAGGCGTTAAAGTTTTTTAGCTTTCTCAACGGCTTCGTCGATAGAGCCAACCATGTAGAACGCCTGCTCTGGCAGATGGTCGTATTCGCCGTCCATGATGCCTTTAAAGCCACGGATGGTGTCTTTCAGCGACACATATTTGCCTGGAGAACCGGTAAAGACTTCCGCTACGAAGAATGGCTGAGACAGGAAGCGCTGGATCTTACGCGCACGTGCTACAACCAATTTATCTTCTTCAGAGAGTTCGTCCATACCGAGGATGGCGATGATGTCTTTCAGTTCCTGGTAACGCTGCAGAATAGACTGCACGCCACGCGCGGTGTCGTAGTGTTCCTGACCCACAACCAGTGGATCCAGCTGACGGCTGGTGGAATCCAGCGGGTCTACTGCCGGGTAGATACCCAGAGAAGCGATCTGACGGCTCAGTACCACGGTTGCATCTAAGTGAGCAAAGGTGGTGGCTGGGGATGGGTCAGTCAAGTCATCCGCAGGTACGTATACCGCCTGAACGGAAGTGATGGAGCCGGTTTTGGTGGAGGTAATACGTTCCTGCAAAACGCCCATCTCTTCTGCCAGAGTTGGCTGATAACCTACCGCAGACGGCATACGACCCAGCAGTGCAGATACTTCGGTACCGGCCAGGGTATAACGGTAGATGTTATCAACGAACAGCAGAACGTCACGACCTTCGTCACGGAATTTCTCCGCCATGGTCAGACCGGTCAGAGCAACACGCAGACGGTTACCTGGTGGCTCGTTCATCTGGCCATACACGAGGGATACTTTGTCCAGAACGTTGGAGTCGGTCATTTCGTGGTAGAAGTCGTTACCCTCACGAGTACGTTCACCTACGCCTGCAAACACAGAGTAACCGGAGTGCTCGATCGCGATGTTACGGATAAGCTCCATCATGTTTACAGTTTTACCTACGCCCGCACCGCCGAACAGACCAACTTTACCGCCCTTAGCGAACGGACACATCAGGTCGATAACTTTGATGCCGGTTTCCAGCAGATCCTGAGAACTTGCCAGCTCTTCATAGCTTGGTGCAGCGCGATGGATAGCCCAACGCTCTTCTTCACCGATATCGCCTTTCATGTCGATTGGGTCACCCAATACGTTCATGATACGGCCCAGAGTCGCTTTACCTACCGGTACTTCAATTGGGTGATCGAGGTTGGTTACTACCAGACCGCGACGCAGGCCGTCAGAAGAACCCATGGCGATGGTACGAACCACGCCACCACCGAGCTGTTGCTGAACTTCCAGCACCAGGCGGTCATTACCGTTTGTAACCTCGAGGGCGTCGTACACTTTTGGTACGGCATCCTGAGGGAACTCGACGTCCACCACGGCGCCGATTACCTGGATAATCTTTCCAGTAGCCATCTTGTTGAATCCTCTACGTAATTCGTTTACCCGTCATATTTCGACTTGCAGATGCGTTGACTGCCTTCCCTCACCTCAGTCACTTACCAGAGTAAGCTCCTGAGGACTCGCTCAGTTGCCGCCTTTCTGCAAACCGAACTATTTAGGGTAACCACCTGGTTATACCGCGGACGCGCCACCGACGATTTCGGTGAGTTCCTGAGTAATGCTGGCCTGACGAGCTTTGTTGTATACCAACTGCAGCTCTTTAATCAGGCTGCCGCCATTGTCGGTAGCGGCTTTCATCGCCACCATTCGTGCGGCCTGCTCGCTGGCCAGGTTTTCTACGACGCCCTGATAAACCTGAGATTCCACATAACGACGCAGCAGGGTATCCAGCAGCGCTTTAGGATCAGGTTCATACAGATAATCCCAGGATTTCTTTTTCAATTCGCCGTCTTCTGCTGGCGGTAACGGCAGCAGTTGGGTGATTGTCGGAACCTGGGACATAGTGTTTATAAATTTGTTGCTGACAACATACAGCTTGTCCAGACGGCCTTCATCGTAGGCCTGCAACATCACTTTCACCGGGCCAATCAACTCGGACAGGGAAGGGTTATCGCCCATACCGGTCACCTGAGCAACAACATTGCCGCCCACAGAGTTGAAGAAAGAGACGCCTTTGGAGCCGATCATCGCGATTTCGCTCTGAACGCCTTTATCGGACCACTCTTTCATGTCAGCCAGCAGCTTTTTGAACAGGTTAATGTTCAAGCCACCGCACAGACCACGGTCAGTGGACACCACCAGGTAGCCCACGCGTTTAACTTCGCGTTCATCCAGGTATGGGTGTTTGTATTCAAGATTACCCAGAGCAAGGTGACCAATCACTTTACGCATGGTGTCTGCGTAAGGACGGCTGGCTGCCATGCGTTCCTGCGATTTACGCATTTTGGACGCGGCGACCATTTCCATTGCTTTGGTGATCTTCTGCGTGTTCTGGACGCTTGCGATCTTACTACGTATCTCTTTTGCGCCGGCCATGAGCTTCTCCTCAATGCCTTGCGGCTTGCCCTAAGACAAGCCGCCAGACTTTACCAGGACTGAGTTGCTTTGAAGGAATCGAGGATGCCTTTCAGCTTGCCTTCGATTTCGTCGTTATAGCCACCAGATTGGTTGATTTCTTGCATCAGCGGAGCATGGTCACGGTCAACGTACGCCATCAGAGCGGCTTCGAAGCTACCGATTTTAGCCAGTTCCACATCTTCGAGGTAACCGCGTTCAGCAGCGAACAGAACCAGAGACTGCTGCGCAACCGACATAGGCGCATACTGTTTCTGTTTCAGAAGCTCGGTCACTTTCTGACCGTGGCTCAATTGCTTACGGGTCGCATCGTCAAGATCTGATGCAAACTGAGAGAACGCAGCCAGTTCACGATACTGTGCCAGAGCGGTACGAATACCACCGGACAGTTTTTTCATGATCTTGGTCTGAGCAGCGCCACCAACACGGGATACGGAGATACCCGGGTTAACCGCAGGACGAATACCGGCGTTAAACAGGTTAGATTCCAGGAAGATCTGACCATCGGTAATGGAAATTACGTTGGTCGGAACGAACGCGGAAACGTCACCAGCTTGCGTTTCGATAATCGGCAGCGCGGTCAGAGAACCGGTTTTCCCTTTAACTTCACCTTTGGTGAAGGCTTCAACGTATTCGGCGTTAACACGCGCAGCACGCTCCAGCAGACGGGAGTGGAGGTAGAATACGTCGCCCGGGAATGCTTCACGACCTGGCGGACGACGAAGCAGCAGGGAAATCTGGCGGTAAGCAACGGCCTGTTTGGACAGGTCATCGTATACAATCAGCGCATCTTCACCACGGTCACGGAAGTATTCGCCCATTGCGCAACCGGCATATGGCGCCAGGTATTGCAGTGCTGCGGATTCAGAAGCAGTAGCCACAACCACGATGGTGTTAGCCAGTGCGCCGTGCTCTTCCAGCTTGCGAACCACGTTAGCGATGGTTGACGCTTTCTGGCCGATAGCAACATAGATACATTTGATGCCGGAATCACGCTGGTTGATGATGGCATCGATCGCCAGCGCGGTTTTACCGGTCTGACGGTCACCGATGACCAGCTCACGCTGACCACGGCCGATTGGAATCATGGCGTCAACAGACTTATAACCGGTCTGAACCGGCTGGTCTACGGACTGACGCTCGATTACGCCCGGTGCAATCGCTTCAACGGCTGAGAAACCGTCATGCTCAAGCGGACCTTTACCGTCGATTGGCGCACCCAGGGTGTTCACCACGCGGCCCAACAGGCCACGACCGACAGGAACTTCAAGGATACGGCCAGTACACTTAACTTTCATGCCTTCAGCAAGGTCAGCGTACGGACCCATTACTACCGCACCTACAGAGTCGCGCTCGAGGTTCAGTGCAATGGCGTAACGGTTACCCGGCAGGGAAATCATCTCACCCTGCATGACATCGGCCAGGCCGTGTACGCGGATGATACCGTCACTTACGGAAACAATAGTACCTTCGTTGTGAGCTTCGCTCACTACATTGAACTGAGCAATGCGCTGCTTGATCAGTTCGCTGATTTCGGTGGAATTCAGTTGCATGCTCCAGTCCCCTTAAGACTGCAAGACGTCTGTCAGGCGATCAAGACGGCCGCGTACGCTACCATCAATGACCATATCACCCGCACGGATGACGACACCTGCCATTACAGACTTATCAATTTTGCAATTCAGCTTCACTTTGCGTGACAGACGTTTTTCCATCGCGGCGCTGATTTTCGAGAGCTGTGCTTCACTCAGTGCGCTGGCGGAAGTCACTTCGACTTCAACCGTGGCCTCCTGGGCTGCACGCAGTTGCACGAATTGCTCAAGAACATCAGGAAGAACCTTCAGACGCCCATTTTCAGCCATCACCCGAATCAGGTTCTGGCCGTTAGCGTCGAGTTGGTCACCACAGATAGTAATAAACGACTCAGAGAGCGTTTCCGGAGCCATAGCCCCGGAGAGAAGCTCTGCCATTTCTTCGTTTTTAGACACCTCGGCGGCGAAGGCCAGCATATTCTGCCAGTTATCAACGCTCTGGTGTTCGACGGCAAAGTCAAAAGCTGCTTTGGCGTAGGGGCGAGCTACAGTAACAAATTCAGACATCAGCCCCTCCCTCCTTACAGTTCAGCGACCAGTTTATCAACGATGTCGCTGTTAGCAGCTCCATCCACGGAACGTTCGATAATCTTCTCGGCACCGGCGATAGCCAGCAGAGCGACCTGCTTACGCAGTTCTTCGCGAGCGCGTTTACGCTCTGCGTCGATTTCTGCCTGAGCCTGTGCGACGATTTTGTTGCGTTCCTGCTCTGCCTCGGTTTTAGCTTCTTCAACGATTTGAGCGCGGCGTTTGTTCGCCTGCTCAATAATCACCTGAGCTTCTGCTTTGGCTTTTTTCAGCTGGTCGGTCGCGTTGGCCTGTGCAAGGTCAAGGTCCTTCTGAGCACGTTCTGCAGAAGCGAGGCCGTCAGCAATTTCTTTTTGACGTTTCTCGATGGCGGCCATTAACGGCGGCCATACATACTTCATGCAGAACAGAACAAACAGGACAAACGCGATGGCCTGGCCGAGGATTGTTGCGTTAAGATTCACAGCACAATGCCTCTTTGTTAGTTAACGTTCTGATATTGCTTGGTATCTTAAGCAACGCTCACTACGCGACGGCGAACATCACGTACAGACCCAGACCAACAGCGATCATCGGGATTGCATCTACCAGACCCATAACGATAAAGAACTGAGTACGCAGCAGAGGAATCAGATCAGGTTGACGCGCAGCGCCTTCCAGGAATTTGCCCCCGAGGATGCCGATACCGATCGCAGCACCGATTGCCGCCAGACCCATCATCACAGCGGCAGCCATGTACAGCAGATCCATATTCAGGTTTTCCATGACAGTCTCCAGTTTGTTTCAGTTAAAACGCAGTAGTGGTAAGTAAAATCAATGCTCTTCAGACGCCATCGACAGATAGACAATCGTCAGAACCATGAAAATGAAGGCTTGCAGCGTAATGATCAGGATGTGGAAAATGGCCCAAGGCACATTCAGGAGCCACTGTGACCACCACGGCAACAGACCAGCAATCAGAATGAAAATCAGCTCACCGGCATACATGTTGCCGAACAGTCGCAGACCAAGTGATACAGGCTTGGACAGCAGGCTTACCCCTTCAAGGATTAAGTTGACAGGAATAAATGCCCAGTGATTGAACGGCTGCAGCGTCAGCTCTTTCGTGAAGCCGCCAATGCCTTTCATTTTGATGCTGTAGAAAATAATCAGGATGAATACGCCAAGCGCCATGGACAGAGTGATGTTCACGTCCGCAGACGGTACCACGCGCAGAGCTGGCAGGCCGAAGATATGCTCGCCGATATACGGCAGCAGATCGATTGGCAGCAAGTCCATCAGGTTCATCAGGAATACCCAGACGAAAACCGTCAGGGCCAGGGGAGCGATAACTTTGCTTTTGCCATGGTACATGTCTTTCACGCTGCCATGCACAAAGCCGATAATCAGCTCAACTGCAGTCTGTAATTTACCCGGTACGCCGCTGGTGGCGTTTTTCGCTACCTTGCGGAAAATAACCAGGAACAAGAGACCCAGGGCCACTGAGAAGAACATGGAGTCAATGTTGAGCGTCCAGAAGGTGGCCGGGGGGTTATGCGGATCCACCAGCGAGAAAGTACGCAGGTCCAACTGAAGGTTGTTCAGATGGTGGCCTATATACTCCTGCGGTGTAGAGATTTCTCCTGCAGACATGATGCCTCTTACCCTTTGTTGTTAATTACAGCTGGTGCGAGTATCTGCACAACCAGCACCGAAACCCACGTCACTATCAGCGGTAAAACCACCGCCTTAAAGCCTACCAGCGCCACCACCAGAATGATAAAACTCGCAACCACCTTTAACACTTCACCAATGGCGAAAGTCCAGGCAACACGGCCTTTAGCGGGTGTATGCGCCTGATGACGCCAGGCAAAAATCATAAATAATACGTTCGGCAGCCAGGCTGCCAGACCTCCACCAAAAGCAGAAGCGCCCCATGAGGGGTCTTTGAGGCAAAACAGCAATCCGATTGCTAATACTGCCAGAAGCTGGATGAACAGTAACTTACGGGCCATGTTCCAACTTAACAGCGACACTGACATGACGTTTCTTTCTCCTGCTCCCTTAGAGGTATGTCGCGTGTCGTATAAAACTGTCTTTGCGGCCCAGAGTCAAGCCTCAAAAAGCGAGCAAATTATACGGTGCGGCCCCGTGATTTCAAACATTAAGTAGCAAAAAGGTGAACAAATGTTTAAATAATTTTCTGCACGCTTATTTTTCAACTTTTCATCAAAGCCGGGCATTTTCTGAAAAAGTGCAAATAAGCCGTTTTGCCCCACAACAAAGCGTGCCCCGGATCACATATTAGACATCTCACATCCGCTATACCTATGTCTGTCTCTTAAAGTGCTAATCTCAGATGACTGATAAATAAGCTGATTATGGCGCACTCTTTTGAAAATAAAGCGCAACACCATAAAAACCTTTTATTGACATTCTTGTTAAGCGTTTAACATCTTCCTATTTCATTCTGCAGGTGGATATTTAGCAGGTTTATATTTTCGTGGTTGACTATTTGTCCTGTTAGAAATGCGACCACGGTTAAAAATCAGAAAAAGCCTTGTTGCTATTTAGTTAAATGTAACTAACGGTGTCGGTAAACAACCCCTGTATATTTAACGTTGGCGAAACATCTCTTTTTTCACTTTTTTTGATAAATATTAATTTCTGTTTGGCTTAATAACCACCAGATGTCGCTCGCCATCCAGCGCCGGGACCTGCAAACGAACGATCTCTTCTACGCTAAATTCCGCTGGCAGCACCGAGATTTCATCATCCGGGCGCAATCCTTTGAGCGCGTAGAAACGGCCATTTTCCGCAGGAAGATGATGACACCAGCTCACCATATCCGTCAGCGAAGCGAACGCACGGCTAATGACTCCATCAAACGGGGGTTCGGCCGGGAATGCTTCCACACGACTTTGAACCGGCGTGATGTTCTCAAGACGCAGCTCATGTTGAACCTGACGCAGGAAGCGCACACGCTTACCTAAGCTATCGAGCAGAGTGAAATGAGCATCCGGGCGAATGATAGCAAGTGGAATACCCGGCAAGCCGGGGCCTGTGCCGACATCGATAAACCGAGTTCCTTCCAGATGCGGCTCAACGACGATGCTGTCGAGAATATGTCTAACCAGCATTTCGTCAGGATCGCGTACCGATGTCAGGTTATACGCTTTGTTCCATTTGTGGAGCAGCTCAACGTAACCCACTAGCTGTTGCTTCTGGTTTTCCGGAAGCGTAATGCCTGCGTTATCCAGCAGACGATTCAGTTTGTTTAGCACGGTTTTGTACCCATTAAAAAAAGGGGCCAGGATAACCTGGCCCTGTTTAACGCATTATCAGGCGCTGCGGCGCAGCAACCCTTGTTTTTTTAGCCAGACAAGCAAAATGGAAATCGCCGCAGGTGTTATCCCTGAAATACGCGAGGCTTGCCCGATAGACACAGGTTTATGATCGTTGAGTTTTGCAATTACTTCGTTAGAGAGCCCGCTAACCTGCCGGTAATCCAGCGTAGCCGGCAGTACGGTGTTCTCATTGCGCAGTTGCTTATCGATCTCATCCTGTTGACGAGCGATATAGCCTTCGTATTTAACCTGAATCTCTACCTGTTCCGCAGACTGCCGATCTTCAAGGCCTGGCGCAAATACCGAAAGTTGCATCATGTCAGCGTAGGTCATTTCAGGACGACGCAGCAGATCTTCGCCGTTCGCTTCCCGCGACAAAGGCGCGCTCAGTTTCGCATTAACTTCTTCGACCTGTGCCGAATGCGGATGCAGCCAGATATCTTTCAGGCGCTGGCGTTCAAGCTCAATATTTTCCAGCTTCTCGTTGAAGCGCGCCCAGCGTTCATCATCCACCAGACCCATTTCACGGCCGGCAGCGGTTAAACGCAGATCCGCGTTATCTTCACGCAGCATCAGACGATATTCAGCACGCGAGGTAAACATGCGGTACGGCTCTTTAGTACCGAGAGTGCAAAGATCGTCCACCAGCACGCCAAGGTATGCCTGATCGCGACGCGGCGCCCAGCCCTCTTTCTCGGCAGAGTAACGCCCTGCGTTCAGACCGGCCAGCAGGCCTTGTGCCGCGGCTTCTTCGTAACCGGTCGTGCCGTTGATTTGGCCAGCGAAGAACAGACCCTGAATATATTTACTTTCAAGCGTTGGTTTCAGATCGCGAGGATCGAAGAAGTCGTACTCAATGGCGTAGCCTGGACGAACGATCTTCGCGTTTTCCATGCCCTGCATGGAACGGACGATCTGCATTTGCACGTCAAACGGCAGGCTGGTGGAGATACCGTTTGGATAAATTTCGTTGCTGGTCAGCCCTTCAGGCTCAAGGAAAATCTGATGCTGATTGCGATCGGCAAAACGCATCACTTTATCTTCGATTGAAGGACAGTAACGAGGACCAATGCCTTCGATAACGCCTGCATACATTGGGCTGCGATCGAGGTTATTACGAATCACATCGTGCGTTTTTTCGTTGGTATAGGTGATATAGCACGGTACCTGCGCTGGGTGCTGGTTCACATTTCCCATGAACGAAAATACCGGCATCGGGGTATCACCGTTTTGTTGCGCAAGTACACTGAAATCGATAGTGCGTGCGTCGATACGCGGAGGCGTACCTGTTTTCAGGCGGTTCACACGTAGCGGTAGTTCACGCAGACGACGAGAAAGCGAAATGGATGGCGGATCGCCTGCACGGCCACCGCTGTAGTTATCCAGTCCGATATGAATTTTGCCATCGAGGAAAGTCCCGACCGTCAGCACCACGGCTTTCGCACGGAACTTCAGCCCCATCTGGGTCACGGCCCCGACTACACGATCGTTTTCCACAATCAGATCTTCAACGGCCTGTTGGAATATCATCAGGTTGGGCTGGTTTTCCAGCGCGGTACGAACGGCCTGGCGATATAACACACGGTCAGCCTGAGCACGGGTAGCCCGCACCGCAGGGCCTTTGCTGGCGTTTAGTATCCTAAACTGAATACCAGCCTGATCGATCGCTTTTGCCATCAATCCGCCCAGCGCGTCCACTTCCTTAACCAGATGTCCCTTGCCAATACCGCCGATCGCCGGGTTACAGGACATCTGTCCCAGCGTGTCGATATTGTGTGTCAGAAGAAGGGTCTGTTGACCCATTCGGGCTGCGGCCATAGCGGCCTCGGTGCCTGCATGACCCCCGCCAATGATGATGACGTCAAAAGGATCTGGATAAAACATGGTGACTGCCTCGTGGTTAAACGGGAGGGTGACTGATTCCCGGGATGGCGATTCTACTCAACTTTAGTCGATGGAGAAAGTACCGGGATCCTCACTAATTAAAAGAAGATCTTTTTTATTTAAAGATCTCTTTATTATGATCTGTTATTAGGATCGACCTGTGCTGTGGATAACCGATTTTAAGCTAAAGAGATCAAACGATTGGGATAGATCGTTTGCTGTGTACTTCCGGTGATCCCACGCCGTATAAGCTGGGATCAAAAGCGAGGGTTATGCACAACTCAAAAAGTGAACAGCAGTTGTTCTTTGGATAACTACCGCTTATTACGAGCTTTTAAGCATAGTTATACACAAAAAAAAGTCCGATCTTTACAAATCCTGGAGTAAATCCTTCCAGGATCCGACCCAGACTTCGGCTGGATCTTCAGGAATGTCATGATCGAGGATGTTCACTTTCAATAAAGCGCCCACTCGTTTTGCTCCGCAGTCGCAAAGCAAGGCATCGATTTTTTCAATGGCGCCACAAAAAGTGTCATATTCACGGCTGCCAATGCCCACTGCGCCATAACGAACATTGCTCAGATCCGGGTGCTCTTCCTTTATTGCATCGTAAAGGGGTTGCAGGTTATCCGGCAGATCTCCTGCGCCATGCGTAGAGGAGACAATAAGCCAGACCCCGCTGGTCGGCAGATCTTCAAGCAGCGGTCCGTGCAGCGTTTCGGTGGAAAAACCTGCTTCATCGAGCTTCTCAGCTAAATGTTCAGCCACATATTCGGCACTGCCAAGCGTACTGCCACTAATCAGAGTAATGTCTGCCATTGCGATCCCACCTTACTTTTCTCAGGGCAACTGAAGTCGTGGCGTATTGTACGCTGTGTAAGGCCTGCGATCTACCTGTGGATAATATGGGTATTACCTTTAAGCCTCAGGGCTTGATCGTCCGCATAATGGGGTTCTGCAGGGAGATCAGCGTTTCGGTGGACTGAATTTCATCGATTGTTTGGATCTTGTTGATAAGTACCTGTTGCAGGGCGTCTATGGAACGGCACATGACCTTAATAAAGATGCTGTAGTGACCGGTGGTGTAGTAGGCCTCGGTGACTTCTTCGAGGCTCTCCAGTTTTGCCAGCGCGGAAGGATAGTCTTTAGCGCTCTTTAAAATAATGCCGATGAAGCAACAAACGTCATAACCCAGTTGCTTAGGGTTTACGTCGATGCGTGCGCCGGTGATTATCCCGGCCTGCTTCATCTTCTCTACGCGGACATGAATGGTGCCGGGGCTTACGCCAAATTGTTTGGCCAGTTCCGCATATGCTGTACGCGCATTTGCCATTAACGCGTCAAGGATGCCGCGATCCAGATTGTCGATTTGATAATTATCCATCACTTTTTCCTATGATTAATCACGAATAGCTAATTTTTATAGCCTTAAATTAGTCGATTAAAAAGGGTAAGGGCTTTTTTATTATTGATTATTGAATGTGATGTGCTTTTTGTTGCTTAATCACCGGTACTGAAACAACACAACGAAAGAGAAGCGCCATGAAAACCGCCTATATCGCTAAACAACGCCAGATAAGCTTTGTGAAATCCCATTTCTCCCGCCAGCTTGAAGACAAATTGGGTCTGATTGAAGTTCAGGCACCGATTCTCAGCCGCGTAGGCGATGGTACACAAGACAATCTCTCTGGCTGTGAAAAAGCGGTGCAGGTAAAGGTGAAAACCTTACCTGAGGCACAGTTTGAAGTGGTGCATTCGCTGGCTAAATGGAAAAGAAAAACGCTCGGCCAGCATGACTTCAGCGCGGGTGAAGGGCTTTACACGCACATGAAAGCCCTGCGCCCCGATGAAGACCGCCTGACGCCAATCCACTCCGTCTATGTAGATCAGTGGGACTGGGAACGTGTGATGGGCGACGGCGAACGCCATTTAGGCACGCTGAAACAAACGGTAGAAAGCATCTGGGCTGCAATGAAAGCAACGGAAGCCGCAGTTGAAGAACAGTATGGCCTGGCGGCTTTTCTGCCGGAGCAAATCCATTTTGTCCACAGCGAAGAACTGCAGCAGCGTTTCCCTGGTCTGGATGCAAAAGGCCGTGAACGCGCTATCGCCAAAGAGCTGGGGGCAGTATTCCTGATTGGTATCGGCGGTAAACTGGCTGACGGTAAACGCCATGACGTTCGTGCCCCGGACTACGATGACTGGTCAACCCGCAGTGAAGGCGGTTTCTCTGGCCTGAACGGCGATATTCTGGTGTGGAACCCGGTGCTGGAAGACGTGTTTGAGCTTTCTTCTATGGGCATCCGTGTGGACGCTGAAACCCTGAAGCGCCAGCTTGCGGTGACCGGCGATGAAGATCGTTTGCAGCTCGAATGGCACCAGTCCTTACTGAAAGGTGAAATGCCGCAGACAATCGGCGGTGGAATTGGGCAGTCACGTCTGACCATGCTGCTTTTGCAACAGCCTCATATCGGCCAGGTTCAGTGCGGCGTATGGCCCGCTGAAGTTCAGGCTAAAGTCGACTCTCTGCTGTAAGCCCTAGCGCTGCCAGCGCCGCAGCAGGCGGCTACGCATCCCGGTATCAAAGCGCCAGATATGATCGAAAATGCGCATGATGCCGGGTTTGCCATGACCCGACATCGCCACCGCATGAAAACGATGCTGGTGCGCCAGTTGTAGCCCCTTCACCTTATTCACCACCTCATCCGGCAAGCGCTGGGCGATAAAATCTGAAATTACCACCGCGTCGGCATCAAACCATTCGCTGCCCTGCATCTTTTCGACGATCGCGCGAAAACAACTGGCCAGATCGGTACCGCCGCGAAAGCGCTGGCTGAGGAAACGAATGGCCTGCTCAATGCCGTCCTGGCCGCAAACTTCGTAGCGCACCACTTCGCTTGAGAACAGCATAATGAAGCAGCGGCGGTTATCCGCAAGCGCAATACGCATCAGCGCCAGGCAAAATGCCTTCGCGCACTGTTCATTAAAGCCTCCCATCGAGCCTGAAGTATCTACGCAGACAATAAACGGGCCGCGCGGCTGTTCGTCGAAATCCTGATGGACGACCGGGCGCTCAACAACTTTTTCCCGCCATGAATCGCCATGCAGGCGATAGGTCAGCAACTGTTTTTCCACCAGCCGCCGATAGAATTCGAACTCCAGTTCGGTGATGCCTAGCGTTGCCAGCTCTGGCGGCAATAAACGCAGGATATCGTCGCTGCGTTGCAGGCCGTCTACCTGTTCAGGCACCGTGGCGGGCTCGCGCACCATCATGCGCCAGGTTTCCATAGGGGAATCTTTTCTCGGCACGGCTTTCGCCTCTTTCGAGCGGCCAAGCTGTTCGGCAAGCTTCATCAATTCAGGCTGGCTGGCGAGAAACTCGCCGTACTGCACGATTAACTGATAATCGCCGCGCTTAAGCGCCCCGGCGCTCATATCCCACAGTCGCCCGGCCGCATTATCGTTTTCTGACAACACGGGTTCCAGTTGCCCGCTCAACGCCAGGCGAGCCTGAACCTCCGCCAGCAATTGATCGCGCTCCTCTTCGAGTAATTGCTGATTCAGCGAGGTGGCCTGAACCACCAGGCTCAGCCGCCAGCGCTGCAGAAACAGCGTTTGCTGCGCCGGGGTAAAATGGGGATGTTGCGCCACCAGCGCCTGTGCTTGCACACAAAAGGGAGAGTTGACACTCTTTAACAGGGCCAGTATTTCTGGCTGTTTGACGATAAGCTGACTGGTGCTGAGCAGTTGGCTTTCCTGATAGCACAGCACTTCGCTTGCCAGCTCCGGCGGCACCTTCGTGTCATGGATCCTGGCTTTAAGCAGCTCTCGCCAGCGCGGAATATCCTGCGTGACAGCATTTTTAAGCCGTGGGAATTTTTCAAAGAAGATGGCCAGTTGGGGAGCCGCCAGCAAAGTCAGTATTATCTCTTCTATCAATTCTCCTTCACTGATAGCCAGAATAACATCGAGCGTCTCAAGGCTCAGCATTATTGCCGGGCCTCTTTGATCTGCGCGGCGACATCCTGCAGGCTGGCTTCGATTTTGCCCAGCCAGTCATTATGGATAAACAGGCATTTTTGCTGATCGTTAAAACGCTCATGCTGCTGGTGGAGCATGGCTTCGAGATCGTCGAATTGCTGTTTGATCTCATCCGGTACGCCCTGTTGTTGTTTGCCCGGCATCACCAGCCGTGTTCCTTGCAGGCTGACATCACGGATAACCAGATGCTGTGTGGCATCCACTTCCAGATTCAGCGACTGGGCAAAACCAATGCCGTTGAGTTTCCCGCGAATTTCCCCGCCTTTTACCAGCCACTGCGCCAGCGTTTCACGGCCTATCGCAATGTGGATAACTTCGATGTCGTGCAATTTCAGCGGCTGCTGAAGCAGCAAAGTCAGGGTTTCACCCGTAAGATAATCGGGAAGCTGATATTGCGGACGACGACTGAACATGCCGCCTTGCTTGCTCACGGTAATGGCTTCCCGGTCGCTGTGTTGTTGCTGGAGCTGAATGCGGCGCTGCACGATAGCCCCCAGTTTGCTGAGCATCGCGTGCTGCTGCCAGGCCTGCCCGGTCATCAATATTTCTAACTGCTGCTGCATCAGATTCATCGCCGCGGTGTCATGCCACAGACAGTCTTTAAGCAGAATAAGATCGATAGGGGCGACGGCGGCGCGGCCACTGAAGAAGGCGCTCGCTTGCAATAAGCGAATGGCCTTTTTCCAGCGTCGGTCTGAAACGTACGGGGCGCCGGAAATCTCATCAAGCTGCTGGCGCAGGGAGAAAATCAGTTCAAAGACATTATCGGGAAGTTGAACGGTGCCAATCTCCTTCTGCCAGCTAAAATATTCTTCATCGCTTACCTGCAGGCTTTCCGCCACCGGGTTTTCGTTTTCATCATGCTGACTGACGAGCATGGAGCGGAAGCTGCTTTTCTCCTGCACTTTATCCAGCCACAGACGAATCAGCATTCGGTCGTATAAAGCTTCAAGGCTGCTGTCGGCCTCAGGAAGTTCGTTGGACGCGGCCACCAGCAGGCGCATCGGGATTTTCTCTTCACTGGCTCCGTTCCTGAAGCGGCGTTCATTTATGGCGGTAAGTAATGTATTCAGGATGGCAGGGCCCGCCTTCCAGATCTCATCCAGAAAGACGATTTCCGCTTCCGGCAAATACCCAGCGGTGAGGCGCTCGTAGCGCCCTTCGTCTTTCAACGCCTGAATAGACAGCGGCCCGAAGACTTCTTCCGGGGTGGAAAAGCGCGTCATCAGATATTCAAATGCTCGGGCATTTTTGAAGGCAAATTTAAGACGGCGAGCAATCAGGCTTTTTGCTATCCCCGGCGGCCCTAATAAAAAGACGCTTTCCCCGCTCAGCGCTGCCAGCAGACAAAGCCGAATGGCGTGTTGACGTTCAAAAAGTCCTTTTTCAAGCGATGAGCTGAGCCGTGAAATTCTTTCAGCCAATAAATGTGATTGAGCCATAATTAGCTTTGCATCCTTACGCGGTTATCGCTGTGCGGGAAGGCGAGTATATCGTTTCTGTATAAGCTCGTTAATGAATTGATGAACTGACCTTTTTTCTCTGACCTAAGCTAAGCCAATTGCATTTAGGGATACGATTTCCTTGATTATCGTGCATACTGTGCGCCTTTTTGTGGGCCAAGGGATTAAGCACACGCTTTCAGGATTCCAACAAAAGATTAGTCTATGAGCGCTGATAATAAACAATCATTGCCCGCGGTTACGCTCGCGGCAATTGGGGTGGTGTACGGTGATATCGGCACCAGCCCGCTTTACACCCTACGTGAATGTCTGTCCGGTCAGTTTGGTTTTGGCGTAGAACGTGAAGCCGTTTTCGGCTTTTTATCTTTAATTTTCTGGCTGTTAATCTTAGTCGTCTCCGTTAAATATCTCACTTTTGTCATGAAGGCGGATAACGCCGGTGAAGGCGGTATTTTAACGCTGATGTCTCTGGCAGGGCGCAACACTTCAGCAAAAATGACCTCGGTGCTGGTGATCATGGGGTTGATCGGCGGCAGCTTCTTTTATGGCGAGGTGGTGATAACCCCGGCGATATCGGTTATGTCGGCCATTGAGGGACTTGAGATTGCCGCCCCGCAGCTAGACGCCTATATCGTTCCGCTCTCGATAATTGTCCTGACGCTGTTGTTCATGATCCAGAAGCACGGCACGGGCATGGTGGGCAAACTTTTTGCTCCTGTGATGTTGCTCTGGTTCCTGGTTCTGGCCGTGCTGGGCGCACGCAGTATTATCGCTAATCCGGAAGTGCTGCAGGCGCTTAACCCGGCATGGGCGGTGCATTTCTTCCTGGAATATAAATCGGTCTCATTCTTTGCGCTCGGTGCTGTCGTGCTTTCGATTACCGGCGTGGAGGCGCTGTATGCGGATATGGGTCACTTTGGTAAGTTCCCGATTCGTATTGCATGGTTTACCGTGGTGCTGCCGTCGCTGGTGCTGAACTACTTCGGCCAGGGCGCGCTGCTGCTGAAAACGCCGGAAGCAATTAAAAACCCGTTCTTCCTGCTGGCTCCCGACTGGGCGCTGATTCCTTTGATGATTCTGGCTACGCTCGCCACGGTTATCGCCTCCCAGGCGGTCATTTCCGGCGTCTTTTCTTTGACTCGCCAGGCCGTGCGTCTGGGCTATTTGTCGCCAATGCGCATCATCCACACCTCAGAGATGGAATCCGGCCAGATTTACGTTCCGGCTATTAACTGGATCCTTTATATCTCCGTGGTGATTGTGATTGTCAGCTTCGAGCATTCCAGCAATCTGGCTGCGGCCTATGGGATTGCCGTAACCGGCACCATGGTGCTGACCTCCATCCTTTTGTGCACCGTGGCGCGTAAAAACTGGCACTGGAACAAGATTGCCGTTCTGCTGATGGGCGTAGGCTTCCTGTGCATTGATGTTCCGCTGTTCTCGGCAAACGTCGTCAAAATTTTCTCCGGCGGCTGGCTCCCGCTCTGCCTGGCTCTGGTGATGTTTATCATCATGACTACCTGGAAGAGCGAGCGTTTCCGCCTGCTCAGGCGCATGCATGAACACGGTAATTCTCTGGAAGCAATGATTGCCTCGCTGGAGAAATCGCCGCCGGTACGCGTACCGGGTACGGCGGTATATATGTCCCGTGCGCTGAACGTTATTCCTTTCGCGATGCTTCATAACCTGAAGCACAACAAGGTACTGCATGAGCGAGTTGTGCTGCTGACGCTGCGAACAGAAGATGCGCCCTATGTTCATAATGTGAAGCGCGTTTCTATCGAGCAACTCTCGCCAACCTTCTGGCGCGTAGTGGCAAGCTACGGCTGGCGTGAAACGCCAAACGTGGAAGAGGTATTCCATCGCTGCGGGCTGGAAGGGCTGAGCTGTCGAATGATGGAGACATCGTTCTTTATGTCCCATGAATCGCTGATCATCGGCAAACGCCCGTGGTATCTGCGCCTGCGCGGCAAGCTATTCCTCGCGCTTCAGCGTAACGCCCTGCGAGCGCCGGATCAGTTTGAAATCCCGCCTAACAGGGTTATCGAATTGGGCACCCAGGTCGAGATTTAACGCCAACGCCTCTTCATTAGAAGGGGCGTAATGGTGAAAAAGCCAGAAAAGTGGGGTTTTCTGGCTTTTTTGCTTAACACCCTAAAAATCAGCAAATCGCTTTTGCCAAAAATATATCTTCCTTTTTGAATCCTGATTCCATTTTAGCGCTGAACGCGCTCTCATTTTGTTGTGTTGAACGTTCTTGGCGAAACGTTTCGATAGCGATCACATTTTCATAACCTGGTGGTTGTTTTGTCACCGCTATCTTTTCTACACTCTCATCAGCGAAACGTTTCGCTAGTGGAGCAAGAAAATGAAGAAAGGCACCGTTCTCAACGCTGATATCTCGTCCGTTATTTCCCGTCTTGGTCACACCGACTCGCTGGTGATTGCCGATGCCGGATTGCCAATTCCGCGTACCACGCAGCGAATTGATTTGGCTCTGACTCACGGCGTTCCTGGTTTTATGCAGGTCGTCGATGTCGTAACGCAAGAGATGCAGGTTGAAACAGCGATCCTTGCTCAGGAAATTAAACAACATAATCCGCAGCTCCACGAAACGTTGCTCACGCATATCGAGCAACTGCAACAACACCAGGGAAACACCATTTTAGTTCGCTATATCAGTCATGAGCAGTTCAAAAAGCACACCGCTGATGCACATGCGGTTATTCGCAGCGGGGAGTGTTCCCCGTATGCGAATATCATTCTCTGCGCTGGCGTAACTTTCTGAGGCCGGCATGGAACCCTTACTGCAATTAAAAGGGATCGATAAATCGTTCCCTGGCGTAAAAGCCCTTTCTGGCGCTGCGCTGAACGTTTATCCGGGGCGCGTTATGGCGCTGGTGGGTGAAAACGGCGCGGGCAAATCCACCATGATGAAAGTATTAACCGGCATTTATCAACGCGATGCCGGTTCGTTGTTATGGCTGGGTCAGGAAACCACCTTCAGCGGCCCGAAATCTTCTCAGGAAGCGGGCATCGGCATTATTCACCAGGAACTTAACCTGATCCCGCAGCTCAGCATTGCGGAGAACATCTTCCTCGGGCGCGAATTTGTGAACCGCTTCGGCAAGATCGAATGGAAGAAGATGTATGCCGAGGCGGATAAACTGCTGGCGAAGCTTAACCTGCGTTTTAAGAGCCAAAAGCTGGTGGGCGATCTGTCGATCGGCGATCAGCAAATGGTTGAGATAGCCAAGGTGCTGAGCTTTGAATCGAAAGTCATCATCATGGATGAGCCTACCGATGCGCTGACCGATACCGAAACCGAATCTCTGTTTCGCGTTATCCGCGAGCTAAAAGCCCAGGGACGCGGCATTGTTTATATCTCCCACCGCATGAAAGAGATTTTCGAAGTTTGCGATGACGTGACGGTCTTTCGCGACGGGCAGTTTATTGCCGAGCGCGAAGTGGCAACGCTCACCGAAGACTCGCTGATTGAAATGATGGTAGGGCGCAAGCTCGAAGACCAGTATCCGCGTCTGAATAAAGAGCCGGGTGAAGTTCGTCTGCGCGTTGATAACCTCTCCGGACCTGGCGTGCATGACGTCAGCTTCACTTTGCGCAAAGGTGAAATTCTTGGCGTTGCCGGGCTGATGGGCGCAGGTCGTACCGAATTAATGAAGGTGCTTTACGGTGCGCTGCCGCGTAGCGGCGGTTATGTCGCGCTGGATGGCCGTGAGGTTGTGACGCGTTCACCGCAGGATGGCCTGGCAAACGGCATCGTTTACATTTCGGAAGACCGTAAGCGCGACGGGTTGGTGCTTGGCATGTCAGTCAAAGAGAACATGTCGCTGACCGCGTTGCGCTATTTCAGCCATAACATCGGCAGCCTGAAGCATAAAGATGAGCAGCAGGCGGTGCAGGACTTTGTTCGCCTGTTCAACGTTAAGACTCCTTCAATAGAACAGCCAATCGGCCTGCTTTCCGGCGGCAATCAGCAAAAGGTCGCGATCGCGCGCGGGCTGATGACGCGTCCGAAAGTGCTGATTCTCGATGAACCAACCCGCGGCGTTGACGTTGGGGCTAAAAAAGAAATTTATCAGTTAATTAACCAGTTTAAAGCCGATGGGTTAAGCATCATCCTCGTTTCGTCAGAAATGCCGGAAGTGTTGGGTATGAGCGATCGCATCATGGTGATGCATGAAGGGCATCTGGGCGGGGTATTCACCCGCGAAGAAGCAACCCAGGAAGCGTTGATGGCGGCGGCCGTCGGAAAGCTAAATCGCGTGAATCAGGAGTCTGTATAAATGAGCACCCAGTCTGTTTCTTCCCGTCGCTGGTTCACAAAAGCGTGGCTGTTGGATCAAAAATCGCTGATTGCCCTGCTGGTGCTGATTGCGATTGTTTCGAGCCTGAGCCCGAACTTCTTCACCGTAAATAACCTGTTTAACATCCTGCAGCAAACCTCTGTAAACGCCATTATGGCGGTGGGAATGACGCTGGTGATTCTTACTTCCGGGATCGACCTGTCCGTCGGTTCTTTACTGGCGCTAACCGGAGCGGTGGCCGCCTCGATTGTTGGCTTAGAAGTGAATGCGCTGGTAGCGGTTGCCGCGGCGCTGGCGTTGGGCGCTGCAATCGGGGCCGTGACTGGCGTTATTGTTGCGAAGGGACGCGTACAGGCGTTTATCGCAACGCTGGTGATGATGCTGTTGCTGCGCGGCGTGACCATGGTTTACACCAACGGAAGCCCGGTAAATACCGGCTTTTCGGATAATGCCGACGTCTTTGGCTGGTTTGGTATCGGTCGCCCGTTGGGTATTCCTACGCCGGTGTGGATTATGGGGATTGTCTTCCTGGCCGCCTGGTACATGCTGCATCACACTCGCCTGGGCCGTTATATTTATGCGCTTGGCGGTAACGAAGCGGCGACGCGCCTTTCCGGCATTAGCGTTAATAAAGTAAAAATTATCGTTTATTCACTCTGCGGCCTGCTGGCTTCGCTGGCGGGGATCATTGAGGTGGCGCGTCTTTCTTCCGCGCAGCCAACGGCGGGCACCGGCTACGAGCTGGACGCTATCGCCGCCGTTGTGCTGGGCGGTACAAGCCTTGCGGGCGGGAAAGGGCGTATTGTCGGGACGCTAATCGGTGCGCTTATCTTAGGCTTTTTGAACAACGGGCTGAATTTATTAGGTGTTTCTTCTTATTACCAGATGATCGTCAAAGCAGTGGTTATTTTACTGGCGGTGCTGGTGGACAACAAAAAGCAGTAACAATCAAAACCCTACAGGACATCTGACTATGAATATGAAAAAGCTGGCTACTCTGGTTTCCGCTGTCGCACTGAGCGCCACCGTTAGCGCAAACGCCATGGCAAAAGACACCATCGCACTGGTTGTTTCCACGCTTAATAACCCGTTCTTCGTTTCCTTAAAAGACGGCGCGCAGAAAGAAGCAGACAAACTGGGTTACAACCTGGTAGTGCTGGATTCCCAGAATAACCCGGCTAAAGAGCTGGCGAACGTGCAGGACCTGACCGTTCGTGGCACCAAACTGATGCTGATTAACCCAACGGATTCGGATGCCGTAGGCAACGCGGTAAAAATGGCGAACCAGGCTAAAATCCCTGTGATTACCCTCGACCGTATGGCGAACCAGGGTACCGTAGTCAGCCACATCGCTTCTGACAACGTAGCCGGCGGTAAAATGGCGGGCGACTTTATTGCGAAAAAACTGGGCGACGGTGCGAAAGTTATCGAACTGCAAGGTATCGCTGGGGCCTCTGCGGCCCGCGAACGCGGTGAAGGCTTCAAACAGGCTACCGCCGAGCATAAATTTACCGTTCTGGCGAGCCAGCCGGCAGACTTCGACCGCACCAAGGGTCTGAACGTTATGCAAAACCTGCTCACCGCGCATCCGGATGTGCAGGCCGTATTTGCTCAGAACGATGAAATGGCGCTGGGCGCGTTGCGTGCGTTGCAAACCGCAGGCAAATCTGACGTGCTGGTTGTTGGCTTTGACGGCACCGACGACGGCGTAAAAGCGGTTGAAGGCGGTAAACTTGGCGCAACGGTGGCGCAGATGGCCGATCAGATTGGCGTTATCGGCGTTGAAACGGCTGATAAGGTCCTGAAAGGCGAGAAAGTCGAATCGAAAATCCCGGTTGATTTGAAACTGGTCACCAAATAAGACGACAAACGGAAAAGCAGGTCTCGCGCCGCCTTATAAGTTTAGGGCGGCGCACTTAACTGGACAGAAAAAATGAAAACGAAAGGCAGTCTCGTCGTCCTCGGCAGTATCAACGCTGACCATATCCTCAACCTCGAACATTTTCCAACGCCGGGTGAAACGGTTACCGGGCAGGAGTATCAGGTGGCGTTCGGCGGGAAGGGCGCCAATCAGGCCGTGGCTGCCGGACGCAGCGGCGCCGATATTGCCTTTATTGCCTGTGTGGGTGGCGATGACACCGGCAGCCGCGTTTGTAAGCAACTGGTGTGCGATAAAATAGATACTTCTCCCATCAGCACTATTAAAGAAGCGGCTACCGGTGTTGCGCTGATCTTTGTTAACGGCGCCGGGGAAAACGTTATTGGTATTCATGCTGGCGCGAACGGTGCTTTAACGCCTGAGCTGGTAGCAAAACAGCAGCAAAAAATCGCTGACGCCAGCGCACTTCTGATGCAGCTTGAGTCACCGCTGGAAAGCGTACTGGCTGCGGCAAAAATCGCCCATCAACATCAAACCAAAGTTGTGTTAAATCCTGCGCCAGCTTGTGAACTGTCAGACGAATTGCTGGAGCTGGTGGATATGATCACCCCAAACGAAACCGAAGCCGAAAAGCTCACCGGTATTCGTGTCGAAAATGATGAAGACGCCGCCTGCGCCGCTCAGGTCTTGCATAATAAAGGTATTGAAACCGTCATTATTACGCTTGGCAGTCGCGGCGTCTGGCTGAGCGAGCAGGGTAAGGGCCAAAGAATTGCAGGCTTTAAAGTTAAAGCCGTGGATACTATTGCCGCCGGGGACACTTTTAACGGCGCGCTGGTTACGGCATTACTGGAAGATAAACCGATAAATGAGGCGATCCGCTTTGCCCATGCCGCTGCCGCCATCGCCGTAACACGTAAAGGTGCGCAACCTTCCGTGCCGTGGCGCCATGAAATCGACGAGTTCTTGCAGCAGCAGGGGTAATCATGGCTACCATGAAAGACGTCGCTCGCCTTGCGGGCGTCTCCACCTCGACGGTTTCACACGTCATTAATAACGACAGATTCGTGAGCGAGGCCATTCGCGAAAAGGTCGATGCCGCTATCAAAACGCTGAACTATGCGCCTTCCGCTCTGGCGCGTAGCCTCAAACTTAAGCAGACCCACACCATCGGCATGCTGATAACCGCCAGCAGCAACCCGTTTTATTCTGAGCTGGTGCGCGGCGTGGAGCGAAGCTGTTTTGAGCGTGGCTACAGCCTGGTGCTGTGCAATACCGAAGGCGATGAACAGCGCATGAACCGCAATCTGGAGACGCTGATGCAAAAGCGTGTCGACGGGCTGCTGCTGCTGTGCACCGAAACCCATTTGCCTTCGGCTGAGATCATGAATCGCTATCCTTCTATTCCTACGGTCATGATGGACTGGGCGCCTTTCGAGGGCGAAAGCGATGTGATTCAGGATAACTCCCTGCTGGGAGGCGAAATGGCTACGCAACATCTTATCGATAACGGTTATACCCGCATTGCCTGTATAGCCGGACCGCAGGATAAAACGCCTGCACGTTTGCGCCTGGAAGGCTACCGCAAGGCGATGAACAGCGCAGGGCTTGTCATTCAGCCGGGTTATGAAATTATCGGCGACTTCGAGTTTCAGGGCGGGTTCACCGCTATGAACTCGCTTCTGGCCCTGGAGCAACCGCCTCATGCGGTATTCACCGGTAACGATGCGATGGCGGTGGGCGCTTATCATGCGCTGTATCAGGCTGGTTTGAGCGTGCCGAAGGATATGGCCGTGGTGGGTTATGATGATATTGAGCTTGCGCGCTACATGACGCCGCCGCTCACAACCATCCATCAGCCAAAAGATGAACTGGGCGAGCTGGCCGTTGATGTGCTGATTCACCGTATGGCACAGCCCGCTCTGGCGCAACAACGACTGTTACTGACGCCGGAGCTGGTGGAACGCGGCTCCGTCTGAAGCATCACCTTAATTAGCCGTGTTGGCCGTGAACGAAGGGATCCTGTAATAGCGCCTGTCCCGCAGCTAAGGCGGCTTGGCTGTCCCCTTGGGTAATGGCATCAACGATTGCCTGGTGCAAATCGAGTTTGATGACTTCGTTATCGGTTATGGCGGTGAAGTAATTGTAATAAATAGAACGGAATAAATTAGCAAAAGAACAGAGGAAAGGATTACCGCTCATTGCATAGATGTGCTCGTGATAAGCCATATCAACTTCTATCCAGCGTTCACGGTCAAAAGTGGTTTTCAGTTTCACCATCTCTGTCATCATCTCTTTGAGATACGCTTTCTGTTCGCTATTACCATTTATAGCAGCGAGCGAGCAGGCCTGAGGTTCCAGGCTATTACGCATTACAAGAAAGTATTCCACGACCTCATTGAAGTTTTCTTCGGTCATCCACCAGGTAAGCAACTCCTTATCAAGGAAGTTCCAGTGGCTGCGTGGCATAACTCGGGTCCCGATGCGTGGACGAGGCAAAACCATTCCTTTCGCTGTTAATGTCTTTACTGCTTCTCTCACGGCGGTACGACTTACGCCGAATATCTCACCCAGCTCGATTTCGCCTGGCAGAATACTGCCCGCTTCGTACTCCCCTTTGAGGATGCGCTGGGCCAGCTTCTCTGCAAGAACATAAGAAAGGTTCTTTTGCGCCGCGAGTTGTTGTGCTGATAAAGACATAATTGCAATTCCTTTAGCTATATTTCTCTTTCTAGTATGCCATCTGGTATCTCTTTCTGATGCTTAAAACAGCAAATATCCCCCATCGCGGGCCTTTTATAGCCACATTGCCGAAAAAAAAGACGCTTGGTAATTAATTTGCAATAAACGCTTGTCAGCTTCCGGAAAATCCCTATACTGCGCCTCCACTGACACGGCACAACGGCTTACAAACCGGCCCGTCAGGCGGACGAAAGCGAAAATAAACGCTTGACTCTGCAGGAGGAAAGCGTAATATACGCCACCTCGCAAC
>NZ_JALHAP010000068.1 GCF_025215095.1 Dryocola boscaweniae | reverse complement strand
GGCGCCTTTATCTGAAGATGGTGGGTCGTGCAGGATGATTCGGCCTCAGGCCTCACCCTTCGGGTCGTTGCTTTGCAACGCTGTTTCGCTTGCGCTCAACTCGAACCTGCAGCAGGTTCAAACCCTTTACGATTCACAAACCGCCTTTCTGTTCGAAAATTGGTGGGTCGTGCAGGATTCGAACCTGCGACCAATTGATTAAAAGTCAACTGCTCTACCAACTGAGCTAACGACCCGCTGTGCGGTTACTGCTTGTTTCAAAGAGGCATTCATCAAAGAAAGATGGTGGGTCGTGCAGGATGATTACTCGTCTCATCCTGAGACTCGCCCTCCGGGCCGTCGCAAGCGACGTTCAAAATCGTTCCCGACGATTTTGTCTGCCTGCTGCAGGTTCAAACCCTTCACGATTCACAAACCGTCTTTCTGTTCGAAAATTGGTGGGTCGTGCAGGATTCGAACCTGCGACCAATTGATTAAAAGTCAACTGCTCTACCAACTGAGCTAACGACCCGCTGTGCGGTTACTGCCTGCTTCAAAACTTGCGACATCGAAAATTGGTGGGTCGTGCAGGATGATTCGGCCTCAGACCTCACCCTTCGGGTCGTTGCTTTGCAACGCTGTTTCGCTTGCGCTCAACTCGAACCTGCAGCAGGTTCAAACCCTTCACGATTCACAAACCGTCTTTCTGTTCGAAAATTGGTGGGTCGTGCAGGATTCGAACCTGCGACCAATTGATTAAAAGTCAACTGCTCTACCAACTGAGCTAACGACCCATTTTCGTGTCACTGCCGGTTAGTTACTTATCCCCCGGCAACGGCGGCATATATTACTGATTTAAGATTTTGACGCAACAACAATTTCAACGCGGATCGCTCAACTGCTTAGTAATCGCGCGGCAAGACCAGAAAAGCAACGATATCTGGTCAGGCCGCAAGCATTACATCGCATTCAGACGCTTTTGCGCCTGCTTCGCGCCGTCGGTGTTTGGGAATTGTTTGATCACTTGTTGATAGACGGCTTTCGCTTTCGCGGCGTCGCCTTTGTCCTGCATGATCAATCCAACCTTATACATCGCGTCCGGGGCTTTAGGCGACTTGGGATAATTTTTCACCACGGAGGCAAAATAAAACGCCGCATCGTCTTTTTTCCCTTTGTTGTAATTCAACTGCCCGAGCCAGTAGTTCGCATTTGGCTGGTAAGTCGAGTCCGGATATTTCTTCACGAAGCTCTGAAAAGCGGCCATCGCCTCATCCTGACGCGATTTATCCTGTACCAGAGCGATTGCCGCATTGTAATCGCTGTTCGCGTCGCCGCTCTGTACAGGTGCGCCAGCAGCCGGTGCGTTTGCAGACGCGCCGGCATCTGGTGCTGCCGTAGCTGCGCCCTGATCGTTACCGGTCGCCTGTCCCGTTGCGGCGCCGCCGTTGCTGAGGCCGTCTATCTGCAACAGAATTTGTTTCTGACGCTCCACAACCTGGTTGAGCTGATACTGGCTTTCCTGAATCTGACCGCGCAGGGAATCAATATCGCTTTGGTTATCGGAGAGCTGTTGCTGGAGTTGGGTTAAAAGCTGACTGTGAGCATTAGAAATACGCTCGAGTTGGGTGACACGGTCTTCGACCGAGCCTGAGCCGACACTACTGATTGGCGCCTGAGCAAAAGCGGCCCAGGGGGCCGCTATGCCAACCAGTAACGACAGACTCAACACGTGATGTCTGAAGTTACTGCTCATGTCATTCTCTTAGTAAACCAGTACGGCACGACGGTTTTTAGCGTAAGCCGCTTCGTCATGACCCAGTACTGCTGGTTTTTCTTTACCGTAAGAAACGATGGAGATCTGGTCTGCAGAAACGCCTTTACCTTGCAGATACATCTTAACGGCGTTAGCACGACGCTCACCCAGGGAGATGTTGTATTCCGGGGTGCCACGTTCGTCCGCATGACCTTCTACGGTCACTTTGTAAGACGGGTTGCTACGCAGGAAGTTTGCGTGCGCATCCAGCATTGCAGCAAATTCAGAAGAAACATCATACTTGTCCAGACCGAAGTAGACGATGTTGTTCTGTTGCAGCTGTTGCATCTGCAGACGAGCCTGCTCTTCGGAAGACATGTTGCCTTGACCGTTAGCGTCCATACCAGTGCCAGCACCCAGCATGCCTTCGCTGCCGTCATTGCTGGCGTTCTTGTTGGAAGAACACGCCGCGATGGCCATAACAGGCAGAGCAATCATCAGCCCTTTCAGCACTTTGTTCAGTTGCATTTCTTTGATCCTTTAATATTTTATTATCACAGATACGGCGACCAGGCAGGTGATTTAACCTGACCATCGGTTGCCGGAAGACGCGCTTTGAAACGCCCATCTGTTGAGACCAGATTCAGCACGGATCCCATCCCCTGAGAAGAGCTGTAGATTACCATGGTGCCGTTAGGTGCCAGACTTGGCGTTTCATCCAGGAACGTTGACGATAAAGTTTGTACGCCACCCGCTACCAGATCCTGTTTGGCAATGTGTTGCTGTCCGCCTGCGGAGCTCACCATTACCATAAACTTGCCGTCAGAGCTTACGTCAGCGTTCTGGTTCTGGGTACCTTCCCAGGACAAACGCTGCGGAGCACCGCCGTTGATATTCACTTTATAAATCTGTGGACGACCGGCCTGGTCAGACGTATAGGCCAGATTCTGGCTGTCCGGGAACCAGGTTGGTTCAGTGTTGTTGCTACGGCCATCGGTAATCTGGCGGATTTGCCCGGAGCCGATATCCATCACGTAAAGATTCAGACTGCCGGATTTAGACAGCGCGAAGGCCAGCTTGCTGCCGTCCGGAGAGAACGAAGGCGCACCGTTGTGACGTGGGAAAGAAGCCACCTGACGCACAGCGCCGTTAGCCAGAGTCTGAATAACCAGAGCAGAACGGCCGCTTTCGAAGGTTACATAGGCGACTTTGCTGCCGTCCGGAGACCAGGCTGGAGACATCAGCGGTTGCGGAGAACGGTGAACCACAAACTGGTTGTAGCCATCATAATCAGAAACGCGAAGCTCATACGGGAACTGGCCGCCGTTGGTCTGCACAACATATGCGATACGAGTGCGGAAAGCGCCTTTAATCCCGGTCAGCTTTTCAAATACTTCGTCGCTTGCGGTATGGCCGGCATAGCGTAGCCACTGTTTATTTACCTTGTAGGAGTTCTGAGCCAGAACCGTACCTGGCGCACCTGAGGTGTCGACCAGTTGGTAAGCAACGGTATAGCTGCCATCGCCGTTTGGCGTAACCTGCCCTACAACAACAGCGTCAATACCCAAGGCGGTCCAGGCTGCTGGCTGCACTTCCTGGGCGGAGCCCGGCTGTTGCGGCAAACGGGATCTGTCCAGCGGATTGAACTTACCGCTGTTACGCAAGTCAGCGGCAACAATGCCGCCGACATCTTCAGGTGCCGCGCCTGGGCCTGCCCATTTGAACGGCGCCACACCAATAGGACGTGCCGAGTCCACACCTTGTGTGATCTCAATACGAACTTCTGCGTGCAGCACCGCTGCCCACAGCATCAAGAAACTTAATGCTACTCGAAATGCCTGCTTCATCATATCTCCCTTATCCGGACCCAAAGCCCACGATAATTTAGCAGAATTTTAACGACCCCAAATACACAAAACTACCAATTCACTGTGACTTAATCCTGGTAAGTTTTTCCTAACTTTGTCAGGAAAATTTTACTGGGGCTTAAAGTCGATAGGCGCGTTTTTGAAAACTTCATAAACATCCTGGCTTGGCGGCTTTGGAATCTTCGCCAGACGCGCTGCCGCAATGGCAGCCTGGCAAAGAGCCGGGTCGCCACCCTCTGATTTAATATCAAGCAGTAAACCATCAGGAGCCAGTTTTATGCGCAACGAGCAGGTCTTGCCACTGAAGGCAGGGTCCTGATAAAACTTGCTCTCAATTGCTGCTTTTATCTGTCCCGCGTAACCACTGATTTCAGCGCCAGTTGCGCCATTGTTTTTATTATTCCCTTTCCCGGCCGCGGCTGCGCTATCTCCTTTCGCTCCGCCGCCGGTTTTCGGTGCATTCTTACCTGAGCTCAGATCGCCAAAGAGGTCGTCAACGCCCTCGGCTGCGGCTTTATCGGCCGCTGCTTTCTCAGCTGCAGCTTTTTTCTTTGCATCAGCAGCCGCTTTTTTGTCTGCAGCAGCTTTTGCAGCGGCAGCCTTATCGGCTGCGGCTTTCTCCGCGGCGGCTTTTTCGGCCGCTGCAGCTTTGGCCGCTTCTTTAGCTTCTTGTTTAGCCGCCTCGGCAGCCGCTTTCTTCTCAGCGTCTTGCTGAGCCTTCTTCGCTGCGGCTGCTGCATCAGCAGCCGCCTTTTTCTGTGCGTCGGCTGCTTTTTTTGCCGCTTCTTCAGCAGCTTTTTTCTGTGCGTCGGCAGCGGCTTTCTTCGCCGCCTCTTCCGCAGCCTTCGCCTGAGCATCAGCCTGGGCTTTAGCGTCTGCTTTGGCTTTCGCCGCAGCCGCTTCGGCCTGTTTCTGTTGTTCCTGCGCTTCTTTAGCTGCTTCTTGCGCCTTTTTCTGCTCCTCGGCCTGCTGCTTTGCCTGCTCCTGCGCTTCCAGACGTTCTTTCTCCAGTGCTTTCAGACGCTGCTGTTCAGCGGCCTGTTTTTCCTGAAGCTCTTCAGCCTGTTGTTGCGCCTGCTTTTCGCGAAGCTCCGCTGCTCGCTTACTGCTCGCCTGCTGATTCTGCTGGCGATTGTACTGTTGCACCACGGCACCCGGATCGACCATGACCGCGTCAATGGACGATCCACCGCCGCCGCCCGCACTGGCGTCTATGTGCTCGTCAAACGAACTCCATATCAGGATTGCAATCAAGATGATATGCAGGATCACTGAGACGATTATCGCGCGCTTGAGCTTATCGTTTTCTGTGGTTGCCTTTGACACTATCAGTTCCCAAATATAGCGAGATGGATCAGATTGGCTGCGTCATCAGACCGACGGATTTGACCCCTGCACTGTGCAGCAGGTTAAGTGCCTTAATGATTTCCTCATACGGGACATCTTTCGCACCACCGATCAAAAAGACCGTTTTAGGATTTGCCTGCAGACGACGCTGGGCTTCAGCAACAACCTGCTCAGACGGCAATTGTTCCATCCGGTCTTTTTCAACCACCACGCTGTACTGCCCTACCCCGGACACTTCAATAATGACCGGAGGCTCATCGTTACTGCTTACCGTTTGCGAATCTGTCGCATCCGGCAAGTCCACCTCAACGCTCTGGGTGATGATGGGAGCCGTTGCCATAAAAATCAGCAACAGCACCAGCAACACGTCCAACAGAGGTACGATGTTAATTTCTGACTTTAGTTCACGACGACCACGTGTACGTCTGGCCATGACTTACCCCTTACTGCTTATCGCTGCTGGTAAAAGCCTGACGGTGCAGGATAGCCGTGAACTCTTCCATAAAGTTGTCGTAATTCAATTCCAGTTTGTTCACGCGCTGGTTCAGGCGGTTATACGCCATTACCGCTGGAATTGCGGCAAACAGACCAATCGCGGTCGCAATCAATGCTTCTGCGATGCCTGGCGCCACCATCTGCAACGTCGCTTGTTTCACCGCACCCAGTGCGATAAAGGCATGCATGATCCCCCATACCGTACCAAACAGACCGATGTAAGGGCTGATGGAACCCACGGTACCAAGGAAAGGAATATGAGTTTCGAGCGTTTCGAGCTCACGGCTCATCGAAATACGCATGGCACGTGCGGCGCCATCGACCACCGCTTCCGGGGCATGAGTATTTGCACGATGCAGCCGGGCAAACTCTTTGAATCCTGAGTAGAAAATTTGCTCGGAACCGGCAAGATTGTCACGGCGGCCCTGGCTTTCCTGATAGAGACGGGACAATTCAATGCCCGACCAGAACTTATCTTCAAAGGCTTCCGCTTCGCGGGTGGCGGCATTGAGGATTCGCGTTCGCTGAATGATGATTGCCCATGATGCAATGGAAAAACCAATCAAAATCAACATGATAAATTTGACCAGAAGGCTCGCCTTCAGGAACAAATCAAGGATATTCATGTCAGTCACTGCTTGAACTCCGCGACAATAGACTTGGGAAGCGCACGAGGCTTCATTGAGAGAAGATCAACACAGACGATAAGGACCTCAGCTTCGTTAAGTGTCCGCCCATCGGCATTGACTATTCGCTGCGTAAACACCATAGAAGTGCCTCGCATCGATGTAATTTCACTTTGGATTTCGAGTAAATCGTCGAGTCGGGCAGGCGCAAGATAATCGACTGTCATCCTGCGTACGACAAAGGCGATGCGCTCCGCCAGCAAATCCTGCTGGTTAAAGTGGTGCTGGCGCAGCATCTCAGTGCGTGCTCTTTCATAAAAAGCAACATAACTGGCGTGGTAAACCACACCACCGGCATCGGTATCTTCGTAGTAGACCCGAACCGGCCATCGAAACAGCGTTGTACTCACTTTACATCCCGGTAATGCAATTAAACGTTGCTACTATACGCAAGAGGATGAGGGTTGGGAATGGGTAGTATTAAACGTTAGGTAAAAATTTATGGGCCTGTGAAAACCCATAAATTTTAAGTAAATCAGATTAGGCTGAGCAAAGCCTCAAGCGAAGAAAAACAGCAGCCCGGCCAGCAACACAAGTTGAGCGATTAAAGGACAGAAAATGCCCTGCCAGAGAACTTTCTTCGGGTGAAATCCCACCCCGTGAATCACCCCGGCGCACACGGCCCACATCAGCAGGAAACCGTGCCAGATTTCAAGCCCGCTGGTCTTTGCGGCAAAGCGCGAGGGGTCCCAGAAGATGCAACCAGCCAGGACCAGCGCCATTATTAAGGAAAGAGCCCTCAAGGGGCTCTTATCCATTACCGCATATACCTTTGCGATAATTACTTCCATTAGTGTTCTTCTTTCCCGGCTTTCGCTTCGATGTGCTCAAGCGCAAGCGCCGTGATGATGCCAAATGCACAGGCAAGAAGCGTCCCCAGAATCCATGCAAAGTACCACATAATCAGCTCCTTACTTAGTACAGAGAGTGGGTGTTGCTTTCAATATGTTCTTTGGTGATACGACCGAACATTTTCCAGTAACACCAGCCCGAGTAGGCCAGAATGATTGGGACGAATACCACAGCAGCATAGGTCATCACATTCAACGTCAGTTGGCTGGAAGTCGCATCCCACATTGTCAGGCTCGCATTCAGCACAGTGCTGGATGGCATGATGAACGGGAACATCGCGATACCCGCCGTCAGGATAATGCAGGCCAGCGTCAGGGACGAGAACAGGAACGCCCACGCGCTACGGTTCATACGCGCTGTTAACACGGTCAGCAGCGGCAGAACAACGCCCAACGCAGGAATAGCCCACAGAGACGGCATAGCGTTGAAATTCACCAGCCAGGCGCCGGCTTCACGTACCACTTCTTTTGCCAGCGGATTCGACGGCGCATGATGGTCAATAACGGAAGTTACTGCATAACCGTCAATGCCGTACATCACCCAAACGCCTGCCAGGGCGAAGCATACCATCGTCACCAGAGCCGCAACTTGTGAAGTCACACGGGAGCGCAGATAGACCTCACCTGCCGTACGCATTTGCAGGTAAGTCGCGCCCTGCGTCAGGATCATCGCAACGCTCACTACGCCCGCCAGCAGACCAAACGGGTTCAGCAACTGGAAGAAGTTACCGGTGTAGAACAGACGCATGTACTCGTCCATATGGAAAGGGACGCCCTGCAATAGGTTGCCAAACGCCACGCCGATGACCAGCGGCGGCACAAAGCTACCGACAAAAATGCCCCAGTCCCACATGTTGCGCCAGCGGGTATCTTCGATCTTAGAGCGGTAGTCAAAGCCTACCGGGCGGAAGAACAAGGATGCCAGCACCAGAATCATCGCCACATAAAAGCCGGAAAACGCCGCTGCGTAGACCATTGGCCAGGCAGCAAACAGCGCGCCGCCTGCGGTGATAAGCCACACCTGGTTACCGTCCCAGTGCGGGGCGATAGAGTTGATCATAATACGACGTTCGGTGTCGTTACGGCCCAGGAAGCGGGTCAACATCCCCACCCCCATATCCCAGCCGTCGGTAACGGCAAAACCAATCAGCAAAATGCCAACCAGCAGCCACCAGATAAAACGTAATACTTCATAATCGATCATTTCACGACTCCTGTCTTAGCGTGCCGGCTGTGAAGATACGGAGGACTGCTCGTAGTGATAGCGACCCGTTTTCAGACTACTCGGCCCAAGGCGAGCAAATTTGAACATCAGGTACAGCTCGGCCACCATAAACAGCGTGTAAAGACCGCAAATCAGAATCATAGAGAAGAGCAGATCGCCCACGGTCAGCGAGGAGTTGGCGACTGCGGTTGGCAGCACCTCACCAATCGCCCACGGTTGACGGCCATATTCAGCTACAAACCAGCCGGATTCGATGGCGATCCACGGCAGTGGAATGCCATAAAGCGCCGCACGCAGCAGCCATTTTTTCGATCCGATAGCATTACGAGTCACGGTCCAGAACGACGCCGCAATAATAAACAGCATCAGGAAGCCGCAGCCCACCATGATACGGAACGCAAAGTACAGCGGCGCAACGCGTGGAATAGAATCTTTTGTCGCTTTCTGAATTTGCTCTTCCGTCGCGTCGGTGACGTTCGGGGTATAGCGCTTCAGCAGCAGACCGTAACCAAGATCTTTCTTAACGTTATTGAAGTTGTCACGCACGGTCTGGTCAGTTGTCCCGGCACGTAATTCTTCAAGCAGGCTGTAAGCCTTCATGCCGTTACGGATACGCTCTTCGTGCTGCACCATCAGTTCTTTCAAACCGGTGACGGGTTTATCAACAGAACGCGTCGCGATGATGCCCAGCGCGTACGGAATTTGAATCGCGAAACGGTTTTCTTGCTTATCCTGGTCAGGAATGCCAAACAGCGTAAAGGCTGCCGGCGCCGGTTGAGTTTCCCACTCGGCTTCAATGGCTGCCAGTTTGGTTTTCTGCACGTCCCCCATTTCGTAACCGGACTCATCCCCCAGCACGATAACGGACAGGATTGCCGCCATACCAAAGCTTGCAGCAATGGCAAAAGAGCGCTTCGCAAACGCGAAGTCACGGCCTTTAAGCATGTAATAAGAGCTGATGCCCAGAACGAACATCGCGCCGCAAACGTAGCCAGAAGCAACGGTATGAACGAATTTAACCTGCGCAACAGGGTTAAGGACCAGCTCAGCGAAGCTGACCATTTCCATACGCATGGTTTCGAAGTTGAAATCCGAAGCGATTGGGTTTTGCATCCAGCCGTTCGCAACCAGAATCCACAGCGCGGAAAGGTTGGAGCCAAGCGCTACCAGCCAGGTCACCGCCATATGCTGCACTTTACTGAGGCGATCCCAACCGAAGAAGAACAGACCAACGAAGGTGGATTCGAGGAAGAATGCCATCAGGCCTTCAATGGCCAGCGGCGCACCAAAAATGTCGCCCACATAATGAGAATAGTAAGACCAGTTAGTCCCGAACTGGAACTCCATGGTCAACCCGGTGGCAACCCCCAGAGCAAAGTTGATACCAAACAACTTGCCCCAGAACTTGGTCATATCTTTATAAATTTGTTTACCCGACAGAACGTAAACCGTTTCCATAATGGCCAGCAAGAACGCCATACCCAGCGTCAGCGGCACAAACAGGAAGTGGTACATCGCGGTCAAGGCAAACTGTAAGCGCGACAGTTCGACAATATCAAACATCTTGACTCCTTGCTCTTCGCATGAAGACTCCGACAGTGGAAGGCCCGCAGGCTTCCACAACGCATGCCCTAATACAAAAACATTCGCTTCCAGATATCCCTTCGCCAGCACATTTATTCAAATGTGACGACAAAAGGGAAAAGGTTACAAATACGTTAATAAAAGCCTAAAATAATCCGCAAATATATTACCCTGCAATTTCCTTACAATAAATAGGTATTTGCTTAGCGTTTTTTGCGTTTCTCGACAGTGATCAATTTATAGCGAAAATATCGCTATACAGCCAGTTTGATCTACAGCAATTTTCCCCTTTTCGCGGTTATTAAGCCAGCCTTAGATATTGATCTGGCGCATATAATCTTGCTTTTGTTAATAACGTTTCGCTGAAGAATGAATGGTAAATACATTGTTAACAAAGTGTTCGTGATTATAGCGCTAAGTTAAGCGCTGTAGACTAACTATAAATAAATGCCAACTATTTAAACTATGGATGGCAAATGCACTTTTGCCATTGACGCTTTAACTTGTGCTAATCACTTCACGTTATTAAAGCGTGAAAACCTCAGCGGACAGGTGAAATTCACAATATATTTACTATTAATGATAAACATATTAACAAATCATTATTTTTTAAAAGGTTACCTGAGAAGAAGACGAATAGATAAAATGAAAAAACCGCGTACAGGAACGACGCAAAATCGAAATATTTTACATCTATAAACCCATTTTTTTGTTGTATACCAATGCAATAACAGATTTTTAGCCATAAAAAAGGCCACCCAAAGGGCGGCCAACCATGTCGAACATTTATTATTAGTTCTACCCTTTTCCCGCCAAAGCGGGGAAAAGTTTTATTGCGGCAGAATCGCCTTCAGGGCTTCACCGATGTCAGCGAGGCTGCGTACGGTTTTCACGCCTGCAGCTTCCAGCGCTGCGAATTTCTCGTCAGCAGTACCTTTACCCCCGGCAATGATGGCGCCCGCATGGCCCATACGTTTGCCTTTAGGCGCGGTAACACCGGCGATATAGCCTACAACCGGCTTGGTTACATGATCCTTGATGTAAGCCGCGGCTTCTTCTTCCGCGCTACCGCCGATCTCACCGATCATAACGATGGCTTCAGTCTTCGGATCTTCTTCGAACATCTTCAGAATATCGATGAAGTTAGAGCCAGGGATTGGGTCGCCGCCGATACCCACGCAGGTGGACTGGCCCAGACCAATATCGGTGGTCTGCTTAACCGCTTCATAAGTCAGCGTACCGGAGCGGGAAACGATACCCACTTTGCCCGGCAGATGGATATGACCCGGCATAATGCCGATTTTGCACTCGCCTGGGGTGATAACGCCCGGGCAGTTAGGCCCAATCATGCGCACGCCGGCTTCGTCCAGTTTCACTTTCACCGTCAGCATATCCAGCGTCGGGATACCTTCGGTGATGGTGATAATCAGCTTAATGCCTGCATCAATAGCTTCCAGAATGGAGTCTTTGCAGAACGGGGCCGGAACATAGATGACAGACGCGGTTGCGCCAGTTGCTTCTACTGCTTCGCGCACGGTGTTAAAGACCGGCAGGCCGAGGTGCTCGGTGCCGCCTTTACCTGGCGTTACGCCGCCAACCATTTGAGTACCGTATGCAATCGCCTGTTCGGAGTGGAAAGTCCCCTGGCTGCCGGTGAAACCCTGGCAAATTACCTTGGTGTTTTTATCGATCAAAATGGACATTATTTCCCCTCCACGGCAGCAACAACCTGCTGTGCTGCATCCGTCAGACTTGTTGCTGCAATGATGTTCAGGCCGCTATCAGCCAGTTTCTTCGCGCCCAGTTCAGCGTTGTTGCCTTCCAGACGAACTATGACCGGAACGTTCACGCCTACCTCTTCAACCGCGCCGATAATACCGTCAGCGATAAGATCGCAACGTACGATACCGCCGAAAATGTTAACCAGAACGGCTTTCACTTTGTCGTCGGACAGAATGATTTTGAACGCCTCGGTTACGCGCTCTTTGGTTGCGCCGCCGCCAACGTCCAGGAAGTTAGCCGGTTCGCCGCCGTGCAGCTTAACGATGTCCATGGTGCCCATAGCAAGGCCCGCACCGTTAACCATGCAGCCGATGTTGCCATCCAGCGCCACATAGTTCAGTTCCCACTGCGCAGCCTGAGATTCACGAGCGTCTTCCTGACTTGGGTCACGCATTTCACGCAGCTCTGGCTGGCGGAACAATGCGTTGCCGTCGGCGCCCAGTTTACCGTCGAGGCAAACCAAATCGCCCTGCTTGGTGATAACCAGCGGGTTGATTTCGATAAGCGCCAAATCACGCTCAAGGAAGATATTCGCAAGACCCATAAAGATTTTGGTGAACTGCTGAACCTGCTTACCTTCCAGGCCCAGTTTGAACGCCAGTTCGCGACCCTGGTAAGGCATTGGGCCCGCCAGCGGATCCAGCGCAACTTTATGGATCAGATGTGGGGTTTCTTCCGCCACTTTTTCGATTTCCACGCCGCCTTCGGTGGAAGCCATAAACACCACGCGACGTGAGCTGCGGTCTACTACCGCGCCAAGATACAGCTCTTTATCAATGTCAGTCGCAGCTTCTACCAGAATCTGATGAACAGGCTGGCCGCCGGCGTCAGTTTGATAAGTCACCAGGCGCTTACCGAGCCAGTGTTCAGCAAAGGCGCGAATGTCTTCTTTGCTGTTAACCACTTTCACGCCGCCCGCTTTACCGCGGCCACCGGCATGAACCTGACATTTCACCACCCACGGACCTGCGCCAATTTTAGAGGCCGCTTCTTCAGCTTCACGCGGTGTGGTGCAGGCGTAACCGACCGGAGCCGGTAAACCATACCGAGCAAACAATTGTTTCGCCTGATATTCGTGTAAGTTCATGAGTTCTATCCATCCTTCATAAAAACAGGTAGGTCATCAATCTACGTCGGATGACGCTTCGCTTATCCGACCTACAAGGCAGGTGATATTTGTAGGGCGGGTGAGCAAAGCGCCACCCGCCAGAGGTTTACTACACGTCCAGCAGCAGACGAGTCGGGTCTTCAAGCAGCTCTTTAATCGCTACCAGATAGCCGACAGACTCGCGGCCGTCGATCAAACGGTGATCGTACGAGAGCGCCAGGTACATCATCGGCAGGATCTCAACTTTACCGTCGACCGCCATTGGCCTGTCTTTAATAGCGTGCATACCCAGGATCGCGCTCTGCGGCGGGTTGATTATCGGGGTAGACATCAGGGAACCAAACACACCGCCGTTGGTGATGGTGAAGTTACCGCCGGTCAGGTCTTCAACGGTCAGCTTGCCGTCACGGCCTTTTACCGCCAGCTCTTTGATGCGTTTTTCGATGTCCGCCATGCCGATGGTATCGACATCGCGCAGCACCGGCGTAACCAGACCACGCGGTGTGGATACCGCAATGCTGACGTCAAAGTAGTTATGGTAAACCACATCTTCGCCGTCGATAGAAGCGTTCACTTCCGGATAGCGTTTCAGCGCTTCAACAACCGCTTTAATATAGAAGGACATGAAGCCCAGGCGTACGCCGTGACGTTTCTCGAAGGCTTCACCGTACTGCTTACGCAGTTCCATGATCGGCTTCATGTTCACTTCGTTAAAGGTGGTGAGCATGGCGGTGGAATTTTTCGCTTCCAGCAAACGCTCGGCGACACGCTTGCGCAGACGAGTCATCGGCACGCGTTTTTCGCTGCGGCCAGCCAGAGGGGCCGCCGGCGCTTTGGTTTCTTGCGCTGCTTTTGCATGAGCAGGCTCGGCTGCTTTCGCCTGAGTCAGATGCTTATCAACGTCTTCACGAGTGATACGACCGCCAACGCCGCTGCCTTTGATGGCGCTGGCATCCAGCGAATGCTCGGCAATCAGGCGGCGAATAGCCGGGCTAAGGGCGTCGTTATTTTGCTCTTCCAGGGAAGCCTGCTGACGCTGGGCCGGCGTGGACTCTTTGCTGTCTGCTTTGGCTGAGGTTTCTTTGCCAGAGCTGTTGCCTTCGCGCAGGCGGCCCAGAATTTGACGGGAGGTCACCGTCGTGCCTTCATCTTCCAGAACAGCATCCAGGACACCATCTGCGGACGCCGGTACTTCCAGTACCACTTTGTCAGTTTCGATTTCCACCAGCACTTCGTCACGGGTTACGGTATCACCCGGTTTTTTATGCCATGTTGCAACGGTCGCATCGGCAACGGACTCAGGCAGGTCAGGAACTAGAATATCTACGCTACTCATTTTTTATCCTTTAATTAATCGACGTTCAGCGCGTCATTAACCAGATCTTGCTGCTGTTTCTGGTGAACGGACATATACCCTACCGCCGGAGAGGCGGAGGCCGGACGACCTGCATAACGCAGAGCTGATCCAAATGGAATCACTTCGCGGAAGTGGTGTTGGCTGCAATACCATGCGCCCTGGTTAAGCGGCTCTTCCTGGCACCACACGAAATCATGCACGTGAGCGAACGGCTTCAGCGCTTCCTGCACCGCCTGGTGAGGGAATGGATACAGTTGCTCGATGCGCACAATCGCCACATCTTTTTGATCTCTTTTACGGCGCTGCTCAAGCAGGTCGTAATAAACCTTACCGGAACACATTACCACGCGTTTCACGGCAGAAGGATCCAGCTCATCAACTTCGCCAATCGCAGGCAGGAAGGTGCCGTTTGCCAGCTCATCGAGCGTGGAAACCGCCAGCGGATGACGCAGCAGGGATTTCGGCGACATAACCACCAGCGGACGGCGCATACCGCGCAGCGCCTGACGACGCAGCATGTGGTAAACCTGTGCCGGCGTAGACGGTACGCAAACCTGCATGTTCTGTTCAGCACAAAGCTGGAGGTAACGTTCCAGACGCGCAGAAGAGTGCTCGGGGCCCTGACCTTCATAGCCGTGCGGCAGCAGCATCACCAGACCGCACATACGGCCCCATTTCTGCTCGCCGGAGCTGATGAACTGGTCGATAACAACCTGCGCGCCGTTCGCGAAGTCGCCGAACTGGGCTTCCCAGATGGTCAGCGTGCGTGGCTCAGCGGTAGCGTAACCATATTCAAATGCCAGTACAGCTTCCTCAGACAGTACGGAGTCCCAAACTTTGAACTCGCCCTGGCTGTTGTGAACATGCTGAAGCGGAGTATAGGTAGAACCGTTGGTCTGGTTGTGAATCACAGCGTGACGGTGGAAGAACGTGCCACGGCCTGCATCTTCGCCAGACAGACGCACAGAAACGCCTTCATCAACCAACGTGGCGTAAGCCAGGTTTTCAGCCGCGCCCCAGTCAAATTTCTTGGCGCCGTTCGCCATTTCCTGACGATCGCTGTAGATTTTGGCGACGCGAGACTGCATTTCAACGGATTCCGGCGCGGTGCTGATGCGTTTGGCCAACTCCTGCAGGCGCTTCATCTCAACCTTGTTCGGGTAGCTTTCATCCCATTCGTGGTTAAGGTATGGCGACCAGGTAAACGAATGCATGTTCATCGGACGGTATTCTTTTACCACGCACTCGCCGGCATCCAGCGCATCGCGGTAGAGATTCACCATTTCGGTAGCGTCTTCAAGCGTGACCAGTTTTTCCTGCTCCAGACGGTCGGCGTAAATCTTACGCGGCGTCGGGTGCTTCTTGATTTTCTGGTACATCACTGGCTGAGTTGCGCTTGGCTCATCGGCTTCGTTATGACCATGACGACGGTAGCAAACCAGGTCAATAAACACGTCGCGTTTGAAGGTGTTACGGAAGTCCAGGGCCAGACGGGTCACGAAAGCCACCGCTTCCGGATCGTCTGCATTGACGTGGAAAATCGGCGCCATCACCATCTTACCGATATCGGTACAGTACGGCGTGGAGCGCGCATCCAGCGGGTTGGAGGTGGTGAAACCAATCTGGTTGTTAATAACGATGCGAACGGTACCGCCCACTTCGTAACCACGTGCTTTGGACATGTTCAGGGTTTCCTGAACCACGCCCTGACCCGCTACCGCAGCATCGCCATGAATGGTGATCGGCAGAACCTGGTTGCTGCCCGGTTTGTCCAGACGATCCAGACGCGCACGAACAGAACCGATAACAACCGGGCTAACAATTTCCAGGTGCGACGGGTTAAACGCCAGCGCCAGATGAACCAGGCCGCCTTCGGTTTCAACATCGGATGAGAAGCCCATGTGGTACTTCACATCGCCAGTACCGAGATGTTCTTTATGCTTGCCCGCGAACTCGTCGAACAGGTCCTGCGGTTTCTTGCCTAATACGTTAATCAGCACGTTGAGGCGGCCACGGTGCGCCATCCCCAGCACCACTTCACGCGTGCCGCTCTTGCCCGCATGGCGGATCATTTCTTTGAGCATTGGCACCAGCGCGTCGCCGCCTTCCAGCGAGAAGCGTTTCGCGCCCGGGAATTTCGCCCCCAGATAACGCTCCAGACCTTCGGCCGCGGTCAGCTCGTTCAGGAAGCGTTTTTTCTCTTCGCTGGTGAAGGTGGAGTGCCCGACTACCGATTCAATACGCTGCTGAATCCAGCGTTTCTCTTCGGTGTTGGTGATGTGCATGTATTCCGCACCGATGGAGCCGCCGTAGGTTTGTTTCAGCGCGTCTATCAGATCGGCAAGCTTCATGGTTTCTTTGCCGCCGGCAAAAGAACCTACGTTAAAGGTTTCCTGAAGATCGGCATCCGTCAGATTGTGAAAAGCCGGAGAGAGATCGGGAACCGCATCCTGTTTCCACAGGCCGAGCGGATCGAGATTAGCCGCCTGATGACCACGGAAGCGCCATGCGTTAATAAGCTGCAGCACTTTAACTTGCTTAACGTCAGTGTCAGGGTCGGTAATCGCGGTTGAATAACGTGAGGCATCCTTCGCCAGACGACGGAAATAATCACGTGTTTTAGAATGGAATTGATCCGGTCTGGCTCCGGTTCCAGGTAACTGCTGGAACATTGAGCGCCAGTGCGCATCAACAGAGTCAGGATCGGTTAAGAAGTCTTCATAGAGCTGCTCTATCCAGGACTGGTTCGCACCCGCCAGGTAAGAGGAATCCAGCCAGGCTTTCATTTCGCCGTTCTGCATCGTGATCCCTTAAGCATTTATCTGCTTAAATCGCGTGGATAACTATAGCGTACACGTTTGGTACACATTCCAGGGTTCACTTTCAGCGGACCTGTTGCCGTAGTAAGACGGCCCGCGAAGGAACCTTTAAAAACTGTCGCTATACGAGGTTACGTAGGGCAGTTTTTAAAGGTTTCCTGCATGGCTCCCGTCCCGGGAGCCGTGTGGTGGATGGCTCTTCGTTTATCCACCCTACCTTTCTCCGTAGGGCGGATAAGCCTGCGCCATCCGCCAATGCTTCTCTTATTAAGCGCTTCTTTGCAACAGCATCGACTTGATATGGCCGATGGCTTTCGTCGGGTTCAGCCCCTTAGGACATACACTGACGCAGTTCATGATGCTATGGCAGCGGAATACGCTGAAAGCATCGCTGATCCCATCCAGACGACTGGCGGTCTCAGTATCACGGCTATCAATCAGGAAGCGATAAGCCGCCAGTAAACCTGCCGGACCGATGAACTTATCCGGGTTCCACCAGAACGACGGGCAGGAGGTCGAGCAGCAGGCGCACAAAATGCATTCGTACAGACCATCCAGTTTTTCACGCTGCTCTGGCGACTGTAAATGCTCGCGAGCGGGTGGATTTTGCCCATTATTCAACAGGTAAGGTTTAATCTTCTCATATTGGGCATAGAATTGTCCCATGTCCACTACCAGATCCCTGACAACCGGCAATCCTGGCAGCGGGCGGATAACAATCTTCTGTTTTCCATTACCGAGCGCTGAGATTGGCGTGATACAGGCCAGACCGTTTTTACCGTTCATGTTCACGCCGTCAGAGCCACAAACGCCTTCACGGCACGAGCGGCGAAACGCCAGCGTCGGATCTTTTTCTTTCAGTTGAATAAGCGCGTCGAGCAACATCATGTCGCGCCCTTCTTCCCCTTCCAGTGTGTACTCCTGCATACGCGGAGCATCGTCAACGTCCGGGTTGTAGCGATAAATAGAGAATTCGAGTTTCATCACTTTGCTCCGCTATTAGTAAGTACGCACTTTTGGTGGGAATGCCGGACGCAGTTTCGGCTGCATGTTCACCTCACGGCGGGTCATGCTTTCCGACTCTGGCAGGTACAGGCTGTGGCACAGCCAGTTCGCATCGTCACGGTCCGGGTAGTCGAAGCGGCTATGCGCGCCACGGCTTTCAGTGCGGAAATTAGCGGAAACGGCGGTAGCAAAAGCGGTTTCCATCAGGTTATCCAGCTCCAGGCACTCAACGCGCTGGGTGTTGAATTCGCTGGAAGTATCGTCCAGACGAGCGTTTTTCAGACGCTCGCGGATAACCTTCAGTTGTTCAAGCCCTTTGGCCATCGCATCGCCTTCGCGGAATACCGAGAAGTTATGCTGCATACATTCCTGAAGCGCTTTACGGATTTGAACCGGGTCTTCACCGTCGCGGTTGCCATTCCAGCGGTTAAGGCGTTCCAGAGCGGCATTAATCTGCTCTTCGGATGCATCGCGCAACTCGCCCTGCTCGGCGATAGATTCCAGCAGATGCAAACCAGCCGCACGGCCGAACACCACCAGGTCAAGCAGCGAGTTGCCGCCCAAGCGGTTAGCGCCGTGTACCGATACGCAGGCGATTTCACCTACTGCGAACAGGCCCGGAATTACAACGTCTTCACCCTGCTCATTCACCGTCAGCGCCTGGCCGGTTACTTTGGTCGGAATACCGCCCATCATATAGTGGCAGGTTGGAATGACCGGGATAGGTTCTTTAACCGGGTCAACGTGTGCGAAGGTGCGGGACAGCTCCAGAATACCCGGCAGACGGGACTCAAGCACTTCTTTACCCAGGTGATCGAGTTTCAGCTTGGCATGCGGCCCCCACGGGCCGTCGCAGCCGCGGCCTTCACGGATTTCGATCATGATGGAACGAGCCACCACGTCGCGACCCGCCAGGTCTTTTGCGTTTGGCGCATAACGCTCCATAAAGCGCTCGCCGTGTTTATTCAACAGATAACCACCTTCGCCACGGCACCCTTCAGTGACCAGAACCCCGGCCCCGGCGATACCGGTTGGGTGGAACTGCCACATTTCCATATCCTGCACTGGAACGCCTGCGCGCAGCGCCATGCCGACACCGTCGCCGGTGTTGATGTGGGCGTTAGTCGTGGACTGATAAATACGGCCTGCGCCGCCAGTCGCCAGCACGGTTGCCTTAGCTTTGAAGTAAACGACTTCACCGGTTTCAATGCACAGCGCGGTACAGCCTACTACTGCGCCATCGTCGTTTTTCACCAGATCCAGCGCATACCACTCGGAGAAAATCGTCGTTTTGTTTTTCAGGTTCTGTTGATACAGCGTGTGCAAAAGGGCATGACCTGTGCGGTCAGCTGCCGCTGCGGTACGTGCCGCCTGCTCGCCGCCGAAGTTTTTCGACTGGCCGCCAAACGGACGCTGATAAATTTTTCCATCATCAAGACGGGAGAACGGCAGACCCATATGCTCCAGCTCCAGAATCGCTTCCGGGCCGGTTTTACACATATATTCAATGGCATCCTGGTCACCGATGTAATCGGAACCTTTTACCGTGTCATACATATGCCATTCCCAGTTATCTTCATGGGTATTACCAAGCGCTACGGTAATGCCGCCCTGTGCAGATACGGTATGGGAACGAGTTGGGAAAACTTTTGACAGCAAGGCGCAACTCTGGCCCTTTTGTGAAATTTGCAGCGCGGCGCGCATACCTGCGCCGCCGGCACCGATGACGACAGCATCAAACTCTCTGACTGGTAAATTCATTACACACCCCACACCACAACAAATCCATAAATGACGTAAACCAGCAGTGCTACAACAATCAGCAATTGCAGCCCAAGGCGAATCGCTACTGATTTAACGTAGTCGGTCAACACCTGCCACATGCCAATCCAGGCATGGATCAAAATAGAGAACAATGTCAGCAGGGTGAACACTTTGGTGAAGGCGGAGGCGAAGAACCCACTCCAGACCTCATAGGTTAATTCGCCAGTGACAGCGAAGAAGCCAATCATATAGATGATGTACAGGGTGATTACGATGGCGGTGGCACGAACCAGCAAAAAGTCATGCACGCCATTGCGACCTAATGCGGAGGCATTGCTTACCATACGAGGACTCCTGCAAGAATTGAAAGCACGACGGTAATAACAAAGGAAAGCGTTGCGGATCGTTTGCCCGCTTGCAGAGTTTCTTCCAGATAGCCCACGTCCATCAGCATATGGCGAACGCCGCCAACCACGTGATAGGCAAGAGCCGTCAGAATGCCCCACATTATGAATTTAACAAAGAAGCTGCTCATTATTGATGAAGCAGAGAGAAAACCTTCCGGGGAGGAGAGTGACAGACCCAACAGCCAAAGCAGAATGCCAACAGCCACAAAGGTGATCACGCCGGATACACGATGGAGGATGGAAGCGATGGCAGTCACGGGAAATTGGATCGTTGTGAGATCCAGATTGACAGGTCTTTGTTTCTTCGCATTTTTTATCATGAATAGCGCCCACATGCTGTTCTTATTGTTTCCTTCCTCCGGATCTGCAGGCGGGGTCAGACAGCGTGAACTTTCTATAACTGTGCGTCATGCAAAAACAGCTACGTCCAGATGCCAAAAAACTGGCTACAACGCTGGGTGGCACCCGGTGGCAGGGTATTCCGGAGACCTGGCGGCAGTATAGGCTCTTCACAAAATCATTACAATTAACCTACATATAGTTTGAAGGGTTTTGCTCTGAACAGTGACCAGGATCACGATAACAACATTATTTTAAAATTTAATCATCTGATTTGACAAAAGTTAAACATTATTGTTACAAACAAGGCCAGAAAAGCCGTATAATTCGCAAAAGTTATAGGGTCAGCCTTTCACCTGAGAATAAGTTATGTAACAGTGTGTCGGTATTGACCCCGTCAATCAGGACAGTTATTAGTGGTACACAGGTTTGAATGATATGGACTGCTAACCCCCTGATTTGCTGTTTTTTCGCCTGCGTGGCTGCGTTACCTGCAAGCGCCCATCGCTCTGTACCCTGGCTGTATCCCTTTCAAAACAGAGCTGAGAGCCAAATAACAAACTGGTAATGATTTCCACGGGTTTGAATGCAAATCGGGTACCCTGCAGTCTTAAGAAATAAGGCGCTAAGGAGACCGTAAATGGCTGATAAAAAAGCAACCCTCACCTATAACGGTGATGATGCTCTCGAACTGGATGTGCTAAAAGGCACGCTCGGTCAGGATGTAATTGATATCCGTAGTCTTGGTTCTAAAGGTGTGTTTACTTTTGATCCGGGTTTCACCTCCACCGCATCATGCGAATCAAAAATCACCTTTATCGACGGTGACGAAGGTATCCTGCTACACCGTGGTTTCCCTATTGATCAACTGGCGACCCACTCCAGCTATCTTGAAGTATGTTACATCCTGCTGTACGGCGAAAAGCCGACTCAGGAAGGGTTCGAAGAATTCCAGACCACCGTCACTCGCCACACCATGATCCATGAGCAGATCACTCGCCTGTTCCACGGTTTCCGTCGTGACTCACACCCAATGGCCGTTCTGTGCGGCGTAACCGGCGCGCTGGCCGCCTTCTATCACGATTCCCTGGATGTAAATAATCCGCGCCATCGCGATATCGCGGCTTTCCGTCTGCTGTCCAAAATGCCGACCGTCGCCGCGATGTGCTACAAGTACTCCATTGGTCAGCCGTTCGTTTATCCGCGCAACGATCTATCCTATGCCGGCAACTTCCTGAATATGATGTTCTCCACGCCGTGCGAGAAATACGAAGTTAACCCAATTCTGGAACGCGCAATGGACAGAATTCTGATCCTACACGCCGACCACGAGCAAAACGCATCCACCTCAACCGTTCGTACCGCAGGTTCCTCGGGCGCAAACCCATTCGCCTGTATCGCTGCCGGTATTGCTTCCCTGTGGGGGCCTGCACACGGTGGCGCTAACGAAGCCGCACTGAAAATGCTCGAAGAAATCAGCAGCGTTGAACACATTCCGGAATTCATCCGCCGCGCGAAAGATAAGAACGATTCTTTCCGTCTGATGGGCTTTGGTCACCGCGTGTACAAAAACTACGACCCGCGTGCCACCGTAATGCGTGAAACCTGCCATGAAGTGCTTAAAGAGCTGAATCTGAAAGATAACAGCCTGCTGGAAGTGGCGATGGAGCTTGAGCATATCGCCCTTAACGACCCGTACTTCATCGAGAAGAAACTCTACCCGAACGTGGACTTCTACTCCGGCATCATCCTGAAAGCGATGGGCATTCCTTCTTCCATGTTTACCGTTATCTTCGCGATGGCGCGTACCGTGGGCTGGATTGCGCACTGGAATGAAATGCACGACGACGGCATCAAAATCGCCCGTCCACGCCAGTTGTATACCGGCTACGAGCAGCGTGATTTCAAATCCGATTTGAAAAAATAAGCTCCGACTGGCGGATGGCGCATTGCTTATCCGCCCTACGATTGTTCAGGCGAACGTAGGGCAGATAAGCGTCATCCGCCAGATTTAACGCTGGCAACGGGAACACCAGTAAAAAGGCCGCGAAGACAGCATCGTTTTCTCTATCACCCCGCCGCAACGCTCGCATTTTTTTCCTGCACGATGAAACACTTTAAAGCTAAAAATCGCGCCGTGATGTTTATTTTCATCCACGCTGCCACGCGTATTGTACGAAAAACGCGGGATATCCAGCAGCGCATTTGCGAGCCTGTCGAGCTGTTCGTCGCTTAAATCCTGCGCTTTATGATGAGCCGCGAGCCCAACGTACCAGAGAATCTCCACCCGCAGATAATTCCCTAACCCCGCGAGAAATGCCTGATCCAATAACAGGCCGCTGAATTGCCGCTTACGAAACCTCGGCGACAACAGGCGCTCTTTCACCTGCTGCGCCGTTAGCGTTAAATCCAGAACATCCGGACCGACACGCAGCAAAAAAGGATGCTTCACCAGTTGTTCATCATCGAGCATGGCAATATCGGAGGCGCTGTAAAGCAAGATAGCTTTGTCCGCCGTTTGCAATTTTACTCGCAGCACGCGCGTGGTTACCGGCGCTTCTCCCGAATTCACCACACGCCATACGCCATAGAGCTGATTGTGGCTGTATAAGGTCTTCCCGTTTGAGAAGCGCGTGAGTAATGCTTTTCCACGCGTTTCTATTCGCTCAACTTTTTGCCCTATCAAAGCTTCTTCAAATATTTTTAATTCGGGAAAAGCAAACCAGACATCGGTTAACGGTTTATTTAAAACGGCAGCTTCAAGAGCGTCTGCCGCTCGTCTAATTTCCGGTCCTTCAGGCATCATCGCTCCCGGATTAAATCAATCATCGTCATTAAGCCGCCAGGCCAGTTGATCCAGATAGAGCTGCTGATCGCGGCGTGCTTTAAGCGCTTCTTCCAGCGTGCATTGCACAAAGTGGATAGGCTCTCCCAGCCGTAGCTGCGCAAGGTGGAACATGTCCGCTTCAATCACACAGGCGATTCTCGGGTAGCCGCCGGTTGTTTGCGCATCGTTCATCAGGACAATCGGCTGTCCGTTATGCGGCACCTGCACCACGCCCGGTAATAAACCGTGGGATAACAACTCACGATCGGTGTTGCGCTCTAAACGTTGTCCCTGAAAACGATAGCCCATGCGGTTGCTCTGCGGGCTTAGCTGCCAGGGCAAACGCCAGAAACTATCCTGAGCGCCCTGGCTGAACTCGTGATATTCAGGGCCCGGGAGCGCGCGAATACGGTTGCCCCACAGCAGTTGTTTTACACCACGCGCTTCGCGGAAGTGGCGTTTTGGCGGCAAAAGCGGAATCGTATCGCCATCTTGCAGCAAACGGCCGGAGAAGCCTCCAATCTGCGCTTTTAAATCGGTACTCGCTGACCCCATCAGCAAAGGAATATCCAGCCCGCCCGCAACGGCTACGTAGCTGCGCATCCCCCTTTCCGGCGATTTGAGTCGTAGCTGTTGCCCGGCTTTTACCGGCAGCCGCCATCCGGTCCAGACTGCATGTCCGTCCAGATCCGCATGGCAGCCCGCGCCTGTTAAAGCAAACCAGCCGTCCTGCGTAAACTCAATGACGCACTGGCCAAGCGTAATTTCCAGTGCGGCGCTTTCAGGATTATTCCCCACCAGCAAATTGGCGATGCGCAAAGCGGGTCCATCCAGCGCGCCGCAGCGGCTGACGCCCAGTTGGCGATAACCATAGCGCCCACTATCCTGCACAGAAGTGTGCATCCCGGCACGAATAATCTTCAGCACACGCCCTCCTTCTGAGGCACAAAGCGCACGGTATCGCCCGGCGCTAACAACGCTGGCGGTTCAATGTCAGGGTTAAACAGTTTTACGGATGTCTGACCAATAATCTGCCAGCCGCCCGGCGTCGCAAGAGGATAAATTCCCGTCTGGCTGCCGCCAATTCCTACGGAACCCGCAGGCACCAGCAAGCGAGGTTCAGCGCGGCGCGGCGTTTGTAACGTGGATGCAAGCCCGCCAAGATAAGCAAAACCAGGCTGAAAGCCGAGAAAATAAACCACGTATTCCGCACCTGAATGCTGCTCCACGACTTGTTGAGGCGTTAGCCCGTTATGTTCGGCAACGACTTTAAGATCCGGCCCAGTATCGCCGCCGTAGATCACCGGGATCTCAATGCGCCGTGATTCAGGGATTATCGCCTCGCTCTCTTCCCACCAGCGCTGTATCCGCTCTATGCCGTCCAGCGCAAGGTTCTGCGGCTCGCGCAGCACGACGGTAATGTTATTCATACCCGGAATAACTTCCCGAACGGAATCCGCTTCTTCAAGCCTGCGGGTCAGCCCCCATATACGTTGCTGGCTCTCAAGGGATATCGGCGGTTCCAGCTCCAGAACCACCGCGCTTTCGCCTAATAAATAACACCGCGCTCTTTGCACTTTTCCTCCTGAATATCGCGTTATGCCGGGTTAGGAACGTCGACAAAGGTCACGTCTAAATCCGTTTCGCTGTTGAGCCAGTCGCTCAATGCCTGGATGCCGCCGCGTTCGGTTGCGTGGTGTCCTGCGGCATAAAAATGCAAGCCTTGTTCACGCGCGGAGTGAATGGTTTGTTCGGAAACCTCACCGGTAATAAAGGCGTCCACGCCAAAACGTGCGGCGCTATCAATAAAGCTTTGCCCACCGCCGGTACACCAGGCGATGCGACGAATTTGATCGGGCCCGGCATCGCCGCACCACAGCGGAGTGCGACCAAGCCGCATCTCAATCCATGAAGCAAGTTCCACGCCAGAAAGCGGTGTGGAAAACTCGCCCCACGGCACCAGCGGCTCAATTTCGCCTTTGGTTTCGATGCCCAGCAACGAACCGAGCTGCGCGTTATTGCCTAATTGCGGGTGCGCATCCAGCGGCAAATGCCAGCCGTAAAGATTGATGTCGTTTGCCAGCAGCGTTTTCAGACGGCTACGCTTCATACCGCGAATAACCGGTGATTCGCCTTTCCAGAAATAGCCGTGGTGCACAATCACCGCGTCGGCATTTTGACGTACCGCTTCGTCCAGCAAGGCCTGGCTTGCCGTTACGCCGGTGATAATTTTACGGATCTCTTCACGCCCCTCAACCTGCAGGCCGTTTGGCGCGTAGTCGCTTATCGCCGCGCTGTTGAGTTTTTCGTTGATCAGGCGTTCCAGTTCGCTATTTTTCATCTTGTTTATCTTCCGGTTTTCGGGCCGCCTCATAGGCGGCAAGTGTCGCAATACGTGCCTGCTTATGGTCAACAATCGGGCGCGGATAGTCCAGAGTCTGCTGCTGTTTATCCGCCCAAATCCACGGTGAATGGATATATTTGCCTGGAACGGCTTTCAGTTCGGGCAGCCAATGGCGAATAAACGCTCCTTCGGCGTCAAATCGCTCTCCCTGCGTGGTGGGATTGAAGATACGGAAATAAGGTGCCGCATCGGTACCAGTGGAGGCCGCCCATTGCCAGCCTCCATTATTCGCCGCAAGATCGCCGTCGATCAATTGCGACATAAAGTAGCGCTCGCCGGCCCGCCAGTCGATGAGCAAATCTTTTACAAGGAAGCTGGCAACAACCATGCGCAGACGGTTATGCATCCAGCCGGTGGCGTTGAGTTGGCGCATTGCGGCATCGACAATCGGGAAACCCGTTTTCCCTTTCTGCCAGGCCTCCAGCCGTTCCTTATCCTGATGCCAGCGCACCTTGTCCGTCCATGGGATAAACGGACGAAAGCGGCAGAGCTTCGGCCAGGCCACAAGCAGATGGCGATAAAACTCACGCCAGATAAGCTCGTTTAACCACGTCGCCCCCTCCCCGCCCTCTATAGCCTGCGGATGTTCTTTTAATAATCGATGCAGACACTGGCGCGGCGAAATCACCCCGAGCGCTAAATATGGCGACAGGCGACTGGTGCCTTCAATTGCCGGGAAGTCACGCTGTTCGGCATAATCGACGGCAGGACGCAGGCAAAATTCCCGCAGCTTTGCAATAGCCGCTCGTTCGCCAACGGGAAACAACGCCGTATCCACTTTCTCACCAGGATAATCAAAAGGCGCAGGCTCTTTGATAACAAGCGGCTCGCCACGAGAATGCGGCGCCGAAACGCATTCCGGCAATCCTTCCTGCAACCGTTTAATAAATGCTTTGCTGAAAGGAGTAAAAACCTTGTACATCTCATGATTGCCGGTGGTTACGCTGCCGGGCGGCAGGAGCACGCTGTCATCAAAGCCCTGGCATATTACGTCTCGCCCGAGAATTTTCTCCACCGCCGCGTCACGTTCGCGCTCGTTGATCTCATACTGATAGTTGTAAAACAGAGCATCCACGTTTTGACTGGCGCAGAACCCTTTCAGGTACTCAATAGAAGCCGTGAAATCGGCCACTTGTTTAATAAAAAGCGCTATCCCGCGTTCGGCCAGAGATGTTTGCAGCAAACGCAGATGCTGCCAGAGAAATTCAGCCTGGCGGGGTGACATATCGTGTTGTCGCCATTGTTCAGGCGTGGCGATAAAAAGAACGATGACTTTAGCTCCGGGATCGCGGCAGGCCGCCGCGAGCGCCAGGTTATCGGAAACACGTAAGTCACTGCGAAACCAGACCAGATGAGTGGCCATACAACTCCCTGAATTAATTGCCGTAGCGCAAGCGTAGAGCCTCAGGATAGGGTTCAAAATAGCGCTGCTGCGCTAAATATTGGTCAGGATATTCTGCCATGTAGTGTTTTAACAAAGTGACGGGGGCCAGAAGCGGCTGGGTTCCCAGACGATACCGGTCAATCAACTCCGATAACTCCTGACGCTGGCGGGAGCTTAGCTGACGACGAAAATAGCCCTGAACATGCATCAGCACATTTGTGTGATTACGGCGCGTGGCCTGATGCTCAAGCAGTAACATTAAGCGCAGACGGTATTCGATAAAGAAATCATCCAGCGATTCCCAGTTTTCTATATCCGCGACAAAACGCCCCAGTTCGCGATATTGCGGCTGGGAATGCGCCAGCAACAGCAGCTTATAGCGGCTGTGAAAACCAATAAGCCCGCCTCTCGTCAGCCCTTTTTTGTACAGGTTGTTGAGCTCAAAAAGCGTGTAGATACGCTCAACAAAATTCTCGCGAATTGGGGGGTCCTGTAAGCGGCCATCTTCCTCAACGGGCAGCCACGGCATCTGGCGTTTGAGCTCAGCGGTAAAGATGCCGGTACCATTTTTACGATTGTTATTGCCAACGGGTTCGTAAACCCGCACCCGTTCCATGCCACAGCTCGGAGATTTTGCGCAAACAATATAGCCACAAAGATGCGCAAGGCCCGGGATGCGCCTGGCGGAAAACTGCTGCATCTCCTGGGTCAAATCACCTTCCGTATGGTTACTAAAACGTAGCGCGATTTCGCCGTCATCTACCTTTATTAAACGCAGCGCCGGGCGCGGCGTAGGTAGACCAATTGCCATTTCCGGGCAAACGGGCTCAAAACGCACCCAGGGCGCAAGCTCGTCGACAGCAAACGCCAACCGTTTATGACCGCCGTCAAAGCGGACGTTTTCCCCGAGTAAACAGGCGCTGATGCCGACTGGAATATTGCCGCTCATGAGTTTACTCCTTTGTGATGAACTCTAAGTGTAGCAAGTCGCCATAACAAAAAAGGCTACCCTTTTGGGTAGCCTTTTTAGCTTTGAATCAGGTCTTAGTAGAAATCGCCGGAAGCGGCTTCTGCCTGAGCCAGCCAGACTGGCTGATCGCTTGTTTTCGACCAGACGCGGTGCAGATAGCTGTAAAAACGCGCGCGATCTTTCCAGAACAACATTACCGGCAGCGCCAGTATGCCAGCGGCTACTGCGAAGATGCGACGCAGGATAACCTGATGCGCAGGATATTCTTTGTATAAAGACATAGGCTTCTCCCTTTATTTTGTGACCGGCAACAAAAGCCGGGAATTCAGAACTTGTTATCTGACCAAAATAGTATCGCATCGGCTGAAATTTTACTACTCATCAGACCACTTGATCGCACTTGTTGTGCAGATATTTACATTCGTTCCGTAATTTAGTTACAAAAAAGTTAAATAAGTACTAACCATTAGTTAAATAAGGGACTTTGTATTTGTACGCCTGCCCTGTCTCGCATCCGGCGGTAAAACGAAATGAACTGCGAGCAGGCCTGATTTACAGATACAAAAAAGGCGCCCCAGGGCGCCTTTATGGATTCGCTGCAGCTTACTTCGCGTTTTTCAGCACTTCGCTAACAATCTCTACCGCTTCTTTTTCAATTTGTTGGCGATGTTCGGCGCCCAGGAAACTTTCACAATAGATTTTGTACGCATCTTCAGTACCGGACGGACGAGCCGCGAACCAGCCATTCTCGGTCATCACTTTCAGACCGCCGATGGAGGCGCCGTTACCCGGAGCCGCGGTTAAACGTGCAGTGATCGGGTCGCCTGCCAGGGTATCCGCGCTGACCATTTCCGGGGACAACTTCGACAGCGCAGCTTTTTGTGCTGAAGTGGCGGAAGCCTGCAGGCGGTTATAGCTTGGCGCGCCGAAGCGGGCTGCCAGTTCGTCGTAATGCTGCTGCGGGTTTTTACCGGTAACGGCGGTAATTTCTGCCGCCAGCAGGCACATGATAATGCCGTCTTTATCAGTCGACCATGGCGTGCCGTCAAAGCGCAGGAAGGATGCCCCGGCGCTTTCTTCGCCACCAAAACCAAAGCTGCCGTCAAACAAACCGTCTACAAACCATTTAAAGCCAACCGGCACTTCCACCAGCTTGCGGCCCAGGTCGTTGACGACGCGGTCAATCATGGCGGACGAAACCAGCGTTTTACCTACCGCCACGTCTTTGCCCCACTGTGGACGATGCTGGAACAGATAATTAATCGCGACGGCCAGATAATGGTTCGGGTTCATCAGGCCGGCCGGGGTGACAATGCCGTGACGGTCGTAGTCCGGGTCGTTGGCGAAGGCCAGGTCGAATTTGTCGCGCAGCGCCAGCAGACCTGCCATCGCGCATTCAGACGAGCAATCCATACGGATCGCGCCGTCTTTGTCGAGGTGCATAAAGCGGAAAGTCTGATCTACCTGATCGTTTACGATGGTCAGATCCAGATTGTAGTGTTTCGCAATACGCTGCCAGTATTCGATGCCGGAGCCGCCAAGCGGATCAACGCCCAGCTTCAGGCCCGCTTTCTGGATGGCGGCCATGTCGATAATGTCCACCAGCCCTTCGATAAACGGCTGCACCAGATCTAACTCTTTCACGTGGCCGCTTGCCCAGGCCTGGTCGAGAGAAATACGTTTCACGTCTTTCAGACCATCGGCCAGCAGCGCATTTGCACGCTCTTCAATAACTTTTGTGACGTTGGTATCAGCCGGGCCACCGTTAGGTGGATTGTATTTGATGCCGCCATCTTCAGGCGGGTTGTGCGAAGGCGTGATAACGATACCGTCCGCCTGAGCGCCGTCTTCTTTGTTGTGCGTCAGAATCGCATTAGACACAGCAGGCGTCGGCGTGTAGCCGTTCGCCTGTTGAACAATGATATCCACACCGTTTGCCGCCAGCACTTCCAGCACGGAGATAAACGCAGGCTCAGACAGGGCATGAGTGTCTTTACCAACATAGCAAGGGCCAGTGATGCCGTTCTTAGCACGATCTTCAGCAATCGCCTGAGCAATTGCCAGAATATGCGGTTCGTTAAAGCTATGACGAGCCGCACTGCCGCGGTGGCCGGAGGTGCCGAATTTCACCGCGTGTTCGCTATTGCCCGCTTCCGGTTTCAGCACGTAGTACTGGGCCGTTAGCTGGGCTACGTTAATCAAATCGCTCTGTTGCGCAGGTTGACCTGCACGGTTGTGGTTAGCCATTGGCCCTTCCTTTTGACGCAGATTAAATAGTGCCGCAAACCTTCTCAATCAATTCCGCCGGGAACTGCATTGATTGCATGATGTGTTCGATCATGCTGCATTTGCGACCCGTATTGGTGTTGGTGATAACCCAGTATGGCGTACCCGGAACATGTTTTGGCTTGGTCTGATTGCCATTAGCCAGCAACGTTTGTTCGTTGCCGGCAAAGTAGACACGCGTACGGCCATGCAAAGACTCAGTGGCTTCGCCAAAAGTTTTCGCATCCAGTTGGTAGAGCGTAGAAAGCACCATCATGAAACGATTAACGGCTTTCTTTTGCTCGGCGTACTCATCAGAGAGTAGCAACTCACGAACGGCGCGCACGCGATCGCGAGCCCGATTCACGGGTTTATCTTCAGGAGCAGGGATTGCCGCAGGTTGTGCGGAATTCGCTGTAGGGGAAGTCGTCGCTGCGGGAGTCTGACCGGCGGTAAATTTCAACATTCGCCGTAAAATATCGGACGCGCTCTCGCCAATGTGTTGCGTGTGGCTGGCAATATAGCGATATAGCTCGTCATCAACTTCAATCGTTTTCATCTTCATCCAGTGCGATATCTTAATTCTGAATACAAGTCGTTGGGATTATAGGAGCAAATCCCAACAGCGGGTAGCGCCAAACAGGTGTCGCCCAATAAAGCCAGATTAAACTGAATGTTTGCGGCACTGCGGCAGGAATGTCTTCATGATACCCTAACCCTACGAATCAAAAAAAAGAACTTTGCCATGAAATTAAACGCTCGCCTGCAAACTGCGCAACAATCGACTAGCAATTCTCCTGTTGTTCTCATTCACGGCCTGTTTGGCAGCCTTGATAACCTCGGCGTGCTCGCTCGCGATCTCGGGCAGGATCATACGCTGCTGCAAATAGATCTGCGTAATCACGGCCAGTCTCCCCGCAGCGATGAAATGAATTATCCAGCAATGGCGCAGGATGTGCTGGAAACGCTGGACGAATACGGTTTTGAAAAAGCGATAATTGTCGGTCATTCGATGGGCGGTAAAGTCGCTATGGCGCTGACGGCTATCGCCCCTGAGCGTATCGACAAACTTGTGCTGATTGATATCGCTCCGGTCGATTACCGGGTGCGTCGTCACGATGAGATTTTTGCCGCGATTAATGCGGTGAGCCACGCCGGTGCGAAAACTCGTCAGCAGGCCGCAGCTTTAATGCGCGAGCATATAAAAGAAGAAGGCGTGATTCAGTTCCTGCTGAAGTCCTTTGCCGAAGGCGACTGGAAATTCAACGTGCCGGTGTTGTGGAAGGAGTATGAAAATATCGTTGGCTGGCAAAACGTTCCGGCCTGGGAGCATCCGGCTCTGTTTATCCGCGGCGGCGACTCGCCTTATGTGGATGAAACGCACCGGGATGCGTTGCTGGCACAGTTTCCCGGGGCTCGTGCCCACGTTGTTGCAGGCGCAGGGCACTGGGTTCACGCCGAGAAACCAGAAGCGGTTTTACGCGCCATTCACCGTTTTATCGATGAATCTTCCCTAAACTGATTAAAAACAGACCGACTGGCCGTAAGTTGCGGCTAACGCGTTGGCGCGCAGAATTCCCTGATGTATGATGGCGCGCTTAAATGCGCCGGAGCATTCTGCTCGCAGCATCCCGAAATTCCTGTCAGTACTCTAATCATGGCAAAAGAACAAACGGACCGTACTACATTAGATCTGTTCGCGGACGAGCGTCGCCCGGGGCGGCCAAAAACCAATCCGCTAACGCGAGATGAGCAACTGCGTATCAACAAACGTAACCAGCTCAAACGCGATAAAGTACGCGGCCTGAAACGAGTCGAGCTAAAACTCAACAACGAAGCGGTGGATGCGCTAACTCAGCTTGCTGAAGCCAGAAATATCAGCCGCAGCGAACTGATTGAAGAGATGTTGTTAACACAGCTCAAGCAACACCTGAGCTAACCATTTGTCAGCCCACCCTGTCCTCAAGTGAAACTGGCGCTTAATGCGCCATCATGTTGCAGTCTGTGCACAGCGCTATGATAGCTGTTTCCGCACTGTGGCCTGTTCTGCTATGATTGCCCCATCTGTGGGCTATACTCCGCCACCATACCATTAAGTTTCAAGAGGTTATTTTACTCATGGCAATCGTAGGCATTTTTTTCGGCAGCGATACTGGTAACACCGAAAATATCGCAAAAATGATTCAAAAACAGCTCGGTAAAGATGTTGCTGAAGTGCGTGACATTGCGAAGAGCAGTAAGGAAGATCTCGAAGGTTTCGACATTCTGCTGCTGGGCATCCCTACATGGTACTACGGCGAAGCACAGTGCGACTGGGATGATTTCTTCCCGACTCTTGAAGAAGTTGATTTCAACGGCAAGCTGGTTGCGCTCTTCGGCTGCGGCGATCAGGAAGATTACGCGGAATATTTCTGCGACGCCCTGGGTACCATTCGCGACATCATCGAGCCACGCGGCGCGGCAATCGTAGGTCACTGGCCAACCGCGGGTTATCACTTCGAAGCATCTAAAGGTCTTGCAGACGACGATCATTTCGTCGGTCTGGCTATCGATGAAGACCGCCAGCCGGAGCTGACCGCCGAGCGTGTTGAGAAATGGACCAAACAAGTTGCTGACGAGCTGAATCTGGCTGATATCATTAACGCCTGATGCAATGCGGCGCAAATAAAACGTTTGTGCCGCATTGATAGATATTACCAATGAAAATAATTGCTACAATTTTGTAACTTTTTTGTCTATCCCTGTACAATATCCCGCAGGTCACATTTGCTAAAATGCCAGCAAATAGCGACTCGGCCACGATTTTTTAGCTGTGTTATGCTTCATACTTACAGTTTCTATTTAGACGTGGCTGTACTATACCCACAAAAGAAGGGTATATAATGAGACGCATTCACTTAACGCTCAACGAGTCCGAGCAAAACGTTAAGCAACAGGACAATTTCCGCATGACTGACAACAACACCGCATTAAAGAAGGCCGGCCTGAAAGTCACGCTTCCGCGATTAAAAATCCTTGAAGTGTTGCAGGGACCGGTGAACCATCACGTCAGTGCGGAAGAGTTATACAAACGACTGATTGATATGGGCGAAGAGATTGGTCTGGCCACGGTTTACCGCGTGCTGAACCAGTTTGATGACGCAGGTATTGTTACCCGTCATAACTTCGAAGGTGGCAAGTCAGTTTTCGAACTGACACAGCAGCACCATCACGATCACCTGATTTGTCTGGATTGTGGCAAAGTAATTGAATTCAGCGATGACTCAATTGAAGCCCGCCAGCGTGAAATCGCCACTCGTCACGGGATCCGTCTGACTAACCATAGCCTTTACCTGTATGGCCACTGCGCCGAAGGCGACTGCCGTACTGACGAAAACGCCCACGAAATCAGCGAAAAATAATCCGCACTCCGACTCCTCTTCAAAGGAAGTCAGACACAAAAAAACCGGTGAGGAAATTCACCGGTTTTTTTATTACATGAATAAGCTTACCCGTTGTTGCTACGTATCTCCTGCCAGATTTTATCGCACCTGGCTTTAACAGCCTGGTCGTTACCTGTGCGGGTCGCCTGAATGCAGTTTTGGTAATCCAGGGTGCGAACCGTCTCTTTCTTCACAAACTCCTGGTGCTGTTTTTCCTGGCCCAGCACTTTCAGCACGCTCTGGCAGGCCTGAACTTTGTCCGGGTTTCCCTCTGCGGTATTAATACAGGCGCTGTAGGCTTCTTTAAGCTTTGTGTCTTCCGGCGCTGCCTGTGGCTGCGCGCATGCCGTTAATCCCAGCGTTATGGCCGTTAATAAAATAATCTTTTTCATAATCGATATCCTTAACAAAAACGGGCGCTTTCGCGCCCGGTTTCAAATCAGAAGATGGTGAACGGTGCGATGACGATAAACTTCACGTCGCGCTCATCCTGGAAGATATTGCCGTAGCCGCCGCCCCAGCTTGGGATATCGGAATGGTTGTCGTACTGAGTGAAGTGCAGTTTGAACAACGTGCCCTTCGCACGTCCGTCCTGCACGGTGTAAAGCGCATCGAGGCTGTAAGAGGATTCTTTCAGGCGGCGATCTGCATCATAGTAACCATCAGTGGTTGGCGTAGAGCCTGGTTTAGCATCCCATGCATATACGTAAGAAGCGCCTACCGCCCAGCCAGGCAGATTCCAGTTGCTCAGATCATACATCGCGCCTGCAAATACCGCTTTTTCGCCGTTGGCGTTGAAGTCAGAACGGTTATCCCACCACACATCAAGTCGACCGTTTGAAGATGCGTAAGTTGGAGTCATGCGCTGCAGGAAATAGCCTTGCTGGCCGTCTGCCTTAACCATTGTTCCTTCCAGACGCAAATCAACCTGACCAATTTTGTAACCGAAAGTCAGCGCCTGCAGCCATGCAGTACCGTCATAAATATCATTCACGCCGCCGTTGGAGACTTTGTCACGCGTACCGTAGAACTGATAGCTTGTGGTCAGCGGGCTGCCGGCAATATCGAACTTGTAGCTTGCCTTGGTGAAGTACTGATCGATATAACCTTCCGCCTGACCAAAAGCAGCTTCGAGCACCAGATCGTTTTTGAAGTCATACTTTGCGCCAACCGAGTGCAGATAGTCGACTTTAGTGTTTTTGTCGTTCTGATAGAATTTATCCATCTCCAGGTGCCACGGGGACTTATATTCGTTGGTCCACATGTAGGAGAAGCTCAGCGCGCCCGCATCGCCATAATCAAAATTAGCGCCCGCTTCTGCCCCCTGATAGGTGCCCGGCATAAAGCTCCAGTGAGGAGCTAACAAAGTCTGGCCGGTTGGCTGGATGTAACCTGCGCGAGCCCAAACGGGGCCGTATTTAAATTTTACCGCAGCTTTATAAAGGCTAATTCCGCTTTTATCACCGGAATAGTCTTCGTCATAAGCCTTATTTTTTGATGAGAAGGCAATTTCGTTCGGATGCCCGCTGTCGCCATTTTCTGCCATTTCAATAGCGGTAAACGCCGCGATATCCAGACCAAACATATCGGCCGCATAGCCGGACTGGAAATCCAGATTGGCGTTCCAGGTAGAATGCGCAAGGTTGGTTTCGTATTTATCAGTATTAACGTCTTTACGGTCACGCTCACGTTGCCAGTAATAAATACCACCGGTGAGAGTTGAATCATCAATAAATCCCGCAGCGGTTGCCTGCGGAACGATAACAATGCCTGACAGCGCCGTGACACCTGCGATTGCAAGCGCCAGCGCACTACGTTTGCCACTAAACGTACGCATATTGAAATCCTCTTTGACGTATAAATAGTCACCCGGTGTAAAAGCACCTGACGGTGAAAAAATAAAAAATGCCTGACGGCTAAAAGCGGTTATATCTGGTTGACCGCATCGACTTCTGTGCTTAAGACTATTTTTCGCAACGCGAATTATCAATGCCTTTATAAGAGATAATTCCTATAGTATGACGAAGAGCACATAATCTATGAGCATTTGTAACAATTTGCGTAAATGGTTTTTTATGCCATAAAAATCAAAAAATTGAGCATAAGCGCTTAAATGGAAGCGCTCTCAAAAATTGAAATGATAATTTTTACGTTATTGAGTCAATGACAGACAATCTTTGCGAAGCATTAATAAAGAATTAATTCGCTACGCGAAGTTTTAGTTTTCTTTAACTGTCTGATCGATAAGCCAAAAAAAACGCCGCATTAAGCGGCGTTTGTTCTGTCTATACAGCGAATTAATCGCCTATTTTTGCCCAGGTGTCACGCAGACCAACGGTGCGGTTGAACACCAGTTTGGTAGCGGTTGCATAGCGGCTGTCGAGACAGAAATAACCTTCGCGTTCAAACTGGTACGCTTTACCTTTTTCTGCATTTTGCAGGCTCGGCTCAACGAAACCTTGTTTGATAACCAGAGATTCCGGATTAATTGTCGCGAGGAAATCTTCTGCAGCCCCTGGGTTTGCCACGCTGAACAAACGATCGTAGAGACGGATTTCAACCGGCAGCGCGTGTGCTGCGCTTACCCAGTGAATGACGCCTTTTACTTTACGTCCGTCCGCCGGGTCTTTACTCAGCGTTTCCGGGTCGTAGGTGCAATGCAGCGTGGTGATATTGCCTTCAGCATCTTTCTCTACGCGCTCGGCCTTAATCACGTAAGCGTTGCGCAGACGCACTTCTTTGCCCAGCACCAGACGCTTGTATTGTTTGTTTGCTTCTTCGCGGAAATCCGCGCGATCGATGTAGATTTCACCGCTGAACGGTACCTGACGGCTTCCCATCTCAGGCTTGTTCGGATGATTTGGCATGGTGACCATTTCTTCCGCGCCCTGCGGGTAGTTTTCGATGATCACCTTCACCGGATCCAACACGGCCATTGCACGTGGCGCATTCTCATTCAGATCGTCACGAATGCACGATTCCAGAGAAGCCATCTCAACGGTGTTGTCCTGCTTGGTCACGCCGATACGTTTGCAGAACTCACGGATGGAAGCTGCGGTATAACCACGACGACGCAGGCCGGAAATGGTCGGCATACGTGGGTCGTCCCAGCCCTCAACAATCTTCTCGGTCACCAGCAGGTTCAGCTTACGCTTGGACATAATGGCGTATTCAAGATTCAGGCGTGAGAACTCGTACTGACGCGGATGAGCCGGAATAGTAATGTTGTCCAGCACCCAGTCGTACAGGCGGCGGTTATCCTGGAATTCCAGCGTACACAGCGAGTGGGTAATACCTTCGAGCGCATCGGAAATACAGTGGGTGAAGTCGTACATCGGGTAGATGCACCATTTGCTGCCCGTCTGGTGGTGATCGGCAAACTTAATGCGGTAAATCACCGGATCGCGCATCACGATAAAAGGCGATGCCATATCGATTTTTGCACGCAGACACGCGGTGCCTTCAGCGAATCCACCGTTACGCATTTTCTCGAACAGCGCGAGGTTTTCCTCGACGGTGCGATCGCGGTATGGGCTGTTTTTGCCAGGCGCGGTCAGCGAGCCACGATATTCGCGGATCTGCTCAGGCGTCAGCTCGTCAACATACGCCAGACCTTTGTTAATCAGCTCAACAGCGTAATTAAATAGCTGGTCGAAGTAATCAGAGGAATAGCGCACGTTGCCGGACCAGTGAAAGCCCAGCCATTCTACGTCGTGCTTAATGGAGTCAACGTATTCGATGTCTTCTTTTACCGGGTTGGTGTCATCGAAACGCAGATTGCATTGACCCTGATAATCTTGCGCGATACCAAAGTTCAGACAGATAGATTTTGCATGGCCGATGTGCAGATAGCCATTTGGCTCCGGCGGGAAACGAGTGCAGATACGGTCATGCTTACCATTAGCCAGATCTTCATCGATAATCTGGCGAATAAAGTTAGTTGGGCGGGCTTCAGCCTCACTCATCGCGGGTTCCTCAAGACAAAACTTTCGTTAACGGTGCATGATCTAATAAGCAGACGCGGGAAACAACCTTTAGTTGCATAAATTGGGGTAGCCACGGTTAAAGAGAAAGGGAAGTTTAATTTGAGGCGATAAAAAAGCGGCTGGGGAATGACCCCAGCCGCTCAAGGCACAATGCTAACTCAGGAGCAACTATTTGCCTTTAATTTCATACAGAGGCGTTTGCCCTGCAACGACTGAACCCTGCGCCTGAATAACCAGGCCGCTGAAGTCGTCAATGTTGCTGCAAACTACCGGGCTAATCATGGAGCGCGCGTTAGCGTTCAGGAAATCAAGATCCATTTCCAGAACCGGCTGACCGGCCACCACTTCAGCCCCCTCTTCTACCAGACGAGTAAAGCCCTGGCCGTTAAGCGCTACGGTATCGATGCCCATATGGACAACAATTTCCGCACCCTTTTGGGTTTCCAGGCAGAACGCGTGGTTGGTATTAAAGATTTTTACGATAGTACCGGCTGCTGGCGAAACAACGGTTTTATCCGTTGGCTTGATAGCGACGCCATCGCCTACCGCTTTGCTGGCAAAGGCTTCATCAGGAACCTGTTCCAGCGCAACCACATCACCAGTAACTGGAGAAACCAGCGCCGCGATGGTAACTGCGTTTGGCACAGCCTGAGGCTTAACTGCCGCCGCTGCGGCAACCGGAGCGACACTGGCTTCTGCTGCCGGCACATCACCGGTAGTTTTCATTGCGTTAGCAATTTTCTCAGCCACAAAGCCCACGATAATCTGCACGCTGGTTTTGTTCAGACGAATGACACCGGTTGCACCCAGACGTTTCGCCAGGGCTTCGTTAACCAGCGAGGAGTCTTTCACGTTTAAACGCAGACGAGTGATACAGGCATCAATACCGGTCAGGTTAGCTGAACCGCCAACCGCCGCGATGTACTGACGAGCCAGACCAGAGACGTCCTGATTCGCTGTACCGCTAACGTTCACGTCCTGTCCATCAGCCTCGTCACCAGCAACCGCCAGCTCACGGCCTGGGGTTAACAGATTGAATTTGGTGATAGTGAAACGGAACACCACGTAGTAGATAACGAAGAACACGAGGCCCTGAGGAATCAGCATCCACCAGTGTGTTGCCAGCGGGTTACGGGAAGAAAGCACCATATCCACCAGGCCGGCGCTGAAACCGAAACCGGCAATCCAGTGCATGCTTGCCGCGATGAATACGGAAATACCGGTCAGAACAGCGTGGATAACGTACAGAACAGGCGCCACGAACATGAAGGAGAATTCCAACGGTTCGGTGATACCAGTGAAGAACGCGGCGAACGCTGCAGCCATCATGATCCCAGCCACTTTCGCGCGGTTTTCCGGACGGGCGCAGTGGTAGATAGCCAGCGCTGCGCCCGGCAGGCCGAACATCATGATTGGGAAGAAGCCAGCCTGATAACGACCGGTAATACCGACAACCGCTTTACCTGCTTCGATGGACTGTGCGCCACCCAGGAAGTTAGGGATATCGTTAATGCCGGCAACGTCGAACCAGAATACGGAGTTCAGCGCATGGTGCAGACCAACCGGGATTAACAGACGGTTGAAGAAGGCGTAAACGCCTGCGCCAACGGAACCCAGCTTCTGAATGTGCTCACCAAAGTTCACCAGACCGTCGAAGATCATCGGCCAGACATACATCATGATGAAAGCGACAATGATCATCAAAAAAGAAGTGAGGATCGGCACCAGGCGACGACCGCTGAAGAAGGACAGCGCTTTGGGCAGCTCGACGCTGCTGTAGCGGTTGTACAGTTCAGCAGAAATAATACCGACCAGGATACCCACGAACTGGTTTTCGATTTTACCAAACGCCGCCGGAACCTGATCCGCCGGAATTTTCTGGATCATGGCAACCGCTGCTGGAGAACACAGGGTGGTCAGAACCAGGAAGCCAACAAAGCCGGTCAGCGCTGCGGCGCCGTCTTTGTCTTTGGACATGCCGTAAGCCACGCCGATGGCGAACAGAACGGACATGTGATCAATAATGGCAGAACCAGATTTAATGAAGAACGCCGCAAGCGCGTTGTCTCCACCCCAGCCAACCGGGTCAATCCAGTAGCCTACCCCCATCAAAATAGCTGCTGCAGGCAGTGTAGCCACGGGCACCATCAGTGCGCGGCCAACTCGTTGTAAATAACCTAGAATACTCACTTTATTCCCCCTATGAGACCCTGTTAAGGCTCGCTCAAAGCAGTGTTTTTATTGTCTTAACAACCTTAAATAAACGGCGACGGTTCACATCACACACCGGAGTGTGAAAAAAATTAATTCGTATCGCAAATTAAACGCGCATTTTTTGTGACTACAGTCACCAAATATCGCTATTACCCCCTCCTTCGACTGGCTATCATGCAAAACTTATTTTATCATTCAAAAAATCAAGGCAGATTGCCCCTCAGGCGCCGGTATAAATCTGGTTTACCCTTAGAGGGCTGAATATCAATCTGGCTAAATCCGCTTTCTATTAACTTTTAAGAGGTGAATGATGAGACTGATTCCCCTGGCTACCCCGGCTCAGGTCGGCAAATGGGCAGCTCGCCATATCGTGAAGCGCATCAATGCGTTTAATCCAACTGCAGATCGTCCTTTCGTGCTGGGCCTGCCGACCGGCGGTACGCCGCTTGAAGCCTATAAAGCGCTGGTAGAGATGCATAAAGCGGGCCAGGTTAGTTTTAAAAACGTCGTGACTTTCAATATGGATGAGTATGTTGGCCTGCCGAAAGAGCATCCGGAAAGCTATCATACTTTCATGCATAAAAATTTCTTTGATCACGTTGATATCCCGGCAGAAAACATCAACCTGTTAAACGGTAATGCGCAAGACGTTGATGCGGAATGTCGTGCTTACGAAGAAAAGATTCGCTCCTACGGCAAAATCCACCTGTTCATGGGCGGCGTAGGCAACGACGGACACATCGCATTCAACGAACCCGCTTCTTCTCTGGCTTCCCGTACCCGTATTAAAACCCTGACTCATGACACCCGAGTGGCAAACTCTCGCTTCTTTGATGGCGATGTGAATCAGGTTCCAAAATACGCGCTGACCGTAGGCGTTGGTACCCTGCTTGATGCAGAAGAAGTGATGATTCTGGTGCTTGGTAATGTTAAAGCGCAAGCTCTGCAGGCAGCCGTAGAAGGCAACGTCAACCATATGTGGACGATCAGTTGCCTGCAACTGCATCCAAAAGCAGTTGTCGTGTGCGACGAGCCGTCCACGATGGAGCTGAAAGTGAAGACGTTGAAGTACTTCAACGAACTCGAAGCTGAAAATATTAAAGACCTTTAAGCGCTACTTTTTTACCGGGGGTAATTATGTTTGCATTAATCCGCGGTCGGATTTACACCGGCCACGACATTCTGGATGACCATGCGATTGTTATCGCTGACGGCCTGATTGAGCGAGTTTGTCCACGTTCCGAACTCCCTGCTGGGATCGAAACCCGTGACATGGGTGATGCAATCATCGCCCCCGGTTTTATTGATGTGCAATTAAACGGCTGCGGCGGCGTTCAGTTCAACGACACCGTCGATGCCGTTACGGTTGAAACGCTGGAAATCATGCAGAAAGCCAACGAACGTTCTGGCTGCACCAGCTATCTGCCAACGCTTATCACCGCCAGCGACGAGTTAATGATGCAGGGCGTGAAGGTGATGCGCGAATATCTGGCGAAATACGCCAACCAGGCACTTGGTCTTCATCTGGAAGGCCCGTGGCTTAATATGGTGAAAAAAGGGACGCACAACCCGAGTTTCGTACGTAAGCCTGACGCCAGACTGGTCGATTTCCTCTGTGAGAACGCCGACGTCATTACCAAAGTCACTCTGGCACCAGAAATGGTCGAGCCTGATGTCATCAAAAAACTGGTTGCTGCAGGAATTATCGTTTCCGCAGGCCACTCGAATGCGACAGCAAAAGAAGCCAAAATTGGATTCCGGGCGGGAATCACTTTTGCAACGCATCTTTTCAACGCGATGCCTTATATTACAGGCCGTGAGCCCGGCCTTGCTGGCGCAATTTTTGATGAACCGGATGTTTACTGCGGTATCATCGCCGATGGCCTGCATGTGGACTATGCCAATATTCGCACCGCGAAGCGCATGAAAGGCGATAAACTCTGCCTGGTCACCGACGCAACCGCACCGGCGGGCGCTGATATTGAACAGTTCATTTTTGCTGGTAAAACAATATACTACCGTGACGGTTTGTGTGTAGATGAGAACGGTACGCTGAGCGGATCTGCCCTGACGATGATCGAAGGGGTGCGTAATCTGGTCGAGCATGCCAACATCGCGCTGGATGAAGTTCTGCGCATGGCGACTCTCTACCCTGCCCGTGCAATGGGTGTGGAAAAGCAGTTGGGCACCATTGAGGCTGGCAAAGTCGCCAACCTGACTGCTTTTACCCGCGATTACAAAATCATCAAGACTCTCGTTAATGGTAATGAGGTCGTAACTGAGTAAATAAGGCATGACGACTGGCGGACAGGCTCAAATAGGTAATGTCGATCTGGTAAAACAACTGAATGGCGCGGCGGTCTATCGCCTGATTGACCAACTTGGTCCAATCTCACGTATTCAGATTGCCGAACAGAGCCAGCTTGCACCTGCCAGCGTCACCAAAATTACTCGCCAGCTTATTGAGCGCGGCCTGATTAAAGAAGTCGATCAGCAGGCCTCCACCGGGGGTCGCCGCGCTATCTCTATCGTTACCGAAACCCGCAATTTCCATGCGATTGGCGTGCGGCTTGGCCGGCACGATGCCACTATCACGCTGTTCGATCTTAGTGCTAAACCGCTGGCTGAAGAACACTATCCACTGCCGGAGCGCACTCAGGAAACCCTTGAGCACGCGCTGCTCAACGCCGTTGCCCACTTTATTGAGCAAACGCAGCGAAAAATTCGCGAATTGATTGCTATCTCGGTGATTCTGCCAGGCCTGGTCGACCCGGAAAGCGGCGTGGTTCGCTATATGCCACACATCCAGGTCAATAACTGGTCGCTGGTCGAAAGCCTGGAAAAACGCTTTAACCTCACCTGTTTTGTCGGGCACGATATTCGCAGCCTGGCGTTAGCGGAGCACTATTTTGGTGCAACAAATGACTGCGAAGACTCTATTCTGGTGCGCGTTCACCGCGGTACGGGTGCTGGAATTCTCTCCAACGGCAGAATTTTTATCGGCCGTAACGGCAACGTCGGTGAAATTGGTCACATTCAGGTTGATCCCTTAGGCGAGCGCTGCCACTGCGGCAACTTTGGCTGTCTGGAAACCATCGCGGCGAACGCCGCCATTGAAGGACGAGTACGTCATCTGCTCGAGCAAGGCTATAACAGTCGTTTGACGCCTGACGACTGCAATATTGCAGCGATTTGCAAAGCGGCCAATAAAGGCGATGCGCTGGCCTGCGAAGTGATAGAACACGTTGGTCGCCATCTTGGCAAAGCTATCTCCATCGCCATCAACCTGTTTAACCCGCAAAAAGTAGTCATTGCAGGTGAAATCATCGAAGCACAGAAGGTCCTTCTTCCCGCCATTGAAGGCTGCATCAACACCCAGGTGTTAAAAGCGTTCCGCAAGAACCTGCCCGTGGTGTGTTCACAGCTTGATGACCGCTCCGCAATTGGCGCTTTTGCCCTGGTAAAACGTTCCATGCTGAACGGCATGTTGTTGCAGCGTCTGCTGGAAAGTTAACGCAAGCTATCCCCGATTTACGTTATAGTTAGACCCTTTAGATTTCGAGTTGCCGCCAGGCGTCAAGGGTGTTAATCCCCTGGCGTTTGAAAGATGAAGGGCATACGCCTCCTGAGAATATGAGCCTGATAATTAATGACCATCCAGAATGTAATTTGTGATATTGACGGCGTGCTGATGCATGACAACGTCGCCGTACCGGGTGCCAATGAATTTCTGGCCCGCATCCTTGAAAAAGGTTTACCGCTGGTTCTGCTGACCAACTATCCTTCGCAAACCGGACAAGATCTTGCAAACCGCTTCGCATCCGCCGGGGTCGACGTGCCGGATAGCGTGTTTTATACCTCAGCAATGGCAACCGCTGATTTTCTGCGTCGTCAGGAAGGCAAAAAAGCCTACGTTGTGGGTGAAGGCGCGTTAATCCATGAGTTATATAAAGCAGGGTTCACTATCACCGATATCAACCCGGATTTTGTCATCGTTGGCGAAACACGCTCCTATAACTGGGAAATGATGCACAAAGCAGCGTACTTCGTGGCAAATGGCGCGCGTTTCATCGCAACCAACCCGGATACCCATGGGCGCGGTTATTATCCAGCCTGTGGCGCGCTCTGCGCGGGCATTGAGAAAATCTCTGGTCGTAAACCGTTTTATGTCGGCAAGCCCAGTCCGTGGATAATCCGTGCGGCGTTAAATAAAATGCAGGCCCATTCCGAACATACGGTTATTGTTGGCGACAACCTGCGCACCGATATTCTGGCCGGATTCCAGGCCGGTCTGGAAACCATTCTGGTACTGTCCGGCGTTTCGACGCTCAACGATATCGATGCGATGCCTTTCCGTCCTTCATTTATCTACCCGTCCGTAGCTGAAATCGACATTCTCTGATCGATAAAATTTGTAAAAAAGCGCCTGACGCCGTCGGGCGTTTTTTATGAATCCTTTCCCTCTTTTATTTTTGCTACAACGCTCAATCAATGAAAACCCTTAAGAATTGCAGATCCGCTAATTATTTCGCCTTTTCCCTCATCGTTTTTCATAAATCAGCAATCACCTTTGCGGTATTTACGCAATGAATACTAAAGCGCTTGCATTCCCGCTAATGATTGAGCAAATTCGAAGGCATGCAACGCGGCAATGCCGCTAAAACATTAACAAACGGCAATGCGATATCACGATTAAACCGCACGGGTCAGTGTTACGGAGAAAGTTCTATGTGTTCTATTTTTGGTGTTCTTGATATTAAAACCGACGCGGTTGAACTGCGTAAAAAAGCGCTGGAATTATCGCGTCTGATGCGCCACCGCGGCCCGGACTGGTCCGGTGTTTACGCCAGCGATAAAGCGATTCTGGCTCACGAACGCCTTTCTATCGTTGACGTTAACGCCGGGGCGCAGCCGCTTTATAACAAGCAACAAACTCATGCGCTGGCTGTAAACGGAGAAATTTACAACCATCAGGCGCTGCGTGCTGAATACGGCGATCGCTACGAATTTCAGACTGGTTCAGATTGCGAAGTTATCCTCGCGCTGTACCAGGAAAAAGGTCCGGAATTCCTGGACGACCTGCAAGGCATGTTTGCCTTCGTACTTTATGACAGCGAAAAAGATGCGTACCTGATTGGCCGCGACCACATCGGCATCATCCCGCTTTATATGGGTTACGACGAACACGGCAACATGTATGTTGCTTCTGAAATGAAAGCCCTGGTGCCTGTTTGTCGCACCATTAAAGAATTCCCGGCCGGCAGCTATCTGTGGAGCCAGGACGGTGAAATTCGCAGTTACTACCAGCGTGACTGGTTTGACTACGACGCGGTCAAAGACAACGTTACCGATAAAAACGAACTGCGCCAGGCGCTGGAAGATTCGGTTAAGAGCCATCTTATGTCCGACGTGCCTTACGGCGTATTGCTTTCCGGCGGCCTGGATTCTTCTGTTATTTCAGCCATCACCAAAAAATTCGCCGCTCGCCGCGTAGAAGATGAAGAACGTAGCGAAGCGTGGTGGCCTCAGCTTCACTCCTTCGCAGTCGGCCTCGTGGGTTCTCCGGACCTTAAAGCAGCCCAGGAAGTGGCAAACCATTTAGGTACCGTCCACCATGAAATCCATTTCACCGTTCAGGAAGGTCTGGATGCGATCCGTGACGTTATCTATCACATCGAAACTTATGATGTGACAACCATTCGCGCTTCTACGCCGATGTATCTGATGTCCCGTAAAATCAAAGCAATGGGCATCAAGATGGTGCTGTCAGGGGAAGGTTCCGATGAAGTGTTCGGCGGCTACCTTTACTTCCACAAAGCGCCAAACGATAAAGAACTGCATGAAGAGACCGTCCGTAAACTTCAGGCGCTGCATATGTTCGACTGCGCTCGGGCCAACAAAGCAATGTCTGCATGGGGCGTTGAAGCTCGCGTGCCCTTCCTGGATAAGAAATTCCTCGACGTGGCGATGCGCATCAACCCGAAAGATAAAATGTGCGGCAATGGCAAAATGGAGAAACATATCCTGCGTGAATGTTTTGAATCCTACCTGCCGGCAAGCGTGGCATGGCGTCAGAAAGAGCAGTTCTCAGACGGCGTCGGTTATAGCTGGATTGACACGCTAAAAGAAGTAGCGGCAGGACAGGTAACGGATCAACAACTGGAAACAGCAAGTTTCCGTTTCCCATACAACACGCCGGGTTCGAAAGAAGCTTACCTTTACCGTGAGATCTTCGAAGAGTTATTCCCGCTGCCAAGCGCCGCAGAATGCGTTCCAGGAGGCCCTTCAGTTGCCTGTTCTTCCGCTAAGGCTATTGAATGGGATGAAGCGTTCAAAACCATGAACGATCCATCAGGCCGCGCGGTGGGCGTCCACCAGTCTGCCTATAAATAAGCACCTTCGATAAGAAACGGGCCTGCGGGCCCGTTCAGATTGCTGAAAAAGAAGGAAAAAAGCGTGGTTTTTCCTTCTTTTTGATCGTCCTGCTGAAAATCAATAAATTGATTTTCCTTATTTTTTAAATGCCCTCCCCTTTAGTTTTGTGACGCCGGGAGGGTTGCAATCAGTCTCAACGGGCCTGCGGGCCCGTTGTTGTTTCTGCATAAAACTCTACGTTTGCAGCCCCTTTTTTCGCTAATAAATCCCCGAAATAACCGATTGTTGCCGATATTTCCACCAAGCTGTTCGCAAGCTGGTCAAACAGACGATTTCAGGCACTTTTCGGGAAAAAATTTGTTGACGCTGTTCGGTCAACTACGCATAATGCGCCCCGCAACGCCGATAAGGCACGCAGAAAAAGAAGGCTACTTAGCTCAGCTGGTTAGAGCACATCACTCATAATGATGGGGTCACAGGTTCAAATCCCGTAGTAGCCACCATTTCTTTTTAAGCCGCGGGAGTGGCGAAATTGGTAGACGCACCAGATTTAGGTTCTGGCGCCGCAAGGTGTGCGAGTTCAAGTCTCGCCTCCCGCACCATTTTAAAGCGTTGCATGGATGGGGTATCGCCAAGCGGTAAGGCACCGGTTTTTGATACCGGCATTCCCTGGTTCGAATCCAGGTACCCCAGCCAATTTTTTTCGATATGCATGCGCTATGCGCACGGGTTTTGGGGTATCGCCAAGCGGTAAGGCACCGGTTTTTGATACCGGCATTCCCTGGTTCGAATCCAGGTACCCCAGCCATCGAAAAATGTTGTATTGGCTACGTAGCTCAGCTGGTTAGAGCACATCACTCATAATGATGGGGTCACAGGTTCGAATCCCGTCGTAGCCACCATATTATTGGGGTATCGCCAAGCGGTAAGGCTCTGGTTTCTGATACCAGCATTCCGAGGTTCGAATCCTCGTACCCCAGCCATAAAAAAGACGTTTGCTCACGCGAACGCACCCCGTTGGGGTATCGCCAAGCGGTAAGGCTCTGGTTTCTGATACCAGCATTCCGAGGTTCGAATCCTCGTACCCCAGCCACTCTAAAAAAAGCTCGCTCAGGCGAGCTTTTTACTTTTCTACGTTTAAATCGATGAAAAGGCGGTTTCCCGCCCGTTCAGTTATCAGCGACTCATAACCCTAGCGCATACTTCAGCGCCTGACGCTTCAGCACGCCGCCTCGTTCAGCAACCATCAAACCTAAGTTACGCATTACACGCAGTGGCGCCAGATTGTTGCTAAAGCCGGCATAAAACAGATCCATACCGCTTTGCATAATGAAATTATCCGCCTGGCGACGAGTCTGATAACGTTTCAATATTTGCGCATCGGCCCAGTTTTCACCATAGCTGCGCGCGTTAATCATCACCTCAAGCAATGCGTCGACGTCACGATAGCCAAGGTTAACCCCCTGTCCCGCCAGCGGATGAATGGTGTGAGCGGCATCGCCAATTAACGCAAGTCCTTGCTGCGTATAATGCAGCGCGTGACGGCGAGTCAGTGGGAATGCCCCGCAGGCAACCGGCGTCACCGCGCCAAGCCTTTGCGGAAAGGTCGCCGCGATGGATTTCGTGAGCTGCGGCATTGTCATTGCCTTTAACTGCCGAATGCGCGCTGGCGTGTCGTACCACACCAGGGAAGCCCAGTTATCAAAAAGCGGTAAAAACGCATGTGGCCCTGTCGGCGTAAAGTGCTGCCAGGTGCTGTCGCCCGGCGCATCTTCGCACTGAACGGTTATCAACATACAAGACTGTCGATAATCCCAGGCGTGAATGCCAATGCCAGCCCATTGCCGGACCTTTGAGTTCGCGCCGTCCGCGCCAATCACCATCGGTACCCTTAACTCTTCGCCATCCGCAAAGCTCAGCGTCCAGCGACCTTCTTTACTTTGCATATGCGCTAACAGCGCCGGACACATCAGCGTGATATTTGGATGAGCTTCCAGCGCCTTCCATAATGCAATCTGTAAGACGTTATTTTCCACCATGTAACCCAGCTCCGGCAGACCTAACTCAGATGCATTAAAGGAGACGTGCGCGCTTTCCCATTCCCAGGTTTCCAGTTGGCGATAAGCATGGCTGCGCATAGAAAGAATCGCCTCCCACACACCTAATGATTTAAGCAAAGCCACAGAAGCGCTGCTGATGGCGGAAATACGCACATCGGGCTGGCTGCTGCTTTCAAACTCTGCCGGTGCCTGGTGTTCAATCACTGCGACCTGAAAGCCATTTTGTGCAAGCCCAAGCGCTGCAGCCGCACCGACCATTCCCCCGCCAACAACCGCGACGTCGATTGGTTGATTTGCCATGGTTATCCCGTCCTTAATTTGACTAAGCTAATTCTACCGGATTTTTCCCCGGCTTACGCAGGCTGGTCACATCCACGCCAAAGCATTACAATACGCGCCCAAGATTTCGGGCCTAACTGAGCAATGGCAAAGTCGATGACAAAAAAACTCCATATTAAAACCTGGGGCTGTCAGATGAACGAATACGATTCATCGAAGATGGCCGATCTGCTGAACAGCACCCATGGCTATGTCCTCACGGACGAGCCAAAAGAAGCCGATGTATTGCTGTTAAACACCTGTTCTATTCGTGAAAAAGCCCAGGAAAAAGTCTTTCATCTTTTAGGCCGCTGGAAGCTCTTAAAACGAAAAAACCCCGATCTCATCATCGGAGTCGGCGGCTGCGTTGCCTCTCAGGAAGGCAAACTTATTCGTCAACGCGCTCATTATGTCGATATCGTTTTCGGGCCACAAACGCTGCATCGCCTGCCGGAAATGATCAACCAGGTGCGCGGCACCCGCAGCCCTGTCGTTGATGTCAGCTTCCCGGAAATTGAAAAATTCGACCGCCTTCCTGAGCCGCGCGCAGAGGGCCCGACGGCCTATGTTTCTATTATGGAAGGCTGCAACAAATACTGCACTTATTGCGTTGTGCCTTATACCCGTGGTGAAGAAGTCAGCCGTCCATGCGACGATATCCTATTTGAAATCGCCCAGCTCGCCTCGCAAGGCGTACGTGAAATTCATCTGTTAGGCCAGAATGTTAATGCTTATCGCGGAGCTACTTACGACGGCAGCATTTGCTCTTTTGCCGAGCTGCTGCGCCTGGTCGCCGCGATTGACGGCGTCGACCGCATTCGTTTCACCACCAGCCATCCAATTGAATTCACCGACGATATCATCGATGTTTATCGCGACACTCCGGAGCTTGTAAGCTTCCTGCATCTGCCGATTCAAAGCGGCTCGGACCGGGTGCTAAACCTGATGGGCCGCACCCACACGGCGCTGGAATACAAAGCTATTATTCGCAAGCTGCGCGCGGCACGTCCGGATATCCAGATCAGCTCTGACTTTATCGTCGGCTTCCCTGGCGAAACGCAGCAGGACTTTGAGCAGACGATGAAAGTCATTGCCGACGTGAATTTTGACGTCAGCTATAGCTTTATTTTCTCTGCCCGTCCGGGTACGCCCGCGGCAGATATGGTCGATGACGTGCCGGAAGAAGAGAAAAAGCAGCGTCTGTATATTCTGCAGGATCGCATCAACCAGCAGGCAATGGAGTGGAGCCGTAAGATGGTCGGCACCACTCAACGCATTCTGGTGGAAGGCACCTCGCGCAGAAACATAATGGAGCTGACCGGGCGTTCCGAAAACAATCGCGGGGTAAACTTTGCAGGCACTCCGGATATGATCGGTAAATTTGTTGACGTAGAGATTACTGAAGTCGCTACCAACAACTCTCTGCGCGGCAGGGTGGTGCGCACTGAAGAAGAAATGGGCCTGCGCGCAATAGAAGCGCCGGAATCCGTGATTGCACGCACCCGCAAAGAGAATGAAATCGGCGTAGGTCTCTATCAGCCGTAACACCGCCCCGCTTTGCCCTTCGTTCCGCTAACATCGTGAAGCGAAGGGCAAATTCATTGTTTGCGCTTGCATTCTGAATCCGCCACCCAAATATCAAAAACGAGGCTTGCGCCAATATCACTCGCCGTAAATAATCTCCTTATGGCCTGATAAGAGCAGGCAAGGTATGACCCATTACACTGACAACCGGCCCTGAGCGACCCAGAGGATAAGTTTGAATATCGAATCACGTGAAATTACGCTGGAACCTGCAGACAATGCCCGTTTATTAAGCCTGTGCGGCCCGTTTGATGACAACATCAAACAGCTCGAGCGTCGGCTGGGTATCGAAATCAACCGTCGTGACAATCACTTCAAGCTCACTGGCCGCGCCATACTGGTGAACGCCGCCGCAGATATTTTGCGCAATCTCTATATTGATACCGCGCCTATGCGCGGCGAAACCCAGGACATCGACCCGGAACAAATCCATCTTGCGATTAAAGAAATTCGCGTGCTGGAACAATCGGCAGAACATGTTCCTGAATACGGCAAAGCGGTCAATATCAAGACCAAGCGGGGCGTCATCAAACCCCGTACGCCTAACCAGGCGCAGTACATCGCAAACGTGCTCGACCACGACATCACCTTCGGCATCGGCCCTGCGGGCACAGGTAAAACCTACCTTGCGGTAGCGGCCGCCGTGGATGCGCTGGAGCGTCAGGACGTGCGCCGTATTCTGCTGACCCGTCCGGCGGTTGAAGCGGGCGAAAAACTCGGCTTCCTGCCGGGCGACTTAAGCCAAAAAGTGGATCCGTATCTGCGCCCGCTTTACGACGCGCTGTTCGAAATGCTTGGCTTTGAACGCGTTGAAAAGCTGATGGAGCGCAACGTCATTGAAGTCGCACCGCTGGCCTATATGCGCGGTCGCACCCTGAACGATGCCTTTATCATCCTTGATGAAAGCCAGAACACGACCATCGAGCAGATGAAGATGTTCCTGACCCGTATCGGTTTTAACTCTAAAGCGGTAATCACCGGCGACGTTACGCAGATTGACCTGCCGCGCAACATGAAATCCGGGCTGCGCCACGCTATCGATGTGCTGGCGGAAGTCGATGAAATCAGCTTCAACTTCCTCAATAGCGAAGACGTCGTGCGTCACCCTGTGGTCGCCCGCATCGTTAATGCTTATGAAGCATGGGAAAACGCAGAACAAATTCGTAAAGATGAGCAGGCCGCTGAGCGTAAGCGCGAGGCGATGGCGATTAACACCGCCGCGCAGGAGAGCAAATGAGCCAGGTCATTCTGGATTTACAACTCGCCTGTGAAGATACCGCAGGTTTACCCACACAAGCGCAATTTCAGGGCTGGCTTGATGCGGTCATTCCCCAATTCCAGAAAGAGTCAGAAGTGACCATCCGACTGGTAGACGACGCGGAAAGCCACGAGCTGAATCTGACTTATCGTGGTAAAGATAAATCCACCAACGTGCTCTCTTTCCCGTTCGAAGCCCCGCCGGGCATCGAACTGCCGCTGCTTGGCGATCTTATTATTTGCCGCCAGGTAGTTGAGCAGGAAGCAAAAGAGCAGGAAAAGCCGCTGGAAGCCCACTGGGCGCATATGGTTATTCATGGCAGTCTGCATCTGCTTGGTTATGACCATATTGAAGATGAAGAAGCTGAAGAGATGGAATCTCTGGAAACGGAGATAATGCTTGCTCTTGGGTATGTCGATCCGTACATTGCCGAGAAAGACTAGTCTGCGCAGGGATTAATGCCCCGCAGCACATAAAACGCAGGCAGCGCCCCATCAAACTGCCTGTTTTTCAGTAACGAACATGAGGCTAAAACCCTACCGCCATGAGCGACGACAACTCACAAAACAGTGACACGCCTGCCAGTAAAAAGGGATTCTTTTCCCTTCTTCTCAGCCAGCTATTTCACGGCGAGCCAAAAAACCGTGACGATCTGCTAGAGCTCATCCGTGATTCTGAGCAAAACGATCTTATCGATCAGGACACCCGCGACATGCTCGAAGGGGTAATGGATATCGCCGACCAACGTGTCCGCGACATCATGATCCCGCGCTCGCAAATGGTGACGCTCAAACACAACCAGACGCTGGACGAATGCCTCGATGTCATCATCGAATCAGCACACTCCCGCTTCCCGGTGATCAGTGAAGACAAAGATCATATCGAAGGGATTTTGATGGCCAAAGATCTGCTGCCGTTTATGCGCAGCGATACCGAGCCGTTTAGCATGGAAAAAGTGTTACGTCAGTGCGTAGTTGTGCCTGAAAGTAAGCGTGTGGATCGCATGCTGAAAGAGTTTCGTCAGCAACGCTATCACATGGCGATTGTGATTGATGAGTTTGGCGGCGTCTCCGGCCTCGTCACCATTGAAGATATTCTCGAACTGATCGTTGGTGAAATCGAAGACGAATACGACGATGAGGAAGACAGCGATTTCCGTCAGCTTAGCCGCCACACCTGGACGGTGCGTGCGCTGGCCTCTATCGAAGATTTTAACGACACCTTTGATACCCATTTCAATGATGATGAAGTGGATACGATTGGCGGTCTGGTGATGCAGGCGTTTGGACATCTGCCCGCTCGCGGCGAAATCATTGAAATAGATGGTTACCAGTTCAAGGTCGCCATGGCCGACAGCCGCCGTATCATTCAGGTTCACGTCAGAATTCCGGACGATTCGCCGCAACCGAAACTGGAAGAATAATTTAAAAATGGCTATTGCCTTACTATTACAACGCCAGCGCGTGCGTCTACTGCTGGCGCTGTTTTTTGGCGCCTGCGGGACGCTGGCCTTTTCCCCTTATGATTTCTGGCCCGCCGCCATCGTTTCTCTGGCAGGTCTGCAGGGGCTGACGCTCAATCGGCGGGCAATTCAAAGTGCCTGGATCGGCTTTTTCTGGGGGCTGGGCCTGTTTGGCAGCGGCATTAACTGGGTTTACGTCAGTATCGCGCAGTTTGGCGGTATGCCGGGCCCGGTTAACGTCTTCCTCGTGGTTCTTCTCGCCGCTTATCTGTCGCTCTATACCGGCCTGTTTGCAGGTTTACTGAGCAAGCTGTGGCCAAAAACAACCTGGTGGCGCGTGGCGATTGCCGCCCCGGCGCTTTGGCAATTTAGCGAATTTTTGCGTGGTTGGGTGCTGACGGGCTTCCCGTGGTTGCAGTTCGGCTACAGCCAGATTGACGGCCCGCTCAAAGGCATAGCGCCGATTCTGGGCGTCGAAGCAGTCACTTTCCTGCTGATGATAATCAGCGGCCTGATTGTCCTGGCTCTGCATGAACGCAACTGGCGCCCTGCCGTTATCGCAGCCGCCCTGCTGCTGCTTTCATGGCCGCTGCGTTCCGTTCAATGGTTCCAGCCAGAAAAAGAGCGCGCCGTTGATATCGCTATGGTTCAGGGGGATATACCTCAATCCCTGAAATGGGATCAGGACCAGTTGGTTAACACGCTGAAAATCTATCTTGATAAAACTCAGCCGCAGATGGGCAAAGCCCAGCTAATCATCTGGCCTGAATCAGCCATTCCCGACCTTGAAATTAACCAACAGCCGTTCCTGACCATGATGGACGATCTGCTGCGCTCTAAACACAGCGCGATGATCACCGGTATTGTGGACGCCCGACTCAATAAGCAAAATCGTTACGATACCTACAACACCATCATCACCCTTGGGGAAGGTAATCCGTACAATTACAACAGCGCAGATCGTTACAATAAGAACCATCTTGTGCCGTTTGGCGAATTTGTGCCGCTGGAATCAATTTTACGTCCGCTCGCGCCCTTCTTTGATTTACCAATGTCATCCTTCAGCCGCGGGCCATATTTACAGCCGCAGTTGCAGGCTAACGGCATCAAACTGACGCCGGCTATTTGCTATGAAATTATTCTTGGCGAACAGGTGCGCGATAACTTCCGTCCGGACACGGATTTCCTGCTCACTATCTCTAACGATGCGTGGTTTGGTAAATCAATCGGCCCATGGCAGCACTTCCAGATGGCGCGTATGCGTTCTCTGGAGCTGGGCCGTCCGCTGTTGCGCAGCACCAATAACGGCGTAACCGCCGTGATTAGCGCCAGCGGCGAGGTAGAAGCCATGATCCCTCAGTTCACGCGCGAAGTGCTTGAAGCTAAAGTCACCCCAACCACAGGCCTGACGCCTTATGCCCGGTTTGGCAACTGGCCGTTGTGGATAATTACCCTGATCTTTGGCTTCTGCGCCGTACTGATAAGCTTACGCAGCCGTAAGAAATCGTAATCCCCTCTCAAAGGCCAGCAATTCTGCTGGCCTTTTTCATTTCTGGCACATCAATTGCTTTGTTATTACAGAAAAAAAGCGAAACAGCGAAGTCATAACAAAACGCCAATTAACGCTGCACCATTTTATGACATTACAGGCACCATTCTGGTGCAATGGCAGATTTTTGCCTTTAAACGGTGCGGCACGCTTCGCAAAAATAAACATTTGCATAGCAATATCTTTACATTCAGCTAGGTTAAATGTTAACAAAAGGCGAAGATTCGCCCGTTTTTATCGCCACACAATTACAAAACACAACACACACATCGGGTATCGGTGCCGTTTCCGGCACTAAGATTAAGGAGTTGGAAATGCAATTGAGAAAACTTGCCGCAGCTTTGTTGGTTATGGGAATGAGTGCCGGAATCGCGCACGCCGAAGACGCTAAACCTGCCGCAGCGCCAGCGGGCGGCGCACAGCAAGGCACACTGGATAAAATCAAAGCTAACGGTGTGATTGTCGTCGGCCACCGTGAATCTTCCGTCCCGTTCTCCTATTACGATAATCAGCAGAAAGTTGTCGGTTATTCCCAGGATTATTCCAACGCCATCGTTGAAGCCGTGAAAAAACAGCTCAACAAACCGGATCTGCAGGTAAAACTTATTCCTATTACCTCGCAAAACCGTATTCCGCTGCTGCAAAACGGCACCTTCGATTTTGAATGCGGTTCTACTACCAACAACCTGGAACGCCAGAAACAAGCTGCTTTCTCAGACACCATTTTCGTTGTAGGTACTCGTCTGCTGGTGAAAAAAGGCGGCCCGATTAAGGACTTCGCTGACCTGAAAGGCAAAGCGGTTGTCGTCACTTCCGGCACAACGTCCGAAGTTCTGCTGCATAAGCTGAACGAAGAGAAGAAAATGGATATGCGTATCATCAGCGCTAAAGATCACGGCGACTCCTTCCGTACGCTGGAAAGCGGCCGCGCGGTTGCCTTTATGATGGACGATGCTCTGCTGGCTGGCGAACGTGCTAAAGCGAAGAAACAGGACAACTGGGAAATCGTCGGCACTCCGCAATCTCGTGAAGCTTACGGTTGTATGCTGCGTAAAGACGATCCGGAATTCAAAAAGCTGATGGATGACACCATTGCGAAAGCGCAAACCTCAGGTGAAGCGGCCAAGTGGTTTGATAAATGGTTTATGAACCCAATCCCACCGAAAAACATCAACATGAACTTCGCTCTGTCTGACGACATGAAAGCGCTGTTCAAAGAACCTAACGATAAAGCACTAAACTAATTAGAACTAAGGGGCCAGGGTGACCTGCCCTCCCGATTGACGAACTGAAGCCCGGACAGACTATGCGTCGGATGGTCGTTCCCCATCCGGCGTGAAAGTACCCGATAAACCCAGGCAAAGACCTGAACAGGGTACAGGCTTCACATCAATCTTCGAGGGTAGCGCTGCTACCCTCATTTTTTTCTCGGAGTACGTTATGTCTATAGACTGGAACTGGGGAATCTTTCTACAGCCCGCCCCGTTCGGCAACACCACCTATTTGGGCTGGATCTGGAATGGCTTCCAGGTCACCGTCGCCCTTTCTGTCACCGCGTGGATCATCGCATTTCTCGTCGGTTCCCTTTTTGGCATTCTTCGCACCGTTCCTAACCGCTGGCTTTCAGGTGCAGGTACGCTCTACGTTGAACTGTTCCGTAATGTGCCGCTGATTGTTCAGTTCTTTACCTGGTACTTAGTGGTGCCGGAATTGCTGCCGGAAAATCTCGGCATGTGGTTTAAATCAGAACTGGATCCGAACGTACAGTTCTTCCTGTCGTCGATGATTTGTCTTGGGTTGTTCACCGCCGCGCGCGTCTGTGAGCAGGTCCGTGCCGCAATCCAGTCGTTACCTCGCGGGCAGAAAAATGCCGCGCTGGCAATGGGTCTGACGCTGCCGCAGGCATACCGCTATGTCCTGCTGCCAAACGCTTATCGCGTGATAGTACCGCCGATGACCTCTGAAATGATGAACCTGGTGAAAAACTCGGCCATCGCATCCACCATCGGCCTGGTCGATATGGCCGCTCAGGCGGGTAAACTTCTGGATTACTCGGCGCACGCTTATGAATCATTTACGGCAATTACCCTGGCCTACGTGCTGATTAACGCCGTGATTATGCTGGTGATGTACGTGGTAGAACGTAAAGTACGCCTGCCGGGCAATATGGGAGGCAAATAATGTACGATTTTGACTGGACCTCAATCCTTCCGGCTATGCCTTACCTGATTCAGGGGCTGATTATCACCCTGAAAATCACCGTAACCGCCGTTATTTTTGGCATCGTATGGGGCACGCTGCTTGCCGTCATGCGCCTGTCGCCGATTAAACCGATATCCTGGTTCGCCAGCGCCTACGTTAACGTTTTCCGCTCCGTGCCGCTGGTTATGGTGCTGCTGTGGTTCTATCTGGTAGTGCCAGGCTTCCTGCAAAAAGTTCTGGGGCTTTCTCCCCAGACCGATATCCGCTTAATCTCCGCGATGGTCGCGTTCTCTATGTTCGAAGCCGCTTATTATTCTGAGATTATTCGCGCCGGTATTCAGAGCGTGTCCCGCGGGCAGTCTAACGCCGCGCTGGCGCTGGGTATGACCCACTGGCAGTCGATGAAATTAATCATCCTGCCGCAGGCGTTCCGCGCCATGGTGCCCTTGCTGTTAACTCAGGGTATCGTGCTGTTCCAGGATACCTCGCTGGTGTATGTTTTAAGCCTTGCCGACTTCTTCCGTACCGCCTCAACCATTGGCGAGCGTGACGGAACCCAGGTGGAAATGATCCTGTTTGCCGGCCTGGTCTATTTTGTTATTAGCCTTAGCGCTTCGCTGTTGGTCAGCTACTTGAAGAAAAGGACAGTGTAATGATTTCCCTGAAAAACGTTTCTAAATGGTATGGCCACTTTCAGGTGCTAACCGACTGCTCAACGGAAGTTAAAAAAGGCGAAGTGGTTGTAGTTTGCGGACCTTCTGGTTCGGGCAAATCCACGCTGATTAAAACCGTTAATGGCCTGGAACCGGTGCAAAAAGGCGAGATTGTGGTTAACGGCACCCAGGTGAACAGTAAAAAAACCAACCTTGCCGAGTTGCGCTCGCACGTTGGCATGGTGTTTCAACACTTCGAGCTGTTTCCACATCTGTCTATCATTGAGAACCTGACGCTTGCGCAGGTAAAAGTCCTTAAACGCAATAAAGAAGAATCGCGTAAAAAAGGCCTTAAGCTGCTTGAACGCGTCGGCCTGACTGCCCATGCCGATAAATATCCAGCTCAGCTCTCGGGCGGCCAACAACAGCGCGTGGCTATCGCGCGCGCGCTATGCATGGACCCGGTAGCCATGCTGTTCGATGAACCCACTTCAGCGCTCGATCCGGAAATGATCAACGAAGTGCTGGACGTTATGGTCGAGCTGGCGCAGGAAGGAATGACGATGATGGTGGTGACTCACGAGATGGGGTTTGCCCGTAAAGTGGCAAATCGCGTGATCTTTATGGACGAAGGAAAAATTGTTGAAGATTCAAATAAAGAAGATTTCTTTAACAACCCGCAGTCAGAGCGGGCCAAAGATTTCCTGGCGAAAATACTGCACTAACCCTGCATAAAACGATGAAGAGCCTTCTGAACAGAAGGCTCTTTTATTTCACGGCTCAAATGGCCGACGGTGAAACTGATTGTGTCCGCATTTCGGGCAAACCGGCAGGACATCTGGCGTATAAACGGCCAGATGGAAATGACAGTTCTCACAGACCAGATTGCCTAAACCGACAACTTCACCGCTGTGATAAACGCCGTGATGGTTGAGATCCTGGAAGACCTCCCGCCACTCCAACTGCGTTTTATCCGTAATATCCGCCAGCTCCTGCCAGAGGCTCTCTTTAATGACGCGCATAAAAACGCTGTCGGTGAATTCGTCCTGGCTTTCGTTGTAGCTGCGGGCAAACTCTTCTAAATCGCGACGAACCGCACGCGTGACTTCATCAACCTCAGTACGGGTCAGATCCCCGGTTTCGTTCATGCGTTTGCGCGCGCTGGCGACCAGTTCATCAATATCGCGCTCCCCATTGCGTAACCGTTCGGTAAGCGAGGCCACCAGTTCACGGTAAAATTGAGCAACCTTGTTCATCGTCTGTCTGCCTCCTTGAAGAGATTCCAGCATTCATGGCTATGTAACCTGCTCTAATAGTAGACCTTAATCAGGCATCGCTTTGTTAGATTGCCCACAGGCCCGTTAAAAAACTGCAAACGAGAAATGGTCACGAGGGGTGTCGAAAGGCTGTTTTGCCGCTGTCTTATCAGCTATGCTATGCGGATCTGAAACCTAATACGTTACAGGCTACAACTTGTAGCTGTCTTTCATTACAGGACCACTGGCTGCCATGCAAGAGCAATACCGCCCGGAAGAGATAGAATCCAACGTACAGCTTCACTGGCAAGAGAAGCGTACTTTTGAAGTTACCGAAGATGAAGGCAAAGAGAAGTACTACTGCCTGTCAATGCTCCCCTATCCTTCTGGCCGACTACATATGGGCCACGTCCGCAACTACACCATCGGCGACGTTATCGCACGCTACCAGCGCATGCTGGGTAAAAACGTCCTGCAGCCAATCGGCTGGGATGCGTTCGGTCTGCCTGCAGAAGGTGCCGCGGTCAAAAACAACACCGCGCCTGCGCCGTGGACTTACGACAACATCAATTACATGAAGAACCAGCTCAAAACGCTGGGCTTTGGCTATGACTGGAGTCGCGAGCTGGCAACCTGTACCCCGGAATATTACCGTTGGGAACAGCAGTTCTTCACCCAGTTGTACAACAAAGGGCTGGTTTATAAGAAAACCTCCGCCGTTAACTGGTGCCCGAATGACCAGACCGTTCTTGCGAACGAACAGGTTATCGACGGTTGCTGCTGGCGCTGCGATACCAAAGTTGAGCGTAAAGAGATCCCACAGTGGTTTATCAAAATCACCGCCTATGCAGACGAACTGCTTAACGATCTGGATACGCTGGACCACTGGCCCGATCAGGTCAAAACCATGCAGCGTAACTGGATTGGCCGCTCTGAAGGTGTGGAAATCACTTTCGACGTGGAAAACAGCGCGGAAAAACTGACGGTTTATACCACCCGCCCGGACACCTTTATGGGTGTAACCTATCTGGCGGTTGCGGCGGGTCATCCGCTGGCTCAGCAGGCTGCGGCTAACAATCCAGCTCTGGCTGAATTCATCGAAGAGTGCCGTAACACCAAAGTTGCTGAAGCTGAAATGGCAACCATGGAGAAAAAAGGCGTCGCGACGGGCATCAACGCTATTCATCCGCTGACCGGCGAAGCTGTACCTGTCTGGGTGGCTAACTTCGTTCTGATGGAATACGGCACTGGCGCGGTGATGGCGGTTCCGGGTCACGACCAGCGCGACTGGGAATTTGCGACCAAATATAGTCTGCAAATCAAACCAGTTATTCTGAACGCGGACGGCAGCGAGCCCGATCTGTCCGCGCAAGCAATGACCGAGAAAGGCACGCTGTTCAACTCAGGCGAATTTGACGGTCTGGACTTCCAGAACGCGTTTAATGCGATTGCAGATAAACTGACAGCTAAAGGCGTGGGCGAGCGTAAAGTAAATTATCGACTGCGCGACTGGGGTGTTTCCCGTCAGCGTTACTGGGGCGCGCCAATTCCAATGGTCACGCTGGAAGACGGCACCGTGATGCCGACGCCGGAAGATCAACTGCCGGTTATCCTGCCGGAAGACGTGGTGATGGACGGTATCACCAGCCCAATCAAAGCCGATCCTGAGTGGGCGAAAACTACCGTTGACGGCAAACCTGCGCTGCGTGAAACCGACACCTTCGACACCTTTATGGAGTCCTCCTGGTACTACGCGCGTTATACCTGCCCGCAGTACGACAAAGGGATGCTCGATTCTAAAGCGGCTAACTACTGGCTGCCGGTGGATATCTATATTGGCGGCATTGAACACGCCATCATGCACCTGCTCTACTTCCGCTTCTTCCACAAACTGATGCGTGACGCGGGCATGGTGACGTCTAACGAACCGGCTAAACAGTTGCTGTGTCAGGGCATGGTGCTGGCAGATGCCTTTTACTACACCGGCGTGAACGGTGAACGTAACTGGGTCTCCCCGACGGATGCTATCGTTGAGCGTGACGAGAAAGGCCGCATTATCAAAGCCTCTGACGCGCAGGGCCACGAACTGGTCTATGCTGGCATGAGCAAAATGTCGAAGTCGAAAAACAACGGCATCGACCCGCAGGTGATGGTTGAGCGCTACGGCGCAGATACCGTTCGTCTGTTTATGATGTTCGCGTCGCCGGCAGACATGACGCTTGAGTGGCAGGAATCCGGCGTTGAGGGGGCTAACCGCTTCCTGAAACGCGTCTGGAGACTGGCTTACGAGCACACCAGTCGCGGTGCCGCTCCTGCGCTGGATGTCGCAGCATTAAGCGAAGATCAAAAAGCCCTGCGTCGCGATGTTCACAAAACTATCGCAAAAGTGACCGATGATATTGGTCGTCGTCAGACCTTCAATACCGCGATCGCCGCGATTATGGAACTGATGAACAAACTGGCGAAAGCGCCACAGGAAGACACGCAGGATCGTGCGTTAATGAACGAGGCGCTGCTGGCCATTGTACGCATGCTTTATCCGTTCACGCCGCACATCTGCTTCAATATGTGGCAGTCGCTGGGCGGTGAAGGCGATATCGATAACGCGCCGTGGCCGCAGGCTGACGAAAAAGCGATGGTGGAAGACTCTTTGCTGGTTGTCGTGCAAGTTAACGGCAAAGTGCGTGGCAAAATCACCGTTCCGGCTGATGCTACAGAGGCACAGGTCCGTGAGCGTGCGGGCCAGGAGCACCTGGTAGCGAAATATCTCGAAGGCGTAACCGTGCGTAAAGTGATTTACGTACCGGGTAAACTGCTGAACCTGGTTGTGGGCTAAGCGCAGGAGGAACCGTGCGACATCCCTTTGTCACCTTGTTAGTTACTTTGGCGGTGCTGGTCACCGCCGGATGTGGATTTCACCTGCGTGGCAGCACGCAGGTACCCGATCAGCTAAAAACGTTGATTCTTAACTCCAGCGACCCTAACGGGCCGTTAACGCGTGAAATCCGCTCTCAGCTACGACTGAACGGCGTAACCATCGTTGAGGATACGAAAACCGGCGTTCGCAAAGATATTCCTTCGCTTCGCGTGCTGGGGAGTTCCGTAGGTAAAGACACCGCGTCTATCTTCCAGGATGGTCGTACGGCGGAATACCAGATGGTGATGACAGTCAGGGCTCAGGTTTTAATTCCAGGCCATGACATCTATCCGATCAGCGCAAAAGTGTATAAATCATTCTTTGATAACCCGCTGACTGCGCTGGCGAAAGATGCCGAGCAGGATCTGCTTGTCAAAGAGATGTACGCAAGCGCGGCGCAACAACTGATTCGTAAGCTGCTTTCTGTTCACGCAGCAGACGTTGCGGAAACAAAAGAAGCTCAGGAAAACGCAACCGGCAGCGCTCCGGCCAGCACCGAAACGACCTCAGGACGCGTTTCCACTACGCTTCCGACAACTTCCGGTAGCCAATGATTCGGCTGTATCCTGAACAACTCCGCGCGCAGCTTAATGAAGGGCTGCGCGCGGCGTATTTGCTGCTTGGCAACGATCCTTTATTGTTGCAGGAAAGTCAGGATGCGGTGCGCCAGACCGCCGCAGCTCACGGCTTTGAAGAACATCACACGGTACAGATTGATGCCAGTACAGACTGGCAGGACCTGTTCTCAATTTGTCAGGCGCTGAGCCTTTTCGCCAGCCGCCAGACCCTTCTTCTTCAGCTTCCTGATAACGGCCCGAACGCGGCTATTAACAGCAACCTGGAAACGCTTACCGGCTTGCTGCACGACGATATACTGCTGCTGGTTCGCGGAAATAAACTCACCAAAGCGCAAGAAAATGCCGCCTGGTATGCCCGGCTTGCGGAATGCAGCGTGATGGTGACCTGCCAGACACCAGAACAAGCGCAGCTTCCGCGCTGGGTCTCGCTGCGGGCAAAACAGATGAATCTCGCACTGGACGATGCGGCAAACCAGCTACTTTGTTACTGCTACGAAGGCAATCTGCTTGCCCTCTCCCAGGCGCTGGAGCGGCTGTCGCTTATCTGGCCGGACGGGAAATTAACGCTGCCACGCGTTGAGCAAGCGGTAAGCGATGCGGCACATTTCACGCCGTTTCACTGGGTTGATGCCATTCTTGCCGGAAAAAATAAGCGAGCCCTGCATATTTTGCAGCAGCTTAGGCTTGAAGCAAGCGAGCCGGTTATTCTGCTGCGTACCATTCAGCGAGAATTGATACAGCTAGTGAACCTCAAACGCCAGTCCGCGCGCACGCCTTTGCGCACGCTATTCGACCAGCAACGAGTCTGGCAAAATCGTCGGGCGTTAATTACCGAAGCCCTGAACCGCCTGTCTGCAGAGCAGCTTTATCAGGCCGTACGCCTGCTGAGCCAGATTGAACTGACGCTAAAGCAGGATTATGGGCAGTCAGTCTGGGCTGAGCTGGAAGGCCTTTCTTTACTGCTCTGTCACAAGGCCCTGCCGGAAATCTTTATTGATGGTTAGCTCACCCCTTCCGCTCTGTGCAATCTATGGCGGAACATTTGACCCTATTCATTACGGGCACCTGAAGCCAGTAGAAGCGCTGGCAAAAAAGGTGGCGCTCCATCAGATTACCATCATGCCAAACAACGTTCCGCCGCATCGCCCCCAGCCTGAGGCTAACAGCCAGCAGCGCAAGGCTATGGTGGAACTCGCGATCGCCGATAACCCGCTTTTCAGGCTGGACACACGCGAGCTGGAGCGTTCCACACCGTCGTATACCGTTGAAACGCTGGAGCAGGTGCGCCGTGAACAAGGCTCGCAGCAGCCACTGGCTTTTATTATTGGCCAGGATTCACTGCTGAGCCTGCAGCGCTGGCATCGCTGGGAATGCCTGCTCGACCTGTGCCATTTGCTGGTTTGCCAGCGTCCAGGTTATACGGTTTCGATGGATACCGCCGGGCAACAGCGCTGGTTAGACAACCACAGCACAACTTCAGTAGAAGAGTTGCACGCCGCACCCGCCGGGAAGATTTATCTGGCGCAAACGCCGCTGTATGACATTTCCGCTACCGCCATTCGCCAACGGCTGGAGCAAAACCTGCCGTGCGACGAATTCGTTCCTGCCCCTGTTCTGCAATTTATTCATCGTCATAATCTCTATCGTTAAGCGCCTTGCGCAGCGTATAAATATGTAATTAGCCAGCGTGTGGAGAAGAGATGAAATTATGGTTAGTGCGCCACGGACAAACCAGAGCAAACCTCGATGGCGTGTATAGCGGTATTTCGGAAACGGCACTCACGGAGCTGGGCGTAAACCAGGCGCTGGCCGTTGGGCAAATGCTGCGAGGCGTCGCTTTCGATAAAGTGCTTTGTAGCGAACTTGGTCGGGCGCAACATACGACCAGGCTGATTCTTCAACAGCGCGATATCCCTGCGATCGCTGAGCCGCGTTTGAACGAGATGAATTTTGGCGACTGGGAAATGCGCCATCATAATGATTTGCAGCGTGACGATGCGGAAAACTACGCGGCCTGGTGCAGCGACTGGCAAAATGTCATCCCTACCAACGGCGAAGGTTTTCAACGGTTTGTTCAAAGAGTCAGCGAATTCAGCGATGCAATAAAAACTTCGCAGGATAAAGACGGGAACATTCTGATAGTGAGCCATCAGGGCGTGCTGAGCTTACTCATCGCTACTTTGCTAAATATGCCGCCCGCCTCGCTTTGGCACTTCGTTATTGAGCAAGGAACATGGAGCGCGTTGGAGATTCACAGCGGCTTTGTCACGCTAAAAACGCTCAATAGCCGCGCGGAATATCCGGCGCTGACAAAACCCCTTGAGAGTTAAAGTTGTCAGCCATTGACACTGCACCTCAGGCTGTTATGCTCCGCTGCCATAATTTCCTGCCCGTAAGCATGACTTTTCGAAAATAGTTTTACAAAAATGGCGATGCAAACCAGGCCGTCCGGTGGGATGATAGCCCACTTTTAGCGCCTCGCCGCCAATTTTCGGCAAGCTCAGCCAGCCTCTCAGGTATAATGGCTTTTGTTACGGGCCACATCGAACACTTTTATTCTCCCAGGGGGAACACTTGCAGGGTAAAGCACTCCAGGATTTCATCGTCGATAAAATCGACGACCTCAAAGGCCAGGACATCATCGCAATTGATGTTCAGGGTAAATCAAGCATCACCGATTGCATGGTCATCTGCACCGGCACATCCAATCGCCACGTTATGTCCATCGCTGAACATGTCGTCGAGTCCGTTCGTAAAGAGGGTCTGGACGCGTTGGGCGTAAAAGGCATCAATGCAACCGACTGGGTAGTGGTTGACCTGGGCGAAGTTATCGTCCACGTAATGCAAGAAGAAAGCCGTCAGTTGTACGAACTGGAAAAACTCTGGAGTTAATGAGTGAAGCTGCAACTGGTGGCGGTCGGAACTAAAATGCCTGACTGGGTACAAACCGGTTTTACCGAGTACCTGCGTCGTTTTCCTAAAGACATGCCGTTTGAACTCGTAGAGATCCCGGCAGGAAAACGCAGCAAAAACGCTGATATCAAACGCATCCTCGAAAAAGAAGGCGAAATGATGTTGGCGGCAGCCGGCAAAGGCAACCGCATCGTTACTCTGGATATCCCGGGCCAGCCATGGGATACCCCGCATCTTGCCACCCAGCTTGAGCGCTGGAAGCAGGATGGCCGTGATGTCAGCTTGTTAATTGGCGGCCCGGAAGGACTGGCTCCGGCTTGTAAAGCTGCCGCGGAACAGAGTTGGTCGCTTTCCACGCTGACCCTTCCCCACCCGCTAGTGCGGGTTTTGGTGGCGGAAAGCCTTTATCGTGCGTGGAGCATAACGACCAATCATCCTTATCACCGTGAGTAAACATCGACCCTGGTAAAACAAACCTACGGATGAAATTACAGAACTCTTTTCGCGACTATTCGGCTGAGTCTGCGCTCTTTGTGCGCCGGGCGCTGGTCGCTTTTGTCGGTATTTTGCTGTTGACTGGCGTACTTGTCGCCAACCTCTATAATCTGCAAATCGTCCGTTTTACCGACTACCAGACCCGCTCAAATGAAAACCGCATCAAACTGGTGCCGATTCCGCCAAGCCGCGGAATTATCTATGACCGTAACGGCACGCCGCTGGCGCTGAACCGCACCATCTACCAGGTCGAAATGATGCCAGAGAAGGTTGATAACGTGCAGGCCACGCTTGAAGCGCTGCGCACGGTCGTCGATCTCACAGATGATGATATCGCTAATTTCAAAAAAGAACGCGCCCGTTCGCACCGCTTCACCTCCATTCCGGTAAAAACGAACCTGACCGAAGTGCAGGTCGCCCGTTTTGCCGTGAACCAATATCGCTTTCCGGGCGTGGAAGTGAAAGGCTATAAACGCCGCTACTATCCGTATGGTTCAGCGCTGACTCACGTCATTGGCTACGTATCAAAAATCAACGACAAAGACGTTGAGCGCCTCGACAAAGACGGCAAACTCGCCAACTATGCCGCTACGCATGATATCGGCAAGCTGGGTATCGAGCGCTATTACGAAGAAGTGCTTCATGGGCAAACCGGCTATGAAGAGGTTGAAGTGAACAACCGAGGCCGCGTTATTCGTCAGCTCAAAGAGGTGCCGCCTCAGGCCGGGCACGATATTTACCTGACTATCGACCTGAAATTACAGAATTATATTGAAACCTTGCTGGCAGGCAGCCGTGCTGCGGTGGTGGTAACAGACCCGCGCACCGGCGGCATTATGGCGCTGGTTTCCATGCCGAGCTATAACCCGAACCTGTTCGTAGACGGTATTTCTACAAAAGATTACTCGGGGCTGCTTAACGACCCGAACACGCCGCTGATTAACCGTGCGACGCAAGGCGTTTATCCGCCAGCTTCGACGGTTAAACCTTATATGGCCGTGTCCGCGCTGAGCGCGGGCGTTATCAACCGCAATACCTCGCTGTTTGACCCAGGCTGGTGGCAGCTTCCGGGCTCCGAGAAGCGCTATCGCGACTGGAAAAAGTGGGGCCACGGCCGTCTGAACGTCACCAAATCACTCGAAGAATCCGCGGATACCTTCTTCTATCAGGTCGCATACGACATGGGCATCGACCGCATCTCCGAGTGGATGGGTAAGTTTGGTTACGGGCACTTCACGGGTATCGACCTTTCCGAAGAGCGCTCGGGCAATATGCCTACGCGAGAGTGGAAGCAGAAGCGGTTTAAAAAACCATGGTACCAGGGCGATACCATTCCTGTCGGCATCGGGCAGGGTTACTGGACAGCCACGCCGATTCAAATGAGCAAGGCGATGATGATCCTGATTAACGATGGCATCGTACGCGTCCCTCATCTGCTGATGAGCACCGCCGAAAACGGCAAGCAGGTTCCCTGGACGCAGCCGGTTCAGCCGCCCGTCGGCGATATACACTCAGGATACTGGGAAATAGCCAAAGACGGCATGTACGGGGTCGCCAACCGTCCAAACGGTACGGCGCACAAATATTTTGCTAATGCCCCGTACAAAGCCGCTGCGAAATCCGGTACCGCGCAGGTGTTTGGCCTTAAAGCCAACGAAACCTATAACGCGCATAAGATTGCCGAACGTTTGCGCGATCACAAATTAATGACCGCTTTCGCGCCATACGAGCATCCGCAATATGCCGTAACCATCATTCTGGAGAACGGCGGCGTCGGTCCTGCGGTTGGTACGATTATGCGTCAAATCCTCGACCACCTGATGTTAGGGGATAACAACACGGATTTGCCGGTTGAGGCGCCTGCCGCTCCCGGCTCTGAGGATCAATAATCATGACTGATAATCCGAATAAAAAGTCGATCTGGGACAAAATCCATATCGACCCGATTTTCCTGGTCACCATTCTGGCGCTGCTGATTTTCAGCGCGCTGGTTGTCTGGAGCGCCAGCGGCCAGGATACGGGGATGATGGAGCGTAAAATCGGCCAGATCCTGATGGGACTGATGGCGATGATTGTCATGGCGCAGATCCCGCCCCGCGTCTATGAAGGCTGGGCACCGTATCTGTATATCGTCTGTATTATTTTGCTTGTCGCGGTTGATGCCTTTGGCGCAATTTCTAAAGGCGCGCAGCGCTGGCTGGATTTGGGCATCGTGCGCTTCCAACCGTCAGAGATTGCCAAAATAGCCGTCCCGTTGATGGTCGCCCGCTTTATTAATCGTGACGTCTGCCCGCCGACGCTGAAAAATACCGGTATCGCACTGATACTGATCTTTATGCCGACGCTGCTGGTTGCGGCGCAGCCGGACCTCGGGACCTCGATTCTGGTTGCGGCTTCGGGCCTATTCGTCCTGTTCCTTTCCGGCATGAGCTGGCGTCTGATTGGCGTTGCCGTGCTTCTGCTCGCGGCGTTTATCCCGATTCTCTGGTTCTTCCTGATGCATGATTATCAGCGTGCGCGCGTAATGATGCTGCTTGATCCGGAAACAGATCCGCTCGGAGCGGGCTATCATATTATTCAGTCCAAGATCGCAATTGGCTCCGGCGGCCTGCGGGGCAAAGGATGGCTGCACGGTACGCAATCGCAGCTTGAGTTTCTTCCGGAACGTCATACCGACTTTATTTTTGCCGTTCTGGCTGAAGAGTTAGGTCTGGTCGGGGTACTCGTCCTGCTTGCGCTTTACCTGCTGCTTATTATGCGCGGATTAATTATTGCCGCGCGGGCGCAAACCACCTTCGGCCGCGTTATAGCAGGCGGGTTTATGCTGATATTATTCGTATATGTATTTGTTAATATTGGCATGGTTAGTGGTATCTTACCGGTGGTCGGCGTGCCGTTGCCGCTGGTGAGTTACGGGGGCTCGGCCCTGATAGTACTGATGGCCGGGTTTGGTATCGTAATGTCGATCCATACCCACAGGAAGATGTTGTCGAAAAGCGTGTAACGAGGTGCGCAATGGTTAAGCATTGGCCAGGGATTTTTGTAGCAGCCGCCATTCTGGCTGGCTGTTCGTCCGGTGACGACGAACAACCGCAGGTAAATCAGCAGCCGCAACCGGCAGTCTGCAATGGTCCGGTGGTAGAAATTAGCGGCGCTGAACCGCGCTACGAACCGTTGAATCCTTCGGTGAATCAGGATTACGAAAATAACGGCAAAAGCTACAAAATCGTTCAGAATCCGGCCAACTTTAGCCAGGCGGGCCTGGCGGCTATTTATGATGCTGAACCTGGAAGCAACCTGACTGCCTCAGGTGAACCCTTTGATGCCATGGCGCTGACGGCTGCGCATCCGACGCTGCCGATCCCAAGTTACGCGCGCATAACTAACCTCGCAAACGGCCGTATGATTGTGGTGCGTATTAACGACCGTGGCCCGTACGGCAACGATCGTGTGATTTCGCTTTCCCGTGCCTCTGCGGAAAGGCTCAACACGTCGAACAACACTAAAGTACGAATCGACCCGATTCTGGTCGCCCAGGACGGAACAATGTCAGGTCTTGGCACCGCCTGCACCACCATTGCTAAACAAACCTATGCCCTGCCCGCTCGTCCAGATTTAAACACCGGGATGGGAAGCGCTTCATCCGCTCCTGCGGATGTGCCGCAAAATGATGTTCGAGCCATCAGCAATGCTTCGCTGCAAAGCGACGATACAACCGGTGCGCCGGTAAACAGCAGCGGTTTCCTTGGCGCCGCAACACCGCTTGCGCCAGGCGTTATTGAAACCGATGAACCCGCTCCAGCGCCTGCGGCAGAAGCTCCTGTTCAGCAGACCGCGGTTCCGGCCACAGCAACGGCTCCGGTTACCGCGCCAGGTTCTGTACAGGGCAACGTGCAGACCGAAGCGCCAGCCGCGGCTTCAGGACGCTATGTAGTCCAGGTAGGCGCGGTGAGCGACCAGACACGCGCGACGCAGTGGCAGCAGAAACTCAGCCAGCAGTTCAATGTACCGGGCGCCGTTTCAAGCAACGGCGCTGTTTACCGCGTGCAGCTTGGACCCTTTGGCAGCCGCAGCGAAGCCGCAGCGTTGCAACAACGTCTGATGAGCGAAGCCCAGCAGCAGTCATTTATTACAAACGCACCTGCTATGTAAGTGAAACTTGCTGGTATCCGCAGCGCGTAAATTTGTGTAAAGCCCATTAACAAATCATGCGCAAAGACGGATGCCAGTAAAAATCGCTTTTGTTATAGTAAGGCACTTTTTTAATTCCATCACGGATGTCGTTGTTCTTATCATGAATACAGCCCTTCCTGTACGTTTTGTTAAGCGCCTCGCGCTCTCTACGGCCCTTACCCTTAGTGCTTTGGCTTGTGCTCAAGCTGACGACCTGAATATTAAAACAATGATCCCGGGCGTCCCGCAGATTGATGCGGAAGCGTACATCCTGATTGATTACAACTCAGGGAAAGTGCTGGCTGAATCCAACGCTGACGCCCGCCGCGATCCGGCCAGTCTCACAAAAATGATGACCAGCTATGTGATTGGTCAGGCGATGAAAGCAGGTAAGTTCGATGAAAACGCGGTGGTTACCGTGGGTAACGATGCCTGGGCGACCGGCAATCCGGTCTTTAAGGGCTCATCGCTGATGTTCCTCAAACCTGGCATGCAGGTGCCGGTATCTCAACTGATTCGCGGGATTAACCTGCAGTCCGGTAACGATGCCTGCGTGGCGATGGCCGATTTTGTCGCCGGTAGCCAGGACGCCTTCGTTGGCCTGATGAACAGCTATGTTTCCGCCCTCGGCCTGAAGAACACCCATTTCCAGACCGTTCATGGCCTGGACGCTGACGGACAGTTCAGTTCCGCACGCGATATGGCGTTAATTGGCCAGGCGCTGATCCGCGACGTGCCGAACGAATACAGCATCTATAAAGAAAAAGAATTTACTTTCAATAATATCCGTCAGATGAACCGTAACGGTCTGCTGTGGGATAAAAGCCTGAACGTTGACGGCATCAAAACCGGTCATACTAATTCCGCAGGTTACAACCTGGTCGCCTCGGCAACCGAAGGGCAGATGCGTTTGATTTCCGCAGTTATGGGTGGGCACACCTATAAAGGCCGCGAAACTGAAAGTAAAAAGCTGCTGACCTGGGGCTTCCGCTTCTTTGAAACCGTTTCTCCGCTGAAAGCCGGGAAAGAGTTTTCTTCTGAGCCAGCCTGGTTTGGCGATAACGACCGCGCCTCTCTCGGCGTGGATAAAGACGTTTATCTCACCATCCCACGCGGCCGTATGAAAGACCTGAAAGCCAGCTATGTGCTGAACACGCCTGAACTGCACGCCCCGCTGCAGAAAAACCAGGTTGTCGGCACCATTAATTTCCAGCTTGATGGTAAAACCATTGAGCAGCGCCCGCTGGTAGTGCTGCAGGAAATGCCGGAAGGGAATTTCTTTAGTCGAATCATCGACTACATCAAACTGATGTTCCACCACTGGTTCGGTTAATAATTGAACGCTTGAAAGTGTGAATTACGACCCCATATACTGTTCATCATTGCATATGCATCAATGCAACTCCCGCCCTCACCGGCGGGAGTTATTATTTTATTGCCGTAACGCTGGAGCTACCATGAAAACCAATCTTAAAGAACTGCTCGAATTCCCTACGCCATTTACTTACAAAGTAATGGGACTGGCGAAGCCGGAGCTGGTTGATCTGGTCGTTGAGGTGGTGCAGCGCCACGCGCCTGGCGACTACACGCCGCAGGTCAAACCAAGCAGCAAAGGCAACTATCATTCAGTTTCCATCACTATCACCGCTACCCATATCGAACAGGTAGAAACCCTGTACGAAGAGCTGGGCAATATCGAAATCGTTCGTATGGTGCTGTAATTTCTCACCCGGCCCCGGCCGGGTGTTTTCATTGCTGTGATATAATCCGCCCACCTTTCATTACCTGCCGGGGACAGTATTTTGTCTCAAGAAACCATTCTGATTCGCCAGCTCGGCCTTAAGGCTTATGAGCCTGTATCACAGGCGATGCACGACTTTACCGACACGCGCGATGAAACAACCCCTGATGAAATCTGGCTGGTAGAACACCTGCGTGTATTTACCCAGGGCCAGGCCGGAAAAGCGGAGCACGTATTGGTCGCGGGCGATATTCCCGTTATCCAGAGCGACCGTGGAGGTCAGGTGACCTATCACGGCCCGGGTCAGCAGGTAATGTATGTCTTGTTGGACTTGCGGCGCAGGAAGCTTGGGGTGCGTGAGTTAGTCACCATACTTGAGCAAACCGTCGTTAATACTCTTGCGGATATTGGCATTGAAGCCTACCCGCGTGCCGATGCGCCGGGAGTTTACGTTGCGGGCCGTAAAATTTGTTCGCTGGGTCTCAGGATCCGTAAAGGCTGCTCGTTCCACGGTCTGGCGCTAAACATCGACATGGATCTCTCGCCGTTTTTGCGTATCAACCCTTGTGGCTACGCAGGCCTTGAGATGACCCAGGTAAAGGACCTCAAGCCGGGAATGACGGTAGCGGATATTCAGCCGCGCCTGGTGGCTAAATTAATTGAGCTTCTGAATAACCCTCAGTTTGAATATATACAAGACTGATTAATTCTCCGCAGGCCGCGCTCGTTTTGTCAGTATCTGACTTCCTGTCCTACTCATCCACCGCCAGGAAGTGTTTTAGCCATGCGTTAACCTTTAAAGCACACAAAACAACAGCTCATTTACAATTCTTTCCCCATTTACTGCGCGTCCTGGCTGATTTATCCCCATCAGTGATGCTATACTCCGGGACGCAATTCAAAAATAGTTGATAAATAAAACACTAACTTGAATTCAAACAGACTGACTTCGTTATCCGCAACTGGAACACGCACCATATGAGTAAACCCATTGTAATGGAACGCGGCGTCAAGTACCGCGACGCCGATAAAATGGCTCTGATCCCGGTTAAAAACGTGGTGACAGAGCGCCAGGAGCTGTTAAGAAAGCCAGAATGGATGAAGATCAAACTTCCATCTGACTCTACCCGTATTCAGGGTATTAAAGCGGCGATGCGTAAAAACGGTCTGCACTCCGTGTGCGAAGAAGCCTCCTGCCCGAACCTGGCCGAGTGCTTTAACCACGGCACCGCAACCTTTATGATCCTTGGCGCAATCTGTACTCGCCGTTGCCCATTCTGTGATGTTGCCCATGGTCGTCCTGTCGCGCCGGATACCAACGAGCCCGTCAAACTGGCGCAAACCATTGCCGATATGGCATTGCGCTACGTTGTTATTACATCCGTGGATCGTGATGACTTACGTGATGGCGGTGCGCAGCACTTCGCCGACTGTATTTCCGCTATCCGCGAGAAAAACCCGACCATTAAAATCGAGACGCTGGTGCCGGACTTCCGCGGCCGCATGGATCGCGCTTTAGAGATCCTTACCGCAACGCCGCCAGACGTGTTCAACCATAACCTGGAAAACGTGCCGCGTATTTATCGCAAAGTCCGTCCAGGGGCTGACTATAACTGGTCGCTGAAACTGCTGGAACGCTTCAAAGAAGCGCATCCGGACATCCCGACAAAATCGGGTTTGATGGTTGGCCTGGGTGAAACTAACCAGGAAATTATCGAAGTAATGCGTGATTTGCGCCGCCATGGCGTAACCATGCTGACGCTGGGGCAATACCTGCAGCCAAGCCGCCACCACCTGCCGGTGCAGCGCTACGTGAGCCCGCATGAATTCGAAGAGATGAAAGCCGAAGCGCTGGCTATGGGCTTTACCCATGCAGCCTGCGGCCCGTTTGTCCGCTCTTCTTATCATGCGGACCTGCAGGCCAAAGGCATGGAAGTGAAATAACAGCGTTACAAAAAGTTACATATATTCTGCAGCATAATAAAAAACCGGCCTCTGTGAGCCGGTTTTTTTATCGCTATGGCGGTGTTAAGCACTGCGAAATCAGTCTTTATGTGAAATACGTTCCGCCGGGGCTTCGGTGCCGGAGGCTGGCTTAGCGCTGCTTTCGTCATCGTTCATGGCTTTTTTAAAGCCTTTAATAGCCGCGCCGAGATCGCCGCCTAACGAGCGCAACTTCCTGGTACCAAATAACAATACAATCAGTGCGCCGATTACCAGCAGCTTGGTGATGCTAATCTCTCCCATACCTACCTTCTTAAGTCATGCGTGCCGTGTAGACGGCGAAAAATAATCTGAGCTAATTAACGGATATTTGCCCGTGCGACACAATAGCAATCTGTAACAAGGTGAATCAAGCCCTGTTTAAAAAAACATCAGAACAGCCGGGGCGCTGCGAAGCGGCGATTCTTAAGTACCGGCAACATAGCCCGCACGGCTGAAACACGTTCACTCTCAAGCTCCGCATAAATCAAAGCGGGCGCTTGCGCCGCGCCTGCGATAGTCACGCCAAGCGGATCGATAACCTTACTTTGCCCAATGTTTCTGTTGCCACATTCGCCGGATGCTACCACATAACAGGTGGTATCGAGCGCACGCGCAGCCAATAATGTCGACCAGTGCAGCTCTTTATGTGGGCCACGCAGCCAGGCCGCGGGTAAAACAAGCACTTCGGCTCCGGCTAAAGCCAGGCTCAGCGCCATTTCCGGGAAACGCAGATCGTAACAGGTGAGTAAACCCACTTTCATCCCCGCCACGTCAATCACTGGCGCAAGCTGATTTCCTGCATCCACTAACCGCGACTCCTGCATACTGAAAGCATCGTAAAGATGGATTTTCTGGTAGCGACTAATAACCGCGCCGGCACGCAGCACCAGAAGCGTATTAGCCGCTCTTCCTGCGGTCGTGCGGATATGCAAAGTCAACACCGTGGTCAGCGCATTTTTGCGGCTTTCCTCAAGAAGCACATGCAGATATTCACCGTTGGCTTCCTGAGCAGAATTTACCGACATATCAGGATCTTTGTCATCCCGGGCCAAAACGGCCTCCGGCAATACCAAAAGCTTAGCGCCGTTTGAAGCCGCCTGCGCCATTAGCCCTACGCATGTGCGTGCATTATCCTGCCAGACATTACCTACCGCAAACTGCCCCACCGCGACTTTCATTCCCATTTCCCCGGCCCATGATGATTAATTTCAGTATATCGGGTGTAAAACAAATTGTGCGAGCGCTACACTCCTAGCTTCTGAGATCTTAAGTACGGGAAAGCGTTGTGTTGCAGATTCTGTTAGCGGTATTTATCGGGGGTGGAACGGGCAGCGTGGTACGCTGGTTTTTAAGCCTGAAGCTCAATCCCGTTCACGGCGCGATACCTGTTGGTACGCTGACGGCAAACCTTCTGGGCGCCTTTATTATCGGTATGGGACTGGCCCTCTTTAGCCGTCTTACCCATATTGATCCTTTCTGGAAGCTGCTTATCACCACCGGTTTTTGCGGCGGTTTAACCACGTTTTCCACGTTTTCGGCAGAAGTTGTCTTTTTGCTGCAGGATGGCCGCCTTGCATGGGCTGGCCTGAACGTACTGCTCAACCTGCTTGGCTCATTTATGATGACCGCGCTTGCATTCTGGCTGGTTTCCGTTGCGGCAAATCACTGAAATATGTAAGTGACGAGTTTTTTGAAAATACAATTAATGGCCCGGCCGACAGACGAAAAAAAACCCGCCTTGGCGGGTTTTTAAATTCTGCCTGTAGCGACTTAGATAGCCATTACGTTTGCAGCAGAAGGGCCTTTGGCACCGTTAGTGATTTCAAACTCAACGCGCTGGCCTTCAGCCAGGGTTTTGAAACCATTGCTCTGGATTGCAGAGAAGTGTACGAACACGTCTTTGCTGCCATCTTCCGGAGTAATGAAACCAAAGCCTTTGGACTCATTAAACCACTTAACGTTACCTTTAATCTTAGACATCAAAATTACCTTTACATGAAAAATAGACACAAATGCTGTGTCGCGCATCAGTACAACAATTGTGGTGCGTTTTGTCCAGTACCCAAATGAGAAAAAGTGACAAAAGTCGCTAATTTTTTTATCAATTGCAGATTACCCTTTGTTTTTAAAAGGATATGAAAAACAGGCGATTTTGAGCGCATCAAAACCGGCTTCAGAACTGAAAACGCAGCCAGGCAAAGTAGACATTACCGTTGTTATAAGTCCCGGGGATCCAGGTCATCTGGAAGGTTGCCGGGCCATAACCTACTGAGGCCAAAGGCAGCAAAACCGGGATGGGAATATACTTCCAGTTATCACGCGCTGTAGCGCCCACGGTGTACCCTAACCCCAGATGAAAATTCTCATTCGTTAACGGACGCCAGGTTTTTTCCCAGCCGTAACCGCCGATAGGTTCCCACTTATTGTAGGAATCCTTGAAGGCCATCAGATAGATGCCGTGCCAGTTTCCCTTATCATCCCAGCGGGATTGACCAAAGCCGCCGCCCCACGGGCGTTCGTTATACCGATCGGTTTTCTCTTTATCGTAGGCAAAGCGCGCATGCCAGGTCACCGCCGGCACATAGAGATCATAATGCTCAGGATTGCTCCAGGTCTCTGAAACATTGGAAGAAAAAGTATCCCAGGTTTTGCTGAAAAATCCCTGTTCTGCCGCAAAACTTGCGGGCGCCGCCAGAGACGTAATTAATAAAATTAAAACCAATAAATTATTGTTCAAATTCACAATGACATACCACATTAAGATTCAATACAAAGCCTAACAAAGTTTAATTTAATAGAATCTAAATGGGACGGTAGGTTATTCTTAAAATCACCGCTGTATTGTAAATATATTTCAACGCCATATTTTTTGCTTAACAAATACCGCGCATTAAAGTCAACCCCCTGCAACATTTCATTTATGACAGAGGGTTGAGAAATATCTTACTTTTCTTTTTTCAGTAAGACATATAGCGCCGGAATCACCAGCATAGAGAGCAAAGGCGCGGTTATCATACCGCCAATCATCGGCACTGCAATCCGTCGCATAACTTCCGATCCGGTGCCATCCCCCCACATAATCGGCAGCAGACCAGCCATGATAGTCGCCACCGTCATGACTTTTGGCCGCACACGCAGCACCGCACCTTCGTGAATCGCCCGCATCAGCATGGCGTTCCCTCCTTCAGGACTGGACGCCTTATGCTTAGCGAGAGCATGATTTAAATAAAGCACCATAATAACGCCAAATTCAGCCGCCACTCCGGCTAATGCAATAAACCCAACGGCGCCGGCAACGGATAAATTATACCCCAGTAAATAGAGCAGCCAGACCCCGCCTATTAATGAAAACGGTAATGTCCCCATAATTAATAATGCGTCGCTAACTCGAGAAAATGTCACATAAAGCAGCACGAAAATGATCAGCAACGTAAAGGGTAAAACGATTTTTAATTTCTCCGTCGCGCGTTCAAGATATTCAAATTGTCCCGACCAGGATAACGACACACCTTGCGGTAACTTCACCTGCTCAGAGACAACTTTCTGCATCTCTTCTACTGCCGATTTCAGATCGCGTCCGCGCAAATCAACGTAAATCCAGTTGGATAAACGCGCGTTCTCACTTTTCAGCATTGGCGGGCCGTCGGTAATCGTAATATCGGCCAGTTCAGAAAGCGCAATCTGGCTGCCGTTCGCTGTCACAACCGGCATATCACGCAGCTTTTGCACGTTGTCGCGCAGCTCGCGCGGGTAACGCACATTAACAGGGTAACGCTCCCTTCCTTCTATCGTCTCGCCGATGTTTTGCCCGCCAATCACCGTTGCCACCAGCGACTGCAGCTCTGTAACGGAGACGCCGAACCTGGCCGCTTTCCGCCTGTCGATATTAATGTCCACATAGCGCCCGCCAGCCAGCCGCTCTGCAAGAGCGGAAGTCACGCCAGGCACCTGCTTCACCACTCGTTCGATTTGTCCGGCTACCTGCTCAATCGCCGCTATATTGTTGCCGTTCACCTTGATGCCCACAGGACTTTTAATTCCTGTCGCCAGCATATCCAGACGATTGCGAATCGGCGGCACCCAAACGTTTGCGATACCCGGCACTTTCACCACGCTATCCAGCTCGCTCACCAGTTTGTCCATGGTCATGCCGGCTCGCCACTGGTCGCGTGGTTTGAAGCGGATTGTTGTTTCAATCATCGTCAGCGGCGCCGGGTCCGTCGCGGTTTCTGCCCGGCCGGCTTTACCAAAGACGGTTTCCACTTCCGGCACGGTCTTAATCAGCCGGTCGGTTTGTTGCAAAAGCCGCCCCGCCTCACGAGCCGAAATACCCGGTAGCGTTGAGGGCATATAAAGAAGATCGCCTTCGTCCAGCGCCGGCATAAACTCGCTTCCCAGGCGACTTAATGGCCACAAGGTTGCGACCAGTAACGCACCGGCCAAAACAAGCGTCGTTTTAGGGCGCGCGAGAACGTTATCAAGCAACGGCTCGTAGGCCGCAATCAACCAGCGGTTGAGGGGATTAGCTTTCTCATCCGGGATCTTCCCGCGGATAAAATACCCCATCAGCACCGGCACCAGCGTAATCCCAAGCCCGGCGGCAACCGCCATGGCGTAGGTTTTGGTAAACGCCAGCGGCGAGAACATACGTCCTTCCTGCGCCTCCAGCGAAAACACCGGAATAAATGACAGGGTGATAATCAGCAAACTACAAAAGAGCGCAGGGCCCACTTCCACCGCCGCCTGCTCTGAGATTCGCCAGTAATCGGCGCTCCCCGGTTGCTTATCGGGATTGTCATGCCGCCACTGTTCCAGCACCTTATGCATATTTTCTATCATCACGATCGCTGCATCCACCATTGCGCCGATAGCAATAGCGATCCCGCCAAGCGACATAATATTGGCGTTTACCCCCTGATAATGCATAACGATAAACGCGCCAAGAATGCCAAGCGGCAGGGTGATTATCGCCACCAGCGCCGAGCGGAAGTGGAACAAAAACAGCGTACAAATTATAGCGACGACGATAAACTCTTCGAGGAGCTTATGTGAGAGGGTTTCAATCGCGTTTTCAATCAGATGTGAGCGATCGTATACCGGCACAATCTCCACTCCCGCAGGCAGGCTTCCCTTAAGCTGCATGAGCTTCTCTTTCACCGCGTTGATCGTCTCAAGCGCATTTTTGCCATAGCGCATGACGATAATGCCGCCCGCAACCTCTCCTTCGCCGTTAAATTCCGCCACTCCACGGCGCATTTCCGGCCCCAGACGCAGCGTCGCCACATCGGCAAGCAGCACCGGCACGCCTTCGCGTGTGGCAATGACAATCTGTTTAAAATCATCCAGATTCTTCAGATAGCCCGCCGTGCGCACCATATATTCGGCTTCGCCCATCTCAATAACCGACCCGCCGCCTTCCTGATTTGCGCTTTGCACGGCGCTAATAACCCGATCGTGGGTGATATTTAAGGCACGCATACGCTGCGGGTCGAGCACAATCTGATACTGGCGAACCATGCCGCCCACGCTTGCCACTTCGGAAACGTTCGGCACGGTTTTCAGTTCAAACTTCAGCGTCCAGTCCTGTAACGCCCGCAAATCCGCCAGGCTATGTTTACCGGTTCTGTCCACCAGCGCATATTCGTAAACCCAGCCCACCCCCGTCGCATCCGGCCCTAAAGAAGCTTTTGCCTCAGGGGGAAGCTGCGACTGCACCTGACTTAAATACTCCAGCACGCGTGAACGAGCCCAGTAAGGATCGGTGCCATCGTCAAACAGGACGTAAACGTAAGAGTCGCCAAACATCGAGAACCCGCGCACCGTTTTCGCGCCGGGCACAGAAAGCATGGTGGTGGTAAGCGGATAAGTCACCTGATCTTCCACCACCTGCGGCGCTTTTCCCGGATAGCTGACACGAACGATAACCTGCACGTCGGAAAGATCGGGCAGCGCATCAAGCGGCGCGCGCTGCAAAGACCACAGTCCCCATGCTGCAAGCCCTAATGCGGCCAGCAGCACTAAGAGGCGATTTTTAAGCGACCAGCGAATCACTGCGGCAATCATTTCATCCTCCCCGCCATCGGCATCAGATGGGTAATGACCGCGCCCTCTTCTTCATCCAGCGTGAAGCTAAACATCACCTCATCGCCCACTTTCACACTTTGCGCATCCGCGGGAGATTGCAAAGCAAAGTCCATGGTCATCGCTCCCCAATTCAGCGCCGGAATGGGTTTATGAGAGAGCGTCACCGCTTCATCGCCAACGGATTTCACCACGCCTTCACCCTGATACTCCTTTTTCTGCGCGGTGACAGGTTCTTCCTGCGGCAGCGCGCTGCGCAGGCTGGCCTCGGAATCAATCAGGAACTGGCCGGAGGTCACCACTTTATCGCCCTCTTTTAATCCCTTTTTAATTTCAACCCAGCCGTTTTCGACATTTCCCGCTACCACATTTACCGGGCTAAAGTACCCTTCACCCGTCGCCACCAGCACACGGCTTTCGCTCCCGGTTTCGATTAACGCTTCCTCAGGAATCGCCAGCACCGCCGCTCGCGGTTGCTCATTAACCAGCTTCACGTTGAGGTACATGCCCGGCTTTAGCTTTGCGTCCAGATTATTCAGCACGATGCGCGCCTTAAGCGTGCGCGTCGTGGTTTCCATATTCGGCAGCACTTCGCTGACGCGCCCGTGGAACGTTTCGCCCGGCCAACTGTCGGATTGAGCGATAATCTCGCTGCCCGCCTGAAGCGCCCGGGCCTGCGACTGCGGATAGTCGATAACAACCCAAACCGTCTCAAGGCTTGCTATCTCGAACAGCGGCGCGGTGGCTGTAACCTGCGCGCCTTCGCGCGTATCAAGCTTGTTGATGTACCCCGTCTGCCTAGCCCGCACGGTAATTCGCGTTTGTGGTTTACCGCTGCGTTCAACCTGGCGAATGACTTCCGCAGGCATAAATTGCAGTTGCAGCCGTTCCCGCGCTGCGGCATTTAGCGCGCTATCGCCCAGTTTGCGCACTGCCAGATATTCCTGCTGGGCCGCTGTCCAGTCGGGGATCCAAAGCTGCGCCAGCGCCTCGCCTTTTTTCACAAACTGCTGCGGAGCCTTCACAAACAGCTTTTCGACCACGCCGTTCGCGCTGGCGGGAATAACCTGCACGCTGCGCTCATCCGTCGCCACCGTGGCGAAAGCATCGAACTGATAGCTCAAACTTTTTCGCTCAACGCTTGCGGTTTTAATACCCAAATTTTGCTGCTGACGAGCGCTGACGTTCACCCCACCTTCATCTGCTGCTTCATCGGCATAGCGCGGCACCAGATCCATATCCATAAAAGGTGATTTACCCGGCTTGTCAAAGCGCTGCCCGGGCGTCATCGGATCGTACCAGTAAAGCACCTTGCGTTCCGGCTGCACGCCAGCCGCCGGAGCTGCATGGTTTTGTTTTCCGGCATAATAACCGGCGCCTGCCGCAACGCTAATCGCCACCGCCAGCAGGGTAAGTTGAAGTGAAATTTTCATAGCGTGTTTTCCTGCGGCTTCAGATAGCGGATGGCGGCCCAGGCCTGGGCTACGGCTTTCTCGGCGTTATTAGCGGCCAGCTCGGTGTCCAGCAGCGTGCGGCGTGCCTCAAGAAGTTCGGCAAGCGTGGACTGCCCCGAACGATATTGCGCTTCAAGCAGCGAAAGGCGCTGGCGCTGCAAGGGCAGAATTTCTTCCCGTTGACGCAGCCAGAGAGTTTGCGCGGACTGATATTCCGCCACGAGGCTGCGCACCAGCGCCACATGCTCGCGTTTAGCCAGTGCCAGCCGGTCGTTGGCCTCCATCGAACGGGAAACCTCAGCGGAATAATCTTTATCCTGGCGTTGCGATTTGAACATCGGCAGATCGACGGTGAACATCACGCCCGCCATATCGTCGTAATCATCCGCGCGATGTGCGTAATAAACTTCAACGCCCACGTCCGGTTTTGCCGCGACGGCAAACTGGGCGGATCGCGCTTTCGCAACGTCTGATTCACGCGCCGCTTCAATCACCTCCGGATGTTCCGTCACGCTCTGTTCAAGTAACGACGGGTCGGCAGGCAAACGCTGATAGCGAGGCAAGGCGCCGCTTACCGCATCAATCTGCTCGCCGGTTAGCTGCAGCAGGCGAGTTTGCGCAAGCGTGACGTCGCGCCCGGCAAGGGTCGCTTTGTCCTTCATTGCCAATAGCGCCATGCGGATATCCACCACGCCTGAAGCAGGCGAGCTGCCGCTTGCGACGGTTGCTTTCTGCACGCCGACCTGGCGCTCGGTTTCAGCCACCAGTTTGCGGGCGGCCTCCAGCGCTTTAGTTGAAAGCGCTAAATCAAGCCAAGCCTGGGCCGTCGCCCGTTGAAGCGTGGCGCGAATCACTTCGGCTTTAGCCTGGCTGCTGGCGGACTGGGCAAGGATGGTTTCGGCTTTGCGGTCGCGTTTCTCGCGGCTTACGTAATCCTGCATGATGCCGATGCGCTGCATGGTCATACCTTCGCGGGTAAAGCGGTGTCCGTTGCTGCCCTGCACCGGGACATTTTCAATGCCAAATTTCAGTTTCGGATCGGGTAATTCGCGCGCGGAATCCGCCATCGCATTTAACGCATTGCTTTGGTTACGGTTCGCTGAGAGTTCAGCGGAGTAATGCTCGGCGGCGCTCAGGGTCTGTTGCAGGCTAAATTCTGCCGCGCTGACGGCGAAAACGGACGCAGCAAACAGCACCCCACCGAGCCACAGGCTCAGGAAAGGTTGTTTCATCATATCCTCGATTATTTAGTCGGCGTAACCGAGGTAAGCTGGTAGCCGTCAGCCTGCTGGCTGAAGGTGAAATCAACCGTATCGCCCGCTTTTAACGGCGGCAATGTACCTTGCGCCGGAAGACTAAAAGTCATCGTCATCGCAGGCCAGCTCAGCGCAGGAACGGGTTTGTGGGCAATAGAAAGGGAATCGGCAGCCACTTTTTTTATCACGCCGTGGCTTTGATACACCTCAGCGGCAGGCATTTCGTGGTGCAAAGACATATCGTGGGCGGCGGCATTCGCCACAGAAGCAGACAGCGCGATAGCTGCAAAGAGGCGAGCTAAAATCGTAGACATAAAAAATCTCCAGAACACAGAAAAGGAATGGGCTAAAGCGCCCGGAAACCGTGACAGTGCTGGAGCTATTCTCTAAAACGACAAAACCGAATGGTGGCCGGAGGGCCGGTTGCAGGAGGAGTCAGCGTGGAAACGGACTGCGCGGCAGGCGTGCAATCAGGCACAATCAGCGCCAGCGTGTTGGACACCGGAAGCGCCGCCATATCGCTGTGACCGTTGTCTTTTTGCATCACATCAGGAATGCAGTGCTTCCCGCAAAGCGGCCCGCTGATTTTCGCCATCGACGGGTGTTCGTCCGCCATCAGCATATGTTCGCTATGCTGAACGCTCGCCGCCTGAGCGCTGACGTCTATCGGGCAATCGTGCGAAGCCACCGCCACCTGGCTGTTGACGAAAAGCCAGCCAAACGCCAACAGCAGCATCAAAAGATGCTTTCTGAAAAAGCGTAAACGGCTTGTCGACCAGAAAGTGGATTGCAACATACACACCCCGAAATAAACGTGTCGGCAGTATAAGCACGAGCCCTTTATATTTTAAAGGTTTTTTAGCATGCTTTACGTTCGGCGCGTTAATTAACAAACCGGTAATATAAATTTAATTTTATGACTACCAAACGGTTAATTAATTCGCTACCCGGAAGAGAAATTCATAACCACAATCAATAAGTAAATGTCATAATTGCCGGGCTGCTTGCAAAAGCGTCACATCTTATGAGCAGAGTGTCTTAAAGTTGACGCTCATCAGGAAAGCACGTTAACCACTCAGGCACATTTTTACCGCTTTGCAGAATACTGCAAAGGTCACTATTGTTTATTTTTCAGGCATTCGGTTGCGTTCAGGCCCGGCAAACCGCGGCTGGCGCAACGGGGGACATTATGCTTACTTTTCTGGAATTACTTATTGGGGTTGTGGTTATTGTTGGCGTAGCCCGCTACATCATCAAAGGCTACTCCGCCACCGGAGTATTATTCGTCGGTGGCTTATTATTACTGATTGTCAGCGCCTTAATGGGCCATCAGGTATTACCTGCCGGCGCTGAAAGTACCGGTTATACCGCGACAGATATTGTTGAATACGTAAAAATCCTGCTGATGAGCCGCGGCGGCGACCTTGGCATGATGATTATGATGTTATGTGGATTTGCTTCCTACATGACGCATATCGGCGCAAACGACATGGTGGTAAAACTCGCGTCAAAACCGCTTAAGTTTATTAATTCACCGTATATTTTAATGATTGCCGCCTATTTTGTGGCGTGTCTGATGTCGCTGGCCGTGTCTTCGGCTACCGGCCTCGGCGTACTGTTAATGGCAACGCTGTTCCCGGTCATGGTAAACGTAGGCATCAGTCGTGGCGCGGCGGCGGCAATTTGCGCCTCTCCGGCGGCGATTATTCTTTCCCCGACTTCCGGCGATGTGGTGCTGGCCGCCAAAGCCGCGGAAATGTCGCTGGTGGATTTTGCCTTTAAAACCACCGTGCCTATTTCCGTCGCCGCCATTATCGCCATGGCGATTGCCCACTTCTTCTGGCAGCGCTACCTGGATAAAAAAGAGCACGTCAGCCACGAAATGCTCGACGTCAGCGAAATCCAGACCACCGCGCCCTCTTTCTACGCCATCCTTCCCTTCACGCCAATCATCGGCGTGCTGATTTTTGACGGCAAATGGGGCCCGCAACTGCACATCATTACCATTCTGGTTATCTGCATTCTGCTGGCGGCGCTCATTGAGTTTTTCCGCAGTTTCAACACGCAAAGCGTCTTCTCAGGACTTGAGGTCTGCTATCGCGGCATGGCCGATGCCTTTGCTAACGTGGTGATGCTGCTGGTTGCGGCAGGCGTCTTTGCACAAGGGCTTAGCACCATCGGCTTTATTCAGAGCCTGATCTCCATTGCCACGTCGTTCGGCTCCGCAAGCATTATCCTGATGCTGGTTCTGGTGATTCTGACCATGCTGGCGGCGATGACCACCGGCTCCGGCAACGCGCCGTTCTATGCCTTCGTTGAGATGATCCCGAAACTGGCTCATTCCTCCGGCATCAACCCGGCCTATCTGGCCATCCCGATGCTGCAGGCGTCTAACCTGGGCCGCACCATTTCCCCGGTTTCAGGCGTCGTGGTGGCGGTGGCGGGGATGGCGAAAATCTCCCCGTTCGAAGTGGTTAAGCGCACCTCTGTGCCTATTGGCGTAGGGCTGTTAGTGGTGATTATCGCCACCGAGATTCTGGTGCCGTCCGCCGCCCTGGCGCCGTAACGTGCCGATAGTCAAAACAAAGCGTCTCTGTGAGGCGCTTTTTTTATGCTTTAATAAGCTCCTTTCTGGAAATTATCACCCGACGGAACCTCATTATGTGGCAAAACGCGCTTATTCTGACCACCACGCTTGCAACCAGCCTGCTTGCCCACGCCGACCCCCTGCAACCCAAACAATACGGCGATTTCGACACCTACGTGCTGGCGCTTTCCTGGCAGACCGGTTTTTGCCAGAACATGCATGAGCGCAATCGAAAAGAGCCCGGCGAATGCAAACTCCAGCGCGAACAGGCGGATAAGCGAGCGTTTCTCACGGTGCACGGCCTGTGGCCCGGACTGCCAAAATCCGTTTCCTCACGCGGCGTGGATAACAAACGCTGGATGCGCTACGGCTGCGCCACCCGTCCTGTTCCCAATATGGCCGAAGCCCGCGGTTCGCAAAAATGCAGCGCGCCGGCTCCGGGCTTATCGGCCGATATCGCAGCAAAACTTTCTGGCGTGATGCCGGGCGCGGGCGGCCAGTCATGTCTGGAGCGCTATGAGTTTGCAAAGCACGGCGCCTGTTTCGGCTTTGACCCGAACGCTTACTTCGGCGCCATGGTGCGTCTTAACAGCGAATTTAAACAAAGCGCTTTTGGCGCCTTCCTGGCAGAAAACTACGGTAAAGTCGTCACGCGTAAAGCGTTCAATAAGGCGCTGGATAAAAGCTGGGGAAGCGACGCGGTCAAATCGGTAAAGCTAACCTGTAACGGCAATCCGGCGTACCTGACAGAAATGCAGATAACGCTTGAGGCGGCAAAAATTAACGATCCCTTAAGCCACGCCTCTTTCGCCACACAAAAAAATCCAGGCAACTGCGCTAAGCAGTTCCGCCTGGATTCTGTGGGTTACTGATTATCCGGCAACGCGAGCCTCATCTGCGGCTGACTTAGGGGTATTTTCCGGCGTCAGATCGCAGTTTTTCGGCAGCGTTAAGGTAATCAGGGCGGCAATCACCAGCGAGCCTGCCAGCGCGCAAACCGCTACGTTTTGCCCGTAAAGATAAATCATCATCCCTACAAGCCATGGCCCGCAAAAACCACCCAGATTTCCCAGACCATTAATCACGCCACGCGCCCCGCCGGCTACTTCCGGCGAAGCGATACGACCCGGAATAGACCAGAAGGGGCTGGTCGCCGCCTTCAGGAAGAATCCGCACACCACCAGCGCGATATAGGCAGCCACGATATTGTGGCGCAGCACGACCGAGGCCAGCAGCGCGGCCGCAAAACACAGCAGTGAAATCATTACCCACCGACGGCGTTTGCCAGTTTTATCGCTGAGCATTGAAATGACGTAGATGCCGATAATCGTCGCCACAAACGGTAAAATTGCCAGCAGCCCGACGCCAGCCATGTTCGCGCCGGTCAGATTCTTCAGGATAGTGGGCAGCCACAGCGTATAGCCGTAATCCCCCGTCTGATAGAAGAAGTTCAGCGCCACCAGCTTCATCAATCCGCTGTTACGGAACACATCGCGCAACGGCGCTTTGCTCACCGGCTGCTTCAGGCTGCGCGCCTGGCGGTCGCTTTCCAGCTCCGCCAGCAGATATTCACGTTCATCCGCCGGCAGCCAGCGCGCTTCCTGCGGCCGATCGCTTATCAGCCCCCACCATACCGCCAGCACCACAATGGACAGCAGCCCTTCGATGATAAACAGCCAGCGCCAGTCCAGGCCCTGAATAATCGCCCCGGAAATCGGTGCCGTAACCATGCCGCCAATGGGCGCAAACATCATCACAAAGGCGTTGGCCCGGCCGATTTCACGTTCCGGGAACCAGTTGCTGATCATCGTTAGCACCACCGGCAGCATGCCGCCTTCGGCAACGCCGAGCACAAAACGCAGCACCAGCACCTGATAATGGTTAGTCACAAATCCCGTAGCAATGGACACCACGGCCCAGGCCACCAGCGACCAGGCGATAAACTTTTTACCGCTGCCGTTAACGGCAACCCGCCCGCCGGGGATCTGCAAAAACAGATAACCGATAAAAAATATCCCACTGGTGAGGCCAGCCATCTGGCTGGTAATAGCTAAATCGGCTTCCATACCGCCGGGCAGCGCAAAACTAATATTCACCCGGTCCATAAAGGAAATAATACAGGCGATTAAAATAGGCGCGACCACGCGCCACCAACGAGTGCCGGGAATTTTCTTTTCCATGGTATTTTTCCATGACAATAAAAGTCATTGCCCTTTTTAATAAAGGGCGCCGGTAAATTAATTAATACGGTGCGGCAGGTGTTTATGGTTGAAATAAGCTTCAACGTTTTCGAAAACGATATTACTCATGCGCTGACGGGTTTCGTGCGTGGCGCTGGCAACGTGCGGTTGTAATACCACGTTATCCATTGCGATAAATTCTGCAGGCACCTGCGGCTCCTGGGCGAAAACATCAAGCCCGGCTCCGGCAATATCGCCATTTTGCAAAGCGGCAATTAAATCCTGCTCGTTGATAATGCTGCCGCGGGCGATGTTGATCACCAGCGCATGGCCAGGCAACGCCTGGAAAACCTGGCGGTTCACTATTCCCAGGCTTTCCTTTCCGCCTGAAACGGCAACAATGAAAAAGTCGCTGTTTTCCGCAAGGCTGAGCACGTCTTCGCACCACTGGTACGGCAGCGCCGCGTCAGCCTTGCGGTCAGTGTAATAGATTTCCATATCAAACCCGGCTGCGCGGCGGGCAATGGCGCGGCCAATGTTGCCCATGCCGAAAATCCCGATGCGTTTGCGGCTAACCTGCGTTGCCAGCGGCAGGCTTTCCTGTAACCAGCGTCCTTCGCGTACAAAGCGGTCGCCCAGGCAGAGCTTACGGGCGCTGCTGAGCAATAGTCCAAAGGCTAAATCGGCAACGTCGTCGGTTAACGCGCCGGCGGTTATCGTCACCGCAATTTCACGGCGGCGCGCATATTCAAGGTCCACCGCATCGGTGCCAACGCCGAAAATAGCGATAACTCCAACCTGCGGCAGATTTTCCAGCACGGCGGTGGTGACGCCAATATCGCCGCGCGTCACCACGGCACCAATCTGCTTGCCGTTTTCCGCAAGCCAGGCCGCGGCATCCGGCTGCTGATAAAGGCGATGAACGCTGTATTGCGCGTCAAGCCGTTGCTGGAGCGCATCCATCACAGGAGCAATAAGTAAGACGTGTTGGGCAGGTTGTGACATGGTTCCCCCGGTTAAGTCAGCTAAGTCAAAATTTCTGCTTAACATCAAAACCGTTTTAAGCGCAGGGTTTTGCGACACAGGTCACGTGAATTTATGTTAGAAAACTCTGTTACCGTTAGCGTGATCGCTTCAGCACTTTGCGGGCTATAGCGTACCGCCAAGCGACAAACGATAGTGCAAATCGACCTGTTCAATGGTGGGTTGCTTATTGATTTTCTTGAGCAAAATCTCAGTGGCTACCTTCCCCATTTCAAAGCGTGGCGTGACCACGCTTGCAAGCTTGGGCGCCGTAACCTGGCCGATCTCCAGCCCGTGGAATCCGGCAATGCCAACCTGTTCCGGCACGCGGATATTTTCGGTCAGGCACTCCTGCAAAACGCCAGCGGCAAGGTCATCATTAGTGCAAAGAATGCCGTCCATATCCGGGTACATCTGACGCGCCATCGCCATCATGCCGGTGCCCACGCTGACAGACGAAACCTTGTTCGGCAACAGCCGTCCGTCCATAAGAGCCGCGTCCGCCATGGCTTTGCGATAGCCTTCATAACGTTTGATATCCCGCACGTCGGCCATTGAACCAAAATAGATGATGCGCTTTTTGCCGCTGGCGATCAGCATATTGGTCATATCGAAACCGGCGCGGAAATTATCAAAGCCGACGTTAATGCGCCCGCTGTCCGCCACCAGATCCATCACTTCCGCAACCGGAATAGCGGCGGCGGTTAAATACTTTTCGGCGCGTAGCGTATGCACCGTTTCGGTCAGGATTAATCCCGCGACGTTAAAGCCCAGCACAGTGGCGATTTGCTCTTCTTCACGCTCGCGGTCGTAATCATAGTTAACCACCAGCGTCTGGTAGCCCGCACGCGTTGTTACAGATTCGATGCCCGCCAGTAAATCGGCAAAAATCTGGTTATTAAAGGAGGGAATAATCACCCCGATACGCGGCTGCATATTGCTTGCCAGCGCCCGGTTTTCCGGGTCCGGCACATAATTGACTTCCGCCATCACTTCGGCAATGCGGGCGGCGGTTTCCGGGGCGACCTTATCCGGCGTGCGCAAATAGCGGCTGACGGTCATTTTCGTAACCCCGGCCAGGGCGGCGATATCCTGCAGGGTAATGCGCTGGTACTTCATCTGACTTTCCTGATAACCACGCGGAAAAAGGATTATGCCCCGCAACGCCGACAAAAGAAAAGCCGCTGCGCTTCACACTCCAGGTATCATACGGGCGTAACACGATTCATAGTGATCTGCTTCACAGTTTTGAACCGCCCGAACCGCTTTGATAGGAGGCATTGATTACCACGCAACAAATACTGGAATCCCAATATGAATAACTTATTTACGCTCGATGATAAGCGCGTATTAATTACCGGCTCCGCGCAGGGCATTGGATTTTTATTAGCCCAGGGTCTTGCCGAACAGGGCGCGGAAATTATTATCAACGATATTACCGCCGAGCGCGCCGAGCATGCGGCAATGAAATTACGCGATTGCGGCTATACCGCATGGACATCCGCTTTTAATGTTACCGACCCGGAAGCCGTAGAATCAGCAATTGAAAATATCGAACGGGAAATTGGCCCGATTGATGTCCTGATTAATAACGCCGGCATTCAACGCCGCCATCCGTTTACCGAATTTCCGGTTAATGAATGGAACGATATTATCGCCGTTAATCAGACCGCTGTATTTTTAGTTTCGCAGTCCGTCGCGCGACGCATGGTGAAACGCGAGGCCGGTAAAATCATTAATATTTGCTCCATGCAAAGCGAACTGGGACGCGACACCATCACGCCGTACGCCGCGGCGAAAGGCGCGGTAAAAATGCTTACCCGCGGCATGTGCGTGGAGCTTGCCCGTTACAATATTCAGGTCAACGGCATCGCGCCGGGCTATTTCAAAACCGACATGACCAAAACGCTGGTCGAAGACGAAGCCTTCACGCAGTGGCTATGCAAACGCACTCCCGCCGCACGCTGGGGCGACCCGCAGGAACTGATTGGCGCCGCCGTGTTTCTCTCCAGCAAAGCGTCGAACTTCGTCAACGGTCATCTGCTGTTTGTAGATGGCGGCATGCTGGTTGCGGTCTGAGGAAGAGCCAATGATTATCGACAAATTAAACCATGCGGCGCACAACCCGGTTTATCCGCAGGTTATTCGCCACGCGCTACAGGCAATTATCGCCAATAAACCGCAGCAGCTTGCCAACGGTAAATATCCCATTGAAGGCGAACTGATCTATTTCTCAGTTTTTGACGGCAAAACCAAACCGCTGGAAGAGCAGCGCCCGGAATTACACGCCCGCTACATCGACGTGCATATCCTACTTGAAGGCGAAGAGTTAATCGGCGCGGCAACGCTTGAGCAGCAGCAACAGCCGGACGGCGAGTTCGATGAGCAAAACGACATCGGCTTCTTCAAGGGCATGGGCTGCGAAACGCTAATTAAACTGCTGCCAGGCGAGCTGGTGATTCTTTTCCCCGGCGAACTTCACCGCCCGATGGCAACGCCTGGCGCGCCCGCCGCGCTGAGAAAAATTGTGGCGAAGATTGATGTGGATTTGATTAAAGAATAGGGATTTGGCGGGTGGCGCTTACGCTTACCCGCCCTGCTCCTTAGAATCTATAAACCCGGGTCTCCCAGGCGTGCAGCCGATAATCCTCATCCACCTGCGGATAATTACCTAATACGCAATGCGCCCCTTTAAGCGACAACTCAATTTCCGACCAGTTGGCGGCTTTGGATGACATATTGCACAGCACTAAAAACGTGTCTTCAGCAAGCTCGCGACGATAGGCGTAAATCTGTTCGTGCTGCGGCAGCTCCAGCGCGTAGCGCCCGTAAATCAGCGTTCGCTCCTGCCTGCGCAACTGGATCAGCGCACGGTAGAAGTTCAGCACCGAATTAGGATCCTGCTGCTGGGTGGCGACGTTGATCATTTCGTAGTTGGCATTGACCTGGAACCAGGGCTCGCCATCGCTAAAGCCTGCGTTGGGCCAGGTATTCCACTGCATCGGCGTACGGGAATTATCGCGCCCGGTATTGGTCAGAAAGGCGATAATCTCCTCTTCGCTTCTGCCCTGGGCTGCTAATTCACGCCACATATTTTTCGCTGACACGTCATCAAAATCTTCTATCCCGCCAAAACGGGTGTTGGTCATGCCGATTTCCTGGCCCTGATAGATAAACGGCGTGCCCTGCATCAGGAAATAGAGCGCGGCGATACAGGTGGCGCTTTCCCGCCAGTGGTGTTCGGTATCGCCCCAGCGCGAGGTAATACGCGTCAGATCGTGATTTTCGACATACAGCGCGTTCCAGCCTTTTCCTTCCAGCGCCTCCTGCCAGGCGGTGAAGATTTTCTTCAGCACGGCAGGTTCCGGCCGCAAGCCCTCTTCCGGTTCCCACAGGCGCACGTGTTCAAACTGGAAAACCATGCTCAGCCTGTTGCGATGCTCGCCTACCCACTCCTCGGCGCGATCCGCGAACAGGCCGTTCATCTCGCCAACGGTGACGATATCGTAATGTTTGAGCACGTTGCGGCTCATGTCATCCACGTAATCCAGCAGCCCGTCGTAATTCAGATGGCTTTTCATTGACGGCGCATAGCGCAGCTTGTCCGGGTTAGGCACATCGGCAAGCCGCGGCTCTTTTTTCATATGGGCGATAGCGTCGATACGGAAGCCGTCGATGCCTTTATCCAGCCACCAGCGCATCATGTCGTAAACCGCTGCGCGCATGTCGTGATTTTCCCAGTTAAGATCGGGCTGGCGACAGGTGAACAGATGCAGGAAATATTGTTCGGTTAGCGGATCGAACTCCCAGGCCGAGCCTTTAAATATCCCTTCCCAGTTGTTAGGTTCCGCACCGTTTCTGCCATCGCGCCAGATATACCAGTCGCGTTTTGGGTTGTCGCGCGAGGAGCGGGACTCAAGAAACCACGGGTGCTCGTCGGAAGTGTGATTCACCACCAGATCGATAATCAGCCGCATACCGCGTTCATGAACGCCTGCCAGCAGCCTGTCGAAGTCCTCCATGGTGCCAAACTCGGCCATAATCTGCTGATAATCGCTGATATCGTAGCCGTTATCATCGTTAGGCGATTTGTACATCGGGCAGATCCAAATCAGATCGATGCCGAGGTCTTCCAGGTAATCGAGTTTTTCGGTGATGCCGTTCAGATCGCCAATGCCATCACCGTTGCTGTCTTTAAAACTGCGCGGATAAATCTGGTAGGCCACCGCCTCCTTCCACCAGTTCGCCATCGTTACCTCCCGATTAATAAAGCAAAGGATTCATAAGGTTGTAGCTCAAGGCTTACCGCCAACTGATTGCGCGGCGCGTAATTGCTGATAAGACACTCGCCGTGCCAGGCCTGCATAGCCTGCGGAATATCAAGCGTGAGGTGCTCACGGGTAAAGTTGTTCACCACAAGCAATTGTTCTTCACCAAGCGTTCTTAGCCAGGCGAATACCTGCGGATGCTCTTTCAGGATTGGCCTGAAATCTCCGTAAACCAGAATCGGATATTGCTTACGCAGCGCCACCAGCTTCTGGTAATGCCAGAGAATAGAATCCGGCTCGGCCAGCGCTGCGGCGACGTTAATTTCACGGTAGTTGGGGTTGACCGTAATCCACGGCATACCGGTGGTGAACCCGGCGTTCGGGCTATCGTCCCACTGCATCGGCGTGCGCGCATTATCCCGCCCGTTAGCGTGAATCCCGGTCATCATCTCATCGTGGCTAACCCCGCCCGACAGGCGCTCTCTATAGAGATTCAGGCTTTCGATATCGCGGTACTCATCAATGGTGGTGTAGCGCACGTTGGTCATGCCGATTTCTTCGCCCTGGTAGATATAAGGCGTGCCCTTCAGGCAATGCAGCGCGGTGCCCAGCATTTTGGCGGAGGCTTCGCGGAACTCGCCTTCATCGCCAAATTTCGACACGGCGCGCGGCAGGTCGTGGTTGCTCCAGAACAGCGAATTCCAGCCGCGGTCGGCCAGCGCCGTTTGCCATTTTTCGATAACCGCCTTGAAGTTTGCCAGCACAAACGGCTTGCTGCGCCATTTGCCGGCGTGTTCATCCCAGAACTGCTTGATATGGTCGAACTGGAAAACCATCGACAGCTCTTCACGATCGCTCGCGCTGTAGAGCAGCGCATCCTGCGGCGAGGCGCTCCAGGCTTCGCCTACCGTCACGTAATCCCCTTTGCCGAACGTTGCGCGGTTCATCTGGCGAATAAGCATGTGCAGATTTTTGCCGTTCGCCATTACCTGCTTATCCACCTCTTTACCGATCAAATCGATAACATCCATGCGGAAACCGCCGATCCCTTTGTCCAGCCAGCGGTTCATCATGGCGTGAACTTCTTCGTGTACGCGGGGGTTTTCCCAGTTGAGATCCGGCTGTCTTTTAGAGAACTGATGCAGATAATACTCGCCGCTGGCCTCGTCATACGCCCAGCCGCTGCCGCCAAAGTAGGAACGAAAATCATTCGGCGGGCCGCCGTCTGCCGCCGGTTTGCGCCAGATATAGAAGTCGCGATACGGGTTATTCGGGAATTTTAATGCTTCGATAAACCAGGGATGTTCATCGGATGTGTGGTTAACCACGAGATCCATCAGAATGTGGATATCACGCTGTTTCGCCTGGCGGATCAGCTCTTCCATCTCCGCCATCGTGCCAAACTCGGCGGCAATGTCTTCGTAGTCGGAGATGTCGTAACCGTTGTCGTCCATCGGCGAGCGGTAAACCGGCGAGAGCCAGATTAAATTAATACCGAGCTGTTGAAGGTAATCGAGTTTGCTGATGATGCCCGCGAGATCGCCGATGCCGTCGCCGTTGCTGTCCATAAAGCTGCGCGGATAGATCTGGTACACCACCGCGTTATGCCACCATTTTTTTTCCACCTGTTCCCTCCTTTTTGTCGGGTGACGCTACGCTTACCCGACCTACGTCTGCGTGCATTCGCAGGGTGGATAAGCGCAGCGCCATCCACCTTTTAAAGACGCATAAAAGCCCGCCCCTCGCCATCAAACAAATAGCAGCTCTCCGGCGGTAAACGCAGGCCGATACGCTGGTCGGGTTTAATTTCGAGTCTTTCAGTATGGCGCATCACTAACGGTTCGCTACCGTAACCGCTATTGACATAGAGCAGCGTTTCATTGCCCATATGTTCCACAAACAGCACTTCGCCCTCGACATCCGCGTGGGCGAGCTCGGTAAGCTGGATATGTTCCGGACGAATACCCAGCCGTACGGCTTGCCCGTCTCCGTGGCTGGCTATCGGCAGACTGATTTGCTGACGGTTCTCAAGCATCACCTCGCTGCGTTGCTCGCTGCCGTGCGCCAGCACGCCTGGAATCAAATTCATTTTTGGCGAACCGATAAACTGCGCCACAAAGACGTTCGCCGGGCGATCGTAAAGATCAAGCGGGGTGCCCACCTGTTCGATTTGCCCCTGGTTGAGCACCACAATCCTGTCCGCAAGCGTCATGGCTTCAACCTGATCGTGGGTGACGTAAAGAATGGTGGCGTTGATACGCTTGTGCAACGCGGCGATTTCCATGCGCATCTGCACGCGCAAGGAGGCGTCCAGATTCGACAGCGGTTCGTCGAACAAAAACAGGCTCGGCTCGCGCACAATCGCCCGGCCAATCGCTACGCGCTGCCGCTGACCGCCGGAAAGATCCTTCGGCCTTCTGTCCAGCAATTGCTCCAGTTGCAAAATACGCGCGCTTTCACGTACTTTTTCGTCGATGTCCTTCTCCGGCAGCTTCGCCATTTCCAGCGCGAAAGCCATATTTTGATATACCGTCATATGCGGATAGAGCGCATAGGACTGGAAAACCATGCCGATGCCGCGTTCGGACGGGGAATCGTCATTAACGCACACGCCGTCGATGCGCATTTCGCCGCCGCTGATTTCTTCAAGCCCGGCCACCATGCGCAACAGCGTGGATTTGCCGCAGCCGGACGGCCCCACAACCACCACAAATTCCCCGTTGTTAACAACCAAATCCAGCGGCTTAATCACCTCTGATGAGGTGCCATAGCGCTTATGAATTTTATCGAGTACCAGTTGCCCCATAGTTATCCCTTAATCGCTCCGCTGGTCAGGCCGCTGACGATACGTTTCTGGAAGATAAGCACCAGCACGATTATCGGCAGCGTCACCACCACCGAGGCCGCCATAATGCTGCCCCAGGGCAGTTCAAACGTTGATGCGCCGCTGAACATGCTTATCGCCACCGGCACGGTGCGTTTATCCCCGGAAATAATGAACGTCAGCGCGAACATGAATTCATTCCACGCGCCGATAAACGCAAGCAGCCCGGTGGTGACCAGCGCAGGCGCAAGAATCGGGGCGAAGACACGCCGGATAATGGTCCAGGTTTTCGCCCCGTCCACAATCGCGGCCTCCTCCAGTTCTACCGGAATCGACTTCATAAAAGTGGTTAGTACCCAGACGGTAAACGGCAGCGAAAACGTGGTGTATGAAAGAATGAGCGCGCCGAGCGAATCGTACAGCCCAAGGAAACGCACCAGCTCAAACATGCCGGTAAGTACCGCAACCTGCGGAAACATCGAAACGCATAGAATGGTGAACAGCAGAAACTTACGGCCACGAAACTGTACGCGCGCCAGCGCAAAAGAAGCCGTGATGGAAACCAGCAGACAAATACCAACGGTAATCGTCGCCACCAGCACGGAGTTCAGCAGGCTGCGGGCGATGCCGTTATCCACCAGCGCCACCACGTAGTTGTGCCAGTGGTAACCGCTGGGCAAATAAGCCGGCAAAAACAGCTCCTGACCGGTGCGCAACGAGGTCACGATCGCGTAATAAAACGGAAACACGCAAAACAGCACGGCAAAAGTCGCTCCGGCATAAATCACCAGATTTTGCGCGAACTTACGCTGTCGACGAGTGGTTTTCATCACCGCTTCTCCTTCTCGTTTAAGCGTGAGACGCGGATAAAGCAGGCGGCAATGCCCGCCACCATCATAAACACCAGCACCGACGCCGCCGATCCCACGCCCATGTCCTGATAGGAGACGATCTGCTCGCGCGCATAGCCGGAAACGGACATCGTCGCCTCGCTGTTGGAGGTCAGCACGAAGATCAGATCGAAGATGCGCATGGCGTCCATCACGCGGAAAATCAGCGCCACAACCATTGCGGGCATGATCAGCGGCAGGGTGATTCGCTTGAATCTTTGCCACGCGCTCGCGCCATCCACCCGCGCCGCCTCGTAGAGATCGTTAGGGATAAGCTGCAGCGCCGCCAGCAGCATCAGCGCCATAAACGGCGTGGTTTTCCAGACGTCGGCGATCACTACCGCCCACATGGAAAGCGACGGCTCGGCAATCCACGCCAGATGCGCCTGGTAGCCAAAGATTTTCGCCAGCAGATCGTTCACCACGCCGTACTGATCGTGGAACATCCAGCCCCACATTTTGGCGCTTACAATGGTCGGAATAGCCCAGGGCACCAGGATAGCGGTGCGCACCAGCCCCTGGCCGCGAAACTTCTGGTTCATCAGCAGCGCCAGCAGCATGCCGAACAATAGCTCAAGGCCAACCGACATCACGGTAAACCACAGCGTGTTGCCCACCGCCTGCCACCAGAGCGAATCAACCAGCACGCCGCTGCTATCGCCGCCGTTACTGGCGTAGTAGTTCGCAAGCCCCACCATTTCATACTCGGACGGGTTATCGAGCATCGCATTGGTGAAGCTGAAAAAGAAGGTACGCACCAGCGGCCAGCCCGCCGCCAGTGCAAGTAAGACAAGTGCGGGAGCCACCAGTATCCATGCGATACGGCGGCGCCGCTGTTGATAGCCGAGATGTGCCAATTAGCGCCAGTCCTTACCTTTCACGCGTTCCAGGCGTTTTTGCAGATCCGCAACGGCAGCTTTCCCGTCGCTGGCGCCGTTGAGCACTTTGAAGGTCACGTTAAAAATAGCGTTCGAGACGCGCGGATACTGGCTTTTGGTCACCGTGGCCGGGCGTGGCACCGCATTGGCGAAGATCTCTTTGAACATCGTCAGATGCGGCGCGGTTTCCAGCACGGCCTTGTCTTCATACAGCGCGGAACGCGTCGGAGCGAAGCCAAGGTATTTCAACTGCATTTTTTGCGAATCGGCGTCGGTGAGGATTTTCAGCAAGGCGATAGCCGCATCTTTGTTTTTGGTATTGGCGTTAACTGACCATTGCCAGCCGCCCAGGGCGTTGGCAGATTTGCCATCCGGCCCGGCAGGCAGCGGGGCCACGCCCACTTTGCCTTTCAGAGGGCTGTCCGCGCCCTGCGAGAGCAGATAAGCATAAGGCCAGTTGCGCATAAACAGCGCGTCGCCGTTCTGGAACACGGCGCGGGACTCTTCTTCTTTATAGCCAAGCGCTCCCTTCGGCGTGATTTTGCCAATCCAGCCCGCGACCATATCCAGCGCCGCTGCGGCCTTAGGATTGTTTACGGTCACGTTCCCTTTTTCGTCGATAAAGGTGCCGCCGCCGTAGGAATCAATCCACTCCAGCGCGTTACAGGTTAACCCTTCATACGATTTACCCTGGAAGATCATCCCCCAGAAGTTCTTATGTCCGGCCTTGCGCTCTTCTTCCTGAACTTTAGTGGCGATGCGCGTCAGGTCTTCCCAGGTTTTCGGCGGCTGTTCGTTGTATTTTTCCAGCAGATCTTTGCGGTAATAAAGCACGCCGGTATCCAGATAAGCCGGGATCGCTTTCACTTTCCCGTTCACCGTGTCGTTCGCCCACGGGCCGGGGAAGAAGTCGTCTTTCATATCCCCAACCGCGTCGGTTAAATCCAGCGTTTGCTTATCAAGCAGCCCCACCCAGATGGTGTCGGACTGGAACAAATCCACCGCTTTTTCATCTTTGGCGGCGAACAACTGCTGGAGCAGCGCCAGTTTTTCGTCAGAGGCCGCCGGGAATTCGATAAATTCCAGCTTGTTGTTGGTCTGCTTTTCGAAACGGTCTTTGACGTAGTTGCAGTATTCCTTACCGCCGGGCGAAATCGGGCATTCCATACGCAGGGTATCGGCGAGCGCGGCGTTGGTGACGCCCGCAAGCGCTAAGGTAATAAGACTTAACGTCAGCTTTTTCATTTTGTCCTCTTCTGTCAGACGTAACCAAGGGTGGCGTAAAAATAACCATGCCATCCAAAACGTTAGTTAACGATCTGACCCAGCGGCAAGCTTGCAGCCTAATCTTTGTGCAAAATCTGGAGCTACTGCACGGATATACCTTTTTTCTTTCGCTTTTGGCCGGAACGCGCTATGTAGCCGAATAAATACTGAAGTATAAAAACCATGACTTCAGTTTTTGTTCCGTGTTTATGAAGTTAGGCTTTTTGTATCGCCTGAGGAGGTCATCATGAGCACAACTAAACGCTATCTGTTAGAGCTAAAAGCACAGTTTGAACGGGAAGGTAAAAAACGGAAGCTGCTGGGTGCGGTCTGGCTTTCGCCGCAGCAGCGTTATGAGATTTTACGGGAGATTATGCTGCCGGTGGCGGGTAAGGACCTGTGATAAAAAGGCGGGCAAGCCTGGGTTACCCGCCTTTTTATTAGCTTTGCAAAAACGCCAGCAAATCAGCATTTATACGATCTTTCTCGGTGGTGCAAATCCCGTGGGAGCCGCCCTCGTAAACGTTGAACTGTGAGTCCGGCAGCATCCGAGCCGTGGCTTTCCCGCAGGTTTCGAACGGGACTATCTGGTCGTCGTCGCCGTGGATAACAAGCGTGGGAATGGTCATTTTCTTCAAATCTTCACGCAGATCGGTTTCCGAGAATGCTTTGATGCAGTCATATAGCGCTTTGATGCCGCCCTGCATGCCCTGCGCAACAAAGCTTTCTCTGACGCCTTCGGAGATTTTCGCCCCGGGGCGGTTGTAGCCATAAAACGCCATCGTCAGCTCTTTGAAAAAATCTGCGCGCCTGGCGCGCACGCCTTCACGGATACCGTCAAACACATCTTCAGGTACACCGTTCGGATTAAAGTCCGTTTTGATCATAATCGGCGGGACGGCTGCGATCAAAACCGCTTTTGCCACACGGCTGGTGCCGTGGCGACCTATGTAGCGCGCCACTTCTCCGCCGCCGGTGGAATGCCCGACATGCACCGCATCTTTCAGGTTCAGGTGCGCCGTCAGCTCCGCTAAATCGTCAGCGTACTGATCCATGTGATTGCCTTCCCAGGTCTGGGATGAGCGGCCATGCCCGCGCCTGTCGTGGGCAATGACCCGAAAGCCGTTCTGCCCAAGAAAAAACATCTGATCTTCAAAAGCATCTGCCGTTAACGGCCAGCCGTGGCTGAAAACCACCGGCTGCCCTTCGCCCCAGTCTTTAAAATAGAGCGAGCTGCCGTCTTTTAACGTGAGTTTGTCGTAATGGCTCATGATATCTCCTGAACAGGTGAAAACCGCGGTTAGCACGCAAGCGAGATGTGCCCATAAAGGGTAATGCAAATCTGTCGCCTGGCAGGTTTATTTACGATGAGCAATTCGCTGGATCTCATTCCGGGCGGTTTATTTCGATTGTTTGACCCTGCTCGCAAAATGTTAACAAATACGACTGGCCCCGTTCCCGAATCGGCAATGTTACCGATATCATGTTACCGGTATCAGAAAAGGCGTGAATTATGCTTAATAGCTTTTCACCTGAAGATTCGGCCCGAGGATAATTATTATGACCGAAATGACAGCTAGTTACGGCGCAGGAACTCTGCTGGGAATCGCAGCCTGTGCAGTCATTCTCCTGCTCTTACTTATCATGCGCTTTAAGGTGCATGCTTTTTTAGCTTTAACTCTGGTGAGCATTGCCGTGGCCCTGGTCACCGGCGTGCCGTTTGATAAAGTTGTGCCGACGCTGCTGACCGGTTTTGGCGGCACGCTGGCGGGCGTTGCTCTGCTGGTCGGTCTTGGCGCGATGATTGGCCGCCTGCTGGAAATTTCCGGCGGGGCGAAGGTGCTGGCGGATACGCTCATCGGTAAATTTGGCCCGCAACGCGCGCCTTTCGCTCTGGGTATTGCGTCGTTACTGTTCGGCTTCCCAATCTTCTTTGACGCCGGACTGGTAGTAATGCTGCCGATAATCTTCAGCGTGGCGAAACAGTTTGGCGGTTCCACGCTGAAATACGCCTTCCCGGCAGCGGGTGCTTTTGCCGTTATGCACGCGCTGGTTCCACCACATCCAGGGCCGGTTGCCGCCAGTGAACTGCTGGGCGCTAACATCGGCCTGCTGGTGGTCGTTGGTCTGATTATCGCGCTGCCGACCTGGTATTTAGGCGCCTATCTGTACGGCCTGTACGCGGGTAAAAAATTCAATATTCCGCTGCCTTCGTCTTTCCTGGGCTCGGTAGAAGCCGATCCTAACCATCAGCCGCCGTCGTTTGGCATGGTGTTGTCTATCCTGCTGATGCCGCTGGTGCTGATCTTCCTCGACACTGGCCTGAACACCGCGACTGTTCTGGGCTGGGTAAGCGCCGATAATACCGTCGTTCAGTTACTGCGTATGCTGGGTAAAACCCCTATCGCGCTGCTGATCACCGTCTTCTTTGCGCTGATGGTCTTTAGCCGCAACCATACTCGCAAGCACCTGGAAAAAGTGTGCGACGGCGCGCTCGGCCCGATCTGCGGCATTATCCTGGTGACCGGCGCGGGCGGTATGTTCGGCGGCGTTCTGCGTGCAAGCGGCATTGGCGATGCGCTGGCGGGCGTACTGTCCAATACGGGTATGCCGGTTATCGTTGCCGCCTTTGTTATCTCTACCGCTCTGCGTGTAGCCCAGGGTTCTGCCACGGTTGCGCTGACAACTACCGCCGCGCTGGTTTCACCGATGGTTGCCGCGACGACCGGCCTGAGCCAGTTCGATCTGTGCTTTATCGTCATCGCGATTGCCGGCGGCGCGACCGTACTGTCTCACGTTAACGACTCCGGCTTCTGGCTGGTGGGCCGCTTCCTTGAGATGGACGAGAAGACCACGCTGAAAACCTGGACGGTAATGGAAACCCTAATCGGCACTATCGCCTTCCTGTTTGCGCTGGCAGGCAGTATCATCCTGTAATCACCTGGTGGTAGATGTTTGTGACCCCGGTCACTTTTAACCAGGGGTTAAGCTAAGTATCATCGGTAAAGACCAGACCCTCATCGTTTACGGTGAGGGTTCAGTTTTTTGACAAAGAAGGAAAAAGCGTGGTTTTTCCTTCTTTGTGGTTGATCAGCCGAAAATCAACGAAGTGATTTTCCTTGTTTTTTAAATGACGACCTCCTTTAGTTTGTGACGCCGGGAGGTTTGTCATCAGTCTCGACCCTCACCGTTTACGGTGAGGGTTTTTCTTTGTACGGTTTCTAAGCCACGCACATGAGTGCCTGTTTTTTACACGGAGAGAATTATGTCCAGACCTGCCATCATCATTAACGACCTCGATGCCGAGCGTCTCGACCGCCTGCTGGAACAGCCGCAGTACGCTACCCTTCCGGTGGCGCAGGCGCTGAACGCAGAGCTGGACCGTGCCGAGATGTGCAGCCCGGAAAACATCCCTGCGGATGTGGTCACCATGAACAGCCGCGTAAAATTCCGCGATCTGACATCCGCAGAAGTGCACGTGCGCACGCTGGTTTACCCAGCCAGTCTGACGGACAGCGATAACCAACTGTCCGTGATGGCGCCGGTAGGTGCTGCACTGCTGGGGTTGCGCGTAGGAGATTCCATTGACTGGACGTTGCCGAACGGTAACCAGACCCATCTCGAAGTGCTGGGGTTAGAGTTTCAGCCGGAGGCGGCCGGCGAATTCCATCGTTAAGGCCCGCCCCTTGCGCAGCGAATGTGCCGCAGACACATAACATAATTAGCCATGCATATGGGTGAACGGCGGAATTCCCGTTCACCCTGATTTTGGTATCGGTGGATTATAAAACCGACTCTTCCGTAATAACCCTTTTGGCTCCCAGATAATGATCCTGCCAGTAGTCGTCTTCGAACTGGCTGATGCGAATATTCAGACCGGTGCGCGGCGCCTCAATAAATTGCCCTTCTCCTAAATACACCCCAACGTGATCGGCTTTATCGCGTGATTTAATCTGGAAAAATATCAGATCGCCACGGCGTAACGCTTCTTTAGGCACATGCTTAAGCCCGCGGTCCTGGAACATGCCGTTGGCGGTGCGTGGCAGTTTACGGCTCAGTAGCTGATTGTAGACATAGTAAATCAGGCCGCTGCAGTCGAAGCCCTGGGAAGGAGTTTGCCCGCCCCAGACATAGGGTTTACCAAGCTGTTGCTTAAGACGATGGACGACTTTGTGCAGAGTTGATTCGACGCGCGGACTAACCATTTCGGCCATCAGCTCTTCGGTTTGTAACAGCAATAACCTGTCGGAGCTGCCGAAATAACCCGGTTTCCAGCGGCTATGCATTGCCAGTTGCTGGCGATTTTGCTGACGCAGGGCAAGTTTTTGGGCCGCTTCGCGACGCTTCTGCTCAGGCGTTAGCGGCACAACTTTCAGGCTTTTTTTCTTTTTTGCGAGGAGCTTCGCGCGATTAAGCATCCGATCGCGGGCTTCTTTATTCTGCGGCTGTGTAGCAACCGTCCGATTTTTAATCGGCTTTTTGTTTTTCTTAACGGGGGAGGCGCTAACAGAAAAACTCAAAAGCAGCAGAATAAAAAATCCCGCCATGCACCGGGAGAAAACGGGTGCAGGCGGCAACAAAGAGATAAATACAGGGCGTAAAAAAGCGAACAAAACGGGTTACCTGAAGTTGAACTAAACGCTAATGGCTGCGCGCAGGGGCAGCCTGGGTAATTTTTTCGGCTAACGGCTTAATGATTTTCTCACCGTGCTGGCCGAAGAACTGATAGAGCGATTCGCTGGCGGAATGCGTCAGCACCATAATTTCAATGCGGCGGTTGGCCGAGCTCAGCGGATGTGCCGGGTCGAGCAGCATCTGATCGGCCATGCCGCTGACCTGCAAAATTTTGCCCGCTTCGAGGCCGCCTTTGGTCAGGACTTTGCGCGCCTGCATGGCGCGTTCCCCGGAAAGGTTCCAGTTGTTGTACAATTCCTGGTCGCGAAAGCGCGTGGCATCGGTATGCCCGGTGATAATGATTTTGTTGTCGATGGAATTCAGCGCGCCCGCAAACTCGCCGAGCAGACGTTTAAAGAACGGCGTCAGCACCGCGCTGCTGCGCTGAAACATTTCGCGTTTCTGGTCGTCCTGCACCAGAATGCGCAACCCCTGCGGCACAATTTCAATCTGCAAATTGGACTGGGCATCGTAAGCCGAAGTGATTTTCATGATAACGCGCGCCAGGTCTTCAATTTCCTGCTCCGAGCGTAGGTTCACGTCTTTAAGGTTTTCACTTTTTGCCGCCGCGGCGGAAAGCTCCTTTAACGCCTCCAGGTCTTTTTTGATGGCCGAATCATCATGTTCTGCAGACTCGGGTTTGCCTGCAAGAACGGAAGTTTGCCCGCCAGAACCGTCCGGCTGCGTGACGGGTGTGATGCTGTGGCCATCAAAAATAGACTCGCCGTTAAGCAGCGAAACCACTTCTTTACGCTCTTCTTCCGTTACCGATCCCATGATCCACAGCACCATAAACAGCGCCATCATCGCGAGCGTAAAGTCGGCAAAGGCCACCTTCCAGGCGCCGCCATGAACCGCATCATGGCTCTTGCGCGATGAGCGTTTGATAATGGTGGTATGGCCTTTAGGTTTGCCGCGCATCAGATTTCACCCGCCATTTGATTCACCCAGCCATCTAGCGTGGCGAAAGTCGGCTTGCTATCAATCGGCAGCATTTTGCGTCCGGCATCCACCGCCAGCAGCGTAGGTTTGCCCGCGACATGGTTGACCAGCACGGTACGCACGCATTCCAGCACGGCCATTTGTTTCTTGGTGCGCTGTTGCATAGCATTTGCCACCGGGTCCATCAGGCAGTAACAAATAAATACGCCAAGGAATGTTCCCACCAGGGCCGCCGCCACCTTCACGCCGATCACGGCAATAGAGCCGTCGATGGACTGCATGGTGATGATAATGCCCAGCACCGCCGCACAGATACCAAAGCCCGGCATCGCTTCTGCGGTACGCTGCAAAGAACTGGACGGCAGCAGCAGATCTTCTTCCATCGCCACCAGCTCCTGCTCCAGAATGCCTTCGAGTTCGTGTTCGTTGATCTTGCCCATCGCCATCAGGCGGAAGTTATCAGAGATAAAGGTAATCAACGCTTTATCGCGCAGGATCAGCGGATACTTCTGGAACAACGGGCTGCTTTCAGGCACTTCAATATGCTCATCCAGCACTTTGAGCCCGCCGTCCTGCACCAGCTCCAGCAGCTCATAAAGCAGCATCAAAATCTGACGCTGGTACTCATCGGTATGCTCGTTTTTACGCAACACGCCGCGAAACTGACGGTACATTTCCACCAGCACCGCCTTCGGGTTCGCCAGCACCATCGCGCCGATGCCCGCGCCTAAAATAATAACGATTTCACCGGGTTGCCAGAATGATGCCAGACGTCCACCGGACATAATGAAGCCGCCAATAACACAGCCAAAAATAATAATCAGACCTAATAATTTCTGCATGGGGTTCCAACCTAAAAAAAACTCTGTATCTTTTGCGCGATTTTCTTGTTGAGCTGACAGACCCTGGCTTCGGTTATTTCCAGTACCAGGGCTATCTCTTTTAAGCTCATTTCATGCTGGTAGTAGAGCGTCAGAATTAACTGTTCACGCTCGTCCAGACTTGCCAGTGCGCTGCGCAAAGTTCGGCTGGCCATCACTTCTTCTTCCAGCGGACGGCTGTTTAAAGCCCCCGCGTAGTTTTCGCTGCCAAGTAGCTCATCGAGGCTTTCCATCGACTTCGCGCAGTCGAGCAGCAGGTATTCCTGATACTCATCGGCGCTTATCTCCAGGCGCGCGGCCAGGTCCTCAAAGTTGGGCGTTTTCCCCAGTTCACGAGCAATCTCGCGAATGGCGTCATTGAGTTTGTGGGTTTTCTGCCGCAGGCGACGCGGCCGCCAGTCAAGCTGGCGCAACTCATCAAGAATGGCGCCGCGTATGCGATGCACCGCATAGGCCGCGAATTGTTCATCCGGATGCCCGTAGCGGCGCAACGAGGAAAGCAGGCCCATCAGAGCGATTTGCTCCATGTCCTCTTTATCCATCACGCTGCTGGTCTGATAAGCTAGCTGCTTGACGACCCGATGCACTAACGGCAGGTAAGCGTTGATGTAACGCGCTTCCTCAGCCGGCGTCAGCGCATCGTCAGCAATAAAATCCATCATCTCGTTCAATCGTTTTGGCTACTTACTGAAAGACCATCTTGCTGATGATCGCGTCTTTAAAAGGCATGCTGCTGTTCAGGCTTTTGAAACGGGCCGAGTAGGCAACGAGTAATTTTTCACGCAGTTCGTTAACGCTCATACTGCGAACCGCGTCGTAATTCATATCTGAAAGCAGGCTTACGGTCGCGCCGCGAATAGCGGGGATCATGTCTTCGGTGCGTTTAGCGTTTTGCGGACTGTCGGTTGTCAGCGCCAGCTCAAGCAGCAGATAGCGTTCTTTTCTGCTGTCGCTTTTCAGCGTGATAATGACATTTTTGATTTCAACGAACTCCACCACGCTTTCATCGGTGGAATTGAAAATGTCGGTGAAAGCGCTGACACCCTCTTTATTGTTGAGAAGGTGCGTGCCGACAATGGTCAGCCCGGCGGCGAAAAGCGCAGCCACTAGGGCGATGACCAGGGCTAAAGAAAAAGTTTTTACAGTCATAATATTCTTTGCGTTAAACGGTCAGTAATACGGAGTCATCTTCGCGACGGTCTGTCTGTTGCGGATCACTTTCTGGTTCAGCCGCGGCCAGCACGGCGGCATGTGAATCGGCGAACTGCTGCTCTTTCCCGCCCTGCTGGCCCGACTGCGAGGAAACCTGCACGTTCACCTGGACAAAGTTCTGTTCCGTTAAGCTCTGACGTAAGTCGTTACTTACCTGCTGGAGCGCGCGATAAACCTCGCCCTGGCTTGCGTTGATATGCACCTGCATGCGGCCATTTTCGATCTGCACAGAAATATCGATTTTTCCCATGTCAGGCGGATCAAGGCGGATGGTGGCGTGCTGGATTTGGTTTTTCACCTGTACCTGCAAACGTTCGCCAAGCGCCGCATGCAGTTGTTGTGCAAGGCGATCGTCGCCGCCCTCAAGCTTCACCGTTGCAAGCTGCGTCTGAAATGACGCGGCTTTATCGGTGTTTGATACCGTGGCGTGTTGTCCCGAAGCGACCGTCGGCAATGCCGCAACGCCTTCATTGAGCGTTGTCACCAGCGGCTGCGGCATGACGCTTTGCATTCCCCGGGTTAACGCCGGAAGCGGCTGCGCGGCCGGCTCGTTTACCGCCACAGGCGCGGGCATCGCGCTCTGGGGCTGCGCCGCTGCGGCAAATGGCGCGACGCCGCCCCCGGAACGGTGGTTCATCAGCAGCGCTTCGCCGGATTGCGAGGGTGTATTGTTCATCGTTACCGGTTTCATCGGCTGCTGGCTTGCCAGCAACAAGGCATCCAGTATTTGCTGTGGCGCCGCACTTAAATCCGACGGCGTCGCGCTCGTATCTTCATCTTGCTTGTCGTCGCTTTTGTCTTCGGCTACGCCTGCCACCACCAGCGGCTTGCCTTCTTTCCCCTGCCCTTGCAGAAGGCCGTTGATAATGGTGAGCAACGCATCGTTAAATGCCGTTTGCCGATCAACCGGAGCAGGTTCGCTCGCCTGCGTCCCCTGCGCTATCTGTTCTTTGTTGGTTGATTGCGCAGGTAAATTAGCGATAACCGGCGAGCCTGAAGCAGAGGTTGCGCCCGTCGAACTAAGCGCTAATGCCGCGCCTGAGGCTGGAATATCCATCAGCGTAAATCCTCATCGTCCATAAATGCGGCATACGCAACGGCGCCTTCGCGATTACGACGCCCAAGCGCCATTTTCCGCTCCAGCTCATCGCTCTGCTGCTGGCAGAGTTTGTTGACCTGATGATGGATCTGCTGCAGCGATTTGAGCGCGGCGCGTTTTTCATCGGCCAGTGGTTTACCTTGCAAAGCGCTTAACAGGGCGGCTATCTGCTTATCCACTTCCTGCACCTGCGGCCAGTCTCTTTGACTGGCCGCCTGCGACAGGGCGCGGCCCAGATACTGAATGATCTGAAGATCATCCATTTTGCCGCCCCATTTTTTCCCAGCCTTCCTGTAAGTTGCCGAGAATATTCTCCACCTCGGTGATGTAATCCACGGACAGCTTGTGGCTTGCGTCATACAGGCGATAAACGCAATAGTCGTAGAGATTGGCCAGGCTTAACGCCAGCTCGCCGCCCTTCTCATAGTCCAGCGCGCTGGTGAGCGCGTTCAGGATGTCGATGCATTTATTGATGCTCTGCACCTTGCGCTCGTAGCGTTTCGCGGCGATATGGCTTTTCGCTCGCACCAGCTCATCCATTAAGCCGTTGAAAAGCATCAGCACCAGTTGATGAGGACTGGCGGCGGCTGCCTGAATGGCCAAATCCGACTGCTGATACTGGCCGAAGCCATCCTGTTCAGAACCATACATAAAACGTTATTTTCCTTTAGGCTAAGCCAAACATACTCATGGTGTTATTCATCTGCGTCATGATGGATTGCAACTGCGTAAACTGCTTGAGATAGCGGTTGTACGAGGTTTCATAACGCGTATTAATTTTGTCCGTTTTGCTGTCAATCTCGCTCTGCTGACGGTCAAGCGTTTCCTGGCGCCCTTTCAACAGGCCGTTGGTTGAGTTGAGGTACTTATCCATCGACTTATCCATCTTTTTGATAAGCCCGTCGTTGCCGTTAAACAGCGTGGTCAACGCAGCCGGATCGGCCTTCAACGCATCATCCAGCTTCTCGCTGTCGACGGTCAGGTTGCCGTCTTTATCCGCGGTTATCCCAAAAGCGGTCATGTCTTTGCCGCCAAACTGGGTGCGCAACACGTCATTCAGTTCGCGATCCAGAGCAGCAATGCCGGCATCGCCCGCAAAGGCGCCGCGATCAGATCCATCGCTGCCGCTGGCCGTCAGGGTGCCCAGCGAGCTGCGCATGGCGTTATAGGCGTCAACGAAGCTCTGTACCTGCTCTTTAGTTGCCGTGCTGTCCGTGCCGACATTGATACGCAGCGGCGCATCCCCTTCTTCCTGCTTTTTGGTCAGCTCAATGGTGACGCCGTCAATCAACTTATCGAGGGTATTGCTGCTGTTGGTGTACTGTTTTGTGCTATCGCCCAGTCGAAAAACGGCATCCGCCGCCTGGGTAATCACTTCCTGATTAGCCGCCGCGAATTTGTCGGCGCTTGCGCCGTCCATTTTGCTGGCATCAATTTCAACCACGTTTTTCGCGCCGGTTTCATCGCTGCTGAACATCAGGCTGACGTTTCCGTCAGTACGGATTAATGATGCGGTGACGCCAGGATTGTCTTCGGAGTTATTAATGGCGCTGGTCAAATCGGAGAGACTTTCCAGATCGTCCATTTCGATATCCACTGACTCACCGTTAATGGTGATGCTCATGGTGCCGGTGGCGTTCTTGATATCCGCATCGGACAAATTGTCGTAGGCCATCTGATGCTGCGACGCCAGTTGCTCAACAAAAATGCTGTAGCTGCCTTTTTGCGCTGATGAATTCGCGGTTACCGTCGCAATTCCGTCTACGTTGGTCGTCGCGGTGTTTTGCAGCATGCCGTTATCCGTTTTGTTCAGCGCGGTCAGAGCGGAACGGAACGTAGTCATGGCTGTGCGCAGCGCGGTGAGCGCACTCTGCTGCGACTGCAGGCTGCTGGTTTGCTTTTTCAGCGCGGTTTGCATCGCCAGAATGTCGTACCCGGCCAGTTGGGTGGCAAGGGTTTGCGGATCAAGGCTAGTTAAGTCAGACATATCGATTCTCCAGGCACACCGGCGCGACGCTTAAAAGCAATTACACCTGAGTATTAGCAAGTAGCGTGCCAACTTTTTATATTAATAAAATCAACATACTTACCGCGGCAGGGAAGCTTAACTTCCGCTGGCTGCGGAAAGAGGAAGGGGGAAGGTCAGAAATAAAAACACCGCCCTACAGCGGTGTTTTGTGCATCACGTTGCTAAGGCTTAGCCCAGCAGGGACATCACCATCCCGGACATGCTGTTGGACTGTTTCAGCATCGACATGCTGGTTTGCGCCAGCATCTGGTTGCGGGTCATGGAGGACGCCTCGCTTGCGAAATCGGCATCCTGAACGTTGCCCAGCGCAAGCTCGGTGTTGTCTTTCATGTTCGCAAGGTTCGCCGCGGTGTGGCCCAGACGGTTGATGTTGGCACCCAGGCCGGAGCGGATGGAACCGACATCTGACAGAGCGGTTTCCAGTTTACCAATCAGGTCCTGCGCGCCGCTGGCCGTTGAGATATTAAACGCGCCGCTGGCGGTTGAACCGGTGGTAACGGCGGTCATAGACGCCACGACTTTGTTCAAACCGCCGCTTAGGTTAACGCTCATTTTCTCTTCTTTGCTGGAGCCGATCTGGAAGTTCATCTCTTTGCCCAGCTTACCGGATGCGGTAGTGATAGTGCCGCCGCTCACGCTGCCAAACAGTTTTTCACCGCCGAAGGAGGTGTTGCCCATAATGTTGTTCAGCTCGTTGTTCAGCTCGGTCAGTTCAGCATTGATGGCTTCACGATCTTTGGTGGTGTTGGTGTCGTTCGCAGACTGCGTTGCGAGGTCTTTCATGCGGTACATGATGTTGCTCACTTCATCAAACGCGCCTTCAGCGGTCTGCAGCATGGCGGTGGCGTCAGAGATGTTGCGCTGTGCTACCGCCATACCGTTGGTCTGGCCCTGCAGGCGGGAAGCAATCTGCAGGCCTGCTGCATCGTCGGCTGCGGAGTTGATGCGCTTGCCGGTGCCCAGACGTTCCATCGCCGTGGACAGCATGCTGTTGGACTTATTCAGGGCGTTGGTGGAAGCCATCGATGACGCGCTGGTGAAAATAGATAATGCCATGGTGAATCTCCTTGATTCTGAATGAGGGTACTAAATCGTCGTTATTAACCAAGAGCGACACCCCTGGCCGGGAAATTAAATTAAATAAAAGAATATTTTGAATTTTTCGGCTCGGATTCCAAAAAAAAACGCCGCCCGGAGGCGTAATGCCGATCAGTTAAGGATCGGTTGACCGATCCTGTGGCTGTGTAAGAATCCGGAAATGCTCACCCGTTTCCGGATTTTTTTATGCATATTGGACAGGCTCTTGATCTCGTTTCACGCTACGAC
>NZ_JALHAP010000069.1 GCF_025215095.1 Dryocola boscaweniae | reverse complement strand
ACGCTTTCCTCCTGCAGAGTCAAGCGTTTATTTTCGCTTTCGTCCGCCTGACGGGCCGGTTTGTAAGCCGTTGTGCCGTGTCAGTGGAGGCGCAGTATAGGGATTTTTCGGAAGCTGACAACCCCTAATTTGCAATTTCTTTTCAAGCGTCGATTTTTTGTGCAAAACCGTTGCAAACTGGCAGTTTTTCGAGCGTTGAGAAGCCATAACGCTGCAAAACAGGCATTAACTGTGCGGTTTCCGGGGTAAAGGCCATACAGAAAGCAATATTCTCATCGGTTGAAAAAGCCTCTGGCGCCTCATGCTCTAAAAGCCATGCCGTACGCCGAGCAATCGCAGCACCGGAATCTATCAACCGCGTACCTTCCGGCAGCACCTGCAAAAGTTCCTCCTGTAATAGAGGGAAGTGAGTGCAACCTAATACAACGGTATCCGGTGGCTCCTTCATACGCAGCCATGGGCGCAGGATTTTGCGAAGCTCTTCGAGCGAGACCGGTTCGCCGTGCAGCTTAGCTTCCGCAAGTTCTACCAGCTCAGCAGAACCAAGCATCTCGATTTTGCATTCTGCCGCAAATCGCGCAACCAGCTCATGAGTATAAGGACGGCGCACCGTGCCGCGTGTTGCAAGCAGACCAACAATACCGTTTGCCGTCATACGTGCTGCAGGTTTGATAGCCGGGACCACGCCAACAACCGGGAAAACGAACTTTTCGCGTAATGCGGGAAGGGAAACCGTGCTTGCGGTATTACATGCAATAATTGCCAGCGCCAGCGGATAACGTTCCTGAACCGCAGTGACAATCTCCACCACTCGTTCAACGATAAATTCTTCGCTCTTTTCGCCGTAGGGAAAGGCTACGTTATCGAAGGCATAGATGTAATGCAGGTCCGGCAGAAGTTGCCGAACCTCGTTATACACTGAAAGCCCCCCGACACCGGAATCAAAGACCAGTACCGTGGGGCGTGCATCAGAAGGTATAGCTGCCAGAGAGGTAGTATTCCCGTCCTGGGGTTTGATAGCCATAAACCGTCTCGTAATCTTTATCGAACAGGTTGGCGATTCTACCACGAACGGTCAGATGAGAGGTGACTGGATATGAAGCAGACACGTCAACTGTGCTGTAGCTCGGCAAAATTTGCTGAGTGTTGTTATAAACAGAAGTGTTGTTGTCGTAGCGCTTCCCATAATATTGCCAGGACACATCCATATCGACATTAAACATGGTCCAGTCAAGCTGGTACTTAGCCTGGCGCTTCGCACGGCGAGCCAGCACTTCGTCATTCTGATCGTTACGCGGGTCAATATATTGCAGCGTGACCTTATGGGTGAAGATGCCGGTATCAATGCTGCCCGTCCACTCCACGCCTTTAATGGTTGCGGCGTCGATATTGTCATAAGCACCAGCATAGGTGACCGGATCGGAGTAATAAGCGATCAGATTCTGGATTTTGTAACGATAAGCAGACAGGCGCCAGTCCAGCGGACCGGTCAGGCCTTCAAGGCCGGCTTCCCACTGCTTTGATTCTTCCGGTTCCAGATTCGGGTTGGAGTCAATCCCAAAACGCGTGGAACCAAACTGCTGGCCAAGCGACGGCGCAAGGAAGCCGGTGCCGTAGGAAACGGTGGCGCGATAGCCTTCAACAAACTCCCAGCCTGCCGCAGTCTGCCAGGTGCCGTGCCAGCCGAACTGTTCGTCATGATCTTCACGGCCGGACGCTTCCACGGTGACATCACCAAACTGCTGCTGCCCGCTCAGGTACAAGCCGGTGTTATCACGTTTGTAGGTGTCGGTGATGGCTGTATCAGAAGAGGACAGACGCTGCTGCTGCCAGTCCACGCCAGCGCTGATGGAGCCCTGCCCAACGACAAAGTTATTGCCCCACTGGAGATTGCGCTGGGTCATGCGGTCAAGCGTGGTGCCATCGTTATAGCGTCCATACTCGCTGCTGTAGTTGTAATCCTTCACTTTCTGGTAGCTGGCGATTAGCTGCGAAGAGTAAATGCCGGAGTGGAAACGCATCCCGGCATCATAGCTTTGGTTGTAAAGTTGTTCTTCATTAGCGCTATACGCAGGCGAAAATGGCGTGCTGCCCAGATCGTAGTCGATATTATTGGTATAACTACGGCCGCGGAAGAAGCCATCGAACTCATCATTGAATTTATGCTCGACGCCGCCCCAAAACGTTTTTTTCCGCGAGCCATCGCGATCGTTGTCGCCGCTGTAGGTGGAATGCGGTTGAACATTGAAGCCTTTAGTTGATTCATATGAGCCAGCAACCGTCGCCACGGTATCGCCAAAACGCTGACGCAACGTGCCGTCATACTGTTGATAACCTTTTGAGCCCATTCCCGCGTTAATCTGCGATTTTTCTTCATCAGAGTGGGTGATGACGTTAATGACGCCGCCAATCGCGCCGGAACCATAAACGGCAGAACGCGGGCCGCGAATATATTCAACGCGCTGAACTAAAGAAAGGGGGATTTGATTGAAGTCGGCAGTATTAGAAATGCCCGGCCGTGCAACAGGAACGCCATCAATTAACACTAAAACGTGGCTGGCGTTGGTTCCACGAATCAGCATAGAAGAGCCTTGTCCTGGGCCGCCATACTGCGCGATATCCACGCCAGGCAAACGGCGCATAACATCGTTGAGGGTTTTTGCCTGCCACTTATCGATATCCTGACGAGTGACAACGTCAGTCGGAGCCAGCACAGTATTGACCGGTTGCTGGAAACGGTTAGCCGTCACCACCAGAGTATCATCAGAATTGCTGTCTTGCGCCCAGCCAGAAAACGCCGTTACGGACAACGCCGTAAACAGCGAAACTTTTTTTATCATCATTTATATAAGCATCCGCTTTCAAATCAAGGATGCCGCAGACATAACCGATAGCACGCGATAGTTATATCAATTGCGACGTAAACCGGCAGGTCTTCGGGCTTGGAGGTGTTTTATGGATGAGGACTTCCCACTTATATAAGCAGTGTCTGCATATTTGCTTTCATCCCACGCTTCCTTACCGCTGCGCGTCAGCCCCAGAATTGCACTGGGTTCCCTTTTAACTCTCAGGAGGCCGGAGAGCGCATGCTACCGTTATCGCCATATAGAAGTCCAGACTTCCAGTTGAACTTCTGCTGACGAAGAGACTGGACATCGCGAGGGTATTCCCTAAAATCGCCGCGTAGTTTGATTTCAATAACAGGTAGCCGCCATGACCCCCGAACATCTCCCGATTGACCAATACGACGCGCAACTGGCAGAAAAAGTCGCCCGCTTGCAAAGCATGATGGGCCCTTTTGCCGCGCCTGCGCCGGAGGTGTTCCGTTCGCCAGTCAGCCATTACCGTATGCGTGCGGAATTCCGCATCTGGCATGATGAAGACGATCTTTATCACATCATGTTTGACCAGCAGACCAAACAGCGAATTCGGGTGGACAGCTTTCCTGCGGCAAGCTCGCTTATTAATGCCTTGATGCCGGCCATGCTGGATGGCGTACGGGATATCCCTGCATTGCGCCATAAACTTTTCCAGATAGATTATCTGACAACGCTAAGTAACCAGGCCGTTGTCTCCCTGCTTTACCATCGTAAGCTGGATGAGGAATGGCGCGAACATGCTGAAGCCCTGCGTGATTCACTTCGCGCTCGCGGTTTTAACGTTCATTTGATTGGCCGGGCGACAAAAACCAAAATCGAGCTGGATCAGGATTACATCGACGAACGCCTGCCGGTAGCGGGCAAAGAGATGGTTTATCGTCAGGTGGAAAATAGCTTCACGCAGCCAAACGCGGCGATGAACATTCAGATGCTGGAGTGGGCGCTGGATGCGACGAAAAACTCAAGCGGCGATCTGCTGGAACTGTACTGCGGTAACGGCAACTTTTCTCTGGCGCTGGCGCGCAACTTTAACCGCGTGCTGGCAACTGAAATCGCCAAGCCGTCCGTTGCTGCGGCGCAGTACAATATTGCCGCCAACGAAATTGATAACGTGCAGATCATCCGCATGGCGGCTGAAGAGTTTACTCAGGCCATGAACGGCGTGCGCGAGTTTAATCGTCTGAAAGGCATCGATCTGAAAAGCTACCAGTGCGAGACGATTTTTGTCGATCCGCCACGCAGCGGGCTTGATGCCAATACGGTAAAGATGGTGCAGGCCTACCCGCGCATTCTTTATATCTCCTGCAACCCGCAAACGCTGTGTGAGAATCTGGAAACGCTGACTGAAACACACGAAGTCTCGCGCCTGGCGCTATTCGATCAGTTCCCCTACACCCATCATATGGAATGCGGCGTCTGGCTGACGCGTAAATAGCAAAACGGACGCCGAAGCGTCCGTTTTTTTACAGCGTGGCTAACTTATTCTGTATATCTGCGCTTTGCGCGCGCGAATTTTGAAGCCAATCCAGAACAACAGCGCGACTGAAAGTACCGCTGGCAGGAAATTAGAGCCAATAGCCGGGTACTCAGCGCGCACGACAGCGCTATAAAGCAATACCCCAAGCACGAAGCAGGCCGCAGCAATTCCCGGCAGTCCTATCGGCATGGTTCGGTTCTGGTAACGCTGATGCAGACAGTACACCGTCAGCACCAGTGCAATTATCGGGAAAACAGAGAACGGCACCACCGAGCTGAACAGCGCGGCAAAGGTTCCGTTAATCGAAAGGCCGGCGATAAACGCCAGCACCAGCGTACCTCTTTCTTGTAACTGTTTCATTGCTTGTCCTTCACTCTTCGGATGATTGAGCCAGCGACATTTTTTCTTGCTCCCGGCGATACCAGTAATACGCCCCTTTTGAAATCATGCGCAACTGCAACACCAGGCGCTCTTCAAGCTGACGACGCTGATCGGGATCAACGTCCAGCGCCTCGGCGCCAGCGCTAAAAACAATAGTTACCATTGCTTCCGCCTGCGCTTCAGTAAAGCTGCGCGGCATGCGATTTTCGAGTTCTAAATAGTCGGCAAGTTCCGCAATAAAGTGCTGAATCTCGCGAGCTACTGCGGCGCGAAAAGCAGCGGAAGTGCCGGAACGTTCACGCAGTAATAAACGAAAAGCGTTGGGATTATTACCAATGAACTCCATAAATGTTGAAACGGAAGTGCGGATAACGCTTCCACCTTTGGCAATGCGCTGGCGAGCCTGACGCATCAACTGGCGCAGCATCAGGCCGCTTTCATCAACCATAGTCAGGCCCAGTTCATCAACATCGCGGAAGTGACGATAAAACGACGTTGGCGCAATCCCTGCCTCACGCGCAACTTCTCGTAAACTGAGGCTGGCGAAACTCCGTTCAGCACTTAACTGGCTAAACGCGGCTTCAACCAGAGAACGCCTGGTTCGTTCTTTTTGTTGCGCTCTTACACCCATCATGTTGCCTGAATACCTCAAACCGAACTGGCACTATATCAGACTCTAACGCTACCGCTTTTATACAGGATTGTGAATGATTGTTTACGGGACGTTGCTCGCGTAACAAGTGAAAAAGCACAAGGATAATTGGGTTATACCGCTGATGATGTTACCATCATGTTGCTTTTATGTATAAGAACAGGTAAGCCTTACCATGCCACACACCTACGATTATGATGCAGTAGTAATTGGTTCCGGCCCGGGCGGCGAAGGCGCTGCAATGGGACTGGTAAAACTTGGCGCAAGGGTAGCTGTGATTGAGCGCTACCATAATGTTGGCGGCGGTTGCACCCACTGGGGCACCATCCCTTCAAAAGCCCTCCGCCACGCCGTTAGCCGTATTATAGAATTCAACCAAAACCCGTTATACAGCGACCATACCCACCTTCTCCGCTCCTCTTTCGCCGACATTCTTAACCACGCAGACAGCGTGATTAACCAGCAAACCCGCATGCGCCAAAGCTTCTACGAGCGTAACCGCTGCGAAATGTTGCAGGGCGACGCAAGATTTGTCGATGAACACACCATCGCGCTGGAATGTCACGACGGCTCGGTCGAGATGATCACCGCTGAAAAATTTGTGATTGCCTGCGGCTCGCGTCCATACCGTCCACCAGAAGTCGACTTTACGCATCCACGCGTTTACGACAGCGATTCCATCCTCAATTTGCACCACGAACCACGCCACGTAATTATTTACGGGGCAGGCGTTATCGGTTGTGAATACGCGTCAATTTTCCGCGGCATGAACGTTAAAGTGGATTTGATTAACACGCGTGACCGCCTGCTGGCATTTCTCGATCAGGAAATGTCAGATTCGCTCTCTTACCATTTCTGGAACAGCGGCGTCGTTATTCGCCACAACGAAGAGTTTGAGAGTATTGAGGGCGTGGAAGACGGTGTAATTGTCTCGTTGAAATCCGGTAAGAAGGTCAAAGCCGACTGTCTGCTTTACGCCAATGGCCGCACGGGGAACACCGATTCCCTGTCGCTGGAAAATGTCGGGCTGGAAGCTGATAGCCGTGGCTTGCTGAAGGTCAACAGTATGTATCAGACAGCGCAGCCGCATATCTATGCTGTTGGCGACGTCATCGGTTATCCAAGCCTTGCTTCTGCTGCATACGATCAGGGCCGCATTGCCGCTCAGGCGCTGGTCAAAGGCGAAGCTAACGCGCACCTGATTGAAGATATTCCAACCGGCATTTACACCATTCCGGAAATCAGCTCTGTCGGAAAAACCGAACAGCAGTTAACGTCCATGAAAGTGCCTTATGAGGTAGGTCGCGCGCAGTTTAAACATCTTGCTCGCGCACAAATCGTCGGCATGAACGTGGGCACGCTAAAAATTCTCTTCCATCGGGAGACGAAAGAGATTTTAGGGATTCACTGCTTTGGTGAACGCGCGGCGGAAATTATTCACATCGGCCAGGCGATAATGGAGCAGAAAGGCGGCGGCAACACCATTGAATACTTTGTTAACACCACCTTTAACTACCCAACGATGGCGGAAGCCTATCGGGTAGCGGCGTTAAACGGCTTAAACCGCCTGTTTTAACACCGAGTCAAAATGGCCGTCCATCTGCGTGCGGACGGCTTCCGCAAGCTGCTCATAGCGGCTACGCAGCGGAGAACCTGGACGATAAACCAGACCGACCGTACGGCGCGGTTCTGGTTTATAACATGGCAGATAAACGACCCCATCTCGTTCGCGTTCATTTGGCACAGCCAGAGCCGGTAACAACGTGATCCCGCTGCCCGCCGCTACCATGTTACGCAGTGTTTCTAAGCTGGTTGCACGGAAATGCGTGTCTTCATCGGCACCCGCTTCAAAACAGAAACCCAGCGCCTGATCGCGCAAGCAATGCCCATCTTCCAGCATCAGCAGCTTTTCACCGGCCAAATCTGAGAGCGGCACCCGGTCGCGGTTGACCCACGGATGATCCTGATACACCGCCAGCACCATTGGCTCATCAAACAGCGGCACCTCAATAAAGGCTTCGCTTTCTTTAACCAGCGCCAGAATGGCACAGTCGAGCTTGCCGCTATCAAGCTGCGCTAACAGTTGATGGGTCTGCGCTTCATGCAGATACATTTCCAGTTTGGGGAAGGTTTTGTGCAGCATGGGAATAATCTGCGGCAACAGGTAAGGCCCAACGGTTGGGATAAGCCCGATATGCAGCGGCCCGGACATCGCCTCGCCTTGCTGGCTGGCCATCTCTTTAAGCACTTTAACTTCGCGCAGCACGGTACGGGCCTGATCGACCAGCAGCAAACCTGCCTGCGTGAATAAAACTTTGCGGCTGGTACGCTCCAGCAGCATGACGCCCAGCTCATCTTCCAGCTTACGGATTTGGCCGCTCAGGGTTGGCTGGCTAACATGACAGGCATCCGCTGCCCGACGAAAATGACGATGTTCAGCTAACGCCACAAGGTATTCAAGATCACGAATATTCATTATCCATCCTCCAGCGCCATGATAGCCCATGGCGATAGATAGCATAGCAATGAACGATTATCCCTATCAAGAGAGAATATGAATAATAGCCAGCAACAGCACGAACCATCCAAATGTTTGACCCCCTCACCGGATGGTTCTGCTGAAGAGAAATCTCTGTTCTCTGACCTGACTAATGATAAAAAGCCAACGTGAACTTTTAGCGGACTTGATGTCCGCTTTTTTTTGCTTTGAATTTATTCAGATCTGGCAGGTGGCGCTTCGCTTACCTGCCCTACGTATTTATAGGGTGGATAAGCGCAGCGCCTTCCACCTTTGAGTTTGAAAAGAGTGTTAAACCAAACGCTGCTTAGCATAAGCAATCGCGGATGCCACCTGCTGAGGCGACACACCACCTTTCGCAGCGCGCTTATCCAGGCAAGATTGCAAAGACAAAATGGCATAAACATCTTCGCCAATTACCGGGCTAAATTTCTGCAAATCCGCAAGCGGCAGCGCTTCCAGAGCTTTACCCTGGCGAATCGCTTCCACTACGGCTTCACCAACAATATGGTGCGCTTCACGGAACGGCACGCCTTTAGCGACCAGATAATCCGCAAGCTCGGTCGCGTTGGCATAACCCTGCTCGGCCGCTTCTTTACAGCGCGGGCGTTTTACCTGAATGCCGTCGAGTACCAGCACCGACATATGCAGGCAGTCGAGCCAGGTGTCGAGCGCGTCGAACAGACCTTCTTTATCTTCCTGCATGTCTTTGTTGTAGGCCAGCGGCAGACCTTTGAGCGTCATCATCATGCCGGTGAGCGCTCCCTGAACGCGGCCACACTTACCGCGAATCAGTTCCAGCGCGTCCGGGTTTTTCTTCTGCGGCATGAGGGATGAACCTGAAGTCACCCGGTCAGACAGCTCGACAAAGCTTGCTTCCCCGGTATTAAAGAAAATCAGGTCTTCGGCAAAACGCGATAAATGCACCATGCCGATAGAAGCGTCAGACAGTAATTCGAGTACATGATCACGGTCAGAAACGCTGTCCAGGCTGTTACGGGTCGCGGAGGCAAAACCTAACCAGCCAGCCAACTGCTCACGGTCAATTTCATAGGCGGTGCCGGCCAGCGCGCCGCAGCCAAGCGGGCTGCTGTCCAGACGCTCCAGGGTGCTCTGTAAACGGCTTTCGTCACGCGCCAGCATTTCTACATACGCCAGACACCAGTGGGCAAACGTCACCGGTTGCGCACGTTGCAGGTGGGTATAACCCGGCATTACCGCGTCCTGGTTAGCTTCCGCGGTTTCCACAAGCGCCTGCTGCAACTGGCGAGTTGCCGCCAGCAGTTCGCTGATTTGTGTTTTACACCACAGTTTCAGATCGGTCGCGACCTGGTCGTTACGGCTACGGCCGGTGTGGAGTTTCTTGCCTAACGCACCGACTTTATCGATGAGCTTTCCTTCCACCCAACTGTGGATATCTTCCGCGTCGCTCTCAAGGATGGCCTGCGGATTGGCCTGCACTTCTTCAAGCAGCACGTTCAGAGCCTGCTCCAGCTCTTGCTGCTCTGCTTGTGTCAGAACATTGACGGTAACCAGCGCTTTGGACCAGGCGACAGAACCCACAATATCCTGCTCGGCCAGTCGGTAGTCAAAGCGCAATGAATCATTGAACTGTTTGAACCGCTGGTCTGCTGCCTGAGTAAAACGTCCACCCCAAAGTGCCATAGTCATGCTCCATAAAATTATCTTTATTACTTTATAAGGCGGGTAAGCAGAGCGTCACCCGCCATCAAACTCTAATTACTTCTTCAGTTCGTTCAACGCACGAATACGTGATGACAGCGAGAACAGACGAATGAAGCCGCCCGCGTGGCTGTGGTCATACACTTCGTCTTCGCCAAAGGTTGCGAACTCTTCGCTATAAAGGCTGTTCGGGGATTTTTTCTGAATCGCCGTAACCTGACCTTTATAAAGCTGCAGCACAACTTCGCCATTCACTTCTTCAGCCAGCGATTGGGCGGAAGCCTGCAAAGATTTACGCAGCGGCGCGAACCAGCGACCGTCGTAAACCACATAGGACATTTCCAGACCCAGTTGCTCACGCCATTTGAAGCTATCGCGATCCAGCACCAGTTGCTCAACGCCGCGCAGCGCAGCCATCATAATGGTGCCTCCTGGCGTTTCGTAGCAGCCGCGGGATTTGATGCCCACCAGGCGGTTCTCCACGATATCGATACGGCCGATACCATGTTTAGAACCAATCGCATTCAGGGTTTCCAGACATTTGAACGGGCTCATCGCTTCGCCATTAACAGCAACAACTTTGCCCTGTTTAACGGTGACGGTGACCTGCTCAGCCTGATCCGGCGCTTCCTGCGGATCGACGGTCCAGACCCAGCAATCTTTATTCGGCGCGTTCCACGGGCTTTCCAGCACGCCGCCTTCGGTGGAGATATGCCATGCGTTTTCATCACGGCTGTAGATTTTTTCCAGCGACGCGGTAGTTGGGATATCGCGCTCTTTCAGGTAGTCGAGCAGGGCTTCACGGGAACGCAGGTTCCACTCACGCCACGGCGCAACCACTTTCAGATGCGGCGCCAGCGCAGCCCAGGTGGACTCGAAACGCACCTGGTCGTTGCCTTTGCCGGTTGCGCCATGGCACAGCGCGTCCGCGCCGACTTTATTCGCCACGTCCACCAGCGCTTTTGCGATCAACGGACGAGCCATTGAGGTGCCCAGCAGATAGCTGCCTTCGTACAGGGCGCCAGTTTGCAGAACCGGGTAAACGTAGTCGCTGATAAACTCTTCACGCGCATCCACTACATAGCATTCAGTCGCGCCAGAGCGCAGGGCTTTTTGCTCAACGCCTTTCAGATCGTCACGATCCTGGCCAATATCCACTACGCAGGCGACCACTTCGCAGCCGCCATAGTTTTCTTTCAGCCATGGAATGATGGCTGAGGTATCAAGGCCGCCGGAGTATGCGAGAACGATTTTTTTGATGCCGTGATTTTCCATTGTCTTTTTCCTTCAAATACTTTTTCTAAACCAGGCCAGAACTAAGCCAGAATCCGGGTGCCGATTGCCACGCCGTTAAATAAAGAGGGGAGCTGATCCGCATGGCGCCAGGAGGCGATATCCACCGGGCGACCCAGCGTGCGGGCTGCATCCAGCGCCGCATTTACTTTCACAATCATTCCGTCGGTAATAATGCCCTGCTCAATGAGCTGCTCAGCTTTAGCAGCAGTCATCTCAGCGATACGCTGCCCTTTACCGTCCAGAATACCGCTTACGTCTGAGAGCAGAATCAAATCCGCCCCCAGGGTCGCCGCCAGGGCTGTTGCCGCCTGGTCAGCATTCACATTCATTAATTCGCCTTCCGCCGTCACGCCAATTGAGCTGATGATTGGCAGGAAGCCAGCTTCCAGAAGCGTGGTAATCAGCTTAGCTGAACCTGGTTTTGCCCGACCTACATGCCCTAACTCTTCATCCAGTTTAGTGACGGTCACGCTATCGCCGTCGCCCAGACACAGGCCGACGCCGTTGATGCCGTGCTTCTTCGCCCATGCCAGCAGCGTTTTGTTCGCCGTACCGGCAAGCGCGCCGGTAATAATGTCTATTTGATCGGCAGGCGTAACGCGCAGGCCATTTTTCTTTTTCACCGGCAGGGAGAGTTTTTTCATTAGCTCATCCACCAGGCAGCCGCCGCCGTGCACAATCACCAGCGGGCGTTGATGGGACTGACGAAAGTTCGCAAGCGTAGTAAACAGACGCTCCAGCGCCTCTTCGCTATCAAGCAGTACGCCACCTAATTTGATAATTAATGGATTCATCATTTCACCCGGCTGTCGGTTAAATAAGAGACTGCGTTTCGGCGAAGCCAAAACGAATATTCAGACACTGCACGGCCTGAGCCGACGCGCCTTTAAGTAAGTTGTCTTCGGCTGCAACGACAATCAGATGATTATCCTGCACCGCAAAACCGATATCGCAAAACGGCAGGCCCACCACGTTTTTCAGCGCCGGCACGCCTTTGTCGTACAGACGCACCATCGGTTTGCCCTGATAGGCCTGATGAAACGCATCGGCAACCTGTTGCTGCGTGACGCCCGCATTCAGGCGGCAGGTAATGGTCGCCAGAATTCCGCGTGGGAAATTGCCCAGATGCGGAGTGAAAATAACCTGCGCGCCAAGGTGAGTGGTAATTTCCGGCTGATGGCGATGGTTAAAGATGCCATACGGCTGCAGGCTCACTTCGCAGAAGCTGTTGGAAATAGCCGCTTTGCGCCCTGCTCCGCTCACGCCGCTGGTGGCGTTAATCACCGGCCACTGATTCAAATCCAGCAAACCGGCATCAATCAGCGGCTTAAGCGCAAGTTGAGAGGCCGTCGGATAACAGCCCGGCACAGAGATCAGATTGGTTTCTTTTAATTTGTCGCTTTGCCACTCCGCCAGGCCATAAACCGCTTTCTCAAGCAGTTCAGGATGCTGATGAACAAAGCCGTAATAACGTTGATAAAACTCGGCGTCGTTAACGCGAAACGCGCCCGATAAATCAATTACTACGCAGCCTGCTGCCAGGAATTGTGGTGCGAGGTCGTGGCTCACTTCATGGGCGGTGGCCAGGAACACCACATCCACGCCGTCGGTAAACTCGCTGATGTCAGACATTGCCTGCAAGGGCATGTCGACAATGCCTTTTAACTGCGGATGCAAATCAGATATCAATTTTCCTGCATCTGAACTTTGCGCTGAAACCGTCAATGCGGTTATGTTCATATGAGGATGGCGATTCAAATAGGTTACAAGCTCTGCGCCTGCATAACCGCTGGCACCAACAATCAGCGTATTCAACATCTGGGCTGTTCACCTTCTTACGTCGTGTCTGCTCAGGGAAAAAGCCTTGCGGCTATCACCCACGTCTGCGAGCGTGGTTTTATTCACCGGAACGCTTAAGGGTTCCTTTACGCTCAACGTTATTGTATTTTTATTCACAATTACTGCATGAATATTGATACTATCCTAACCTAAGGCCTGTCAACAGTGAAGATGAAATTACCTCCTTTTATCGAGATTTACCGCGCATTGATCGCGACTCCCTCCATCAGTGCGACCGACAGCGCGTTGGATCAAAGCAATGAGTCTTTAATCAATTTGCTGGCGGGATGGTTCCGCGACCTGGGTTTTAACGTCGAAGTACAGCCCGTACCCGGCACCCGCAATAAATTTAATATGCTGGCGAGCACCGGTTCTGGCGCGGGTGGACTGCTGCTGGCGGGTCATACCGATACCGTACCGTTTGACGATGGCCGCTGGACGCGCGATCCCTTCACCCTGACAGAACATGAAAATAAGCTGTACGGTCTTGGCACCGCTGACATGAAAGGCTTCTTCGCCTTTATTCTTGACGCGTTGCGTGACGTTGACGTGACCACGCTGAAAAAGCCTCTTTATATTCTGGCCACCGCCGATGAGGAAACCACCATGGCGGGCGCGCGTTATTTCTCTGAAACCACAACTTTACGCCCGGACTGCGCGATCATCGGCGAACCAACCTCCTTGCAACCGGTACGTGCGCATAAAGGACATATTTCTAATGCGATTCGTATTCTCGGCCAGTCTGGTCACTCAAGCGATCCTGCACGGGGCGTCAACGCCATCGAACTGATGCATGATGCGATCGGCCATATCATGTCCTTGAAAAACACGTTGAAAGACCGTTATCACCACGATGCCTTTACCGTGCCTTATCCAACGTTAAACCTGGGGCACATCAACGGCGGCGATGCGGCAAACCGTATTTGCGCCTGCTGCGAACTGCACATGGATATCCGTCCGCTGCCGGGCCTGACATTAAACGATCTGAATGGTTTACTGAATGAAGCGCTGGAGCCGGTCAGCCAACGTTGGCCAGGCCGCCTGACAATTTCTGAACTCCATCCGCCGATTCCGGGCTACGAATGCGCTGAAGATCATCAACTGGTGCAGGTAGTTGAGAAACTGCTTGGGGCGCAAACCGAAGTGGTGAACTACTGCACCGAAGCGCCTTTTATCCAGACCATTTGTCCAACGCTTGTGCTGGGACCGGGCTCAATTAACCAGGCTCATCAGCCGGATGAATATATCGAAACCCGTTTTATTGAGCCGACTCGCAAGCTTATCACTCAGGTCATAAATCATTTTTGCTGGCATTGAAAAATAGCGGAAATCGGGGTTTTCGCCCCTTTTTCCGCTGCTTTTTTGTGGATTCTTATAAGAAAAGCTTATGCGCAAACTTGGTAATTAAATTTCATGAATTTGCGCCATTTACTCGTTTGCTGAAACGATTTCGTAGCAATTGACGAACGCGGTGAGACGTGGCTTTATAAAAGACGGTGTTGAACCTTCACGGGTGAAATTAAGTTACAAATTAGATTGGGTGTCTGGGGTCATATGAACGAACAGTATTCCGCTTTGCGAAGTAATGTCAGTATGCTCGGCAAGTTGCTCGGGGATACCATCAAGGATGCATTAGGTGAAAACATTCTTGACCGGGTAGAAACAATCCGCAAATTGTCAAAGTCTTCACGGGCGGGCAATGAAGCAAATCGTCAGGAGTTGCTAACCACGTTACAGAACCTGTCTAACGACGAACTACTTCCGGTAGCCCGTGCGTTCAGTCAGTTCCTGAATCTGGCCAACACCGCCGAGCAGTATCACAGCATTTCCGCTAACGGCGAGGCCGCCAGCAATCCCGAAGTTATCGCTAAAACCCTCCAAAAATTAAAAGAACAGCCGGATATTAGCGAAACCGCCATTCGTGATGCCGTGGAATCCCTCTCCCTGGAACTTGTGCTGACAGCACACCCGACCGAGATCACCCGTCGCACCTTGATTCACAAGCTGGTTGAAGTAAACAGTTGTCTGAAACAGCTCGACCATAGCGATATCGCGGACTATGAACGCAACCAGATTATGCGCCGTCTGCGTCAACTGGTGGCGCAGGCGTGGCATACCGACGAAATCCGTAAGCATCGCCCTTCTCCGGTTGATGAGGCTAAATGGGGTTTTGCGGTAGTCGAAAACAGCCTTTGGGAAGGCGTACCGAACTACCTGCGCGAGCTGAACGAACAGCTTGAAGCAAACCTGGACTATAAACTGCCGGTTGACTTCGTACCGGTACGTTTCACCTCCTGGATGGGCGGCGACCGCGACGGCAACCCGAACGTAACAGCCGATATTACGCGCCACGTGCTGCTGCTTAGCCGCTGGAAAGCCACCGACCTGTTCCTGCGCGATATTCAGGTGCTGATTTCCGAACTTTCAATGGTGGAATGCACGCCGGAACTGAGCGAGCTGGCGGGCCCGGATGCCGCGCAGGAACCGTATCGCTGCATCATGAAAGGCCTGCGCCAGCAGTTGCTGTCGACCCAGGCCTGGCTGGAAGCGCGCCTGAAAGGCCAGCGTCTGCCAAAACCAGAAGGTTTGCTGACCCAGAACGAACAGCTTTGGGGACCGCTCTATGCCTGTTACGAATCGCTGCAGGCTTGCGGCATGGGCATCATCGCCAACGGTCAGTTGCTGGACACTCTGCGCCGCGTGAAGAGCTTCGGCGTGCCGCTGGTACGCATTGACGTTCGCCAGGAAAGCACCCGTCATACCGAAGCGCTGGGCGAAATGACCCGCTATCTCGGCATTGGCGACTATGAAAGCTGGTCAGAAGCCGACAAACAGGCCTTCCTGATCCGTGAACTGAACTCCAAACGCCCGTTACTGCCGCGCCAGTGGGAACCGAGCGAAGACACTCGCGAAGTGCTGGAAACCTGCAAAGTGGTTGCCGAAGCGCCTCGTGGATCTATCGCCGCCTATGTGATTTCCATGGCAAAAACGCCGTCTGACGTGCTGGCAGTACATCTTCTGCTAAAAGAAGCCGGCTGCACGTTCGCGTTGCCGGTCGCTCCGCTGTTTGAAACGCTCGATGACCTGAACAACGCCGACGACGTTATGACCCAGTTGTTGAACATCGACTGGTATCGCGGCTTTATCCAGGGCAAACAGATGGTCATGATTGGCTATTCTGATTCCGCGAAAGACGCAGGCGTGATGGCCGCTTCCTGGGCGCAGTACCAGGCGCAGGACGCTCTGATCAAAACCTGTGAAAAAGCCGGTATCACCCTGACGCTGTTCCATGGACGCGGCGGCTCCATTGGCCGTGGCGGCGCGCCTGCGCATGCAGCGCTCCTGTCTCAGCCACCGGGAAGCCTGAAAGGCGGCCTGCGCGTGACCGAACAGGGTGAAATGATTCGCTTCAAATACGGTCTGCCGGAAATCACCATCAGCAGCCTTTCTCTCTACACCAGCGCGATCCTGGAAGCTAACCTGCTGCCGCCGCCGGAACCGAAGAAAGAGTGGAAACATATCATGGAGGAGCTGTCAGCCACCTCCTGCGATATGTATCGCAGTTATATCCGTGAAAACAAAGATTTCGTGCCCTATTTCCGTTCTGCAACACCTGAACTTGAACTGGGTAAATTACCGCTCGGTTCACGCCCGGCAAAACGTCGTCCGAACGGCGGCGTTGAGTCGCTACGCGCCATCCCGTGGATCTTTGCCTGGACGCAGAACCGCCTGATGCTGCCAGCCTGGCTGGGCGCCGGCGCCGCGCTGCAAAAAGTGGTGGAAAATGGCAAACAGGATGAGCTGGAAACCATGTGTCGCGACTGGCCGTTTTTCTCCACGCGCCTTGGTATGCTTGAGATGGTATTTGCTAAAGCTGACCTGTGGCTGGCGGAATACTACGATCAGCGTCTGGTGAAGCCAGAATTGTGGAAGCTGGGCAAACAGCTTCGCGACCAGTTGGAAGCCGACATCAAAGTGGTGCTGGATATCGCCAACGATTCACACCTGATGGAAGACTTGCCGTGGATAGCCGAGTCCATCACTCTGCGTAACATCTATACCGACCCGCTGAACGTTCTGCAGGCTGAATTACTGCACCGCTCACGTCAGTCGGAAGAGAAAGGTGAAGAGCCGGATGCCCGCGTTGAGCAGGCGCTGATGGTGACTATCGCCGGCGTCGCTGCCGGGATGCGTAACACCGGTTAACCACCGTATTTTGTATAAACAAAAACCCCGCTCATGCGGGGTTTCTTTTTACTGCCTTAACGGCTTTTATAACCCAGGACGAACGCCCAGAGTATGGCAAATCGCATAACTCATCTCCGCGCGGTTTAGCGTATAGAAGTGGAAATCCTTCACGCCTTCACGGCTAAGGATTTTTACCATGTCCATCGCAATATTTGCGCCGACCATTTTGCGGGTTTCCGCATCATCATCCAGCCCTTCAAACATTTGCGCCATCCAGTGCGGAACGCGCACGTTAGTCATGGTGGCAAATTTATGCGCCTGCTTGTAGTTACTGACCGGCAGGATACCCGGCACGATTTCAACATCAATCCCTGTGGCCACGCAGCGGTCGCGGAAACGCAGATAGCTTTCCACATCGAAGAAGAACTGGGTGATAGCGCGATTCGCGCCCGCATCAATTTTGCGCTTCAGATTGATAAGATCGGCCTGAGCGCTCTTCGCTTCCGGATGGACTTCCGGATAGGCTGCAACGGAAATATCAAAGTCGCCCACCTCTTTAAGCAGGGTAACCAGATCGGAGGCGTACATGTCCGGCTTGCCACCATTGGGGGGTAAATCCCCGCGCAGGGCGACGATATGACGGATACCGTTATTCCAGTAGTCCTGGGCGATGGTACGCAGTTCGTCGCGGGTGGCGTCGATACAGGTCAGATGCGGCGCCGCTTCCAGCCCGGTACGATCTTTGATCCCTTTGATAATGCTATGGGTGCGATCGCGCTCACCGGAGTTTGCCCCGTAGGTGACGGAGACAAATTTAGGTTTCAGGCTGCTAAGCCTGTCAATTGAGCTCCACAGGGTCTGTTCCATTTCACTGGTACGCGGCGGGAAAAACTCAAAGGAAACGTTAATTTGCCCGGCGACTTCGGCCAGACTCTGATTCAGTGCTTCCCGCTGGTTGGCGTGAAAAAAGCTCATACCCTTACCTCATCAATCGCATTTGTAATAATGTGTTGTTGTGTTTGACTGCTGTCCAGACGTTTAGACGTCCAGATAGCAAGATGAAGGAAAAGGGACAGGCCGTCAACTGAAAAATCACGACGAGAACTGAGGAATTCTCACCCAACTTGAATTTTATTCAAGGTCGTAAGATTGCCAACAAAAAGGCCAGCTAACGCTGGCTTTCTGACAAATCACTTTCAGGCGATTTAAAGCAATTGCGCCAGGCGGTTCAGGTCCGACTGAATGGCTCCGGCAGTGACGTCACGGCCAGCGCCTGGTCCACGGATAACCAATGGGTTATCGCGATACCAGCGGCTTTCAATGGCGAACACGTTATCGCACGGCAACAGCGCCGCCAGAGGATGTTCAGGGCGAACCGCCTCCACGCCAACGCGCGCCTTGCCATTCGCATCAAAGCGGGCCACGTAACGCAGGAGCAATCCCATTTCCTGCGCGGCTTCAAAACGCTGCGCCATCTGTTCGTTGAGCGCTTCGCCGTTCTCAAAGAAGTGGTCCACCGAACCTTCTTCACAGCCATGTGGCACTAGCGACTCCACGCGAACCTGATCGGGCTCGATGTCATAACCGGCTTCACGAGCAAGGATCACCAGCTTGCGCATGACATCTTTGCCGGAAAGATCGACCCGGGGATCGGGCTCCGTCAGTCCTTGCTGCCAGGCCTGATCGACCAGATCGGTAAACGGCACCGTGCCGTCAAATTGCAGGAACAGCCAGGAAAGCGTACCGGAGAAAATGCCGCTAATAGCCAGAATCGCATCGCCGCTGTCTCGCAGGTCGCGCACGGTGTGGTTGACCGGTAAACCAGCTCCTACGGTCGCGTTGTACAGCCAGTGGCGGCCTGTTTTTTCAAACGCGTCGCGGATTTGGCGGTACTTTTGCCCGTTGCCAGCACCCGCCAGCTTATTAGCGCTGATGACATGGAAACCGTGGCTTGCGAAATCAAGATACTGATCGGCGAGCTGCTCGCTTGCCGTCACATCCAGCACCACTAAATCATCGTACGGGTGCGCGCGCATCCACAGGAAAAGGGATTCTTCATCCTGCTCTACCGCTTCATCATTAAAAAATGCCAGTGAGCGGCTGGCATCAAGCCCTTCATAATTCAGCAAACTGCGGCGGCTATCCACCACACCCGCAAGGATAAATTCAAAACCGGTGCGGGCGGAGAGCGTTTCCTGTTCGCGGGCAAACAGTTCAAGCCAGCGAGAACCAATATTGCCTTTGCCAAACAGCACCAGGCCGACACGTTTTTCCGCACGGAACAACGATTTATGCAAACCCTGAATCAGGTTTACCGTCGGGCCACCTCGCAGAACGGCAACCATGCTGATGCCATCTTCGGATTGCCAGATAAATTCAACCGGGTGGTCTTTCAACTGCTGCCAGAAACGATGGCTATGCAAAGGATTACGACAAACGCCAGCGCCTACCATCGCCACCAGCGCTAAGCCTTCGCGCAGACGTAATTCACCCGGCAGTTCCGCATCCTGCAGAATTTGCAGCGCGCTGTTCACTACTTCGGAGGTATAACAAAGCTGCAGCAGATTACGATCGGGATGCACGCCGATGGACAAAGGACGAACCTGCGCGCGTTTAAGCAGCGTATCCAGCTCTTTCTGCGCCAGTTTGAAATCCTGCTGCGGGGCGACCTGGAACTCAATCAGGCAGACGTCATCGTGACTGGTGACAATACGCGCGCCGGTGCCGGAAGCCAGCACGCGTTCAATTCGCGTTGAGCCTTGTTCCGGGGAGTAGCTGCAACGCAATTGCAGATCGATATCGCTGCCGGAGACCGGCTGCAGCGTACGTGCGTGCAGCACCGGAGCGGCAAGGCGCGCCAGTTCGCTGGCTTCGTCGAGGCGCAGCAGAGGCAGCAGGCAGGCATCTTTTACTTTACGTGGATCGGCGCTGTAAACCCCGGCCACGTCGCTCCAGATAGTCACGCGGGAAACGCCCGCCAGCGCACCGATTTGTGTTGCGGAATAGTCAGAGCCGTTACGTCCCAGCAGCACGGTTTCACCGGCATCGTTGCGGCAGATAAACCCGGTAACCACCAAACGCTTATGTGGATGCTGCGCCATAAGCTGTTGCAGCAGCGGCCAGGAAAGGCCTTCATTAACCTGTGGCTGAGCCGCTCGCTCGGCGCGCATAAATTCACGCGCATCAAGCCAGGCGGCTTCAATACCTTGCTGATTCAGCACCGCAGACATCAGACGTGCGGACCAGATTTCACCGTGACCAACCACTTCGGCATACACTGCCTCTGTGATTTTGCCATCCAGCAAACCGGCCAAACGCTCCAGATCGTGAATAAATTCACCGATTAAACCATCCGCAACGTCAGGTGGAACCAGCCCGCTGATTAACTCGCTTTGATAGCGACGCAGCGCCTGCTGAACCTGATGCGCGGATAGCCGATCGCTTTGACTCAACTGGAGCCAGTTGATCAACTGGTTAGTGGTGCTGCCAGCGGCAGAAACCACCATCAGGTCGCCCGGCCGGGAATACTCGGTCATGATACCTGCCACGCGCAGATAACATTTCACATCTGCAAGACTACTACCGCCAAACTTATGCAGTTGACGAACCGGCGTCCCTGCTGGTGCTGAAACACTCATGCTTACCCCTCTCTTGCCACCCGGAAGGCATTTTCCAGATCGGCAATTAAATCTTCGCCATCTTCAATACCGGTAGACACACGCAGTAATGTTTCGGAAATGCCAGCCGCAGCTCGCGCTTCCGGCGCCATGCCCGCATGGGTCATGGTTGCCGCGTGAGAAATCAGGCTTTCCACCCCACCCAGCGATTCCGCTAACGTGAAGAGCGACAGCCCGCTCAGGAAACGACGCAGCGTCTGCTCGTCCCCATCCAGTTCAAAACTTAACATCGCGCCAAAACCTTTCTGCTGACGGGCAGCGATCTCGTGCCCCTGGTTTTCTGGCAGCGATGGATGATACAGCTTTTTCACCAGCGGTTGTGTTTTCAGGAAATCGACAATTAGCTGTGCATTACGTTGAGCAACTTCCATACGCGGCGACAAGGTGCGTAGACCGCGCAGCAGGAGGTAGCTGTCAAACGCGCTCCCGGTTACGCCGATATTATTCGCCCACCACGCAAGCTCGGTGACCGTATCGGCATCTTTAGCAATCACCACACCCGCCACCACATCAGAGTGACCGTTTAAATATTTGGTGCAGGAATGCAAAACCAGATCGGCCCCCAGCGCCAGCGGATTTTGCAACGCCGGGCTCAGGAAGGTGTTATCCACCACGCTTATCGCTCCGGCAGCTCGTGCCGCGGTGCATATTTTCGCAATATCTACCACGCGCAACAATGGGTTGCTTGGACTTTCTACCAGCACCAGCTTCGGTTTTTCGGCCAGGGCCGCATTTAAAGCAGCTTCATCGCCCTGATCGACAAATAAAACACGGTACGCGCCGCGTTTTGCCAGGCTATCAAACAGGCGATAGCTGCCGCCATAGCAATCATGAGGAGCAACAAGCAGGTCGCCAGGCTTCAGGAATACCGTAGTCACGAGATGAATGGCCGACATGCCGGTATTCGTCATCACTGCGCCCGCACCGCCTTCCAGTTCCGCCAGCGCACGCTGTACGACATCGCGCGTAGGGTTGCCGCGACGCGAATAATCATGCTCGCGCGGTTCATTAAACCCCGTAAAGTTATAGGTGCTGGAAAGATGAATGGGCGGAACAACACAGCCGTATTGTTCGTCATCATTCAAACCGCTGCGTACTGCGATGGTTGCCTGTTTGCGCGTCATTGTTTCCCTAATCCTTGCTGGTCGAATAAAGGTCAGGCATCAGAGTAAACATTGCAAAGATGGACGTCAATACATCTGGACATCTAAACTTCTTTGCGTATAGATTGAGCAAACGCGAAATAGCCGTTAAAATTATATGCTTTAGCGTGATAGCGTCGCAGACTGCGCAGGTGTCTGGGCTGTACACTAAGACAGATAATCGCTGAAATCGTGCCTCGCCCGGTTTAAGCATGTTTAATTGATAAGAGGATTAAAGGTATCTCATGGCTGAATGGAGCGGCGAATATATCAGCCCTTACGCTGAGCACGGGAAGAAGAGTGAACAAGTAAAGAAAATTACGGTTTCCATTCCTCTGAAGGTGTTAAAAATCCTCACCGATGAGCGCACCCGTCGCCAGGTGAACAACCTGCGCCACGCAACAAACAGTGAACTGCTGTGTGAGGCTTTTCTGCACGCGTTTACTGGCCAACCTCTGCCGAACGATGCGGATCTGCGCAAAGAGCGCAGTGATGAAATTCCGGAAGAGGCGAAGGTGATCATGCGCGAACTGGGGATTGACCCGGATACGTGGGAATACTAATTCCGATCGTCATTTTTCAGGCTGCAGGGATGTTGACTGCAGCTCGATGCTAACGGTTATAAAAGTAACGGATACAAAAAAGGCGCCCTTGGGCGCCTTTCTCTTTCAAGCTGCGAAACTTATTTTTTCGCGCCTGGTACGCTGAAACGCTTGTTGAAGCGGTCAACACGGCCACCGGTCGCAACATCACGCTGTTTACCAGTGTAGAACGGGTGGCATTCGCCACAAACGTCCAGGTTCAGATCGTGACCCGCAGTAGAGCGGATTTTGATAGAATTACCGCAAGAACAGTTTGCAGTAATTACGTCATATTTAGGGTGGATATCTTTTTTCATGGAAAACCTCAGGTCTAAGGCCGCGTCGCTCTTCCAGCCCTAACGCCAGACACCACGCGATGTTAATAAAGTAGGTTTATTCGAAGCCAAAACTGCGCATCAAAGGCGGCGAATCATACAGAATACTACCGATGCATGCAAACTGATCCGCAATTTCGCGAACACACAGTGTACACTATCTCGTCTTTTTTATCAGCCCGGATGCTTTCATGCCTGTCGCTCACGTCGCCCTGCCGGTTCCACTTGCCCGTACTTTTGACTATCTGATCCCTGCTGGCATGCAGGTAGCGGCGGGCTGTCGCATCATGGTGCCGTTTGGCAAACGCGAAGCCGTGGGGATTGTGGTATCCGTTAGCGAAAAAAGCGAACTGCCGCTCAGCGATTTAAAACCCGTGGCTGATGTGCTGGATGGCGCTTCCTTGTTCCCCCCTTCTTTATGGCGCGTTTTGCTGTGGGCAAAAGATTATTACCACCATCCTGTTGGCGATGTGCTGTTTCATGCTTTGCCGATTTTGCTGCGTCAGGGAAAACCCGCCCATCACGCGCCGCTTTGGTACTGGTTCGCCACGGATGAAGGTAAGGCTATCGATCTTAATAGCCTTAAACGCGCGCCTAAACAGCAGCAGGCGCTGGCGGCAGTACGGCAAAAAAACATCTGGCGCCATCAGGTCAGCGAGATGGATATCAGCGAACAAGGCTTGCAGGCGCTGCGCGCTAAAGGGCTATGCGATTTGAAAAGCGCGGCCCCGGCCACAACCGACTGGCGAGACGACTATTCTGTTGCGGGCGAGCGCTTACGTCTGAACACCGAACAAGCCACGGCGGTGGGCGCCATTCATAGCGCGGCGGATCATTTTTCCGCCTGGCTGCTGGCGGGAATTACCGGCTCGGGCAAAACCGAAGTCTATCTGAGCGTGCTTGAAAACGTCCTCGCGCAGGGCAAACAGGCGCTGGTACTGGTGCCTGAAATCGGCCTTACGCCGCAAACTATCGCCCGTTTCCGCGAGCGTTTTAACGCGCCGGTAGAAGTCCTGCACTCCGGGCTGAACGACAGCGAACGTCTGGCCGTGTGGCTGAAAGCGCGCAGCGGGGAAGCTGCCATTGTTATCGGCACTCGCTCTTCTCTTTTCACGCCTTTCTGCCGACTTGGCGTCATCGTCATCGATGAAGAGCACGACAGCTCTTACAAGCAGCAGGAAGGCTGGCGCTATCACGCTCGTGATTTAGCGGTTTACCGCGCTCACGCGGAAGATATTCCGATTATCCTCGGCTCGGCAACGCCCGCTCTGGAAACGTTGCATAACGTGCAGGTAGGCAAATATCGCCAGCTACGCCTGACTAAACGCGCCGGGAATGCGCGCCCGGCTTTACAGCAGGTAATGGATTTAAAAGGCCAGCCGCTAAAATCTGGTCTTGCCCCCGCGCTGATTCAGAAAATGGGTCAGCATTTAAAGGCCGATAATCAGGTGATACTTTTTCTGAATCGCCGCGGTTTCGCCCCTGCTCTTTTGTGCCATGAATGTGGATGGATAGCGGAATGCCCGCGCTGCGACCACTATTTCACCCTCCATCAGGGGCAGCGCCAACTGCGTTGCCACCACTGCGACAGCCAGCGAGCCATCCCTAATCAGTGTCCGGGGTGCGGTTCAACCAACCTGGTACCGGTGGGGATGGGCACGGAGCAGCTTGAACAAAGCCTGGAGCCGCTATTCCCCGGCGTGCCGCTTTCACGTATCGACCGCGACACCACCAGCCGCAAAGGCGCGCTTGAACAGCATCTGGCGGAGGTTCATCGCGGCGGCGCACGTATTCTGATTGGCACACAGATGCTGGCGAAAGGCCACCATTTCCCTGACGTCACGCTGGTCACGCTGCTGGATGTCGACGGCGCGCTTTTCTCCGCAGATTTTCGCGCAGCCGAACGTTTCGCCCAGCTTTACGTTCAGGTTTCAGGACGTGCAGGCCGCGCGGGTAAGCAGGGTGAAGTGGTGCTGCAAACTCACCATCCTGAGCATCCATTACTGCAAACTTTACTGGCCCAGGGCTACGATGCGTTCGCAAGCCAGGCGCTGGTAGAACGCCAGACGGTATTTTTACCGCCGTTCACCAGCCACGTTATCTTCCGTGCAGAAGATCAAAATAACCAACAGGCGCCGCTTTTCCTGCAACAGCTTCGCAATTTGCTGGAATCCAGCCCGCTGCGCGATGAACAATTGTGGATCATGGGGCCGGTGCCTTCGCTCCAGCCAAAACGCGGGGGCCGATTCCGCTGGCAAATTCTTCTCCAGCACCCGTCACGCGCCCGATTGCAGCGCCTGATAAGCCACTCTCTGACGCTGGTAAATACCCTTCCTGAATCGCGGAAAGTGAAATGGATGCTGGACGTCGATCCGATTGAGGGCTAGCACATCACCAACTGGTTATGCGAAGCGGATCGAAAAATTATGTACCCGTCACATTTTTGATGAAATTTCTGTAACAGGCGGCAGCAATATTCTGCTAAGAATGTGAACACGATCAGACATAAAGGACGTGTCATGGCCTGCGGAGTGCGAGCGAGGAGAAGAAGTTGAAGCCGAAGAACCAGGTTGCTAACGCAACCATGAAAGATGTTGCCGTACAGGCGAAAGTCTCAACGGCAACGGTATCCCGTGCATTGATGAACCCGGATAAGGTTTCACAAAGCACGCGCAGCCGGGTAGAACAGGCTGCAATAGAAGTGGGTTACTTGCCTCATTCGTTAGGCCGCAACGCGAAGCGTAACGAATCGCGCACGATTCTGGTGATTGTTCCCGATATCTGCGATCCGTTCTTCAGCGAGATTATTCGCGGCATTGAAGTCACCGCAGCCAAACAAGGTTATCTGGTTCTGATCGGCGACTGCGCCCATCAGAACCAGCAGGAAAAAACGTTTATCGATCTGATCATAACGAAACAAATTGACGGCATGTTACTGCTTGGCTCGCGCCTGCCGTTTGACGCAAGCCTTGAAGAGCAAAGAAATTTGCCGCCAATGGTCATGGCCAACGAGTTTGCGCCGGAGCTGGAACTGCCGACCGTTCATATCGACAATCTCACCGCTGCGTTTAACGCGGTTTATTATTTGCAGCAGTTGGGCCATGAAAGGATTGCCTGTATTGCCGGGCCGGAAGAGATGCCGCTTTGCCATTACCGTCTGCAGGGGTACGTTCAGGCCTTGCGTCGGACAGGAATGACTGTCGATCCGCATTACATCGCGCGCGGTGATTTTACTTTTGAGGCCGGCGCGGCAGCCCTTGCGCAGCTTTTATCACTCCCCGTACCGCCTACTGCGGTCTTTTGCCACAGTGACGTTATGGCTCTGGGCGCGCTTTCGCAGGCTAAACGCAGCGGGCTGCGCATACCGGAAGATTTATCCATCATGGGTTTCGATGACATTGCGTTATCACAATTTTGTGATCCACCGCTCACCACTGTCCAGCAACCGCGTTTCGATATCGGGCGGGAAGCTATGTTGTTGTTATTAGATCAGTTGCACGGTGAAATCGTTAGCAGCGGATCGCGCTTGCTGGACTGCGACCTCATTGAGCGAGGAAGTACCAGCGCGCCAGGCTTGAGAAAATGAACCGCTTTAGGACTCCCTCATCTGGTCAAAGGGGCGCCCCTTAAGTAACATGGCGGGCTGACAAACGAATAAATACAGCGAATCGATAGTGGCACAAAGAGATTATGTACGCCGCGGGCAATCGGCAGGGACACGGCGCAAAAAGAGTAATTCCCGCAAAAAGCAACGTAACCTGCCATCCGTCTCGCCGACAATGGTCGCCATTGCGGCCGCCGTTCTGGTGACCTTTATTGGTGCTCTGTACTTCATTACCCATCATAAAAAAGAGGAAAGTGAAGTCCTGCCGGGCCATAAAGTGACCGGAAATGGTCTTCCGCCAAAGCCTGAAGAACGCTGGCGCTACATCAAAGAGCTGGAAAATCGCCAGCCTGGCGTGCGCAGTCCAACCGAGCCTACTGCCGGCGGAGAAGTGCAAAATAAAGACCAGCTCACTAATGAACAGCGTCAGCTCCTTGAGCAGATGCAGGCGGATATGCGCCAGCAGCCCACTCAATTGAATGAAGTGCCGTGGAACGAACAAACCCCGGCCCAGCGCCAACAAACGTTGCAGCGTCAGAAGCAATTACAACAGCAAGTACAGCAGCAGACTCAGCAACAGCAGTGGAACACGCAACAGCAACAGCCTCGCGTGCAGCAGCGCGTAACCGAGCAGCCTTATCAGCAGCCGCGTACGGTGCAACAAACGCAGCAGCAGTCACGACCTGTTCAACAACAGCAGCAAACGCGCACGACGACAGCTCCTCAGCCGTATCAGGATCTGCTGCAAACGCCGCCGCATAACGCTCAGCAGCGTGCTCCTGCGCAAACTACGCAGCCTCGTGAGCAGGTTCAGACGCAGCCAAAAGCGGCACCGGTTACTCGTGAACCTGAAGCAGCCAAACCTGCTCCAGCCACTCAGGAGAAAAAGGATGAAAAACGCTGGATGGTTCAGTGCGGTTCATTCAAAGGTAGCGAGCAGGCCGAAACGGTCCGCGCGCAGCTTGCTTTTGAGGGCTTTGATTCACGTATTACCACCAACAACGGCTGGAATCGCGTGGTGATTGGCCCAATCAAAGGCAAAGACAATGCCGATGGCACCCTTAACCGCCTGAAGATGGCTGGTCACTCTAACTGCATTCGTCTCGGCGGGGGTTGAAACCCCCAAAAACTCCCCCATCTATAATTGCATTCAGCCCCAAACACGGTTTGGGGCACGTATTTAGCTGATGCAATAAGGGGTCTGCTCGTGACAACAATAGTAAGTGTGCGCCGCAATGGCCATGTCGTAATCGGTGGTGATGGTCAGGCCACGCTCGGCAATACCGTAATGAAAGGCAACGTGAAAAAAGTTCGTCGCCTCTATAACGACAAAGTCATCGCGGGCTTTGCGGGCGGCACAGCCGACGCCTTCACTCTGTTTGAACTCTTTGAACGCAAGCTCGAAATGCATCAGGGTCACCTGGTTAAAGCCGCCGTTGAGCTGGCTAAAGACTGGCGCACCGATCGCATGCTGCGCAAGCTTGAAGCGCTGCTGGCCGTAGCCGATGAAAATGCTTCACTGATCATCACCGGTAACGGCGACGTTATTCAGCCAGAAGATGACCTGATTGCCATCGGTTCCGGTGGCCCGTACGCGCAGGCTGCTGCCCGTGCCCTGCTGGAAAACACCGAGCTGGGCGCGCGCGACATCGTTGAGAAATCGCTGGGGATCGCCGGTGATATCTGCATCTACACCAACCATTTCCATACTATCGAAGAATTAGCGTCTAAGGCGTAAGGATCCCCCATGTCTGAAATGACTCCACGCGAAATTGTCAGCGAACTGAACAAACACATCATTGGCCAGGACAACGCCAAGCGTTCCGTGGCGATTGCGCTGCGTAACCGCTGGCGCCGTATGCAGCTTGACGAAGAGCTGCGCCATGAAGTGACGCCGAAAAATATTCTGATGATCGGCCCGACCGGCGTCGGTAAAACCGAAATCGCACGCCGTCTGGCGAAGCTTGCCAATGCGCCGTTTATTAAAGTCGAAGCCACCAAGTTCACCGAAGTGGGCTATGTCGGTAAGGAAGTTGACTCTATCATCCGCGATCTGACCGATTCTGCGATGAAAATGGTGCGTTTACAGTCCATCGAGAAAAACCGCTATCGCGCCGAAGAAATGGCGGAAGAACGTATTCTTGACGTGCTGATCCCGCCTGCCAAAAACAACTGGGGCCAGTCCGAAACGGTGCCGGAGCCGTCTGCGGCTCGCCAGTCATTCCGCAAAAAACTGCGTGAAGGCCAACTGGACGATAAAGAAATCGAAATCGATCTGGCGGCAGCGCCGATGGGCGTCGAAATCATGGCGCCTCCAGGCATGGAAGAAATGACCAGCCAGTTGCAGTCCATGTTCCAGAACCTGGGCGGCCAGAAGCAGAAGCCGCGCAAGTTGAAAATCAAAGACGCAATGAAACTTCTCATTGAAGAAGAAGCGGCAAAGCTTGTAAACCCGGAAGAGCTGAAACAAGACGCCATTGATGCGGTTGAACAGCACGGTATCGTGTTCATTGACGAAATCGACAAAATCTGTAAGCGCGGCGGCAACAGCTCCGGCCCGGACGTTTCCCGTGAAGGCGTGCAGCGCGACCTGCTGCCGCTGGTTGAAGGCTGCACCGTTTCCACCAAGCACGGCATGGTTAAAACTGACCATATCCTGTTTATCGCTTCTGGCGCATTCCAGGTGGCAAGCCCGTCCGATCTGATTCCGGAATTGCAGGGTCGTCTGCCGATTCGCGTTGAGTTGCAGGCGCTGACCGTAGAAGATTTCGAACGCATTCTGACGGAGCCAAACGCTTCTATCACCGTGCAATACAAGGCGTTGATGGGTACGGAAGGCGTGAATATCGACTTCACCGAAGACGGTATTCGCCGTATCGCTCAGGCCGCATGGCAGGTGAATGAATCTACTGAAAATATCGGCGCGCGTCGCCTGCATACCGTGCTCGAACGTCTGGTGGAAGATATTTCTTACGAAGCCAGCGATCTGAGCGGTCAGTCCATTGTTATTGATGCTGATTACGTAAGTAAGCATCTGGATGAACTGGTAGCAGATGAAGACTTGAGCCGTTTTATCCTATAATCGCGCCCAACGTATTTTCTTCATTTCAAATGGAGGGCTTATGCCCTCCATTTTTTTATCACTGGCACCTATAACTATGAACGATTCGCACTCTGTAAGCATCACGAGGGCCTGGCTGGAAAGCCTGCGACCACGCACCCTGCCGCTGGCTTTTGCCTCTATCGTCTGCGGTTCAGCGCTGGCGTACTGGCAAGGGGTATTCGATCCCGCAGTGGCCGGGCTTGCGCTGCTGACGGCGGGGCTGTTGCAAATCCTCTCTAACCTCGCGAATGATTATGGCGATGCGGTAAAAGGCAGCGATAAAGAAGACCGCATTGGTCCTTTACGCGGTATGCAAAAAGGGGTAATTACCCAGGCGCAAATGAAGCGCGCGCTGATTATTACCGTTGTGCTTATTTGTCTGTCCGGGCTGGCGCTGGTGGCCGTTGCCTGCCGCACCCCGGCCGATTTCTTCGGTTTTCTCATGCTCGGCCTGATTGCCATTATCGCAGCAATTACCTATACAGTCGGCACTCGTCCGTATGGATATATGGGGCTGGGCGATATTTCCGTGCTGGTCTTTTTCGGCTGGTTGAGCGTGGCGGGAAGCTGGTATTTACAGGCTCATACGCTCGTACCCCTGGTTTTCCTGCCCGCTACCGCTTGTGGTTTGTTGGCAACAGCCGTTTTAAATATCAACAACCTGCGCGATATCGATAGCGATCGAGAGAACGGTAAAAACACGCTGGCGGTGCGTCTGGGGCCGGTTCTGGCTCGCCGCTATCATGTTTGCCTGCTGATGGGGGCGCTGTTGTGTCTGGCAATCTTTAATCTGGTTTGGCTGAAAAGCCTGTGGGGATGGCTGTTTGTGCTGGCGGCGCCGCTTCTCATTAAACAGGCGATTTACGTCACGCGTGAAAAGGAACCCACCGCTATCCGCCCGATGCTTGAGCGTACGGTGAAAGCGGCACTGCTGATTAACCTGTTGTTTGCGATAGGAGTTGTGCTCAGCAAGGCGCATTTTTAGCTGATAAATATCAATTAACAATTGATGATTTTGCCAACAGTTAACATTAAGCGATATACTGACAACTCCTGCAGCAACAGAACTTAAATCCTATGAAATATGATACTTCCGAGCTTTGCGACATCTACCAGGAAGATGTCAACGTCGTTGAACCGCTGTTTTCCAACTTTGGTGGGCGGTCGTCGTTTGGCGGGCAAATCATGACGGTGAAATGTTTCGAGGACAACGGGTTGCTGTACGATCTGCTCGAACAGAATGGCCGTGGCCGTGTTTTGCTGGTCGATGGCGGCGGCTCAGTACGCCGTGCCCTTATTGATGCCGAGCTGGCTCGTCTGGCTACGCAAAACGAATGGGAAGGCATTGTTGTCTATGGCGCGGTCCGTCAGGTGGACGACCTCGAAGATTTGGATATCGGTATTCAGGCCATCGCCGCGATTCCTGTTGGTTCTACGGGCGAAGGTATCGGTGAAAGCGATGTGCGAGTTAACTTTGGCGGCGTGACGTTCTTCTCCGGCGATCATCTTTACGCGGACAATACCGGCATTATCCTTTCCGAAGATCCGCTTGATATCGAATAATCAGATTTACCATGCAAAACGGGCGCCTGAAGGGCGCCCGTTTTATTTCAGCCTGTCGCTTACACTTCTTCCATCTTACCCAGCAGCGCGTGCAGGCGTTCCTGCCAGACATGCTGTTGTTCTTTCAGAGAGTTGTTCTCACGGACCAGCTCTTCATGATTGCCTTGCGCCTGCTGCACTTCCTGGGCCAGGCTATTGTTTTTCTCTTTCAGCTCTTCGATTTCCATCTGCAACAACGTGATAGTGTCAATCGCCTGCTGTACTTTCGATTCCAGTTTCTCAAAAACTTCAAATGACATGTCAAATCTCTCCTGAATTGCAAGGCGTTGATGGATGGCTATCCTCGTCCCGGAGCTTCCGGCGACGCCTTTGTGAACATATGCGCACCACGCAGCGTTTCCCCGATTGTAAGTAGCGCCGCACCGCGTGTCCAGCGGCTTCCCGCGCTCTTTGCGTAACATGACGTTTTTCAGCTTATGCCGAAAGACTGCGGGCGACTTAACCGGTAATTGTTAAATAACCTGTTACCCAAACGAATCCATTCCCCCAACGATACTGGGTGTTAATGCTCACTTTTGGCTCGTAAACGCTCATTTTGTTGACGAAAGCCACAAATTTAGCGTTCGATATTTCTCGTTTATGTTCGTTAACGATAAATTAACACCATGCCTACATGGCATAAGGGTGGCAAGGACGCTCAAATCACAATAATCATTAATTTTGCCTTCAGGACCCTATTATGAGTCAGACAGCTTCACCAACCTTAAAAGGCCAGTGCATCGCAGAATTTATGGGTACCGCGCTGTTGATTTTCTTCGGTGTGGGATGTGTGGCCGCATTAAAAGTGGCAGGCGCAAGCTTCGGACAGTGGGAAATCAGCATCATTTGGGGCTTAGGGGTGGCGATGGCCATTTACCTGACCGCCGGCGTTTCTGGTGCGCATCTCAATCCTGCCGTCACGGTTGCACTATGGTTGTTCGCCTGCTTTGACAAACGCAAAGTGGCGCCGTTTATTGTCTCCCAGATCGCAGGCGCCTTCTGCGCCGCAGCGCTGGTATACGGCTTGTATTACAATTTGTTCCTGGATTACGAACAGACCCATCACATGGTGCGCGGCAGCGTGGAAAGCCTGGAATTAGCCGGCATTTTCTCCACTTATCCAAACCCGCACATTAATCTTGTGCAGGCTTTTGCCGTAGAAATGGTCATTACCGCCATTCTGATGGGCGTGATTCTGGCGCTGACCGACGACGGCAACGGCATCCCGCGCGGGCCGCTTGCTCCCCTGCTGATTGGTTTATTAATCGCCGTGATTGGCGCATCAATGGGCCCACTGACCGGCTTTGCCATGAACCCGGCTCGTGATTTTGGCCCGAAACTGTTCGCCTGGCTGGCCGGCTGGGGCGACGTTGCCTTTACCGGCGGCAAAAATATTCCTTATTTCCTGGTGCCTGTTTTTGGCCCGCTAACCGGTGCTGCGTTAGGCGCATTCGGGTATCGTAAATTGATTGGTCGCCATTTGCCGTGTGACGTTTGCGAAGACATTGAAGAGAAAACGTCGGGCGCTTCCACACAGCAAAATGCATCTTAAGCAACACTGACTTCGGGACAAGTTTATGACCACAGAAAAAAAGTACATCGTCGCGCTCGACCAGGGCACCACCAGCTCCCGTGCCGTCGTTCTGGATCATGACGCCAATATCATCAGCGTGTCGCAGCGTGAATTTGAGCAGATCTATCCAAAGCCTGGCTGGGTTGAGCATGACCCAATGGAAATCTGGGCGACCCAAAGCTCCACGCTGGTGGAGGTGCTGGCGAAAGCAGATATTAATTCCGATCAGATTGCAGCAATCGGCATCACTAACCAGCGCGAAACCACCGTTGTCTGGGAGCGTGAAACCGGAAAGCCGATATATAACGCCATCGTCTGGCAGTGCCGTCGTACCGCTGAGATCTGCGAGAAACTCAAACGCGACGGCATGGAAGAGTATATTCGCCACAATACTGGCCTGGTCATCGACCCGTATTTCTCCGGCACCAAAGTAAAATGGATCCTCGACCATGTAGAAGGTTCACGCGAGCGCGCTCGCCGTGGCGAACTGCTTTTCGGCACCATTGATACCTGGCTTATCTGGAAAATGACTCAGGGACGCGTGCACGTAACCGATTACACCAACGCTTCCCGTACCATGCTGTTCAATATCCATGAGCTGGACTGGGATGATCGCATGCTGGAAGCGCTGGATATCCCACGCGCCATGCTGCCGGACGTGCGCAAATCATCCGAAGTTTACGGCCAGACGAATATCGGCGGTAAAGGCGGCACGCGTATTCCTATCGCTGGTATCGCAGGCGACCAGCAGGCTGCGCTGTTCGGCCAGCTTTGCGTGAAAGAAGGCATGGCGAAAAACACCTACGGCACCGGCTGCTTTATGCTGATGAATACCGGCGAAAAAGCCGTTGCCTCAAGCCACGGCCTGCTGACAACTATCGCCTGCGGTCCACGAGGTGAAGTGAACTATGCCCTGGAAGGCGCGGTGTTTATGGCTGGCGCCTCGATTCAGTGGTTGCGCGATGAAATGAAGCTCATTAGCGATGCGTTTGATTCTGAATACTTCGCCACTAAGGTAAAAGATACTAACGGCGTGTACGTAGTTCCGGCATTTACCGGCCTCGGCGCGCCTTACTGGGATCCGTACGCGCGCGGCGCAATCTTCGGCCTGACGCGTGGAGTGAATTCAAACCACATCATCCGCGCTACGCTGGAATCCATCGCTTATCAAACCCGCGATGTGCTCGAAGCGATGCAGGCAGATTCAGGTATTCGGCTGCATGCCTTACGCGTGGATGGCGGTGCGGTTGCCAACAATTTCCTGATGCAGTTCCAGTCCGATATTCTCGGCACCCGCGTTGAGCGTCCTGAAGTGCGTGAAGTGACGGCTCTGGGCGCCGCTTATCTGGCAGGACTGGCAGTTGGCTTCTGGCAGAATTTAGACGAAGTGAGCGAGAAGGCCGTTATCGAGAAAGAGTTCCGCCCGGGCATCGAAACCACCGAGCGTAATTTCCGTTACGCAGGCTGGAAAAAAGCGGTTAAACGCGCCCTTGCATGGGAAGAACACGACGAATCCTGATTGCTTTACCTGGCCCCTGACGGGGCCATTTTTATACCCTTCTCAAGTTCCGGGCTTTCCCGGCTATTTCTCGCCTGTGCTACACTCCGTCGCAATTAAGCTTGCCAGATGAGTATGTGATGAAACGAGAACTTGCGATCGAATTTTCCCGGGTAACCGAAGCCGCGGCGCTGGCTGGTTATAAATGGCTTGGCCGTGGCGACAAAAATATCGCTGACGGCGCGGCCGTTCACGCCATGCGAATCGTGCTAAATCAGGTCAATATCGACGGCCAGATTGTGATTGGCGAAGGAGAAATCGACGAAGCGCCGATGCTTTATATCGGCGAAAAAGTGGGAACCGGGCAAGGCGACGCGGTGGATATCGCTGTTGACCCAATCGAAGGTACCCGCATGACGGCGATGGGCCAGGCCAACGCGCTGGCGGTACTGGCTGTTGGCGATAAAGGCAGCTTCCTGAACGCGCCTGATATGTATATGGAAAAGCTGATTGTCGGCCCTGGCGCGCGAGGCGTTATCGATCTTAACCTGCCGCTTGCGCAAAATTTGCATAACGTTGCCGTTGCGCTTAATAAGTCGCTCAGCGAACTCACCGTCACCATCCTTGCTAAACCACGCCACGAAGCAACTATTGCTGAAATGCAGAAACTTGGCGTGCGCGTTTTCGCTATTCCTGACGGCGATGTCGCGGCGTCGATTCTGACCTGCATGCCGGACAGCGAAGTAGACGTAATGTACGGCATCGGTGGCGCGCCTGAAGGCGTAATTTCCGCAGCGGTAATCCGCGCGCTGGACGGCGATATGCAAAGCCGTCTGTTGGCCCGACATCATGTGAAAGGCGAAAGCGAAGAAAACCGCCGCATTGGTGAGCAGGAACTGGCGCGCTGCAAAGCGATGGGCATTGAAGCAGGAAAAGTTCTGAAGCTGGACGACATGGCGCGCAACGATAACGTTATCTTTTCAGCGACCGGCATCACCAAAGGCGATCTGCTCGACGGCATCACGCGTAAAGGCAATATGGCGACGACGGAAACGCTGCTGATTCGCGGTAAATCCCGCACCATTCGCCGCATCAAATCCATTCATTATCTTGATCGTAAAGACCCGGACGTGCAGACCCATATTCTGTAAGGCTGCCGTTTGTCTGATTGAGCTTTCCAGCCCGTACCGGCTGGAAATCTTTCACTATTCTGGTGAAGATAAGGCAAGAGCAACAACAGGAGCGCAACATGGCGGATTGGATAAAAGGTAAAGTCACTCAGGTTCAACACTGGACCGATTCTCTTTTTAGCCTCACGGTTCAGGCTCCTGTCGCCCCGTTTACCGCCGGGCAGTTTACTAAGCTTGGCCTGGAAATTGACGGTGAGCGCGTGCAGCGCGCCTACTCTTATGTCAACGCGCCAGGCAATCCCGATCTCGAATTTTATCTGGTCAACGTGCCGGAAGGTAAACTCAGCCCGCGTCTGCACGTTATGCAACCCGGTGACGAAGTGATGGTGGTGCGTGAGCCCGCCGGGTTCTTTGTTCTGGAAGAAATCCCGGACTGTAAGACGCTGTGGATGCTGGCAACCGGTACCGCGCTTGGCCCTTATCTTTCGATTCTGCAGGAAGGCAAAGACCTCGAGCGCTTCGAGAATATTGTGCTGTTGCACGCCGTGCGCTATGCCAATGACCTTAGCTATCTGCCGTTAATGCAGCAGCTTCAGCAGCGCTATGCTGGGAAGTTACGTATTCAGACGGTGGTCAGCCGGGAAACCATCGCCGGTTCACTGACCGGGCGCGTGCCTGCGTTAATTGAAAGCGGTGAGCTGGAAGCGGCGGTTGGATTGCCGATGGACATTGAAACCAGCCATGTCATGCTGTGCGGCAACCCACAAATGGTGCGTGATACCCAGCAATTGCTGAAGGATACCCGGCAGATGACCAAACATTTACGTCGTCGTCCGGGCCATATGACCGCAGAGCACTACTGGTAAACTCAGCGGTATTTTACTTCACTTGTATCTTTGCCAAACCTGTTTTCGCCCTGGGTGCCGACAAACGCGCCCAGGTCCATAATCATCATCACCAGAATCAGCGTCGGGATAAAACGCCCTAACCCCCACTGCGCTACGCTGCCGAAAACTTCCCAGTTGCCAGCCAGAAGTAGCCATGCCGGAATAAACAGCAACGCCCACCAGCCTTTTTTATTACGATCGTGCAGGCGTTTAACAATGACCGCTGCCGTAGGAATCAACGACCCGCACAAAAAGAAGCCAGCGGTCGAATAAGGCATAATTTTTGCCCCGGCCAGGGTAAACAAAATCGCCAGTCCAGCAATCCAGACGCCAATCCAAATCCAGAAATCGCGACGCCCGATGCGCCCTTTAAAAGAGAACAGCCAAAGCTGTATGGTCATGGTAAGGTCCTTATTAAACTTATGCGGCGTAGTGTACCCTGGCTATGCCGGGTTTTGACAAGCCAACAGATTGCCGATTTAATCACTGCAATGAATGTTCTGGAGAAGCTGTTGATGAAATATCTGCTCTGCGCCCTTGCGCTGTTCACGCTACCTGTTGCGGTGAGCCGGGCAGATCCACCTTCAGACACGCCGGCCACCTTACCTGCAGCGCCTTATTTACTGCCAGGATCGCCCACTTTCGATCTGACGATTACGCAGTTCCGCGAAAAATTTAATATTGATAATCCAAAGCTGCCTATCGGTGAGTTTCGCGCTATCGACTCCAGCCGTGACAAGGCTAATCTGACGCGAGCGGCCAGCAAGATTAACGAAAATCTCTATGCTTCTACAGCGCTCGAGCGCGGCACGCTGAAAATCAAATCTATCCAGATGACCTGGTTGCCGATTCAAGGGCCGGAGCAGAAAGCAGCGCGCGCGAAAGCAACGGAATATATGGCGGCCCTGCTGCGCAGCCTCACCCCTACGTTTTCTCAACAGCAAAGCCAGGAAAGACTGAACAAATTACTGAGCGCCGGGAAAAATAAACGCTACTTCGCACAGACCGAAGGGGCCATTCGCTATGTGGTGGCAGATAACGGCGAAAAGGGGCTAACTTTTGCTGTTGAACCGATTAAGCTAGCGCTTTCTGAAACCTTAAACAACGGTGAATAAATGACAAAAAGCAAAGCCTTTCACCTGTTGAGTCTCTATACTGTTTCACAGACCACGCTGCCCTGAAGGCAGCGATTCTTTTATTTGATTGACCGCGTGGAGAATTAAAATGCGACATCCTTTAGTGATGGGTAACTGGAAACTCAACGGCAGCAAGCAGATGGTTAACGAGTTGATTGCTGGCCTGCGTAAAGAACTGGCCGGTGTTGATGGTTGTGGCGTAGCTATTGCCCCGCCAACCATGTACCTGGACCTGGCAAAACACGCTGCTTCCGGTAGCCACATTGTTCTTGGTGCTCAGAACGTTGACGTAAACCTTTCTGGTGCGTTTACCGGCGAAGTTTCCGCTGAAATGCTCAAAGATATCGGTGCTAAATACATCATCATCGGTCACTCCGAGCGTCGTACTTATCACGCTGAATCTGACGAACTGATTGCGAAGAAATTCGCAGTGCTTAAAGATGTCGGCCTGACCCCGGTTCTGTGCATCGGCGAAACCGAAGCAGAAAACGAAGCGGGCAAAACTGAAGAAGTTTGCGCTCGTCAGATCGATGCCGTTCTGAAAACTCAGGGTGCTGCGGCTTTCGAAGGCGTGGTTATTGCTTACGAACCCGTTTGGGCAATCGGTACTGGCAAATCAGCAACGCCTGCTCAGGCTCAGGCCGTTCACAAATTCATTCGCGATCACATCGCTAAAGCCGATGCGAAAGTGGCTGAACAAGTTATCATCCAGTACGGCGGTTCCGTAAACGATAAAAACGCAGCCGAGCTGTTTGCTCAGCCGGACATCGACGGCGCGCTGGTTGGCGGCGCCTCCCTGAAAGCAGACGCTTTCGCGGTTATCGTTAAAGCTGCGGCTGAAGCGAAAAAAGCGTAAGTCACGCACGATGATTAAAAAGCCCCAAACGGGGCTTTTTTTATAGCTGGCCCAATAGCCGGAACCAGCCGTAATCCAGCGGCATTAGTATTACAAACGTCACCACCGCTAATGCCAGACAAAGCTTTAAACCGGCCTTTGCAGGCACCTGCCCTAACGCCATGGCCACCACAATCGGCGATGCCATATACGGTAACAGCGGCGTTGAATAGCCGAGCACCTGCACCATAATTACCGATAACAGCGGGAAGCCGGTCGCCTGTGAGAAGCTTTCGGCAAGCGTCGTGTATAGCGCAGGCACGCCGTTCGCCGTAACGATGAAGTTCAGCAGGCTGGTTATGCCCGTCAGAGCGACAAAGCTGGTAAAAGGGCTACCAGGATCAAGCGGCATCACGGCGAGTAATTTCTCGCCCATCACGCTGCCTAACCCGGTTTCCGTTACCGTGGAAGCCAGAGCCAGTATTCCCGCCACATAGAAGCAGGTGCGCACATTAACCCCGCTTGCAAATTCTTCGCTGGTAATAAAACCCACTCGCGGCAGCAGCGTAATACAGGCGGCGACAAGCCCCACCCAGGCCGGGCCAATGCCATGCAGGCTTTCACTGACCCAAAGTCCCAATACCGCCGCAAGCAGCCATGCCAGGCGTTTTTCATCGCCGCTCATCGGGCCGGGATGTTCTGTCGCCTTCGGCGCGTGAGGTTTTCCAGGAAAGAGCCAGCAAATCAGGCCGATTAGCGCCAGTCCTTTTAACATTCCCAGCACCGGCGTGTGCAGCCAAAGATAAGGCAGATAGTTAAGATGGATACCGTAAGAGCCTTCTGCCGCGCCGCTCATGACCAGATTAGGCACGTTGGCGGGCAGAATGGTGGCCGAAAGCTGGAAGGTGCCAAAACCGACCGCCAGCGCCAGGCCAAACCAGGCACGAGATCCATCCGCAATGCCGGAGCGTTTCGCCATCGCCGCCACAATGGGCATCAACAATGCGATACGCCCCATGTTTGAAGGCATCACAAAAGCGAGCGCATAGCTGAGTAACACGACGCTGGCGACCATCCGCACCCAGGAATCCGTCAGGTTTGCAGAAATCACTCTTGCTGCCCGGTCAGCAAGGCCAGTTTTGCGAATAGCAATTCCCAGAACAAACCCGCTGAAGACTAACCAAAACGCTGAGGAGGCAAATCCGCTGAAAATAACTTCCGCAGGCGCAATTTTTGCCACCATTGCCGCGGCAAAAAACAGCAGCGCGGTGAGATATTCAGGCAGGGCGGAGGTTGCCCAAAAAATGATGGTGACAAGGATAATCAGAGTGGGGAGAAACAAGGGGTGAATAAACCAGTTCGACATACCTGTCTCCGGTAGATTTTTTCAGCAGTCTACGGCGGAGCTGCGGTAATGTAAAATTTGTTGATAATTGCTCGCATTTAAAACATGAAGAGAAACGGCCCCGTTGGGCCGTGTCGGTTAACGCTTGCTGATTTGGTCGAAGGTGCCACCGTTGGAGAAGTGCTCTTTCTGAGCTTTTGTCCAGCCGCCGAACTCTTCGTCGATGGTATACAGCTTCAGTTTAGGGAAGGCGCTTTCGTATTTTTTCGCAACGTCCGCATTACGCGGGCGATAGTAATTCTTCGCGGCGATTTCCTGCCCTTCCGGAGAGTAGAGATATTTCAGATACTCTTCTGCGACTTTCTGAGTGCCTTTCTTATCAACCACTTTGTCGACAACGGAAACAGTAGGTTCAGCCAGGATGGATTCGCTTGGGGTGATAATTTCAAACTTATCTTTGCCCAGTTCGTTGGTAGCCAACAACGCTTCGTTTTCCCAGGCAATCAGCACATCGCCAATACCGCGTTCAACGAAAGTGTTCGTTGAGCCACGAGCGCCGGAATCCAGCACTTCAACGTTTTTAAACAGCGCCTTCACGAAGTCCTGTGCTTTGGCCTGATCGTTGTTGTTGTGGTGCAGGGCATAACCCCATGCGGCAAGATAATTCCAGCGGGCGCCGCCAGAACTTTTCGGGTTCGGGGTGATAACGGAAACGCCAGGCTTAATCAGATCGTTCCAGTCATGGATCTGTTTTGGATTGCCTTTACGCACCAGGAATACGATGGTGGAAGTGTATGGCGCGGAGTTATCCGGCAGGCGTTTAATCCAGTTTTTATCAATACGGCCGCGCTCAGCAATGGCATCGACATCATAAGCCAGCGCAAGGGTAACAACGTCTGCTTCAATACCATTGATCACCGAAGTCGCTTGTTTACCCGAGCCGCCGTGGGACTGACGCACCACTACGTCATCACCGGTTTGCTGCTTCCAGTGAGCGCTAAAGGCTTTATTGTATTCTTCGTATAATTCACGCGTCGGATCATAAGACACGTTAAGTAACTGGATGTCCTTCGCCAGGACGCTCGAAGACGCCAAAAGTAATGTTAAACCCACTCCCCACTTGTTCATCGCACGCTCTCTTATATGTAGTTTGATGAACTCAGCCTGCCAGAAACTTATCCAATGATTAAAGAATAAAAAAAGATTGGCTATAACTATTAGAAATATACAGGCGTATAAAAAAAGCCGGGGTTTCCCGGCTTTTTGCATACTTACTCAGTACAGTTTTTTCGCGCAGTCCAGCCAGTCACCTTTGAATGGACGCTTCATGTTTTCGATAGCGTCGATGATATCGTGGTGAACCATTTTCTCGTTCTGAATACCTACGCAGCGGCCGCCGTGACCTTGCAGCAGCAGTTCAATGGCGTAAGCGCCCATACGGGAAGCAAGGATGCGATCATAGGCGACCGGAGAGCCGCCGCGCTGGATATGGCCCAGTACGGTTGCGCGCGTTTCGCGGCCCGTTTCGGTTTCGATGTATTTTGCCAGCTCGTCGATGTCGCAGATGTGCTCGGTAATCGCAACAATAGCGTGCTTTTTGCCTTTCGCGATACCGGCTTTAATTTCGGCAACCAGGTCTTCCTGATTGAATTCCACTTCTGGCAGAACGATAAATTCACAGCCACCCGCGATAGCTGCAGCCAGGGTCAGGTCGCCGCAATAACGACCCATGACTTCAACGATAGAAATACGCTGGTGGGAAGAAGAGGTGTCACGCAGGCGGTCAATCGCTTCAACAACGGTTTCCAGCGCGGTGAAATAACCGATGGTGTAGTCGGTACCCGCTACGTCATTGTCGATGGTGCCTGGCAGACCGATGCATGGGAAGCCCATTTCAGTCAGACGCTTAGCGCCCATGTAGGAACCGTCGCCGCCGATAACAACCAGCGCATCGATACCGCGTTTTTTCATGTTCTCAATCGCCACGGCGCGAACGTGTTCTTCACGGAACTCAGGGAAGCGAGCAGAGCCCAGGAAAGTGCCGCCACGGTTGATCATGTCGGACACGCTGTAGCGGTCCAGGTTGATCATGCGATCTTCATACAAACCGAGATAGCCATCGTAAATACCAGCTACTTCCAGACCTTCCGACAATGCCGCACGAACCACGCCGCGAATCGCGGCGTTCATGCCCGGCGCATCACCGCCACTCGTCAACACACCAATTTTTTTGATCATGACTACCTCTGAACTTTGAATGCAAAATAAATCCTGTTGCCGGAAACAGCCTGCGAGCAAACCGAGGCTTCGACTCTGCTGCAAATAGTATATCAACCGCTTCCAGCTGAATTGATTCAGGTCAGGCCATATGGCGGTAATTTACCCATAAAACGCTGCCCATGTCTGCTTTTCTACAACGATAAACTAAAGCTCAAAATGCCCTTGCCGCTCCGATGGAACGACCGAGCAGGGATCCTGATGAATGATCACATCCGAACCGGGGAAGTGATGCAGAATCGCCTGTTCCACCTGTTCAGCGATAACATGCGCCTGAACCAGCGGTAAATTGTCTTCCATTTCGATATGAAGCTGAATAAAGCGGGTCGGCCCTGACTGCCGCGTACGTAAATCATGTGCTCCTCTGACGCCCGGCCATGAAGTAACGATATCAATAATGGCCTGATGCTCAGTTTCCGGTAACGCACGATCTAAAAGGGATTGCACGGCCTCGTGGCCCATGCGAACAGCGTTATACAAAATATAGACGCCAATCCCTAATGCAAACAATGAATCAGCGCGATGCCAGCCATACCAGGATAACGCCAGCGCGATAAGAATCGCGCCGTTCATCATAACATCAGACTGATAATGAAGCATATCCGCACGAACGGCCTGGCTTTGCGTTTTTCGCACCACCCAGCGTTGAAAAGTCACGAGAATTAGCGTGCTGAACAGGGCGATTACGGTGACGACGATCCCCACAAAAGGCTGTTTCATCGGCGCTGGATCGGCCAAGTGTTGGATGCCGGTTAAAAACAGGAATAGCGCTGAGCCTGAGATAAACATGCTTTGCGCCAGCGCCGCCAGGGATTCTGCTTTACCGTGCCCGAAGGTATGCTCTTCGTCCGCAGGCTGCAGCGAATAGCGCACAACGAGAAGGTTGGTTAGCGACGCAGCAATATCAACCAGTGAATCAACCAGCGCCGCCAGAATACTGACAGAACCGGTATACCACCAGGCGAAAATTTTAATCAAAAGTAACAGCGACGCCATCACCGTCGCAGCGATCGCCGCGCGGCTGACCAACTGCCCATACTGTTGATTCATAGGGGCTCCAACAAATTAATGCTGGCTAGTATAGCGGATTCGTCCGATCTCTCAGGCAAAAAAAACCCCGCCGTGGTAGGCGGGGAAGACAGGGATGGTGTCTATGGCAAGGAAAACAGGGTTTGTTACTGGTTACTACGGGTATTGCTACTACTCAGTGCCTGCAGCGAAGACATTCGCTGCAAATCCGCCAGTTCACGAAACTGATTCATGCGCTGTTGGTGTTTGTTATTCAAAACGGCTTGCTGCTCAGGCGTTAACAGGCGGTACATTTGGTTGCGCACTTTCGCCATTTCTACCTGGCGAGCAACCTGTTCCTGTGCCATTTTTTCTGCCTGAGTGCGAACCGCCGTTTCGTCAAAATTTTCTGCGGTGACCAGATTATGCATGGCCTCCATTTCGCGAACGTTCACGGGTGGGCTATCATGCCTTGCACGCTGCATCAGATCGCGCATCTGCTGGCGTTGCTGTTCAGTTAAATTAATGCCGTCAAACATTTGGCTCTGAACACTGTTACGCTTTACTAGCTCTTCGCCCGGATGCCAGTTATCGCTGGTCGATAAATCTGCGGCCTGGCTGGCTAGCGTTACGAGCGCCAGTGTTGAGGCCATGACGGCAGCGGTAACATTGCGCATCACTTGCTCCCAAAATCTTGTGTGCTGCGATTCAACGAGAGCCAGTCTACGATTCCCGCTGCAAACTAGCGTCAGGGGGTGTAAAACAACGTAAAGTCATGGATTAGCGCGCCTTGATGACGTAATTTCTGCCTCGGAGGTAATTTAACAATGAATAAAATTCTGCTAGTTGATGATGACCGAGAGCTTACTTCCCTGTTAAAGGAACTGCTCGACATGGAAGGTTTTAACGTGATTGTCGCGCACGACGGCGAACAAGCGTTAGAGCTTTTAGACGACAGCATCGACCTGTTATTGCTCGACGTGATGATGCCAAAAAAGAACGGCATCGATACTTTGAAAGAGCTACGCCAGACACATCAGACTCCTGTCATTATGCTTACCGCGCGCGGAAGCGAGTTAGACCGCGTGCTCGGCCTTGAATTGGGCGCAGATGACTATCTCCCTAAACCGTTCAACGATCGTGAACTGGTGGCCCGCATACGCGCTATTTTGCGCCGTTCGCACTGGAGTGAACAACTGCAAAACAGCGATAGCGGCTCGCCAACGGTGGACGTTGATGGATTAAGCCTCAATCCTGGTCGCCAGGAAGCCAGCTTTGATGGCCAGGCGCTAGATTTAACGGGTACAGAATTTACCCTGCTGTATCTGTTAGCTCAGCATTTAGGCCAGGTGGTTTCACGCGAACATCTTAGCCAGGAAGTTTTAGGTAAACGTTTAACGCCGTTTGACCGCGCCATTGACATGCACATCTCCAACTTGCGCCGTAAATTACCCGATCGTAAAGATGGGCATCCGTGGTTTAAGACGCTGCGTGGCCGTGGATATTTGATGGTGTCCGCTTCATGATAAGTAGCCTTACCGCGCGTATTTTTGCCATCTTCTGGTTGACGTTAGCATTAGTGTTGATGCTGGTACTGATGCTGCCAAAACTGGATTCGCGTCAAATGACCGAACTGATGGAAAATGAGCAACGTCAAGGCATTATGATTGAGCAGCATGTCGAGGCGGAGCTTGAAAACGATCCGCCTAACGACCTGATGTGGTGGCGCCGCCTGTTTCGGGCCATTGATAAATGGGCTCCGCCAGGACAACGCCTGTTGCTGGTGACCAGCGAAGGGCGAGTGATTGGTGCCCAGCGCAACGAAATGCAGATTATCCGTAACTTTATCGGCCAGTCTGACAACTCCGATCATCCGCAGAAGAAAAAATATGGCCGGGTTGAGTTAGTAGGACCATTTTCTGTTCGCGATGGGGAAGATAATTACCAGCTCTATCTTATCCGCCCGGCCAGCAGTTCCCAGTCCGACTTTATTAATCTGCTGTTTGACAGGCCGCTTCTGCTGCTGATCGTCACCATGCTGGTCAGCTCCCCGCTGCTGTTGTGGCTTGCGTGGAGCCTCGCAAAACCCGCGCGCAAGTTGAAAAATGCGGCTGATGAAGTGGCGCAGGGAAATTTACGCCAGCATCCTGAACTGGAAGCAGGCCCGCAAGAATTCCTTGCTGCCGGAGCCAGTTTCAACCAGATGGTGACCGCCCTGGAAAGAATGATGACAACGCAGCAAAGGCTGCTGTCGGATATCTCCCATGAATTGCGCACGCCGCTTACACGCCTGCAGTTGGGTACGGCCTTGCTGCGCCGTAAAAGCGGTGAAAGCAAAGAACTTGAACGTATTGAAACCGAAGCGCAGCGTCTGGATGGCATGATTAACGATCTTCTGGTGATGTCCCGCAATCAACAGAAAAACGCGCTGGCGAGCGAAACCATGAAGGCAAACCAAATCTGGTCGGAAGTGCTGGATAATGCAGCCTTTGAAGCAGAGCAGATGGGGAAAACGCTGGAGGTCACCTACCCGCCAGGCCCATGGCTAATGTACGGTAACCCAAACTCGCTGGAAAGTGCGCTGGAAAATATCGTTCGCAACGCGCTGCGTTATTCACACACTAAAATCGCGGTGAATTTCTCGGTTGATAATCAAGGCATTACCGTCACCGTTGATGATGACGGCCCGGGCGTTAGCCCGGCGGATCGCGAGCAAATTTTCCGTCCGTTCTACCGCACCGACGAAGCACGAGATCGTGAATCCGGCGGTACTGGTTTAGGACTTGCCATCGTTGAAACAGCGGTTCAGCAGCATCGTGGTTGGGTGAAAGCCGAAGACAGCCCGTTGGGTGGTTTGCAATTGATTATCTGGCTGCCACTCTACCATCGCAACTAGCCGTTACCTCTGCCAGGCCCCTCGGGCCTGTTTTCCTTCCCGCTACAAATTTTGCTATTCTGCGCCCCTCGTCTTATGGGGGTTATATGCTGAATATCGTGTTATTTGAACCTGAAATTCCACCTAATACCGGGAATATCATCCGTCTTTGTGCCAATACCGGTTTCCGGTTGCATATTATCGAGCCAACGGGTTTTGGCTGGGATGATAAGCGATTGCGTCGTGCTGGTCTGGATTACCACGAATTCGCCGCCGTTAATCGTCATGCGGATTACAACGCATTTCTTGAAGCGGAAAACCCGCAGCGCCTGTTTGCCTTAACAACAAAAGGCACGCCCGCACACAGCGCCGTTAGCTACCAGGAAGGAGATTATCTGGTGTTTGGCCCGGAAACTCGTGGCCTGCCGATGACGATTCTGGATGCGCTGCCTGCCGAACAAAAAATTCGTATCCCAATGATGCCGGACAGCCGCAGCATGAACCTATCGAACGCGGTATCTGTAGTGGTGTATGAAGCCTGGCGCCAGCTCGGTTATCCTGGCGCCGTGCTGAGAAGTTAAATGCCGTCGCCGTATTCAAAGCCGTTATTGGCACCGTTGAAGTGCTGATCCATATCGATCGCCGGTTTGTCGCTTTCAGGCTTGCCAACGATACGTGCCGGTACGCCAGCAGCCGTGGTATGCGGTGGAACAGGCTGCAATACCACTGAACCTGCGCCTATTTTCGCACCACGTCCAACCTCAATATTGCCGAGGATTTTTGCCCCGGCGCCAATCATAACGCCTTCGCGAATTTTTGGATGACGGTCGCCACTGGTTTTCCCGGTACCGCCAAGGGTAACCGATTGCAGAATCGACACGTCGTTTTCTACAATCGCTGTCTCACCAATCACGATACCGGTAGCGTGATCGAGCATAATCCCACAGCCAATTTTCGCCGCCGGGTGGATATCGACCTGGAAAGAGACGGACACCTGGTTTTGCAGGAAAATCGCCAGCGCCCGACGCCCTTCGTTCCACAACCAGTGGCCAATACGATAGGCCTGCAGCGCATGGAAACCTTTCAGATAGAGTAGCGGGGTTGAATATTTGTCTACCGCCGGATCGCGGGTGCGCACTGCCTGGATATCGCAGGCGGCGGAGGCGATCATCTGCGGTTCTGCCGCATAGGCTTCTTCCACGACTTCACGTATGGCGATGGCTGGCATAATCGGTGAGGCCAGCTTGTTAGCCAGCATATAACTCAGAGCGCTACCAAGATTTTCATGTTTCAGGAGAGTTGCATGATAAAAACTGGCCAACATTGGTTCACAATCGGCAAGCGCTCGCGCTTCGGCTTTAATGTTGTTCCACACCAGATCCAGTTCTTCAGACGACATTGCTCTCTCCAGACAGAAAACAGCGTCCGGCACGGGACCGGAGCGCTTCAGTAATTGCGGTTGTGTTGTTCCATCATTCGCAACTGCGTCAGTTGCTGCTCCGTTCATCCTTGCGCGTTCTACCAAGCAGAGTTAATGCTGCCTCGCGAGCGTTTTTTCCGCAATATAATACCTGATAAATTTCCTCGGTTATTGGCATTTCGACGCCAAAACGCGCCGCCAGCTCCCGCACTTCTTTCGTATTACGGTAGCCTTCAACCACCTGGCCGATTTTCTGTTGTGATGCATCCACGTCCATTCCCTGCCCCAGCATCATGCCAAAGCGACGGTTACGGGATTGGTTATCGGTACAGGTCAGCACCAGATCGCCAAGACCGGCCATGCCCATAAAGGTTTCAGGATCGGCGCCTAGCGCAGTGCCAAGACGAGTCATTTCGGCAAGCCCGCGAGTAATCAGCGCGGTACGCGCATTCGCACCAAAACCAATGCCGTCGGACATGCCTGCGCCAATCGCAATAACGTTTTTCACCGCACCGCCGAGCTGAACGCCGATAAAATCTGGATTGCTGTAAACGCGGAAGCTTTTGCCGCAGTGCAGCAATTGCTGAAGATCCTGCGCGAAACTTTCGTCGGTTGCCGCTAAAGCAATTGCCGTAGGCAAGCCAGCGGCAAGCTCTTTGGCAAAGGTTGGACCGGAAATAACCGCAAGCGGAACGCTTTCCCCCAACGCTTCTCGTGCAACGTCCTGCAACAGGCGGCCGGTTTCAGCTTCCAGGCCTTTGGTTGCCCAAACTACCCGCGCGTCCGGGCGCATCAGCGGTTTGATTTGGCGTAATACCTGACCAAAGACATGGCTCGGAACGACTACCAGAATATTGCGGCTTGCCAAAAGCGCAGTGGCTAAATCGCTTTCGAGATGAAGCGTATCCGGGAAGGTAACATCAGGGAGGAATGCAACGTTACAGCGATCGGCCTGTAAGGTAGCAATATGTTTTGGATCGTGGCCCCACAGGACAACATGGTGGCCGTTTCTTGCCAGTGTGATAGCAAGAGCGGTGCCGTAAGAGCCGGCACCGATCACAGTCATTGAAGCATTAAGGCTGTTCATCAGGCATCCTGATGGTTTTCAGCACCTTCGCCAGATTGCTGCTGCAGATAGCTCATGAACAGCGCATCGAAGTTAACCGGTGCAAGGTTCAGTTGCGGGAAGGTACCACGAGAAACCAGGCTAGTGATTGCTTCACGCGCATACGGGAACAGGATGTTCGGGCAGTACGCACCCAGGCAGTGTGCCATTTGCGTGCCTTCGATACCGCCGATGGAGAAGATGCCTGCCTGCTGCACTTCGCACAGGAAAGCGGTGTCTTCACCCAGAGTTGCGGTCACGGTTACGCGCAGCACAACTTCATATACATCGTCCGCCAACTGGCTGGACGCGGTATCCAGATCCAGTTTAACTTCCGGCTGCCAGTCTTTCTGGAAAACATGAGGCGCATTTGGCGCTTCAAAAGAGATGTCCTTGGTGTAAACGCGCTGAATCTGGAAAGCCATTTCTGTGTTGTTTTGTTCTGACATTTTTAAACCCTTAAAAAATTAATACGTCCTTTGTTTATCCGCGACTAACGGCAGATAAACCGCGCTATCGCAGCAGGGAATCGAGTCCACCACGTGCTTCAAGCGCATACAAGTCATCACAGCCGCCAATGTGCTGTGCATCAATAAAAATCTGCGGCACCGTTGTACGACCACTGCGCTTGATCATCTCTTCCCGTTTAACGGCATCGCCATCAATAGGCAATTCCTGGAAAATTACCCCTTTGCTGCTGAGCAAATCTTTTGCACGGTGGCAAAAAGGACAGGTCGCTTTGGTATAGATTTCAATATTCGCCATGGCTTACCTCAGAATACACTCAGATTATTTACCGCGAACCAGCGGCAGGTTTTCTCCGCTCCAGCCAGCAATACCTTCTTTTAGCAAGGTAACCTGCTCGAAACCGGCTTTTGTCAGCAATGCTGCTGACTCCTGAGAGGAAACGCCGTTGCCGCAAACCACGATAACCGGCTTAGCTTTGTGTTTTTCCAGCTCACCCAGGTTGCCGCTTTTGATTTCATTTGGCAGCACGTTGAGTGAGTTCGCGATATGGCCCTTGCGGTAGTCATCACGCTGACGCACATCAACCACAACAGCATCTTCTTTATTAATTAAACGCGTGGCTTCACCACGAGTAATTACCTTCACCTTTGAGGTTAATCCCTTAAAGGTCATAAAAAGCACGGCGGCCAGTAAACCAACCCATGCCAGACTAAGTATGGGATGACGACCAACGAATTGCATAATTTCTTGCATGGGGGGTGATAACTCCCGACTAAGTAATATGAAAAAAACCAGGCAAGGAGTATACCTTCGCATTGTGGCAATTACAGCCAGTCAGCATGATGTATTGTGGATTCTGCGTGCTGTTACGAAAAAAATGACTTTGCCCGGGATAAACCGGCCGTCATCCGGCCCCTTTCTTTGATCTTCTGCGGCTATTTCCTCTGGTACCTGTAGTAAAATTACGCAAATTTTTTGTCTTTGACTTAGAGGTTGTTGCAATGTCGGCTACTAAAAAACCTATGGTTCTGGTGATTCTGGATGGTTACGGCCATCGTGAAGAGCAGCAGGATAACGCCATACTGAATGCTAAAACCCCGGTTATGGATAACCTGTGGGCCCAACGCCCGCATACCCTTATCAACGCATCAGGTCTGGAAGTGGGCCTGCCTGACGGGCAGATGGGTAACTCCGAAGTGGGTCACGTAAATCTCGGCGCTGGCCGTATCGTTTATCAGGATCTGACCCGGCTTGATGTTGAAATTAAAGAACGTACTTTCTTCGCAAACCCGGTGCTGACCGCAGCTATTGATAAAGCCGTCGCGGCTGGCAAAGCTGTACACATTATGGGCCTCGCTTCTGCTGGCGGCGTTCACAGCCATGAAGAGCACATCCTGGCGATGATCGAACTGGCCGCAGAGCGTGGTGCGCAAGCCATCTATCTGCATGCTTTCCTTGATGGTCGCGATACTCCGCCGCGCAGCGCAGAATCTTCTTTGAAGAAGTTCGCTGACAAATTTGCCGCTCTGGGCAAAGGCCGCGTGGCTTCAATCATTGGGCGCTACTTTGCCATGGACCGCGACAACCGCTGGGACCGCGTGGAGCTGGCTTATGACCTGATGACTCAGGCTAAAGGCGAATACCAGGCAGCTAATGCTTTGGCTGGCCTGGAAGCCGCTTATGCCCGCGATGAAAACGACGAATTCGTTAAACCAACCGTGATTCGTGCAGAAGGCGAAGCTGATGCGGCAATGAACGATGGCGACGCGCTGATCTTTATGAACTTCCGCGCTGACCGCGCTCGCCAGATCACCCGTGCATTCATAAATGCTGATTTCGACGGCTTCGCACGCAAAAAAGTCGTGAAATTCGGTGATTTCGTGATGCTGACCGAATACGCAGCCGATATCAAAACTGCCTGCGCATATCCACCGGCGTCCCTGACCAATACTTTTGGCGAGTGGATGGCAAAGCACGACAAAACCCAGCTACGCATTTCCGAGACTGAAAAATACGCTCACGTAACCTTCTTCTATAACGGCGGCGTAGAAGAGCCGTTTGCCGGCGAAGACCGCGTGCTAATTAATTCGCCAAAAGTGGCGACTTACGACCTGCAACCGGAAATGAGCTCTGCAGAATTGACTGAAAAATTACTGTCCGCCATCAACAGCGGTAAGTACGACGCCATCATCTGTAACTATCCAAACGGTGATATGGTCGGTCATACCGGCGTTTATGAAGCAGCGATTTCTGCTGTTGAAGCGCTGGATAATTGTATTGCACAGGTTGTTTCCGCTGTAGAAAAAGCAGGCGGTCAACTGCTGATCACCGCTGATCACGGCAACGCAGAGCAAATGCGCGACCCGGCAACAGGTCAGGCCCATACCGCGCACACCAGCCTGCCGGTACCGTTGATTTATATCGGCGAACGCAGTGTGAAAGCATCAGAAGGCGGTAAGCTTTCGGATATCGCACCAACCATGCTGAGCCTGATGGGCATGGAAATCCCGCAAGAGATGACTGGCAAGCCGCTGTTCATCGTGGAATAATCCTTCCCCATGAGGGGAAAGGCGATTTTTTCAATAACATGGGTCGTGAAACCGAAGCGGTTTTCAGTCAGACCCATTCTCTACGCCAGCGTACTTAGCGCTGGCGTATTGCTGTGCCCTTTTTCCAGCCATGCGGATGACAGCGCCCAACTAAAATCCATCCAGCAGGATATCGCAGCCAAAGAGCGTGCGGTACGCCAGCAACAGCAGCAACGCTCGGCCCTTCTCGCGCAGTTAAAGGAGCAGGAACAGGCAATCGCTGCGGCAAGCCGTAAATTACGCGATACGCAAAACACCCTCGCCACGCTTAACCGCCAGATTGATATCATGAACGCTTCCCTCGTGAAGCTGCAAAAGCAGCAGGCTTCTCAGGAACGTAACCTGGCGGCTCAGCTTGATGCGGCATTCCGGCAGGGGCAGCATACGGGAATTCAACTGATACTCAGCGGCGAAGAGAGCCAGCGCGGTCAGCGCCTGCAGGCGTATTTTGGCTATCTGAACGCCGCCCGCCAGCAGACCATTGCAGAATTAAAACAAACGAAGGCGGAAGTCGACGAGCAAAAAGCGACGCTTGAAGCCAAACAGAGCGAGCAGCAAACGCTGCTTTACGAACAACAGGCTCAACAGGCTAAGCTTGAGGCAGCACGCAACGAGCGTAAGAAAACGCTTTCCAGCCTGGAATCCTCTATCCAGCAGGATCAGCAGAAGCTGGGTGAAATGCGCCAGAACGAATCCCGTCTGCAGAATCAAATAGCCCGTGCCGCGGCGGCGGCCAAAGCGCGCGCAGAAAAAGAAGCGCGGGAAGCTGAGCAAGTACGTACTCGCCAGAAAGAAGCCGCCAGCAAAGGCAGCACTTACAAGCCAACGCAGGATGAACGTTCGTTAATATCCCGAACCGGCGGCCTTGGGTCGCCGAGGGGCCAGGCGTTCTGGCCGGTGCGCGGTTCTCTGCTGCATCGTTATGGCGAACAACTGCAGGGTGAGCTACGTTGGAAAGGTATCGTTATCGCAGCGGGTGAAGGAACAGAAGTAAAAGCCATCGCTGACGGACGCGTGATTCTCGCCGACTGGCTCCAGGGCTATGGTCTGGTTGTGGTGGTAGAACACGGTAAAGGCGATATGAGTTTGTATGGCTACAACCAGAGCGCGCTGGTGAGCGTTGGTTCGCAGGTACGAGCCGGACAACCCATCGCGCTGGTGGGTAACAGTGGTGGTCAGGGCCGCCCGTCACTCTATTTCGAAATTCGTCGCCAGGGCCAGGCAGTCAATCCACAACCGTGGTTGGGAAGATAAGTTTTGCTTCAATTTCGTCACGTTGTTTTTTCTCTCGCCTGCGCGTTAACGCTGGCCACTCCCGTTTATGCCGGCAAGCTGGCGATCGTCATTGATGATTTTGGTTATCGCCCGCAGCAAGAGAATCAGGTTCTCGCCCTGCCATCCAATGTGTCCGTCGCTGTTCTGCCCAACGCTCCGCACGCCCATGAAATGGCGACTAAAGCCCATAATGCGGGACACGAAGTGCTCATCCACTTACCGATGGCACCGCTTAGCAAACAGCCGCTGGAAAAAGATACCCTACGTCCGGAAATGAGCAGCAGCGAGATCGAGCGCATTATCCGCGACGCCGTCGATAAAGTGCCCTACGCCGTGGGTTTAAATAACCATATGGGCAGCGCCATGACTTCAAGCCTGTTCGGGATGCAAAAAGTGATGCAGGCGCTGGATCAGTACAACCTTTATTTTCTCGACAGCATGACCATCGGCAACAGCCAGTCGATGCGTGCCGCAGCGGGAACAAAAGTCAAAGTCATCAAGCGGAAGGTATTTCTCGACGATACGCAGAACGAAGCCGATATCCGTTTCCAGTTTAACCGCGCTGTTGCGCTCGCACGCCGTAACGGATCGGCCATTGCCATTGGCCATCCGCATCCAACAACGGTGCGAGTATTACAGCAGGTGATTTACAGCCTGCCGCCGGATATTATGCTGGTACGCCCCAGCAGCCTGTTGCATGAGCCGCAGATAGATACCTCCACGCCGAACAACGCGCTCCCGGGCAAACCCGGCAAGCCAGCAGAACAACCGCGCAATCCATTTAGCGGCGTGAAGCTTTGCAAGCCTAAAAAACCGTTGGCTCCGGTCTATGCTACAACCTACTTCGCGGTGCTTAGCGATAGCATCAGCCAGAGCACCCTGGCGAAATATATACAGCATCAGTGGCAAGGCTGGGGAACCAGCACGCCACGGTCCTGAAATTTCACAAGGCCACAAAAACACGGCGTATAAACCTGCGTTCTGAACACTTATAATGCCGGCTGATTAACACAACAGGGATCCGGGCTTCAATGACGCAACAACGGCGCAAAATTCTCCTGCTGGATAACGGTAAAGAGTGGGGAGGCGGCACCAACAGCATGCTGGAGCTTCTCAAACGCATCGACCGCCAACGATTTGATATCACGTGTTGCTTCTACTACAACTACGCGCGTGGAGAAGGTGAAACCATTGAGCAGGTGCTTAACGGCATCGGAATTCCGGTTATTTTTCTTCCGCAAACCGGGCAACCCCTGTGGGCGAAAATCAGCAAAGAAACGGCCCGTGCATTTGTATTCTTCAGTCGTTCAATGCGCAAGAAAGTCGCTGAGGTCATAGATAAACAGTGGCGCATCAACCCTAATGCGAAGCGCATACGCGACCTGCTGCAACGTGACGGCTACCAAATTCTCTATATGAACAACCAGCCGGGTTCCAACATGGAAGGCTATCTCGCAGCATTCGACCTTGAAGTCGCTGTCGTGCAGCATTGCCGGATTGAACCCGTCATGACAGAACAAATTACGCAGACGGTCAATCAAACAGCCCAGGCGGTAATCGCCGTTTCCCATGGCGTTGAGCGTGTTCTGATCCAAAATGGCGTGCATAAATCGCTATGTACTACCGTTTCCAACGCGATTGATATCCACCAGCCTTTGCCGGATGGAAAAGCGATGCGTGAAGAGTTGGAACTGGATGAAAACACTTTTGTGTTCGGCAGTATTGGATCGCTTATCCCACGCAAATCCTGTCATCACACGCTTGAGGCGCTGCATCGCTTTCATCAGCAGCACCCTGAAGCTAAATGGAAGTTTTTGCTGGTTGGCGAAGGCCCGGACAGAGATAAATTGCAGCAACAGGCGAACGGCTATGGCTTTGCCGATCGCGTCATATTCACCGGTTTTCGCAATAATCCTCTCGATTATCTCGCAGCTTTTGACGCATTTATTCTGGCTTCGAAAAGCGAAGGCCTGCCCCGTGTCGTACTTGAATCCATGCTGCTCAGGACCGTTGTTATCGGCTCGAACGTTACCGGCACAGAGGAATTAATTGATTCCGGCCGTACCGGTCTGCTTTACCCTTATGGCGATGTTCTGGCGCTGGCGGCGCATCTGCAGGCGGTATGGCAGGATAGCGCGTTACGTGATGTCCTCACTCAGCAAGCCCATCAGCGTGTAATTGATAATTATGCGATAGAACATTATGTTGCCGGCGTCGAAAACGTTCTCGGCGCAGTGAAACCAAACCGGAATAACCATGTTTAAATTTCTGAATGCAAAATATCGTCATATTAAGGTGCGGCATAATATCCCTTATCAGGAGCCAGCTTCAGGTTCAAACGCTGTGCCAGTAACATCGATTGTTATTCCTTGCGCTGGCGCGGATTACATAGAAGAAGGCTTACTTTCGGCGACGTTCGCTGCGTGTTTCGCCCCGGATGTTGAAGAGATAGTCATTGTCTCCGACCGTCCGGCAGAGGAATTTGGTGAATTACCGCCTAAAACTCGCGTAGCCACTCTTGATTTACCGCAGCGCGAAGAAGGCTATCGCTACAAACAAATCTATCTAAGCCGATTGATTAAACTGAACGCTCCCTTGCAGGCGCGTACGGACGGCATTTTGATGATCGATTCCGACCTTAATCTGCTACAAATGCCGACGTTTAAAATAGAAGAGCAGCATATCTATTCCAGTTTCCGCCAGGGGAAAATGATCGCCAAGCTGGACGGCGCACCCGCCGAAAAAGTTCCGGCTTATTATAGAGATACGGTGCGTCCTTACATTGTCGATCATGTAAACGGTGCATTTTTGGCTGCGACGCGCAAAACCTGGCGCCGTATTTGCCCTTTATGGCTGACATTATTCCAGGATACCTGGGAACTAATGGACGACAGCCAGCCGCCTACAGATCAGCTACCGCTGGCCGCGTTGCTGGATATGCTGGATATACGAACGGTTAATCTGGGCGACTGGATGAACTGGCCGGTGTCGAAGAAAATCGGCGGCACGCCGTCTGTAATCCCTAAACCCGTTGTTGGCGCGCACGGCGGTTTTCCGCTGTCGGAATGGCAGAAGTATCTTGCCTCGCCTGATAGCGAGCTGCTGTTTAAGGGGCAGGATTACACGCGTAAAGTGCGTTATCTGACGGATGCTGAAAAGAAAACCGCCAGCGAATAATAACTTAAGTGAATAGTAAAAAGGCCGGTTTCCCCGGCCTTTTCTTCATCCAGATTTCGTTAATCCCAGCTAAGGATAACCTTTCCGGACTGCCCGGAACGCATAGCGTCGAAGCCTTTCTGGAAATCATCAATACCAAAGCGGTGAGTAATGATCGGCGACAGGTCCAGACCAGACTGAATCAGCGCGGCCATTTTGTACCAGGTTTCGAACATTTCACGTCCGTAAATACCTTTAATGAAGAGGCCCTTGAAGATGACTTTTGTCCAGTCGATGGACATATCTGACGGCGGAATGCCCAGCATTGCGATGCGGCCGCCGTGATTCATGGTATCAAGCATGGAGCGGAAAGCCGGCGGCGCACCGGACATCTCCAGGCCCACATCAAAACCTTCGGTCATGCCTAGCTCATGCATTACGTCAGTCAGGCTTTCTTTGCTGACGTTCACCGCGCGGCTTACGCCCATTTCGCGCGCCAGCTCAAGGCGATACTCATTCACATCGGTAATCACGACATTCCGTGCGCCTACGTGTTTAGCGACTGCCGCCGCCATAATGCCAATAGGGCCAGCACCAGAAACCAGCACGTCTTCACCGACCAGATCAAACGAAAGCGCCGTGTGAACCGCGTTACCGAATGGATCGAAGATAGAGGCTAAATCATCGGAAATATTGTCCGGGATCTTGAAGGCGTTGAAAGCAGGCAACACCAGATATTCAGCAAAACAGCCGGGGCGGTTAACGCCCACGCCGCTAGTATTGCGGCAAAGGTGCGTGCGGCCCGCGCGACAGTTGCGGCAATGGCCGCAGGTAATGTGACCTTCGCCGGAAACGCGATCGCCAATTTTAAAACCTTTTACTTCCTGGCCAATACCGACCACTTCGCCCACGTACTCATGGCCGACAACCATCGGCACCGGAATAGTCTTCTGTGACCATTCATCCCAGTTATAAATATGCACATCGGTACCGCAAATCGCGGTCTTACGGATTTTGATCAGCAGATCGTTATGGCCCATTTCCGGTTTGGGCGCATCTGTCATCCAGATGCCCTCTTCTGCTTTCAGTTTTGCTAATGCTTTCATGACCGCTCCCTCAGGCGATAACGCCTAACTGTTTACCGATACGCGTAAACGCTGCAACCGCACGTTCAATCTGCTCCGTAGTGTGAGCCGCAGACATTTGTGTACGGATGCGCGCCTGACCTTTTGGTACCACCGGATAGAAGAAACCGGTGACATAAATGCCTTCTTTTTGCAGCTCGCGGGCAAAGTTTTGCGCCACAACCGCTTCGCCGAGCATCACCGGGATGATGGCGTGATCGGCTCCTGCCAGGGTGAATCCAGCCGCCGTCATTTTTTCGCGGAACAGGCTTGCATTAGCCCACAGGCGCTCGCGCAGCTCCGCACCGGTTTCCAGCATTTCCAGAACCTTGATGGATGCTGAAACAATTGCCGGAGCCAGGGAATTGGAGAAAAGATAAGGACGCGAGCGCTGACGCAGCCATTCAATGACTTCTTTGCGTCCAGCGGTGTAGCCACCAGAAGCGCCGCCGAGCGCTTTACCTAAGGTGCCGGTGATAATGTCCACGCGATCCATAACGTCGCAATATTCATGGGTTCCGCGGCCATTTTCGCCTACAAAACCTACCGCGTGCGAGTCATCAACCATGACCAGCGCATCATACTTGTCCGCCAGATCGCATACGCCTTTCAGGTTGGCAATCACGCCATCCATGGAGAAAACGCCATCGGTAGCAATCATGATATGGCGGGCGCCTGCCGCACGAGCTTCCTTCAGGCGAGTTTCCAGCTCCTGCATATCATTGTTAGCGTAGCGATAACGCTGCGCTTTACACAGACGCACGCCGTCAATAATCGAAGCATGGTTTAGCGCATCAGAAATGATTGCGTCTTCCGGCCCAAGCAGTGTTTCAAACAATCCGCCGTTAGCATCAAAGCAGGAAGAATAAAGAATGGCGTCATCCATTCCCAAAAAGCCCGCCAGCTTGCCTTCCAGCTCTTTATGGCTGTCTTGCGTGCCGCAAATAAAGCGTACGGAAGCCATTCCGAAACCGTGTTTATCCATCCCCTGCTTTGCCGCTTCAATAAGCTGCGAGTGGTTCGCAAGCCCCAGATAGTTATTGGCGCAGAAGTTAATGACGTGGCTACCGTCAGCGACAGTGATATCCGCCTGTTGCGCTGAGGTGATAATACGTTCTTCTTTAAAAAGGCCTTCCGCACGTGCGGTATCAAGCTGAGACGTTAACTGTTGGTAAAAATCTTCGCGCATCGCGATTCTCCAGGCAGGGCAAATTTCGGCACATATTACCCAAACCTATACCAGGAGACGAGATTACGCTTCAGAGAAGTTGATTTTTGCAGGATAAATCACGAGGGACAGAAACTTCGTCTGATTAGGCGGGTCTTTGATTGTAATGGTATGATAAGAGCCATTAGCGCGTGAGGTATTGTGCCTCACGGCCCCCCTATATTGTTAAGGTCACGCTTATGATTATTGTCACCGGCGGTGCTGGTTTTATCGGCAGCAACATTGTTAAGTCACTGAATGATATTGGTTATACTGATATTCTGGTAGTAGACAATCTGAAAGACGGCACCAAGTTTGCAAACCTGGTCGATCTGAATATTGCTGACTACATGGATAAAGAAGATTTCTTGATCCAGTTGATGGCAGGTGAAGAGTTCGGCGAAATCGAAGCGATTTTCCATGAAGGCGCCTGCTCATCTACCACCGAGTGGGATGGCAAGTACATGATGGATAATAACTATCAGTACTCCAAAGAAGTGCTGCATTACTGCCAGGAGCGCGAAATTCCGTTCCTGTATGCCTCTTCCGCTGCGACCTACGGCGGCCGAAACAGCGATTTCATCGAATCCCGCGAATATGAACAGCCGCTGAACGTTTACGGCTACTCTAAGTTCCTGTTCGATGAATATGTGCGTCAGATCCTGCCTGAAGCGAACTCGCAAATTACCGGCTTCCGTTATTTCAACGTTTATGGACCACGCGAAGGCCACAAAGGCAGCATGGCGAGCGTCGCGTTCCACCTGAACACCCAGTTAAACAACGGCGAAAATCCAAAGCTGTTTGAAGGCAGCGACGGCTTTAAGCGCGATTTTATCTATGTGGGCGACGTAGCGGCAGTGAACCTGTGGTTCTGGCAAAACGGCGTATCCGGTATTTATAACTGCGGTACCGGTCGTGCCGAGTCCTTCCAGGCTATCGCCGATGCAGCCCTGGCGTTCCACAAAAAAGGCAGCATTGAGTACATTCCTTTCCCGGAAAAACTGAAAGGCCGCTATCAGGCATTTACTCAGGCCGACCTGACTAATCTGCGCGCCGCAGGCTATGACAAGCCATTTAAAACTGTTGCCGAAGGCGTAACAGAATACATGGCCTGGCTGAATCGTGACGCATAAGCAGGTAGTCTGACGCATGAAAATACTGGTGATTGGCCCGTCATGGGTAGGCGACATGATGATGTCGCAAAGTCTCTATCGCACGCTCAAGGCGCGCTATCCCCAGGCGATAATCGATGTGATGGCACCGGCATGGTGCCGTCCGTTGCTGTCGCGCATGCCTGAAGTTAATGAAGCGCTGGCGATGCCGCTTGGTCATGGCGCGCTGGAAATCGGCGAACGCCGTCGCCTGGGCCATGCCCTGCGAGAAAAGCGCTACGATCGAGCATACGTCCTGCCGAATTCTTTCAAATCCGCATTAGTTCCTTTCTTTGCCAATGTGCCGCAGCGTACAGGCTGGCGTGGCGAGATGCGCTACGGTTTGCTCAATGACGCGCGTGTCCTGGATAAACAAGCCTGGCCGCTAATGGTGGAGCGCTACGTTGCGCTGGCCTATGACAAAGGCGTGATGCAATCGGCAAAAGATCTTCCGCAGCCTTTGCTATGGCCGCAACTGCAGGTCAGCGAAGGCGAAAAAGCGCAAACCTGCTCCGCGTTCAATCTGGATGCCGGACGCCCCATCATCGGTTTTTGTCCGGGCGCCGAATTTGGCCCGGCTAAGCGCTGGCCGCATTATCATTATGCAACGCTTGCTGGCAAACTTATTGATGACGGTTATCAGGTTGTGTTGTTTGGTTCAGCCAAAGACAAAGAGGCCGGGAATGATATTCTCGCCGCTTTGACAACTAACCAGCAGGCACACTGCCGTAATCTGGCTGGCGATACCGAGCTTGAGCAGGCCGTCATTTTACTGGCCGCCTGCAAAGCCGTTGTAACGAATGATTCTGGTCTGATGCATGTAGCCGCTGCGCTTAATCGCCCTTTGGTTGCTTTATATGGGCCAAGCAGTCCGGATTTTACTCCGCCGTTATCTCACCAGGCACGCGTAATTCGTCTTATCCGCGGCTATCACAAAGTACGTAAAGGCGATGCCGCTGAAGGCTATCACCAAAGCTTGATTGATATTACACCTGAGCGCGTAATGGATGAGCTAGCCGCTCTGCTGCCAGCCGGGAAGGAAGTTTAATGCGGGTACTGATCGTCAAAACATCATCTATGGGCGATGTCCTGCACACGCTGCCTGCGCTGACCGACGCTGCAAAGGCGATTCCGGGTATACGCTTTGACTGGGCGGTCGAAGAAGGTTTCGCACAGATTCCATCATGGCACCCGGCGGTAGATAAGGTTCTTCCTGTTGCGATTCGCCGCTGGCGTAAAAACTGGTTCTCGGCTCCAGTCAAAGCAGAGCGCAAAGCGTTCTACCGGGATCTGCTTACTGAACAATACGATGCCGTTATCGATGCGCAAGGCTTGATTAAAAGCGCCGCGCTGGTTACGCGTAAAGCGCATGGCGTAAAACATGGTATGGACTGGAATAGCGCCCGTGAACCACTGGCATGCTTATTCTATGACAAACGCCACGCCATCGAAAAACAGCGGCATGCGGTTGAACGCACCAGAGAATTATTTGCAAAAAGCCTCGGATACGAAAAACCCACGCAACAGGGCGACTACGCAATAGCCCGGCATTTTCTTACCCCAACGCCCGCAGATGCGAATCAATATGTTATTTTTCTTCATGCCACGACGCGTGATGAAAAACACTGGCCGGAATCGAACTGGCGAGATCTTATTCAATTAATGCATAAAACGGGCTTACGTATTAAACTCCCGTGGGGTGCAGAACATGAACGTGAACGCGCAGCCCGCCTGGCTGAAGGATTCGACTACGTTGAAGTGTTGCCGCGTTTGTCTCTTGAACAAGTGGCTAAGCAACTTGCAGGAGCGCTGGCCGTCGTTTCGGTAGATACCGGATTGAGTCACCTCACTGCCGCCCTTAATCGGCCAAATATTACACTGTATGGACCGACCGATCCGGGTTTGATTGGCGGTTACGGGCAGAATCAGCATGAAATCATTGGCGCAGGAAAGAGTATGGCTAACATTACGGCATCTGAAGCGTTTAGCATTCTCCAGACAACAACTCAATTAGCCATAGAATAACGATTAATGAGCTATCTATTCATTTTCATTCTTTTGCTTCCGTTCAAGCTGATCGGCAAGCTGTTTTACAAAAAGACAGGCCGGAATCTGATGATTCAGACGGCCAAAATTGGCGATTTCGTGAACGTTACGCCTCTGCTCGCTCATCTTAAACACAGCGATGTACTGATTAGTAAAACCGTTCTGCCCCTGGCTAAAAACGACGAAACCATCGATACCATTTTTCTGATTGAAGAACACAAAAAAAGTTTGTGGGGTAAATTTCGCCTGGCCTTTAAGCTGATGAACCGCTATGAAAATGTTTATCTGCTGCAGCCCAACAGCACAAACCTCTTCTTCGCTGCTGCCTGTAACGCCGCTAATAAACAGTTTTTAAGCACCTACACCCGACGCTGGTACCATGGATTGTTTTACTGGACCGCCAGTGGCGTGGTGGAACACAGCAAGGACCAGCTAACCGTTGATGATTATCTTAAGCTTGCGGACCGTAACCTAACCTGGCGCGATTCTCCAAAGCATGCCACTTTTCCTTTACGGAAACCAAAGGCGTATCCAGCGGAGCTTGATAAACAAAACGTAATAAAAATCGGACTAAGCATTTCCGCAGGAAATAAGTCAAAAACCATCCCGCCGATTATCTGGAAGAAAATCTTCAAAACCCTGGCCAACCTGAACTGCAATTACTATATCTTTGGCCCAAAAAATGAACAGGTGTGGTTGGACGATCTTTATCGCGAGATAGACGAACAAGACAATATCATCAGCCTTATCGGCAAACTTCCCTTAGAAGATGTACCTTTTGCTATTAGCAAAATGGATTTCTACATTGCTTCAGATTCCGGAAATGTTTATATAGCAGATGCGGTTGGCGTTCCCATTATCCTCATTTATGGACCATGCTGTATCGCCGAACAGAGGCCTTTAGGAGAAGTGTTGCTGTTAGGTAACAGAGAAAATGAGAAATCATATATTTTTGAAGCTCCATATTTCTTTGATCGTTCTCGCGAAGAGCTGTTTGCATTGAGTGATGAGGATCTAATCAAGATTCATCATTTTATTGTTAACCGCTAAGCTGAAGTATCCGTTAAAGAATATAATTCTGATAGGTTTTTGCTGTTAATGAGTAGGTCCATGACAAATAACCCGCTTCTGAGCATAATTATTGCAGCACATAACTGCGAAAAAACTATTGATGCCACATTCCAAAGTCTGCTGGATGCGCTTGGTCCTTCTCTTGCTCAAGCCGAAATTATCATTATTAATGATGCTTCTGAGGACAGAACTGGAGAGAAAATAGCTCATTATGCTATTTCTTATCCACAGGTGATTATTTCTTCTGTAACCTTTAAAAACATAGGTCGCGTACGTCAACATGGTATTTCTTTATCGCAGGGGGAATACATAACTATGTTAGACAGCGATGACTTAATGAAAAAAGAGACCTTACCGCAAATCATAGATTTTCTGCGCGAAACTCGTCCCGATATGTTATTGACTCGACTGCATGAAATCCGCGACTTAAATAAAATTGATCATCAATGGTCAGGTTTATACCCTGAGAAATTATCGCGAAAAGATACTATTACACGCTTTTTAATTCATAAAGATCTTCAGGCACACTTAATTGGTCAATTTATTAAGAAAGAAATTTATCTGCACCATAAGATCCCAGCAATGGCTTGTTACGAAGATTTTTATGTGTTCCCACAGATGCTTATGGACGCCAGTAGTATCTATTTTCAATACGACAGCCATTATTACTATATAAAACATCAAGGAAGCTTATCTTCAACGCCAGACGAAGATAAAATAGCTAACTTAATAGACTGCACTCTGAAAATGGAAGAAGTGTTACCAAATGATTTTCATCATTTGGTATTGTGTCATTGGCTGGATATTTTTATAAAGCACAAGGCATTATTAAATGATAAACACCAAAAAGACATCGTAAAAAAACATGTTATTATGACGCATTCGCCCGGTTTTTTTCTAAATTCAACTGTGCGATTTAGCTATAAGCGAAAAGCATTGAGTACATTATGGAAAAACTAAGATCACGGCTTTACCAAAACACGTTCTTTTTTGTGCTATTTTCTTTCGGCTATGCTCGTCAGGTAATGCAAGAGAAAAAGATACTTCTATATACTTGTTTAATTATCTATTTCCATTTCATTTACTTATATAATATAAAAATTAGCATTCAATAAAATTAACATTTGTTTACTTTAATTCTATGGATGATCAAATGGTTTCATTTGTCACTACATCACAAGCTTAAGTTTATATTTTATATTTTATATTAATGATTTAAACCTCTTAAAATTTATTTTTACCCGGCATGTTATTCTAATATTTTGTTTATTTAGGCATTTCAAAAACCCTTATTTATTATTTACGATTAATTGTATGTTCGTTTATGGCCTTAGTGATGTGTTGCTTTTAAGCTCTGAAGCCATTTTATTTTACATGGCTTTAATAGGGATCTGCGGGATTCTACTTACAAAGCAGGACGGACAAATTTGAATACATACCGGGCTATATGCCCGGTTTCGTTTTCTTAAGTTCATAATACTCAGCCAAAGTCATTCCCCGGGTCCGCTCAGAAAGCCAGGAAAATAACGCTTCCAGGTCCTGATATAACCGTTCGATATCCGCTTCATCTTTGAAGGTTGGACTGCCGCCGGGCATAAATTCTGAAGAATGGAGCATAAACTCCACATAATCGTTCCCTTCTGCCAGCGTTTTTTCCGCTACTGCAATCATTTGCGCGGCATTTGCACCTGACGGGCGAAGCCAGTTCACTGATGGGCTGCGATATTTTCCCCGTAGCCGATCGTAGCCCTGCTTAAAACTGTTCATCACAGCGCTGTGTTTATATTGGATGCTCATCGGCACTTCCAGCAGCGGGGAATCGCCCGGCTGGCTGATGCTATCCAGATCCATAAAATAAGCGCCTGTCGGGAAGCGTTGATAATCTGTTCCGCCGTTTCCGGCAGGCGAACCTTTAGCATTTCGCCAGTTCACCCGAGGCGTAACCGAACAATCGACTTTATATCCCAGCTCCACCAGCAAGCGCGCGTAGCGGCTGTCAAAAGCCCACCGCCCGGCTCGATGGCTGACCATTTTAGTACCGAAAGTCTCTTCGAGAAGCGTTGTCATATAGACGACTTTTTCACGCAGAATCTCATCCGGATATTCGATAAGATAAGGCTGCCAGCGCCAGTCATCACCGGTTAAATCAAACTCTGGCGGGCTGTTCCAGGCATGCAAATGCATTCCCACCTCACCTTGCCCGCGCGCAATAACGTCTTTGGCAAAGGCAATGTAGTCTGCGTCAACGGCCATTTCATAGTTTGTTAGCCAGACGGGTTTGAAAGCATACTTTTCACAAAGCATCTGAAAACGCGGAAGAAAACGCGCATTCTCAGTTTTAATCTGTCGATGGTTTTGCCACAGATTATCGCCTTCGGTATCAATGGTGATGATAAATGCTGGGGTAGTCATTGCCGTCTCTGAGCTAACGATGTTTACGCCATGTTACGCAGCCTGCCAGTTAAGGGCAAACCGGTTTCCAGGAATGCACCGACTCCTGAGTAGAATTGTAGCAACCATACTCAAGGTCTATTAGAATCACGCTTTGGTTAATCACCTAAAGATGATAATGAATAACGCTTTGCATACACGCGCTGACGGGCCGCAAACTCGTATATTACTCATAAAACTGCGCCATCACGGTGATATGTTGCTGACAACGCCGGTGATCAATGCGTTGCATCAGACATGGCCGCAGGCTCAGATTGATGTTCTGCTTTATGAAGAAACGCGCGATATGCTGGCTGCTCATCCGTTTATACATCGCATTTACGGTATCGACCGTAAATGGCGCAAACTGGGCACCCGCCAGCATTTATGCAAAGAGTGGCAGCTTCTTAAAACGTTGCGCCAGCAAAAATACAGTCTGGTGGTGAATCTTGCCGATCAGTGGCGTAGCGCTATTGTCACTCGCTTTACGGGCGCTCCGGCCCGCATTGGTTTTGACTTTAACAAACGCCGTGGCTGGTTCTGGAGCCGCAGCCACACGCAGCTCGCACCGGTTATCGGGCATAAAACTATGCATACCGTTGAGCAAAATCTCTCTATCCTTGCCCCCTTGAATGTTCCTCCCGTTAATAATGTCACCATGAGCTATCAGCCAGATGACTGGCTGGCGGTTCAGCAAAAATTAAAAGTAAAAAACGTTGAAGGTGCATTTATTGTGGTACAGCCCACATCCCGCTGGTTCTTTAAGTGCTGGGACGAAAGAAAAATGGCGGAGACGATTTCCACGCTGCAAAAAGATGGGCATACGATTGTGCTTACATCCGGGCCGGATAAAAACGAAAAAGCGATGATTGAAACCATCCGAGCATTATGTCCCCCGGAACGTGTTTATTCCCTGGCAGGCGAATTGAGCCTGCGTCAGCTAGCCGCGCTTATCGATCATGCCAGCCTTTTTATCGGCGTCGACTCCGTTCCTATGCATATGGCCGCTGCGCTACAAACTCCCTGCATCGCCCTGTTTGGCCCATCGAAACTAACTTTCTGGAGCCCCTGGCAGGTAAAAGGGGAAGTTATCTGGGCCGGTGATTACGGCCCGCTTCCGGATCCGGATCAAATTGATACTAAAACCAGCGAGCGCTATCTGGATGCGATTCCAGTGGATGCCGTGGTTGCGAGCGCAAGGAAACAGTTGTGAAGAAACGCTGCCGCCTGGCCATCGTCCGCCAAAAGTACCGTCCGGACGGCGGTGCCGAACGTTTTGTCTCACGCGCGCTGGAAGCCCTGAGCGCTCATGATCTGGAACTGAACGTTATTACCCGTCAGTGGCAGGGCGAGCGCCAGGAGAACTGGCATATACATATTTGTGATCCCATGAAATGGGGCCGTATCAGCCGTGAAAAAGGCTTTGCGGACGCCGCACGCGCCTTATGGCAACGTGAAAAATTTGACCTCGTGCAAAGCCACGAACGTATAGCCGGCTGCGATATCTATCGCGCCGGTGATGGGGTACATCGTCGCTGGTTGCTTCAGCGCGCCCGAATTCTGCCGGCATGGCGGCGGCAGCTACTGCTTCGCGATCGTTTCCATCGCTATGTCATGCAGGCCGAACAGGCAATGTACCAGGCACCGGAGCTGAAAGCTGTCATCTGTAACGCCGAAATGGTAAAACGCGAAATCATTGAAGATTTTGCTATACCTGCTAATAAGATACATGTCATCTATAATGCTATTGATTCCTCCCGCTTCGTTCCGGCTACGTCTGAACAACGGGCAAAATGGCGACAGGAAATCAACCTTCCACAGCAGGCCGTTGCGCTGGTGTTCGTGGGTTCGGGATTTGAGCGCAAGGGCCTTGCCAGCGCTATCCGGGCAGTAGCTAACAGCGATCGTTACCTGATTGTGGTGGGACAAGACAAAGCAGAAAAAAATTATCGGGCGCTGGCACAAACTCTGGGGTGTCAGGATCGAGTAATTTTCATGGGAATGCAGAAAAATACGCTGCCATTTTATCAGGCCGCTGATGGATTATTACTGCCAACGCTTTATGATCCCTTCCCTAACGTGATCTTAGAAGCAATGGCATGTGGTTTACCGGTTATTACCACGCCCACCTGCGGCGGGGCCGAATTTATAACAACCGGACAAAACGGATATGTTTGCGATGCCCTGAACATTCAGGAACTGTCGGACGCGGTAATGGCTATCCCGGCACGCCATCTGAATGAAATCATGGGAGTTCATGCGCGTGAACGGGTCAGGGAAGCGACGCCGGAAAAACTTTCACAGCAACTTATTTCGCTGTATCAAAACATACTGGATTAGACGATGCGCATCCTAATGATTATTGATGGATTACCCGGCGGCGGTGCTGAGAAAACCGTGCTAACCCTTTCCAGGGGACTTGTCGGTATGGGCCATCAGGTCTCGGTCTTCTCTTTGCGTCGCGTCTGTGATTATGAAATCCCGGATGGGGTCGATTACCAAATCATTCTGGATACCTGTAAGAAACCGTGGCGCAAGCTTACCGAGTTATCCCGCCGTGCAGCGCTGCTGGATAAGGCCGTTGAACAGGCCCAGAAAGGGGGCCAGTTTGATCTCATCTTTTCTCATTTGCACAAAACTGACCGCATCGTCGCGCACACTAAAACCATTCCACGCGAAAAGTTATGGTATTGCGTACACGGTATGTTCTCTTTCTCTTATCTTCAGCATCGCCATGGCTTCTCCCGCTGGTTAAAACGCCAGAAAATAAAACGCGTGTATGAGAACAGCAACGTAGTTGCCGTATCGAAAGCGGTACTGCGCGACATTACCGAACGTTTTGACATCACCCCCGCAAAAAGCACGGTTATCCATAATCCTTTCGACATTGATGGCATCCACCAGCGCGCTAAAGAGCCCTGTGAAATGGCGGGCCAGGACTATCTCATCCACGTTGGTCGCTTCCATGAACACAAGCGCCATGACCGACTCATCAAAGCGTATGCATTAAGCGGCATTCAGGCGCCATTAATCCTGATGGGCAACGGCAGCGATGAACGCATTGAACAGTTAAAAACGATGGCCACTGCCGCAGGCGTTGCCGACCGCGTCATCCTTAAATCCTTCGTGCCGAATCCGTATCCCTGGATAGCTAACGCACGCCTGTTGCTCCTGAGTTCCGACTGTGAAGGTTTTGGCAACGTGCTGGTGGAAGCGCTGATTTGCCAGACGCCCGCAGTCAGCACGCACTGCCCGGGCGGCCCGGAAGAAATTCTCACCGGCCCGCTGGCACGCGGCCTCTCCGGGATGAGCGATCAGCAACTGGCAGATACGATGGTGGATATTTATAACCATCCCCCGGTGATTGATGCCAGCACCATTGAGTCCTACAGTATCGGCGCTATTTGCCAGCAGTACTTGTCTTTGGCGACAGAAAAAAAATAACGGTATTTTCAGGTAACTTTATGCCCCAGACTCCTTTACTTAGCGTTGTCGTTGCTGTTTATAACGGCGAACTTTTCCTGGCGAAGTTTTTTGCCTGCCTTGAAGCCCAGGCCATCGAAGGAATGGAAGTCATCATGGTGAACGATGGTTCAACCGATGGCTCCATGGCGATTATCGACGCCTGGCGCGACAGGTTTCCGGGCATGTTGGTTATCGAGCAGGAAAATCAGGGCGTATCTGTCGCCCGTAATACCGGCCTTGCCGTGGCCACCGGCCAGTATCTCTCTTTTCCTGACATTGATGACGATTTCAAACCTGGCATGTACCGCCGCCTGCTCGACCTGGCGCTAGCCAGCAATCTGGATGTGGTTACCTGCAATGGCAACTACGTTTACGAAAACAACAGAAAACCTTCGCGTCCCATCTTTCCTGAAGACAAACTTCAGTCAACTGGCGTAATGAGCGGTCCCGCCTGGCTGAAGAAGGCGCTGGATTCACGTAAGTTTCTGCACGTTACCTGGCTAAATCTCTACCGACATGATTTTATCCGCGAACACGGTTTTAAATTCGAACCAGGCTTACGTCATCAGGATATTCCGTGGACCACCGAAGTATTACTCGCCGCGCAGCGCGTTCAGTACACGAATGAAAGATTTTACGATTACTACATTCATTCCGCATCGGTTTCCCATAAACCGGATACCGATGACACGCTGATTCGCTCGGCGCGCCATTACATCAAAATTCTTGAAATGCTCGAGGCCATTAACCAGCGTTATCCGGAACAGGTAAAAAACATTCCTGCCTGCAACTGGCAAATCGCCAAAGAAGGGCTCGGGATCCTGCATACCTTCAATAATATGAAAGACCCGCAGAAGAAAAAAATGATCGTTAAGGAGTTTTTCGACCGCGGGATCTGGCGTCTTATCTGGAAGAATGCCCGAGGTTTCCGTCTGCGCTGGCGCTTAGGCCGCCGCTACCTGAAACTGAAAAAAGCCACGCGGGTGCCTGGATAAATTTGCTCTTCGCGGGCTGCGTCTGACGGCCCGCAATTAGAATGTTTCGCCTTCAGGTTGCCCGAACAATCGGTAAAGCCGTCGAATATCACCAAAACAATAGCTTTACGCCCTGTGAATGCTTAGAATTTGCCCGCCGATAATGAAAATACGGAAAATTCGCTTGGAATCGTTGTATACCGCTCTGCTCTATCTCATTCAGCCCTTCGTGTGGCTGCGACTTCTGCTCCGTAGCCGTAAAGCTCCTGCGTATCGTAAACGCTGGGCAGAACGCTATGGCTTTTGTCGAGGGAAAGTGGCGCCGGACGGTATCATGCTGCATTCCGTCTCCGTAGGGGAAACCCTCGCAGCAATTCCGCTGGTTCGTGCTCTTCGCCATCGATATCCAACAATACCTATTACCGTCACGACGATGACGCCAACCGGCTCTGAACGAGTGCAGTCGGCGTTTGGCAAAAACGTCCACCATGTTTATTTGCCTTACGATCTGCCCTGCGCCATGAACCGTTTTCTGGATACTGTACGTCCGAAACTGGTCATCGTTATGGAAACAGAGCTGTGGCCGAACATGATTACCGCGCTGCATAACCGTAAAATTCCGTTAGTCATCGCCAACGCTCGTTTATCCGAACGCTCCGCGAAAGGCTACAAGAAGCTCGGTAATTTCACGCGCCGCCTGATGAGCAGAATCACGCTTATCGCCGCGCAGAATGAAGAAGATGCAAGTCGCTTCCTTGAGTTGGGTCTGAAACGCTCCCAGCTCACGGTTACCGGCAGTCTGAAATTTGATATTTCTGTCACGCCCGAGCTTGCCGCCCGCGCCATTACGCTGCGTCGTCAGTGGGCTCCGCGCCGTAAAGTCTGGATTGCCACCAGCACTCACGATGGCGAAGAAAGCATTATTCTGGATGCACACCGCCAACTGCTGGCGAAATTCCCTGACCTGTTACTGATACTGGTACCACGCCATCCGGAACGCTTTAAAGACGCTAAAGAGCTGGTGCAAAAAGGCGGCTTCAGCTACACGCTACGCAGCAGCGGTGAAATCCCGTCAGGCAGCACCCAGGTGGTGATTGGCGACTCGATGGGAGAGCTTATGCTGTTATACGGGATTGCCGACCTGGCGTTCGTTGGCGGAAGCCTGGTGGAGCGAGGCGGCCATAACCCGCTGGAGCCTGCGGCCCACGCCATACCGGTTCTGATGGGTCCGCATATTTTCAACTTCAAAGATATCTGCGCAAAACTACAGCAGGCTGACGGAATGATCACCGTCACTGATGCAGAGTCTCTGGTCAATGAAATCACCACGCTCCTGACCGATGAAGACTATCGTTTGTACTATGGCCGCCATGCTGTAGAAGTGTTGCATCAAAACCAGGGCGCTTTGCAGCGTTTACTACAGTTACTGCAACCCTATCTGCCGCAGCGGAGTCATTAATGTCCAACCGATTATCGGTAGTGATGATCGCCAAAAACGCGGCGGATATTCTGCCGGAATGTCTGGCGTCGGTGGCGTGGGCTGACGAAGTGGTCCTGCTGGATTCCGGGAGCGCAGATGCAACCGTCGATATCGCTCGTCAGGCCGATGTAAAAGTCTTCGTGGATGAAAACTGGCAGGGCTTCGGGATACAGCGCCAGCGTGCGCAAGGTTACGCCAGCGGCGACTATATTTTAATGATCGATACTGACGAAAGAGTAACGCCCGAGCTTGCCGCCTCGATAAAAGCTGTGCTTGTCAATCCACAGCCTGACGCCGTCTACAGCATTGCCCGCCGTAATCTTTTTCTGGGCCGCTTCATGCGCCACAGCGGATGGTATCCGGACCGTGTAACCCGTCTCTATGCCCGTGAACGCTATCGCTATAATGACAATCAGGTTCATGAATCGCTGAGCGCGCCGGGGGCTAAAATCATTCCGCTTGAAGGTGATTTGCTCCATCTTACCTGCCGGGATTTTGCAAGCTTCCAGCGTAAGCAACTTAGCTACGCAACAGCCTGGGCGCACGAGCGTCATCAGCGCGGCAAAAAAGTCTCGCTGGTTGGGATTTTAAGCCACACTTTGGGGGCCTTCTGCAAAACGCTGCTCTTACGCGCAGGTTTTCTGGACGGAAAACAAGGCTGGTTGTTGGCGGTGGTTAACGCACAATACACGTTTAATAAATACACAGAACTTTGGGCATTGAACCAGGGTTATACGGAAAAAGAGCAGCTATGAGCACCCGAGCGATTTACCCCGGTACTTTTGATCCCATCACGAATGGTCATCTGGATATCGTGACGCGCGGAGCCATGATGTTTGATTCTATTATTCTGGCCATCGCAAACAGCCCGCACAAAAAAACCATGTTCTCTCTCGACGAGCGTGTAGCTCTAGCCAAACAAGTGACGGCGCATCTGCCGAACGTTGAAGTTGTAGGCTTTAGCGATCTTATGGCGAATTTTGCAAAGGCGCAGCAAGCCAACGTGTTGATACGGGGTTTACGCACAGCGGCAGATTTTGAATACGAAATGCAGCTTGCCCATATGAACCGTCACCTGATGCCGGAGCTGGAAAGCGTCTTCCTGATGCCCTCAAAAGAGTGGTCTTTCGTGTCTTCTTCTCTGGTGAAAGAGGTGGCGCGCCACCACGGCGATGTCGCGCATTTTCTGCCGGAACCTGTTCGCCAGGCATTACTTGAGAAACTAAAGCAGTTTTAATGCTGGCAGTTTCGGCAATAAAACGTGCTGCGCTGAGCGTGTTTACTGGCAATAATCGGCGCCCCGCAAACTCTGCATGGCTTCCCATCGCGCCCGTAAACCTGTAGCGCCTGCGCGAAATAACCGGGTTTACCGTCAGACTGTAAAAAATCTTTTAAGGTTGTACCGCCCTGCTCAATCGATCTTAACAACACCGCTTTAATGACTTTAACCAGCAACTCGCATTCGGTTTTTGATAACGATTGCGCGGCGCGATCGGGATGGATCCCGGCGGCAAACAAAGATTCGCTGGCGTAAATATTCCCCACGCCCACCACCAGTTTGTTATCCATCAGCCAGGGTTTAATGGCGGTTTTCTTCCTGGCGGATTTTTCACGCAGGTATTCGGCGTTAAATTCTTCATTAAGCGGCTCTGGCCCAAGATGTGCCAGCACATTGCTGCCTTCAAGCTCTTTAACCCACAGCCAGGCGCCAAAGCGACGTGGATCGGTATAGCGCAGCACTTTGCCGTTGCTCATCACCAGGTCGACATGGTCGTGCTTTTCAGCGGGCCGCTCTTCGGGAAGAATACGTAAGCTGCCAGACATACCAAGATGGATGATAATCCAGCCGTCCGGCAGTTCGAGCAGCAGATATTTAGCCCGGCGCTGAACGCTCAAGACGGGTTTGTCGCTCAGGGCATGAATCTCATCGGAAACCGGCCAGCGCAGACGGCTGTTACGCACGATAGCATGCAAAATGGTTTCGCCTACCAGGTGCGGTTCAATGCCGCGTCGGCTGGTTTCGACTTCAGGTAACTCTGGCATTTCTCCTCCGGCTTTAAAGCCCAAAACAAAAAAACCCCGCCGAAGCGAGGTTTTTCATCAAAGTCACTAAAATTATTTAATTTTAGCTTCTTTGTACAGTACGTGTTGACGAACAACTGGATCGAACTTTTTCAGTTCCAGTTTTTCCGGCTTAGTACGTTTGTTCTTCGTGGTGGTATAGAAGTGACCAGTACCAGCAGAAGAAACCAGCTTGATCTTCTCGCGAACACCTTTAGCCATGACTTAGTTCCTCTTAGTACTTCTCGCCACGGGTACGAAGATCGGCCAGAACCGTTTCGATACCCTTCTTATCAATTACACGCATACCTTTAGCAGATACACGCAGTGTGACAAAACGCTTCTCGCTCTCAACCCAGAAACGGTGAGAGTGCAGGTTCGGCAGGAAACGGCGTTTGGTCGCGTTCATTGCGTGGGAACGGTTATTACCGGTCACCGGACGCTTGCCAGTAACTTGGCAGACTCGGGACATGTCTATTCTCCAAAAATCAAATTAGCTCGAGCTTCGTATAGGGTTATGGCGCCTCGTCAGGCTGCAAGCCTGGTCCCTGGCGGTTCAATGTGAACCACAGTGCCAGGCGCATAATGCCAAACCCGAGATTCTCAAAGGTGGCGTAGTATACGCTGCCTGACGCATGTGCTCAAGTCCCGAACAGACAAAGATCCCCAAGGATCGCGCAAATCGGCTTAAATCCACCCACGTTCAGCAAAAGAAACGTACTCTCCGCGACCAATAACCAAATGGTCAAGCACGCGAATTTCCATAAAAAGGCAGGCTTTCACGATACGTTCAGTAATGGCACGGTCAGCTTTGCTCGGTTCGGCCCTACCCGACGGGTGATTATGCGCAAGAATGACCGCCGCTGCATTAGATTTCATCGCTTCGCGCACAATTTCTCGTGGATGCACCTCTACATGGTTCAGAGTTCCAGAAAACATCGCCGCGTGCTTAATAATTCGATGCTGGTTATCGAGAAATATCACCATAAAGATCTCGCGCTCTGCCGTGGTCAGTTGGCTTTGAATAAATTCCCGAACCGTATCAGGACTCTTCAACGTGATTTCTTCTACTCCTCGCGAGGCATAATAGCGCCTTGCCAGCTCCGCAATAGCATTCAGTTGAGTGTATTTGGCCTCACCAATCCCTTTAATGTCCTTAAATTGTGAATAATCAGCCGAAAGCAATCTGCTCAGAGAACCGAACTTCTCCAACAGGCCGCTCGCCAGTACCAGTACGTTCACGTCCCTCAACCCCGTGCGTAAAAAGAGCGCCAGTAATTCCACATCGGTTAATGAGCTGACGCCAAATTTCAGGAGCTTCTCACGCGGTAATCCACTTTTATCCCAGTCCATTTTTATCTCCATCAGAATCTTCACATCCGTTTGCGCAGCCATTGTGCATGACTCCCTGATTACTCGCGATGCGGAGAACGTCAACGTGCGGGATGTCTCGCAAACTGCAAAAAGTCGTGAACGAAGGAGTGTGATAAAATAGGCCCACGATTAAGACTTCCAGTGGGAAAAATCATGATGGGGCTTTCCGGCAAAAAAATTGTTCTGTGTGTTAGCGGCGGCATCGCTGCTTATAAAACGCCAGAACTGGTGCGTCGTCTGCGCGATCGCGGAGCAGATGTACGTGTGGCAATGACTGAGGCGGCCAAAGCCTTCATTACGCCATTGAGCCTGCAGGCCGTATCCGGATATCCGGTATCAGACAGTTTGCTTGATCCCGCAGCGGAAGCCGCAATGGGTCATATCGAATTAGGAAAATGGGCAGACCTGGTTATCCTCGCTCCCGCTACGGCCGATCTTATTGCTCGTGTGGCAGCGGGTATGGCGAATGATTTAGTTAGCACCATTTGCCTTGCGACCCCCGCTCCCGTCGCAGTTGTTCCAGCCATGAACCAACAGATGTATCGCGCTGCAGCAACCCAGCATAATCTTGAAATCCTGGCTTCCCGCAGCTTACTGATATGGGGACCAGACAGCGGCAGCCAGGCGTGTGGCGACGTAGGTCCAGGCCGCATGCTCGATCCGTTAGATATCGTGGAGCTGGCCGTTGGCCATTTTAGCGTCGTCAAAGATCTGCAACATCTTAACGTCATGATTACCGCCGGGCCGACGCGTGAACGTCTCGACCCGGTACGCTACATCACCAACGACAGCTCAGGGAAAATGGGATACGCGATTGCTGCGGCTGCGGCTGCGCGGGGCGCGAATGTGACGCTGGTTTCCGGCCCGGTATCTTTATCCGCCCCTGCGTGGGTGAAACGTATTGACGTCACCTCCGCTCTGGAAATGGAAGCGGCTGTTCAACAAAATGTATCAGGACAGCATATTTTTATCGGCTGTGCCGCCGTGGCAGATTACCGTGCGGCAAATGTCGCGGATGAAAAAATCAAAAAGCAAGGCGATGAAATTACGCTAAAAATGGTTAAAAACCCGGACATCGTTGCAGGCGTTGCCGCACTTTCTGATAACCGCCCTTATGTTGTTGGGTTTGCCGCCGAAACAACTAATGTGGAAGAATACGCCCGGCAAAAGCGTATCCGAAAAAATCTCGACCTGATTTGTGCCAACGATGTTTCACTGGCAGGTCAGGGTTTTAATAGCGACAGCAATGCGTTACACCTTTTCTGGCAGGAGGGAGATAAAGTCTTACCGTTAAGCGATAAGTCACTCCTTGGCCATCTTTTATTGGACGAGATCGTTACCCGTTATGATGAAAAAAATCGACGTTAAGATTCTGGACTCGCGTGTAGGTCAGCAGTTCCCACTGCCGACTTATGCTACTTCTGGTTCTGCCGGACTCGACCTGCGCGCGTGCCTGGACAATGCCGTAGAGCTGGCCCCGGGCGTGACCACGCTTGTACCAACAGGGCTTGCAATTCATATCGGCGATCCGTCGCTGGCGGCCGTCATCCTGCCACGCTCCGGGCTTGGCCATAAACACGGCGTGGTTCTTGGCAACCTGGTAGGGCTGATAGATTCTGATTATCAGGGTCAACTAATGGTATCTGTCTGGAATCGCGGGCAAGATAGCTTCACCATTGAGCCTGGCGAACGCATCGCACAGATGGTGTTTGTGCCCGTTGTACAAGCCGAATTCAACCTGGTCGAAGATTTTGATATCAGTGACCGTGGCGAAGGCGGTTTTGGCCATTCTGGCCGTCAGTAAACTCGTTTTATAAACGTAACCACACGCGTTCATAACGTTAAAACAGACCGCAAGCGACATGCTTGCGGGCGCTGTGTGGCTGCTTGCCTGGCAGGTGCTTTATTTCAGGGGTATTTTAAAACATGGCAGAAAAACAGATTGCGAAAAGGAATCGTCGCGAGGAAATACTTCAATCTCTGGCCCAGATGCTTGAATCCAGCGACGGCAGCCAACGCATCACTACCGCTAAACTTGCAGCCACGGTGGGCGTTTCTGAAGCGGCGCTGTACCGTCATTTTCCCAGCAAAACGAAAATGTTCGATAGCCTTATCGAGTTCATTGAAGACAGTTTGATCACCCGCATCAATCTCATCCTGAAGGATGAAAAAGATACGTTGTCTCGCTTGCGTCTTATCGTCCTGCTGGTGTTGGGTTTCGGTGAAAAAAATCCTGGCCTGACCCGTATTCTGACCGGCCACGCGCTGATGTTTGAACAGGATCGCTTACAGGGACGAATCAACCAGCTATTTGAACGCATCGAAGTACAGCTACGTCAGGTCATGCGCGAGAAAAAAATGCGTGAAGGGGAAGGTTATATTACCGATGAAGCGCTGCTGGCAAGCCAACTGCTGGCATTTTGCGAAGGCATGCTTTCTCGCTTTGTACGCAGCGAGTTCCGCTATTTGCCGACGGATGACTTTGATATCCGCTGGCCGTTAGTGGCCGCACAGCTTCGTTAAATGGAAAGGGCCTTAAAGGCCCTTTTTCTTACACGCCGTACTGAGTACGATATTCCTGCACCGCAGCCAGGCTTTCTGCCATTTCCGGTTGCTCTTCCAGATACTCAATTAAATCTTTCAGGGTAATGATAGAAATCACTTTGCAGTGATAATCACGCTCAACTTCCTGAATTGCAGAGATTTCACCACGTCCACGCTCCTGACGATCCAGAGAAATCAGCACGCCCGCAAGCGTTGCTTCATTTGCAGCGATGATTTCCATGGATTCGCGAATCGCCGTACCTGCGGTAATAACGTCGTCCACCAGCATCACACGACCCTGCAGCGCGCTTCCCACCAGGTTGCCGCCTTCACCATGATCTTTGGCTTCTTTACGGTTGAAGCAATAAGGCACATCACGTTCATGATGTTCTGCCAGCGCAACCGCGGTGGTTGTCGCGATAGGAATACCTTTGTAGGCAGGCCCAAACAGCAGGTCAAAATCAATACCGGAATCCATTAGCGCAGCGGCGTAAAAACGGCCCAGCAGTGCCAGATCGCGCCCGGTATTAAACAGTCCGGCGTTGAAGAAATAGGGGCTGGTACGCCCGGATTTCAGCGTAAATTCGCCAAACTTCAGTACCTGCTTGTTAAGCGCAAATTCAATAAACTGGCGCTGATACGGTTTCATGGATTCGCTCCTTTGGGTTTCTTTAGGCATAAAAAAGGCGACTGCTTCAGTCGCCTTAAAATCAATTTTCTAACGCCGCCTTCTGCGACGTGACGATGGATTCAATTCCCCCTCGCGCCAGCGCCAGCAGCGTCAGCAGCTCTTCATGTGAGAACGGCTCGCCTTCGGCGGTGCCCTGAATCTCAATCATACGGCCATCTTCCATCATCACAACGTTCATATCGGTTTCAGCGGCGGAATCTTCAATATATTCCAGATCGCACACGGCTTCGCCATTAACAATGCCAACGGAAACCGCAGCGACCATCCCTTTCATCGGGTTGGTTTTCAGCTTGCCGATGGCAACCAGTTTGTTCAGCGCGTCAGCCAGCGCAACGCAGGCTCCGGTGATAGATGCGGTACGGGTACCGCCGTCAGCCTGCAGCACATCGCAATCCAGGGTAATGGTATATTCGCCGAGGGTTTTCAAATCCACGGCTGCACGCAAAGAGCGGGCAATCAGACGCTGGATTTCCAGGGTGCGGCCGCCCTGTTTGCCTTTCGCCGCTTCGCGAGCGTTACGGCTGTGGGTGGAACGCGGCAACATGCCATATTCGGCGGTGATCCAACCTTGTCCCTGTCCTTTCAGAAAACGCGGTACGCCTTCTTCAACGGTGGCGGTGCACAAGACTTTGGTATCGCCAAATTCGACCAGCACGGAACCTTCAGCGTGTTTGGTGTAATTACGGGTCAGGGTGACTGGGCGCACTTGTTCGGCGCTACGACCTGATGGACGCATGGGTTTATCTCCGGCTAAAACGAATGTGGCGCGCATTATACGGACTTCGAGCGCTTATTCCTATCCTGCCCGGCCAGGCATGGCTATAATCCCCCCATCCATTGCTCTATACGGTAACGATTTATGATCCGCAGTATGACCGCCTATGCCCGCCGTGAAGTAAAAGGCGAATGGGGCAGCGCCTCCTGGGAGTTACGTTCGGTAAACCAACGTTATCTCGAAACTTATATTCGCATGCCGGAGCAGTTCCGTAGCCTCGAACCTGTGGCACGCGAACACATTCGCACCCGCTTAACCCGCGGAAAAATCGAATGTAATCTTCGCTTCGAACCTGATACTCGTGCGCAAAGCTCTCTTCTGCTTAACGAAAAACTGGCTAAACAGCTCGTTGAAGCCGCGAACTGGGTAAAAATGCAAAGCGATGAAGGTGAAATCAATCCGGTTGATATTTTACGCTGGCCGGGCGTGATGTCCGCTCAGGAGCAGGATCTGGATGCTATCGCCGCTGAAATCCTTGCCGCTCTGGACGGCGCCCTGGATGACTTCATTATCGCCCGTGAAACTGAAGGCCTGGCTCTGAAGGCCTTAATTGAACAACGTCTTGAAGGCGTCAGCGCAGAAATCGTTAAAGTACGCGCGCAGATGCCAGAAGTTGTTAAATGGCAGCGCGAGCGCCTTGTAAGTAAGCTCGAAGAAGCCCAGGTTCAGCTTGAGAACACCCGGCTTGAGCAGGAGCTGGTTCTTATGGTGCAGCGTATTGACGTTGCTGAAGAGCTGGATCGTCTGGAAGCGCACGTCAAAGAAACCTATAACATCCTGAAGAAAAAAGAAGCCGTTGGCCGCCGCCTCGACTTTATGATGCAGGAGTTCAACCGCGAGTCGAACACGCTGGCATCTAAATCCATTAATGCTGATGTCACGAACTCCGCCATTGAACTCAAGGTGCTGATTGAGCAAATGCGCGAGCAGATTCAGAATATTGAGTAACGCCAAAGAAGCCCGTTTCATCGGGCTTCTTCATTTTTTACGTATACGCCATAAGTTCTTCTGCCGTTATCAATCCCATCTTTTCCAACTGAATGGCTACTGCGCGTGGAGAACGTTCAAACTGCGTTCCTGGCGCTTCGATAGCAGCATTCTGGTTATAGCTCTCCTCAAGACGATGCCTCTCTTCTTCAGTCCAGGGAAAATGCGATTTCGCTGGTCGTCCTTCAGCAATATTCTTTTGCTGCCGCTCCTCTGGAGTTAGCTTCGATTTTTTCTGTTTTTCCGGCTCTACGGCTAACTCCTCGGCCAGTGTAAATAGCATTCGTATGGCTTCGGGTTTATTTGCTACCGAACCGGAAGGTAATAGTTTCAGGATTGATTCCATTTGCTAACGCTCTTAGCATCGCTGAGGTATCCATCGTTACAATTCCCTTAAATTCAATAATTATACTAATCCTTTTTACAGACCTATATTTTAATTAGGCAGCAATAAGCTGTTTAAATCACCACTTTCACATTAATAAAACTAATCACAAATAAATCAACTTAGAAAATCTCAATCGTGATTTGATCCACAAAAGACTACCCTTTGCACCTTTCTCAGGAGGTGTGCATGCTGCTACATATTCTTTATCTCATCGGCATTACTGCCGAAGCGATGACTGGCGCGCTGGCCGCTGGCCGACGCCGCATGGACACCTTCGGTGTCATTATCATTGCCACAGCTACCGCCCTCGGCGGCGGTTCAGTGCGCGATATCCTGCTCGGACATTACCCGTTAGGTTGGGTAAAACATCCTGAATATGTGGTGATTGTCGCCATAGCGGCCGTAGTAACCACCATCGTTGCCCCTGTGATGCCTCACCTGCGCCGACTTTTCCTCGTTCTTGACGCTCTTGGCCTGGTGGTGTTCTCCATTATCGGCGCCCAAATCGCACTGGATATGGGTGAAGGCCCGATCATCGCAATTATTGCGGCCGTTGTGACGGGCGTATTCGGCGGCGTCTTACGGGATATGTTCTGCAAACGCATCCCATTAGTCTTTCAGAAAGAGCTTTACGCTGGCATCTCCTTTGCCTCTGCAGTGCTATATATTCTGTTGCAGCACTATGTATCCAGTCATGACGTTGTGGTGATCGCGACGCTAATCTTTGGTTTTTCAACGCGATTATTAGCGCTGCGCCTACGTCTGGGCTTGCCTGTTTTTCACTATAAGCATGCCGATCATTAATCAGCAAAACCGGTAATACCCTGCTGTGCCAGAAAATCCGCCAGCGCTTTGATTTGCGGATAATTTACGAACTGCACCAGTTTTTTCGCTCGCTCAGCGCCTATGCCCGGTAATTCCTGCCAGCTCAACTCATTGCGCGCTATTAGCTGATGCCAATGAGTGTCTTTCAGTAAGTTCATCGCAGGCCCTGGCAAAGGCAGGCCAAATGCCATTAGCCAGCGGTGAAAAGATTGCTGGCGAGCCATCGCGAATTGATGCCAGATCTGCTTGCCACGGGCGGGCGAAATATCTTTAATTCGCATCAAATCCTCGGTATTCAGTAACAGCCAGGAAAAAATATGATTGAAATGAAAAGACTGATGTAGCTGCTGCCAGGTACGTTTGCTTACGCCTTTAATATCCAGCACATCCAGAGAACTCGCCCAGGAAAGCCGGGCAAAAAACTGTTCACGACATTCCGCAGCCATAAAAAAACAGCTTAAAGGAGTGCTGTTGGGTTGCGATGGCGGCTGTGGCTTGTCACGTAAACTTACGCGCCAGACAACTTCGTCGATTCTTGGGATCCCCTGACCTGCAAGGCTCACCATTACCTGATCGCCCGGCGCAATATCCAACTCTTGCCAACGCTTAACCGAGCCGATATTTACGCGTTTAACCTGTTTATCGTCGAGTTGTAACGGTTCCAGGTCCAGCACCACGGCAATCTTTCCTGTACGCCCAACGGTGAAGCGAATTTTCTTTACATCGGCAATTTGTTGGGCCGGTGGATACTTCCAGGCCGCAAGCCATGATGCCTGTCCTGGCTGCCAGAATTTCCCGGCAGGTTCGGCGCCCTGACGAATAACGATACCGTCGGTCACAAAAGGCAGGGAAGAGATAAACCAGAGGTTCCGCACAGAGGAGATTTCACTCAAGGTTGAAACGGGCTTTGACCAGGCCTTTGCAAGCGGAAAACCTGCTCTTTCTAATATTTCCATTTTCTGTTGGAAATTTGCCGGGCCATCAGGCCAGGCCCAGATAAATACGTCAAAATCATTAAGAAAGGCAGGATTCGTCTGCCGCATCATAGCACCTGCGACCTTACCTCTTGCGTTCATGCCCCCCATCGTTTTCTGCACATGTTTGTCGCGCTTTAAGAACAGTTCGCCCTGTAAAATACTATCGGCCAGCGGGCCTGATAGTTTTTTAGGAATTGCATCTATCATGGCTGCTTTCGCGGTCCAGTCCTCGCCTTTAAGCCCGTTCCCACGGCTGAGCAGTTGTGCAAGCTTACCCTGTTGATACACAAGAGTGATCGCCACGCCGTCCACTTTCGGCTGCACCCATAAATCGAATTTACCTTCGAGCCAGCGAGCCACCGCCGCGCTATCCGCCAGTTTTTTAACGCCTGTATGAGCAACGGGATGCCGTGTTTTTCCGTTAGTCGAAAGGGTTGGCTGTAAAAGCGATGTCGTAGGTTGATAACAACGCTGCCACGTATTTAAACGTGAACGAAGCCTATCGTATACCGCATCGCTGATACGGCTTTCCCCGTCTCGGTAATAGGCCTCATCCCACTGACTAAGCTGAATTTTCAATTTTTCCATTTCCTGCGTTGCCTGCAACGGCGACCAAACCGGACACGAAGCCGAAGCGATTCCTGTCAGGACACTTAAAATCAAACCCAACTTGATTAACCCTTTCATAACTCCCTCCCTGTCCGTTGCAGTGAGGTATAACGCGAGAAAGCATTAGCCGCGAGAATGAATTTAAAGCGATGCGAGACATTTTCAGATAAAGATTTGAAGTTGCATAAGCGAGTGGAATGAACTGGAAAGCACTACGCAAAACCACAGAAAATCATGCCAGGAACATGACAAATTCTCCGTGCTGCCGTACCGCCGTGTATAATAGGCCGGTAGACGCTCTTCTTTTATCCTTACCGAATAAGTTAGAACTCATGGCTCAAGGCACGCTTTATATTGTTTCCGCCCCAAGTGGCGCGGGGAAATCCAGCCTCATTCAGGCTCTGTTAAAAACACAACCTTTGTATGATACACAGGTTTCTGTTTCCCATACCACGCGTGGCGTACGTCCCGGCGAGAACCATGGCGAACACTATTTCTTCGTAAGTCAGGACGAATTCAGGCAGATGATTGCTGAAGACGCTTTCCTTGAACACGCAGAAGTCTTTGGTAATTACTACGGCACCTCGCGTCATGCGATTGAGCAAGTCCTGGCAACCGGTGTGGACGTTTTCCTTGATATCGACTGGCAGGGCGCGCAGCAAATCCGCAATAAAATGCCGCATGCGCGCAGCATCTTTATTTTACCGCCGTCGAAAGATGAATTAGACCGTCGCCTTCGTGGCCGTGGGCAAGACAGCGAGGAAGTCATAGCGAAGCGTATGGAGCAGGCTGTTGCAGAAATGAGCCATTACGCGGAATATGATTATCTAATCGTCAACGATGATTTCGACACCGCGCTGTCAGATTTAAAGATTATTATTCGTGCCGAGCGTCTGCGAATGGGTCGCCAAAAAGCGCGACATGACGCTTTAATCAGCAAACTATTGGCAGACTGAGCCCAGTTTCAGTATCATGCCCAGTCATTTCTTCATCTGTGGAGCTTTAAAATATGGCACGCGTAACCGTTCAGGACGCTGTAGAGAAAATTGGTAACCGTTTTGACCTGGTACTGGTCGCCGCACGTCGCGCTCGTCAGATGCAAACCGGTGGTAAAGATCCTCTGGTACCTGAAGAAAACGATAAAACGACCGTTATCGCACTGCGCGAAATCGAAGAAGGGTTGATTACCAACCAGATTCTCGATGTTCGTGATCGCCAGGAGCAGCAAGAGCAGGAAGCCGCAGAACTGCAGGCCGTCACCGCTATTGCTGAAGGTCGTCGTTAATTAGCCCTGCGGGTAGCCCTTGTATCTGTTTGAAAGCCTGAATCAGCTGATTCAAAAATACTTGCCAGAGGAGCAGATAAAGCGCCTCCGGCAAGCCTATCTTGTCGCGCGTGATGCTCACGAGGGACAAGCACGTTCAAGCGGTGAACCCTATATCACCCATCCCGTAGCGGTTGCCTGCATTCTGGCCGAGATGAAACTCGACTATGAAACGCTGATGGCAGCGCTCCTGCATGATGTGATTGAAGATACCCCTGCCACCTACCAGGATATGGAACAACTGTTTGGCAAAAGCGTTGCCGAGCTGGTGGAGGGGGTTTCTAAGCTGGACAAGCTGAAGTTCCGCGATAAGAAAGAGGCCCAGGCCGAAAACTTCCGCAAAATGATCATGGCGATGGTGCAGGATATCCGCGTCATTCTGATCAAACTCGCCGACCGTACGCACAACATGCGTACTCTTGGGTCGCTGCGTCCGGACAAGCGCCGTCGCATCGCCCGTGAAACCCTCGAAATCTACAGCCCGCTGGCTCACCGTCTTGGTATTCATCATTTGAAAACCGAGCTGGAGGAGTTGGGCTTTGAAGCGCTTTATCCGAACCGCTACCGCGTCATTAAAGAAGTGGTAAAAGCGGCGCGGGGTAACCGCAAAGAGATGATCCAAAAAATCCTCTCCGAAATCGACGGGCGTTTACAGGAGGCGGGCATTCCGTGCCGCGTCAGCGGTCGCGAGAAACATCTTTATTCCATCTACTGCAAAATGACGCTCAAAGAGCAGCGTTTCCACTCGATCATGGATATCTACGCGTTTCGCGTAATCGTTCATGACATGGATACCTGTTACCGCGTCCTTGGGCAAATGCATAGCCTGTACAAGCCACGTCCTGGGCGGGTAAAGGACTATATAGCCATTCCAAAAGCTAACGGCTATCAGTCTCTGCATACTTCCATGATTGGTCCGCATGGCGTACCGGTAGAAGTGCAAATCCGTACTGAAGACATGGATCAGATGGCTGAGATGGGGGTTGCCGCCCACTGGGCTTATAAAGAGCAGGGTGAGAGCAGCACTACCGCCCAGATCCGCGCCCAGCGCTGGATGCAAAGCCTGCTGGAATTGCAGCAGAGCGCCGGCAGCTCGTTTGAATTTATCGAGAGCGTTAAATCCGATCTCTTCCCGGATGAGATTTACGTTTTCACCCCGGAAGGACGTATTGTCGAACTTCCGGCAGGGGCAACGCCTGTGGACTTCGCCTACGCTGTGCATACCGATATCGGTCATGCGTGCGTGGGCGCCCGGGTAGACCGTCAACCTTATCCGTTGTCACAGCCGCTCACCAGCGGCCAGACTATCGAAATCATTACCGCGCCGGGCGCACGCCCGAACGCCGCTTGGCTGAACTTTGTGGTCAGTTCTAAAGCGCGCGCGAAAATTCGTCAGATGTTGAAGAACCTCAAACGAGACGATTCTGTCAATCTGGGGCGCCGCCTGTTAAATCATGCCTTAGGCGGCAGCCGCAAGCTGGCCGAAGTGCCGCCAGAAAATATTCAGCGTGAGCTTGAGCGTATGAAGCTCGCCTCGCTTGATGATTTACTGGCGGAAATTGGTCTGGGCAATGCCATGAGCGTGGTGGTGGCGAAAAACCTGCAAGGGGAATCGCAGGCTACGCTGCAAGCGAACGCATTGCCGCATAGCCATCTGCCGATCAAAGGCGCAGACGGCGTGCTGATTACTTTTGCGAAATGCTGTCGCCCGATTCCCGGCGACCCAATAGTTGCCCATGTCAGCCCTGGCAAAGGACTGGTTATTCACCATGAATCCTGCCGGAACATCCGCGGCTACCAGAAAGAGCCAGAGAAGTTTATGGCTGTCGAATGGGACAAAGAGGCTGAGCAGGAATTCATCACCGAGATCAAGGTGGATATGTTTAACCACCAGGGCGCTCTGGCGAATCTCACAGCGGCGCTCAACAACGCGGGTTCAAATATTCAGAGTCTGAATACCGAAGAGAAAGACGGCCGCGTTTACAGTGCGTTCATTCGTTTGACTGCTCGCGACCGTGTCCATCTGGCGAATATCATGCGTAAAATCCGCGTGATGCCGGACGTGATTAAAGTCACCCGCAACAGAAACTAATGTTATGAATCCACAACGTTATGCGCGTATCTGCGAAATGCTCGCCAGGCGTCAGCCTGATCTGACCGTCTGCATGGAGCAGGTCCATAAACCTCATAACGTCTCGGCGATTATCCGCACGGCAGACGCGGTGGGTGTGCATGAGGTCCACGCCGTGTGGCCGGGAAATCGTATGCGCACCATGGCTTCATCCGCTGCAGGCAGCAACTCCTGGGTTGAAGTTAAAACCCATCGCACAATTAGCGATGCCGTTACTCAATTAAAAAGCAGCGGTATGCAAATCCTTGCTACTAATCTTTCTGATAAAGCCGTGGATTTCCGCGAAATTGATTACACGCGTCCGACCTGTATTCTGATGGGCCAGGAGAAAACCGGCATCACTCAGGAAGCGTTAGCGCTGGCCGATCGGGACATTATCATTCCGATGACTGGCATGGTGCAGTCGCTCAATGTTTCTGTCGCCTCCGCGCTCATCCTTTATGAGGCACAGCGTCAGCGCCAGAATGCCGGTATGTATCAGCGCGAAAACAGCACCCTGCCGGAATCTGAACAACAGCGCCTGCTATTTGAAGGCGGCTATCCGGTACTGGCGCGAGTCTCCCGCCGTAAAGGCCTGCCCTACCCCCATGTGAATCAGCAGGGCGAGATCGAAGCTGATGCCGCCTGGTGGGCCACAATGCAGTCTGCGGAGTAAGTTATGAAAGGCCGTTTGCTGGATGCCATACCGTTAAGCACGCTTGCCGGAGTGGGCGCCAGCCAGAGCGGCAAACTGGCCAAAATTGGCCTGCACACTATCCAGGATTTGCTGCTTCATCTCCCGCTGCGTTATGAAGATCGCACCCACCTTTACCCTATTAACGATCTCCAGCCCGGCATTTACGCCACGGTGGAAGGGGAAGTGCTGAACTGCAATATCAGTTTTGGTCGTCGCCGCATGATGACCTGTCAGATCACCGACGGCACCGGCATTTTGACGATGCGCTTTTTCAACTTCAATGCGGCAATGAAAAACAGCCTTGCAACGGGTAAGCGTGTGCTCGCTTATGGCGAGGCCAAACGCGGTCAGCACGGTGCGGAGATGATTCACCCTGAATACCGCGTACAGGGCGATCTCAGCGCGCCGGCGCTGCAGGAGACGCTAACGCCGGTCTATCCAACCACCGAAGGTATTCGTCAGGCCACGCTGCGTAAACTGACCGATCAGGCGCTTGAACTGCTCGATACCTGCGCCATTAACGAATTGTTACCGCCAGAATTAAATCAGGGACTGATGAGCCTGCCGGAAGCGTTGCGCACGCTGCATCGTCCGCCTCCTGATATGCAACTGGCGGATCTGGAAGCAGGTAAACATCCCGCCCAGCGGCGCTTAATCCTTGAAGAATTACTGGCCCATAATCTGAGTATGCTTGCGTTACGCGCGGGCGCTCAGCGTTATCATGCGCTGCCATTAGTTAATCATGATGAACTGAAAAACCGCCTGCTCGCTGCTTTGCCATTTAAGCCAACCGGCGCGCAAGAGCGAGTCGTCGCGGAAATCGAACGTGATATGGCGCTGGACGTGCCGATGATGCGTCTGGTGCAGGGCGATGTAGGTTCTGGTAAGACACTTGTTGCCGCGCTCGCAGCTCTTCGAGCCATTGCGCACGGCAAGCAGGTTGGCCTGATGGCCCCTACAGAATTGCTCGCTGAACAGCACGCTAATAATTTCCGTCAGTGGTTTGCGCCTCTGGGCATTGAGGTTGGTTGGCTGGCCGGGAAGCAAAAAGGTAAAGCGCGCATTGCGCAGCAGGAAGCCATTGCCAGCGGCCAGGTGTCGATGGTTGTCGGCACTCATGCCATCTTCCAGGAGCAGGTGCAGTTTGCCGGGCTGGCGCTGGTTATTATTGATGAACAACATCGCTTTGGCGTTCATCAGCGGCTGGCGCTGTGGGAAAAAGGGCAAATTCAGGGCTTCCATCCGCACCAGCTCATCATGACTGCCACGCCCATTCCCCGCACGCTCGCAATGACCGCTTACGCAGATCTGGATACGTCAGTTATCGACGAGCTTCCGCCGGGCCGCACGCCTGTCACTACCGTTGCTATCGCAGATACGCGCCGTAACGAGATTATCGAACGGGTACGTAGCGCCTGCACCACGGAAAAACGTCAGGCTTACTGGGTTTGTACGCTAATTGAAGAGTCGGAATTACTGGAAGCACAGGCGGCGGAAGTCACCTGGGAAGAGCTCAAAACGGCCCTGCCCGATCTCAACGTCGGGTTAGTGCACGGACGCATGAAGCCGCAGGAGAAACAGGCGGTGATGCAGGCATTTAAAGAGGGCAATATCCATCTGCTGATAGCTACGACGGTTATTGAAGTCGGCGTGGATGTGCCCAATGCCAGCCTGATGATTATCGAAAATCCGGAACGTCTGGGGCTTGCACAACTCCACCAGCTACGCGGCCGCGTTGGCCGCGGCGCAGTCGCCTCTCATTGCGTGCTGCTTTATAAATCACCGCTTTCTAAAACGGCTCAGTTGCGTTTGCAGGTCCTGCGAGACAGCAACGATGGTTTTGTGATTGCGCAAAAGGATCTGGAAATTCGTGGGCCGGGAGAATTACTCGGCACTCGCCAGACGGGAAGCGCCGAGTTTAAAGTAGCGGACTTACTGCGCGATCAGGCGATGATTCCGGAAGTACAGCGGCTTGCCCGCCATATTCACGAACACTATCCGGAGCAGGCAACCGCGCTGATTGAACGCTGGATGCCTGAAACGGAACGCTACTCGAACGCCTGATCACCCGAACATCGGCAGCATCAAATACACCTTAATCACCACCGCGTTCACAATATCGATAAAGAACGCGCCCACCATCGGCACCACCAGGAATGCCATATGCGACGGGCCAAAACGCTCGGTAATGGCCTGCATATTAGCGATAGCCGTGGGCGTCGCGCCAAGGCCAAAACCACAATGCCCGGCAGCCAGCACCGCTGCGTCGTAATTTTTACCCATTAAACGGTAAGTTACAAAAATCGCATACAGCGCCATAAAGAGGGTTTGCACCGTTAAAATCGCCAGCATCGGTAGCGCAAGGGAAGCCAGCTCCCAAAGCTTCAGGCTCATTAGCGCCATGGCGAGAAACAAAGAAAGGCAAACGTTGCCCAGCACCGAAACCGCTCGCTCAAAGACGCGATAAAAGCCCAGCAAGGCCAGGGCGTTGCTGAGGATTACGCCGACAAACAGTACGCATACAAAGGTCGGCAACTCAAAGGCCGTCCCCTGAATAAGCTGCGCCGCAAGTTTCCCGGCGGTAAGGCAGATGGCAATCATGGCGATGGTTTCGATAAGCACCAGGGAGGTAATCACTCGCCCTACTTCAGGCTTTTCGAAGGCCGTTGGAATTTCGCTGTCCTCAGGCGTTCCTTCCGGCGTAGAAGAATGTTTAACCAGGTAACGTGCAACCGGGCCACCAATCAAACCACCCAGAACCAGGCCGAACGTTGCGCACGCCATCGCAACTTCCGTGGCATTCTGGAAACCGTAGCGCTCGGTAAATAATTTACTCCAGGCCGCGCCCGTACCGTGGCCGCCAGATAAAGTAATTGATCCCGCCAGCAGTCCCATTAATGGATCCATACCTAACAGGCTCGCCATGCCGATGCCGATGGCGTTTTGCATAACCAGCAGGCCAACCACCACAAACAGGAAAATGCCGACCACCTTGCCGCCCGCACGCAGACTGGCAATATTGGCATTCAGGCCGATCGTGGCGAAGAAAGCGAGCATCAGCGGGTCTTTGAGGCCCATATCAAAATCAATTTCCCAGCCCATGCTCTTTTTCAGAACCAGCAGGGCCAGGGCAACTAATAATCCACCTGCTACCGGCTCCGGGATGGTGTACTTCTTAAGCAGCGGTACGGAGTGGACCATTTTCCTGCCCAGCAGCAATACCAACGTTGCTGCAACAAGAGTTGAAAGGGTATCGAGATGAAACATAGTGGCGCTCCTTTTGCGCACCGTTCATTTGTGCGCATTATTTATCCTTCGCTGTTAATTCAGTTGTTAGAAAAATCAGCATCTGGATTTTAACCAAAAAGCAGCCAGTCGTTATATGAAAACGTCGTTATATGAGTTTTAAATATTGATTCCGTTGCTGTGCAATCGTTTGCTTTTACCCTTCAGTTCGTTAAAATTACCGCTTTTCCACCAAGGGAATTCCTGAGATGTCTGTAAATGCTGTTGAGTCAGAAAATGCGCAATCGATTGCATCGACTCGCCCCAGTGAATTGATTTACCGCCTCGAAGACAGACCGCCGCTTCCGCAAACCCTTTTCGCTGCCTGTCAGCACCTGCTGGCGATGTTTGTCGCGGTTATCACGCCGGCATTATTGATTTGCCAGGCGCTGGGGTTGCCGGCATCTGACACACAGCACATTATCAGCATGTCGCTGTTCGCCTCCGGCGTCGCTTCTATTATTCAAATCAAAGCCTGGGGCCCGGTAGGTTCAGGATTGCTGTCGATTCAGGGCACCAGTTTCAACTTTGTCTCGCCACTTATTATGGGCGGCATGGCGTTGAAAAATGGCGGTGCAGATGTGCCGACAATGATGGCGGCGCTCTTCGGTACGCTGATGCTCGCAAGCTGCACAGAGATGGCGCTTTCCCGCGTTCTGCATCTTGCGCGCCGCATTATTACTCCGCTGGTTTCCGGCGTGGTGGTAATGATTATCGGCCTGTCGCTGATTCAGGTAGGGCTTAACTCCATCGGTGGGGGTTATGCGGCGATGAACGATCATACCTTTGGCGCGCCGAAAAACCTGCTGCTGGCCGGCGCCGTGCTGCTGGTGATTATTCTGCTCAACCGCCAGCGTAATCCCTATTTGCGCGTGGCTTCGCTGGTTATCGCGATGGCTGTGGGTTACGCCCTGGCGTGGGCGATGGATATGCTGCCGCAGACCACCGCCCCGACAAATACCGATTTGATCATGGTTCCGACGCCGCTCTATTACGGGCTGGGCATCGACTGGAATTTGCTTATCCCGCTGATGCTGGTGTTTATGGTGACGTCCCTGGAAACTATCGGAGATATTACCGCTACCTCTGATGTTTCCGAACAGCCCGTTTCCGGCCCTCTGTATATGAAGCGCCTGAAAGGTGGCGTGCTGGCGAATGGTCTGAATTCCTGCGTATCCGCTATTTTCAATACCTTCCCGAACTCCTGTTTTGGTCAAAACAACGGTGTTATTCAGCTCACCGGCGTTGCCAGCCGCTACGTCGGTTTTGTCGTCGCGCTGATGCTGATCGTGCTTGGTCTGTTCCCGGCGGTGAGTGGTTTTGTTCAGCATATTCCTGAGCCGGTTCTTGGTGGAGCAACAATCGTGATGTTCGGTACTATCGCCGCATCCGGCGTGCGCATCGTTTCACGTGAACCATTGAATCGTCGGGCGATTATGATTATCGCGCTGTCCCTGGCCGTCGGCATGGGCGTTTCTCAGCAACCGCTGATTCTGCAGTTTGCCCCTGACTGGCTGAAGACGCTACTCTCGTCCGGGATTGCTGCCGGCGGTATCACCGCGATCGTTCTGAATCTGATTTTCCCGCCTGAGAAAGATTGATGTACCTCACGCGCCGATGATTTGTTGCCATCGGCGCGTGAAACCCGCCCTGACAAACTCCTCCTTGAGCTATAACGGTAAATGGGGCATAACACCCTTACCGAAACTTCATGGGATGGAAGACAATGAAATTTCTAGGAAAGCTTATTGCAGTAATGGCGGCGATCGTTCTGGTCGTGCTGGTTGCTGCGTATATTTTGCTGCAAACTCGCTGGGGCGCAGCCCAGGTCAGCAAGTGGGTTAACGAAAATAGCGACTATCAATTTTCGTTTGAGGAGATGGATCACCGTTGGGCCTCTCCAGCTCACGTCGCGCTTAATAACGTGACATTTGGTCGAAAAGGCCAGCCAGCAACGCTCGTTGCGCAAAGCGTGGATATCGGCCTGAGCTCTCGCCAATTTTCGCAGCCGCTGCACGTTGAGACTATTTTGCTAAATAACGGCACGCTGAACCTTAGTCCGAACGCAGCGTCCTTCCCCTTCCAGGCCGACATACTGCAACTCAACGATATGGCGCTTAACAGCCCCGGAGCCGAGTGGGATTTACGTGCGCAGCGGGTGACCGGAGGCGTCAAGCCATGGCAGCCTGAAAAAGGAAAAGTGCTGGGCAGCACTGCAGATATTCAATTTAGCGCAGGTTCGCTAATGCTTAACGGCGTGCCAGCAAGTAACGTTCTGTTGCAGGGCGCAATCGATGACGATCGCGTGACGCTTTCCAACGTCGGCGCGGATATCGCTCGCGGTTCGCTCACCGGTACTGCAAATCGTAATGCCGACGGCTCATGGCAAATTGGCAGCCTGCGCCTCAACGATATTCGTTTGCAAACGGATAAATCCATCAGCGATTTCCTTGCTCCCATCACCACTATTCCGTCCCTGAAAGTAGATAGCCTGGAGATTACGGATGCGCGTCTGGAAGGAAAAGACTGGGCGGTAACAGATTTAGATCTGAGCCTGCGCAATCTGACGCTTGCTAACGGCGGATGGCAAAGCGATGACGGCAGATTATCGCTAAATGCCAGTGAGTTTATAAACGGCGTACTGCATCTTAACGACCCTATCGTAAATATTGATTTTACCCGGCAAGCCGCCGTGTTGCGCCAGTTCACCTCCCGATGGGAAAGAGGGATGATTCGCGCATCAGGACAATGGATAAGTCATGATAATCAGCTTGCTCTTGATGAAGTTGTGCTGGCCGGGCTGGAATATACGCTGCCAGAAAACTGGAAAAAGCGCTGGCTGGAGCCCGTTCCGGAGTGGCTAAACAAAGTGACGATCAAAAAGCTTTCGGCTAATCGAAATTTGATTATCGATATCGATCCGAACTTTCCGTTCCAGCTCACCGCGCTGGATGGCGCAGGAAATAATCTGGAAGTGGTGAGAGACCGCCAGTGGGGTTTGTGGGATGGCAATATCAGCCTGAATGCCGCGGCTGCAACCTTTAATCGCGTGGACGTTCGTCGCCCTTCTATTGCTCTGACGGCGAATACGAACCAGATTTCAGTCACGGAGCTGAGCGCTTTCGCCGGAAAAGGAATGCTTGAAGCGACAGGAGCTGTCTCGCAATCCCCGCAAAGAAATACGGCGATAAACCTTCGGGCCCGTTCAGTGCCGATTAATACTTTGCAGCAGTGGGGATGGCCGGTTTTGCCGCTGGAGGGAGAAGGCAATCTGCAGCTTTCCGTCACCGGTAGCCTTGCCGCCCAGACACCGTTGAAACCAACGGTAAACGGGACGCTTCAGGCCACCAGCGCAGATGGAAAACAGCTACAGCAAACGATGCAAAAAGGCGAGGTTCCCGGCGCATAGCCTGCTGAATAATCCGCAGGGCGGCTACTCTTCTTCGTTACCGCCCTCTTCCAGCGGCCCGAAAGGCTTAGCCGGCAGAACCAGATATACGCCTTCAAACACCGCGCCCATTTTGTCATCGCCGTAAAGCTCGACCTGTAACGCTACTCGAGCTTTACGCCCCCGGGCCAGACGATCGAGATCGCCGCTTAACGAACCTAAATCCGCTATCGCGCCCGGGCGTCCGGTGATTGGGCTGCTGTAACGAATGTGGGCATCCGCCAGAATAATCGTACCACCCAGGTGACGCTCACGGAGCATCAGCCAGATAAGCCCCCAGCCCGTCAGCGTTGCAAGAGAAAACAGGCTGCCCGCAAACAGCGTCTGGTGCGGATTTTGATTACCGGTTTCCGGCATGGTGGTGATGAATTTCTGCCCGGTGTACTGCAAAATGCGCACGCCCATCTTCTCGCTAAGAGGAATATGTTCGTACCAGGCTTGCTGTAGTTGTCCACACCAGTCGGCGCGATGCAGGATATCGTCCAGCGACGCCACCGGTTTAATCATCAGGAAATGCCGTACAGGCGTTGTCTGCGGAGTAGTGATTTCACCCTGATTCTCAAATCCCAGCTTGGCAAAAAACTCCACCGCGTCTTCGCGGGCGCTACATACCACGCGCTTGACGCCTTCCTGACGGGCGACGGATTCCAGCGTCATCGCCATCAGCGTGCCCAGACCTTTATCCTGTACGGAAGGATGCACCGCCATAAAGCGGATTGCCGCTTCGTTATCGGCATTAATATACAAACGCCCTATAGCAACCGGTTTACCCTCTTCATCCACCACCATCTGGTGATGAGCCATAGCATCCCAGGCGTCGCGTTCGGAGCCTTTAGGTTGATGCAGAGGTTTGCGCAACATTTCCCAGCGGAACTGGTAGTAACTTTCAAGTTCTTCTTCGGTTTGCGGTACGCGAAGGTGATACATAGCGGTACTCTCTTAGATTACGCAAGGCCGATGAACCGTGCGGGGTTTAGACCTGCAGCCAGAATGTCACCGGCCCGTCATTGATAAGCGATACCTGCATATCAGCGGCGAAACGGCCGGTTTGGGTCCCGATCCCTTGCTGTTTGCAGCGTTCGATAAAATATTCATACAGCTCTTCGGCAAGCGCTGGCGCCGCGCCGCCTGAAAAGCTCGGGCGCATGCCGCGTTCCGTATCTGCCGCAAGGGTAAATTGCGAAACCACCAGCACGCTGCCGCCGGCTTGCTGAACGTTCAGGTTCATTTTGTCATCTTCATCACTAAAGATGCGGTAACCTAACACCCGCTCGCAAAGGCGATTCGCTTTCTGCTCGTTGTCTTCTTTTTCGACACCCAATAACACCAAAAGTCCTGGGCCAATTTCACCCGTCACTTCACCCTCCACGGTGACGCGAGCCTGGGTGACGCGCTGAATCAATGCAATCATGGTTCTTCCAATTCTTCCTGCTGTGCTTCTGTACGAAGTTTGCGGTAATCACCGAGGGTGACAGTAATTTCTGCCCCGAGCAACACGATACACCAGGTCCAGTAGACCCAGACAAATAAAATCGGGATCACCGCCAGCACGCCGTAAATCAACTGATAAGAGGGAAACATGGTGATATAGAGCGCGAAACCTTTCTTGCCCAACTCAAAGAGAAGTGCAGCGACCAGCGAGCCAATCAGAGCATCGCGTACCGGTACGCGCGTGGTAGGAACGATACTGTAGAGAAGCCAGAACGAAAGCCAGGAGAGCAGAAGCGGAAAGATGCGCAGCACCTCATCAATCATGCTGTTAAAACCCGTGGCCCAGCGTAAAGACAGTAAATAGGAGCTGATAACCAGGCTCGCCCCGGCCAATAAAGGCCCAAGCGTGAGGATCATCCAGTAAACGGCAAAGGAGTATATTTTGGGGCGTGTGCGCGTGCTACGCCAGATGGTGTTGAGCGCGCTGTCTACGGCGTACATTAATAATAATGCGGTAACGATAAGCCCGCACGCGCCGACTATAGTCATCTTGCTGGAGTTTGCGACGAACTGCTCTATATAGCGCTGAATAATATCGCCCGTGGCGGGGATGAAATTCGAGAAGATAAAGTGCCGCAACTGCACGCTGACGTCTGAAAACATCGGAAAAGCGGCAAATAACGCAAACACAACGGCGACAAAAGGCACCAGCGACAGCAGCGACACATACGCAAGATTACCCGCAAGCGTCGTCATATTGTCCTGGTCAATGCGCTGCCACAGCAGCTTACCCCAGGCAATATAAGGCCTGAGGTGTTTACGGGTATGATGATGCACGTCTTTTAACATGGGTTTTTGGCAAAATAGCCAGGCACCGTTTCTTTTCCGGTCACCAGAATGCTGGTGATGCCCACCTGTTGGGCTCCTTTAATATTATCGGCGTTGTCGTCGAAAAAGATGGCCTGGTCGGCAGAAAAACTCTCTGCTTCCAGCAGCTTTTGATAAATTTCGGCGTCGGGTTTGCGCATCCCCATTTCCTGGGACAGATAGATTTTGTCTGCGGCTTCCGCGATTTGCGGATATTCGCCGGGCCAGAAATTCGTGTGCAAACGGTTAGTGTTAGAGAGTACGACAACGCGATGCCCCTGTTCACGCAACTGTTTCATCAGGGCGATGACTTCTGGACGAAGGGCAACGAACACGGCCTGCCAGCCCGCGGCGAATTGATCGAAGCTTAGCGCCATATCCATCTCCTGACACACTGCCGTGGCGAAATCTTCATCAGAGATCTGCCCGCGCTCATGACGATGGAAAGCCTCCCCCATCACAAAGCTTTTTTGCAGATTTGCCAGCGGTACCCGGCTGTAATCGCTCCAGACCCCCATTACGCGGTTGAAGTCGATATCAACGATGACGTTACCTAAATCAAAGATATACAGCATAAGCCTCTCCTTTGCGCCGTGGACAAATAACTGTAGCGGTAAAGAGATGCTTTGCCTATCGCAGCCTGATTAACTCTTCAATTCTGCGAGCGAATGTACAAAAAAAGCCCCGCCTAAACAGGCAGGGCTTCCATTTACGGCGAGAAAGAAACTTAAGCTTCTTTGCTGCCACGACCAGCGCGTTTGCGGTCGTTTTCAGTCAGGTGACGTTTACGGATACGAACGGAAAGCGGAGTCACTTCGACCAGTTCGTCATCATCGATAAACTCCAGCGCCTGCTCTAAAGTCATTTTCTGAGCTGGAACCAGCGTGGTCGCTTCGTCAGTACCGGATGCACGCATGTTGGTCAGTTTCTTACCGGTCAGGCAGTTAACAGTCAGGTCGTTAGAACGACTGTGAATACCGATGATCTGGCCTTCGTAAACTTCCGCACCGTGACCCAGGAACAGCTTGCCGCGGTCCTGCAGGCCGTACAGCGCAAACGCAACTGCTTTACCCTGGCCGTTAGAGATCAACACGCCGTTCTGACGCTGGCCCACTTCGCCCTGACGAATATCATCGTAATGGCTGAAGGTGGAATAAAGCAAACCGGTACCAGAAGTCATGGTCATGAATTCGTTACGGAAACCGATCAGACCGCGGCTTGGGATCACGTAGTCAAGACGTACGCGGCCTTTGCCGTCTGGATTCATGTTTTTCAGGTCGCCCTTACGCTCGCCAAGAGCCTGCATGACAGAACCCTGGTGCTGCTCTTCGATATCAAGCGTCACGTTTTCGAACGGTTCCTGCTTACGACCATCGATTTCGCGGAAGATTACTTTCGGGCGGGAAACCGCCAGCTCGAAGCCTTCACGACGCATGTTTTCGATAAGTACGGACAGGTGCAACTCACCACGACCGGATACACGGAACGCGTCCGCATCTTCGGTTTCTTCAACGCGCAGCGCAACGTTGTGCACCAGCTCTTTGTTCAGGCGGTCAAGGATCTGACGGGAGGTAACGAATTTACCTTCTTTACCACAGAACGGAGAGGTGTTGACATTGAAGAACATGGAAACGGTTGGTTCATCAACGGACAGCGCCGGCAGCGCTTCAACATTTTGCGTATCGCAAAGGGTGTCGGAGATGTTCAGCTCGCCCAGACCGGTAATCGCGATGATATCGCCCGCTTCGGCTTCGGTGGATTCAATACGCTCCAGACCGAGGTGAGTCAGAACCTTACCGACTTTACCGTTACGAGTTTTACCTTCGCTGTCGATGATAGTGATTTGCTGGTTAGGCTTCACTTTACCGCGCTTGATGCGACCGATGCCGATAACACCAACGTAGTTGTTGTAATCGAGCTGGGAGATTTGCATCTGGAACGGACCATCAAGGTCAACGCTTGGTGCTTTAACGTGGTCAACAATCGCCTGGTACAGCGGGGTCATGTCTTCCGCCATATCAGAGTGATCGTTACCCGCGATACCCATCAATGCGGATGCATAGATGATTGGGAAATCGAGCTGCTCGTCGCTCGCGTCGAGGTTTACGAACAGGTCGAACACCTGATCCACAACCCAGTCAGGACGCGCGCCAGGACGGTCAACTTTGTTGATAACCACGATTGGCTTCAAACCATGGGCGAATGCCTTTTTGGTTACGAAGCGCGTCTGCGGCATTGGGCCATCCATTGCATCAACGACCAGCAGAACGGAGTCTACCATGGACATTACACGTTCAACTTCACCACCGAAGTCGGCATGCCCTGGGGTATCAACGATGTTGATACGGTAGTCATTCCATTTGATAGCGGTGTTTTTAGCGAGGATGGTAATCCCACGCTCTTTCTCCAAATCGTTGGAGTCCATCACGCGTTCAGTGGTTTCAGCACGCTCGCTGAAAGTACCGGATTGCTGTAGCAGCTTATCAACCAGGGTAGTTTTACCATGGTCAACGTGCGCGATGATGGCGATGTTACGCAGATTTTCGATCACAACTTTGCCTCAGGCATTAGAAATAGCGCGTTATTGTACACGTATTAATCGAAGGACAGAACAGGATCACAAAGAACCTTTACAAACAATATAGAAAGTAAGGGATTGTGATCGCTTTCACGGAGCTAAAAAGGGAGCCATAACGTAAATTGCACCAATATGGTGCCCGTAATTCATACTGGAGCACTATATTGGTGCAAGTTATCCATCATGGTGCAGCCCTTTTGCACTATAGTGCGCATGATAACGCCTTTTTAGGGTGATTTAAAAGTTGGCACAGATTTCGCTTTAAACATTTCAGGGCGTAGAGCCACTTTTAATAGAATAGTCCCTAAATAATTCGAGCCGCAGCCAAAACCTTTGCAGCTTGAAGTACGACGGGAAAGACCTCGTTACCACGACGACAATGACCAATCCGGGAGAGTTAAGTATGTCCGCTGAACACGTTTTGACGATGCTGAATGAGCATGAAGTGAAATTTGTTGATTTGCGCTTCACTGACACCAAAGGTAAAGAACAGCACGTCACAATCCCTGCTCACCAGGTGAATGCTGAGTTCTTCGAAGAAGGCAAAATGTTTGACGGCTCCTCGATTGGTGGCTGGAAAGGTATCAACGAATCCGACATGGTTCTGATGCCAGACGCGTCTACCGCCGTCATTGATCCATTCTTCGCTGATTCTACCCTGATTATTCGTTGCGATATCCTTGAGCCAGGCACTTTACAGGGCTACGACCGCGACCCGCGTTCTATCGCTAAACGCGCTGAAGACTACCTGCGCTCTACCGGTCTTGCTGATACCGTGCTGTTCGGGCCAGAACCAGAGTTCTTCCTGTTCGACGACATCCGTTTCGGCAGCTCTATCTCCGGCTCCCACGTTGCTATTGATGATATCGAAGGCGCATGGAACACCGGCACCAAATACGAAGGCGGCAACAAAGGCCACCGTCCTGCTGTAAAAGGCGGTTACTTCCCGGTTCCACCAGTCGACTCAGCGCAGGACCTGCGTTCTGCCATGTGTCTGACCATGGAACAGATGGGCCTGGTTGTTGAAGCTCACCACCACGAAGTGGCAACGGCCGGTCAGAACGAAGTGGCTACCCGCTTCAATACCATGACCAAAAAAGCTGACGAAATTCAGATCTACAAATATGTTGTGCACAACGTTGCTCACGCTTACGGCAAAACTGCGACCTTCATGCCAAAACCAATGTTTGGCGATAACGGTTCCGGTATGCACTGCCATATGTCCCTGTCCAAGAACGGCGTAAACCTGTTCGCTGGTGACAAATACGCAGGCCTGTCTGAGCAAGCTCTGTACTACATCGGCGGCGTTATCAAACACGCTAAAGCGATCAACGCCCTGTCTAACCCGACCACCAACTCTTACAAGCGTCTGGTCCCGGGTTACGAAGCGCCTGTTATGCTGGCTTACTCTGCCCGCAACCGTTCCGCTTCTATCCGTATTCCAGTAGTTGCTTCTCCGAAAGCACGCCGTATCGAAGTTCGCTTCCCGGACCCGGCTGCTAACCCATACCTGTGCTTCGCAGCGCTGCTGATGGCTGGCCTTGATGGCATCAAGAACAAAATCCATCCGGGCGAAGCAATGGACAAAAACCTGTACGACCTGCCGCCAGAAGAAGCGAAAGAGATCCCACAGGTTGCAGGCTCTCTGGAAGAAGCACTGAACGCGCTGGATCAGGACCGTGAATTCCTGACCGCCGGCGGCGTGTTCACTGACGACGCGATCGATGCTTACATCGCTCTGCGCGTTGAAGAAAACGACCGTGTGCGCATGACGCCGCACCCGGTAGAGTTTGAGTTGTACTACAGCGTCTAATTAAGCGTTTTTTTGTTGCCGTGGAAACTTTCAGCCCATCTTCGGATGGGCTTTTTTCTCCGCAAATAACCTGACACAACAAGGTTTTTTGTTACCAGACAACTATAATGCACCAACATAGTGCATAAACTGGAGACTGCTGTATGGCAACCGGCACGCTGCCCGATGCTGGGCAGATCCTGAACTCTTTAATCAACAGCATTCTGCTCGTGGATGACGAACTGGCTGTCCACTACGCGAACCCGGCGGCGCAGCAATTGCTGGCCCAGAGTTCACGCAAGCTTTACGGTACGCCGCTGCCGGATCTGTTGAGTTACTTCTCACTTAATATTGGCTTAATGCAGGAGAGCCTTATCTCAGGCCAGGGGTTTACCGATAACGAGGTAACGCTGGTGATAGATGGCCGCTCCCATATTCTTTCTCTTACGGCGCAGCGTTTGCCGGAAGGTTTAATCCTGATGGAAATGGCGCCGATGGACAACCAGCGTCGCCTGAGTCAGGAACAGTTACAGCATGCCCAACAAATCGCCGCACGTGATTTAGTTCGCGGCCTGGCGCATGAGATCAAAAACCCTCTCGGTGGGTTACGGGGGGCGGCGCAGCTTCTTGCCAAAGCATTACCGGACCCTTCGCTGACGGAATATACCAAAGTAATTATTGAGCAGGCAGACCGTCTGCGTAACCTGGTCGACAGGCTTTTAGGGCCGCAACAGCCGGGAATGCACGTGACAGAAAGCATTCACAAAGTTACCGAGCGCGTAATGCAACTGGTGTCGATGGAGCTGCCAGAAAACGTCACGTTAGTGCGGGATTACGATCCAAGCCTGCCGGAGTTTGCTCACGACCCCGACCAAATCGAGCAGGTTTTATTAAATATCGTGCGCAATGCATTGCAGGCGCTGGGGAGCGACGGAGGTGAAATCGTCCTGCGCACCCGCACCGCTTTCCAGTTGACGCTGCACGGTATGCGCTACCGCCTGGCTGCCCGAATTGACGTCGAAGATAACGGCCCGGGAATTCCGGCAGCGCTTCAGGACACGCTGTTCTACCCGATGGTAAGCGGACGCGAAGGAGGCACCGGCCTTGGCCTGTCTATAGCGCGCAATCTTATCGATCAGCATTCGGGGAAAATAGAATTCAACAGTTGGCCGGGTCATACCGAGTTTTCCGTTTTCCTGCCTATTCGTAAGTAGAGGTTTGTATGCAACGAGGGATAGTTTGGATCGTTGATGACGATAGCTCCATCCGTTGGGTGCTGGAACGAGCGCTGACCGGAGCTGGTTTGAGCTGCACCACGTTTGAGAGTGGCAATGAGGTGCTGGACGCCCTTGCAACCAAAACCCCGGACGTTTTGTTATCCGACATTCGGATGCCGGGTATGGATGGGCTGGCGCTGTTAAAGCAAATAAAACAACGGCATCCGATGCTTCCGGTCATCATAATGACCGCGCATTCGGATCTGGATGCCGCCGTCAGCGCTTATCAGCAAGGGGCGTTTGATTATCTCCCGAAACCTTTTGATATTGACGAAGCGGTTGCGCTGGTCGAACGCGCGATCAGCCATTATCAGGAGCAGCAGCAGCCGCGTAATGTACAAGTGTTCGGGCCAACCACCGATATCATCGGGGAAGCGCCTGCCATGCAGGACGTCTTTCGTATTATTGGCCGCTTGTCCCGCTCTTCGATCAGCGTGCTGATTAATGGCGAATCCGGTACGGGTAAAGAGCTTGTGGCTCATGCGCTGCATCGCCACAGCCCTCGCGTCAAATCGCCATTTATCGCACTCAATATGGCGGCCATTCCGAAGGATTTGATCGAGTCTGAGCTGTTTGGCCATGAAAAAGGCGCGTTTACCGGGGCGAATCAGATTCGGCAAGGGCGTTTTGAACAGGCCGATGGCGGTACTCTGTTTCTGGATGAAATCGGCGATATGCCGCTGGATGTGCAAACCCGCTTGCTACGCGTGCTGGCTGACGGTCAGTTTTACCGCGTTGGCGGTTATGCGCCGGTAAAAGTGGATGTGCGCATTATCGCCGCAACCCACCAGAACCTTGAACTGCGGGTGCAGGAAGGCAAATTCCGTGAGGATTTATTCCACCGCCTGAACGTTATCCGCGTTCACCTGCCTCCACTGCGCGAACGCCGGGAAGATATTCCTCGTCTGGCTCGTCATTTCTTGCAGGTTGCGGCTCGCGAGCTGGGCGTAGAAGCCAAGCTTTTGCATCCTGAGACAGAAAATGCATTAACGCGTCTTGCCTGGCCCGGCAACGTGCGCCAGCTAGAAAATACCTGCCGCTGGTTGACCGTGATGGCCGCAGGCCAGGAAGTGCTGATTCAGGATCTGCCGGGGGAGCTGTTTGAAGCTACGGTGCCAGAAACCGGTGCTTCGCAGACGCTGCCTGATAACTGGGCAACGCTGCTGGCGCAATGGGCCGATCGCGCGCTGCGTTCCGGTCATCAAAATTTGCTGTCAGAAGCACAGCCGGAAATGGAACGCACTTTGCTGACAACGGCGCTGCGCCACACCCAGGGCCACAAGCAGGAAGCGGCTCGTTTACTGGGCTGGGGCCGCAATACGCTGACGCGTAAGCTGAAAGAGCTGGGAATGGAGTAACAAAAAAGGCGGATAGCTTTAGCTATTCGCCTTTTTATCGGTGGATGGCGCTTCGCTTATCCACCCTACAACTATCGGTTCAACGTAGGTCGGGTAAGCGAAGCGTCATCCGACATAACTCAGATAACCCGTGAGAACTGCTGGAGCCGCGCTTTCTGCCGCAGGTAAACATCGAAGCACATGCAGATGTTACGGATCAGAAGACGGCCTTTCGGCGTGACCTGAATGCGGTGTGCATCAACCTCCACCAGCCCGTCTTTGGCCAGCGGGGCTAACAGCTTCAGGTCTTCTGCAAAGTACTGAGCGAAATCCACATCCCACAAGCGCTCAACGTCGGCAAAATTGAGCTGGAAGTTGCAGATCAGCAGCTTAATGGCATCGCGGCGGATACAGTCATCACGAGTCAGGGCCAGACCACGCCACAGCGCATCACCCCGGTCATCGACCTGCTGATAATAAGTCTTAAGCTCTTTCTGGTTCTGCGCATAGCAATCGCCAATCATGCTGATGGCCGATACGCCCATGCCGAGCAGATCGGTATCGCCTTGCGTGGTGTAACCCTGGAAGTTGCGATGCAGCTTTCCTTCACGCTGAGCAATGGCAAGCTCGTCATCCGGGCGAGCAAAGTGATCCATACCAATGAACTGATAGCCGGCCGTAGTCAGCGAACCAATAGTTTCCTGCAAAATATCAAGCTTTTGCTGCGCGCTCGGCAAGTCCGCATCTTTGATTTTGCGCTGCGCGGCAAACAGAGTCGGCAGGTGCGCATAGTTGAAGACGCTCAGGCGGTCCGGGCTAAGCTCAGCGACGCGTTCTAAGGTGAAAGCAAAGCTTTCCGGCGTTTGCTTCGGCAGGCCGTAGATCAAATCAATGTTTGTCGAGGTAAAACCCAACTCACGGGCGCGCTTAATCAGGGCAAAGATAAACTCTTCATCCTGCTCGCGGTTAACCAGACGCTGCACTTCTTTGTTGAAATCCTGCACGCCCATACTCAGGCGAGTGAAGCCTTCCGCACGCAGATGATCCAGCACATCAAGCTCGATTTCACGCGGATCCACTTCAATGGACAGCTCGGCGTCGTGATTAAACTGAAAATGGCCGCGTAACAGCTCCATCAGGCGGCTGATTTGCGCCTTGCTCAGGTAGGTAGGGGTACCACCGCCCCAGTGCATCTGGCTGACGTGACGGCCTTCAAATAACGGCGCCCGGTGCGCGATTTCTTGTTCAAGCGCATCCAGATACCGATCTGCTTTGTGCGTCTGGCGGGTAACAATTTTATTGCAGCCGCAGAAATAACAAAGCTTGTGGCAGAACGGAATATGCACATACAGCGATAGCGGACGCTCAGGATAACGAGCGACCGCCTGCAGAAACGCCGCCTCGCCAAAGTCTTCAGAAAACTCCAGCGCGGTGGGGTAAGAGGTGTAGCGGGGCCCTGAATAATTGTATTTCTGGATCAGGGCCAGATCCCAGTCGATTAACTGCTCAGACATACTCACTCCTTCCGGTGATGCCGCCTGCGTTTACGTAACGTTTGCGGCCCGCCCTTCCCTTGGGCGAAGAGCCTACGGCGCAACGAATTCTGCAATCGCGACAACCGCCGTAGTTTAACGAATAACCACAGCAGATAACACACCAGCGGAATAACCACGATAAGAACGGGTAATCCCATGGGAGTAAACGTTAGTTACCACCCTTGAGCAGACGCATTAAATCATCGGTTTTTTCTTCGTCTTCTTCATCGTCGTCATAGGCGATGCCCAGTTCTTCCATCAGCGCATCAATACGGTCGAGCTTTTCGTTTACCCAGGATTGTTCTTCCTTCGTCAACGTTTCGCCTTCTTCAAGACGTTCCAGCAACGCGTCCAGGCGCTCGTCGTTCTCCAGCATATCCAGCTCGGCCTGTGGTGTTAGCATAGGTTTCTCGCTCTTTGGTTTGTGCTGTTTTGGCTTCGCGGCTGGGGTTTCAGTGACGCCCAGAGCAACGGGTTTTTTGCTGCCAATGCGCGGATCTTTTGGCTGTCCTGAACCTTTGCCACCTTGCGCCTGATTCCCACCGTTCGCACGGCTGCCAGCCGAATGCCCACGGTGTTTTTTCTGGCGTTTACGGTCGCGAGCTTCCTGATCTATTTCTTCGCGCGATTTACGACGAACTTTCGCCGGTTTGTTACCTTGTGCTGCTGAGTTTTGTTGCTTCATGATGAGTTGTCTTAAGCCGTTTTATTCAGTATAGAATTGCGGCGGAATCTAGCAGAAAGCAAGCAAAGAAAAAAGGCGGCAGGTTAACCTGTCGCCTTTTTCTTGTCTCACAACCCTTATGGGTCACACAATCCTTGTCTGCTATCGACGCCTTGTCTATCCTTCGCAAGCAACTTCCGTGTTGTGTCCCTTATCCTTTTACTTCGTCTCCAGACGGCGCTTCCCGGCTTTCCCTGGTTCTTCGTCATCCTGACGTTCCTGAACCCTCATCCTGAGTTGCTGTCCTTTCCGGCTCCCTTGCCTGTGCCACCTACTTTACGCTTAACCATAAATACAACAAGGTTATAATTTTATTTAAGTTCAACTCTTTGCAATGACCATAAATATAATCTTTTGTTATTTAAGGATATATATAAACCCGTTAGTTAAATGGTACCGCAATGTCTGCCACGAGAAATAGCAGATGTCTTACATTCTATAGGGGAATGTCTGTACCTTGTGAGAAACACGGTCTTTTCCGCACGTTCAGGTATAATCCACCTCAATGCTCATCCTGACGGAGACAACCTTTTGACAAACTGGAACTATCAACTGACCCACTTCGTGCTTAGCGCACCGGACATTCGCCATTTACCTTCTGATACCGGTATTGAGGTTGCTTTCGCAGGCCGCTCTAACGCGGGGAAATCGAGCGCGTTAAACACGCTGACGAATCAGAAGGGCCTGGCTCGTACCAGTAAAACACCTGGACGTACGCAGCTTATCAACCTGTTTGAGGTTGCTGAGGATAAACGTCTGGTGGATTTACCGGGTTACGGCTATGCGGAAGTCCCGGAAGAAGTAAAAATAAAATGGCAGCGTGCGCTGGGTGAATACCTGCAAAAGCGCAATAGTCTGAAAGGACTGGTTGTGCTGATGGATATTCGTCATCCGCTTAAAGATCTCGATCAGCAAATGGTGCACTGGGCCGTTGCCAGCAATATCGAAGTGATGATTTTGCTGACTAAAGCGGACAAGCTGGCATCCGGTGCCCGGAAAGCGCAGCTTAATATGGTGCGCGAAGCGGCTACAGCATTTGGCGGAAACATTGAGATCGAAGCGTTTTCATCGCTCAAAAAAATCGGTGTCGATAAACTGCGTCAAAAGCTGGATAGCTGGTACAACGACATCCCACCAGCGGTGGAAGAAGAAGCCGCTGAAGAGTAAAAAATGACGGGTTAGCCCGTCTTTTTTACAGGCTTTCGCCCAATAAAAAACGCCCCAGTCATTACTGACTGGGGCGGCTAAAATATTCAGCCAAATCCGATTACGTGAAGTAAAAGGTCTGAAAGATAGAACATCTTACCTCTGTACCCTACGCAAATAACTCTACTCCTTTTTATCCGGTTGAAAAAGCATTTTTTGTAGTTTTTTTTCACTATTTACATACCGTTCTTGAAGCATCATCACAAAAAGCTATGACTTATGTTGCTTAGTTACAAAAAAATGACGCTAAAAACGATGCATCAATGAGCTTCATCCCAGTTTGCGCCGCAGCCCACTTCCACCAGCAATGGAACGTCCAGCGTCATACTGCCTTCCATTAGCTCGTGGATCTTTCCGGACACGGCTTCAACATCATCTTTATGCACTTCAAACACCAGTTCATCGTGCACCTGCATGATCATTTTTACGCGAGGCTTATCTTTCTGCAGCCATTCATCCACGGCAATCATTGCCCGTTTGATGATGTCTGCCGCAGTGCCCTGCATCGGGGCGTTGATCGCCGCACGCTCAGCGCCTGCACGGCGTGCAGCGTTGCTTGAATTGATGTCCGGCAGATATAAACGACGCCCATCGAGCGTTTCGACGTAGCCCAGCTCTTTTGCCTGCTTACGGGTACGCTCCATATATTCCAGCACGCCAGGGTAACGCTCGAAGTAAAGATCCATATACTTCTGCGACTCTTTACGGGGAATATTGAGCTGACGCGACAGACCAAATGCACTCATGCCATAAATAAGACCAAAGTTAATCGCCTTCGCGCTACGACGCTGTTCACCCGTCACGCTTTCCAGAGGAAGGCCGAACACCTCTGCCGCCGTTGCGCGGTGAATATCTTTGCCTTCAGCAAAAGCGGTCAACAGGCCTTTATCGCGTGAAAGATGTGCCATAATGCGCAACTCAATTTGCGAATAGTCTGCAGAAACAATGACGTAATCTTCTGGTGCGATAAACGCCTGACGAATTCGGCGCCCTTCTTCGTTACGCACCGGGATGTTTTGCAGGTTCGGATCGGTTGAAGACAAACGTCCTGTCGCCGCTACAGCCTGATGATACGAGGTATGCACCCGCCCGGTTTTCGGGTTAATCATCAGCGGCAGCTTATCGGTGTAAGTGGACTTCAACTTCGCAAGACCGCGGTGCTCGAGGATTACTTTCGGCAGCGGATAATCCAGCGCCAGTTCTTCAAGCACTTCTTCCGATGTTGACGGCGCGCCGCCCGGCGTTTTCTTCAGCGGTTTAATACCTTGTTTTTCAAAAAGAATAGTCTGTAGCTGTTTTGGTGAAGAGAGGTTAAACGGCTCACCGGCAATTTCATGGGCTTTCTGCTCCAGCTCGGCAAGGCGCTTAGTCAACTGCCCGGAATGCGTGTGCAAAATAGCAGGGTCGATCTTCACGCCGTTACGTTCAATACGAGAAAGCACCGGCACCAGCGGCATTTCAATGTTATTGAAGACGTTAAGCGGGCCTGCGCTTTTTTCAAGCTTTGGCCACATTTTCAGGTGTAATTGCAGCGTGACATCCGCATCTTCGGCAGCATAGCGCCCCGCCTGCTCCAGATCGATCTGGTTGAAAGTAAGCTGTTTTTTACCTTTGCCGGCGATCTCTTCGAAAGTAATAGTTTTATGCTTAAGCCAGCGGTCGGACAGGCTATCCATATCATGACGGCCCGCGACGCTATCCAGGATATAGGATTCCAGCATGGTATCAAACGCGATACCGCGCAGCTCGATGCCATAGTTGCCAACGATGCCGCGGTCATACTTGAGATTTTGGCCAACTTTAAGGACTTTTTCATCTTCAAGCAGCGGCTTGAGCAGTTCAAGCACGCGTTCCAGCGGAAGCTGATCGGGCGCGTCAATATAGTCATGCGCAACCGGGATATAACAAGCAACGCCAGGCTCGGTCGCAAAAGAGAGGCCAACCAAATTTGCGCTGATGTTATCAAGGCTGTCGGTTTCAGTATCAAAGGCAAAGAAGGGCGCCTTTTTCAGGCGAGCGATCCACGCCAGCAGTTCTGTTTCATCAAGAATGGTGACGTAGTTGTCATAAGAAAGCGCGCTGGCTTCTTCTTCGGGATCGACTTCAATCTCAATGGTTTTCTGCGGTTTCGCGGCGGCTTTAGCGCCTTTCGCCTGCAGCCAGGTTCCAGCTTCAACATCTGTTGTCCAGCGTTTGAACTCGTAGTGCTTAAACAGGCCAAGTAATTCTTCTGCTACCGGCTGCTGCACTTCGAGCTGTTCGCAGGTTAACTCCAGCTCGACATCTGTTTTAATCGTCGCAAGCTGATACGAGAGGTACGCCACTTCTTTGCTTTGCTCAAGCTTCGCGGCCATGGTTTTCGCCCCCCGGAAGCTGAGCTCGGCGATTTTTTCTGGGTTGGCATACAGCGAATCCAGGCCGCCTAACCCCTGTAACAGGGCCTGAGCCGTTTTTTCTCCAACGCCCGGGACGCCCGGAATGTTATCTGAGGAGTCCCCCATCAGAGCGAGGAAATCGATAATCAGTTCAGGCGGTACGCCGTATTTGGTACGAACTTCATCAGGCCCCAGAATGGTGTTAGTCATGGTATTGATGAGAGTTACACCCGGAGTTACCAGTTGAGCCATGTCTTTATCGCCGGTGCTGATAAGTACTGGCCGCCCTGCTTTTTCAGCTTCCAGAGCCAGTGTGCCAATAACATCGTCCGCTTCTACCCCAGAAACCGCAAGTAACGGTAACCCCATAGCTTTAACCATGGCATGAAGAGGCTCAATTTGAGCACGCAAATCGTCCGGCATTGGCGGGCGATGGGATTTATAGTGCTCAAATAACTCGTCGCGGAAAGTTTTGCCCTTCGCATCGAAGACCACGGCGGCATGAGTCGGTTGATATTGCATTAACAGACTACGCAACATATTCAGTACGCCATACATCGCGCCTGTTGGTTCTCCCCGGCTGTTAGTCAGAGGAGGAAAGGCGTGATAGGCCCGATAAAGATAGGATGAGCCATCAACGAGGATAAGCGGGTTTTGCGCGATCTGAACCATATTGTACCGTTCCATACCTGGTTTTAAATTTATAGCTAAAGGATGCCATAGCCAGAGCAAAAACATGAGCTTTTGGGGCGGATTAGGCAAAAAGTTTTATCGATCCGCGAGATCTTACGCAAGATCGAGATTGTGGATAACTTTGTGTATAGTTTTATAACTAACTAATATTCTGAAGTAATTACTTTGCCGGGCTTATTGTAACTCTTTTAATATCAAAGGGTTATTTGAAAACAATCCTTGCTGGCGAAAAGAATTTCATTACTACTCGATGTGGATATAAAAACTATTTATGTTATAAGGCGCATGAATTTTCCGGCCAAATGAAAAGCATTGAGGCGAATGCGGCTTTTTGAGTAATCCCCGGCATCAAACTCTGATAAAATTCACCGCCTGTTGCCCTTTTACCCGTCATCTTGTTTTCCTAACCTTCTTAAAGTCATCCTTATGTCGAGATTTTTCGCTGCGATCACCTTAATTCTAAGTGTCGCTCTCACCATTCTGGTTACGGTTGCCTGTTCCGTGCCGATTATTATTGCTGGCATCGTTAAGCTGCTATTACCGGTGCCTGTTATCTGGCGATCAATCTCGTTATTCGCAGATTTTATGATGTACTGCTGGTGTGAAGGCTTAGCGCTGCTGCTGCGCCTTAATCCTCACCTGAAATGGGATGTTGAAGGACTTGAAGGCCTTAACAAGAAAAACTGGTACTTATTAATCTGCAACCATCGCAGTTGGGCTGATATCGTTATTTTATGCGTGCTGTTTCGCAAGCATATTCCTATGAATAAATACTTTCTTAAGCAGCAACTGGCATGGGTTCCTTTTATCGGTCTCGCTTGCTGGGCGCTGGATATGCCCTTTATGAAGCGCTATTCACGCAGCTATTTACTGCGTCATCCTGAGCGACGCGGCAAGGACGTGGAAACAACCCGCCGGTCTTGTGAGAAATTCCGCTCACATCCCACGACTATAGTTAATTTTGTTGAAGGTTCCCGGTTTACTCAGGAAAAACGCCTTGAGACTCGCTCAACGTTTCAGAACCTGCTCCCCCCAAAAGCTGCGGGGATGGCGATGGCATTGAATGTGCTTGGCGCGCAATTTGATAAGCTTTTAAATGTCACGCTTTGCTATCCGGAAAATATCCATTCTCCGTTTTATGACATGTTAACGGGGAAAATGACGAGAATTGTGGTACGCGTTTCGCTGATACCCATTGCGGAAGATTTACATGGTGATTACGTCAATGACAAAAGCTTTAAACGCCGCTTTCAGTCATGGCTCAATACGCTCTGGTATGAAAAGGATGTTCTGCTCGCCACCATCATGCAAAAGAAGAAAGCCGGTCAGTGACCGGCTTTTTTATTACTTTTTCTCTACCAGGAATTTGGTCACATCAGCATATTGCTTCACCATCGCATCCATACTGCTGGTATCCATTCCCTGCGGATTCAATTGGTATTTACCGTTCACAAAGATGGCAGGCACACCCTGAAGTTGCAGATCGGCGGCTGCTTTTTCTTGCTGAGCAACCATAGATTTCACCACAAAACTGTTCCAGGCTGCATCGTACTCTTCCGCTTTCACACCCGCGTCGATAAACACCTTACGGATATCCGCCACGTTTTGAACGGTTTGCGTTTTTTGTACGGCTTCAAACATAGGGGCGGTGATTTTATCTTCCACGCCAAGCGCCATTGCAACAGCCCATGCCTGAGTCAGATCCTTGCCTAATGGACCCAGGAACTCCACATGGTACTTAGTCATTTTTGTGCCTTCCGGCAGATTTTTCTTCACGCTGTCAGAGACATGAAGCACTTCTTCAAACTGGTAGCAGTGCGGGCAGTAGAAAGAGAAAAACTCTAATACTTGCGGTTCGCCTGCAACGGGTTTATCGAGGGTAACGTATTCCTTACCGTCGGTGAACTGGGCTGCCGAGGCACTGAATGCCAGAATCATACCCGCTAGTGCCAGCCAAATCTTTTTCATAATCCACTCTCTCCTGAATAATACTGACTAATACATTGGCGTTAATTTTAATGGGGGTTCACGCAGAACCCGAACCTGCTCTGTGAAAGTTGCAGTCTGTCCTCGCCAGTAATCTTCCTCGAGAATCCAGGGAAAATTTCTGGGGAAAGCGGGGTCATCCCAGCGTCGAATAATCCACGCGAGATAATAAACCATACGCATTGCTCGTAAAGGTTCGATAAGGGCAATTTCGTCTGAATCGAAAGGGGTGAATTCTTCGTACGCTTCAATTATCGTTTCAAGCTGCATGCGCTGTTCAGCTTTATCGCCATTAAGCAGCATCCAGATATCCTGAATAGCCGGGCCATTACGGGCATCATCAAGATCGACGAATAACGGGCCATCGCGCCAGAGTATATTCCCGGGATGGCAGTCGCCATGTAAGCGCAGGGCATCAAAGCGATCGTGCCAGTGAAGTTTTACTTCATCAATTAAGGCGTCTGTCGCTTTGAGAAAAGCGGGCTTTAACGCTGCCGGAACTAAAGAAGTTTGTTCAAACAAGACGCGGGGCTCAAAGAGATATTCGCTAAGCCCAATCGCCGGACGCTTTTCAAAAAGCTTACGCCGCCCGGTCTGGTGAATACGGCCAAGATAGCGCCCAACCCATTCCATTTGATCGATATTATCGGTTTCATATTGTCGTCCACCCAGGCTTGGGAAGACCGCAAACATAAAGCCCTGGTGACGCAACAAAGTCCTGTCGGAATAAACAAGAGGTGCCGCAACCGGAACCTCATCAGCCAATAATTCCAGGCCAAAGTCATGCTCTTCCTGGATTTGCTCAGCGGACCAGCGATGAGGGCGATAAAATTTCACCACATAGCGTTTGCGATCCTCGTCCTGAAACTGATAGACGCGGTTTTCGAAGCTGTTTAAGGGGGTTAACCCGGAATCCACCCGTATGCCCTGTTCAAAAAGGGCATCCATGATGGTATCCGGATGTAGTGTTTGAAAATTGAAAGCGCTGTCCGTCATCCAGGCAACCGGCAGTAAATACGAATAATTCAGGATAACATTTCGTAGCCGCGAAAGTGGTCTGGCTTACAAGCTTTTACTCTTTAATTACCCCACGCGCACGCAGCAGCGCGGTTTTAAAATCTTCTTCATAATCTTTCTTAATGCCTGGAATAACAGCATCTTTTTCAGAATCACGCATTTTCAGATGATAGATCAGCACATCGTCAGTGAGATCGGCTAATTCACCGGTATAACCTGACTCTTTAGCGAGTTTCTGCAAAAATTGAATCAGATTGAGATCCGGCTCTTTCTGCCAGGCGGGCTGAAGCAGCTCGAGCAGTTCGTTAAGACGCTTACATTTCATGATAGTGCTCCTTTCACTTGCGAGATGTCACAAGTTAGCAGGCTCAAACCCACATTAAAAGAGGCGATATTAGTGAGACGTTTAGCAGAAGTAACAGGAGTCATTCTGGCTGGTGGGCGTGCAACGAGAATGGGTGGGCATGATAAAGGTCTTATTACGTTAAAAGGTCTGCCGCTGTTTGCGCATGTTGCAGGAAAGCTTGCACCGCAGGTGGGTAACATGGTCATCAGTGCGAACCGTAATATTGAAAAATATCAGTCGTCAGGTTTAAACGTTGTGAGCGATTCGCTACCAGACTATCCCGGTCCCCTGGCAGGAATGTTGTCGGTGATGCAGAAACTGAGCGATGAATGGTTTCTGTTCTGCCCCTGCGATACGCCAAATATACCGGCGGATCTAGCGATTCGGCTTTGGGACAAACGAGGTCAGTTCCCTGCTATTTGGGTAAATGATGGAGAACGCGATCATCCGACAATTGCCCTTTTGCATCGGAAGCTCGTACCCGCACTCGAAAACTATCTCGGTTCCGGTGAACGTCGGGTGATGGTATTTCTGCGTGAAGTTGATGGGCAGCCGGTGATATTCCCCAATCAACAACAGTGCTTCATCAATGTGAATTCACCTGAAGATCTTGCCCAACAGGAGGACAAATAAATGGTGCCTCTGCTTGCCATTGCGGCCTGGAGCGGAACGGGTAAAACAACCCTTCTTAAGCAACTGATTCCTCTACTTATTGAACGTGATATCCGTCCGGGACTAATCAAGCATACCCACCATGATGTGGATGTGGATAAACCAGGTAAAGACAGTTATGAACTCCGCAAAGCCGGGGCCGCCCAGACGATAGTAGCCAATCAGAATCGTTGGGCATTAATGACTGAAACGCCTGAACAGGACAAGCTGGATTTACACTGGCTCGCCAGCCGCATGAATCCCGCCACGCTGGATTTAATTTTGGTTGAGGGCTTTAAGCACGAGGCGGTACCTAAGATCATGCTTTACAGACAAGGAATTGGGCACAATATTGATGAACTGAAAATCGACGACCATGTTATTGCTATTGCGAGTGACACAGAGATCTTTGGAGTACTGGTTCCAGTTCTGGATATCAATTTACCAAACCAGATTGCAGATTTTATTGCCGATTGGCTTGGGAAATGAGCCTTTCCTGCGGTTCTGCGGGCCTTTTCGTAAATCGTAGACGGCAAAAAAGCCCTGCACGACGTGCAGGGCTTCTCACTTATTTGGAGCCTGGCAGTTCCCTACTCTCGCATGGGGAGACCCCACACTACCATCGGCGCTACGGCGTTTCACTTCTGAGTTCGGCATGGGATCAGGTGGGACCACCGCGCTGTTGCCGCCAGGCATA
>NZ_JALHAP010000070.1 GCF_025215095.1 Dryocola boscaweniae | reverse complement strand
ACTATATCCATTACTATAACAACGAGCGGATCAGCCTGAAATTAAAAGGCCTGAGTCCGGTAGAATACCGAACCCAGACCCCGATAGCCGCTTAACATGAACTGTCCAACTTTATGGGGTCAGTCCAATACCGGGCTTTTTTTTGCAAACTTCCCGACAACTGCCCGCAAAAGCAGTTGCTGGAGTTATTATTCTGCGCTTAGATGTCAATGTTGTAACCATGACCAGGGTATGGTTATGGATAACTTACTGATTAAGGGGCTACTGTGAAATTGGATGAAATCGCGCGCCTGGCTGGAGTTTCGCGCACCACGGCGAGCTACGTCATCAACGGTAAAGCAAAGCAGTATCGTGTCAGTGACAAAACCGTTGAGAAAGTCATGGCGGTTGTACGCGAACATAACTACCACCCAAATGCGGTAGCGGCGGGTTTGCGAGCGGGGCGCACACGCTCTATTGGCCTCGTTATCCCGGATCTGGAAAACACCAGTTACACCCGAATTGCGAACTATCTGGAACGACAGGCTCGCCAGCGCGGCTACCAGTTGCTGATCGCCTGCTCAGAAGATCAGCCAGATAATGAGATGCGTTGTATTGAGCATCTTCTACAGCGTCAGGTTGATGCGATAATCGTTTCAACATCTCTTCCGCCGGAGCATCCTTTCTATCAGCGTTGGGCGAACGATCCGTTCCCAATCATCGCGCTTGACCGCGCGCTGGATCGAGAACACTTCACAAGCGTAGTCGGAGCCGATCAGGACGATGCTGAAATGCTCGCAGAAGAACTGCGCAAATTCCCGGGCGATACGATTCTTTATCTCGGCGCGTTGCCTGAACTTTCCGTCAGCTATCTACGCGAACAAGGTTTTCGTACGGCCTGGAAGGACGATCCGCGCGAAGTCCATTTCTTGTATGCCAATAGCTATGAACGCGAAGCCGCGGCCCAGCTCTTCGAAAAATGGCTGGAAACGCATCCAATGCCGCATGCGCTATATACCACATCTTTTGCGCTGCTCCAGGGCGTTATGGACGTCACATTGCGCCGCGAAGGGCGTTTGCCTTCTGAACTGGCTATTGCAACCTTCGGCGATCATGAACTGCTCGATTTCTTGCAATGCCCGGTACTGGCTGTGGCGCAGCGTCATCGTGACGTTGCCGAACGGGTGCTGGAATTAGTGCTCGCAAGCCTCGATGAACCCAGAAAACCTAAACCAGGGCTTACCCGTATTCGCCGCAATCTTTATCGCCGTGGCAGCTTAAGCCGTCATTAAGGACAAAAAGGCAGTTTCGGCTGCCTTTGTTAATTAAGATTTTTCTTGTTTCAAATCCCTTTAATATTTCTGGCAATTAAATCTTCGCCACGAAACGTAAAGAAGCCACCCCTTTTAAGTTTAATTGGACCCGCCGTATTATTTTGTTACATACGAACGGATAAAAAGTGTCGGTTAATTAAACAATAATGATTCCCTTTTCTTCAAACCCGCCCCTGCGCTGCATTCCGCCTGCATCTGACGCTGTTAACCTGTGGGGAAATGCCTTAAAATGCCGACCGCGTCGCAAACTGGGTACTTAATATTTTTGTTATCAGGTTTTCAGTCGATTTAACGAACCGCATGTTTATTCGTCTCTTTTCTTTCAAATATTCATAACGTTAATTTTTGCATCGCTTGTGCAGTGCTTTTTGCGCCAGCCATTAATCAATCGTTTAGGTGAGGAATTTTATTTCCCTAAGCCGTGAGGCTTGCTTGACAAGCTTTTCCTCCGCTCCGTAAACTCCTTCGGGTGGGAATTTGTGGGGTAAAGTGGTGGAAAGAGGTGGTTTAAGGTGAGGCTGGCATGTTCCGTGGGGCAACGTTAGTCAATCTCGACAGCAAGGGGCGGCTCGCCGTACCTACCCGTTATCGGGAAAAGCTGGTCGAAACTTCAGAAGGTCAGATGGTATGCACCATCGACATCCATCACCCCTGCCTGCTGCTCTATACCCTCCCCGAGTGGGAAATTATTGAACAAAAGCTAGCCCGTTTGTCGAGCATGAATCCTGTAGAACGCCGCGTTCAGCGCCTTTTACTTGGTCATGCCAGCGAATGTCAGATGGATAGTGCCGGGCGATTACTGGTGGCACCTGTTCTACGCCAGCACGCCAGGCTGACCAAAGAAGTCATGCTGGTCGGGCAGTTCAATAAGTTTGAACTGTGGGATGAAGCGACCTGGCATCAACAGATCAAGGAAGACATCGACGCTGAGCAGGAAACGACAACCGGTTTGTCGGAACGCCTGCAGGACTTGTCACTATAAGTAATGATGGAAAATTTTAAACACACCTCGGTGTTGCTTGATGAGGCCGTGAACGGCCTTAATATTCGTCACGATGGCATCTACATTGATGGCACGTTTGGTCGCGGTGGCCATTCACGACTGATTCTCTCCCAACTGGGCGCGGAAGGCCGTCTGCTGGCTATTGACCGCGATCCACAGGCCATCGCTGCCGCTCAGGCCATTGACGATCCGCGTTTCACCATCATTCACGGACCTTTCTCAGAACTTGCGCAGTATGTAAGTGAACTTGGGCTTACGGGCAAAATAGACGGCATTTTGCTCGATCTTGGCGTTTCTTCTCCACAGCTCGATGACGCAGAACGCGGTTTCTCGTTTATGCGTGATGGTCCGCTGGATATGCGCATGGACCCAACACGCGGGCAGTCTGCCGCTCAGTGGTTGCTCACCGCAGACGAAGCCGACATCGCCTGGGTTATTAAAACCTTTGGTGAAGAGAAATTTGGCAAACGTATCGCCCGCGCAATCGTCGAGCGTAATCGCGAGCAGCCCATGACTCGCACCAAAGAGCTCGCAGCGGTAGTGGCAGCGGCAATGCCGGTTAAAGACAAGTTTAAGCATCCAGCGACGCGCACTTTCCAGGCGATACGCATCTGGATCAACAGCGAATTAGAAGAGATCGAAAACGCGCTGAAAGGTTCCATTGAAGCCTTATCTCCCGGCGGACGCTTGTCGATAATCAGCTTCCACTCGCTTGAAGACCGTATTGTGAAGCGCTTTATGCGTGAGAACAGCCGTGGGCCGCAGGTTCCGGCTGGTTTGCCGATGACGGAAGCGCAGTTAAATAAACTGGGCGGCCGCTATCTGAAATCGCTTGGCAAAATGATGCCAGGCGAAGAAGAGGTAGCGGAAAACGTACGCGCGCGCAGTTCGGTTCTGCGTATCGCCGAGAGGACTAACGCATGATCAACGCAGTGACAGAAGCCCTGGGGAAAGTAACCCAGCTTGGTAGCAATGAGCGCCACGCGCTGCCAACGGTGATTGGCGGGGATCTTTTGCGCCATGGCAAACTGCCACTCTGCTTGTTCGTCGCCATTATTTTTACCGCCATTTCCGTTGTAACCACCGCGCACCACACTCGTTTGCTCACCGCTCAACGTGAACAAATGGTGGTTGAACGTGATGCCCTGGATATTGAATGGCGTAACCTGATTTTAGAAGAAAACGCGCTTGGCGATCATAGCCGGGTGGAACGGATCGCTACGGAAAAGCTGCAATTGCAGCATGTCGATCCTTCGCAGGAAAACATCGTAGTTCAGCAATAAGGAATCGCGCGACAGATGAGAGCAGCGGCAAAAACGCTTAAACCAAAACGCCAGATCGATCAGGCCAACTTTATCGGTTGGCGTTTTGCGTTGCTTTGCGGTTGTATTTTGCTGGCGCTGGTTTTCCTGTTAGGCCGCGTTGCCTGGCTGCAGATTATCGCCCCGGATATGCTGGTTCGTCAGGGGGACATGCGTTCCCTGCGCGTGCAGGAGGTTTCCACCTCTCGCGGAATGATCAGCGATCGTGCGGGGCGTCCGCTGGCGGTGAGTGTGCCGGTGAAGGCCATTTGGGCGGACCCGAAAGAGCTGCATGAAGCCGGAGGCATCACCCTTGATAATCGCTGGAAAGCGCTGGCCGATGCGCTAAAAATTCCCCTCGATCAACTTGCCTCGCGTGTGAACAGCAACCCGAAAGGGCGTTTTATCTATCTGGCGCGTCAGGTTAACCCGGACATCGGCGACTACATCAAAAAGCTGAAGCTGCCGGGCATTCACCTGCGTGAGGAGTCTCGCCGTTACTATCCTTCTGGCGAAGTAACCGCTCACCTTATTGGCTTTACCAACGTGGACAGCCAGGGGATTGAAGGCGTTGAGAAGAGCTTTGATAAATGGCTTACGGGCCAGCCCGGCGAACGTATCGTTCGTAAAGACCGCTACGGCCGCGTGATTGAAGACATTTCTTCTACGGACAGCCAGGCCGCCCATAACCTCGCGCTGAGCATCGACGAGCGTTTGCAGGCGCTGGTTTATCGCGAACTCAATAACGCCGTGGCGTTTAACAAAGCGGAATCCGGCAGCGCCGTGCTGGTCGACGTCAATACCGGCGAAGTGCTGGCGATGGCAAACAGCCCGTCTTATAACCCAAATAACCTGACCGGCACGGCAAAAGACATTATGCGTAACCGCACCATCACCGACGTGTTTGAACCCGGTTCAACCGTTAAGCCGATGGTAGTAATGACTGCGCTTCAACGTGGCGTAGTGCAGGAAAATACCGTACTGAATACCGTGCCGTACCGCATCAATGGTCATGAGATCAAAGATGTGGCGCGCTACAGCGAATTGACCCTCACCGGGGTACTACAGAAGTCGAGTAACGTCGGGGTTTCCAAACTGGCGTTAGCGATGCCCTCCTCAGCGTTAGTAGATACTTACTCACGTTTTGGACTGGGAAAAGCGACCAATTTGGGGTTGGTCGGAGAACGCAGTGGCTTATATCCTCAAAAACAACGGTGGTCTGACATAGAGAGGGCCACCTTCTCTTTCGGCTATGGGCTAATGGTAACGCCGTTACAGTTAGCGCGAGTCTACGCAACCATTGGCAGCTACGGAGTTTACCGTCCGCTGTCGATAACCAAAGTTGACCCGCCGGTGCCCGGCGAGCGTATCTTCCCGGAATCCACGGTTCGCACCGTCGTTCATATGATGGAAAGCGTGGCCCTGCCAGGCGGCGGGGGCGTGAAAGCGGCCATCAAAGGCTACCGTATTGCGATTAAAACCGGTACGGCGAAGAAAGTCGGCCCGGACGGGAAATACATCAACAAATACATTGCTTACACCGCGGGCGTAGCACCTGCCAGTAACCCACGCTTTGCGTTGGTGGTGGTGATTAACGATCCGCAGGCAGGTAAATATTACGGTGGCGCCGTCTCTGCGCCCGTGTTCGGGGCCATCATGGGCGGCGTTTTACGCACCATGAACATCGAACCAGACGCGCTGGCAACCGGTGAAAAAAGCGAATTTGTAATTAATCAGAAAGAGGGATCAGGTGGCAGATCGTAATTTGCGCGACCTTCTCGCTCCGTGGGTGCCGACAGCACCGGAGAGAGCACTGCGAGAGATGACACTCGATAGCCGCGTGGCGGCTTCGGGCGACCTTTTTGTGGCGGTGGTCGGTCATCAGGCGGACGGGCGTCGATATATCCCGCAGGCAATTGCGCAAGGCGTAGCGGCTGTCGTTGCTGAAGCGCAAGGCGAAGCAAGCGATGGCGAAATCCGTGAAATGCACGGTGTGCCGGTGATTTATCTCAGCCAACTGCATCAACGACTCTCCGCGCTTGCGGGACGTTTTTACCACGAACCTTCCGACGCGCTGCGTCTGGTTGGCGTAACTGGCACCAATGGCAAAACCACGACCACCCAGCTTTTAGCGCAATGGGCTCAGTTACTGGGCGAAACTAGCGCGGTGATGGGAACCGTGGGTAATGGACTGCTGAATCAGGTTATCCCAACCGAAAATACTACGGGCTCAGCGGTCGATGTGCAGCAAGTGCTCGCTAACCTGCATCAGCAGGGCGCAACGTTTGCGGCGATGGAAGTTTCTTCCCATGGCCTGGTACAGCATCGCGTGGCGGCGCTGAAATTTGCAGCTTCCGTGTTTACCAATCTTAGCCGCGACCATCTTGATTATCATGGCGACATGGCTGGCTACGAAGCCGCCAAATGGCTGCTGTTCTCCGAGCATGAGGCCGGGCAGGCCATTATTAACGCGGACGATGAAGTAGGCCGTAAGTGGCTGGCGCGTCTGCCGGATGCCGTGGCGGTGACCATGGAAGACAATCTTCAGCCTGATTGCCGTGGGCGCTGGCTGAAGGCGACAAATGTTCACTATCACGATGGCGGAGCCACTATTCAGTTCAGCTCCTCCTGGGGCGATGGCGTAGTCGAAAGTCGTCTGATGGGAGCATTTAACGTCAGCAATCTGTTGCTGGCTTTGGCAACGCTTCTCGCGCTGGATTATGAACTTGCCGAACTGTTGAAAACCGCTGAGCGCCTGCAGCCTGTTTGCGGCCGTATGGAAGTGTTCACCGCGCCGGGTAAAACCACGGTAGTGGTGGATTATGCGCACACACCGGATGCGCTGGAGAAAGCGCTGCAGGCTGCGCGTCTGCACTGTACCGGTAAGCTGTGGTGCGTGTTTGGCTGCGGCGGCGACCGCGACAAAGGCAAACGTCCAATGATGGGCGCCATTGCAGAACAGTACGCTGATGTGATTGTGGTTACCGACGACAACCCGCGGACCGAAGAACCTAAAGCTATTGTGAACGACATTCTTGCCGGCATGCTGGATGCGGGGCGTGCCTGTGTGGTTTTAGGGCGTGCGGAAGCCGTCACCAATGCCATCATGCAGGCTAAAGAGAATGACGTGGTGCTGGTCGCAGGCAAAGGACATGAAGATTATCAAATTGTTGGCAATCGCCGTCTCGACTATTCCGATCGTGTGACTGCAGCTCGTTTGCTGGGAGTTGTGGCATGATCCGCGTTTCCCTGAGCCAACTTGCCGGTATCCTGGCAGGGCAACTGCACGGCGCGGATGCGGATATCGTCGATGTCACGACCGACACGCGTAAATTAACGCCGGGCTGCCTGTTCGTCGCCTTCAAAGGCGAACGTTTTGACGCCCATGACTTCGCCGAAGATGCCATTAAAGGCGGAGCGGGCGCGCTGCTGGTTAGCCATAAGCTGCCGATAGACGTTCCTCAACTGGTTGTTGAAGACACGCGCCAGGCCTTCGGCCAGCTTGGCGCCTGGGTTCGCCAGCAGGTACCGACTCGCGTGGTTGCTTTGACCGGTTCTTCCGGCAAGACATCCGTAAAAGAGATGACCGCAGCAATCCTGCGCCAGTGCGGTAACACGCTTTATACCGCCGGTAACCTGAATAACGACATCGGGGTGCCAATGACGCTGCTGCGTCTGACTCCGGAATACGATTACGCCGTTATTGAACTTGGAGCAAACCATCAGGGCGAAATCGCCTGGACGGTAGGGCTGACGCGTCCGGAAGCTGCGCTGGTGAATAACCTCGCCGCCGCGCATCTGGAAGGCTTCGGGTCGCTTGCGGGCGTTGCGAAGGCCAAAGGGGAAATCTTTGCCGGTTTGCCTGCGAACGGCATCGCCATTATCAATGCCGATAACAACGACTGGCTGAACTGGCAGGAGGTGATTGGCAAACGCAAAACCTGGCGTTTTTCGCCTAACGCGGCCGACAGCGATTTCACCGCTACGAACGTGCATATCACTTCTCACGGCACCGAATTCACGCTGCAAACCCCAACGGGCGATATAGACGTCACTATGCCGTTGCCGGGCCGCCACAATATCGCCAATGCGCTTGCTGCTACCGCGCTGGCAATGGCCGTTGGCGCACCTCTTGACGCCGTGAAAACGGGGCTGGCAGAGCTCAAAGCCGTGCCGGGGCGCCTGTATCCTATTCAGCTTTCCGACACGCAATTGCTGCTCGATGACAGCTACAACGCAAACGTAGGTTCGATGACCGCAGCCGCTCAGGTACTGTCTGAAATGCCTGGTTTTCGCGTTATGGTCGTTGGGGATATGGGAGAGCTTGGCGCCAGAGCGCAAGATTGCCATCGCCAGGTTGGGGAAGCTGCGAAAGCCGCCGGTATCGATTGCGTGTTAAGCGTTGGCGTGCTGAGCGAAATTATTAGCCAGGCCTCTGAAGTTGGCGAACATTTTACCGATAAAAAAGCCGTGATTTCGCGGCTGAATGCGCTGATTGCAGAGCATTCAATTATTACCATTTTAGTGAAGGGTTCACGTAGTGCTGCCATGGAAGAGGTGGTATGCGCATTACAGGAGAATGGAACATGTTAGTTTGGCTGGCCGAACATTTGGTCAAATATTATTCCGGCTTTAACGTCTTTTCTTATCTGACGTTTCGCGCCATCGTCAGCCTGCTGACCGCGCTGTTCATCTCCTTGTGGATGGGCCCGCGTATGATTGCCCGTTTACAGCAACTTTCTTTCGGCCAGGTCGTGCGTAACGACGGTCCGGAATCGCATTTCAGCAAACGCGGGACGCCGACGATGGGCGGGATTATGATCCTGACTTCTATCGTGATTTCTGTGCTGCTGTGGGCCTATCCATCAAACCCTTATGTCTGGTGCGTGCTGTTTGTGCTGGTGGGGTATGGGGCAATAGGCTTTGTCGACGATTATCGCAAAGTTGTGCGCAAAGATACTAAAGGGCTTATCGCGCGCTGGAAGTATTTCTGGATGTCCGTCATTGCCCTGGCCGTGGCCTTCACTATGTACATCGCCGGAAAAGGAACGCCAGCCACCGAGCTGGTTGTGCCGTTCTTTAAAGACGTGATGCCGCAGCTTGGTCTGTTCTATGTTCTGCTGGCCTACTTTGTGATTGTCGGCACCGGCAATGCGGTGAACCTGACCGATGGCCTGGACGGTCTGGCAATCATGCCTACCGTTTTGGTCGCAGGCGGCTTCGCGCTGGTGGCATGGGCTACCGGTAACATGAATTTTGCCGGTTACCTGCATATTCCTTATTTGCGTCACGCGGGGGAGTTGGTAATCGTTTGTACGGCAATTGTCGGTGCCGGTTTAGGCTTCCTGTGGTTCAACACCTACCCGGCTCAGGTCTTTATGGGAGACGTTGGCTCCCTGGCTTTGGGCGGCGCGCTTGGCACAATCGCGGTTCTGCTGCGCCAGGAGTTCCTGTTAGTGATTATGGGCGGCGTGTTCGTAGTCGAAACGCTTTCCGTCATTCTGCAGGTGGGTTCCTTTAAACTGCGCGGGCAGCGTATTTTCCGCATGGCGCCAATCCATCACCACTATGAATTGAAAGGCTGGCCAGAGCCGCGCGTTATTGTGCGCTTCTGGATTATCTCGCTGATGCTGGTCCTGATTGGACTGGCTACGCTGAAGGTGCGTTAACCATGGCAGATTACCAGGGTAAAAAAGTCGTCATTATCGGGTTGGGCTTAACCGGCCTGTCCTGCGTGGATTTCTTCCTTGCACGCGGCGTTACGCCACGTGTAATGGACAGCCGTATCTCCCCGCCAGGTCTTGATAAACTGCCGGAAGCGGTAGAGCATCATCTCGGCTCCCTGAATGAAGACTGGCTGCTGGCGGCAGATTTAATTGTCGCCAGTCCTGGTATCGCGCTGGCGCATCCGGCATTAAGCCGCGCGGCTGATAACGGTGTGGAAATCATCGGCGACATCGAACTGTTCTGCCGCGAGGCGCAGGCGCCGATTGTGGCGATTACCGGCTCAAACGGGAAAAGCACGGTGACAAGCCTCGTAGGCGAAATGGCGAAAGCCGCTGGCATAAACGTCGGGGTAGGCGGCAACATTGGCCTGCCTGCGCTGATGCTGCTGGAGCCTAATCGCGAACTGTACGTGCTGGAACTTTCCAGCTTCCAGTTAGAAACCACCTGTAGCCTGAAAGCGGCAGCCGCCACGATCCTTAACGTCACAGAAGATCATATGGACAGATACCCGTTTGGCCTGCAGCAGTATCGTGCGGCCAAACTGCGTGTTTATGAAAATGCGGCGGTTTGCGTGGTGAATGCGGACGACGCTTTAACCATGCCGGTACGCGGCGCGGATGAGCGTTGCGTGAGTTTTGGCGTAGACGTAGGCGACTATCATCTCAATCGCCAGCAAGGAGATACCTGGCTGCGCGTGAAGGGTGAGAAAGTGCTCAGCACCAAAGAAATGAAGCTGTCAGGCCAGCACAATTACACAAACGCACTGGCAGCCCTTGCGCTGGCCGATGCGGTGAAGCTGCCACGCTCCAGCAGCCTGAAGGCGCTGACAACCTTTACCGGCCTTGCGCACCGTTTCCAGTTGGCATGGGAACATAATGGCGTGCGCTGGATTAACGATTCCAAAGCCACAAACGTAGGCAGCACCGAAGCCGCGCTTAACGGCCTGCACGTGGACGGCACGCTGCATCTGCTGCTGGGCGGCGACGGTAAATCTGCGGATTTCTCATCGCTTGCGCAATATCTACAGGGCCCGAATATTCGCCTGTACTGTTTTGGTCGCGACGGCGCCGAGCTTGCTGAGCTGCGCCCGGAAGTCGCAGAGCAAACGGAAACCATGGCGCAGGCGATGGCGCTTATCGCCCCGCGCGTTAAGCCGGGCGATATGGTCCTTCTGTCGCCGGCCTGCGCAAGCCTCGATCAGTTCAAAAACTTTGAACAGCGTGGCGATCTCTTTATCCGACTTGCGAAGGAGCTGGGCTGATGCGTTTATCACTCCCTCGTCTGCGTATGCCCCGTATTCCAGGATTCGGTATCCTGGCATGGGTGTCATCCGCGCTAAAAGGCTGGGTGATGGGCTCCCGTGAAGCTGACTCAAACAGCATGGTGCTCTACGATCGCACCTTGCTGTGGTTAACGTTTGGTCTGGCCGCGATTGGTTTTATCATGGTGACTTCGGCGTCAATGCCGGTTGGGCAGCGCCTGGCAAACGATCCGTTCCTGTTTGCCAAACGTGATGGCCTGTATATCGTTCTGGCATTCGTCCTGTCGTTGATAACGCTCCGTCTGCCTATGGAGTTCTGGCAGCGGCACAGCACAGCAATGCTGCTGCTTTCTATTGCGATGCTGCTGATTGTGCTGGTGGTGGGTAGTTCGGTTAACGGCGCATCGCGCTGGATTGCCTTCGGCCCGCTGCGTATTCAGCCTGCCGAATTCACCAAGCTGTCGCTGTTCTGCTATCTCGCCAACTATCTTGTGCGCAAGGTTGATGAAGTGCGTAATAACCTGCGCGGCTTCCTTAAACCGATGGGCGTGATTCTGGTGATGGCGATACTGCTGCTGGCTCAGCCTGACCTCGGTACTGTCGTTGTATTGTTTGTCACAACGCTTGCGATGCTGTTCCTCGCAGGCGCGAAGCTCTGGCAGTTCATCGCCATTATCGGCATGGGGATTTCGGCGGTCGTGCTGCTGATTCTTGCTGAGCCATATCGTATCCGCCGTGTAACGTCTTTCTGGAATCCGTGGGAAGATCCTTTCGGTAGCGGCTATCAGCTAACGCAGTCGCTGATGGCGTTCGGTCGCGGCGAATTGTGGGGCCAGGGCTTGGGAAACTCGGTGCAAAAACTGGAGTATCTGCCGGAAGCGCACACTGACTTTATCTTCTCCATTATTGGCGAAGAACTGGGATATATCGGTGTGGTACTGGCTTTATTGATGGTATTCTTCGTCGCTTTTCGCGCCATGTCCATCGGCAAACGCGCTCTTGAAATGGATCAACGTTTTGCGGGCTTCCTCGCTTGTTCAATCGGCATCTGGTTCAGTTTCCAGGCGTTGGTTAACGTGGGCGCGGCGGCAGGTATGTTGCCGACGAAGGGCCTGACGCTGCCGCTTATCAGCTACGGCGGTTCCAGTTTGTTGATTATGTCTACGGCAATCATGATGTTACTGCGTATTGATTATGAAACGCGTCTGGCAAAAGCCCAGGCGTTTACACGGGGTGTGCGATGAGCAATCAATCCCGGCGGTTAATGGTGATGGCGGGCGGCACCGGGGGACACGTTTTCCCGGGACTTGCGGTAGCTCATCATCTAATGGCCGAAGGCTGGCAGGTCCGCTGGCTCGGCACCGCCGATCGTATGGAAGCGGATCTTGTTCCGAAGCACGGCATTGAAATCGACTTTATTCGTATTTCTGGCCTGCGCGGCAAAGGGCTAAAAGCACTTTTGCTGGCGCCGGTGCGTATCTTTAACGCCTGGCGGCAGGCGAGGGCCATCATGAAAGCGTATCGCCCGGACGTTGTGCTGGGGATGGGCGGATACGTTTCCGGGCCGGGCGGCCTGGCCGCGTGGTCGCTTGGCATTCCCGTTGTTTTGCACGAGCAAAACGGTATTGCGGGTCTGACTAATAAATGGCTCGCCAAAATTGCCAAAAAGGTCATGCAGGCGTTTCCCGGCGCATTTCCGCATGCGGACGTTGTCGGCAATCCGGTGCGTACGGATGTGTTAGCGCTCCCCTTGCCCCAGGAGCGTTTTTCCGGCCGTGAAGGTCCGGTTCGCGTGCTGGTGGTCGGTGGTTCCCAGGGCGCTCGCGTGCTGAATCAGACCATGCCGCAGGTAGCGGGGCGTCTCGGCGCCGCCGTAACTATCTGGCATCAATGCGGTAAAGGCGGCCAGGCGGTCGTTCAGCAGGCTTATGCGGAGGCCGCTCAACCTCAGCATAAAGTCACTGAATTTATTGATGATATGGCTGCGGCATATGCCTGGGCGGATGTCGTGGTATGCCGCTCTGGTGCGTTAACCGTGAGTGAAATTGCCGCCGCGGGATTGCCTGCTCTGTTCGTTCCCTTCCAGCATAAAGATCGGCAGCAGTACTGGAATGCGCTGCCGCTGGAAAAGGCCGGAGCCGCCAAAATACTGGAGCAGCCGCAGTTTACCGTGGCTGCCGTTACCGAAACGCTCGCCGGATGGGACAGAGCAACGTTGCAGGCTATGGCCGAACGTGCGCGCGCTGCGTCCATTCCTGATGCAACCGAGCGGGTAGCCAAAGAAGTAAGCGCTGCGGCGCTGGCGTAATTTTTTAAAGGTTTGGGTGGCGAATTCACCCGTGAATTTTTTGATGTAATGGCGCAAAGCGCCGCAGGTTAGAGAATGAATACACAACAACTGGCGAAACTGCGTTCTATCGTGCCCGAGATGCGTCGCGTCCGGCACATTCACTTTGTTGGCATCGGCGGTGCCGGTATGGGCGGTATTGCCGAAGTTTTAGCCAACGAAGGTTACCAGATTAGCGGTTCTGACCTTGCGCCGAACCGGGTCACGCAACAGTTGTCGGCGCTGGGTGCCACTATTTATTTTAATCACCGTCCGGAAAACGTGCGTGACGCAAGCGTGGTGGTGGTTTCCACTGCCATTTCCGCAGATAACCCCGAGATTGTCGCAGCACACGAAGCGCGCATTCCGGTTATTCGCCGCGCTGAAATGCTGGCTGAATTGATGCGTTTTCGTCATGGCATTGCCATCGCGGGAACGCACGGCAAGACAACGACGACAGCGATGGTATCCAGCATTTATGCGGAAGCGGGTCTGGATCCTACGTTCGTTAACGGCGGGCTGGTAAAGGCTGCGGGAACCCATGCGCGCCTGGGCAACAGCCGCTATTTAATTGCGGAAGCCGATGAGAGCGACGCGTCATTCCTCCATCTGCAACCTATGGTCTCAGTCGTGACCAATATCGAAGCCGACCATATGGACACCTACCAGGGCGATTTCGAAAATTTAAAGCAGACGTTTATTAATTTCCTGCACAACTTGCCGTTTTATGGTCGAGCAGTGATGTGCGTGGACGATCCTGTGATTCGCGAGCTGCTGCCGCGCGTGGGTCGTCAAACCACCACTTACGGTTTTAGCGACGATGCGGATGTGCGCATTGAAAACTATCAGCAGGAAGGCCCACAGGGGCATTTCACCATCGCGCGTCTGGATAAACCGGAGCTGCGCGTTACGTTGAATGCGCCTGGCCGTCATAACGCATTGAATGCTGCGGCAGCGGTTGCTGTCGCCACAGAAGAAGGCATTGAAGATGAAGCTATCCTGCGCGCGCTGGAGAGTTTCCAGGGAACCGGCCGCCGCTTTGATTTCCTGGGCGAGTATCCACTGGCGCCGGTAAATGGCAAAGCAGGTAGCGCGATGCTGGTGGATGATTACGGCCATCACCCGACGGAAGTAGACGCGACAATTAAAGCCGCTCGTGCAGGTTGGCCGGATAAAAATCTGGTGATGATTTTCCAGCCGCACCGCTTTACGCGCACCCGCGATCTGTACGACGACTTTGCTAACGTATTGTCGCAGGTAGATTCGCTGCTGATGCTGGATGTTTATGCTGCCGGTGAAACGCCTATTCCGGGAGCGGATAGCCGTTCGCTGTGCCGTACCATTCGCGGTCGTGGCAAGGTCGATCCTATTCTGGTGCCGGAAGCAAGCCAGGTTGCGGATATGCTTGCACCGGTTTTAACGGGAAATGACTTGATTCTTGTTCAGGGCGCCGGAAACATCGGCAAAATCGCGAGAAGCCTGGCCGACCTTAAATTGCAGCCCCCGGCTAAAGAGGAAGACCATCATGGCTGAGAAAATAGCTGTCCTGCTGGGTGGCACCTCCGCTGAACGCGAGGTGTCGCTGCAATCCGGAAGCGCCGTGCTGGCGGGTCTGAAAGAAGCGGGTATCGACGCTTATGGCGTTGATCCGCAAGAAACCTCCGTGACGGAACTCAAGCTTAAGGGTTTTGATAAAGTTTTCATCGCGCTGCACGGCCGCGGCGGTGAAGATGGTACGCTGCAAGGGATGTTAGATTTCCTTGCGCTTCCCTATACCGGCAGCGGTGTAATGGCTTCGGCTATCACGATGGATAAATTGCGTACCAAGCTGCTTTGGCAAGGTGCGGATTTGCCGGTCGCTCCCTGGGTTGCGTTAACGCGCCGTGACGTAGACGCAGGCATCGCTGCGACAACGGTAGAACGCATCGCCCAGCTCGGCCTGCCGGTTATCGTTAAGCCGAGCCGCGAAGGTTCAAGCGTGGGAATGTCGAAGGTCGATGACGTTGCAGCACTGCCGGCAGCGCTGGAGCTGGCATTCGAACACGATGAGGAAGTGCTGATCGAAAAATGGCTCAGCGGGCCTGAATATACGGTAGCAATCCTCGGGGAGGAAATATTACCGTCTATTCGTATCCAACCAGCTGGAACCTTCTATGATTATGAGGCGAAGTATCTCTCTGATGAGACTCAATATTTCTGCCCAAGCGGTTTAATCGAACAGCGTGAGCAGGAATTGCAGGCGTTAGTGCTGCAAGCCTGGCAGATTTTGGGCTGTAGCGGCTGGGGTCGTGTGGATGTCATGCAAGATTGCGACGGGCAGTTTTATCTGCTGGAAGTGAACACGTCGCCGGGTATGACCAGCCATAGCCTGGTACCTATGGCGGCGCGTCAGGCGGGAATGACTTTCTCCCAACTGGTCGTACGTATTCTGGAGTTGGCGGACTGATATGTCGCAAGCAGCCCTGAATGCGCGTAATCGCCAGGAAGAACCGACCAGCACTCGTCGTAGTAACGGCGGGCGCCTGGCAGGCATTATCTTCCTGAGCGCGGTGCTGTTTACGGTGTTTATCGGCGGCTGGATTGTGGTCGGCTGGATGGAAGATGCTCAGCGTCTGCCGCTTTCCAGGCTGGTGGTAACCGGCGATCGGCATTACACGCGCAATGATGATATTCGTCAGTCCATCCTGGCGCTTGGGCCTCCGGGCACCTTTATGACGCAGGATGTGAATATCATCCAGCAGCAGATTGAACGTTTGCCCTGGATCAAGCAGGCGAGCGTAAGAAAGCAGTGGCCGGACGAATTGAAGATTCATCTGGTTGAATATGTGCCCATAGCGCGCTGGAATGATCAGCATATGATCGACGCCGAAGGAAATTCCTTCAGCGTTCCGGCAGAACGTACAGGAAAGCAGACTTTACCGATGTTATCGGGCCCGGAAGGGAGTGAGGGTGAAGTGCTGCAGGGTTATCGCGCGATGGGCGAAGTGCTGGCAAAGGATAAATTCACGTTGAAAGAAGCGGCAATGACCGCTCGTCGTTCCTGGCAGTTGACGCTGAATAACGGTATTAAGCTCAACCTGGGCCGGGGCGATACGATGAAACGCCTGAGTCGCTTTGTGGAACTGTACCCGGTTCTGCAACAGCAGGAGCAAGCCGACAACAAAGTGGTCAGCTATGTCGACTTGCGGTATGACTCTGGCGCGGCAGTAGGCTGGCAGCCCGCTCCCGTACAGGAACCTAATCCTAATCAGCAACAGAATCAGGCACAGGCAGAACAACAATGATCAAGGCGACGGACAGAAAACTGGTAGTAGGACTGGAGATCGGGACCGCGAAGGTCGCCGCTTTAGTAGGGGAAGTTCTGCCCGACGGTATGGTCAATATTATCGGTGTGGGTAGCTGCCCATCCCGTGGGATGGACAAAGGTGGCGTTAACGACCTTGAGTCGGTAGTGAAATGCGTTCAACGGGCAATTGACCAGGCCGAGCTTATGGCGGATTGTCAGATTTCTTCGGTCTACCTGGCGCTGTCCGGCAAGCATATTAGCTGCCAGAACGAAATTGGTATGGTGCCCATCTCGGAAGAAGAGGTGACGCAGGAAGACGTGGAAAACGTCGTCCATACCGCAAAATCGGTGCGTGTGCGTGACGAACATCGCGTTCTGCACGTTATCCCGCAAGAATATGCCATCGATTATCAGGAAGGGATCAAAAATCCGGTAGGGTTATCTGGCGTGCGTATGCAAGCCAAGGTGCATTTGATTACCTGCCACAACGATATGGCCAAAAACATTGTCAAAGCCGTTGAACGTTGTGGTCTGAAAGTTGACCAACTTATTTTTGCAGGGCTGGCTGCGAGCTACGCCGTTCTGACCGAAGATGAACGTGAACTGGGCGTCTGCGTGGTCGATATCGGTGGTGGTACAATGGATATCGCGGTTTACACCGGCGGCGCGTTGCGCCATACCAAAGTGATCCCTTATGCAGGGAACGTAGTGACCAGCGATATCGCCTATGCCTTCGGCACGCCGCCGAGTGATGCAGAAGCCATTAAAGTACGTCATGGTTGTGCGCTGGGTTCGATTGTCGGCAAAGACGAAAACGTTGAAGTGCCAAGCGTGGGCGGGCGTCCGCCTCGTAGCCTGCAACGCCAGACGCTTGCTGAAGTTATTGAGCCGCGTTACACAGAGCTGCTCAACCTGGTCAATGAAGAGATTTTACAGTTACAAGAGCAGCTCCGCCTGCAGGGTGTGAAGCACCACCTGGCTGCGGGGATTGTGTTAACCGGCGGCGCAGCACAAATTGAGGGCCTCGCGGCCTGTGCTCAGCGCGTGTTTCATACGCAGGTGCGTATCGGACAGCCGTTAAATATTACTGGCCTGACTGATTATGCCCAGGAGTCGTACTATTCGACTGCTGTGGGCTTGCTGCACTATGGGAAGGAGTCTCATCTCAATGGTGAAGCAGAAGTGGAAAAACGGACCTCTGTCGGCTCATGGTTTAAGCGAATCAATAGCTGGCTGAGAAAAGAGTTTTAATTTTTATAAGAGACCGGACAAAATTAGCGGTCTCAGGCGACAGGCACAAAACGGAGAGAAACTATGTTTGAACCTATGGAACTGACCAACGACGCGGTGATTAAAGTCATCGGCGTCGGTGGTGGCGGCGGCAATGCCGTTGAACACATGGTGCGCGAACGCATCGAGGGTGTTGAATTCTTCGCAGTGAACACCGACGCTCAGGCGTTACGTAAAACTGCAGTAGGCCAGACGATCCAGATTGGTAATGGTATTACCAAAGGTCTGGGCGCTGGAGCAAATCCAGAAGTAGGCCGTACCGCCGCGGAAGAAGACCGCGATGCGCTGCGCGCCGCACTTGAAGGTGCAGACATGGTGTTTATCGCCGCAGGTATGGGCGGTGGTACCGGTACGGGTGCCGCACCTGTTGTTGCAGAAGTCGCCAAAGACCTCGGTATCCTGACCGTGGCCGTGGTGACTAAGCCTTTCAATTTCGAAGGCAAAAAGCGTATGGCATTTGCGGAGCAGGGTATCTCCGAGCTGTCAAAACACGTTGACTCCCTGATTACTATTCCAAACGACAAGCTGCTGAAAGTGCTTGGCCGCGGCATCTCCCTGCTCGACGCGTTTGGCGCGGCGAACGACGTACTGAAAGGTGCTGTTCAGGGTATCGCTGAACTGATTACTCGTCCGGGTCTGATGAACGTCGACTTTGCTGACGTGCGTACCGTGATGTCCGAAATGGGCTATGCCATGATGGGCTCCGGCGTAGCAAGCGGCGAAGACCGTGCTGAAGAAGCGGCCGAAATGGCGATTTCCAGCCCGCTGCTGGAAGATATCGATCTGTCTGGCGCACGCGGCGTGCTGGTTAACATCACTGCTGGCTTCGACCTGCGTCTGGATGAATTTGAAACCGTGGGTAACACCATCCGTGCGTTCGCTTCTGATAACGCGACCGTGGTTATCGGCACCTCTCTGGATCCAGAGATGAATGACGAACTGCGTGTTACCGTTGTTGCTACCGGTATTGGCATGGACAAGCGTCCTGAAATTACCCTGGTGACTAACAAACAGCAGACTCAGCAACCTGTTATGGATCGCTACCAGCAGCACGGTATGGCGCCTCTGTCCCAGGAGCAAAAGCCTGCAGCTAAAGTTGTTAACGACAACACGCCGCAAACTGCGAAAGAACCTGATTATCTGGATATTCCAGCGTTTTTGCGTAAGCAAGCTGATTAAGAATAACCCGGAAGTTGGGCATCTCCGCTCTTTGTGCTAAACTGGCCTGCCGATTGTGATATACACTTCGGTTGGATAGGTAATTTGGCGAGATTATACGATGATCAAACAAAGGACACTTAAACGTATCGTTCAGGCGACTGGCGTCGGTTTACACACCGGCAAAAAGGTCACACTGACGTTGCGCCCTGCGCCGGCAAATACCGGGGTCATCTATCGTCGCACCGACTTGAATCCTCCGGTAGATTTTCCGGCAGATGCCAAATCTGTGCGTGATACCATGCTCTGTACTTGCCTGGTGAACGAGCACGATGTGCGGATATCTACCGTTGAGCACCTTAACGCTGCCCTGGCAGGGCTGGGCATCGACAACATTATTGTTGAAGTTGATGCGCCAGAAATCCCGATCATGGACGGTAGCGCAGCGCCATTCGTCTACCTGCTGCTTGATGCCGGGATCGACGAACTGAACTGTGCGAAGAAATTTGTGCGCGTCAAAGAGACGGTTCGTGTTGAAGATGGCGATAAATGGGCTGAATTCAAGCCGTACAATGGTTTTTCGTTGGACTTTACCATCGACTTTAACCATCCGGCGATTGATGCAAGCACCCAGCGTTACAGCATGAATTTCTCTGCGGACGCGTTTATGCGCCAGATCAGCCGCGCTCGTACTTTCGGTTTTATGCGTGATATCGAATATCTGCAGTCCCGCGGCCTGTGCTTGGGCGGCAGCTTCGATTGTGCCATCGTTGTTGACGATTATCGCGTACTGAACGAAGACGGCCTGCGTTTTGAAGATGAATTCGTTCGTCACAAAATGCTGGATGCTATCGGTGACTTGTTCATGTGCGGCCACAATATTATCGGCGCGTTTACCGCCTATAAATCGGGTCACGCGTTGAACAATAAACTGTTGCAGGCAGTTTTAGCGAAGCAGGAAGCCTGGGAATGGGCAACCTTTGAAGACGAAGCTGAACTTCCTCTGGCATTCAAAGCACCAACTATGGTGCTGGCTTAACGCCTGAGTTCTCGATTACGACTGGTTTTTGTTGGTACTCTCTCCGGCCAACGAAGCCAGTCGTTCTATTGCCGCTCTAAGTTTTTCCGGGCTACGTTTAGCCACCTCTCGTAATGCTTCTGCACTTTGCTCGCTTAACTCCCGATTGACCTCAAATTGCCCGCTGCGCGTCTGAATGCTGTTTTCTTGTACGGAATCCCTGCCAATTGCGGCAAGCGAAGGATTAATCCTGATGTCGATTGACGTCAATGATGGTAGTATTTGTGCGCGCAATGCACTCAGCAGCGTGGCTTGTTCATAGCGTAAGCGCATAAGCCAACTGGCATTCGCTGTTTCAAGTACGAGGATCCCTTGTCGGAAGTTCGCGACCCGGCACCAGGGATGCAGTTGAGCCGGTATTATACTTCTCACTGCCCGGTTAAGCCGCAATAAGGCAGCCGCGCGTTGTTGCACGTTTTGCAGCACGCTCTGAGCACCGGCATCGTCGAACAGATTCTCTAAAGATTGCGGGCGACTATCACGCATACTATAAGCTCCGGCGGAAAAAGTGATTGGTATTCTAAATCGTTGGCGACAATTTGGCAGACGTTATTTCTGGCCGCATCTCTTATTGGGGATGGTCGCGGCGAGTTTTGGCATGCCTGCGTTCAGCGGGAACACCGACCATACCGCACCTGCGGAAACCTCTGCCAGCAGTCAGGACTATCTTAACCAGGTTAGCTTCGATAGCCTGGTATTATTGCAGGAAAGCACCCGCCGTCCGTCATTTAATGTGGATTACTGGCATCAGCACGCCATTCGTACCGTAATCCGCCACCTCTCTTTCGCTATGGCACCGCAAGCGCTGCCGGTAGCACAAGAAAGTATACCGCTTCAGGCGCAGCATCTCGCTTTACTAGATACGCTCAACGCGTTGTTGACCCAGGAAAGCAAACCTCCCGTTATTGTTCGCCATATTTCTGTCTGGCAGCGTCCCGCCGCTACGATATTCACTCCTGCATTATGGATAAGCCAGGTGCAGGGTATTCGCGCCGGTCCCCAACGTCTCAGCTAAATAAAATCTCTTTAATTATAACTTTATCTGTAGATCTGCTCTGATGCAGGCGTTTGAGAATTAATTATGCTAATCAAATTGTTAACTAAAGTCTTTGGCAGTCGTAACGATCGTACTTTACGCCGCATGCGTAAAGTGGTGTCCATGATCAACAGCATGGAACCACAAATGGAAAAGCTCTCTGACGAAGAGCTGAAAGCCAAAACTAACGAATTCCGCGCCCGTCTGGAAAAAGGCGAAGTGCTGGAAAATCTAATACCTGAAGCTTTCGCCGTTGTGCGTGAAGCAAGTAAGCGTGTATTCGGTATGCGTCACTTTGACGTGCAGTTGCTTGGCGGTATGGTGCTTAACGATCGCTGTATCGCAGAAATGCGTACTGGTGAAGGTAAAACGCTGACGGCAACTCTGCCTGCTTACCTTAATGCGCTGAGTGGCAAAGGCGTTCACGTAGTCACCGTGAACGACTATCTGGCCCAGCGTGATGCGGAAAATAATCGTCCGCTGTTTGAGTTTCTTGGTCTGAGCGTAGGTATCAACCTGCCTGGTATGCCAGCTCCAGCCAAGCGTGAAGCTTATGCTGCCGATATCACCTACGGCACCAACAACGAATACGGCTTCGATTACTTGCGTGACAACATGGCGTTCAGCCCTGAAGAACGCGTCCAGCGTAAGCTGCACTATGCGCTGGTGGATGAGGTGGATTCCATCCTGATTGATGAAGCTCGTACTCCGCTAATCATCTCCGGCCCGGCCGAAGACAGCTCCGAGCTGTACAAAAAAGTAAACACCATCATTCCACACCTGATCCGTCAGGAAAAAGAAGACTCCGACACTTTCCAGGGTGAAGGTCACTTCTCCGTGGATGAAAAATCCCGTCAGGTTAACCTGACCGAACGTGGCCTGGTTAAGGTCGAAGAACTGCTGATGGATGCGGGGATGATGGATGAGGGCGAGTCCCTTTACTCCCCAACTAACATTATGCTGATGCACCACGTTACCGCAGCTCTGCGCGCGCACGTGTTGTTTACTCGTGACGTTGACTACATCGTTAAAGATGGCGAAGTCATCATCGTTGATGAACACACTGGCCGTACCATGCAGGGGCGTCGCTGGTCCGATGGCCTGCACCAGGCTGTAGAAGCAAAAGAAGGCGTGGATATTCAGAACGAGAACCAGACGCTGGCTTCCATTACCTTCCAGAACTATTTCCGCCTGTACGAAAAACTGGCCGGTATGACCGGCACTGCTGATACCGAAGCCTTCGAATTCAGCTCCATCTACAAACTCGATACCATCGTGGTGCCAACCAACCGTCCAATGATCCGTAAAGATATGCCGGATCTGGTCTATATGACCGAAATGGACAAAATCGGCGCCATTATCGAAGATATTAAAGAGCGTACTGCGAACGGCCAGCCGGTGCTCGTAGGGACCATTTCTATCGAGAAATCCGAAGTTGTTTCTGCTGAACTGACCAAAGCGGGCATTAAGCACAACGTTCTGAACGCCAAATTCCACGCTAACGAAGCGGGTATCGTTGCGCAGGCGGGTTATCCTGCTGCGGTAACCATCGCGACCAACATGGCAGGTCGTGGTACGGATATCGTGCTGGGCGGTAGCTGGCAGGCGGAAGTGGCCGAGCTTGTCGACCCAACGCCTGAACAGATTGCACAAATCAAAGCTGACTGGCAGATTCGTCACGAAGCCGTGCTGGCGTCCGGTGGTTTACACATTATTGGCACCGAGCGTCACGAATCGCGTCGTATCGATAACCAGCTACGTGGCCGTTCTGGTCGCCAGGGCGATGCCGGTTCTTCGCGCTTTTATCTGTCTATGGAAGATGCCCTGATGCGTATTTTCGCTTCAGACCGCGTTTCTAACATGATGCGCAAACTGGGTATGAAACCAGGTGAGGCGATTGAGCACCCTTGGGTAACCAAAGCGATTGCCAACGCACAGCGTAAAGTTGAAAGCCGCAACTTCGATATTCGTAAGCAACTGCTGGAATATGACGACGTTGCCAACGATCAGCGTCGTGCAATCTACAGCCAGCGTAATGAGCTGCTGGACGTGAGCGACGTAAGCGAAACCATCAACAGCATTCGCGAAGATGTGTTCAAAACCACCATCGACGCACATATTCCGCCACAGTCGCTGGAAGAAATGTGGGATGTTCAGGGCCTTGTCGATCGTCTGAAAAACGACTTTGACCTCGATATGCCAATCAAAGAGTGGCTGGACAAAGAGCCTGAGCTGCATGAAGAGACATTACGTGAACGTATTTTGCAAAACGCTATCGAAGTTTATCAACGCAAAGAAGAGGTTGTTGGCGTTGAAATGATGCGTCACTTCGAGAAAGGCGTCATGCTGCAAACTCTCGACTCCCTGTGGAAAGAACATCTGGCCGCGATGGACTACCTGCGTCAGGGCATCCACCTGCGCGGCTACGCACAAAAGGATCCGAAGCAGGAGTACAAACGCGAATCCTTCGCTATGTTTGCGGCCATGCTCGAATCACTGAAATATGAAGTAATCAGCACCCTGAGCAAAGTTCAGGTGCGTATGCCGGAAGAAGTTGAAGCAATGGAGCAGCAGCGTCGCGAAGAGGCCGAGCGTCTGGCTCAAATGCAGCAACTGAGCCACGTGGATGACGAAACTCAGGCGGCAAATGCTTTGGCGGCAGAAACCGGCGAGCGTAAAGTAGGCCGTAACGATCCGTGTCCGTGCGGTTCTGGTAAAAAATTCAAACAGTGCCACGGCCGTCTGAGCTAAGCACGGTGTGATTGATAAAGGCGCAGCTTGCTGCGCCTTTTCTTTACGGAGCATCTGAATAAAAATGAAACAACTGCAAATTGCCGTCGGGATCATCCGCAACCCACAAGGCGAGATATTCATTACCCGGCGAGCGGCTGATGCGCATATGGCGAACAAGCTGGAATTTCCCGGCGGGAAAATCGAATCAGGCGAGACGCCCGAGCAGGCGCTGGTACGTGAATTACAGGAAGAGACGGGAATTACCGCGACGCGTTACTCAGGGTTCGAAACTCTGGCGTATCAGTTTCCTGACAGACACATTACGCTATGGTTTTTCCTGGTGGAAGGATGGAAAGGTGAACCCTGGGGCAAAGAAGGGCAGCCGGGGCAGTGGATTGCTCAGCATGACCTCAAAGCCGATGACTTCCCGCCGGCCAACGAGCCAGTCATCAAAAAACTACAGCAGCCTTAAGGCTGCTGTTCTTCACTCCAGCCATCGCTATCAGAAAGATCGCTGCTGCTTGGAATACGTTTCTCTTCTGCAGCCCATTCGCCTAAATCAATAAGCTGGCAGCGCTTGCTGCAAAACGGGCGGTATGGGCTGGTTTCATTCCAGATAACGGCTTTACCGCAGCCGGGGCAGTTAACGACAGTAGATTCAGACATCTTTTCTCCTTAACAACACGCCAGTTCGAAATCGAGGCGTTCAGGGATAATTCCGCGCTCGCTATCCAGCGGCAGGAAGCGGATCGCAAACCGACTTTTATGCCCGGAGATTTGCGGATAAAGCTGCCAGGCCAGGTCTAACTGCAGACGCAGTAAATCGGCATCATCCCCGTTATCCTGGTAAAAACCATTCAGACTGGTTTGTTTGCGGAACGGGGCTGAATTACGAATGATATCAAGCAGTAGATCCAGAGACTGTTTCAACGGTTGCAGGCTTGCCAGCCAGAAGCTGACCTGCTCATCACGTTGCGCCTGTGGCAGATGCAGCCAGATATGCAGCGTGGGCAGATCAAAACTACAGCAGCCGCCGGGGATACTTAAACGCTGGCGAACAAGCGCAATTAAACGATCTTCACGCAACGTCTGGCCAAGACGTGGTGCGGACATCAATACGCTGCCACGCTCTTTAAGCTGGCTACGCAGGGAATCAATGCGTTGCATATCAACACCGGGTACTTCAGACCAGGTCAGCAGTTTACGTTGTTGGCGCTCAAGCTCTTTAAGAATATCCGTGCGGATTTCTCCACGTTCAAAGACATCCAGCAGGTCGCCCATATTGCGGAAAAAATGCAGGGCGTCAGCGCTCTCATTTATCGGTAAAGAAGATTGCAGTTGCTGGATTAGAAACTCAATACGCAGCCAGGTGCGCATCTTTTCATTCAGTGGGTGCTCAAAAAGGATCTGAGTGCTCATTATTCTTTGTCCTGTTGTGCGGCCTGACTTGCCAGTTCCAGATACTGGCGGTGCAGGCGGTCAACATGTACGGCTACCCCATCGGGCGAACCGTCGTTATTAATTACATCATCAGCAACGGCCAACCGTTCTTCGCGGGTTGCCTGTGCAGCAAGGATCTGCTCCGCATGCTGTCGGCTGACCTTATCTCGCTCAATGGTACGTGCGATCTGTATTTCTGGCGAGACATCAACAACCAGCACGCGATTCGCTTTCCGATGCAGTTGATTTTCAACCAATAGCGGAACCACCCATAGCACATAAGGTGAAAGAGCATTGCTGATTTCAGTCTGGGTTCGTTGATGAATAAGCGGGTGCAACAGGCTATTCAGCCACTGTTTTTCCGCAGCGGAGAAAAAGATCTTTTCGCGTAGTATCCGGCGATTGAGAGAACCATCCGGAAGAAGGATCGCTTCGCCAAAATGTGCAGAAATAGCGTCGAGAGCAGGTTGTCCTGGTTCAACAACCTGACGGGCGATGACATCGGCGTCGACGACAGTAACGCCTAATCGGGAAAAACTATTGGCGACGGTGCTTTTACCACTGCCAATTCCACCCGTCAATGCCACCGTATAAACCATAAACTCAAGACCCTAACTTATTGTTTGAAAACAAATATACCTTGTTGATTGCCCTGAGATTACAAAGGAGGAAAACGGCAAAAAAGGAAAACAGAAATCCCCTGGTCCGATTTCAACGTTTCTCAGATAAATTTAAACGATTGTAGCGTAAAAAAGAGTGGTTTCGCAGTCTTGCGGAGCCATTATTAGTGCGTATGATAGCGTCACTGGAGTTGGCAGTTGTACCGCCGATAACGTCCCCGCGTCCATCGCCATTTACCAGGAATCCGCAACATGCGTATTGAAGAAGATTTGAAGTTAGGTTTTAAAGACGTTCTTATCCGCCCGAAACGTTCCACTCTGAAAAGCCGCTCCGATGTAGAACTTGAGCGCCAGTTCACTTTCAAACATTCCGGTATTGCATGGTCTGGCGTGCCGATCATCGCGGCGAACATGGATACAGTCGGTACCTTCGGTATGGCGCAGGCGCTGGCCTCTTTTGATATCCTCACTGCGGTTCATAAGCACTACTCAGTTGAACAGTGGAGCGAATTCGTTAAATCTGCTCCTGAAAATGTGCTGCGCCACGTGATGGTGTCTACCGGTACTTCTGAAGCCGATTTTACTAAAACAAAGCAGATTCTGGCTTTGCATCCTGGCCTGAACTTCATTTGTATCGACGTTGCAAACGGCTATTCCGAACACTTCACTCAGTTTGTCAGCAAAGCGCGAGAAACCTGGCCTGGCAAAACTATCTGTGCCGGCAACGTTGTGACGGGCGAGATGTGCGAAGAACTGATTTTATCCGGTGCTGATATCGTTAAAGTAGGTATCGGTCCTGGCTCCGTATGCACCACTCGCGTGAAAACCGGCGTTGGCTATCCGCAGCTTTCTGCTGTGATTGAATGTGCCGATGCCGCTCACGGTCTTGGCGGCCAGATTGTCAGCGATGGCGGTTGTACCGTACCGGGCGATGTTGCTAAAGCTTTTGGCGGCGGCGCAGATTTTGTCATGTTAGGCGGTATGCTGGCAGGTCACGAAGAAAGCGGCGGTACCGTGGTTGAAGAGAATGGCGAGAAATTCATGCTGTTCTACGGCATGAGCTCAGAATCAGCAATGACTCGCCACGTCGGCGGCGTTGCGCAGTACCGTGCAGCGGAAGGTAAAACCGTTAAGCTGCCGCTGCGCGGCCCGGTTGAGAATACTGCGCGAGATATTCTCGGCGGTCTGCGTTCTGCCTGTACTTACGTTGGCGCGTCTCGTTTGAAAGAGCTGACCAAGCGCACCACCTTTATCCGCGTAGCGGAGCAGGAAAACCGCGTCTTTAACAGCCTGTAAGTTATTTGTGGCGCAGCACCTGCTGCGCCATTATCCTCCGCTCATCGCATCCCCCAACTGAAAAATCGGTAAATACATGGCAATGACCAGCGTACCGATAATCACCCCAATCACTATCATCATGATGGGCTCAAGCGCTGCGGCCAGATTATCCGCCAGTTCTTGCGTATGGTCGTGGTGCCAGATGGCAAGCTTTTCCAGCATCAGATCCAGCGCCCCAGATTCTTCGCCAATACGGATTAACTGAGAGCACAGGGGCGTAAAGCATCCAGTATTGTCGATGGTTTGCCAGAAGGGGACGCCCTCAGCTACTCGACTGCCAATTTGAGTAAGTATCTTTTTCCAGAGCAGCGGCCTCATTGTTTGTTCGACCGCAACTAACCCTTGTAGCAATGGAATACCCGCCTGCTGCGACAGGGATAAGGTGGTATATATCTGGCTAAGGATTTGCCCTCGCCATAATGAAGCGGCCAGAGGAATTCTGAGCAAAAACTTCTGTTCGTATTCCTTCCAGGACGGCTTGCGCTGGCGTAAAACGAGCCAGCAGCCTGCCGTTATAATAGCCCCCAGCAACCAGGCAACGCCTTGTGACGTCACCCAACTGGAGACGGTCATAACCGCCAGGGTAATTGCCGGCAAGGATGCATTGAAGGATCGATAGATAGCGGCGAATTCGGGCAGCACAAATCCCAGCATTCCAGCGGTGACGGCGAAAGCAACAAACAGGATAAAAAGGGGATAACGCAGCGCTTTTATCACCTTTTTATGAAGATGATAGAGCTGCTCCTGCTGGTCTGCCAGCCGCCGACTGCATTCATCAAGCTTTCCCGTTAGCTCGCCTATATGAATCAGCGCAATAAATAGCGGCGGGAAGATGCGGGGCCACTGACGAAGCGCATCGGAGAACGGTATGCCTTGCGATACCTGCTGTTCAATATGCTGGAGCAGTGCGCGCCACTCCCGGTAAGGGTGCTGATTTGCCATAAGAGCCAATCCGTCTGCAAGCGAGATCCCCGCCTGAAGCAAAGTTGCCAGTTGGCGGAACACCTGTATTTTTTGCTGAATATGCCAGCATCCTCGCCGCGTACCGACGCTCTTGCGCACGCTAAGCAACTGCAACTGTTGTTCAAAAAGCTGTTCCTCTATCGCTGCGCGATTGTCGGCCAGCGTTGCTCCCTGCCTGACTTGTCCTCGTTGGTCGATGGCTTTCCAGGCCCAGACTGTAAAGTTAGCCATGCGGAACACCCAACACGCGATAAACCTCTTCAAGCGTAGTCAGACCCTGTGACACCGCCTGACAACCGCTTTCAAAAAGTGTGACCAGGCCTTGTTCACGGGCAAGGGCTTCAATATCAGCAGCGTGGGCTCCCCTGGCGATAGCCGTGCGCAAAGTGTTTTCAACCGGGAGAATTTCAAACAACGCGGTACGGCCATAAAAGCCACCGTAGCAGCGTTCGCAGCCGACAGGCTGCCAGTCCGGTAGCGGGTTCGACCAGAGCTGAGGCGGCAAGGTGATTTCCCCGGCCTTCAGCGCCTTGCAGTGAGAGCAAAGTTTGCGAACCAGGCGCTGGGCTATCACCACCTGGATTGCAGAGGCGAGCAGCCAGCGGGCAATACCCATTTGCTCAAGTCGAATAACTGTCTCAACTGTGGAGTTGGTATGAAGAGTAGAGAGCACCAGATGCCCGGTTTGCGCCGCTTTTATGGCAATTTCCGCAGTTTCGCTATCTCTGATTTCGCCAACCATGACAACATCGGGATCCTGTCGCAACAGTGCGCGCAGGATGTTCTGAAATGTCAGTCCCGCTTTGATATTCACCTGAGTTTGATTCAGGCCCATTAGCGGGATTTCAACCGGGTCTTCCACGCTGCATACGTTGGTCCCCGTTTTATTCAGCGCATTTAACGCGCTGTATAAGGTAAGCGTTTTGCCACTGCCCGTTGGCCCGGTAACCAGGATCATGCCCTGCGGATGAACCAATGCTGCCTGAAAAAGAGCGCTGTCTTTAGCCGACATCCCCAGAGCGCTCAGTTCCAGCGGATGTTCAGTTTGCTGGAGCAAGCGCAGGACTACTTTCTCCCCGTACCGGACGGGAAGGGTAGATATTCTGAATGAGGCTTTCCCGCTCCCTGCATCTACGTCCATTTGCCCGTCCTGAGGTAGCCGACGCTCTGCAATATCAAGGTTGCCCAATACTTTTAGACGCGCTGTTAGCGGGGCTGCAAGGCTTGCAGGAAGCAGAGGTTGCAATTGCAATACACCATCGATACGTAACCTGATCCTGTAACTTTCCTTCGTAGGTTCGAAATGGATATCTGAAGCCCGCAACTGAATTGCTTTTTGCAGCGTTTCGTTCAGCAGCGTCACGACTGAAGCGCCGCCTTCGTGCACTTCCTCAGTCCCTGTAGATGGTGGGAGATGCCTGGCCTTTTCCAGGCGCTCAGCGGACCAGAATTCAACTTCGACATGTTTGTCGCAGATGAAGCGTAGTGATTCAAATAGTTGTGCCGGCGGATTGGGTGCTACGGCAATGCGTAAACGCTGTTCATCTTCCGCAAGCAGCACAGCATGATACTGGTTACACAAAGCGAGAAGCTGCTGGTGGCTGGACATGGTTATTCTCCCGCAGTCTCGCCAGAGGCTTCGTTCTCAAAGCGGAAGACTTCTTCGCATGCCTGTTTGAGGGAGCCGCCGTCTGCGACATTGCAGTTGCGTTTCCAGCCTTCAACCCCTTCCGAGTCTTTCCATGCAGGCGTTAATGTCACGGTTAATCCATTCAGTGTTTCCTGCCCGGCCAGGGTTACAACCCCTTTTTCCACTTTCATGCTGCTGATGTAGCGCGTCGTTTTCGCCGAGGGAATACTGTTGCTTCCTGCGTCGCATGCGGTTACCCCGCCCTTGTCTATGGCGCAAAGTTCAATTGCCGTGCGATAGGGCACAAAAGATTGCAGCATATCGGTGAGCGCCGCTTTGCGCAGATAGTTTTGGTAGGCCGGAATGCCGATTGCGCTCAGAATGGCGATAATGCCAATCACCACCATGAGTTCGATGAGGGTAAATCCTTTTTGCTTATGCTTGTTCATAGGCCACTCCTTAGTAAAGTGGCGTTACTTTGTCAGGCTGAATGAAGGCTTGCGATAAGCAAAAAGAGAGGCAGGAAGATGCTTTCCAGAGTTTTTAATATATTTGCAAAAGCGGACAGCAAGAGTGCGAGGTGGTTCGTAAAAATAGCGAACAGATGGGCCATGTGACCCATCCGAAGAAAAGGATTTAGCGGAAACGCATGGAGAGATCGAGGGCGCGTACATGCTTAGTCAGGGCGCCTACGGAAATAAAATCAACGCCGGTTTCGGCAAACGCACGGATAGTTTCTTTCGTAACGTTTCCGGAGACTTCCAGACGCGCTTTGCCTGCCGTTAGCGAAACGGCCCGGCGCATTTGTTCTACGTCGAAGTTATCGAGCATGATGATATCCGCACCGGCTTTCAGCGCCTGTTCCAGCTCATCCAGAGATTCAACTTCTACTTCTACCGGCACATCCGGATGTAACCAGAAAGCTTTTTCTACCGCCTGGCGAATCGAGCCGGCGGAAATGATGTGATTCTCTTTTATCAGAAACGCATCTGATAACCCTAAGCGGTGGTTGCTGCCGCCGCCGCAAAGAACGGCGTATTTCAGCGCCGTACGCAGGCCAGGCAGAGTTTTACGCGTATCCAAAAGTTGCGTATGAGTTCCCGCCAGCAGGTCGACATAGGTACGGACTTCACTTGCTACGCCAGAAAGAGTCTGCACGAAATTTAACGCGGTACGCTCACCGGTTAGCAGCACGCGCGATGGGCCATCAAGCTCGAAGAGCGGCTGGTTTGCGGTTACCGCCTGGCCATCTTCCACATGCCATTTCACCTGAACATCTCCACCTAGCTGAATAAAGACCTCTTCAACCCAGCGTTTACCGCAAAAAACGCCATCTTCACGGGTAATAACCACCGCGTGGGAAGTATGGTTTTCTGGTAGTAATTGAGCGGTAATGTCTTTTTCAGGGTCGACTTCACCACCGAGGTCTTCACGCAGGGCGAGGGAGACGGCTTGCGGAATATCAAGGCTGATGCGTTCGAGAAGCTCGTCACGTCGGCGGTCTGGGTTATAACGGCGGGGCGGCATGATAAAACTCCGAAATGGCTAAGTTAAGGTCGAAACATGCTACTCTGATGCGACGTCGAGTACCACTATTGAGGAGAACCACGCATGCGGCTTTTAGACGGCTGGCTGGTGGGCGTGAAGCATGTTCCTTCCCCACATTTCGATTGCCGACCGGAAGACGAAAACCCTTCTTTATTGGTGGTGCATAATATCAGTCTGCCGCCGGGAGAATTTGGCGGTCCCTGGATTGACGCATTATTTACCGGCAAGCTTGATCCTGACGCGCATCCCTATTTTGCTGACATCGCCCGGTTGCGAGTTTCCGCGCATTGTTTGATCCGCCGCGACGGTGAAATTGTCCAGTACGTTCCTTTTGATAAACGTGCCTGGCATGCGGGCGTCTCGGTTTATCAGGGAAGAGAGCGTTGCAACGATTTTTCCATCGGCATCGAGCTGGAAGGTACCGATACCTTGCCCTACACTGACGAGCAATATCAGCAGCTATCCTCGCTTACCTGCTTGTTAATTAAGCAATATCCTTCAATTGCCGATAATATGACGGGCCATTGCGATATCGCGCCTGTGCGTAAAACCGATCCTGGACCTTCTTTTGACTGGGGCCGTTTTCGTCTGTCGGTGGAATCCATGTCGAATAAGGAGATGACATGACGCTTTTTACACTCTTACTGGTCACTCTCTGGGAACGCCTGTTTAAGGTAGGCGAGCACTGGCAGTTAGATCACCGCCTGGAGGTTATCTTCCAGCGGGTGAAACATTTTTCTATGCTGCGTACGATTTTAATGACGGCGCTCTGCATGCTGGTCGTTTTCCTTTGCGTACGTGCTTTGCAGGGGCTTTTCTTTAACATCCCGCTGTTGGTGTTCTGGATTGCGCTTGGCGTGTTGTGTATCGGCGCAGGGCAGGTTCGTCTGCATTATCACGCTTATTTACAAGCCGCCAGTCACGACGATCTTCACGCGCGCGATGCGATGGCTGGCGAACTGACGCTTATCCACGGCGTGCCGCCTGACTGCGACGAGCGCGAATATCTTAAAGAGCTACAAAATGCGCTGTTGTGGATTAACTTCCGCTTCTACCTGGCGCCGATTTTCTGGTTCATTGTCGGGGGATTGTGGGGGCCGGTGACGCTTGCGGGTTATGCATTCCTGCGCGCGTGGCAGACCTGGCTTGCTCGCCATCATACCCCGCATCAGCGTTTGCTCTCGGGTATCGATGCTATTTTACACGTGCTCGACTGGGTGCCGGTTCGTTTGGTCGGCGTGGCTTATGCCCTGCTGGGGCATGGCGAGAGAGCGTTACCCGCCTGGTTTGCAACGCTTGCAGATCGCCATACTTCTCAGTATCAGGTTTTGACTCGGCTGGCCCAGTATTCACTGGCGCGCGAACCGCATCTCGATAAAGTTAAAACGCCCAAAGCGGCCGTTTCCATGGCGAAGAAAACTTCGCTGGTGATTATTGTTGTGGTGGCGTTGCTGACGATTTACGGCACTCTGGTCTGAGACCAGGCGCCGTGCGCCGTTAAGGATGGTCGGCGGGCGGGGTGCCAAATACTGGCATTCCGTCGTTATCCCAGCCAATTGTTTTCAGGCGAGTATGGCGATTAGGATCGTAAAGCGGATCGCCTTCAATTTCCGTGTAATTCCGTGCGTGATAAACCAGCACATCCTCACCATCTTTTGTCCGCGTAAAACTGTTGTGGCCTGGCCCGTATTGCTTGTTTTCATAGCTGGTGGTAAAAACCGGCTGCGGCGATTTGTGCCAGTTTTCTGCTTTTGTTGGATCGGCTGCGAGGTTAATCCACAGCAGTCCTATGCAGTAGTTCTCATCCGTGGCGCTTGCTGAATAGCTGACAAACAGCTTTTCGCCGTGCGTTATCACCGCTGGCCCTTCATTCACCATAAAACCGCGGCATTCCCACTCAAATTCCGGTTTGCTTAACCTGAGCGGCTCACCTTTGATTGACCAGGGCGTATCCATTTCAGCGAGATAGATATTTGAGTTGCCCGGAATGTTCGGATCTTTTTGCGCCCACAAATACCATTGCTTGCCCTGATGCGAGAAGGTCGTGGCATCAAGGCAGAAAGATTCGAACTGCGTTTTAATCTGGCCTTTTTCGACCCACTTGCCGTTCAGGGGATCCGCATCGGCACACTCCAGCGCAAACATGCAATGCTGAAACATATTGAGCTTATCGAGCGCCTGCGTATGGGCTGCCGCGAAGTAGATATACCATTTCCCGTTTATATGATGCAGCTCGGGCGCCCAGATGAGTTTGCTCATTGGACCATGTTCAGGTTTGCGCCAGACGATTACTGGCGCAGCTTGCGGCAGCGCTTCGAGCGTTACAGCGCAACGCAGCTCCAGCCTGTCATATTCCGGTACGGAGGCGATAAAGTAATAAACATCTTCATGCAGCAGGATAAACGGGTCGGCGCGCTGCTCGATAAAGGGGTTCGGCCAGTCATTCATTACACTTTCCTTAATGCGTCGGTGGCTTGCAGATCTTGTGAAACGTGTAGTTCCTGGTAACTGGTGCGGCGTTTATCCAGATCGGCCTGGATTTGTATCATCATTTTGCGATCGACCTTCAGCAAGCGCACCACGCCTGCAGTGATCAGGTAGCCGATGCCAGGAATGACGGTAAACAACAACACAATTCCCTGCGTGGCAGTGGCGCTTTGCTGCTGGGCGCTGGCGTCGTAACCGTACCATGACAGCAGGAAGCCCACCATCGCTCCGGCCACTGCCAGGCCGCACTTCAGGAAGAATAAATTGCCGGAGAAGCTGATGCCGGTGATGCGTTTGCCCGTTTTCCATTCGCCGTAGTCATCGACATCGGCCATTAGTGACCAGTGAAGCGGGGAAGGAAGCTGATGCAGAATATTAAGCGCAAAGTAGGCCACCAAAATCAGCGTGGTGGCGTGGGGATTGAGGAAATAGAAGCCGCAGGAGAAAAGGGTGAGAGCAATGTTGGTCCAGAAAAATACCTTAAGTTTGCAGTATTTGTCGGTGAGAGGTTTGGCCAACGCGCTACCGATCATCATACCCACCACCCCGAGGCTGATGAACATACTGGCGAAGGATGCGGATTTTTCCATTACCCAGGTGACGTAATACATTGTGGCCGCCATACGAATAAACCCTGGGCAAACGTTACAGAAGGTGAGCAGCAAAATACGCACCCATTGATCGTTTTTCCAGATATCTCTCAGATCGGATTTCAGAGCATGTTTTGATGGCACGGCGGGCTTAATACGTTCTTTTACCGTGCTAAAGCAGAACAGGAACATGAACAACGCGATAATAGCCATTACGCCCATCGACATTTGATAGCCTTTGGCTTTATCTGCTCCGCCAAACCAGTCGGCCATAGGTAACAACGTTGAGGAGAGAATAAGCGTCGCGATGCCAACCATAAAGAAGCGGTAGGACTGGCAGGCGACACGTTCATGTGGGTCGGCGGTAATCACGCCGCCAAGTGAGCAATAAGGAATATTGATGGCCGTATAGGTCAGCGACATCAGGAAATAAGTCACGAAGGCATAGACAACCTTGCTATTGTAGCTCCAGTCGGGCGTGGTAAACATCAACACGCTAAACAGGACATACGGGACGCAGACCCACAACAAATAGGGACGAAATCTCCCCCAGCGGGTAGTGGTACGGTCGGCAATCGCACCCATTATCGGATCGGTTACGGCGTCAATTACGCGCACAGAAAGGAGAAGTACGCCCACCAGTGCGGGAGCAAGGCCAAATACATCGGTATAAAAATAATTTAAAAACAGCATGATGGCGCCGCCGATCATATTGCAACCTGCGTCCCCCATCCCGTAGCCGATTTTCTCTTTAACAGATAATTTATTGTTTTCCATCGACAACACTCCAGAACTTGATATGGACAAGATTATTGGTCTGATGAGTCGAAAATGCGCAGCAGGAAATCGTTGAAGGGATGGACAATCGTGTCACAGGTAGAAAAGTGTGAGGCAGATAACAAAGCGCCCCGGCTGAGCGGGGCGCTTTTAAATAAATGATAAAGAGTGCATATGCATTTTGCAGGGTGGATAAGCATCATCCACCAAAGTGGCTCAATATTTCGCGGCGGATGGCGCTTCGTTTATCCGCCCTACAAATGAATGGCTTTAGCGCTTCGCTGAGTTTTAATCCAGTAGCCGAGACCAAGAATCAGCACCCAAACTGGAATTAACCACACGGAGATCGCCATACCCGGCGTAATGGCCATGATAACCAGAATCCCTGCCATAAAGATCAGGCAGATCCAGTTACCCAGCGGATAGAACAGGGCCGGGAAGCGAGTCTTCACGCCTTGCTGATCTTTCTTACGACGGAATTTAATGTGCGCCAGGCTAATCATCGCCCAGTTGATGACCAGTGCAGAAACGACCAGCGCCATCAGCAAGCCAAAAGCTTCACCCGGCATCATATAGTTAAGTAATACGCACAGCGCGGTGGCGATAGCGGAAACCAGGATTGTGGTGACCGGCACGCCGCGTCTGTCCACTTTCAGCAAGGCTTTTGGCGCATTGCCCTGCTGCGCAAGGCCGAACAGCATGCGGCTGTTGCAGTATACGCAACTGTTATAAACCGACAGCGCAGCCGTCAGAATAACGATATTCAGGGCGTTTGCGACCAGTGAATCACCCAGTTCATGGAAGATAAGCACGAACGGGCTGGTGTCTGCGGTAACGCGAGTCCATGGCATCAGCGAGAGCAGCACCGCCAGGGAGCCCACATAAAAAATCAGGATGCGGTAGATAACCTGATTGGTGGCTTTAGGTATGCTGACCTCTGGGTTATCTGCTTCTGCAGCGGTAATACCAACCAGCTCAAGGCCGCCGAACGAGAACATGATGATTGCCATCATCATGACCAGCCCCGTCATGCCGTGAGGCAGGAATCCGCCTTGCTCCCATAGGTTGCGCACCGTCGCCTGCGGACCTGCGGTATCGCTAAACAGCAGCCAGCCGCCGAACAGGATCATTGCCACAACGGCGACAACTTTAATTATCGCAAACCAGAACTCCATTTCGCCGAACACTTTGACGTTGGTAAGGTTAATGGCGTTGATAAGCACAAAGAAAGCGGCTGCGGAAACCCATGTCGGGATCTCCGGCCACCAGAACTGAACGTATTTTCCGACGGCGGTCAGCTCAGCCATCGCAACCAGAACATACAGAACCCAGTAATTCCAGCCAGAAGCAAACCCGGCAAACCCGCCCCAGTATTTATACGCAAAATGGCTGAATGAACCGGCAACGGGCTCTTCAACGACCATTTCGCCTAACTGGCGCATAATTAAGAACGCGATAAATCCTGCGATAGCATAACCGAGAATAATTCCCGGGCCCGCGGACTGGATAACGGAGGCACTGCCAAGAAACAGGCCCGTCCCGATAGCTCCACCCAGCGCGATAAGCTGAATATGGCGGTTTTTAAGGCCGCGCTTTAGCGTGTCGCCGCCTTGCTGTTGACCATCCATCGTAAACCTCGTGGTTGTGGTTGTTTTTATACGCTCGTAACGGCGTGTGTAATTTTGTGATTCCGTAAGGTGTAGTCTTTCTTTTACGGTTATTAATTCCAGTATTTTGCGTTGTGGACTACCGCAGCGCCAAGAATAGTGATAAGCGCCAGTGTTTGCACCTGCTTTCTTTTATTGCCGTGACGAGTTGGATAAAAAGAAACCAACCGTAAATAAAGGCCTGCTTATTGCCGCAAAGTTATTTTCCGACGTTAAGCGACTTTCATGAATTTATATTCATATTTTAAAGTGATGAATCGGTTCAGATTGCAAGAAATGGCAAGCATGGCCGTTTCATAAAAGTTAAAACTACCACTTTTAGGGTAAACATAAGATTTGTGCAAAGTTACATGTTTGAAACGTTGTTTCTGTAGTGTTGTTAAAAAGTGCCCGCTTTACTGATTTCAATCAAAACCAATATGGACAGAAGGTGAATACTTTGTTACTTTAGCGTCACGAATGTGAAATTGGTCATACCAATTGACTCCGGGCTAATGGCAGAGAAAGGGAAGAATGGCCTACAGCAAAATTCGCCAACCTAAATTATCCGATGTGATTGAGCAGCAGTTGGAGTTTCTTATCCTTGAGGGAACTTTGCGTCCCGGCGAAAAACTCCCACCCGAACGCGAACTGGCGCGTCAGTTTGACGTTTCTCGTCCTTCCCTGCGCGAGGCCATACAGCGTCTCGAAGCGAAAGGATTACTGCTTCGTCGACAGGGCGGTGGCACTTTTGTCCAAAACAGCCTCTGGCAGAGCTTGAGCGACCCGCTTGTAGAACTGCTGTCTGACCATCCTGAATCCCAGTTTGACCTGCTTGAAACCCGCCATGCACTGGAAGGGATCGCCGCCTATTACGCCGCCTTGCGCGGTACTGACGAAGATCTCAAACGCATTGGCGATTGCCATGTTGCCATCGAGCGGGCACAGGAGTCCGGCGATCTGGATGCCGAATCCGATGCCGTTATGCAGTATCAAATTGCAGTGACTGAAGCCGCACATAACGTTGTGCTACTACACTTGTTGCGCTGCATGTCACCAATGCTCGAACAAAACGTTCGTCAGAATTTTGAATTGCTCTACGCGCGTCGCGAAATGCTGGCGCAAGTGAGCAGCCATCGCGCCAGCATTTTTGCGGCGATTATGGCTCGCCAGCCGGAGCAGGCGCGTGAAGCGTCGCATCGTCACCTGGCATTTATTGAGGAAATATTGCTGGATCGCAGTCGCGAACAGAGCCGTCGTGAACGTTCTCTGCGGCGCTTACAGCAACGAAAGGAATAGAGCCAGATTTCGGGCTCGCAAGCGCCAAATTTAGAGCGCGGCAACTAAACGCAGAACCTGTCTTATTGTGTTTTTTCAAGGAAAGCACAATGGGACAGGTTCCAGATAATCAACGTATTAGACACAGATAAGGAATACCACCCATGTCAGAACGTTTCCCAAATGACGTGGATCCGATCGAAACTCGCGACTGGCAACAGGCGATCGAATCGGTCATCCGTGAAGAAGGTGTTGAGCGTGCTCAGTATCTCATCGACCAGCTCTTGTCCGAAGCCCGCAAAGGCGGCGTTAAAGTGGCGGCTGGCACAGGTGCAGGCAACTACGTAAACACTATTGCCGTTGAAGATGAGCCGGAATACCCGGGCAATCTGGAGCTGGAGCGCCGCATTCGTTCTGCTATCCGCTGGAATGCCATCATGACCGTGCTGCGTGCGTCTAAAAAAGACCTCGAGCTGGGCGGCCACATGGCGTCTTTCCAGTCTTCTGCAACCGTTTATGATGTGTGCTTCAACCACTTCTTCCGTGCTCGCACTGAAAAAGATGGCGGCGATCTGGTTTACTTCCAGGGCCACATCTCTCCTGGCGTGTACGCGCGTGCTTTCCTGGAAGGCCGTCTGACCGAAGAGCAGATGAATAACTTCCGTCAGGAAGTTCACGGCAACGGACTTTCTTCTTATCCGCACCCGAAATTGATGCCTGAATTCTGGCAGTTCCCAACCGTATCTATGGGTCTGGGTCCGATCGGTGCGATTTATCAGGCTAAATTCCAGAAATACCTGGAACACCGTGGTCTGAAAGACACCTCCGCTCAGCGCGTTTACGCGTTCCTGGGCGACGGCGAGATGGATGAGCCAGAATCTAAAGGCGCAATCACCATCGCTACCCGTGAAAAACTCGATAACCTGTGCTTCATCATCAACTGCAACCTGCAGCGTCTGGATGGCCCGGTAACCGGTAACGGCAAAATCGTTAACGAACTGGAAGGCATCTTCGCGGGTGCTGGCTGGAACGTTATCAAAGTGATGTGGGGTTCCCGTTGGGATGAACTGCTGCGTAAAGACACCAGCGGTAAACTGATTCAGTTGATGAACGAAACCGTTGACGGCGACTATCAGACCTTCAAATCCAAAAACGGCGCATACGTGCGTGAGCACTTCTTCGGTAAATACCCGGAAACTGCTGCCCTGGTTGCCGACTGGTCTGACGATCAGATTTGGGCCCTGAACCGCGGTGGTCACGATCCGAAGAAAGTTTACGCTGCACTGAAAAAAGCGCAGGAAACCAAAGGCAAAGCAACCGTAATCCTCGCTCATACCGTTAAAGGCTATGGCATGGGTGACACCGCCGAAGGTAAAAACATCGCCCACCAGGTTAAGAAAATGAACATGGACGGCGTGCGCTATGTCCGTGACCGTTTCAACGTGCCTGTTGCTGATGCAGACCTCGAAAAACTGCCGTACGTTAAGTTCGAAGAAGGCAGCGAAGAGTATAACTACCTGCACGGTCAGCGTCAGAAGCTGAACGGCTACCTGCCTTCTCGTCTGCCTAAGTTTACTGAGAAACTTGAGCTGCCTAAGCTTGAAGATTTCAGCCAGTTGCTCGAAGAGCAGAACAAAGAAATCTCCACTACTATCGCTTTCGTTCGTGCTCTGAACGTGATGCTGAAGAACCCGTCTATTAAAGACCGTCTGGTTCCAATCATCGCTGATGAAGCGCGTACCTTCGGTATGGAAGGTCTGTTCCGTCAGATTGGTATTTACAGCCCGAACGGCCAGCAGTACACCCCGCAGGACCGTGAGCAGGTTGCTTACTACAAAGAAGACGAGAAAGGTCAGATCCTGCAGGAAGGCATCAACGAACTGGGCGCAGGTTCATCATGGCTGGCGGCTGCTACCTCTTATAGCACCAACAATCTGCCGATGATCCCGTTCTACATCTACTATTCCATGTTCGGTTTCCAGCGTATCGGCGATCTGTGCTGGGCTGCAGGTGACCAGCAGGCACGCGGCTTCCTGGTAGGCGGGACTTCCGGCCGTACTACGCTGAACGGCGAAGGTTTGCAGCACGAAGATGGCCACAGCCATATTCAGTCTCTGACTATCCCTAACTGTATCTCTTACGACCCGGCTTACGCTTACGAAGTGGCTGTCATCATGCATGATGGTCTGGTGCGTATGTACGGTGAAGCGCAAGAGAACATTTACTACTACATCACCACGCTGAACGAAAACTACCACATGCCTGCGATGCCGCAGGGTGCGGAAGAAGGTATCCGTAAAGGTATCTACAAGCTGGAAACCGTAGAAGGCAGCAAAGGTAAAGTTCAGTTGATGGGCTCCGGTTCTATCCTGCGTCACGTGCGTGAAGCGGCTCAGATCCTGGCGAAAGACTATGGCGTGGGCTCTGACGTATTCAGCGTAACTTCCTTCACCGAGCTGGCTCGTGACGGCCAGGACTGTGAGCGCTGGAACATGCTGCACCCAACTGAAGAACCGCGTGTGCCTTACGTTGCTCAGGTTCTGAGCGATGCACCTGCTGTGGCATCTACTGATTATATGAAACTGTTCGCTGAGCAGATCCGTAACTTCATCCCGGCAAGCGACTACCGCGTACTGGGTACTGATGGCTTCGGTCGTTCAGACAGCCGCGAAAACCTGCGTCACCATTTCGAAGTTGACTCTTCCTATGTGGTAGTGGCCGCGCTGGGCGAACTGGCTAAACGTGGTGAAATCGATAAGAAAGTGGTGGCTGAAGCCATCGCTAAATTCAATATCGATGCAGATAAAGTCAACCCGCGTCTGGCGTAAGAGGTAAAAGAATAATGGCTATCGAAATCAATGTACCGGACATCGGGGCTGATGAAGTTGAAATCACCGAGATCCTGGTCAAAGTGGGCGACAAAGTTGAAGCTGAACAGTCGCTGATCACCGTAGAAGGCGACAAGGCCTCTATGGAAGTTCCGTCTCCTCAGGCTGGCGTTGTTAAAGAGATCAAAGTCTCCGTTGGCGACAAAACTGAGACCGGCAAACTGATTATGATTTTCGATTCCGCCGAAGGTGCAGCCGCCGCTGCGCCTGCTCAGGCAGAAGAGAAGAAAGAAGCAGCACCTGCCGCGGCTCCAGCCGCCGCGAGCGCGAAAGAAGTGAACGTGCCGGACATCGGCGGTGACGAAGTTGAAGTTACCGAGATCATGGTTAAAGTGGGCGACAAAGTCGAAGCAGAGCAGTCTCTGATCACCGTTGAAGGTGACAAAGCTTCTATGGAAGTCCCTGCGCCGTTCGCAGGTGTTGTAAAAGAAATCAAAATCAGCACCGGCGACAAAGTGTCTACCGGCTCTCTGATTATGGTCTTCGAAGTTGCGGGTGCTGCGCCGGCTGCTTCTGAAACTAAAGCTGAAGCCGCTCCAGCCGCTGCTGCACCGGCTGCATCCGGCTCTAAAGAAGTGAACGTGCCGGATATCGGCGGTGACGAAGTAGAAGTCACGGAAGTGATGGTGAAAGTCGGCGATAAAGTTGCCGCTGAGCAGTCGCTGATCACCGTTGAGGGCGACAAAGCTTCTATGGAAGTTCCGGCGCCGTTCGCAGGCACCGTGAAAGAAATCAAAATCAGCACCGGCGATAAAGTCTCTACCGGCTCTCTGATTATGGTCTTCGAAGTTGAAGGCGCAGCGCCTGCTCCGGCGGCAGCTAAGCAAGAAGCAGCGGCCCCGGCTCCTGCGGCGAAAGCTGAAAAACCAGCAAGCGCGCCAGCTGCGGCTTCCGGCAAAACTGAGTTCGCTGAAAACGACGCATACGTCCATGCAACTCCGCTGATTCGCCGCCTGGCGCGCGAGTTCGGTGTGAACCTGGCGAAAGTAAAAGGAACAGGCCGTAAAGGCCGTATCCTGCGCGAAGACGTTCAGGCTTATGTGAAAGACGCTGTTAAGCGTGCTGAAACTGCTCCAACTGCAAGTGCGGGCGGCGGTCTGCCGGGCATGCTGCCATGGCCGAAAGTTGATTTCAGCAAGTTCGGCGAAATCGAAGAAGTTGAACTGGGCCGCATTCAGAAAATCTCTGGTGCCAACCTGAGCCGTAACTGGGTGATGATCCCGCACGTTACGCACTTCGACAAAACCGATATCACCGATCTGGAAGCGTTCCGCAAACAGCAGAACGAAGAAGCCGCTAAACGCAAGCTGGACGTGAAGTTCACCCCAGTGGTGTTCATCATGAAAGCCGTTGCGGCAGCGCTCGAGCAGATGCCGCGTTTCAACAGCTCCCTGTCCGAAGACGGCCAGAAGCTGACGCTGAAAAAATACATCAATATCGGTGTTGCGGTAGATACGCCAAACGGCCTGGTCGTTCCGGTGTTCAAGGATGTGAACAAGAAGAGCATCACTGAACTGTCCCGCGAGCTGATGGCTATCTCCAAAAAAGCGCGTGACGGCAAGCTGACCGCAGGCGAAATGCAGGGCGGTTGCTTCACCATCTCAAGCCTGGGCGGTATCGGGACGACTCACTTCGCGCCAATCGTTAACGCGCCTGAAGTGGCTATCCTGGGCGTTTCCAAGTCTGCGATGGAACCTGTCTGGAACGGTAAAGAGTTCACGCCGCGCCTGATGATGCCAATGTCGCTCTCCTTCGACCACCGCGTGATTGACGGTGCTGACGGTGCTCGCTTCATCACCATCATCAACAACATGCTGGCTGATATTCGCCGTCTGGTGATGTAATCGAAAAAGCCGGCCGGTCGGCCGGCTTTTTTCTGATAATCTCATGATGCTGTTTGAGATTAGCGGCTGCATAACATAAATCGTTTGCCGTTTGTTGTTTCAAATTTGTTAACAATTTTGTAAACTGCGGGCGGATAGAACGTCCCGGTGGATGATGGGCGTTAAGACATAAAAATGACGTCAGACCCGCCGGAAATAAATTAAGAGGTCATGATGAGTACTGAAATCAAAACTCAGGTCGTGGTACTTGGGGCAGGCCCGGCAGGTTACTCTGCTGCCTTCCGTTGCGCTGATTTAGGTCTGGAGACCGTAATTGTTGAGCGTTACAGCACCCTCGGTGGTGTCTGCCTGAACGTTGGCTGTATCCCTTCTAAAGCCCTGCTGCACGTTGCTAAAGTTATCGAAGAAGCAAAAGCTTTGGCTGAGCACGGCATCGTTTTCGGCGAACCGAAAACCGACATCGACAAAATCCGTACCTGGAAAGAAAAGGTTATCAACCAGTTGACTGGTGGCCTGTCCGGTATGGCGAAAGGTCGTAAAGTCAAAGTTGTTAACGGTCTGGGTAAATTTACCGGCGCTAACACCCTGGTTGTTGAAGGCGAAAATGGCCCGACTACCATCAACTTTGATAACGCTATTATCGCGGCGGGTTCCCGTCCGATTCAGTTGCCGTTCATTCCGCACGAAGACCCACGCGTATGGGATTCCACCGACGCGCTGGAGCTGAAATCCGTACCAAAACGTATGCTGGTTATGGGCGGCGGTATTATCGGTCTGGAAATGGGCACCGTGTACCATGCGCTGGGTTCAGAGATTGACGTGGTTGAAATGTTCGACCAGGTTATCCCGGCCGCTGACAAAGACGTGGTGAAAGTCTTCACCAAGCGCATCAGCAAACAGTTCAACCTGATGCTGGAAACCAAAGTGACCGCTGTTGAAGCCAAAGAAGACGGCATCTACGTCACGATGGAAGGTAAAAAAGCGCCGGCAGAACCACAGCGTTATGACGCGGTGCTGGTGGCTATCGGCCGCGTACCTAACGGTAAACTGCTGGATGCGGGCGCGGCGGGCGTTGAAGTTGATGACCGTGGCTTTATCCGTACCGATAAGCAGATGCGCACCAATGTGCCGCACATCTACGCTATCGGCGACATCGTTGGTCAGCCGATGCTGGCTCACAAAGGTGTCCACGAAGGCCACGTTGCCGCGGAAGTTATCGCCGGCATGAAGCACTACTTCGATCCGAAAGTTATCCCATCCATCGCTTATACCGAACCAGAAGTTGCATGGGTTGGTCTGACCGAGAAAGAAGCGAAAGAAAAAGGCATCAGCTATGAAACCGCCACCTTCCCGTGGGCTGCTTCTGGCCGTGCTATCGCTTCCGACTGCGCGGACGGTATGACCAAACTGATTTTCGACAAAGAAACTCACCGTGTTATCGGCGGCGCGATTGTCGGCACCAACGGCGGCGAGCTGCTGGGCGAAATCGGTCTGGCTATCGAAATGGGTTGTGACGCTGAAGATATCGCGCTCACCATCCACGCGCACCCGACTCTGCATGAATCTGTGGGGCTGGCGGCAGAAATCTTCGAAGGCAGCATCACCGACCTGCCAAACGCGAAAGCGAAGAAAAAGTAACTTTCCGAGTTTGACGAAACGGCCCTGCGGGGCCGTTTTTTGTTTTTTTGTAGGTCGGACAAGCTTGCGCAAAACAAATCGCCGCCGAAAGGCGGTTTTTTTGCTCTCAAAGGACATATCGAAAAGTAATCTTTCGCCTTTAACGATTCAGCAAAAATATAATGTTGCTTTTTTGTAAACGGATTAACACCCCCCGGAAATCCTGCTATGCTGCCCGACGCGGTATCGGGCATTTACCCTACAAACTGCTGTCTCACAGGAGCGTGAAGAGATTAGCCTGGTGGCGCCATATGACAATGAGAGCGAGGAGAACCGTCGTGCTAGAAGAATACCGTAAGCACGTAGCTGAACGTGCCGCCGAGGGGATTGTTGCAAAACCATTAGATGCAACCCAAATGGCCGCACTGGTTGAGCTGCTGAAGAATCCGCCTGCTGGCGAAGAAGAATTCCTGTTAGATCTGATTACCAATCGTGTTCCGCCAGGCGTTGATGAAGCCGCCTACGTTAAAGCCGGTTTTCTTGCAGCGCTCGCCAAAGGCGACGCTATCTCCCCATTAATCTCCCCTGAAAAAGCGGTTGAGCTGCTTGGCACCATGCAGGGCGGCTATAATATTCATCCGCTGATTGACGCGCTGGATAACGAAACGCTGGCCGCTATCGCTGCTAAAGCGCTGTCCCATACGCTGCTGATGTTCGATAACTTCTATGATGTGGAAGAGAAAGCGAAAGCGGGCAACATCCATGCGCAAAAGGTTCTGAAATCCTGGGCCGACGCCGAGTGGTTCCTGTCTCGTCCGAAATTGGCCGAAAAAATCACCGTTACCGTCTTTAAAGTGACCGGCGAAACCAACACCGATGACCTGTCGCCAGCACCGGACGCCTGGTCGCGCCCGGATATCCCTCTGCACGCCCTGGCGATGCTGAAAAACGCCCGCGAAGGCATTGAGCCGGACCTGCCTGGAAGCGTTGGCCCAATCAAACAAATCGAAGCCCTGAACAAAAAAGGTTTCCCACTGGCTTACGTCGGTGACGTCGTAGGTACCGGTTCGTCCCGTAAATCCGCGACTAACTCCGTGCTGTGGTTCATGGGTGACGACATTCCTAACGTGCCGAATAAGCGCGGCGGCGGTGTGGTGCTCGGCGGTAAAATTGCGCCAATCTTCTTTAACACTATGGAAGATGCTGGTGCGCTGCCAATCGAAGTGGACGTGAACAACCTGAATATGGGCGATGTTATCGACATTTATCCGTATAAAGGCGAAGTGCGTAAACACGAAACTAACGAGCTGATTGCAAGCTTCGAGCTGAAAACTGACGTGCTGCTGGACGAAGTTCGTGCCGGCGGCCGTATTCCGCTGATCATCGGTCGTGGCCTGACGACCAAAGCGCGTGAAGCCCTGAATCTGCCGCACAGCGAAGTCTTCGTTCAGGCGAAAGATGTGGCTGAAAGCACCCGTGGCTTCTCGCTGGCACAGAAAATGGTTGGCCGTGCCTGTGGCGTTGAGGGTATTCGCCCGAACCAGTACTGCGAACCCAAAATGACTTCCGTCGGTTCTCAGGATACTACCGGTCCAATGACTCGCGATGAACTGAAAGACCTGGCATGCCTGGGCTTCTCCGCGGATCTGGTGATGCAGTCCTTCTGCCATACGGCGGCTTATCCTAAGCCTGTGGATGTCACCACTCACCACACGCTGCCGGACTTCATCATGAACCGTGGCGGCGTATCGCTGCGTCCGGGCGACGGCGTTATTCACTCCTGGCTGAACCGTATGCTGCTGCCGGACACCGTAGGTACGGGTGGTGACTCCCATACTCGTTTCCCCATCGGCATTTCCTTCCCGGCGGGTTCCGGTCTGGTCGCTTTTGCGGCGGCAACCGGTGTAATGCCGCTGGATATGCCTGAATCAGTGCTGGTGCGCTTCAAGGGTAAAATGCAGCCGGGCATCACTCTGCGCGATTTGGTTCATGCCATTCCTCTGTATGCCATCAAACAAGGCTTGCTGACCGTTGAGAAGAAAGGGAAGAAAAACATCTTCTCTGGCCGCATCCTGGAAATCGAAGGTCTGCCGACGCTGAAAGTTGAGCAGGCGTTTGAGCTGACCGATGCGTCCGCAGAACGCTCTGCGGCAGGCTGTACCATCAAGCTGGATCGCGAGCCGATCGAAGAGTACCTGAACTCCAACATCGTGCTGCTGAAGTGGATGATTGCTGAAGGCTATGGCGATCGTCGTACACTTGAGCGCCGTATCCAGGGCATGGAGAAATGGCTGGCCGATCCGCAACTGCTGGAAGCTGATGCTGACGCAGAATATGCGGCCGTGATTGACATCGATCTGAACGATATCAAAGAGCCAATTCTTTGCGCGCCAAACGATCCGGACGATGCGCGTCTGCTGTCTGATGTTCAGGGCGAGAAAATCGATGAAGTGTTTATCGGCTCCTGCATGACCAACATTGGTCACTTCCGTGCCGCCGGTAAGCTGCTGGATAGCCACCAGGGCCAGTTGCCGACTCGCCTGTGGGTTGCGCCGCCAACGCGAATGGATGCCGCACAGCTCACCGAAGAAGGCTATTACAGCGTCTTTGGTAAGAGCGGAGCGCGTATTGAAATTCCGGGCTGTTCACTGTGTATGGGTAACCAGGCGCGTGTAGCTGACGGCGCGACGGTAGTTTCAACGTCCACCCGTAACTTCCCGAACCGCCTGGGGACCGGAGCTAACGTCTTCCTGGCTTCTGCGGAACTTGCCGCCGTAGCTTCGCTGTTGGGCAAACTGCCAACGCCGGACGAATACCAGACCTTTATGACGCAGGTTGATAAGACCGCGGTAGATACCTACCGTTATCTGAACTTTGATCAGCTTTCTCAGTACACCGAAAAAGCCGACGGCGTTATTTTCCAGACCGCAGTGTAATTTATCTGCAGTCTGCGATAAGGGAGGCTTCGGTCTCCCTTTTTATTTGCCTGAGGTGTTCCGCCACGCTGTTTTTAACCCACTTTGCTGCGATAATTACTTTATACGCGAAGGGGGGCTGGTTTTCCCTCGCAGTGCTGAGGAAAACACCATGGAATATGAATTTTTGCGCGATGTCACCGGACGGGTATTGGTGCGTATGTCGATGGGGCACGAAGTCGTGGGCCATTGGTTTAACGAAGAAGTAAAAGATAATCTGGCCTTGCTCGATGAAGTTGAGCAGGCGGCGCACTCGGTAAAGGGCAGCGAGCGTCAGTGGCAACGCACCGGGCACGAATATACTCTCTGGCTCGACGGTGAAGAGGTGATTATCCGCGCCAATCAACTGGAAATTTCCGGTGATGAGATAGAAGAAGGAATGAGCTACTACGACGAAGAAAGCCTGTCATTTTGCGGCGTGGAAGATTTTCTGCAGGTGGTAAATGCTTACCGGGAGTTTGTGAACCACCGCTAGCGGTTATTTGTAGGGCGGGCGCGCAAAGCGCTACCCGCCACAATCGCATCAGATGTGTGGGATATTGCGTCCGTAATAAATCTCGCGCATCTCTTTCCAGAGCAAATCCGTAATCGTTCTGCGTTCCTCTTCGCTCAAATCTTCCGGGCGGGTGTGGAACATGTAATGCTTAAGATCGAACTCTTTAAGTAACATCTTGGTATGGAAGATGTTCTCCTGATAAACGTTGACGTCCACCATGTCATACAGCGCTTTCATATCGTCAGACATAAAGTTCTGAATCGAATTAATTTCATGGTCGATAAAGTGTTTCATACCGTGCACGTCGCGGGTAAAGCCGCGCACGCGATAATCAACGGTGACAATATCGGATTCCAGTTGGTGGATGAGGTAATTCAGCGCTTTTAGCGGTGAGATAACGCCGCAGGTTGATACTTCTATGTCGGCCCTGAAAGTACACAGTCCGCCCTCCGGGTGGCTTTCCGGATAGGTGTGTACGCAAATATGGCTTTTATCAAGGTGGGCGACAATAGCGTCCGGCAGCGGGCCTGGATGTTCAGAAGTGTCGATGCTTTGCGGATCGACAGGCTCTTCGCTGACCAGAATAGTCACGCTCGCACCCTGCGGTTCGTAGTCCTGGCGGGCGATATTCAAAATATTCGCGCCAATAATGGAGCAGGTCTCGCTGAGGATCTCCGTCAGACGGTTCGCGTTATACAGCTCATCAATATACGCAATATAACCATCACGCTCGTCGGCGGTTTTGGCATAGCAAATATCGTAGATACAAAAACTCAGGCTTTTCGTCAGGTTGTTAAAGCCGTGTAGTTTCAGCTTTTTCAATTTTTATCACCTCCTTAGGATGACTGGCTGGCCAGCGCATCTTGCAAATACTGCGGCAAAGCGAACGCCGCCGTGTGGATTGCCGGGTTGTAATAGCGGCAGCTAATACCGGCTTTGTGGAAACGAGCCTGGATGGTCTCAGGACTGAGGTGGCGCAGCGCGGGATTATCCGTCGCCCACGCAAAGGTCATGATGCCGCCGAAATAGGTAGGTATCGCCGCCTGGTAAAAGCTCACATCGGCAAAGTAGTGGCTCAGCTTGCGGTGGCTGTCGATGGCTTCATCCTGCTGCAGGAAGCAAACGCCGTTTTGCGCCACAAAAATCCCGCCGGGATTCAGGCAGCGTTTGCAGCCTTCGTAAAACGCGGAGGTAAACAGACTTTCGCCCGGCCCGATTGGGTCGGTACAGTCGGAAATAATCACGTCAAACGTTTGCGCTGTCTGGTTAACAAAGTTGACGCCGTCGTCAATCACCAGATTAAAACGCGGATCGTCGTAGCTGCCGGCATTGTGGTTCGGCAGGTACTGACGACAAAACGACACGACGCCCGCATCGATTTCCACCATGGTGATGCTTTCGACGCTTTTGTGACGTGTGACTTCACGCAGCATCGCGCCATCGCCACCGCCGATAATCAGCACGTGTTTCGCCTGGCCATGCGCCAGCAGAGGAACGTGGGTCATCATTTCATGATAAATAAATTCATCGCGTTCGGTGGTTTGCACTACGCCATCTAACGCCATCACGCGCCCGAAAGCGGCGTTTTCGAAGATAACCAGATCCTGGTGTTCCGTCTTCTCGTGATACAGCACATTGTCGATGGTAAAGTACTGGCCAAAATTTTCATGCAGCGTTTCGCGCCACACTTTTTTATCGGTCATAGGCTTATACCTCTTCGTTAACACCCTTGAAAAATAGGCGCAACATAATAGCCAACAATAGCCGTCTGTGCACGGCTATTGTTTCAACAGAGGTTTGGGGAAGGCGGGTTACTTAACGTAGGCGAGCAGGCTTAAAGAGTCACGGGCCAACGATTTACACTTATTTGCCGTCGGGATGGCGATGCCGCTCAGATCGCGGTAGCTGTCCTCACCCAATGCCTTCATGTTGAAGCTATCGTAGTTGCTTAAATCCCACTGGTTTTGCTGAGCAAAAAAGACCAGCGCGCGACGAATCTGTCCGTTAGGGAGGTTTTGGTAGCCGCAATCATTTTTCAAAAACACAAACACCGCAGTCAGATCGGCCATATCTTCTGCTTCGGATTCGCTAAGCGCTTGACTGCTGGAGGAAAAGGCCAGCAAAACACCCAACATTAACGCCCTAACTCCCATCTTCATCACGTCTACCACTTTTTATCAGATGCGAAACGTTATCACAGTTAATTGGACCACGACGAGATTTATTATCTGCCGCAAACTTGACCTTCCCGTTAGGGAAAGGTTTATGCTCACAGGCACGCCTGCTGACTTAAAGGAATTGAATATGCATCGTCGTGATTTCCTGAAATATTCCGCCGCTGTTGGCGCGTTTAGCGCATTGCCGCTCTGGAGCCGTGCGGCACTGGCGGCGGATCGCCCCGTTTTACCTGTCCCTGATTTACTCGCCCCGGATGCTAAAAATAGCATTCGCTTAACCGTCCAGTCCGGCAAGACCGCCTTTGGCGCAAAATCTACCGCCACCTGGGGATACAACGGCAATCTGCTTGGCCCAGCCTTGCAACTGACCCAGGGCGAAGCTGTTACCGTAGATATTTATAATAGCCTGGCTGAAGAAACTACGGTGCACTGGCATGGCCTGGAAGTCCCGGGCGAGGTTGACGGCGGCCCGCAGGGCGTGATCGCTGCAGGGGAGAAGCGCAGCGTAACTTTCACCCCGCAGCAACGCGCGGCGACCTGCTGGTTCCATCCTCATCAGCACGGTAAAACCGGACATCAGGTCGCGATGGGGCTTGCGGGTCTGGTGTTGATTGAAGATACCGAAAGCCGTCAGCTAATGTTGCCAAAGCAGTGGGGCATCGACGATGTTCCGCTGATTATTCAGGACAAACGTTTTTCCGCCGATGGCCAGATTGATTACAAGCTGGATGTAATGAGCGCCGCGGTGGGCTGGTTTGGTGACACGCTGTTGTGCAACGGCGCGCGCTACCCGCAGCATGCTAATCCACGCGGCTGGCTGCGTCTGCGTTTACTGAACGGCTGTAACGCCCGAACCTTAAACATCGCCGCCAGCGACAATCGTCCTTTGTATGTGATTGCCAGCGACGGCGGCCTGCTGGCCGAGCCGGTGAAAGTTACCGAACTGCCGATGCTAATGGGCGAGCGTTTTGAAGTGCTGGTGGATACCCGGGACGGTAAACCCTTTGATATCGTCACGCTGCCCGTCAAACAAATGGGTATGACCGTCGCCCCGTTTGATAAACCGGTGCCGGTCACACGCATTCAGCCGCTGCGTATCGCCGCTTCCGGAACGCTACCGGATAAGCTGGTTGAAATGCCTCCATTACCTCCTCTGGAAGGGCTGACCGAGCGCTGGTTGCAGCTAATGATGGACCCGATGCTCGATATGATGGGCATGCAGGCGCTGGCGGACAAATACGGCGAGCAGGCCATGGCGGGCATGAGCATGGCCGGGCATGGCAACATGGGCGGAATGAATCACGGCGCGATGGGGCATGGTCAGGGAGGTCACGGATTCGACTTCCACAACGCCAACAAGATAAACGGCAAGGCTTTCGATATGAATGCGCCCGCTTTTGCAGCCGTTAAGGGAAAATATGAGAAATGGACGATCTCAGGCGAAGGCGACATGATGCTGCATCCGTTTCACATTCACGGCACGCAGTTCCGCATTCTGAGCGAAAACGGCCAGCCGGTCGCGGCACACCGTCAGGGCTGGAAAGATACCGTACATGTTGAAGGCGGGCGCAGCGAGGTGTTGGTGCGTTTCAATAACGCAGCTTCCAAAGAGCATGCCTATATGGCGCACTGTCATCTGCTTGAGCACGAAGATACCGGCATGATGCTTGGATTTACCGTGGCGTAAAAAAATGCCCGCACCATAAGGCGAGGGCATTTTCGATTCATTCCCCTCTCGCAGGAGAGGGCAATGAAGGTTTACTTAGCGTCGTCCGGTAAAGCGTAAGCGACAATGTAATCGCCCATGGTTGTACCGAAGGAGCCGTGGCCGCCCGCGGAAATCACAACGTACTGTTTACCGTTTACTTCATAAGTCATCGGCGTTGCCTGGCCACCGGCTGGCAGACGCGCTTCCCACAGTTTTTCACCGTTGCTCATGTTATACGCGCGCAGGTAATTGTCTGCGGTCGCGCCAATGAACAGGATGTTGCCCGCTGTAGAGATTGGGCCGCCCAGCATTGGCATCCCCATTTTGAACGGCAGCGGAAGCGGTGAGCTGTCGCGCACGGTCCCGATACGTTTTTTCCACACCACTTCGTTGGTTTTCAGATCCACCGCAGAGATGTAGCCCCACGCCGGTTGCTTACAGGGTAAGCCGAACGGAGAGAGGAACGGGTTAAGCGTTACGCCATACGGCACGCCGTACTGCGGCTGAATACCTACCTCAGAACCGGTACCTTGTCCCGCTTCAGGCGGCTCCATCGGGTTGCCTGGGCCACGCGGCATCAGTTTAGAGACAAACGGCAGCGCCATCGGGTTAGCAATCGCAACCTGGCGATTAGGATCGACAGAAATGCCGCCCCATTCGAACATCCCCAGGTTGCCCGGGAATACCAGCGTGCCTTGCTCAGATGGCGGGGTGAAAATGCCTTCATAACGCAGCTTATGGAAGATAATGCGGCAGACCATCTGATCGTAGATCGTCGCGCCCCACATATCCGCACCGCTCAAATCTTTCTTCGGACGGAAGCTCAGATCGGAGAACGGTTGGGTAGGCGTAACGTAGTCGCCTTTCGCCGCGCCCTGTGGAACCGGTTTTTCCGGAGCTGGAACAACCAGCTTGCCGTCACGACGATCCAGCACAAAGATATTGCCGGTTTTCGCCGGTGCGTAGATTACCGGAACGGTATTGCCGTTCTTATCGGTGATATCCGCAAGCGTTGGCTGAGATGGCATGTCCATGTCCCACAGATCGTGGTGCACGGTTTGATAAGACCACGCCAGTTTCCCGGTTGTTGCGTTTAACGCCAGAATGCTGCTGGCATAACGCTCCTGCTCCGGCGTGCGGTTGCCGCCCCAGATATCCGGAGTGGTCACGCCCATCGGCAGATACACCAGATCCAGTTTGGCATCGTAAGCTGCCGGCGCCCAGGAGTTAGGTGAGTTGATGGTGAAATGATGTTCATCGCCCGGAATCGCATTCGGGTCTTTAGCGCCCGGATCGAATGCCCACAGCAGTTTGCCGCTGTTCACGTCAAATCCACGAATCACGCCAGACGGCTCGCGAGTGGAGTAGTTATCCGTTACCGCACCCGCAATGACAATCACTTTATCAGTGATGACTGGCGGTGAAGTCGGTTCATACATGCCAGGCGTCGTTACCGGCATATTAGTTTGCAGGTTCAGAATACCTTTGTTGGCAAAGCTTTCGCATAGCTGGCCGTTATCAGCATTCACTGCAAACAGGCGGCCATCGTTCACCGGAAGGATGATGCGACGCGGACAGTCTGAAACAACGTCCGGGCTGGCGTTATCCGCTGTGGCTTCATGATAAGAAACACCACGGCAGGTTACGTGCTGGAACGAAGGATTGGTATCCAGACGCGGATCAAATTTCCATTTCTGCTTACCCGTTGCGGCATCCAGCGCGAAAAGCTGCTGGTGTGCGGTACACAGGTAAAGCGTGTCGCGGATTTTAATCGGGGTAACTTCGTTGGTGACTTCGCCCGGATCGGTTGGGCGCTTCACATCGCCAGTCTGGAACGACCAGGCTTCTTTTAGTTGGCCAACGTTTTTATCGTTAATCTGCTTCAAAGGAGAGTAGCGCTGGCCTTCCTGATTGCGTCCATAAGCAGGCCAGTCTGCATCAGGAATAGTGGAAGCTGGCGCGGCAGAAGCGGTTGCATCTGCGCTGAGCGTGCCGTTAATTTCCTGCGGATCGTTAAATACCGCCCAGATTAGCGCCACAACGGTGACGGCCAGAACGGCGCCTAAGGCCGGTGCGGCACCCGCGGCAGGCAAGATGAACTGACGATAGACAAAGGGCAACAGCAGCCACACGCCAAAGAAGAACAGAACGTCTAAACGTGGTGTAAGTGCCCAAAAATCGAAACCGACCTCCCAGACGGACCAGGCCAGAGTGCAAAGCAGTAATGCGGCATAAATCCACAGCGCCAATGCCTTGCGTTGCCAAAGTAACCATGCGGTGACAAGCATCACCACCCCTGCAATTGGGTAGTACCAGGACCCGCCAATTGCCGCTAACCATATCCCGCCAATAAGTAAATACAGCCCGGTAAGCACCGCAAACAGGGCTGATAAGATCGCGAGGACACGCGATCCAGAGTTATTTATTTTCACAATTATCACGCTCTTAAAAGTTTGATAGCAATTAATTATAGGTATTAACATGTGTGACTTACATCACATAAATGGCTTTTTTACTGAAAGCGCATACGATTGGGATTTGCTGTTATACTGCTGGCCTGAATATTTTGTGCTGGCGAAAGGTTAACCAGCATTAAATGATTTGTTTTTAAATCATATGGTTATAGATATGAAACATACTGTAGAAGTGATGATCCCGGAAGCGGAAATCAAAGCCCGTATCGCAGAACTTGGCCGCCTGATAAGCGAACATTATCGTGACAGCGGCAGCGATATGGTGCTGGTGGGGCTACTGCGCGGCTCGTTTATGTTCATGGCAGACCTGTGCCGCGAAGTACAGGTGCCCCATGAAGTCGATTTCATGACCGCCTCCAGCTACGGCAGCGGCATGTCCACGACCCGAGATGTAAAAATCCTCAAGGATCTTGACGAAGATATCCGTGGCAAAGACGTGCTGATCGTTGAAGACATCATCGATTCCGGCAACACGTTAAGCAAAGTGCGTGAAATCCTCCGCCTGCGCGAACCAAAATCCCTGGCTATCTGTACGCTGTTGGATAAACCAGAACGCCGTGAAGTAGACGTCAACGTTGAGTGGGTTGGCTTCTCCATCCCTGACGAATTCGTGGTGGGTTACGGTATTGATTATGCTCAGCGCTATCGCCATTTGCCGTACGTCGGCAAAGTGGTGCTGCTGGACGAATAGTTGAGCCAACTACGACGCAGATAAACGAAAGGGCCTTTAAGGCCCTTTTTGCTATCTGCCTTACTGGGAAGGCGATCTATTCTTATGGCTACTGTGAGAGAGCTTCAGGTTTGAAATTCCGCTGCGGTAACCCTGCTCAAGCGACTCGCGGCTGGTTGCGGTCACTTCCAGATCGCGCAGGCGGCCATCGTGGATACCATAAGCCCAACCGTGAATAGTGACTTTCTGCCCGCGTTTCCAGGCGGATTGCATAATCGTTGAGTGGCCCAGGTTATACACCTGCTCCATAACATTCAGTTCACATAAGGTATCAAGGCGTTGTTCTTGCGGGAGTTCTCCCAGCAGCGAGCTATGCTTGAACCAGATATCGCGAATGTGCAGCAGCCAGTTGTTGATAAGTCCTAAATCCGGATTTTCAACCGCCGCCTGTACGCCGCCGCATCCGTAGTGCCCACAAATAATAATGTGTTCAACTTCAAGGACGTCCACCGCGTATTGCACGACAGAAAGGCAGTTTAAGTCGGTATGGATAACCAGATTCGCCACGTTACGGTGAACAAACAGCTCGCCGGGTTCAAGGCCGGTCAGACGTTCAGCCGGTACGCGGCTATCTGAGCAGCCAATCCACAGAAAACGGGGTTTCTGAGCCAAAGCCAGGCGTTCAAAAAAGCCCGGGTCTTCATCCTCCATCAGTTTCGACCAGACCTGGTTATTGCTGATGAGGGTATCTATATCTTTCATGGAGGTTAACAACCTGTAACCGAATAAGTGCGTTGAGGTAATATAGGGCAACTCGATAAATTTTAAAACTGCTTAACAAATTTGCATCGTGAAAGGTAACCCCAAACAATGACCATTGCATTAGAACTATCTAAGCTCACGAAAACCTATCCCGGCGGCGTACAGGCGCTGCGCGGCATAGATCTTCGCGTTGAGGCGGGGGATTTTTACGCCTTGCTTGGCCCGAACGGCGCGGGCAAATCCACCACCATCGGTATCATCAGCTCGCTGGTAAATAAAACCTCGGGCCGCGTGCGCGTGTTTGGTTACGACCTGCAAAAAGACGTGGTGAATGCAAAACGTCAACTTGGGCTGGTACCACAGGAGTTTAACTTCAACCCGTTTGAGACGGTGCAACAGATCGTTGTGCATCAGGCTGGCTATTACGGCGTTGAGCGCGGCGAAGCGATAGCTCGCAGCGAAAAGTACTTAAAACAGCTCGATCTCTGGGAAAAACGCAACGAACGTGCGCGCATGTTATCAGGCGGCATGAAGCGCCGTTTGATGATCGCTCGTGCGTTGATGCATGAGCCTAAGCTGTTGATTCTTGATGAGCCAACCGCCGGCGTCGATATTGAGCTTCGTCGTTCCATGTGGGGCTTCTTAAAAGATCTGAACGACAAAGGCACGACCATTATTCTGACCACCCACTACCTGGAAGAAGCCGAAATGCTCTGCCGCAATATCGGCATTATTCAAAGCGGCGAACTGGTGGAAAACACCTCAATGAAATCGCTGCTTTCCAAGCTCAAGTCTGAAACCTTTATTCTCGATCTGGCGCCAAAAAGCCCGCTGCCGAAGCTCGACGGTTATCAATATCGTCTGGTCGATACCTCAACGCTTGAAGTGGAAGTGCTGCGCGAGCAGGGCATCAACAGCGTTTTCAGCCAGCTCAGCGCGCAGGGAATTCAGGTATTAAGTATGCGTAACAAAGCCAACCGTCTGGAAGAGCTGTTCGTCACGCTGGTAAACAAAAAAGGAGACCACGCATGATGCATCTTTACTGGGTGGCGTTAAAAAGTATCTGGACCAAAGAGATCCACCGCTTCACCCGTATCTGGATTCAGACGCTGGTGCCGCCCGTCATCACCATGACGCTCTATTTTATTATCTTCGGCAACCTGATTGGCTCACGCATCGGCGAAATGCATGGCTTTACCTATATGCAATTTATCGTGCCGGGTCTCATCATGATGGCGGTTATCACTAACGCTTATGCGAATGTAGCCTCGTCGTTCTTCAGCGCGAAGTTCCAGCGCAACATCGAGGAGCTGTTGGTGGCCCCGGTGCCTACGCATGTGATCATCGCCGGCTATGTGGGCGGCGGCGTGACGCGCGGCCTGTGCGTTGGCGTGCTGGTGACGGCGATTTCTCTGTTCTTCGTGCCGTTCCAGGTCCACTCATGGTTATTTGTGGCATTAACGCTGGTCCTGACCGCGGTTTTATTCTCGCTTGCGGGATTACTGAACGCCGTATTTGCCAAAACGTTTGACGATATCAGCCTGATCCCAACGTTCGTGCTGACGCCGTTGACCTATCTGGGCGGCGTGTTTTACTCGCTGACTCTGTTGCCCCCATTCTGGCGGGCGCTGTCGCATCTGAACCCCATTGTCTACATGATAAGCGGCTTCCGCTTTGGTTTCCTTGGCATTAGCGATGTTCCGTTACTTTTCACCGTGGTGGTGCTGGTAGCCTTTATCGCTGCGTTTTATCTGCTGTGCTGGTATCTGATTCAGCGTGGTCGCGGTCTGCGTAGCTAACCGTTCAGGCTTCCCCCGCGGGGGAAGCCGCTTAAGCGTTTTCCGAACGGAGATTGACTGACGTCACACCGCCTGAAATCCATTCTGTCACACTAGCGTTTCGCTCACAGGAGACGCGATATGTTGGGATGGGTGATCGCAGGTCATGACTATTTTGCACAGGATATGCTGGAGGTGATTGAAGAACGCTTTGGCCCCCAGCCGCAGTGCTATGCCGTCAATTTCTGGCAAGGGCTCAGCACCAATATGCTCAGCCGCATGCTGTGCGATGCGCTCTACAAATGTGATTCCGGAGACGGCGTCATCTTTCTGACTGATAAAACGGGCGCGGCTCCCTACCGCACAGCCGCGCAGTTAAGCCATAAGCACTCCCATTGCGAAGTCATTTCCGGCGTTACGCTACCGCTGCTTTTTGCTATGCGTGCTCACCGCGAGACGCTCTCAAGCGATGCTTTCCGCCAGCTTATCGTTGAGCAGGGTGGAAAAGACGTTACTAGTCTCTGGCATCAGCAGCAGAAAAATCCGCCTTTTGTTTTACTGCATCATTATTGATTTGAAAGATTGGTATCAGGCGGCTTTTTGCTAGAATAAGCGCTTCCTTCCCGTCGTTGTGCAAAAACAAACCCTTTATGTTAACTCGCTTTATTTTCTGCCTGCTGGCGCTGTGTTGCGCAGGTTACGCTGGCGCCAGCCTGCTCAGCAGCCATGCAATCCCCGCGCAGTATATGCAAACCACTGAGGATGCCGATATCTGGGCGCAGGTGGGGGATAAAGTCATTTCGGTTGGTACGGTGCAGGAAGGGCAAATCCTTGCCGTGGTGCCGACGGCCGCGGACTACTACGAATTTCGTTTTGGTTTTGGCACCGGTTTTATCGACAAAGCGCATCTCGGCCCGGTGGCGGGTAAACAGCGTGTCGAAGACCGCCTGGGCGATTTAAACAAGCCGTTGAGCAATCAGAACCTTGTCACCTTTCGCGATGTGCAGGTGTATAACGCCCCGAGCAGCGGCAGCGCGCCTTTTGGCACGCTTGCAGAAAACCTGCGTTATCCCGTTATTGCTCGCCTGAAAGACCGCCTGAACCAGACCTGGTTTCAGATCCGCATCGGCAACCGTCTGGGCTATGTGAGCAGCCTGGATGCGCAGCAGGATAACGGCATTCCGGTGCTGACTTACCATCACATCCTGCGGGATGAAGAAAACACGCGTTTCCGTCATACCTCAACAACCACTTCCGTGGTGGCCTTCAGCAACCAGATGACCTGGCTGCGCGACAGGGGTTACACCACGCTGTCTATGTATCAGCTCGAAGGCTATGTGCGCAATCGCATGAATCTGCCTGCGCGTTCGGTGGTTATTACGTTTGATGACGGCCTGAAATCGGTTTATCGCTACGCTTATCCGATTCTCAAAAAGTATGGCTTTAAAGCCACCTCGTTTATTATCTCGTCACGCATTAAGCGCCATCCGCAGCAGTGGAATCCGAAAGCATTGCAGTTTATGAGCCTTTCGGAGCTGCAGGCCAGCCAGGATGTATTTGACGTGCAGTCCCATACCCACTTCCTGCACCGCATTGACGGCTACCGTCGCCCAATCTTGCTAAGCCGCAGCTACCACAACGTTCTGTTCGATTTTGAACATTCCAGGCGTGCGCTGGCGCAGTTTAATCCGCACGTGCTGTACCTGTCATATCCATTCGGCGGCTATGACGACAAAGCGGTAAAGGCGGCGAATGACGCGGGATTCCATATGGCGGTGACAACGGTCAGAGGAAAGGTGAAGCCGGGGGATAATCCGTTTTTGCTAAAACGGCTTTATATCTTACGTACGGATTCGTTGGAAACGATGTCGAGGCTGATAACGAACCAGCCGGAGTCCTGAGGTAAAAAAATACCCGCATCTGCGGGTATTTTTTATTTAGCTGATTAAGCCACCTGAACCGGCACGGCTTTCGCCAGACGCTTCATCTCATTATCGCCGTCAAAATAGGCGACTTTCGGCTGCCAGCTACGGGCCTGCTCGTCCGGCATCGTCACGTAGGAGGCGATAATCAGAATGTCGCCCACGTCGGCGCAGTGCGCAGCCGCACCGTTGACGGAGATAATTTTAGAACCGCGCTCGCCGGCGATAGCGTAAGTTGAGAAACGCTTGCCGTTGGTCACGTTGTAAATGTCGATGGCTTCATATTCCAGAATGCCTGCCGCCTCCAGGAAGTCCTGATCGATGGCGCAGGAGCCTTCGTAGTGCAAGTCCGCCTGGGTCACTTTCACGCGGTGTAACTTGCCTTGCAGCATGGTGCGAATCATAAAATTAAACCTTTGTGTCTGGGTTTAAACCGGATCGAGTTTCATCGATCTCATGAATATATTGGCGCAGTATTGCCCGTTTTAAAGGGGCTGTCTACTGCGCTAAATCAACCTGAATGTTATCAATCAGACGCGCCTGGCCAAGCCATGCGGCCATCAGAATCACCGCGCGTTTGCTTTGGGCGCTCAGCTCCAGAAGCGTGTCCGCATCACGAATTTGCAGGTCGTCAGAGCGGAAGCCTTTTTCATTCAGCTCGGCTGCCGCAAGCGCCAGCATTTCTTCCGTATCGCGTTCACCCGCGCGCAGTTTATCGGCCAGCGAATTCATCACTTTGGACAGGCCCGGGGCGATTTTGCGCTGATCGGCGCCCAGATAACCATTGCGGGAACTCAGCGCCAGGCCATCTTTTGCACGCACCGTCGGCACGCCGATTATCTCAATGTCGTAGCCCATATCGGCAACCATTTTGCGAATAAGCGCCAGTTGCTGGTAGTCCTTCTCGCCAAAGCAGGCGACATCGGGCTGAACCAGATTAAACAGCTTGCTGACGATAGTGGATACGCCGCGGAAATGTCCCGGACGGCTCGCGCCTTCAAGGATGGTAGAAATCCCCGGTACATCGACAAAAGTTTGCGTATCCAGCCCTTTCGGGTAGATATCGGACGGGGCAGGAGCGAACACCAAATCGACTTTACGGCGATTCAGTTTCTCGCAGTCTTCCTGCAAAGTGCGCGGATAACGAGCCAGATCGTCCGGGCGGTCGAACTGCATCGGGTTGACAAAAATGCTCACCACCACGACATCGGCCGCGGCTTTCGCTTCTTCGACCAGCGTCATATGCCCGTCGTGCAAATTGCCCATGGTCGGCACCAGGGCAATGCGTTTACCTTCCTGGCGCCAGCGGCGAATTTGCAGGCGGAGCTGCGGTAACGTTTCGATAATCAACACAACTTTTCTCCTGTCAGTGGAAACTGTGTTCTTCGCCCGGATAGGCACCGGACTCAACTTCAGCAGCGTACTGGCGCACGGCAGCGCGCATGTCGCCTGCCTGGGCCAGGAAGTTTTTCGCAAATTTCGGGATATGTCCGCCGGTAATACCGAAGGCATCGTGCATCACCAGAATCTGGCCGTCAGTTACGTTGCCCGCCCCGATGCCAATCACCGGAATGCTCAGCGCCTCGGTAATGCGTTTAGCAAGCGTAACCGGCACGCACTCCAGCACTAATAGTTGAATACCAGCGGCTTCGAGCGCTACGGCATCGTCAAACAATGTTTGTGCGGCCGCTTCGTCGCGCCCCTGAACTTTGTAGCCGCCGAAGATGTTCACGGACTGCGGCGTTAAACCCAGGTGGCCGCAAACGGGTACGGCGCGCTCGGTAAGCATTTTGACGGTTTCAACCAGCCAGCGGCCGCCTTCGATTTTCACCATATTCGCCCCGGCGCGCATCACCTCTGCCGAGTTGGCAAAAGCCTGATCGGGGGTGGCATACGCCATGAACGGAAGGTCTGCAAGCAGCAGGCAATTTGGTGCGCCGCGGCGAACCGCACGCGTGTGGTAAGCGATATCATCTACGGTTACCGGCAGCGTGGAGTCATGCCCCTGAACGGTCATCCCTAATGAATCACCGACCAGCATCACACCGACACCTTCTTCGGCAAACAGTTTGGCGAAGCTGAAGTCATACGCGGTGATGGTGGCGAATTTACGTTGAGCCTGTTTCCATTGGCGCAACTGAGACATTGTGGTTGGTTTCATGGCAGTCCCTGGATTGGAATAGTGAGGGAGTGTAATTGATGGCTACTTTAACAAAGGAATGGGTTCGGCGTTACCAGTAAGTAATGCCCGCGCGGGAAAGCTTTTCCAGCGCATCGGCGACGCGCAGACCATCCGGGAAGGCGCATTCGGGCGCGATTTCCACCAGCGGCACCAGCATAAATGCCCGGTTTTTCATATCGTAATGAGGCACGGTCAGGCGCGGAGTGGAAAGAATTAAGTCGCCAAACAGCATGATGTCGAGATCAAGCGTGCGCGGCCCCCAACGCTCTGCTTTGCGCACGCGGCCTTGCTCAAGCTCAATGCGCTGAGTATGGTCAAGCAGTGCTTCAGGGGACAGGTCTGTTTCCAGCGCCACTGCGGCATTCAGGTAATCCGGCTGATCCTGCGGGCCGAGCGGGGGAGTGCGATAAAAAGAAGACGTGGCGACCACCCGACTTTGCGGAATGGCCGCTATGGCGTTAAGCGCTGAGGCTACCTGCTCCAGCGGTGACGCCTGATTGCTGCCCAGCGCGATATACGCCAGCGTCATGCAGCTCCTCCGCTGCGCGGCGCACGTTTGCGCGGACGGCGGTGGCGACGACGCGCTGCGGGTTCATCACCCAAATCATTGAGCATATCTTTCTGGGCCGGCGGCGCGGCTACCTGGAACTCGCCCCACCATTTGGTCAGGCGCAGCAGCTCCTGGTTGTTTTCCACTTCGGCGCGTAAGGCCAGCAGATCGTACGCGGCACGGAATTTAGGGTGCTCCATCAGCTTCCAGGCGCGTTTTCCCTGACGACGCGACAGACGCAGTTGCAGGCTCCAGATATCGCGTACAAGCGTAGTAATGCGTTTCGGAATCGCCAGCGCACGGCAGGCTTCATCCAGCACTTCGTTCATCGCCAGGGCGAACGCGTCCATATAAGCGAGGCCGCTTTCCTGGGTGAGTTTCTGTGCCATCTCAAGCTGTGGATACCAGAACATGGCGGAGAACAGGAACGCCGGATTAACGCGCATATCATTCTGAATGCGGTTATCGGTGTTCTTCAGCACTTGAGCAATCATGTGCTCCATCGGGCTGTCGCCCTGTTCGGTAAAGTACCGGGTGATAATCGGGAATAGCGGCTGGAATAGCTGATATTCGCGCAGCAGTTCGTAGGTGGCGTAGCCGTGGCCCGCCTGAAGCAGCTTCAGGGACTCTTCGAACAGGCGCGCAGGCGGCACGTCGTTAATCAGCGTAGCGAGGCGCGGAATGGGGTCGCCGGTTTCCGGGCTGATAGTCATATTCAGCTTGGCTGCAAAGCGGACCGCCCGCAGCATACGCACCGGGTCTTCACGGTAGCGCGTTTCCGGATCGCCAATCAGACGAATCACGCCGTTGCGCAAATCGCGCAGGCCGCCGACGTAATCGCGGACCGAAAAATCCGCCACGCTGTAATAGAGGCTGTTGATGGTGAAGTCGCGGCGCTGGGCGTCTTCTTCGATGGAACCGAAGATGTTATCGCGCAGCAGCATGCCGTTTTGACCGGTTTGCGAGGTCTGACGATCGGCTTTTTGCTCTTCGTGGTGACCGCGGAAGGTGGCGACTTCGATGATTTCCGGCCCAAACATGACATGAGCCAGGCGGAAACGACGGCCTACCAGGCGGCAGTTGCGGAAGAGTTTACGCACCTGATCCGGCGTGGCGCTGGTTGTCACGTCAAAATCTTTCGGTTTTTTGCCAAGCAGAAGGTCACGGACGCCGCCGCCAACAAGGTATGCCTCGTAGCCTGCTTTATTCAGACGATAGAGCACCTTGAGGGCATTTTCACTGATATCTTTGCGGGAGATAGCGTGCTGGTCACGCGGAATGACCGTGATTTGCGGGAGATCTTCATTCTCCTCAGCCACGACATCATCGCGGTTAAGCACCTTGCGGCAAAAATTAGCGACTCGGGTAAAAATGGTCCACCTCGGCAGTGTCAATCATAGGGACAAAAAAAACAGCGGCTAATCATAGCTCAGTGTGGGGCATTTGAGAATGCCGTATTCATGGCTGCATTTAGCGGAATGTCTGCCAGCGCCCAATTTTCCACCGCTTCGCTTAGCAGACCTTCAAGCGTGAAGTCCTGCCAGTGGGCGATAACCGGCTGGTTTAAGAATGTTAAAGCGGCAACCAGAACCGGACGTGGATCGCCCTGCGGCAGGGCGGGGGCATGGTTTTGCTTGGATAATTTATTGCCCCGATCGTTTAGCGCTAAAGGCAGATGAACGTATTGCGGTACCCGCCAGCCAAATTGCCGGTACAGCGAAATTTGTCGCACGGTAGGTTCGATTAAATCGGCGCCGCGTACGATCTCCGTCACGCCCTGGTAATTATCATCAACGACTACGGCCAGGTTATAAGCAAACAGGCCATCTCGACGATGGATAATAAAGTCTTCCCGCGCAAGTTGTTCATCGGCTACCAGCTTGCCGCGCAGACGGTCTTCAAAACTTAATACCGGATGCTGCTGCGCCAGCCGCATCGCCGCATTTTCTGGCCCATGGTTTAACGTCCGGCAGTGCCCATCGTAGAAACCGCCGATCTGCTGAATGCGACTGCGGGTACAGGTGCAGTAATAACTTAAATCCTGCTGGCGAAGCCAGTTCAGCGCTTCCCGGTAGGCCTCATGTCGTTCAGATTGCCACAGAACTTCGCCATCCCAGTGCAGGCCGTAATGGTCAAGCTGACGCAAAATTGTTTCGGCGGCGCCCGGCACTTCGCGAGGAGGGTCGATATCTTCAATGCGGACCAGCCACCGGCCCTGATTTGCACGTGCCTGCAAATAGCTGCCAAGGGCGGCAATCAGCGAGCCGAAATGGAGCTCGCCGGAAGGCGAGGGGGCAAAACGCCCGATGTAGTGAGGAGCTTTCATGAGTCTACAAATAATTAAGGCGGGAGAGACTCCCGCCTTTGGAATGTTGTGAAATTGCGGGCCGTTTAGCCGGCCATTTGTTTTTCGCGAATTTCAGCCAACGTTTTGCAGTCGATACACAAATCAGCTGTCGGACGAGCTTCAAGACGACGAATACCAATCTCAACGCCGCAGGATTCGCAGTAGCCGAAATCTTCGTCTTCTACTTTCTTGAGCGTCTTCTCGATCTTCTTGATCAGTTTACGTTCGCGATCGCGGTTGCGCAGTTCCAGGCTGAACTCTTCTTCCTGAGCGGCACGGTCTACCGGGTCCGGGAAGTTAGCAGCTTCATCCTGCATGTGCGTGACGGTACGATCAACTTCATCCATAAGTTGGTTACGCCAGGCTTCAAGTATACGCCTGAAGTGCGACAGCTGGGCTTCGTTCATGTATTCTTCGCCCGCTTTCTCCTGGTATGGCTCCACCCCAGCGATGGCGAGGATACTCAGGGACGATGTTTTACGCTTTTGCCCTTCTTGCATGTTGCTTCTCCTTAACACGCACTATCGGTCCCCTGTTGGGGGAAAATCAGGCCGCTATAAATAGCAGATGCTTTTCAGGATGGCAATTATATAAATTCCTCTCTTGACAACCCTGTGAAGAAAAGCGTATTTACGCGAGCGGCCCGAACACAAAACATACAATACGTTAACTGCTCTTTATAAATGGAACGTTATAAACAGACAGGCAACGGCGAAGTTAGAGTCAGCCCGTTAGCAGAAAGTTCTGCCCGCCAGGCGATTATTTCTACCCCGCATTCCTGCGCCTCGCACAAAAGTTGCGCATATTTTGCGTCGATGTGGCGTGCCGGTGAGACACGAGTGATGGCGGAATGTAATACCGCGAACAGCAGCACTGCGCGCTCTCCATGCATAACCACGCTCATCAATTCCCGCAGATGCTTCTGCCCACGAAGGCTTACGGCATCCGGAAAAAAGCCGCTTCCCTGTTCGGATAACGTGACTGATTTCACTTCAATATAGCAGTTAACTTTGTTATCCGCCTGTAGCATAAAATCGATGCGGCTGCGTTCTGCGCCGTACTTTACTTCGCTCAGAATTTTTGTGTAACCGCTTAATTCCGGCAGCAGATTTTCCCTTAGCGCTTCCTTAACGACGTTATTTGCCTGCAGCGTATTTACACAAATAAAATCGCCGGTTTGCGTCTGCGTCAATTCCCAGGTATGGGCATATTTACGCTTTAAGTTTGCCGAAGTCGAATACCAGACGGTATCGCCAGGCGTTGCGCAACCGGTCATTGCTCCGGTATTTGGACAATGAAGCGTCAATAATTCGCCCGCTGGGGTGATGACATCGGCCAGAAAGCGCTTGTAGCGTTTAATCAGCGTGGCGGGTTGTAGCGCCGGGGTAAATTCCATCTACTCTTCCTTATTACTTAGTTTCCAGCGTTCCAGCGGCTGATAGCGGGTGCGTCCTTGCGCAAAAACGGACTCATAAAGCACAAATTCTTCAACTTTAAACTGCCAGCGAAAGTTGGGCTGCGGGATGGCGACGGACTGGGTCACGTTACGATACAGCGTCACATGCGGATGATACGGCTGTGGGCTCTGATAGCAGCCATTTCGTGCCGCCTGAGCGCGCAACATATTGGCAGGTTGAATCAGGCCGAGCGAGGCGTGGCGCGGTCCAAGCCAGACAACGCGTGAACGAACCCAAAGCCCGGCGTCATCAAGCGTTAACGTAAAACCAGGCTGCCGGATACGCCCGGCTAGCTGGCACAGCGCTTTTTGCTTTTCGATGCTCACGTCGCCAAGAAAAGCGAGCGTCAAATGCAGGTTCGCCGCCGCAACGGGCCGCCCTGCGTCAGCAGGAAAATTTTCGGCGCGCCATTGGACAATCTGCCGCTGTACTCCGGCGGGCATATCGAGGGCAAAGAACAGTCGGCGAGTGTCGGCCATAGTTGTCTCTCGGTTAAGATTTTGCGGGATGCTACAATGCGCGACTGCGTATGTTAACCCTTTGGAGCTGTTTGTGTCGTCATTACCGGTCGCTGCGGTGTTACCTGATGTTCTTAACGCGCTTAAACGCTCGCCGCAGGTGCTGCTTAACGCGCCTACCGGGGCGGGTAAATCCACCTGGCTTCCGCTGCAAATTCTTAAATCCGGCGTAATTAACGGGCGCATACTGCTGCTGGAACCGCGTCGTCTTGCGGCGCGTAACGTTGCCCAAAGGCTGGCAGAATTGCTGGGTGAAAAGACCGGAGAAACGGTTGGCTATCGGATGCGAGCCGAAACCTGCGTCGGACCGAATACGCGGCTTAAGGTGGTAACGGAGGGGATCTTAACCCGCATGATCCAGCAGGATCCGGAGCTTACCGGCACCGGGCTTGTGATCCTCGATGAATTTCATGAACGCAGCTTGCAGGCCGATCTGGCCCTGGCGCTGTTGCTGGATGTACAGCTTGGCCTGCGCGACGATCTTAAGCTGCTTATCATGTCGGCAACGCTTGATAATCAGCGCCTGCAGCGCAGCCTTCCTGACGCGCCGGTTATCAGCTCCGAAGGGCGCGCTTATCCGGTTGAACGTCGCTACTTACCGCTTGCCGCCCATCAGCGCTTCGATGAAGCCGTTGCCATTGCCGTGGCGAACCTGCTGCGCGAAGAACCCGGCTCGCTGCTTCTGTTTTTGCCGGGCGTAGGCGAAATTCAGCGCGTGCAGGAACAGCTTGTGGAGCGTGTCGCAAGGGATGTGCAGCTTTGTCCGTTATACGGCGCCTTATCGCTCAGCGAGCAGCGTAAAGCGATTCTCCCGGCGGTTCCCGGTACACGTAAGGTGGTGCTGGCGACTAACATTGCCGAGACGAGCCTCACGATTGAAGGCATTCGGCTGGTCGTTGACTGCGTGCTTGAGCGCGTGGCGCGTTTTGATGTGCGCTCCGGGCTGACGCGGCTGGTCACGCAGCGCGTTAGCCAGGCTTCCATGACCCAGCGCGCCGGACGTGCCGGGCGTCTTGAACCCGGCATTTGCCTGCATCTTACCAGCGCTGAGCAGGCGGAACGCGCAGCCGCGCAAAGCGAACCGGAAATCCTGCAAAGCGACCTTTCCGGCCTGTGGCTGGAGCTTTTACAGTGGGGCTGTCAGGACCCGAATCAACTGACCTGGCTGGATGCGCCGCCAGAGACGAATCTTGCCGCTGCGCAAACGCTTCTGCGGCAGCTAAACGCGCTGGATGAACAAAATCGCCTGACGCCGACAGGGCAAAAAATGGCGCAGCTCGGCAACGATCCGCGCTTTGCCGCCATGCTGGTTTCCGCTAAAAATGCACACGAACAGGCAACGGCTGCGCGTCTGGTCGCGATTCTGGAAGAGCCGCCGCGCGGGCAGGATAGCGATTTACGTAATGCATTTAGCCGCCGACAGGAAAACTGGCAGCAGCGCGCAAACCAGCTCCTTAAGCGCTTAAACAGCCGTGGCGGGCAGGTGGATATCGATTTAGCTGGCCCCTTGCTCGCAAAGGCGTTTGCCGATCGCATCGCCCGCAGACGCGGACAGGAAGGGCGCTACCAGTTGGCGAACGGCATGGGAGCGATGCTGAACCAGGACGATGCGTTAACCCGCTATGAATGGCTGTTAGCGCCGCTGCTTTTGCAGGGCAGCCAGACGCCGGATGCGCGTATGCTCCAGGCGCTGCCGCTGGATATTGACGCGTTGATTGCAAGCGTTCCGGGGCTGCTTACACAAAGTAATACCGTCGAATGGGACGAAGGGCAGGGAACGTTAAAAGCGTTCCGCCGAACGCAAATTGGCAAACTGGTGGTCAAGGTTCAGCCGCTGGCGAAGCCATCCGAAGAAGAGCTTCATCAGGCGATGCTAAACGGTATTCGCGAGCGCGGGCTGGGCTTGCTGAGCTGGTCGCCGCAGGCATTACAGCTAAGAATGCGTCTGTCCTGTGCCGCTAAATGGCTGCCGGAGCAAGAATGGCCTGAAGTGAGCGATGAAGCGCTGCTGCGTGATTTAGAAGACTGGCTGCTGCCGGAAATGAACGGCGTTCACTCGCTGCGCGCCTTGAAAAATATCGATCTCAGCCGGGCGATTCACAACTGGCTCGGTTGGTCGCAGCGTCAACGTCTGGATAGTGCGCTGCCAACTCATTACACTGTGCCGACCGGAAGCCAGATTGCTATTCGCTACGATGAAGATAATCCGCCAGTGCTGGCGGTGCGAATGCAGGAAATGTTTGGCGAAGCGCAAACCCCGGCCATTGCCGAGGGGCGCGTACCGTTAGTGCTTGAGTTGCTCTCTCCCGCGCAGCGTCCTTTACAGATTACGCGTGATTTAACGGCGTTCTGGAACGGGGCGTACCGGGAGGTGCAAAAAGAGATGAAAGGACGCTACCCGAAGCATGTCTGGCCGGACTCACCGGCTACAGCGCTGCCGACGCGGCGTACGAAAAAATATCAGTGACTTTGAGAGATTTCTTCTTCCGCAAGGTGCGGAAGGAAGGAGAATCAGGCCGTGCGCCTCATTTTTTGGTGGAGAAAGCAATGGCGGGGAATGACCGCGAACCTATTGGACGTAAAGGGAAACCAACTCGTCCCGCGAAAGAGAAGGTGAGCCAGCGTCGACTCAGGGAAGAAGACTACGACGATTACGGTGATGATTTTGATGACGAGGAACCGATGCCGCCACGTAAAGGAAAGGGGGGTGGTAATGGCCGTCCACCACGTAAAAAACACCGCTGGCTATGGTTCTTATTGAAGCTGTTTGTCGTCTTTGTGGTGCTGTTTGTGATTTACGGCGTCTACCTGGATCAGCAGATTCGCAGCCGTATTGACGGCAAAGTCTGGCAGCTCCCGGCGGCGGTGTATGGCCGCATGGTGAACCTTGAGCCGGACATGCCGTACAGCAAAAAAGAGATGATCAATCTGCTGGAAGCTACGCAGTATCGCCAGGTCACGCGTATGACGCGTCCGGGCGAGTTTACCGTGCAGGCCAACAGCATAGAAATGATTCGTCGTCCGTTTGATTTCCCTGACAGTAAAGAAGGGCAGATCCGCGCACGCCTGGTGTTTAATGGCGGGAGTCTGGAGTCGATCCAGAATATGGACAGCAACCGCAGCTTCGGTTTCTTCCGCCTGGATCCGCGCCTGATAACCATGCTGTCATCGCCAAACGGCGAACAGCGCCTGTTTGTGCCGCGCACGGGCTTCCCGGATTTGCTGGTCGACACGCTTATCGCCACGGAAGACCGTCACTTCTATGAGCATGACGGCATCAGCGTCTATTCCATAGGCCGTGCAATGCTGGCGAACCTGACAGCAGGGCGCACGGTGCAGGGCGCGAGTACGCTGACCCAGCAGTTAGTAAAAAACCTGTTCCTTACCAGTAAAAGAACCTACTGGCGTAAGGCGAACGAAGCGTACATGGCGCTGATCATGGATGCCCGCTACGGCAAAGATCGCATTCTGGAACTGTATCTGAACGAAGTGTATCTCGGTCAGAGCGGCGATAATGAAATCCGCGGTTTCCCGCTGGCGAGCCTCTATTACTTTGGTCGTCCGGTGGAAGAACTGAGCCTCGATCAGCAGGCGCTGCTGGTGGGGATGGTGAAAGGCGCGTCAATTTATAACCCGTGGCGCAACCCGAAACTGGCCCTGGAGCGCCGCAACCTGGTGTTACGCCTGCTGCAAGAGCAAAAGGTTATCGATCAGGAGCTGTACGACATGCTGAGCGCTCGTCCTCTGGGCGTGCAGCCGCGCGGCGGGGTAATTACTCCGCAGCCTGCGTTCATGCAGATGGTGCGCAACGAGCTGCAGGCGAAACTGGGTGACAAGGTAAAAGATCTCTCCGGCGTGAAGATCTTCACCACCTTCGACTCGGTTTCTCAGGATGCGGCGGAAAAAGCAGTTAGCGAAGGCGTGCCGGTTCTGCGTGCTTCCCGTAAGCTCAAAGACCTTGAAGCGGCGATGGTGATTGTCGACAGATATACCGGTGAAGTACGCGCGATGGTCGGTGGGGCTGAAACTCAGTTTGCAGGCTTCAACCGTGCGATGCAGGCGCGTCGTTCCATTGGTTCACTGGCGAAACCAGCAACCTATCTGACGGCATTAAGCCAGCCGGACAGCTATCGCCTGAATACCTGGATTGCGGATGCGCCAATCTCTTTGCGTCAGCCAAATGGCCAGGTCTGGTCGCCGCAGAACGACGATCGTCGCTTTAGCGGGCAGGTCATGCTGGTGGATGCGTTAACTCGCTCTATGAACGTGCCAACCGTTAATCTTGGCATGGCGCTTGGGCTGCCAGCCGTGACGGAAACATGGACGAAACTTGGCGTGCCAAGGGATCAGCTTAATCCGGTTCCTGCTATGATTCTGGGCGCGTTGAACCTGACGCCGATTCAGGTCGCGCAGGCGTTCCAGACTATCGCCAGCGGCGGTAATCGCGCCACGCTTTCTGCTCTACGTTCGGTGATTGCGGAAGACGGTACGGTGCTTTATCAGAGCTTCCCACAGGCGGAGCAGGCGGTACCGGCGCAAGCGGCCTATATGACGCTCTACACCATGCAGCAGGTAATGAACCGGGGTACCGGGCGTGCGCTGGGCGGCAAATACCCTAACCTGCACCTGGCCGGTAAAACGGGGACCACCAACAACAATGTGGATACCTGGTTTGCGGGTATAGATGGTAAAAAAGTGACCATCACCTGGGTTGGACGCGATAACAACCAGCCGACCAAGCTGTACGGTGCGAGCGGCGCGATGGCGCTTTATCAGCGTTATCTGGCAAACCAGACGCCAATTCCGCTGACGTTGACGGCCCCGGAAGATATCGTCGATATGGGGATAGATGACGCGGGTAACTTCCAGTGCGCAGGCGGTGCGACTCGTACTCTGCCTGTCTGGACGACTAATCCGGATGCGCTGTGTCAGCAAAGTCTGCAGCAGCAGCAGATGAACAATCCGTTCGATCAATCGTCCGGCGAATCTCAACAGCCACAACAACAGCAGCAACAGCAACAGCCTCAGCAGCAAGAAAAAAGCGATGGCGTTGCGGGCTGGATTAAGGACATGTTCGGTAATAACTAATTTGCAATATTCGTAATACAAAACCCCCGTTTGTAACGGGGGTTTTTCTTTTTGGTAAATCCCTGATAGTCCCTCTGGTTAATTATTATTCCCTCGACCTTTATAGGGACGTGATCCGCTTGCTATGCACTTTCCGTTTCGACTATTATCCCGCGGGCATAATAATAATTATCGTTTACGTTATCATTCCTCACATCATCAGAGATCACACAATGGCGCGTTCAATCACTGGACAACCAGTCAACACCTCTATTCGTAAGCTTGCCCTGCTTGTTGCGGCCGCTGTCGGCAGCATCAGCGCGTCAAGTTTTGCAGCAGACAACACGGCTAAAAAAGAAGACACCATCACTGTTTCTGCTGCGGCTCCGCAGGAAAGCGCGTGGGGACCGGCTCCGACAATTGCTGCGAAACATGCGGCAACCGCAACTAAAACAGATACCCCGATTGAAAAGACCCCGCAGTCTATTTCTGTTGTGACTAACGAAGAGATGCAGATGCATCAACCTAAGTCTGTTAAAGAGGCGCTGGGTTATACCCCTGGCGTTACTGTTAACAGCCGTGGGGCTTCCAGCACTTATGATTTCGTTATCATTCGTGGCTTCTCCTCCGTGGGTCTGAACCAAAACAACTATCTGGATGGCTTGAAACTCCAGGGTAACTTTTATAATGACGCGGTCATTGATCCATATATGTTAGAACGTGTTGAGCTGATGCGCGGCCCAACATCTGTTCTCTACGGTAAGAGCAACCCGGGCGGCATTATCTCTATGGTCAGCAAGCGTCCGACCACAGAACCGCTGCATGAAGTTCAGTTTAAGATGGGTACGGACAATCTATTCCAGACCGGATTTGACTTCAGCGATGCGCTGGATGATGACGGCGTGTACTCCTATCGTCTGACTGGTTTGGCTCGCTCTAATAACGAGCAGCAGCAAAATGCTAAGCAGCAGCGTTATACTATCGCTCCATCTTTCTCATGGCGTCCGGATGACAAGACTAATTTCACTTTCTTGTCCTACTTCCAGAATGAGCCAGAAACCGGTTACTACGGCTGGTTACCAAAAGAAGGCACGGTTGAGCCTTTACCAGATGGTTCACGTTTGCCAACCAGCTTCAACGAAGGCGCAACCAATAATACCTATTCCCGTAACCAGAAAATGGTTGGCTATAGCTTCGAACACGGCTTCGATGACACCTTTACCGTGCGTCAGAACCTGCGCTTTACCGAGATGAAAACTGCTCAACAAAGCGTTTACGGTACAGGTATCGATGCGACAAATGGTCATATGCTTAACCGCGGTACGGTTGTGGATAACGAACGTCTGCAAAACTTCAGCGTAGATACCCAACTGGAAAGTAAATTCGCAACGGGCGCTCTTGAGCATACCCTGCTGACGGGCGTTGATTACATGCGCATGCGTAACGACATCAACGCAACCTTCGGTAGCGCGCCTCAGTTGGATCTTTACAATCCAACCATGGAAGATTTTGATTTCGGCGATGCCGCTCCGTATCAAATGAACGAAAGCAAGCAGACCGGTATTTACGTTCAGGATCAGGCTGAGTGGGATAAGTGGGTTATGACTCTGGGCGGCCGTTATGACTGGTCTGAGCAAGCGACGACGGTTCGTGGCGATGGCGGCGGCTATATTGAACGTAATGACAAGAAATTCACCTGGCGTGGCGGTGTAAACTACCTGTTTGACAATGGCATTAGCCCTTACTTCAGCTACAGCCAGTCCTTCGAACCAAGCGCATTCGATCTCTGGAGCAATCCACGCACTTCTTATGCTCCGTCTAAAGGCGAACAGTACGAAGCTGGCGTGAAGTATGTACCGAAAAATATGCCGGTTGTTATTACTGGCGCTGTCTATCAGTTGACCAAAACTAACAATCTGACCGCTGACCCGAGCAATCCGTTAGGCCAGATTCCGGCGGGTGAAATCCGTGCTCGTGGTGTGGAGCTGGAAGCGAAAGCGGCGATTAATGCCAATATCAACGTAATCGCTTCTTATACCTATACCGATGCGGAGTACACCAAAGACACCAATCTGAAAGGTAATACGCCAGAACAGGTGCCGGAGCACATGGCTTCTCTGTGGGGTGATTACACCTTTAACGAAGGTGCGCTGAGTGGTCTGACTCTGGGCACCGGCGGTCGCTTCATTGGTAAAAGTTACGGCGATCCGGCGAACTCCTTTGAAGTCGGCAGTGCTGCTGTGATGGATGCCGTGGTCAAATACGATCTGGGTCGTTTTGGCATGAACGGTTCCAGCATTGCGGTAAACGTTAATAACCTGCTCGATCGTGAATACGTTGCCAGTTGCTTCCAGACTTATGGCTGCTTCTGGGGCGCCGAACGTCAGGTGGTTGCGACCGCGACCTTCCGCTTCTAATTGTATTCCGGGCACGGTTCGCCGTGCCCTTCAACAAGTTGGGCTATTATGCACGACAAACTCTCCCATCCTGATACCACCTTTAGCCTTACTGACGTCACCTTCCGTGTGCCTGGTCGCACATTGCTTCATCCGCTGTCGCTCTCCTTTCCCGTTGGAAAAGTCACCGGCCTGATTGGCCATAACGGCTCGGGTAAATCTACGCTGCTGAAAATGCTTGGTCGCCACCAGAAGCCAACGAAGGGCGAGATTCGCTTAAACGAACAGCCGCTCGACAGTTGGAGCAGTAAGGCGTTTGCCCGGCAGGTGGCCTATTTACCGCAGCAGCTTCCCGCAGCGGAAGGGATGACGGTTCGTGAGCTGGTCGCCATTGGCCGTTATCCATGGCACGGCGCGTTAGGGCGTTTTGGTGTTGCGGACAGGGAGCTTGTGGAAGAAGCGATTACGCTGGTTGGCCTGAAGCCTTTTGCTCATCGGCTGGTGGACAGTCTTTCCGGCGGCGAGCGTCAGCGCGCATGGATTGCGATGCTGGTGGCGCAGGACAGCCGCTGTTTGCTGCTTGATGAACCGACTTCCGCGCTGGATATCGCCCATCAGGTTGACGTGCTGGCGTTAATCCATCGTCTGAGCCAGGAGCGCGGCTTAACGGTAATTGCTGTGCTGCACGATATTAATATGGCCGCGCGCTATTGCGACCATCTGGTGGCGCTGCGCGGCGGCGAAATGATTGCTCAGGGCAGCCCGGCTGAGATAATGCAAAGCGCAACGCTTGAGCATATCTACGGCATTCCGATGGGCATTTTGCAGCACCCTGCGGGCGCGGCGCCGGTGAGCTTTGTTTACTGATGGCTGAACTGATTAACCCCTCAATTAGCCGTCGCCAGCTTGTGACGGCCCTGGCGTTATCGCCACTGTTATTCAAAATGGGCCGTGCGCATGCCGCGTCCATCGATCCTCATCGAGTCGTCGCCCTCGAATGGCTGCCCGCAGAGTTGATGCTCGCGCTTGGCGCCACGCCGATGGCGGTAGCCGATATGAACAACTATCGCGCCTGGGTAGGCGAGCCGGCATTGCCAGCCAGCGTTATTGACGTTGGCCTGCGTACTGAACCTAATCTGGAACTGCTTACCCAGCTTAAACCGTCGCTGATTCTCTATTCCGCCGGTTATGGGCCTTCGCCTGAGAAAATGACGCGCATCGCGCCAGGACTCGGTTTTAACTTTAACGATGGCTCAGGCAAGCCGCTGACCGTTGCGCGCCATTCCCTGACCGAGCTAGGGGAAAAGCTGGGCATGCAGCAGGCGGCAAAAGATCATCTGGCCCACTTTGATCAATTCATTGCTGAGATGAAACCGCGCTTTGCGCAGCGAAGCGATCGGCCGGTATTGCTGATAACGCTGCTCGATCCGCGTCACGCATTAATCGTTGGGCAAAACAGCCTGTTTCAGGAAGTGATGGATCTGCTGGGCGTAAAAAATGCCTGGCATGGCGAAACCAACTTCTGGGGCACTGCCGTTGTTGGGCTCGAGCGACTTGCGGTGATTAAAAATGCGGATGTGATTTGTTTTGATCACAATAACGACGCCGAAATGGAAAAAGTGATGGCGACGCCATTATGGAAAGCAATGCCGTTTGTACGCCAGAACCGTTTCCAGCGCGTGCCGGCCGTGTGGCTATACGGCGCAACTATTTCCGCCATGAACTTCACTAAAATGCTGGCGAAAGCCGTAGGGAGCGCTGCGTGAGACGTCATCATGTTCTGTTTCCTGCCGCGCTGCTGTCGATATTGTTTGCCGTTGCCTGTGCGCTAACGCTTCATAACCTGAATGCACAACTGCCCTCGGCGCAGTGGGCTAAGGCATGGTGGCAACCCAATATCGACGATATTAATCAAATGCTGTTCCACTACAGCCTGCTGCCACGTCTGGCGATTTCGCTACTGGTTGGCGCGGGGTTGGGGCTGGTCGGCGTATTATTCCAGCAGGTTTTACGCAACCCTCTGGCGGAACCGACGACGCTCGGCGTAGCCAGCGGCGCTCAACTTGGCGTGACCGTCGCGACATTATGGGCGCTTCCGGGCGGCTTTGAGACGCAACAGTTTGCTGCGCTAATCGGCGCGGGCGTTGTTGGCCTGCTGGTATTTGGCGTGGCGTGGGGCAAGAGATTGTCGCCGGTTACGCTTATCCTGGCGGGCTTAGTGCTCAGCCTTTACTGCGGTGCGGTCAATCAACTGCTGGCTATTTTCCATCACGACCAGCTACAGAATATGTTTCTGTGGAGTACCGGCGCGTTGAACCAGCAGGACTGGAGCATCGTCAATGGTCTGTGGCCGCGCCTGGTCGGCGGATTGTTGCTAACTCTGTTGCTGTTGCGTCCGCTGACGCTGATGGGCCTGGACGATGGCGTTGCGCGCAACCTTGGCCTGGCCCTTTCTCTGGTACGCCTTGCGACATTAATTCTCGCGATCGCGATCAGCGCGCTGCTGGTTAACGCGGTGGGGATTATCGGTTTTATTGGCCTGTTTGCGCCTTTGTTGGCGAAAATGCTTGGCGCTCGTCGTCTTGTGACCCGTCTGTTCTTCGCGCCGTTGATAGGCGCGCTGATCCTCTGGCTTTCGGACCAGGCTGTTATCTGGCTGGCAGGCGCATGGCGTGAAATCTCGACCGGTACCGTGACTGCGTTAATTGGCGCGCCGCTGCTGCTCTGGTTGCTGCCGCGCCTGCGTACGGTGGGCACGCCTGCCATGAACGCTGGTGATAATGTGCCTGCCGAACGGCAGCATGTTGGATGGTGGATTCTTATCGGCTGCGGGTTGCTGGCGCTGGTGGTTGTTACCGCGCTTACGCTGGGGCGCGATGCGCACGGCTGGAACTGGGTTAACGGCGAGATGTTCCAGCATCTTTTGCCATGGCGCTGGCCGCGTATGCTGGCGGCGCTAACGGCAGGGATGATGTTAGCCGTGGCGGGGAGCGTGATTCAGCGTCTGACGGGAAACGCGATGGCTAGTCCGGAAGTATTAGGTATCAGTTCCGGCGCGGCATTTGGCGTGGTGATTATGCTGTTTATCGTGCCGGGAGATGCCTTCGGCTGGCTGTTCCCTGCGGGAAGTCTTGGCGCGGCGATTACCCTGTTAGTAATTATGGTGGCGGCAGGACGCGGGGGCTTCTCGCCGCAGCGCATGTTGCTGGCGGGGATGGCGCTGAGCACCGCCTTTACCATGCTGCTGATGCTGTTGATGGCAAGCGGCGATCCGCGCATGGCGGGTATTCTCACCTGGATTTCCGGCTCAACCTATAGCGTGACGGGCGATCGGGCGGTTAAGACGTTGATGCTGATGATCGTGCTGTTTGCTCTGACTCCGCTGTGCCGCCGCTGGCTGATGATTCTGCCGCTGGGTGGCGCAACCGCTCGTGCGGTGGGCATGGCGCTTACGCCTTCACGATTTGGGTTGCTGTTGCTGGCCGCAACGTTGACCGCCGCTGCGACGTTAACCGTTGGGCCGCTGAGCTTTGTCGGGCTAATGGCTCCGCATATTGCGCGCATGCTCGGTTTCCGCCGTGCGATGCCGCAGTTAGTTATGGCTGCGCTGTTGGGTGGGATGTTGATGGTGGCTGCGGACTGGTGCGGAAGGATGCTGCTGTTCCCGGATCAGGTGCCGGCCGGGCTGCTGGCGACGTTTATCGGCGCGCCTTATTTCGTTTATTTGCTGCGTAAGCAAAGCCGCTAGTGAATAAGCATCCTCTCCCCGTCGGGGAGAGGACAAAGAGTGATTAAAGCTTCGCAAACACCCGACGCGCAGCGTCGATGGTTTTCTGAATATCTTCCTTCGAGTGCGCGACCGACATAAAGCCTGCTTCAAATGCGGACGGCGCCAGGTACACGCCTTCTTCCAGCATCAGGTGGAAGAACTTCTTAAAGCGCTCCACGTCGCACGCCATCACATCCTTGTAGTTGGTCACGGTTGGCGCATCGGTAAAGAACAGGCCGAACATGCCGCCAACGTTGTTGACGACCAGTGGGATATTCTCTTCTTTTGCCGCGCGCAACAGGCCATCAGCCAGCATTTCCGTGAGTTCGGTTAACGTCTGGTGGATACCCGGCTGGGCAACCGCTGTCAGACAGGCATAACCTGCAGCCATAGCGATTGGGTTACCGGAGAGCGTGCCCGCCTGGTAAACCGGGCCGGTTGGCGCCAGCGCGTCCATGATTTCACGACGGCCGCCAAAAGCGCCCACCGGCATGCCGCCGCCGATGATTTTGCCAAGGCAGGTCAGATCCGGCTCAACGCCGTAATAAGACTGAGCGCCGGCCAGCGCCACACGGAAGCCGGTCATCACTTCGTCGATAATCAGCAGGGCGCCAAATTCATCACACAGCGCGCGTAAACCTGGCAGGAAGTCATCGTTTGGCGGGATACAGTTCATGTTGCCCGCGACTGGTTCAACGATGATGCACGCCACGTCCTGCGGGTACAGTTCAAACGCTTCACGTACTGAGGAGAGATCGTTATAGGTGCAGGTGAGGGTGTGTTTTGCAAAGTCTGCAGGCACGCCAGGCGAGTTCGGCTGGCCCAAAGTCAGTGCGCCGGAACCCGCTTTCACCAGCAGGCAGTCGGCGTGGCCGTGATAGCAACCTTCGAATTTAATGATTTTGTCGCGGCCGGTGAAACCGCGCGCCAGGCGAATAGCGCTCATGGTGGCTTCAGTGCCGGAGTTCACCATGCGGACCATGTCCATGGTTGGAACCAGTTCCGTCACCAGCTCCGCCATTTTTACTTCCATTTCGGTCGGTGCGCCAAAGCTCAGGCCGCGTTCCACGGCTTCAATGACCGCGTTACGAATAGCCGGGTGGTTATGGCCGAGGATCATCGGCCCCCAGGAGCCAACATAATCGATATAGGCTTTGCCGTCGGCATCAAACAGATAAGCGCCGTCGGCGCGTTCAACAAACAGCGGGACACCGCCGACTCCGGTAAAAGCACGTACCGGCGAGTTCACCCCGCCTGGGATGACTTTACGGGCGGCATCGTACAGATTTTCTGACTTACTCATGAATCGGCTCCTGATTCGTGAAAAGAATGGCAACGGACTATTCTAAGGGAAACCTTCGGGGTTATGAAAGTTTTGCCCGGGCGCGCCGAGCGAGTAGAATGCCTGCTCGATTTGTATTACTTATTAATGATTATACCAATGAATCCTTCTCACCCCTCTTTTGAAGCACAGCAGGCCGTCAGATTGCGCAGGGGCGATATGGTACGTCGCCTGATTCGCCGGGACAAAACGCCGGTGGCGATTCTGTTTATGGCGGCTATCGTCGGAACGCTGGCCGGGCTTGTGGGCGTTGCTTTCGAAAAGGCAGTTAACTGGGTGCAGCAAAATCGCCTGGCGATGCTGACGCATGTTGCAGATTATTCGCTGATAGTCTGGCCGCTGGCGTTTATCAGTTCAGTGCTGTTAGCGATGGTGGGCTACTATCTGGTGCGTCGATTTGCCCCGGAAGCGGGCGGGTCAGGTATCCCCGAAATTGAAGGCGCGCTGGAAGAGCTGCGGCCGGTGCGCTGGTGGCGGGTGATCCCGGTGAAATTTATCGGCGGGATGGGTACGCTCGGTGCGGGTATGGTGCTGGGGCGTGAAGGTCCGACGGTGCAACTGGGCGGAAATATTGGTCGCATGGTGCTGGATATTTTCCGCCTGCGTGGGGCGGAAGCACGGCATTCTTTACTGGCGACGGGCGCTGCTGCCGGGCTTTCAGCGGCATTTAACGCGCCGCTCGCGGGTATTTTGTTCATTATCGAAGAGATGCGTCCGCAGTTTCGCTACAACCTGATTTCCATTAAAGCGGTTTTCATCGGCGTGATTATGTCGAGCGTGGTGTTCCGTATTTTTAACGGTGAAAACGCAGTAATCGAAGTGGGCAAACTTTCTAATGCGCCGGTTAATACGCTCTGGCTGTATCTGGTATTAGGGATGGTATTCGGCGTGGTGGGCGTATTGTTTAACTCGCTGGTGTTCCGGACTCAGGATATGTTTCAGCGTATCCACGGCGGCGAAATAAAAAAATGGGTGCTGATTGGCGGCCTGCTGGGCGGGATTTGCGGCGTGTTAGGGCTTATCCAGCCTGCGGCGGCGGGCGGTGGTTTTAACCTTATACCTATTGCCGCTGCGGGAAATTACACGCTGGGCATGCTGCTGTTTATTTTTATCGCCCGCATTATTACTACGCTTTTATGTTTTTCTTCAGGCGCGCCTGGCGGGATTTTTGCACCGATGCTTGCGTTGGGCACGCTGCTAGGCACGGCATTCGGTATGGCAAGCGCGGCATGGTTCCCGGCTTATCATCTTGATGTTGGTACATTTGCTATCGCGGGGATGGGCGCGCTGTTTGCCGCCTCGGTGCGTGCGCCGCTTACCGGTATCGTGCTGGTTCTGGAAATGACTGACAATTATCAGCTCATTTTGCCAATGATCATTACCTGTCTTGGCGCGACACTATTAGCACAATTTCTCGGCGGTAAACCGCTATACTCCTCGATACTTGCGCGGACGCTTGCTAAGCAGGAAGCCGAAAAGCAGGCTAAGGCACAGCCGACCCCTGCCGGGGAGAATACTTGAACGATTTGACTGCGTATTAGATAATGGCCCTAAAGATCGGGTTAATCTTTGTCCGATTTCTTATTTCGTTGGGAGCAAAAAATGAGTGATGACGTAGCGCTGCCGCTGCAGTTTACAGAAGCCGCAGCCAAAAAAGTAAAAAGCCTGATCGCAGATGAAGAGAATCCGAATCTCAAGCTGCGCGTCTATATCACCGGTGGTGGTTGCAGCGGCTTCCAGTATGGCTTCACCTTTGATGACCAGATCAACGACGGCGATATGACCATTGAGAAGCAAGGCGTCGCGCTGGTGGTTGACCCGATGAGCCTGCAATATCTGGTGGGCGGCGCGGTGGATTACACTGAAGGTCTGGAAGGTTCTCGCTTCGTGGTGACCAACCCGAATGCAAAAAGCACCTGCGGGTGTGGTTCTTCCTTTAGCGTGTAGGTCGGATAAGCGAAGCGTCATCCGACAAAACGGGCAAAAATGGTGGATGACGCTTGCGCTTATCCACCCTACAACAACCGTTTAACGACCTTTGTCAGTAATCTGAGCCGTGTTTTTTAACACGGCTTTTTTATTGTCTATTGTCGGTCATCCAACGCAAACGTCGGCAGTTTGAGGTGCCAGCGAATCGCCGCCAGACGTATCGTGAGCGTAACCACCATGCCAATCATGCTTGCCTGCTCCAGCGGTACTTTGAATGTATAGAAAGCTGTAGCATGCACGATGCCGCCGATGATACAGGCGGTGGCGTAAATTTCCGTCCGCAGGATCATGGGGATTTCACGCGCCAGCACGTCGCGAATAATCCCGCCGCCAACGCCCGTCAGCACGCCCATGCAAATTGCAATCAGCGGGCTGGTGCCTGCCAGGAAGGCTTTGTTGACGCCAATCCCCACAAATACCGCAAGCCCGACGGCATCCAGCACCGGTAAGATCCACTTCGGCAGGCGGCGAGGCTGGCGCACCAGCAGGATCGTCAGCAGGCAGGTGACCATCGCCACCACCAGGTCTGTCGGATCTTTTACCCAGAATACTGGGCCATTCGCCAGAGCCATGTCACGTATTGTCCCTCCGCCCACGGCTGTGACAACGCCCAGCACCAGCACGCCAAACGGGTCCATACGAAGTTTGCCGGCAAGCAGCACGCCGGAGATGGCAAAGACGGCTGTGCCAATGATGTCCAGCCAATAAACGAGCATGTAAGAGTTACCCTCAAGTAAGCTTATTTTTCTGCCAGCTCCGTACAGAGCTGTTTTGCGGCGAGGATAATACGCGGGCCCGCGCGGCTAAACCAGTCATCATTCACCGCTTTAACCGGAATAGTTAGCTGGGGCTGCCAGAATTGTTGCACCGGCGGAATTTTGCTTTCGTCGCCAGTGATGATAATAGCCTGCGGTTTACGGATGAGCACTTGCTCACGGCTGACCTGCGGCCACGGAACGCGGCTATCGGCAAAGATATTTTCTCCGCCGCACAACGCCAGGATTTCATCCTGAATCGAACCCTTACCGGAAGTAAAAAGGGGATGTTGACCAAACTGGAGAAACACTTTTTTCTTCGCCGCTTGCGCATACTGAGCTTTTAACGCCTGGAATTCTGCCGCCAGTTGATCGGCCGCTTTAGTCGCTGTTTCCGGCGTTGGGCTGTATGCCCCAAGCTGGCGCAGCGCTGAAATCACCTCTTCAACCGTTGTGGGATCTAACCAGACGATTTTTATCCCAAGCGCTGCCAGTTGGTTTACCTGCCGTTCCGCATTTCCTGCTCGCCAGGCCAGCACCACATCCGGCTTTAACGCCACGATGCGTTCAAGGTTCATGCCCTGCCAGTTCGCCACCTGCTCAAGTTTTTTGGCTTCTTCTGGGTAGTCCGACCAGGCGCTCACCGCCACCGGCGTAATACCTGCCGCGAAGGCAAGTTCGGTATTACTGGGCGACAGAGAAATAACCCGCGGCGCGGCGCACAGCAGCAACGGCAAGCAAAAAAGAATGGCGCTTATCCCGCGCCAGAGCGTCCTGTTAGCCACGAGCCAGTTTCTGCACCAGATTTTCAACCATCAGCGTGGACTGTTTAGCCGCTACCGCCAGGAATTCGTCGAAGCTCAGGTGAGACTGCTGGTCGGCCACGTCAGAAATAGCGCGCACCACCACGAACGGCGTACCGAAGTTGTGGCAAACATGCGCGACAGCCGTGGCTTCCATTTCTACCGCAACGGCCTGTGGGAAGTTATGGCGGATTTTCGCCAGCGCGACGGAACCGTTGATAAACGCATCGCCGCTGACAACCAGGCCGCGTACCGCGTTCAGGTTCAGCTCGCTGATGCATTCTTCTGCTGCGGCAATCAGTTTTGCATCAGCAGCAAAGCCCGCAGGACAGCCGGGCAACTGGCCGTATTCATAACCAAAAGCGGTGACGTCCGCGTCGTGATAGCGCACTTCGTCGGAAACAACGATATCACCCACTTTCAGCGTTGGCGCCAGACCGCCTGCGGAACCGGTATTGATGACCACGTCAGGCTTGAAATGCTCAAGCAGTAAGGTTGCGCCCAAAGCTGCCGCGACTTTACCGATGCCGGATTTCAATAACGCCACTTCCACGCCGTTCAGGGTGCCGGTGTAAATTTCACAGCCCGCAAGTTTCAGCGTTTGGCGATTTTCGATTTTGTCACGCAGAAGCGTAACTTCTTCTTCCATCGCGCCAATAATGCCTGCTTTCATAGAGATACTCGCAATCGTGTTAGTTAGGATGCATAGTCTATCATGGCAAGCATCAAGGAATTAATCCGCTCTTGATTTGGGCGAAGGAGAGGGCATGAGTGAACTAGATTTCCGCAAGAAAATTAACTGGCACCGCCGTTTCCGCTCGCCTTCCGGCGTCAAAAATGAACATGAGATTTTGCGCATTTTTGAGAGCGATCGCGGAAGGATCGTAAACTCTCCGGCGATCCGCCGCCTGCAGCAAAAAACGCAGGTTTTTCCCCTTGAGCGAAACGCTTCTGTGCGTACGCGGTTGACGCACTCCATGGAAGTTCAGCAGGTTGGGCGCTACATTGCCAAAGAAGTTCTCAGCCGCCTTAAAGAGCAGCAAAGCCTCGAAAAGTATGGTCTGAGTGAACTGACCGGGCCTTTTGAAAGCATCGTCGAAATGGCCTGTCTGATGCACGACATCGGCAATCCCCCTTTCGGGCATTTTGGCGAATCGGCTATCAACGACTGGTTTCGCCAGCGCCTGTTTCCCGCCGATGCCGGCAGCCAACCCCGCAGCGACGATCGCTGCAAAGTCGACGCCCTGCGGCTGCGTGAGGGCGAGGATAAGTTAAACGAGCTGCGTCGCAACGTGCGCCAGGATCTCTGCCAGTTTGAAGGCAATGCGCAGGGGATCCGCCTGGTGCATAGCCTGCTGCGCATGAATCTGACCTGGGCGCAGGTTGGCTGCATTCTGAAATATACCCGCCCGGCCTGGTTTGTCGGCAAGCCCCCGGAAAGCCACGCATATTTGATGAAAAAACCCGGCTTTTATCTTTCAGAAGAGAGCTATATCAAGCGCCTGCGTGCGGAGCTGCAGCTAGGTGAATTCAGTCGCTTTCCTCTTACATGGATTATGGAAGCAGCGGACGATATCTCTTATTGCGTGGCGGATCTGGAAGATGCCGTTGAGAAGAATATTTTTAGCGTCGATCGGCTTTACCAGCATCTTTGCGAGGCCTGGGGCGAGCGCAAGCAGGACGATCTGTTTGAAAAAGTCGTTAACGAAGCATGGCGTAAATCCAGCACCAACCAAATGCGCCGCAGCACCGAAGATCAGTTCTTTATGTATTTGCGGGTGAATACTTTAAATCAACTGGTTCCCTATGCGGCCCAGCGTTTTATCGACAATCTTCCGGAAATTTATACGGGCGAGTTTAATCATGCTTTGCTTGAGGACGACAGCCCGTTCGCGCGCCTGCTGGAATTATATAAGCAGGTGGCGGTAGAACAGGTCTTCAGCCATCCTGAGGTGGAACAGTTAGAGTTGCAGGGCTATCGGGTGATTGGCGGCTTACTTGAAATTTACAGCCCGCTACTCAATATATCCGCCGAGGACTTTGCTGAGCTGGTGGAAAAAGAGAGCCTGCGACGTCTGCCAATTGAGACGCGGCTTTATCATAAATTGTCGACCAAACACCGGCTTGCTTATATCGAAGCCGTAAATGACTTAACGCCTGCGAGCCCTGAATATGCCGTCTGGGAATATTATTATCGTTGCCGGCTGATTCAGGATTATATCAGCGGCATGACGGATCTCTACGCATGGGATGAATACCGACGTCTGATGGCGGTGGAATAGCGAGTCGTTGAGTTTTGTAAAGACGAACAATATTTTTTTACTTTTTCCAGTGAGTTATCGGTGGAACTAAGCGCTATAACTCCACTCTATATAGACCTGCACAGCAATTATGCGTGACTTATAACTTGAGAATGAAAGAGATGAAAAAAACCACTTTAGCAATGAGTGCGCTGGCTCTGAGTCTGGGTTTGGCGCTGGGACCTATGTCTGCCACCGCCGCTGAGACGGCTTCTTCCGCATCTGCGGCCCAACCGCTGCCAAGCCTTGCGCCGATGCTTGAGAAAGTGATGCCATCGGTGGTGAGTATTAACGTTGAAGGCAGCACCACGGTAAATACTCCGCGCATGGGGCGCAACTTCCAGCAGTTCTTCGGCGACAATTCGCCATTCTGTCAGGAAGGTTCACCCTTCCAGAGTTCTCCATTCTGTCAGGCTGGCCCTGACGGCGGGGCTGACGGCGGCTCGCAGCAGCAGAAATTTGCCGCTCTTGGTTCCGGCGTAATTATTGACGCCGCTAAAGGCTATGTTGTTACCAACAACCACGTTGTTGATAACGCGACAAAAATTCAAGTTTCCCTGAGCGATGGCCGCAAGTTTGAAGCAAAAGTTGTGGGTAAAGATCCGCGTTCAGATATCGCTCTGCTGCAATTGCAGGATCCGAAAAACCTGACGGCGATTAAAATGGCCGATTCCGACGGCCTGCGCGTGGGCGACTATACCGTGGCAATCGGTAACCCGTATGGTCTGGGCGAAACCGTGACATCCGGGATTGTCTCAGCGCTTGGCCGTAGCGGTTTGAATATTGAAAACTACGAAAACTTCATTCAGACGGATGCTGCGATTAACCGCGGTAACTCCGGCGGCGCGCTGGTTAATCTGAACGGTGAATTGATCGGCATTAACACCGCGATCCTTGCTCCGGACGGCGGCAATATCGGTATCGGCTTTGCGATTCCAAGCAACATGGTGAAAAACCTGACCGCGCAGATGGTGCAGTACGGCCAGGTTAAGCGTGGTGAGCTGGGCATTATGGGTACCGAGCTGAACTCAGAACTTGCAAAAGCCATGAAGGTCGATGCGCAGCGTGGTGCGTTCGTAAGCCAGGTTATGCCTAACTCTTCCGCAGCGAAAGCAGGCGTGAAAGCTGGTGACGTGGTGGTTTCTATGAACGGTAAAGCAATCAGCAGCTTTGCAGCATTGCGCGCAGAAGTCGGTTCTATGCCGGTTGGCAGCAAAATTACCCTTGGCCTGCTGCGCGACGGTAAACCCGTATCTGTTAACCTGGAACTGCAGCAAAGCAGCCAGACTCAGGTAGATTCCTCAACCATCTTTACCGGTATTGAAGGCGCTGAAATGAGCAACCGCAGCGGTAAAGATGAGAAAGGCGTGATTGTTAATTCCGTGAAAGGCAATACTCCGGCTGCGCGTATCGGCCTGAAAAAAGGCGATATTATTATCGGTATTAACCAGCAGCCGGTGAACAACATCGCTGAACTGCGCAAAGTCCTCGACACGAAACCGTCGGTGATGGCGCTCAACATTCAGCGCGGCGATAGCACTATTTATCTGCTGATGCAGTAATGATTTCGGACTGAGTTAGTCCATGTAGCCAGGGGCCGCTTTCGCGGCCCCTATTTTTTGTGAACCTTTCCACAACTCCACACTATTACCCGCGGCTTTGGGCTTTTGCACAATGTCGGAGCTATTTATCTCGCTTATGCTGGGCCATTAGCACGACCCGGAGAGTAAGAAATGGCTGGCTGGCATCTCGATACCAAAATGGCGCAGGACATTGTGGCGCGCACGATGACCATCATCGACACCAATATCAACGTCATGGATGCCCGCGGGCGGATCATCGGCAGCGGCGATAAAGAGCGTATTGGTGAACTGCACGAAGGGGCATTGCTGGTGCTCTCGCAGGGGCGCGTGGTGGATATTGATAATGCGGTTGCCAGACATCTGCACGGCGTGCGTCAGGGAATCAATCTGCCGCTGCGCATTGACGGTGAAATTGTCGGCGTTATTGGGCTGACGGGCGAGCCGGAGTCGCTGCGCAAGTACGGCGAGCTGGTCTGTATGACCGCCGAGATGATGCTGGAACAGTCCCGGCTTATGCATCTGCTGGCCCAGGACAGCCGCCTGCGTGAAGAGCTGGTCATGAACCTGATTCAGGCAGAAGAGCTCTCTCCGGCGCTGACAGAATGGGCGCAAAGATTAGGTATCGATCTCAATCAGCCCCGCGTTGTGGCGGTAGTGGAAGTAGATAGCGGTCAGCTTGGCGTAGATAGCGCCATGGAGGAGCTTCAACAACTGCAAAACGCGCTTACCACACCCGAGCGCAATAACCTGATCGCCATCGTCTCTTTGACGGAGATGGTCGTGCTGAAACCAGCGCTGAATCAGTTTGGACGCTGGGACGCTGAAGATCATCGCAAGCGCGTCGAACAGCTTATCAGCCGCATGAAAGAGAACGGTCAACTGCGTTTTCGCGTGGCGCTTGGTAACTATTTTACCGGCCCCGGCAGTATCGCGCGCTCGTATCGCACTGCTCGTACAACGATGATGGTCGGCAAGCAGCGCATGCCGGAAAACCGCAGCTATTTCTATCAGGACTTGATGTTGCCGGTTCTGCTGGACAGCCTGCGCGGCGGCTGGCAGGCGAATGAGCTGGCGCGTCCGCTGGCGCGTTTAAAAACTATGGATAACAACGGATTACTGCGCAGAACGTTAAGCGCGTGGTTTCGACATAACGTGCAGCCGCTGGCAACTTCTAAGGCGCTGTTTATCCACAGAAATACGCTTGAATATCGGCTGAATCGTATTTCTGAACTAACCGGTTTGGACCTGGGGAATTTCGACGATCGATTGTTGCTGTACGTTGCGCTGCAGCTGGACGAACAAAGATAAAAAGGGCCGGAAAACCGGCCCCTTACACGACTGACTATCGGGATTATTTATTACGGGTTAACTTTTCCAGATCGGCTTCGATTTCGCTGATCTTGTTGGTTACTACCGATTCCAGATGACGCAGATCGTCGAGGATCTTACGCTTCAGATCCACTTCGGTGCGATCGCGCTGGCAGAGCTGATCTAATTCATCGATCACGTAGCGCAGGTTAGGGCTAATTTCCTGCACTTCTTTGTAACCCTGTCCTACGCCATCGGCGACGATGGTTTTGCGCTGGCGCGGATACTTAAACTTCACGCTTTTGGCAAAGAACTCGCCTTTATCCTTCTGGAAATAGATTTTCAGGATATCGTTGTTGGCTTCCTGCCGGAGGCTGTAACGATCGATTTCATCAGGATTGGTAATACCCAGACTTTTCAGGTTATCGTACATAGCGTTACCTTTTCGATATCATTAACCTATAGATAATCAACGGAAAATTCCTTTCCCGCCAGTCCCGTATGCAAAAAAGGCGGGTTACCCCGCCTTTTTGAACATTTATATTTAGTCGATAGTGCGAAGCAGTTCGTTGATGCCCACTTTTCCGCGAGTTTTCGCATCAACTTTTTTCACGATAACCGCACAGTAAAGGCTGTATTTGCCATCTTTGGACGGCAGGTTACCGGAAACGACGACGGAGCCCGCCGGCACACGACCATAATGCACTTCGCCGGTTTCACGATCGTAAATGCGGGTGCTCTGGCCGATGTATACGCCCATGGAAATCACGGAGCCTTCTTCAACGATAACGCCTTCCACCACTTCTGAACGCGCGCCGATGAAGCAGTTATCTTCAATAATAGTTGGGTTAGCCTGCAGCGGTTCCAGAACGCCGCCGATGCCGACGCCGCCGGACAGATGCACGTTTTTACCAATCTGCGCGCAAGAACCGACTGTTGCCCAGGTATCAACCATAGTGCCTTCATCAACATACGCGCCAATGTTCACATAAGAAGGCATCAGCACGGTGTTGCGGGCAATGAATGCGCCCTGACGAACGGCCGCTGGCGGCACAACGCGGAAGCCTTCTTTCTGGAAGCGCGCTTCGTCGTAGTCGGCGAATTTCATCGGCACTTTATCGAAGTAGCGGCTTTCTGCGCCTTCCATGACCTGATTGTCATTAATACGAAAAGAGAGCAGAACGGCCTTCTTCAACCACTGGTGAGTGACCCACTGACCTTCAATCTTTTCGGCAACGCGCAGCGCACCGCTGTCGAGCAGGGAAATAACCTGGTTTACCGCAACGCGTGTAACGGTATCTACGTTTGCCGGAGTGATGTCGGCGCGGCGCTCGAAAGCGGACTCAATTACATTCTGTAGCTGCTGCATTGGTAAATTTTTCCTGATGGTGACATTACCCTTCATCCTTCAAGCTGCAGGGGTGTTGGCTGCACTCACTTACCCGAATCACTTACTTAAGTAAGCTCATCGGGATAAGCTCCCTTGCCGCCTACCTGCAACTCGAATGCTAAAGGGTAAAATTTAAAAGACCGTTATTTATCGTTTGGATTAAGGGCCGCTGTCAACCGTTGTTGCACCTCTTGTTGCAGCGCATTATTAAGTGCACGCCGGTCGGCGGTGGCGATTATAAATAAATCTTCTACTCGCTCGCCAATTGTCGTAATTCTCGCCCCGTGCAGCGAAATTCCCAAATCGGCGAAGACTTCACCCACGTGTGCAAGCAAGCCTGGCTGATCGAGGGCGATCAGTTCCAGGAAGGTGCGCCTGTCGGTATGCGTCGGCAGGAAATTCACCTCGGTATCGACGGTAAAGTGGCGCAGTTTCGCCGACTGGCGGCGTGGCTGCGGCGGCTGCCAACTGCTTTGGGTAATGGCCTGTTCCAGGCTGTGACGAATTAATTCGTGGCGATCGCCGGAAAGAGGGCTGCCGTCTGGCTCAAGCACGATAAAGGTGTCCATCGCCATTCCGTCGCGGGTGGTAAAGATCTGCGCGTCGTGAACGCTCAGGTTACGCCTGTCCAGTTCGGCGCAAACTGCGGCAAACAGGTAAGGGCGATCCGGGCTCCAGATAAAGATCTCCGTACCGCCGCGCGTAGCCTGTGGGCTTAGCAGAATCATCGGCTGATTAAGATCGTGCTTGAGCAGATGGCGCGCATGCCAGGCCAGTTGGTTTGGCGTGTGGCGAACAAAGTAGTTTGCGCGGCAGCGTCGCCAGATATTATGCAACGCTTCCTCATTAATATTATCCATACGCAGCAGAGCGAGCGCCTGGAGTTGGTGGTGACGCACGCGCTCGCGCATATCCGGGCTGTTTTGCATCCCACGGCGCAACTGCTTTTCTGTAGCGAAGTACAGCTCGCGCAGCAGGCTTTGTTTCCAGCTATTCCACAGGGTTTCGTTGGTGGCGCAGATATCCGCCACCGTCAGGCAAACCAGATAGCGCAGGCGGTTTTCCGTTTGAACCTCTTCGGCAAACTGCTTGATGACTTCCGGATCCTGAATATCACGGCGCTGCGCGGTAACGGACATCAGCAGGTGCTGACGAACAAGCCAGGCGACAAGCTGGGTTTCTCGTGAGTTCAGACCATGCAGCTCGGCAAATTTTAATATGTCCTGCGCGCCCAGTACCGAATGGTCGCCGCCTCGCCCTTTGGCGATGTCGTGGAACAGGGCGGCAATCAGAATAAGTTCCGGGTGGGAGAGGCGTGGCCAGAGATCGACGCACAGCGGGTGTTTCTGACGCGTCTCTTCTTTCGAGAAGCTTTCCAGTTTTTGCAGTACGCGGATGGTGTGCTCATCAACGGTATAGGCGTGAAAAAGGTCAAACTGCATCTGGCCGACGATATGCGACCACTGCGGCATGTACGCCCACAGCACGCTGTGACGGTGCATTGGCACCAGCGCGCGGCTTACGGCTCCCGGATGACGCAGTATTACCAGGAACAGCTCACGCGCCTCGGGGATGTAACACAAAGGCTGCGTTAAATGGCGGCGAGCATGGCGCAGGTGACGCAGCGTTGTGGAGTAAATCCCGGTGATATCGCGGTTGCGCACCATCATATAAAACATACGCAGAATGGCCTGGGGTTCGCGCATAAACAGCGTTTCGTCGCGCAGGTCGATAAGCGTGCCGCGCAGTTGGAAATCATCGTCCAGAGGACGGGGCTTTTCACTCGCATCCAGAGCGAGAATTGCCTCATCGAAAAGCTGCAGAAGCATCTGATTAAGCTCGCCGACGCGTCGTGTGACGCGATAGAAGTCTTTCATCATGTGCTCAACGGGTTCGTTACCTTCGCCGTTGTAGTTAAGGCGCCGGGCGACGCTAAGCTGCCGGTCGAACAGCAGACGGTTGTCGTAGCGATTCAACTCCAGATGCAGGGCAAAACGGATGCGCCACAGCAGGTGCTGGCACTCATCCAGTTCTTTGCGCTCCGCCTCGGTTAAAAAGCCGAAGCCGACCATTTCGCTCATGGACGTCGCCCCAAAGTGACGGCGCGCTACCCACTGCAGCGTGTGGATGTCGCGCAGGCCGCCGGGGCTGCTTTTGATATCCGGCTCCAGATTGTAGCTGGTGCCGTGATAGCGCCGGTGGCGCTCTTCCTGTTCGTCAATTTTGGCCGCAAAGAACTTGGCCGACGGCCAGAAGCCATCGCTGAAGACGTGTTTTTGCAGCTCGAGGAACAGGGCGACGTCGCCAATCAGCAAGCGGGTTTCAATCAGATTGGTGGCGACGGTTAAATCCGACAGCCCTTCCAGCAGGCATTCTTCGAGCGTGCGCACGCTATGGCCGACTTCCAGCTTCACATCCCACAGCAAAGTGAGCAGCTCGCCGATTTTTTGCGCCTGCGAGTCGGTCAATCTTTTACGGCTGAGAATTAATAAATCGATGTCTGAAAGCGGATGCAGTTCACCTCGTCCGTAGCCGCCGACGGCGACCAGAGCGGCATCCGGAACTTCGCCGAAACCATAGAACAGCCAGAGACGCTGCAATAGCTGGTCGATAAATTCGGTTCGGGCATCGATTAACTGCTCGGCTGATACGCCGTTATCAAAAGCCTCGCCCAGCCAGCGCTGAAAAATGTCGAGATGGGTTTTAATTTGGGCGCAGGTGAGATCGGCCTCGGGCCAACTGGCGGGGTAATCAGGTTGCCCGGAAATCTCAGGAAGCACGGTGTTGGCAAACTGCTCGGGTAAACTCTGGGTCATGTTCCGACATCCATAAAAAAAGCCGGCTTATATGCCGGCTTTGATTGCTGACTTGCGCCAGGCGAATCACTCGTTATGCGAAATGACGTTCGGGATGGTGTCATCCTTGCGCAACGTAAGAATTTCGCAGCCGTTATCTGTCACCACAATAGTATGCTCGTATTGTGCAGACAAGCTGCGATCTTTGGTTTTCACCGTCCAGCCGTCTTTCATGGTGCGAATGCGGTAGTCGCCGGCGTTAACCATTGGTTCAATGGTGAAGGTCATGCCCGGTTGCAGCACCACGCCGCCATCATCGGCATCGTAATGCAGAACCTGTGGTTCTTCGTGGAAAACGCGGCCAATGCCGTGCCCGCAGTATTCGCGAACAACCGAGAAGCCTTCTGCTTCCACGAATTTCTGAATTGCCGCGCCCAGGGTACGCAGACGGATGCCTGGTTTCACCATACGCAGCGCCAGATACAGGCTTTCCTGGGTAATGCGGCACAGGCGCTCGCCCAGAATAGTTGGCTTGCCGACGATGAACATTTTAGAGGTGTCGCCGTGATATTCGTCTTTGATAACGGTCACGTCGATATTGACGATATCGCCGTCTTTGAGGACTTTTTCGTCGTCCGGAATACCGTGGCAAACCACCTCGTTAATAGAGATGCATACGGATTTCGGGAAGCCGTGATAGCCCAGGCACGCAGAAACTGCATGTTGCTTATTTACGATGTAATCATCGCAGATGCGGTCAAGCTCGCCGGTTGTCACGCCGGGTTTGACGTGGGCTTCGATCATTTCCAGCACTTCGGCGGCAAGCGCGCCCGCGACGCGCATTTTTTCGATTTCTTCAGGTGTTTTAATTGAGATAGCCATTAATTTGGTCCGCAGGTGTCGACTTTTCGACGATAATTGAGCAGGAGTACGTTAATGGTATCAGGGCGTACGATCGCTGCCAAATTGAGAATGGCCAGTCGCCGCGTCAGCTAACAACTATTGGAATCTGAGTCTCTTTTGTGGTATAAAGCGCGCCGGACTGTGCTGCCGATTTTTCGGTGCATGGCCAACACTCTCACTTTGTGTAAATAACACACACGTATCGACACATATTCCGGGGTGCCCTTAGGGGTCGGTAATATGGGATACGTGGAGGCTTAACCCCAATCACTATATAGAGGTTTTAAACATGGCAACTGTTTCCATGCGCGACATGCTCAAGGCTGGTGTTCACTTTGGTCACCAGACCCGTTACTGGAACCCGAAAATGAAGCCTTTCATCTTCGGCGCACGTAACAAAGTTCACATCATCAACCTTGAGAAAACTGTTCCAATGTTCAACGAAGCCCTGGCTGAGCTGAGCAAGATTTCTTCTCGTAAAGGTAAAATCCTTTTCGTTGGTACTAAGCGCGCTGCAAGCGAACCAGTGAAAGAAGCTGCTCTGAGCTGCGATCAGTTCTTCGTGAACCATCGCTGGTTGGGCGGTATGCTGACTAACTGGAAAACCGTTCGTCAGTCCATCAAACGTCTGAAAGATCTGGAAACTCAGTCTCAGGACGGTACCTTCGACAAACTGACCAAGAAAGAAGCGCTGATGCGCACCCGTGAACTGGACAAGCTGGAAAACAGCCTGGGCGGTATCAAAGACATGGGCGGCCTGCCGGATGCACTGTTCGTTATCGATGCAGATCACGAACACATTGCTATCAAAGAAGCTAACAACCTGGGCATCCCAGTGTTCTCTATCGTTGATACCAACTCCGATCCAGATGGCGTTGATTTCGTAATCCCAGGTAACGACGACGCAATCCGCGCTGTTACCCTGTACCTGGGTGCTGTTGCAGCTACCGTGCGTGAAGGCCGTTCTCAGGATCTGGCTGCTCAGGCAGAAGAAAGCTTCGTAGAAGCTGAATAATAAGGTTCGCTCTCCTGAGCCCTTATTAACCAGGTATTGCATAGTTTGGTTAGGGGGCCTGTCTCAGGCCCCCTTTTTATTTTGAGCCAGGGTTCGTCAACACGTGAACCAGGGCTTATCTCTCTTCACGAGATAACCGAGGATTAAAGAATGGCTGAAATTACCGCTGCTCTGGTAAAAGAACTGCGTGAGCGTACTGGCGCAGGCATGATGGATTGCAAAAAAGCACTGACTGAAGCTAACGGCGACATCGAGCTGGCAATCGAAAACATGCGTAAATCTGGCGCGATCAAAGCTGCTAAGAAAGCAGGCAACGTAGCTGCTGACGGCGTGATCAAAACCAAGATTGAAGGCAACTACGGTGTGATTCTGGAAGTGAACTGCCAGACTGACTTCGTTGCTAAAGATGGTGGTTTCCAGGCGTTCGCTGACAAAGTGCTGGATGCCGCTGTTGCTGGCAAAATCACCGACGTTGAAGTACTGAAAGCTCAGTTTGAAGAAGAGCGTGTTGCGCTGGTTGCTAAAATCGGTGAGAACATCAACATCCGTCGCGTGGCTTCCCTTGAAGGCGAAGTGCTGGGTTCTTACCTGCACGGCGCGCGCATCGGCGTTCTGATTGCTGCTAAAGGCGCAAGCGAAGATCTGGTTAAGCAAATTGCAATGCACGTTGCTGCAAGCAAGCCAGAATTCGTTAAGCCTGAAGATGTGTCTGCTGAAGTGGTAGAAAAAGAGTACCAGGTTCAGTTGGACATCGCTATGCAGTCTGGCAAGCCAAAAGAAATCGCAGAGAAAATGGTTGAAGGCCGCATGAAGAAATTCACCGGCGAAGTTTCTCTGACTGGCCAGCCTTTCGTTATTGACCCAAGCAAAACCGTTGGTCAGTTCCTGAAAGAGCACAATGCCGATGTGACTAACTTCATCCGCTTTGAAGTGGGCGAAGGCATCCAGAAAGTTGAGACTGACTTCGCAGCAGAAGTTGCTGCAATGTCCAAACAGTCTTAATTTTTAAAAAAGGAGCCGCCAGTTGGCGGTTCCTTTTTATCCAGCCTCAAATATCAGTTTGATCCGATACAGTTCTTGCTGATATGCGGCACAATGTCGCCAGATTTATCCATCCCCAAACGTTTACTGTTCTCAGGAAAGAAACATGGCTACCAATGCAAAACCCGTCTATAAACGCATTCTACTTAAACTGAGTGGCGAGGCCCTGCAGGGCACCGAAGGTTTCGGTATTGATGCTAGCATACTGGACCGTATGGCTCAGGAAATTAAAGAGCTGGTTGAACTGGGTATTCAGGTCGGGGTGGTAATCGGCGGTGGCAACTTATTCCGCGGTGCGGGTCTGGCGAAAGCCGGCATGAACCGTGTTGTGGGCGACCACATGGGCATGCTGGCGACCGTGATGAACGGCCTGGCGATGCGCGACGCGCTCCATCGCGCCTATGTGAACGCCCGCCTGATGTCCGCTATTCCATTGAACGGCGTGTGCGACAACTATAGCTGGGCTGAAGCAATCAGCCTGCTGCGCAACAACCGCGTGGTGATCCTCGCGGCCGGTACCGGCAACCCATTCTTCACTACGGATTCTGCCGCTTGCCTGCGCGGAATCGAGATTGAAGCGGATGTGGTACTGAAAGCCACCAAAGTAGACGGTGTATTCACAGCGGATCCGGTTAAAGATCCTACAGCAACCCTTTATGAGCAACTGACCTACACGGAAGTGCTGGATAAAGAGCTGAAAGTTATGGATCTGGCCGCCTTTACCCTGGCTCGTGACCACAAATTACCGATTCGTGTGTTCAACATGAATAAGCCAGGCGCGCTGCGCCGCGTGGTTATGGGTGAAAAAGAAGGCACTCTGATCACTGAGTAATGTCCGTGATGGCTTATTCAGGGTAAGATTTGGCTTTCTACCCAAACATTAAATGACCAGGTTGCCCTGCAAAGGGCGCCATGAACAAACAGGGCTATACTTAGTACGCAGCGTAAACCTCGCGGTGCAACGTGTGGTCTGCCCTAATACCTGCTTTCAAGGATTCGTAACGTGATTAGCGATATCAGAAAAGACGCTGAAGTGCGTATGGAAAAATGCGTAGAATCATTCAAAAACCAAATCGGTAAAATCCGTACCGGCCGCGCTTCTCCGGCCCTGCTGGACGGGATCGTCGTGGAATATTACGGTACGCCGACCCCGCTGCGCCAGTTGGCAAGCGTGACGGTTGAAGATTCACGTACGCTGAAGATTAACGTTTTCGATCGTTCTTTAGGCCCGGCCGTTGAGAAAGCTATTATGGCTTCCGATCTTGGTCTGAACCCAAGCTCTGCCGGTAGCGACATTCGTGTTCCGCTGCCAGCGCTGACGGAAGAACGTCGTAAAGATCTGATCAAAGTTGTTCGCGGTGAAGCTGAAGGTGCACGCGTTGCGGTCCGCAACGTGCGTCGTGACGCGAATGATAAAGTGAAAGCTCTGCTCAAAGACAAAGAAATCAGTGAAGATGACGATCGTCGTTCCCAGGATGACGTTCAGAAAATGACTGATGCTGCTATCAAGAAAGTTGATGCAGTTCTGGCAGAGAAAGAAGCCGAGCTGATGCAGTTCTAATTGTCATCGTGACAAATAAAACGCCGTACACAGGCCGTGATTCGCTTCACGGGTTTTGTTTACGGCGTTTTGCTTTTAGCTCAAAGGCATCGACAAGCTTTGTTTGCCGCCGCACACTTATTTGTCCTTATTAATATTACAATCCAGAGTCCTCCATGAAGCAGCTCACCATCCTCGGTTCCACCGGTTCTATCGGCGCCAGCACCCTTAGCGTTGTTCGCCATAATCCTGAGCAGTTTTCCGTTACGGCGCTGGTTGCCGGGAAAAATGTCGCGCGCATGGCGGAGCAGTGTCTGGAGTTTCGTCCGAGCTGGGCTGTGATGGATGACGAGGCTTCTGCTCAGCGGTTGCGTGAAATCCTGCGCGGGCAGGGCAGTGCGACCCAGGTGCTGGCGGGTCAGAAGGCCGCCTGTGAAATGGCTGCGCTGGATGGGGTCGATCAGGTAATGGCGGCGATCGTTGGCGCTGCCGGTTTGCTGCCAACGCTCGCCGCTATCGCTGCGGGTAAGCAGGTTCTGCTGGCAAATAAAGAATCGCTGGTCACCTGCGGGCGACTGTTTATGGACGCGGTACAACGCAGCGGGGCGCAATTATTGCCGATCGATAGCGAACATAACGCGATTTTTCAGAGTTTACCGGAAACAATTCAACAAAACCTGGGATACGCTGAACTGGAAGATAATGGCGTTTCATCCATTATCCTCACCGGATCTGGTGGTCCATTTCGTGAAACGCCGATTGGCGAGCTGGCGGCAATGTCGCCGGACCAGGCATGTTGCCATCCGAACTGGTCGATGGGGCGAAAAATCTCCGTCGATTCAGCCACCATGATGAACAAAGGTCTCGAGTACATTGAAGCCCGTTGGCTGTTTAATGCTCACGCGAAACAAATGGAAGTGCTGATTCATCCGCAGTCAGTTATTCATTCGATGGTGCGTTACCGGGACGGTAGCGTGCTGGCTCAGCTAGGCGCGCCGGATATGCGAACTCCTATCGCTCACGCGATGGCGTTTCCGGAACGCGTAGTCTCAGGTGTTGAGCCATTGGATTTCTGTAAGATTGGCACCTTTACCTTTATGGAGCCAGATTATCACCGCTATCCGTGCCTTAAGCTTGCGATGGAAGCCTTCGAGCAGGGGCAGGCTGCGACAACCGTACTTAACGCGGCGAACGAGATCGTAGTGGATGCTTTCCTGCACGATCGCCTGCGATTTACGGATATCGCAGCACTTAACCGCGCGGTGCTGGAGCAAGTCGATCTGACTGAACCACAAAGTGTCGAAGAGGTACAGGTGATAGATGCAACCGCGCGTGAGGTCGCCAAAAATCTAGTGACGCGTGTCGCTTACCGGTGATAATTCAATCGGCTGGCGTCCCGCCATTTGTTAGCGTTGTGCTTCAGTGATATAGTCTGCGCCACCTTTCCATCGGATATGGCTGATAGAAAGGCGGAAAGCCGTGTCAAAACACGGCTTTTTTGTGTAAAGACCGAAGTCATTCTCGAGTACCGCTTAATCCTTATCAGGGAATTATTACGCGTTATGTTGTCAGCAAACCAACAATTAAGCGAAACCGCATCCGCACATGGCGCGCGCCATGTTGCCATTATTATGGATGGCAATGGTCGTTGGGCTAAACGACAAGGGAAAATGAGGGTCTTTGGTCATAAAGCGGGAGCGAAATCCGTCCGCCGTGCCGTCAGTTTTGCGGCAAATAATGGTATTGAGGCGCTCACGCTTTATGCCTTTAGCAGTGAAAACTGGAATCGTCCGGCTCAGGAAGTGAGTGCGTTGATGGAGCTGTTTGTGTGGGCTTTAGACAGCGAAGTCAAAAGCTTACACCGTCACAATGTTCGTCTGCGAATCATTGGCGACACCAGCCGATTTAACTCGCGCCTGCAAGAACGTATTAATAAAGCTGAAGCGCTGACCAGTCAAAATACTGGCTTGACGCTCAACATCGCCGCGAATTATGGCGGTCGTTGGGATATTATTCAGGGAGTTCGGCATCTCGCCGAGCAGGTGCAGGAAGGGTTGTTGCGCCCGGACCAGATTGATGAAGAGTTGCTCAGTCAGCAGATCTGCATGAATGAACTGGCCCCCGTGGATTTAGTAATTAGGACAGGAGGGGAGCATCGCATCAGTAACTTTCTGATTTGGCAGATCGCCTATGCAGAGCTTTACTTTACAGATGTTCTTTGGCCTGATTTCGATGAACAAGACTTTGAAGGTGCGCTAAATGCTTTTGCAAATCGAGAGCGTCGTTTTGGCGGCACAGCACCTGGTGGCGAATAAGCCTGTTGGGGGTCACTTTTGCTGAAGTATCGCCTGATTTCTGCGTTTATTTTAATACCTGTTGTCATTGCCGCGCTGTTCCTGCTTCCGCCGGTCGGCTTTGCTATTACCACCCTTGTCGTGTGCATGCTGGCCGCGTGGGAATGGGGGCAACTGGCTGGATTTAAAGCGCGATCCCAGCGGGTATGGTTGGCGGTACTTTGTGGGCTGCTGTTGGCGGCGATGCTTTTTGCATTACCGGAATACCACCGCACGGTACATATCCCCTTGATAGAGTTTTCGCTTTGGGCGTCACTCGTCTGGTGGGTTGCTGCGTTGCTATTAGTGTTATTCTATCCGGCTTCTGCGGCTATCTGGCGTAACTCCAGAACGTTGCGGCTGATCTTTGGTTTACTGACTATCGTGCCATTTTTCTGGGGTATGATTGCGCTACGTAGCTGGCATTACGACATCAACCACTATACGGGTTCGCTGTGGCTGCTGTACGTTATGATCCTCGTTTGGGGAGCTGATTCCGGCGCTTACCTGTTTGGTAAAATGTTCGGTAAGCATAAGCTCGCGCCAAAAGTTTCTCCCGGCAAAACCTGGCAAGGTTTTATCGGCGGGCTGTTTACCTCGGCTGTCATCTCATTGATGTTCGGCATGTGGGCGAATCTGGAAGTGGCGCCCACTATCCTGCTGGTGTGCTCAGTTATCGCAGCGCTTGCGTCAGTACTGGGTGATTTGACCGAAAGTATGTTCAAGCGTGAAGCAGGGATTAAAGATAGCGGTCACATGATCCCCGGCCATGGTGGTATTCTGGATCGCATTGATAGTCTGACAGCGGCGGTGCCGGTGTTTGCCTGTCTGCTTTTGCTCGTTTTCAGGACGATTTAACGGAAGGTTTTATGCTGAGCATACTCTGGAATTTGGCAGCATTTATCGTTGCACTGGGCGTTTTGATAACCGTGCACGAGTTCGGCCATTTCTGGGTTGCCCGCCGTTGTGGTGTGCGCGTTGAACGTTTTTCCATTGGTTTTGGTAAAGCGCTTTGGCGCCGTTTAGACAGCCACGGCACTGAGTTTGTTATCGCCCTCATCCCGCTGGGCGGCTATGTCAAAATGCTTGATGAGCGTGTTGAACCGGTTAGCCCGGAACTGCGCCATTACGCCTTCAACAACAAAACTGTTTCCCAGCGTGCGGCTATTATCGCCGCCGGTCCGATTGCCAATTTTATCTTCGCGGTGTTTGCCTGGTGGCTGGTGTTTATCATCGGTGTCCCTGCCGTTCGTCCGGTTGTTGGTGAAATAACGCCCAACTCGATAGCGGCGGCGGCACAAATTGCACCAGGCACGGAACTTAAAGCGATAGATGGTATCGAAACGCCTGATTGGGATGCAGTTCGTCTTGCTCTGGTAGCGAAGATTGGCGATGAAAATGCGCGAGTTAGTCTGGCGCCTTTTGGCACCAATCAGACCAGCGAGAAAACTCTCGATTTACGGCAGTGGCAGTTTGAACCAGACAGAGAAGATCCTGTCGTCTCGTTAGGCATCAAGCCGCGTGGTCCGCAAATTGAGACGGTGCTCGAAGAAGTACAACCTGAATCAGCAGCCAACAAGGCAGGTTTGCAAGCCGGGGACAGGATCGTTAAAGTCAACGGTGCGGTTATTGCCCAGTGGACAGATTTTGTCAGCCTGGTGCGTGATAACCCAGGCCAGTCTCTGGCTGTTGAAGTCGAAAGACAGGGACGGCCCTTGTCTTTAACGCTGATACCGGATACAAAACCGGGTAAAGCAAAGGCTGAAGGGTTTGCGGGTGTAGTACCAAAGGTTATCCCGCTGCCGGATGAGTACAAGACAGTGCGCCAGTATGGGCCGTTTGTCGCTGTAGCGGAAGCCACGGGTAAAACCTGGCAACTGATGAAGCTGACGGTCAACATGCTGGGGAAATTAATAACCGGTGACGTAAAACTGAACAACCTCAGTGGGCCAATCTCCATAGCTCAAGGGGCAGGTATGTCGGCGGAATTCGGGTTGATTTACTATCTGATGTTCCTGGCGCTTATCAGCGTCAACTTAGGAATTATCAACCTGTTTCCGCTCCCCGTTCTGGACGGCGGGCATCTGCTCTTTTTGGCGATTGAAAAACTGAAGGGCGGACCGGTTTCCGAGCGAGTTCAAGACTTTAGTTATCGCATTGGCTCTATCTTGCTGGTGCTGTTAATGGGGCTTGCACTTTTCAATGATTTCTCTCGGTTTTAGAGAGAATTAGGTTAGGAAGAACGCATAACAACGATGGCGATGAAAAAGTTGCTCATAGCGTCGCTGCTGTTTAGCAGCGCCACCGTATACGGTGCAGACGGGTTCGTAGTGAAAGACATTCATTTCGAAGGCCTGCAGCGAGTCGCCGTCGGTGCGGCCCTCCTCAGCATGCCGGTTCGCGTAGGCGACACTGTCTCTGACGAGGATATCAGTAATACTATCCGCTCACTGTTTGCTACCGGGAACTTCGAAGATGTTCGCGTGTTGCGTGACGGTGAAACGTTGGTCGTTCAGGTAAAAGAACGTCCAACAATCGCGAGTATTACATTCTCTGGTAACAAGTCCGTGAAGGACGACATGCTTAAGCAGAACCTTGAGGCTTCTGGCGTACGTGTCGGTGAATCACTGGACCGCACCACCCTCTCGGATATCGAGAAAGGGCTGGAAGACTTCTACTACAGCGTTGGCAAATACAGCGCCAGCGTTAAAGCCGTGGTTACGCCACTGCCGCGTAACCGTGTTGACCTGAAACTGGTATTCCAGGAAGGCGTTTCCGCCAAAATTCAGCAGATCAACATCGTCGGTAACCACGCGTTCTCTACCGAAGAGTTAATCTCCCACTTCCAGCTACGCGATGAAGTGCCGTGGTGGAACGTGGTGGGCGATCGTAAATATCAGAAACAGAAGCTGGCGGGCGACCTCGAAACGTTGCGTAGCTACTATCTGGATCGTGGTTACGCCCGTTTTAACATCGATTCCACTCAGGTTAGCCTGACGCCGGATAAGAAAAGCATTTACGTGACGGTTAACATCACCGAAGGCGATCAGTACAAGATTGCTGGCGTGACGGTGAACGGCAACCTGGCGGGCCACTCTGCGGAAATCGAGAGCCTGACCAAACTCAAGCCAGGTGAGCTCTATAACGGCACCAAAGTGACCAAGATGGAAGACGACATCAAGAAACTCTTGGGTCGCTATGGTTATGCCTATCCACGCGTGCAGACTCAGCCTGAAATCAACGATGCAGATAAAACCGTAAAACTGCATGTAAGCGTTGATTCCGGCAACCGTTACTACGTGCGTAAAGTTCGTTTTGAAGGCAATGACACCAGTAAAGATTCCGTTCTGCGTCGCGAAATGCGCCAGATGGAAGGGGCCTGGTTAGGCAGCGATCTCGTCGATCAAGGTAAAGAGCGTCTGAATCGTCTCGGCTACTTTGAAACGGTCGATGTGGATACGCAACGCGTATCCGGAAGCCCTGATCAGGTAGACGTCGTTTACAAAGTTAAAGAGCGCAACACCGGCAGCTTCAACTTTGGCGTCGGTTACGGTACTGAAAGCGGCGTGAGCTTCCAGGTGGGCGTGCAGCAGGATAACTGGTTAGGTACCGGTTACTCTGTTGGCATCAACGGGACTAAAAACGACTATCAGACCTACGCTGAACTTTCCGTTACCGATCCGTACTTCACCGTTGATGGCGTGAGCCTCGGCGGTCGTCTGTTCTATAACGACTTTAAAGCTGACGACGCGGATTTGTCCGACTATACCAACACCAGTTACGGTGTGGACGGCACGCTTGGTTTCCCGGTTAATGAATACAACACCTTGCGTCTGGGCTTAGGTTACGTGCATAACGACCTGTCCAATATGCAGCCGCAGGTTGCCATGTGGCGTTATCTGGATTCTGTGGGTCAGAACACATCTAAAACATCTGATGACAATGGTTTTGCTGCAGATGACTTCACCCTGAACTATGGTTGGACATACAACAAACTGGATCGCGGTTTCTTCCCGACGGACGGTTCGCGTGTCAACCTGAACGGTAAAGTCACCGTGCCGGGCTCAGATAACGAGTTCTATAAAGTTACGCTGGATACAGCGAGCTATTTCCCAATTAATGACGACCATACGTGGGTTGTGTTGGGTCGTACCCGTTGGGGTTACGGCGATGGTTTCGGCGGCAAAGAATTGCCGTTCTATGAAAACTTCTATGCCGGTGGTTCCAGCACGGTTCGTGGTTTCCAGTCAAACAACATCGGTCCGAAAGCGGTTTATTACGGACCGAATCAGGATAACTGTGGAACGGGTAATATCTGTGGTTCCGACGATGCGGTAGGCGGTAACGCCATGGGTGTGGCAAGCCTTGAGCTGATTACCCCTACGCCGTTCCTGAGCGAGAAGTACGCAAACTCCGTTCGTACTTCCTTGTTCGTGGATGCCGGTACCGTCTGGGATACCAACTGGGAAAATACCGCCGATATGAAAGCCGCTGGGGTGCCAGATTACAGTGACCCAGGCAACATTCGTATGTCTGCAGGTTTAGCATTGCAATGGATGTCACCATTGGGGCCGCTGGTATTCTCCTATGCCCAGCCGTTCAAGAAATACGATGGCGACAAAGCAGAACAGTTCCAGTTTAACATTGGTAAAACCTGGTAATTGTTTTGCGCGAAGGAATGCAATAAGCAGTGACGCGATGATACCAGTCCGACGAACGCTGGACTGGTTCACGCAAAAGACAGTGTCTTCGGACACATATGGGATGGTAAGGAGTTTATTGTGAAAAAGTGGTTATTTGCCGCAGGTCTTGGCATCGCTATGGCTGCATCAGCCAGCGTTCAGGCAGCTGAAAGTATCGCCGTTGTAAACATGGGCAACCTGTTCCAGCAAGTTGCACAAAATACTGGCGTCTCTAAAACCCTGGAAAACGAGTTCAAAGGCCGTGCCAGTGAACTTCAGGGAATGGAAAACGATCTGCAAGCTAAGATGCAGCGTCTGCAGCGTGATGGCTCCACCATGAAAGCCAGCGACCGTAGCAAACTGGAAAAAGACGTAATGGCAAGCCGCCAGACTTTCTCTACTAAGGCGCAAGCTTTTGAACAGGATCGTCAACGTCGCTCCGGCGAAGAGCGCGGCAAACTGGTTACTCGTATCCAGAGCGCAGTGAAGAAAGTCGCTGACGACAAAGGCTACGATGTCGTGCTGGACACCAACACTGTTGCCTATGCCGGTAGCAGCGTAAAAGACATCACTGCAGATGTACTGAAACAGGTTAAATAAGTAATGTCTTCAATTCGACTGGCTGATTTAGCCCAGCAGTTGGATGCAGAATTGCACGGTGATGGCGATATCGTCATCACCGGCGTTGCGTCCATGCATTCGGCCCAGGCAGGCCATATCACGTTCATTGTTAACCCTCGTTATCATGAACAACTGGCAACTTGCCAGGCTTCTGCCGTCGTGATGACTCAAGCCGACCTCCCTTTTGCCAAAAGCGCAGCGCTGGTAGTGAAAAATCCTTACCTGACGTATGCCCTTATGGCGCAAATTCTTGATTCCACGCCACAACCTGCACAAAACATCGCGCCAAGCGCGGTGGTCGATGCGACTGCGTCGTTAGGCAACAATGTAGCGATTGGCGCTAATGCTGTTATAGAATCCGGCGTTGTGCTGGGCGATAACGTCATTATCGGCCCTGGCTGCTTTGTTGGTAAAAATACCAACATTGGTGCCGGCACTCGCCTGTGGGCGAATGTTTCGATTTACCATGAAATCCAGATTGGCGAGCAGTGCTTAATCCAGTCAGGCACGGTTATCGGCGCGGATGGTTTTGGTTATGCCAACGATCGCGGAAACTGGGTGAAAATCCCTCAGTTAGGACGCGTGATCATTGGCGATCGCGTTGAAATCGGCGCCTGTACGACGATTGACCGTGGCGCACTGGACGACACGATTATTGGTAATGGTGTTATCATTGATAACCAGTGCCAGATTGCGCATAACGTTGTGATTGGCGACAATACCGCCGTCGCGGGCGGCGTCATCATGGCCGGTAGCCTCAAAATTGGGCGTTACTGCATGATTGGCGGCGCCAGCGTGATTAACGGCCACATGGAGATCTGCGATAAGGTCACCGTAACTGGCATGGGCATGGTAATGCGTCCGATCACTGAGCCTGGAGTCTATTCTTCAGGTATTCCGTTACAGCCGAATAAAGTGTGGCGCAAAACCGCCGCGCTGGTGATGAATATCGATGAAATGAGCAAACGCTTAAAAACCATCGAACGTAAGGTTAATCAACAAGATTAATCATCGCCAGCCCTTGAGCGTAGTGCTTCTGATTTGCGGCCTGCAAGCTATCTCGTGATAGCCGCAGGCCGTGTTATTATTGTCATTTTGTACATTTGGACAGGAAGAGTATTTTGACTACCGACACTCATACTCTGCACATTGAAGAGATTTTAGAGCTTCTGCCGCACCGTTACCCGTTCTTGCTGGTTGACCGTGTTCTGGATTTTGAAGAAGGTCGTTTTCTACGCGCAGTAAAAAATGTCTCTGTAAACGAGCCGTTTTTCCAGGGGCATTTCCCTGGTAAACCCATTTTCCCGGGCGTTTTGATTCTTGAAGCAATGGCGCAAGCCACCGGTATCCTGGCGTTCAAAAGCGTAGGAAAACTGGAGCCTGGCGAACTTTATTACTTTGCTGGTATCGACGAAGCGCGTTTCAAGCGTCCTGTCGTGCCGGGTGATCAAATGATCATGGAAGTAACTTTCGAAAAAACCCGCCGTGGTCTGACTCGCTTTAAAGGCGTGGCTACCGTTGACGGTAAAATTGTCTGCGAAGCAACCATGATGTGTGCCCGCAGCCGGGAGAGCTGATACGTGATTGATAAATCCGCCTTTATTCATCCATCATCCATTGTGGAAGAAGGCGCCGATATCGGTGCCAACGTTCACATTGGCCCGTTTTGTGTGATTGGTCCGCATGTTGAGATCGGTGAGGGAACCGTGCTGAAGTCTCACGTTGTGGTGAATGGTCATACGACCATTGGCCGTGATAATGAGATTTATCAGTTCGCCTCTATTGGTGAAGTTAACCAGGACCTTAAATATGCGGGTGAACCCACTCGCGTGGAAATTGGCGATCGCAACCGCATTCGCGAAAGCGTCACCATCCATCGTGGAACAGAACAGGGCGGTGGCTTGACGAAGGTGGGCTGCGATAACCTGTTAATGATCAACGCCCATGTGGCGCACGATTGTACCGTCGGGAATCGCTGTATCCTCGCTAATAACGCAACGCTTGCCGGTCACGTTTCCGTCGATGATTTCGCGATCATTGGTGGCATGACCGCGGTGCACCAGTTCTGCATCATCGGTGCGCACGTGATGGTTGGCGGCTGCTCCGGCGTAGCACAGGATGTTCCGCCGTACGTTATCGCGCAGGGCAACCATGCGACGCCGTTTGGCGTTAATTTCGAAGGGTTGAAACGCCGTGGTTTCAGTAAAGAAGCGCTGCACGCTATTCGTAACGCTTACAAATTGTTGTACCGCAGCGGCAAAACCCTCGACGAGGCGAAACCGGAAATTGCTGAACTTGCAAAACAGCATCCGGAAGTAAACGCATTTATTGAATTCTTTGCGCGCTCCACGCGCGGTTTGATTCGCTAAATGAAGCCTGGTCGTCCCCTTACGATTGCCCTGGTCGCCGGAGAAACTTCCGGCGATATTCTTGGTGCAGGCTTAATCCGCGCTCTGAAAGAGCGTCACCCGGATGCCCGGTTTGTGGGCGTCGCCGGGCCACGGATGCAGGCCGAAGGCTGTGAAGCCTGGTATGAAATGGAAGAATTGGCGGTCATGGGCATTGTTGAAGTGCTTGGTCGCCTGCGTCGTTTGTTGCATATCCGCGCCGATTTAACCCGCCGCTTCACCGAGCTGCAGCCAGATGTGTTCGTCGGTATTGATGCGCCTGATTTCAATATCACCCTGGAAGGCAATCTTAAAAAGCAGGGTATCCGCACTATTCATTACGTCAGCCCATCGGTCTGGGCGTGGCGGCAAAAACGCGTTTTCAAAATTGGCAGAGCGACCGATCTCGTCCTTGCTTTTCTGCCTTTCGAAAAAGCGTTTTACGACAGGTTTAACGTTCCATGCCGTTTTATCGGGCATACAATGGCGGATGCCATGCCGTTGGACCCGGATAAAAACGCAGCCCGCGCTACGCTTGGTATTTCGCCTGATGTGAAGTGCCTGGCTTTGTTACCGGGCAGCCGCGGGGCAGAAGTTGAGATGCTAAGCGCCGATTTTCTGAAAACCGCGCAGCTTCTTCGTCGTCGTTTCCCGGATCTCGAGATCGTCGTGCCGCTGGTGAACGCCAAAAGGCGTGAACAGTTTGAGAAAATTAAAACCGAAGTCGCCCCTGAGCTTCACGTCCATTTATTAGATGGAATGGGCCGCGAGGCGATGGTAGCAAGCGACGCTGCGCTGTTGGCATCCGGGACGGCAGCGCTTGAGTGTATGCTGGCTAAATGTCCGATGGTGGTTGGTTATCGCATGAAACCGTTCACCTTCTGGCTGGCGAAGCGCCTGGTGAAAACCGATTATGTTTCGCTGCCAAACCTGCTTGCTGGCCGCGAATTAGTTAAGGAGTTGCTTCAGGAAGAGTGTGAGCCTGTCGCATTAGCGGCCGCACTCGAACCGCTGCTTGAAGACGGCGCGCAAAGTCATCAAATGCATGACACCTTCCGCGCTCTGCATGAGCAAATTCGCTGTAATGCGGACGTTCAGGCGGCAGATGCCGTGCTGGAGTTAGCACAATGATGGAATTTATCTATCCGCACACGCACCTGGTTGCGGGTGTGGATGAAGTGGGCCGCGGCCCCTTGGTCGGCGCCGTTGTCACGGCCGCCGTCATCCTCGATCCGGCAAAGCCTATCGTTGGCCTTGCGGATTCGAAGAAACTGTCGGAAAAAAGACGTAACGCGCTTTACGATGAAATCATTGAAAAAGCGTTAGCCTGGAGCCTTGGGCGCGCCGAGCCGGAAGAGATCGACCAGTTAAATATTTTGCACGCAACCATGCTTGCCATGCAGCGAGCCGTTGCGGGCCTGGCCATTGCGCCGGAATACGTGCTTATTGATGGAAATCGTTGCCCTGCTCTGCCTGTACCTGCCCTTGCGGTAGTGAAAGGGGACAGCAGGGTCGCTGAGATCAGCGCCGCTTCAATTCTTGCTAAAGTTACGCGCGACCGCGAAATGGCCACGCTGGATTTGAGCTTCCCGCAGTACGGCTTTGCCCGGCATAAGGGCTACCCAACGGCTTTTCACCTCGAAAAGCTGGCTGAACACGGTGCCACTGAGCATCATCGTCGTAGTTTTGCTCCGGTCAGACGCGCTCTTGGGCTGGCGTCCTGACCTGCGGGTATCGGGTACACATTTAATCGGAATGAGAAATGGCTGAACCACGTTTCGTTCACCTGCGGGTGCACAGTGATTATTCCATGATTGATGGATTGGCGAAAATCGGGCCGCTGGTGAAAAAAGCCGCGGCGCTGAATATGCCAGCTTTAGCTATTACCGATTTTACCAACCTCTGTGGCCTGGTGAAATTCTACGGCGGCGCGCACGGCGCCGGGATTAAGCCGATCATTGGCGCAGACTTTAACGTCGCCAACGAACTGCTGGGCGATGAACTCAGCCAGTTAACCGTCCTTGCCGCCAACAATGTCGGCTACCAGAACCTGACCTTACTGATATCTAAAGCCTATCAACGCGGTTACGGCATAGCAGGTCCGATTATCGATCGCGGCTGGTTGGCTGAACTAAACGAAGGTTTGATCCTGATTTCCGGTGGGCGGATGGGGGATATTGGCAAAAACTTGTTGCGTGGCAATCATGCCCAGGTCGATCAGTGCCTGGCGTTCTACCAGCAATATTTTGCCGATCGCTTTTATCTTGAACTGATTCGTACAGGCCGTGCTGACGAAGAGAACTATCTGCATGCCGCCGTCGCCCTGGCCGAAGAGCGAGGCCTGCCGGTCGTCGCCACCAACGACGTACGTTTCATTGATGCCACCGACTTTGACGCTCATGAAATCCGTGTCGCTATCCACGATGGTTTCACGCTCGACGATCCAAAACGTCCGCGCAATTATTCCACGCAGCAGTATATGCGCAGCGAAGATGAGATGTGCGAGCTGTTCTCGGATATCCCGGAAGCGCTAGAAAACAGCGTAGAGATTGCCCGACGTTGTAACGTTACCGTCAGGCTAGGCGAGTATTTCCTGCCGCAGTTCCCGACAGGCGATATGACCACCGAAGATTTTCTTGTTGCGAAATCCAAAGAAGGACTGGAAGAACGTTTAGAGTTCCTGTTCCCGGACCCGGAAGTGCGTGCCGAAAAACGTCCGCCGTACGATGAACGTCTGGATATCGAACTTCAGGTTATTAACCAGATGGGGTTCCCGGGCTACTTCCTGATCGTTATGGAGTTTATCCAGTGGTCGAAGGATAACGGCGTGCCCGTAGGTCCCGGACGTGGTTCAGGCGCGGGATCGCTTGTGGCCTACGCGCTGAAAATTACCGATCTGGACCCGCTGGCGTTTGACCTGCTGTTCGAACGCTTCCTGAACCCGGAACGTGTGTCGATGCCTGACTTTGACATCGATTTCTGTATGGAAAAGCGCGATCGGGTTATCGATCACGTGGCTGAAATGTACGGGCGCGACGCGGTATCGCAGATCATCACCTTCGGTACGATGGCTGCAAAAGCGGTTATCCGCGACGTGGGCCGTGTACTGGGCCACCCGTACGGCTTTGTCGATCGTATTTCCAAGCTGATTCCGCCCGATCCTGGCATGACGCTGGCAAAAGCGTTCGAAGCTGAGCCTCAGCTACCTGAAATTTACGAAGCGGACGAAGAAGTTAAAGCGCTGATCGACATGGCGCGCAAGCTGGAAGGTGTGACGCGTAACGCCGGTAAACACGCAGGCGGTGTGGTTATCGCGCCGACTAAAATCACCGATTTTGCACCGCTCTATTGCGATGACCAGGGGCAAAACCCGGTTACCCAGTTCGATAAAAACGATGTGGAATATGCGGGCCTGGTGAAGTTCGACTTCCTGGGTTTACGTACGCTCACCATTATCGACTGGGCGCTGAAAATGATTAACCCGCGTCGGGCGAAGCAGGGGCTTGAGCCGATTGATATCGCCGCCATCCCGCTTGACGACAAAAAAAGCTTCGACATGCTGCAGCGCTCGGAGACCACAGCGGTATTCCAGCTTGAATCCCGCGGCATGAAGGACCTGATCAAACGTCTGCAGCCCGACTGCTTCGAAGATATGATAGCCCTGGTGGCCCTGTTCCGTCCGGGTCCTTTGCAGTCCGGCATGGTTGATAACTTTATCGACCGTAAACATGGCCGCGAAGCGATTTCCTATCCGGATATTCAGTGGCAGCACGAAAGCCTGAAGCCGGTGCTTGAACCTACCTATGGCATCATCCTGTATCAGGAACAGGTTATGCAGATTGCCCAGGTGCTTTCCGGTTACACCCTTGGCGGCGCGGATATGCTGCGTCGTGCGATGGGTAAAAAGAAACCGGAAGAGATGGCTAAGCAGCGTTCGAGCTTCGAAGATGGAGCCAAAGCGAACGGTATTGACGGCGAACTGGCGATTAAAATCTTCGATCTGGTAGAGAAATTCGCCGGGTATGGATTTAACAAATCTCACTCCGCCGCCTATGCGCTGGTTTCCTACCAGACGCTGTGGCTCAAAGCGCACTACCCGGCAGAGTTCATGGCGGCGGTAATGACCGCCGATATGGATAACACCGAAAAAGTCGTAGGACTGGTGGACGAATGCTGGCGCATGGGGCTGAAAATCCTGCCGCCGGACATCAACTCCGGGTTGTACCATTTCCACGTTAATGACGATGGCGAAATTGTTTACGGCATCGGCGCGATTAAAGGCGTGGGCGAAGGCCCCATTGAAGCGATTCTGGAAGCCCGCAACAAAGACGGCTATTTCCGCGAGCTGTTCGATCTCTGTGCCCGCACGGACACGAAGAAACTAAACCGCCGGGTGCTGGAAAAACTGATTATGTCCGGCGCATTCGACAGGCTTGGGCCGCACCGTGCCGCGCTGATGAACGCGCTTGGCGATGCTCTGAAAGCCGCCGATCAGCATGCAAAAGCAGAAGCGATTGGTCAGGCGGATATGTTTGGCGTGCTGGCTGAAGAGCCGGAGCAGATTGAACAATCCTACGCAAGCGTAACGCCGTGGCCGGAACACACGGTACTGGAAGGCGAGCGTGAAACGCTGGGGCTGTACCTTACCGGGCACCCCATCAACCAGTATCTGAAAGAAATTGAGCGCTATGTCGGCGGCATGCGCCTGAAAGAGATGCACCCGACAGAACGTGGTAAAATGACCACGGCTGCGGGTCTGGTGATTGCTTCACGGGTCATGGTGACCAAACGAGGCAATCGCATTGGCATCTGTACTCTTGACGATCGTTCCGGTCGTCTGGAAGTGATGTTATTCACAGATGCGTTAGAAAAGTACCAGCATCTGCTGGAAAAAGACCGTATCCTGATCGTCAGCGGACAGGTCAGCTTTGATGACTTTAGCGGCGGCCTTAAAATGACCGCTCGTGAATTGATGGACATTGACGAAGCCCGTGAAAAGTATGCGCGCGGGCTTGCTATCTCGCTGACGGACAGGCAAATTGATGACCAGCTTTTAAACCGTCTCCGTCAGTCTCTGGAACCCCATCGTTCGGGGACGATTCCGGTACATCTCTACTATCAGAGGGAAGATGCACGCGCGCGGTTGCGCTTTGGCGCAGCATGGCGTGTTTCACCCAGCGATCGTTTACTCAACGATTTGCGTACCCTGATAGGTTCGGAGCAGGTGGAACTGGAGTTTGACTAATACAGGAATACTATGAGTCTGAATTTCCTTGATTTCGAACAGCCGATTGCAGAGCTGGAAGCGAAAATCGATTCCCTGACCGCCGTTAGCCGTCAGGATGAAAAATTGGATATTAATCTGGACGAAGAAGTGCAGCGTCTGCGTGAAAAAAGCGTAGAACTCACGCGTAAAATCTTCGCCGATTTAGGGGCATGGCAAATTGCCCAACTGGCGCGCCATCCACAGCGCCCGTATACGCTCGATTACCTTCGTCTTGCTTTTGACGAGTTTGACGAACTGGCGGGTGACCGTGCCTACGCTGATGATAAAGCTATCGTCGGCGGTATAGCACGCCTTGAAGGCCGCCCGGTAATGGTCATTGGTCATCAGAAGGGACGTGAAACCAAGGAAAAGATTCGCCGTAACTTTGGTATGCCTGCACCAGAAGGCTACCGTAAGGCGCTGCGTCTGATGGAAATGGCTGAGCGTTTCAATATGCCAATCATCACCTTTATCGACACCCCAGGAGCATATCCGGGCGTGGGTGCGGAAGAGCGTGGCCAGTCAGAAGCTATTGCACGCAACCTGCGTGAAATGTCTCGCCTGAAAGTGCCGGTCATCTGTACGGTAATTGGTGAAGGCGGTTCCGGCGGCGCACTGGCAATCGGCGTTGGCGATAAAGTGAATATGCTGCAGTACAGCACCTATTCCGTTATCTCTCCGGAAGGCTGCGCTTCCATTCTGTGGAAAAGCGCTGATAAGGCGCCTCTGGCTGCTGAAGCTATGGGTATTATCGCGCCGCGTCTGAAAGAGCTGAAGCTTGTCGATACCGTTATCCCTGAACCTCTGGGCGGCGCGCATCGTAATCCGGAAACGATGGCTGCGTCGTTAAAAGCTCAGTTGCTGGCGGACCTTGCCGATCTGGACGTGCTGAACAAAGACGAACTGCTTAACCGCCGTTATCAGCGTTTGATGAGCTACGGCTACGCCTGATTGCTTGTTCCACATTGACGATAAGGGCCGGATTTTCCGGCCCTTTTTGCGTTTATCGCTTCACTGAAAAACGCATTGCGCTATGCTTACCTGAGACTTTTGCCAGGAGGTAAGCTGTGAATATTATCGCCATCATGGGACCGCAGGGCGTTTTTTATAAAGACGAGCCGATTAAAGAGCTGCACCAGGAACTGGAGAAACAGGGTTTCCAGCTCATCTATCCAACCAACAGCACCGACCTGCTGAAGCTCATTGAACACAACCCCAGAATTTGCGGAGTGATTTTCGACTGGGACGAATACAGCCTCGATTTGTGCAGCGAAATCAATCTGCTGAATGAATATCTGCCGCTGTATGCGTTTATCAACACCCATTCTTCGTTGGACGTCAGCGTTAATGAGATGCGCATGGCGCTGTGGTTCTTTGAGTATGCCCTCAGTGCCGCGGACGACATCGCCGTGCGTATCAAGCAATACACCAACGAGTATCTCGACAATATCACGCCGCCGTTTACCAGAGCGCTGTTCACCTATGTTAAGGAAGGTAAATATACCTTCTGCACGCCGGGCCACATGGCGGGTACGGCTTATCAAAAAAGCCCGGTAGGCTGCCTGTTTTACGATTTCTTTGGCGGGAATACGTTAAAAGCGGACGTGTCGATCTCAGTGACCGAGCTGGGCTCTTTACTCGACCATACCGGCCCGCACCTGGAAGCCGAAGAATACATTGCCCGTACCTTTGGCGCGGAGCAAAGCTATATGGTCACCAACGGCACGTCCACATCAAATAAAATTGTCGGGATGTACGCAGCACCTTCGGGCAGCACCGTTTTAATCGATCGTAACTGTCATAAGTCGCTGACGCATTTGCTGATGATGACCGATCTGGTGCCCATCTGGTTAAAGCCCACGTGTAATGCCTTAGGTATTCTGGGCGGTATTCCGAAGCGCGAATTCCTGCGCGAAAGCATTGAAGAAAAAGTGGCTGCCACAAAAGACGCCCAGTGGCCGGTACATGCCGTTATCACCAATTCAACTTATGACGGGCTGCTCTACAACACCGAATTCATTAAGCATGAGCTGGACGTTCCCTCAATCCACTTTGATTCTGCCTGGGTTCCCTATACCAATTTTCACCCTATTTATCAGGGGAAAAGCGGCATGAGCGGGGAGCGGGTGCCGGGTAAAGTAATTTACGAAACGCAGTCCACCCATAAATTACTGGCGGCCCTTTCCCAGGCATCTCTGATTCACATTAAAGGTGATTATGACGAGCAAACCTTTAATGAAGCCTACATGATGCATACCACCACTTCGCCGAGCTACCCGCTGGTGGCATCGATAGAAACGGCGGCCGCTATGCTGCGCGGCAATCCGGGTAAGCGTTTGATTAACCGCTCCGTGGAACGGGCGCTGCATTTTCGCCGTGAGGTTCAGCGCCTGCGCGAAGAGTCGGAAGACTGGTTCTTTGATATCTGGCAGCCGGAACATATCGACGAAGCCGCCTGCTGGCCAATTTCACCAGGCGATGAGGACTGGCATGGCTTTAAGGATACTGATGCCGACCATATGTACCTTGATCCGATCAAAGTCACTATTCTCACGCCAGGCATGAGCGAGCTGGGAGACATGGCTGACGAAGGGATACCTGCGGCGCTGGTAGCGAAGTTTCTTGATGAGCGCGGCGTGGTGGTTGAGAAAACCGGGCCATATAACCTGCTGTTCCTGTTCAGTATCGGTATAGACAAAACCAAAGCGCTCAGCCTGTTGCGCGGCCTGACGGAGTTTAAACGTTCCTACGATCTTAATCTGCGGGTCAAAAATATGCTGCCGGATCTTTATGCCGAAGATCCTGATTTCTACCGCAACATGCGTATTCAGGATCTTGCTCAGGGGATCCATAAGTTAATCAGGCAGCATAATTTACCTGACCTGATGCTGAGAGCTTTTGATGTCCTGCCGGAAATGAAATTGACGCCGCATCAGGCATACCAGCAGCAGGTAAAAGGTCATGTTGAAACGGTTGAAATCGAACAGCTCTTAAACCGGGTTTCGGCGAATATGATCCTGCCTTATCCGCCAGGCGTGCCGGTTGTGATGCCGGGTGAGATGATAACGGCGGAAAGCCGCGCGGTGCTGGATTTCCTGTTAATGCTTTGTTCCGTTGGCGAGCATTACCCCGGATTTGAAACAGATATACACGGTGCGACGCTTGGAGAAGATGGCATATACCGGGTACGAGTCTTAAAAACGGTATAGCGCCTTGAATTGCCGGGGCATGCTGGTAACGTGCCCGAAAGACAAAGGAGTTCATATGTTGGGTTTAAAGCAGGTTCATCACATTGCGATCATCGCCTCGGATTATCAAATGAGTAAGCAGTTTTACTGCGATATTCTGGGCTTTACTTTGCAGGCGGAAGCGTACCGCGAGGAGCGGGACTCCTGGAAAGGCGATCTGGCTCTGAACGGTCAGTATGTCATTGAGCTTTTTTCCTTCCCATTCCCACCCGCGCGTCCAAGCCGCCCGGAAGCTTGTGGCCTGCGCCATCTGGCGTTTAGCGTTGAAAATCTTGATCGGGCAATTGAGCATCTGGAAAAGCACGGCGTCACCTGCGAGCCCGTTCGCATTGACCCGTTTACCGATAAGCGCTTCACTTTTTTTGCCGATCCTGACGGCCTGCCGCTGGAACTTTACCAGCAGTAACTCTTGCCTCTCTCATCGTTGCCCGGTAACGTGCCGGGCAAACCCTCACGTAAGTTACTGATTATGGATCTCCATCCGCTACTGTCATTACTTCATCCGCACCGCAACCTGCTGGTGGCGTTTAGCGGTGGGCTGGATTCTACGGTTTTGCTGCATCAACTTGTCACGCTGCGCGAAACTATCGCACCCGAGCTGCAACTGCGCGCCATGCATGTTCATCATGGCATTAGCCCTAATGCTGATGAATGGGTAAAGCATTGCGAGCGGCTTTGCGCGCGGTGGAATGTATCTCTGCAGGTGGCTTATGTACATTTGACGGATGATGGAAAAGGCATTGAAGCGCAGGCGCGTGCGGCTCGCTATCAGGCATTAGCTCAGGAGCTGCGGCCTTGCGAAATATTGCTAACGGCGCAGCATCTGGACGATCAGTGCGAAACTTTTTTACTGGCGTTAAAGCGAGGCAGCGGCCCGGCCGGGCTTGCGGCTATGCCGGCGAGCCTCGATTTTTCAGGAACAACTTTGCTGCGCCCTTTACTTGGGCAGAGCCGGGAAAGGTTAGAAGAGTGGGCTAAGCTTCATCAACTGAATTGGATTGAAGATGAAAGTAATCAGGACGACGCTTACGACAGAAATTTTCTGCGTTTGCGCGTTGTACCAGTTTTACAACAGCGCTGGCCGCATTTTGCCCGCAGCGTAGCCCGCAGCGCTGAGCTTTGTGGCGAGCAGGAAGCGCTGTTGGATGAATTGCTGGCGGAGCAGCTTGCCGCGCTAATGCTGGAAGATGGCGCTTTGCGTATCGCACCGCTGGCCAGCCTGAGCGAAACCCGTCGCGCTGCGTTGCTGCGGCGCTGGTTTGCTTTCCATAAAGCGGCAATGCCATCACGGGCTGCATTACAGCGCGTCTGGGACGAGGTTGCGTCAAGCCGTGAGGATGCCAATCCTCGACTGAAATTTGGTGACCACGAAGTTCGCCGTTTTCAGGGGGCGCTTTACCGGGTGCCCTCGGTAAGCGAGCAGGGCGATTCTGTTCTGCATTGGGCGGCGCCTTACGCTCCACTAAGTCTTCCTGCAGGTCTCGGTACGTTGAAACTTACGGCTGACGGGCAGGCCGTTCGTGCGCCACGCCATGACGAACCGGTCACTATTCGTTTTAAAGCAGGCGGTAATCATCATATCGTTGGGCGCGATCGGGGCAGAAGCCTGAAGAAAATCTGGCAGGAGTTGCAGATCCCATCATGGCAGCGCAATATCACGCCGCTGATATTTTATGGCGAGCAGTTAATTACCGCTCCGGGCATTTTCGTTACTCGTGAGGGGCAGGCAACGGATCAATCATGCTGGCATATAGACTGGCAAAAGGAGAATGAGCAATGAAAAAAGCGATAGTTCTGGTCGGGCTGATGGCGTGCAGCTTGCCTGCGTTTGCAAACGGCGATGCGCAGGCGGGGGAGCAAAAAGCAGTGATGTGCGTGGCCTGTCATGGCGCGAACGGTAAAGTATCCGTACCGATGTACCCAAACCTCGCCGGGCAAAACGAAAAATATCTTGAGCACTCGCTTCAGGCTTACAAAAAAGGTGAGCGCAGCGGCGGACAGGCGGAAATCATGAAAGCTTATGTCAGCGGCCTGTCTGATGAAGACATCAGCAATCTGGCTGCATATTATGCTTCCATGAAACCATAAAAAAACGGGCAGCCACTGGCTGCCCGCTTATTTGCATTTATCGCGTCAGGATTCGCTAACCGCTATTCTTCGCTAACGACGACGGTTCCAATTTCAGGATGACTGAAGCTGGTGATTTTATCGAGGCGAACTTCGCGCGTGCTCCCCGCATCATCAATAATCAAATATTCGACGTTTTTACGAGACACAAGGTCGCTTGCTTTCGCTTTCAAAACCTCTCCGCTCTTTAGTTCCAGCGTCAGTAACAAGTGATGCTGGCAGGCGAGCTCGAGATTGTCATAGTCATCACAATTGATGGGTTGATAGGCATCATTCAAAGACATAATCGCTCACCAGTAAGTTCGCGGCAGCATACGCCGCCTGTTCCCTGATTGATTCTGGCAGTGCTTCGTTATCGGCCACCTCATCCAGCGCCTTCAGAACGCAACCTAATGCATCCGGAATGTAACCTAAATCCCCGCTCGCGATCTCCGCGTAGCGTTGTCGAACCAGTTCACAATACTTTTCCACATGCCCTCCTGTCAGAGTCTCGACTTCAGACTTAATTGTGGATGGAACTTAAGCCTACGAAGATAAACTCTGTTTAGCAAGGTGACTATACCACAGGCATGAAACCGATATCAGCAGTGTGAATAGCTGCCCTTGTGAATACATAACAGCGTTTTAGCGAGGTTTTCGTTACAATGAGCGCCAAATAAATCTGGAGAAGTGTGATGGCGTTAAAAGCGACGATCTATAAAGCGATGGTGAATGTTGCCGATCTCGATCGCAATAAATTCCTGGACAGCAACCTGACGCTTGCGCGCCATCCTTCTGAAACGCAAGAACGTATGATGCTACGCTTACTGGCGTGGATTAAATATGCGGACGAGCGTTTGCAATTTACCCGCGGTCTGAGCGCGGAAGAAGAGCCTGAAGTTTGGCAGCGCAACGATCATCTGGGCATCGACCTGTGGATTGAACTGGGTCTGCCCGAAGAGCGTCGGGTGAAAAAAGCCTGCAGCCAGTCTGCGGAAGTCGCGCTGTTTACCTACAATAGTCGTGCAGCCCAGATCTGGTGGCAGCAAAATCAGAACAAACTGAGCCAGTTTAAAAACCTCAGCATCTGGTATCTGGACGATGAGCAACTGGCTAAGTTAAGCGAATTCGGTACCCGCAGCATGAATTTGCAGGCAACCATTCAGGATGGCGCAATCTGGCTGTCGGATGCTGAAAACAACGTTGAAATTCACTTTACCGCGTGGCTTCGCCATTCATGATTAGCCTTTCCCGATCGGTTGACATACCCGATCAAGAAGTGACGATTACAGCGATTCGGGCGCAGGGCGCGGGTGGCCAGCATGTGAATAAAACCTCAACGGCTATTCACCTGCGTTTTGACATCCGGGCTTCCAGCTTGCCAGAATATTACAAGGAGCGGCTACTTGCGGCGAGCCATCATCTGATAACGCCCGATGGCGTGGTGGTAATAAAGGCGCAGGAATACCGCAGCCAGGAGATGAACCGTGAAGCTGCCGTTGCACGTTTAGTCTCCTTGATTAAAGAATTAACCGCTGAGCAAAAAAGCCGCCGGGCAACCAGACCGACGCGAGCTTCAAAAGAGCGTCGTCTGGCGTCAAAAGCACAGAAATCCACAACGAAATCGCTACGCGGAAAGGTCCGTCGCCCTGAGTAAGAAAGGGTGCAAAGTTAACCAGCATAAGGAACAGACGGTGAAGAAACTTTTATTATCAGCAGGGGCGATTTGCAGCCTTTTTGCCCTTTTTGGGTGTAACAATCGCGCTGAAGTGCAGACGCTGCAGCCTACGCAGGCAGCGGAATTAAAACCGATGCAGCAGAGCTACAAGGGCGTGCTGCCTTGTGCAGATTGCGAAGGCATCGAAACATCGTTATTCCTTGAGAAAGACGGTACATGGGTAATGAATCAGCGCTACCTGAGCGCGAACTCACCGTCGGTCTTTGCTTCTTATGGCTCCTGGGCACGTACGGCCGATAAGCTGGTGCTGACAGAAAGCGACGGCGAGAAACTTTATTTTCGCCCAAAAGGCGACGGGCTTGAGATGCTCGACCGCGAAGGAAACCCGGTCGAGTCGCAGTTCAACTATACGCTGAAACCAACAAACGACGCGCTTCCCGCTACGCCAATGGCGATGAAGGGCATGTATAAATACATGGCAGACGCGGCGATTTTCCAGGATTGCGCAACCGGCCGCACCTTCGCCGTCGCCAGTAATGCCGAACTGGAGCGTGGCTATGCTGCCGCTCGCGGCAAAGACATGCAGCCGGTGCTGCTGAAGATTGAAGCGCACTTTACGCTGCAGGCTTCTCCAGACAGCGGCGAGCTGCAAAAAACGCTGGTGGCGGATAAATCAGCGAAGTTCGAATCAGGTAAAGACTGTTCCAACTGATAAAAAATGCCCTGCAAAGCAGGGCATTTTTATGCGTTTAGGTAAAATTAGCGCTGGATCTGACTCAGTAAGAAATCAATGATTTCACCGGTTTTAATCATCTGCTTTTCACCGACGCGGCGGTTTTTGTATTCGACTTCTTCGCTATCAAGGTTGCGATCGCCGATAACTACCGTATGCGGAACGCCGATCAGCTCCATATCCGCAAACATGACGCCCGGGCGCTCTTTACGGTCATCCATCAGCACGTCAATGCCTTTGGCGCGCAGAGTAGAGTAAAGCTCTTCCGCCAGCTCTTTCACGCGGAAAGATTTATGCATATTCATTGGCAGGATAGCGACCTGGAAAGGCGCAATCGCATCTGGCCACAGAATGCCGCGTTCGTCGTTGTTCTGCTCAATTGCCGCAGCCACAACTCGTGTAACACCGATACCGTAACAGCCCATGGTCAGCGTCTGGTTACGACCATCCTCGCCCTGCACGGAAGCTTTCATCGCTTCAGAATATTTAGTACCAAGCTGGAAGATGTGACCTACTTCGATTCCGCGTTTAATCAGCAGCGTGCCTTTGCCATCCGGGCTTGGATCGCCTTCCACCACGTTACGGATATCCGCAACCTGCGGCAGAGCGACATCGCGCTCCCAGTTGATACCCACAAAGTGTTTGTCATCGATGTTTGCGCCAGCGGCGAAATCGCTCATTGCCGCTACGGTGCGGTCAATGACTACCGGGATTGGCAGGTTTACCGGGCCAAGAGAACCTGGGCCTGCGTTAACTACGGCGCGGATTTCTGCTTCGGTGGCGAAAGTCAGCGGGCTTGCAACCTGCGGCAGTTTCTCTGCTTTCACTTCGTTCAGTTCATGATCGCCGCGAACCAGCAGAGCGACCAGCGGATAAGCGCTGCCTTCGGTCGCTTTGACCAGCAGAGTTTTCACGGTTTTCTCAATCGGAAGATTGAACTGTTCTACCAGGTCAGCAATGGTTTTCGCATTCGGGGTGTCTATCTGCGTCATTTCTACCGTTGGCGCGGCACGACCGCCAGCCGGCGCTACAGCTTCAGCGAATTCGATATTAGCTGCGTAATCTGATTCTGTAGAGAAAATCACATCATCTTCGCCGCTTAGAGCCAGCACCTGGAACTCATGGGAAGCGCTGCCGCCGATGGAGCCGGTATCAGCTTCAACAGCACGGAAATCCAGACCCATACGGGTGAAGATTTTGCTGTAGGCCTGATACATCGCATCGTAAGTTTCCTGCAGGGATTCCTGGGTTGTATGGAAAGAATAGGCGTCTTTCATCAGGAATTCGCGGGAACGCATAACGCCGAAACGTGGGCGCACTTCGTCACGGAATTTGGTTTGGATCTGGAAGAAGTTCAGCGGCAGTTGTTTGTAAGAGCTCAGCTCGTTACGAATCAGATCGGTAATGACCTCTTCGTGGGTTGGGCCGAGAACAAACGGACGATCGCCACGATCGACAAAACGCAGCAACTCCGGGCCATACTGGTCCCAACGGCCGCTCTCCTGCCACAAATCTGCGGGCTGAACAACGGGCATACAGACTTCGATTGCACCGGCGTTGTTCATCTCTTCACGCACGATATTTTCGACTTTTTTCAGGACGCGCAAACCGGTCGGCAACCAGGTGTATAAACCGGAGGCGAGTTTGCGGATCATCCCGGCGCGCAGCATCAGTTGATGGCTGATGACTTCGGCGTCGGCAGGTGTCTCCTTCAGAGTGGAGAGCAGATATTGGCTAGTACGCATGTTGTTACGGTTCCATTTGAACGGCTGATAACCGGCTGCAAGGCAGCCTGCTTCAAAAAAGTGGTTTAGTTTACCAGTGTGGCAGGGATGTCAAAAGAGAGGGGTGATAAATTAGCGCTCTTCGACGGCAAACACTTCAGAACCCTGCTCTGTAACGCGCCAGCGTACATTAAAATCAAGCAGCGCTACGGCATAGGTTTTGCCCGCAACTTCGCCTTTACGATAGGCTGGACGAGGGTCCTGGGCTAACACTTGTTGAATAAAGCGCGCAATATTTGGGTAGGCATTATCGAGTCGCGCGAACTGCTGTTGCACATCCCTGGTGAAATAAACCGGCATATCGGCATCGGGGGCGTTCTGGGCGTAGCCCGCAACGGCATCCGGTAATGCCTCGGCAAAGGGGAGATAAGGTTTGATGTCCACAATCGGTGTGCCATCAACCAAATCCAGACTGCCGAGATCCAGAATCACCTGGTTTTTCACGCAGCGGATTCCTTTCAATTCAACCAGCGACATACCGATTGGATTCGGGCGGAAGGTTGAGCGTGTGGCAAAAACGCCCATACGGGCATTGCCGCCAAGGCGGGGAGGGCGCACGGTTGGCCGCCAGCCGCCTTCCATTGTCTGATGGAAGACAAATAGCAGCCACAGATGGCTAAAGCCTTCGAGGCCACGCACGGCATCGGCCAGATTGAAAGGCGGCAGCAAATGAAGTTCGCCGCCTCCATCCGCCACCAGACCAGGCTGGCGCGGGACGGCAAACTTCTCTTTGTACGGGGAACGAATTACACCAATTTGTTCAAAAGAAAATGCTGTCATTTCGCCGAAACATTCAGCGCGGAACCGACGCAAACCGCCTGACGATAGCAACCGGGCGTACCGCTGGTGACGTCGCAGCTATGTAACAGAACCGCGTTCGCTTTCATTTTTGATGCGTTAATCTGCAGTCGCTTACGTGCGGTTGGGATATTCGGAGGAGAGTCCTGATTGCTTGCCTGGCAGGATTCGCCGCTGACTTCACCCAGATCGCGGAATGGTTTGCCGACTAAATCTTCGGCGTTGGTATAAATTTTTACCGGAGCCGGGCGGGGTGCCTTAGGTTTAGCAGGTTCAGCTTTTGCTGGCGTTGCAGTGCTTTGAACGGGTTCAACGGGGGATCTGCTTAGCATAGAACAGCCGCTCAACATGACTGCTAATAAACAGATCGGTAAAGCACGCATAATTTTTCCTCAATGAATGATAAATCGGGAATATTGAATCAAGCTCTTGCACAAATAACAAGACGGGCATAAGCCCGCCTTAGATTATTTACGTAAAAATTGCAAAAGGGAAATTTACCAGCCTTTAACAGCGCCGCCGTTGAAGACTTTATTTGCCGCATCATAAACTTCGTCGGACTGGTAAGCCTCAACGAATTTCTTCACGTTCTCTGCATCTTTATTATCTTCGCGAGTAACGATCAGGTTTACGTACGGGGATTCTTTATCCTCAACAAAGATGCCGTCTTTTGCCGGGGTCAGGCCGATCTGGCTTGCATAAGTGGTGTTGATTACCGCCAGTGCAATCTGAGCATCGTCAAGGGAACGTGGCAACTGAGGCGCTTCCAGCTCAACCAGTTTCAGGTTTTTTGGATTCTCAGTAACATCCAGCACGGTTGGCAGCAGACCAACGCCGTCTTTCAGTTTGATCAGACCCTGTTTCTGCAGCAGCAGCAGAGAACGGCCAAGGTTAGTTGGATCGTTTGGCAGGGCTACCTGCGCGCCATTTTGCAGCTCATCCAGAGATTTGATTTTTTTGGAGTAGCCCGCAATTGGGTAAACGAAAGTATTGCCCACGGAAACCAGCTTGTAGCCGCGATCTTTAATCTGCTGATCGAGATAAGGTTTGTGTTGGAAAGCGTTAGCATCGATATCGCCTTTGCTCAGCGCTTCGTTTGGCAGCACGTAATCGTTGAAGGTCACCAGTTCTACGTCGAGGCCATACTTCTCTTTGGCAACTTTCTGCGCGACTTCAGCAACCTGCTGCTCAGCACCCACAATAACGCCAACTTTAATATGGTTCGGATCTTTTTCGTCCTGACCACAACCCACCAGAGCCAGTGAACCAATCAAAGCACCAACTGCCGCAAAGGTTTTAAATTTAAAAGACATATCCCTTCCTTACTTGAGTAAAAAACGATGTTGTGTTGAACGTCTTATTTGTGAGTCACAGCCCGAACGATACGATCGCCAGATAGCTGAATTAGATACACCAATACCACCAATAACACTAATACCGTATTCATTACGGTAGCGTTATAACCGATATAACCATACTGATAACCAATCTGGCCTAAGCCGCCGGCGCCGACCGCACCGCCCATAGCAGAGTAACCTACCAGCGTGATTAAGGTGATAGTGGCGGCATTAACCAGACCCGGTAGCGCTTCAGGCAATAGTACCTTGCGGATAATCTGCATAGGCGTGGCGCCCATAGCGCGGGAGGCTTCAATCAGACCTGATGGAATTTCCAATAGCGCGTTTTCCACCATACGTGCGATGAACGGCGCGGCACCGACGGTCAGCGGCACGATAGCCGCCTGCAGGCCAATGGACGTACCGACGATCGCACGAGTGAAGGGAATCATCCATACCAGCAAGATAATGAAAGGAATCGAACGGAAGATATTTACCAGCGCGGACATGCCGCGGTAGAGCTTCGCGTTCGCGCTAATCTGGCCCGGACGAGTGATATAAAGCAGCACGCCCACCGGCAGACCGAGAACAAAACCAAAGAAGCCAGACACAAAGGTCATCGCCAGCGTTTCATAGACTCCTTTAAGGAGTAACCACATCATTGGCTCAGACATAACCCAGCACCTCTACTTTTACATGTTGTTCTTGCAGCCAGGCGATGGCAGCTTCCGTGTTGTGATGTTCCCCATGCATTTCGCACAGCATGATGCCGAACTTCACGCCGCCGGCGTAATCCATCTGCGCACTAATAATGTTGCTGTTTACATTAAAGGTGCGAGCCGTCTCGGAAAGTAACGGCGCGTCAACTGACTGACCGGTAAATTCCAGACGCAATAAAGGAACGACTTCATCGCGTTTTTCAGCGCTCAGGCGTTGAGCATAATCTTCCGGAATATCCAGATGCAGCGTGGACTGAATAAACTGCTGGGCAAGCGGTGTCTTCGGATGAGAGAACACTTCGCTTACGGTGTCCTGTTCTATTAATTCGCCATCGCTGATAACGGCTACGCAGTCGCAGATGCGTTTCACTACATCCATTTCATGGGTAATAAGAAGAATGGTTAAGCCAAGGCGACGGTTAATGTCTTTCAGCAATTCAAGAATAGAACGGGTTGTGGCCGGATCGAGCGCGCTGGTGGCTTCATCGCACAGCAGAACTTTCGGATTGCTGGCAAGCGCACGCGCAATAGCGACACGCTGTTTCTGCCCGCCGGAAAGGTTAGCCGGGTAGACATCATGCTTTTCACTTAAGCCTACGAGGTCCAGAAGCTCGGTTACGCGGCGCTTAATTTCTTCGCGCGGGGCGTTGTCCAGCTCCAGCGGTAAAGCAACGTTGCCGAAAACTGTACGGGAAGAGAGTAAATTAAAATGCTGGAAGATCATGCCAATCTGGCGGCGTGCTTTCGTCAATTGACCTTCAGACAGCGTCGTCAGTTCCTGGCCATCGACCAAAACGGAACCCTGGGTTGGACGTTCAAGCAGGTTCACACAACGGATCAGGGTACTTTTACCCGCCCCGGATGCGCCAATCACGCCATAAATTTGCCCAGCAGGAACGTGCAGACTGACGTTATTCAACGCCTGTATGGTGCGGTTCCCTTGCTGAAACACTTTGGTGATGTTTGAAAGTTTAATCATTAGGTTATTTATTATCGTATAAGAGTTAGCCGTGGCATTTTCTACTGCCGATAACGGGCGATGACCGTCATCAATATGGATGTTAAGGCATCCAGACGTCTAAATCAATGAGGGCGTGATGTCTGTTCTCTCCAGCGCGTTAAATCATGCGATACTAGATGTAAATATCCATTATCAGGAGTTCCCAGGTGGCACAGTCAGTTCCCGCTATTTTTCTCGACCGCGATGGCACTATTAATGTTGATCATGGCTACGTTCATGAAGTCGACCAGTTTGAGTTTATCGACGGCGTAATCGACGCCATGCGTGAATTAAAAGACATGGGCTATGCGCTGGTGCTGGTCACCAACCAGTCGGGGATTGCCCGCGGCATGTTCACAGAAGATGATTTTGAGAATCTGACCGAATGGATGGACTGGTCCCTGGCTGACCGTGGTGTAGATCTCGATGGTATCTATTATTGTCCTCACCATCCGCAAGCAGTAGTAGAAGAGTTTCGTCAGAGCTGCGATTGTCGCAAGCCGCAACCGGGCATGTTGTTATCCGCCGCTGAGTATTTGCACATTGATATGGCCGCTTCTTATATGGTTGGCGACAAATTAGAAGACATGCAGGCGGCGGCGGCGGCAAAAGTGGGGACAAAAGTGCTGGTGCGTAGCGGTAAGCCTGTAACAGCAGAAGGCGAAGCGGCAGCCGATCTGGTCATTAATAGCCTTGCAGACCTGCCAAAAGCGATTAAAACGCGCTAAAAATCGGCTTTGCGATTAAAAAATGCGCGGTTGGAAATTATTTTGAAAATAGGGGTTGTCAGCTTCCGAAAAATCCCTATACTGCGCCTCCACTGACACGGCACAACGGCTTACAAACCGGCCCGTCAGGCGGACGAAAGCGAAAATAAACGCTTGACTCTGCAGGAGGAAAGCGTAATATACGCCACCTCGCAACAGCAGGCTTAGCCGCTGATTGCACTGCTCTTTAACAATTTATCAGACAATCTGTGTGGGCACTCGCAGGATTGATATCTCAGTACCTTCGGGTACA
>NZ_JALHAP010000071.1 GCF_025215095.1 Dryocola boscaweniae | reverse complement strand
AAACGCCGGGCAAAACAAACGGGTTGCGGGTGATTGTCCATAATCTCAGTCCTCACAGAACGAACGCGATGCGGTAGTAAATGCTGATACGATCGGGCGCCAGCCAGTCGGGATACTTCACCGGCAGACCAACGGTAAACTGGCCGGAGTAATAACGGCTGGCCGTGGATAGCCCGACTGCCGCGCCCCACAACGCGCCGGACGCCCGGGGATCGTGGTTATCCTTTTGCAGCCAGCCGCCGTCGAGCGCCGCCACGCTGCTGACCTGGCCGATAACCGGCAGGGTGAACAGCGTGTAGTTCAGCTCGTTGCGCCAGTAGCCGCCGTTATCGCCGGAAAGGTACTGCTCCTTGAAACCGCGCACCGAGCTTTCGCCGCCAATCGTCAGGCGCTCGCTGCCGTAAAGCCGGTCCGGCGACCACTGGCCGTAGAAGCTGGTCAGCCACCACAGGTCATTGGTTACGGGACGCTGATAGCTGCCGTTAACGCTCCATTTTTTGAACCCGGCTTTCGGCATGTCGCCTTTTTTACCTTTGTCGTCTTCCGCGCCCAGCCAGGGTACGCCGTGGCTGAAGGCCGGATTCAGGGTTGCCACGCCGCCTGAGAGTTTTTGCGTGTGGTTAAGGCCAGAGACCAGGCTGGTAAGCCTGCGGCTGCTGCTGCCGAGTTTCGCGTCGTTAAGGTAGTTGTTACTGATTTGATGTGTCAGCCCAATGGATGCGCCTGTTTTTATATCGCCATTACGGAACAGCACGTGCGAAGCGGTAAAACGATGTGTCTGGCTGTCACCGGTTGAAGCCCAGTTAAAACCGTTGTTATTGATGGTGCTGAGGTAGTTACTCCAGCTATAGCTGTAATCCAGCAGGCTGTAGCCGTACGGCACGCTGACGCCCGCCTGGAAATTTTGCGCGTTATGTGATGATGAAAAATCGCTGCTGCGCCCGCCGCTGACGAACCATTTATCAGCCAGCCCCAACAGGTTATTCCCTGTCAGCGAGCCGTTAATTTGCCCGGTACCGGTGCTCTTCTGGCCGCTGTTATCAAAGCTTACGGAGGCAGAAAGGGGGAATTCCGGCGTGGCGGTGAGATTAACAATGGAGTAGCCGGGTTTATCGGACGGCAGGATTTCAATCTGTACCGGCGTGCTGCGCACGCGATTGATTTGCTCCATGCCCTGCTCAATATCGCGCAGGTTCAGGATATTGCCCTCAAGGCCCGGAAAAGTCGTGCTGAACTGACGGGAAGGCGCAGCTTCCAGAAGGATTTTTTCCAGCCTTCCTTCAAGCACCGATATATGTAATTCGCCCCCGGATAAATCCTGTTCGGTAATAAATGCGCGGCTGGTTATGTAACCCTTATGGATATACCAGTCAGAAACGGCGCGGGTTAGTTCCGCAAGGCGTGATATATCCAGACACTGATTTATCCAGGGCGCAGTCAGTCTTCCGGACTGACTTTCGCTAAGCAACGTAGCGCCATCCAGAGAAATGTGGGTGATAGTGAAACATGGCCCGGAAGCCGGACTGGCGGGCTCAGGAGAAGTAAAGCGTGGCAATTCAGCGCTGCGATCCAGTTCATCACGCTGACGCTGGTTTTGCTCCAGAAGATTTTGCTGCTGTTGCTCAATGGTATTTCTGTCAGCGGGAGATAAGGGCGCCGCAGAGGTCATAAACGCAAACATATAAATAAGGCAGCCTATTCCATGCCGCCCAATATTAAATTTAACAGCCATCCGGGTGCCCCTTCCTTGAGCGCAATAAGTAGCGGACAGGCTGCTAATAAGCATTAGCAGCTAGTTATATTCCGCAATGAATATGAAATTAATCACAGTTAATGGAAGGCAACAACACGCAGGTAATTATTTAAGACAATTCCAATGGTGTTAATAATAAATTTAATAAATGAGATTTTGAATATTACTGAGGAAGTTGAAGGAATTAGAACGAAAAACCCCGCCAGCGGCGGGGTTGGTGTCTTAATTATTTTGCGAGACAACCTGCATATGACGGCGTTTGAATATCCAGCCAATTAGCAGCAGGGCAATCCAGCCGCAGCCGACATAGAGCGAAATGCGGGTATCCGGATGCCAGCCAATCAGCCCGATGATAAATACCAGGAAGACCAGGCCAACGATAGTTGTCGCCACGCCGCCGGGCACCGGGAATTTCAGCGCTTTAGCTTCTTCTTTCGAAAGCCTGCGGCGGAAGGCTACCTGCGAAAGCAAAATCATAATCCACACCCAGACGGTGGCGAACGTCGCAAGTGACGCAATGACCAGGAAGACGTTTTCCGGCATGATGTAGTTCAGATAAACCGCCAACAGCATGGCTACGCACATCACCAAAACGGTCACAAAAGGAATGCCGTTGCGAGAGGTTTTTGCAAAGACCTTCGGCGCGCTGCCCTGCTCCGCCATTCCGTGCAGCATGCGGCCTACGCCAAATACATCGCTGTTAATGGCGGACAGCGAAGCGGTGATCACCACAAAGTTCAGAATGCCTGCCGCAATGGTAATGCCCATATGCTGGAACGTCAGCACGAACGGGCTGCCGGAAGTGCCCACCTGGTTCCACGGATAGATGGACATGATGACAAACAGCGTGCCCACATAGAACACCAGAATACGCAAAGGAACGGAGTTAATAGCACGCGGAATGGATTTCTGCGGGTCTTTCGCTTCACCTGCGGTAATGCCGATAATTTCGATGCCGCCGTAGGCGAACATGACCATTTGCAGCGACATCACCATGCCTGTCCAGCCGTTGCTAAAGAAGCCGCCGTTGCTCCAGAGATTGTGTATCCCCGTTGCCTGGCCGCCGTTGCCGATACCCCAGACGATAATCCCAATACCGGCAATAATCATGATGATAATGGTGGCGACTTTAAAGAACGAAAACCAGAATTCCAGTTCGCCAAACACCTTCACGCTCATCAGGTTGATGGCGCAGATAATCAGCACCACACTAAGCACCCAGACCCAGTGCGGCACCGCCGGAAACCAGACGCCCATATAAATACCGAAAGCGGTCACGTCCGCGATGGCGACAATCAGAATTTCGAAGCAGTACGTCCAGCCGGTGATATAGCCTGCCAGCGGCCCCAGATTGTCCTGCGCGTAGCGGGAAAACGAACTCGCCGCGGGGTTATGAACCGACATCTCGCCCAGCGCGCGCATAATGATATATGCCGCAACGCCACCGATGATATAAGCCAGTAATACGCTTGGTCCCGCCATTTTGATGGCGTCCGCCGAGCCGTAAAACAATCCTGTACCAATCGCCGAACCCAGCGCCATAAAACGTATGTGCCGGGTGCTCAAACCGCGTTTGAGCTTGTTCTCGTTTTCCATCGTACCAAACCACTCTCAACAAATAAAAAACCACGGAGCGCAACCCCGTGGTTAAACAACATTCAAATTTTTAGTGGGCGTTTGAAGTAACCTGTCGCCCTGCTGCGCGGTCCCAGACTACGGCGATTATTACCATCGCCACGGTCGGTAAAACCCACGCCAGACCCTGATCGGCAAGCGGTAAGCGCGCAGCCCACGCAGGCAGCATATCGCTGATGGCCGAAGCCTTGATCCCGTCGATGATACCAAACATTGTGCTGATGAGCATCGCCGGCGCGATGACGCGTCTTGAGTTGTGCCACCACGGACGGGTGAAGCTCAACACCACCAGCGCGATACACGGCGGATAAATGGCCGTCAGCACGGGAATGGAAACCTGAATCAGATGGCTCAACCCGAGGTTAGACACCACCATTGAGAACAGGCCGAGGATAAAGACCAGCGCGCGATAAGACAGCGGCAGATACTGGCTGAAGAACTCGGCGCATGCGCAGGTCAGGCCAACCGCCGTTACCATACAGGCCAGGAAAATCAGCGCAGCCAGGAAGAAGCTGCCCGCGCCGCCGAAGGTATGCGCCACGTAAGCATGCAGAATCGCGGCGCCGTTGGCGTTCTGGTCGGCAACAAGGGTTGCGCTGTCTGAACCCAGGCGGAACAGCGCCAGATAGATAAGCGTTAAACCAACGCCGGCAATCAGGCCAGCCCAGATGGTGTAGCGCGTCAGCAGGCGGGATTCAGTCACGCCGCGCGAGCGAGCCGCGTTAACGATAACGATGCCAAACACCAGCGAAGCCAGAGTGTCCATGGTCAGGTAACCGTTCACGAACCCGTTGGAGAATGCAGCATTCTGATACGCTTCGGTCGCGGTGCTGATGCCGCCCGCAGGCCATAACACGGCCCCGGCAGCCAGAACCAACAGCGCGACAATTTTCACCGGCGCCAGCACGTGCCCGACGGTATCCAGCAGCTTGCCTGGATAAAGAGAGATGGCGATAACCATGGCGAAATAGACAAGGCTGTAGATAAACAGCGGCAGTTCGCCTGCGCCGGTCAGCGGCGCGATACCGACTTCAAAAGAGACGGTTGCGGTACGCGGTGTGGCAAACAGCGGGCCGACGGCCAGATAGCAGAGAGTAGCCAGTAACACGCCTGCGCGACGGCCAATCGGCGAGCTTAAGCTATCGATACCGCCGCCCACGCGGGCAATGGCGACAATGGTCAATACCGGCAGACCCACAGCGGTCACCAGGAAACCAAGGGATGCCATCCAGACGTGTTCACCAGCCTGTAAGCCAACCATTGGAGGGAAAATAATATTGCCCGCGCCGACAAATAACGCAAAGGTCATGAAGCCCAGAGCGATGATGTCGCGAGATTTTAAATGATGGGTCATAAAATAATTGCAGCCTGTGGATGTGTGGTGTTGAATTTTCAAAGTTTCTCTGCCGTACAGCATGGCAAAAAAGTGGCATTTCCAGATATCGACAGCGGAAAACACTGATCCGGCTCGGTGGCGAAGAATAGTTGGTCGAATTACCACGCAAATTCAGTCGGTCTGGTAACACCAGGGGCGCAATTAAAACGCTTATAGCGTTTGAAGACAAGGAGGGATCCCAAAACCAGATTGATATCCTTAAATTAACCACAAACCTAGTGGATAAATTCAATCACAGGAATTTATTATGGTGCATCATGCGGTCATTTTATCACCGGATGGCCAAATTTGGTTAACGAGAGAGCAAAAAACGTACAGCAGAGCGTTCCTGGAAAGAAAAATTGCCGTTTTTGATTAATAAATATGCAGCAAAAGTATGGCGGGCAGCGAGACGCCCGCCGGGCACATCAGGCAGCCGTCGTCTTTTCGTTAACAATCAGCCGCTCGGGCAGCACAAACGAAAACATTGTTCCTTGCCCCGGTTTACTTTCGATATCCAGCCGCGCTTCATGGTGGCTCAGAGCGTGTTTAACGATCGCAAGCCCCAGCCCGCTGCCGCCCGTTTGTCTGGAGCGGGCTTTATCCACGCGATAAAAACGCTCTGTCAGACGTGGAATGTGCTCAGCCGAAATGCCCGGCCCGTTATCCGCCACGCTGAATTTCGCCCCTTGCGTCGTTTTTTGCCAGCTAACGGTAATGCGCGTACCTTCAGGCGTGTGATTCACGGCGTTGTAAACCAGGTTCGAAATCGCGCTGCGCAACTGCTCTTCATTGCCAAAAACTTTTAGCGCAGGATCGACTTCAAACCGTAACGTCTGCCTTTGCTGACTTAGCGTCTGCGCTTCGCGCTCCACTACGCGCAGCATCATCGGCACGTCGATTTTTTCGTTCAGCATCATCGCCGGAGCCGCTTCAATACGCGACAGCGTCAGCAACTGTTTCACCAGCCCTTCCATGCGCGACGTTTGCTCGCGCATGGTGCCCAGCGCTTTATCCCGCAGCGGCCCTTCCAGGCTCTGGTCCTGCATCATTTCCAGATAGCCTTGCAGCACGGTTAACGGCGTACGCAATTCATGGCTGACGTTGGCAAAAAAGTTGCGCCGCGCGCCTTCCAGTTGGTGCATCTGCGTAACGTCTCGCGCCACCAGCAGCCACTGTTCATCGCTGTAGGACATTACGCGGAACTCCAGGTGACGGCCATTGTTCAGCACCAGGGTCAGCGGGCGGGTAAATTCTTTGTTAGTTAAATAACGGGTAAATTCCGGGTAGCGCAATAAGTTGAGGATATTCTGGCCGTTATCGTCCGGCCAGCGCAGACCAAGCAACTGTTGCGCCAGGCCGTTACACCAAAAAATCGTGCCTTCTTCCGTCGTCAGCACCACCGCATCCGGGAGCGATTCAGCCCCGCTGCGAAAGCGCTTAATCAGGTTCCCCAGCTCCTTACGGCGCTTTTTGTTACGTAACTGCATCTGATGCAGGCCGTAGAGCAAAGGTTCCCAGCTACCGCGTCCGGGCGGCGGCGTCATGCTGCGATCGACCCACAGCCACCAGGAAAGGCGCAATAAATTCCAGAAATGCCAGACCAGCAAAGCGGTAACCGCCGCCAGTAAAAACCAGGGAAGATGGCCGAAAATCAGCCCGAGAATGGCCGCCGGTAAACAACAGAGCACCAGCTCCAGCACCAGCCTTTTCCATGACAACCGTTCGAGCACGCGTCACACTCCTGTAAGGAAACTAAAAACGGGTCGAGAAGCGATAGCCCGTGCCGCGTACCGTTTGTACCATGCGGTCGTGACCGCTCAGTTCCAGCGCTTTGCGCAAGCGCCGAATATGCACATCAACGGTGCGATCTTCCACGTACACGTTGGTGCCCCACACATGATTGAGCAGTTGTTCGCGGCTGTAAACCCGTTCCGGGTGAGTCATAAAGAAGTGTAAAAGCTTAAATTCCGTCGGGCCCATATCAAGCGGATTTTCACCGGTCATCACGCGATGTGACGACGGATCGAGGCTTAATCCCTGCATTTCGATGACTTCTTCCACCGCCATCGGCGAAATGCGGCGCATCACCGCTTTAATACGCGCCACCAGCTCTTTAGGGGAAAACGGCTTGGTGATGTAGTCATCCGCGCCGACTTCAAGCCCCCGCACGCGGTCTTCTTCTTCGCCGCGCGCGGTCAGCATCATTACAGGAATTTCGCGGGTCAGCGCCTCGCGTTTGAGGTGCTTAATAAACTGAATGCCGGAGCCGCCGGGGAGCATCCAGTCCAGCAGGATCAGGTCGGGGAAAGGTTCGATAAGAAGATTCACGGCTGCGTCATAATCTTCTGCTTCTACTGGCTGGAAACCGTTTTGCTCGAGCACGAAGCTCACCATCTCACGGATTGGAGCTTCATCTTCTACGACTAAAATACGCTTCGCCATGATTTGCCCTGTTTAAACAATGCCATTGCTAATTTGTGCGACAGTATGCGTCAGATTTATGACAGATTTATGAAAAAAATGACGGCCAGATGACTCATTGCTTTGAATTATGACGTGCAGAAGTGCCCTTCGCGACGACTGCCCTTATAATCCCAGCACGCTTTTTTTGCCACAGGACGGATTATGCGCATTATCCACACATCGGACTGGCACCTCGGTCAGAACTTTTACACCAAAAGCCGCGGGCCGGAACACCAGGCTTTTCTCGACTGGCTGCTGCAGGCGGCCGTTGAACATAACGTGGATGCGATAATCGTTGCGGGCGATATTTTTGATACCGGCTCGCCGCCAAGCTACGCCCGCGAACTATACAATCGCTTTGTAGTGCAGTTGCAAACTACCGGCTGCCAGCTTGTGGTACTCGCCGGCAACCATGACTCCGTGGCAACGCTCAACGAATCTCGCGAACTGCTGGCCTGCCTGAATACGTCGGTTATCGCCAGCGCCCGCCACGATGTCAGCGAGCAAACGCTTGTGCTCAACAAGAAAGATGGCGCTCCCGGCGCGATCCTGTGCCCGATTCCATTTTTACGCCCGCGTGATATTCAAAGCAGCCGGGCCGGTCTTAGCGGACACGAAAAACAGCGTTCGTTAATGGAAGCCATCACCGAGCATTATCAGCAGTGCCATGCCGCAGCCCTGGCTGCGCGCGGCGAGCAAAAGCTGCCGATCATCGCCACCGGGCATTTAACCACGGTAGGCGTGACCAAAACGGACGCGGTGCGCGATATCTACATCGGCACGCTGGATGCGTTCCCTGCGCAAAATTTCCCGCCGGCCGATTACATTGCCCTTGGGCATATCCACCGTGCGCAGCTAATTGGCGGCACGGAACATATCCGCTACAGCGGCTCGCCCATTTCTCTGAGTTTTGATGAAACCGGTAAGGCAAAAAGCGTGTATCTGGTGGAGTTTGCCGACGGCAAGCTGCATGAAGTTACCGCTCTGCCCGTCCCGGTCAGCCAGCCGCTCGCGGTGATAAAAGGCTCTCTGAGCGAAATCGAACGGCAGCTTGAACGGTGGCGGGACGCGCCCTGCGAACCGAAAGTCTGGCTGGATATCGAAATCGCTACCGACGAGTATCTGCATGATTCGCAACGCCATATTCAGCAGTTAACGGAAACTTTGCCCGTTGAAGTTGTGCTACTGCGCCGCAGCCGGGAGCAGCGCGAACGCGTGCTTGCCCAAAGCCACAAAGAAACCCTGAGCGAACTGACCGTGGAAGAAGTGTTTGAGCGCCGCCTGGCGCAGGAACAAACAACCGAAGAGCGCGGCAAACGCCTGCGCACCCTGTTCGCGCAAACCGTGGCAAGCCTGCATGAAGCCGAGGAACAAGCATGAAAATCCTCAGCCTGCGCCTGAAAAACCTCAACTCATTAAAAGGCGAGTGGAAAATAGACTTCACTCAGGAACCTTTCGCCAGCAATGGTCTGTTCGCTATTACCGGCCCTACCGGCGCCGGGAAAACCACGCTTTTAGACGCTATTTGCCTTGCGCTTTACCATAAGACGCCGCGCCTGAATACGGTTTCTCAGTCGCAAAACGATTTAATGACGCGCGATACCGCCGAATGCCTGGCGGAAGTCGAATTTGAGGTCAAAGGCGTGGCGTATCGCGCATTCTGGAGTCAGAACAGGGCGCGAAATGCTGCAAACGGTAATCTCCAGGCGCCGCGCGTTGAACTGGCGGAGGTTAAAACCGGCAAAATTGTTGCCGATAAAATCAAAGACAAACTTGAGTACACCGCTAAATTAACCGGTCTGGATTACGACCGCTTCACCCGCTCAATGATGCTTTCTCAGGGGCAGTTCGCCGCCTTTTTAAATGCCGATGCTAACGATCGCGCCTCGCTGCTTGAAGAACTCACCGGCACGGAAATTTACGGCACGGTTTCCGCCGCCGTATTTGAGAATCACAAAAACATTCGCGGCCAGCTTGAAAACCTCCAGCTTCAGGCAGCAAGCGTGGCGCTGCTGAGCGAAGAACAGCAGCAGCAACTGAACGCAAGTTTGCAGGCGCTTACTCTTGATGAAAAAACCTTGCTGGCTGAACAGCAGAAACTGCAGTTAAATCAGCAATGGTTAAGCCAGCTCGGGCAGCTTGGCAATGAGCATAGTCAGGCTAAACAGGCGCTTGCCAGTGCAACTCTGGCCCTGCAGGAAGCGGCCCCGCAGCTTGAAAAGCTGACTCGCTCTCAACCGGCCGAGAAACTGCGTCCGCACTGGCAGCGCTTGCAGGAACAGCAAACCGCCCTTCAAAGCACGCAGGTTCAGGCAGATAAAGTAAATGCTCGCTTACAGCAGGCAACGCAGCGCCGCCAGCAAACCAGACTGTTCGCGGCTCATCAGTCAGCAAAAATAGTTGAAGAAACAACGCGGTTGCAGGAATGGCTAAAAACGCACGATCGTTTCCGGCTGTGGGGGGCTGAACTGGCCGGCTGGCGCATGGCCTTTAATCAGCAGCAACGTGATACGGGCCAGCTACAGACTTTGCAGCGCGATATCATCGCCAGCCAGCAAAAACTGCAGGCTTTACCCCCGGCTAATCTGACGCTGAATGCTGATGAAGTAAGCGCTCATTTACAGGCGATAGTCACCGCGCGTCCTCAGCGCCAGCAGCTTGCTACGCTACAGCCGCAGCTCGTTTCTCTTCTCAGGCGTAAAAACCAACAGCAGCAGGAAATCGCGGCGCTCAACCAGCTTCTGGTCAGCGGCGAAGCGGAATTAACGCTAAAACGCCAGCAATATAAGGATAAGCGTAAGCACGCGGACGATCTGGAGAAAATCTGTGAACTGGAAAGGCGCATCGTCAGCCTCGAAGCCGAGCGCGCGCGTTTGCAGCCCGAGCAACCCTGCCCGCTGTGCGGCTCCACGCAGCATCCGGCGGTTGCGGAATATCAGGCTTTACAGGCCGGTGAAAACCAGCAGCGTCTGAGTGTGCTTCAACAAGAGGTTTCCGCCCTGGCGGAACAGGGTTCGGCCGCCCGGGCTTTACTGGAAGCCCAGCGTCAGCAGCACGCGAAGCTCACCACCGAAATTAAAGCGCTTGATGAAGAAGAATCCGCCCTGCGCGCCCGCTGGCAGCAGCTTTGCGCCACGCTGCAACTGGCGCTGATGCCGGAGGACGATCTTAATCAATGGCTTGAAAATGAAGAGCTGCGCGAACAGCAGCTAAATCAGCTCAGCCAGCGAATTATGCTGGAAGAACAGCTAGCTAAGGCTCAGCTTCAGTACGCCAGGCTTGAATCTGAGATTGCCTCAGGACGCAATGACCTGAGCGTGGCCCTGGAAAAAACGGGCTTGCAGCACCCGGCTCACGGCGAAGAAAATAGCTGGCTGGCGCAACGCCTGCAGGAATCGCAGCAGTGGCAGCAGCATCACGAACAGCTTCCACATTTACAGCAGCAGCTCAGCACGCTGGATAGCGTGTTAACGGCTTTTGTTGACGATGGCACCGCGTCGCCGTCGCTGTCTGAGAATGAGCAAAACCTTGCGCTTCAAAACTGGCATAGCCTGCATAGCGACTGCGTTTCCCTCGAAAGCGAATGGAAAACGTTGCAGCAGCAACGCCAGCAGGAAGAGGCCCGTGTTGCTCAGGCAAACGAACAGTTCCTGAGCGCGCTGGCAGCCAGCCCCTTCGCAGACGCCGTCGCTTTCCAGGCGGCCTTACTTGATGAGAGCGAACGCCTGCGGCTTGAAGCGAAAAAACAGCAGCTTGAGCAACAGCATCAGCAGCAGACGATTCTTTGTCAGCAGGCGGAAAAGGCGCTCGCGCAACATCAGTCAGCCCGTCCGCAAACGCTTGCAGAGGATGCAGAACTCTCAGCCCTTCAGGACCGGCTCCAGCAGGTGAATCACCAACTGCGCGACAATGCTACGCAGCAGGGGCAAATCCAGCAGCAGCTACGTCACGACGAGGATAACCGCCAGCGCCAGCAGGGGCTGATGCAGGCAATCGCTGAGTGTCAGCAGCAGGTGGAAGACTGGGGCTATCTCAACGCGCTGATCGGCTCAAGGGAAGGAGATAAGTTCCGTAAGTTCGCCCAGGGACTGACGCTCGACAACCTGGTATGGCTTGCCAATAACCAGCTTAATCGCCTGCATGGCCGCTATTTATTGCAGCGTAAAGACAGCGAAGCGCTGGAGCTGCAGGTGGTCGATACCTGGCAGGCGGATGCGGTTCGCGACACGCGCACGCTTTCGGGCGGAGAGAGTTTCCTGGTGAGCTTAGCGCTGGCGCTGGCCTTGTCCGATCTGGTGAGCCATAAAACCCGCATCGACTCGCTGTTCCTTGATGAAGGATTTGGCACCCTGGATGCCGAAACCCTGGATACGGCGCTGGATGCGCTGGACACGTTGAATGCGAGCGGGAAAACCATTGGCGTGATTAGCCACGTGGAAGCGATGAAAGAGCGCATCCCGGTGCAGATCAAAGTTAAGAAGATCAACGGGCTGGGCGTTAGCCGACTGGCGAAGGAATTTTCTGTAGGGTGATTTGATAGTGTCGGATGGCGCTAACGCTTATCCGACCTACGTTCTCCTTTCGCATGGGAGATAAGCGTACGCGCCTCCGACCTGCCTTTTCCTTTCGTAGGGTGGATAAGCGCACGCGCCATCCACCACCTGTCATTTCTCCAGCGGCCAAAGCCAGGCCGCACCGCGCACGCCGCTGGAATCACCGTGAACCGCCTTGCGAACCGGCGTCTCAAACTCACCGCCAAATACCCACGGTTTTACCAACTGCGGCACCGTTTTATACAGCCGCTCAACATTGCTCATCCCTCCGCCAAGCACGATCACATCCGGGTCAAGAATATTGACGATGTGGGCGAGCGATTTAGCCAGACGCGTTTCGTAGCGGCTGATGGCCAGCTCTGCTACGGGGTCCTGCTGTTCGGCGAGATGCATAATCTCGGTGCCTTTAAGCTTTGTGCCGCTCAGGCGCTGGTAGTCGGTGGCAAAACCGGTGCCGGAAATAAAGGTTTCAATGCAGCCCTGTTTTCCGCAGTAACAAGGCACTTCTTCGCGATGACGCAGTTCGTCTTCGTCCATCCACGGGAGCGGATTATGGCCCCACTCTCCCGCCGTGCCGTTACCGCCGATCAGGCTGCGGCCATTGATGGCGATGCCTGCGCCGCAGCCCGTTCCGATAATCACCGCGAAGACAATGCCCGCGCCCGCCGCCGCGCCATCAATGGCTTCGGAAACGGCGAGGCAGTTCGCGTCATTCGCCAGCCGGACTTCGCGTTGCAGCGCATCCGAAAGGTCCTTATCAAACGGCTGGCCGTTGAGCCAGGTTGAGTTAGCATTTTTCACAACCCGGGTGTAAGGCGAAATAGACCCCGGAATGCCGAGGCCCACGGTGCCGCGTTCGCCCGTAGCCTCTTCGGCCAGGCGCACAAGCTCTTTGATAGTGCCAATGGTTTGCTGATAATCATTTTTAGGAGTGGGCAGGCGGTGGCGAAATAACTGTTTGCCATCGTCCGCAAGCGCAATCACCTCAGTTTTGGTACCGCCTAAATCAATGCCTATACGCACAAAAATTTCCTCATTTGATGAGCATTATCAACAGAGTAGAAGTACAGCACCGTTTAAGCAATGAAACGTAGCGGCTGATTCGCTATCATGCCCGCTGCGTTTCACTGACCTGACCGGGAAAAAATCATGCTGTGGTTCAAAAATTTAATGGTTTACCGTTTAAGCCGCGACATCACGCTTTCAGCGGATGAAATGGAAAAACAGTTAGCCGCCTTCACGTTCAGTCCTTGCGGTAGCCAGGATATGGCAAAAACCGGCTGGGTGCCACCGATGGGCTCGCACAGTGATGCATTAACCCATGCCAATAACGGGCAAATTGTGATTTGCGCCCGCAAAGAAGAAAAAATCCTTCCGTCGCCGGTTATCAAGCAGGCGCTTGAAGCGAAGATCGGCAAGCTGGAAGCCGATCAGGGCCGCAAGCTGAAGAAAACCGAGAAAGATTCTCTGAAGGACGAAGTGCTGCACTCTTTGCTGCCGCGCGCCTTCAGCCGCTTTAGCCAGACCATGATGTGGATCGATACCGTTAACGGTTTAATTATGGTTGATTGCGCAAGCGCTAAAAAAGCCGAAGACACCCTGGCTTTGCTGCGTAAAAGTCTGGGATCGCTGCCTGTTGTGCCGCTGGCGCTGGAGACACCTATTGAACTGACGCTGACCGAGTGGGTGCGTTCTGGTGACGTGCCAGCAGGCTTTGCGTTGATGGATGAAGCCGAGCTGAAAGCCATTCTGGAAGGCGGCGGGGTTATTCGCTGTAAGCAGCAGGATTTAGTGTGCGACGAGATCGCAACCCACATTGAAGCCGGGAAAGTCGTCACCAAACTGGCGCTCGACTGGCAGGAACGCATCCAGTTGCTGGTAGCGGACGACGGCTCAATTAAACGCCTGAAGTTTGCCGATACGCTGCGTGAACAGAATGACGATATCGACCGCGAAGATTTCGGTCAGCGTTTTGACGCAGATTTTATTTTAATGACCGGCGAACTGGCGGCGTTGATTAAGAATCTGGTAGAAGCGCTGGGCGGAGAAGCACAGCGTTAAAACAAAGCGGCGGGTGGCGCCTGCGCTTACCCGCCCTACGAATAGTCGTTACAGGGTGGATAAACCTACACGCCATCCGCCGCTGTCATCTTATTTATCAGCCAGATAACGGCAAAGATAAGAGGTTGGTTCCGCTACCTGCAGATAGAATTCGCTGTGGCCCGGCACGTTAAATACCTGCCCCGCCGTATAGGTTTTCCACTCGGTTTCCCCTGTCAGCAACACATGCAGTGCGCCACTTACCACGGTCATTTCTTCAGGTTGCGCAGTGCCGAAGGTGTATTCCCCTTCCGCCATCACCCCGACGCTTGCCCGGCCCGTGCTGCTGCTGGTAAAACCAATGGATTTCACTTTGCCCGAGAAGTACTCATTACTTTGAAGCATGGACTGGTCCTTTTAAAAAATGTTCAGAAAAACAATATAGAGGGCAACGCTTGAGCCTGTCACGCAAATTGTTGCCCGCCGTCAGGCGAGCAATTCCGAGGCTAAACGCGCAATCAGCACGTTCGATAATAATACCGGCACATCAAGCGCTTTTTGCAGCATATCGCGATGTTTTTGGTGAAAGCCAAGGCAATCCAGAACCAGCACATCCGCGCCCTCCGCCAGCAATTTCTTTCCGGCGTTAAGCAAATCCTCGTCCGTGCCGTGCACGGGATTAGCCAGCTCGTAAAGCGGCGTTTTTTCCAGTTGCTGCCATTTTTTATGCTGTGATTTCAGAAGCTCAGGGACAGGTAAAATAATGCCTACCTGATGACCATCGACGATAGACGCCACCAGCGGGGGGATGATGCGCTCCGGCTCCAGCAGTATGCCGTTATGGGCGACAAGGCCGTTGAACCGCTCCGTACTCATCAGCAGGATCACATCATACTCCTGCCTGTCCAGAAGCTTTATTACGCCCTGCAGCGCCTGTTCCACCTTTCTTTTGCCGACGTGAGCCAGGGTTTTGTCTGCAAGTAAGGTAAGGATTTCTTCTTCGCCCTGCTCCGGGCCAAATTCCGCTATGACTTCTTCCCGGGACATATTGCCCAGCAGCATGACATGTTTGATTCTGTCTTCAGAAATATGCTCGGTTAACAGCGGCAGAATTTCACTGACCGGAACCACACCGATGGTGAGAATGGCTAATGCTGGTTTCATTTTCTTTTCGCCTCTATCCGTATCAGCCCCGTTTGCTGCGCTGACACTATTCTCACTCGTTGATGCTGGCCGCAGGGTCGCTTAATAATTAATCATAAAGCCTGGCAGCTTATCGCAAGAGCAGCGCTGAATCTCTAACAAAACCTCAACGATACTGTCACACAACATTATCGTAATGATTTTTTAACTTAGGAGAGGATAAAAAATGTGATAACACGGTCAGCATGGGATATTTGAGAAAAGTCTTGGCGGGTTTTCGGCATCCTTGCCTGCCTGGATCAAGTTTTATCCGGGTCTTCATAACGCCGTTTTGCATCCAGCGCTTCGGACTCGGACTCATGTTCGCTGATAAGCGTATCCGGGTGGGGATGGTCAGCCCTGAGTTGATACCAGGTAACAGTTTGGGTTTGCGAACCTTTCTGGACTTCGACTATTCGTGCAACTCGCGGGTAAGGAGGTTTGGTCGCCATCACTCTTCCTTCAGTCGTGGATGAGCGTTAAGTATAGACAAAATTCAGCTCGCCCGAGCCATATGCAAAGCGGCAAGCACCGCGTCGACAACCGCATCCGGCGCGTGGGAAGCATCAATAACGTGATGGGCGGCCTGACGATACAAAGCTTCCCGGGCGGCCAGTACTTCAACGATTTCATCGGTGATGGGCTTGCCGGTTAAAGTTGGGCGCTGTCCCTCTTCCGGAAAAGCTTCCAGCCGGTCCGCCAGAATCTGGGCTGGCGCGCGCAGATAGATGACCACGCCCTGCTCACGCATAAACTGACGATTACCTTCTGCCAGCACCATGCCGCCGCCGGTAGCAACGACCACGTCCGGCGCGGTCACGCTTTTCAACGCTTGCGTTTCGCGAGCGCGAAAACCATCCCACCCTTCCTGCGCCACAATATCCGCTACGCTCATGTTGGTGCGGGTCAGCAGATAATTATCGGTATCGACAAAGCCGCGATCCAGAGCCTGCGCTAATGCTACGCCTACAGTGGTTTTACCGCAGCCGCGCGCGCCGACCAGAAATATGGGTTGAGTCATCAGGGGCTAATCCTCAGCAGTAAGCCTGGGTGGTAACAAACAAATACATCAAAAACGCGTCTATCATACCAGCTAGCTAGTACGCAGAACAGGCGTAAAGAAATCGTTACGTTAAAACATTTTCGCTACATGATAGTTACACCAAAGCGTGCAGTTACAGGCCTGCGCGATGTAAAGGAAATCTACCAGCGAATCTGAGCGCCACCTTACTTGAAAGCCTCAGTGAAAAACAACCCCAAAGAACCTGGGATTCAGTAACACAATTGCGCACAGCTTTACCCTCGCGCCATTTTACATGCTGCCATTCTGATCCAGACTGAATAGTGAGAACCCATGATGACAGAGGTATGAACCATGCAATCTGAAGAGCAACGTCTGATTGACGGGCTTTTTGGCCGCCTGAAAAAGGCTGAAGAAAACAGTACTCCACGCGATGCCGCCGCAGAGCAGCTTATTGAGCGACATCTGGCGCAGCTTCCGGGCGCAGCCTACTACATGGCGCAAACGATCCTGATTCAGGAAGCCGCCCTGAAACAGCTCAATAGCCGTATTCAGGGGCTGGAAGGCCAGGTGGCGCAGCTACAGCATGCTTCCCGCCAGCAACAAAGCAGCGGCGGATTTCTTGCTGGCCTGTTCGGTTCCGGTTCTTCACCTGCCGCAGGTACGCAACCTTATCAGAGCGTGGCGCCGGGCGGTTACAACGCGCCGCAAACGGCGCCGGGCTACACTACGCCGCGCGGCGGCAATGGCTTTATGGCCGGCGCGCTACAGACGGCTGCGGGCGTAGCCGGAGGCGTAATTATGGCGGATATGCTGACCAGCATGTTCCATCATACGCAGCCTGAAGAACTGGTGAACATCATCAACGAACCCGCACAGCCGACCGATAACGCCGCAATCAACGCGGTTGACGACTATAACCAGGCGGAAGACAGCCAGTTCCTGAATCAGGATGCGGGCCTGCCGCAGGACGACACAAATGACTATGGCGATATCGGCAATGACGATTTGGGTAACGACGATGACAATCTGATTTAAGCTTTTTTGGCCCGCGCCGCTACCAGCAGCCATTTTTCCAGCTCGTTGGCAAACTGCTGGCGGTCGCGCTGATTCAGGCTGTCCGGCCCGCCCGTCTGTACGCCGCTTGCACGCAGGGTATCCATAAAATCACGCATGGTTAATCGCTCGCGAATCGTTGCCGGCGTATAGCGTTCGCCGCGTGGATTTAACGCCACGGCGCCTTTCTCAATAACATCGGCGGCCAGCGGAATATCAGCGGTAATCACCAGATCGCCGCTTTCGCAACGGCGCACAATTTCGTTATCCGCAACGTCGAACCCTGTCGCAACCTGCAGGCTGCGAATAAAGCGCGAAGGGGGTATTTTCAGGCCCTGATTGGCAACCAATGTCACCATAATCTGCGCGCGCTCCGCGGCGCGAAACAACACTTCCTTGATAACTTTTGGACACGCGTCGGCATCCACCCAGATTTGCATTACGACTCCTGATCTTCTGCGGGAATGATGGCGATCTTGCCGTTCTTTTCCAGAATGGCAAACTTTATCTGATCCATACGTTCCAGCCCCTGGGTTATGCGCGCGGACGAAAGTATATCGTCGGCGCTAATCCCCGCCTTGCTCATCCGCTTTTCCAGAGGACGGCCATACTCCACGAGGATCAGCGGCGATCCGTCGATAAACAGCTCCACTTTTGGAAAGCGGCCTTTAATTTTGCTGAATATAATATCGAGCGCAATCAGCGTAATAATGGTAATCGCCGCGCCGGTAAATGAAAAATCATTGCCCAACAGCGCCTGTTGCGTCGCCTCACTGATGATAAGCAGCAGGATAAAATCGAACGAGGTCATTTCCAGCAGCGTGCGTCGCCCGGCGATTTTCAGCACGATCATCAGCAGAACGTACATCCCGGCCGCGCGCAGTACGTTATCCATAACTTCTCCTTAAGGTAATACCCACTGGCTTAAGGTCACCGGTTCAGCGCCTTTAAGCCTGATGGTAGAGGTAAAATGTCCGGCAGACTGCGGCTGAACCGTCAGCCAAAGCGCCTGTTCTTTTCCCGAATTTGCAGGCCAGGTCAGCACCATTTCATGCAGGCTTGTATGGGTAATGAACGGCTGAGGATGAAGGTTTTGAATCTCAAAGTTGTCCATAAAATCTTGTCCCAGCGTCAGCACGGTAGGCTGGCCCGTGTCGAGTTTAACGCGCAGGGTAAAATTCTCGTCGCTCATAGCGCGCATTATTCGCTGATGCTCCACGCTTAGCGTTCCATCCGGGTTAGCTGTCGTGGTCTGGCTAAGCCAGCCGTCCGAAAACGCCCCCATTAATGCAAGCGCCACCAGCGCCATCAGGCAGCGAGCGCCCCATTTCTCCAGACTCCACTCTTTGAGCTGCCAGCGCATATCCTCTTCCACCGGATAAGTGCGGCCAGCGTATTCGTCGGGTACACGTTTTGCCATCGGCTCCTCCCACTGTTTTGCTTAAGCGTAGCCGATTCGCCTGAAAGCGCGTTAAGCTATAGTCCATCAAACCTCACAGACAGCGGAGTGACACAATGGACAAGAAAATTGGTTTTGTTGGCTGCGGCAATATGGGTAAAGCGATCCTCGGAGGCTTAATCTCCAGCGGGCAGGTGCAGCCCGGCAATATCTGGGTTTACACGCCGTCACCGGACAAAGTGGAAGCGCTGCGTCAGGAATATGGCATCAATCCTGCGCAAAGCGCCCAGGAAGTCGCGCAGATTGCTGATATCGTTTTTGGGGCGGTAAAGCCTAATGTGATGTTAAAAGTACTGGGTGAAATCACTTCCAGCCTCAATAAAGAGACGGTGATTATCTCCATTGCCGCAGGCGTTACCCTCGACTCGCTGGCAACGGCGCTGGGCCACGACCGTAAAATCATCCGCGCCATGCCCAATACGCCAGCGCTGGTGAATGCCGGTATGACCTCCATCACGCCAAACGCGCTGGTCAGTCCGGAAGATATCGCCGACGCGGTAAATATTTTCCGCAGCTTTGGCCGGGCCGAAGTCGTCAGCGAAGCGATGATCCACCCCGTGGTGGGCGTCAGCGGTTCTTCCCCGGCCTATGTATTTATGTTTATCGAAGCGATGGCGGACGCCGCGGTGCTGGGCGGAATGCCGCGTAAACAGGCCTATCAGTTTGCAGCGCAGGCCGTGATGGGCTCCGCGAAGATGGTGCTGGAAACCGGTATGCACCCGGGCGAGCTGAAAGACATGGTTTGTTCGCCAGGCGGCACCACCATTGAAGCGGTAAAAGTGCTGGAAGAGAAAGGCTTCCGCGCAGCGGTGATGGAAGCGATGGTGAAGTGTATGGCTAAGTCTGAACAATTGGGTAAGTCATAATCTTTTCGAGGGCGGGTAAGCGCACTCGCCGTCAACGGTGGATAACGCTTGCGCTTATCCGCCCCACGTTGTTTCAGCGTCCTCCTTTACAAAGCAAACTCCGTCAGGCTGCGGCTTCGATGCGTCCGCGCCCGGCGTTTTTTGCTTTATAAAGCGCGACGTCTGCGGCTTTTAGCCATTCTCGATAGCTGGTCATCTGATGATCAAACTCAGCCACGCCTACGCTGACCTGCAGATTGACCTGCGGCGCGCACGGCAGCCGAAAAGTATCAAGGTGTTCGCAAACACGTATCATCGCCTGGATCGCGCTTTCCTGCGGCGTGCCGGACATGATCACGCCGAACTCATCTCCGCCGAACCGCCCCACCACGTCCGTAACACGCAAAGTAAGCTGTAAATGCTCGGTGATCGCAAGGATCGCTTCGTCGCCCACGTCGTGCCCAAAAGTATCGTTGATGGATTTAAAGTGATCGATATCGATAAGTAATAAAGTGGCATTGCGCTGATAACGCTGGCAGTTTTCATACTCCCCGTGCAGCAAATGCTCCCAGTGGCGACGGTTGTATACGCCCGTCATGCCATCCCGCGTGCTTAGCTGCATCAAACGCCGCTTGTGCTCGGCGAGTTTTATTGCCGTCCGGTAGCTGACCAGGCCGTAATAAATGGGATAGATAATCAGCAGCGGCATGCAAATCCAGACCTGCGAAGGCATGGTTTCCAGATTTAGCGGGATATGCATCAGGCCAAGCGTTACCACGCATGCGCCGCTCAGCACCGCCAGGCCGCATACAAACAGCTTTACGCCGCCGCAGCCGATATTATTCATGCCCATCATGGCCACAATCAGCGCTGAAGGCAGCGCATTGATGCCCATCGCCGCGATCCACACGCCGCCCATAAAAGAGTCCACCATCAGGTTGCGAATTTCAGCACGGACGGGATCGGATGACCGGTCAGCCACCTGCCAGGCAAAGTGGGGCCAGATAAAACCATTCGCCACCAGCAGTAGCCACCACCAGCCGGACAGAGGCTGCATGACAAGCACGGAGGCGACGCAGAAGAAACCTGTCGCAAGGCCGATAACTCTGGGTAAATAGACTCGTCGGGCAAATCGCCGCGCTGAGCGATGCCTGTCTTCATTGAGGTGTGTCGGGCAATCCTTAGACCTGCCGTAAAACCATCTGCTGAAACCGTGATCATCACTCATAATTATTAGGAACATTCTGAAACATTTGCGCTAATTATAGAGAGGGGTGAACGGAGGGAAGTATGATTTTTCGGGTGAGCCAACGGGCTGGCTCACCCATTGGAACTAACGCACCTGTCTTTTCAGGCAGTTACTCATGAATGTTTTTCTCGCCTCGCCGGTCAGCGTTTGCTTGCCCGCCTCAGCGTTACAGGCTTTCATTTTTTGCTGTTGCGGCGTGAGACTTTTTTCGCCAGGAGCGGACTGGCTGTTCTTCAGGCAGTTGCTCATATAGGCCTTACGCTCGTCCCCTTTCAGGGTCTGCGATGTGGCCTGTTGATTACACGAAGTCATGCGCTGTTGCTGGGGAGTCATGGCTCTGTCTGCCGCAGCAGCATGGCCCACAACGCCTGCCAGTAACACCATTATTAAGGCAATTTTCATAGCACCATCCTTCTTATTATGTGGCGCTTTAAGCCTGGCTCGCGCAGAGAAAAAAGGCTACAAATCGCGCTTAGAATTCACGATTTGTAGCCCTGAGCGCATTATTGCAGTTCCATCGCCGCTTTCATGGTGTAGAACAGATCGGTTTGATCCGTCAGCCCGACGACGTTCGCCGCATACGGCCCGTAAGCCGCGACACGCAGTTGCGTACCGGTATGCTCCTGCGACTCCCCTTCCGAGTTACCGTAGCTCATTACCATTACCGAACCGTCTTTGGTGTTCAGCGCCTGCGTCAGCCCTGGCGCTTTGGTGTCCGGAGCAACTATTTGGCTTGAGTGTGCGTGGTCAGCCGTCACAATCACCAGCGTATTACCGTCCTGACGGGCAAACTCCAGCGCTTTTTGTACCGCTTCGTCCAGATCGACCGTTTCGCCAATCTGCCCGCAGGGGTTGGCGGCGTGATCCTGTTTATCAATCGATGCGCCTTCTACCTGCAGGAAGAAACCTTTTTCGTTGCCTTTAAGCAGCTCGATGGCTTTATCCGTCATCTGGGCAAGGGAAGGCACGCTGGCGTCACGTTGCGGGTTTGGCGTACAGGTGACGGCCGGTTTGTCGATATTGCCATGATAGCTGGCCTTCGGCCCTTCCCAACGCACGGGCATGTTGCCCGGTGCGAACATGCCAATCAGGGGTTTTTGCTGATTGGCTTCGGTGATGGCCGCAAGGCTGCTGGCATCATCTGCCCATTGATAACCGCGAATGTCAGCCTGTTCGCGCAGCGTTTTACCGTTCCATTCACCCGCTTTTGCGGTTTCAGAGAAGGTTTTCGCCCCGCCGCCTAAAGTGACGTCGGCCCGCGCATTCAGAAGCTGCTCGGTAATAGAGCCTTTACCGCCGTTTTCCAGCGCGTTTGCAGCGCACTGTTCGCTGGTCGCCGTCGGACCATAGCATTTACGGGAAGTGACGTGCGAAATTAACGCAGCCGGCGTCGCATCCTGAATTTCTGCCGTGGAGACGTTGCCGGTGGCTTTACCTGCGGCTTTAGCCAGCTCCAGAATGGTGGTGTGAGCTTTCCCGTTTACATCCACGCCCAGCGCGCCATTGTAGGTTTTTACCCCCGTGCTCCAGGCCGTTGCCGAGGCGGCGGAATCCGTGACGTAATCGGGTTTATGAGATTTTTTATCAAGCGAATAATGCGTGTACTGGCCGGTAAGCGGCAGCGCATCAATCCCTTTAAAGTAGCCGCCCGCGCCTTCAGCATAGTTACGCGCGGCGGTGATTTCAGAATCGCCCATTCCGTCGCCAATCAACAAAATGACGTTTTTGGCAGGCTTATTGATTAACGAAGCGCGTAGCGCTTCCGTCCGGTCGTTATTAATACGACGAGCGCCGCCAGGCTGGGTGATATCTCCCTGTGCTGCGCGAGAATCTAAAGACGAAGGTATATTTTCCGCATAGACTGCCGGTCCGCTTAGTAACAAAGGGAATAAGGTTATAATAATTGTGCTCTGTTTCACTTTATTTTCTCCGTGTAAAAACTACAGGCTTAAATAAAAACAGAGCAACCATATAAATATTCCATGACAGTAAAATGACAGTTTAAAGGATTCAGCTACGCGGATGAGTTAGCAGTTTCTCTAAATATTGCTGTAACAATTGTGTGTCATGAGTAGACACTTCCCCCTTTGGGCGGGCGTCATGCAAAGCCGCCTCAATACTGGTATACAGCGCCTGTTGTTCGCTTTGTTCCATGCGGCGAAGCAAAGCGGTAACGACTATTTCCAGTGCTTCGATCTGTGCAACGAACTCTTTTGACTCTTCTTCCTTTTCGGCGAGTTTAAGCAGTAACTCAGCAATAAGATTTTTCATAACACATGTCCCTGAGGGTTTGAAACATGACGGTAGCATTACGTTTCATGCTTTCCTAGAGGGCAAAGGTACTATTTTTATATGACAACTTAATATTGTGTCTGAACGCAAAAAATACAGTCCTGATAGCCTTCCATAAACACCAAACCTGCTCGTGTTATTCCATTTTTCCTTTGACAGGAATAATAAAAGCGCCCTTTTTTTATTCCCTACAAAACAGCAGCATTAAAAACCGTATGAAATTAAATGCGCCACGGGGTTATTTAACTACGCAGGTTTCGTTGCTCATCTTTTTGGCGCTTGCGGCGCAGAGCAAGCCCCAGTTGCCAGACGTTAATCAGCACTACCAGCGCGGTGGCGATAAACACCCAGCGGAAACCCGCCATGGCTGACACGCCAGCGCCCATCAGGGGACCCACGACATTGCCCAGGTACATAAACGACTGGTTGTAACCAAATATCCGCCCGGTGACCTGATCGCTTGAATATTTCACCAGCAGCGTTTGCACAGCGGGCAGCATGGCGCCATCGGCAAAGCCCAGCAGGAAGCGCAGCACCGCAAGCTGCATTGGCGATGTGACCCAGGACATGGCAAAAAACAGCACCACGGAAAAGATAAGCGTCGCCATTAGCACCCGCGCGGTGCCGATTCTGTCGCCAAGCTTGCCCAGTTTAGGCGCTGAAAATAGCGCTGAAATGCCCGGCACGGCGGCGATAAAGCCGCTCATAAACGCGATATTTGAGCTGTCCGGAGAAAGATGTTTGATAAACAGCGCAAGAATAGGGCCAATCGAACCATTGCAAAGCTGGATAACAAGCGTTGTGACAAACAGGCTAAGCATCAGCCAGGGATAAGGCAACGTGGCGAAAACGGCTTTGCCAGACAGCCGCTCGGCCTTGCTGACACGAGGACGCCCGCCTTCTTTTATCAACAGCAAAGTCACCGTAAAGCTCACCATCAACAGGGCCGCGGTAACAAAAAATACCACCCGCAATCCGAGATGGTCAGCCATGTAGCCGCCCAGCAACGGACCGACGATAACCCCGCTGATTTGCGCGGTAGACAATGTGCTGAGCGCCCAGCCGCTGCGCTCTCGCGGCACCTGCGAGGCGACCAGAGCCATAGCGTTAGGAATATAACCGGAGGTCAGCCCCATAACGGCGCGCAGAATAAAGAGCTGCCAAATGTTGGTGGCGAAAGCCTGCAAAAGAATCGCCACCGCCATGCCCAGCGAGGCACGCAGCAGCATCAGTTTGCGCCCTTTGCGATCGGCAAGGCTGCCCCACATCGGTGAAACAATGGCTGAAACGAGGAAAGTCACGCTGAACGTCAGCCCGGACCACATCGACAGCGCCTCGTGCGAGGTCACGCCTAACTGCTCCACATAAAGCGGCAGGAAAGGAAGAATTTGGCTGATGGCAAGGCCGGTAAAGAAGCAACCGAACCAGACCGAGATAATATTGACCTTCCAGGATTCCATACGGTGCGCGCTTATTCTAAAGAGGTGAAAACAAAAAGAAGCGGAATGGCGCCGAGTTTATCATACAAATTTAGCTCATCGACACAGCCCGTAGCCGCGCATGCCCAGATGAAAATGGTTGGCGTGCGCGGCGTTGTAGTCAGGTCCCAGAGCGTTGCCAAAAAATGGACAGCCATTTTCAAAGACGGATCGCAGGTATTCCCCGCTCTGCCCGTCTGAATCCCAGCCTTTCAATACGGTGATTTGCTGCTTATTGGCAAAGCCAAAACCGCTGATATCCAACGCGTCGGCCGTTGCATGTTCGCTGAGGCGGGCATCCTGGCGATTATAAATATTGCGGCAGGCGTAGCTGCCCAGGTGATTAACACGGGTTAATTTGCTGCCAAAAGTGGCTAACGCCTGCGGCACCGCGCGTTGGTGAATAAACATCGTGCTGCTCAGCGCCAACGGACAACTGGCAAGAAAGCTGCTGCTGAGTTTTACATCACCAAAACTCTGCACTCTGACCACATCGTTCAAAGGACATTTCCCCCCGACATCCGCAACGCTTCGGAAGCTCAATTGCTCGCGCTTTTGCGCCTGGTTTAACAACGCCAGGCAAGCCTCAGGATGGTTTGCCATCTGGCGGAGTTTGTAACGCGTAACAAGCGTCGGCGGATCGTCAATGGACAAAGGCGCAAAGGGGTTGTACTGCGGGGGAAGGCGCTCATAAATCCAGAACGCCGCCACCGCCGTTACGGTTAAGACAATCACGGTCTTTACTCCTTTCGCCATTCCGCGGCCCTTATTTGTTTACGGAATAATCAGTATAGAAGTTGAGACGTTTTAAGGGCCACGAAGCACATGAATCCGCATTATGAGCGTGGTATGTTGTCCGCCTTCGTAATGATTAAGGATGGGTTCGGGCATGGCAAAACTGCGGGTTGGTATCGTGTTTGGTGGAAAATCGGCAGAACACGAAGTGTCGCTGCAGTCGGCAAAGAATATCGTCGACGCCATTGATAAGTCGAAGTTCGATGTAGTGCTGCTGGGCATTGATAAGCAGGGCCAGTGGCATATTAACGACGCCTCCAGCTATCTGCTGCACGCAGAAAACCCGGCGCTTATCGCCCTGAACCGTTCCGAGAAAAATGTCGCCCTGGTGCCGGGCCAGAATCAGCATCAGTTAATCGACTCAAACTCTGCACAACAGCTTTCCCAGGTAGACGTTATTTTCCCTATCGTTCACGGCACGCTTGGGGAAGACGGCTCGCTTCAGGGCATGCTGCGCGTGGCGAACCTGCCGTTTGTTGGCTCCGGCGTGCTTGGCTCAGCGGTAAGCATGGACAAAGACGTGGCCAAACGCCTGCTGCGCGATGCCGGGCTGAACGTCGCGCCGTTTATTACCCTCACCCGCGCCAGCCGCGACAAAATCAATTTTGCCGAAGTGGAAAAACAACTCGGCCTGCCGCTGTTTATCAAACCGGCAAATCAGGGCTCGTCCGTGGGCGTAAGCAAGGTGAATAACGATCGGCAGTACGAAACCGCCGTCGCGCTCGCCTTCGAGTTCGATAACAAAGTTGTGGTGGAAACGGGCATTAAAGGCCGCGAAATTGAATGCGCCGTGCTGGGCAATGACGACCCGCAGGCCAGCACCTGCGGTGAAGTGGTGGTGAACAGCGACTTCTACTCTTACGACACTAAATACATTGATGATAAAGGCGCGCAGATTGTCGTTCCGGCCAATATTTCCGCCGGGATCAACGATAAGATCCGCGAGATCGCCGTGCGCGCATACCAGGCGCTTGAGTGCAGCGGCATGGCGCGCGTAGATGTGTTCCTGACGGAAGATGACGAAGTGATTATCAATGAAATCAATACGCTGCCTGGATTTACCAATATCAGCATGTATCCAAAACTCTGGCAGGCGAGCGGCCTGGATTACCAGACGCTTATCACCCGCCTGATTGAACTGGCGCTGGAGCGCCATCAGCAAGACTGCGCCCTTAAGAGCTCAATTACCGCCTAAGCTATTCTTTTGCCGAGCCCGGTTCAACAGGTTCCGGGCGACGGCGAATCACAAGCCCCGCAAGCCAGAAACAGATAACCCAGGTCACCAGCCCTACCGCATAGCTTTGCCAGCCTTCCGTTTTAAAGCCCAGCAGGCCGATTACACCGTTGAGGATGAAAATCAGGCCAATCGCCACGGCATAGTAGTGCCAGTCGCGACGCATTTTTAAGCTCAGGGTTTTCGCAGTCATGATGCCGTCCGTCAGGAAAAAAAGTTGCCGCATTGTCGCACAGCCCGCGGCGAGAAACTGCACGTTAATAGACGTCAATCGGGATAATGTTACAAAAATTTCATTTAAGTTACAGAATTGTGATTTAACGCAAAAAATGCAAATCCAGGAGGATTCCTGCGCTGAAATTACCAACAATCTGATATTGACAAACCTTATGACCTGCCAAACTTGCTGCAATTATCGGGCGGAAACCTGATTGGCGTTTCGGTTTTATGGGAGGTCATAATGACTGATATCACTTTGTCGAAACATGTTGTCCCCGCAACGATTACCGTTTCCACCACCAAAACAGGTGGCGCGACGCTGAGCAATATCGCTTACGCGGTCTTTATTCTGTTTTGTTTTTGGGTCGGCAGCCAGATACTGAATTTACTGGTTCATGCCCCCGGCGTGCTGGAACATCTGGCGCAGGGCAACGACGCAACCCGCCCACGCATCGAAATGGGGCTTGCGGTCAGCACCGTATTCGGCCTGGTGCCGTTCCTGCTGGGCTGCATGTTCCTTGGCGTGATTGGCCTCGCGGTTAAATATCGTCACCGCCACTATTATTAAGCCCTCACGCGAGGGCTTTACTTTTAGCGCTTCATACAGGCCGCACGTCTTTCATCGACCCGTTTAGCAAACCACGCCGTTGTCAGATTACGCGTGATTTTTGGGCTTTCAAGCGTAATGCCCGGCAGCATTTCTCTCGGCAATTTCTTGCCCGCTTTCTTATCCGCTATCGCATAAACCTGCTCGTACAAATCGGTTTTCTCAAAGTCGATGCTGTCGCCTTTTTGCAGCGCGCGATGAATTTGGCTGTCGCTCATATCCAGTCTGCTCGCAAGCTTTCTTACCGCATGCTCCGTGCTGCCCGGCTTGTCGGTGTTATAGAGGATCAGATCGCCATCCAGCATTAGTTTTACGCCCGTCGCTTTACTTACCGCGTTCTGGAAAGCGGCGTTACGGCTGGCGTACCACCCGGCATTGAAGTCGGCAAAACGGTAAATCGGCCGGGTATAATTTGCCGGATAGTTCAGCAGGTGGTAAGTGCCGAACCACAGCCCGCCACGCCGCGTGAACACTTCCTGGCGCACCGTACCTTCCATCTTCCACGGATAGCCGCCGGTATGCTGCTCGGCAAAGGCAATGCTGACCTGCATCGGGCCGCCGGTGTGTACCGGGTTAAGGTTACCGAACAGCTTCTGCCCCATCGGCACCATATCGATAAAATCATCAAAAATGGCGCTTAGCTGGCCTTCGGTTTTGACGTTATCCAGCCGCTCGCTGTAGCTCTTGCCGTTGGGAGATTTAATCAGCAGCGCGGTGCGCACCAGAAACGGTGGGATATGGAGCTTTTCGGCACGACGGTCAATTTCTTGCCAGGCGATTTTGCTCAGGTTTGGCACCGCCGGATCGGCGACCAGATTGGATTCCTGCTGGGCGACCGCCAGCACTGAGCAGATATTTTCTTCGCTTGGCGCGATATCCTGGCTCTTAAAGGTTGTAGCCAGATCCTTCGCCCAGGCGTTGCGGTCTTTCACGCCTGCAGGGATCTTCTGCTTCGCAACCGTTTCGACATCGACCGGCTTTGCGGTTTCAGAAACCGGCGCGGTGGTTTTGGTGGTACAACCTGCGAGGGCCAGCAGTGCTCCCAGGCTAAGCGCGAAAAGTCCATGTTGTCGTTTTAGCATTGCAGTGGTCATAACGTTCCGTTGTGATTGTTTTGTAAGGCAAGTTGTATATAAGCGAACACGGCGCCCTGGGTTTCATCCCGGCGGCTCAACAATAGCAGTTCTGCGACAAAGCTTTTATCGGAGATTGGCTGATAAACCAGGTGAGGAATGGCGACGCGGGTAAACGAATCCGGCAGCAATACTACGCCGGGGCCGGAGGCGGCTATTGCGAGGGCGCCGAGCGTGCTGCTCGCATATTGCATTTCCGCGCCCTCGTTATCCCATTGCCGATGCATCCGCCTGAGCGCGTCGTCTCCGACGCCTTCAGCAAACACTACTAGCGGAAATTTTGCCAGCATCGCCAGCGTAACCGACTTTATGTCGGCCAGGGGATGGTCCTGCGAGATGGCAAACATCATCGGCCACTCGCCGATTTTAACGGCGTCGATCTGCGGCGGGAGTTCTCCTTCAGGCGGCGAATAGGCAATATCAATTTGCCCCAGACCAAGCGCCTCCAGCAGCGCCTTTGGAGACAGTTCCTGGAGCTGGATTTCCACATCCGGCGCCCGCAGACGAAACGCGCGCACATGCTCCATCAGCTTGCCGCTCAGCACGGCATTACCGGCAAAGCCGATTCTTACGCACCCCGTCTCGCCACGCAAAGCGCGCTGTACTATGTTTTTACTGTGTCCGGCCTGTTCAAGCGTGCGTTTTGCCTCCGGGAGCAATAGCCTGCCCGCCTCGGTAAGCTCAACTTTTCGACTTGTGCGGGTAAACAGCAGCCCGCCCAACTCCTCTTCCAGCGCACGAATCTGCATACTCAGCGCGGGCTGTACGATGTTGAGCAGCTTTGCCGCCTGGCCGAAATGACCGCACTCGGCAACAGCGACAAAATAGCGTAAATGCCGTAGTTCCATAGCCTTAACCATCAGTAATAGTGATTGATCTATCATATCAATATATTTGAAGCATGGCTGTTTCACGACCAGAATATGCGCACACCCACCGCTGGAGAAGAATATGAACACGCAATATCTTGAAGACCGCCTCGCCATTAGCGACCTGCTAAACGGCTGGATGCACCGGGATCTGTCCCACTGGGACGAGCTGGGCAAGCTGTTTCACCCGGAAGGCACCATCGAAGTGACCTGGTTTGAAGGCTTGGCCAGCGAGTTCATCAAAGGATCGATGCGTATGGGCGAATCTGACATCGGCACCAAACACGTGATGGGCAACCCGATGGTCACCTTTAACGCCGCGCAAAACAAAGCGATTGCAGAAACCAACGCGATGATTATCGGCCAGAACAGCAAGCTGGCGCTGGGCGCGACCTGCCATAATCGCTTTTACGACATGATGGAAAAACGCAACGGAGAGTGGAAAATTCTGCGTCGCCAGGTGGTTTACGATTTCGGCTCTTTTGATTTCCCGCTTGGCATGGTGGACATTGATGCGGAAGTCGTTAAGCGCTACCCAATAGCCTATGCGCCGCTCGCCTATATGCTGGAAAAATCAGGTTTTCCCGTGCAGCGCGTGTTTGCAACCAAAGGTTCTGAACTCGAAGCCGCAATGAAAAATGAAGCTGAAAGCTGGCTTGCCGCCTGACAAAAAGTGCGCTTTTCTTGACATAACGTTGACAGTTAGATGCCTGGTCAGTAATTTCATTTGTAATTACTGACCAGGCAAATACCATGACAAACAATCCGGGCATTATCGACAACAAATTTCATCTCGGTTTGCTAATCCATCTGGCAAATCAGTTTAAAGACCAGCTTATCAGCCAGTATTTTTCAGATACCGATATCACCGCAGCGCAATTCAAGGTGCTGATTCATATCTATAAAGGTGTAACCAGCCCGGTTGAAATCAGCAAAAACCTGGTGATGGATGCAGGCGCAATGAGCCGCATGGTCGATCGTATGGTCAAGCGCGCGCTTATCGTGCGAAACCCAAATCCTCAGGATAAACGCCAGGTGATTCTGGCGCTGACAGACAAAGGCCAGGACATTTGCGATCGCTTTCAGAACGAGGCGCTCGCCTCGATAATTGGCGATCTCACAGCAAAACTCACCCCCGATGAATCCCGTTTACTGGCAGAGCTAATGACAAAAATGCTGCCGGACGAGATCGTCGCTCCTCATCGCGAACGTCTTCATAAAGGTTATCAATAAGATGGAAACCACACCTGCAGAACAAATACAGCGCGGCAGCAAGCGCAAACGCAACTTTATAATTTTGCTGCTTATTCTGGTGCTTGCCGCAGCGGGATGCCTCGCCTGGTATCTGCTGTATGCGCGCTATTACGAAACCACTGACGATGCCTACGTCAACGGCAACCAGGTTATCCTCACGCCGCAAATCGGCGGCACGGTGACCCAGGTGAGCGTGGACGAAGGGGATTTCGTTCAGAAAGGGCAACCGCTGGTGCTGCTCGATCCGAGCGATACTGAAATTGCCCTGCAACAGGCAGAAGCCAATCTCGCTAACACGGTTCGCCAGGTGCGCGGCCTGTACAGCACGGCGGACAACTACCGGGCACAGGTCGCGGCTAAAAAAGTCGCCCTGCAAACGGCGCAAAATGATTATGCTCGCCGCCAAAAGATTTTCTCCACCGGCGCTATTGCCGCTGAAGATCTTTCCCATTACCGCGATGCGGTGACCAGCGCGCAGAGCGATTTGGCCGCGGCTCAAGAGGCATTACGCACCAATACCGCGATGGTGGACGACACGGTTATCGACAGCCATCCGGAAATCAAAAGCGCCGTCGCCACGCTGCGTAGCCGCTATCTGGAAAACTCCCGTAGCACCATAGTTGCCCCGGTTAGCGGCTACGTTGCGAAGCGCGCGGTGCAGCTCGGCATGCGCGTCGATTCAGGCACGACTTTGCTGGCTATCGTGCCGCTAAGCGAAGTGTGGGTGGACGCCAACTTCAAAGAGAGCCAGATGCAAACCATGCGCCTGGGGCAAAAAGTGACCCTCAGCGCGGATCTCTACGGCGACGATGTGGAATATCACGGCACCATTGAAAGCCTGGGCATCGGCACCGGCAGCGCTTTCTCTCTGCTGCCTGCGCAAAACGCCAGCGGCAACTGGATAAAAATCGTTCAGCGCCTGCCGGTACGTATCACGCTCGACCCGCATGACATGCAAAAGCATCCGCTGCGTATCGGTCTGTCGATGAACGCTCGCGTGGATATTCGCAATGTCGACGGTCATCTTCTGCCGCAGCAAACGGTTAGCGCCCCTCGTTTCACTACGGATGTGTATAAAAACCCGCTGGAAGAAGCGGACAAACTGGTGGCTAAAATCCTTCATGACAACAGCAAAACGGTAGCCGCAGGCGCCCGTTAAGAGAGACGTTATGCAAGATAAGGCCGCGTTTACGCCGCCCAATATGTGGCTGGCGGTGCTCGCGCTGTCGCTGGCGACTTTTATGCAGGTGCTGGACTCCACCATCGCAAACGTCGCCCTGCCGACGATCGCCGGTAATCTCGGGGTAAGTGCGGATCAGGGCACGTGGGTTATCACCTCATTTGCGGTGTGTAACGCCATCGCCCTGCCGCTTACCGGCTGGTTTACACGGCGTTTTGGGCAGCTAAAACTGTTTATCGGTTCGGTGGCGATGTTTACCCTCACCTCGTTTTTGTGCGGCTTTGCCCATAGCATGACGGAACTGATTATCTTCCGCGCCATGCAGGGCTTCTTTGCCGGACCGATGTTTCCTATGTGTCAGACGCTGCTGCTGGTTATTTTCCCCTCCAGCAAACGCAGTATGGCGCTCGCCCTGCTGTCGATGGTCACCGTGGTTGCCCCTATCGTCGGGCCGATTACCGGCGGCTGGATAACCGACAACTACTCCTGGCCGTGGATTTTCTATATCAACGTGCCAATCGGCATCTTCGCGGCGATCGTTGTCTGGACCCAGATGCGCGAACGTGAAGAGACAACCACCCATGCGCCAATCGACTATATCGGTATCGCCCTGCTGGTACTTGGCGTCGGACTGCTGCAGGTGGTGCTGGATAAAGGCAACGATCTCGACTGGTTCGCCTCGTCGCACATCATCATCATGTCGGTGATTTCAGCGATTTCGCTGGTGTCGTTTGTTATCTGGGAGCTCGGCGAACGCCACCCGATTGTGAATCTGCGCCTGTTCAAAGACCGCAACTTCGCTATCGGCACACTTTCGCTGACGCTGGGATACGCGGCCTTCTTCGCCATCAACATCATTCTGCCGCAGTGGCTGCAAACGCAAATGGGTTATACGGCCATTTGGGCCGGGCTTGCCGCAGCGCCAATGGGCATACTGCCGCTGATGATGACGCCGATTATCGGGCGTTACGCCAACAAGTTCGATCTGCGAATTCTGGCCTCGCTGTCGTTTCTTACTATGGGGGCGTCCTGCCTGATCCGTGCGCAGTTCAATACGGACGTGGATTTCCGCACCATTGCCGAAGTACAGCTTTTTATGGGGATTGGCGTAGCATTCTTCTTTATGCCGATCACCACGATCGTGCTGTCGAATCTGAACGGTGCGCAAGTAGCGGAAGGTTCGGGTCTGGCGACGTTTTTCCGCGTGCTGGGCGGTTCTTTCGCCTCATCGCTCACCACCTGGATTTGGTCGCGCCGCGAAGTGTTCCACCATGCAAATCTGACGGAGAGCGTATCTACTTACAACCCGGCGGCGGTGGATTATTTGCATAAAATAGGCGGAGCCACGCAGCAACATATGGCGGCAATAGACAGAACCATTGAGCAGCAGGCCTATATGATGTCGACCATCGACTACTTCTGGATTCTGGGCTGGGGGTTTATGGCGCTGATAGTGGTTATCTGGTTTGCCCGGCCGCCGTTTAGCCGCTCAGGGCCGCCGGGCGCGCCTGCCGCGGGGCATTAAATGAAAAAGCTGCCCCGCAGGGCAGCTTTTTTTACAGCGCTTCGCCAGCGGCTGGCACCGGAATATCCTGCAGCGTGCGCTCAAAACTACGCAGACGCTTATAGATAGACATCAGTTCAACCAGCGTGGTCCATGAGCTAATCAGGTACTGGAACGAACCACGAACCTGACCAAACGCATTGGTGATTTGCTGCATCAGACCAAGCGTAATCACCCCGGCTGCAATCGACGGGAAAAGCAGGAACAGGCCAAAGACGTTATCCACCTGCAGATAAAGAATGCGCACGATGTTGAAGTAGGTGTAATGGAAATACAGCCGGAAATAGTTATGGCGTACGTCGCCGAATAAGGCTTTAACCGTAGGCGGCGTGGCGCGCGTCGGATCGTCTTCGCCATACACCAGTTCCTTGCGGTAGGCTGCCTCCACTTTTTGATTATTAAACTGCAGGCCCGGCAGTTTAATTCCCACCGCCGCTAACAGCCCGGTTCCCATTAATGACCAGACAATCGCCGCAATCACCAGACCGTAAGGCACTTCGCCGACAATGGGCAGCTCCTTCACGTGAGGAGAAAGCGCGACCAGGATAGGCAGGAAAGCGATAAGAGTCATGATCGATTGCAGCAGGCTGACGCCCATATCCTCAAGCGTTGAGGCAAAACGCATGGTGTCTTCCTGCACACGCTGCGCGGCGCCCTCGATATGACGCAGCATCTGCCAGTGTTCCATGTAGTAGTCGTTCATTGCGGTACGCCAGCGGAACACATAGTGACTGATGAAGAAGCTGTTCAGCACCCCTACGGTCACGTAAATCAGCGCGATGCCAAGGAAAACCCCAGTCTCGCTATAGAATTTATTCAAAGGGACTTTATGAGGAGAGCCCAGCGCGGTTTGGATCAGATCAAAGAACGGCGCATACCAGGCGTTGATCGCCACGCCAAGCTCCACCATAAACCACGTCACAAACACGATCAGCGCTGAACCGAGAATCGACCAGTACTGCCAGCGATGTGGGCTGTACACAAACCAGAACAGCGCAAACAAACCAACGCATACCGCGTAATAAGCGTAAAAGACCAGCGCTTTTAACGTCCAGAATCGGGTCGCGTTAATCGGTATTTGATCGCCTGCGTCGACAAGTTGCTCCAGCCAGCGGCCCCCGCCGGCCTGCCAGAAAATCACCGCCAACATTGCCCAAATAAAAGCCGACAGGAAAAACGCTGCCGGGCGCGGGAAAAACGACTTAAACATTACAACGCTCCTGAACACAGATTCTTGTTGTTATGGGATTAGTTATACGATTACTCGAACCGGTAGTTATAACGATCCCGGCACAATAAGGCTTGCGGAATGTTGTATCAAGTGATGTTGCCGCCCGGAAAAAAACTTTACCAGGCGGCGAGAATGTCAGCCGTACTTTTTACCTGTAATGTATTGCCCGGAATCGTAAAATTCCGCCAGACGTCGTTGTAGTGGGCAATCAGAACGTCGGCGAGCGCCGCCGGACGGTTCGCCGTGGTGTGCGCGTCTTGCGCCACCGTCATCGCATAGCCCCGACTCGCGCCATTTTTTATCGTCGAATCCACGCAGTAATCGGTGGCGCAGCCGCAGACCACAAACTCTTTGATGTCGTTCTCACGCAATATTTCTTCCAGAACCGTGCGATAAAACGCATCGCAGGCGGTTTTGGTGACATACAGCGCGTCGGCAGGCTGAATCAGTTCTGGCAGCAGAGCAAACCCTTCACTACCCGGTTCAAGCCCCTCTTCAGCGTGCTGAATGAAAATGACTTTATCGGCGGCCTGAATAAGTTGATTGATGCGGGAGGTGCAGATTTCGCGGTTGATACGGGGATTTTCAAATACCCCGTTTTGCATATCAACAACCATCAAAACACGTGACGCGGGCATGGCTCATCTCCAGGTTAGAAAATCACCCGAAATGCTAGCATACCCGTGAAAGGATTAAGCGGTGTAAAGCTTATCCTGGCCGAAAGGACGCGTTTTGAAACGGCGATGGAGCCACAGATACTGCTCCGGCGCGCGCATGATCTCGTGTTCGATTTTACGGTTCATGTAAGCGGCGGCGGCCTGTTCATCGTCCACCGGGTAATCTGCCAGTTCTGGTTCGATAACCAACTGATAGCCTGAGCCGTCTGCCTTACGAATCAACACGGTAGTGAGAATAACGGGTTTTGCCAGACGGGCAATGGTGTAGGTGCCATTGGTGGTTGCGGCCTGTTGTACCGCAAAGAACGGCGCGAACGAGCTGCCTTTCGGGCCGTAATCCTGATCCGGGGCAAACCAGACGGCTTCTCCGGCCTTCAGCGCTTTCACCATTCCCTTCAGATTACGTCTGTCGATCATGGCTTTATTAGAGCGCGAACGGCCGATGGTCTGAACAAATTCCATTACTTTATTGTTGTGCGGACGATACATAGCCATCATTGGGCGGCAAAGGCCCATGACACGGCCGCCCAGCTCCAGCGACATAAAGTGCACGCCGATAACCATCACGCCGCGGCCTTTCTCGCAGGCGGCGTTAAGATTCTCCAGCCCTCGCACGTCAAACCATTTACGTACGCGTTCATCAGACCAGAACCACGCCATGCCGGTTTCAATCAGCCCCATGCCAAGCGAGGCGAAGTTTTGCTTCACGATTGAGTTAATGTGCGCATCGGAGTAATGAGGGAAGCAGAGTTTGAGGTTCTGACGCGCGATAGAAACACGGCGCTTTAAAAAGCGCATCGAAAATTCGCCGATCAGACGGCCCATTTTCAGGAGTACGGGATAAGGTAGCTGTACCCAAAGCCACAAAATGGCCAGGCCAAACCAGGTTAACCAATAACGAGGATGGAGCAGGGATTTGCAAAACAGCGGTTTAGTAGACATATATCAGCTTCTTGATGCGTGAATAGTGTGTATCGCATAAAGAACTGAATCATTAGCGGTACAGCAGAGCGCTGTTACTTAGACGCCGTCAGGCGCGGATAGTTGCAGCACAGTAAAAATTTACCAGTAAAAACTTACCGTGATGATACGCATTTTCCGATAAGTCTATGCATAAGACATGTCAGTTTTTTTACGTATTTCGCTTCATTGCGTCAACGGCGCTAGTTATACAGGGTTGAACGTTTAAAAAACAGACAATAAATTTCTGTTCCTGGATTTTTTGCACTCATACTTAGAGAGCTTTCCCTACACATAACAGGAGCTCTAAAAGATGAAAAAACTTACCCAGGCTTTGCTCTCAAGTACCCTTCTGTTGGCCAGCGCAGGCGCTCTGGCACAGAATCCGGCCAACAGCACTTCGACGCTGCAGGCTGAGAAGGAGCAACTTAATAACCCGGGTCATATTATCGATGACTGTCGTGCCCCTGGAAATGAGGACAAAAAAGGCTGCGAATCAGGCCATGAAATGCGCAAAGAGCATAAAGGCAATGAAAAAATGATTGAAAAAGGCGGCACCACGGACGATGTGATGCAAAAAGACGTCCAGAAAAGTAACTAGATTTAAACGCACCGTAGCCGCCGGTTGCGGTGCGTTTTCGCCCGAAAAGCACGCTGAAATGCCGCGTTACGCTTTTTCTTCTCACAATTTTCATTTTCCGCGTTTGCGCAGCGCCCGGGCGTAGTATAAATACGGTGAATATCGCCCCACTTCGTTAAATGGATTACTCGCGTTGAAAATTCGTCTCCCGCGCATCGCCGCGCTAGCCATTGCTGCGCTCCCTGTTTTAGGTTTTGCACAAACCTCGCCCGATCCTGTTTTCGCCTCTGAAATAGCCGAACGCTACGCCAATCATATTTACTATGGCAGCGGCGCAACCGGCATGGCTATGGTGGTGATTGACGGCAATCAACGCGTTTTCCACAGCTTCGGTGAAACCCGGCCGGGGAATAATGTTCGTCCCCAACTGGACTCGGTTATTCGTATTGCCTCGCTGACCAAGCTTATGACCAGCGAAATGCTGGTGAAAATGCTGGATCAGGGCAAAGTTAAATTGAACGATCCCCTGAGCAAATATGCCCCAGCGGGCGCTCGCGTTCCCACGTTTAACGGGCAACCTATAACTCTCGTCAATCTGGCAACGCATACCAGCGCCCTGCCGCGCGAGCAGCCTGGCGGCGCGGCGCATCGTACCGTGTTTACCTGGCCTACGCGCGAACAACGCTGGAGCTGGTTAGCCAACGCGACGCTGAAATATGCGCCCGGCGCCAACGCATCCTATTCGAATCTGGCTTTTGATCTGCTGGCGGACGCGCTGGGCCGCGCGGCAGGAAAGCCCTATGCCACATTGTTCGATGAGCAAATCGCTCGTCCTTTGGGCATGAAGGACACAACCTTCACCCCCTCTCCCGATCAGTGCAAGCGCCTGATGGTTGCAGAAAAAGGCGCCAGTCCCTGTGACAATACCCTTGCGGCGGTTGGCAGCGGCGGTATTTATTCCACGCCGGATGACATGATGCGCTGGATGCAGCAGTTCCTGAGCTCTGATTTCCACCAGCGCAACAGCCAGGCCGATCGGATGCAAACGCTGATTTATCAACGTAAACAACTGCACAAAGTGATCGGCATGGACGTGCCCGGCAAAGCCGATGCGTTAGGGTTAGGCTGGGTCTACTTAGCGCCGAAAAACGGCCGACCGGGCATCGTGCAAAAAACGGGCGGCGGCGGCGGATTTATTACCTATATGGCGATGGTGCCGCAAACTAACGTCGGCGTTTTTGTCGTGATAACCCGTTCGCCGTTAACGCGCTTTGTTAACATGAGCGATGGCGTAAACGATCTGGTTTCCGAGCTGAGCGGATTCGCGCCACGGGTAACGCCCGCTTCGTAATATCAATAAGCAGGTCGAGCAGCGGCCTGCTTACTGATTGAACGCGCTGACAGTGAACCAGCTTCTGACCGGCAGCGCCAAATTATTCATTATTTCCTGCTGCGAATATCCGGAATGATCAGATCGCCGCGCAGCACATACGACCCCAGCACGCTTTTAGTTTTCTCATTTAGCCACGAGACAATTCTTGCCGCCATCGCATCCATTGAATATTCAATGGCCGGAATAGTCGTCACGCCGGGTAAATGGAGCGACCCCGCAAGGCTGAACACCATAATGTCTTCCGGCACCGATTTATTAAACGCCTGGAGCTGCGTAATCACACGCTGCGCCTCTTGCTCATCGGCCACCAGCAGCGCGTTAAAATTAAGCGTTGTGCTGTTATTAAGCAGCACCTGAAGCGCTACGGAAGAAGAGGTGGAATCCATAAAAATCAGGTTGCGGTTAAACGGCAGGAAATTATTTTCCAGCGCGCGTTTATACCCCAGCAGCACCCGATCCACCGCCCCGCTGGTATCCGGCACGATTAAAGCAATCTGCCTTCTGCCCTGTTTTATCAGATAATTACAAGCCGTTTCCGCCGCAAAAGCATGATCGAACTGAATACAGTTAGTGGTATCGGCATCCATGCAATCGACAAGAACGACATTTTCATGCGTGAGATTCAGCGGAAAGCGGGCGCCAATGATCAGCACGTCATCACACAGGCCGCAGGTTAACTCTTCAAGGGCATGCATGACTTCCGCCTTGTTATTGGCAAAGCGAAGCAGCAGATGTTTTTGATGCTGGCTAAGGTGTTTTTCAAGCGCAAACAGATAACCGGTGGTCTGGTTAATATTCTCCTGGGCGCAGATAACGCCAATGCAGCCGGTGGACTGGCTCAATAAAGATTGTGCAATCACATTTGGACGGTAATTTAACTCTTCCACCGCCTTAAGTACGGCAACACGGCTGGCTTCCTTCACGCCGCGCGAACCGCTCAACACCCGAGAGACCGTGGCTTTTGAAACCCCGGCCAAACGCGATACATCGTTGATTGTAGACATCTTTCCTCTCCTGCAGGCATCAACCCTTGCCTGTTAATCCTTAGTACGACCGCGGCTTATAATATCGCCTCCGGCAGTATAGTCTTTTCCCTTTTTCATGGAAACCGGTTTTCCATTTGCACGCCAAACCCTCTTTCATCCATAGAATTTTGTGATATTCATCCAGGAAGGAAACCCTGCATGACTTTGTTAGCAGACCCGTATCACACTTCCGTTCCCTGCCGATGGAAAACGGTTTCCATAAAGTATCAAATCGCATCCGCAATAACTTTTTACACTTTGAGGAAAATTGTCGATGTTCAAGATTATGTTGTGCTGCTCCGCCGGAATGTCCACCAGCATGCTGGTACGCAAAATGCTGGCAGTGGCAGAAGAACGAGGCACGCCGGTTGAAATTGAAGCTTACGGCGTATCCGAATTTGATATTCAGTTTCCGCGCTATCAGGTAGTGCTGCTCGGGCCGCAGGTGAAGTACATGCTCAATACGCTGTCAGAAAAAGCGGCCGCCAAAGGCATTCCCGTCAAAGCCATCGACACGATGGATTACGGCATGCAGCGCGGCGATAAGGTGCTGGATTACGCTCTGTCGCTCATCGAAGCGGCTCACTAAAAGGGGATGCATATGAGTTCGCTATATCAGTCGATGGTTGCCGTCATTGAAGAAACCATCACTCCGCTTGCCGGGCGGCTTGGGCAGCAGAAATACGTCATCGCCATTCGTGACGGCTTTACCGCCGCTCTGCCTTTTATGATCATCGGCTCGTTTATGCTGGTGTTTATCTTCCCGCCTTTTTCCGCCGATACTACGCTTGGTTTTGCGCGTGCCTGGCTTGATTTCTCAGAGACTTACCGTGAACAGCTTATGCTGCCGTTCAACCTCAGCATGGGCGTGATGACGTTCTTTATTTCCGTGGGCATTGGCGCGAGTCTCGGGCGGCAGTTTAATCTCGATCCGGTGATGTCCGGCCTGCTGGCGTTTATGGCGTTTCTGCTGGTCGCCGCACCCTATGCCGACGGAAAAATCTCCACCCAGTATCTGTCCGGGCAAGGGATCTTCACGGCGTTGATAACGTCCATGTATTCCACCCGCATGTACGCGTGGCTCAAGCAAAACAACATTACTATTCGTCTGCCGAAAGAGGTGCCGACCGGCGTTGCGCGCTCGTTTGAAATCCTTATTCCGGTGCTGGTGGTAATTGGCACGCTGCATCCGCTGAACCTGTTTATCGAAGCGCAAACCGGCATGATCCTGCCGCAGGCGATTATGCATCTGCTGGAACCGCTGGTTTCCGCGTCGGATTCCCTGCCCGCAATCCTGCTTTCCGTATTGCTGTGCCAAATCTTCTGGTTTGCAGGCATTCACGGCTCGCTGATTGTGACCGGCATAATGAACCCGTTCTGGATGGCCAACCTGTCGGCAAACCAGGCCGCACTGGCCGCGGGCGCCGCACTGCCTCACGTCTATCTGCAGGGATTCTGGGATCACTATTTGCTGATTGGCGGCGTGGGCTCCACCTTACCGCTGGCCTTCCTGCTGCTGCGCAGCCGTGCCGCGCACCTGCGCACCATCGGCAAAATGGGCATAGTGCCGAGCTTCTTTAACATCAACGAGCCGATTCTGTTCGGCGCGCCAATTATCATGAACCCGATGCTGTTTATTCCGTTCGTCTTTGTGCCGTTGATTAACGCCTGTCTTGCTTATAGCGCCACAAAACTTGGCTGGCTTGCGCAGGTTGTTTCCCTCACGCCGTGGACCACGCCTGCGCCAATCGGCGCCTCGTGGGCGGCTAACTGGGCGCTAAGCCCGGTAGTGATGTGCGTAATCTGTATGGTGATGTCGGCCCTGATGTATCTGCCGTTCCTGCGCGCTTACGAACGTTCTTTGCTGAAAACCGAAGAAGAAAAAATGCAAAACCTGACGGCTTCACCGCAGGCCGCCAACGGATAACAGCGAAAGCCTTTTTTGATTAACGCTGGAAAGCATGATGCTTGAGCAGGATGCCGGAGAAGCCAGACAGCCGATGACGTTAATTATGGTCCACGCCCAGGATCATTTAATGACATCCATGCTGGTTCGCGAATTATCAGAAGAAATCATCCATCTTTATCAGCGTTAATTCACGGTAATTCTATTTTTGAAAGGGAGAATTTATTACGTAGATATTTTTAATTAAGCAGCCTCCGATTACAGCATAAAAATAAACCTGTTTGGCCCCAGCGTATAAATACGTCCAGCCTGAACGGGATAGTCATTGTCTGAAAATATAACTAACTAAAGTTGAGATGATTATGAAAATATTTAAGCAACTGCCATTAACCCTGGCGGTTATCGCTACCCTTTGCCCAATTTCTGCCTTTGCTCAGGAATTTACTCAGGAACAAATCGATCAAATCGTGGCAAAAGCGGTGGATAAAGCGCTGGCGGATCGCGAAGCAAAAATGGATGCCGCACGACAGGCGAAAAACGATCCGCTCGTGACGCCACAGGCTCCCGCTCCGGATACGCCGGATCTGGCTATTCCCTACGGCGTGAAATTTACCGGCTACGCCCGTTACGGCGCGCATTTTCAGGCGGGCGACCAAAAATATATCGGCGTTGACGGCTCCTATAACGGTTCATCAGCCATCGGCCGTCTGGGCAACGAAGGCAACGGCGGCGAATTCCAGTTGACCAAAGCCTTTAAAAGCGAGTCCGGCGCTATCTGGGATGTGGGCGTGATGTTCGACCACTGGGGCGATGAAGTTAACCTCAAGAAGGCCTATGCCGGGGTAACAAATCTTTTTGAATCGCAGCCAAACGCTTATTTCTGGGCCGGCCGCGACTTCCACCAGCGTCCGCAGCAGGGCATCAACGACTACTTCTTTATGAACCACGACGGCCAGGGCGCCGGGGTGAAAAACTTCGATCTTGGCTTTGCACAGGTAGACCTGGCCGCTGTCGCCTCGGTGGAGTCCTGTAATCCGGAACTGGTTGAAGACGGTGATAACCCGTCGCGCATCTCCTGTACCGGCAGCTCAGGCACGGGCGACAAAGGCAACTACGCGGCAACTTCAAAGCTCCACGGCATTAAAATGGGGCCGATTGATTTTGAGCTGTACGCCAACTACGGCTTTGATTCCAAAGCTATCGATAGCGATGAAAGATCCAAAGCCTGGCAGGCCGCGGTGGTGTTCAGTCACACGGGCGTTAACAGCCTGAATAAAATCATCGCCCGCTATTCTGACCATTCGGACAACAGCGTTTATAACAAAACCAACGGGCTGCATACGGTTTATGCCAGCTTCGAAGGCAGCTATAAATTTACGCCGCAGGCTCAGGTTGAATACCTGCTGGCCTTCCACGATTACGATAATGATGAACAAACCCAGGACAGCCGCCGCAACTACGGCGCGATCGTTCGTCCGATGTACTTCTGGAACGACGTGCATTCAACCTGGCTTGAAGCGGGCTATCAGCGCGTGGATTATGATTCTGACGGCGATAATAAAGGCTGGAAGCTGACGCTTTCCCAGAACATCTCCATCGCAATGGGGCCGGCATTCCGTCCGATGCTGCGCTTCTATGTTACCGGCGGCCAGGTTGAAAATAATCATACCGCGCGTGTTGCGGGCGAAGAGAGTACGCAACTCGATTCCTTTAACATAGGCGGAATGTGGGAAGCCTGGTTCTGATAATTTAAATGCTGTATTCAGGGATGGGTAAAAGCTTATTTCCCATCCCTGACGGATAATCTGTATTAACGTTCCTGAGACCTGAAGTCGCGTACGGATATTAACCTTATTTTATTAGCGACGCGGATTTGCCAATTGCCGGGCAGTTATACCCTCACCTCTTTTCAGGCAAATCCGTTTTCTTCGGGCGCATAATTGTCGGGCGCTTAGTGCATAACCGTAAAAATTAATGCTACCGGTTCCGTCTGGGCGGTTCTATGCTTAGGCGATGGATAAAATAACTGAATTAAAACGAACCAAGCGCCTCGCGCTTTCTTTGCTGCTGATTGCTGCGGCAATTTTTGTCACCACCCTTTTTTTACCGCCGAACTTCTGGGTGAGCGGGCTGAAAGCCATTGCCGAAGCGGCGATGGTCGGCGCGCTTGCCGACTGGTTCGCCGTGGTGGCGCTATTCCGTCGCGTACCTATTCCATTTATCGCGCCTCATACCGCCATCATTCCCCGCAATAAAGATCGTATCGGTGAGAATCTCGGCTATTTTGTGCAGGAGAAATTCCTTGATACCCAGTCGCTTATCACGTTAATCCAGCGCCACGAACCGGCGAAGATGATCGGCGTCTGGTTCAGCAAGCCGGATAACGCCCAGCGGGTCGGGCAGCATCTTATGCAGGTGATGGGCGGTTTTCTGGATATGACGGACGATTCGCGCATTCAGGGATTACTGCGCCGGGCGGTGCATAAAGCGATTGATAAGGTCGATCTCAGCTACTCCAGCGGCCTGCTGCTGGAGAGCATGACGAAGAATAATCGTCACCAGATTTTGCTGGATTCGATGATTGCCCAGCTTTTAACGCTACTCAACCGGGAAAGCACGCGCGAATTTATCGCCCGCCAGATAGTGCACTGGCTGGAAACGGAACATCCGCGTAAATCCAGAGTGCTGCCGACGGAATGGCTGGGCGAGCACAGCGCCGACCTGGTCGCCAGCGCGGTGAATTCCATGCTTGATGATATCAGCGAAGATCGGGGCCACCAGTTGCGCCTGGCGTTTGACCGCGCCACCTTCAAACTCATCGATAAGCTAAAAAGCGACCCGGAGATGGCGGAAAAAGCGGAAAACATCAAAAGCTATCTGAAAGAAGATGAGGCCTTTAACCGCTATCTGGGCGAGCTGTGGAGCGATTTACGCCGCTGGCTAAAAGAGGACATGAACAGCGAAGATTCGCGCATCAGGCAGCGCGTTGCCGAAGCCGGTCAGTGGTTTGGGGAAACGCTGGTGGGAGATAGCGCGCTGCGCGCCTCGCTGAATGAACACCTTGAGCAAGCAGCCAGAAAGGTTGCGCCAGAATTTGCGGCGTTTCTTACCCGACACATCAGCGATACGGTGAAAAGCTGGGACGCGCGGGATATGTCGCAGCAGATAGAGCTGAACATCGGCAAAGATTTACAGTTTATCCGCATTAACGGCACGCTGGTGGGCGGCTCGATTGGGCTGGCGCTCTATTTACTGACCCAAATTCCCGCGCTACTGAATTTATAGGGCGAATGAGCAAATCTCTCACACGCCCTGATTTAATTACAGTTGAGACAACTGCGCTAAAGGCACGCGCACGATACTGTCCGGGCCTTTGGTTGAATGGTCTTTGTTAAAGCCCTGCTTCACCGTGAGATACAGCGTTTGCCCGTCCGCAGACAGCAGCAGGCTATTCGGATGCGGTGGCAGGCTCAGCTCTTTTTTCACCGCGTAGGTATTCGAATCAAGGATTAACAGCTTGCCGGATTCACGCTGGGTAAGGTAAATCTCGTGACGTTTAGCGTTAAACTTCACCGCTAGCGTATCGCCCGTTTCCAGGTTCTTCAGCACTTTGCCGGTGTTGATATCCAGTACCAGCGTGGTTTTCGCTTTGGAGTTGTCGGTCACGAACAGGCGGCCCGTTGCCGGGTCTTCAGCAAGATTAAGCAGCAGAGCTTCTTTCTCGCCAAGCGGTTTCCAGCGTTTTTCGATGCGGTTTGTTTTCGGGTTGATCACCAGAATTTCACCGCCGCCGTTGGCCGCATAAATGCGCTGCGTCTGCTCAGAATAGAGCAGGCCGGTTACCCATTTACCCGCGTTATTGATTCGTTTTTTCAGCTTCAGCGTTTTCGCATCAACCACCCAGATCACCGCCGGATCGGCCACGCCGCCGATATACAGCAGGCCGTCATGCAGAATGATTTCACGCGCGCCGTAAGGGAAGCCTTTCTCGTTACGTTCGCTGAACATCAGACGGTTAAGAACTTTGCCGTCTTCAACATTCATTGCGCTGATGCCGCCGTCGAGCGAGTTGGTGACATACAAGGTTTTACCTTGCGGGTCCATCACCGCGCCAAAGTTCTTCAGGTCGGTATGCGCCTGGCCGATGGTTTTCAGTGAAACCGGGTCCAGCTTGTAAACCACGCCGCCCTGCACGTCTTTAAAGCCCTGCGCGGTGGCAACATAAAGCGCGCCGTTCTGCTGGCTGAGCGCCATTTCATACACGCCTTCAGACAACTCGCGCTGCTCAACCGGGCTCTTCTGCTCGGCCGCCGCAACCGGCGTTGGTTTCGCCGTGGTGGCCTGATGAGCGCTACAGCCCGTCAGCGCCAGCGCGATTAGCGCAGCCAGCGCCGTTGTTCTTTTAGTCATTTTTTGATCCTTTCCCGTCTGAATGAAGAAGTTGCGCATCGCGGTAGGCCGGACAGGGCTCCGCAAGAAAACACCCTCAAATGCAAATGAGAAACATAATCATTTATTATCGGAATGTAAAATGCTATCGCTGACTAATCTGACTCTATCGTTACTCCGCCTCTGTCCACCCGGGCAACCAGCCCAATCTCGCCATTAAAGGCAGCCAGCGTCCAGCCATGTGCGGAACAAATCTCCTGACAGATAGCCAAACCCAGCCCGGCGCCAACGTCCCGACGATGCGCGCCGCGCCAGAACCGTTCAAACAGGTGCGGTATATGTTCCTCTGCGACGCCAGCGCCTCGATCGTGCACGCTCAGGCTGCCGGAGCGGATATCAACGCTGACCGTGGCGCCCGCCGGAGAATGCTGGACGGCATTCTCAATCAGGTTTTTTAGCAGAGTGAAGAACGCGCCGCGATCTGCCCGCCATTTGCTTATTTCTTCCGCTGCGTTGATTGTGAGCTTAACGCTGGCGTCATCCGCTATTTTTTGCAGATAGTTCACCGTATCACAGGTAATCTGATAGACGTCCACATCGGTGAACTGATAGCTGAGCGGCTCGCTCGCTTCCGCCAGCAGCAGCAGTTGCTGCACCTGACGCGAAAGATGGGCAACCTGTGCTAACAACGTTTCACGAGCTTCGGTATTGTCCTCCATCAACTCTACTTCCGTGCGCAACAGCGTCAGCGGCGTTTTTAACTCATGCGCGGCTCTGGCAAGAAAATCCTGCTGGGTGCGAAAGCCGTTCTCCAGCCGATCGAGCGCCTGGTTGAAGCTTGTAATAAGCGGGATAAGTTCAGCGGGAACCTGTTCTGTGCGCAGACGTTCGCTAAGCGCCTGCGGGGAGATTTGCATGGCGGCCTGCGAAACGTTGCGCAGCGGTCGTAACGAATATTTCAGGCTGACGCAGGCGCAAACGGTAAAAATCAGCAGCAGCAACAGGCTAAAAGTGACAATGCCGAGCTGGATAAAAGGCAGCGCAAATCCCTGATGCAAAAAATCGACGATTCGCGAGCTGACGACTAACTGCAAAAACCACGTTCGCCCATTATTTTCAACGGTTCCGGTCGCTCCCTCGTAGAGCACGCCTTCCCGGTTGAACGTAAAACGTCGGAAGGGCAATTCTGTAATATCTTTACGGGCCGGCCAGAATTTTTTATCCGCCGAGACAAGCACGACATTACCCTTCTCATCCAGCAGCCTCCATGCGGTTTCCTGGCGCAGGCTGTTATAAATCCACAGAGGATGCTCTTTGCTGTCGATTAATCCTGTCGGCTTGCCCTTCGTATCGAATTTCAGATGCCCGACCAGCGCCTGCGCACGGTCGGGAAGCTCCATGCCCGGCAGCCGATCCTGGACTATCGCGCCAAAAAGCACCAGCAGGCCGATACTCAGCAGCGTGCCCGCCACATAAGCCACCAGGATCCTTATCGACAGGCTATTCATCCACGTTGGCTTTTTGCAGCGCATAGCCCTGCCCCCTCAGATTGACGATGTGCAGCCCGGAACCAACAGCCGCAAGCTTGCGGCGTAAACGATGCAGGGCCACATCAAGGGCGTTCGGCGTAACCGTTTCGCTCAGCCCCCAGCCGGCTGCTTCCATCGCGCTGCGGCGAACTATCCCGCCCTGTTTGTGCAGCAGCGTCATCATAATCTGCATTTCCGCCGGGGCGAGCACGCTATGCTTATCGCCGCAGCATACGATCCCGGCATCGGACAGCAGCGTAACATCGCCATAGGCAAGCTCCGGCTCCTGGCTCAGGGCCGGGCGGCGCAGCAAAGCCCGCACGCGCGCTACCAGTTCCGCCATAGCAAAAGGTTTTGCAAGATAGTCATCCGCGCCCGCCTCCAGCCCCTCGATCCGGTCATGCAAAGCGTCGCGCGCGGTGAGGATCAGGCAGGGTAAAGTAAGATTACGCAGCTTTAGTTGCCGCAGCAGAAGCAGGCCATCCCCGTCAGGCAAACCGCGGTCAAGCACCAGCGCCTGGTAAGAAACCAGCTTAAGCGCGCTTAACGCAGCTTCCCTGCTGCCGACAATATCGGCAGAGATCCCCGCTTTAGCCAGCCCCTTGCAAATAAGCCCGGCCAGATGATCATGATCTTCAATTAAAAGTATTCTGCCCATCAGAAGCGATACAGATATCCCAGGAAAATTCGGTCTTCGGTTGAACGGTCAACTAACGGACTATCCTTCACTTCGGAGGAAAGCCGTGTAGCCTCGAGATCCAGCATTAAAGAGTGATGAGAGCTAAACTGGTAGACGCTTCGTAAGCCGAATTCCGCGCCAAAAGAAGACGATCCCTGCCAGGCCTGCCGCCAGTCGCGGACTTCATCCGCCCGCACGCCGTAATAGTAATCGACATATTTTTTATCATGCCACGTTGCGACGACCCGCGGAGTTAAGGCGAAATCGCCCAGCAGCCAGGTCCGCTTCGCGCCAATATTGACCCGTTGTCCTTTGCTGTTGCCTGAAAGATCGTGCGTCCAGTCGGCGCTGATATTGACCCAGCTACTCTGCCACTCCGCCTTCGCCCCACCCCAAAAGCCGCTTTTGCGCTTCGCCATGCCATCAAGAACACTGGCATCGTCAGCATCATAGCCAGAACCCTCGTATCTACCGATAAGACCGAAATTTACGCGCTGGGTTTCACCAAACCTCAAAGCGGGGAGTTTTATTTCCCCCTCGGTGCCGAAAAAATGCAGATAATCGTTCTCAAAATAGAGAAGCGGAACAGGCGTCGTATCACGCGACATATCTTTATAAGGCTTTTGCGTGCTTGCCGCGCCCACGCCGACTCCCCATTCTGCGCCAAAAGTGGAGGATGGAATCATCAACGAGGCGCTGGTTATTGCAACGGTTAAGCCCCACCTGACCGGAAAGTGATAGTGTCGGCATCCCATGCTTGTACTCCACAGATAAATATGAGAGTGCGATTATCGGTGGGGTACTCTTACTGCTTACTTACTGACGTGGCCGGTGCTCACATATTTTTAGAGAACATTTCTTATCCGCGTTGCTTAAGTTTTATCCTCAGAATCACGAGCCCGTAAGCGCCTTTAAATAATGATGAGCCGCACGGCTCACCGTTTAGTTACGCATCTTTATCCACGCTTAACGCCACCGCTTTCGTGTCCTCAAGCACCTGCAACCTTGTTGCCAGCGCCTCATGTATGGCGTGGTACGCCTTGCTGCCCAGCGCCAGGCGGATAGCGGGTTTGTCGGCATCCGCCGCGGCAATAATGGCGTCCACGGTTTTTCCTGCATCGCCGTTAATGGCGATACTGCCATCCGCCAGGCCACGACGCACCTCACCAGCGGGCGTGTCGTCATAGCAATTCATCGGTTCAGCGCTATCAATCCCGGCGGCAAAATTCGTGGCGGTCGGACCCGGCTCGGCTATCAGAAAGTCAATGCCAAACGGCGCCACTTCCTGCGCAACGGATTCGATAAATCCTTCAATACCCCATTTAGTGGCGTGATACAGGCTGAAATTCGGCCAGGCGATTTGTCCCCCTTCCGACGAGACCTGAACAACACGTCCGCCTCCTTGCTGACGCAGATACGGCAACACCGCCCGAATCAACTGAACCGGGCCGGTGAGATTGGTGGCAATTTGACGTGTAATCTGTGCATCGCTCACCTCTTCCGCCGCGCCGAACAGCCCGTATCCCGCATTGCTGACCAACACATCGATACGTCCGGCATACTCAAACGCCTGCTTTACGACGCCGCGAATCGCTTCGGTATCCGTGACGTCCAGCAGCAGAACGTGCAGTTGCTGACCATAAGCGGCTTGCTGATCGTCCAGCGCGCCGGGCTTACGCAGGGTGGCAATAACCCTGTCACCCCGCGCCAACAGTCGCTCTGTCATCAGGCGCCCCAGGCCGGTGGAGGTGCCGGTAATAAACCAGGTTTTGTTGCTCATCGTGTTCTCCGTAAAAGGCATTAACGTACGGATAAAGGTTATGGCACTATGACTGGCATGATAAGACTCAACAAATAGCATGAAGAGGTGAAATGAAATCACCAATAAAGACCCCCACCTTATCTGATCTGAAAGCCTTTATCGCCGTGGCGGAGCAGCGCAGCTTTCGTCGAGCGGCGGACCTGTCCGGCGTCACTCGCTCCACGTTAAGCCACGCCATTCGCGGGCTGGAAGAGCGTCTCGGTATCCGCCTGCTGCACCGCACAACGCGCAGCGTGGCGCTGACCGAAGCCGGAGAACAGTTGCTGCGACGTATTTCACCGCACCTGAGCGGGCTGGAGCAGGCGCTGGAAGAGGTGGCGGATACGCAAGGGCAAGTGTTGGGCACCCTGCGCATCAACGGCGGCGAAGAAGCGATTTATCTGTTGCTGCACACGGTAATACAGGAGTATCAGACGCGTTATCCCGGCGTAGAGCTGGATCTGGTGGTGGACGGCAGGCTGGCGGATATCGTCGCTGAGGGTTTTGATGCCGGTATTCGGCTGGCAGAGGATGTGCCCGCCGATATGGTAGCCGTACGTTTTAGTGATGATGTCCGTTTTCTGGCAGTGGCCGCGCCGACCTATCTGGCGCAGCACCCTGCTCCTGAAGTGCCGGACGAACTGGTGCAGCACCGCTGTATTCGTCAGCGTTTACCCGGCGGCAGACGTTATCGCTGGGAGTTCTCCCGCCACGGGCAGAGCATCGCCCTGGACGTGCCCGGCACGCTGACGCTGAATAGTTCAGCATTGATGGTGGATGCCGCCGTAAAAGGGCTGGGAATTGCCTATGTCCCGGAACTCCACGCCCGGACGGCGCTGGATAAGGGCCTGCTGGTAGCGGTTCTGGAGTCCTGGTGCCCGCCGATCCCCGGCCTGTGTATTTATTTTCCGGCTAACCGCCATATGCCCGCCAGCCTGCGAGCGCTGGTAGATATCATTAAAAATAACTATCCGGCATCATCCGGCAAACGGGCAATGGCTTTGATTTCAAAACGGAATCCATAAAGCCAGGCCCCCCCACCACATTCGTCAGCCAGACAAAGCTTAAATCCACCGCTTGCCCCCTTTTCTTTTCGTTATCAACTATCTTCAGTTTACCCATCAGTAATAAAGGCCCGGCGAATCAGGTCGATAATAACTTGATCGGCAGTCAGTCTTACAAACGGATATTCTGGGTAAACAGGCATGAAAAATTATTCACTTGAAAATGATGTTACGAGCCCGGACGCTGACTATCGCACCACCGCCGCCTTTATAAAACGCGCGCTCCTGCTGATGGTGTCGCTGCTGGCTTTGCTGTTCGTGGTGGCGATATTCTCACTGCTTTCCATAGCCAACAGCATTAACCGGGATGCCGACGAGCAAAGCGGCAAGCTGCTGCAAAAGGCTCTGCATAATCGTGTGGATACGCTTTCAACCCACATCAAAGATTACGCCTGGTGGGGCGAAGCTTATGCGCATCTGCACGTCACCGTCGATCCTGAATGGGCCTACGCCCGGCAAAATATGGGCAGCTCGCTTTATCGCGATTATCAATATGAAGGAATTTTCGTTCTGGATGGCGCAGAGCAGACCCGTTACAGCGTCATTAAGGGCCAGCTTTCATCCCGAAGCCTGACAGAATGGCTCGGCGAAAATCCTCTGCCCACGCTGTTGCAGTCGATGAACAGGCCCGACGCTTTGCCGCTTACCTACACGATGGTGCTGCATGAGGGCCACCCCGCGCTGGTGGCAATGGCAAAGATAACTAACGGCGATGATGAACACGTCCATCTTGTTTCCGGTTCGTCTTCCACGCTGGTGTTTGTCGATGTGCTGGATGACAAAAAGCTTGCGCAAATGGGCGAAGAGTACGGCATTGATGAAACCCGCGTTCAGAAAAAAGACGCGCCTCGCCCGGAAGGCAGACGCGGCACGCTGACGCTGCCCGTAAACGGCCAGTCGCTTACCCTTGAATGGAAAAGCGAGGAGCCGGGCCGCCAGCTAATTCACTATATTCTGCCTCTGCTGATATTGCTGGCGTTCGGCTGTGGCGCGCTCGCCTGGGGCCAGAGCCGTAACCTGCTGAAAAAAGCCCGCATGTTTGACGAAAACAGTTACCTGCTCGCCCAGAGCCGACAGGCGTTAGCCGCCAGCGAGCGTCGCTTCCGGGACGTTGCCGAAGCCACAACGGACTGGATATGGGAAACGGATAACGAGTTACGCTTCACCTGGCTGTCAGACAGGTTCCCCGGCATTACCGGGCACAGCATCTCAGCCTGGCTTGGCCAACCCGTTACCGCCTTAATGGAGGCCGATAATCTTTCGCTGGCTGAGTGGATAACCCAGCCGGGCCAGACAGGCCACCGTCGCCTGCTCCACTGCAGGTATCGCTCGGCAATGGACCACCAGCGCTACTGCCACATAGCCATCAAACCGGTTATCACACCGGAAGGCGTGACGGGTTATCGCGGTACCGCGACGGATGTCACCCTTGAAGTTGAAGCGCAGCAGCGCGTGCAGTATCTCTCAAGACATGATGAGCTGACCGGCCTGCCAAACCGGATGCGAATGCGTGAATTTCTGGAGGGCAAACTGCAGGCGCTGCCTACCCTTGAGCAGCCGCTGGCGATGATAAGCCTCGACCTGGATAAATTTAAGCCGGTCAACGACTTGTTTGGCCACGCCGCCGGGGACAAAGTGCTGCATGAAGTATCCGCAAGGCTGCGCCGCTGCATTCGGGATAACGATCTGGTAGCGCGCCAGGGAGGCGACGAATTTATCCTCATAATCCCGGATATTGACGATCATCATTACCTTGAAACCCTGTGTAAGAAAATTATCACCGAGCTGCTGCGCCCGTTCATGATTAACGGGCATGAGATATTTATTGGCGCCAGCCTGGGCATCGCCCTCGCCCCGCACGACGCCGTGGATGCGGGAGACCTGCTGCGCTATTCCGATATCGCGCTTTATAAGGCGAAAAACTCCGGGCGTAACAAATGGCTGTTCTACACGCCAGAGATGGCCCAGCAGATGGTGCAGCGCCGCGAAATGGAAGACAGCCTGCGCGAGGCAATCAAACTGCAGCAGTTCTGCCTGGTCTATCAGCCGCGTTACGACCTTAATTCTTCGCAGATTGTTGCGGCGGAAGCGCTGATCCGCTGGCAGCATCCGCAGCTTGGATTATTAATGCCGGACCAGTTTATTACCCTTGCGGAAGAAACCGGGCTTATCGCCTCCATCAGCGAATGGGTACTGAAAACCGCCTGCCGCGATGCTCAACAGTCGCTTGAGGGGCTGGCGGTTTCGGTCAATATTTCTGCGGTCGAGTTTCAGTCCTGGGGAATTGTGGATCGCATAAGCGATGCGCTGCGTGAATCGCAGCTTGACCCCGGTCGTCTGGAAATTGAAGTGACCGAAAACGCCACGCTGTGGGACCCGGAAAATAGCCTGGAGCTGATGCAGGCGCTGAAAAATATTGGCGTGCGCCTGCTGATGGATGACTTTGGCACCGGCTACTCGTCGCTAAGCTACCTGCGCAATTTCCCGTTTGACGGCATCAAGCTTGATAAATCCTTTATCTCCGGCATGCCTGAAAGCGAAAGCGCCAATACCATTGTGGAGAATATCATCGGGCTGGGGAAAGCGTTCTCGCTGAGTATTACCGCCGAAGGCGTGGAAACGCAGGGGCAGCTACAGAAATTAAAAATGCTTGAGTGCGATGAAACCCAGGGCTATTTAATCAGCAAGCCGATGAGCCTTGAAACATTGAAGGAAAAAAGAGCGGCAATTGATGCCGCAGCGCAGCAGCGGCTGGAAGAGAAAACGTAAATCAAAAAAGCGGCGCAAGGGTGATTATTGCTCTGTGATGATGAAATCAGCGAAAAGAGCCTACGAAGTTGTCCTGATTTTGCGCGCCGCTATGGTTAAGACCAGCATCCCGAAAGATGCTGGCAGTAGTAATTAGCGCAGCTCAGGCCAGTAATCCCTGTTGGCCTCAATCAACTCATCCAGAATTGCTTTTGCAACCGAGGCGCTGGGCACGGTTTTTGACAGCGTTAATGCCTGCCAGAGCTTCTGGTAGCTTCCTTCCATCCAGGCTTCGACCACCAGTTTTTCTACCGCAACCTGCTGTTCCATAAGCCCCTTCTGGAATGACGGAATGCGCCCCATCGCCAGCGGTTCCGGTCCGTTGGCACCAACCAGGCAGGGAACCTCCACCATTGCCGTTTCGTCAAAATTGGCAATCGCACCGTTGTTTTCCACAATCAACAGCATCCTTTCCTGGGTGTTAAAAGCGATCGCACAGGCAAGGTCAACGATAAAGGTAGCGTGGGCTCCCGCATGGAAATGGGCTTCGCGAGCGCTTTTCCGCTCCACAATATGCCGGGCCATATCGAACACCTCTTTTTCCCTGCCGATGACGATTTCATTGGCACGTGTAAAATTCGGATCCGAGTGCTCTACCTCATAATCCGGATAAAAATAGTACTTCAGGTAGGTGTTGGGCAGCGTTTGCGGATCGAGCGCGAAGAGATCTTTCGCTTTCTTAAAGGTTGCAATCCAGCTAGGCGCCTTATGCTGAAAATCCTCGGTCTGGCTACAGTAACCGTGCTCAGCCACATGCTTTTTAAGCGCAGGCATTAAATCATTGCCAGCTTTATCGGTAATGCTCGTCCACCAGCCAAAATGGTTCAGGCCGTAATAGCGAACGTTCATGTCTTTACGCGACGCCAGGCCAAGAATATCCGCGAAGATCCCTTCAATGGCGACAGGCATATCGCAAATATTGATGATTTTCGAGGTTGGTCGCAGTTGCCGGGTTGCCTCGGCCACAATGGCCGCCGGGTTGGAATAGTTGAGCATCCAGGCGTTCGGCGAGTATTGCTCCATATAATCCACCAGTTCCAGCACCCCCGCGATGGAGCGCATGCCATAAGCGATGCCGCCTGGCCCACAGGTTTCCTGGCCCACTACGCCATATTTCAGCGGGATCTTTTCATCCTTTTCACGCATTTCGTAGAGGCCAACGCGAATATGAGCCATCACGAAATCGACATCGGTAAACGCAGCCTGCGGATCGGTCGTGTAACTGAAGGCAACTCCGGGATGGCTTTCACTGACCATGATCCGGCAGGCTTCTCCCAGCAAGCCTTGTCGCTCGGCATTATTGTCATAAAGCCGAATCTCTTTTATCGGGAAACGATCCATGTTTTCCAGCAGCATTAAAACGATACCAGGCGTATATGTGCTGCCGCCGCCTGCAATTGTCACTACAAATTTATCTTTCACCATCCACCTCGTTAGTCATGTACACCTAAAGCCGTATTCACATTATTTCTGACCCTGTTTACACTTAGGCCATAAATAATCTGAACATGATTACCTTTAATTAATACCGCTGTGCCGCCGGTACGTTTCAATAATTCTGTATCAATTAGATCGGCATTGTGGACGTCAACGCGCAGGCGGGTGAAACAATTATCCACCAGGACAATATTCTCTTTCCCGCCAAGTCCACGAATGACATTCTTGCCTAATTCATTTTCAACAGAGCTTTCCGTATTCTCTTTTTCTGCTGCAGGCTCATTCTCTGCACGCCGTCCTGGCGTTGCCATATTAAAACGCGTGATAACAAACTTGCCGACGACATACATTGTCAGGGTTTCGATAAGCCCCAGGATGACAAAGACAGGCCAGTGTGTTCTTCCTGCGCCTGCCGGGATGTTATAGACAATAAAATCAATAATCCCGTTTGTTGCGCAGACCCGAACATCCAGCATCCATGCCAGCATCTGAAAGAAGCCATCGAGTAAGGAATAAATCAGCCACAGCAACGGCGCGGTAAAAATAAACAGAAATTCAAACGGCTCGGTAATACCTACCAAAAATGAAGTCACAATAAGCGGGATCAGCGTCACCTTTAGTTTGGCCTTATATTCGGGCCGTGCTGTTTTATAAAACGCCAGCGCCATCCCTGCCGTACCGAAAATCTTCACCATGCCATAGGTCAGGAATCGCGCTGAGTCGCTCAGCGCGCCGCCGGAGTTGTTCGCAATCTCCGCCAGGAATATGGGCTTGGCGCCGATCACCGTCTGCCCGTCAATCAGCAGTTGTCCGCCAATTGAGGTAAATACAAACGGCGACCACACCAGATGATGCAAACCCGTCGGAATTAAAAATCGATTAAGGAAACCGTATAAGAACACGCCAACAGAGCCGAACGTTTTCATAAAGGTAGTCAGAGCCGAAATACCTTGCGCCACCACCGGCCAGATATAGACGGTAGCAATAGCAAATAAGGCCACCAGCGGGATCATAATAATCAGCACCAGCTTACTGTTGCCGTAAATGGAGAATGCGCCGCGAAACTCTTTATTGACAAATCGGTTATGGATAAAAGCAACCAGCGCGCCAAGAATAATCCCCAGAAAGACGCCGATATCAATAACCTTGAAGCCAAAGATAAATATTTGACCGCTGCCATAGAGGTCTGCGTTAGTGGCTCCTTCCGCAAGCCGCTGTGTTAGCGTGAGCCAGGCGTTATTCCCTGCCAGATACATAAAATATGCCATTGCGGCAACAAATGAGGCTTCGGATTTTCTGGTTTTGGCGAGGCCGCTGGCGAGACCAAGACAAAAGAAAAAGCCAAGGTTATTCATTATTGCCCACAGCAGACTGGAGGCGTATTTACCAATGAGATAAACCGCGCTGCCCTCTGGCACCCATAGCTTGTTGGTAGCAACGCTGAACAAAGCGATTAACAGACCGATTACCGGTAAATACAGAACCGGGCCAATCATTGCTTTAGAGAAGTCCTGTAGATTTTTTAATACGGCCATCTGGCACACCCTCACTTCTTGCAGATTGCTTGCACAAAACCTGAACGTTGAAATTATCCTAAGCGGTGAAAGTAGCCAGACAGAGCCAAAAAGAGGGCATTTGTGAGATGAGTCATACAATCAAAACGAAAAGAGATATATAAGTTTGATTAGTTTTATATATGAGTTATATAAAAATATGCTCAACATATTAAAAAACACATAAAATACAATAAATTAAATTGTTCTTGATTCTTCAGGCTAAAAAATAGAGATCCAGAAGTGATATACAAAAAAATTGCTGACGAGATAAAATTTCGCATCAATAGCGAGGAGTATGAAATTGGCGACATCCTCCCGAGCGAAAAAGCGCTGGCGCAGGAGCTGCAGGTTTCCGTTATGACGGTGAGAAAGGCTCTGGCCCAGTTGGCAGATGAAAAACTCATCGTTAAACGCCACGGAAGCGGTTCGTTTGTGGCACGTAAAATCAATTACCACGGCGGCGAACTGGATGGTTTTAACTACCAGATGAACATCGTGGGCGTAACAAACTATGTGAACAAAGTGATTGAGTTTTCCATGCTCGACGCGCCTCCGGCCATTGCCCAGCAGTTGAAAATCGAAACCGGTGAAAAAGTCTATTACATCCGCAGGATTCGCATTATTGATGACATACCGATCCTGGTTGAGAACAGCTATATTCCCGTTGCACTTTTTCCCTGGCTTAGCATCGGCAATATGGAGCAGTCAAAATTCAACTACTTTCGCAAGGAGTGCAATATTACCATTCTCGAAAGTCACCGCAGCTACACCCCGGTGCAGGCCACGAAAGAGCAGGCTGAATTGTTGCAGGTCCCGCCGAATTCACTGCTGCTGCGGGTGCAGTCGGTGAGCTATTCTCAGGATAACAAGGTGGTTGATTTATCAGATATTTATCAAAACACGAATAAATACATCGTGAAGCACATTATTCGCCGTTAGGGTACAGGATACGCTTCTGGATATGGGGCATGGTTATACGCTCCAGGAATCGTATTCTTATCCACCACCTGGAATTTTCAATTATTTTTTGCAGGGATGCTGAAAGCGTTTCTGGCGCTGATATACCATAAGGCCGATCTTGAGATCGGCCTTATGATTGCTCATTTATACTGAGTTGAGATTATTTGTCACAGATACTCAGGCGCTGGTCACCGGCTTTTGCTCCGTTTTCGCTTGGGCATTTTCCAGCATACGACGCACCGGAACGATAAGGACTATCAGCACTGCGGCACAGATCAGCAGCGCAATGGAGCAGCGTGCGAAGAGGTCCGGCAGCATATCTAACCGATCGGCTTTCACGTGACCGCCAATCAGGCCTGCCGCGAGGTTACCCAGCGCGCTTGCGCAGAACCACAGCCCCATCATCTGGCCGCGCATTCTTTCCGGAGCCAGCAGCGTCATGGTCGCAAGACCAATCGGGCTCAGGCAGAGTTCGCCAAGCGTCAGCATCAGGATGCTGCCCACCAGCCAGAATGGAGACACGCCAGCCCCACCGCTGTTCAGCACGTTCTGGGCCGCCAGCATCATCAGCCCAAAGCCCGCGGCGGCGCACAAAATGCCGATAACAAACTTAGTGATGCTGCTCGGGCGCACGCCTTTGCGCGCCATCATCGGCCATGCCCAACTGAAAACCGGCGCCAGCAGAATAATGAACAACGCGTTGATTGACTGGAACCACACGGCAGGAATTTCAAAATCACCGATCGTTCGGTTGGTGTAGTCGTTCGCGAACAGGTTAAACGAGGTTGGCTTCTGCTCAAATGCGGACCAGAAGAAAGCGGCGGACACCAGCAGGATAAAGCAGACCAGCAGCCTGGCGCGCTCTTTGCGGTTCAGGCCGGCAAACACAAACAGATAGATAAAGTACAGAGCCACCGAGGCGGCAATCACGTAGACCAGCACGCTGGCGACGGCGACGGGGTTAATGATAATCACGCCCTGCGCAATCAGCGTAACGACGATAGCCACGCCAGCCGCCAGCACCAGCAGCCATGCGCCAACGCCGTTTTTCTTCGCCACCGGGCTGTTCCAGGTTGAATCCAGGCCGACTTCGCTGTCGTAGCGTTTCATCGCCGGGACCGCGAACAGGCGGAAGATAACCAGTGCGACCAGCATCCCGATACCGCCGATGCCAAAGCCCCAGTGCCAGCCGTGGGTTTTTATCAGCCAGCCGGAGATCAGTGGCGCGATAAACGAGCCCATGTTAATCCCCATATAAAACAGCGAGAAGCCGCCGTCGCGACGCGCATCGCCTTTTTTATACAGCGTGCCCACCATGACCGAAATACAGGTTTTGAACAGGCCGGAGCCAAGGACGATAAACAGCAGGCCGATAAAGAACAGGTTGTCGCCCATCAACGCGGAGAGCGCGATAGACAGATGGCCGAGCGCGATAAGAATCGAACCGTACCAGACGGCCCGCTGCTGGCCGAGCCAGTTATCCGCCAGCCACCCGCCCGGCAGCGCGGCCAGGTACATGCTGCCGGCAAAGATCCCAACGATAGCCGAGGCGTTTTCACGCGCAAGCCCCATGCCGCCGTCGTAAACGGTCGCCGCCATAAACAGGATCAGTAAGGGGCGAATGCCGTAAAACGAGAAACGCTCCCACATTTCAGTGAAGAACAGCGAGCCAAGCGGATAAGGATGGCCGAAGAAAGTCCGGCTTTCGTTTTTATTAACAGAGGAATGCATAAATTCTCCATGGAGGTGTGTCGAAGTGCCTGCAAGCACCGAAATGCATGGCGGCTGAGGTGTCTGGCTGCCGCTCTTTAACATTCAGCAATTGTTATTTAACCATTTGATAACCGGTTACTGGTTTTGTCTAGTGCCAACTGCGGGACTTTAAGATGAAAAGTCGACGATTGTCTAGTTTTACAGATTTTTTATCGGGTAACAGGGGATAGCAATTGACATTATGAGGATGACAAGCACCAGCATAATTATTTTTATTAAACAAAGAGTTAATTAGAGTAAGCGGTGTTTTTGAGAGCCTTTAAGCTATTTTTGAGCAAGCGGCTGGAATATACCTGGTTGGCGCGGGAAATACTGACAATTTGCGAAGGGTTTATTTGAAATGGTGCCGCTATGGAGCAGCGTTCGGAAGAAAAGAATGTCATCCATAAGAGCGAATTGCGAGACGCCTCGCAGCGTTGGATCAAGGTTTTAAAACCTTAGATAAACTGATTGTTAGCGGCCAAACATCGTGGTTATTCTATCGATGCGCCAGCAAATTCTGGTGCCGGGAGTGGAAAACCGGACAACATAACGGCGGCAATTGACGTTCAAAGCGTCTTTTTTATTGTCGAGGCACCAACACACCTTTATTCTGAACAATGGTGTCGCTGGTGAGGCAACCTTCGGGTTGGCCGGTTTCCGTTGTGTCCGGTATTTCCACCCTCATTAGCGTCACCACCCGAAGCGTGGAAACTTCCGTGGTGACGATTATTCTCACACACGGAGATTTTCATGATGACAAACACCACATCAGCTATAACCCCTGCCGATTCTTCCCCGACCTATATGACGCTTGATTTATTCGAACTGCTGGACGCCTGTGAAACGCTGTCTGACGAACTAATAGAAAGCAATAATCAAGCCTGGCAACAAACCTTATATCACCGCCTGGCCAACTGCCTGGAGACGATGCAAACAGAACTGGAAAAAACCTTACCGCCCTATCTGATCCAACGTTTAACGGTAGAAAAATTAGTTGATACCCAACCCCAGCATCTTGCCGAAGATTCAGAACTGCTGCGCCAGTACTGCTATGCATTAACGCAGGTGTTAATCAGCCAAAAACAAACGACAGAAGTAAATAAAACGCTAAACGAGCTGCTCTTTGAGCTGGTGAATATGCTGATTGAGGATTTGCTGCTGCCTCGTTTTGAGAAGGGTGTTAGTGGTTGAGATAATACAAAAATTAAGGGAGCGAATGCTCCCTTTATACAGCTATGCAGTTATGATTCGAACGCTGCACACCTTTATTCTTTGCATTGGTGGCCACGGTCAGCGAATCGTATTTATTCTGCCCGGCTTACACTCCATTGCCAGGCACGCTATTGCTGCAAATCAGCATCATCACATAAGCTGTTTCAATCATAAGTTATAGATGATTGATACTAATAACGTTTTAGGATGTTCCAGGAAGCTTACAGTCACGATTTCTTGAGGATCAGTACCGAGCCAGCATACAGCTTCAATATGACACTCCTTCTGTTTTTTGTACCCCAGTGAGCTCAGATAGGCGTTAACTTTCCTTGAGTCATGGGTATCATAATATTTGACCGCATAGACATGGGAGGCAGGGCCAGTAATGTTCGCAAAATCAAAATCGTATCGGGGGGAAATACGTGGCATTTTTTTCAGTATAACAGGCGTATAAAACTCATATTCCCGCCTGTCCTGCTCGGTATAATGCGCGCTGCCAGCAAATTCCATTTTTATGTAAGGCCATGCCCAGGCAAGCGCAACTGTAATCAGAACAACGGCCGCTGCGAGTAATTTAAATAAGTTACGCATAAGGCAATATTCCACCTTTTGCTTTATCTATATATGAACCATCAGCGCTTGCAATACTGACAATTCCTGAACGGAAGTCACTCCACGGACTAACAGTCTTCATAAAATTCGGCAATTCACCTTTACGAGGCCTGGCATTGGGGAACATTTCCGGATCCGGGAACAACAATGGCCGGAAATTCTCATTTTTCCACGAGCCAATTTTTCCATAGTAGTCCCAGCGTTTAAGGGCTTCTTCTTTGCTGACCGGATGCAGCATGCCGAAGAGGTTCTGGGCAGAGACAACACGGTAAAACCCGAGCAAATTTGATACCAGGTCTTCCCCGCTGAATCCACTGTCTGTCGTCAGGCTGATAGGGAATGAAGACTGTAGCCCTTCGAACTTGCGAGCTAGCGACATCATCATGGCCAGTGCAATGCTTCGCAACAGATTTCTGATATCAGTACCCTGTGCATGGCCTAAATCAATCCAGCCCAGTACTTCTGTATAAACCAGTCCATATGGAGCCCTTGCAGCGGCTGACCCATCAATTATATCGCTTCGTTTACTCATCCTTACTCTCCTTGTTTAACTAACAAATTTTAAAACAGAGCGCCGTGCTGCAGATGGTGGAAGCGGGTTACCGTGCAGGTGCAAAAACGTGTACAGGCACCGCCATTTTTACAGCTTCATTTTTGCGATTAGTCGTACAACCCTTTTCCGGCTTTTGCTGATTCGATCAGCATGCCGAGAGTGAAATCCGGCACATCAATTTTTTTTCTTGAATAGATTCCACCACAAAGGCACATGCGGATAATAAGTTTGAAGTCACCCCGTGCAACATTGAATTTTTCAAAGAAATTATGCATCAGATCTTCAACTTCAAGCTTATCAATATCCAAATCGATATTAAGATCAGTTTCAGGCGTTAATTTCACCTTCTTAATGTTGAACAGGTAAGAGCCAGCATAAGTCCGCACAAGCTCATAAACTTTCAGCTTGATGCTATCCACCATATCCATTTCATAATCCCTTATAAAAGCTGAGTGAAATGCAATCATAACGGTTACTAAAGCGCAATCCAGCGGTCAACTATCTGATTTTATGCGCCAGCAAACTCTGATGCCAGGAGTGGAAATCAAGAAAATATACTGGCTGCGGGCACGATTTTTATTCGTGCTGAAGGATATTAATAAGTCTGCCAAACGGGTCCCGAACATAAAATCGACGAACTCTCCACGGCTCGCTTACGGGGCCATATTCCACGGTAAGCTTGTCTTTTTGAACACGGCGGAGCACCTCGTCAAGATCATCCACCTCAATGGAAAGATCGGGCACCGGCGTGCTCGATCCCCCTTCATTTGCAAAGCTCACTTGTGCAGTCATGCTCTCAGAACTGGTATAGGTGCGAATCCAGCCATGATCCATTGCAAGCTCAAGCCCAAGAATATTTTGATAAAAATCATTCACTAAGGATGGTTCAGGTGTCATAAAATTGGCGACAATTCGTTTAACCTTCATATATCTGCCTCCCGGGCGATGGCTGAAGTTGAGATTTTAAGATGTCACAAACGTAGCCCTGTAACTGTGGCGCAGGGCTCACAAGTGTCCAGATTATCCGTAGCGATTCAGCTCCCTCAGCGCAAAATTCTCCCTGCGTGCATGCCACGATTTATGTCTCCGGTTCCAGATTTCTTCCTGTGTAGCAGTTGATTTCATGCACGACATTTAAAGAATCGGTCATTTACACATAAACAGGCATTAACGGTCATGTTAATTTCACTGTAAAACTATTTTGTGAAATCTGCTGCTATCGCATTTTTCTTTAATTTGGCGTTTATTTGTGATGAAAACCTCATTTTAATGCAACCAATTAATGATTTTCATTTATTTACTCAGCGAATATCACTTTTTGAACTGTGGTAAATTCGCTGGCTCACACTTTTAACTGACGCACATTTTGCGCCGGTTGAATCTTCTAATTTATTGTCATCGGAGGTCATCATGTTACCGATTGAACGTCACCGTCAGATCATGGAAGAATTAAATTTACATGGCCGGGTATTAGTTTCTGAACTGGTTAAACTTTGTCAGGTTTCGCAGGAAACCATTCGCAGAGATTTATCGCTGCTGGAGAGAAAAGGATTATTACAACGTAGCCATGGCGGTGCGGTCGTAGCGCAGAAATATCAGGGAAACTTAGCTGAAAAAAGTAATAGCCCGAATGAACACGAATCAACTTTCCGCCTGAGGATGAATGAAAACCCCCAGGCAAAAACGTTGATTGCCAAAAAGGCGCTCGATTTTATTACGCCGGGTGATTGTATTTTACTGGACAGCAGCACCACCTGTTGGTTCCTGGCAAGACAGCTACCGGATATAGAACTAACGGTGCTGACGAACTCCCTGCACACTGTGCAAACGCTGGCTACCAGGAGCCATATTCGCACCATTTGCCTTGGAGGAGAATATTTCGCTCATAATGGAGATTTTAACGGTGTTGTTGCCGAGCAGCCGCTGAAAGATTTTTTAATTAACAAAATATTTTTCTCCTGTAGCAGCCTTGGCAACGACGGTTATTTACGTTCCGCAAACGAAAATAATGCGCATTTAAAACAACAAATGTTGATGGCGTCAGAAAGAAAATATCTTCTTATTGATTCAGTGAAGTTTCTTCGCCCCTCTTTTGCACGAATTTGTCATTACCGGGAAGTTGATTTTTTAATTACTGATAGTCTGAAGGATAAAGAATTGCAACAAGAGTTAGCCTGGAATGGCGTCAATATTATTGACTGTTCGCAACGCCATAATGTTATGCAATTAATGAACTCTCAGGATATTTAATTATATGAAAAAGACAATTATCGCCTGTTCTCTGCTGATATTATTTTCCGCCGCCGCCGCTCATGCCGCTGACAAATTACGTATGGGCATCGTGGTTAAAGTGGGCGGCATTCCCTGGTTTAACGCGATGGAAGCGGGCATAAAAAGCGAAGCCGCGAAAGAAGGAGTCGATGCCTGGATGGTCGGCCCTACTTCAGCTGACCCGGCGCTACAGGTCAGGGCAATTGAAGACCTGATTGCACAGAAAGTCGACATCATCGGCGTCGTGCCTAATGATCCGAAAGTGCTGGAACCTGTGCTGAAGCGCGCGCGCGACGCCGGCATCCGCGTGCTGGTGCATGAGTCTCCTGACCAGAAATACGCCAACTGGGATTTCGAACTGGTGGATGCCAAAACCCACGGCGAGAATCACATGAAAGCGCTGGCTGAATGTATGCACGGCGAAGGCAAATATGTCGCCTATATGGGCGGTCTGACGGTGCCGTTGCATAATGCCTGGGTGGACTCCGCCGTCGCGTATCAGAAAGCACACTACCCGAAAATGCAGATGGTCGGCGACAAGTTTGGCGTCGGCGAATCTCTGGATGACTCCATCCGCACCACTAATGAAGTGATGTCCAAATACCCGGATTTGAAAGGCATTATCGCCTTCGGTTCCCAGGGCCCAGTCGGCGCCGGCCGCGCGGTTATGGCGCGCAACAAAATCGACCAGGTGTGCGTCATCGGCGCCTTCAGCCCGGGTCAGGGCCAGATGCTTGTGAATCGGGGCGCCATCAAAGGAGGCTACATCTGGAACCCGATGACAGCGGGTGAAGTCTTCGTGCGCCTGGCGGGCATGATGCAGAAAAACCAACCGATTACCGACGGCACGACCATTGAAGGTCTGGGTAAGGTGAGGGTCGATGAGCAGACTCACACCATTCTTGGCAACAATACCGAAAGCCTGGACAAAGCCAACCTGCCTAAATTGGTCAAACTGGGGCTGTAATATGCAACTCATCGAACCACAGACGCTGATTACCCTCGAGAGCCTGTCGAAAACCTTCGGTGGCAACCGGGCATTAAGTGATATCTCACTGTCGTTGATGACAGGCGAAGTGCATTGCCTTGCTGGTACTAATGGCTGTGGTAAGAGCACGCTGATTAAAGTGATCTCCGGGGTACATGCTCCGGATGCGGGTAGCAAAATAACGCTCGGGGATAGCGGCGAACACTTCCCGCGTCTGACGCCGAAGCAGGCACGCGATTTTGGCGTGCAGGTGATTTATCAGGATCTGTCGTTGTTTCCCAATCTCAGCGTGGCCGAGAACATCGCCTTTGAGCATAACCTCGGCAATCTGCTCGGCTGGTACAGCAAGAAAAGGCTGATCGCCAGCGCTGAGAAGGTTATCAATGAACTCAAGTTTGATCTGAACCTCAATGCCAGAGTTTCAGAACTGTCGATTGCACAACGCCAGCAGGTGGCGATTTGCCGCGCGCTGGTCGCTGACGCCCGGCTGGTCATTATGGATGAGCCGACGGCGTCGCTCACCCGTACCGAGGTGAATCAGTTGCTGCGCACCGTGCGCTACCTGAAAGAGAGGAATATCTGCGTGGTTTTCGTCAGCCACCGTCTGGATGAAGTGCTGGAGATTTCAGATCGCGTCACCGTGATCCGCGATGGTCGCAAAATGGGCACCTGGCCTGCCAGCGAAATGGACGGTCATCGTCTGACTGAACTGATGACCGGGCTGAAACTTGATTATCACCTGAAAGCGCCAACCCTTAATCCGCACCGCAAGCTGCTGGAAGTGGAAAATCTCAGTCGTAAAGATCAGTACCACAACGTCAGTTTTTCGCTGTATGAGGGAGAAGTGCTGGGGCTGTGCGGTCTGCTCGGCTCCGGTCGTACCGAACTGGCGCTGTCGCTGTTTGGTATGACCAAACCAGACAGCGGCAAAATCTGGCTCGACAGCAAACCGGTGCGCTTTCGCAGTCATGAAGATGCGATCAAATCCGGCATGGGCTATGTCTCTGAAGATCGCCTGACGCTCGGCCTGGTGCAGCAGCAGTCCGTGGCTGACAACATGGTGCTGTCGATTCTTGACCAGTTGCGCAACCGCTTCCACCTCATCGATGAATACCGCAAGAACAAGCTGATTCATGACTGGATACAGCAACTGGGCGTGCGCGTCGCCGATCCGGAACACGCCATCTCCACGCTTTCGGGTGGCAACCAGCAAAAAATCGTGCTGGCGAAGTGGGTATTGACCCAACCCAAAATCCTGATCCTCGATTCACCCACCGTGGGCGTCGATGTCGGTGCTAAAGCCAGCATCTACAGCCTGATCCACCAACTGGCGAAAGAGGGATTGGCGATCATCCTGATCTCCGATGAGGTGCCGGAGGTTTATTACAACTGCGATCGGATTTTGCATTTCCGTGACGGCACCGTACATGCTGAATACCAGCCTCAACAAGTAGCGCAGCAGCAACTGGCGGAGGTGATCAATGCCTGATTTATCGTTCTTTAAGCCCCAGTCGAGTCAGGGCTGGCTGGCCTGGGTACTGGTGTTCTTCTTCGTGGCGTTCTCGTTCACAAGCGATCAGTTCCTGACGTTGCAGAACCTGCTCGATCTGACGGAAACCTATGCGGTTACCGGCATCTTTGCCCTTGGGCTGTTTGTGGTGCTGGTGACTGGCGGTATCGATATTTCCTTCGCGGCCGTAGCGTCGGTGGTGCAGTACGCTATCGCTTCGCTGTTTGTGCATTTTGGTTTTGATAACGCGCCGCTCAGCATTCTGCTGGCCATCGCCTGCGGCACGCTATTTGGCGTGATCAATGCGGTGTTGATCTACTGGCTGCGCATTGTCTCGATCATTATCACCATCAGCATGCAGGCGCTCCTGTTCGGCATGCTGATGTGGATTACCGAAGGGCGTAGCCTCTACAACCTGCCGGAGTGGTGGGTAACGCTGCATAACATCCTGCCATTTAACGTGCACGGGCAGACTTACCAGATTGGTTTGCCGCTCACCATCATGCTGGTGATTGCCGCCATCACCTGGCTGCTGCTGAACAAAACCCATTTGGGCCGCCAGCTCTATGCTACCGGCGGCGATCAGGAATCGGCGCGTCGCATCGGCATCCGCGTCGGGCTCATCCATATCCTTGCCTACGGCTGGCTGGGGGCGCTGGCGGCAGTCGGCGGTCTGGTGCAGGTCTACCGCGTGGGCGAAGTGGTGCCGAATGCGTTGGTAGGCGGTGAGCTGGACGTGCTGGCCGCTACCGTACTCGGCGGGGCTAGTCTGATGGGCGGCAAAGGCACCGTCACCGGGACGCTGATGGGGGTATTCCTGATCGCCATCCTGAAGAACGGCCTCAATCTGGTCGGCGTTTCCAGTTACTTCATGAACATTGTGATTGGCGTGGTGATTATGGTCGCCATTACCGTCACCCATTACAAAAAGCGCAGAGAAACCGACGTCAGCTTCGTCTGATCGGGGAGAGTGTGATGAAACATCTGAATTTTCTGAGCAGTGAAAAAGCGCATCCCGGCCTGCTGCTGTTGATTGCGCTCGGCGTCGCGGTATTCAGCATTATGCTGCCTGGCCGCTTCCTGACCAACTCCACGTTTATGAGCATGGCCTTCCAGTTGCCAGAGCTGGGTCTGCTGACGCTGGCGATGTTTATCGCCATCCTGAGCGGCGGCCTTAACCTGTGCATCATCGCCACCGCCAACCTGACGGCGTTGTTTATCGCCTGGGTGCTGCTGAATTTTATGCCAGCCGGCGCGGGCACCGGGCTGCAACTGCTGTGGCTGCTGATGGCGCTGGCCGGCGCGGCGTTAATCGCCACGCTGATCGGGGTGATTACCGGGCTGATGGTGAGCCGCGTCGGGGCGCACCCGATTCTGGTGACGCTTGCAACCATGATGACGGTCAACGGTATTGGCATCTGGCTGACGCGCGGCGCCGCCGTGAGCGGCATGCCGGACGTGGTGCGCGCGCTGGGCGCGGACACTTTTCTCAACGTTCCGCTGCCGCTGTGGTTGTTCTTAATGACTGCGGGGCTGATGGCGCTGTTCCTCGGCAAAACCCGCGCCGGTAAATGCATCTATATGGGCGGCAGCAACATCAACGCCACCTGGTTTAGCGGCGTCAACACCCATCGTCTGCTGATTCTGGTTTACGTCATCTCCAGCCTGCTGTGCGTATTGGCCGGACTGGTAATGATGGCGCGCTTTAACTCGGCGCGCATGGGCTACGGCGACTCGTATCTGCTGATTACCGTGCTGGCGATCATCCTCGGCGGCACCGATCCCAACGGCGGCTTCGGCCGCGTAACCGGGGTGGTGCTGTCGCTGATTGCGCTGCAGATCCTCTCCACCGGTTTCAACCTGTTAAACATAAGCCAGCATTTCAGCCTGGCGATGTGGGGTGCGGTACTGATTGTGGTTCTGGGCCTGAAATTCTTTAAAACCAAATTCAATCATTCCCGTGCGGTGCGTCGCAGTACTTTACTTGCACGCCAGACCGGCCTGACTAAAAAAAAGGAACTCTGATGCGTACCCAAATTTCTCCTTCTCTGATGTGCATGAACCTGATGGAAATAAAACAGCAACTGGCGGTTCTCGATACCCGGGCCGATTTCCTGCACATCGACATCATGGACGGCCACTACGTCAAAAACATCACGCTGTCGCCGTTCTTTATTGAGCAGATCCGCCCGCACACTAAGGTGGCGCTCGACGTGCATCTGATGGTGGAAGAACCGACCGACTTTATCGAGGCGATTGCCAAAGCAGGCGCGGATTATATCTGCCCGCATGCGGAAACCATCAACCGTGATGCCTTTCGCGTGATCAACCAGATTCGCTCCCTCGGCAAAAAAGTGGGCGTGGTGCTGAACCCGGCAACACCGGTGTCGTTTATCCATCACTACATCCATCTGCTGGATAAGATAACCGTGATGACCGTGGATCCTGGCTACGCAGGTCAGCCGTTTATCAGCGAGATGGTGAAGAAAATTGAAGAGTTACGCGACCTGAAAGCGCGCCACGGCTACAGCTATCTGATTGAAATCGATGGTTCCTGTAACCAGCGTACCTACCGCACGTTGCTGGAAGCAGGCGCGGAAGTGCTGATTGTGGGCACCTCCGGGCTGTTCAATCTGCATGAGAATCTCGAAAGCGCCTGGGACCAGATGATGGGCAACATCGGACAGGCAAAAGATGAGTTACGGGAGTCAGCATGAGTCGAACCTGGCTGGGTATAGATATTGGTGGTACCAGCACGCGGCTGCTAACCCTGAGCGGGGAGAATCAGTGGGCGGGATTTCGCAAATTGCCGACCGCTAGCTGGGCGCAATCCGGCGACGCGCTCCGTGCGCTGGCCGGACTGATTAACGAAATGCAGGCAGAACAGCAGATTGACGGTGTAATGCTCGGCCTGCCGGGTATTCTCAGCCGCGATCGCCGACACGTGGTTTCGCTACCGTTTATCCAGGCGCTGGATGACATGCCGGTGGCCGCGCATCTCAGTGAAATCACCGGCGTCCCTGTGGCGATGGATAAAGATGTTAACCATCTGATGCTATGGGACTTAATGCAGCTTGATACCCTGCCGGATAACGCTGTGGGTTTGTATCTGGGCACCGGGATGGGTAACAGCCTGTGGCTAAACGGCCAGTTCTATCATGGCGAACATGGCGGCGCGGGTGAGATTGGACATATCCCACTTGTAGATAACGATTTGCCATGTCCCTGTGGTAACCACGGCTGTGCTGAAACTCTGACCTCAGGCCACTGGCTGAGTCAGTGGGCGCGGCAGCATTGCGCGCATACCGATCTGGGGCAGCTATTTACCCTGCACGGCGATCGTCCTGAGCTGCAACAGTTTGTCAGCCGCCTGGCGAAAATTATCGCCAGCGAGATGAACATTATCGACCCGCAGTATCTGATCCTCGGTGGCGGCGTGCTGGCGATGAATGATTTTCCGCTGGAATCGCTACGCCGCCAGATAGTCCAGCATCTGCGCCCGCCGGTAACACGCGATGGTCTGAAAATGGTGTTTAGTCATGCCACCGATCAGACCGGTTGTCGCGGTGCATGTCTTGCGGCGGCGCGTCAGTTTGGGAGGGAAGAATGAAAGGCAAAGTCTGCGTGTTTGGCTCGTTCAATCTCGACATTGTCACCAAAATGTCGCGCTTTCCGCAGCCCGGCGAATCGCTCGTGGCGCACAGCAGCATGATGGGGCCAGGCGGCAAAGGCTCCAATCAGGCCACCGCTGCGCTGCGTGCCGGCGCCAGAGTACATTACATCGGCAAAGTGGGTAATGACGACTTCGGTCAGTTCGCCCGTCGCCATCTGGAGAAGACCGGTTTTGACGCCATCACGCTATTTACCTGCAAGGAAAAACCGACCGGGAACGCGATGATCTATGTCGCCGGTGACAATGCCGAAAATATGATCTCGGTTTACCCCGGAGCCAACCTGACGGTCACGGCCGCCGAGGTGAACCGCTGTCAGCCGACGGTGGCGGCCGCTGACATTTTGCTGGTGCAACTCGAAAACAACCTCAGCGCCATTCAGCGCATGGTGGATAACGCCCGCCAGGCGAAGACCTATGTCATTGTCAACCCGGCCCCCTGGCAAAAGGTGAGCGACGCGTTTTTGCGTAATGTTGACCTGCTAACCCCTAACAGCACCGAAGCCGGACAACTGACCAACACCCAAGTCACCGACTTTGCCTCGGCGCAGGTGGCGGCGCAGATCCTGCACGGCAAAGGCGTGCGCCAGTTGATTATCACCCTCGGTATTCAGGGCGCGCTGCTCTCAACCGGCGAGCGCATGCTGCTGGTGCCCGTCTATCCGGCACAGCCCATCGACAGCACCGGCGCGGGAGATTCCTTCAACGGCGCGCTGGCGGCGCGTCTGGCCGCCGGGGAGCCGCTGGAACAGGCGGCGCTGTTCGCCTCGGCTTACGCTTCGGTATGCGTTGAGCGCGCCGGGGCGGCGAACTCCATGCCACGTTACGACGACGCGGTGATACGTATGCAGCGATACCCGGAACTGGCAATCAGCGAACTGAATCTTTCCGCCGCCGCCACTTCGTAGAACCTGGTTTTAAGCGCAGTACCCTATACAAACAATAACGGAGCACACAATGCAAAAAATAGCAGCAGTTCTTATCTCCCTCGCCCTTAGCGGGCATGCGCTGGCGGCCGAACCGTTGAAGATGGGCGTGGTGGTTAAGGTGGGCGGCAACGCCTGGTTTAACTCCATGGAAGAAGGCATTAAAAAAGAAGCGGCGAAAGAAGGCATCAATGCCTGGCAGGTAGGGCCGACAGCGCAGGACCCGGCCCAACAGGTGAAAGCCATTGAAGATCTGATCGCGCAGAAGGTGGATATCATTGGGGTAGTGCCGGTCGATCCAGCGGCGCTCGAGCCGGTTTTGAAAAAAGCCAAAGACGCGGGCATCAAAGTGATCGTGCATGAATCCCCGGAGCAGAAATATGCCGACTGGGACTTCGAACTGGTAGATGCCAAAACCTTCGGTGAAAGACATATGCAGTTAATGGCCGAATGCATGAAAGAACAGGGCCAGTATTCGATTATTGTCGGCAGCCTGACCATTCCGCTGCATCGCCAGTGGGCACAGTCGGCGATTGATTACCAGAAAGCGCACTACCCGAAAATGCAGCAGGTTGGCGATCTGTTTGGCACCGGTGAGTCGGTGGATGACTCCATGCGGGTGACTAACGAAATGATGAGCAAGTACCCTGATTTCAAAGGCATGATGGCCTTCGGCTCTCCTGGTCCGGTGGGAGCCGGGCGTGCGGTTCAGCGTCGCAATGCCAAAGATAAAGTGTGTGTGGTGGGCGCATACAGCCCCAGCCAGGCTGCGTCCCTGGTGCGTAGCGGTGATATCAAAGGCGGCTATATCTGGAACCCGATGACCGCAGGCGAGCTATTCGTCCGCATCGGTAAAATGGTGGCGGAAAACAAACCCATCACCGAGGGGACCGAAATTGAAGGTATGGGAAAAATACAAGTCGATGCGACGAACCATACAATATACGGCCAGAATCTGGAGAGCCTGGGTAAAGATAATTTGCCGAAACTGATCAAGATGGGTCTGTAAAAGGAGACTACCGTGAGCGCACGTAAAATCATCATTGATACCGACCCGGCGATCGGCATTCCGGGCACCGACGCCGACGATCCCATCGCCATTATTCTGGCGCTGAAAGATCCACGTCTGGAGCTGATGGCGGTCACTACCGTATTTGGCAACTGCCCTCCTCTGCTGGGCGCGCGCTGCGCCACCCATATTTTACAAGTGGCGGGACGTGCCGATATTCCGGTAGCCGTTGGTCAGGGCGTTCCGATGAGCGGCACGCTGCCGGAACTGCTGCAAAAGGCCTATGAAGGGCCTCGCGGACGTGAAGGCAGCATTGTGCTGCCGGATGCGGATGATTCACACTGCGGCCAGCACGCGAGCGAGCTAATTATCGATTTGGTGCGTCAGTATCCTGGTGAGATTAGCCTGGTGTGTATTGGCGCGCAGAGCAACCTGGCGCTGGCGCTGATCAAGGCGCCAGATATTGCCCCGCTAATTAAAGAAGTGGTGATGATGGCGGGGGCTTTGGGGCTTGACGCAACCTGGGGACGCGGCAATATCACGCCGGTGGCAGAGTGCAATATCTGGTTTGACCCACAGGCTGCGGACATCGTTTTCCGCTCAGGTATCCCGCTTACGATGGTGAGTCTCGACGTAACCAATGCGGCGACGGGGCTGGTGCTGACCAGAGAACATCTGCAGGGACTGAGCGATGAAATGCCTCTGACCCTGTTGTTTAAACAGGTATGCGCCTGCTATTTCGATGCGCCGATGTTCGACTGGTCGGAAGGCTGCGTGCTTTACGATCCACTGGCCGTGGCGGTAGCTGCCGACAGGTCGATCGGTGTATTTAAAGAGATGTCTATCGGTATCGAAACCCAGGGAAAACTCACTATCGGGCAAACAGTGCCCCAGCGTGATATGCCAGACAATGTGCGAGTCTGTACCCATATTGACGGACAGAAAATCGTTCAGGATATCGTGCGGATCATAGTCGAATGAAATAAAGGAGCAGAGAGAAATCTGCTCTTTTTTCATTTGTTGGGGCCTGGTACACGGCTTTCAGCCCACTGGCGACGGCTTTGTTAATGACGCTGCCGCGAACTTTTACACAATACAGACAATATAAACAACGCATCCAGAGAACGATTCTGCCACTCAGTGACTTGTTCTTTTACCGCATAGGTAACATTAAAGATCGGCGTGATTGATACGTCGATCACAATAGGTAACTTAAGCAGTATTTTTTAACGTTATTCTCCCATGCTTACCCTGAATATATTTGCAGTACCTTCATATTGGCTGTGTAACTGCGTCTGTACGATTCCCTTAATTTCTCTCAATATCAGGCAAGCTTATTACCGTCCAGCGCCACCTTTACCCGTTAGTTGAGCTAAGCCCATAGAAAAATCCATAAGGCAGCCCTATGTCTGAGCGCTAACGTCTCGCTTTACGCTACGTTAACGCCGTTTATGTTTGACAACCATTCCTCAACGCAATACGGTACTTATTCGGTACCGTATTTAAAAGGCGGTCTGTAGCAAGATTATTGTTTATATGTACAGCAAAACTTCGGCGATAGCTTTGGTCTGAGTATTCATGTGTAACGTATAAAGCAGAAGAAATTTCGGGAAATGAGGAAAACAACATGCCATCACGTCGGGAATTTTTGATCATAAGCGCTGGCTCGCTTCTGGCGATCGGTGCGCCCGGTTTTGCAAAAGACGCTATCACGCCTGCCAGAAACGCCATCGCCGTCACTCAGGTTGCTGGCGATGGTATCCGCCTGGCGGCTGTCGCCGTGGAATATGATACGCCGCTAAAAAATGCTCAGCTCAGTGCCGACAGTTTCCGCGTCGCTGGCCGGACCGTTACGGGAGTCTTTACCAGCACCTCAGCAGATCCTGTTGATAAGGCCGAAGCGGGCCGTTTTGTTATTGTGACATTATCACCAACGGATGATAACGCTCTGCTTGCCGAAAAAGTTCAGTCGGAAAACGCTAACCGGACGCAACCTTCTGCTGGCAGCGGTCCGGGTAACGCCGGTGATGTCCCGCCGTATGACACAGTTTACCGCCGTCCCCAGGCCAGTATTGTGCAATCAAACGCACTGACAATGAGCAATGGCCATACCCTGCCCGCGAGTCAATTTGCTCTGAAAACCACTCAGGTCAAGAATCCCGTCGTTGACGAGTTTCAGAGCCTGGAATTCCATGACCCCAAAACGGGAAAGATGTTGCGCTATAACCTGTTCGTACCAAAAGGTTATGATAAGAAGCAAGCTTGGCCGCTGGTGCTGTTCATGCATGATGCTGGCGCGACCAGCGACGTAACACGCACCACCCTGTATCAGGGACTGGGCGCGGTGGTTTGGGCCAGCCCGCAAGATCAAGCCCGACGCCCGTGCTTTGTCCTTGCGCCCCAATATGCCGAAATTATTGCTGACGACAACTCACAAACCTCCAGCATGCTGGATACCACCATCGACCTTATTCGTGTGCTGTCAGCGCAATACAATATTGATCAGAAACGCCTGTATACCACTGGTCAGTCCGGCGGTTGCATGATGTCCATCGCAATGGACATCAAGTATCCGGATTTCTTCGCCGCATCTTTTTTGGTGGCCGGACAGTGGGATCCAACGCTGGTAAAACCGCTTGCCCATCAAAAATTGTGGATTCTGGTGTCGCAGGACGATAACAAGGCGTGGCCGGGACAAAATGCCATCACCGCCAGGCTGGAAAAAGAAGGGGCGAAGATAAGTCGGGCGACCTGGAACGGAACCTGGTCAGCGGAAGAATTCCGCGCAGCCTTCGATAAAATGGCTGCCGAAGGCAGCCCTATCAACTACGTTACCTTCCGCAAAGGTACCGTCATTCCCCCCGGTCAGACAACGGAAGGTGCCAGTGGGCACCGTAATACCTGGCGTATTGCTTATACCATTGAGCCAGTGCGGGAATGGTTGTTCCGGCAGCACCGATAACCTCCCCCGTTAATCACTATTTAAAACAGAGCGCCGGTCAGGCGCTGTTTAAGGTGGATGATGCGAGTTACAAGGCAACCTATGACCAATGCTCAGCAGGAATCGCCTGATATTCCGCCACGGTCTCGGCTAAAAGTCGCCGTATGCATAAATACGGTGTCTTTTGGGCTCACTGAGACACTTGTCTCGCCAATATTGATTATGCTGTGGGGTTAATGCCTCGCAGGACCATACGTATTCTTTTTTTAATCACTTCCAGTTGATGCCTGCGCCCTTCTGCATCTAGCTGCGGCTTCCCTTCTATTTCTGACACCCATTTGCGCGGGATCAGTGCGCCAAAAACAATATCCATCAGCATGCCCGCACAAATGCCGCTGTCTTCAACGGTAAGTTTGCCTTTTTCGTGCTCGCTTTCAAGCCATTCCATCAACATTTCCCGGGAATGAATAGCCTTGCTTTCATACAGATAGTCAGATAGTTCAGGAAAAAATACCGATTCTCGCGTCATTAATTTGAGAATAGCTTCCCTTGCCAGCGCTTCATTCTCGCTGATATCCAGGCGGAAAATGCGAAACAATGTTTCCTCCAGCGATAATGTTTCGCCTTCCGGACGTGGGAGATCCATAAAAAGGTAACGATACTCTTTGATAACGGTGGCGAAGAGATCCTTCTTATTGGCAAAAACCTCATAAATGGCACGCTTTGACACACTGGCGCGGCGGGCAACTTCAGCTGTAGTGGTCTGCGCGAACCCAAGCTCAAGAAAGGCACTATAAGCTCCCTGGACAATAGCTTTCCGTCGATCTTCATACTCGACGACTTTTGGCCGTCCCCGCCTTACAGTCGGTAAGTTTTCTGCTTTGCTCATAGGGCCTCCTTTTTAAAAGTAACGGTTGATAAATTTAAGGTACTTGACTGGTACCATATAATGGATAAAGATGATTATCTACGTATCCTGACTACCACGCCAGCAACAGCGTGATGTCAACCTCGCTCGATACTGAACAGAAAGGATCACCATGAATCAATCAACCACAGCGCCCTCTCCCATTCGTGACCCACAAATACTGCAGGTGCTGGAACGCATGAATGCGGAGCGTAAACGCCCAACTGCGGAAGCGTTTAGCGGTCCTCATCCCCATGATCCCGAAAAGTTTGCCGATTATGGTTTCTCTATTCACCCCGAACAAGGGGATCTGATTTATCTGCTCTGCCGGGCAATAAATGCCACGCGCGTTGTTGATTTTGCCACATCAATCGGTATGTCTGCCGTCTATTTTGCTGCCGCCATGCGGGACAATGGCGGTGGCCAGGTTATTGGTGCTGAACTGGTTGCCGCCAAGGCGCAAACCGCGCGCCGTAATCTGACAGAAGCCGGGCTGTCAGACTATGTCGACATTCGTATCGGTGACGCAAGGGAGACGCTAAAGGACATCGGCGGACCTGTCGATTTTGTGCTGATTGACGGCTGGCCCCTGGCTGACGGACCGACCCTGGCACGTCAGGTCATTGAGGTTGTTGCTCCTCAGTTACGGATCGGCGGATATGTGCTCAATGACAATGCCGAACCCGATTTCCTTGCGTGGATCCGGGCCCCGGAGAATGGATTTATTTCGGTGACGCTGCCTATCAAGCGCGGGACTGAACTGGCGGTGAAAGTCAGATAACAATATGCAGACACGACGGGCATTCTTATTGACCGCGCTGGGAGCTGCGGCGACGGCGTTTCTCACCCAGCTTAGCTATAGCGCGGAGGGCAACGTTGAGCCTTCATTCAGAGCCGGAGCAGGAAAAGCATGGGTGACCTTCGAGGGTATGAACTGGCCGGTGGATGGTTTTTCCGGCCAGCATGACCTGCTCGGGGTGCGTGCACTGTTGCTGGAGCATGCCCGGACCCGATTCTGCTTCGTAGTGGTTGAACTGACCTCCCTGTCTGATGAAATGATCGATGACATGAAAGTGCTCATTCAGGAGAAGACTCACGCTCCGGTAGAAAATATTCTGGTCTGTGCCAGCCATACCTTCTCTGCTCCGCATGTTTTCCCGTCAGCACATATTCCGCCAGGCACGAGTAAAGTTCAGAATCAGGACATGCTCAACCGCTTTAAAAACGCTCTGTTAACTGCCGTGACGCAGGCGACAGACCACTTACAACCGGCTCGCATCGGCTTTGGTTCAGGATCCTGTCAGGTGAATATCAGTCGCGACCAGCCAGGAGAAAAAGGGTGGTGGCTGGGGATAAATGCCGATGGATTTGCCGATCCTTTTGTGGGCGTTGTCCGGATTGATAATCAGCAAGGCCAACCGCTGGCGGTCCTGTTTAACTATGCCGTACAATCTTCCGTCACTGAGGATTTTCAGCCAACGTCAGAGGGTAAAAAAATTTCTGCCGATCTGGCTGGCTCGACGGCACGTTATATAGAGGAACATGCCGCTGCCGATATGGTGGCATTATTCCTGGTAGGCGCCGCAGGCGATCAGGCGCCGATCTTTCAAGCCATGCAAACTGTAGTGAATGACAACGGAAGCGCGTCACGCATCAGTAATCATGTGGATGCATTTGAATTGTTGCACCAGCTAGCTACCCGCCTTGGTCGTGAAGTAATGAAAGTGCTGGATACCATCACCACTTCAACACCCACCAGATTACAGATGGTCCGCGATCAGATACCCGTTCCGGCTCTCAATTTCTCTCCCGAAAATGCGCCGAAGGGGCCAGTGACAACTTTCCGCTATCAACCTGCGGGAAATATCAAGGTACCGGTGACACTGATGCAAATGGGAAACATCATCTGGATTGGATTACAGCCCGAACTTTCAGCCATAACCGCTACGTACATCCGGGAACATTCACCATTCCAGCATACTTTTGTTTCAACCATGGTGAATGGCTCAGCTAAATATATGCCGGATGCACAAAGTTATGACCGGTTCACTTATGAAGCCAGAAGCTCGCCGTTCGCCCGTGGCGCTGCTGAATTCGTCGCCACGGCTATCATTAAGCAGTTAGAAATCTTGCATGCTAATGCCTGAGGAAAAAGGGAGACGTGGGATCAGGCATTCATGAGCTCAGGCTGTCAATTCTACCGATATAAGCTGCATACCACTGCATCATTTTCTTTCTCCCCTTCAATACTGCGCACGGCTGTAAATCCCACGAATCGCATTCTTATCAAGATGTGTAAGCGGCGTCTCAATCCATGCTGTGTTGAATCCTTCCTCATGCAAGTTCGTACTCATTGTGTGGCGGAAGCCATGCCCTGTTACCTTCTCCTGCATGGAAAGGTGCGCTTAAACGCGCTGGTATAACTAACTTCCGTTTCCATGACCTTCGGCACATATGGGCAAGCTGGTTGGTGCAATCGAGTGTTTCTGTGCTGGCGCTAAAAGAAATGGGTGGATGGGGATGCTTGAGAGGGTCCAACGCTATGCGCATTTGTCAGCCGAACCGCTTACAGAGCACGCGGGCAAAATTGATACGATTCTGAACCGGAATATCACAAATATGGCGCAAGAGGAGAATGTGGTTTACTTGAAAGTGAGGTAATTAATTAAATTAAATGGTGCCGATAATAGGAGTCGAACCTACGACCTTCGCATTACGAATGCGCTGCTCTACCAACTGAGCTATATCGGCTTTTCAGGAAACAGTTACGGACGTAACTGCGGTGTAAAAGGGTAAGAAAATCGGCCTGGCTCGTCAACCGCTGCTTTGTTTAGTTGCCTGTTTTTAGACCGACTTGCGGCAAAAGCCGCACAAAATGCACGCCTTCAATGTGCTGGCCGTTATGCGAAAAGCGGGTGCCAGGCACCCGCTTGCTTCAGGCGATACCGGTGGTGACGGTAAAGGTACGCGTTTGCTGCGGTTCTACCTCAATCAACGAGCCATTACGCTGCGCGGCGAGGAAACCTTCTGGTCGGCAAGTCGCGGGTAGCGCAAACGTGGCAACCTGCTGATCGCCGTTATACAGGATCCAGCGGGTGACGTAGTTCAGCTCCGCACTTGCGAACCGGGTGACGAAAGTAGTGCCATCCGGCGCGACCATGCTGAATTCAGGTTTGTCCGTCCAGGCATCAAGCTTGTCCGCAAAGAAGACGATTTCCGGATCGTAAAAACCGGGCTCGTTAAGCGTCGTCAGCGAGACTTCCCCTTGCAGGACCCGCTGGTTAAACGCCAGCCATTTTTCGGTGGGCTTCACATGCGCCGGAACCGACTCGCGCAGCTTCAGCGCCTCATCCGGAATGTTCTGGCTGAAGGTGGCGTCCGGCACATACGCATAGTTCATGTGGCACATGTACTGCAGCGGCATCGCCACAGAAGCCAGGTTGGTGACCGCCATCTGGATGTCAAACAGCGCGCTGGCTTTGCGCATCACCACCGCAGGCTGCGCCTGGTAGTGGTGGCCGAATCCCATCACATATTCGTAGCGCCCGGTGACGCGCAGGCCGTCGTCCTCCAGCTCCAGCCAGGCCTCATCTATTGCGGCGCAGGCCATCTCTCCGTGCAGCGGATGGCTATCCTCCGGCGACGGGCAGCCATTCGCCAGCAGGCCAGAGTGGAAGGCAAAGCAGCCGTAGGTCGCCACCACTTCCGCTGCGGGTTTCGGCTGGCTGAACATATTGCGCATGGTCAGATCGTGGCCGTCAAAACAGGCGTCCCAAATCATCTGCCCCATCCAGGGCAGAATGACCAGATGGCCGCGGCTGTTTTGTACCCGTAGCGCTTCCACGCCGCTGGCATAGCGGAACGCCGTTACCGTAAAATCATTATTTTCCAGCAGGATACGCGGTTGTTCGCCAAAGAGTTCCCGCCATAAGGCGATACGTGTTGTCATGATTATTCCTCTCAGGATGCGATGGCTTCGGACACGTCGCCGCGCACTTTGCTTTCACGCCAGAAGTAAACGCCGACGTAGATAAAGCACAGCATGGAGACCAGGAACGAAAGCTGCAGCGAGTGGAACATATCCGCTACGTAGCCCTGAATCGCCGGGACAACCGCCGCGCCGACAATCGCCATTACAATCACCGCTCCCGCCATCTCGGTATGTTCGTTATCCACCGTGTCCAGCGTTCCGGCATAAATAGTTGCCCAGCATGGCCCAAACAGCACGCTCACCAGCACCGCGACGTATACCGCGCTAAAGCTTGGCGCCAGCGCCACATAAGCCAGCAGCAGCGCGCCAATGATGGAATAAAGAATCAGGACTTTTTCCGGGTTGAAACGCGTCATCAAAATGTTGGCGATAAACTTGCCGATGAAGAAGCAGGCAAAACTGTAGACCATAAAGTTTGAGGCATCGCGTTCGTTGATGTCGCCCATCTCCAGCGCCAGACGGATGGTGAACGACCAGACCGCCACCTGCATGCCGACGTAGAGGAATTGCGCCACAATACCGCGACGGAAGCGGGCGTTGGTCGCCAGATAGCGCAGCGTATCCATGGCTGACGGGCGTTTATGGCTCGTCTTTTGCGCCACTTTACAGGTCGGGAAGCGGGTCAGCAGGAACAGTACCATGACCACCACCAGCACCATAATCATGTACTTGTAGGGTTCAAGCGTATTTTCCAGCATCAGCACTTTGAAATTATGGATCTGCTCAGCGTTCATGCCCGCCATCTGTTTTTGCAGGCTCTCGCCTTCGGAGAAGACCAGATATTTACCCAGCAGAATGCCGGAAGCGGCACCAATCGGATAAAACGTCTGGCTGATATTCAGGCGTAACGTGGCGTACGCTTTCGGGCCAATCATCGAACTGTAGGTGTTCGCCGCCGTTTCCAGGAAACTCAGGCCAATGGCAATGGCGAAAATAGCCGCGAGGAACATGGTGTAGGTTGCCATGTGCGACGCCGGGAAAAAGAGCGTACAGCCGACGATATACAGCGTCAGGCCGGTTAATATCGCCACTTTATAACTGGTTTTCTTAATAACAAGGGATGCCGGAATCGCTATTAAAAAATAACCGCCGTAAAACGCGCTCTGTACTAATGCCGAGGCGAAATTACTGAGTGAAAATACACTTTTAAATTGTGTAATCAGAATATCATTTAATGCGGCTGCGCATCCCCATAACGGGAATAAACAGGATAACAAAATAAACTGGAACAGAGGGGTTTTATTCAGATACCCATCGGGCATCTGAATTATTTTTTTATCGTTCATAGTGCTACCTTTTACAGTGCAGGGGTGATTATTCGTTTAACGCCAGAAACTCGTTAAATTGTTCAATGCTCGGATAAGATGATTGCGTGCCTTTCCCCGTGACGCTAAAAGCCGCGAAGAGGGCTGCTTTTTTCATGGCGGCTTCAACGCTGCCGCTCTGGACATAATAATGGGTAAAGCAACCAATAAAGGCGTCGCCTGCACCACTGGTATCAACTGCATTCACTTTAAACGCCGGAACGTGTATTTCCTGGTCGCGCGTCATCCACAGCGCCCCTTTTTCGCCCATCGTCACGATAATATTATTCAGACCCTTATCGACCAGGCTGCGGGCGGCGGCACGAATACTTTCGTAATTATCAACTGGCATACCGGTTAATATTTCAAGCTCGGTTTCGTTAGGCACAAAGAAATCACATTTACAGGCATAGGACATATCAAATTCGCGTAAGGCAGGCGCCGGATTTAATAACACTTCAATACCGTGCTTATTGCCAAACTCAATGGCGTGATAAACCGTCTCAAGCTGAACTTCCAGTTGCAGGACGATAAGCCGACATTTTTTTAAATCGTCTGCCGCGCGATCGATATCTTCCGGGGAAAGAAATTTATTCGCCCCTTTAATAATCAGGATGCTATTACTGGAGTTAGCATTAACAAATATTGGCGCCACGCCGCTGCTGGTACAGGGCACTTTTTCCACATAAGTGGTATTGATGCCCCAGGATTCGAGATTACGAATGGTATTATCCGCAAAAATATCGTCCCCGACCTTTGTCAGCATCAGCACTTTCGAATTAAGCTTGGCGGCCGCCACGGCCTGGTTCGCGCCTTTACCGCCGCAGCCGATCTTAAAGGCCGGCGCTTCCAGGGTCTCCCCTTCTTTGGGCATCTGGTTGGTGTAGGTGATGAGATCAACCATATTAGAGCCGATAACCGCGATATCCATTTTACTACCTCTCAGAAACAATCACACAACAATGATATTAAAGTAACATTATCATGTTATTTAAATACCATTTGTGACTAGGATCGCGATTAAAGGATCATTTCATCACTTACATAATCATCAGACATGCGCTTTCCGATCGGCAAATAAAACATAAATCCCGTCACAATATTATGAATTTAAAGTGATTATCATCTTAAAAACGCGAATGATCGTGCTTTTAATTCTCCATGTCCGGCAGTATAGTAATGCAACGATATTGTGTTCCCTGAGAAAAAAATGTTACTTCAGGAACATACGCAACATGAATTGCGGAGAAGGTGAATGGAGACCAAGCAAAAAGAACGTATCCGACGTCTGATGGAGCTACTGAAGAAGACCGATCGGATCCATCTCAAAGAGGCCGCCCGCATGCTGGAAGTCTCTGTGATGACCATTCGCCGGGACCTCAGCCAGGATGATGAACCGCTGCCGCTTACCCTGTTGGGCGGCTACATCGTGATGGTAAATAAACCGGCTTCCTCACCAACCGCCGCAACGGTATCAGGCGAAAAGATCCACCACCGGGATGACTTGCCCGTGGCGATTCTAACGGCAGGCCTGGTGAGTGAAAACGATCTGGTGTTTTTTGATAACGGGCCGGAAATGCCGCTGGTCATCAGCATGATCCCGGATGACATCACCTTTACCGGCATCTGTTACTCGCATCGGGTGTTTTTGGCGCTGAATGAAAAGCCCAACGCCACCGCTGTTCTGTGCGGCGGGACCTATCGGGCAAAAAGCGATGCGTTTTATGATGCCAACAACCCGTCGGCGCTGGATTCGCTCAATCCGCGGAAAGTTTTTATTTCCGCAAGCGGCGTGCATGAGCACTTTGGCGTGAGCTGGTTTAATCCGGACGATCTTGCCATCAAACGCAAAGCTATGGAGCGTGGATTGCGTAAAATCCTGCTGACGCGCCACGCGCTGTTTGATGAGGTCGCCCCCGCCAGTATTGGCCCGCTTTCTGCGTTTGACGTGTTGATTAGCGATCGTCCGTTACCGACAGATTATGCCGCCCACTGCCGGAACGGATTCGTTAAGGTCATCACCCCTGATTCAGAGAGCGAATAACGACAGGCTCCGCAAGCACACCGCAAATAACGAAAAGCGGATGCCAGGCCCAGCCGGACATCCGCCTTTTTATTACTTATCAATCACGCACGAATAGTGTCGTCGCCGAAACCAATCCATTTGTAGGTGGTTAGCGCTTCCAGGCCCATCGGGCCGCGGGCGTGGAGTTTTTGCGTGCTCACCGCCACTTCTGCTCCGAGGCCGAACTGAGCGCCGTCGGTAAAGCGCGTTGAGGCATTTACATACACCGCCGAGGAATCCACTTCGTTCACAAAACGGTTCGCGTTGCGTAGCGTGCGGGTCAAAATCGCATCGGAATGCTGCGTGCCGTGCTCGCGAATGTGGCCAATGGCTTCATCCAGATCCGCCACCACTTTCACGTTCAGATGCAGCGAAAGCCATTCGTCGTCGTACTCTTCCGCTTTTACCGGCACAACCTCTGCCGGACCGTTTTGCAACTGCGGCAGAGATTTTTCGTCCGCGTGCAGCATCACGCCAGATTCCGCCATCTGCTTGCTGAGCGCAGGCAGGAAGGTCTGTGCGATGCCCTGATGAACCAGCAGCGTTTCCACCGTATTACAGGTGCTTGGGCGCTGGGTTTTGGCGTTGACGATGATTTTCAGCGCCGGTTCGATTTCCGCCGTGTCGTCTACAACGATATGGCAAACGCCAATCCCGCCGGTGATAACCGGAATAGTTGACTGTTCGCGGCAGAGTTTGTGCAGCCCTGCGCCGCCGCGTGGGATCAGCATGTCCACGTAGCGATCCATCTTCAGCAGTTCGTTAACCAGCGCGCGATCCGGGCTTTCAATAGCCTGTACCACAGCGGCAGGCAAGCCGCATTCGACGAGCGCCTGCTGAATGACTTTTACGGTTGCCGCGTTGGTGCGCCACGTCTCTTTGCCGCCGCGCAGAATAGCCGCGTTGCCGGTTTTCAGGCACAAAGAGGCAACGTCTACCGTTACGTTAGGACGCGCTTCGTAGATCACGCCAATCACGCCCAGCGGCACGCGACGGCGCTCAAGGCGCAGGCCGCTGTCCAACAGGCCGCCGTCAATTACCTGCCCTACCGGATCGGCAAGATTGCACACCTGACGCACGTCGTCGGCGATGCCTTTCAGGCGCGCGGGCGTAAGCTGCAGGCGGTCAAGCATCGCTTCGCTCAGGCCGTTGCGGCGAGCTTCCAGTACGTCCTGCTCGTTGGCGATGAGAATTTCTTCGGCCTGCTCTTCCAGATAATCCGCAATGCGTTGCAGCACGCGGTTTTTCTCCTGGCTTGAGAGCAACGCCATTTTGTAAGAAGCCGCTTTGGCGTCTTTGCCCATTTGTTCCAGCATTGCCAGCTCCTTAGTTAACAATCATGTCGTCACGATGCACCGCGACCGGGCCGTATTCATAGCCAAGAATGGTGTCGATCTGCTGTGAATGATGGCCTGCGATACGGCGCAACGCATCGCTGTTATAGCGGCTTACGCCGTGGGCCACGTCGCGCCCTTCAAGGCTGCGAATGCGGATGACTTCACCACGGGAGAAGTTGCCGCTCACGCTTTTAATGCCTTTTGGCAGCAGCGAGCTGCCGCGTTCGAGAATGGCGGACAAGGCGCCATCGTCAACGGTAATTTCTCCTGCCGGCGGTGCGCCGAAGATCCAGCGCTTGCGGTTTTCCAGCGGAGAGAGCTGCGCATGAAAACGCGTGCCGACCGGCGTACCGGCCATCACATCGCCGATTACGCCGGGTTTGCTGCCGGCCGCAATAATCACATCGATACCTGCGCGGCAGGCAACGTCTGCGGCCTGCAGTTTGGTGCCCATGCCGCCGGTGCCCAGGCCAGATACGCTGTCGCCCGCAACCGCACGTAACGCATCGTCGATGCCGTGGACTTCTTTAATAAGTTCCGCCGCCGGGTTGTTGCGCGGGTCGGCGGTATACAGCCCTTGCTGATCCGTCAGCAGCAACAGTTTGTCCGCTCCGGCCAGAATCGCGGCCAGCGCGGAAAGGTTATCGTTATCGCCGACTTTGATTTCTGCGGTTGCCACCGCATCGTTTTCATTAATTACCGGCACGATGTTGTTATCAAGCAGCGCTCTGAGCGTATCACGCGCGTTCAGGAAGCGTTCGCGGTCTTCCATATCGGCGCGGGTCAGCAGCATTTGCCCAACGTGAATGCCATAAATAGAAAAGAGCTGTTCCCAAAGCTGAATCAAACGGCTTTGGCCTACGGCTGCAAGCAACTGTTTAGAAGCGATGGTTGCCGGAAGTTCGGGGTAGCCCAGATGCTCACGCCCTGCGGCAATCGCCCCGGAGGTAACAATAACAATGCGATGCCCGTTTGCGTGCAGTTGCGCGCACTGGCGCACGAGTTCAACGATATGGGCGCGGTTCAGGCGGCGTGAGCCACCGGTTAATACGCTGGTGCCAAGTTTTACCACCAGCGTCTGGCTGTCACTCATGATTCTCTGCCGTTTCAACGAAATTAGAAAAATTAAAGGCCAGATGACGTTGTAACAGGACTGGCACGGCTTGCCAACAGGCTCAGAGGGAAAAGCGACAACTTCCCGAAGCAGATCATTAAGCGTAACGGTAAAATTTGACAATTTCGTGACATCAAAACTTTATTACCTTTATTTAAACTTTATCTTAACTTGTCATAAATCTTTCATCTCCAAACGATAAAACTCTCTGCGTTTTTTAACGGGATATCGCCCGATTAAATTTAGCGCGTACACACATTGGGATGAAAAATGAAAAAGACGACTCTGGCATTAATGGTAATGGGCATTGTTGCTTCAGCCTCTACTCAGGCGGCGGAAATTTATAATAAAGACGGCAACAAGCTTAATCTTTACGGCAAAGTCAAAGCGATGCATTACATCAGCGACGACGCCAGTAAAGATGGCGACCAGACCTATGTGCGTTTCGGTTTTAAAGGCGAAACGCAGATTAACGATCAATTGACCGGCTACGGTCAGTGGGAAGCTGAATTCGCAGGTAATAAAGACGAAAGCAATTCCACTACAAAAACACGTTACGCTTTCGCCGGTATTAAATATGCCAATTTCGGTTCTTTTGATTACGGCCGCAGCCTTGGCGCGTTATATGACGTAGAAGCCTGGACCGATATGTTCCCGGAATTTGGCGGCGACTCTTCCGCCAGAACCGATAACTTCATGACCAAGCGCGCATCTGGTCTGGCGACGTTCCGCAGCACCGACTTCTTCGGCGCGGTGGATGGCCTGAACATGACCCTGCAATATCAAGGGAAAAACGAAAGCCGCGAAGTATCCAAACAGAACGGCGACGGCTTCGGTACGGCGTTGACGTATGACTTCGGCGGCAGCGATTTCCAGGTCGGCGGCGCGTATACCACCTCTGACCGTACTGATGCGCAGCAGTTGCAGGCCCGTGGTACAGGCGATAAAGCTGACTCCTGGGCCACCGGTGTGAAATACGATGCAAATAATCTTTACGTTGCATCCATGTATTCTGAAACGCGGAATATGACGCCTGTTTCCGGCGGTTTTGCCAACAAAACGCAAAGTTTTGAGGCCGTCGTGCAATATCAGTTTGATTTCGGTCTGCGTCCGTCACTGGCTTATGTGCAGCAGAAAGGAAAAGAAATTGAAGGTATTGGCGATGCGGACCTGGTGAAATATATTGATGTCGGCGCAACCTACTACTTTAATAAAAATATGTCGGCATTCGTCGATTACAAAATTAACCAACTGGATGACGATAATCCACTGGGCATTAATAACGACGACATTGTTGCGTTAGGTTTGGTTTATCAGTTCTGATTGATTAAAGCTGTAATAACAAAAAGCCCTTCTTTTTAACGAAGGGCTTTTTAAATTTATGCGGAAAGTTTTACTGGCTTATCTGCAAAATCTTTGGCAGGCACTAAACCCATATTTAAGGTTTTTAACAGGTCACGCAAGCGCTCATGGAATCCGCGTAACGTTTGTTCCAGTCGGTCTTCTACTTCTTTATCTTTAGAGGCCGTCGCGGTCCATTTGCCGTCTTTATCGAACAGACCAAAGTGATAGGTGTAGGTAAATTGCTTTTCCTGCGCTTCCAGTTCCATCCACCAGCCCCAGAATTCGCGTATCTCTGGCGCAGGTTTCACGTTGACGCACACTGCCAGGCAGTCGAAGAAGAAACGGTTGTCTTCGCACTGCTCTTCCCGGATATAAGGGCCAAGGGCGGCAAATTTTTTGATCAGTCTACCTTTCGGGTGTCCACTCGGTAACGTCATTGCGATCTCCTGTTGTGAAGCCACTGTTTTACCAAACCGATAAAATTTAGCAAATTTTTAACGTAATCTTTGTTTGATCCAGCCGGTGATTTCTTGCAAAGCATTGTCAAAATTTTTATACACCGGGTTGAACGGGATCGACAGAAGTTTGCCATCCGCCGAGGACGATGTGATTAACCGCGACTCCTCCTCCGGGCTAAAGGGATCGTTGGCCCAGAAGCCTGACAGCATTGGCGTTGGGCAGCGGCGGCCCAGCAGTCCCTGCGTCTTTAGCGAGTAGCGATTAAGCTCCGCGCTCAGCGCGCTTTCTGAGGCATCGTTCATACCAAGCCGGCTTGCGAGGACGTCAATATACATTTCCGGTACCTGCGCCTGGCGCACCGGATCGCTCAGCAGGTTATGCACCACCGGGCCGAGACAGGCGACGGCTTTAAGGCGCGGCGCTTCAAGGTAAGCGAGGCGAACCGCAACGTTTGCGCCAAAGCGGAAACCAAACGCGGCAACGCGCGTGTGATCGACCCAGGGAATGTTCGGCAGGGCTTTCAATACATGCTGGTGCAACAGGCTGGAATCCTGGGTTAGCTTCCATTTCGAAGAGTAGCCCACCGACGGCATATCGATGGTCAGCATCGCGATGCCCTGCGGCGCGAGGTATTTTTCAAACAGGGTGTAATAGTCGCTTTGCAGAGCATCCAGGCCGCCGCACATCAGCACCGTCGGGAACGGCCCTTCCGCGCCTTTTGGCATATGCAGGAAGCCGGTAATCGAGCCACTGCCATTAATAGTAAATTCGAGTTCGCGCAGATTTCCGGAAAGACGCGGCGCGGCTTCTTCAAAAGCTCGGTTAGCAAGTACCTGCGCCTGTTCGGCCAACACATCCCCTTTCAGATGCGGATACGCCGCAATGCTGTAGAGATTCGCCGCCTGGAGCCAGTATTTACCCTTCGTCCCCTCATCGTTTTCCTGGTTGGCTTTTTGCTGCCAGATCATTGCCTGCTTCGACCATTCATAGATCCAGTTTCCTCCGCGATAACCGACAACCGTGTCGTACAGCTCATCGTCCGTGCGTTCTTCTTTACAGCAGGCAATGCGCGCCTGCACATCAAGGATTTCTCGCGGATCGACGCCGCGCCAGACCCACATCAGTCGGTTGACCATGCGATACCAGTGAAGGGCGGTTTTTCCGTCCAGCGCGGATTGAATATTGGGGGCAGCGTGGTGCTGAGAGCGACGAATTAACGTCGATGTCTCCGGATGTTTAAATCGGGGTTTAAACAGAACTTCACTAAGGTTGGCCTGTGACATCGTTTTTCTGCCTCCATGAAACGTCAGGAACGCAGTATTGTACTCTGTCGGCTGCCAAATAACACAAACGCCCGGCGGTGCCGGGCGTAAATGAATGCAAATTATATAGGGGTATTAACGACCAGCCAACGGCGGTACGAATACTACGCCCATATCCCACGGCTGCTCAATCCATGTGTTCTGTGGGATATCAATAACATAATCGTCTACCAGCGGCTGGCCTGCCGGCTTGGCAAAGATAGTGACGAAATGCGCTTTCGGATACATTTCGCGGATAGCAACCGCGGTACCGCCGGTATCAACCAGATCGTCAATAACGATAAAGCCTTCACCGTCGCCTTCAGCACGCTTAATGACGTTCAGCTCGCGCTGATTATCATGGTCATAGCTGGAGATACAAACGGTATCAACATGACGAATACCCAGTTCACGCGCCAGCAGCGCGCCCGGAACCAGACCACCACGGCTAACGGCGATGATGCCTTTCCACTGTTCAGCAGGCAGCAGGCGGCTTGCCAGTTTGCGGGCGTGAATCTGCAACATGTCCCAGGTGACGACGTATTTTTCGCTCATGTGAAGTGTCCCGGCCTATTATTAACGGCTTAAAAATATTCAAAGGGGTTTTGGTTGCGCGAGATTATAGAGATCTGACGCACTAAAAACCAGTGCTGCGGGTGCGCGCCGGTGGTTTTTAAGTGGATTGGGTCGTCATGCCTTGAGAGTTAGTGGTATTCTCAGACCATCGCGCAAGCCCCGCTTGTGGTGTATATCAAACAGGCCAATCAACGGCCTGTGTGCCAAAAAATTCTTCGCCGAGTCGATGTCAAGGAGACCTAACGTGTCTGAATTGTCTCAATTATCTCCGCAGCCGCTGTGGGATATTTTTGCCAAAATCTGTTCTATTCCGCACCCTTCTTATCATGAAGAGCAACTGGCGGAACACATCCTGTCCTGGGCAAAAGAAAAAGGGCTACATGTAGAACGCGACCAGGTCGGTAATATCCTGATTCGCAAACCTGCCACCGCAGGCATGGAAAACCGCAAACCGGTCGTGCTGCAGGCGCACCTTGATATGGTGCCGCAGAAAAACAACGATACCGTGCATGACTTCACCAAAGATCCTATTCAGCCTTATATTGACGGCGAGTGGGTAAAAGCTCGCGGCACTACGCTTGGTGCGGATAACGGCATCGGTATGGCCTCTGCACTGGCGGTACTGGCTGACGAAAACGTGGCCCACGGCCCGCTGGAAGTCTTGCTGACCATGACCGAAGAAGCCGGAATGGACGGCGCGTTTGGTCTGCAGGCAGGCTGGCTACAGGCTGATATTCTGATCAACACCGACTCCGAAGAAGAAGGCGAGATCTATATGGGCTGCGCGGGCGGGATTGATTTTATCACCACGCTGCCTGTACAACGCGAAGCGGTTCCGGCCGGTTTCGAAACCTACAAGCTGACCATCAAGGGCTTGAAAGGCGGCCACTCCGGCGCCGAAATTCACCTTGGTTTAGGTAACGCCAACAAACTTCTGGCTCGTTTCCTGTTCGCCCACGCGGCAGAGCTGGACGCGCGTCTTATCGACCTTAACGGCGGGACGCTGCGCAACGCTATCCCACGTGAAGGTTCGGCCATTCTGGCGGTTCCCGCTGATAAAGCCGCGCTTCTAAAAGAGCTTGCGGACAAATTCCTGGCAATCCTGAAAAACGAACTGGGCGCGGTTGAGAAAAACACTACCGTACTGGTTGAAGCCGCCAGCACAAGCCAGGCGGCGCTGACCGCAAACAGCCGCGATACGTTTATTAAGCTGCTGAACGCCACCCCAAACGGCGTAATCCGTAATTCTGACGCGGTAAAAGGCGTGGTGGAAACCTCGCTGAACGTGGGCGTAGTTACCCTGAGCGAAGACAGCGCTGAAATCATCTGCCTGATCCGTTCTCTTATCGATACCGGTAAAGATTACGTGGTCGGCATGCTGGAAGCGCTGGGCCAGCTTGCTGGCGCGCAAACCGTTGCCAAAGGCAGCTATCCTGGCTGGCAGCCGGATGCCAACTCTCCGGTAATGGGCCTTGTGCGTGAAACCTACCAGAAGCTATTCAACAAGACGCCGAACATCATGGTTATCCACGCGGGTCTGGAATGTGGTCTGTTCAAAAAACCATATCCGGATATGGACATGGTTTCTATCGGGCCAACCATCACCGGTCCTCATTCCCCGGATGAGCAAGTGCATATCGAAAGCGTAGGCCAGTACTGGACTCTGCTGACCGAGCTGCTAAAAGCGATTCCTGCGAAGGAGTAATAAGCGTTTGCGCCGTCCGCTGAAATTGTCGGGTGGCGCTGCGCTTACCCGACCTACGGATTCGGTGTTGTAGGGTGGATAAGTGAATGCGCTATCCACCGAAACTGTCGGGTGGCGCTGCGCTTACCCAACCTACGGGTTCGGTGTTGTAGGGTGGATAAGCGAATGCGCTATCCACCAAAAACTCCTCCCTTCACAAACCTAACAAAAGCTGCCGCTCCAACTGCGGGTCCAGCAGCGTTACATGTAACCCCACCAACCGTACGCCTCGCCCTTCCCGTCTTTCATTCCACGTTTTATGGGCTGTGGCTATCAAATCAGCTTTATTTAGCTGAGGCCAGACGTGCTCCTGAGTCGTTTGCTGGAAGTCGCTGAACTTAAGTTTGACGCCCTGACGAGCTATCAATAAATCGGGCTTCACCTTTTTTAACCGGCGTTCCAGCTCTTCATACAACTGATCAATGATGGCCTCGCACGCTTCCCATTCGTGAATATCTTCCGCCAGCGTTTTTTCAACGCCGACGGATTTCCGCTGCCGATCGTTGCTGATCCGGCGTTCGTCTATGCCCTGGCTGCGCTCCCAGATCACGCGACCAAACTTTCCAAAACGTTTTAATAGAGAGGCCAAATCGGTTTTCTGCACGTCAGCGCAGGTGTGTAAGCCAAGGCTTTCTAACTTCCCTGCGGTCACTTTGCCAACGCCGGGGATTTTGCTCAGCGGCAGGGTTTCCAGAAAGGCTGGCACGGTATCTGGCGTGATCACGTACTGCCCGTTTGGCTTGTTGAGATCGGAGGCGATTTTGGCGAGAAACTTAACCGGAGCAATCCCTGCCGAGGCCGTGAGATTTAGCTCATCGGAAATCGCCTGGCGAATTTCACGCGCCATAAGCGTAGCGGAGCCGTGGCAGTGCGGGCTGTCGGAGACATCCAGATAGGCTTCATCCAGAGAAAGCGGTTCAATTAAAGAGGTGTAGCGCGAGAAAATTTCCCGGATATGGTTAGAGGCTTCTTTATAAGCGTCGAAACGACCGGGCAATAACGTGAGATGCGGACAAAGCTTCAGCGCCATCGCCGTGGACATAGCGCTGTGTACGCCATATTTACGCGCCGGGTAATTCGCGGTGCTGATCACGCCGCGCCGTTGCGCGCTGCCGCCAATCGCCAGCGGAATATCGCGCAGGGCTGGATTATCACGCATCTCAACGGCGGCAAAGAAGCAGTCCATATCGACATGAATGATTTTACGCATACTCATCTGGCTCAGTTATTTAACTGGATAAGTATACAGTTGAAAGTCAGGTTGTGGCAATTCGTCGGGCGGCGCTTTGCTTACCCGGCCTACACGATCATGATGGGATGAGCGTTTTGTAGGGTGGATAAGCGCCAGCGCCATCCACCGCTACCCGTCATAGAATGCGTGACTTCTGCATTTTCTCTTCCCTCGCCATACGCTTTTTACGCTCATCGCAGGGTTCCGGACAATTACACACCTTTTCCATTCCCAGTGCCGCTATTCCACCGCAGCTACCCTGAATAGATTTGCGCTTCACGATAAAACCCAGCGACATGCCAAAAATAACCAGCAAAAAAATGGCAAAGGTGGCGATAAACATGGTCAACATAAGCGCTCCCGTCAGCCGCCGAAGTCATCGAGCATGATGTTTTCATCCTCCACGCCCAGGTCTTTGAGCATTTTAATCACCGCCGCGTTCATCATTGGCGGCCCACACATATAGAACTCGCAATCTTCCGGCGCCGGGTGGTTGCGCAGGTAGTTTTCCAGCAACACGTTATGGATAAAGCCCGTATAGCCTGTCCAGTTATCTTCCGGCTGCGGATCGGAAAGCGCCACGTTGAAGGTAAAGTTAGGGTTTTCACGCGCCAGTTGCTCAAATTCATCTTCATAGAACATTTCACGCAACGAGCGCGCGCCGTACCAGAAGCTGATTTTGCGTTTGCTTTGCAGGCGTTTGAGCTGGTCGAAAATATGTGAGCGCATCGGCGCCATGCCCGCGCCGCCGCCGATAAATACCATTTCAGCATCGGTATCTTTGGCAAAGAACTCGCCAAACGGCCCGGAAATCGTCACCTTATCACCCGCTTTCAGCGACCAGATATAAGAGGACATGATGCCCGGCGGCGCATCCGGCACGTTCGGCGGCGGCGTGGCGATACGGACGTTGAGCATGATAATGCCCTCTTCTTCCGGGTAGTTCGCCATCGAATAAGCGCGCACGCATGGCTCTTTCACCACGGACTGGAAACGGAACAGGTTGAATTTATTCCAGTCGCCGCGATACTCCTCCGGCACGTCAAAATCTGCATAGTTGATCTGATGCGGCGGCGATTCGATTTGAATGTAGCCGCCCGCGCGGAACGGCACCACGTCGCCGTCCGGAATACGCAGCTTCAGCTCTTTGATGAACGTCGCTTTGTTATCGTTAGAAATAACTTCGCATTCCCATTTTTTGACGCCGAAGATTTCTTCGGGCAACTCAATTTTCATGTCCTGCTTAACCGCCACCTGGCAGGCAAGACGACAGCCTTCTTTGGCTTCGCGTTTGGTTATGTGCGAAAGCTCGGTAGGCAGAATATCTCCGCCGCCCTCTTTAATTTTTACGCGACATTGTCCGCATGAACCACCGCCGCCACAGGCCGAGGAGATAAAGATCCCCTGGCTTGAGAGCGTGTTAAGCAGCTTATCGCCGGCTGGCGCGTGGAACCGTTTGTCCGCGTCGTTGTTGACTTCAATCAGCACGTCACCGGAGTTCACCAGTTTTGATTTAGCAAACAAAATCAACAGCGCCAGCGCCAGAACGATCAGCGTGAACATCACCACGCCAAGAATAATTTCCATAACTTTCCGCCCTTATAGCTGCACACCGGAGAAGGACATGAAGCCCAGCGCCATCAAACCGGTGGTGATAAAGGTAATCCCTAAGCCGCGCAGTCCTGCGGGCACGTTGGCGTATTTCATCTTCTCGCGAATACCGGCCATAGCGACAATCGCCAGCATCCAGCCCATGCCGGAGCCGAAACCATAGACGATGGATTCACCAAAGCCGTAGTCGCGCTGCACCATAAACGACACGCCGCCAAAAATGGCGCAGTTAACGGTAATCAAGGGCAGGAAGATGCCCAGCGCGTTGTAGAGCGCCGGGAAGAAACGATCGAGGATCATTTCCAGGATTTGCACCAGGGCGGCGATTACGCCAATGAAGGTGATGAAGTTCAGGAAGCTAAGATCCACCCCTTCCACCAGCGCGCCGTCGCGCAATACCAGGTTATAAACCAGGTTGTTGGCCGGAACTGAAATCCCGAGGACGACCGTAACGGCCACGCCCAGACCAAATGCCGTGGAGACTTTCTTCGACACGGCAAGGAAAGTACACATGCCGAGGAAGAAGGCGAGCGCCATGTTTTCAACAAACACCGCTCGCACAAACAGACTAATCATATGTTCCATCGTCTGTTAATCCTTTTCCTGTTGAGCCGGCTTCCACGTACGCAGCGCCCAAATCAACAATCCGATAATAAAGAACGCGCTTGGGGCCAGCAGGAACAAGCCATTTGGCTGATACCAACCGCCGTTTTGCACGGTTTCCAGAACGGTGACGCCAAACAGTTTGCCGCTGCCGATAAGCTCGCGGATAAAACCAACCAGCAGCAGGATCACGCCATAGCCCAGGCCGTTGCCGATGCCGTCCATAAAGCTCGCCAGCGGCGGCGCTTTCATGGCGTAGGCTTCAGCGCGCCCCATGACGATGCAGTTGGTAATGATCAACCCGACAAATACGGAAAGCTGCTTTGAGATCTCATACGCATAAGCACGCAGGATCTGATCGACCACGATAACCAGAGACGCGATGATCGCCATCTGCACGATGATACGCACGCTGTTTGGTATGTAGTTGCGGATCATTGAGATAAACATGCTGGAGAACGCGGTGACTACCGTCACGGCTATCGTCATCACGAATGCCGTTTCCAGTTTGGTGGTGACCGCCAGCGCCGAGCAAACTCCGAGAATTTGCAGGGCGATGGGGTTGTTATCCACCAGCGGGCTAACCAGTACCCGCTTAACTTCTTTCATGCCTGACATATCAGCCATTGCTAAGCGCTCCTTCACGAACCTGTTTCAGGAATGGGCCAAAACCCAGCTCGCCCATCCAGAAATCGAAAGTGTGTTGTACTCCGGTTGCCGTAAGCGTCGCGCCCGACAAACCATCTACGCCATATTGATCGTCCTGACGCGCGCCGCCTTTTACCACTCGCAGCGCCGGCTGGCCGTTGTCATCAAGCAATTTCTTGCCGATCCACTTTGCACGCCAGTTCGGATTTTCAATTTCTCCGCCCAGCCCCGGGGTCTCGCCCTGGTCGTAATAAGTGATGCCCTTTACGGTGCGCCCATCGGTTTGCAGCGCAACAAAGGCGTACATCATCGACCACAGGCCGTTGCCATAAACCGGCAACACGATTTCCTGCACTTTATTTTGCTCATCGCGCACCAGATAGATTTCTACGATATTGGTGCGGCGTTTAATGCCGGCGCGGTCTTCGCCAGGCGACAGAGCGACGCTTTGCTCCGGGTCGCGCAGCGCGGCGGCATGATCAAATTTGGCCGGATCTTTATCGAGCATTTCGCCCGTTTTTAAATTCAGCAGGCGCGGGGTGATGCGCGATTCAAAGATTGATTTTACCTCTTCACCGCTCATCTTCGGCGTTGCCAGACCGGCAACGTCCAGAATATTGCGCTGCTTATCGAGCGCCTTTTGCTCCTGCTGGCGCGACTTCAGGCCTACGGCGGAACCTGCCACAACGATGGAACACACCAGGCAAAGCACCAGCACCACCAACAGCGTTCTGCCGATGCTATCGTTACTTTTTACGTCAGCCACGCGATTTCCTCCGCTTGATATTGGCCTGCACCACCACGTAATCGAACAGCGGCGCAAAGAGGTTGGCGAACAGGATCGCCAGCATCATCCCTTCTGGATAGGCCGGGTTAGCCACCCGAATCAGCACGCACATCACGCCGATAAGCACGCCGTACCACAACTTGCCTTTATTGGTAAAGGAAGCGGAAACCGGGTCGGTAGCCATAAACATCATGCCGAACGCAAATCCGCCCAGCACCAGATGCCAGTACCACGGCATGGCGAATAGCGGGTTGGTCTCTGAGCCGATAAAGTTAAACAAGGTGGCGGTGGCAATCATGCCGATCATGACCCCTGCGACAATTCGCCAGGAGGCGACACGGCCAAACAGAATAATAGCGCCGCCAATCAGGATCATCAGCGTAGAAACTTCGCCGATTGAGCCAGGAATGTTGCCGAGGAACGCGTCCATCCAGGTGACCGGCTGGCCGGTTACCACATTAACGACAGCCTCACCGCCGCCATGCGACCACTGTGAAAGCGGCGTTGCGCCGGAAAAGCCGTCTGCCGCAGTCCACACCAGGTCGCCCGAGATTTGTGCAGGATAAGCAAAGAAGAGAAACGCACGCCCGGCAAGCGCTGGATTAAGGAAGTTGCGTCCTGTTCCGCCGAAGATCTCTTTAGCGATAACAACGCCAAAGCTAATCCCCAGCGCAGCCTGCCAGAGCGGCAAGGTTGGCGGCACTACCAGCGCAAACAGGATAGAGGTAACAAAGAAGCCTTCGTTGATTTCATGTTTGCGAATGATGGAAAACAGCACTTCCCAGAATCCGCCCACCAGAAAGACGGTGATATAAATTGGCAGGAAGAAAACCGCGCCCAGCGTCATCATGCTTAGCCAGCCCGCGTCCGGTGTGAAGCTGACGCCCAGCCATTGCGCAACGGCATAATGCCAGTCAGCCGCAATAACCTGCTGCAACTGTTCAGGCCCGTAGAGCTTGTGCAATGCAGGAATGGTTTGCAGCCCGACGTTATACATGCCCCAGAACATTGCCGGGAAGACGGCGAACCACACCAGGATCATCATGCGTTTCAGATCGATGGCGTCACGCACGTGAGACGCGCCGGGCGTAACCAAGCCTGGCGTATAGAACACCGTAACCGTGGCTTCATACAGCGGATAGTACTTTTCTAATTTGCCGCCTTTAGTAAAGTGCGGCTCTATTTTTTCAAATAAGTGCTTCAGGCCCATGAGTTATCCTTCCTGCTCAATGCGAGTTAACACTTCGCGTAGCACCGGGCCGTATTCGTATTTCCCCGGGCAAACATAGGTACAAAGCGCCAGATCTTCTTCATCCAGTTCCAGACAGCCCAGCGCCTGCGCGCTGTCGGTGTCTCCCGCCAGCAAATCGCGCAACAGCATGGTTGGCAGGATATCCAGCGGCATGACGCGTTCGTAGTTGCCGATTGGAACCATAGCCCGCTCGCCGCCGTTGGTGTCGGTGGAGAAGTTAAACAGTTTGCGTTTCAGGAAGTGACCGAGCGTAGTGCGCGTAATTGAGAATTTATCAGCGCCTGGCATCACCCAGCCAAACAGCTCTTTCTCGCGTCCTTCTTTTAGGGCCGTTATCTGCAAATGAAAACGCCCAAGCCAGGCACGCGTGCCGGTAGCCTGTACGCCGCTGAGCACAGAACCGGAAATAATACGATTTTCGCCTTCCAGTAATTCATTCTGCGTCAGCGCATCAACAGAAGCGCCCAGGCGTGTGCGAATCAAACGGGGGTTTTTAACCTGCGGGCCGGCCAGGGAGATCACTCGCTCAGCCCACAGTTCTCCTTCAATAAATAATTTGCCGATGGCAATGACATCCTGGTAATTCAGATGCCACACCTGCTTTTGCAGGCTGACCGGTTCGAGGAAATGAATGTGAGTACCCGCCAACCCTGCTGGATGCGGCCCGGCGAATTCATTAAAGGTAATTTGCCCGACAGGGTGTCCGCCCAGCTTGCCGCCGCTTGCCTGGCAGACATGAATTCTGCCTTCTGTCAGACGCGATAATAACGTCAGACCGGCATCGAACATCTGGCGATGCGCGAGGATTATCGGCTGCGGGTCCGCCGCCAGAGGATTGGTGTCCATAGCGGTAACGAAAATGGCGGCCGGCACTGTACCCGGCTGCGGCGTTTTGCTAAAGGGACGCGTACGCAGCGCAGTCCAGAGACCGGATGAAAGCAGTTGGGCCTGGACAATCTCACGCGGCAGCGAGGCTAAGGATTCAGGAGCGTGGCGTTCAAAAACAACCGCTTCGTCACCATGTACGTCAATAACGACGGACTGCAGCACGCGACGTTCGCCGCGATTGACGGCGATGACGGTCCCGCTGGCCGGAGCGGTAAACATCACGCCCGGATTTCTCTTATCTTCAAAAAGGGGCTGCCCTTTTAGTACGCTATCGCCCTCTTTTACCAACATAGAAGGACGCATGCCGACGTACTCTTCTCCGAGCAAAGCCACCTGAGGTAGTGCTGGGCCATCATAAATTTGCTGCTCGGGCAAACCGGCAATAGGCAAATCAAGACCTTTTCTGATTTTTATCATAAGGTTATCACGCATAAAATAGGCTAATAAAAACCGACAAAAACGCTAGCCGACAACGAACGGGCTGAGCCAATGTTCAACCGCAACGACACGCCTGGCAGGTAAGAAAGAGAGGTTGTGCATCCGTTCGTCACGCCTGGTGGGTTAAGTCGCCTGATGGTTCCAGGTAAACTGACTTAGGGAAAGCGTCCTTTCTTATCCGCGGGTCATCATTCGGCCAGGATTTTAGCATTATTGACGGCCGGAAGGGGGAGAAATCCGCGAAGTTAACCTCGGCAATGCGAGCTATTACGCAAAAACAGCAACTCTTTCGCTTTATTGATGATTTCGTTAATATCCATTTTTTGGAAACTCATCAGTCTGCGCTTGCGAAATTTATTGATGGTGATAATGTGAGCGCACCGAATACAGACTAGTCTGATTGCGGGTCTCTTTTGCCGTCCTGGCATTTGGTTACAGGTTTATCAAGGAATCAAGCAGTATGTCTAAGATCGCACTCATTATTGCGATGCTCTCGATGCCGTTCATGTCGTTTGCCAGCTTACTTAATGGCAACGCAACGCCCGCGCCAGTCAGCAAAGAATTCAAGCAGCAGTTGATGGGTTCCCCCGTTTATATTCAGATATTTAAAGAAGAGCGTACCCTTGAGCTGTACGTCAAACTGGGCGAACAATATCAACTGCTCGACAGTTACCGTATCTGTAATTATTCCGGCGGTCTGGGCCCGAAACAGCGTCAGGGCGACTTTAAAAGTCCTGAAGGGTTTTACAGCGTGGAACGTAGCCAGCTAAAGCCTGACAGCCGCTTCTATAAAGCGATTAATATCGGCTTCCCGAACGAATTCGATCGTTCTCATGGCTATCAGGGTCAGTATTTGATGATTCACGGGGCCTGCGTGTCCGTTGGCTGTTACGCCATGACCGACAGCGGCATTGATGAGATTTTCCAGTTTGTGACCGGCGCGCTGGTGTTTGGACAGCCAAAGGTTCAGGTGAGCATTTATCCGTTCCGCATGACGGATGCGAATATGCAGCGCCACAAATACTCTTACTACATCAATTTCTGGAAACAGCTTAAACCCGGCTATGACTATTTTATGGCGAATCATCAGCCGCCGGGCGTGTCTGTTATCAGCGGTAATTACGTGATTAGCAAGCCGGTCACGCCAACGGCGCAACCGCAGCTAGCCTCAAACTATACGCTCACCGAGGCAAAATAGTACCGACTCGCCTGGCGCAATTTTGTGCCAGGTTTCGTTGCCGGTCAGCGGCTGCGTCGCAATAACGGACACCACATCGTTCGGTGTGGTCTCTTCCTGAAAGTCGATTTCCACATCTTGATCCAACAGTTTTGCCACGCCAAACGGAGCCCGACGGGTTATCCAGTAAAGATTGGTGGAGCAAAACGCCATTACGTAGCGCCCATCCGACAGCAGCATATTAAAGACGCCTTTTTCGCGCAGTTGGGCCGCAAGCTCGGTGATGTAGCGGAAAACCGCCTGCATATTGCCGGGCGTACGCGGATAGCGCTGCGTCAGCTTATGCAGCAACCAGCAAAACGCCTGTTCGCTGTCGGTTTCGCCAATCGAACGAAACGGCCCGGTATCAAGCTGGCGATGGCCTTTTAGCTGGCCGTTGTGGGCATAGGTCCAGTTACGGCCCCATAGCTCGCGGGTAAAGGGGTGGGTATTTTCCAGCGCGACTTTGCCGCGGTTAGCCTGACGAATGTGCGCAACGACGGAGCAGGATTTTATGGGATAATCCTGCACCAGTCGGGCAATCGGAGAGTTGAAGCTTGGCTGGGGGTCTTTGAACGTGCGACAGCCTTTACCTTCATAGAAGGTGATGCCCCAGCCATCTTTATGGGGTCCTGTTCCACCGCCACGCTGCACCAGACCGGTAAAACTAAAGCAGATATCCGTTGGTACGTTGGCGCTCATCCCGAGCAATTCGCACATTTTTAACTCCCCCAAATTACCGGCGGATGACGCTTCGCTTATCCGCCCTACGGCCACGATAGCGAAGCGTCAACGCCTTAAGCCTTAACCATCTCTTTTTCGATTAGCTGAATCAGGATATGAATCACTTTGATGTGGATTTCCTGAATGCGATCGGCGTAGCCGAAGTGCGGCACGCGAATTTCGATATCCGCCGTGCCCGCCATTTTGCCGCCGTCTTTACCGGTAAGCGTAATGACTTTCATGCCTTTAGCACGCGCGGCTTCGATGGCTTTAATTACGTTACCAGAATTCCCGGAAGTGGAAATCCCCAGCAGCACATCGCCTTCACGCCCTACCGCTTCGATATAGCGAGAGAAGATGTAGTCATAGCCGAAATCGTTACTCACGCAGGAAATGTGGCTTACGTCTGAAATCGCAATGGCCGGGTAGCCCGGGCGGTTTTCGCGATAGCGGCCCGTCAGCTCTTCAGCGAAATGCATCGCGTCGCAGTGGGAGCCGCCGTTGCCGCAAGAAAGCACTTTGCCGCCTGCTTTAAAGCTATCCGCCAGCAGCACGGCCGCACGCTGAACCGCGTGGATATTAGCGTCATCTTTCAGGAAGTTAGCCAGCGTCTCGGCGGCTTCATTCAATTCGTTACGAATAAGATCCTGGTACATGAGGATGTCCTTCAGCATTTATTGATTGAGTAAACCCCAGCAGTTTACCGGATAGCGCGAGAAGCGCCATCACCTGATGCTTTTATGCATACGTGCGGCAACAATGTGAGCGAGGTTGTAATTATTTTGTAAACACATTGCTAAAAAACAACGCATACACTAAAACCAATACATCACAAGTGGTCAGACCTCCTACAAGCAAGGGAGCTTTCTTTATGTTGATTTTGAGTGTTGTTGCAACCGTTATTCTGCTCGGCGTGCTGTTTTATCACCAGGTCAATTTGCTGCTCAGCAGCGCGATTCTCCTGGCGTGGACGGCAGCGTTAGGTTTTGCCGGTATCTGGTCTATCTGGGTACTTGTCCCCCTGGCCATCATTCTGGTGCCGTTTGTCTTCCCGCCGATGCGTAAATCGCTGATTTCCGCGCCGGTGTTTAAAAGCTTCCGTAAAGTGATGCCGCCGATGTCGCGCACTGAAAAAGAGGCGATTGAAGCAGGCACCACCTGGTGGGAAGGCGATCTGTTCCGCGGTAAGCCTGACTGGGAAAAACTGCATAATTATCCGCAACCTAAGCTGAGCGCTGAAGAACAAGCTTTTATTGACGGCCCGGTTGAAGAAGCCTGCCGCATGGCGAATGATTATCAGATAACCCATGAGCTGGCCGATCTGCCGCCGGAGCTGTGGGCCTATCTGAAAGAACATCGCTTCTTTGCGATGATCATTAAGAAAGAGTACGGCGGACTGGAGTTCTCGGCTTACGCCCAGGCTCGCGTACTGCAAAAACTCTCTGGCGTTTCCGGCATTCTGGCGATTACCGTCGGCGTGCCTAACTCATTAGGCCCGGGCGAACTACTCCAGCATTACGGCACCGACGAGCAAAAAGATCACTATTTGCCGCGCCTGGCTCGCGGACAGGAGATCCCTTGCTTCGCGCTGACCAGCCCGGAAGCCGGCTCTGACGCGGGCGCAATTCCCGATATCGGCGTGGTTTGCATGGGCGAATGGCAGGGTCAGCAGGTGCTGGGCATGCGCCTGACCTGGAACAAGCGTTACATCACGCTTGCCCCTATCGCCACCGTTCTTGGCCTGGCGTTCAAACTGTCTGACCCGGACCATCTGCTCGGTGACGAAGAAGATCTCGGCATCACCTGCGCGCTGATCCCAACGCACACGCCGGGCGTCGAAATCGGCAAACGCCACTTCCCGCTGAACGTTCCATTCCAGAACGGCCCGACGCGCGGTAAAGATATTTTCGTCCCAATCGACTACATCATCGGCGGCCCGAAAATGGCCGGTCAGGGCTGGCGCATGCTGGTGGAATGTCTGTCCGTAGGACGCGGCATTACACTGCCGTCTAACTCAACGGGCAGCCTGAAATCTATTGCAATGGCAACCGGCGCTTATGCCCATATTCGCCGTCAGTTCAGAATTTCTATCGGTAAGATGGAAGGGATTGAAGAACCGCTGGCGCGTATTGCGGGTAATGCTTATGTCATGGATGCCGCTGCGTCACTGATTACTTACGGTATCGTGCTCGGCGAAAAACCGGCGGTGCTGTCAGCGATTGTGAAATATCACTGTACCCACCGCGGCCAGCGCGCCATCCTGGACGCAATGGACATCGTCGGCGGTAAAGGCATCATGCTTGGCGAGTCTAACTTTGTGGCTCGCGCTTACCAGGGCGCGCCTATCGCCATCACGGTTGAAGGGGCGAACATCCTGACCCGCAGCATGATAATCTTCGGCCAGGGGGCGATTCGTTGCCATCCTTATGTTCTGGAAGAGATGGCTGCGGCGCAAAATAACGACGTGGATGCTTTCGATAAGCTGCTGTTCAGGCATATCGGGCACGTCGGCAGCAATAAAATGCGCAGCCTGTGGCTGGGCCTGACCAACGGCTTAACCAGCGCCACGCCAACCCGTGACGCCACCAGACGTTACTACCAGCATCTGAACCGTCTGAGCGCAAACCTGGCGCTGCTGTCCGATGTTTCCATGGCGGTGCTGGGCGGCAGCCTGAAACGTCGCGAGCGTATCTCCGCTCGTCTTGGCGACGTGCTGAGCCAGCTATATCTTGCCTCCGCGGTGCTCAAACGCTACGAAGATGAAGGACGTAACGAGGCGGATCTGCCGCTGGTGCATTGGGGCGTGCAGGATGCGCTCTTCCAGGCCGAGCAGGCGATTGACGATTTACTGCGTAACTTCCCGAATGGCTTTGTAGCAGGTGCGTTGCGCCTGGCCATTTTCCCGCTTGGCCGCCGTTACGATGCGCCTTCTGACAAACTGGATCATAAACTGGCGAAAATCATGCAGGTGCCGTCGGCGACGCGCTCACGCATTGGCCGCGGCCAGTACCTCACGCCAGGCGAGTTTAACCCGGCGGGTCTGCTGGAGCAGGCGCTGCTGGACGTGATGGCCGCTGAGCCAATCCATCTGCGCATCTGCAAAGAAATTGGTCATAATCTGCCGTTCACGCGTCTGGATGAACAGGCGAAACAGTGGCTGGCGGAAGGGAAAATCAATGCCGAAGAAGCCGCCATTCTTACCAAAGCCGAAGCAAGCCGCCTGCGCAGCATCAACGTTGACGAGTTTGAACCGGAGGCGCTGGCAACCCAGCCGGTAAAGCTGCCGGAAAAACACCGCAAGGTTGAAGCCGCATAAGCTTTTGCAAAAATAAGAAGGGAAAAGCGTACTTTTCCCTTCTTTGTTAGCCATTCCAGACCCCGCCTGGCGGGGTTTTTTATTGCCCAACAAAAGCCCGCAAACTCATGCTACAGTGAAAGAAATACTGTTATTCATGGGGTCCATGATTGTGTCTGGTTTAAAAATTTCCCTTCTGCAACAGCCGCTGGTCTGGATGGATGGCGCAGCAAACCTGCGCCATTTTGATGTACTGCTTGATGGCATACACGGTCGCGATCTGATTATTTTGCCTGAGATGTTCACCACCGGTTTTGCGATGGAGGCAGCAAAGCAGTCGTTGGCAGAAGAGGAAGTCATCGACTGGATGCAGTTCAAGGCGCAGCAGACGCAGGCGATGATTGCCGGCAGCGCTGCGCTGCAAACCGAGCGTGGGCCTGTGAATCGTTTCCTGCTGGTGCAGCCGGACGGCAAAGTGCATTTCTACGATAAGCGTCATCTGTTTCGCATGGCGGATGAACATCATCATTACCAGGCAGGAGAAGAGCGCGTCATCGTTGAATGGCGCGGCTGGCGAATTTTGCCCCTGGTCTGCTACGACCTGCGTTTCCCGGTATGGTCGCGCAACCGTAACGATTACGATTTGGCGCTGTATGTCGCCAACTGGCCTGCGCCGCGCTCGCTTCACTGGCAAAGCCTGCTGGTTGCCCGCGCCATTGAAAACCAGGCGTACGTCGCGGGCTGTAACCGCGTCGGCACAGACGGCAACGGGCATCACTATCGCGGCGACAGTAAAATTATCAGCCCGCAAGGGGAGATTCTGGCGGATGCGCAGGCGCACCAGGCCACTCGCCTGGATGCAGATTTATCGTTAATCGCCCTGCAGGAATACCGGGAGAAATTCCCGGCATGGCAGGATGCGGACCCCTTTAGCCTATAAAAAATTCTCCCCCGAGGGGGAGAGAAAAGCTCAGGAAACCTCCGGCACGCGGCGGCGCGAAGACAACAAACGGGTGTTGAACAGAATATTCAGCAGAAAAGCGACCAGACAGGTGGCGCTGATGCCGGAATGCAACAAAGTGTGAACCCAGTCGGGGAATCGATCGTAAAACGTTGGCATCACAATCGGGATCATGCCAAACGCCAGCGCCGTCGCCACCACCACCAGATTCATATTCTCTTTGTAGTCCACCTTCGCCAGCGTGCGAATGCCGCTTGCCGCTACGGAACCAAACAGCACCACGCCCGCGCCGCCCAGCACCGGCATCGGTATGCAGGCAATAATACGCCCCAGCACCGGCAACAATCCGAGCGCCACCAGAATTAACCCGCCCGCGCTGACAACAAAGCGGCTTTTAATGCTGGTTATCGCGACCAGGCCGATATTCTGCGCGAAGGCGCTTTGGGGAAAGGAGTTAAATACCGGGGCGATTGCGCTGGTCAACATATCGGCGCGTAAGCCGTTAGCAATGCGCTTGCCGTTGACGTCGGTACCGACGATTTCGCCAATCGCCATCAGCCCGGCGGTGGTTTCGGTAAGCAGCACCAGGACTATCAAAAACATTGAGAGGATCGCCGCGCCGTCAAAAACGGGCGCGCCAAAAGCAAAGAGCGTTGGCATAGCCACCCAGTCGCCATCGAACACGCCGCTGAAATTCGCCTTCCCGGCCGCCACCGCCGCAAGCGTGCCGATAACCATCGCCGCGAGCACGGCGATTCGCGTAACGCTGCCGCGCCCCATGCGGTTAAGCAGCAAAATCACCCCCAGCGTGAATGCCGCAAGCCCAATATTCGAAGGAGAACCCCAGTCGGATGCCTTTATATTACCGCCCATAGCCCAGCGCGCGGCCACCGGCATCAACGATAGGCCGATAACGGTGATAACGCAGCCGGTCACCACCGGCGGGAAAAAGCGAATAATCTGGGCGAAAAATGGCGTAATAAGCAGGCCAAGCAGGGATGAGGCGATAACCGCGCCAAACACCACCGGCAGCCCGCCGCCGGTAGCAAGCGTGACCATTGTTGCCACGCCTGCAAAAGACACGCCCTGCACCAGCGGCAAACGCGAGCCAAAAAAGGGAACGCCAAGGGACTGGAGCAGGGTCGACAGGCCGCTGATAAATAAGGCGGCGGTCACCAGCAGGCCGATATCAGCCGCGCCCAGTCCCGCCGCGCTGCCGATAATTAACGGCGGGGCGATGATCCCGCCGTACATCGTCAATACGTGTTGTAGCCCCCAGGCAAATGTTTTCACCGCCGGGTAACGCTGGTCTTCCGGGCGCGCGCAGGCGCTATTGTTCTGTTTCATGCTGCCCTTCCGTTTATCAGTGGATTCAACTGCCGCGGTAGGTAGACCACGACCAGGGAGAAATAAGGAACGGCAGATGGTAATGATCGCCGCTTGCCGGAATCGCAAAATCGATCTGCGCCGTGGGATAAAGCGTTTCGCGCTGCGTGGCCGCAAAATAAAGGCCAATTTCTGCCGTCAGACGATAGCGCCCGGCTTTAAGAGAAACGGGAACGAAATTTTTTAAACGCCCGTCGGCATCGGTTTCCCCTTCGCCAATGATTTCCCAGCCGTCGGCAAACTGGTATTCAAGACGAATGGCGACGCCCGCGGCGGGTTTGCCGAGCGCGGTATCTAACACGTGGGTACTGAGCTGGCTCATCAGGCGAACACTCCTTCAAGACGTAGCAAAGTAATCTGGCGCAACTGTTCGAGCGCCTCGGCTTCTTCCTTAGCAGGTGAGTTATGCAGACGGCGTTGCAGCTCTGCGAGAATCTCTTCTCCGCTGCGTCCTTTGGCGCGAATGAGAAAAACGTGTCCAAAACGCGCTTCGTATTCAGCATTTCCCTGAACAAGCGCGAGACTTAACGCGCTGTTTCGGGTATTCACCGCTGATTGTTCGCCCTGAGAAAGCACGGCTTCTTTGCTGCTGCCCTGCGCCTTTTCGCCAATGCGCGGATGCGTGGAAAGCGCCAGCAGAAGATCGTTTCGATTCCAGGCCTGGGTGAGCTGTGCCGCGCTTTCCGTCAGCGCCCTGAGCGAATCATAAGGCCTTTGCGCCACCACGTTTTTTGTCCATTCCGGCAGGGCGACGCATGGGCTAATGAGGTTAAGCGCATCGGCTTCCTCGGCGAGATTAAATGCCCGGAGCGGCGTCTGAGCCAGACGAACAACCGCTTGCGTATAAGCCTGCACGGCGAGCGTCACGTCCTCTTCGATAACAGACTCAGCCGGATGATGGCTGACGCCGCGATCGCAGCGCACAAAAAGCATGCCCACCGGCCAGCGTTCCGCAATGGCGATAGCGTCATGCCCGGCGCCGCTCGGCAGCGACAGGCACCTTCCCTGCACTTCATTGACCGATGTGCCTAACTCTCTTTGCAAAGCAGTATCGCAAGGCGTGGCTGGAATGGAATAGTAGGTTTCGGCGCTAAATGCTATCCCGCGACGCGCCGCTATCTGTTCACCTTCCCGCAGCAGTTGGCCGAGCAGGACTTCAAGACTGGCGTCCTCTGGGCTGCGGATATCCAGCGTAAGATGCACGTCGCCCGGAATAACGTTTACCGCGCCCGGCGCGCATTGCAGCGTACCAACGGTCGCGACCAGATTCGGGCCATGCGCACGCGTGGTGTTCTCAATAAAAATCATCCATTCCGCGGATGCTGCCAGCGCATCTTTACGAATCGACATCGGCACCGTTCCGGCGTGCCCGGCTTCACCGGTAAACCGGCAATTCAAGCGGCGAGCGCCGTTAATGGCTGTCACAACGCCGAGCGCAAGCTCTTCCTGTTCCAGCACCGGCCCCTGCTCGATATGCAGCTCCAGGTAAGCGCTGAATTCCTCCGGCTGGCGGGCTGCATGACCGATACGCGCAGGGTCCAGGCCTGCGTTGACCAGCGCCTGCGCCACGCTGACGCCAGCGGCATCTTCACAGGCAAGCCAGTGTTCCGGCCAGGTGCCGGTCACTCCCCGGCTGCCCAATAACGTGATGCCAAAACGGGTGCCCTCTTCATCGCCAAAACCGATGATTTCAATGGCCTGGTCCAGTTGTATGTCGTGCTGATAAAGAAAGGCAACGACCTCGAGCGCGCTTAGCACGCCTAACATGCCGTCGTAGCGTCCGGCGTTACGCACGGTATCAAGGTGTGAGCCAAGCAAAATGGCGGGCGCGCCTTCGTTTAGCCCTTCATAGCGGCCGCAGATATTGCCCACGGCATCCTGCCAGGTGGTCATGCCGATTTGCTCCATCCAGCCTGCGACCAGATGGTTAGCGCGTAAATGTTCAGGCGAGAGATAAACACGCGTCAAAGCACCTGGCGTTTCGCTTATCGCTGCCAGCTCATCAGCTCGTTGCAACACGCGCCTGGCCGCTTTCGCCGCCTCGCCTTCGTTCATCACAAGTTTGGCCATCAGCGGTTTCCTTTTGCATAAACGTCCCACGCCGCCTGCATCGCTGCGCCCTGAGTCGTTTTAAACCCGAGACGGTTCAGCACCGCTTCAAGCGCGGTCAGCGTTTGCAACACGCAGTCTTTACGGGCGTTATATCCCATGGTGCCAATGCGCCATATTTTGCCCTGCAGCGGACCAAAGGAGGTGCCGATTTCGATATGGAAATCCTCCAGCAGCAGCTTGCGAACCTCTTCGCCCTGCACCGCAGATGGGATCACCACGCCAAGCACGTTATTCATTTTATGTTGCAGGTCGCCGAAGGTTTCCAGCCCCATGCCCTGAATGCCTGTAACCATCGCCCGGCCGTGTAATTCATGACGAGCGATGCCCTTTTCCAGCCCTTCTTCCAGGATCACGCGCGCGCATTCACGGGCGGCGAATAGCATGCTGGTGGCTTCGGTATGATGATTCAGCCGCTCCGGCCCCCAGTAATCCATCACCATGCCGAGATCGAAATAGTTGGAATAGATCATTTCGTCGTCGCCATCCTGATGCGACGCGGTACGGATGCCCTCTTCCACGCATTTTCGGCGGCGAATGACCTCTTCCATTTTCGGACTGAGCGTGACTGGCGAGCTGCCGGACGGGCCGCCAAGACATTTTTGTAACCCGGCGGAAACCGCGTCCAGCCCCCAGGCGTCGGTTTCCAGCGCGTTGCCGCCAAACGAGGCTGTGGCATCGGTGTAAAACAACACGTCGTGGCGACGGCAAATGTCGCCCAGCTCCGCCAGCGGTTGCAGCATAGTCGTTGAAGTATCGCCCTGCACCGTCAGCAGCAGACGCGGTTTAATGGATTTAATCGCATCTTCAATTTGATCCGGCGTAAAGACTTTCCCCCACGGCACTTCAATGGTGTGCACCTCGGCCCGGCAACGACGAGCTATCTCGCACAGCAGATGACCGAAACGACCAAAAACCGGCACCAGAACTTTGTCCCCAGGACGAATAGCAGACAGCAAAATGGCTTCGATACCCGCGCGAGAAGTACCGTCCACCAGCATGGTCCAACGGTTTTGCGTGCGGAATACTTCGCGGTACAACGCCATCACTTCATTCATATAGCCCGTCATGACCGGGTCGTATTGACCGATTAGCTGGCTGGCCATGGCGCGCAGCACGCGCGGATCGGCGTTAATCGGCCCCGGCCCCATTAACAGGCGGTGCGGCGGGTTAATCTGTGAATAATCCTGAATGTCGAACATGGCCGTTCCTTTTACTCTGCGTGAAACAAAAGATTCTTTATAAATGGTTTTGCAACTAATGTGCCATGAGAAGAAAGAAGTTAACCAACCTTAAAAATAAGCGTCTCAGGCCGGATAAGCTTTGACGGCATGCGCCAAAGCCCGGGTTGCAATGAACCAGAATGGTTCACCTGCGGTGTGCAATCGCACCAAAAAGGTGCGCTAGCGCTGCTCTAATTCATCAAGCTCGGAATACAGTTCAGCGATGTGGTGGATACGTTGCCGACCGGTAGTCAGCGCTTCATGCAGGACCGCGTTAGCCAGCAAATTAACCAGGCTCATCGCGCTGCTGTAGCTGTCAAAGGCCGAGACGCTTTCCAGCGGCGCGGCCAGGTGCCAACTGCATTGCGACGCCAGGCCCGACGCCTGAGTCTCGCTCATCACCAGCAGCGGAATGCCGCGCGCATGCAGATTTGCCAGCAGCGGCTTGATGATGCGCGGACGACGGCGAAACGCGATGGCCACGACGCAATCCTGCTCGCTGATATCCACCAGTTCTTCCGCCAGCGTCTGGCCCGGCTGCGGCAGCAGATACACATCGCTACGGCTTTGCAAAAGTTGCTGACGCAGGTGCATCGCCACCGGCCAGGAATTTCGCAAGCCAATAATAAATATGCGTTTTGCTTTCACCAGCGACGAAACGGTGGCAGCGAACTGCTGTGCATCCAGCGCATTTACCCATTGAGTTAAATTGGCCATTTCCTGCTTATAATGGCGCGCCAACAACGTATTGCCCTGCACCGCATGGCGATTTTCCGTCAACGGCATGCCGCTCTGACGCAGGGTACGCAGCTCATCACGCATGTCTTTGTAACGATCGTAGCCCAGCCGTTTGAACAGGCGGCTTACCGTGGCTTTAGACACACCCGAAAGACGCGCCAGCTCAGCGCTGTTGTAGCTAATCAGGTCATCAAAATGATCGACAATAAACGCAGCAACCCTTTGTTCCTGTGGAGAAAGACTATCGTAAGAGGCGCGTAGTCTCTCATCTAACTGCTTCATGATGACTCCTGTAACTTTTGTTTCATTCGAGCCTGACACACAGAAATGATTCTCGTCAACCTGGAACATCTCTTGCTTAGGTTTACGCCAGGCCCTCGAACCGAAGAGATAAAAATGATGATGCAAAGCAATATGGCTCCCTCGGGCATGGCGGTAACACCGCACCACCTCGCCAGTGAAACGGCGCTTTCCGTCTTACGGCACGGCGGCGATGCCATCGAAGCCATGGTGGCCGCCGCCGCGACGATCGCGGTGGTTTATCCCCATATGAACGGGATTGGCGGCGATGGATTCTGGCTTATCGTTCCGCCGGAAGGTGAGCCGATCGCCATTGATGCCAGCGGCGCTGCGGGCTCGCTCGCAACGCTTGATTTTTATGCCGGAGAGCTGGCGATTCCGCACCGTGGGCCAAAGTCTGCATTAACCGTGCCGGGCACTCTTAGCGGCTGGGAAGAAGCGCTGAAAATCTCCGCGCAGTGGGGAGGCGGCCGGTTGCCGCTTTCACGACTGCTGGCCGACGCCATTCGCTACGCCGCCGACGGCATCCCCGTGACTCAATCGCAGGCCGGCGCCACGCACAGCAAATATGACGAACTGGTGAACGTCCCCGGCTTTGCCGAAACTTTTTTATCGCGTGGAGAAATTCCACGCGCGGGCAGCCGTTTTACACAGCCAAAACTGGCAGAGACTTTAACCCGTCTCACCGTCGAAGGGCTTGAGAGCTTTTACCGTGGCCCGCTCGCAGCGCTAATGGCGGAAGAGCTGCGTGAACTGGGCATGCCGATAACCTACCAGGATCTTGCCGCTCAACGCGCAAAACGTCGTATTCCTCTGCGCCTGAACCACCAGCAGGGCGATATTTATAATATGACGCCGCCGACTCAAGGGCTGGTTTCTCTGGCGATTCTGGGCATTACCGATAATTTAGCAATGGCGGATGCCGACGAGGCGCAAACCGTTCACCGCATCGTGGAGGCGACTAAAAAAGCTTTCGCGCTTCGTGACCGGTACATCACCGATCCGCGTCATATCACCACTTCTGTGCAGAGCCTTTTAGAGCCGGACCCCCTCGCGGCGCTGGCTGAACAAATTGATGATAATCAAGCCGCTGCGTGGGGAGCGGGCAAAGGCCCTGGCGACACGGTATGGATGGGCGTTATAGATAACAGCGGCCTGGCGGTATCCTTTATCCAGAGCATTTATCATGAATTTGGCAGCGGCGTGGTGCTGCCGAAAAGCGGCGTGCTGTGGCAAAACCGCGGCGCGGCATTCAGCCTCGATCCCGGGCATCTCCTCGCCCTTGCTCCCGGCAAACAACCTTTCCACACGCTAAACCCGGCAGCAGCGCGCCTTGCCGATGGCCGAACGATGGTTTACGGCTCGATGGGGGGAGACGGACAGCCGCAAACTCAGGCTGCGATTTTCACCCGGCACGTGGTGCAAGGTATGCCGTTGCAGGAAGCGGTGAGCGCGCCGCGCTGGCTGCTCGGCAGAACCTGGGGCCAGGCTTCCGACAGCCTGAAGCTGGAAGGCAGATTCAGCCCGCAAACTTTCGAGACGCTTCGCGCCCTGGGCCACGATGTCGAAGCGCTGCCCGATTTTAGCGAAGCGGTTGGCCACGCCGGAGCCATTGTGCGTCACACCAACGGTATGCTCGAAGGCGCATACGATCCCCGCAGCAACGGCAGCGCCGCAGGTTTCTAAGGAGCAAAATATGACTCAATCCCCCGACTGGCCGACATACATCAGCCTGATGGAACAACTGCTCGACGTTCCTTTAGACGACGAGCGCCGCAAAGAACTGGCCATTCAGCTCGCCCGTATTGCGGCAATGGCTGAACCGCTTCTGGCTTTTGAACTGCCGCAGCGTCAGGAAGTGGCCGGAGTGTATAAGCTATGAAAATGCTCTCAATACGTGAGATTCAGCAGGGGCTTGCCAGGGGGGAGTTTTCTGCCAGCGAACTGGCCCGGCAAACGCTGGGGAACATTGAGCAGAAGAACCCGTCGATAAATGCTTTTACTGAACTGACGCCCAGTCGCATGCAGGAAGAAGCCGCCGCTGTTGACCGTCGGCACTCAGGAGGCGAAACCCTGCCCCCGCTGGCTGGCGTGCCGTATGCGGTAAAAAACCTGTTTGATATTGAAGGCGTGACCACGCTCGCCGGAGCGGAATTATTTAGTGACGCTCCGGCAGCCACAGCGGATGCGTTTGCCATTCGCCAGTTGAACAAGGCTGGCGCAACGTTAGCCGGCGCGCTGAATATGGATGCGTATGCTTATGGTTTCACTACGGAAAATAGCTATTACGGCGCTACCCGCAACCCGCGGGATCTTTCCAGAGTCGCAGGAGGATCTTCTGGCGGATCGGCAGCGGCCGTTGCGGCGGGCCTGGTTAATTTTACGCTGGGCACCGATACCAACGGTTCAATTCGTGTTCCCGCCTCGCTGTGCGGCGTGCTGGGTTTAAAACCTACCTTCGGCCGTCTTTCACGCAGCGGCAGCCAGCCGTTTGTGGCAAGCCTCGATCATATTGGCCCGCTGGCACGCAGCGCAGACGACCTCGCGCTGGTGTACGATATGCTTCAGGGTGCCGATAACACCGACCGTTTTCAGTCTGCCCGTCCTGTGGAACCGGTAGCTAACAAATTGACGAACCCGGGTGGATTGCGTTGCGCAGTGCTCGGCGGCTTTTTTGAAACATGGTGCGATAGTGCCGCAAAAAACGCCGTTGCGACGGCTGCGCGAGCGCTTGAAGCCGAAGAAAGCATTACGCTGCCGGAAGCGGAATTAGCGCGCTCCGCGGCATTCCTGCTGACCGCAGCCGAGGGAGGAAATCATTATCTGCCCGCCCTGCGCGCTCAGGCCAGCCGCTTTGAGCTCAATTCTCGCGAGCGTCTGTTAGCAGGGGCTATGACCCCCTCGGCATGGTACACTCAGGCACAGCGTTTCCGCGCGTGGTTCCGCGACCAGACTCTGCCGCTGTTTGATCAGTTTGATGTGTTAATCGCACCCGCAACCCCAGGCTGCGCTTCGCTTATCGGACAACAAACGATGAAAATCAACGGTACAGACCTGCCAGTGAAAGCAAGTATGGGAATGCTTACCCAGCCGATCTCATTTCTGGGTTTACCGGTGGTGACGGTGCCTTTGCCGACCACCAGCGGCCTGCCGATTGGCGTACAGTTAATCGCCGCCCCGTGGCGCGAAGACCACTGTTTACAGGCTGCCCGACTGCTCGAATTGCAGGGAATCGTTGATGTGAAGGTGAATTAAATGATGCGTGACAATATTGACCGCCCGGCCATTCTTAACGAGGTTCGCGCGGCGTTTTATCGCTATGAGCAGGCGCTTATCAGCAATGATATCGCCGTGCTGGATGAGCTTTTCTGGGACGACGCCCGCACCGTACGCTACGGCGTGACGGAGAATCTTTACGGCATTGAACAGATTCGTGCCTTCCGCACAACTCGTTCGTCACAGGGGCTGGAGAGGCTGCTGGATAATACCACCATCACCACCTACGGCGATGACATGGCGGTGGCGAGCACCGAGTTTACCCGCGATGGCAGCGAGAGAGTCGGCCGCCAGATGCAGACGTGGGTGAAATTCCCCTATGGCTGGCGCATCGTGGCGGCGCATGTGAGTTTGATGGGGTAATCATTCTCCGTAGGATGTCGGATGGCGCAGCGCTTATCCGGCCTACAAATCTTCCCAAAATCTACCTGTGACTGAAAGGGTGCATCCGTACCCAATGTTCCGCGATATCCTGCCGACGGCAAATCCATGCGTCATCAAACTGCTGCACATAATCCAGAAAACGCTGCAGGGCGCGAAAACGACCCGGACGTCCAAGCAGTCGGCAGTGCATGCCAATCGACATCATTTTCGGCGCAGTTTCCCCTTCTTCATACAGCACATCAAAACTGTCTTTCAGATAGGTATAAAACTGCTCGGCGGTGTTAAAACCCTGCGCGGTAGCGAAACGCATGTCGTTGGCATCCAGCGTATAAGGCACGATGAGATGCGGCTTGATCGTACCGTCTTCGCAGGTGACTTCGTTCCAGAAAGGTAAGTCATCACCGTAATAATCGCTGTCATAAAGAAAACCGCCGTTTTCAGCCACCAGCCTGCGGGTATTAGGGCTGTCGCGCCCCGTGTACCAGCCCAGCGGTTTGCTGCCGAACAAATCTTCAAGGATTTCGATGGCCTGATGCATATGCTGGCGTTCGGTGGCGGCATCCAGGTTTTGATAGTGAATCCAGCGCCAGCCGTGGCTGACGACGTCATAATCCGCAGCTTTGATAGCCTCGACGATATCGGGATTGCGCGCCAGCGCCATAGCCACGCCGAATATCGTCATGGTCAGTCCGCGCTTTTGGAATTCGTTGTGGATGCGCCAGAATCCGGCGCGAGAGCCATATTCGTAAAGGGAATCCATCGACATATGGCGATCCGGATAGCTTGCAGCGCCGATGATGTCGGAAAGAAACTGTTCGGAGCCGCTGTCACCGTGCAGCACATGGTTTTCAGCACCCTCTTCAAAGTTAAGAACAAACTGCACGGCGATGCGGGCGTTGCCGGGCCACTGCGCGCGTGGTGGATTACCGGCGTAGCCTTTCATGTCACGCGGATAGTTTTCGGTAAAGTTATACTTTTTTTTCGGTACGGCTTGCATGGTTCGATCCTTTCTCAGGGCCGAGCCTGATATCAACTCAGCATGTCAAAACAGCCTGATAGCGGCTTTTTATTCGGATACGCGAGATCGCCGTATTTACTGGTTCCGAGGCCAAGCGCGATAAGGGATTCCACCATTTTTACCGCAGCAGTGACGCCATCAATCACCGGGATACCCAGTTCCGCCGTCAGCTCCCGCGCCAGGTTAGCCATTCCCCCACAACCGAGCACGATGGCCCCGCTGTTATCTTCTTTCATGGCCTGGATACAACGCTCGCGTACCTTTTGCTGAGCAAGACCCGTGCCATCTTCTAAAGCCAGCACCGGTAAGTCGATCGCATGCAGGGCTGCGCAGTGGTGTTCAAAGCCATACTGGCGCAACAGATGGCGGGCGATAATAACCGTGCGCGGTAAAGTGGTGACGACGGAGAAACGTGTGGCGACCAGCGTGGCGACATGCATGGCGGCCTCCGCAATGCCGATAACCGGCCCGCCTGCCAGCTCACGCGCCGCCAGCAAGCCCGGATCGCCAAAGCAGGCGATCACATGTCCGCTCACGCCCTGCTCTTTACCTCGCTTGATTTGTTCCAGCACGCCAACGGCGGCAATGGCTTCATCAAAATGACCTTCAATGGACTCCACGCCCTGAGTCGGGCAAACGGCGATAATTTCACTGGTCGGCGCGGCCACGCCGCGTGCCGCTTCGGCAATGGTCTGGGTCATCGCCACGCTGGTATTGGGATTAATCACCTGAATCAAATGTTTCGCCATGCTGCTTTTTCCTCGATCTTTTGTCCCGTCGTGGAGCACCACGTCTGGGCATAAACAAAATTATTTGCACTGTAATAATGCACGTTTTGCGGGCACAGTCCTTCTTTAACGCGCTATTCCTTCTAAAAAGCCCGAAAATAAAACCTGGCCTGGTTCATGCAACGAAAGTTGCAGACATTCCGTCAGCGTCTGTTTTCTAAGGAGCAGATATCATGCCAAACATTGAACACAACTCGACAATCATGAACGACAGCGCCAACGCCGGGTACAGCCCACGTCTTTGTAATGACGATCTGGCGCCGACCCGCAATCAAACCTGGTCCTGGTACAATATTTTTTCTTTCTGGATGTCCGACGTCCACAGCATGGGCGGCTATGTGGTTGCCGCAAGCTTTTTCACGCTGGGACTGGCGAGCTGGCAGGTGCTGCTCTGCTTGCTGGCAGGAATTTGCATCGTGCAACTGTGCGCCAATCTGGTCGCCAGGCCAAGCCAGATGGCAGGCGTGCCCTATGCGGTAATCTGCCGCCAGGCATTTGGCGTATTCGGCGCCAACATTCCGGCGGTGATTCGCGGCCTTATCGCCTTTGCCTGGTACGGTATCCAGACTTATCTGGCGGCCAACGCCCTGATGCTGGTGATGCTGAAGTTCTGGCCCTCGCTTGCGCCGATGACCTCCGGCCATTTTCTTGGGCTTTCGCATCTGGGCTGGGTCTGCTTTGGCATTATGTGGGTGCTGCAGGCGATGGTGTTCTGGCACGGTATGAACGCCATTAAGCGCTTTATTGATATCGCCGGCCCTGCGGTTTACGTGGTTATGATGGCGCTGGCAGGTTGGATTCTGTATCAGACTGGTTTTGACGGCATATCGTTTACCCTTGCCAGCAAGCAGCTCACTTCCGGCGAACAGGCATGGCAAATGCTGACCGCCACCGCGCTGGTGGTTTCTTACTTCTCCGGCCCGCTGCTTAACTTCGGCGATTTCTCCCGCTACGGCAAAAGTATGAAAGAAATTCGCCGGGGTAACCGCTGGGGGCTGCCGTTTAACTTCCTGCTGTTCTCGATTGTGACGGTGGTGATTGTCTCCGGCACGCAGTCGCTGTTTGGCAAAATGATTACCGATCCTATCGAAACGGTGAGCCATGTGGGCAATAGCCTCGCGATGGCGATTGGCCTGCTGACCATGATCACTGCGACCATCGGCATTAATATCGTCGCGAACTTTGTCTCGCCGGCTTTCGATTTCTCTAACTGTTCACCGCAGAGAATTAGTTTCCGTACCGGCGGGATGATCGCCGCCGTGGGTTCGGTGCTGCTCACGCCGTGGAATCTGTTCCAGTCACCTGAGCTTATTCATTACACTCTGGATGTGCTGGGATCCTTTATCGGGCCGCTGTTTGGCATCCTGCTGACCGATTTCTATGTCATTAAGCGCAGCAAAATATATGTCGATGATTTATTTGATGACACCTCGAAAGGACGCTACTGGTACAAAAGCGGCTTTAACCCAAAAGCCATTATTGCGCTGGCGCCTTCCGTCGCGGTTTGTCTGACGATTAGCTTTATCCCCTCGCTGCATGAGATAGCGAATTTTAGCTGGTTTATTGGGGCATTCCTGAGCGCAGGCTGCTACCGCTGGCTGGCGCGCGGTGAGCAAGAAAGTGAAGCAATGGGGTATAGCGGGCAGGTTGCCGTGTCGAAAGAGTAGTTTGTCACAAGCAGAAACGACAAAGGCCTGAATCATTGCTGATTCAGGCCTTTTGAATTGTGGCGGAACGGACGGGACTCGAACCCGCGACCCCCTGCGTGACAGGCAGGTATTCTAACCGACTGAACTACCGCTCCGCATTGTCCCCCGTCGGGAACGAAGCGGATATTACGGATTGCCCTGCATGCCGTCAACGGTTTTTCTTACAAAGTTAATCGTTTGCCGCAAAAATCATCTGAATGCTGTTTTTTAAGCCGTTAACTCAACTTTCTGCTCGCCACAGGCAGCTACCGCCTTTTTTCATCACTAAATCCAGACGCGATTCGTGCGCTGCAATTTCTTCATCGCTTGCCTGAATTACGCGTAATCCCGTAGCGCCGCGCACTACGCGCTGAATGCCGTCACCGCCCTGCTTCTGCTGGATGTCGCCTTCCATCGAAAACTTCAGCGAGGTCTGGCCGCCTGTCATCATCAGATAGACATCAGCCAGAATCTGGGCATCGAGTAATGCCCCGTGCAGCGTACGTTTGCTGTTATCTATTTCGTAGCGCGAGCAAAGCGCATCAAGGCTGTTGCGTTTGCCCGGGAACATCTTACGCGCCAGCGCCAGGCTATCGGTGACTTTGCAAAACGTGTCGGTTTTCGGAATATCGCGTTTGAGCTTGCTGAACTCATAGTCCATAAAGCCGATATCAAACGATGCGTTATGGATAACAAGTTCCGCACCGCGAATGTATTCCATAAACGAATCGGCGACCTGGTCGAACGTCGGCTTATCCGCAAGGAACTCATCGGCAATTCCATGCACGCCAAACGCTTCCGGGTCCACCAGCCTGTCGGGCTTTAAGTAAACATGGAAGTTATTGCCGGTCAGACGTCGGTTAATCACCTCAACCGCACCGATTTCAATAATACGATGGCCTTCGTAGTGAGCACCGATTTGGTTCATACCGGTGGTTTCTGTATCGAGGACTATCTGTCTGGTGGTTGTAGAAATCATATAGCTGTGCTCATAGCGCTCGTTTATGTCAGACTTGGCTTTTTAATCACAGGAAGTCTACCAGAGATGCGTAAACAGGTAGAAATTTTCACCGATGGATCTTGCCTCGGTAATCCCGGTCCGGGTGGATATGGTGCCATTTTACGGTACAAACAGCATGAAAAAATCTTCAGCGTTGGCTACCGCCTGACCACCAACAACCGCATGGAAATGATGGCGGCTATAGCCGCGCTTGAGGCGCTGATCGAGCCTTGCGACGTTGTGCTCAGCACTGACAGCCAGTATGTGCGTCAGGGGATCACGCAGTGGATCCACAACTGGAAAAAACGCGGCTGGAAAACCGCAGATAAAAAACCGGTGAAAAATGTCGATTTATGGCAGCGCCTGGACGCCGCCCTTAGTGAGCATAAAATCAGTTGGGAATGGGTTAAAGGCCACGCCGGTCATCCTGAAAACGAACGCTGCGACGAACTGGCTCGCGAGGCGGCGGCGAATCCTACTCTTGAGGATGTTGGCTACCTGCCGGATGCGAAGGCTTAATCTCTTCACGATACTGACGAGTAGCCCCCACCGCCGAGCGAATTTGCGATTTAGCTTTGCGGTTTTTCATCGGGTTTAACGTCAGCGGCAAAGTACGTTTGCGCGCCACAATCACATGCATGCACCCTAAAGCCGGAAGATGGGTGCTTAACATTTTCCCGCCTTGTTTATGCCACGGCAAAACCTGAAAGCCTCGCTGATAGACGACTTCGAAATTAAGCAGCGACAGCCAGTCGAACTGGCGCATCGGCGTGAACATTCGGCTGCTGTAAGGGATTCGCTTACGCAGGAACGGAACCGTTTTCCCTAAGCCCAGCAAACTGACCGGATTAAAGCTGCTGATGATGAGCCAGCCATCGTCAATTAACACGCGATCGGCCTCACGCAGCAAACCATGCGGGTCCGGACTCCATGGGAGCGTGTGGGCCAGCAGGCAGGCATCAACAGACTTCGACGCAAAGGGCAAATGAAGCGGGTCGGCATTAACCTGTAGCTGAGAACCTTGCAAGGCGACGTTCACCTGATGTGAAATAGCGCAGGCGCTGGTATCGATTTCAGCGCTCAGGTTGCCTATTTTTAACAGGTGAAAGCCAAACATTTTGCCTAGCCACGGACGCAACTGGTTTTCAAGCGCCTCGCGGTAGTATTCCCCCCAAGGCAATTGTCCCCAATGATGCGGTGAAGTGAAATTGTCAGGTATCCTTGCCGGTTTCATCACTACCTTCTAATCGCTTGGCCGAGAGGTTGAATTATGAATCTTAACAGTATTCCCGCCTTCCAGGATAACTACATCTGGGTTCTCAACGATGAACAGGGCAAATGTATCATTGTCGATCCTGGCGAAGCGGCGCCGGTGCTTAAAGCCATCGCTGAGAATCAATGGCAGCCTGAAGCTATTTTGCTTACTCACCACCACAACGACCACGTTGGCGGCGTGAAAGAACTGGTCAAAAACTTCCCCGGCCTTGTGGTATACGGCCCGCAAGAGACACAAGATAAGGGAACGAACCGGGTAGTCGGCGAAGGAGATAAGATCAATATTTTAAAGTATGAATTTAGTGTTATTGCCTCCCCCGGTCACACTTTAGGCCATTTGTGCTATTTCAGTTTTCCTTATCTTTTTTGTGGCGACACGATGTTTTCTGGCGGCTGCGGCAGGCTTTTTGAAGGTACAGCAGAACAAATGTATCAGTCTTTTCAAAAAATTAACTCATTACCAGCAGAAACGTTAATTTGTTGTGCACATGAGTACACTGAATCAAATATCAAATTTGCCTTAAGCATTTTGCCGGAGGATCGGGCATTAATCCGATATTATCGAAAAGTTAATGAGTTACGTGCAAAAAACCAATCAACTTTGCCTGGTTTGTTACAAAACGAGCGCAAAATTAATGTTTTTTTAAGAACAGAAGATCCTGATTTAAAAGAAGTAATAGCTAAAGAAACAAACTTGCAACAGCCACAGCAGATATTCGCCTGGTTGCGTGCAAAGAAAGACAGGTTCTGAATTTTCTGGTTGTGTTGTATTGCAGGTACCGGTATTCTTGCTCGTCTTTTAAGCAACCATTGACACACACATGAAGGCAAAAGCGATTTTACTCGCCACTGTCTTGCTTGTAGGGTGCCAGGCGTCAAAGCATGACGCTAACATCCAACAGCATGCGCAGAGTCTGTCTGCAGCTGGTCAAGGTGAAGCAGGAAAGTACACTGGTCGAGCGACCTCGGCGCGATGGATGGACGATGGAACATTCCTCGCGCAAGATCAGAACCTGTGGAACTTCATTGGCGACGAGCTAAAGATGGGGATACCGGAGAATACCCGGATCCGCGAACAGAAGCAGAAGTACCTTAGAAATAAGAGCTATCTCCACGATGTAACATTACGGGCAGAGCCGTATATGTACTGGATTGCCGGGCAGGTTAAGAAACGTAACATGCCAATGGAATTAGTACTGCTACCCATAGTGGAGAGCGCTTTTGACCCCCACGCGACGTCTGGCGCAAATGCAGCTGGCATTTGGCAGATTATTCCAAGTACGGGGCGTAATTATGGTCTTAAGCAGACCAAAGCATACGATGCACGCCGTGATGTAGTGGCTTCCACCACCGCAGCACTGGATATGATGCAGCGTTTGAACAAAATGTTTGACGGCGACTGGTTACTCACCGTAGCAGCGTACAACAGCGGCGAAGGCCGTGTAATGAACGCAATTAAAGCGAACAAAGCCCGTGGTAAGCCGACGGACTTCTGGTCACTTTCACTGCCGCGAGAAACCAAAATTTACGTGCCGAAAATGCTGGCCCTGAGCGATATTCTCAAGAACAGCCAAAAGTACGGCGTACGTTTACCGACAACGGACGAAAGCCGCGCTCTGGCGCGAGTGGAAGTGAATAACCCGGTACAGCTATCCCAGGTTGCCGAGATGGCGGGTATACCGCTCACCGCGCTGAAAACGTTTAACGCAGGGGTGAAAACCTCGACCGTTGGCAAAAATCAGCGCTATGTGATGGTGCCGAAGAAGCATGCCGCTCAGCTAAAAGCTTCACTGGCATCGGGTGAAATCGCTGCGGTGCAGCCGACGTTGATGGCAAGTAATCGCAGCAACGCGGGCAGCAACAAATCTTATAAGGTTCGTTCGGGCGATACCCTTTCGAGCATTGCTTCACGCTTAGGCGTGAGCACCAAAGATCTGCAAAGCTGGAACGGCATACGCGGCGCGCATATCAAAGTTGGCCAAACTTTGAGCGTCAAGAATGACGGCGAACGTTTAGCCAAAAACGATAGCATCACCTACAAGGTGCGCAAGGGTGACTCCTTGTCGAGTATCGCGAAACGTCACGGCGTAAACATCAAAGATGTTCTGCGCTGGAACGAAGATACGGACAACCTGAAACCCGGCGATCGGTTGACGCTTTTTGTGAGCAACAACTCAACGCCTGAGGCGTAGTTGTTCAGTAAAGAAAAGGCACCTTAAGGTGCCTTTTTTATTGTCATTTTAATGACTTATCGCTTCCAGCATAACGATATCGCTGGTAAAAGAACCATCGTCCTGCAGTTCAAAATAGCGCTGTACTTCATCAGATGCACTTTGCTGATAAGCGCGAATCGCGTCCGCTAATACTGCGGGTGTCCGCATCCTCGCAATCCAGCTCGAAAACTCCAGATTTAACCGGTCGCACATCAGATTTTGTGAGATAAGTCCCGCCTCGTTAAACAGGCTCAGCCATTCACCGCTGGAATAATTACGTACGTGCGAAGTATCGCGCAGGGCTTCAACCGTTTGCAGCCAGATATCCAGCACCGGATGCCCTGGAGACATCACGTCCATAAAAATGACAACTCCGCCCGGCTTCAGTACGCGCTTAACTTCACGCAGCGCTTTACCGACGTCATGCCAGTGATGAGCGGAATAGCGGCTAATGACAACGTCAAACGAGCTATCTGCAAACGGTAAGGCCTCTGCGTATCCTTGCCGGGTGGTAAGGTTTGCAATACCGCGCGTTTGCGCCGCATCATTCACTACCGCCAGCATCTGCTCAGAAAGATCGTAGGCAACCACTTCTTTCACCTTTGCGGCCGCAATAAAACTAGCGTGCCCAGCCCCACAGCCCATATCGAGCAGCTTCGCATGAGGAAATGTAGCCAGACGAGCGCTAAGACGCTCTAAATCCCGCCCGGAGGCGTGTACGGCGCTACTCAGGTAGGCGCTGGCCTGAGAACCAAACTGCCTTTCAACTTTATCGTGGTGGGATTGTGTTGCCATCGTATTGTCCTTGCGTTTGAGTGATAGAAAGGGCAGCACACAGGTCTGCCCAACGGCAGACCTGACTAACCTTACTTCAGCTCAGGCTTGCCGGGACGGAATTCGACTAGTAGAGGATTGTGGTCGGAAGCACGGGTAACCAGCACGGAAGCTTCTGTGACATTCAAACCACGATAGAAAACGAAATCCAGCGGACGACCGAAAGCTTTGCGGCGATGATCGTCGGTAAAACGGACTTCGCGCAGCGTCATTTCGCGGGCGAAACGATAAAGCGCGTTCATACGCGGACGGCTCCATGCGTTGAAATCGCCGGCCATAATCACAGGGCCGTTGTGATGACCAATCTGATCGCCAATGGGACCGAGCTGTTTGCTGTACACATCCACGCCCAGACTAAAATTCACTGCATGAATGTTGACGACCATTAACAGCCGTCCATCCGGCAACGGATAGACGGTAACTAAAGCCGATTTGGACAAACGCAGAATGGGTTCCCGCTCCCGCAGCGGACAACAATAAACGGGATGCGCGGCAGAGAGAGTCATTACGCCAGAAGGATGCTGCGGCAAAACAAAAGCAGGAACCTGATCGGCGGCCAGATAGTTGCTGGTTGCGAATGCCACCAGTTCAGGGGTGGTCTGAGCTTCCTGCAGCAGAACAAGATGGGCATCTTTGCCAAAGTTCTGCAGCACTGAAAGCCACTCGGCACGCTGCTGTTTGAAGATGTTCCACACCAGAACACGTAAGGCCCCTTCGCCTGGCAACGGTTCTCCGGGTGGTAATGCCTTGCCAATGGTCGCAAAGGAGCCTGGCGGCAGAATACGCTCTGCAGGCTGACCGGCGACATATCGCATGGCATAAGTATTTTTGCGCACGTTTGACTAACGACCTCTGTAACCAAAGAGCCCTCTGGTAGAGGGCGGTCTTTCAGTTATAGGGGCTTTATTGCAGAGTTTCAATGACCATTACAAACCGTTGACGGATCAGAACGTAACAAAGCTTCACACCCTTACCCTTTCAACTAACCCAGAGCCACTTCAGTTCGCTTATCGAGACGGCCACTCAAAGCAATCAGCAGCAAAGCTCCTGCGACTATAACTGCGCCAATCCAGGGTGTTTGCGCAAGGCCAAAACTTTGTACAGTTTGACCACCAATAACGGAACCTAACGCGATGCCAATATTAAAAGCAGCAATATTCAGGCCAGATGCGACATCAACAGCATTCGGCGTGTATTCTTCCGCTTTCTGCACAACATAAACCTGCAAACCCGGAACGTTACCAAAAGCAAATATTCCCATAACCAGAACCGTCGCCAGGGCAGCGATATGCGAGCTGGCGGTGAACTGGAAAACCAGCAGCAATGCGGCCAGGGCTGCAAAAATAAATGTTAACGCAGGTACCGCGCCATGTCGGTCGGCAAGCTTCCCGCCCCAGATATTACCGATGGCAACGGAGACGCCGTAACCCAGCAGAATCCAGCTAACCGCCGCAGATGAATATCCAGCAAGATCCTGCATCATCGGAGCCAGGAAGGTAAAAGCGGTGAACACGCCGCCATAACCAAGAGCCGTAATAGCATAGATAATCAGCAAACGAGGATGCGTCAGGACTTTAAGCTGGTCTCTTAAGCTCGCAACGGCGCGGGTCGGGATATTTTTCGGCACCAGAATCATGCTGCTGATTAACGCAATAACGCCGATGAAAGAAACGGCCAGGAAGGTTTCACGCCATCCGAAATGCTGACCGATAAATGTTCCTAACGGCACGCCGGTTACCAGCGCAACGGTCAGGCCACCAAACATAATCGCAATCGCTGAGGCTGCTTTTTCTTTTGGTACAAGGCTTGTCGCGATAGTAGAACCAATAGAGAAGAACACACCGTGCACCAGGCCGGTCAGCAAGCGGGCGATAACCAGCGTTTCATAGTTTGGCGACAGCCAGGCTAGCAGGTTGCCTGCGGTAAATAACCCCATCAGGCCCATCAGCAACTGTTTACGCGGTAGTTTTGCCGTCAATGCGGTCAATACCGGCGCGCCAACGGCTACGCCCATAGCATAAATAGAAACTAACAGCCCGGCAGAGGGCAGCGAGATGGAAAGCTGGTCGGCGATGGTCGGAACCAGGCCAACAATAACAAATTCAGTAGTGCCGATTGCGAACGCACTGATAGTCAGTGCCAGTAGCGCCAGAGGCATAATTTACTCCATAGCAGGTGTCTTTTGATGACACGCAGTATGGCCGGATGGTTAAATAACAAAAATATGCAAAATCTCAATATAATTTTGCTTCAGGAGCAATAATGAAAGCGACCTCTGAAGAACTGACGATCTTCGTCGCCGTTGTCGAAAGCGGAAGTTTTAGCCGGGCGGCGGAACAATTAGGCCAGGCGAACTCGGCGATAAGCCGTGCGGTGAAGAAGCTTGAAATGAAGCTGGGCGTAAGTTTGCTCAACCGCACAACCCGGCAATTGAGCCTGACGGAAGAAGGAGAACGCTATTTCCGCCGCGTACAGCAGATCCTGCAGGAAATGGCGGCAGCAGAAAATGAACTGATGGAAACCCGTCAGACCCCGCGCGGACTATTGCGTATTGATGCCGCAACACCGGTAATGCTGCATCTGCTAATGCCTCTGGTTAAGCCTTTCCGGGAGCGTTATCCCGAGATGACGCTATCCCTCGTCTCCTCTGAAACATTCATCAACCTGATAGAGCGCAAAGTGGATGTCGCCATCCGGGCAGGGACTTTGACGGATTCCAGCCTAAGAGCCAGACCGCTATTTGCCAGCTATCGTAAGATCATTGCCTCACCTGACTATCTTGCTCAAAATGGGATTCCGCAATCTGCTGAAGATCTTAAGGATCATTTGTGTCTGGGGTTCTCTGAAACATCAAGCCTGAATCGTTGGCCTGTAGCGCAATCCGATGGGCAGCTCTATGACATTACCGCAGGGATTTCATCTAACAGCGGCGAAACGATAAAGCAGCTTTGCCTGAGGGGAAATGGAATTGCCTGTCTTTCTGACTATATGATTAATCAGGAAATTGCTGAGGGGAAATTTGTTGAATTACTGGCAGACAAGCTTTTACCGGTAGAGATGCCTTTCAGTGCGGTGTATTACAGTGACCGGGCGGTCAGCACACGAATCAGGGCGTTTATCGATTTTCTGAGTGAGCATGTGCAACAGCCTCCGCAGAGGCTGTAATCGCAGATTAGTCCCAGTGAGGCGCCAGGCCTTCCGGGCTGACCAGGCGGCCATTGCAATCCAACGCGGCAATGGCTGTCATATCTTCAGCATCCAGCTTTAACGTTTGTGCCTGCAGGTTGCTTTGCAGGTTCTCACGCCTGGTTGAAGATGGGATCACTGCGTAGCCCAACTGCATCGCCCATGCCAGAATCACCTGGGCAGATGTCGCGTTATGCTTTTCGGCAATACGAGTAATCACCGCATCTGCCAGCGCTTTGCCATAGGCGAGCGTCATATAAGAAGTGATGTGAATATCATGCTGCTGCGCCCACTCCACCACTTTACGGTTCTGCAGATAGGGAGAAAGCTCGATTTGGTTAGTCGCGATATTTTCCGCGCCCACAGCGTCGATGGCCTGCTGCATCAGATCTATCGTGAAGTTAGAAACACCAATCTGACGCGTCAGACCTATTTTCTTCGCTTCCAGTAGCGCCTGCATAAATTCAGCGACGGGCACTGCATCGCTCGGCGATGGCCAGTGGATCAATGTCAGATCGACATAATCCGTGCGCAGTTTACCCAGGCTTTCTTTCAGGCTGAGGATCAACTTATCTTTGCTAAGGTTTTCGATCCAGATTTTAGTGGTAATAAACAGATCGCTGCGTGCTACGCCGCTTTCTTCAATCGCCTGCCCTACCGCAGCTTCATTTTCATAGATCTGCGCCGTATCAATGGCGCGATAGCCCAGCTCCAGCGCTGTTTTTACAGATGCGATAACGACGTCATCTTTTAAGCGGAAAGTACCTAAACCAAATGCAGGAATTGTCATTACTTACCTCGTTAGGGGATATGTGTTTGTAATACGAGGATTATGCGGGGAATGACTATGTTGAAAAAGAGAGGTAGATGCAGAAGATATTTGCTGATAGAGCAACAATCAGTGAATTACAGACAAGAAAAAAGCCCTGAGTCTAAGACTCAGGGCTTAATAAGTGGCGGAACGGACGGGACTCGAACCCGCGACCCCCTGCGTGACAGGCAGGTATTCTAACCGACTGAACTACCGCTCCACCGAATTTCTTACAGCATCAGGGTTCACCCTGATTTTACTTCTGAATTTGGAGCCTGGCAGTTCCCTACTCTCGCATGGGGAGACCCCACACTACCATCGGCGCTACGGCGTTTCACTTCTGAGTTCGGCATGGGATCAGGTGGGACCACCGCGCTGTTGCCGCCAGGCATATTCTTTGTGCTCTGAAACGCTTATTTTCCACTGATACTGCGTTGGCCGCTCTTGAAAAATCAGTCACATACTTAAGTATGCTCCTTCATTTCCTGCGTTTGCCGCCTTGTCTCAGCGCAAAATTCATCGTTTCCGCAAATTCTTTATCCGGAAACTAAGCTGAAAATCAATCTCTCTCACCAAAACACCTTCGGTGTTGTAAGGTTAAGCCTCACGGATCATTAGTACTGGTTAGCTCAATGCATCGCTGCACTTACACACCCAGCCTATCAACGTCGTCGTCTTCAACGTTCCTTC
>NZ_JALHAP010000072.1 GCF_025215095.1 Dryocola boscaweniae | reverse complement strand
TCGGTTTAGGAAGTGCGGCATTACGCGATGCATACAGCACAAGCGGCGACATGCTGTCAGTCGGTGATTTTGGAGTCGGCAGTAATACCATTGTTGGTGGTAACACTAACGGCAACATGATGGCTAACGAGGCTTGCGGGTTTTATGCGGGAACAGTAAATACACCGACAGCAACATCATATTCCGGCATTAAAGTTCGCATTAATGAGAACGTTGGCTTCTCACTGGCCGTCCGCCAAAACCGCGCCTTCATCCAGTCAACTGAGTCCGGTGCATCGATGGGCTGGCGCGAGATATCGACGACTGCAGTTTCAGATGAGAGAGTTAAAAGCAGCATTACGGAAACAGACGGGGCGCTGTCCGTCGAGAACATCGAAAAATTAAACCCGGTTACGTTTATTTTTAACGATGATGAGGATAATCACTTACGACGCGGTTTCATTGCCCAGGAAGTAGAACAAATTGACCCGCAGTACATCAAGAAATTCAACGGGAGGATTGATGAAAGCGGGGATGCAGAAGAACTGCTCACGCTTGATACCAATCCTCTTTTGATGGATGCGCTTACAGTTCTTCATGTGCTGATTAAGCGAGATAAAAAAAAGGATGAGCGCATAGCTGCTCTGGAAATTATGGTTTCTTCATTCAGCAATAGAAGTTAAGCCAGGGTATGATGAATCTCCTTCTTCATACAGCGGCCTGTCGCTGATTCCATACGCTGTCCTGCGGCATCTCTACGCGTACAGAAACAAACTGGTCGGCTGGGATATCGACCGGGTCGCCGTCAGATAATCCATCTATTTCATTGCGTGCGAATGCGGGTGAATCTGGGTATGTGCGGTGATAGGTTTTCACAAACACCGAGCCATCCGCATTTACTTCATAATCAAGCCAGATAAGCGGTTGCTTATTCTTGTCAGTCGGGATATCGAAACCGCCATCCCATCCGCCCCAGCCAGCGTCCGCGTTAAGTGCTTCACAACCTTCAATCAGATATTCACCGACCCTTAAGCGCTGGACAGTACATCCCTCAGATTCTGCATTTGTTTCAAATGAGCCATCAGCAAAGAGTTTAATAATCGGCGAAGCTGCTTTAAGAGTGCCGTCGCTGGCTTGAGTTGTATTTGTACTTGTCCAGTACCGTTGCCATGCCTGCCATCCGGCCGTTGTTCTACATCTAAAAAAGTGAACAGGAGTGGCATTTCCTGCTTGTACTGCATGCATAATCGCGGAATTAAGGTCGTAACTCCACAGGCAGTTCATGTAAGGACCTTGAGTGGGGAAACTAGTATTTCCATTTGTATTTGAAAAACCAATCGCACGACTTTCTGCATCAGGCATGCCAGAAGGTACAACTGGAGGATATACAGTTCCAAGACCGAAATCCCCCACAGAAAGGATGCCCCCAGAAGCGCTGTATGCATCCCTTGTAGCACTACTTCCCAAACCGACGTTTTAACTGGAAGGTTGCCCAGGCCAGTGAATCTTAAACGGATAACCAGCTTGCTCACTAATGTCACGCAAATTTTGTCTGTATTCCGCCCATTCCTTGTCTACAGGTTCGCCAGTTTCCTGTGCGCGCAGCACTACCCAGTCACTTGCCGCAAGCAACATATCGCGACGCTGGCGTACCTCTTCTGCCCGGATTTCGTTCAGCTTTTCCGCGTTAATTTTAATCATTGCTCTTCTCCGCAGGCGTGTACGTACCACCGTAGCCCGCCGGGGTGCCCATCTGCTCCGTATCAAGCTCCCATGCATCTTGCGGGATATCTACGGGCAAGGTGCTGTCGTCAACAATCCAGAACGGCACGCTTGCTGGAACATCCTTCTTACCGATTTCATCAGCGCTCAACCCGCACGCGGTGAAGGGAACAACAACGGAAACGAATGAATTCATCTCAAAAATAATTACCTGCATTACTTACCCCCGAAGACTGAAACATTAAAAAAGCGCATGTTTGTTGCTGATGATGGTGAGCTGTTAACGCCGCTGTAAATCCTGAAATTAGAGAGATTTTTTTGCGATTGCGGAACATACGCTGAGCGCGGCACGGCCGGGGTCGTGAAATAAGCAACGGGGTCCGAATCAGGGTCAAAAGAGACATTAACTGCGTAATTCGTGTTTGCCATCGGCGTTGCAAAATTTACCTGCATAATGCCGGTCTGCAGCAAAGTGACTGATGAAATATTGAAGGTTGTTGATGGCGAATATGAAACGGTACCGGCAAACAATCCCCATGCGGTTGCAACAGGATCTACTAAACCGAGGTTTGCGCGGGCGGTCGCTTTATTGGCAACGTCGTTAAGGTTCTGGCTCTTGTTCAGCATATTATCAGCAAGATATTTCCATGACGGGCCGGTGAATGCTGAACCATCAGGAAGATTGACAGTCACATTTCCGCTTGCGCTGTAAACCTGCTGCCAGTTAGCTTTATCGAAGTTGAGCCCACGGATTGCACGCGCTGTGTCAGCCGCTATCTGGGCTGTAATACCCACCAGCGCGCCGTTCGGAATGGGTGTCCATGCAAGGCCTGATATCGTTGGGCCGCCATAAGCTGTAGTAAGAGTCAGTGCCGTTGCCGACCCTACTGCACTCACGCCAAGGGTGTAGGTCGTACCGCCGACTACCACGACAAGAAAATCATTCGCTTTGAGTTCTGTGGCGAAAGCCGTACCAGAGCCGGTTACGGCTGTAGAATTATTTGTAAGGGTAATAGTGCCTGCTGGCATGGATTTCTCCTGATTTTTGCAACAAAAAAACCCCGCTTTCGCGAGGTCTGCTTATAAAGATTTGATGGTGTTAAGTCATACGATGTAGTTTGCAGCATCAATAACCGGAAGAGGTATCGAGATTAACCGATCGTCGGGCCTGCCGTACTGATTTGAAAAAGATCCAGCTACCACACCTTTACCAGCCCTGACCTGATTATTAGTCATTACCAGGCCCGCATACTTGATGTATTGCGTGCCACTTGATTCACTTCCCATCATTCCCACTCTCCCCAGTGGGATAGCCATTCTTGCCACTCCCGTTGCCGGGCTCTTGAATGAAGCGGTCGGAGTAAGAAAACCTCTTAAAAGAAGTGGCGTTCGTCGAGTTGAAAAAGTGCACTGGCCGGCAGCATTGAAAATATTCAGTCCCAACGGCGTAGGTTCTATCGTTCCACCATTGACGAAGATAATGACATCAACCGTCAGACTTATACCCGACTGGCTGTTATTGCCATTCTGGTCTGCGTAAGCCCGGATGATCTCCCCGTCAAAATCCAGCACAACACCGCTGGAATTCCAGTTGGCAAACACGAGATAACGACTCTTTGGTATGCTGCCAATCTGAGGTACAGTCCAGTTTGGTGCAACGGTAATCCGGGCTTTAAACAGACATTGCCCCAGCACCGTGGCATCGTTAATTGCCAGGAAGTCAGTAGCATCCTGCAGGTACAACCCGTAGCCGCTCACTGAAGCTGGTATTATCTGAAAAATCTCCCCCCTCAGAACGTCTTTCCCGTCTGACAAAACAAGCCGGTTACCACTCTGTGAAAGAGTGCCGGCTACAGTAACCGTCGGGATAACTGATGTTCCGTCAAACAGTACACTGCAGGTCTGGGTTGGTACCATAAACATCGTTGCCCCGGCGTACATGCCTGGAACCGTTATCGTGGTGCCCCCAGTTCCTGCTGTAGGCTCATAATGCTGGAGCCAACTCGGTGCCCTGATACTCGCTGCCGTGAGTTCAATCGCTGGTCCGCCATCATCAGGTAAAACATACAGTCCCTGTGCCATCAGTAGAACCCCAGCACTATCCGGCGGGTGCCTGCGCTGTCGAACATCGTAATTGCAGTATTGGTTATCGTCATTCTCCCCTGCCCTGAAACGGTTCCGTTTATTGCCAGTCCTCCGGCCTTATCGATGCGCCAGCCAATCGAGTTAGCCACATAATTATTGGACTGGATGTAGTCGCCGATTTTCGCGTTGGTTATTGTCCCGTCACCAATGAAGGCATCACTGATGAATACCTGTCCATTAACAATTGCAAACGGTGAATATGCCGTTCCGCCACTGCCGCTCATTACCACAAACTGATTAGCATTGAATCCGACGCGTGTTGTGACCGGCTGCCCTGCCGGAGCCAGCACAGCGATGGTCATCCCGGCATCGTAATAATTGCCGTTCAGATTCACACCTGCCTTCATACTGTAAATCGCAGAGCCGCCGGAGCTGTTGAATACCGACGTCATTTTTTGCTCAAGCGCAGCGGTATTAATCCCCAGTTGGTTATTCACATCCTGGAACTGAGCAGAAACGGTTGTTGTCAGGTCAGCAAGGCTCTGCTCTGTATTCGCTACCGTCGTACCGATGGTGAGAATGTCGGCTCGGTTCTGCCCGTAAAGCGCAAACTGATGATTAACTGAGGAGTTATTGTTAAGCGCATTTTGCAGCATACCTTCGATATTCGTATCTATCTGGCTGGAAAGTCGCTCTCCATCTTCTGATGACAGAAAATCATCCGCAATATCGCCCAGATAATCATCAGCATTGTCGTTAGCCATCCCCCGGATCCAGTCGGTATAGCCTGACTCGTTCCCGGTCTTGTCCACCAGTTGTGCCCGGTACCAGAATATCTGCCCGGCCTTCAGTCCAAGCTGCGTGTATTCCGCCTGCGGATAAGGCACGTCGGTCAGCAGCATAGGGTTGGAGTAATCCGCGTTTGGCGTGTACTGAATTTCAGTATTCAGTGTGTCGCCGGTGTTTGCCGGGAATCCCCAGTTCAGACGGATGCCCCAGTTAATCGGCGTAGCCATGAACCCGACAGGTTTCGGCGGATTGCCCACTTTGCCGGTCAGCGTTTTCTCTTCCGAATAACCCCAGCCGCTGGAAATCTCCGCCGCGTTGATTGCACGCACACGCACAAGATAGCGTCCGGCGTAAATGCCCGGCACATCAAAGGACGTGGTGGAGCTGCGCGGCACGTTGACCCAGTTGCCGTCGTTGCGGCGCCACTGCGCCTCGTAAGAAATGGCATTCGTGGCCTGGTCCCAGCTCACTCGCATGGTTTCAACGCTGATGCCCTGCTGAACGACAGAGAACGAACTGATAACAATATTATCCGGCGGGAACTGGTTGCCCGGAGGGATAACACTTATCGGGCGTTCATCAATCAGCGCGCCGGTATCGATACGTGCGTATTTATCCGGATCGTAATACGCACCGGAGATGGTGAACGTGCCGTCGTTATTATCTGTCACGCTCACCACGCGATACTGCTGCGCATAGAGCTCATCAGATTCAACGACCCAGACGCTTTCCGCCTGCGGAGTTTCACCGTACGCAACCGTGACCGTCACAGCACTCCCGTTAACCGCCTGAATCGTTCTGCTCTGCGCCGCACCGGATGGCAGGTTCAGGATAAGGCGATCGCCGGCAACGGCGTCGGGCTTGCGGTCGAGCGTGATAACCCTGCCGCTCACCGAACTTATACGGCCGCCCGTGACTTTCCCGGATAGCATCTCATCGGCCACGGCGATAACGTAACCCGGCTGAGGGATCATGCCGTCGAGTCCGACAGAAAACGTCACCACACGGTCTTTGTTGTTGGTCAGGATGCCCCAGCGCCCTTTGCGATTTGCTTCGCTTTGTCGGGTGCAGCCGATTGCCGTCAGCTCGAGCTGGTTGAATCCATAGCGCGCTACAAGATCCTGCTCAAAAACCGCTTCCATCGCGTCAGCGTAGGCGTTGTCAGGATCGGACCAGGAGACAAGCGCGGTCGTGTAGCGGTTTTTCGTGGTGCTGCTCGAATAGTTAAAGACGCCATCGATGACGTTGGCGCGGGTGTAGCTGTAATCGATATCGCGGGGCATGTCCGCCAGCGCGACAATCTGATTACCGCCCCAGTACGTCATGCCCCGGAAGATAGCCGCAAAGTCACGCAGTACGGTATAGGCGTCGTTGCGGCTCTGAACGTAGACGTTGCAGACGTAACGCGGCTCTGTGCCGCTACCGCCCTTCCCGTCAGGCACCATCTGGTCGCAGTACTGCGCAACCTGGTACAGGGTCCATTTATCAATATTCGCCGCCGTCAGGCGATTACCCAGACCGAAACGATCGGCAACAACAATGTCGTAAAAAATCCATGCCGGGTTGTCTGTCCAGGCCCATTTAAACGAGCCCGTCCATGTACCGCTGTAACTACGTGTTATCGGATCATAATTATCCGGTACGCGGATAACGCGCATTTTGGGTTCGCAGGATATCTGCGGGATGCTGCCGTTAAACTGGCTGGAGTCGAATTCTATGTGGAGCAACGCGGTGTTCGGGTAGCGAAGCTTGGCGTCGATAACTTCGGTATAGCTCTGCAGCGTCATCGCATCGCCGATTTTGGCACTGTTCGCATCGGCGGTGATTTTACGCAGACGGACTGTCCAGGTGCTGCCGGCAGGCAGGTCAATACGGTGGCTGCGCTCATAACCGGAGGTAGTTTTGCCGGTTACCGCGGTATCGATGACTGTGGTCCAGGTACCGCCGTCGGTCTGCAGATCGATGGCGTATTTTATGGAGTAACCAACCAGATCACCGTCGTCTTCCTGGTTGTACAGTGCTGGCCACTTCAGGCGCAGGCGAACAGCAGAAAGCTGGGTATTGGTAAACGTATGCGTCCAGGCGGTCGCACTGTGAATTTCGTTTCCAACACTGATTTCATTCTCGGTGCCGGGCATACCCTGGATATATTTTTGCGCCTGCGTGCCGGAGCGAAACTCCCACGCAACACCGCTGAAGTTCTGGGAGCCGTCGGCGTTCTCCAGCGCAGTGCCATCAAGGAAGATGCTTTTGCCGTCCAGTCCGCCGCCAAACTCTCCCTCGCCCAGCGCGATAAGCAGCTTGGCCTTCGCGATGGACTGCAGGTCATCTGGTTGTTCAGTGGGCGTGCGCGAGCTTGAGCCGCCGCCTTTGCGCCCTTTGATTGCGATTGCTGTTGCCATATTGCGCCTATAAAAAAAGCCGCACGATGGCGGCTAAGGTTGATAACTGATCAAATATCAGGATGTTGCGGTACAGCATCCCTGGTTACTGTGCATATTCAGCCCGCCTGTGTTTGCGGCACAGGCGCACACAGCAATGAGGGATGGCTGATTACCTCTGAAAAGGAAAGGTATGCCTTACGATAAAGATGATGTTATTCAGGATTTGCAACTTCGGGTAAATGCACTGGAGTATATGGTGCGCATGCTCGTTTCAGGGCAATCCTCTGAAGTAAAAGAAAATATTGATGAACTAACAAATATTGAAATTGAGCGATGGAAGAATAAAAGCCCTGAAATTATTCAAATAATGGAACAGGCTTTAACTTTGGTTAAAAGATAACAACCATCCATTTACGGCCTGAGACATGGCCGTTTTTAATTTCTCTTTGTTATAATCATTACTTTTCACTAGCTCTATAGTTTCATGGTGTAGCACGCAAATTTCCCTTTCAAGTATCTCAACTCGTTGCTCTAAAGTCATAACTATCTCCCGCCTTTCGGCTCACTGTTTAATTACTGCTGATCTTCAACGTAAATTCCCGCCGAAATAATCGCCCCACCGATGCGGCGCTTGCCGTAACCGAGCGGTACCGGATATCCCTGTGCTGCGGTATTAGTTACGCCGCCGAAGGCATAGGATGCCTGATTATCTGCACTTTGTTTGCTGGCTAGGCCTGCGGCTTGAGGAGATAGCATCTGGATGACGCCGCCAGCCATCATGGCCAGACCCGAGGTAATAAACCCTGCCGCTAAAGGTGAGGCTGTTCCGCCAGACATGTAGGTCATAACTGCTCCAACGGCTACCAATACTGCCCCCAAAACAGTTTGCAATATCCCTGCTTTTTTACTTCCAATAATAACTGGAACAATTCGGATAACCTCACCAGTTACTGGATAGCCTAAATCATCAAAGCCAATATTTTTTTTCCCCTTAAATACGGCGTATGTCAGCCCGCGCTTTTGGCTATTAATCATGTAGCGTTCAAAGTTATCGATAGTACAACTTAAAGCCCTTCCGACCTCACTAGGGGTGCTGATTAGTCGGTGATGAACTTTCCCAAACGTTTTACCCAGAACACCGCCAAGCTCGATTTGCGTCATTACTTCCTGCATATTTTCTCCAAGCACAAAAAAACCCACTAAAAAGTGGGTTGCACGATTTCGGATTGATCACTGAAGAGGTAGTGGCTTTACATCTACATTTCCACTCGGATCTGCAAACAATCTTACAGCCTTCGTTTCGCCCTCTTTTAAATGAACATAACTGCCAACAGGAACGGCGTCAGCTATGCACATTTTTCCCTCACCTTTAATAGCAACACTCCATTCTCCCGGAACCAAATGAAAAGTGGCTTTTTCACCCGGATCCAAAATGGCTACTTTTTCGTTATTAAAGTAAACGCCAGTAAAGCAACCGCCGCCCAAGAACCCTTTATCACGTACAACAATAAGTGTTGCGCTACTTCCTGTTTTTGTTTGTTGATACTTAAGCAATCTTTCGGAAGGCGCTTGCTTGGCCTGACTGGGCAATACTGCTTCTGTCGCACATCCAGACAATCCAATGATAGCCAAAGCTAGAAGTAACTTTTTCATGTCCTTATCCCCTTTGAAAAATCACCAGAAGATTAGCACAGAGATTTATAACGAACGACCTTCATTGTCCGTTCCTGCCAGTAGCCGCCGTAGGGCACGCGCTGGCTCAGATGCCCATAAAGATGGTGCAGCAGCATGTTCCCCTCCAGCAAAATCCCGGCGTGGTTCCATTTGTCAGCCTGCACCTGCATGATAACCATGTCACCTGGCTGCGGCGGGCCATCAAACTCACGGAACCCGCATTCATACCAACAGTCCTGGTAGAAATTGTCCGGGAACTCATTTTCCCACCAGTGATAGTCGACACGATAGTCGTGCAGCTCGATGCCGTGGTTCTGCCGGAAATAGCTCATCACCAGACCCCAGCAGTCATAATGTCCAAGCACAAACGGGCGCTCCAGCAGCGGCAGTTCACCACGCGGCTGAATGGTTCTTAAATCCCCCTCCGGCCAGCTTACAATATGCCAGGGCAGCAGCGTTGCATCACACTGAGCTTTGTCCAGCTCACTAGGTTGTGTGGTGGCGTCGGGGTGGCTGTGCACAACGGCGATAACCGTGCCCCAGTCTTCCGCCGCGGCGTAATCCTCAGGACAAAGATGAAAGTGCTCTGTCGGCTCCGCAGCCAGATTCCTGCATGGGTAATATCGCTCAACCCGGCTTTTCTGTGCCACTACGCCACAACATTCCAGCGGATACTCAGCAGCCGCATGCGACATGATGGCATCAATCGTTTTCTGTCGCATATCAGCTCCGGATCAGCGAGGTGCCAGGGAACCCGCCGAACGGCAGTTCGTTGTTCTCGCCAAAGCGCAGCTTGCACCCGGTAAGCGTGCCGCTGCATTTATCGAGCGACGGATCGTCGACGGGATTGTTTTTCTCGTCAAAATAGCGTGTACCAGCATAATCGCAACCGTCGCCGGTCCTGTATTTTCCACGCGTGCACCAGACACAGATTGAGTGCATCTGGCGCGTCGGGAGCATCAGCCCCTGCAAGTCCATCGGGCTGCTGAGAACAAACTCGATAGCTGTGTTGAGTTCAGACGTCTTGCCGTCAATGTAATACGCCTGCAGTTTTTCCTGCGTCGGATCGGCTGTCTGATTACCAGCGGGGAAGTTACGAACATCCAGATAATGCGCCATCGTGTCGTGGATAGTGACCTTTGCCAGCAGCATATCGTCGTAGGCAAGACACAGCGCCGTGATTGACCCGTCAAGATTTGCGACCGTAAGTTTAGGCTGCGCGCTGGTACCGTCAGTCGACGCTTCAATCCCCTCAATCTGATACGGCCACGCGCTGTATTCCTTGCCCTGCCACCAGATTGATTTTGCCGGGAGCCTCGACTCATCACCGCCTGCTGCAGTAATTTCTTCTGGGGTATGGGGAATGTTGTAAGCGTGGAAGCGCAGCACGTCATCCATACCAAAGGCTGTGCCGTCCACCTCGATCAGCCTGACTTCATTACCCGGCTCAAGTTTCTGATAATCACTGTTGATATTCATGGTGCAAATGCCTGCTCAAAGGTTGCGGTAATAGTCATGACCGTTTTGCTTTTGATCACTTTCTGAAGGCTGTCAGCCTCAACCCGCCACAGAGCCAGCTCGCCGAACGGCGGGGTAAAAGAAAATGCCTTTGTTTTATGGCGCCGAAGAAAGGCATAAATCTGTAAGCCTTTTTCAGGCCGACCCGTGAAGGAGTATTCATAGCTCAGCGTTTCATCATTCAGGCCGGACCCGCTGACCTGGGCATACCCGTCTCCGAACTGCGCCTTGCGAATGGTGTCTTTGCTTTTTGTGGTGGGCTGGCTGGCGGACTGAATCCCCCAGGTAAAAGTTTCTATTGCCATGAGTTATCACCGCCGGTTATTAGCGCTCCAGATAAGACCTCCGGGACGGATTGCCTTCGTAATACCTTCGGTCACCGATTTGTCGATCACCTGTTGATAGGCGCGGCCCAACTGGTCGCTATTTGGTTGCTGGCCTGAATCCTGCGCTGTCTGAACGGTTACCGGTGCATAGACGCTGACGCCGAACGGAGCAGCGGCAGAAGTTGATGAATTTCCGACATAACCGCCCGAAGCATAACCACGCATCATCTGATAAAGATTTCCCACGCCGATTCGGCTGGTAGCCTCTTTGGTAAAGACAAATTCTCCCCGGTGAACCACCCCGGCAGGCTCATACTTCCCGCCTGAGCCGGTATAACCGCCACCAGCAAAACCCATAGCCGAGGTGGCCGAGCTGACCATGCCGACCAGCGCCTGCTTCATCAGGATCTGCGTCAACATGCCCAGAATGGATTTGGTGAGATCGGAGAAGCGCGCTTTGCCCGTCATCGCCATGTTGGCAAGGCTGTTGCCCAGTCCATCAAAGGCTGCAGCCCCAACCGACTTCATTTGGCCGTAAGCATCTGCCGCTGAATCCGCATAATCAGCCCAGGCCGTTTTCGCCCCCGCCAGCCAGTCACCGCGCAACTGGTCCTGTTCACCATAATAATTGCGCAGCGCCTCAAGTTCGTTCTGGTAACCACTGTCTCCCTCAGAGCCTCCCGCATTCTTCCAGCCCTGCAGGAGCTGCGCCTCTTCCATGCGCCGTTGCGTCTGGCGGCTGCCAAGGCTGGCACTGTCTGTAAGCGCCCGGGTCTTTTCCCCCATCTGCGTCACATATTTTTGCGATGCATCCTGCAGGCGGTTGAGCCTTTCCTGAATAACGATCTGGTCGCCGAGACGGGCATTGATTTCTGCCTGAGCAAGCACCTTGTCTTTATTCGCCAGCAGGGATTTTTCATCATCTGTCAGGGTCCGGGTGCGGGAGGCCTGCTCCAGAATCGAAAACCTCGCCTGCTGCTTCCAGAGTTGCTGCCGCTGCTGGCTGATGGTGTCAGTGATATTTTTATGCTGCGTCAGCACCTGCAGTTGGGTCTGCAGTTCAAGTGTCTGCGCACTGGTGGTATCAGTGAGTTTTACGCCACCCGACGTACGGGCCTTCGCCGGTTTCTTGAGGGAGTCTTCATATTCCTTCTTAGCCGCCGCCATGTTGGTGTTGTAATCAGCCTGAACAATGCGGCCCTCTTTTAACGCCTTGTTCAGTTCGTTCTGACGGTCGGTGTATTTCTCAAGGGCTGACTGCGTTTTGCTGTAATTCGCCTGTGCCTGCTGGGCGTATTTCAGCTTGTCAGCTTCAGCCACAGCTTCACGCTTCGCATTTTCTGCCCCAACCTGAGAGTTTCTGGCCTGCTGCTGCGCCATATCCAGCGCCAGCCGTGCCTGCTCCCTGTCAGTCCAGTAGCGGGCGCGGGCATCATCATTAACGAAAGAATCGTTTTTACGCAGATTCCAGATTTGGTCAGCACGATCAAAAGCATCCTGTGCTTTTTTCAACATCTGCTCTGAGGTATCAGGACGACCAATATCCAGCGCCGCATCCCACATGGATTTGAAAGCACGAGAAAGAGAATCTGCCGCTTTCTCGATGGTACCCATGTTGCCGCGGATAGATTCCGTCTGCCGGTTAAATCCGGCGGTGGCCGCATCATTTGCCGCCTGCAGCGCGCCTGCAGCATCGCCCGCCCGCTGGAGTGCCGCGACGTGGGCTATCTGTTCAGCGGTTACATTATGGAATTGCTGCGCCATAGCAATCAGACCAGATGTCGGATCGCTGGTCAGCTTGCCAAACGCTTCCGCAACCTTGTCTACTGGCAGACCAGAGGCTTCTGTGAACCGGGAGACTGACTTCGTAAGATCGTCAAATTTTGCCCTGGCACGCACGCCAGAGTTGACCAGCGCGACCAGCGCTTCACTGGACTGGTTGAACGTCAGTCCGGATTTTTCCCCCGCAGCGGCGATGTTGAGCATCTGCTGCGCAGTAAGCCCGGCACGGTTACCAGAAAGAACGAGGGTTTTATTGAAATCTGAAAGCGTGGCGGAGCCCTGGTAGAACGAGTAAGCAAGCGCGCCGGTTGCGGTGGCAAGAGCGCCAACGCCCAACATGACAGGAGAGATGCTCCCCAGCAATGCACGGAACGTAGGGATCAGACCACCAAAGGAATCTTTTACCTGTCCGCCCTGCTGAAGCAGGATCAGCCAGGGGCTTTGCCCGCCGGCTAACTGCGTGGCGACGTCGGTGAACTGGGCTGGCAGCATACGCATGGCGTTACTGTATTGCCCGACAGACAGACCGACCCGGCGCGCGGCCAGTTCCTGCCGGGAGAAAGACTGCTGTACCTGAAGCGCAGCATCGTTTGCTGCTGTCCCCGCTCCCTTTAACGCTTTTTTGGTGTACTCAACCTGTTCAGTGAATTTTGTCGAATCCACATCAAGATTAACAACCAGATCACCCACTGCCTGGGCCATAGCGCATACCTCCTAAACTTTCAGCGAGTGACATCATGGTTTCGTCGCCCATTTCCGCAGGCGGCAGGGCCGGTGGATTGAGAAGACTAAAATTACGCGGAGTGATGTCGGCGTCCTTACAGATAAGGGACACGACCAGATGACTTAAGCGGGAGAAGTGGGAGTCGAGCAAATCGCTTTCAAAATACTGATGCTGGTAAAAACGCCCCCACTCTGCAAGCTCAGAAGAAGACATGCCGGCGAGCATGTCTCGCCAGTCAGGGCGGTTAAATTCCCTCGCCAGCTTCATGACAAATTTCAGCTCGCCGGCGTAGGCTTTTCCGCTGTCATAACCTCTTCATCTTCTTCAGCATCTTCGCCTGGCTCCTGCTCTTTCTCCGCCGGGAGCATGTCGGACAGTTTCTTTATCAGAAACTCCGCGCTACCGATCATTTCAGGAGGCCAGGCAGACAGAACCTGTTTATGCAGGGTTTCGACATCGGGCCCCTCCATATCACCCTGTCGGAGAGACATCGCCACCACGCGGGCACCGACACGAATATTGCGCGCCACCAGCAGCGGATACAGTTCGTTATCACTCACACCTTCCGGCAGTTTTTTTTCTTCTTCGGCGATGTACTCGAGATGCGCAATGCGATGGAGTGCAGAAAGTTCATAGAGCGTGACGGTATGCACGCCAAAAGCAAGCAGTTCGGATTTAAGAAACATATGTGCTCCGGGAGACGGGGCCGAAACCCCTTTAATCAGGAAACGGTAACTTTGCAGATACCCACAAACAGACCGTCGTTTGTCATGACCACAACATCTGATGGGCCAGCAGCCTTGCCTTTAATGGTCAGCACATTGCCATTAACAGTGACGGTAACTTTCGCCGGGTCCGAACTGGACACCCGGAAGGTCTTATCTGTGGCGCCTGCGGGATTTACGGTTACGTTAACGGTATCCGTTGCGCCAACCGCAATGGCCGAAGTTGACTTATCGAGTGTTATCCCCGTGACTGCGACATTTTCCGCGCGGGTTTCTTCCGCCAGCGACGGCTTGCCGTTGTTGCTGATTTTTACGCTACGGGTAATCACTTCTTTTGCCGGGATGGTTTTACCCAGGCTGCTTACCCACCCCTTGAATACATCAACGGTACCGTTCGGGTATTTGATTTTATAGGCGCGTACATCGCCGGCATAAAACCAGTCAATCAGATTTTGCTGGCCGCTTTCGCCCGGTTTCCAGGCCAGGTTAAAACTCGCCTCCCCGGCTGACTTCTCGCCCTGACCTGTATTGGCCCAGTCGGCATCCGGATCGTCGAGATAAGTGTCATCGTACGATTCGGCGGTCAGCTCTCCCGGAGTCAGATCTTTAATTTTTGCCGTGCGGAGCCAGTCGGTATCAGACTGGGGATTCGCGTAGGGGTCGCCGTTGCCGGTATAAATCCATAACGTGGTGCCGGCGCCTTTAACCGGTTCAAGTGGAGATGGTATAGGCATGATTTCCTCACATTTCGTAGGTAATGGAATATTTCAGATCGGCAGAACTCCATAACCCCAGATCGTCGTCGCGCTGGTAGTCATAGCCCTGCTGAACCATCAAAGTGATTAGTCCGGCCAGCGCCGGAATATGGGTGAGAGCCGGATAAATGCGGGATTCCATCCACTCATCAAGTTCAGAATCCGGCACCTGGGCGGGAAGAAAAAGTTCAATGTGCAGCACTGCATTCCAGGTATCAGCGTCCAGATCTTCTCCTGTGTACTGCGCATCGGTCAGATAAACCGCCACCGCCGGAAAATCACTTTCCTCGAAAACCACGGGACGCCCGTCGAAGAAAATCGCATCATCTCCGGCCACCTCTTCAAGCGCCGCGATAACGGCCTGTCGGATATCGGTATGTTTCATTTTGTGAGGATTAGCCTCAGTTGATTTTTCAGGTTTGCCTGCAGGGCAGCCGGCATATCCCGCTCCACCAGTTTTGGCAGCGTCTCTTTAAACGCTGTGGTCAACGGTGCAGCCAGAGGAATGCTGACAACTTTGATTGGATAGCGGGGTTTCGCGGTGCGCTGCATTACATGCCAGCGGCCATTCGCCAGTTGCTGAATAAATGCCCCCGGGAATCGGAAACGACCGACTCGCAGCTCGCTTCGGGCGCCTTTTTTATCCCGCTTACGCCGGGACAGGCGAACACTGGCCGGACCCAGCTTGATTGCCGGAAGATTACCCCGGTTCACGCGGATCATGGCGCGCGGTTTACGAACGGTTGCGCGCCGTAGCCGGGCACGCTGCTTAACAAGCTTGCGTGGCACCTTTGTATCTCTGGCGACAACCGATACGCTCTGATTAATGGCGCGCGTGGCTATACGGTTCACCGCCTGTGACGAGGCGCGGGGTACTGCTGTTTTACTGATGCTGTTCAGGTTAGCAATAGCCTGTTCCAGCCCTTTGATGGACATGTTTATCCCCTTAACGGCGCCGGTTTCCCGCTGGTGGTGTACCGGTACCCAGCCAGATATAGCGGCTACCGCAGTCATCAGGCGCGATGCGATCAACCCAGTAAACTGCCGAATGAATCATTAAGGTGTCGTAACGTTTAAGCCCGTGAACATCGACGGACTTAACGAACAGTGACGGGCTGGTCCCTTCAATCCTGACGCCACCGCCCGCGTAGCCGATATTTTCCGGGTCCTCGAACACACCACTGATGTCCAGGCCATCCAGCACGCCTGAAGTGACGCGCGCGACAGTACCCATGACGCCGCGGATAGTTTCGTCAGCCCGGGTTATGGCCGCGTCAAAGAGATTATCGAAAACAGCCACGGCGCCTCCTGTCAGCGATGACGTGCCAGATCCTGCTCTACCAGAGAGTCAGCAATATCTGAGGCCACACGGATAACAGCGCCGGGTGCTGCAATCGCTACCCGCTCGTTTTTTGTAGCGTGCAGCGCATCGATGTGCAGGTTGAACAGTGTTTCAACCGTCACCAGTTCACCTGCAGTCTGATCCGAAACGGTAGATTTGGATGTTTCAGATGCGTTGCCTGTCGGAGCGGTTAAACTGTCAGCAACGGTAGTGTCACTGGTTTGCGCTGTGGTTTCGTCGCCGTCGGGCTGCTCATCACCGTCCAGTTCCTCTTCCAGCTCAGCAATCCGCAACGCCAGATCTTCTTTTGAACCCGCCAGGCTTACATCGCGGTTAAGCTGCTCACCCAATGCCTTAAGGCGTGCAATCAGTTCATCTTTATTCATGAAATTCTCTCCGGAAAAAGAAACGGCCCCGAAGGGCCAGGATTACGCGAGTTTTACTGAAACGAACGCGTCCGGGTCTGCCAGCAGCATCAGCGGGGCTGACTGAATCATGGTGAACTCGCGCGCCGGGTCACCCGTCTGTACCCAGTTCTTCGGGTAGCGCGTTGAGGCGTTGATACCTTCGCGCTGGGCATCTACATCCATAATGCAGCCATAGGTTCGCAGGCCACGCGCCTGGGTATTACCCAGCACCATCGACAGGTCTGGCAGAGCGTTCTTTTTGACGTCATTTTCAACAAGCTGGCCTGCGTAAACAACAATGGCCACATCGCCGAACATGCCCTTATAAGAAACGGCTTCACCCAGGTCTTTCAGAGCGGTTTCCAGCTCGGAGTTAGAGCCGCGACGCGTATCCAGCTTCTCCTTCACCGCGTCGAAAGAGCGGAACAACGCCCAGCCCTTCGGATCGAACACGATAATGTTGATTGTGCCGCTGGCGTTAAGCGAATAGGCTTCAATATCATCGGTCGGATCATAGGTTTTTTTGTCACGGGCGGACCATGCTGCTGCCCCCGCCTGAATGATGTTATTGCCGGCGCTGCGGCCCATATCGACTTCTACTGGCTCAAAGGCTTCTCCGCTCATGGTGTATTTCCCATAGAGCACAGCTTCAATTGCTTGCTTCTCTTCGACCTGTGCAATCGCCAGCTCTTCATCTTTCATGTTCTGAAGGATGATGCGGCGGCGGCGATAGGCAGGGTCTGCCAGATTTTGTGGATCTTCATCAGGCAGGCGGCGAAGCGTCATCTGCGGGTTCACTTCGTGCTTCGGCTTAACATACCCCGGTGTAAATTCAGAAGTGGCACCGCCCCGGGTACGGATAACCTTGCCGGCTACAATTGGCGAAACGTAAAGCGCCATGTTTACCAGTCCAGGAATTTGTGAGAGATACACTTTCTCGGTGGAAAACGGGTAGCTCTCGCGGAAGAAAATACGCAGGAACAGCGGATCGAATTTGAATTTCTTCTCATTAACCGCGATCAACTGGGCTGTGGTGTAAATGGACATAGATTTTTCCCGTAAAAAAAGCCGCGCAGGCGGCCTTTATGGATGATGGTTACTTTTGAGTTAAGGGGTTAGACGATGCTGATCGCTGTTCCGGCGAAGGCATTGCGCTTTTTGTTTTCGTCAGTTACCTCTGAAGGCCACAGAATGTTTTCAATACGGAATGTTCCGGACTTAAAGAAACAAAGTTCGGCACTGTTCTGATTAGCCGCAATTGCAAGAATACCCGTGGCTTCACCCGCATTTTGCCCATCCCATACCGTCAATTTTCCGGAGGTGGCATCCAGCATCAGCGGCGTCAGTGCCGGTGTAGTTGCAGTCAGTTCGCCGGGCGCATAACCAGTGTGTGCCGGATCGCTGTTGCCAAGCGGCTGTACGTGTTCAAAGTTTTCTATAATTGCCATGAGAGCCTCTTATACGGGAGTGTTTAACAAATCGTCACCGACATCGGCTGCCGGATTGCCTGCCGTTAGCGCGCCGGGCGCGGTGTCCATCAGGCGGTCCAGAGCGGTATCGGTACGGGCCTGTGCGCTTTGTGGCGCGGCCGCGAGAATACGCTGTGCGCTTTCAACGGTCATACCCGGCGTTTCCGCCAGGGCGCGAGCCTGCGCTTCACGACCCTGAGCCTCTTCACAGTTCAGAATACCCATAATGCGGCCATTTTCAGCGGCTACCGCAGCGGTAACTTGCGCGCTAAAATCATGCTGTTCCGGGGCCGCTGCCGCTGTGGTGACAGATGAAGCTGCATCGCTGGTATTTTCTGCGACGTTATCGCTGGTGGTGACGGTGGGTATAGTGGCTGCTGCGGATGCAGTAGTTGCTGACATATTTCCTCCAGAAGTAATTTTCTTGCGTTTATCGAGTGCATCGCGCATCACGCTGAGCGCGTCGGTGTTATTGACGAGTTCGTCAGCAAGCCCGTTATCAATGGACTCCTGACCGTTAAAGACGGCGGCTTCCGTATCCAGTACGGCCTGCACAGAGATCCCCGTATATCCGGCAACCTTTTCAGCAAACATCTGACGGGTAGCATCTATTCGCGCCTGAAAATCTGCACGCACGTCCTTCGGCAGCTTTTCATAAGGGTTGCCAGCGACTTTATGTTCACCGCTGTAAATCAACGTGACTTCCACTCCCTGGGTTTTCAGCGCGGCCCCGTAATTACTGTGGGCCATCATTACGCCAATTGACCCCGTTCTTGCGGTCTGGGTAACCAGCCTTCGCGATGCCGCGCTGGCGATCAACTGCCCGGCGCTGCAGTTCATGTCATTTGCCAGAGCCCAGACGGGTTTGATTTCACGCGCGCGGGCAATGATATCCGCACAATCAAACGCTCCTGCAACCATGCCGCCAGGTGTGTCCATATCCAGCAGAATACCGTCAACACCGGGATCGCTTATGGCCTGTTGCAGGCGGGCAATAATGCCGTTGTAACCTGTCATTCCGGAATACGGCTGAAGCGAGCGGGTTTTGCTGACCAGCGTGCCGGACACCGGCAACACGGCGATGCCATTAGCTACCTGATAACTACGTGCCGGCCGTGGACCTGTGTCGTCATCGCCAAACAGCGCCAGCGGCTCCGCCATTTGCTCAGCACCCAGAGAGATGCCTGAAACCGAATCGGTCAGACGAGAAATGCCAAGCTGGCCAGCCAGCGCGCAAAAGAAAACCCGCGCATAGGCGGGTTCAAGTAACAGCGGCTCATTGAAGGCCATACTGGCAATGTGCGGGAGATTACGCAGCTCGGGCGTCATCCTGCTCCTCCTTACGGGAATTATTCAGGCCGGACTGAAACGCAGAAGCAGCCCAGGTTGGTGGTTTAAGACCGGCAGTGCGGCGCTCCATCGTTTCGCGTACCTGCTGGGCAAAGATTTCCTGATAATCCTCACCACGTTTGGCGCATTCTTTCTCATAGGTGCTCAGGCCTGCTTCAATCAGCATGACGGCTTCCTGCACCTCTTTAAGCCCGTCGATTGCCATACGGCCGGAACCGATCCAGTCGCAGTTACCCCACGCGCTTCGCGCCTCCTGGAAGCTGAAACGTGCTTTCGCAGGAAGCGTAACCACGCGGCGCACAATGGCTTCCTCCAGCCAGCACAGAAACATCTGGCACGCCTGACGGGAGGCGACAAATTTGCGGCGCCCCATAAAGAAGGCCCAGGATTCGTTTGCGCTGGCGCGCGCCGTGGAATAGCTCATCTGGGAATAGTTACGCGAGAGCTGCTCATAGGAAACACCCAATCCGGCAGAGATATAACGCAACAGGGACTGCTCGAAACTCGAATAGCCGTTATCGGTATCCTGTGCAGACTGGAGATTAAGAGAATCACCCGGCATCAGGTGCGGAACTTTAGCCCCACCAAGCCGCACGGGGGCCGCAGAATAATAGGAGGCCATTTCACCCAGCCACCCCGTCATTCTGCTCTGCTGCTCTTTGTTGTCAGCACCCAGAATGAAGTCCATCGCCGTTTGTGTATCCAGTTCGCTCTCAATGGTGGCGGCATACATGGCTTTAACAATGGCACTCTGAAGCTGGGTGTTCTGCAGCGTATCGAGCATTTTCATCTGCTCCATTACGCTGTAAAACACGTTGGCCCCACGCGTTTGTCCGTCTTCCAGTGGCTCAAACACATGAATAAATGATGTCCGTCCACTGGATAACTCCCGGGGGACGTAGGTCCATTTCTGTGACATCCAGCCAGGATAATCGTCATCGCTGACGTGATAGCCGATCGCAGCACCAGCATTATCGATCGCCACGCCGGCACGACAATTTTGTGAATCTCCCCGGTTATTGGGGTTGCTGATGCGTTTCGGACTGACCATCTTGAACTGCGTGCGGAAAAGCCTGCTGGTACTGCTGTCCCACGCCGCCTGCACACATAATTCACCGTTAAAAGCATGCATCGCCACACCTTCACGGATCATCATGGTAAATGTTCGTTTGCGCTCGACGTCGATATAGCAGCAGTCGTCTTCAGCAAATTCTTTCCATGCCGCTTCCACTTCACGCGAAAATGCACGCGCTTCCTCTTCGGCAATCCCCAGAAAACGCCAGCTTGGTCGGTGACTCAGACGAAAAAAAGACCCCACAATGTGGTCCTGATGTAACTGCACAGCGTTCGCGGCATAACCATTATTCCGGACTAAATCATCTGCCCGTGCATTGCCCCGTACAAAATTGGGTAATAGCGCCGCGTCTGCACTTTCTGAAGGTGGATTCCATGATCGCAACTGTCCGCCAAAGCCACCAGCGCCACCGTGGTAGCCGGCATATTCCCGCAGTGATGTTCTGCCGTCCGGACCTAATAGTGCTGGTGATTTCATACGTAAAATCCTGCCGGGGGCCGGCGCCGTTGAGTGATTCCGACCTGCACTTCCAGATCGGCGATATATTTTTTCAGGTCAGTGACACTGGTGGCTGTAAATTCCACCCTGCGACCATCTTTCTGTACCGTCGCGACCCGCTTACCCGTCATGAGGTCATGCAACGCAGTACGAGCGCTATCCAGTTCGGCCTGTGTCGCCATTATTCTTCTCCGGCTAATGCCCGGGCGTAATCCGCCAGGGTCTTGTTATTTTTACGTGAGCTGTCTTCCTCCAGCAGGCTGGACAAAAGCGAATCAAGGTTGAGCTGCCAGCGTGAAACACTTATCCGAAGCGCCGCCAGCGCATACACAAAGCAGTCGAGTGCCTCGTTACGCCGTTTCTTGCTGTCCCAGAGAATTTTCCTCTTACCGTCAACCCATTTTTCGACCTGCTCTTCAGCGGTAAGCTGCTGAGCCTCGGCCAGATCGTAGATTTCGGGGTTATTGGGGAAATGCACCGCACCCGCAAGGGGCTCGTCACCTTCCGAAACCAGCGTGAAGCGGTTGTAAATCTGCTCTTTAGCGGTATCAGTGCCTACTTCCGTCAGATAAACGCCGTTCTTGTTTCGCTTACGCGGCATGTTAGCGACTGGTTTACCGTAGACTGAGGCCCCTTTGACCGGGATAACGCGAAACAGGCCGAGTTTTTTCGACCGGTTGTAGACAATGGTTGGATCAATCCCCCCGATATCCCAGCAGATGCGGGATACCGACATTTCCATGCCGTTCTGTCGGGTATAGGTCTTGTTAATGGCCTCATCCACCCTCTGCAGGGTCGCTTCATCATCGTGGCGGCCCATGATGATATGCCGGTCAATCAGCCAGCTTTCTTCCCCCGGCCCCCAGCCCCAGACACGCATTTCGTAACGGTCTAGCTGTGAGTCTATTCCGGCAGTCAGGTAAGCGACGCGCTCCGGTACCGCGGCGCCAAAATGTTCCTTACGTTCAGCCATCACATCAGCGTCGGGCCGCTCACCGATTTTCGGCTCCCACGTTTCGCCCAACGTGGTGTTTACGAACGTTTTGCGTTTGCCGGTATCGCCTTTCGTTTTCATCCAGTCTTTGACGATCTGAACCCATGTGGTGAACGGGCTGTACGCGGTCCAGATGTGAAACGTTACACTGTCAGGGGGATCAATCTCGGTACCTGATGAAGAAAACCAGTTCAGACCGTCGCGCGTCCAGATGCCTGTAATGTCACAAATGTAACGGGCATCGGTGAAATCCAGTTCCTGTTGTTTAATAACGCAGGCGTTATGCTCGCAGAGATAAAAAACACCGGAGGGTTCGCCCGGGGCCCACTTGAACCCGAACGGCGTTTCCTTGTCACCAAATTTAAGAAACTGCTCTTCTCCACAGTGCGGACAGGCGACGTGAAAGCGCATGTAATGCTGAGACTCACTGGCCGCGCGCTCTATCTGGCATGTGCCACGCACCTTTGGTGTTGAACCACGTATCGATTTGGGCCATACCGAACCCTCAATACGCTTGTCACCCAGAAATGTTGGCGAGCCTTCTTTTTCAATATCATCATCAAATGCTGCCAGTTCATCATAGCCAGCAACATCGACCGATTTTTCACGATAATTCTTTGCCGCTTTACCGCCCAGGCACCAGAAGCCCCGACCGTTCGAAAATCGCTTCATGCTCAGCGTATTGTTACGGTTCTTTTTGCCATACCACGGTGCCAGGGCCAGCAAAGATGGAATATCGCGTATGGTGGGTTCGACATGGGACTTCATGAAGTTTTCGGCGTCACCATCAGTGGGCAACCAGATAAGCGAATTGCGTTGCTTGTGTTCAATAAAGTAGGCGTACACGCCAAGCAACATCTTTGAATAGCCGACGCGGGCAGATTTAACGACGTTAACCTCACGGATGTAGTCGTTGCCCATTGCATTCATGATTGCGCGCTGAAAAGGCAGGGTCTCCCATCGCCCTTCCTGATAAGCAGATTCTTTTGGAAGATAGTAATTGTCATCTGCCCATTCAACCGCTGTTTGCGGTTCTGGCCGGTACAGCGAGTGAAGCCCCGCACGTGCGGAGTGCTGTAGCCCGTTAACCTGACTGTTCGATATAGTCACTCAGCAACCCCGGTATCATTTCATCCAGCGCAGCAGCTTTGTTCATGGCTTTAATGATGTCCTTCTTCAGGAAATCAATGTGTCGGTTTTCCAGCTCCGGAAAGCGTCGCTGTACCGACAGGGGTATCCCGTCGAGAATGCTGGCAATTTCTCCGGCTATCCGCGACAGCACGAACGTGCAGAATGCGGTTTCCACCACTTCAGCGGATTCTTTGGCATTTTTTAATTCCTGAGCATCAGCCTGTGCACGGGTGAGTCGATATCGCTCGTACTCTATCGTTCCGGGCTGAAGTTCAGATTCTCCGGCAATACGAAGCTCTTCAACTTCCTTACGGAGTTTTTCGTTTTCTATCGAAGCATCCCTTGCGGAGTACCACTCGATTGCGGCGGCAGAATCATAAAGAACCTCGTTCCCTTTTCCGCCGCCGCTCGCAACCGGCATACCCTGATCCTGCCAGTTCTGGATTGTGCGAACACTGACGCCAAAAATATCGGAAAGTTGTTTTTTATTGACGTTCAAGAACCGCTCCTTCTCGAAAAACGGGGTAAGGAAACGATCACAACCAATTCCGCACCCGAGCGGCTTTCTGGCTTCCTTTCTTTACAAGGGGTGAATTTAATCAATTCAGCAGGTTACGAAGAAGAAGAACGGAAACGACTAAAACTCAGAAAATCTCATAAATAGCGAGAATCTGCGCGGACGCCGCCCCGTAGCCTGTCGATTTGCCGGAAAGGACCCGTGAATGATAATGAATATCATTTGCGCGTATTTATCGGTGTCGTCCGGTAGCCCAAAGCAACCCACCTCAATAACAATCTCTAGCATTATCACAGGCACTCAGTGAATGCCTTAGCCGTCGGCGTCACTTCGGCCAGTTGATAAAGAACATAAAGCCGATGAATGCGAACAGTAGGCCAGCAGCGCCCGCAATAACGATAATGGACCAGACGAGGATGGTCCCGATAGTAGCAATCATTTCATGATCCTTGCCGTTGATGGGCCAGCTTCGCGACGCTTCACAGCGTGGCTAACCGTTATCCCTTGTCGGAGAATTATTTACTTCAGCAGGTGAGATGCGTACTCAATCAGGTAAAGCTTTGGAGCGAGCCAGATTTTCAGCCATACCAAATCAACCCACACTAAAGGACTTAATGTCAGGAACCACGCCATGACCATCGGAATCACTTCAGGGTGGTCAATAATGTCATCGCCTTCCCACTGCTTTCGGAGATACTTAATCCCGCGCCATACCGCATACTGAGCCGCCACAAATAGCGCTGAACCCAACAGACTAAAAATGATGCTTACTGCAAAGTTCCACACCAGCAACTGGTGCACAACGTCTGGAATCTGTGCCTGACTGAATGACACCGCAGCATCAATGCCGTTACTGGCCTTCTGCAACAGGTCAGCGAGAATTTTGTTTGCTTGTTCGTTCATGGTTATCCTATTTCAAGCACTGCTGCCTGATGTAGTCCTGCAGATATTTCACTTTTGCCTGGTCGCTGATAATTCCGGATCGGATACTGAGAACGTTTCGTCCAGCAACGTCTGAGAGTTCGATACTGGCATCATTGCCCACGCTGCCGGAGCTGGTGGACTGGTTTGAGGCTGGCACTGGACATTTTCCTTTGACGAGCACCCGGCCACCATTATCAAGCCTGCGCTGCAAAGCAGCATTCTGAGCATTCGCATCAGCAAGTTCCTGTGTGTATTTAGCATCAAGGGCTGCCACGTCGCGCTGGCGCACCTGCATGTCGGTAATTGTGGCATTCGCCAGGCTCAGGCTGTGCTCTGCTGTGTCGGCCCGCTGCTGCTCATCCAGATATTTGCCGTGGTAGTGCAGTGCAGCCCAGACAAGCCCACCAGCCAGGCTGACGACGAATGCCGCAATCATGAGCTGGTATCGCAGTTTCATACCAGCAGCGCCGCCCGCGCTTTGTTATAGCGGGCTTTGCGGTCATCAATGCCGTTCAGGCCACCGTTGATAATGCGCGTGACGCGGAGGATATCAGCGCCGTAGGCCATGCAGCCTTTTGATGTATAGAACCAGGCAGCCGAGCGTGCCGCGTGTTGCTCCTGCTCCAGCAACTCCGGTGACGTCACGAGGTCGAGCTTCAGCGCGGCGCCGCAGGTGCGGTAATTCTCCAGCCCGGTAATCTGAATCAACCCACGACCGCGAAATTTCCAGCCATCGCCAGCGGCTTTATTGCCGAGTCGATTGCTGTACACCAGGTTCGCAATGGCCCGCTGACGCTCGAGGGGCAAAACTTTCTCATACGCCTTACGCCCTAACGCACTGGCCTGATCCTGGGTGATTCGCTTTACCTTGATGAAGCCGTCCAGACCTTTGATGCTGTAGTCAAAGCTTTCCACCAGACGGGTAAAGCCAACAGACTCATGCCCGACCTGCGCGATAAACATCGCCTGGTCTGCCGGTGCGGTAATGCCAAATTCGCGCATCGCTGCATCAATGTGTGGAAACCAGCGCGCAGCTAACCCGGCGCTTAACCCAGCCGCCTTTTGAAATTTTTGTTGGTTCATTCTGGCCTCAGTACCTGGAACAGCCGCGCCACATTGCCCCGGGCACGGAACACGGCGGCGCAGATGATTAAGTTGATAATTACCGACGCCCAGTGGACGTGAAGGTAGTAATCGAACAGGAAACGGAATGGCACGGACGCGTAAGCCAGAATAATCAGGTAGGCCAGCCACGACGCCCACCAGTTATGTTTCCCGCCAGGCTTCCGAAACATCATCAGGCGAAGAACAATCGCCGTGGATGCCACAACGTTGGTAAGCACCAGAGGATCATTTACCATTTGCCCCTCCTCTCCACCTCTGAAGCAGCGCGAACGGGTCCTGCTCACTGAAGAAAGTCAGAAATTTGATTGCCACAGCAGAAAGGATTACTGCCCCGAGCGCATCCAGCGGCTTTTCTGTGTAGTGCGTCAGGCTAGCCAGTGCCGAACCTGCCAAGCCTGAACCGTATACGCCCGCAAAGTAAGAAACGATGAAATAAGCCGACCTTCGCAGGATTGTCAGGTCGGCGGCAGTTGCCACATAGAAAACAGCACCAGCAAATGCGCCAAAAACAACGCCGTAATCTGTTCCGGTCAGAAGGCCATAAAGGCTGGCGCCGGTTAATGCACTGGCAGCCGCAACGGTGCCGGATAATGGTTCGGACATTAAGCCCCCTCTATTGCTGTGGTCCTCTCAGAATGAGGGGAATAAAAAAGGCCACCATGCGGCAGCCTTGCTAATTTGTGATAAACATCTCTTGTTCCGAATTTCGGAACATTGTATTATTGTATTCAAGGGAGGTGAGATAGCTCACTCCAACAGTCAAAGGACTTTAAAATGAAAACTTCTAAATTTAATTATCAGCGCATTACTACCGACGCATGGAAACAAGCCGACTACGCAGCCAGTATTCATGGCGGTAAAAAATCAGAATACTTTGCTTACTGCCTCCGCCTTCAATGGGCTCGCGCTAAAGGGATAATGAGCGGCACGGCTAAGCAAAAATTATATGCCGCCGACCTATGCTCAAAAGTCATCAATGATATTATCGACATGATGGAATACGCGGAAAAGCAGGGTGTTACCGGGTATGCGCCTGTTGCACATTCCACAATTGAGGCTATCGATTTTTACCGCGGTTATGCCGGTACTTTAATCGACACACTTAAAGATTTGCCATCGCTTTCAAAAAGAAAAACCCTGGACGACATTATCAAGGCCCTCAAAAATGACTAAAGAAGAATTCCGCAATATTTGCCAGGCAGCGTATGGCTCTAACTTTACGAGCGACGTAGCAAAGGCGCTTAACGTTTCTGATCGCACAATAAGGTACTGGCTCGAAGGCAGCCGCTCATTGCCAGAAAATATAGACATAGAACTGGTTGCCCTGCTCGGCGATCGTGTCAGAACGGTAGATTCTTCCCTAGCGAGCATGGCTAAAATGAATTCTGAAATAAGAATTGCCGAGCTTATCGCTCTGTATGAATCAGAATGCGATGCAGGCAGTGCCCAGGGTAAAACCGCGCAGGCTGCCCTTAAAGCAATTCAGGCATCCCTACAATATCGCGGCCGTGATTACTGCACTTTGACCTTGGCCCGTTACGGAAGTAAGCGCTCTATCGAGTATATTCGCCGGGGCCTGGTAGATAATCACAGCATCAACAGCGATGGCGAGATTATCGGACCTGACGGAAAAATTGTTCCACGTTATTGTTGATATGGGGTTAATTATGAAGCCCGATAAAGAATTCGATCCAGCCGTTGGGCACGAGGCCGCAATGATTGAGGAATTGCGCGCCGATCCGGCGTATGCCGAAATTTTTCTGCAAACCGCGGTTGATGAAATACACGAAGAAGGAGGAGTGCAGGCATTTTTCATTGCACTACGACGCGTGATTTTAGCCGGTCTTGATTCTCAACACTGATCTCCATACTGCCGTACAGGCAGATCTTAAACTAAAGGAGATTTGAAATGAAAAACTGGCTCACTCGCTATGAAGCAATTGTTAATTTTCGGCACCAGCGCGGAGAAATAAAGCTCAAAACCCTTTCTGACTATCAGCGGCTCATCAGCTTTTGCTCAGATGTCTGGGGGAGCAGGCTCCTTACAAGCATCACCGTTTCAGAAATCACCGAAGCTATTCACTCAAAAGCTATCGAAACACCTCATTCTGCGCGTCGCCTGCGTATAAATTTATCGAACCTCTTCATCGAGGCACAGAGAGAATCGTTCGTTCCACTCGGCCACAACCCCGCACTGGTTTCAAAATTTCCCAGAACCAGCGTTAAGACAGTTCGGCTATCGCTGGATGAGTGGCTTCGAATATTCCGCTGCGCAAAATATCGTGCACCAGAATATTTCCAGAACGCAATGTTGCTGGCCCTGATCACTGCTCAGCGCCCTTCCGATATTGTGAAAATGAAAAAACTCGATATAAAAGATGGTTTCCTGCATATCGAACAGGCAAAAACCGGAGAGAAAATAGCGCTGCCACTTTCCCTTAAGCTTGATGCTATTTCGACATCCCTTTCCGAGGTCGTTGACATGTGCAGCAGTTCGGGACCACTTCTGCAATGTGCACGCAGAAAAAGAGTAAACACATGGTCTATTTCCAGATGGTTCAAAATCTGCAGGGAGCAGGCAGGAATAAGTATTGAGGAAGACCGCACCCCGCCCCCCTTTCGTGAACAACGTTCGTTAGCTGAGCGGTTATATCGCGCTCAGGGTATAGACACGCGAACTCTTCTTGGACACAAGTATCAGCAGATGACAGATCAGTACAACGACACTCGGGGTAAAGAGTATCGAAAATTATTGCTGCCTTGATATACCAAAAACAAAAACCCGCCGTAGCGGGTTCTTGTTTTTAAATATATGTGAGCTTTTCGACGCTGCCATCGTGGCGCAGCTCTGCCAAGCATGAAGGGATTATTTACTTTTCTGGGTAAATTTCAAGTCTTTTATTAAGAATTATCCGGGTCAGGGAGATTCTTAACGGATAGAAAAACCTTCGCTCTAAATATCTGCAAACACCATTTCACCCGTTCACGCGCTTTATCTGCTGTCAGCCAGGGTGCCGCTTGCTGTAACTCTCGCGCAATATCAGAAATTTTTGCGCGCGTGGTGTAATAGTTCACACCGATCATGTAAACCGGGTCGTCTGATTTAAACGTCTGCAAAACAGCTTTTTCAACCAGATCCGCATCGTCCCGCCAGCCCGCCTCGGCAATCATGTCGCTAAGCGTGACAGACCACAAAATCGTATGCGCCCGGCGCACCGCCTCCCTGCCCTTGTAACCCTCTTTTCGCGCCTGCTCTATCGCACCTGTGATGCGAGAAAGCTGGCTGTCTGACCATTTATCTTCTTTTGCTTTTAATATAAAGCGGTTGCAGTTTTCCAGACGATACTGGGCGCTTGTTTTACCGCCAACACATTCCCCCCAGGTAGTGAGTAATGATTTAATCCACGCAGACTGAATAGTATTGAGTGGCGTGAATCGGCCCAGATAACTTTTACGTGGTGCAACTGCTAAGCGTTCTACCGCAGTTCGGTGAGCTCTACGTTGACGAGGTGTCATGACTTTTTTCCTTATGCCAGCACGCCGATAGCGAGCGAACGGTCTAATGTCTTCAGCACCAGCTCTGGCTGCGTGCCGTATTTATTTTCAAATGCCACAGTGTCTGCGTGTAACTCATCGTGATGCTTTCTGCACAAAGGGATCACGAATAAGTCATGCGCTTTTGTCGCCATACCGCCCATGCCGAGTCCGGTTATATGATGCGGGTCGTCTGCCGGTTGGCCGCAGCATGCGCACGTCTGCTGCTTTACCCAGCGTGTGTATTTCTCGCTTGTCCAGCGGCGGCGTTTCGGGCGCAGCATGAAGGATTCAGGGGTTTCCGGGTCAACCTTTAGCGCCAGCACGCGCTTAGCTTTTTCCTGCACGATGCTGGTGGCAGGCAACTCCGGTGTAGCGTCCGATTCGCGGGTCACTGAGCGCACCACCACCTGTGGCATACGCAGCGCACGCCTGGCCATGCCCTCCGGCAGAGCGTCAACCACTTCAAGCTTCGTTGCCCACCAGCAAAGTTCCGGCAGTGTCAGCACGTGGCTTTCATCAAAACCAAACGAGATTCGAGCCGTATCGATAATCCACGCTGACACGTTCGCCCGGACCATATTCACCAGTTGCTCGGTATAGTGACCATCCAGCCTGGTGTCGCAGTGCCAGCACAGCTTTAAAGCGCCGTTATGAAGCCGGGCCGTTTTCAGTTCGTGATGGTGATAATCGGAGTGCGACCACTGGCAGCCGCAGGGCTGGCGCATCAGCCAGGATTCAAGCGTGTTAATGCCACCAGCGGCGCTGATGACCTTTTCATTGTCGAAAAATCCGAGTAATGCATCATCGTCCGCCAGGGTTTGCCGCGCCGCCGGCAGCTCGCCGGATGGCAACTCTGTCATGTACTCCGGCGCACGGTCGATAAGAACGCGGTCATAGAACAGCGGCAGTAGTTCGGCGCCCGGGCGAAACATAACAATGCCCAGCTCACGGACAACAACCGGTCTTAGTAAAGCTCGCATTTAGCGCACTCCCGAATAATGATTTGCCCGATTTCACCCCAGACCTTTGTTACACGGCCATCCCAGACGTGGCTGTCCTCATCGAACACGGCGTCCAGCAGCGCTTTTTCAAGATTATCTTTGTCCGGCTTTGCCTGGTGCGGCTGGCCGTCGAACTGCTGGCGCTTCTTCTTACTCCAGCTTTTTGGCATCGGAATAACGAATGTGATGTGATATCCGGATTCGGGAAGTGTGACGCCAAGCAACCGAACCTGGTCTTTGTATGCCCAGTACGCGGTTGTGGCCGGGCGTTTGTGCCAGCGGTCGCGCTGCGTCATTCGGGGCTTGCCAATCGGTGTGATGTCGTAGATTTTCACGCTCACCCCCAGTATCGATTCTGGTATGTTCTGTCTACCCGTGGCGGGTTAGCAGATTCCGGCAGCAACGCGCTGACAGTCCAGGTTTTATAATCGGCAGAAAGGCTTTTCTCAGTCTTGATGTTTTTTGCGCCGTAGCGCTCCACCAGCTCGTTAGCCTGCTCTTCAGAAAGGTATGAGTGTTGGAACCAGCCTTGTTTCATGACGCACCTCGTCCGGATGCGGCATGCAAAAATTCACTGGCGCCGGAAAGCGTCAGAGAGGAGGTATTCTGGAAAGATTTTTGCGCCATGGTAGTCTCCGTGGCGCAGCAGGTGCAGGTTGTTCAGGCCTACGAATGAAGTGTATCAAAGCGGTGTGTAATTCTGTAGCCCGCTTTTTCAAGCATCTGAGTAAACAGTGTGGGCGTTCCAACAATGTCTTCCGGATGAAGGGGGACAAAGGATATCTCGTCACCACGACGATACATCAGGGCGCGGCATCCGTCCGGGAAACTCCCGAACTTCGCCACCACAGCATAATCGTGGCAGCGTATAACCGCGTAGCCTGTCTCTGGTAATTCTTCTTGTACTATCAAACTAACCCCCTTCAAGCCTGACTAATCCTGGATGAAACTGACCTGCTTATTTTTTTAATGAACCTCAAACCAGTCGTCCGCACTCTCCCAGGTTTCCTTAAGAATTTCCTCGACCAGTTTTTTATCGTCTTTTTCAACGCCAGTAACGGACAATCCATCAGAACCCGCCTGACGGACTATGATGTGGCAATCTTCGTAGCGTCGCGCCAGTCTTTTTTGCAGTTCTTCCTGCAGTGCGGGGATAGCGCCAGCGGGTAATTTTTTGGTTCTGTCGATCGTGACTTCAACTTTCATGGTTCCTCCTGAATCGCATCACTGTATGAATATACAGTTATTATTAACGCTATCTTTTACGAATGCAATTAAAAAGACCCCGAAGGGCCTTTGGTTTTGTTTTTTAATATTTTCAGCAGGTTATTAACTTCAATGTCTGCATTCGGAAGCCTACTTCTGACGATCACCCATTCCACTCAGCGCCGCTTTCACTTTTGTAGCGAAGTCCACTTCTCCTTGCTGCGGCGAATCCGGAAGAGGTAACTCACCCCGCGCTTCTAACACACTCAGAGCCAGCTTCATTGCCTCCAGAGCATTATTCGCATCATGATTCTGAACGCCGGGTATCGCATTGCACTCTTTTTCCAGATCTGCGATTGTCTGCAGTAGCCATTCTTTTGTTAGTGTGCTCATAATTTTCCTGTTGTTGGGCTGTGGCGAGTATGGCTTTGAATATAGCCTGTACCTGCTCGCGAGTGTCACAATCTCCATGTGATGTACCCCAGTTATTCAGTCCTGCTACCAGCATTTTTTCGAATGAACAAGAATAAAACAGAAGAAGATTGTTGATTTAGTTTAATTAAGTGAACGTTTCAAAAGTGATATGCACTCCCGCAAAGCACTTAAAAGCCCTAAAGGGGCTGGGATTATGCTGCGAACATATCGCACCGGCATAGCTCTGGCAGATTGGCCCGCACCAGCGCTTCGGCGAACGGTGGCGGCACCGCATTGCCGCAGCGGGCGACTTGCTTATCCTTCGCATACTTCACGCCGCGATAGTCCATGTTGATGATGTACCACTCCGGGAATCCCTGTGCGCGATAGAGTTCATGCGGCTGCAGCATGCGCATTCCGATATCAACGATTCGATACGTCACGCCGTCAATATCCACCAGCCCGGTACTATCCTCCCCGCAGTATTCCCGCAGGAACGCCAGCGCCTGCTCGGCGCGCTGTTCGTCGTAGGCTTCAACCGCCAGATGAGTTTCGATATTTCCAACGTGCAGGCCACCAGCAGTTAGGCCCGGCGACGGGGCATCAACTACACGCCCGTCTTTACAGGTACCGCGCAACATCACCAAATGTGATGTCAGCAGACCATGGTGATCCGTGGTGGTGACCGTGTGCGTCGGAGCATCCATCGCGGCGCCCGGCCCGCTATAGTTCCCGCCGAAGTGCTTAACCAGATTCGCGGCCACCAGCCCGAACTTACCACCGCCAGCGACCACGGTACCCAGCGGCTTATGCAGTCCAGGCACGCGCGGCTCTTGCCCCGGGCGTTCGCCGTAACCCATCTGGATCAATGTAGGCGTCACTAACTGCGATTTACCGCCACCGCCAGCCGTGACCGTCGCGCTCGGTTCATCAGCGCGATGCCCGATGCTGTTACCGAACTGCCGGGCGATAACCGGCGCTATGACGCAGGAATGATTAGTATTGACGAGTGTATGCATCGGCTGCTCCACACTACGCGGCTTTGCCGAATATTTCGGTCCACCAGCGCCAGCGATAAATGGCACCAGCGAAGCATTTACCATCCCCAGCGCGTGACCATTGCCGCCGGGCCGCACTGACGTACCAGCGGTTACTGTCGGTACTGGCTCCGTTACTTCCTGCCCGGTCGCGCCAGTACGGAACTTTGTAAGATGCGGTACCGCGATTGCGAAGCCGTGTGTTTTGGTAATCGTCTGCAGCGGCGTCGCCAGTTCCTGCCCCCTGAAACAATCATATTCGCTGCGGGTGCTGGTGTGATTGCACTTCACGATAAACGGTGATGCGCTGTCGATAACGAAACGCTGTATTCCACGCGCAATGCGTTTCAGCGTGTTTTCCGCCAGCGGGCGTTTGCGGTCGAAGATGGATGGGCAATCCAGCGACCAGTCGATGCATTCCGCTGCCGTTCGCCACGGTGCCAGCACGCCGGAAATAACATCTGCTGACTTCGGGTCTCCATGCGTTTTTTCCGGCCAGGTAATCGGCTGCCCGTCGCAGCGCATGACCATGAAAAATCTTTTGCGGATAGTCGGCGCGCCGTAGTCACATGCCCGCAGCTCACGGCAATCGACATCATAACCCAGCCCGGAAACCAGCCGCTGCGCCTGCACGCTTTCCGGTGACATAGCCAGAAACTCACAACATTCCGCCAGCGCCGGGTGATCTGCCGGAATGCCGGCAGTCAGCATGCCGACAAATGCCTGGAATGTTTCGCCGACGCGCGCCGGGTCCGGACGCATTTCAGCAGCCAGCAATGGCCCCCACGTTTTGAACTCTTCCACGTTCTCAAGCATCATCACGCGCGGCCGCACTGCGAGCGCCCAGCGAATGACGATCCACGCCAGACCGCGGATTTCCTTCTCAACAGGTTTTGCGCCTTTGGCTTTTGAAAAGTGCCGACAGTCCGGACTGAACCAGGCAAGACCTACCGGGCGGCCAGCGGTCGCTGCCAGGGGATTAACATCAAAGACCGATTCGCAATAATGCAGCGTGTCCGGGTGATTCGTTGTGTGCATAGCAACGGCATTCACATCGTGGTTAATCGCTATATCCACGCTCCGTCCTGTAGCCATCTCTATTCCTGTACTGGCCCCGCCGCCGCCGGCAAAGTTATCAACAATAATTTCTCTCACGCGTAGTTCTCCATTGCGGCGGCCAGCAAACGGGCAGCAGTGACAATTGACGGTACCGGCATTTCTTCAAGCCACATTCTGTTGATGTGGTGCTTCAGGCGGCGCTGGTGGTGCGCCGGCAGATTCCCGGCGCTTTCGATTTGCGAATAAACCATGCTTACTTCGGCGGGCCATACTGTTACCTGCACGTCCACCAGCAGGAGAGCCTCAAGCTCGACGATGCGACGAGTGGCGTACTGCAGCATTGCATCCATATCATTCATCCTTTTTTCCAGCACAGCACTAGCAAGAAGATAATCACAACTGCGTAGATGATTGATAACATCACTCGCCCTCCACCCGGGCGCCAGCAGCGCGTATCAGGTAAGAACGCAGTGATATACTGTCATCGAAGCGCTCTTTATTACCTGTTTCACAGTATCCCCATCCAGCGTTCATGCCGTCTATGTAGTTTCTGTCGCATGATATCTCCAGTTCTGCTAAGCGGGCCTCCATCTCAGTGTTACGGTCAGTAGCCGCAATTAGGGTTTCTTCCAGGTCGCGCGTCCATTTATCGGGGTTGGCGATACGCATCTGCGCCTGCTCCAGCACCGCTATCAGCGCGTTAGCTTCATCCTCTTTCAGCACCACAGTGTCAAAGCTTTCGGTCTGCCTTTTGATTCTGGCAATCAGCGCTTCTGTTCCCTTATTCATGGCTTGCTCCTTTGATGTGCAGACGTGGTTCGCCGTCTTTTGGCTCAGGCCACTGGCGAGACTTGTTCACAGCGAGCTTTTCAATCATCGCCAGGGTAATTTGCTCGTCTGTGATGCCAGCGCGGCGCTGGGCGTCCCAAAGCAGGAATTGCATATCGGCCCATTCAGACAAGTCGCCTGGTTCCGCCGCGGCTTCCAGCGCCTCTTTACTGAGATGCTTCAACGGGCCAACCGGCCCGACATTGCCAAAAGTAGCCTGCGACCACTCTGCGTGCTGCTGGCGAACCTGCTCGCGCAACGCATTTTCTTCACTTAACGGCTTCACCTCTGCTGTGTTAGTCATGCTGCATATCCTCCCGACGCTTTCTCAAAGCTTCTTTGTAGCTTGCCTTTGCCACTTTCTTTGTCTCGCACCAGTCGCCGGCTATATCAGTGCTGTAATCCCAGCAGCGTCGCAGCATGCGGTATTCATATTTGCCGGTCAGAAAGCCGGTTTCCCGATACTCAAATTCGGGGAGATTTATGCCAAGCCATTCAGCAAACGAGTGACCGTAATCAGCATGCAGATATTCGCCATATCGCGTCCGCTTCTTCGGATCTGGCAGGGCTGAAATCGCCAATGCTTCGCCTTTATCTGTAACGTGATAAAGAACTCCGCCACCAACAAAATCAGGTGCAGGCCGTGAGGTAGCGAAACCATGTGAAACCAGTTCCTGCCACTTCGAATCATCCGTATGCCCATCGCCAGCGAGGAAATAGTTGCGGTACGGTTCGCGGTTGCGCTCATTGATGCCAAGCGCGTGCTGCATAAGCTCGATGTTATTGCTCATACGGCAGCTCCTTTGCGCAGCTCGGCGGCGAACAACATAATCTCTTCAATGTCAGGGTGGATTTCATGTCCGCTGTTTGCTGTAGAGCAGAACGCAGCGAACATCTCCACGCCCTGCGCCTGAACCTCTGCAATAGCGGCGGCGGTGGTCGGGGTTTCCATGTTTCGGTAAGACGAAACGATATCGTCAGTTTCGCATGGCTCTTCATGGGAGCAGTTTGGGCATACAGCAATGCTATTTGCGTGTTGCTCGATAATTTCCTTCAACCCTGCATTCTCCGCTGCCAGTTGCTGATTGGCCTCCGCCAGCGCGTCACACTGCCTGGTCTTCTCACGCAGCGCCGCGGTCGTCACGTCAAGCCGATCAGCCGAAGTGCTAAGCATTTTCGCGATCTCAATAATCGCAGTGTCAGCGGTCATCACATCGCGGAATTCGCGGGTTGCTTTGATTATTTCGCTATTGCTCTGGTTGTTCATGCGCGCACCTCAGCGAGTAAGCGATTTAACAGGGCCATGTTGGGGCTCAATCCGAATACGGGCTGGTTTGTTTCTTTCGCTGCGGGGATCAGGTGATAGGTCATTTGTCCCTGTATGCCGCGATTCTCGATAATTCGGTCACGTTTAAGCAGAGCCAGGGCTGAACCGACGGTGACCGTTCTAAGTTTCAGCGCTTTGGCGATTTCGGTATGCGTGCAACCTTCGTGCTTGCGAATGTATGCTTCAACCATCTGGCGGCCAGTTGGTTTGGTTATCTTCTGACGCTTCTCAGTTTTCATGAAATAGTCCTTGGTCATTGGTCAAAACTCGATTGGTTAAATCTTTCCTGCAGCCTTTCGTCGTAAATACTCTTCGTGCAACTTCTGTGCTGGAGTCGGGGCGCCGGCTGCCGCTTTGGCCTCGATTTTTCTCCTGATAGGCGGGATTGAATACCCTGCCGCAACTTTCTTCTCCCACCTGGTCAACTTGAGAGCGGCCAGTTTGTCCATTTCCTGCTGCGACAGCTTTCGCTCAACGCATTCCCGGCGCATCTCAACGCAGATGTGATACAGAACCGGATGTTTCCAGGGGAACTCCTCTGAAGAACTGAATCTCCAGCCTTCGCTTTTCCAGCGCGCATACTCTGCTGTCACATCCGCCATGCTTAACCCAAACGTTCCTCCTGCACACTGGGAGGCCAGCGCTATAAATTCCGACAAGTCAGGCGGCCATGTATTACCCGCTGAGCATTGCTCAACCAGCCGCGAGCACACTTCACTCAGATGATTTGCCGTCATCCCGGAAACTTGCCTCACCCATAGCGTTGACGGACTCAATCCATTCTTCGTTACCCAGCGATTCCCATACACTTCCGCCAGCGTTTCCCATACCTTCCACGCGCTCTGTTCCGCCGTGCTGAGGTTGCTGCCGCTCCCTCCGCTCTCGCTCAGCGCGAACTGCGTTTGCTGCTGAACCGCCGGAACCTGAATTATTTTGCCCATTTGTCACCTGCCTGTTTCGTGGGGTGTCCTGGCACCTCTGGAGCCACGTTGTGATGAATTTTTTAATGCCGTTTGGCGTCTTGCGTTTGGCGGGGTTGCTTTCCAGCCAGCCAAACATATTGCGAAACTCCTGCTGAACATCGACAGCGGGGTACAGTTTGGATCTGCTGGTGAGGTACTCCAGCGTTACCGGATAAGCCATTCCACCGATCAGCGGCAGAGAAATAAAAATCTCTTCCGGCGGGATTGCCGCTCTTGTCTGGTGCTGATTTTTTTCAGCTCCGGACATAATGTTTTTATGTTTTATATCTGTATCTTTATCTGGATCTTTATTCGTTGGGTTCTCGTTGCCCTCTCGTTGTAACGGGGAATCAACGACCGTTGAACGACCGTTAGCGCCCCGTTGGGTTGGTGTTGTTTTTTTGGCTTTTCTCGCCATTGCAGACGCTTTTCCTGCTGCTGACTTTTGCTCAAGCGATGATCGGACGCCCTCAAGGTCACGTTCAATTCGTTCATGTACCCATTCGGTGCCGTTGTCGTTGAAAAACTCAGCCAACGAACTTTCAACGGAAATCCAACGGTCGTTACTGAGGCGAGCAATCTTCCCAAGACGGCTTTTGGGAATAGCCCGGCCCGTCTGCCAGTAATTGAACATGAGAAGCAGGTATGCACCGTGCTCTTCCGTTGACAGATGCATGGTGTCCGCCAGGTAATCAGCAATGTAAAGTTGCATGTAAGGCAGCGCGGCCATGTTTACTCCTGATGCCCGGTGGTGCTGGGCTTATTGGTCATTGATCAAAACTCGATTAAAACAACTGCTGTGTTACAGCACTAAGGCTCGCCAGTAGCGGTGCCACAGCTTCTGCGGGCAGCATGTTAAATAGAGAAACCGCCGCCTCGCGCACTTCTTTTTCCAGTTTTTGCAAGGGCGCACCGAGTAACTTTGCCTGATGTGCTTCGCTACATTCTTTGATTGCCTGAGCCACCAGCTCCGCTTCAGTCATCCCCTTTCGCAAACCATATTTTCGTGCGATCTCAATTGGCATGGCCTGTGCGATCGCCGGGGCAAGCTGCATCACATAGCTGTTGTATTTGTCCGAAGCAGTTTCATTTTTCAGATAGCGGAATAGGTTCTGCTTGTTTACTGTGATGCCCTTCCCTTGCATCTTCTCCCACTGCGCCGCAACTAGCTGAGCAATCCGCTCCTGAGCCTGACCCGGCAGAACCTGCTCCCACTCACGAACGGCGTTGTAAAATACCTGGCGCTTACCGTTATCGCGGCGACGGGGTTTAAACTGATTTTCTGTTTTCAGCGAAAATGTATTCCGCTGGTTATGATGTTCGACAGTTATTAAATGCACGGTTAAATCTCCTCTTGCTCGGGCGGGAAGATACTATCGAGCGTGCAATTGCTGCCTAATGAATTAAGTTTCTCCACGATTAGGCGGCAATCACTTAACGTAGGTTTACGAGAACCATTCTCGTAGTTAGAGATTCTCGACTGGCGCCAACCAAACAAGGAAGCTAACTGATCCTGAGTCAATCCAAGCGCCAGTCTTTCTTTTGCGATGTTGTTCATAAACCCCTCACAATGTCTGTTTGCGAAGATTAAACACGCGTCGTGTTAGAATGTCAACACATAACGTTTTTTGTGAGATAACACAGTACGTGGTAAAAAATGGTTATGAATACGAATGCGACGATTGCTGCTCGTCTGAAACAGGCGAGAGAACAAAAGGGAATATCCCAAAAGAAACTCGCTGATCTATGTGGGTGGGCTCAGTCACGCATAGGGAACTATGAATCAGGCAGCCGCAACATTGGCATAGATGATGCGGCGACTATTGCCAAGGCGCTTGGTATAAGCCCGGTAGAACTGGTCTTTGGTGAAAATATTACTGAATCTTGGCTCACCCCCAAACATCGAAAGCTACTAGCGCTGTACGATCAACTGCCGGAGGCGGAGCAAGACAGAATGTACGATTTGTTCCAGGTGCGTCTGAAAGAGATTGATGACTATGTAGAAAAATATCTTCGCGGGCGATACAAGCCAGCCGATGAATAACTCTTCCTTCTGCCTCTAAGCCAGCCAATGTGCTGGTTTTTTTTCGTCCCTTCCTCCCGAAAAAATAATCATAGAATAAATTTACTCGTCACCAACACAACACGTGTTGACACGTAAACACATTTTAGGGTTAACTATAAACACAAAACGCAGTAACGAGTCATCAAGGCAGGATGCCCACGAGAGTAGCTGCCGGCGGCATATGAAGCACCGGATGAGATGGCACAGTTTAACGCGCAGCAGGTTTAGTAACGTTCCGCCAGCCTGGCGATAAGGGCAAAACGACGAGAGATAACCATGGCCAAGAAACAATTTACAGTCGTGATCAGCGGCGATTCAGGTTACAGCACTTACCGCGTCAAGGCGCATGACTGGAAAGAGGCGGATTTTATCGCTGATGGCATGCACCGCAGATTAAACCCCGATGAAAATCCATCGGAAATAGGCACGGCCGCCGTTATCAAAGGCTGGCCTGAAGTTTGGTAAGGGGAAAGACATGATTGATTTCGCACGCAAACCAGCACGCTGCCAGGCAGTCCAGCTCAACCTCGTTGAGGTTCTGATTCGCAAGCTCTGCTATGTACTGGCCCAGAAGGGCGATCCGACTGCCGACCAACAGTCTGAAGTAAAGAAGTAATCGAGTTTTGACCAATGGCCAAACTGGCCAAAGCGAGGAATATCATGGAATTTGGAATGAAAAGAGTAATGGCTTCGGTGCAAGTTGTTGCAACCATGAATCGTATGTATACCGGCACACCTGTGCCGCTCACCGAACTGAGCAAAGAAACGAAGCTGTCTGTTTCTTACCTCGAGCAGATTTTCAAGAAGCTGCGCGCCGGGAAAATAGTTGTCTCGCAAAGAGGCCCGGGCGGCGGTTACAGCCTTTGTGATAAAGAAATTTCAGTATCGGAAGTTATTCGCGCGGTCAGCAAAATACCCACGAACAGCACTTTTGAACCTGTCCTGAATGCACTGAGTGGTGTTCTGGTGTCGCAGTTGCATAGCGGGAAAAGCCCCTCCCCATAAAGCACAAAACCCGCGCAAGGCGGGTTAAGTACCCGGTCAGCCGACCAAAGCTTTCCGGAATCGAGTTTTGACCAATGACCACTACCCAAGGCGGCAATCACTGGCTGCGGGTATCTTACAACCTTAAGGAACCCAAACGCAATGAACACATACGCGTATCTCATTAAAGCTAAAGCAAAAGCTACTGAAGCCAAAAGTCTCTTTTGCTGGCTCTCTGCAAAATCAGATTCCCGTGCCGAGCGAGAAATTTTGAATATTCTGGAAGATAACGGAATCGAAGTGGGTCGCGGTGCCGACCACCAGCTTCCTGTTCGTACAGATTGGCATGTTGTCGACGATTTGCCGGAAGAAGGTGTGCTGGATGACACCTGGTGCGAACGTTACCAACTGGCAGAGAACGGAACATCATGGCAGGCTATCTTGCAAACGCCGCCTGTTAGCGAGCCAGAAGAAAATATTGAAGCTACCGAACCAAACAATAATGCTGCAGAAAGCGTGTCTCCGCCACCAGCAGAGGATGAACTGGAGCACCCAGTCGCGCAGCTATCCTTCCGCAAAAAGCTGCTATCCCAATTCATCTGCCATGATATTACTCATCACGTAAACCATGCTCAGCGTATCCAGATAGCCGAACTGGAACTGGATCAGGACAACTATTATGTCCAGAACATGCTTCTGGCCGCCGAAAATACGCCTGAGGTTAAAAGCCTCTCGACGAACAGTATCTGGAAATTTACCGATGCGGTGAAAAAGGTTTTCCTGGTAGATTCCCGTCCTGAGCTGGGCTTGTTGATGCAGTTCATGAAAGCCTGGATGCAAACTCCACATATTGATCGCGGACTACTGGTTAAAGAGTGGGTCGCCGGCAACCGGATTTCCTCCGTAACTCCAATGATGAAAGCAGCACCTCCCCTTTCAGTGGTCGATGCCGTTCGCGAGGAAGCAGCCAGTGAAAAACTCAAAACCGAGACAGGTACAACTGCTGGCGGTGGACAACTGACTGACCGTGGCAGCGAATTTACTCACGACATGAAATCGCTGCAGTTAGATATTGCCCTTGGAGTTATTTCTCGATCTATGGATTTCGATATCTACAACCTTGAGGGAGGTGTTTACCGCAGGGCCAAAGAGATTCGAGACACCCGTCCTAACTCTCACGACGAATATCTTGCCTGGTTGGGCAGGCTGAATAAATGCGCTGGCATTCTGGACTACTCTCGCGCAGCCATCATTGCCATGATCAAAACCGCCCCAGATGAACTCTGGCGCACACCAGGTGCATTGCAGGGTTATATCAACTCAACCCTGGTTGAAACCAACCATGCAAACCCATCCGCTGAAACCGTAGCTATTGCTTGCGGCGCAGTGAAAACGGAACCCAAACAGCCTTCACCTGCAGCCTCTCCTGCAGAAGATCAGCTTGTGAAAATTTCCGCTGGCGTTTTCGACGCAAGCGCTCTGTTTAATGCCGCGCCAAAGAATGAAATCAACGAAGCAATTTCCCCAGCGGAGACCGCCGAAAATGTGCAGATGGAAGAAAATAACGGTGATGAAGCCGAAGCTGACAATGAAGTGCAAGTGGGCGAAACAGCAGATGACACAATTGAAAGCGGTGCTGGAATTGGTGAGCAGGCAGATCCCTTGAATAATGATACTGGTCATCAAATTGAAGAAAGCGAGTTTTACACGCATTTGATGGTAGATACGGAAACAATGGGATCTAATCCTGACGCACCGATTATTTCTATTGGCGCTGTATTCTTTGACCCGAATACGGGTCGGACAGGTTCAGAGTTTTACAAAGTCATAGGTCTTGAGTCGGCTATGGAATTTGGCGGTGTACCTGACGCCGGTACGATACTTTGGTGGATGAAGCAATCTTCAGAAGCGCGTTCAGCTCTACTCATTGATGATGCCATCCCGCTAGATGATGCACTTCTGCAGTTTAATGACTTTATCAGCGAAAATTCAGCCAATGGCCCTGGCACCGTCCAAATATGGGGCAACGGTGCTACATTCGATAACGTTTTACTTCGCCAGTCTTATCATCGCGCAAATATTCCATGCCTGTGGAAATTCCGGAACGACCGCGACGTGCGCACCATCGTAGAAATGGGAAAAGCCGTGGGCATCAATCCGCGCTATGAGATTCCATTTGAAGGGGATCAACATAACGCTCTGGCCGACGCTTATCACCAGGCCAAATATGTTTCAGCTATCTGGCAACGCCTTATCCAAAACTGATTTTCCTTTTTCAGCAAATAAACATCCGGTCAGTTAAATTTAACTGGCCGGTCATCAGAGGGATGACCCATGCATGAACTTACGCTGTCACCTCAGGAAATTGCGGAGATCACCGGATACAGGCGTTATACGCAGCAACAACGCCAACTGCGCTGTCATGGGATTCCATTCACTACGGATGGTCGAAATCGCCCAATCGTATTACGCAGGAATATGTTGCCGGGGACTTCCGAATTACCAAAGGTTGATGAATATGTTGCAACAGAACCAGACTTCGACGCTATCTATGGGCAGGCCAAGAAAAGATCCGAAAGATACTCATCTCCCGCCACGTGTTACAAAAAATAAATACAGCTATGTCTGGAAACCAAAGGGTACCAAGAATAGCGTTTCACTAGGGAAAATTCGTGAGACGAGCATTGCTAAACTGTGGCAGCGATATGAAGAAGAGAAAGCAAAGCGCCATGACGTGATGACGTTTGCCAAGTTGTGGGGAATGTTTATTGAAAGCCCCGCTTTTACCGAACTAGCTCCACGAACCCAGAAAGATTATCACCAGCACCAGCGCCAGTTGCTTGCCGTTTTCGGAAAGATGCGGGCTGATGACATAAAGATAGAACAGGTGCGTATCTTCATGGATAAACGCGGGCTAAGCAGTAAGAACCAGGCGAACCAGGAAGTAGCAAGCATGTCACGTGTGTTTGGTTGGGGGTTTGAGCGTGGTTATACCAAAGGAAATCCATGTAAAGGGATCAGGAAGTTCACACTGGTAGACCGGGACGTTTATATCCCGGATGAAGATTATTTGGCGATATATGAATGTGCCCCCGTAGAAATTCAGGTTGCCATGGAGATCTCTTATCTGTGCGCGGCGCGCGAGGGGGATGTGCTTGATGTGCTGCAGTCAGATATACGGGACGAAGGTCTTTTTATCGAGCAAAACAAAACGGGCAAAAAGCAAATTAAGCAGTGGTCGCCGCGTTTGCGGACGGCCGTGGATATCGCCACCCAAAAACTGGTTAACCGGTCAGCGGCCGGTTATCTGATCCCAGGGCCATCCGGCGGAAAAATGAATAAGAAAACGTTCAATACATGGTGGAATAAAGCCAAGAAAGCAGCAGCAATGAAGATTGGTCGTTCAATTCCAGGAACGTTTCATGACATCAAGGCCAAAGCGATTTCTGACTATGAAGGAAGCACCCGGGATAAGCAGTTGTTCTCTGGCCATAAGACTGAAAGCCAGGTGAACACCTACGATCGCAAAGTGAAGATAACACCGACTCTGAATGTTCCGCTGGTACGAGAAAATGATTAAAACAGATATAAAAAAACCCACTATATGTGGGTTTTAATTGTGTGTACGACGAAGCTTATGCAGCTTTATGTGCCTCTAACTCACCGATATCATCCATTCCGGGTTCGCACATTGCTTCCAGTACCGCAGGATCAACACTCTGCCAGAACGCTGTAGCACTACCAATCAAGGCCAGCGTTTCGACCGTATCGAACTTGGTTTCCTGATTGCTCATCATTGCGATCCTTATATGTCAATTGCTGGGTTAACGGATTCGTTAACTTGTTGGTTGCAGTATAAGGGTTATATAGTATTTATCAACTGTTGTTGACAATCGCAGATGCCTTGTGGAGCAAGGTCCGCGCAGAAAAATTACAGTTTCCCTTCCATGGCGCGGCGTATAGCCTCTTCAACATCCACCAGTGAAGCACTTAGATTGGGAGAGCATGTAGCATCTTCAAAAAAACCATACTTTCGATAAAGACGTACATAACGTTGCTTGGGATTCATTATGTGAATTTCATCATGCCGAGTGGCCTTAGCCATGGTATGTGCAAAAATCAACGTTGATAACCACACCTTCTGGCTAAGAACCGTTACGTGCGTTTTCAAAAAATTCTCTACCATACAGATTTCAAAACGCCCTCTTTTTTGATCAATCCGGCAGAGAGCCGCGCCACCTGGAAAAACATCATTAGTGCCGACAATGCGCATTGATAGATCAATTATATTTTGTCCATCAGGCTTACCCATTTCACGCAACACAACATCCCACGGCAGCTTACCAAACGAACCTGATTCAAGAAGGCGTATATCCTCTTCTTTGAGTTTGCCATAACCAAGCTTCCAGCCATAAGTCTCAGCGGCGATCTGGACTGTGTTAATGCTAAGATCGTGAATCTGTGCATAAGTTAAGCCTGGCTTTTGCATTCTTCCATTCCATTTCAAAAGAGTGTGGCTAGTATACCAAATAACAAATCGAGGAGGAGTATGGGAAGTTGTAAAAGATATGTTATGACACAAACTAAATGATAATTAAGGGAGACGAGGAAAAACTAAAAAATATACCAAGTGAATATACCAACACTATACCAACACCCCAAAAGCAAAAGGGGTCGCCTTTCGGCAACCCCTTGATAATGTTGGCGGAAGCGCAGAGATTCGAACTCTGGAACCCTTTCGGGTCGCCGGTTTTCAAGACCGGTGCCTTCAACCGCTCGGCCACACTTCCAACGAGGCGAACTATAAACATACCCATACTTCATGTAAAGCACGATTTTGTTCGTTCGCCTGAAAAACAGCCAACTTTGTGTTATTTGACTGAAACGCCAACAATTTGATTAGTTTAACAACACCTTTCACGCGCGGACTTAGTGTTTTTTGATGTACATATCTTTCGTGTAGTAGAAGCCAAGGTTACTCGGCGCGTATCCTCCCACGAAAGGTTTTACCAACTGAGCCAGCACGTAGTGGTAGACCGGGATGGCCGGTACATCTTCGGCAAGCTGATTTTCCGCCTGCTGATAAAATTTACCGCGCGCTTGAACGTTATCCGCTTTCGCGGCGTTCCTTAAAGCTTCATCAAATTTGGCGTTGGTGTATTGAGAAGTGTTTTCGCTGTCACCGGTGCGGAAGTTGTTCAGGAAAGTAGAGGCGTCATCGTAATCCGCAATCCACGCGTAGCGCACCGCGTCGAAATTGCCGCTGTGCATGGTATCAAGCATGGTTTTCCATTCCTGATTTTGCAGCTTCGCTTCTACGCCCAGGTTTTTGCTCCACATAGAACTGACTGCGATAGCAATGCGCTTATGGTTTTCAGACGTGTTGTACAGCAGATTGAAGCTTAACGGATGCGAAGCATTGTACCCTGCCTGTTCGAGAAGCTTTTTCGCTTCTTCGACTCGTTTCTCATGGCTCCAGCTTGCGTAGTCCGGCGATTTTAGTTCCACCCCACCTATTTTCTTCTGGCTGATAACCCAGGCGGGGATTTGCCCCTGCCCCAGAACTTTGTCCGCAATAATGTCTTTGTCCAGCGCCATGTTCAGCGCTCTGCGCACCCGTGCGTCATTAAATGGCGCTTTGGTGGTGTTGAACTCAAAGTAATAGGTCGCAAGCTTAGGCGTAACGTGAACCTGGTCCGGTATGGATTTTTTCAGGGAAGCGAACAGGGTTTGCGGCAGGGTGTAAACAATATCTATTTCACCCGCTTTGTAGCGATTGATATCAGCCGTTTCAGAGCTTATCGGCAGATACGTTACCTTATTAATGACGGTATGTTTATTATCCCAGTATTGAGCGTTTCTCTCAGCAACGATTTTTTCATTCACTATCCACTGGGTAGGGGTATATGCTCCGCTGCCGGCGAAATTACCCGGCTGGGTCCACTTCTCGCCGAATTTTTCAATAAGGGCTCTATCGACAGGTACGAGTGACGGGTGTGCCAGCATGGAAAGAAAAGCGGCAGTTGGCTGGGTGAGGGTTATCTGTAGCGTGCTGTCGTCCAGCGCTTTGATGCCAAGCGTATCCGCCGTTTTAGTGCCCTGCGCAATTTCAGCCGCATTCTCAAGATGCATATTGCCGGGATAGCTTGCGTACGGGGAGGCTGTTTTTGGGTCAACCAGACGCTGCCAGCTCCAGACAACATCTTCAGCCGTGATCGGCTGACCGTTCGACCATTTAATGCCCGGGCGTAAATGGAAGGTCCAGACGGTGTTGCCCTTCTCCTCCCATTTTTCCGCCAGACGCGGCTCAATTGAACCGTCGTTGCGTACTGCTACCAGTCCGTCGAAAAAATCGCTAATGAGATTAAATTCGACGTCGCTTTCGACTTTGTGGGGATCGAGAGAAGCGGGTTCGCTGCCGTTGTTGCGAACAAGCTCCTGTTTTGCTGCAAGCTCTGTTCCTGCCGGTACGTTAGCGGCCCAGGCGCCAGAAGCTGCGCTCATCAGGCTCAGGGCGACAAACGATTTGATAAATGTGTTGTGGTGGGTTGCTTTCATTAAACACGCCTTATTTGAGTTATTAACGACGGTAGGGCTATCACTCTTAGTCATGACCGCGCGATAACGCAATAATTTTCAGCAACCTATAAGTTAGAGCTATGGAATATTTTCTGAACGCATGGTTTGATATCAACAGGTAAAGATGGGTAAAAAAGCTTTCGCGCAATAAAGGTGCCGCTTATTCTCCATCACCATATACACCTGTAATAAGAGAGAGTTTCTGAATGGATCGCATAATTACTTCCTCGCGTGACCGTTCGTCACTGCTAAGCACTCACAAGGTGCTCCGTAATACCTATTTTCTGCTCAGCCTGACGCTCGCCTTTTCTGCGCTGGTCGCCACCGCCAGCACCGTGCTGATGCTGCCTTCTCCGGGTCTGATTCTGACGCTGGTCGGCATGTATGGCCTGATGTTCCTGACCTACCGTCTGGCAAATAAGCCAACCGGGATTATTGCCGCCTTTGCGTTTACCGGCTTCCTGGGTTATATCCTGGGGCCGATTCTTAATGCTTATCTTTCTGCCGGTATGGGCGATGTGATTGGCATGGCGCTGGGCGGTACTGCGCTGGTATTTTTCTGCTGCTCTGCTTATGTTCTGACGACCCGTAAAGATATGTCTTTCCTGGGCGGAATGCTGATGGCGGGTATCGTGGTTGTGCTGATTGGCATGGTTGCGAACATCTTCCTGCAGTTGCCTGCGTTGCATTTAGCTATCAGCGCAGTGTTTATTCTGATCTCCTCAGGCGCCATTTTGTTTGAGACCAGCAATATTATCCGCGGCGGTGAAACGAACTATATTCGTGCCACGGTGAGCCTGTACGTTTCTCTGTACAATATCTTCATCAGCCTGCTGAGCATTCTGGGCTTCGCCAGCCGCGATTAACGGCAGCGCTTCTCAGCTAAATCCAGGCCTCGCTCATGCGGGGCTTTGTTTTTTCTGACAAGCCAAATTTGTTACACTGCGGCCAGTTTGAATAAGAGTCCGGATTACTATGTTGACGTTCGAAGGAAAAGTTATCGAAACAGATACCGATGGGTATCTGAAAAATAGCGCTGAGTGGAGCGAGCAGCTTGCGGTAATTATTGCCGAAAAAGAAGGGATTACACTTGCCGTTGAACACTGGGAAGTGGTGCGTTTTGTGCGAGATTTTTATCTGGAATTCAATACCTCTCCGGCGATCCGCATGCTGGTCAAAGCCATGGCTAACAAATTCGGCGAGGAAAAAGGCAACAGCCGTTACTTGTACCGCCTCTTCCCAAAAGGCCCGGCTAAGCAGGCCACAAAAATTGCCGGCCTGCCAAAACCGGTGAAGTGTATTTAATAGCGAATCCCGAAGTTGGACCATTCTCTGTCGGGTTGATGAGGTTCTGTGAGCACTTTATCAACCCTGGCGCTGCGCGGCCCTCCCGCTTTCAGCCAGTCGACAAGCTGTTCCACCTGTTCCGCTTCACCACAGGCCAGCACTTCAACGCTCCCGTCATCCATATTTCGGACGTAGCCATTCAGTCCCAGCTTTTGCGCCTCGCGCTGCGTGCTGTAGCGAAATCCAACCCCCTGAACCATGCCGTGGACCCAGGCAAGCGTACATACTGATGCCATAACTTCCTCCGTTTAGGGTTCTTGCGTTGCATTTCCTTTGTGTAACCCGGAAAATGACGCCCAATTCTTAGCAAAACAGCATAGCAAAATATGACCGTACGTTTAGTGTTAGCGAAACATACAAACCTTACAAAATCATGTTAGTTGTTCTGCGTACTCCATCCTCCCGTTTTCAATACTAAAGATAGCCCATCACAATCCCCTTCCTTCATGTTCGTGACACCTTGTGCCGTGGCCTCCGTTAAAGCAGTCAACACTATGGTCTCCACATTAAACATCAACTAGTCGCAATCCATTAAGCGCAAGTCTTAGCGTACTTGCCTCACCAATTGATCGTTTTTATAGATCAATTATCGATTATTAATAGATTTAACAGATCAATCAGGTAAAATCAGGGACACGCATGACGCTGACTATCACTTCAAACTCGATACGCTAAGCATGCGGCAATTACCTGCAGCTACATGATTAAACAACGGCATGGAGAGAAGCATTTGAACTTACGAGACATACTGAGATACAGCGTGTTAACTGGCATGATGCTACCCGGACCTGTATTAGCGACAGGCAACTCTCATAACGCTGGAGGGTTTCAAAATATCGGTTCCGTTGCAGAGCTGATGAACTTACCAACCGCCAAACTTTGTGCCAACGGTGGCCCGAACATGGGGGAAATTAACCTTATCCTGTTGAATGAACCTCTGGCCTTATCGATGTACAGCAATGACCCAGCAAACGCCCGCATGATCATTCGTAAGCAGGCAGATGAGATTAAAGCCAATATTGACAAGCAATGTACAGCTACCGTCTCCGACATACCTGCGCATAGATGGGATAGCATAAGAACACTTAAGAATATGAGTGAAAGCGAAGTGTGCGCACAAGGGGCACCTACCAAAGCTGAATTATTGGCACTCATGAGAGAAGATAAAGAATTTAATGCTAAGTTCGATAAGGAAATAAACGAAGCCCCTCCAGAAGTTCGTACAATTATGGAAGAGGGAGCGAAAGTAAAAGGAACATCTGTTCGCAATCTTATGTTTAATGACATCGCTATCAATACAGCAAAAAATTGGGAAATTGCCTGTACTAAACAGTCTAAATCCGAAGCTGATATAACGCCCCCCATTAATACAAATAATACTAAAAACACAATATCAGACGTACAAGAAAAATTTAATGAATCAGATAAAAAATTAAATGTATTATGGAAAAGCTTTAGTTCTGATACACGCAAGAAACTACTACCGGAACAGCGTAAGTGGATTAAACAGAAAGATAATTTTTGCAAGACAGATATTAACTGCCTTACCGATATGACGAATAAACGTATCGCAGACCTTAGCAACCGCAAGGCCAGCGAATGATTCAGGTAATTCCCAGCGATGGACAAACCCTCGTCAATACTGGCGACTGGAGGAGTTGCGACTCAGATTTACCCTATCGGGGAAAATATAATGTAGGTCGTTACACAATGGGTTATGACTTCATGTTTCAGTATATGCATATAGTTCACAACCTACCGATCAGCTTAGATAACTATCGGGATGATACTTCAGCCCTCTCGTCAACAGAGAATGCCATTGCGTATCTGGAACATTACGGCATCATTGACAACACGGTATTAGTAAATATGCGGAATATGATTAAGCATCCTAAAGATGGCTTCATCATCTTACAAAGAGAAAATGTGATTACCGGAATATACAAGGACAATTATCATGGGCTTCAATAATAAAAACATCGGGTATGTAAAAGCAATTAAAGCTGTAGGAATATTCGCAGTGCTTTTTATCGTGATGGGTTGGGTACTAGCTAAAACAGAAGAGAATGATAAGCAGATAAAAGCACGTTTAGCTACTGAGACTCATGCTCATATCTCCCCTCCTCCGGTTATTGAAGACAGAAGACCTAAAGTCGAGACTTACACCTATACACCTCAAAAATTATACCGCGAATTCAATACAAATGAAGTCAGAATTACTCATAAGCTAAAAGGTAATACATTAGAATTAAGAGGCGAAGTTGGGGGGATCAGACTATCTCTGGGAAATCCTGTCATTGAAATTGTGATTCCAGATAGCGACAGCACAATTCAGGTATTTTTCGATAGCGAAAAAGCGGGCAGAATATCTAATGTAGATGTTGGCGATTATGTAACAGTCACTAGTAATGATGTTTCTCTCAATCCTTTTGGAAGTATTCATTTACGTGATGCATCGTTGTTATCGAGAGTAAAACATTCAGGCAAATAAAATAGATATATGTGATTTAATATTATTAAAAAGATGGAGTAAAAATGGACATTAGATTTTCAGAGCAGGAACTTGAATTACTTTCGTGGTTTATCGGAAAACATTGGAATGAATTTTTTAAAGAAGCAGAAGAAACTGTAACAATAAATACATTGCATCGGCTTGCAGAAAAATTAGGTCTCGATCAACCTCTTAACAGTTTATGAGAAACTGACAATCTCGCCGAAGAGGCTCGCTTCCTGTTCCGAGCCTCTTCGGCACAAGCACAGCATGTGTAATGATTCATACTTAATACGGTACTTCGTTTTCTGGGTATAATCAGATCTGACAGTTGGCTTTGTGCCAGAAGCAGACATTGCCAACATCATGCTATGTTAATGTATAGAGTGAAGATAAATTGAATTAATAAGGTTGCCATGGATACTTCAGAACATTGTAAAGAGGTCTACGCATACTTTGGTCTTGCGATGTATAGAGCACAGTGTGTAGAGCAGTCGATAGTTCAACTGCTGATTTTCTTCGATTTCTTTACAAAAAATGTAACTGCATTTTCTACTCGTGATAAGTGGGAAGCAGACTTTGATAGGTTTGATAAAGGGTTGTCTGAGAAAACGATGGGACAGCTTTTTAAGCTAATCAGAAAACTTGAAATACTAGATAATGATATTGAAGTTAAACTTTCTTCAGCCTTAAAAAAACGGAACTGGTTAGCCCATTCTTTTTTTGTCGAACATGCAATTGATTTCATAAGTGAAAATGGCCGCAATAACATGATTAAGGAACTTAATGATTCAATAGATATATTTAACTCCGCCGAAGATATTTTAAATCCAATATCACGTAATGCTTCGCTTAAATACGGCTTAACAGACGAGATATTAGATAAGATTAAAAGTGAAATGTATGAGTGCGCAAAGACTGATCGTTAGATAATTATAAAGTAAAAGTTGAGATAATTCATTAGATATTTCAACGTTCGACCCTGGCTCTTAGCAGTCATTCAAGGGCTCAAAACTTATTCGTTTTGTGTCAACAGTGTAATTATAAAAATTTTAGTATTGTCTTGATTTACAATTGTATCTTAGACAAAAGCTTATGGAAGGGAAGATTCTTCTTTAACAAGTATTGTATTTAATTGTATTGCGGGCAACTATAATATCTACTCATTGATTTTGAGATGATTATTGATTTAAGAAAAATATTAACCTGCCAATATCGTACTTATAAGGATTAAATATGGACTGGAAAGATCTGGCGTCAACCGCTGTGTATACAGGTATAACTAATGAAAACGAAAGTATATGGGAACATGTTGATGGGGTTGACGTTGAGTTCATAGGTGCATTTCTTACTGCGCACTTGAGTCTTGAAAAGTATATCAGTGACTATCTCAGGTTAAGATATCCTTCGTTATCTTGGGTTGATGCAAAACTCACATTTTCACAAAAAATAGCTTTAATACAACATGAGCCTGCAGAAACCCCATATAATGAAATATACTTAAGAATAAAAGACTTTAATAACATTAGAAATAAAATTAGCCATCAATTAAATTATCAAATCACGGATAAGGAAAAAAGCAAATTTGTTGACTTCTACATGAAAATTACCAAAGGAAGCCAAACCAAACCAGATATTGACATTGATAACATGGCAGACTTGTTGAATTTTTTCTTGATGATAACAAAATCCTATTTTGCTAGCGCAATTTCTTATTATCACTATAATAAAACAGGTCATAGACAACAGGAGTAATATTAATTAATGAAACCGGAAGACGGGATAAATAATATATAAGACATTGTATCATTTTCAGAGAGTTAGGCGCCATAGAGATTTGATAAACATTGCCGATAATTTTAGATAAGATAAATTCGTTGGTTCCGTCATTCTCACGCAGAGGCTATAGCGTTGAATGTCGAAAACCTATAGGACTCTAGCGCAGGACAGTGAATCCTATAACGCCTTAATCAACTTCTCAATATCATCGGGTTCAAAGAATTTTTTATTGATATTACCTTTTATGATGAAACCTTCGGTAAGCAATTCACTGAGTCTCTTTTCTGCTTCACGTTTGAATATTCCGGGGTAAATTCTCTGGTAGGTATTGAAGGTACCATTCATTTTCTTGTAAGTGTTCTCTGCAATCTCAAAAGTGATTTTATTACCAGAGTTAAATACAGGTATGAAAATTTCTAAAAGATCATTCTTCAACTTCTGCCTAAGCTTTCTTTTCTCAACGATACTTGAATACAAAATACCAAGGGCAAAGGTAACAATACCGGGAAGCCAACTGTTTAAGAAACAATCAAAAAAATCTTTCCAGAAATCAGTATCCACTCGTTCGCTCCAAAATCATCTGTCATATAGTTGCCTGGGAAATGAAACTCTTAGGTTCTTAAAAGCACAGTCTAAAAAACCATCTTTGGATTTTTTCAGCTCGGCCCAAATGCAAACACCATAGGTTACAACCGCTAAGGTTATTCTTGCAACTCCCTGTTTATTGCCATCCAGCGCATGATTCTCGCTCAATATTCGTAACCAGTAAGCGCATACCCTGAATCACCTAATAGCGTAAGTTTCAGGGTGTGAAAGTCTATACTTCGCTCATAACGGACGGTGTCCGCGAGCCTGTTTGCTTTGTGCCAGGAGCGGACATGTTGTCTCTCGATTCAGGCGGCCAAATTCAGTAAACCACTTCATACTCACTGATCAGCCGCGATGTGTGCGCTGTGTTGCCGTTATTGCAATCACATCCTAAGAAGATTTCTGAGAAACGCAATTAACTTCAATGATATTATATACAAAGGAAACGCTGGTAAACCGGGGTAAAGTTTGGGTGTCACAAAGCCCCGAACCGTTTCGCGGTGCATCACATAGCAATCACCCATCCCTGAGGTAACTATATGGACTTTACGGAATATCAAGAAGAAATAATCGAAGATGTTAAATCTTGCCTTGAAAACTTACAAGTCCAACCCATTTTATTCATGGGTGCAGGTATTTCACAACGATATATAAAAGCGCCTGACTGGGAAGGTCTATTAAAGCAACTAGCGGAAATATGCCCCTTGATCAAACGCCCTTATGGTTACTACAGCCAAACAAAAGGTGATAACAAGCCATTGATTGCTAGCGATTTTTGTGACTTCTATGCTGAATGGGCTTGGGATGATGGCAAGGATCGCTATCCAGAGACATACTTTGAAGGAACGACTCCAAAAGATATTTATATTAAGCATGAAATTGCATCCATTCTGAATGAATTATCAAACTCCGTTGATTTCTCGAACATGGAATATACAGAGGAAGTTCAGAAATTAAGGAAAGTAAAACCTCATGCAATAATCACAACAAATTATGACGACACATTAGAAAAAATATTTGACAATTATCAGGCAATAGTTGGTCATAACGTTGTTAAAGTGAATTATTCATCTTATGGCGAAATCATGAAAATTCATGGTAGCAGTCATGAAGTTGAAAGTATTGTTATTACAAATGAAGATTATGTTGATTTCTATAAACGTAAGAAATATATCAGTGCTAAGTTGCTAACATATTTTGCTGAACACCCCTTGTTTTTCTTTGGGTACAGTATCAATGATGAAAACATAAAGGCAATTCTCTCTGATATAGATGAAATCATCGCTCCCAATAATGCATTGATTCCAAATATTTATCTTGTCTCCTTCAGTAAGGACTGCGAGGCCACTGGTTCTCATCAGAAGGAATTACTAATCGGTGTTGGTGAGAATAAAAGCGTTCGAATCAAGGTGATATACGCGAATGATTTTGGTTGGATTTTTGATGCGTTATCATCTAATACACCGGAAATTAGCATTAATCCAAAACTTGTGCGTGCATTTCTAGCCAGAACGTACACATTCGCATCAGAATCCCTTGTTAAACAAGAGCTTCCATACGATTTTGAGATGTTCCGCAATATTGCAGAGCATGATGATGCATTAGCAAAAATGTATGGTATCGCTGAACTCAATAATGGGCAGGCACTAAATGCTAGTTTCCCATATACAATGACTGATCTGGCAAGGATTCTCGACATGGGATCGTGGCACTATGTTAATCAAGAATTCGAAAAATTAAGAAAACTAACCGACTTCAACGTTAAAGCATCAGACAACAATTATCATGTTTTCATTAAATCTGGGAAAAGTGGTGTCGGAAAATACTCATCTGAGGCACTTGACTTATTGCGAAAATTAATAAACGGGGAACAATTTGAGTTAAACCCATAATTAAAGATGATGCACACAATGACGTTATATTAAAGAGGCCGCTGCGAGAGACTTTTTTGCAGCGGCCTTTTCAACATATGGGCATTTCTAACGAGCCAGTGATTAGACATTTTCACTGAATCTTGACATGTCTGCCTGAGTTAAATAGTTTTTTTACAGTTGTTTTACGTCCGATCCTCGCTCTTAGCAGATGGTCAGATCTAATCTTGCCTTGCTACATAACACAGTAAGATATGGTTGTGTCTAACGCACATTGGTATCTATCTGAGCTGTATAGTTATCTGCATTGAATAAAACATAACTACTCGCCTAAAAAATATCGCTTGGCCCATCATGTTTAAAAATGCGGTACATCTGCTATGAAAATCTTCAGATATAAAGCGAGTTCCAAACAGTAATTCATCGCACTTAAAAAAACCTTCTAAGTCATCAGACAATTGTCCACGATAGAAGCCTCCAATCAGAAAGCTCAATGACTATTCATTAAGGTATACACCAACGCTACCGCCTTTCTCATTATCTAAATCCATACAAAAAAATCATTGCTACTATCTTTATGCTACCGGTATGATTACTACCAGTTAAATGCTACCAAAGAGACATAATGGTATGACAAGTCGCGTATACGCATATTTGAGAGCATCGACAAAAGAGCAGGATGCAGCGAGAGCGAAATCTGAGCTAGAGGCTTTTGCTCATGAAAAATCCATTACAATCGCGAAATGGTTTATCGAAAATGAATCCGGGGCTTCGCTTGCCCGCCCTGAGTTGCTCAGGCTAATCGACGTTGCTCAACCAGGTGACGTACTTCTGGTGGAACAGGTTGATCGTCTGAGCCGCTTAAATGCTGAAGACTGGGAAAAATTATCCAGTCTTATTAAGTTCAAGGGCATACGCGTGGTGGCGCTGGATTTACCTACCTCACATATGCTGATACAGAATGGAGATGAATTTACCAGCCGTATGATGGATGCCCTCAATAGCATGATGCTGGATATGCTTGCTGCAATAGCACGTAAAGATTACTCGGACAGAAAGCGCAGACAGGCACAAGGTATAAGCAAGGCTAAAGCTGAGGGTAAGTTCCGTGGCCGCCAGTCCGATACTGAAATGCATAAGCGTATATTAAAGCTTCGAGCTGCGGGCATGTCATATACTGATATTCATGAAACAACTGGCGTAGCCAGGTCAACGATTAGCCGGGTAACGAAACTGCAAAATCAGATCTAATTTAATAAAAAAACCCATTACTACGAGTCGCAGAGCGACGAAGTTTCACGCAGTGAGCGAAGCAAACAAGTGATAACCAATTTGGTTACTTTTTAGACTAAAATGTCCACTTTTCCCTTATATAATATATATACTAGGAAATAGGACATGGACATTGACGGTTACCATCCATCTCCGCTTCGCTACGATGGAACGGGCTACGCCCGTATTTTAGTTATTTTGGTTTTATCAAATCCGATACCACAGTGTAATGCTTTATCATGCTACGCAGAATTGAACCTGAGACGTTTTTAGACAAAAGACATCATTACCTATTGCCTGAACGCTAACGTGGCTTAAATCGTATTACAGAGCGTTTTAGTAATGACGCTATTCTGGCATTATTTTACCTGTAAGCTTTCATAATAGTTGGAAGTGACAACCACAACCCCACCCCAGGCTTCACACAATCACTTACAAGAGCTTTTCTCGCTAAAGTGAAGGCACTTGCATTGCTGGAGAGTGAAAGCTTCTCTACGCGTCTTACAGCGCGTTTTAGATGCATTGCTTTCTTCAATGCCATAGCAGTAGTAAACAGAGGGAGTTATGCAGCAAGTTTCAGGGACTCCGCTTTCTTCATCGCGTTATGTAGCCTGGACCCATCGAAACACTTCGTATTCGTTCCTAAAGAGTACTTTCCTTTTTCTTTTGCCAGATAAGAATTGCGGTAAACAAATTCTCGTAACTCTGCATCATCATCCCTTCTAATCATATAGTCTGGATTTTTGGGTAAATAGGCCAGTCCGTCTTCATTGGTTAACTCAAACCATATGTCTTTTATAAGACTGAAAATACCATAATCGTAGTGCCCTGCATTTTTGACCTGATTACCCGGCAGCGCAATCCAGAGGTGATAATGAGCTTGTGCCGCTGTCTCTATTTCCCAGACCCAGCCGTAAACAAACTGTTTAATAGGCTGGTTGTCCCATTTCTTCGCTTTAAACTTGTCTTTCAGTTTTGCGAAGAACTTACTGATCAATATATTTGATTGTATAACCGGCATTCCTTCAGGCACACGTAAATCGAATCTAATAGCGCAGACACGGCTATAGATCTGACGCATAGCAAGTATTTCATCGACGAATTTACTTAATATTTCAGTGCTAAGCGGAGATAGTTTGCTACCTTTCTTAGTATGGACATTAAATACCATTCCCTCATGGTTATAGAGCCCTGACTCAATGAGCTCAACACACTTTCTTTTCTTTAAAAATACACACATATCAAAACAATCCCAAGAACAAACACACCACGCCGAACAATTGTTGGTGCAGCTAATGAATGAATAAAAAATAAACAAGTAACCAAGGATTTTCCTAAAGCTTGATCATTTAGATATTATTTAATAACCCGTAGAATAAACGTGGTGAGTGTTAATGAGGGGAATGGCTACAAGCCTGACTACATGAGGTTCTTAGCAAATAAAGTAGGATGTTTTTAGAGGAAAATAAAATCATGAAATGTTGCAAGTTGTAGGCATTGGAATTACTGAGATAAAACGCGTTAAAATGCAGCGAGTGGTTATCTTGGTTAAGAGTAACTCGAGTTATGAGCCAAGGAAAATAGAAGAATACTTGGCAAAAGAAAAGATTATAGAAAACCATTTTATCAAGAATATTTTTACTCTGATAATAATATATTTCCATCGCTAAACAACCAGAGCTATAAAAGTTACATATAAAATATTTCTCCGTCTTTAATCATGAGCCTGTTAATTTTTTTAATTAAACCATCAGCTTTACCTCTAAGATCAACAAATTTGTTTTCTTTGCTTCTGGAAGGGCAACCTGCAATCGCAAATCGATATTCTCTTTGGTAGTTGAAATTCAAACGTTTAGTAAATACATCACACTCCAAATCATTACTTGTATACTTGACAAATCCATAACGAATATCAACCTTATCTTTTAATAAATCAACTAATTTCAAAATATCATCTCTAAAAATAAATACTGGAACCACCCCAAATTCATGCCGCATATCATTTATTTCTTTTTGAGCTTGTTCAATAGATTTTTCCAAGTTATCATTTTTTATAAATAAAGAATACCAACATGATAACCAGTAGTCATTGCTACCTTTTTTAAAATCAAACTTTGTTACTGTTTTTATAGGAATAAGTACTTCTGGAATTGTCCCATCAGAATTAGGTATGCCGAACTCAAGGATAAATGGCTCAGAATCTCTATCTGAACGATAACTAAAAATACAGCTTTCGTTGAAATCTGTAATCCCAGGCATATAATTTCCATCTTCACGATGCCGATAATTTTCTGCGGCACCAAAATAAACTTGTCCTGCAATTAGTTCGTTTGCGTATGTTTCGGAGGTGAATCGCAAAATTCCAATAAAATCTTTATTGCTCATATGAATGCCTTTTTCTCCATTGTCATTTAATCAAAAAACTCTTCCGCATCCCTATGAATCACATTGCTTTATAGTTATTAGTCAAAAAAATGCCCTATTTCCTTAAGGTAAATTTATCTTCTTTGCTTAAACCCACTTTTGAAAGCGATTAAAGTTGCTACATATTGCGACAGATTGCGACAGATTGCGACAGATTGCGACAGATTGCGACAGATTGCGACAGATTGCGACAGATTGCGACAGATTGCGACAGATTATTCATCATTAATAGAAGATCATATATCAAATAAATCCTCCAGAGTACGCTCTTTTAGCAACTTCGCTATTTTATGCTCCATTTGTACACGCTCGATAAATTTATCTTTGTCAATTAAGATATCGAAGTGATTATGTAGCACGATATCCTCTGCCCTCATGGCAGCAGCATTGTTTATACTTTTATAATCCACATGTACAACTTTTTTATCACAGTAAAAACGAATCAAATCACCATCCTTAAATGTGATATCAAAAAGATGCCCTTTCGCTTTAGCTGTCTTGCAAATTATAGATAGGGTGCTAGCCTGAATTTTCTGTTTGATTTCTAATCTTTCAATATTGCTAACGTCCTTATAATTTTCCGGCACAGCATCCCAACTAACAGAAGTATCAACCTCCGTATCTTTGACTAGTTCCTCGTTCAACTGACGTTGAAGCACTTCTATCTTCTTCTCAATTTCAACAAGCATAATATTTAACCCACTCGGAGCATTATCCTCCAAGATCATATCCATACCTCTTTTATATTTCTTCTGGGTATCGTTAAGCTCTGCTTGTATAGCATCGACATTTGAAGCGTGGTGCTTTATATCCTTGAATATTTTATCAGCGCAAATCTGAACAATCGCATTCTCAATAGCTGCACCGTTAAAAGATTTTGCCCCGCAATGCATACGCTTATCTAAAGACTTCATTCCATCACATCGGTAACGAATTTTATCATACTGATAAAAAGCAACCATAGGAGCGCCACATACGCATTTAAACCGCCTTATACCTGAAAGCAATGGTATGTAGTCTCGCGGTTCGTTTGTCAGTTTTCTATTGATTACGCTTTGCAAACCATAGAATTCCGATTCAGTCATTACCTGCGGATAGTAGTCTTTGAGAATGTGCTCAACACCATCTACCCGAATTGATTTCTCACCCATGAGAGTTCTGGATTGTAAGAAATTACATACCAACTTCGGAGACCACATATCTTTGAAATACTTCCGCTTCGCTGTCCCCTTAGGTGGCGTAAAATTTTCGTTGAGGTGCTTAGCTATCCGCACGTAACCCCAACCTTTCAACCGCAGCGATACTATCAACTTTGCTATTGGGAAGTAATATTGGTGAGGCTTTACTGTTCCATCTGAAACGTCAGACCAAAAAACACTCGCACCAGAACTACGGATAGCGAACGGGTAGCCATTATCAGCACGCCCACCAGCTTTAAATTTATCGATTTTCAGTTGTGCGGCTGATTTCTGGCGCTGCGACTTCACCATGCTTTCTTGATTTGCCCGTGAAAAGGTCATAATGGAAAGCATCAATTCCATCGGGTTATCCGTCACGCTTGTTTTGGTGTATATACGGTTATCCATACCCGTATATATGGTGATACCCAATTCAAGTAATTCCATGAAGAGCCTTTGGGCCTTCAGGATTTCATCGCGACTAATGCGATCCAGGCTTTCGACGGTTAACCATGAATCATTAGCAATCTGTCCAGCTTTTACCGCTGCGATAAAAGCGCCTAAATTGCCATGTTCAAGATGCTTAGATTTGAAGGCAGATAATCCAGCATCGATGATTTCAACAAGCTCCAGGCTATTCTCATGTGCTACCCTACGCGCCGTTTCTAGCTGGCGTTGGAGTGATGAACCTTTAGCCTGTTTATCACTTGACCAGCGTATATAACTGTATAGCTTGCGTTTTTCCATGGGAGCGCCTAATGAATAGTTCAGAACAAAGCCAAAAAAAAGATTTTACAAGGTTTCCCCGTTTAGTGTTAACCAAAGGGCGCGAAAAATCTCTACTGCGCCGTCATCCGTGGGTGTTTTCTGGTGCAGTGGCTCGCCTGGAAGGAAAAGCCAATTCAGGCGAAACCATTGATATCATCGACAGCCAGGGTAAGTGGTTAGCTCGTGCAGCCTGGTCCCCCTCTTCGCAAATTCGTGCCCGCGTGTGGACCTTTGACGCCAATGAAAGCGTCGATATCGCCTTTTTCACTCGTCGTCTGCAGCAGGCGCAGCAGTGGCGTGAATGGCTCGCTAAGCGCGACGGGCTGGACAGCTACCGCCTGATTGCCGGCGAGTCTGACGGGCTACCGGGCGTGACAATCGACCGCTTCGGCAATTTCCTTGTGCTGCAACTGCTCTCGGCTGGCGCAGAGTACCAGCGTCCCGCCCTGGTTGCGGCGCTGCAAAACCTTTATCCGGAATGCGCTATCTATGACCGTTCAGACGTTGCCGTGCGCAAAAAGGAAGGCATGGAACTGACGCAGGGCCCGGTCAGCGGTGAGTTACCGCCAGACCTGCTGCCTATTGAAGAACACGGCATGAAACTGCTGGTGGATATCAAGGGTGGACATAAAACAGGTTATTATCTCGACCAGCGCGACAGCCGCTTCGCCACTCGCCAGTATGTGAAAGATAAACGAGTACTCAACTGCTTCTCCTACACCGGCGGTTTTGCGGTTTCTGCTTTGATGGGCGGATGTAGCCAGGTTGTGAGCGTTGATACCTCGCAGGACGCTCTGGATGTTGCAAAGCAAAACGTCGAGCTCAATAAACTGGATCTCAGCAAAGCTGAATTTCTGCGCGACGATGTTTTTAAGCTGCTGCGTAAATACCGCGACACAGGCGAGAAGTTCGATGTCATCGTGATGGACCCGCCTAAGTTTGTGGAAAATAAAAACCAGCTTATGGGCGCATGCCGTGGTTACAAGGACATTAATATGCTTGCCATCCAGTTGCTGAATCCTGGCGGCATCCTGATGACCTTCTCCTGTTCCGGCCTGATGACCACAGATTTATTCCAGAAAATCATTGCCGATGCCGCCGTAGATGCCGGGCGTGATGTACAATTTATAGAACAGTTCCGTCAGGCGGCCGATCACCCGGTGATCGCAACCTATCCGGAAGGTCTTTATCTGAAAGGGTTTGCCTGTCGCGTCATGTAGCTTGAAAATCGGAAAGTTGCCCGCATATCACTCTGCAGAGTAACGTTTCCCGGGAGGTGACTATGATTGCCAGCAAATTCGGAATTGGTCAGCAAGTACGCCATTCGCTGTTGGGATATTTAGGTGTCGTGGTTGATATCGACCCTGAGTATTCACTGGATGAACCAGCAGAGGATGAACTGGCTGATAATGACGCTTTGCGTACCGCGCCCTGGTATCACGTAGTCATGGAAGATGATGATGGCCAGGCCGTGCATACTTATCTTGCTGAAGCCCAGCTAAGCTGGGAGTCGCAGGATGAACATCCTGAGCAGCCTTCAATGGATGAACTGGCGGCGTCAATACGGCAACAGCTTCAGGCGCCTCGCCTGCGTAACTGAAAAAACCCCGCGCCGCGGGGTTTCAGATTGATGACAAACATCCGAAAAACGTGGTTTTCGGATGTTTGAGATAAACCAGAAGACATAATCCTTTGTTTTTATTAGTCAGGATCAACGAACTTTTAAGCGTAAGATACTTTGTCAATGGTCTCAAACCCCGCGCCGCGGGGTTTTCTTATTTAGCCAGTCCAAGCCGTGGGATCTCAATCGCCGGACAGCGATCCATCACAACGTTCAGACCTGCATCCTGGGCCAGCACCGCCGCCTGCTCATTAATGACGCCAAGCTGCAGCCAAAGCGTTTTCGCCCCGATGGCGATTGCTTCTTTAGTCACATCCCATGCCGCTTCGGAATTGCGAAACACGTCCACCATATCCACTTTTTTAGGGATTTCCGCAAGGCTGCCATAACCCTGCTGGCCCAACAGCGTTTTGCCCGCCACTTTTGGCGAGACGGGAATCACCTCGTAGCCCTGATTTAACAGATATGCCATTACCCGATAGCTCGGGCGGTCGGGTTTATCGCTGGCGCCGACCAGCGCGATGGTATGCGTATTTTTTAAAATATTTTCAATATCCATCTGTTTCATGACGCTCTCCGCCTTGATGAAGTAATCAAAAGTGTAAGTCATACGTTACTGACTCACCATCTTTCCCATACGGATGTATGAGAGCAAATATTGAGAATATGTCTATATGTTAATGGACCATTATTGTGAAAACTTTTGATACATTCGGGAACAGATAATTCAGGCCGCTGTGGCGCAGGAGAAAAGAATGAAAATTGGGCCTTACATGTTGCTCTGGTGCGCCCTTCTCCTGCCTTCGTCCGGGTGGGCGACCACTTTACGGCTTTCTACCGATATCGATTTGCTGGTGCTTGACGGCAAGAAAGTTTCCAGCTCGCTCTTAAAAGGAGCGGACAGCATAGAGCTGGATAATGGTGCGCATCAGATAGTTTTTCGCGTCGAAAAAAACATCCGTACAAGCGTGCGTGAACAAAGACTTTATATTTCCGCGCCTTTGGTGGTGAGTTTTAATACCAAAGAAATAAGCCAGGTGAATTTTAATCTGCCACGTATTGAAAACGAAAAAGAAAGTGAGATTTTCGACAGCGCCCCTCATATCCAGCTTCTTGACGGCAGCGCGGTAATTATCCCTGTCAAGCTTGATGTCTTAACCGTCAATACTACGCCGCAGGGGATTGATTACGAAAATGATACTCAGCGCTATAACAAAGCAGGCAACCTTGCCTCGATGCCGCAATTTGCCATTATGATGGCGGATGACAGCGCTTTGCTTTCCAGAACGTCTGAACTCGACCCGCCGGTTCTGCCCTCTGAAACGCTGACGGAACAGCGGCTGAAATACTGGTTCGTACAGGCTGACAAAACGACTCGCGAACGTTTCTTACAATGGGTAAAGGAGCATCCTTCACCTTAATTCTTACGATTTTTAAGCATATTTTTGATTGCCTTCCCTTGCAGCATCAGCGGCTTCCAGTAAGCTGTAGCCAACGTTAATCAATCAGGATTTTCTCCATGGAATCAACTACCCGTACTCTCGCGGCCAGGAAGCACATTGCGCTGGTGGCGCACGATCACTGTAAAGAAGCACTGCTGAAATGGGTTGAACGTCATCAACCTTCCCTGGCTAAGCATGTTTTGTATGCAACAGGCACCACGGGTAATTTGATTCAACGGGCCAGCGGGCTGGATGTAAATGCCATGCTTAGCGGCCCGATGGGTGGCGATCAACAGGTGGGCGCGTTGATTTCAGAAGGGAAAATCGATGTGCTGATCTTCTTCTGGGACCCGCTTAACGCCGTACCGCACGATCCGGACGTAAAGGCCCTTCTGCGCCTTGCCACCGTCTGGAATATTCCGGTAGCGACTAATCTGTCCACCGCTGATTTTATTATCCAGTCGCCGGGTTTTAACCAGGAAATAGATATCCTCATTCCCGACTATCAGCGTTATCTTTCTGAAAGGCTGAAATAATTAAGGGCGACTGGCCGTGGGTACGCCCAGGCGCTTAAGAATATCGACAAAATCAGAAGGCTCTTTTTTGTTAAAGAGCAGCCAAACGCGATGACGTGCACGCGTCATCGCGACATACAATAACCTCCGCTCCTCCGCATCCAGATAGTCTTCCGGTTGCGGCAGCAACGCCTGCTCCATAACCGATTCCCTGGCCGCTGCCGGAAAGCCATCTTTGCCCTGTTGTAATCCCAGCACGATAACGTAATCGGCCTGCTGCCCTTTGCTGGCGTGGATGGTCATAAAATCTATATTGAGTTTTGGCCAGCGGGTCGCCGCTTTTTCGAGGCTTGACGGACGCAAATGATGGTAACGGGCAAGCACCAGAATGCGCTGTTCTGGCTTAACGTAGCCACTTAGCTTATCAAGAAGATTGTCGAGCCTGTCGTCTGCCAGCAGCGTAACTGACTTTTTATCCCCTTTTGACAGGCTATTTAAAGGCTTAGCAAGCTGGTTGGGGTTTTGCTGAATAAAACTATTAGCAATTTCACCGATGCGATCGTTAAAGCGATAGGTGGTGTCCAACGCGCACCGATCGCCTTCGCCGAAATGATGCGCAAATGCCGTTGTAAGCGCCATTTCGGCACCGCTGAAACGGTAAATGGCCTGCCAGTCATCCCCTACAGCATAAAGAGATGTGTGAGAGTTTTGCCGGCGTAGCGCCGCCAGCAATGCCGCGCGTTGCGGGGAAATATCCTGGAATTCATCCACCAGTATGTGCTTCCATGGGCTAATAAAACGCCCTTTTTCCAGCACGTTCACCGCCTGATGAATCAGGCCGGAGAAATCTACCGCCTCTTCGGCTTTAAGCGCGCTTTTCCACGTTTTCAGTAAAGGAGCCATCAATTTCACGCGTTTTGAAAACAGGTCCCGTACTTCTTCCGGACAGGACGCGATCATTCCTGCCTGCGAACCGCCATGCATACGCATGAGCCCTAACCAACGGTCAAGCCTGCTGGCAAGACGCCTGGCTAAACGCTCATCCTGCCAATATTCGCCTTCGGGCACGTCCCATTCCAGTTCTTCGCTTAACCATTCGCGCCACCCTTTTGCCTGGGCCTTTTTCTCACGGCACTGCTGTCGCCAGCTTTCAATTAAAAGCTGATGCCGGGCGGCTGTATCCGATTCCAGCTCGCTGATGCGCGGCGCTTTTCGCCCGCCCTGCTGAATGATATGCAGCGCAAGCGCGTGAAAAGTACGCGCGGTTATTGCATCTGTATGCAGGCGTTCAGCAATTCGCTGATCCATTTCCTGGGCCGCCTGACGACCAAAAGCCAACAGCAGAATTTGATCTTCCGTCGCCTCGCCCCGTTGCAATAACCAACCTGCCCGAGCTACCAGCACGGAAGTTTTGCCGCTCCCTGCTCCCGCCAGGACTAATACGGAATCTTCGCCGTTTACCACGGCGCGCGCTTGTGAAGGATTCAGTGGAGAGCTTTCTACCTGCTGGAAAAAATCGGCATACTTTTCAAGCATGCGTTCAGTGTACGTCGCGTTGCGCTCGTCGCGGCGGCAATCGCCCTGTTCCAGCCACGCCTTGCAGTTAAGCCACGCCTCGCGGCAGTTATCAAACTCTTCAAGCCTTGCCAGGGGCAGAGGTAAAGCCGCAAATGCAGCCCTGACGTTGCGCTGTAATGCTTCCATATCGCTGCGCTTAAACCATTTTTCCTGCTGGGTGCGACGGATAATTTCGGTATGTTGTTCATTAAGCACCTGCGCTGCAACTTCACTCATCTCTACGCTCCATGTCTGCCATAGCGTATTCAGATGATGATAAAAGCGTTGGGTTTCGCCCCATTCAGTACCGTGCAGGCGCACAACTTTATCGTCCGGCAGCACAAATTCCAGTTCCCCCCAGACCAGGCCGCGTTTGATGTTAATCGCCACCAGTTGGTTGAATGGGATGAGGTATTCGTGACGATCGCCCTTTACCTCTACGCCCGCGCTCAGTAATTTCACGCGATTGTAAGGATGCTGTGCTAAATGTTTGCCTAGGGAGGTCGCTTTGAGTTCCATTACGCTTTGTCTGCTCAAGGAAAGAAGTTGTCGCTAAGTTTACCCGCCGAAGGAATGACGCTCCAGAGTAAAAACGCGTTACAATTGCTGCGGTTATTTATTTTATGACATTTACCAACGAAGAGTGCTTATGCGTACAGTCCTTAATGTGTTGAACTTTGTGCTGGGTGGTTTCCTGACGACCCTCTCCTGGTTACTGGCCACTCTCGTCAGTATTATCTTTATTTTCACGCTCCCGCTGACTCGTTCCTGCTGGGAAATAACTAAGCTTTCCTTCGTGCCGTACGGCAATGAAGCTGTTCATGTCGACGAACTCAACCCGCAGGGCAGAAGTGCGATAATGAATACGGGCGGCACCTTATTGAATATATTCTGGCTGGTCTTCTTCGGCTGGTGGCTTTGCGTGATGCACATTCTCACGGGTATCGCGCAATGTATTACTATCATCGGCATTCCGGTGGGAATCGCGAATTTTAAAATCGCCGCCATTGCCCTGTGGCCTGTCGGCCGTCGCGTAGTTTCCGTTGAAACTGCACAGGCGGCGCGAACTGCAAATGCGCAGCGTCGTTTTCAGTAATGCAGAGGAAATTACGAGCTAATGCTTAGTCCCTTACTGCGCCGCTACACCTGGAACAGCACCTGGCTTTACAACCTACGTATTTTTATTGCCCTCACCGGTACGGCTGCTCTGCCGTGGTGGCTGGGTGAGGTCAAACTTACTATTCCCTTGACGCTTGGCGTGGTTGCAGCAGCACTGGCGGATTTGGATGATCGGCTGACCGGACGTCTGCGAAATCTGTTGATTACGCTGGTAAGCTTCTTCATTGCTTCAGCATCCGTAGAATTGCTGTTCCCCTGGCCGTGGCTGTTCGCATTGGGGCTGATGCTTTCTACCAGCGGTTTTATTCTGCTGGGCGGGCTGGGGCAGCGTTACGCAACGATAGCCTTTGGCGCGTTGCTTATCGCTATTTATACGATGCTCGGCATATCTTTATATGAGCACTGGTATCAGCAGCCTTTACTCCTGTTAGCTGGCGCCGTGTGGTACAACCTGCTCACGCTTGCCGGACATCTTATCTTCCCGATACGGCCACTGCAGGATAATCTGGCCCGCTGCTATGACCATCTGGCGCAGTATCTGGAAATTAAAGCAACGCTGTTCGACCCTGATATCGAAGAGGAAAGTCAGGCGCCAATGCTGGAGCTGGCGATGGCTAACAGCCAGCTAGTGACCACGTTGAACCAAACAAAAGCATCGCTGTTGACTCGCTTACGTGGCGATCGCGGGCAGCGAGGCACCCGACGCACCCTGCACTATTATTTTGTCGCCCAGGATATCCACGAGCGGGCCAGCTCTTCACATATTCAGTATCAGGCCCTGCGGGATAAATTTCGCTACAGCGACATTATGTTCCGTTTCCAACGCCTGTTAACTCTGCAATCACAGGCTTGCCAACAGCTTTCACGCTCTGTACTTCTGCGCGTACCCTATCAGCACGATCCAAGGTTCGAACGGGCCTTTACCCACCTTGATGCGGCAATCGAAAGGGTAAATGCGGCAGGTTCTTCAGGGAGCGAAATGAAAGCGCTGGGTTACCTGATGAGTAACCTGCGCGCCATTGATGCACAGCTTGCCACAATCGAATCCGAGCAGGCTCTGGCCGCCCCACAAAATGATATTGAGAACCGGCTTGCTGACGACAAACTTACGGGCTTTGGTGATATCTGGCTGCGTCTTACCCGCAACCTGACGCCTGAGTCCGCATTGTTCCGTCACGCTGTTCGTATGTCGGTGGTTCTTTGTATGGGATACGCTTTTATCCAGTTTACGGGCCTGCAACACGGTTACTGGATTCTGTTAACCAGTTTGTTTGTCTGCCAGCCGAACTACAACGCCACCCGCAGAAGGCTTGCTTTGCGTATCATCGGTACGCTCGTTGGCGTGGCGATAGGTTTACCTATCCTGTGGTTTGTTCCTTCTCTGGAAGGCCAACTGATTCTGATTGTCATTACCGGCGTATTGTTCTTCGCGTTTCGTAATGTCCAGTACGCGCATGCCACCATGTTCATCACTCTGCTTGTACTGCTGTGTTTCAATCTGCTCGGGGAAGGTTTCGAAGTCGCGTTTCCACGCGTGATTGACACGCTGCTTGGCTGTGCGATCGCATGGGCTGCGGTTAGTTTTATCTGGCCAGACTGGCGTTTTCGCCGCCTTCCTCTGGTTGTAGAACGTGCGTTTAACGCCAACTGCCGTTATCTGGACGCTATTCTTGAGCAATACCATCAGGGACGAGATAATCGCCTCGCATATCGTATAGCGCGCCGTGATGCTCACAACCGCGATGCGGATCTCGCGTCGGTGGTTTCTAATATGTCTTCAGAACCCCGTGTCTCACCTGAAACTCGAGAAACCGCATTTCGTTTATTGTGTCTCAACCATACTTTTAACAGCTATGTGTCAGCGTTGGGGGCGCATCGTGAAAAGCTCGATAATGATGAGATCCTGCTGCTGCTGGATGATGCTGTCTGTTACGTTGATGATGCGCTTCACCATTTACCCGCCGATGAACAACGAGTGCAACAGGCGCTCATGGGGCTATCGGAAAGAATTGCTCATATCGATCCGTGCCCTGATACAAAGGAGCCGCTTGTGCTTCAGCAAATTGGCCTGCTGGTTTCTCTCTTGCCAGAAATATCGCGTCTCCAGCAGCATATTGCACACCACATCGATTAACGTCTGCGTCGTTGCTCGTAGCGATGATACCAATCCAGCAGCTCCTGACGGGTCACTGCCGGGAGCGCTGCTTCATGAATGCCTGAGATGGCGCCCGCCAGGGCGAGAAGGATTTTTACCCCAACAAATTTCTTAACGCTGCGCAGTTTTATCCATGAACGCTTGGCACCATATGCCTGTAAGGTGCGTAAATCCGCGATTCCCGCCTCCCATAGCCATATCTCGATATTTACTGAAAGATTAGGCAGATCCTTAAGTCGCCGTTGGGTTTTACGGATTGATTTTTCACGACGAGCATTAGCGAGCGCATTCGAAGAAAGCTCAAGCAACTTGTCCGGATCCTGCCAAAGTTCTTCATCCACCTGATAGTAATTAAGCACAATAGGTCTCCCACGTTTGTTGAAAATAAGCGGCGGAGCGGCTTTGTTGACGAAATATGTTTCGCTATCCTCACATGCTCGTAAGTAAAGCTCTCCCTCCGCTACCATTGCAAACACGACATTCCCGATAGCCAGGCTATAACCGCCAAACTGCGAGCGATAGTCAATATCGCCCAGCGGCGCGAGGTATTCCTGAGATTTATGAATCCTGTCATATGATTTAAATTTCATGAACAAATCCTTGATTATCATGAACTAAACACCGGATTTATTATTTACCGGTTCCTCTAACAGAACAATAATTAACCTGATTGCTGGCTGCAATCACAATTTAGCAATTCCGGGAACTTCATAAAAATTTTGCGAGTTGCTTTCAGAAATTTAGATTGATCTTTGCTCGTACAGGCATTACTGTATAAACATACAGTAACCCATCAGGCGGGATTCACTATGCATACACCAAACTATCGTACTCATATTGCCAGCAGCTCATCCGTTGCGCTTACTCCTGCGGAATCCTTTGCAGGAAACGATGCCAGAGGGTTGATTAGTGAAGTGGTTTACAGTGAAGATCAGCCGTGGATGACTCAAATGGTTTTATTACCTTTGCTGCAGCAGCTTGGTCAGCAGTCTCGCTGGCAGCTTTGGCTAACGCCGCAACAGAAATTAAGTCGGCAGTGGGTGCAGGCATCGGGATTACCTCTCACAAAAGTGATGCAGGTTAGCCAGTTAGATCCACTTTTCACAGTTGATGCTATGGTAAAAGCACTGCAGACAGGAAATTACAGCGTGGTTATCGGTTGGTTATCTGAAGAACTGACTGATGAAGAGTATTCTCGCTTCTCAAATGCAGCCGAAAAAGGCAACGCGATCGGGTTTATTATGAGACCAACCAGGGCATCTGGCTCCGGTTGCAGACCACGTACAGGTCTAAAAATTCATTCTAGTTTGTATCATTAAGTAAATTTAAGATAAATCCAGGCATTTTTTCTTCGAAAATTACAACGCCTTGTCATTTATCACGAATCCCCTTCGCAAGCCGCTTCTGACGCCACTCTGAACGAAACGGCGTGGCTGAAATACAAGCAGAGCTGTTACTAAATGTGTATGCAAGTCGTTTTTTTTCATATGCCTGACAGAGTTCACACTTGTAAGTTTTCAACTACGTTGTAGACTTTAGCTCGCCAGGGTTGCTCTTCATAACGCCGACTAATCGGTAGAGTAACAATTGAGCGTAAACCCGGGCGAAGGATTTAACCCTGGGCTTTGACGATGTTTAAGGCTCATGGCCTATTTGGATGATAATGAGGCGCAAAAAATGAAAAAGACAGCTATCGCGATTGCAGTGGCACTGGCTGGCTTCGCTACCGTAGCGCAGGCCGCACCGAAAGATAATACCTGGTACGCAGGTGGTAAACTGGGCTGGTCTCAGTTCCATGATACTGGCTTCTACGGTAACGGTTTCCAGAACAACAATGGCCCTACCCATGAAAGCCAGCTGGGCGCAGGTGCCTTCGGTGGTTATCAGGTTAACCCGTACGTTGGTTTTGAAATGGGTTATGACTGGTTAGGTCGTATGCCATACAAAGGCAGCGTTGATAACGGTGCTTTCAAAGCTCAGGGCGTTCAACTGACAGCTAAACTGAGCTACCCAGTAGCTGACGATCTGGATGTTTACACTCGTCTGGGTGGTATGGTTTGGCGTGCAGATGCTAAAGGCAACTACGGTTCTACCGGCGTTACCCGTAGCGAGCACGATACTGGCGTTTCCCCAGTATTCGCAGGCGGCGTTGAGTGGGCAGTTACCCGTGATATCGCAACTCGTCTGGAATACCAGTGGGTTAACAACATCGGTGACGCGCAAACTGTTGGCACTCGTCCAGACAACGGCATGCTGAGCCTGGGTGTTTCCTACCGTTTCGGTCAGGAAGAAGCTGCTCCAGTTGTAGCTCCAGCTCCGGCTCCAGCTCCAGAAGTACAGACCAAGCACTTCACTCTGAAGTCTGACGTTCTGTTCAACTTCAACAAATCTACTCTGAAACCTGAAGGTCAACAGGCACTGGATCAGCTGTACACCCAGCTGAGCAACCTGGATCCGAAAGATGGTTCTGTTGTTGTTCTGGGCTTCACCGACCGTATCGGTTCTGACCAGTACAACCAGAAACTGTCTGACCAACGTGCACAGTCTGTTGTTGATTACCTGATCTCTAAAGGTATCCCGGCTAACAAGATCTCCCCACGTGGTATGGGCGAATCTAACCCGGTAACTGGCAACACCTGTGATAACGTAGCGCCACGCGCTAAACTGATTGATTGCCTGGCTCCAGATCGTCGCGTAGAGATCGAAGTTAAAGGTATCAAAGACGTTGTAACTCAGCCTGCGGCATAAGTTACCGTTATAAAAAAACCCCGCTTCGGCGGGGTTTTTTATTATCTGAAGAAAGCAAAATCGCGACAAATGGATCAGGAAACGTTTTATTCCTTGCCAAGTAAAGCCTGCAGATCCTGTTTCAGGTTCGACATCTGACTGGCGTATTTCTCTTTACGCTCCGCATCTTCAATCAACTGCACTATGGTTTCAGAAAGCGTGCAACCGCGACGTTGAGCAAGCCCTGCCAGTCTTTGCCAGACCAGATATTCCAGATCGATGGATTTCTTACGAGTATGCTGATGTTCCGCATTAAAGTAGCGTTTACGGCGGGCGCGTATAGTTTGCTTCATGCGATTATGAAGCACTGGATTCATATGCTGTCCGATCCAGCTCAGCACCTGTACAGGTTCGTTTTCAAGGCTTAGCAGCGCATCTACGGCCTCTTTTGCCGCACTGGCTTCGATATACCGTGTAATAAGCTCACCTTCACGGTGTTTCTTCACCAGATATTTCCACTTCCAGCCGCTCTCGAGATTTTCTAACTGTTGATATTTCATCGCGATCTCAGTGTGACCGTGTAACTTACATCAGGATAACAGTTTTTACCGCTTTCGCTCACCTGAAAAATTAAAGCTGTGAGCCGGGTAAACCTGTAATCGAGCATTAACCGTGTGCTGCCCGGCCTATTCTTGTATAATCGCGCCTTTGACATCTAATTAATAAATAGCGACTTTGACGACTAATCGACTTGAATGGCGTGCCCTTGTTCCCGATACCGAGAGTTATCAGGAACTGTTTGCGCAGCCTTATGACACCGACTCTGCTCCCTTCTCCTCTGTCCAGTCACGGCTGTTTTACGGCCTGGAACAGCTGAGCCAACCGGTAGCCTCGGCTGATCTGATGCTGGTAAAAGCCGCTGAAGAGTCCGAGTACCTTAACCTTATTGCCGCCGCCGCGCGTGAAGTCTGGCAGACTGCCGAAACGTTGACCGGCGGTCATTATGTGATTGAAGGCAGCCGCGTCACGCTCCGTCCAGCGCAGGAAAATGATGAAGCCTTTACAGGTCATGGCGACGTTGTCGTTGCTGACTGGGTTGAAGCCGAGCAGCTTTTTGGCTGCGTTCGCCAGTTCGCCGGGGAGATAAACCTGACGCCTGGCGTCATTCACCGTGCTAATGGCGGCGTGCTGGTGCTCTCTTTACGCAGCGTGCTGGCGCAACCTCTGCTTTGGTTACGCCTTAAACAAATGGTCACCCAGAAACGTTTCGACTGGATTTCGCCTGATGAAACGCGTCCGCTGCCGGTAAGCATTCCCTCTTTGCCGCTGGAGTTGAAGCTTATTCTTGTAGGTGAACGCGAATCTCTGGCTGATTTTCAGGATATGGAGCCTGAGTTGGCTGAGCAGGCCATTTACAGCGAGTTTGAAGAAAACCTGCAAATTACCGCTCCGGAAGATATTGCGCTGTGGCGCCAATGGATCCACGCGACTGCGCAAGCGAAGCAACTTCCATCGCCTGCTCAGGATGCATGGACCGTCCTGATTCGCGAAGCCGTGCGTTATACCGGCGATCAGGAAACGTTGCCATTATGCCCTTTGTGGCTCACCCGGCAGTTGCGTGAAGTTGCCGCCTTCACTGAGGAAGATACCTTCAGTGGAGAACAACTTACACAAATGCTGATACAGCGCGAATGGCGCGAAGGTTACCTTGCTGAACGCATGCAGGATGAGATTCTGCTTGAGCAAATTCTTATCGAAACCGAAGGCGAAATGGTTGGGCAAATCAACGCGCTGTCGGTGATTGAATTCCCGGGCCACCCCCGCGCTTTTGGTGAGCCTTCACGTATTAGCTGCGTCGTACATATTGGCGACGGCGAGTTCACAGACGTTGAGCGCAAAGCTGAGCTAGGCGGTAACATCCACGCCAAAGGCATGATGATAATGCAGGCGTTTTTAATGTCTGAGCTGCAGCTAGAACAGCAAATTCCTTTCTCCGCTTCCATCACTTTTGAGCAGTCATACAGCGAAGTCGACGGCGACAGCGCTTCAATGGCCGAGCTTTGCGCGCTGATAAGCGCCCTGGCAAACGTTCCTATTTATCAGCATATAGCGGTAACGGGCTCCGTCGATCAGTTTGGTCGGGTACAGCCGGTTGGCGGTTTGAATGAAAAAATTGAAGGTTTCTTCCGTATTTGCCAGCAGCGAGAGCTGACCGGGCTACAGGGCGTTATTATTCCTGTGGCTAACGTACGTCATCTTTGCCTGCATCAGGATGTGCTGGATGCGGTAGAAAAAGGACAATTCACTATTTGGGCCATTGACGATGTTGCAGATGCGCTACCCTTATTAACGAATTTGCCATGGGATGGCGAAGGACAAAATACGCTGATGCGTGCGGTCCAGGAGCGAATCGCTCAGGCCTCCGCTCAGGACATTCGGCACCGCTATCCCTGGCCGCTGCGTTGGCTCAACTGGTTCAACCACAACTGATCGGACTTGTTGAGCGTACACGTGTTAGCTAACCTGCGTGCTTCTTTATAAAAAGGCTTACTGTAGACATGGTAGATAAACGCGAATCCTATACAAAAGAAGATCTTCTTGCCTCTGGTCGTGGCGAACTGTTTGGTGCTGAAGGCCCACGCTTACCCGCGCCACCCATGCTGATGATGGACCGCGTGGTCAAAATGACCGAAGACGGCGGTAACTTCGATAAAGGTTACGTTGAAGCTGAATTAGATATTAATCCAGATTTGTGGTTCTTCGCTTGCCACTTTATCGGCGATCCGGTGATGCCTGGCTGTCTGGGCCTGGATGCAATGTGGCAACTGGTAGGCTTTTACCTCGGCTGGCTGGGCGGCGAAGGTAAAGGTCGTGCGCTTGGCGTGGGTGAAGTTAAGCTTGCAGGACAAATCCTGCCTGCCGCGAAAAAAGTTACCTATCGTATCCACTTCAAGCGCGTCATTAATCGTCGCCTGATTATGGGCATGGCAGACGGTGAAGTGCTGGTCGATGGCCGTGTGATTTATACCGCCACCGACATGAAAGTGGGCCTCTTCAAAGACACCACCGCTTTCTAATCCCCGAAAACGTGAAACCTCCGCGGCGCGGAGGTTTCTTTTCTAAAGAGACAGTGATTATGCGGTAACCGCCCTGTCTTCCATGGCTTCTCGCCAGCCTCCCATCCAGTACGACCTCTGATTTAGTGCCTGATAAGGACATATCTCTTTGGAGCGTCCGGCGATACCTGCTTGATAACCACGTTGATGAGCCCGTTCCAGGCGATCTCGTTTTTGTCTCTTCATGCCTCGTTTCCCTCATTTCTTGATCTATCAAATGGATCTGGTGGAAAGAAAACAGTGATTACAAAATGTGCAATCACATCTAACGAATACCCGTAAATGATGGCATCGTCAATGCGCAAAATTCACGCCAGTGTCATAAATGTGAGCTACGCGGGATATCATTTGTACAAAAAATGTGATGTCGCACAGGTAATAGACTCAGGATAAAAGAAAAGCTGCGCTTCGCGATTAAAACGAAGAACGCAGCTTTTTTGTGCGATAAGGCAAAATTAATTCAGACGAGTTAACTGGCTTGCTATGCTCTGAGCCTCTTGCTGCCACACCTGGGCCAGAGTTTTGACCATCGCATCGTAGCCATCTTCTTGCTGTTTCAGTTCAAGATGGAACGGGCGTTTTATCAGTTGTCCCTGATGATTGAGCAACCACTCGCCGCTGACGATAACTTTGCCGTCGTAGCGGCCGTGGAAGCCCGTGACGTTCACATTCAGAATATCCTGATCGTTGCCCAGCGGCTGAGAAGCGACCACCCAGCCGGGTAAGGCGCTGCTGAGATTGCTTACCAGAGTATTACGCAGTTGCTGATCCAGCGGGCTTGCCCATAAATTGCTGGTTGCGATAACGAACTGCACATCGCTGGTCTGATAAACCACGCCGTTACCGGCGAGGTAATCAGGAACCGCAACCTGCTCTACCCACAAAAGATGGGTTCCAGGCTGGCTTGCAGCCTGCATAGCAGGCATAGAGCTTTGAGGAAGCTGGTAATACGTTTTGCCGTCGTCGCTGCTGCTACAGGCGCTCAACGCCAGCGCCGCGATAACCGTTAGCCACTTTTTCATTCTTTAGCCCTCTTCGGCTGGGGATCCTTTTTATCCTTCGCCTCAAAGATCAGCGAATTGCTCTTATCATTCAGCGTGCGCAGCACCGGTTGAAGTTCACGCAGAACCTGATCAAGACGCTGCATGTCCGCCACCATCTTGTTATAGGCCGCGGAACCCGGCTGGAAGCCCTGCATGCTGCGGTTCAGTTCACGCAGCGTTGATTGCATATTTTCCGGCAGCGACTGGGTTGACTGGTTGTTCATTAACTTGTTCAGGCTATCAATCGTTTGTTGTAAGCGCTGCATGGTGCGCTGGCTTTCAGCAAGCGATTTAGTGGTCTGCTCAATCATCGGGTTAAGCGGTAAATTGTTAATTTTATCCAGCGTATCCAGCAGCCGCTGCTGAATCTGCGCAAGCCCGCCGCTTACCGTAGGAATAATTGGATAGCCGCTAAAGCTCTTCATTCCGGTCATTGTTTCGGCCTTCGGATAGAAGTCGAGATCGATGTACAACGCGCCGGTTAACAGATTGCCGCTCTTGAGCGAGGCGCGCAGGCCACGTTTGAGGAAGGCAGTCATATTCTCCTGAATGTTGGTATCTCCGCCGATGACATTTTGTAGGCGCTCAGGTTCGATGCGGATCAGAATCGGAATGCGGAAATCATCGTTCAGAGCCTGTCGCATTCCCGGCGTAAAGAACGGAACCTGGGCCACGGTGCCCAAACGAATGCCACGGAATTCTACAGGCGCGCCCGGCTGCAGGCCGCGAATAGAATCTTTAAAGAACATCAGATAATCAATGTGCTGGGTATACAGCGAATCCTGAATGCTTCTCTGATCGTCAAAGAGCTTATAATCCGCACCCGGCTGCGCAGGCTGTCCCAGTTCCCATCCTTCGGGTACGTCAAAGCTAACCCCGCCGCTAAAGAGCGTGGCAAGCGAGCCCATTTCAACGCGCATGCCCTGCGAAGACATATCCACGGCAATACCGCTGTCTTTCCAGAAGCGCACATTGCTGGTCACCAGCCGGTCGTTAGGCGCACTAATAAAGAGCTGATAGCTGATGCGACGTTTAGCTGCATCGAAAGTGCTGGTCTCGACTGACCCTACACGATAGCCCCGGAACAAAACCGGATCGCCCGGATTGAGCTGCCCTGCTTTATCGCTGTCAAGCGTAATGCGGATACCTTTCGCGTCAGGCGAAGCCAAAGGCGGTGAGTCGAGTAGCTCGTAACGATCGGGTTTTGGCCCTTTGGTACCCGGCTGCAGTTCAATATAGGCGCCTGAAAGCAACGTACTCAGTCCAGAAACGCCACCGCGTCCCACCTGTGGCTTCACAACCCAGAATACCGAGTCTTTATGCAGCAGCTTTTCCATGCCGGAATTCAGCCGAACTTTAATTTCAACATGCAATAAATCATCGGAAAGCACCGCGCTTTCGACCACGCCCACATCGACGCTGCGGCTCTTGATGGTCGTTTTTCCACCTTCAATACCTTCGGCATTGGTGGTTATCAGGGTCACTTCCGGCCCCTGATGGCTGTAATGGTAAAACAGGATCCACGCGCCGATAAGCGCGGTCACGATGGGGAAAATCCACACCGGGGACCAGTTTTTCACCTGCTGCACTTTTGCTTCCCCGCTTTTATTTTCCATGCTCAGACGACTCCTCATGAGTTGAATCTGGTGCGCGATCCCAGGACAAGCGAGGGTCAAAGGTCATCGCAGCAAACATTGTCAAAATAACTACCAAAGCAAACATTATCGCGCCAATCGCCGGATAGATGTTCATTAACGCCCCCATCCTCACCAGCGCAGAAAGCACGGCAATAACAAAAACGTCAATCATTGACCAGCGGCCAACAAATTCAACCACTTCATATATCAAATGCATCCGCTCGCTGTCGCGTCTGCCGTGGCCTTTCGCATCCCAACACAGCCAGGCGATGGCGATCATTTTTAGCGTCGGCACCATAATACTGGCGATAAAAATAACCATCGCAACGGGGAAAGAGCCTTCATTCCACAGCAGAATAACCCCGGCGAGAATAGTAGAGGAATATTTGCTGCCCAGTACCTCGGTGACCATAATCGGCAGAATATTCGCCGGCAGGTAAAGCATAATGGAGGTAACCAATAGCGCGAGCGTCCACTGCAAACTGTGCTTTCGCCTTATATGCCCTTTAGTTTCGCAACGCGGGCAAACCAGTTGATTCTCGGGCACTATCGCTGTGCAGCAAGGACAGGAACGTAACCCCTGGTGGATACCCGACACGCCTGGTTTTAACGGCTGTTCAACGGCAGGCATAGGCGCGAGATCGTCCCAAAGCCAGCGTCTGTCCACGCATTGAAAAGCCCTTAGCTGCAGAATGCAGAACAAACACCACGGCACGAAGCTGCTGCCCACGCCGATATCGCCATAGGCCATCAATTTGACGAAGCTCACCAGCACGCCGGCCAGGAAAATTTCCGCCATTCCCCAGGATTTAAGCTGAAACAGCGTACGCGCCATTCTACGTTGCAAAACCGCAGGCAGCGTGGCCCGGTTGACTAACAGCAAAATGGTGATCAGACAAAAAGTCGGCACCGCCTGAACGAACAACATAAAGAATGTCCCAAGGCTTGCGTAATCTTCAGAAAACATCACGCCCGGGATGTCCAGCAGCGTGACTTCGCTGCTGACGCCGGCGACATTCATATTGATAAATGGGAAAAGGTTGGCCAGCAAAAGCATAAACAGAGCCGAAAGCGCATAGGCTGTCGGCCGCTGACGCGGAGAGGGCCATTGAGTGATTAGCGTTGTGCCACAGCGTGGGCAGGTGGCCTTATGGCCGTCCTGCAATGCAGGCATTGACACCAGCAAATCACATTGTGGACACAATATGTGCGAACGAGGATGATGCGTGGCACACATATCGGGTCTCCTTACATTACGCGCCGTTTTTCAGAGACTCGAGGTACTCCCAGCGTTCAAAAGCGTCTTCCAGTGCTTTTTCGGCAGTGGCCAGTTCGCTCAATACTTTTTGCGTAGCGTCGTGTGGTTGGTTGAAGAACTCCGCATCACCGACTTTCGCCTGCAGAGCCTCCAGTTCGGCCTCAAGCTGTTCAAGACGAAGCGGCAGTTGCTCCAGTTCACGCTGCAGGTTATAGCTTAGTTTGCTATTACCGCGTTTTACAGTTTCTGCCTTTGCCGGTTCACTCTTTTGTTGCTTGTCCTGAGCGGTTTCACGCAGCGAACGCGCTGAACCCTGCTGCCCTTTAGCATCATGATAGCCGCCCACGTAACGACCAATGTGACCTTCACCTTCAAAGATCCAACATTCGGTCACGGTGTTGTCCACGAACTGACGATCGTGGCTTACCAGCATGACGGTGCCCTGATAGCCGTCAATCAGCTCTTCAAGCAGCTCAAGGGTTTCAACATCCAGGTCGTTTGTCGGTTCATCGAGAATCAGAAGATTGCTTGGTTTCAGGAATAAGCGCGCCAGTAACAGACGATTACGTTCGCCGCCTGACAGGGCGCGTACCGGCGTCATGGCGCGTTTGGGATGAAATAAAAAGTCCTGCAGATAACCAAGAACGTGACGCGGCTTGCCGTTCACCATCACTTCCTGTTTACCTTCAGCCAGGTTATCCATCACGGTGCGGTCGGGATCCAGCTCGGTTCGGTGCTGATCAAAGTAGGCGACTTCAAGCTTCGTCCCACAATGTACGCGACCGCAATCGGCCTTCAGTTGGCCGAGCATTAGCTTGAGCAAAGTAGATTTACCGCAGCCGTTCGGACCCACCAGCGCGATTTTATCGCTGCGCTGCACCTGGGCGGAGAAGTCCTTAACCAGCACTTTATTCGCAATCTGATAGCAAACATCTTCCATTTCAAAGACGATTTTGCCTGAACGAGAAGCTTCTTCGACCTGCATTTTGGCGCTGCCCATGACTTCCCGGCGCTCGCCACGTTCCCGGCGCATGGCTTTTAGCGCACGCACCCGGCCTTCATTACGCGTACGGCGCGCTTTAATTCCCTGACGGATCCAAACTTCTTCCTGGGCAAGCTTGCGGTCGAACTCCGCGTTTTGCAGATCTTCTACGCGCAACGCTTCTTCTTTCGCCAGCAGATACTGATCGTAATCGCCCGGATAAGAAACCAGCTTGCCGCGATCCAGATCGACAATACGAGTAGCCATATTGCGAATAAATGAACGGTCATGCGAAATGAAGATAATGCTGCCCTGGAACTCTTTTAAGAAGCCTTCGAGCCAGTCGATCGTTTCAATATCCAGATGGTTTGTCGGTTCGTCCAGCAGCAGAACGCGCGGTGAGCTTACCAGCGCACGGCCCAGCGCCGCTTTACGCAGCCAGCCGCCTGAAAGCGCGGACAGTTCAGTATCCGCATCCAGACCTAACTGTTCGAGCACCTCATTAATGCGGCTATCCAGTTGCCACAGGTTCTGGTGATCCAGAATTTCCTGAATGCGCGCCATTTCGTTGAGGTTCTTTTCGCTCGGATCGGTCATCACTTTGTGCGAAATATCGTGATAGGCCTTCAAATATTCAGCCTGCTCCTCAACGCCTTCCGCGACGAAGTCGTAGACGGTGCCCGCCACGTTGCGTGGTGGGTCCTGTTGCAGTCGAGCAACAATCAAATCCTGCTCATAAACCATGCGGCCGTCGTCCAGCGGCAGCTCACGGTTAAGAATTTTCATCAGCGTGGATTTACCCGCGCCGTTACGGCCAACCAGGCAAACGCGTTCGTTTTCTTCGATATGAAGTTCGGTGTTATCTAACAGCGGCGCGTCGCTAAACGACAGCCAGGCGCCGTGCATACTAATTAATGACATGACAATTAATCCTTGGCTTGATGAGTAACAAGCCAGCAGTTGTGAATCTGGCGATTACGGGCAAAGTCTTGCGAAAGCGTTTTCTGAGTAATTTCCTGTGCTTCCAGACCCAGTTTTGCAAGCCCGTCAAAGTCCATTTTGAAGCCGCGTTTATTATTGGAGAACATAATGGTGCCGCCGCGGCGCAGCAGGCGTTTGAGGTTTTTCATCAGCCCGATATGATCGCGTTGCACGTCGAAAGAGTCTTCCATACGTTTTGAGTTGGAGAACGTCGGCGGATCGATAAAGATCAGATCGAACTGTTCGTCCGTTTCACTCAGCCAGCCCAGGCAATCAGCCTGAATCAGGCGATGATCGCGCCCGCTCAGACCGTTAAGGCGCAGGTTACGTTCAGCCCACTCCAGATAGGTGCGGGACATATCCACCGTGGTGGTGGTCTTCGCGCCGCCCAGGCCTGCATGGACCGTTGCGCTGCCGGTGTAGGCAAAGAGATTAAGGAAATCTTTGCCTTTGCTCATTTTACCGAGCATATGGCGTGCGATACGGTGGTCGAGAAACAGGCCGGTATCGAGATAGTCCGTCAGATTGACCCAAAGGCGCGCGTTATACTCGCTGATCTCCATAAAGTCGCCCTTCTCGCCCATTTTCTGGTACTGGCTTTTGCCTTTCTGACGCTCACGCGTTTTCAGGATCAAGCGGTTGGACGGCAGTTCAAGCACGGAAAGCGTGGCGGCAATCACGTCAAACAGACGCTGACGCGCCTTGTTGGCATCCACGGTTTTCGGCGGCGCATATTCCTGCACCACGACCCAGTCGCCGTAGCGATCCACGGCTACGTTGTAATCCGGTAAATCTGCGTCGTACACGCGATAACATTCGATACCTTCCTGACGCGCCCATTTATCCAGCTTCTTAATATTCTTACGCAGACGGTTAGCATAATCTTCAGCAAGCTGGCCGCCAGCCGCGCCGGTAGCGTTTTCAGCCAACTGATAGTTTTTCTGCACGCAATCAAGGGGGCCGTTTTTCGCTTTAAACTGGCGGTCGGCGCGTAGCTGCAGGCAGCTCAGCAAATCAGGGGATGCGCTAAACAGCGACAAATTCCAGCCGCCGAACTGCGACTTCATATTGCGTCCCAGCAGACTGTGCAGCGCGATCAGCGCAGGTTCGCTATCCAGACGCTCGCCGTATGGCGGGTTGCTGACCACGGTTCCCGCAGGCCCTTCCGGCAGCGGATTAGTCAGTTTAGCGACGTCTTTTACTTCATAGCTAATCAGAGCGGCGAGGCCTGCGCGACGGGTGTTTGCGCGTGCGCGTTCGATAACGCGGGAATCATTATCAGAACCGTAGAAACGGGATGTGTATTCCCCAAGTCCTTTGCGAGCGCGCACTTGCGCTTCGCTAGTGACTTCTTTCCACAGTTCCGCGTCGTGTTTCGCCCAGCCCAGGAATCCCCAGTGCTTGCGATGTAAACCAGGCGCGCGATCGGTCGCTATCATCGCAGCCTCAATCAGCAGCGTACCGGAACCACACATTGGGTCGAGCAGCGGCGTGCCTGGCTGCCAGCCGGAACGCATAACAATGGCCGCGGCCAGCGTTTCTTTAATAGGCGCCGCGCCGGTGCTGTCGCGATAGCCGCGCTGATGCAGGCCTTCACCGCTCAAATCCAGTGCGATGCTGGCGGTATCTTTATTCAGCCAGACGTTGATGCGTAAATCTGGCTGCTCGCGATCGACATTCGGACGCGGCAGGTTTTTACGGGTAAAGGAGTCAACGATGGCATCTTTTACCTTAAGCGCGCCGTACTGGCTGTTACGGATGACTTCGTTCAGGCCGCTGAAGTGCACAGCGAAAGTCGCATCCGGGCCAAAAATCGCCGGCCAGTCGATAACCTGCACGCCCAGATATAAATCCAGATCGCTGTAAACTTTGCATTCGCTTAGGGGCAGCAGGATGCGGGACGCCAGACGGCTCCACATCAGGCTTTGGTAGACCAGACGAGAATCCCCCTGGTAATGTACGCCGCCCTGAACCACCTGGCAGCCTTGCGCGCCCAGCCCTTCCAGTTCAGTTTTTAACAGCTCTTCGAGCCCACGCGCCGTACTGGCAAACAGAGAATTCATATCGTCACTTATTGGTCAGAAAAAGAAAATAGTGGCGCATTATAGCTAATCCGCCACGCATGTCATAAAGTTGCCCTCTTATTATTTTTGCAGGCATGGAGGGCGCCATGATCAGTCTATCTCAACTTTATATTCACCCGGTTAAATCAATGCGCGGACTTGCCCTCTCGCATGCTCAGGTTGCCATCAGCGGCCTGGCTTTTGACCGTATATTTATGATAACCGAGCCGGATGGCACCTTTATTACCGCGCGCCAGTCACCGCAAATGGTGCTTTTTACGCCGGCAATTCTTCATGATGGCTTATATCTGGGCGCGCCAGACGGCTCTTCAGCAAACGTTCGCTTTGCCGATTTCCAGCCAACGCCTGCCGCAACCGAAGTGTGGGGCAACCACTTCACCGCGCTGATTGCGCCTGATGAAATCAATAGCTGGTTAAGCGGCTTCTTTTCCCGTCCCGTGCAGTTACGCTGGGTGGGTGAAGAGTTAACTCGCCGGGTTAAGCGCCATGAAGAAGTGCCTTTATCATTTGCCGATGGCTTCCCTTTCCTGCTGACCAACGAGGCCTCGTTACGCGATTTACAAAACCGCTGCCCGGCAAGCGTGAAGATGACGCAGTTCCGCCCAAATATCGTAGTGACAGGCGCCCAGGCGTGGGAAGAAGACACCTGGCAAGTAGTGCGCATTGGCAATGTGACTTTTGATGTCGCCAAGCCTTGCAGCCGCTGTATCTTCACCACGGTCAGCCCTGAAAAAGGCCGTAAACATCCCACAGGTGAACCACTGGCGACGCTGCAAAGCTTCCGCACCGCGCAGGATAATGGCGATGTCGACTTCGGGCAGAACCTGATTGCGCGTAACAGTGGAATTATCCGCGTCGGGGATGAATTTGAAGTATTGGCTCGTAAGCCTGGCAGAGTGTATGGCGCAGGCCAGGTTGCCGAAAGCATTAAGCCGGAAACCCTGCCGGAAACTACGGTGGCGATTGACTGGCAGAGCCGGACTTTTCGAGGGAATAACCAGCAAATTCTCCTGGAACAGCTTGAACAACAAGGTATTCGCATTCCCTATTCCTGTCGCGCCGGAATTTGCGGAAGCTGTCGGATTCGTTTAGTGGACGGAGAAGTGAAAGCGCTTAAAAAAAGCGCCGTGGGCGCTGACGGCACGATTCTGTGCTGTAGCTGTATTCCTGCGGGAGATGTGAAGCTGGAGACGCTTTAAACCGCCTGGTCAAGACTGAGGCTGTGATTCACCGGCTGCGGCTTCAGTCTGTCGTTCATTACCTTAATCGCATCCCCTAATTGCATGGTGCGACCGGCAAGCTGCAATCCCGGCTGCGCCAGCAGACAAAGTGCCGCGTTATCGCCGGTTTCAACCACTAACAAATTCACCTGCTGCATATCTTCGCTTAACCACACGCAGGCCGCATCGCCCGGAGCAGGCTGCCAGCAGTCGCCGTGCGAGACAAAATGCCAGCTTTTCGGCATTTGCGGTTTGAGATAGCGAATAGCCACCAGGGCATTGAGCACCAGCTCAGCGCGATGTTCTTTACTGAGCGGCAGGTGGCGGCATTTCTCGTCAAAGGAGAAAAACAGCGCGGCGTCATCGACACAAAAGCCAGCGTTTTCAAAGGCATCAGGCGTAAGCATTTTGCGTGAAAAACGGGAGCGAAAAATCATTCCATTGGCTAAATCGAGCATCATACGATCGTGCTCTTCATCGAAATACCAACGCCAACTGTCGTCCGGTTTTATCCGCATAATGACTTACCCTTTTGTTTATTCCACAAACTTAAAAAATCCTTATCGCCGTTTGGCTTAAAGCCGTATTAATAAAAGACTAATATGATTAATTTAGCAACAGCAACGGAATATAAAACAACCAGGGCTGAAAATAAAGCCCCGGTTGTCTGGAAATGATAAAGCTTAGAGATGAGTAACGATTTCTTTAATCAGCGGTGGGCCTTTAAATATGAAACCGGAATAAATTTGAATAAGCGATGCGCCTGCCGCCATTTTTTCACGTGCGGCTATCACTGAATCAATGCCGCCTACGCCAATAATAGGTAAACGGCCTTTTAATTCCTGGGACAAGCGGCGAATAATTTCTGTGCTTTGCAACTGTAGCGGGCGACCGCTCAGCCCCCCCATCTCATCGCAATATTTCATGCCCTGAACGAGGCTACGATCCAATGTGGTATTGGTGGCAATGACCCCATCGATATTATGGCGAACTAAACTGTCGGCTACCTGGATCAATTCTTCTTGCGAAAGATCCGGCGCGATCTTAACCGCGATCGGCACATATTTATGGTGCACTTCTTGCAGTATTTGCTGCTTATTTTTTATCGCACTTAAAAGATCGTCCAACGCTTCGCCATATTGCAGCGACCGTAATCCCGGCGTATTGGGAGACGAGATATTGATCGCTATATAACCCGCGTATGGATAAATTTTATCCATACAGATCAAATAGTCGTCTTTACCTTGTTCGACGGGCGTATCTTTATTTTTGCCAATATTGATCCCGAGTACGCCGTCAAAATGGGCTTTTTTCACGTTCTCAACGAGGTTATCCACGCCAAGATTATTAAAGCCCATACGGTTAATTAACCCTTCGGCTTCAACCAGGCGAAAGATACGCGGTTTATCATTTCCCGGCTGTGGGCGAGGCGTGACGGTGCCGATTTCGATGGAGCCAAACCCCATAGCCCCCAGCGCATCGATGCATTCACCGTTTTTATCCAGACCTGCGGCTAAGCCAAGCGGGTTTTTAAACGTTAATCCCATGCAGGAAACTGGCTTAGACGGAACCTTTTGACGCACCAGCCATTCGAGCGGCGTGCCCGTTACGCGGCGTAATTGCTGAAATGTCACTTCATGAGCGCGCTCGGCGTCGAGCTGGAAAAGGGCTTTACGAACGAAGGGGTAGTACATGAACTCTCCTGGATTCCGGTGTGCAAACCGGGGCCGTATTATTATCGATTACGTCCGTGATTGGAATTGACCTGCAACAAAAAAGCCCAAATTGACGCAATCGTTTTCACAGCTTTCCTCTTCTTATGCAATTTCTGGCATTTGTTTATCAGATAAATCATTTAGTGGAATAACGCCTCTCTGCCACTATCAGCCTCAATTGTTATCAAAGTTAACGACAAGCTAACATTTAGTTATAAGGAGCCGAGATGCGTGTGATCACCCTTGCCGGAAGCCCCCGCTTTCCTTCCCGTTCCAGCGCGCTGCTGGAGTATTCACGTGAAAAACTAAGCGCGCTGGATGTCGAGGTGTGTCACTGGCATCTCCAGAATTTCGCGCCCGAAGATTTACTGTATGCGCGCTTTGAAAGCCCGGCGCTAAAGACGCTTATTGAACAGCTCGAGCAGGCCGATGGGCTGATTATCGCCACGCCCGTTTATAAGGCATCTTTTGCCGGTGCGCTGAAAGCTCTGCTGGATCTTCTGCCGGAGCGCGCGCTGGAGAAAAAGGTCGTTCTTCCTCTCGCAACAGGCGGCACCGTAGCTCATATGCTGGCGGTGGATTATGCCCTCAAGCCCGTACTGAATGCGCTGAAAGCACAAGAAATTCTCCACGGCGTTTTTGCCGACGATAGCCAGATTGCCGACTACCAGCACAAGCCGGTCTTTACGGCCAATTTGCAGCAGCGCCTGGACACCGCGCTGGAAACATTCTGGCAGGCTCTGCATCGTCGCGATTTCGCGGTCGCCTCCCCGTTTATTCAGCAAGGAGTTGCTCATGTTTAATCTCTTAAAACGCACCGCGCCGTGGCTGCTTTTTACCGGAATGCTGAGCCTGAGCGCGGCGGTAAATGCCGCTCAGCCCGGGCCGGATCACCTGCGCATCGGCTACCAAAAAGGTTCGGTGAGCATGGTGCTGGCGAAAAGTCATCAGTTTCTGGAGCAGCGTTATCCGCAAACAAAAATTTCGTGGATTGAGTTTCCTGCGGGCCCGCAAATGCTTGAGGCGCTGAACGTCGGGAGTATCGATCTGGGCAGCACCGGCGATATTCCGCCAATCTTCGCCCAGGCCGCCGGGGCGGATCTGGTGTATGTCGGTTCAGAACCCGCGAAGCCAAAAGCAGAAGTTATTCTGGTGCCGGAAAACAGCCCGTTGAAAACCATTGCCGATCTGAAGGGCCGCAAGATTGCCTTCCAGAAAGGGTCCAGCTCGCACAATCTGGTGCTGCGCACCTTACAAAAAGCCGGGCTGACATTTACCGATATCCAGCCTGCTTATTTATCACCGGCAGACGCGCGCGCCGCATTCCAGCAAGGAAACGTTGACGCCTGGGCTATCTGGGACCCGTACTATTCCGCAGCCTTGCTAAACGGCGGCGTGCGGGTGCTGTCTGACGGAAGCCAGATTAACCAGACGGGCTCTTTCTACCTCGCCTCACGCCCCTATGCCGAGAAGAACGGCGAATTTCTGCAGGGCGTGCTTAAAACATTCAGCGAAGCCGATGAGCTGACGCGCTCCCAGCGCCAGCAAAGCGTAACGCTGCTGGCCAAAACCATGGGCCTGCCTGAACCGGTTATCGCCAGCTATTTCGATCACCGTCCGCCAACCGAAATTACGCCGGTTAGCGCCGCCACCGCTGAAAAACAACAGCAAACCGCCGATCTGTTTTACGACAACCATTTAGTGCCGAAAAAAGTCGATATTCGCACCCGCATCTGGCAGCCCACCGGTACCGCAAAAGGAGATAAATCATGAGCCTCAATATGTTCTGGTTCTTACCCACCCACGGCGATGGTCACTACTTAGGCAGCAATGACGCTGCTCGCCCGGTAGAGCATGGTTATTTGCAACAGATCGCTCAGGCGGCGGACAGGCTTGGCTTTACCGGGGTGCTTATCCCGACGGGTCGCTCATGCGAAGACGCCTGGCTGGTCGCCGCTTCGATGATTCCGGTGACCCAGCGGCTTAAATTCCTGGTCGCCCTGCGCCCGAGCGTCGTTTCGCCGACGGTGGCCGCACGCCAGGCCGCAACGCTCGACAGGCTTTCAAATGGCCGGGCGCTGTTCAATCTGGTTACCGGCAGCGATCCAGAGGAACTGGCCGGCGACGGCGTGTTCCTCAATCATACCGAACGTTACGAAGCCTCGGCTGAATTTACCCGCATCTGGCGACGCCTGCTGGAAGGCGAAACGGTGGATTACGAAGGCAAGCATATTCAGGTTAAAGGCGCCAGATTACTCTTCCCTCCGGTACAGCAACCTCGTCCCCCGCTTTATTTCGGTGGTTCATCAGACGTAGCGCAGGACCTGGCGGCTGAGCAGGTCGATTTATACCTGACATGGGGCGAACCGCCGCACCTGGTAAAAGAGAAGATTGAACAGGTTCGTGCCAAAGCCGCTAAGCACGGACGCACCGTAAGATTCGGAATTCGTCTGCATGTGATTGTGCGCGAAACCAACGAAGAAGCCTGGCAGGCCGCGGACCGTCTGATTTCGCAGCTTGATGACGACACTATTGCCAAAGCCCAGGCCGCGTTTGCGCGTACCGATTCGGTTGGCCAGCATCGTATGGCGGCGCTTCACGGCGGTAAGCGCGACAATCTGGAAATCAGCCCTAACCTGTGGGCGGGCGTTGGCCTGGTACGTGGCGGCGCGGGCACGGCGCTGGTCGGCGATGGCCCGACGGTTGCTGCCCGCATTAACGAATACGCAGAGCTGGGCATCGACAGCTTTATTTTCTCCGGCTATCCGCATCTGGAGGAAGCTTACCGCGTGGGCGAACTGCTGTTCCCACATCTGGACGTCGCTATGCCGGAAATTCCGCAGCCGCGCCAGCATCATGAGAAAGGCGAAGTCGTTGCTAACGACTTTATCCCTCGTAAAGTCGCGCAAAGCTAAGGGGAAAGGATGACGAATAACACACGTAAACTTTTGCTCCGCCTTGCTCCCTGGGCATTGCCGGTCGCCATTATCGCCGTCTGGCAGCTAGCCTCCTCGGTTGGCTGGCTTTCAACTCGCATTCTGCCCTCGCCCGAAGGCGTGGTTGTTACCTTCTGGAACCTCTCCGCCAGCGGCGAGCTATGGCAGCACCTGGCGATCAGCTCCTGGCGCGCGGCGATCGGTTTTAGCATCGGCGGATCGCTCGGATTGATCCTCGGCCTGATCAGCGGCCTGTCGCGCTGGGGCGAGCGCCTGTTGGATACCTCGATTCAGATGCTGCGTAACGTGCCGCATCTGGCGCTGATCCCGCTGGTTATTTTATGGTTTGGCATTGATGAAACCGCCAAGATCTTTCTGGTCGCACTCGGCACGCTGTTCCCGATTTACATCAATACCTGGCACGGCATCAAAAACATCGACCAGGGGCTGCTGGAAATGGCCCGCAGCTATGGTTTGTCGGGCTTTAGCCTGTTTGCTCAGGTGATCCTGCCAGGCGCCCTGCCTTCTATTATGGTCGGCGTGCGTTTTGCCCTCGGCCTGATGTGGCTGACGCTTATCGTCGCCGAGACGATCTCAGCTAATTCAGGCATCGGCTATCTGGCGATGAACGCCCGTGAATTCCTGCAAACCGATGTCGTGGTCGTCGCTATTATTCTGTACGCCCTGCTCGGCAAGCTGGCCGATATCAGCGCACAACTGTTAGAACGCGTCTGGCTGCGCTGGCATCCGGCTTACCAGCTAAAAGAGGAAACCGTATGAATACCGCTCGTTTAAATCAGGGGACGCCGCTGCTGCTTGACGGCGTGACCAAACGCTACGGCGATAAAACCATTCTCAACGAACTGGCGCTACGCATTCCTGCCGGGCAGTTTGTTGCCGTTGTCGGACGCAGCGGCGGGGGCAAAAGCACCCTGTTGCGGCTGCTTGCCGGGCTGGAAAATCCTAACGCGGGTTCGCTGCAGGCAGGCAACGCGCCGCTGCGTGAAAGCCAGGACGATACAAGATTAATGTTCCAGGACGCGCGTTTGCTGCCGTGGAAATCCGTTATTGATAACGTTGGGCTGGGGCTGAAAGGCAACTGGCGCGATGCGGCGTACCAGGCGCTTGAAGCCGTCGGGCTGGGAAGCCGGGCAAAAGAGTGGCCCGCGGCACTTTCGGGCGGCCAGAAACAGCGCGTGGCTCTGGCTCGCGCGCTGATTCATCGCCCGGGTTTATTGCTGCTGGACGAGCCGCTCGGCGCGCTTGATGCGCTAACGCGCATTGAAATGCAGGATTTAATCGTTTCTCTCTGGCAGGAGCACGGTTTTACCGTATTGCTGGTAACGCACGACGTCAGTGAAGCGGTTGCCATGGCGGATCGCGTTTTACTGATAGAAGACGGGAAAATTGGCCTGGATTTAACGGTGGATCTGGCTCGACCCCGTCGTTTAGGTTCGGTAAGACTGGCGGAGCTGGAATCGCAGGTGCTTGAGCGCGTGATGAAGCGCCAGGTGGAAGAACCGGCGCGCGCGGTGCGCACCGGTTGAGCGCGCGCCGGGTTGCGCAAAGCTTACCCGACCTGCTCCAGCAGATCCGTAGGGTGGATAAGCGACAGCGCCATCCACCCTACAAAATCCTTTACGCTAATGCCTTGCTGATTTTCTCAAACAGATCGCCGGACAAATTCTCCAGCCCTTTCAACTGTTCCAGCGCCGCACGCATCATTTCCTGGCGCTTCTCGTCATAACGCTTCAGACGAATTAAAGGTTCAATCAGACGTGAAGCCACCTGCGGGTTACGGCGATTCAGCTCGCTGAGCATTTCCACCATAAACTGATAACCGCTGCCGTCTACCGCATGGAACGCCGCCGGATTGCCTGCTGCAAAAGCACCAATCAGAGAACGAATGCGGTTCGGATTGCCGAGGCTGAACGAACGGTGGTTCAACAATTCGCGCACCTTACTCAGCGTATTGGCCGCCGGGCTTGTCGCCTGCAGAACAAACCATTTATCCATCACCAGGCCGTCCTGATGCCACTGCTCGTCATACTTCGCAAGCAGCTCTTCACGGCACGGCAATTGCGCAGCAACCGCTGCTGACAGCGCGGCAATCGCATCGGTCATGTTGTCCGCTTCGTCATATTGCGCACGTACAAGCCGCTCGGCCAGTTCCTGCTCACCAAATGCCAGATAACGCAGGCAGATGTTGCGCAGCGCGCGTTTGCCGATGTCCGCGTGCTCAACGCGATAAGCATCAAGCTTGTTGGCGTTATAAATAGCGAGGAACTCGTCCGCTAATTCCGTCGCCATCGTGCGGGTCAGCGCTTCGTGAACTTCAGCGACAGCGATTGGATCGATCTTCTGGAACAGCTCGGCGATTTCATTCTGCGAAGGCAGCGTGAGAATTTCAGCCGCCAGCGCCGGATCGATTTTCTCATCAAGCAAAATAGCGCGGAACGCATCAGCCACGTGCAGCGGCAACGACAGCGGCTGTTTCTGTTGGCTGCGGTTAACGTTCAGCTTGATGTAGGTCGCAAGCAGGCTCTGTGCTGCATCCCAACGAGAGAAATCGTTGCGGGCGTGGCGCATCAGGAAAGTTAGCTGCTGATCGCTCCATTTGTATTCCAGCTTCACGGGGGCTGAGAACTCACGCAAAAGCGACGGGACGGGCTGGAAATAGACATTGTCAAAGACAAACGTCTGCTCGGCCTGGGTCACATTTAGCACGTGATGAACCGGATGGCCGCCTTTTTGTAACGGAATCACCTTCCCTTCGTTGTCATACAGCTCGATGTCGAACGGAATGTGCAGAGGATGTTTTTCCTGCTGCTCAGCGGTTGGCGGCGTCACCTGGCTGATGGTCAGGGTGTACTGCTCGGTTTCCGGGTTGTAGTCATCGCGTACGCTGACGATCGGCGTACCGGCCTGGCTGTACCAGCGGCGGAAATGCGACAGGTCAACGTTTGACGCATCTTCCATCGCCTGCACAAAGTCGTCGCAGGTCGCGGCGCTGCCGTCATGACGTTCAAAGTAGAGCTGCATGCCTTTCTGGAAGTTTTCTTCACCCAGCAGGGTATGCAGCATACGAATGACTTCTGAACCTTTCTCATACACCGTCAGGGTGTAGAAGTTGTTCATTTCGATAACTTTATCCGGGCGAATCGGGTGCGCCATCGGGCTTGCGTCTTCGGCAAACTGCATCGCGCGCATGGTGCGCACGTTTTGAATGCGGTTAACGGCACGCGAACCAAGGTCTGAGCTAAATTCCTGATCGCGGAAAACGGTCAGGCCTTCTTTGAGGCTCAACTGGAACCAGTCGCGGCAGGTGACCCGGTTGCCGGTCCAGTTATGGAAATATTCGTGGCCGATAACGCGTTCGATATCGAGGTAATCTTTGTCGGTGGCCGTTTCTGCACGGGCCAGGACATATTTGGAGTTAAAGATGTTAAGACCTTTGTTCTCCATCGCGCCCATGTTGAAGAAGTCCACGGCCACAATCATATAGATGTCGAGATCGTATTCCAGGCCAAAGCGGGTTTCATCCCACTTCATGGATGCTTTTAGCGAAGTCATCGCCCAGCCTGCGCGGTCAAGATTGCCGCGGTCAACAAACAACTCCAGCGCGACATCGCGGCCAGAACGCGTTTTATAGCTGTCGCGCAGCACATCGAAATCACCCGCCACCAGCGCGAACAGATAGCAGGGTTTCGGGAACGGGTCCTGCCACTGCACCCAATGACGACCATTTTCCAGATCGCCTCCGGCCACGCGGTTACCGTTCGAGAGCAGATACGGATATTTTGTTTTATCGGCGATGATTTTGGTGGTGAAACGCGCGAGCACGTCGGGGCGATCCAGGTACCAGGTAATGTGGCGGAAGCCTTCAGCTTCGCATTGGGTGCAAAGCGCTTCGCCTGACTGATACAGCCCTTCAAGCGCGGTGTTTGCCGCCGGACTGATTTCATTGACGATAGTCAGCAAGAAATTATCTGGCAACTGTTCCAGCACCAGCGCGCCCTCTTCCAGACGATATTCTTCCCAGGCTTTTCCGTCCACGTGGATGCTGACCAGCGTAAGGTCGCCGCCGTCGAGACGTAAGGCGACTTGAGCAGAGCCCTGACGGCTTACTTTGCTGATGGCGGTGACCAGGGTTTTTGTGGCATCCAGGTCAAAGGTCAAATCGATGTCGCTAATCGAGTAATCCGGCGCACGGTAGTCGTGGCGGTATTTGGCTTGTGGCTGTTGTGTCATAAAAAACCTTATACATCGTCCGTAAGTTATCGGAGTTCAGTCTATTCCTGTTGCGTTAATGTTGCCACGCAGAATCATCATCTTTTCCGGACTAATCACGCTGCTCGCTACATTTATATAACAAGCGGCACGAATTGCCCTCGACCCGAATCCACCCTTGTGTTGTGATCCGGGTTTAATAAACGGATAATCAGGGTATACTCCTGCGTCTTTATCTGCTTTTAGCCCTTGATGGAAACGCTCCTGTGAGAGGATGCTGTAACGCGCCATGACACGACACGCTTCCCCGATTTTGCAAACGCTTCTGGATACTGACGCCTATAAGCTTCATATGCAGCAGGCGGTGTTCCACCGTTATTACGACGTGAACGTCGCGGCCGAGTTTCGCTGCCGCGGAGACGATCTGCTTGGCATTTACGCAGACGCAATCCGCCAACAGGTCGACAACATGCGCCACCTCGCGCTCAGCGCCGAGGAGTTCGCCTGGCTTGAGGAGCTTCCTTTTTTTGAAGCAGATTACCTCGCCTGGCTGCGTACTTTCCGCTACGACCCCACTCAAGTTGAAATCACCAATAATAAAGGCCATCTGGACATTCGTCTGACCGGCCCATGGCGTGAAGTCATCATGTGGGAAGTGCCGTTACTGGCCGTTATCAGCGAAGTGGTGCATCAGCATCGCTCCCAGGCCGTTACGCCGCAAATGGCGCTGGAGCATCTGGAAAGAAAGCTGCTGCACTTCAAAGAACTGACGGCGGATATCGATCTGTCTTCATTCCGTCTGATGGATTTTGGCACGCGGCGCCGGTTCTCCCGTGAGGTTCAGGAGGCTATAGTTGGCCGTCTGCAACAGGAAGCCTGGTTTGTCGGCACCAGCAATTACGATCTGGCACGCCGTCTGAATCTGACGCCAATGGGCACGCAGGCGCACGAATGGTTCCAGGCGCATCAGCAAATCAGCCCGGTGCTTGCCAATAGCCAGCGCGCAGCGCTTCAGGCCTGGCTTGATGAATATCCTGACCAGCTCGGCATTGCTCTCACCGACTGCATTACCATGGATGCATTCCTGCGCGACTTCGGCCCTGAATTTGCCAGGCAGTATCAGGGTCTGCGCCACGATTCCGGAGACCCGGTCGAATGGGGAGAAAAAGCCATTGCCCATTATGAGCAACTGGGTATCGACCCCATGAGTAAAGTGCTGGTCTTCTCCGATAATCTTGATTTACCAAAGGCCGTCGAGCTGTATAAGCACTTCGCGTCACGCATAAATCTGAGCTTCGGTATCGGCACACGTCTGACGTGCGATATTCCACAGGTGAAGCCGCTGAATATCGTTATCAAACTGGTAGAGTGCAACGGCAAGCCCGTAGCAAAACTTTCTGACAGCCCGGGCAAAACTATTTGTCACGATAAAGCCTTCGTGCGCGCCCTGCGTAAAGCCTTCGATTTGCCACTGGTTAAAAAAGCCAGCTAAATCAAAATAAGGCCCATAAACCAAACAATCAGGTTTATGGGCCGCCTCTCTTTCTTTATTTCTTCAAACTGATGCGATTTCTGCTTGTCTGATGGCGCGCGACAGGTAACATAGATATCCCCCAATTGTGGGTAACTATTTTTTTTGTCATTGACCATTTAATAGAGAGAAAACTATGAGCGTTGTGCCTGTAGCCGACGTACTCCAGGGCCGCGTCGCCGTTGACAGTGAAGTCACCGTGCGCGGGTGGGTGCGTACTCGAAGAGATTCAAAAGCTGGTATCTCCTTCCTCGCCGTCTATGACGGTTCCTGCTTCTCTCCTGTACAGGCCGTCATCAATAATTCTCTGCCCAATTACAATGAGGACGTTCTGCGCCTGACCACCGGCTGCTCCGTTGTCGTTACGGGTAAAGTGGTGGAATCTCTTGGTCAGGGCCAGAGTTTTGAAATCCAGGCAACCAGCGTAGAAGTTAGCGGTTGGGTGGACGATCCGGATACTTATCCGATGGCGGCAAAACGTCACAGCATTGAGTATCTGCGTGAAGTTGCGCACCTGCGTCCGCGCACCAACATGATTGGCGCCGTTGCACGCGTTCGTCACACTTTGGCGCAGGCGTTGCACCGCTTCTTCCATGAGAACGGCTATTTCTGGGTTTCCACCCCGCTGATTACCGCGTCCGATACCGAAGGCGCCGGTGAAATGTTCCGCGTTTCAACGCTCGACCTCGAAAACCTGCCGCGTACCGATGCGGGCAAAGTTGACTTCGACAAAGACTTCTTCGGTAAAGAAGCGTTCCTGACCGTATCCGGCCAGCTAAACGGCGAAACCTACGCGTGTGCCCTGTCTAAGGTTTATACCTTTGGCCCAACGTTTCGCGCGGAAAACTCCAACACCAGCCGCCACCTGGCGGAGTTCTGGATGCTGGAGCCAGAAGTTGCCTTTGCAAACCTGGATGACGTTGCTGGTCTGGCTGAAGCCATGCTGAAATACGTCTTTAAGGCCGTCCTGGATGAGCGCATGGACGATATGCAGTTCTTCGCCGAACGCGTTGATAAAGATGCGGTTGAGCGTCTGCAGCGTTTCATTGAGGCTGACTTCGCCCAGGTGGATTACACCGATGCCGTCGCCATCCTTGAGAAATGCGGCCAGAAGTTCGAAAACCCGGTTTACTGGGGCGTCGATCTTTCTTCCGAGCATGAGCGCTACCTTGCTGAACAACACTTCAAAGCGCCGGTAGTCGTGAAAAACTATCCGAAGGATATTAAGGCCTTCTATATGCGCCTTAACGAAGACGGTAAAACCGTTGCCGCAATGGACGTGTTAGCCCCGGGCATTGGTGAAATCATCGGTGGTTCTCAGCGTGAGGAGCGTCTGGATGTGCTGGACGCGCGTATGGCTGAAATGGGTCTGAATAAAGAAGATTACTGGTGGTATCGCGATCTGCGTCGTTACGGCACCGTACCGCATTCCGGTTTCGGTCTCGGCTTTGAGCGTCTGATTGCCTATGTTACCGGCGTTCAAAACGTTCGTGACGTGATTCCATTCCCACGTACGCCGCGTAACGCAAACTTCTAAAGAAAGCGTTTTTAATAAAGGCCAGCGACGCTGGCCTTTCTTTCGCTAATCCTATAAAAGTCATTTTTCTTCAACAAAAGTTAAACAAACGTCAATTACAACCCCATCCCGTCGCTTCCTCGTAACGAAGCATGTCTGCGAAATACCCCGTCACAAAATAATCCTTATTTTTGTCATGCTTTTTCAGAAAGCACTTGCTTAGCATATTTGCATAAAATTTGCACAGATGTCTGGACATCTAAAAATTTTACTTAAAATGTCCAAATGTAAACGAAAGGTAATGCATTTTTTTCATTATGCGGATTAAACATAAGTAATTCATATATATATGTTATGGAGCGCTAATTAAATAACCAAATCCAGTCGAAGTTTGAATTGGTTCACAAAGTTCCCTGAAATATACAATTGGTTACACATATTTTCTTTTGGTTACTTAGTTTAGACATTTGTAGCACTTTCAGGCTAGCGAAACGGTTTCATGGATGGAAAGATGCCTGACAGATACAGAAAGACACCAAACTCTCATCAATAGTTCCGTAAAGAATTATTGACGGCAGTGGCAGGTGTTCACAAAAAACCAATGAGGGTAATAAATAATGATGAAGCGCAACATTCTGGCAGTGGTTATCCCTGCTCTGCTGGTAGCCGGTGCAGCTAACGCTGCAGAAATCTATAACAAAGACGGCAACAAAGTTGACCTGTACGGTAAAGCGGTAGGTCTGCATTATTTTTCTAAAGACAACGGCGACAACAGCTACGGCGGCAACGGCGATCAGACCTATGCTCGTCTGGGCTTCAAAGGCGAAACTCAGATCAATGACCAACTGACCGGTTACGGCCAGTGGGAATACCAGTTCTCTGGCAACCGTGCTGAATCTGAAGGTACTGCAGGCAGCAAAACCCGTCTGGCGTTTGCCGGTCTGAAATTTGGCGATGCAGGCTCTTTCGACTACGGTCGTAACTACGGTCTGGTTTATGACGCCATCGGCGTTACCGATATGCTGCCAGAATTCGGCGGTGACACAGCTCCAAGCGATAACTTCTTCGTTGGCCGTACCGGTGGTCTTGCAACTTACCGTAACAGCGACTTCTTCGGCCTGGTTGACGGCCTGAACTTCGGCGTTCAGTACCTGGGCAAAAACGAACGTACCGACGTTGCTAAGTCCAACGGCGACGGCTGGGCAACCTCTCTGAGCTATGACTTTGAAGGCTTCGGTATCGTAGGCGGTTACGGCGCAGCAGACCGTACCAACGCTCAGGAAGCTGACGGCAACGGTGAAAGAGTTGAGCAGTGGGCAACCGGTCTGAAATACGATGCCAACAACATTTACTTGGCGGCTCTTTACGGCGAAACCCGTAACGCAACTTACATCAGTGATGGCGTTGGTTTTGCTAACAAAACTCAGGACTTCTCTGTTGTAGCCCAGTACCAGTTCGACTTCGGTCTGCGTCCATCCATCGCTTACTACAAATCTAAAGCGAAAGACGTTGCTGGTGTTGGCGATGCTGATTACATCAACTACATCGAAGTTGGCGCGACCTACTACTTCAACAAAAACATGTCCACCTACGTTGATTACATCATCAACCAGATCGACAAAGACAACGCGCTCGGCGTTGCTTATGACGACACCGTTGCGGTGGGTATCGTTTACCAGTTCTAATTATTCGACAGCTTGTCTGTCTGAATATAAAAAACAGGGCTTCGGCCCTGTTTTTTTATGCCTGAAAATCGAAAATAACCAGCCTGCGCCGCCGGTTATTTCTTTTTGTCGCAAACGGTTGGCATTTGTGAAAACAGCAGTTAACCTGAGAGCGTTTCCCCCTCGATATCACAATGGAACCAAGTCATGTTTGAGAACATTACCGCTGCCCCTGCCGACCCAATTCTTGGCCTGGCCGATCTGTTTCGTGCCGATGACCGCCCGACAAAAATTAACCTCGGCATTGGGGTTTATAAGGACGAGACTGGTAAAACACCGGTTCTGACCAGCGTTAAAAAGGCCGAAGCTTTTCTGCTGGAAAATGAAAATACAAAGAACTACCTGGGCATTGACGGTATTCCCGAATTTGGCCGCTGCACTCAGGCACTGCTGTTTGGCAAAGGTAATGCAATTAGCGAAGCCAAACGTGCGCGCACGGCGCAAACTCCTGGCGGCACAGGCGCACTTCGCGTAGCGGCTGATTTCCTGGCAAAAAACACTGCAACAAAACGCGTGTGGGTAAGTAATCCTAGCTGGCCTAACCATAAAAGCGTGTTTAACTCCGCAGGTCTGGAAGTTTGCGAATACGCATACTACGATGCCGACAAACATGCTCTCGACTTTGATGGTCTGCTTAACAGCCTGCAGGCGGCGCAGGCGGGTGATGTGGTGCTTTTCCATGGCTGCTGCCATAACCCAACCGGTATCGACCCGACTTTAGATCAATGGCAAGCGCTTGCGAAAATGTCGCAGGAAAAGGGCTGGCTGCCGCTGTTTGATTTCGCCTACCAGGGTTTTGCCCGTGGTCTGGAAGAAGATGCCGAAGGCCTGCGCGTCTTTGCAGCAAGCCATAAGGAACTGCTTGTAGCCAGCTCCTACTCGAAAAACTTCGGTCTGTATAACGAGCGCGTAGGCGCCTGTACTCTGGTCGCTGCCGATGCGGATACCGCCGATCGCGCATTTAGCCAGATGAAATCCGTTATTCGCGCAAACTACTCTAACCCGCCGGCACACGGCGCTTCCGTAGTGGCAATCATCCTGAGCAACGAAGCCCTGCGTACACTCTGGGAACAAGAGTTGACCGACATGCGTCAGCGTATTCACCGTATGCGTCAGCTATTTGTGAACACGCTGCAGGAGAAAGGCGCAAACCGTGATTTCAGCTTTATTATCAACCAGAACGGCATGTTCTCGTTCAGTGGCCTGACGAAAGAACAGGTTCTGCGTCTGCGCGAAGAGTTTGGCGTTTACGCCGTGGCATCTGGCCGCGTCAACGTTGCGGGGATGACTCCGGACAATATGGCGCCGCTGTGCGAAGCGATTGTCGCTGTGCTGTAAATATTATCAATGGAAAAAGAGCCGCATAAGCGGCTCTTTTTGAGAATGATGACAAGCCTTCCGGCGTCATAAAACTAAAGGGTGTCGTCGTATAAAAAACGAGGAAAATCAATTTATTGATTTTCGGCTGACAACCACAAAGAAGGAAAAACCACGTTTTTTCCTTCTTTGTCTGCAATCTGAGCCGCTTATGTGGCTCTTTTTTTACCAGACCGGTAACTCGTCCTGCAGGAAAGGGTTATGCAGACGCTCATACCCAAGCGTGGAAAGCGGGCCATGACCGGGAATAAAGGTCACATCGTCGCCCAGCGGTAATAACTTACGCTTAATCGAATCGATAAGCGCCGCGTGATCCCCCTGCGGGAAGTCGCTGCGCCCTACTCCACCTTTGAATATTACATCGCCGGAAACCAACAGCTTCGCCTTGTCATCAAAGAAGACGATATGCCCCGGCGTATGCCCTGGACAATGCAGCACCTGCAATGTCGCATTCCCGACGGAAACGGTCTCACCTTCATCCAGCCAGCGATCTGGGGTTAAAGGTAAACATTCATCCAGACCAAACATTCGACTTTGTGCCGGCAATCCCTGTAGCCAGAAATCGTCTGCTTTTTGCGGACCGACTACAGGCACACCGTAATGTGCGGCCAGCTCAGCAGCGGCGCCCACATGATCAAGATGACCATGGGTTAACAGGATTTGACCTACCGTCACACCTTTTGCCGTCACTTCCTGGACTATCTTTTGCGCTTCACCGCCAGGGTCCACTATGGCTGCCTGCAGGGTTTCTTCGCACCAGATCAAAGAACAGTTTTGGGCAAAGGCCGTTACCGGGATAAGGTGATAATTCATGCTGCTCCATTACCGGCAACGAACGCCGGATTCCGTTGTTTTACCAGTGCCGTAATGGCCCGGTATCAATATGCACAAAGTTGCTACCCGGGTAATATCCTACACCACCTGAGCGCAGAGATAATGCTGCTTTGCGAACATTGCTTAACGAAATCCCTTCAATATGGAAATCCATTGCCTGCCCTTTGGTGTGGTAGCTTTTTTTCGCCACCCCACGGCTATGCGCACGCAACTCGTTATTGGTATCCAAAGAACGGTAACCGGAAATAAGCTGTACGGGTTTATTCGTTCCTAACAGCCCTTGCAGACGATAAAGCTGGTCGAACAGCTTGGGATCGATGGCCTTAACTTTATTCGCGCGAAAGTCACGGAAGAAATGGTTAAGTCTAGCTAATTCATCCTGAATATAGCCTCTGCCATCGAAGAACTCGGCTTTTAACGTCTCACCTGTATGAAGGTTATTGAGAGTCAGAATGCGCGGGCGCGGTGTCGAGAGGGTTGCAAACGCTCGCGTCGGCAACAGAGCGGCACCCAAAGCCACACTGCCCAATGCCAGCAGCTTGCGGCGATTAGCGTCAAATTTGTCCATGATGTCCAGGTCTACAAATGAAAAATGGTCGAATAATATGCACTTCTGGCGCACGCTTCGCACCTTAACTGGCTAAGAACGTTGAGTCAAGATGCCGCAAAACCCAGATAAACCGGGCCCTGTGAGGGACCCGGCTGAGTATTACACCTGTTACGACCACTAATTCATTAGTATTACTGCATTTCCTTAATCAATAATCCGGCTTTTGAAAGGATTTGTGCGCCAGATCGCGCGCTAAGATCGTAATTGTAAATATCTGTACGATATTGTGTACGCCCGTCTTCACCGACAAATGCGGTCAGATAATAGAGGTTGACCGGGATTGTCTGGCGAATGTTGACATATTTAGTGCTGCCGTCTTTTAGCTGACTGGAGATACGCGTGTCATTCCAGCCGGCATCCTGTAACAGCATATTAGCCAGTTCAGATGCCTTATTGACTCGAACGCACCCGGAACTTAGCGCTCGCGCATCCTTCTGGAACAGATTGTGGTTCGGCGTGTCGTGCAAATAGATAGCATCGGAACTCGGCATATTAAATTTATATCGCCCTAACGAATTCTGAGTGCCCGGTTTTTGCTGGAAACGGAACGGTAAATTGCTGGCGGTAATGGTTTGCCAGTCTACGTTATAGGGATTGATGGCTTCTGCATTGTTGCTCCAGCCGCGCAGCACGCTGTAACCGTGGCGGTCCAGGTAGCCGGGGTCCTGACGGACTTTAGGCAGGATGTCGTTACGCGCTAACGTATTTGGCACGTTCCACGGCGGGTTAACCACGACGTTATTGAGCGCGCTGCTCATCATCGGCGTTTTACGATCCGGACGTCCGACAATAACGCGGGATGCCAGAACTTCGCTGCCATTGAGGTAATACACCAGCGAATAGTTGGGGATGTTCACCATGATGCCGGTATCAAGCTTATTAGGCAGCAGGCGTAAACGTTGGATATTCAACGCGACGAGCGAAGCCCGCTGTTGTGGCGTGACATTCAGCCAGTCACGAGTTAAGGGCCCGATTGCGCCATCCGTTCCCAACCCTTGCCATTTCTGGAAGCGCTTCACCCCTTCAACCAGTTCGCGGCTATAAGCGCTGCGTACCGCTGCGGAAGGCTTTTTCTTCGCTCCGACAACCGCATCGGGAACGCCCTGAGCGTTGCCCTCACTTTCGACGGCAACAGCAGACGGACTCACCGCAGCCGCGGTCTGGGTGTTCGTGCTGTCATCACCCGGTAGCGAAATCGCCGGCTCAACCTGCAGCATGCCGCTTCTGGCGAGAATTTCACGCAGCGCCGGAACATCGTTGCTCCATTGTCCCGGACGAAGCGTTTCTTTACCGGTTAGCTGCGGCCACGGACGAGTATCACCCAACAAATGCACCAGCGACTGATGCATACGGGCATATTGTGGATGCTGAGGCGCAAGCGTAGCGATAAAGCTCACTAGCGTGCCCTGATCGACAGCCACCTGCCACTGATTAATGACAGACAAAGGCGCGGTCTTCATTTTGTAAGGCGTGGTGCTATACAGCCAGCGGTTACCTTCGGTCGGAATACCGGAGACAAACTGCAGATAGCCCATCATTGCGTCAGAAAGTACAACGTCGCGAGCCATGCCGGTAACGGAAGGATTGGTCAGCAGTTCGACCCAGGTCGTAAACTGAGGCTGAATACCGGCGATAGCCAGTTCCGCTAACTGTTGCTGGAATGCCTGCACCGCATCACGGTTTTCCCACATCGGTTTCATATCGCGAGCAGCATAAAAAGCGGACAGCGCGTTGAGGTAGACAGGAGCATAGCCTGCAGGCAGTTGCGCAAGGAGCTGAGAACGGCTTTGCGCGGCAGACATTGAGGCAGAATCAAGCGCCAGTGTGCCCGCCATCGCCGCCGTGGCGCTGGACTGAGCTAACGGTTGCTCAAGCGCGGTCGGCTGCTCTGCAGTCACTGCGGAGCTGTCAGAAGGAACCACGGCAGGCTCTTGCTCTTGCGCCTGCACCGTAAACAGTGGAGCCAGACTGAGCGCCAGGCAATAACTTATAGCCGACGCTCTAAAACCATGTATTTTCATAAGCAACATCCTTTGCCCCCTGTTTTACTGTTTATCGTAACCAGCCTTTCGCCTGGTTCTTTTATCAGTATATAAACAGTAAAAATCAATTACCCGCATAAACGTAAAGAAAATTAAAGATTAAGAGGTTTCAGAAGCAAAAACAGCGGGCCGAAGCCCGCTGTTTGACAAGAGCATAAAGAGGACTATCAGGAGACTTCCGCCGTACCTGGCAAAGCCTCAGGTAGCGGTGCGGCAAAGCCTCGCAGACCAACAACGTGCACATGTTCGTGATTGTTAAAGACCTTACGAACCAGCTTATAGGTGGTGCCTTTTTCCGGGCTGATGTTTTCAGGCGCCGCAATAATCAGTTGCATTTCAAGTCGCTCGCACAACTCAAACAGCGTTGCGATTGATTTGGCATCCAGACGGGCGGCCTCATCAAGGAACAAAAGGCGGCAAGGCGAGATGTCTTTACCGCGCAGGCGGCGTGATTCCTCTTCCCAGCTTTGCACAACCATAACCAGAATCGACATCCCGGTACCGATAGCTTCACCCGTAGAAAGCGCGCCGCTTTCCGCACGCAGCCAGCCATCCGTACCTCGGTTAACTTCCACTTCCATCTCAAGATAGTTGCGGTAGTCCAGCAGCTCTTCACCAATGGTCTGCGGCGTACGCTGGCCCATATCGATTTGCGGGTTCAGACGCTGATACAGCTTCGCCAGCGCTTCAGAGAAGCTCAGACGGTTGCTGTTAAACAGATCCTGATGCTGTTCATGCTGCTCGGAAAGGACGTTAAGCAGCATCGCATGCGTTTCGCGGACGTTAACATTCAGGCGTACGCTATTTACCTGGCCGAAGGAGACGCTTTGCAGCCCCTGGTTCAGCATGCGAATGCGGTTCTGCTCGCGCTGAATGGTTTTACGAATAATATTCGCCACGCTGCGGGAACTGATCGCCAGCTTCTGCTCGCGTGAGGTCAGCTCTTCTGTCAGGCGGCCCAGCTCAATCTCCATCTGTTCGATGGCTTCTACCGGATCGTCAGTACGAATAATATCCTGGCGGATACGCTCGCGCAGATGCTGATAAACCGCCACGAAGAACTGAATTTTACGCTCCGGACGTTTTGGATCTTCGGACATCCGCAGCACATCGCGTAAATGTTCGTTATCCGCCACCGCCAGACGCAGCGCGCCAAGCGCCTTATCCGACATGGAACGCAGTTCGTCGCCGGTCTGATAGGCCAGCTCGCGGCGGTGAAGACGGCGCTCCACGCCATTGTCTTTCACCATGCGCATTACCGCACACCAGCCTGCTTTCGCCGTCACCACCTGTTCGCGCATTTCGAAATAGCTGCGCTCCAACTGTTTCAGCTTGCGGGTCAGGTTGCTCATTTCCGCTTCGCAGTAGGTCAAGGCTTTTTCGAGCTGATTACGACGGGAACGGTTGTTGCTCAGCGCGGTATGTAATTCATCGCGGCGAATACGGGCACGCTCTTCCGCCCCGGTATCGGCACGCACGCCGATGTCCTGCAGCTCTTTATGCAAGTCGTTGAGCAGCTCTTTCTTGGTATCGAACGAGCTTTTCAGCGAGGCCATCAACTGACTGAACTGGCTGAGCTGCTGCGCATGGCTGCGCAACGCTTCACGGGAGCGCGTACGTTCCGCTTCTGCCTGCTCCAGACGGCTGCGCAGTTTTTCGTTTAGATCGCTATTACCGTCCAGCATGGCTGCGGAATCGGAATAGCTAAAGTGCGCACGACGCTGCACCACTTCAGTTAACGCAAACGCCTGTTGACGCGCATCGCGCTGGATTTGCTGCGCGTAGTGATAATCTTCTTTTAGCTGCTCAAACTGTTCCGGATCGCTTTGCAAGACCGAGGCAACCGCTTCGAGTTTGGCCAACTGGCTGCCATGCTGATGGATAAAGCGCGCAGCTTCTTCGGCTTCCATCAGGCGTTCGCGAATTTCATCGCAGCGGTCTGCCAGCGTCTCGTCGTTCAACAGGCTGACGCGCGGCAGCAGGCGGTTTAGCTGTGCAACGCCTTCTTTTGCCAGATCGAACTGCTGACGCTGCTGCTGATTGTCGTTTTCGTGATTGCTGATGGCGCGTTCAATTTCACCGCGGCGGGTATTGAGATGGCGAATTTCCTCTTCAGGATCTTCGTCAAATGCCACGCCCAGATGCTGGCCGATAAAGCGGCTGAACGCCTGGTGCAGGCGCTGAGATTTTTGAACATCAAAGGAAAGCGTGGCGAAGCGTTCCGCCAGGGTTTCGCGCTCTGCATGCAGATTTTCGAGACGATTTTCACGCGCCGCGCGGCCAAACAGCGGCAGTTCCGGCAGGCGGGAATATCGCCACTGGCGCTCGGCGGTTTTCACCAGCACCGCAGCGCCCATCTCTTCTACGGTAAAGACGCTGTCATCAAACGAGGACGGGTCCCCTTCAATCAGATACAGGTCTTCAGGGCAATCTTCCAGGCTTTCGAGCTGTTCACGCACCAGGGATAAATCCGGTACGACGATAGCGTGGCGGGATGGGCCATACAGCGCCGAGAAGTACGGTGCGTCATCAAGGCTGATATCATCATAAATCTCTGATAGCAGCACGCCGCCAAAGCGTTCAGCCAGAGCATTGAGACGCGGATCTTCGGCGCCGCCCGGCTGGCTAAGCCGTTCGATTTCTTCATCGATAGCGCGTTTACGGGCGCCGACTTCATCTCGTTCTACCGTGACGTCGCGCTCGCGCTCCAGCAGTTGCTGCATGTATTCAGTCACATGCTGGCTGCTTTCGAATTCTTCGTTGCTTTGCTCGCAAAGCTGATTGAGGCTGGTTTGCGCCGCCAGCCAGACAGGCGCACGCAGCGTCAGACGCTTAATGCGCGCCTGAATTTGCTCCTGTTCCTGACGCAGGGAAACGCGTTGCTCGCTCGCATCGGAAACGCTTTGCTGCAGCGTCGCGATACGTTCTTCAAGCTCTTCGTGCAGCGCTTCAAGATCTTCAGGATCGAACTGTTTGCCCTGACGTTTGCAGAATTCAGCCAGCAGACGCTCGGCCTCTTGCTGTTCACGCAGGCGCTGTTCAAGTTCGTTAAGACGCATGCGCAGCGGCTGAACCTGTTCGGTGAGATGGCGCTGGTTATTGCTGTCGCGCAGTAATTCACGCGCGGCTTCCCAGGCTTCGCTGCGGCTCACGGGTCCGCTGATTGCCGTGACAAGCTGGTAAGCATGTTCAAACTGGCTGTGTGCCGTTTGCGCCACGCTCATTTTCTGCTCCAGCGTCAGCAATTTTTCTGTCGCTTCCTGCTCTTTGGCCTGGAAAGTGTCCAGCCATTCGTCGGCGCTGTCTGCGGTTAAATCAGGCAGATGGCAAACCGCACGGGCACGTTCTAAAGCTTGCAGGGCCTGCTGATATTGAATAGCGCGAGTCTGTTGCACATCGAGCGCCTGCTGGTAATCGGCAAGCTGGCTTTTCAGCTCGTCCACTTCCAGCTCTGCGGCTTCCGCGCGTGCCTCGTTCTCTTCTTGCTGTTCGTGAGCTTCGGCGACAATCTCGTTTTGCTCTTCGAGACGCATTTGCAGCTCTTCGAGATCGGCTTCATAACGCTCGATTTTTTCCTGCTGACGAATAGCCGTTTGCACCAGGTTCAGGTGATCGCTGGCGGCCTGGTAATCCGTTTCCAGATCCCCTTCCGCGCCGCTGTGTTCGGCTAGCTCACGCGCCATATCGACGTGTTTAAACTGCTCCGCAGCAAGCTGCTTGCGGCTGATGTGCAGTTCACGGCGGAATTCGAGCGCTTTATCCAGATGAATGCGTCGTTCGTTGGCATGGCGCATATAATCCGCCGCCACATAGTCAGTGGCTTCGGAAATAAGATGCTTAAAGAGGTCGCGATCGGACTGGGTCACGCGAATCGCTTCCAGCGTCAGGCGGTTTTCACGCAGCGCGGCTTCCATATCCTGGAACGCTTTACGCACGCCGCCGTTTTCCGGCAACAGATAATCACGCAGAGAACGGGTGATGGCGCTGGAAATCCCGCCGTAAAGCGAGGCTTCAATCAGGCGATAATATTTGCTACGGTCCGAGGCGCTGCGCAGACGACGCGCCACGATACCCAGATCGAACATTAAAGAATGGTAATCGGTGATGGAGTTAAACTGCTTGAACTGGACACCTTCGATAGACTCCACTTTGTCTTTCAGCTCTTGCAGGCTCAGCACGCGCGCCTGACGCTCGTTGAGCGTTTCAGTCAGCAACTGCGTCGGCTGAATAGAAGTCGGCAGGCCCTGAATCGCGAAAGGTTTGATATCCACTTTACGGTCGCGGCCCGCAACCTGCTGCAGACGCACGCCAACCACCACGCGCTGGTGACGGGAGTTGATGACATCAAGCGTCGAATAACACACGCCCGCTTTTAACTTACCGTGCAAGCCCTTGTCGCGTGAACCAGACGTGGCCCCTGCTTCGGTGGTGTTACGAAAGTGCAGCAGCGTCAAATCCGGGATAAGCGCTGTAACAAATGCCGCCATGGTGGTGGATTTACCGGCGCCGTTACCGCCTGAAAGCGTGGTAACCAGCTCATCTAAATCAAAGGTACGCGCGAAGAAACCGTTCCAGTTAATCAGCGTTAGCGAGCGAAACTTTCCGCGTTCAATCATTCCTGTTCATCCTCCGCGTTATCCTGGGCGTTCTGTGGCTCGTCGGCTTCATCATTGAGCTGCAAGCGGGTTTCAACAGGCATCGCCTCCCCGTCGCGAATCATGCGCAACTGCGCTTCACGTGGATCGTCGCCGGTGCGCACATCGGCTCCGAAGCGGAAGACCGATTCGGTAATGCGGAACTTGCTGCTGTCGTGGCCCATAAACCAGATCATGCCGAGGCGACGCAGGCGCGTCAGTGAAGATCGCACTTTTTCCTGCAGTTTTTGCCTGTCGACATCCGAGCCGGTGGAACGATTGTTCACAAGCTTCAGCAGCTTGCTTTCATCTGCCAACGTCAGCAGTTCGTCGTAAAGCTCCTGCTGTGTGAAGATGCCTTCATTCGCCAGACGTTCCGGGCTGAGATAGAGATAGCAAAGAATTTTACCGACCATCATATCAAGCTCGGATAATACCGAGCGCGGGATAAGCGTTGTGGAGCGCGGGCGCAAATAGAAAAAACCTTCTGGCGCGCGGATCAATTCCACGTTGTAGCGGGTATAAAACTCTTCCAGTTCGTCCTGAAAGTCCATCAAAAAGGCATGATTATCCAGCTCGTCGAGGCCAATGTGCCGACCGGCACGTAACTGGCTGTCGAGCGCGGGAAATAACGGATTGGCCAACGCCTGTGCCAGTTTAACCGGCATCACTTTTTCAATATTTGTTGATGACATGCGCCTGTACCTTGGCTCCGTAATCGTTAATTGCCTGCCACTGCGGCGGCAGGCCGGTAAAGTCTGCTTCAGCCACACCAAGACGCACCGCCTGGTCGACCACGATTCGTGCCACGTCAAAATGGCGCGCGCGCGGATATTGGGTAAGATAGTCCCGCATCACCACGCCTAAATCTAGGGGCACTTGTCTGGTTTTGTAGCTCTGCAATGCCGCTTCTATCAACGCCGCTAGCTGTTCACGGATTTCGTTAAACTCTTCAAACTCGAGATCCGTTGGCAGTTCGCCGGTCACCTCTTCGTCGCGAAGCGTCATTTCTTCATCGCGCATATCGAGCAGGCGATCGGCGCTGGCATAGGTCAGCGCCCACGGAGCATCGAAATAATTTTGCACCGACACGCGAAGGCGTTGAGCAAAGACACGGTTTTTATCCATGTCGATGGCGGTACGAATAAATTTATGAACGTGGCGGTCATAGCCAATCCACAGGTCAATGGCCTGCTGGCCCCAACTGATAATACGGTCCAGCTTGCTTTGCAGATCGAAGACCAGGCGGTCGACAAAATGCAGGTCGTCGCGCCCCATGGTTGAGTCCTGAATGCGCAGCAGGTTCGCCTGTAACTTATCCCCGGCGGCTTCAAGAGTGTCCTGCAATTCGCGCAACGTGCCGGAGGTTTCAGAAAGCAGCAGTTCGCAGCTTGAAATAGCCGCACGCCAGTCTTTGTTCAGCAACTGCGCGATATCATCTTTAACCTGCTGCTGCTGCTCATCCATAATGCGCTGGGTGAGGTCGATGCTATCGAAAATCTCCGCTACGGAGTATTTGAGTGGCGCAAAGACGTTGCGATGCCAGTGGAACTCATCGCCGTTTTCGTCAGCGGCGTCGGCGGCACGCTTGAGTTCGCCTGCCACGATAGAAAGCTGCATAGAAAGGCGCAGCGTAGAGAATTCGCGCTGGCGAATATAGTAATCGGTAATACCGATCCCAAGCGGCGTGAGGCGGTAGATCGAATTCCCTTCGTGAATTTCGCTGGTAAAGCGGTTGAGCAAACGCTGACGCACCATGTCGTTGATGGCGTTATTCGCACGTACGCTGATGGTTTCGGTCGTTTGTTCGAACCCATCGCTCACATGGCGGAAGGCATCCACCAGCTCTCCTTCACTTAACTCTCCATCGAGCCTTTCGCCGTTTAAGGTAGCGATGGCCAACAGGAACGTCAGACGTTCGGTTGGCAGCGTAATAGAGAAGTCATTTTTCCTGGCCCAGGCAACCAGTTCAGGTACTGTCTGGGAAACATCACTCATAATTTTTCCTTGGCTCAAGCGGCTTGACTGCTGTCACGTGGATATAGCGGCCGAGGCTAAGAAAAGGCTCCTGCCGACAATAACGCGTTTCAAGTTCAAGCAAATCGTCAAAACCATCGCGTTGTTTGTGCTTGTCGCGCAGGTAATCGTGGAATACCCGCACACCGGTTTTCCCGGTAATTTGCCAGCCAATTTGCTCCAGCCAGTGATAAACCTGTTCTGGCGGCAAGGGATTGTCAGGCGAAAGCGTTTTTCGCTTATTTTTTTTCATGCCCTGAAGCACGTACTCAAAGTTGCCGACGAACATATTACGCATCAGCAGGCCGTTAGCATTGTAAAACATCAGCGACAGTGCGCCGCCCGGCGCCAGACAGTCCCAAAGCGACTGCAGCACCGCTTGCGGATCAACGACCCATTCCAGCACCGCGTGAAACAATATCAGATCGACCGGGCTTTCCAAATATTGACCAATGTCCTGAGCGGAGGAATGTACAAAATGCATGTTCCCGCTCACACCTTTCTCACAGGCCTGGGCCTGAGCGCGGGCAATCATCTCAGCGGAAACGTCGCAAAGTACGACATCATGGCCCAGTTCAGCCATGCGACAGCCCGTTTGCCCTTCCCCCCCGCCCGCGTCCAAAACTCGCAGCTTCGGCGCCAGGGTAGCCAACAGCGCATCAAGATCCTGCCACAGGATGGCCTGGCGCAGCAGACCTTTGGTTGTACCATAGATGTTGCGTGAGAACTTCTCGGCAATGTCATCAAAATTGCGGTCACGCACGGGTACTACTCCACAGCCTTTAAGGGTCAGTCTTAGAAAACCGCTATTTTGGCACAGCTTGCAGAAGAATGAACCTGGCTGGTGTAATATCACCAGCGTTTACCCGTTGGAAGGTTAAAAAAGGACCCGGAATTCATGCTTTTTATCCTGAAAAAATTTATCGGCGGCCTGTTGTTACCCTTACCTTTTCTGCTGCTGGTGATTGGCCTGGCGATTTTGTTGCTCTGGTTCACGCGCTGGCAGAAAACAGGGAAAGGGTTACTTACTGCCGGTTGGCTTGTTTTACTGTTGATTAGCCTTCAGCCGGTAGCCGATCGCATGCTAAAGCCGATTGAAGATACTTATCCAACGTGGCGCGGCGGTGAACGAGTGAACTACGTAGTAGTGCTGGGAGGCGGCTATACCTGGAATGCGGACTGGGCGCCGAGTTCGAACCTGATTAATAACAGTCTCCCACGAGTCACCGAGGGAATACGGTTATGGCAGGCTAACCTAGGCGCTAAAATAATTTTTACAGGCGCACGCGCAATGACAAATTCTGTAAGTACCGCAGAAGCAGGTGCAAGAGTCGCCGAAAGCCTGGGCGTGCCGCGCTCAGCAATCATCACGCTGGATAGCCCGAAAGATACGGAAGAAGAAGCCGCTGCGGTTGCAAAAGCCATCGGTAAACAGCCCTTCCTGCTGGTGACTTCCGCCTCGCATTTACCGCGCGCCGTCATTTTTTTCCGTAACGCAGGCCTTAATCCTGTTCCCGCGCCGGCTAATCAAATGGCCATTGAGTCGCCGCTCAATCCGTGGGAAAGAATTATCCCGTCACCGCTTTGGCTGATGCACAGCGAGCGGGTAAGTTACGAAACGCTGGGGCGAGCCTGGCAGTGGCTTAAAGGGATTTCAGGAAATCCAGGGGAGTAAACCTTTCGTCGCGGCATCAAAGGCGGGGCGATTTATTCGGCCCGTCTGAATCAACCTGTCCACCGCGTCCCACAGAACATACAGCCAGCGTCGCCACAGGAATGACTCGGCCACCGGCGCACGCTGGAGATAATGCCAGAATAAGCTTTCCGCCTGCCCTTCTTCGTACAAACGAAAAATCTCATATTCACGCGGCGCCCACAGTACGATGCCTGGATTTATCATCGCCAGAAGCTGATCGCTCTTACCGTCTTTAAGCATGCTGCGCAGCGTGAAGTTGCCATGCACCAGCACGCAGTTATCATTAAAATCCTCAAACATGCGCGGAAGACATTCGCGTGAGCGAAACAGGATGCGTTTGTCCTGCATCGTGAGGCCGGTGTTCTTAAACTGATTTAAGGTGTTCCACAGCACTTCCACTCGCTGACGATACCAGGAAGGCCAGATATTTTCCTGCGTACTGTCAACGCTGCCTACGCAACCTGCGCTGTCAACGCGATGCCAGGCCAGCAAACCTTCGACTATCTGGTCTTTAAGCTGCTCCCAGCGATCCGGCGTTCTGGCTGGAGCTTCAACGGAAACGCCACGCAAACGCTCCATAAGTAGCACATCCGGGCCTGGGTTATCTTCATGAGTGACAATACCGTAAACCACGGGCAGACGAAGGGTGCCTGAACGCGCCAACATAGACATTTTCCAGGCCTGCTGCGCGGCAACCCCTGGTGAAGTAAAGCTTTTAGCCAGTAAAGGCATCGCATGACCTTCGCTATCATACAGCGACCAGACGGCAGTATCCGTTTGCTCGCTGATGCACTCGATGCGGCTTAATTTTTCACCCAGAAGATGGCTTAATTCCTTCCGCAGCAACTCCATAACCCTTTACCCCTATGAACACTGGTCCTTTTCATAATGAGCGCGCTTTCGCCAGATGTCATCACCTCAGATCAATATGTCTTCAGATAATAAAAAACCGGCGCAGCGGCCGGTTTTTAGAGCAGGAAAGGTTTAGCGCATCGCTATGCGAACGCGTTCCAGATCTTCCGGGGTATCCACACCGATGCCTGGAATCTCTTTTGCGACGGCGACGTGAATCTTTTCGCCGTTCCACAGGACGCGCAGTTGCTCAAGCTTTTCGATTTGCTCAAGCTGGCTTGGTTCCCAACTGATATAACGGCGAATAAAACCTGCCCGATAGCCGTAAATGCCGATGTGGCGCAGGAAAGTATCGCCGATTTTTTCGCGCGACTGGGCAAAACGATCGCGATCCCAAGGGATGGTGGCTCGTGAGAAATACAAAGCGTAGCCCTGCGCATCCATCACCACTTTTACCGCGTTCGGATTAAAGGCTTCTTCAGCGGAGTCGATTGGTACGGCAAGCGTCGCCATTCCCGCCTGGCTGTTCGCCAGGTTTTCTGCAACCTGACGAATGATGACCGGCGGGATCATCGGTTCATCACCCTGCACGTTCACAATGACGGTGTCGTCGCTGAAAGCGCATTTTTCGATAACTTCGGCCAGACGTTCAGTACCTGACTGATGATCGGCGCGGGTCATGCACACTTCGCCGCCAGCGGCTTCTACAGCACGCGCCACCTCTTCGTGATCGGTGGCAACGATAATACGTTCTGCGCCAGATTCACGAGCGCGCTCCAGAACATGCACCACCATCGGTTTACCGCTAATGTCTTTTAACGGCTTGCCCGGCAAACGTGTGGACGAATAGCGAGCAGGAATAATAGCCACAAAACTCATGGATTAGTCTCATCGAGGGTCAGAGTACGCGCCTGGGATTCCAGCAATACCGGAATTCCATCGCGGAACGGGAAGGCCAGACCATCAGGTTTGCAAATAAGCTCCTGCTTTTCCTGATTAAAATAGAGTTTGCCGTTGCACACCGGGCAGGCAATGATTTCAAGTAAACGACTTTCCATAGATACTCCAGAACGGGCGCCATCAAGGGCGTCAGGATAACATAACTGATTAGCTCGTCGGGGCAATTTCCCAGCCGGTTCCCCACGATGAAGCCAGTGCCGCGGGAATATTTCCCAGAACAATTCTTACAGCACCTTGCCAGAGCGCAAACTTTGTTAATGCGTCGTGCAGACCGCTTATCAATGATGCCCGAGGCTTAATGCCCTCTTCCAGATACAAACTGATTATTTCCAGCTCGCCCTGTTTACGATGCATTTTGGCATCCATACGTCCGACCAGCGCGCCCTGATGCAATAATGGCAAAACGAAATAACCGTATTTACGTTTTTGCACCGGGGTGTAACATTCCAGACGATAAGAGAAATCGAACAGCGCTTGCGCGCGTTTACGATCCCAAACCACGGGATCAAAGGGAGACAGCACGGCGCTATGAGTTGCTTTAAGCTTGTCCTGTTCCGCGTGCGGCAGCAATGGCAATAACGAATGGTGTACCCACATCTCACCCAGTTTTTCCGTCTGAACGGGGGTGACCTTTTCTTGTTTCTGCCATTCTTCTATGACTGACGTCACGGAGACGCGGCGTAAGCGGTAGTAATCAGCCAGCCATTCGGGGCGGAAAATACCCAGACTACGGGCGCTGTTTTCCAGCATTTGCCGTTCAGCATCCTGCTGATGAATAAGGTGCAGCTCGTCGTTCCAGTCCGGCATGACTCGTGTCGTCAGGTCGTAAACACGCTGAAAATTACGCCGTTCAATCACCATCACCTGGCCGGAGGTAAACAAACCTTCGAGATGTTTTTTATGCGGCTTCCACTCCCACCAGCCGCCGGCGCCTTTACGCGGATGCTCAAAATCCGCCGAGCGAACCGGGCCGTTTTCCGCAATATGGTTAAGTAACAGCTCGATCTCTTTTGCATGCTCCACCATCCATTCCGGCTTGTATTTCCAGCCCATATTTTCCGGCTGCAGCATTCTGTGGCGGACTAACGCAAAATCGTCTTTCGGGAGAAAACACGCCTCGTGCGCCCAGTATTCAATAAGCTCTCCGCTCGCTAATGCTTCATCAAGCCAGCCTGGAGAATATTGCCCAAGGCGGCTAAACAGCACCAGATAAGGGCTACGGGCGACAATATTGATGGTGTCGATTTGCAGGAGAGACATCTGCGAAATTGTCTTGCTGATGTCTGAAGCGCGGGCGCGGCGGCGTGGCTTAGTTAACAAACCCTGCGCGGCAAGGTGAAGGTTTCGGGCAGCTCGTAACGTCAGGTACGGTAGGGCCATAGTCTTTCCTGTCATCAGCAAACCAAGGGGCCGGGCGCGCGGAGAGATTACTTCACTAGCGCGACCAATGTTCGCAGCAACTGTTCTGCCTGCGGTTGGGCAAGATGAGCATCAACCGGGAGATACCACCAGTTTTTATGCCCCTCGACAAAGTTACGACACTTAACCGCATCTTTCTCGGTCATTAACAGCGTCTGGTCTTTATTCAGCAGCCTTGCGACCTCAGCTTCAGCGAGCGCCTGATGGTCAGCAAGGCTTACCGTTTTAACCGGCGTTATCCCGCACTGCTTTAGCGTGGCAAAAAAACGCGGCGGGTGACCGATGCCTGCCATCGCGACAACATTCTGCAGAGCCTGCACCGGGCGACGTTCACCGCTAAGAAGGTTAACGGCATCGCCCGGCCGCAGATGCATAGCGATTTCTCCCGCCTGCGCTTCGCCGCCGTTGGTAATCACCGCATCTACAGATTTTAATCGCCCTACACGCTCCCGCATTGGCCCTGCGGGCAACCACCAGCCATTGCCGAACCGGCGCAAGCCATCGACAACCACGATCTCTTTGTCCCGCGCCAGCGCATAATGCTGGAGACCATCATCGGTAATGATGAGCTGCGGTTGCGCATGCTCGATTAACGCTTTAACCGCAGCGCTGCGTTCAGGTGCTACCGCTACAGGTGCGCCAGTACGTTGATAAATTAATGCAGGTTCATCACCAGCCTGCGCTGTCGTAGTTTGCGGGGTGAGGATCAGCGGGTAGCTTTCAGCTTTGCCTCCGTAGCCGCGAGAGACAACGCCAACCCGAATTCCACGCGCCTGAAGCTGTTCGACAAGCCAGATAACGACCGGCGTTTTGCCATTGCCGCCCGCCGTCAGATTACCGACAATCACTATGGGAACCGGTGAGCGCCACGCTTTACGCAGCCCCAGTTTCCAGCTAAGACGAATAGCACCGCTCACCAGGCCATACAGCCAGGAGAGCGGTAATAACAGCAGGTAGAGGGAGGATTTCCCCGACCAGATGCGTTCTATCATTCGCCGAATTGCATCTTATGCAGTTGAGCGTACACGCCACGATGGGCAATCAGTTCAGCGTGAGGGCCACGCTCAACAATGCGGCCATCTTCCACAACCACGATTTCATCGGCTTGCTCAATCGTAGACAGACGGTGCGCGATAACCAGAGAGGTACGATTTTTTTGCAGTTCGTCCAACGCCGCCTGAATAGCTCGTTCAGATTCCGTATCCAGCGCGGAGGTAGCTTCATCCAGAATCAAAATTGGGCTATCCCGCAGCAGCGCACGCGCAATGGCGATGCGCTGGCGTTGACCGCCAGAGAGCAGAACCCCGTTTTCGCCAATCACCGTATCCAGCCCGTTATCCATCTTCTCGATGAAGTCCGTTGCATACGCCATGCGGGCCGCTCTTTCGATATCTTCACGGCTGTACTTTTCTGTACGTGCATAAGCAATGTTGTTGGCGATAGTGTCGTTAAACAGATGAACGTTCTGTGAAACCAACGCCACCTGATTACGCAGCGACGACAGCGTATATTCACGAACATCTACGCCGTCAATCAGGATATTACCTTCCTGGATATCGTAGAATCGGGTGATCAGGCTGGCGATTGTGGACTTCCCTGAACCCGAGCGTCCGACCAGCGCAACCATCTTCCCGGCAGGAATATTCAGGTTAATATTGCGTAATGCAGGGATCTCGCGACCAGGATAAGTAAAGGTTACATCCCTGAATTCAAGGTCGCCCTTCGCCCGTTCGATAGTGCGCGTTCCTTCATCTTTTTCCTGTTCGGAATCAAGGATGGAGAAAAGCGTCTGGCATGCTGCCATGCCACGCTGGAACTGAGCGTTAACGTTCGTCAATGATTTCAGCGGGCGCATCAGGGCAATCATGGAAGAGAACACAACGGTGATAGTACCGGCGGTCAGCGTTTCCATCACGCTCGGGAAGCTTGCGGCATACAGGACAAATGCCAGCGCAAGGGAAGCAATCAACTGAATGATAGGATCAGAAATTGAAGAGGCTGACACCAGTTTCATCCCCTGGTGACGCATGCGGTTACTGACCTTATTAAAGCGCTCGGTTTCTACCTGCTGGCCACCAAAAATCAGAACTTCTTTATGCCCTTTGAGCATTTGTTCTGCGCTGGTGGTCACCTGCCCCATGGTGTTCTGCATGTTCTTACTGATATTACGGAAGCGTTTAGAAACCATGCGGATGGCAAAAGAGACAATAGGCGCAAGCACAATCAGAATCAGCGACAGTTGCCAGCTATACCAGAACATCAGCACGAACAGACCGATGATAGAGGCACCTTCACGCACGACGGTAATCAGCGCGCTGGAGGAAGAGGAAGCTACCTGTTCAGAATCATAAGTAATACGAGAGAGCAGCGTCCCTGTCGATTGCTGGTCGAAGAAGGCGACTGGCATCCCCATCATATGGCTGAACAGGCGGCGACGCATGTTCATAACCACCTGGCCTGAAACCCAGGATATACAATAGCTTGAGATGTAACTTGTTATACCGCGCATCACCATAAGCCCGATGACAACCAGCGGCATCCATAACAAAACGGATTTATCCGTTTTGCCAAAACCATCATCCAGTAACGGTTTGAGCAGCGATAGCATGAAGGTATCGCTGGCTGCGTTGAGAATTAACGCAACCCCAGCCACAATCAGACCTGTTTTAAAAGGAGAAATCATCGGCCAGAGACGGCGGAAGGTCTGCCATGTGGAGAGATCTTTATCGTTATGCATTCAATAAACCAGCATGTGATGAAATAGCCGCATATTCTACCTATTATCCTTGGTTACGCCAAACCACTGATGGTACCAACGGGGCATTATTTGTTCTCTGAAGCCGTTGATTTGCCATTTATCACTTTTTACGCGGATAGTAATTTGGCCGGAATGGGCTGTGTCATACCAGGTGTAGCCTTGCTTTTTGTATCGTTCAATGACTTTGGCAGAGGGTAAACGCCAGGCGTTATAACGGGAAACCGAAGCCAGCGCGGCTTTTCCTGAAATAGCTCGCAGGAGTGGCGCGCTTGATGAGGTGCGGCTGCCATGATGGGGAACCTGAACGATATCAGCCTCTAAAGCGCCCCACTGCCTTTTGAGCATAGACAATTCTGCCGGCGCTTCCATATCGCCGGTTAACAACAATCGAAAATGGCCATCGCTAACCATTACCACGCAGGACCCATTATTGCCCTGCGCGCGTTGCTCTGCCGGAGGCCAGTAGGCAGTAAAATTCAGGCCCTGCCACTGCCATTTTTGCCCCCGAAAACAAGGAAGATGATTCGCCCAGCGAAGCGGGCTACGCACCGTAATTCCCGGCCATGCCTGTTGCAGGCTGCTGAGTCCACCGCGGTGATCGAGGTGTTCATGGCTAATAATAACGGCTTCAGGGGTGAGATTATGCCAGCGCAGCCAGGGAATGATTATACGCTGAGCAGCATCCCCGCCAGGCCAGGCATTGCCTGTGTCGTATAAAAGCACTTTGCCATGACGGGCGATGACGACAGCAAGGCCGTGCCCCACGTCCAGCATGGTAATTTTCCATTCTTTTCTTTCAGGCGTGCGTAAGCTAAAAACAATCAGAACAACGGTTAACGCACCTATTGAAGCCGGAGAAGTTCTCCAGAGAGATAAACGATAGATCCCAATGCCTAACCAGCCAATAAAACCGATCGCCTGAAAACGATCGTCCAGCTCCTGCCAGCCTCCCGGAAGATATTTAAGGAAAATAAACAGCGCCTCCAGCAAGGCATCCACCAGCCGCCAAAGATATTCCCCCAGCCATGGGATCCCCGTCAGCACGAGTCCTGCGAACAATAATGGTGTGACGATAAATGAAACAAAGGGCACGGCCAGCAGATTCGCCAGTAGCGCATTTAAGCTCAGCCCATGGAATATAAAAACCTGCAGTGGCAGCAGCAGTAAAGTGATGCCCGCCTGTAAATACACCAGACCAGCCAGATGGCGATAAAACCAACGCCAGTTCATTACCCGACGCGGCAGCGGCACCCATTGATACCAGAAAATGATAGCGGCGACGGCGAGTACGGAAAGCCAGAAGCTGTCAGACAACACCGTTAAAGGGTCATAAAGTAATATACCTGCGATGCAGCAGACCCATACCTCCCAATTCGACCATTGCCGGCCGCTCAGACGAAGCGACAACCAAATAATAAGCCCTAAAAATGTTCTTGCCGCGGGTGGGTTACAACCCGCAAGCCAGGTACAAACCCCTGCGGTAAACAGACTCGCAAGCAGCGGCATTCGATAGTGGATACGATGCGCGGGAAGAAAAAACTGGAGGGCTCTCGCAAACAGCCAGCCCACTCCCGCAGCCAATGAAATGTGTAGCCCGGAAATTGCCATTAAATGTGCCGTGCCGGTTTGCCGCAGGATGTTTTTAACTTCTGCGCTCATAACCGTACGTTCACCAAATCCCAAAGCAAGAATGATTCCCTGCCAGGTTAAGGATTGTGTCGCATTAGTGACTGCATTTAGCCATCCACCACGAAGAGAGCATTGTTCGCTCAGTATCTTTGCCTCCACGACCCGTCCCCGAAGCGGCAAATGCTGCGCCAGCGCATAACGCTGACTGTCAAATCCCCCTTCGTTTAACTGACCATGAACCGGTTGTAAACGCAGCGTCATCAACCATTTTTGGCCGGCGCAGACGGGCTGGGGTAAATAGACGCCCCGCAGAACAACGCCTGTAGGTGGGAAAAGGTATTGCTTCCCTCTTTGAATAATTTCTAACTCATGATTCTGAGCACCGTCAGTACGCGTGATAACAACCTGAGCAGTCACAGGTTTTTGTATCCAACGCTCAAAAGGCATAAGACTTTCTTTAGCGGCAAATAATCCCCAACAGCAGCAGATCACGGTGATTGCTGCATAACGTAGCGCCCGAAATCTGAAAACAGCAAGGCACAGCCCGGCTGCCAGTATTAACAGAATGCTCGGGATCTCGGGGATATCTGATAACCACAACAGCGGTAAAATGCCGGCAATGACGCTAATACAGAACCCTGGTAAAGAAACCACAGCAACCTCCTTGTTTGGGGCAGTGTGATGTATCAAAAGTTTAGCGTCAGCCAGTAATAAACGAACTTGCGGGAAGGTTTCCGAGGCTTTTCAGGAGGGGAACTTGTTTTCAAAAAAATATGCGACAGAAGTCGAAAGCCCAAATTTCAGCTATAAAAAAACGGCACCCGTGGGTTAATGCTGGTCACTTAAGGTGACCAGCAGTTTTTTTGTCCGCATATTTTCTGCTTTTTACCCTCAGCTCCCGGGGGTAACTTCGCTCTCTTCTCCCCGGTAAGACCAGCCATTTCGCCTTCTCATACAACGTCCTTAACTCCCCCGGCATTTTGCCCGGTGAAGCCCATGGCAATGTTATCAACAGCCGTGTTATTTCACTTATTGAACCACTGAAGCTCAACTGATACGGCAGATAGTCTCCTTTCAGTTCGAACGCCATCCTTACCATCTGGTATCTCACCAGGTTGTACGTCAGCAACACACCCCACAACTCCTGCCGTACCAGCTCCGGCAGCCTGCTACGCAGCGTCCAGCGACTGTCCAGCAGGCCCTGTTTTGCTTCCCGGTAACCCAGTTCTATTTCCCATCGGTGTCTGTATAACTCACTGAGACTGTTACCCGGATACCGGTTAGGGTCCGTCAGGGAAGTCAGTACCTGCCGCTCTTTTCCATCCACTGTTTTAGTCAGCAGCCTCGCGGTCAGTTCCATCGGCAGAGCAGGCCATTGCTTCCGGGCCTGTGGACTTGTTTTCAGCTGTACCAGCTCGTCACCCCGCCCCAGCTTACGCACCACCTCATACTGGATGTTCTTTTTCAGCGGCAACAGCCAGTGCCGTTTTTCTCCGGCTGTCTGCCAGTGATGAAGCAGCCCCGGGGAGTAAAATCCTTTATCGAACAGAGTGATACTGTTATCCGGGGTTTTCTCTGTCAACCGCGCGGCCAGTCGCATTTCGCTGACGTTTTCGCTGTCGAAGGCGCTGGCGTTTATCAGATGGCTGCTCAGCTCCATCAGGCAGACCATCCGGACCTGCGGATAACCACCTTCACCATGCTGGTTGCCGTGTTTGCTGAAAGCGGCGCTGTTTTCCGGCGTGTCTGCCGTACGCCAGACCACACCATCCACAGCGAACAGGTTCAGACCATGCCACTGCGGATGCGCCGCCTGCTGGTTCCAGTGCTGCTGTGTGATGTCGAACAGCTCCCGGACAGCATCTTCCCCGAGCGTTTTTCGGCGCTGGATCACTGAGCTGCGGGCGGTGAAAGGCGCGCCGGTACGGTCAGAGATATCCATCAGATTGACGATTTCGGTCATGGGGCGATTGCAGAAGATGGACATGCCAACGACAAGCCAGATCATGGATTCGAGAGGAAGTTTACGTTTACGAAGCGTAACGGTATCAGTCAGCGTCAGCGCTTTGTGAATAAGTTCAGCAGGAATAAGGTCAGAGAGGCTGCGGGCGTGCTCTGGCGAGGTGACATTGATAATGCCGAGGGCTTGTGAAAGTTCCATGTAAAAAGGGTCCATGATGAATATGAACCCTTTTTACACCAGCCACCGGATCGGTCAACCGATCCTTAAATGATCGGCATTAACCCGTGGGTACCGTTTTTAACAGTTAAATCCGTAGACTCAATTGCCGTAAATGTTGGCGCGGTCACGTAGCTCTTTGCCAGGCTTAAAGTGTGGAACGTATTTGCCTTCCAGATCCACTTTATCGCCAGTCTTAGGGTTACGTCCGGTGCGAGGAGCGCGATAGTGTAATGAGAAGCTGCCGAAACCCCGGATTTCAATACGCTCGCCAAGGGCTAGCGTAGAGGCCATATGTTCCAACATCTCTTTTACTGCATCTTCCACAGCCTTAGCGGGAATGTGAGATTGCTGGGTTGCAAGTCTTTCTATCAATTCTGACTTGGTCATGATTCCTCCGGTTTCCTTTCAGGAAAATTAGCTTACAGCTATCAATCGAACAAGGGCGGCCGTAGCCGCCCTGATTTAGCGCTCGGACGATTACTCGCCTTTAGCTGCTTTGAATGCTTCAGCCATTGCGTTAGAGAAGTTGCTTTCTTCCTGTTTGTTGTTAACAGTAGCAATTGCATCTTTCTCGTCAGCTTCGTCTTTAGCACGAACAGACAGGCTTACAACACGGTTTTTACGATCAACGCCGGTGAATTTAGCTTCAACATCGTCGCCTACGCTCAGAACCAGAGTTGCATCTTCAACGCGGTCGCGGGAAGCTTCAGAAGCACGCAGGTAGCCTTCTACGCCATCTGCTAATTCAACTGTAGCACCTTTCGCGTCAACTGCCGTTACTTTACCAGTAACGATAGTACCTTTCTTGTTCAGCGCAACGTAGTTGTTGAACGGATCTTCTGCGAGTTGTTTAACACCCAGGGAGATACGCTCGCGCTCTGCGTCAACCTGCAGAACCACAGCTGCGATTTCGTCGCCTTTTTTGTATTCACGAACTGCTTCTTCGCCTGCAACGTTCCAGGAGATGTCAGACAGGTGAACCAGGCCGTCGATACCGCCGTCCAGGCCGATGAAGATACCGAAGTCAGTGATAGACTTGATTTTACCTTCAACACGGTCGCCTTTGTTGTGGGTCTCAGCGAACTGCTGCCATGGGTTGTTTTTGCACTGCTTCAGACCCAGGGAGATACGACGACGTTCTTCGTCGATATCCAGAACCATAACTTCCACTACGTCACCAACGTTAACAACTTTGGATGGGTGGATGTTTTTGTTGGTCCAGTCCATTTCTGAAACGTGCACCAGGCCTTCAACGCCTTCTTCGATTTCAACGAAGCAGCCGTAGTCGGTCAGGTTGGTCACGCGGCCAGTCAGACGAGTGCCTTCCGGGTAACGCTTAGCGATAGCTACCCATGGATCTTCGCCCAGCTGTTTCAGGCCCAGGGAAACACGAGTACGCTCGCGGTCGAACTTCAGCACTTTAACAGTGATTTCGTCGCCAACGTTCACGATTTCGCTTGGATGCTTAACGCGTTTCCATGCCATGTCAGTGATGTGCAGCAGGCCATCAACGCCGCCCAGATCAACGAATGCACCGTAGTCAGTGAGGTTCTTAACGATACCTTTGACTTCCATGCCTTCCTGCAGGTTTTCCAGCAGCTGATCGCGTTCTGCGCTGTTTTCGGATTCGATAACAGCACGGCGTGAAACAACAACGTTGTTACGTTTCTGGTCAAGCTTGATTACTTTGAATTCAAGCTCTTTGCCTTCGAGGTGCAGAGTGTCGCGAACCGGACGAACGTCAACCAGGGAACCTGGCAGGAACGCGCGAATACCGTTCAGCTCAACAGTGAAGCCACCTTTAACTTTGCCGTTGATAACACCAACCACAGTCTCAGCTTCTTCGTAAGCTTTTTCCAGCGTGATCCAAGCTTCGTGACGCTTAGCTTTTTCACGGGACAGCAGAGTTTCGCCAAAGCCATCTTCAACTGCGTCCAGAGCAACATCAACTTCGTCGCCAACCTGGATTTCCAGTTCGCCAGCAGCGTTTTTGAATTGCTCAGCCGGAATGGCAGACTCAGATTTCAGACCGGCGTCAACCAGTACTACGTCTTTGTCGATAGCAACTACAACGCCGCGAACGATGGAACCCGGACGGGTTTCGATTGTTTTCAGGGATTCTTCAAAGAGTTGAGCGAAAGATTCAGTCATGTTGTTAATCTTCAAGGTTCTTTAGTTTAACGTCCATTTAGCATCCCGCCGAATGGGGTTGTTTAACATACCCCGCCATTGGCTCCATGCCGACAGGGTTAGATTACAGGGGGCAAATTTTACCCGATCTGTAGGGATATCGCCATGGCAATGTCATGACAATATTGACAAAATTCTCATCACGGGCCGACTCAGGCTGCCAGTACTTCCCGTGCATAGGCCAGCGCGCGCTTGATGACTTCGTCTATAGACATGCTGGTTGAATCCAGCACCAAAGCATCGGCTGCAGGGACTAACGGCGCTACGGGCCGATTTCGATCGCGATCGTCGCGCTCTTTTATTTCGGCCAAAAGGCGTTCAAAGTTAACACTAAAGCCCTTTTCCTGCAACTGTAGCATACGCCTGTGCGCCCGTTCTTCCGATGAGGCATCAAGGAATATTTTTACCGGCGCATCCGGGAAGACCACTGTTCCCATATCTCGCCCGTCGGCGATAAGACCCGGCGCTTCACGAAACGCGCGCTGACGACGCAGCAAGGCTTCGCGCACGCGCGGAAACGCAGCAATCTGTGAAGCGGCATTTGCCACTTCCTGAGTACGAATTTCGCCGCTCACATCCTCGCCTTCCAGAATCACTTCAAGATTGCCGTTGGACGCAACGAAACGCACATCAAGGTGAGCCGCTAAAGGAACCAGCGCTTCTTCGGAAGCAACGTCTACCTGATGGTGCAAAGCGGCCAGCGCAAGCACACGGTAGATTGCGCCGGAGTCAAGCAGATGCCATTGCAACGCTTCCGCCATAGCCTTACACAGCGTGCCTTTACCTGCACCGCTTGGGCCATCAATTGTTATTACCGGGGCGGGTGCCGTCATCTTTTTCTCCTTCTCGCGGGGTCGCGGGCCTAAAACGTGAACGCCGCGCATTATACGCCCCAACCAGCCGGACCGTTATCTTTCCTGCTAAATATCCTGGGGAATCAGGCTGAGTGTAGAAGAATTGCGCAATTTCGTTGTAAGGAAACGTAGAGAGATAAGAAAACCGCATCAAATGATGCGGTTAGAGAAGAATTAAGCGAGGGTGCTGATGCGTGCCAACTGTTCAAAATAGTCCGGGAAGGTTTTCGCCGTACATTTAGGATCGAGAATAGTGACCGGTGTATCAGACAGCGCGACGAGGGAAAAACACATCGCCATGCGGTGATCGTTATAAGTACCGATTTCTGCGATCTGCAGCTTCGCGGGCGGCGTGACGGTAATGTAATCTTCGCCCTCTTCCACTTCGGCTCCCACTTTACGTAACTCGGTGGCCATCGCAGACAGACGATCCGTTTCTTTCACTCGCCAGTTGTAAATATTGCGCAGCGTCGTCGTGCCTTTTGCGAAAAGAGCAGCCGTTGCGATGGTCATCGCCGCGTCGGGAATATGGTTCATATCCATATCAATAGCGTTAAGCTCACCGCGTTCACAGGAGATGAAATCATCGCCCCAGGTGATTTTAGCGCCCATCTTTTCCAGCACGTCAGCAAAGCGGATATCGCCCTGTACGCTGTTACGCCCGATGCCGGTCACTTTTACCGTACCGCCTTTAATGGCGCCCGCCGCAAGGAAATATGAAGCTGATGAGGCATCGCCCTCAACCAGATACGCTCCCGGGGACTGATACTGCTGGCCGCCGCGAATCACAAAGCTGCGGTAGTCACGGTTTTCAACATCAACGCCGAACGTTTTCATCAGGTGCAAGGTGATGTCGATATAAGGTTTGGACACCAGTTCGCCTTTGATGGTGATTTCTGTGTCATTCGCCGCCAGCGGCGCCGTCATCAGCAGTGCGGTCAGAAACTGACTTGATACGCTGCCGTCCACCGCAACCTGACCGCCAGCGAAACCGCCGCGTAAGCGCAGCGGAGGATAGTTTTCTTGTTCAAGATAGTCGATCTGCGCGCCGCCCTGACGCAGGGCATCCACCAGGTGACCAATAGGGCGCTCCTTCATGCGCGGCTCGCCCGTCAGGACGATATTATTGCCGCCAAGGCATAAAGCCGCAGCCAGAGGACGCATGGCCGTTCCCGCATTGCCCAGGAAAAGTTCAAGCTCGCCCTTCGCTTCTAACGGCCCGCCAACGCCAACCACTTCACAACGAGTACGATCCGCAGAAAGCGTGTAGTCCACGCCCAGCGCCTTGAGCGCATTAAGCATATGACGAACATCATCGCTGTCGAGCAGGTTGGTCAGTTCGGTCGTGCCTTTAGCCAGTGCTGCAAGCAGTAATGCACGGTTAGAGACACTTTTGGAACCGGGAAGATTAATGGTGCCGTCAACGAGCGCGATGGGTTGTAACGTCAGGGATTCCAGCATGGGGAAGTACTCTCAATCAAACAGAATAAACCCCGCGAGAGCGACCCGCGGGGAGAAAAGCAACGCGCGCGGCTTAGCCGTGACGACGTTCGAAGTTAACCATGAAATCGGTCAGGGCTTTAACGCCTTCCAGCGGCATAGCGTTATAAATAGAAGCGCGCATTCCGCCCACGACACGGTGGCCCTTCAGGGCATGCAGGCCGGCGGCAAAAGATTCTTCAAGGAAGAGTTTGTCGAGCGCGCTGTCGGCCAACTGGAACGGGACGTTCATGCGGGAACGGTTAGCCGGAGCAACGTCGTTGCGATAGAAATCGCTGTTATCAATCACACCATAGAGCAGATCCGCTTTCTCCTGGTTGATTTTGTCCATAGCGGCGACGCCGCCCTGCTCCTTGAGCCATTTAAACACCAGCCCCGAAAGGTACCAGGCGAAAGTTGGCGGCGTGTTAAACATGGAGTCGTTATCGTTGAGGACGGTGTAATCAATAATAGAAGGACAGGATTTGTGCGCCTTACCAAGCAGGTCTTCACGCACGATAACCAGCGTCAGGCCTGCCGGGCCGATATTTTTCTGCGCGCCTGCGTAAATCGCGCCGAAGCGGCTGACATCCAGCGGCTGCGACAAAATAGTAGAAGAGAAATCGGCCGTCACAACCGTATCGCCGAAATCAGGCGTTTCATGAATAGCGATGCCGTCGATGGTTTCGTTCGGACAGTAGTGTAAATAAGCGCTGTTATCAGAAACCTGCCACTCGCTCATCGGCTTAATGGCGCGCAGTCCGTCCACGGTCACTTTGGCATCAAATACGGTTGGCGTAAGGTATTTATGCGCTTCTTTTACCGCGCTGTGCGCCCAGTAGCCGCCGTCGATGTAGTCAGCGGTTTTTTTATCGCCCAGCAGGTTTAACGGGATGCCGGCGAACTGGCCGCGGCCGCCGCCATGGCAGAATAAAACTTTGTAGTTCGAGGGGATTTGCAGCAGATCGCGAAAATCTTGTTCGGCATCGATGGCCACCTGAATAAACTCTTTACTACGGTGGCTTATCTCCATCACGGAGGTGCCAAGACCATTCCAGTCGCAGAGATCGTGCTGTGCACGACGAAGCACGTCAACCGGTAGCATCGCCGGGCCGGAACTAAAATTGTATACCTGAGTCATTTCCCCTCACCACGCTTAGAGCAATAAGATTTATCACGTTATCGGTTTTATCATTCACTTGCAGAGGCTGCAATGCTTAATCCGGCGCAGCGGAAGAATGTGCGCAAAATCACACAAAAGAATCCACCAGCCAGCCCGGAAAACCCCCTATTTATTGCCGTCAGGTTACTCGCTTTGCGGTGCAGGCCCTTACCCAGACATGATTTTTGCAGCGTGGACAAGGTAATTTATCGCCAGCGTTAAACGTCACGACCTCGCTACAGCGAATACAGGCGTAATCGCCATCTTCAGGAACGGTTTCAAATCGCTCGTTGCAAGGCTCTGGAAGAATTGATAACCCCGGTCTGACGAGATGGTCCGGGAAAAAATAGACGCTTATCTGGCCGTTAGTCTCCAGAATGGCAAGCCGCACCTGTCCCAGATGCTCAACGCTATGCAGACGCAGCTCCATAAAAAATTCAAACTCGGTCATATTCTGGGACTGCATTTTCTCCCAGGCAAACTCCCCTTCTTCAATAATGACCTTGGCTTTGCCCTCAAACAGCATTTCCAGTTTTTCGCTGTGGTTCATCAGCCACATCACCAGACGATACAAACATGCAAGGGTAATAAACACCACAAATACGGGCAGCATTGGCACATCGTGATAGAACGCCACGTCGCCCGCAGCCGAGCCTAAAGTCAAAATAATCAGTACTTCAAAGAGCGACATCTGGCGCACGCCGCGACGTCCGGTAATTTTTAAAAACAGGAAAACCAGAATAAAGGTATAAAAGCTGCGCACGGCGACTTCGAATAAAAAGTCGGGCGGCATTTCATCGAACGCCATACGTTGTAGATCAAAGGTCTTCATTTATCCCGCCATAACAGTCAGTTACTGAGCATAAGCATAGCCTGTTATGCTAGCAACGCCCACAAGCGCTGAGATAGCATCAGCCCGTTAAAACCCGTATCATTGCGCGCTTTGCGTACTACTTAAGTGAACTCTCATGACTCAAACCTTTATTCCTGGCAAAGATGCCGCACTGGAAGTCTCCATCGCCCGCTTCCAGAAGCAGCTTGCCGATCTCGGCTTTAATATAGAAGAAGCCTCCTGGCTGAACCCTGTTCCTAACGTTTGGTCGGTTCACATTCGTGATAAAGACAGCGCGCTGTGCTTTACGAATGGCAAAGGCGCTACCAAAAAAGCCGCGCTGGCCTCCGCGCTTGGCGAATATTTTGAACGTCTGTCCACTAACTATTTCTTTGCTGATTTCTGGCTGGGTGAAACCATCGCCAATGGTTCGTTTGTGCATTATCCGAACGAGAAGTGGTTCCCAATTCCGGAAGATGAACAGCTTCCGCCAGGGATTCTCGACGATCGTCTGCGCGCGTTTTACGATCCGGAAAACGAACTGACCGCAGGTATGCTTATCGATCTGCAGTCAGGTAACGAAGAGCGTGGCATCTGCGCCCTGCCGTTTACCCGTCAGTCCGATCTGCAGACGGTTTATATCCCGATGAACATTATCGGCAATCTGTATGTATCCAACGGGATGTCAGCGGGGAATACGGCCAACGAAGCGCGAGTACAGGGCTTGTCCGAAGTCTTTGAGCGCCATATCAAAAACCGTATTATCGCCGAATCAATCAGCCTGCCGGAAATCCCGCAGGAAGTGCTGGCGCGTTACCCGGGCGTCGTGGAATCTATTGCTAAACTCGAAGCGGAAGGTTTCCCAATCTTTGCTTATGACGGATCGCTAGGCGGCAAATATCCGGTTATCTGCGTGGTGTTGTTTAACCCGGCAAACGGCACCTGCTTCGCCTCGTTCGGCGCGCACCCTGATTTCGGCGTGGCGCTGGAACGTACGGTTACCGAACTGCTGCAGGGTCGCGGTCTTAAAGATCTCGACGTCTTTACACCGCCAACCTTTGATGACGAAGAAGTGGCGGAGCACGCCAACCTCGAAACGCATTTCATTGACTCAAGCGGCCTGATTTCCTGGGATATGTTTAAACAGGATGCGGACTATCCGTTCGTGGACTGGAGCTTCTCGGGCTCCACAGAAGAAGAGTTCGCCACGCTGATGGCTATTTTTAACGCGGAAGATAAAGAAGTCTACATCGCGGATTATCAGCACCTGGATGTCTACGCCTGTCGTATTATCGTCCCGGGCGTGTCCGATATTTATCCTGCGGAAGACCTGCTGTTAGCCAATAACAATATGGGTTATCACCTGCGCGAAACCATTCTTGCCCTGCCGGGCAGCGAGTGGGAAAAACAGGGCTATCTGGCGCTGATTTCTCAGTTAGATGAAGAAGGCCACGATGATTTTACGCGTGTGCGCGAGCTGCTTGGCCTGGCGACAGGGAAAGATAACGGCTGGTATACGCTGCGCATTGGCGAACTGAAGGCGATGCTGGCGCTTGCCGGTGGCGATCTTGAGCAGGCGCTGATCTGGACCGAATGGACCATGGAATTTAATGCCTCTATTTTCAGTACCGAGCGCGCTAATTATTATCGCTGCCTGCAAACGCTGTTGTTACTGGCGATGGAAGAAGAACGCGAACCGCTGCAGTATCTGAACGCTTTTGTACGCATGTATGGCGCAGAAACTGTAGAGGCCGCAAGCGCCGCCCTCAGCGGCGAGGCTGCGTTCTATGGTCTGCAGGCCGTGGATAGCGATCTTAAAGCTTTCCCGGCGCACCAGGCTTTGTTGCGCGCTTACGAAAAATTACAACGCGCGAAAGCTCGCTTCTGGGAAGTTAACTAACTGACATACTCTCGCAGATGCGCAAATAGCGCGGCTTGAGGTATATTAAGGGGCAATTTTATTGCCCCTTTTTTTAATTTAATCAAATTAATTTGTTATGTAGCCATTCGGTTAAATATGAGTGAAATATTTAAAGATTAAGATGCAAATATTGTTGCCAGTTATTTGAAATACTCCGTTTTAATTAACTTTGGAAAGGAGCGCGACGACCAGAATTCAAATTACTATATAATATTTAAAATTTATTTTTATTGGGATAATCAATAAGTTACGTTGGAAAACAGGTAATCACCTGCTTTTTTCAGGCCTATAAGCTTGGCGAGATATGATCCACATCAATTTTTACTCTATAATGCTTTGTTAGTATCTCCTCGCCGAATAAATAAGAGAGAGTTAGTGTGAAAGCTGACAACCCTTTTGATCTATTACTTCCACAAGCTATGGCAAAAGTTGCCGAAGATGCTGGTGTCTATAAAGCAACGAAACATCCGCTGACGACGTTTTATTTAGCGATCACAGCGGGCATGTTTATCTCGATTGCCTTTGTCTTTTACATCACCGCCACGACCGGTACTTCAACCATTCCGTTTGGTATCGCGAAGCTAATTGGCGGAACATGTTTCTCTTTAGGTTTGATACTCTGCGTTGTCTGCGGTGCCGATCTGTTCACCTCCACCGTGCTGATTGTTGTCGCGAAAGCGAGCGGTCGCATTACCTGGGGTCAGTTAGCGCGTAACTGGATTAACGTCTATGTTGGTAACCTGATTGGCGCACTTCTTTTTGTGCTGCTGATTTGGCTGTCAGGGATGTATATGACAGCCAACGGCGCCTGGGGGCTGAACGTCCTGCAGACCGCTGACCATAAAATGCATCACACATTTATCGAAGCCGTGTGCCTCGGTATTCTTGCGAACTTAATGGTTTGTCTGGCTGTCTGGATGAGCTACTCCGGTCGCAGTTTGATGGACAAGATGTTTGCTATGATCCTGCCGGTTGCGATGTTTGTTGCCTGCGGCTTCGAGCACAGTATTGCGAACATGTTCATGATCCCGATGGGAATCGTGGTACGCAATTTCGCAAGCCCGGAATTCTGGACCGCAGTTGGGTCGTCTCCGGACAGTTTCTCTCATCTGACCATACTGAACTTCATCACTGATAACCTCATTCCGGTAACTATCGGGAACATCATCGGCGGTGGTTTGTTGGTTGGATTGACATACTGGGTAATTTATCTGCGTGGCGGCGACAAGCACTAAGTGCCGCTCATCGCGCAGGGAATAAGAAATCCACATTAGAAGGTAGGTGTTACATGTCCGAGCTTAATGAAAAGTTAGCCACAGCCTGGGAAGGTTTTGCCAAAGGCGACTGGCAGAATGAAGTAAACGTACGTGACTTCATTCAGAAAAACTACACCCCTTACGAGGGCGACGAGTCCTTCCTGGCAGGTGCGACAGACGCAACTACCAAGCTGTGGGACAACGTTATGGAAGGCGTTAAACAGGAAAACCGCACTCACGCGCCTGTTGACTTCGATACCGACCTCGCTTCAACCATTACTTCTCATGATGCTGGTTACATCAACAAATCCCTCGAAACCATCGTGGGCCTGCAGACTGATGCTCCTCTGAAACGTGCGATCATTCCGTTCGGCGGCATCAAAATGGTTGAAGGTTCTTGCAAAGTGTATGGTCGTGAACTCGACCCAATGCTGAAGAAGATCTTCACCGAATACCGTAAAACTCACAACCAGGGCGTGTTTGACGTTTACACCAAAGACATCCTGAACTGCCGTAAATCGGGCGTCATCACCGGTCTGCCGGATGCTTATGGCCGTGGTCGTATCATCGGTGACTACCGTCGCGTTGCGCTGTACGGCATCGACTACCTGATGAAAGACAAATTCGCTCAGTTCAACTCACTGCAGGCCAAACTGGAAAACGGTGAAGACCTGGAAGCGACTATCCGTCTGCGTGAAGAAATCTCCGAACAGCACCGCGCGCTGGGTCAGATCAAAGAAATGGCAGCTAAATACGGCTGTGACATCTCTGGTCCTGCGACCAACGCTCAGGAAGCTATTCAGTGGACTTACTTCGGCTACCTGGCCGCGGTTAAATCTCAGAACGGCGCTGCAATGTCCTTCGGTCGCGTATCCACCTTCCTGGATGCTTACATCGAACGTGACCTGAAAGCCGGTAAAATCACCGAAGTTGACGCTCAGGAAATGATTGACCATCTGGTCATGAAACTGCGTATGGTTCGCTTCCTGCGTACCCCGGAATATGATGAGCTGTTCTCCGGCGACCCAATCTGGGCAACTGAATCTATCGCAGGTATGGGCGTTGATGGCCGTACTCTGGTGACTAAATCCAGCTTCCGTTTCCTGAACACCCTGTACACCATGGGGCCGTCTCCGGAGCCGAACATCACTATTCTGTGGTCTGAAAAACTGCCGCTGAACTTCAAAAAATACGCGGCTAAAGTCTCCATCGATACCTCTTCTCTGCAGTATGAGAATGACGATCTGATGCGTCCTGACTTTAACAACGACGACTACGCCATTGCTTGCTGCGTAAGCCCAATGGTCGTTGGTAAGCAAATGCAGTTCTTCGGTGCTCGTGCAAACCTCGCGAAAACCATGCTGTATGCAATCAACGGCGGCGTTGATGAAAAACTGAAAATGCAGGTTGGCCCTAAAGAAGCGCCAATCACTGCGGATGTTCTGGACTACGATAACGTTCTGGATCGTCTGGATCACTTCATGGACTGGCTGGCTAAACAGTACGTCACCGCGCTGAATATCATTCACTATATGCATGATAAGTACAGCTACGAAGCGTCTCTGATGGCTCTGCACGACCGTGACGTTGTTCGCACCATGGCTTGTGGTATCGCGGGTCTGTCCGTTGCGGCCGACTCCCTGTCTGCAATCAAATACGCGAAGGTTAAACCTATTCGTGACGAAGACGGCCTGGCCGTTGACTTCGAAATCGAAGGTGAATATCCACAGTTCGGCAACAACGATCCTCGCGTAGATGACATCGCTGTTGACCTGGTAGAACGTTTCATGAAGAAAATTCAGAAACTGCCTACCTACCGTGGCGCTATCGCGACTCAGTCCGTTCTGACCATCACCTCTAACGTGGTTTATGGTAAGAAAACGGGTAATACTCCAGATGGTCGTCGCGCGGGTACTCCGTTCGGTCCGGGCGCTAACCCAATGCACGGCCGTGACCAGAAAGGTGCTGTTGCCTCTCTGACTTCCGTTGCTAAGCTGCCGTTTGCCTACGCGAAAGATGGGATTTCTTACACCTTCTCTATCGTGCCAAACGCGCTGGGTAAAGACGACGAAGTACGTAAAACTAACCTCGCGGGTCTGATGGATGGTTACTTCCACCACGAAGCGTCCATCGAAGGTGGTCAACACCTGAACGTGAACGTTATGAACCGTGAAATGCTGCTGGACGCAATGGAACACCCTGAGAAATACCCTCAGTTGACCATCCGCGTATCTGGTTACGCGGTACGTTTTAACTCCCTGACTAAAGAACAGCAGCAGGACGTTATCACCCGTACCTTCACGAAAACCATGTAATACCCGGTTTGCGTGAAAAGGCATTACCCTATGACATTCGAATTGCAGCCAACACCCCTGCTATTTGAAGGGCGACGGGTATAGAATAAAGGCTCCACCTTGGTGGGGCCTTTTCTTATCCTCCCACCCTGCCTGAACCGGCTTTGCAAGATAACTGCTACGTTTAAGTTATCTCGCAAAATTGATTCGACGCGGCATGCACCATACAGACCGCGCACAACCTGGCCCATGCTTTATTCATGGGCCAATACTGGAGAAATCACCGCAATGTCAGTAATTGGCCGAATTCATTCCTTTGAATCATGCGGTACCGTGGATGGCCCCGGTATTCGTTTTATCACCTTCTTCCAGGGCTGCCTGATGCGCTGCCTGTACTGCCACAACCGTGACACATGGGATACCCACGGCGGTAAAGAAATCACCGTCGAAGAGCTCATGAAAGAAGTAGTGACCTATCGCCACTTTATGAATGCCTCCGGCGGCGGCGTCACGGCCTCAGGCGGGGAAGCCATCCTGCAGGCTGAATTCGTGCGTGACTGGTTCCGCGCCTGCCACAAAGAAGGTATTCACACCTGTCTGGACACTAACGGCTTTGTGCGCCGTTACGATCCGGTTATCGACGAACTGCTGGAAGTAACCGATCTGGTGATGCTCGATTTAAAACAGATGAACGATGAGATTCACCAGAATCTCGTGGGCGTTTCGAACCATCGCACCCTTGAGTTCGCACGTTATCTTTCCGACAAAAATATTAATGTCTGGATCCGCTATGTCGTCGTTCCCGGCTGGTCAGACGATGATGATTCCGCGCACCGCCTCGGCGAGTTTACCCGCGACATGGGTAACGTCGAGAAAATTGAACTGCTGCCTTATCACGAATTAGGTAAGCATAAATGGGTTGCGATGGGTGAAGAATACAAGCTGGACGGCGTGCATCCGCCGAAGAAAGAGACCATGGAGCGTGTGAAAGGCATTCTTGAGCAGTATGGCCACAAGGTGATGTATTAAAAAAAAGCCCTCAAGTGGACTGACCCCATAAAGTTGGACAGTTCATGTTAAGCGGCTATCGGGGTCTGGGTTCGGTATTCTACCGGACTCAGGCCTTTTAATTTCAGGCTGATCCGCTCGTTGTTATAGTAATGGATATAGT
>NZ_JALHAP010000073.1 GCF_025215095.1 Dryocola boscaweniae | reverse complement strand
GTGTTCCATCTTTTCCGGCAAGGTAGTGATTGACTACAGCTAATCTGGTTTCGAGGGAATATTTTGGCTTTGCCATAAAAAACTGCACCTTACTCAGTTGGGTATCCAACTTTTGGGGTGCAGTCCAAAGTTGAGGGCTTTTTCCTGCCAGGAAATGATGTTTCAGGCATGTGCCACAGGCGTTGGGTGATGGCCCGCCTTGCGCAGCAGCATCAACAGATACACAAACGCCACGCCTGCAATCATCACGAACAAAAGGTTGTCTGAATAGCTTTGCATCAGCATTGCGGTAAGCGTCGGGCCGAGCAGGCTGCCAATAGTGTAACTAAGCAGCAAAGCCTGATTCATCGCCACCAGTTGATGGTGTTCCACTTTCTCGCAGGCCCAGGCCATAGCGACGGGATAGAGCGTAAAACCAGCCGCACCCAGCACAAACAGAGCAGGTCCCATTGCCGCGTTACTTAACATCGCCATACAGCCAAGGATCACAATAAATACCTGAACGCGCAGCACCAGCAAACGGCCGAAACGATCCGCCAGACGCCCTACCGGCCACTGGCCCACAATCCCCGCGCTGACCATTACCGCCATCCAGAAACCGATCCCGGAATCGCTCACGCCCTGATGGTTCAGGTAAAGCGGCATCAGTCCATACAGCGACCCCAGAACAATGCCGGAGATAATACAGCCATTGACGCCAAGGCGCGCATGACGCAGGCGCAGCATTGGCCATACCGCCGCGGCTTCCTGATTTTCGCTACGGTCATTCACGATGCGGGTGAACAGCAGAGGAAGAATAGCCGCCAGCACCATCGCGGTTACCCATGGCAGTACGCTGACCAGATCCGTTGGCAGTTTGCTGACCATCAACTGGCCAAGCACGGTGCCCACGTAATAAACCATCATATAAGCCGCAAGCAAGCGTCCACGATTGCGGGAAGTGCCGCTGCACATCAGCGCGCTTTCAACCACAACCCAAATCATCGCGCAGCCTACGCCTGCGATGAAACGCCACATCATCCAGCTCCAGAAGCCCACCATTAGTCCCAGGCCCACGCAGCCGACGGCAAAAATCAGCGAGGCAAGATAATAGCTGCGATTAAAGCCCTGACGCTTAATTAGCCAGCCCGTCATCATCGTCCCCAGCAGATTGCCGGTAAAATAGGACGACCCGACCATTCCCACCTGCCACGTTGGAAGGTGTTCATGGGCAAGCCACAGAGGAACGAGCGTATTAAGCACCGCTATCGCCAGGGTCAACAGCATCAGGCCACAGAGCAAAAGCATCACTGGCCGGGTATAGGTGGACATGTAAAAAAACCGCGAGGAAGAGAAGAAATTTGTGCGCATCATGCCACCGGAAAAAGGATTGTCAATCCAGTGCTGACGGGGTCTGCGGCGAAATCCGACCTGTCGATTTGAAAAACTTATCTTCGGCGTGGGCTAAGCGAAATGCGGAAACGCTATCTCGCTGTTTTTGATGGAATCAGGCAGGAAGAATCGAAGCGGGATGGATGAAAAATTTCATGGTAAAGCGGATGATATTTTCTTATCTGGCGAGAATAAAAAGCGCGCCCGCAGACGCGCTCAGGAAACAGGCTAGCTGGCAATCGCCATGCCTGTCGTCATATGCAAACCGTAGAACACGCCGCGGCCAATCAGCTCCCCAGCAATAACCAACACGAAAGCGAACGCCAGCAGGCCAACCGCAGGCTGGCCGCCTTTAAGCTGCGGCACAATCCAGCACATCAGAGCCACCACCAGCAAAGCAAGGCGCCACGACATTAGCGTGCCGTACTGTGGGATCAACGCCGCAGCCTGCTGAATGGAGCTGTGAATCGTCGCAAGCTCCATGCCCTGTAGCAGCACAACAACCGTGCTCACAATCAGCGCAACAAGCGTCACTACCGGCAACATTCGCATTCCCCAACCCGTTACGCCCGCAACGCGAAGCAGCAGGTAACCCAGCAGCGGGCCGCCGATAAACATGGTCAGGAAGAAACCAAGCGGCGTATAAGCGTTATACCAGGTCGGCACGGTATCAATCAGATACACACGGCACATCATCCAGACAAAGAACACGCCCAACACCATGGCGACACCCATCCACAGCTTGCCTAACGCCGCGGGCATTTTGCCCATCACGGTAAGCAGCCACCCGAAACCTCCTACGGCAAAGAACACCGAACCGCTGGCGATTTCATTACTGAGCGCAGACTCGCCAATGCGATTAAGCGAGTTGAACGCGCGCAGCGGTGAGCCAAGGTGGAGAACCGAAGCAATAAAGCCAATACCCATCAGCACCCACAGTACGATCATTGCCCATTGCACGCGCTTTTGTTGCACACGATCTTCAACGCCGTAAAGCAGCGCCAGCGCCATCACCATAAAACCGCCCGCCACGCACTGGCCGAGCACGGTAAAAATCATCAGCGGCCATTCATGCCATCCGTTACCCATCTCACACCTCCTTCGGGTTAGCCAGATAGCCGGTTTTATCCCCACAAGGGCGGCTGTTGGCGTTGGGTTTAATGACAATATTCGGCTTTGTGAAATGCGCCGCAGGGAGCGGTGCAATAGAGGCCTGATTGCCATACTTTTTGCGCAGTTCGTCAATCGGCGCCATATCCAGCGCGCGTAGCGGGCAGGACTCAACACACACCGGCTTTTTGCCATCGGCAACGCGGTCGTGGCAGCCGTCGCACTTGGTCATATGACCTTTCTCGGCGTTGTACTGCGGCGCGCCGTACGGACAGGCCATGTGACAGTAGCGACAGCCAATGCAGATATCTTCATTTACCACGACGAAACCGTCTTCACGTTTGTGCATCGCCCCGCTCGGACAGACTTTGGTACAGGCCGGGTCTTCGCAGTGGTTACAGGCAATCGACAGATAATAGGCAAAGACGTTCTGGTTCCAGACGCCGTTATCCTCCTGCCAGTCGCCGCCCGCGTATTCATAAATGCGGCGGAAGCTCACGTCCGGGCCTAAATTTTTGTAGTCCTTGCAGGCCAGCTCGCAGGTTTTGCAGCCGGTGCAACGGCTTGAGTCAATATAAAATCCATATTGTGAAGTCATGAGCTACTCCTTACGCCTTCTCGACCTGAACCAGGTTGCTGTGGGATGGGTTACCTTTCGCCAGCGGAGACGGACGTTGGGTAGTTAATACGTTGATACTTCCGGCATGGTCAATTTTATTGGCGTCCGGGTTGTACCAGGCCCCTTCCCCAAGCGCGACTACGCCCGGAATAATGCGAGGAGTGACTTTGGCATTAATACGCACTTCGCCACGGCCGTTGAAAATACGCACCACGTCGCCATTGCTGATTCCGCGTTTTTGCGCATCGATCGGGTTAATCCACATCTCCTGGCGGCAGGCGGCTTTCAGCACTTCTACGTTGCCGTAGGTGGAGTGAGTACGCGCCTTGTAGTGGAAGCCCGTCATTTGCAGCGGCCATGTTTCGGCCAGCGGATCGTCGTAGTTTTCGAAACCGGCGCTGTAAACGGGCAGCGGATCGATTACATCGCCTTCCGGCAGTTGCCACGTCGCGGCAATGTCTGCGAGCTGCGCGGAGTAGATTTCGATTTTGCCGGACGGAGTCGTTAGCGGATTCTCTGCCGGGTTTTCACGGAACGCTTTGTAAGCGACGTGGTGCCCTTCAGGATCACGCTGTTTGAAAATCCCCTGCTTGCGGAATTCTTCAAAGCTCGGCAGCTCCGGAATCGCTTCCTGCGACTGCCTGTACAAATGGCGCATCCACTCTTCCTGAGTGCGGCCTTCGGTGAACCGCTGCTCAACGCCCATGCGTTTTGCAAGCTCGGTAGTCATCTCATAGATGGTTTTGCACTCGAAGCGTGGTTTGATAGCCTGTTCGGCGAAAATGACGTACGACATATTGCCGCACGATGCGTCGAGGCAGAAGTCCATCTGCTCGGAAGCGGTGCAGTCCGGCAGCAGAATATCGGCGTACTTAGCGGATGAGGTCATGTGGTTATCGATCACCACAATCATTTCGCACTTTTTGTCATCCTGCAGGATTTCGTGGGTGCGGTTAATTTCAGAATGTTGGTTTATCAGGCAGTTACTGGCGTAGTTCCACACCATCTTGATGGGAACGTCCAGCTTATCTTTGCCGCGTACGCCGTCGCGTGTGGCGGTCATTTCCGGGCCACGCTCGATGGCGTCGGTCCACAGGAACATAGAAATACTTGTTTGCACCGGGTTTTCAAGCGTTGGCATGCGTACGAACGGCAAGTCATAAGAGCCTTCGCGGGCACCGCTGTTACCGCCGTTAATCCCCACATTGCCGGTCAGAATAGCCAGCATGGCGATGGCACGGGATACCAGTTCTCCGTTTGAGTGACGCTGCGGTCCCCAGCCCTGGCTGATAAACGCAGGCTTAGCCGTGGCGATTTCGCGCGCAAGTTTGATAATGCGATCAACAGGAATACCGGTGATTGAAGATGCCCACTGCGGCGTTTTCGCAATGCCGTCAGCTCCCTGCCCCAGAATATAGGCTTTGTAGTGGCCGTTGGCAGGCGCGCCGGCAGGCAGCGTTTTTTCATCGTAGCCAACGCAATACTTATCAAGGAACGGCTGATCGACCAGGTTTTCGGCGATCATCACCCACGCGAGCGCGGAGATCAGCGCCGCATCGGTACCCGGACGGATTGGTATCCACTCATCTTCACGTCCGGCACCGGTGTCGGTGTAGCGCGGATCGATGATGATCATGCGAGCGTTGGATTTTTCCCGCGCCTGTTCAAGGTAGTAAGTTACCCCGCCGCCGCTCATTCGCGTTTCCCCAGGGTTATTACCGAACAGCACAACCAGCTTGCTGTTTTCAATATCGGACGGGCTGTTGCCATCAGCCCAGCCGCCATAGGTATAGTTCAGACCAGCGGCAATCTGCGCGGTGGAATAGTCGCCGTAGTGGTTGAGATAACCGCCCACGCAGTTCATCAGGCGGGCGATAAGCGTAGAACCCGGCGGCCAGGAGCGGGTCATGGTGCCACCCAGCGTGCCGGTGCCGTAGTTCAGGTAAATCGCTTCGTTGCCGTACTCTTTGATAATGCCTTTCATGCTGTTGGCGAGGGTATCAAAGGCTTCTTCCCAGCTAATGCGCTCAAACTTCCCTTCTCCACGCGCGCCGACGCGCTTCATCGGGTATTTCAGGCGATCGGCGTTATAGACGCGACGGCGCATTGAACGGCCGCGCAGGCAAGCACGGACCTGATGTAGACCTTCGTAGTCGTCATCGCCTGTATTATCGGTTTCAACGTATTTAATTTCGCCATCCGCCACGTGCATTCGCAGCGGACAACGGCTGCCACAGTTGACCGTACAGGCGCTCCATACGACTTTTTCTGCGCCGTTAACGGTATCGGCTGGGGTCCGGGCGGAGGCTATGCGGGAGAACGGCAATGAGAAGGCGCTGCTGGCGGCGGCAAGTCCACCGATAGCCGTGGTTTTCACCAGCTTACGGCGACTTACCTCTGCCGCGAGGATCGCGTTAGGGGTTTTATCAGTCATGATGACCTACTTATTTTGCTCACGGTTAAAATAAGCTGACAGCACAAACGCAGGGTTCAGATGGCCCGCGGTGTCATGGCAGCCAAAGAGAGAAAGGAGTGTCGGTGAAAATTAGAGTTATATTGATTGGCTTGCCGCGTCACATCATGTAAATCATGGCAACCAAATGATAAGTATTTTGAATGAATAATTATGAAATCATCACTCGCTTTCTGGCGGCGATAATACTTCTTAGGGGGTAGAAGGTTATTGTCTGGTGTCAAAGAAGGCGGATAATATGCGGTTCTAAGCCATTAAAGTACATAAAAAAAGCGCCCGCAGGCGCTTAATAAGAATCAGTCAGCAATTTAATGCTTAACCGATGTGCTCCAGCCCTTTCATATAAGGACGCAGCACTTCTGGTACTTCGATACGGCCGTCGGCCTGCTGGTAGTTTTCCAGTACCGCAACCAGAGTACGACCCACTGCCAGGCCAGAGCCGTTCAGGGTATGCACCAGGCGGGTTTTCTTATCGGATTTACTACGGCAGCGAGCCTGCATGCGACGCGCCTGGAAATCCCACATGTTGGAACAGGAGGAGATTTCACGGTAGGTGTTCTGCGCCGGCAGCCAAACTTCCAGGTCATAAGTTTTGGCGGCGCCAAAGCCCATATCACCGGTGCACAGCAGCACTTTACGGTAAGGCAGGTTCAGCAACTGCAGCACTTTCTCCGCATGACCCGTTAACTCTTCCAGCGCTTCCATCGACTCTTCCGGACGCACAATCTGCACCATTTCAACTTTATCGAACTGGTGCATGCGGATGAGACCACGGGTATCGCGACCATAAGAACCCGCTTCGGAACGGAAGCATGGCGTATGGGCGGTCATTTTCAGCGGCAGAGAATCATCGTCCAGGATCTCGTCGCGCACCAGGTTGGTCAACGGCACTTCCGCAGTCGGGATCAACGCATAGTTGCTGGAATCAGCTTCTTCTTCCAGCGGACGGGTATGGAACAAATCTTCTGCAAACTTAGGCAGTTGACCTGTGCCAAACAGCGTGTCGTGGTTCACCAGATACGGCACGTAGTTTTCAACGTAGCCGTGCTGTTCGGTGTGCAGGTCGAGCATAAACTGGCTCAGCGCACGGTGCAGACGAGCGACCTGCCCCTGCATCACTACAAAACGGGAACCGGTCAGTTTCACCGCAGCGGCAAAATCCAGGCCTTTAGCCATTTCACCGAGCGTGACGTGATCGCGCACTTCGAAATCGAACTTGCGTGGCTCGCCCCAACGGCTCACTTCCACGTTGTCGTTTTCGTCGCGGCCTGCCGGTACGCTGTCATCTGGCACGTTCGGGATTGCCAGGGCGATATCACGGATTTCAGCCTGCAGCCCATCAAGTTCTGCTTTTGCAGCATCCAGCTCTTCACCCAGCTGGTTGACCTGCAAACGCAGCGGCTCAATGTCTTCCCCACGCGCTTTCGCCTGGCCGATGGATTTCGATCGCGAGTTACGCTCAGCCTGCAGATTTTCAGTTTTTACCTGCAACACTTTACGACGCTCTTCCAGAGAGCGCAGCGTTTCTACATCCAGCTTGAAGCCTCGGCGTGCCAGTTTTTCAGCGACTGCGTCTGGCTCTGTACGCAGCAGATTGGGATCGAGCATGCTTATCCTGTGCTTATCGAATTAAATGAAGGGGATGCGGCCACAGCCTGCGACCGCTTTGATAGTCTTGCTAACCTTACCGCAACGCCTGCTTTAGCGGTAGCGTTTTGTCGGGCTATTTTGATCCTGTTCAGCAAGCCAGGCGAGCTTTTCGCCGATCTTGCCTTCAAGACCTCTGTTTGTCGGCTGATAATAGCGTGTTTGTGCCATTTCCTCAGGGAAATACACTTCTCCAGAGGCATAGGCGTTGGGTTCGTCATGCGCGTAGCGATACTCCTGCCCGTAACCCATTTCCTTCATCAGTTTGGTCGGCGCATTGCGCAGGTGAACCGGCACATCGTAATCGGGACGCTCTCTTGCGTCCGCCATCGCGGCCTTAAACGCGGTATAGACGGCGTTGCTTTTTGGCGCGCAGGCGAGGTAGACGATTGCCTGAGCAATGGCGCGCTCCCCTTCAGCCGGGCCGACGCGGGTAAAGCAATCCCAGGCAGAGATAGCGACCTGCATTCCACGCGGATCGGCATTACCGACATCTTCTGAAGCAATGGCCAACAAACGGCGCGCTACGTAAAGCGGATCGCCGCCAGCGGTGATAATACGGGCATACCAGTAGAGCGCCGCATCCGGCGACGAACCACGCACGGATTTGTGCAGGGCGGAAATCAGATCGTAAAAACGATCGCCTTTGTTATCAAAGCGCGCGCTACGTTCGCCCGCGATTTCCGTCAGCAACGCCGTTTGCAGAACGCGTTTACCTTTTGCATCGCTCTCGGCCATATCGGCCATCATTTCGAGCGTATTCAGGGCGCGACGCGCATCTCCATTGACCAGTTCAGCAATCGCCCGGCGAGTCTCAATCGGCAACACCAAATCGCTCTGTTTTCCGTAGCCCCGCTCGCTATCTTTCATCGCCTGCTCCAGCACCTGTTCGATATCTTCAACGGTGAGGGATTTCAGCAAATAAACACGAGCACGCGAAAGCAGCGCGGAATTCAGCTCAAACGAGGGGTTTTCAGTCGTCGCACCGATAAAAGTAATGGTGCCGTCTTCAATGTGCGGCAGGAAAGCATCCTGCTGACTTTTGTTGAAACGATGGACTTCGTCGACAAACAGAATGGTGCGACGCCCGGCGTTGCGATTCTGGCGGGCGCGCTCGATAGCTTCACGGATCTCTTTGACGCCTGAAGTCACCGCAGAAATGCGCTCCACGTCGGCGTTGGCATAATGGGCTATCACTTCCGCAAGCGTCGTTTTACCGGTGCCTGGCGGCCCCCATAAAATCATCGAATGAAGATGGCCTGCTTCGATTGCACGCGGCAAAGGTTTGCCGGGCGCCAGGAGATGCTGCTGGCCAATATACTGCGTTAAGTTCTCTGGCCGCATACGGGCGGCCAGAGGTTGAAACGTATTGTCAGAAAAATCGAGCGACAGGTTGCTCACTCATGCCTCTATTTACGTTGGTCATCCACCGTCACGCCTGTTGGCGGGGTGAATGTAAACTTATTCATATCCACCGAGCCGTTTTGCTGGGTCCGCAGCGCATAACTGCTGCGCTGATCGTCCTGCTCTACCGCGCTAAACTGATGGATAGTCCCGTCGCGTCCTACGTTAATTGTGAACTGTTTGAGGTTGCCGGCGCTGGTTTTTGGCGTCAGCACAAAGTCATCGCCCGTTTGTTTGATGTTGTACTGCTGCCAGTCGCTGGTCTGGTTACGTGCGATCAGCATAAACGGCGTATTGCTGGTGGCATCTTTCAGCCAGGTTGCGCTTACCTGCTCAACAAATGGATTGTAGAACCATAAAGTCTTGCCGTCAGAAACCAGAATGCTTTCGTCCGGCTGTGTCATATGCCAGTTGAAAAGATTTGGACGTTTTACCCACAAATCACCCTGGCCTTCCTGAACCGCAGCACCGCTGCCATCAGTCACTTTTTGCGTGAAGCTTGCATGGAAGCTGCTTACTTTATCCAGACGGCTTTTCAGGTCGCCTGCGGCATCAGCCCAAACGCTGGTCGCGGCAAATGTAGACAACAAAGCACAGGCAAGTACGATCTTTTTCATTATTTTCCCTCTGAATTCATTCGCCATTGCGCGACGGCGCGATGGTACTTCTGTTGCTCAATCTAGTGCAGAGCTAAACCGGAGCAACAGAAGAAAAAGCTGATTTCCCGGTAATTTACCCTTCTTTGCAAAAGAGCCGCAGCAGCGACTCTTTGCATGAAAGATTATTCAAATGGCGGCGGAGCCAAAACTTCGCGATTGCCATTATGTCCTTGCGGACTAACGATACCCTGCACTTCCATTTGCTCCACAATCCGTGCTGCGCGGTTGTAACCAATGCGGAACTGACGCTGAACACCTGAAATCGACGCTTTGCGTTTTTCAACGACAAAAGCGACGGCCTGATCAAACAGCGGATCCAGCTCTTCATCGCTATCCAGACTGCCTGCGCCGCCCTCAGCTTCGTTATCGGAAGTGATGCCTGAGATGTATTGTGGACGTCCGCGTGCTTTCCAGTCCTGAACCACCGCGTGAACTTCCTGGTCGCGCACAAACGCACCGTGTACGCGAACTGGCGTGGTGGAGTTCGGGCCGGAATAAAGCATATCACCCATGCCCAGCAGCGATTCCGCACCGCCCTGGTCGAGGATGGTTCGCGAATCAATTTTACTCGACACGGTAAACGCAATACGCGTCGGAATATTTGCTTTAATAAGTCCGGTAATAACATCAACAGATGGACGTTGAGTGGCAAGCACCAGGTGAATACCCGCCGCACGCGCTTTTTGCGCCAGACGCGCAATCAGCTCTTCCACTTTTTTGCCCACGGTCATCATCAGATCAGCAAATTCGTCCACCAGCACCACGATGTACGGAAGTTTTTCCAGCATCGGATGCGTCGCGTCCATACTGTCGCCCGGTTTCCAGAACGGATCCGGAATCGGACGCCCCATCCGCTCGGCTTCCAGCACGCGTTCGTTATAACCGGCAAGATTACGCACGCCGAGCGCCGACATCAGCTTGTAGCGGCGTTCCATCTCATTAACGCTCCAGCGCAGAGCGTTGGCGGCGTCTTTCATATCGGTGACCACTTCGGTCAACAGATGCGGAATGCCTTCATAGACCGACAGCTCGAGCATTTTCGGGTCGATCATGATGAACTTCACTTCTTCCGGCGTGGCTTTGTACAAGATGCTGAGGATCATGGCGTTCACGCCCACGGATTTACCAGAACCCGTAGTACCCGCAACCAGCAGGTGCGGCATTTTCGCCAGATCGGCCACTACCGACTCACCGCCGATATCTTTACCAAGCACCACCGTCAGAGGCGAAGTACTCTCACGGAATTTCGCGCAGTCGAGCACTTCGCGCAGGTAGACGGTTTGACGTTTTTTGTTCGGTAATTCCAGGCCGACATAAGGTTTGCCAGGAATGACTTCAACAACTCGTACCGCCACCGTAGACAGTGAACGAGCCAGATCACGCGAAAGGTTAGAGATGCGTGCAGCTTTCACGCCCGGTGCTAAATCAAGTTCGAAACGCGTAATGACCGGGCCTGGCGAATAATCCACCACGTCTGCTTTAATGCGGTAATCCGCCAGACGAGCTTCTACCAGACGCGCCATCTGCTCCAGGGCAAATGTATCGACCGGCTCAACTTCTACCGGCGGCGATGTCAGCAGGTCCAGAGACGGCAGCGGCGTAGTCGGTTTTTGCAGCGGACGATCGTCGCCATTACGCATCAGGAATGGATGAATCAGGCTCTCTTGAGGCTGCGGCGCGGCTGGCTGCTGATAAACCTGAGGTTGCACGGGGGCCTGCTGCTGTGCTGGCTGTTGAGCATAACCCTGATGCGCCGCTGGCCGCACGGGCGCAGATTCTTCTACCGGACTTGGCGTAAACAGCGGCTCACTTGGCCCCTCGTCTACCAGTGCTTTCATCGGGGAGAAGTCAAAATCTTCCAGAGAGAAAGGCACGCCGGAAGACGGCGCTGTCTGTTCATAACGCTGGTGCTGCTGTACCGCAAACTGACGCGCCAGCTCCGCTTGCTCTGCCGCAGCTTCCTCTTCCGTCGATAAAGACTCTTCTTCGTACTCCTCGCCGTAACGCTGCTGTTGCTGGGCAGAGAACTGGCGAGCCAGCTCATGCTGCTGCATTTCATCTGCGTTATCATCCGCATATACATCATCGTAACTTGCATCCTGACGATGTTCTTCTTTGCGGGCCTGCTCTTCCGCCATGCGCTGTGAAGGCAGTTTAATGCCGTAGGAAGCCAGCTCACGGCGCGTAGGAACACGCACGCGGTTCGGACGCGGCAGTTGTGGGCCGATCCCCTCTTTTACCTGGGTGCGCGGCGCGTCGCTTGCGATGCTGAATATCGGCGTAAAGGCAGCGGCGGCACCTGCAACCTTCGCGGCCTCTTTCACGCCTGGCGCTGCAGAAGTTATCTCTGCGGCCGGCATTTCTGGCGGCGCTACCGGGTTAACGGAAGGCGCTGGTGCGAAAGAAGATGATGGCATCGCCGCTGGCCGTGCGTAAGGATCGGGCTTCGGTTCATTGACGGGTTGATACCATGCCGCCAGTTGCTCACGCTCACGAGCGCGCTGGGCTTCCACTTCTTCAAAGTGATACAGCGGCGGACGAGCGGGCTTCGCTTCTTCCACCGGCTCAGGATTGTATGCGGGCTCAGCTTCAGGGGCGGTCGGTTCTGCCCAATGGCTGGTCACTTCCTGTGGAATCTGTTGATGCGCGGCCGGGCGCGGCGCGGCATAGCTTTCCGGGGCCGGGGCGATAACAGGTTCCGGAGTCACTGTTGTAGGAGCGGGTTCCCAGGCAATAGCCGTACTGGCTTCGGTTTCTGGGGCGGGCGTATGTACCGGCGGCATTGGAGCCGCAGGCGTAACCGGTGCCGCATAAGCCTGATTAGCCATGGTGGCCGCTGTAGCCGCCGCTATTGGCTCAGCTATGGAATGACCATTGAACAGCGGATCGTATTCTTCAGCCTCGGGCAACGTTGCTTTGTTTCCTGAGAACAGCACATCGTCCGCATCGGTTTCAATACCGCGCGCGCTGAATAACACATCGTCTTCATCGTCATCCATTCGCTTGCCGGAGAACAACGCGGCATCGGTTTTACGCGCAATTGGATTGGCGAATTTCTCTGAGACCCGCTGCTTACGCGCCAGCGCGCCTCGCAGAATACGGGCACGACGAGACTCACGTTTTTCCATTGCTGGTTCGTGTTCCTCGTCATGTTCTTCATCGTGTTCATCTTCGTAGTCGTAATCGTCATCCTGCCAGGTGTTGTCCCGACGCGTACGATTGCTGGCAAACGTCAGCACCGTCAATACTGCGCTGCCGATTTTCTCGGCAATGCTGACCCACGACCAACCGGTAAATAACGTTAATCCCGCAGCCCATACGCACAGCAATGAGATAGTTCCACCGCTGCTGTTCAGCAATGGCATCATCGCGGTGCTTAACAGACTGCCGATAACGCCGCCGGAAGCAAAATACCAGATATCATCGGCATTGATGGCGGCCAGACCGCATGAGGTCAGCACCATTGCCAGCACGCCTATCAGACGCAGCGAAACGGCGAAGTAATCGATATAATCTTCGCTACCGCGCTGACGCCAGGTAAACCAACACCCGCCGATAATAATCACCGGAATGGTGTAGGCCATCACGCCAAAAATGAAAAGCAGGGTGTCGGCAAGCCATGCGCCGGGAGCGCCACCCAAATTATGGATAGGTTCGTGCCATGCCGTCTGCGACCAGCTTGGATCGGAAGGATTAAAACTCAGTAAGGCGACCATCAGATAGATGGCAAAAATGGCAACAAGAATCAGCAACGCCTCAAGTAACCGGCGCCCACTGCTGAGTTTCCTCAATGTGACTTCTTTATCTTCGGTATATTCCTGGCTCAAGTAAGACTCTCCAGGTCCTTAAATATATGGAGAACAACAGTGCCGGGAGGTTCCCGGCACTGTTGCTGTATGGATTACCAGGAGTGTAACCAAAATACGCGGATTTTGCACCTGGCCCGTATTAACGGGTCTTAATTACCAGACGATTACTCTGCTTGACCTCTTCCATAACGACATAGGTACGGGTGTCGTTCACACCCGGCAGTCGCAACAGGGTTTCGCCTAATAATTTGCGGTAAGCCGACATATCCGGTACGCGGGTTTTCAACAGGTAGTCGAAATCACCCGATACCAGGTGACACTCTTGAATTTCTTCAAGTTTCTGCACAGCGGCGTTAAATTGCTCAAACACATCCGGCGCGCCACGATTCAGAGTAATCTCAACAAAAACCAGAAGTGATGCATCCAGATAATGCGGATTTAACAGCGCTGTGTAGCCCTGAATAAAACCCTGTCGTTCCAGACGACGTACGCGCTCAAGGCACGGCGTCGGTGAAAGCCCAACACGCTTCGAAAGCTCGACGTTAGAAATTCGCCCATCCTTTTGCAGCTCGTTGAGAATATTACGATCGATGCGGTCGAGATCTTTGCCAGGGCGCTTCTTGCTATCTACCATTATTATTGTCTCTCTCTATTCCTTCCATCACCTGCCATAACCCTGGTAACGTCACTGTTCCGGGTGTACGTGAGAAGACCGGTGCCGGGTGGCTGCTATCGACATCACGCATGGCGTCTGTCCACACCATGCGTAGATTTCAATCGCCCGGTAAATTTGCATCAGGTATGCGTGACGTTTTTAAAACAATCACACCAAATGTTTTTTCTTCCTCGAATGTTTTCGCAAATGCTTAGGGGATTGTCAAAGCAAAACATCTATTTTTAGTGGAACGTGCCAGATATTAGGGGGACTTGACGATTATTCATCACTTTACCTCCGTGACTAACTAGCCTTAAATGATGAGTACTTATGCGCTTTTACGGCATTTTCAACGGCTTGATTGAGCACGGCTATTGCACATATCGCTAACACTATTCTCTAACATCGGCGCTGCACCTTTTTTTAACCCGCCAAATTCCCTACAATCCCCCGATTGTCAGCAAACGTTCAATGAGGATCTCATGAGCACGGCTAAACACAGTAAGTTGCTTATTCTGGGCTCCGGCCCTGCGGGATACACCGCAGCGGTCTATGCTGCTCGCGCCAACCTGAAACCAGTTTTAATTACCGGTATGGAAAAAGGTGGTCAGCTCACGACTACTACCGAAGTAGAAAACTGGCCGGGCGACCCGCACGATCTAACGGGTCCATTATTGATGGAGCGCATGCACGAGCACGCAGCCAAATTCGAGACTGAAATTCTCTTCGACCACATCAGCAAGGTCGATCTGCAAAACCGCCCCTTCCGCCTGACGGGCGACAGCGGCGAGTACACCTGTGACGCGCTGATTATCGCAACAGGCGCTTCCGCTCGTTATCTCGGCTTGCCTTCCGAAGAAGCCTTCAAAGGGCGCGGTGTTTCTGCCTGCGCAACCTGTGATGGTTTCTTCTACCGTAACCAGAAGGTCGCGGTCATCGGCGGCGGGAATACCGCAGTGGAAGAAGCGCTTTATCTGGCAAACATCGCCTCTGAAGTGCATCTCATTCACCGCCGCGACAGCTTCCGCGCTGAAAAAATCCTCATTAACCGTCTGATGGATAAAGTAGCAAACGGCAACATCGTGCTGCACACCAACAAAACGCTTGATGAAGTGACGGGCGATCAAATGGGCGTTAGCGGTTTGCGTCTGCGCGATACCCACAATACCGACCAGACTGAAGAATTAGTGGTTGCGGGTCTGTTTGTGGCTATCGGCCACAGCCCGAACACGGCTATTTTTGCCGATCAGTTGGAGCTGGAAAACGGCTATATCAAAGTGCAATCCGGCATTCACGGCAACGCTACGCAAACCAGCATCCCGGGCGTGTTTGCGGCTGGCGACGTCATGGACCACATCTACCGCCAGGCAATCACTTCTGCCGGTACCGGGTGTATGGCAGCGCTGGATGCAGAGCGTTATCTGGACGGCCTCGCCGAACAGCAGAAGTAAGTTATTGCGTCATCTAAGGCGACCTTAATAGGTCGCCTTTCTTTTCTCCTCGTTGTAACATGCCAGCAAATTTTGCCTGATAATTCCTTTATCTACCTGCACTGGCATGCCATGAATAAAACCCGTCAACAAGAACTTAGCCGCTGGCTAAAACAGCAAAGTATTCTCTCCCGCCGCTGGCTTGGGCTGTCACGAATTTTAGGGCTGTTGAGCGGACTGCTGATTGTCGCCCAGGCCTGGATCCTCGCCCGCCTGCTCGATCACATGATCATGGAAAATATCCCGCGAGAAGCTTTGTTGCTGCCTTTTATCCTGCTGGTGCTTATTTTCATTCTGCGCGCATGGGTGGTTTGGCTGCGGGAGAAAGTAGGTTTTCATGCCGGGCAACATATTCGCCAGGAAATCCGCCGCAAAGTGCTCGATCGCCTGCATCATGCAGGACCTGCCTGGATTCAGGGCAAGCCGGTCGGAAGCTGGGCTACGCTGGTTCTCGAACAAATCGAAGATATGCATGACTACTACGCCCGCTATTTGCCGCAGATGTCGCTGGCGGTCATGGTGCCGGTGCTGATCCTTATCGCCATTTTCCCTTCCAATTGGGCAGCGGCGCTGATTTTGCTTGGCACCGCGCCTTTGATTCCGCTGTTTATGGCAATGGTAGGAATGGGAGCGGCCGATGCCAACCGCCGCAATTTCCAGGCGCTGGCACGCCTGAGCGGCCATTTCCTTGACCGCTTGCGAGGCATGGAAACGCTGCGCTTGTTTAACCGGGGAGCGGCCGAGACAGAAAATATTCGCGCGGCTTCGCAGGATTTTCGTCAGCGCACCATGGAAGTGTTGCGTCTTGCGTTTCTTTCCTCCGGCGTGCTGGAGTTTTTCGCTTCGCTATCCATCGCGCTGGTCGCTGTTTATTTCGGATTTTCGTATCTGGGCGAACTGAATTTCGGTCACTACGGTACAGGCGTTACGCTGTTTGCAGGTTTCCTGACGCTGATCCTCGCCCCGGAGTTTTTCCTGCCTTTGCGCGACTTAGGCACGTTTTATCATGCCAAAGCGCAGGCGGTTGGCGCAGCAGATAGCCTGATGACATTCCTTGACGCACCTTTAGATCGGCAAGAAAAAGGCAACGTCCAGCTTAATAGCGCTACTTTATTAACCGTTGAAGCGCGAAATCTGACGATTTTATCTACGGAAGGCCAGCCACTGGCAGGACCGCTGTCCTTTACGCTTGAGGCAGGCCAACGCGTGGTGCTTGTCGGCCAGAGCGGCGCGGGGAAAAGCTCGTTGCTGAACGTCTTATCCGGCTTTTTGCCCTATCAGGGCGAGCTGCGAGTCAACGGCGTTGAGCTTTCACAGTTAGATCCCGTCTGGTGGCGCGAACAACTAAGCTGGGTCGGACAAAACCCACAGCTTCCTGCCGCAACGCTGCGGGAGAATGTTTTGCTCGCCGCTCCGGATGCTGATGAAGCTGCTTTAAATGCCGCGCTCGACAAAGCCTCGGTCAGCGAATTTCTACCCCTTTTGCCGCAGGGCATTGATACCCCATTAGGGGATCAGGCTGCTCGTTTATCCGTGGGCCAGGCGCAGCGCGTTGCAGTGGCTCGTGCGCTATTGGTTCCGGGGCAGCTACTGCTTCTTGATGAGCCAGCCGCAAGCCTTGACGCCCACAGCGAACAGCGGGTTATGGAAGCGCTGGGCGAGGCTTCCCGCCGGCAAACTACCGTGATGGTAACCCATCAACTCGATTACATCACAGACTGGGATAGCATCTGGGTGATGCGTGACGGCGCAATCGTTCAGCAAGGTGATTTCCAGACGCTTGCTGCAACAGATGGCCCGTTTGCCGAACTGTTGGCTAATCGCAAGGAGGAAATTTGATGCGCGCTTTACTGCCCTACCTGGCGCTTTATCGCCGTCATATTTGGTTGCTTTCGCTTGGCGTCGTGCTGGCGATCGTGACATTGCTGGCCAGCATAGGCCTGCTCACCCTTTCCGGATGGTTCCTTTCCGCCTCCGCAGTGGTTGGCGTGGCCGGGATTTACAGCTTTAACTATATGCTGCCTGCCGCAGGCGTGCGCGGTGCGGCAATCACTCGTACCGCCGGGCGTTATTTTGAACGACTGGTTAGTCACGATGCGACCTTCCGCGTATTGCAGCATTTGCGCGTATTTACCTTCAGCAAGCTGCTTCCGCTCTCTCCTGCCGGGCTGGCTCGTTTTCGTCAGGGCGAATTGCTCAACCGCCTGGTGGCGGATGTGGATACGCTCGATCACCTGTATTTGCGCGTGATGTCTCCGCTGGTTGGGGCATTTGTAGTGATTGTGGTCGTGACCTTTGGCTTAAGCTTCCTGGATGTCCATCTGGCTTTAACGCTGGGCGCAATTCTGCTCGCCACGCTACTGTTTCTCCCGCCGCTGTTTTATTACGCAGGTAAACCAACCGGCGAAGCCCTGACGGTAAGCCGCGGACGTTATCGTCAGCAGCTAACTGCCTGGCTGCAGGGGCACGCAGAATTAACCATTTTCGGCGCCGCTAAGCGCTATCGCGAGCAGCTTGATGCTACAGAAATTAGCTGGCATGAAGCGCAACGTCGCCAGTCTGAACTCACGGCGCTTTCGCAAGCGGTGATGCTGCTGATTGGCGGCCTGGCTGTTGTGGCCATGCTGTGGATGGCGGCCGCGGGTGTAGGCGGCAACACGTCTCCTGGCGCACTCATCGCTCTGTTTGTCTTCTGTGCGCTGGCGGCCTTCGAAGCGCTGGCCCCGGTTACCGGTGCGTTTCAGCATCTTGGGCAGGTTATCGCCTCGGCGCTGCGGGTGACCCAAATTACCAGCCAGCAGCCTGAAGTCACTTTTGCCACGGGCGAGCCAGAAACGCACGGACAGGTTTCCGTGGCAATTAACCGGGTCAGTTTTACCTATCCAAAGCAACCGCAAAGCGCACTGAAGGATGTAACCCTTGCCGTAAAAGCCGGGCAGCATGTTGCGATACTGGGTCGTACCGGCTGCGGCAAATCAACGCTGCTGCAGTTGCTGACCCGAGCCTGGGATCCACAGCAGGGCGAAATTCAGTTCAACGGCAAGCTGCTGAGCGAGCTGGATGAAAACACTCTACGAGCAGCAACAAGCGTCGTGCCGCAACGCGTTCATTTGTTCAGCGCAACCTTGCGCGATAACCTGCTGCTGGCAGCGCCGTCTGCAAGCGACGAACAGCTAAGTACAATGCTGGAGCGCGTCGGGCTTGAAAAACTCCTGCTTGATGCGGGTCTCAATAGCTGGCTTGGCGAAGGGGGACGTCAGCTTTCCGGCGGCGAACTGCGCCGTCTTGCTATCGCCAGAGCATTATTACATGACGCGCCGCTGATGCTGCTCGACGAACCGACTGAAGGTCTGGATGCCGAAACCGAACGCCAGGTCCTGGATTTACTGGCGGAAGTTACAGCAGGAAAAACCGTTCTGATGGTCACTCACCGCCTGCGCGGGCTGATGAATTTTGACAGCATAATTGTGATGGACAACGGGCAAATTAAAGAGCTTGGCAATCACGCGGAATTGATGGCGACGGGTGGGCGTTATTACCAGTTCCATCAGCGTTTGTAGCGCCTGCGCATAGTCTATTATCAATCAACGAGCTTCGTGGTGGAGTGTTAAAGTCATGCGCCTGATACAGCTTTCTCGTGACTCTATTGCCTTTCCTTCACCGGAAGGCGCATTGCGTGAACCTAATGGGTTGCTGGCGCTTGGGGGAGATTTGAGTCCGGCCCGATTGTTGATGGCGTATCAGCGCGGCATTTTTCCGTGGTTCTCGCCAGGCGACCCGATTTTATGGTGGTCTCCCGATCCGCGAGCGGTGCTTTTTCCACAGCAATTCCACCTGAGTCGCAGCATGAAGCGGTTTCATAACCGCTCTACCTGGCAGGTGACGCTAAATCACGCCTTTGAAAGAGTGATCACGGGCTGCGCCAACGACCGCAATGAAGGAACGTGGATCACCCCGGATGTGGTGGAAGCCTATACACGGCTGCATGAACTGGGCTACGCGCATTCCGTTGAGGTCTGGGAAGGCGATGAATTAGTCGGGGGAATGTATGGCGTTATTCAAGGAACGTTATTTTGCGGCGAATCAATGTTTAGCCGCCGTGAGAACGCTTCTAAAACCGCCCTGCTGGTATTTTGCCAACATTTTTTACGCCACGGCGGAAAGTTAATTGATTGCCAGGTTTTAAATAGCCATACCGCATCCCTGGGGGCCATCGAAATCCCGCGCCGGGATTATCTCCGTAATCTGGCGAATTTCCGTTCTGAACACTTAGTTTCACATTGTTGGGTGCCACAAACCCTGTCCGGCCCATAATGTTTACGGCACATTTTATTCTACGGTGTTATAATTAGCTCCGCAGAGTGAACTCTGCTCATTACCCCGCCGCCGTATGGGAATTGCAATTAAAGGGAACATCCCTCGTTTATCTCATCGCACCCCTTGTCGTAAGCGCATTTTATGCAGCTTTCGCGTGGTTTATGGGTAATGTGCACAATGCACTTTGCTGGTGAATTCACCAACAATTCTTTACATGATAAGCGAACTTCGGCATTATCTTGCCGGTTCAAACTATGGTAGTGATACCCCCGAGGATTAGATGGCCAAAGAAGACAATATTGAAATGCAGGGTACCGTTCTTGATACGTTACCTAACACCATGTTCCGCGTTGAGCTGGAAAACGGGCACGTGGTAACCGCTCATATCTCCGGTAAAATGCGTAAAAACTATATCCGCATCCTGACGGGTGACAAAGTCACTGTAGAGCTGACCCCGTACGACCTGAGCAAAGGCCGCATTGTCTTCCGTAGTCGTTAACAGTTTTTATCTGTCGTAGCCGGGCGCTGCGACTGAGTTATACCTAATAAAAAGGCCGGATAATATTATCCGGCCTTTTTTTGCATCAGGAAAAGCTAGTGCGCCGCTTCCGGTTTATGCTTCTGAGCGCTAACGAAGTTGTAGGTCAACTGGGCTTTGTCTTTATCGAGCGCCACAATCACCTGTCCGCCGTCGACCAGTGAACCAAACAGCAGTTCGTTAGCGAGCGGTTTTTTCAGGTTATCCTGAATGACACGCGTCATTGGACGAGCGCCCATCGCACGGTCGTAGCCTTTTTCAGCCAGCCATTCGCGTGCTTCCTGACTCACTTCCAGAGACACACCTTTCTGATCCAACTGTACCTGCAGTTCAACAATAAATTTGTCGACCACCTGATTAATCACCTCGGTTGAGAGATGGTTAAACCAGATAATGTTGTCCAGACGGTTGCGGAATTCCGGGGTAAAGATCTTTTTGATCTCTTCCATGGCGTCGGTGCTATTGTCCTGACGAATCAGGCCAATAGACTTACGCTCGGTTTCACGCACGCCGGCGTTAGTGGTCATCACCAGAATCACGTTGCGGAAATCAGCTTTGCGTCCGTTGTTATCGGTCAGCGTGCCGTTATCCATCACCTGCAACAGCAGGTTAAAGACATCCGGATGCGCTTTTTCGATTTCATCAAGCAGCAGAACCGCATGCGGATGCTTAATAACCGCATCGGTCAGCAAACCGCCCTGATCGAAACCGACATAGCCTGGAGGCGCGCCAATCAGGCGACTCACGGTATGGCGCTCCATGTACTCAGACATATCAAAACGCAGCAGTTCGATGCCCATCGACTTGGCTAACTGCACCGTCACTTCCGTTTTGCCCACGCCGGTTGGGCCGGCGAACAGGAATGAGCCCACTGGCTTATGGTCGTGCCCAAGCCCGGCACGGCTCATCTTGATGGCTTCGGTTAAAGCCTCGATGGCTTTATCCTGGCCAAACACCAGCATTTTCAGACGGTCGCCCAGATTTTTGAGGGTGTCGCGATCGCTTGCCGACACGCTTTTTTCCGGGATACGGGCGATACGGGCAACCACGGTTTCAATATCCGCCACGTTGACCGTTTTCTTCCGTTTGCTCACCGGCATCAGGCGGCTGCGCGCACCGGCTTCATCAATTACGTCGATAGCTTTATCGGGCAAATGACGATCGTTGATGTATTTCACCGCCAGCTCAACGGCTGCGCGAATCGCTTTCGCGGTGTAACGTACGTCATGGTGCGCTTCATATTTAGTCTTCAGGCCGTTGATGATCTGCACGGTTTCTTCAATGCTTGGCTCAGTTATATCGATCTTCTGGAAGCGACGCGCAAGCGCACGGTCTTTTTCGAAGATATTGCTGAACTCCTGGTAGGTCGTGGAGCCGATAACGCGGATCTTGCCGCCGGAAAGCAGCGGCTTGATGAGGTTAGCTGCATCCACCTGACCACCGGAGGCTGCGCCCGCGCCGATGATGGTGTGAATTTCATCAATAAACAGAATGCTGTTCTGATCCTGTTCAAGCTGTTTGAGCAGGGCTTTGAAACGTTTTTCAAAGTCACCGCGATATTTAGTCCCGGCAAGCAGCGAACCGATATCCAGCGAGTAGATAGTGCAATCGGCCATGACTTCCGGAACGTCGCCCTGCACGATACGCCAGGCGAGCCCTTCGGCAATTGCTGTTTTCCCCACGCCCGATTCGCCCACCAGCAGCGGGTTATTTTTACGGCGGCGGCAAAGCACCTGAATAGCCCGCTCCAGCTCTTTATCGCGGCCAATCAGCGGATCGATACCGCCCACGCGCGCAAGCTGGTTGAGATTGGTGGTGAAGTTTTCCATACGTTCCTCCCCGCCTGCCTGCTCTTCATTGACCGGATTTTCTGAACCCGGAGCCTGATTTGGCTCGTCTTTACGCGTGCCGTGGGAGATGAAGTTCACTACATCAAGACGGCTTACTTCGTGTTTGCGCAGCAGATAAGCCGCCTGGGACTCCTGTTCGCTAAAGATAGCAACCAGCACGTTCGCGCCTGTTACTTCACTGCGGCCAGAAGACTGGACGTGGAACACCGCACGCTGCAGGACACGCTGGAAACTGAGCGTAGGTTGAGTATCACGCTCTTCTTCACTGGCCGGCAGCACCGGTGTGGTTTGTTCGATGAAGGCTTCGAGTTCCTGACGCAGCGCCACCAGATCCACGGTACACGCTTCCAGCGCTTCGCGGGCCGACGGGTTACTGAGCAAAGCCAGTAACAAATGCTCGACGGTCATAAACTCATGTCGGTGCTCGCGCGCTCTGGCGAAAGCCATGTTTAAACTGAGTTCCAGTTCTTGATTGAGCATAGGCACCTCCCCCAAATTTTTGCCTTCTTCAGGCCTGTTCTAGCGTACACAGCAAAGGATGCTCGTTCTCCCTGGCATACTGGTTCACCAACGCTACTTTGGTTTCCGCCACTTCTGCAGTAAAGATGCCACAGATGGCCTTACCCTGATAGTGAACCGTGAGCATCAATTGTGTGGCTCGCTCTACATCATAAGAAAAGAACTTTTGCAGCACGTCAATAACAAATTCCATCGGCGTGTAGTCATCGTTCATTAACATAACTTTATACATAGAGGGGGGTTTTAGCGCTTCGCGCAGTTTATCTCCCACCAATTGGTCAAAGTCTAACCAGTCGTTCGTCTTACCCATTGCGAATCGTCATCATGTTTATTCGTCTGACGTTTACCAGACGAGGCCCTTAGGTTGAGTGTAATACGCTTTTGGCTACTGCAACTAATTGTGTAAAAAAGTGATGATTTTGCCTTCGCGCGAGCTGCGTCACATTAATCGCAATAGCGTTAACTGCTTCAAATTTTTGACTCATTTTCGTCCATAACCCCCGCCTCAACGCTTGACGCAGTGATTAAATTATCTACATTGTACAAGCGTGAGTTGGCGAGGTTTTGAACAGCCCGCCCTTACCCACCGGTTCATTCCATCTCACTAATAAGATTTACGAAGGATGTAGAAGCATGGAAACGGGTACAGTTAAATGGTTCAATAACGCCAAAGGGTTCGGGTTTATCTGCCCTGAAGGCGGCGGCGAAGACATCTTCGCTCATTACTCCACCATCCAGATGGATGGTTACAGAACGCTAAAAGCCGGGCAAGTTGTCAGGTTTGATGTGCATCAGGGACCAAAAGGCAATCACGCCAGCCTTATCGTCCCACTCGAAGCAGAAGCGGCGGTCGCTTAAGACCTTCTGTTTTATTGTGTACATCCTCAAGTCAAAATGCCAGCCCCTGCGGCTGGCATTTTTATCGCAAGCCCTAACCTTTACTACTCGCGCGCCAGCGCGTCAATCGGATTAAGGCGCGCTGCATTGCGGGCGGGCAGCCAGCCAAAGAGCACGCCCGTTACCGTAGAACAGGCAAATGCGGTAAGCAACGCCATCGGCGAAAAGCCAATCTGCCAGCCGGGTAAAAAGAGCCCAAGCGTAAAAGCAATCAGCAGCGAGAGTGAAATCCCCAGCGCTCCTCCCACCAGACAAACCAGAACAGCTTCAATCAAAAATTGCTGCAAAACGTCGCTTGCCCTGGCGCCAACCGCCATGCGGATGCCGATCTCTTTGGTTCTTTCTGTTACCGACACCAGCATAATATTCATTACGCCAATCCCGCCCACCAGCAGTGATATCACCGCGACTAAAGTGAGGAACAACTGAAGAGTACGTGTGGTCTTTTCAGCGGTTTTCAACAGGCCATCCATATTGTAGGTGAAAAAATCCTTCTTACCGTGGCGCAGTGCCAGCATGCGGTTGAGCTGCTGCTCCGCCTCATGGCTGTCGTATCCTTCTTTCACGCGAACCGTAATGGTATTAAGCCAGCTCTGCCCCATCACGCGTCCTGCCATAGTGTTGTAGGGCAGCCAGACGCGGAGCACTTTACTGCTGCCAAACATCGACTGTTTTTCTTCCGCCACGCCAATCACGGTTGCAGGCATGTTTCCAACCAGAATCACTTCCCCAATCACATTCACCTTGTTCGGGAATAGCTGCCGCTTGCTGTTGCTGTCCAGCACCACCACCTGAGCGCGCCCGTTAAGCTGCTCATCGTTGAAAGTTGTGCCCTGGCTCATCGTCATACCGTAAACGTTAAAATATTGCCCGTTCACGCCGTTAACGCTCGCCGCGGCATCCACGTTGCCATAACGCAGACGCAGATTGCTTGAAATAGACGGCGTCGCCGACTCCACCCACGGCTGCTGCCCAATGGCGGCCAGATCGGTGTATTTCAGCGCCTGCTGATATTGCGGATCGTCATCCCCGAAGTCTTTACCGGGATAGACATCTATCGTGTTCGTACCGATAGAGCGAATATCTTCCAGCACCAGTTGCTTCGCCGCATCGCCGACAATCACAATCGACACCACCGAAGCGATACCAATAATGATGCCCAGCATCGTAAGCAGCGTACGCATTTTGTTCGCCGCCAGTGCCAGCCACGCCATAGCAAAGGCTTCGCGAAAACTGCTGAGGGTTTGTCGGAATGCAGAGATCGTCGGGCGAGAATTCGCATCGCCTTTTGGTTTAACGGCCTGAGATAGCGGCGGTGGATTGCTGATGATCTCACCATCGCGAATTTCAATGATGCGCTGTGCCTGTGCCGCAACCAGCGGGTCGTGCGTGACGATAATTACCGTATGCCCCTGCTCGCGCAGTTGCTTAAGGGTTGCCATTACCTCTTCGCCAGAGTGGGTATCGAGCGCGCCGGTAGGTTCATCAGCCAGTATCACCTGCCCGCCGTTCATCAATGCGCGAGCAATACTGACGCGCTGCTGCTGGCCGCCGGAAAGCTGTGAAGGCAGATAATCCACCCGTTCCGCAAGGCCCAGCCGCATCAACAATGCACGAGCGCGTTGCTGGCGATACACGCGGGCCGTCCCTGCGTACACGGCCGGAACCTCCACGTTTTGCGTCGCATTCAGGTGTGAAAGCAAATGATAGCGCTGGAAGATAAAACCAAAATGTTCACGACGTAAGGTCGCCAGTTCGTCGCTATTGAGCGACGCAGTGTCGACACCCGCAACGTTGTAGCTGCCGCTGGAGGGCTTATCCAGACAGCCAAGAATATTCATCAGCGTGGATTTGCCCGAACCAGAAGCGCCGACAATCGCCACCATTTCACCCGCTTCAATGGTAATACTGACGCCTTTGAGCACCTCAATCTGCTCGTCACCCGACGGATAACTTCTGCGAATATCCTTCAGCTCAAGCAGCGCTGTCATTGAGCGCTCCCGCCGGAAGACTTACCAGTGACAATTTCTTCGCCCTCTTCCAGGCCCGTCGCGACCTGAACCTGCGTGTCGTTACGCATACCGATAGTGATTTCGCGTTCACGGGTTTCACCGTTGCGCAGCACGGTGACCTTGTAGCGGTTATCGCCTACGGGCTCGCCCAGGGCTGCAAGCGGTATGGTTAAAACATCTTTCACTCCGCCTAACTGAATATGGACCTGCGCGGTCATTTCCAGACGCAGCACGCCTTGTGGATTTGGCACTTCGAAACGCGCGTTATAAAAAATCGCATCGTTGACCTTATCCGGCGTCGGCAGAATATCTTTTAGCTTGCCTTCGTAGCGAGTCAGCGGATCGCCCAGCACGGTAAACCAGGCTTTCTGGCCCGGCTTGAGATGGATGACGTCGGCTTCTGATACCTGGGCTTTTACCAGCATGGTGCTCAGATCGGCGAGAGTAAGGATATTCGGCGCCTGCTGGGCTGCAATCACCGTTTGCCCCTGAAGGGTGGTTATCTGCGTCACTTCACCGGCCATCGGCGCCACGATTCGCGTGAAGTCCAGGTTGGTTTTTGCGGTATCGAGTGAGGCCTGGTTACGCTGAATCTGTGCATCAATAGTGCTGATTTGCGCAAGCTTAACGTCCAAATCTGTCGCCGCAGTATCCAGATCCTGGCGAGACACGGCCTGGGTTTTCGCAAGCTCCTGCTGACGATGTAAAGTTACCTGCGCAAGCCTGGCCTGCGCCTGGGCCTGACGGCGCTGAGCACGAAGCTCCATAAGCGTCGCTTCCACTTCTTTTATCTGGTTCTGCGCCTGTTCAGGATCGATAACGCCCAGCAGTTGATCCTTTTTCACCTTGTCGCCGATGTTCACCGACAGCGTTTTTAGCTGTCCGCTGACCTGCGCACCGACGTCAACCTTACGTAAAGCGTCAAGCTTACCGGTTGCCAGCACGCTTTGCTCAAGCGAGCCCTTGCGCACAATCATGGTCTGATAAGTCGGCGTGGGCGCATTGAGAAACTGCCATAGCCATATCGCAAACATCAGCGCCAGCAGCGCGAGCAACCCATAGCGTTTTTTAATTTTTCCCTTAAATCTCATAGGTATCCTGAAAAAAAATGCGCAGTTAAACAAAGTATCAACAAACGTAGAAAGCCCGCCGTAGCGCCTGTTCTGATTGAACTTTGGTTGAGGTTACGAATGGTGGAATAGACCTCTCCATCGCAAACCGGGTACTTATTATGTCGCAGATTGCCGTAAACCAGGTGACAACAACCATGCCGCAAAATGGCTGGCAACTGTTTTTATCATTAGCAAAAGGGCTGCAACAGCCCGGCGACGCCTGGCGCGATTCGGCCTATCGCCGAAAATTTATGCTGCGTTCTCTGGCTTCAGCTTTTACCACGGGCCAACTGCTGTCGAAACTCGCTCAACAACCTTTGCTGGATGAGTTGCTCCATGTCCAACCTGGCCTGCCGTGCCGCCTGCATCGCCCTTACCTTTCGGTGAATTTTAACCGCAAGGATACCCTGAATGCATTGTGTTTCCATTACCATACGCTGAATCAGCGTATGCCCGAAAAACTGCTGCGCGACCATCTTACGCAGAAAGGCGCGCGCCTGGCGCAGCTTGTGGGTAAAGATGAATCCCGATATTCCATTGATTTCTGCGCAATTTCTAATCTGGATAAAGAAGGTGAAGCAACGCTTGTCATGCTTAACGAGGAAGGCACGGCCCTTGCGGAACTGACGTTTACCCTGTGCCATTACCGGGGTAAAACGACGCTGTTTATCGGCGGCCTGCAGGGCGCAAAATCCTGGGTGCCGCATGACGCTATTCAAAACGCAACAAAAGCCTGCCATGGGCTATTCCCCAAACGTCTGCTGCTTGAAGCCGCCTGTCAGTTGGCCCAGCACCTCGACGCCCGGCAAATCCTGGCAGTCAGCAACAGCACGCACATCTATCGCTCATGGCGCTACCAGAAGAAGAAACAAGATAAGCTGCATGCGGATTACGACAGCTTCTGGCTGTCGATGAAAGGTGAATTGCTGGCTGACGGATATTTCAGGATGCCAGGCGAAGTGGCGCGTAAGCCGCTGGAAGATATCGCCAGCAAAAAACGCGCCGAATATCGCCGTCGTTATTCGTTACTGGGCGACATGGTTGAAAGTATCGCCAGCCAGTTTTAGTCCGCCCGGCCTCGCGCCAGCCATAAAACACGCGAGAACATTTTACGTAACAAAGAAGGCACGGCTTCCACACCGCGTCGCCCTGCTTCCATTGCCACTTCAATAGCGAGATCCGGCTTGGACGAGCGATGAATCGCTTTAATAATGATGCGACGCATATTCATCGGCACATTCTCGGGAATCTGCGCCACGCGATGATAAACATCCGAAAATCCCTGCCGGTACATAAAGTGTTCCATATCCATTGCCGGTAACGCAGTGAGATGTTCACGCTCCTGATCCCTGTCATTCTCCAGCAGCCCGCGAACGGTGGCGGCGTATTTTTTACCTGCTTCGTCACCGTCAACAAGCACGTGCCATTCGATTCCCATTCTGCGCGCGAATTTAATAAGCGGTTTAAGTCCGGACTGGGCAAACTCAATGACCTTTACCCCTTCAGCATCGAAATGGTGGCCGCACTGGCGCGCCAGCTCGTTCATCACCCAGACTTCCGTTTCCCCTTCAACCAGCAACCAGCAGCGGGCAAAAAGAGACGAGGCACGATTAAAGCGAATATGGAAGGCAATGCGGCGGCTGTCTTCCGCGTTCATACCGCCGGGACCGAGCCGCCATGCGGCAACTCTGGAAGACTCGCGCACCAGTCGACAAACTTGTTCCACCGGCGTGAGCGACAGCAGTTCGCCGGAATTAGTGGTGGTGATTTTTTGCAGCGGCAGCAAATTCAGCAGGTGCCAGGCTACGGAAAGCATGATGGGGTGCAACCGGGTTTCCGGATCTTCCACCAACAGCAGCGGACGCGCATCTTTATCCAGCGCCACCGAGCCTTTCGCCTGCAGCAGCGTGGAAAACATCCCCAGCAGGATCATGCGGTGCGTACGGCTATTAGGCTTGTCGATCATTCGGTTGATGATATCGAGATAACGCCAGCTACGTTGTTCATCATGCGAACGGCGGCGCAGCAGGCGCTGATGAGCAACGGCTCCCTGCTCAGAAAAATAATGTTCCAGTAATTGCACCATGGCGGAAAGTCCCTGCCGTAGCTGGGAATCCGTGAGGTTTTGCGGCCGTGAAACCAGTTCACGCGCCAGGAAATCCAACTGGCGGGCGGTCATTTCCGTTGCCGGCATATCCGGCACGCTGCCGTTACGTAAACGGCGCATAAAACGCGCATCGCGCAGCCTTAGGACAGGATTGAGCCGGGTAATTTGCCGGGCAATCGCATCGATATCCTCAAGCGCGAGAGGTTTTGCCAACGGGTCAAGGAAGCTGCGTAGCGTCAGCACCGTCTTGTCATCCGCCAGCTCGCCTTCAAGGCGATACATAATGCGACGATAGCCGTCATTGCCTTCAATCCATACCGGTGCAAGCCCACGGTACCTTCGCCCCAGATAATGTCCCGGCGCGCTCTCACGGAAGGTCAGCACGATATGAAGATGATGCTCGCGCCCCAGTACATCTCCGGGAGGAAAATAGAAGTCATCATGGCTGAAGTGGTAAAGGGATTCATTAGGTGAGAGCAGCAGAGTCAGCGCATCCAGCAGACTCGATTTGCCCCAGGCGTTTTCGCCAATTAGCACGTTATCTTGTTCAAGCATCAACGACAGACGATTAATGCCGCGAAACCCAACTATCTCAACTCGTTCGAGAAACATACACCCTCCAGGGTTACCCACTGCATGTCCTTAAGGTGCCAGAGGCGGCAATAAATCGAGTATAGCGGTTAGGCGTCAGGCTTTGTACGATTTTACCCGCGGCAATTTCACCTGATTTACCTGGCTAATAAGCCCTTTTTAATCCAGGAAAATTCTCGCGTCATCCATAATTTTTTTATATTTTTTAGAAGTAAATTCCGAAAAGGATTCACCCCGCATTGCCTAAAATCAATTTAACCGTATATATTGCGCTGGCTCAGGGTAGACGAACTTATTAATGTTTTTCGGCATTTTTAATCCTTTTTCGTCAGATCTCAATGACGTTAATAAAACAGTGAAGTTATTACGCATTAATTGTTCGTTGCGATTCACTGTTCTTTTCACACAGAGGTGGTTATGTTTAGAAAACTGGCAGCCGAATGCTTCGGTACATTCTGGCTGGTATTCGGTGGTTGCGGTAGCGCCGTATTAGCAGCAGCTTTCCCCCAGTTAGGTATTGGATTTGCGGGTGTTGCTCTGGCGTTCGGTTTAACCGTTCTGACAATGGCCTATGCCGTAGGTCATATTTCCGGGGGCCATTTCAACCCGGCTGTGACGCTGGGATTATGGGCTGGCGGTCGTTTCCCGCTTAAAGATGTAATGGGCTATATTATTGCTCAGGTCATTGGCGGAATTATTGCCGCAGGCATCCTTTATTTAATCGCCAGCGGTAAAACTGGTTTTGACGCAGCAGCCAGCGGCTTTGCCTCTAATGGCTTCGGTGAATATTCACCTGGCGGTTATTCCATGCTGTCCGCGATTATTATTGAAATTGTATTAACCTGCGGTTTCTTAATTGTTATTCACGGCGCAACAGACAAAATGGCGCCAGCAGGTTTCGCGCCTGTTGCTATTGGCCTGGCATTAACGCTGATTCACCTGATCAGCATTCCCGTCACTAACACTTCGGTGAACCCTGCACGCAGTACCGCCGTGGCTATTTTCCAGGGCGGCTGGGCTTTACAACAGCTATGGCTGTTCTGGGTAATGCCTGTCATCGGCGGTATTCTGGGCGGCGTTATCTACCGCACCCTGCTGGAAAAACGCAGCTAATTAATCTCTCCATGTAGAAGGGATAAGCGAGTCGCGTCATCCCTCCTTAAAATAGCGGCGGGTGGCGCAACGCTTACCCGCCCTACAAAATCTCCCCGCTTGCGCACGCTTATACCTGCATAAAAATCCTCTTTTTACATCACTTTACTCACTTCACTTCTTTGGGTAGTGTGAGCTGTGCCGTTTTTTATCTCAAGGATTGTCCGCCTCATGTTTTCGGGATTGTTAATTATTTTAGTGCCGCTGATTGTTGGTTATCTTATCCCTCTGCAACAAACCAGCCTTTTAAAGCTCATTAATCGCCTGCTTAGCTGGATTGTTTATGTGATCCTGTTCTTCATGGGGATTAGCCTTGCGTTCCTCGACAATCTGGCGAGCAATCTGCTGGCAATATTCCATTATTCCGCCGTTAGCGTGGCTGTCATTTTGTTGTGCAACGCCGCCGCTCTTTTGTGGCTGGAGCGTTCGCTGCCCTGGCATCACGCCCACCGGCAAGAAAAATTGCCTTCCCGAATCGCTATGGCGCTGGAATCACTGAAGCTTTGCTTCGTCGTGGTTGCAGGTTTTCTGCTTGGGCTCACAGGCTGGGCTTTTTTGCAGCACGCCACAGAAGCAAGCGAATATACGCTGATTTTCCTGCTGCTTCTGGTTGGCATCCAGTTGCGTAACAGCGGCATGACGCTAAAACAGATCGTGCTTAACCGGCGCGGTATGATTATTGCGGTAGTGGTCGTGCTCAGCTCAATGGCGGCCGGTGTAATAAATGCCTTTATTCTCGACCTTCCCATTAAAACCGGTCTGGCGATGGCGTCCGGCTTTGGCTGGTATTCGCTTTCCGGCATTCTAATGACCGAATCCTACGGGCCGGTTATCGGCAGCGCCACCTTCTTTAACGATCTCATCCGCGAACTGCTGGCAATTATGCTGATACCGGGACTGGTGGCTAAAAGCCGCTCTACGGCTTTGGGACTTTGCGGCGCTACCTCAATGGACTTCACTCTGCCGGTGCTGCAGCGCAGCGGCGGGCTGGAAATTGTGCCTGCGGCTATCGTGCACGGCTTTATTCTCAGCCTGCTCACTCCGCTACTGATGGCACTCTTCGCTTCCTGATACCTCGTTGGCGGTAGATTCCTGCCGCCAAATTTGCGCTAAATCAATCTCGCTTTAAGTTCCCGTAAAAAGGCCTTTTCTCCCGTCGGGCCGAGGCATAACCTTAAAGATGTATTTTAAATATAACTTTAAAAGGTACGATTATGTTTTGTGTGCAATGTGAACAAACAATCCGCACCCCAGCGGGCAACGGCTGCTCTTACGCGCAGGGGATGTGTGGCAAAACTGCCGAAACTTCGGACCTGCAGGATCTGCTGATTGCCACTTTACAGGGCCTGTCTGCCTGGGCTGTCGCTGCTCGCGAAGCGGGTATTATCGACCATGAAGCCGACAGCTTTGCGCCGCGCGCCTTCTTCTCAACTCTCACCAACGTTAACTTCGATTCTCCACGCATTGTCGGTTACGCGCGTGAAGCCATAGCCCTGCGCGAAAGCCTGAAAGCTCGCGTGCTCGCCGCAAACGCCGATATCAAAGTCGACAATCCAATGGCCGACCTGCAACTGATTAGCAATGACTTAGGCGAATTGCAGCGCCAGGCGGCAGACTTTGCGCCTAACCGCGACAAAGCGGAAATCGGCGAAGATATCCTGGGTCTGCGCCTGCTTTGTCTGTACGGCCTGAAAGGCGCGGCGGCCTATATGGAACACGCTCACGTGCTCGGCCAGTACGACAACGATATCTACGCTCAGTACCATAAAATTATGGCGTGGCTCGGCACCTGGCCTGCGGATATGGGTGCGCTGCTCGACTGCTCTATGGAAATCGGCCAGATGAACTTCAAAGTGATGAGCATTCTCGATCACGGCGAAACCACTAAATACGGTCACCCTACCCCGGCACAGGTCAATGTACGTCCGGTTGCGGGTAAATGCATTCTGATTTCCGGCCATGATCTTAAAGATCTCTACAACCTGCTGGAGCAAACCGAAGGCACGGGCGTAAACGTCTTTACCCACGGCGAAATGCTGCCTGCTCACGGTTATCCTGAACTGCGTAAATTCAAGCATCTGGTCGGCAACTACGGCAGCGGCTGGCAGAATCAGCAGACCGAGTTCGCCCGCTTCCCGGGCCCGGTCGTGATGACGTCAAACTGCATCATCAACCCGGAAGTGGGCTCCTATGCAGACCGTATCTGGACGCGCAGCATCGTCGGCTGGCCGGGCGTTAGCCATCTTGAAGGCGATGACTTCGCGCCGGTGATTAAACAAGCGCAGCAGATGGCTGGCTTCCCGTACAGCGAAATCGAACACCTCATCACCGTCGGTTTTGGCCGCCAGACTCTGCTGGGCGCCGCCGATACGCTGATTGATCTGGTGAGCCGCGAAAAACTGCGTCATATCTTCCTGGTCGGCGGTTGCGACGGCGAACGCGGCGAGCGCAGCTATTTCACCGACTTTGCCACCAGCGTGCCGAAAGACTGCCTGATCCTGACGCTGGCCTGCGGTAAATACCGTTTCAACAAGCTGGACTTCGGCAACATTGAAGGCCTGCCGCGCCTTATCGATGCCGGCCAGTGCAACGATTCCTACTCCGCTATTATTCTGGCGGTGACGCTTGCTGAAAAACTTGGCTGTGGCGTGAACGACCTGCCGCTAAGCCTGGTGCTGTCCTGGTTTGAGCAAAAAGCGATTGTTGTGCTGCTAACCTTGCTGTCGCTGGGCGTAACCAATATCGTAACGGGCCCAACCGCGCCTGGCTTCCTCACGCCAAATCTGCTGGCCGTCCTCAACGAGAAATTTGGCCTGCGCGCCATCACCACCGTTGAAGACGACATCAAACAACTGATGAGCGCGTAAGGAGCAGCCATGACCATGCCAACGCCACTGTGCCCGTACCGCATGCAGGTACATCACATTCACCAGGAAACGCCGGACGTCTGGACGCTGTCGCTGATAAATCACGACTTCTATCCTTATAAAGCCGGTCAGTATGCGCTGGTGAGTATTCGCAACAGCGACGAAACGCTGCGCGCTTATACAATCTCTTCCACGCCGGGACTCAGCCCGTTCGTTACGCTGACTATTCGTCGTATCGAGGATGGCGTTGGTTCCGGCTGGCTGACGCAGGAAGTAAAACCAGGCGATTATCTCTGGCTTTCTGAAGGCCTGGGCGAATTTACCTGTGAAAATCTGTCCTCCGACCGCTATTTGCTGATGGCGGCGGGCTGCGGCGTCACGCCGATCATGTCGATGCGTCGCTGGCTGGCAAAACATCGCCCGCAGGCGGACGTGCAGGTGATTTTCAATGTCCGTTCACCGCAAGACGTTATTTTTGCCGACGAGTGGCGCAGCTATCCGGTCACGCTGGTGGCAGAAAACAACGCAATTCACGGGTTTATCCCCGGGCGACTGACGCGTGAAATTCTGGAAACGGTTGCGGATATTTCCTCGCGTACCGTCATGACCTGCGGCCCTGCGCCTTACATGGATCTGGTGGAAAAAGAGGTGAAAGCGCTCGGCGTAACCGAGTTCTATAGCGAAAAGTTTTTCACGCCTGTCGCCAGGCCTGTGGACAGCGGACTGAAATTCACCACGCTAAAACCGATGCGCGAATTCTACGCACCTGTTGGCAGCACGCTGCTGGCGGCGCTGGAAAGCAACAGCGTACCGGTTAACGCCGCCTGTAGAGCTGGCGTTTGTGGGAGCTGTAAAACCAAAATCGAATCCGGGGATTACACCGTAAGCAGCACCATGACGCTGACCGAGGCCGAAATCGCCAGCGGTTACGTTCTGGCCTGCTCGTGTCATCCGAAGAGCGATTTGGTTCTGGCTTGATATAAAACATGCCACCCGGCCTCCGGGTGGCACTTTCTGTCCGGCGTCTTCTCTTTCATTGACTAAGCTTGTTAACGGTAACTGAATCGTGACAAGGAGAACCGATGAAACAGACCGTAGCCGCTTATCTGGCAAAAACACTTGAAAGCGCAGGAGTGAAACGCATCTGGGGCGTGACCGGCGACTCCCTCAACGGCATCAGCGACAGCCTGAACCGTATGGGAACCATTGACTGGATGCCCACGCGTCACGAAGAGGTAGCCGCTTTTGCCGCAGGCGCCGAAGCGCATCTGACGGGCGAGCTGGCCGTCTGCGCGGGTTCATGCGGGCCAGGCAACCTTCATCTGATCAACGGACTGTTCGACTGCCATCGCAACCGTGTCCCCGTGCTGGCTATCGCCGCACATATTCCCTCAAGCGAAATCGGCAGCGGTTATTTCCAGGAGACGCATCCTGAGGAGCTGTTCCGCGAATGCAGCCATTACTGCGAGCTGGTGTCATCCCCGGAACAAATCCCGCAGGTGCTGGCGATTGCCATGCGCAAAGCGGTGCTGAACCGCGGTGTTTCGGTCGTGGTTCTTCCCGGCGACGTGGCGCTGAAACCCGCGCCTGAAACCGCAACGACGCACTGGTATCCCGCCCCGCGGCCTGTCATTGTCCCGCAACATGACGAACTGAAAAAACTTGCTCAACTGCTGCGCTACAACGATAACATCGCGCTAATGTGCGGCAGCGGCTGTGCTGGCGCTCATGAAGAATTAGTGCAGTTTGCCGCAACGCTAAAAGCGCCAATCGTTCACGCGCTGCGCGGCAAAGAACACGTCGAATACGACAATCCTTACGACGTTGGCATGACCGGGCTTATCGGCTTCTCATCGGGCTTTCATACCATGATGAACGCCGACACGCTTATCCTGCTCGGCACCCAGTTCCCGTATCGCGCTTTTTATCCAACGGATGCGAAAATCATTCAGATTGATATCAACCCCGGCAGCATCGGCGCGCACAGCAAAGTCGACATGGCGCTGGTGGGGGATATTAAAGCCACGCTGAGCGCCCTGCTTCCGCTACTGGAAGAAAAAACCGATCGCAGCTTCCTCGACAAAGCGCTGGATAACTATCGCGAAGCGCGTGAAGGTCTGGACGAACTGGCGCAGGCAAGCGACGAAGGCAAGCCCATCCATCCACAATACGTTGCGCAGCAAATCAGTCAATACGCCGCTGAGGATGCGATTTTCACCTGCGATGTGGGAACGCCGACCGTCTGGGCCGCACGCTATCTGAAAATGAACGGCAAACGCCGCCTGCTCGGTTCCTTCACGCACGGTTCAATGGCTAACGCCATGCCTCAGGCGCTGGGCGCGCAGGCCACCGCGCCGAATCGCCAGGTGGTGGCTATGTGCGGCGACGGAGGTTTTAGCATGCTAATGGGTGATTTTCTCTCCGTTGCGCAGATGAAGCTGCCCGTCAAAATCGTGGTATTCAACAACAGCGTGCTGGGTTTTGTGGCGATGGAGATGAAAGCGGGCGGCTATCTGACGGACGGCACCGACCTGCACAAGACTAACTTTGCGAATATCGCCAACGCCTGCGGCATTACCGGTATTCGCGTTGAGAACTCAGCAGACCTCGATAACGCTCTCCAGCGCGCCTTCAGCATTGACGGCCCGGTGCTGGTTGATGTGGTCGTCGCGAAAGAAGAACTGGCTATCCCGCCGCAAATCAAACTGGAGCAGGCAAAGGGGTTCAGCCTGTATATGCTGCGCGCGATTATTAGCGGGCGCGGTGATGAAGTTATCGAACTGGCGAAAACCAACTGGTTCCGGTAAAACAGAGGCTTACTGTGGATATTAATGAGGTTCCCCCGTGATAGATCTGCGCAGCGACACCGTAACCCGTCCGTCCAAAGCCATGCTTGAAAAAATGATGGCCGCGCCAACCGGCGATGACGTTTATGGCGATGACCCAACGGTTAACGAATTACAGGCTTATGCCGCAAAAATCAGCGGTAAAGAAGCCGCTCTGTTTTTACCAACCGGCACCCAGGCAAATCTTGTCGCTCTGCTTAGCCACTGCGAGCGCGGCGAAGAGTATATCGTCGGCCAGCTCGCGCATAATTATCTCTACGAAGCAGGCGGTGCCGCCGTGCTGGGCAGCATCCAGCCTCAGCCCATTGAGGCTAATCAGGACGGCTCTCTGCCGCTGGATAAAGTCGCGGCGAAAATCAAACCCGACGATATTCACTTCGCCCGTACTAAATTATTAAGCCTTGAAAATACCCACAACGGCAAAGTTCTGCCGCGCGAGTATTTACAGCAGGCGTGGGAGTTTACCCGCAAACATAACCTCGCGCTCCATGTCGATGGCGCGCGTATTTTTAACGCGGTAGTCGCTTACGACTGCCAGCTTGAAGAGATCGTGCGTTACTGCGATTCCTTCACCATTTGTCTTTCCAAAGGGCTCGGCACCCCGGTTGGCTCGCTGCTGGTCGGCAGCCATGACTACATCAAACGCGCGACGCGCTGGCGTAAAATGGTCGGCGGCGGGATGCGTCAGGCCGGAATTCTGGCAGCGGCAGGCCTGTACGCGCTGGAAAACAATGTGCAACGCTTACGCGAAGATCACGAAAACGCGCACTGGCTTGCCGGTGAGCTACGCGAAATCGGCGTGGATGTGACGCGTCAGGATACCAATATGGTCTTTGTGCGCGTTCCCGTGGAACAGGCGGAATCCCTGGGTAAATACATGCGCGAGCGCGGCGTATTAATGAGCGCCGGGCCCATTACCCGCCTGGTCACTCACCTCGACGTTAGCCGCGAACAGCTCGCCGAAGTGGTTAGCCACTGGCGCGCCTTCACGCAGCAGTAGCTGAGGCTCAGGGACGATGACACAGCCACAAAGGATTCTGGTGCTCGGCGCAAGCGGCTACATTGGTCAACACCTGGTGCCTGAGCTAATCAAAGCCGGACATCACGTTGTCGCCGCTGCCCGCCGCGTTGAGTGGCTGAAGAAGCAGCAATGGCCAGGCGTTGAATGCCGCCACATTGATTTACAATGGCCGCACCGCCTTCCGGCGCTGCTCGAAGGCGTGCACACGCTTTATTACCTGGTTCACAGCATGGGCGACGGGCCGGATTTTGTCGCCCATGAGCGCCAGGCCGCGCTTAATCTGCGCGACGCGCTTGCTGAACAGCCTGTTCAACAAATCATTTTCCTGAGTTCCTTACAGGCGCCAGACGGCGATCGAAGCTCCGATCATCTGCGCGCTCGCCAGCTTACGGCGGATATTCTGCGCGACTCCGGCGTGCCGGTAACCGAATTACGCGCCGGAATCATTATCGGGGCGGGTTCAGCAGCGTTCGAGGTGATGCGCGATATGATTTATAACCTGCCGGTTTTAACGCCGCCGCGCTGGGTACGTTCGCGCACCACGCCCATCGCGCTGGAAAATCTGCTTTATTATCTCGTCGCGTTACTTGAACATCCCGCGCAGGAAAGCCGAATATTCGAGGCCGCCGGGCCAGAAGTGCTCAGCTATCAACAGCAGTTTGAACGCTTTATGGCAATCAGCGGCCGCTATCGTCCGCTGATTCCTGTTCCGTTGCCAACCAGTTGGATCTCCGTCTGGTTTCTGAATGTGATCACCTCAGTACCCCCGACAATCGCCAAGGCGCTGATCCAGGGGCTGAAACACGATCTTCTGGCAAACGATCGCGAGCTGCATGCGCTTATTCCACAGCGGCTTCTCACTTTTGATGACGCCGTTCGGGCAACCCTTAGCGAAGAAAATAAGCTGGCAAACTCGCAGGACTGGGGATACGACGCCCAGGCGCATGCCCGCTGGCGCCCGGAATACGGTTATTTTCCCAAACAGGCCGGTTGTACGATGCAAACCAGCGCAAGCCTTGCAGAACTATGGAAAGTGGTGAATCAGCTCGGCGGCAAAGAAGGTTACTTTTTTGGCAATATTCTTTGGCGGACCCGCGCATTTATGGATCTGCTGATTGGGCATAAGCTCGCTAAAGGACGCCCTGCGCGCCCGATGCTTGAAGTGGGCGACACGGTGGATAGCTGGAAGGTCATTATTGTCGAGCCGCAAAAGGAGCTGGCGCTGCTGTTTGGCATGAAAGCGCCCGGCCTTGGGCGTCTGACTTTCACTTTGCACGACAAAGGCGATAAGCGAACGCTGGATGTCCGCGCCTGGTGGCATCCTCACGGCACCGCCGGGCTTTTTTACTGGCTGGTGATGATCCCGGCACATCTGTTCATTTTCCGGGGAATGGCGCGGCGGATATGCCGCCTGGCAGAGCAATCTGCGAACAAAGGCCATCATTAGTTCTTATTCTTAACGTCTACCCATTGCAAGCGCTGCCATTTCACGGAAAAATGCCCGCGTTAATCTCAATCAAAATGAGTTGGTCTACATGAAGGTACTGGTTACGGGCGCCACCAGCGGTTTAGGCCGAAACGCGGTCGAATACTTACGTGCGAAAGGTATCAGCGTTCGAGCCACAGGCCGCAACGAGGCCATGGGCAAACTGCTGGAAAAAATGGGCGCCGAGTTTGTTCATGCAGACCTGACCGAACTCGTCTCCTCGCAGGCGAAAGTGATGCTGGCCGGCGTCGACACGCTATGGCACTGTTCAAGCTTTACCTCTCCCTGGGGCACACAAGAAGCCTTCGATCTTGCCAACGTGCGCGCAACCCGCCGTCTGGGCGAATGGGCCGTTGCCTGGGGCGTGCGCAACTTTATTCATATCTCCTCGCCTTCGCTCTATTTTGATTATCATCACCATCGCAATATCAGCGAGGACTTCCGCCCCGTACGCTTCGCGAACGAATTTGCACGCAGCAAGGCGGCAAGCGAAGAAGTGATTCAGCTCCTGGCGCAGGCCAACCCGCATACGCGCTTTACGATTTTGCGTCCGCAAAGCCTTTTCGGGCCTCACGATAAAGTCTTTTTCCCGCGGCTGGTGCAGATGATGCGTCATTACGGCAGCATTTTACTGCCGCGCGGGGGCGATGCGCTGGTTGATATGACTTATCTGGAAAACGCCGTCCACGCCATGTGGCTTGCCTCTGAGCGCGACGCGCTGCCTTCCGGCCGTGCCTATAACATCACCAATATGGAAGCCCGCCCGCTGCGCACCATCGTACAGAAGCTGATTGACGACCTGGATATCAAATGCCGTATCCGCTCCGTGCCCTATCCAATGCTGGATATGATCGCCCGCGGCATGGAAAAATTCGGCAACAAAGCCGCCAGGGAACCGGCGCTCACGCACTACGGCGTATCAAAGCTGAATTTTGATTTAACGCTGGATACAACGCGTGCTGAAAACGAACTGGGCTACCAGCCTGTCGTCACGCTCGATGAAGGGATTCGCCGCACTGCGCTGTGGCTCAAAGACCACGGCACCCTGCATCGATAAGCCCATCAGCCCTGCCCGTACTTCTCCAGCAGGGCTTCAGCAATAGCCTGACTTTGCGCATCCGCCACGCCGTTGTACAGCGCCGGACGGAAGTGCATCTGGAAGGCGCTAATCACCCGCCGCTGTTCGGCTTCCGTCATGCCCGCATTAACCTGATAACCGTAGCGCGACAGCAAATCCAGCAGGCTTGCGCTGTCCACCGGCTCGTACGGATCGCGGCCATTAAGATAAAACGCCACTCGCGCAGCATCGGGCCATGCGCCAATGCCTTTTTCCGCCAGTTGCTGCCAGGGGAAAAGCGGACCGGGATCGACTTTACGCTGCGGGGCAATATCGCCGTGGGCGACCACGTTTTGCGGCGCAATGTGATAACGCCCGATAATCTCTTTGGCGAGCTTTTCCAGCACCTCGATTTGCGGAGCGTTAAACGGATAAAACTGCTTCACATCACCGTGACGGCTGTAGCCCTGATTCTCAAGCTCAATGCCGATAGAAGTGTCATTGATGCGGGTCGCGCCACGCCAGAAACTTATCCCCGCATGCCAGGCCAGTTCGCTTTCCGGCACCAGTTGCCAGATAACCGGTTTGCCTCCCGAGAGCGGCGGTTTATCGGGGATCAGGTAATGCGAACTGACGTTTTTGTCCGTCAGCGTTGAAAGCGAGCCGTGAAAATCATCGGCGGTATAGTGGATAACCAGCACTTTGACGCGCGGATAAGCCGCCTGCGCCTGGCGCCGGGTATCAATTTTATAGCTGCCCTTATCAACAACGCCCTGCTCGCCGGCACAGCCCGCCAGCAACGCAGCAATAAGTAATGCGGCAATGCGACCTTTCATCGACGGGTTTTCACCGCCGTACCCGTTACGCTCACCATCAGCATACTGCTTTCTTTGCCCACGGTTTCGTAATCGATATCAATGCCCACAACGGCATTCGCGCCCAGGCTTTCGGCCTGTTCCTGTAACTCTTTAAACGCTATTTCACGCGCTTTACGCAATTCCTTTTCATAAGCCCCTGAACGGCCGCCGACGATATCGCGAACGCCCGCAAAAAAATCGCGGAAAATATTAGCGCCGAGAATAGCCTCGCCGGTCACAACGCCACAGTATTCAGTGATGCTCTGGCCTTCAAGCGTCGGGGTAGTCGTAAATTGCATTGGCTTCTCCTCTCTTTGGATCAATATCTTAGCTCGCCGCCTGCCACGCATTTTGACAACGATACGCTATGCTAAGGTAGTCCTCCTGAGAAAATAAGGAAATAAAAATGCGCAGCTCAGTTTTGGCTCTTCTTCCGTGCGCCATGCTCCTCACAGCCTGTACAAGCACCGTTAATCCAGCGTTTAAAGATATTGGCACCCGCAGCGGCCCTTGTGTCAGCGGCGGTCCGGATAGCGTGGCGCAGCAATTTTACGACTACCATATAGCCCACAAATCCCAGGGCACCAGCGGTTTAACAGGACTGCGTCCATACCTGAGCGATGCTATGGCTCAGCAACTGCAACAAGCCAGCGCCTCGCCTAACGCGCAAAACGCCTTTATGCGCGGAGATATATTCTCCAGCAGCGCTGATGGAGCGGACAGCGCCGGGGTGGCATCCGCTTCAACCATTCCGAATACTGATGCACGAAATATTCCGCTGCGCGTGACGCTCACCAAAGGTAGCCAAAGCTGGCAGGATGAGGTGCTGATGATTCGCGAAGGGCAATGTTGGGCTGTTGACGACGTTCGCTACCTCGGAGCCAATAGCCACGCGCCTTCCGGCAGCCTGCGCCAGGCCATTGAAACTAACTAATTGCTGATTATTCGCACTCCCGGCGGGGTGAAACTCATAACCCATATAAATAGTCTGGAGTTTTCATATAACTCCGACATTTATTCCTGGTTCCATTCCGCCGCGCTATTTTGTGCTACTTTTAGTAATGAAACCCGGTTGTTTTTAAGTTTTAACGCACAAAGATTGCATAACTATTCTGTTAAAGGTAATCTTTGCGGCCTCAATTGCTATGTAACCGCAACGAATGAGTATTCAACTAAACGGCATTAATTGCTTTTACGGCGCACATCAGGCGCTGTTCGATATCACCCTTGAGTGCCCGCATGGCGAAACGCTGGTGCTGCTGGGTCCAAGTGGCGCGGGCAAAAGCTCGCTATTGCGCGTGCTCAACCTGCTTGAGATGCCTAAATCCGGGCAGCTCAACATTGCGGGCAATCACTTTGACTTTGCAAAAACACCCGGCGACAAAGCTATCCGCGAGCTGCGCCAGAACGTCGGCATGGTGTTCCAGCAATATAATCTCTGGCCGCATCTGACCGTGCTGCAAAACCTGATTGAAGCTCCTTGCCGCGTTTTAGGTTTAAGCAAGGACGAAGCCCGCGCGCGCGCAGATAAGCTGCTCGAACGCCTGCGTCTTAAGCCTTATATGGACAGGTATCCGCTGCACCTTTCCGGCGGTCAGCAGCAGCGCGTGGCCATTGCCCGCGCGCTGATGATGGAGCCGCAGATCCTGCTGTTTGATGAGCCAACCGCCGCGCTGGATCCAGAAATCACCGCGCAAATCGTCAGCATTATTCGCGAACTGGCAGAAACCAACATTACTCAGGTCATCGTGACCCACGAAGTGGAAGTCGCGCGTAAAACCGCCAGCCGCGTGGTGTACATGGAAAACGGTCATATCGTTGAGCAAGGTACGGCGAGTTGCTTTGCCAACCCGCAGACCGAAGCGTTTAAATTCTATTTATCACACTGATGTTGAACGGGAAAATGACAATGAAAAAAGTTCTGCTTGCCACATTGCTCGCCGGTCTGAGCCTGTCTGCCACGGCTGCGCAAACCATTCGTTTTGCCACGGAAGCGTCTTACCCTCCGTTTGAGTCCATGGATGCCAATAACAAAATCGTTGGCTTCGATGTCGATTTGGCAAACGCGCTGTGTAAAGAGATTGATGCGACCTGCACCTTCTCCAACCAGTCTTTCGACAGCCTGATCCCAAGCCTGAAGTTCCGCCGTATCGACGCGGTAATGGCCGGTATGGACATTACGCCTGAGCGTGAAAAACAGGTGCTGTTCAGCAAACCGTACTACGACAACTCAGCGCTGTTCATTGGACAGCAGGGCAAAGTTGCTGATATCGCGGCGCTGAAAGGCAAAAAAGTCGGCGTGCAGAACGGCACCACACATCAGAAATTCATCATGGATAAACATCCGGAAATTACTACCGTTCCTTACGACAGCTACCAGAACGCGAAGCTGGATCTGCAAAACGGTCGTATCGACGCGGTATTCGGTGACACGGCTGTGGTGACCGAGTGGCTGAAAGCCGAGCCGAAACTTGCGGCTATCGGCGATAAAGTTACCGATAAAGACTACTTCGGCACCGGTCTGGGCATCGCGGTTCGTCAGGGCAACACTGACCTGCAGGCGAAGTTCAACACCGCGCTTGAGAAAGTGAAGCAAGATGGGACTTACCAGACCATCTACGAAAAATGGTTCCAGAAGTAAGCCACTGCGAATGAACGAAATGTTTCCTTTAGCAAGCGCCGCCGGGATGACCGTCGGCCTTGCCGTTTGTGCGCTGGTAATCGGCCTTGCGCTTGCGATGCTCTTTGCCGTCTGGGAGTCCGCAAAATGGCGCCCCGTAGCCTGGGCTGGCTCAGCGCTGGTCACCATACTGCGCGGCCTGCCTGAAATTCTGGTCGTCCTCTTTATCTACTTCGGCTCCTCTCAGCTACTGCTGACCTTATCTGACGGCTTTACCCTTAATCTCGGGTTCGCGCAGATTCCGGTACAAATGCAGATTGAGAACTTTGACGTCAGCCCATTTCTTTGCGGCGTGATCGCCCTTTCCCTGCTTTATTCGGCTTACGCTTCGCAAACGCTGCGCGGCGCGCTGAAAGCCGTGCCCGTTGGGCAATGGGAATCAGGCCAGGCGCTGGGCTTGTCGAAAGTAGCTATTTTCTTCCGGCTGGTGATGCCGCAAATGTGGCGTCATGCGCTGCCGGGCCTGGGTAACCAGTGGCTGGTGCTGCTGAAAGATACCGCGCTGGTGTCGCTTATCAGCGTGAACGATTTGATGCTGCAAACCAAAAGCATCGCCACCCGCACCCAGGAGCCGTTTACCTGGTATGTGATTGCCGCCGCGATTTATCTGGTGATTACGCTGGTCAGTCAGTACATCCTCAAACATATCGACAGGCGTGCCACGCGCTTTGAACGGAGGCCTGGCTGATGCTTGAATATTTACCGGAGCTGTTAAAAGGCCTGCACACCAGCCTGACGCTGACCGCAGCGTCCATCGCCGTGGCGCTGATTCTGTCACTTATCTTTACCATTATCCTGACGTTAAAAACGCCGGTGCTGGTTTACATCGTTCGCGCTTATATCACGCTGTTTACCGGCACGCCGCTGCTGGTGCAAATCTTCCTGATTTACTACGGCCCGGGTCAGTTCCCGTCGATTCAGAACTATCCGGCGCTCTGGCATCTGCTCTCTGAGCCCTGGTTGTGCGCCCTGATTGCCCTTTCTCTTAACAGCGCCGCGTACACCACTCAGCTATTTTACGGCGCTATCCGCGCGATCCCGGAAGGCCAGTGGCAGTCCTGCGGCGCGCTGGGCATGAGCAAAAAAGACACGCTGGCCATTTTATTGCCGTATGCGTTTAAGCGCGCCCTGTCGTCTTATTCCAACGAAGTGGTGCTGGTGTTCAAGAGCACCTCTCTTGCCTACACCATCACGCTGATGGAAGTCATGGGCTACGGGCAACTACTGTACGGACGCACCTATGATGTAATGGTGTTTGGCGCTGCGGGCCTGGTTTATCTGGTGGTCAACGGCGGGTTAACGCTGCTGATGCGCCTTATCGAGCGCCGGGCGCTGGCGTTTGAACGTCGTAACTGATTTGCAGCTCAGCATTCAGGCGGGGAAATCCCCGCCTTTTTTCTATCTTAAAAAATATAATTATACGTTTTTATTGAATATAAATTCATTTACTGGCAAGGTTATTCGACGTCGGGAAACGACGATTACAGAATAAACATGACAGACGGGAGCCACACATGAAGAAGTTACTTTTGGCCGCTATGCTCGCAACAGCCGCATTCAGCGCCACTGCAGCAGACAAGATCAACTTTGGTTCTTCGGCAACTTATCCGCCTTTTGAATCGCTGGATGCCAGCAATAAGATCGTCGGTTTCGATATCGATCTCGCCAACGCTTTATGCACACATTTACAAGCGGACTGCACTTTTACCAACCACGCATTTGACAGTCTGATCCCCTCGTTGAAATTCCGTAAATACGATGCGGTGATTTCCGGAATGGATATCACGCCGGAACGTAGCAAACAGGTGGCCTTTACCAATCCGTACTACGCAAACTCCGCCGTCGTCATTGCAAAGAAAGGGGCATTCAAGTCTCTGGAAGATCTGAAAGGCAAGCGTATCGGTATGGAAAATGGCACCACGCATCAGAAATACCTGCAGGATTTGCATCCGGAAATCAAAACTGTTTCCTATGACAGCTATCAGAACGCGATTATCGACCTGAAAAACGGCCGTATTGACGGGGTATTTGGCGACACCGCAGTGGTGAACGAATGGCTGAAAACCAATCCGCAGCTTGGCACCGTAGGCGAACATGTGACCGACCCGCAGTACTTCGGCACCGGCCTTGGTATCGCGGTCCGCCCGGAGAATCAGGCGTTGCTGAAAAAACTCAATGATGCGCTGGCGGCCATTAAAGCTGACGGTACTTACCAGAAAATCAGCGATAAGTGGTTCCCACAGTAAGTTTTCCCTTACGCAGGCTCTGTCTTGTTAATCATTTCCCGGCAGTGACAAAGCGTTTTTAGCTGCCGCGAAAGAAAGCGTGATTCGGTTAGTTATCCGCTCTGCTGTATTTGCCGTTTTTATCTTTTTTGTACTCGCCATTATCATCAACAATGAAAGATAACCCCTCCCTCTCACTATAATTTATTCTGGCAAGTGAATTCTTCTCTATACAATTCGCTATTGTTTTCATCTCATCAAAACAAAGTCGGTCATATTTTCCTTCCTCAACATAGCCTTTACCAAAATCCCAAACAATTACCGTAAAGCTGCCATAAGAAGCCATCATTGGTATATCATACCTCTCCTTTAACATATCTTTATTTTTAAACCACCAATCAATTTTCCCTTTGTTAGTGACAGGAAAATTTCTTACCAAAATGCTGCTGTAATTATTTCTTTGATGAATAGCTACAATTTCCACAGTTTGTAGATCACGGTAAGTGATATATAAAAAAACGATGAGCATTAATCCCAAAGGAATGAGGAAAAAATTTTTTTTCACTTTTTACGCTCTCCTTTTAGTTCTATCACGGTTTCCATATCAGTCATAAAGGGTCGAAAACCAAATTGATTATATCGCTGAAGAACAAACCAGATACGAAAGAAGCGGAACTGCCTGAAATTAGGGTTAGCAATATCGACATCATCTAATCCAAAGTGATCCTGTACTTTGTAGCGCACTAAAGCCCGATAGCTATGCTCATTAATCTGTAAGGATTGTATCGTAATGTGGGTCGCCCAGGTATCATGGACAGTCATGCCCATTCCATTAAAGCTATCTTTAAATCTGTCAAATTTCGGCAGCCTTCCAAATATTATGGCATCCGTTAGTTCATTCTTTTTATTTTCCGGATACATCCTCTCTTTCCAGTTAATATTTATATCAAATGCTCTCTGTAGGAGTAACCTTGTGCTGTTTCTTGAGTTATCCTGCAATATATGCTGCCGTAATGCCTGATCTAAAGACGGGTCCCTGAATGACGCTCCCTTATTATGCTGCATATGCGTTATCATCTCTTTAATCAAATGACTGTAAACACCATAAAGAGCAAAGCTTTTTGCAAGGCTTCTGAACTCGTCAAACAGAATGTTAATACATTCCTGCTTTGATACTTTCTCAGCCCTGTCTGAAAGGCCAAAACCATAGGTTGTAGCAAACCCTGTTTCCGGAATTTTCATTAAGGTGTAAGGATCAACTTTTGCTGAAACATCCGTTAAGCGCAGCGCTTTTAACTGCGCCTCTGACAGATCGCCGTAGCGCATATCACTCGCGCTGTGATCGTTCATCCATCTTTTCGTCTCGAATACTCTGCACGGAAACCGTAATGTGGGCATAGTAAAACATTCCTTTGTTTATAACGCCGAAATGCTTTTTTAACATATTACTGAATGGCCGGTAATTTTTATCCGTGTTCAAATATCTGATTTTGCAATCGCCCGCGACAGGACGGGAACGGGCAGTTTATTCCCGCACCAGCAGCGTTAAGACTTCGTAATGCGCCGTGTGCGGGAACATATCAAATAACTGCACCCGCTCAACCCGATAACCCGACAGCGAAGAAATATCCCGCGCCATACTCTGCGCATTACAGCTTGAATAAATTATGTATTTTGGCGCTACGCCATTCAGGTAATAGCACAGCGCCTGGCCGATGCCTCGCCTTGGGGGGTTCACCAGCACCAGATCGGGAATATCCTGCTGGACGGTGGCAAACTGCGTGGAATCCAGCGCCTGGAAATGAATATCCGTCAGCCCTAGTTTTTCTGCCGATTGCCGTGCGCTGGCGATAGCTTCCGGCGCAATTTCAATGCCGGTCAGCTTCATATCAGCCGTCGCGCAGTGCAGCCCAAATCCGCCTACCCCACAGAATAAATCCCACATGTGCTTAACCGGCAGCCCTCTCACCCAGTCGCGCGCGGCAGCATAAAGCGATGCGGCAACTGCAGGGTTAGTCTGGAAGAAGCTTTGCGGACGAATATACAGCGGCACGCCGTTGAACTGCTCTTCCAGCGCGCGCTGTTCGGTCAGGGGTATCTCCTGCTCGCCTTCCATAATCGCCATATGAACGGGCTGAATATTGGCGGAGATAACTTTTAGCTGCGCTAACCGCTGTTGCAGCCAGGGCAAAGCCGTGCGGAGCTGTTCGAGCTTGCTTTCCGAGCGCAGCACAAAACGCAGCATCAACCCGCCGTCCAGTTGGCTTTCAGTCAACAGCAGATATTTCAACTCGCCGCGTTTGCGCGCAACGTTATAAGGCGTTAAGCCCGCACGTGCGATAAAAGGTTTCAACACGGCAAAAGCAGCCTGAAATGAGGCCGGATAAAGCGGGCAATCGGTTAAATCTTCAGGGTTGCCGTTACGGTGCAGCATACCCAGCAGCGGTTTTTCCACGCTGCCGCTGACGACCATTTTGGCTTTGTTACGGAATGCCTGCTCAGGGCCACTGACCGGCGCGCGCCACTCTTTCACCGCAATCCCGGCCAGCAGCTTGTGCAGGTCGTTCATTTTAGCGGTAAGTTGATCGGAAACGGGCTGTTCAATCCACTGACAGGAGCGGCAACGGCCAGCATCATAGAGCGCGCAATGCATAGTAAAACCCTGAAAATTGACGAGGGCGCAGATTGTATCACTGCGCGCTTACTGAAGTTTGAAAAAAAGCCTGCTACGCGAGGGGACAAAAAGCAGAAACAGCACCAGCAAATCCGGCAGCTTCTGCGTTATCAGGGAGCGCAATATCTCGCGTTTCGACTCGCCGGGGATGCTGAACAGCTCGGGATAACCCCAGCCCAGCGAGGATGCCCAAAGATAGCTCACCGCTATCACCTGCGTGCCAAGGTAAACCCAGCGTCCCCACGTCCTTCCTTTCAGAATGACAAACGCACAGCGCACCTCGACGCACAGCATCACCAGGCTGCCGAGAAAAATCAGCGTCAGAGCCCAGGTTTGTACGCTACGGTGGACAAAATCTATCATCCCCCTTACGCCCAGCAGATTGAGCAGCATCAGCAAATCCAGACCTCGGGTTGTCAGAATAGCGATGGCCGCCACTGCAACAAGCGTGGGGACGTTTAATTTAGCCTGATGAATACTTCGTTTCCTGAAAATTTGCACAACCTCGCGTTCCATACGGCACAGTGCCGCGTCGGGCGCGGCACTGGAGGCATTAATAATTGCAGATTTTAAGCATTTCAGCCACGTCTTGCACGCTGGATATCGCGCAGTCGCTGCTTTTCTGCTCGCGCCATAAACCGCCAGGCAATCAGCCCAATTATTCCCACTACGCCGAGAATGATAGACGCCAGGGCATTAATTTCCGGATTCACCCCCATGCGCACGCTTGAGAACACCAGCATCGGCAGGGTTGTGGCTCCGGGCCCGGAGACAAAACTCGCGATGACCAGATCATCAAGGGACAAAGTAAATGCCAGCAGCCAGCCGGAAATAATCGCCGGAGCAATCATCGGAACCGTTATCACAAAAAAGACTTTCAGCGGCGTGGCGCCAAGATCCATCGCCGCCTCTTCGATGGAATGATCAAGCTCCCTTAGACGCGAGCTGATAACTACCGACACATACGCGGTACAGAACGTGACGTGTGCAAGCCAGATGGTCAGCATGCCGCGGTCGCTGGGCCAGCCAATAGCATGTCCCAGCGCAACGAAGAGCAGCAGCAAAGAGAGCCCGGTGATAACGTCCGGCATAACCAGCGGCGCGGTGAGCATAAATGCAAAACCCGTCGAGCCGCGGAATGTCCCAAAACGCACCATCACCACCGCGGCGATTGTCCCCAGCACCACGGCCATGGTTGCCGCCGCCGCCGCAATCGTCAGGCTCAGGCCAACCGCGCTCATCATGGCGGAGTCATGGAAGAGCTCCACATACCAGCGCGTTGACCAACCCGCCCAGACCGTTACAAGCTTTGAGCTGTTGAAGGAATAAATCACCAGCATCAGCATCGGCGCGTACAGAAAGGTAAAACCGATAATCAGAATGGCAATCCGCCACGGAGAACGCACTACCGGTAAGTTGTTCATGCGTGGTCTCCTGCAGTTTTGTTCTGATATTTGTGGAACCACATAATGGGCACGATTAACAACAGCAGCATAATGATGGCGACGCTTGAGGCCACCGGCCAGTCACGGTTATTGAAGAATTCCTGCCACAGCACGCGGCCAATCATGATGCTGTCCGGCCCGCCGAGCAGTTCCGGAATAACAAACTCCCCTACCGCCGGGATAAATACCAGCATCGACCCGGCGATAATCCCGCCCTTGGTCAGCGGCACAATTACGCTGAAGAACGTTTTCAGCGGACGAGCGCCCAAATCCAGCGAGGCTTCCACCAGCGAATAATCAATTCGCGTCAGCGCGGTATAAACCGGCAGCACCATAAACGGCAGATAGGCGTACACAATCCCGATATACACCGCAAGATTGGTATGCAGGATAGTCAGCGGCTGGTCAATAACGCCCAGCCAAATCAGCACGTTATTAAGCACGCCGTTGTTTTTAAGAATGCCCATCCATGCATATACGCGGATCAGAAAAGAAGTCCACGACGGCAGGATCACCAGCAGCAGCAGAATATTTCGCGTCGACGGTTTGCTGTGCGCCACCGCCCACGCGAGCGGGTAGCCCATCGCCAGACAGCAAAGCGTGGAAACAGCGGCGATTTGCAACGACTGTAAATAGGCTTCTGCATAAAGCGGATCGTCGGTGAGCTGGAAATAATTAGCAAAGTTCAGCGCAACGGAAAGCTGATCGTCCGCCCACGTCATTAAATCAGTATACGGCGGGATCGCTCGCGCCATTTCCGCAAAGCTAATCTTAAAGACTATCAGGAACGGCAGCATAAACAGCAGGATCAGCCACAGATAAGGCAGAGCGATGACCAGCTTACGGCCATGCGTCATTTGCATGCGCGCAAGCCAAGGTTTGAACCCGCTTGTCGGCGACACGGCCCGGCTTTCGTTTAACAGACTCATGCGCCCCCCTTCAAACCGTCAGAACCACACAGCTTTCCGCATCCCAGCAAAGGCGAACTTCATCGCCCCAGGTGGGGGCGCCTTTACGGAAACGCTGATCGTTTTGCATCTGCGCGCTAATCATCTGCCCGCTTTTGAGACGCACATGATAAATAGAGAGATCGCCCAGATAAGCGATATGCACCACTTCGCCAACCGCAAAGTTAAAACCGTCGGCGGGCGGTTCGTCGCAGAGCATGACTTTTTCCGGACGCAGTGCGATATACACCGGCACGCCATCAACAACCGAGGCGTCAGGATCCACTTTCAGCGGATGGACAAGGCCGGGGCTGTCGACTATCAAGCCGTCTTCTTCACGCGTCTTCAGCAGCCCTTCGAATACGTTCACGGAGCCGATAAACTCAGCGCTGTAGCGGGTTGTCGGATGTTCGTAAATCTCTTCCGGCTCGCCAATTTGCACAAACTTGCCGCGGTTCATGATGGCGATACGGCCCGCCATGGTCATGGCTTCTTCCTGATCGTGCGTTACCATTACGCAGGTCACGCCAACACGTTCGAGAATATCCACCACTTCAAGCTGCATCCGATCGCGCAGTTTTTTATCCAGCGCGCCCATTGGCTCATCAAGCAGCAGCAGCTTTGGCCGTTTTGCCAGGCTTCGCGCCAGGGCAACACGCTGACGCTGGCCGCCGGAAAGCTGATGCGGCTTACGTTTAGCAAACTCCTGCATATGCACCAGCGCCAGCATCTCCTGCACGCGCTGGGTTATTTCCGCCTTTGGCAGCTTGTCCTGCTTAAGACCGAAGGCGATATTCTGCTCAACCGTCATATGCGGAAAAAGCGCATATGACTGGAACATCATATTGATTGGGCGCTGGTACGGCGGAACGTGCGATAAATCCACGCCATCAAGCATGATTTGCCCGGCGCTGGGCGGCTCAAAACCGGCCAGCATGCGTAGCAGCGTCGATTTCCCGCAGCCGGATGGCCCAAGCAGCGCAAAAATTTCGCCTTTATAAATAGTCAGGCTGACGTCATCCACGGCGTGCTGCCCGTCGAAGGATTTGGTCAGGTTGCGGATTTCCAGCAGCGGTGTCAGCGCCTTACGAATTTTCGCTTGCGGGCGGGGGATAGCATCGTTCAATTATGTTGCTCTCCGGCAAAAGCAGATAAAGGTACGGCCCGGTTGCCGTACTAATGACGCAACGCAGGCTCAAGCCTGCGTCCGTGTTGGGGCAGTTGCACCGTTGGGGTGCAACGCCCCGTTGCAAACCTGGTTAAGTGATTAACAGGTTTACTTATTTCCCAGTTTTAACTTTAGTCCACGCGCGGGTTATCACGCGGTCAACTTTTGGCGATAACACCTTTTGTGTGAAGAGCTTCGCACGGACATCCGCCGGTGGGTAAATGCCCGGATTGTCGCGTACTTCAGCATTGAGCAACGGCGTAGCTTCTTTATTGGCGTTAGCGTAATAAACGTGATTACTGATGTTCGCCACCACGTCAGGCTTCATCAGGTAATTAAGAAACTGATACGCTTCGTCTTTATTTTTGGCATCGTTCGGCATAGCGAACATATCGAAGTACACCATCGCCCCTTCTTTAGGAATGGTGTAAGCAATATTCACGCCATTTTTTGCTTCTTTAGCGCGGTTGGCGGCCTGCAGGATGTCGCCAGACCAGCCAATCGCCACGCAGATATCGCCGTTTGCCAGGTCGTTGATGTACTGGGATGAGTGGAAATAGCGAACGGAAGGACGCAGTTTCATCAGCAGATCGTTGGCGGCTCCGGTGTAATCCTTCGGATCGGAGCTGTTAGGATCTTTGCCCAGGTAATGCAGCACGCTGGCGTAAATTTCGCTTGGCGCATCAAGGAATGAAACGCCGCAGCTTTTAAGCTTTTCGAGGTTTTCCGGCTTGAAAATCAGATCCCAGCTATCCACCGGCGCATCTTTGCCCAGCACGGCTTTAACCTTCTCAACGTTATAGCCGATACCGGTAGTGACCATCATGTACGGAATACCGTATTTATTATCATGGTCGTTTTGCGCCACCAGCTTGAGCATTTCCGGATCGAGATTTTTGTAGTTTGGCAGTTTGCTTTTATCAAGCGGCTGGAAAATACCGGCCTGGGCCTGGCGTTCCAGGAACTGAGATGAAGGAACCACGAGATCGTAACCGGTGCTGCCGGCCATCAGTTTCCCTTCAAGCACTTCGTTAGAATCGAAAACGTCGTAGACAACTTTAATGCCGGTTTCTTTGGTGAAGTTTGCCAGCGTGTCCGGCGCGATATAATCAGACCAGTTATAGACGTGCAGCGTCTTTTGTTCTGCCGAAAGCGTTGAGGCAGACACCGCCATCAGCGCACCTGCAACCAAAGCCGACAACCATTTTTTACGTTGGGCGAACATATCTCATTCCTTCTGAATAAAGGGTAAAACCTCGCGGTCGCGAGCTTAATTTACTCAATACAGCTTATACGCGTAAAATTCTCACATTCGAGACATGCAAGAATCATGCATCTCTATTCAGTCTGCAGTGAAAAAAGGCCAGACATTTTCTGCAGACGTTGCACGCTTTTGGCAGCCCCGCAAGAATAACTGTAGCCAGGGTTCGCGAACAGAGCCCAGAGAAAAAAACGCCTTTTATCAATTTTTTAAGGATATTTGGTCTACGAGATCGGCCGCAGAAGGGATTTCTGCAGAGGATAATTCTGCTTTAAAAGCATTAAGGCAGAATAAAAATGCGCAGAACGCAGCAAGCCTGGCAGCCACTGCGCCTGATTAAGCCACGGTTAGTGGAGAAAGTGAGTTTGAATAGTTGTGCCGACCGGCTCTTCTTCTTCAGCGATATAAAGCAACTGGTTTGCGCAGGCTTCAAGAATAACCATAGAGATCTGCTCTTCGCTCTGCTTAACAAAGGCGGCAAACTGATCGCGTGTAATGCCAACCGACGCCTGCAACGACTGACAGACCACAAGCTTGGGCAGATTATCATCCTGCACGTCGAGAAACGCTTTTACGGTCAGCGAGCTTGCGTTAATCGAAGAAAGATCGGAGGCCAGCGGCAGCAAAGCGGAAGGTTTTACTTCAGCAAGCGCTGAAAACAGCACGATATTGTCAACCAGATCGATTTTGGCATCGTAAACCCCATCGAAATTCTGCATATGCGGCAAATGCAGCGCCTGGCAGGTATCGCACTCGAAAATAGTCACGCCAATTTCATCCAGCCAGCGGCGTAAGGTGTCCAGCGTAGGGACAACGAGTGAATCCATAAATGCAGATGCCTCTTAAAGATGGTGAAAGTCGCGCCATAGCTTACGCAAAAATGGCGCCTCATACTATGTTTATGCGTTCGTTTGGGCGTTGTTTATCTGCCCGGCCGCGCGGTGTTCAGGCAGTCGGTTGGGGCTTATCCGCCGGTTTTCAGACAAAAGCCAGGCAGCGCCTGAAGCTCAATCCATTTGATCATCAGCATTGCTATGTCAACGCCGCTTGTCTTTTCAATACCTTCCAGACCAGGGGATGCATTGACTTCCATTACCAACGGACCGCGGCTGGCGCGTAAGATATCCACTCCTGCGACATCAAGCCCTAAAGTTGTCGCCGCCTGCAAAGCAATTTCACGTTCACGCTCGGTAATAGTGATCTGATTTGCCTGCCCGCCGCGATGCAGATTCGAGCGGAAGTCGCCAGGCTTTGCCTGCCGTTCAATCGCTGCCACCACTTTATTGCCGACCACCAGACAACGGATATCCGCGCCCTTCGCTTCTTTAATGTATTCCTGCACCAGAATATGCGCATTCAGCCCGCGAAAGGCATCAATGACGCTTTCCGCAGCCTGCCGCGTTTCCGCCAGCACTACGCCGATGCCCTGCGTGCCCTCGACCAGCTTCACCACCAGCGGCGCACCGCCTACCATGTCGATAAGATCGCTGGTGTCATCCGGCGAATGGGCAAAGCCGGTTACGGGCAGGTCAATCCCCTGGCGAGCCAGCAATTGCAGCGAACGAAGTTTATCGCGCGCGCGCGTAATGGCGACGGATTCATTGAGCGGATAGCTTCCCAGCATTTCGAACTGACGCAGCACCGCCGTGCCGTAAAAAGTAATGGCTGAGCCGATACGCGGAATTACGGCATCGTAATGGGGAAGCTGGCGCCCCTTGTAATGCACCGAGGGGGCCGCCGGATTGATGTTCATATAGCAAGATAGCGGATCGATGATTTCTACGGTGTGGCCACGGCGCACCGCCGCCTCACGCAGGCGTTTACATGAATAAAGCGTTCCATCCCGGGACAAAATGGCGATTTTCACCCTGCGGCACCTCAGCGTTTCCAGTCCGATAATAACAGCGCGTTTATCATATCACCGCCGTAGCATTTAGCGCGTGGCCCAGCCCTGCTTGTGCAAATAATCCAGGATAAACGGACGGCTTTCTTTGATTACGGTGCGACGAATATGGTCGCTCCAGGTATCGCGGCGCGCGTTGCTGTCACGGGAGAGATAGTACTGCGCCATCTCCTCGTCGTAGCGCGCCAGCAGATCTTTATCGACCGGCTGATAGTGGTTTTCATGCACCAGCATGGCGGCGGGCATACGCGGCTTCACGCCGCTCTCCTGATCCGGCCATCCCAGGCACAGGCCAAACAACGGCAGAACATGTTTTGGCAAGCCAAGTAATTCAGTTACCGCCTCGATGCTATTACGAATGCCGCCGATATAGACGCCGCCGAGCCCCAGGGATTCGGCAGCGGTAAAGGCGTTTTGCCCCATGATTGCGGTATCTACCGCGCCTAATAACAACTGTTCTGCAAGCCCTAACTGCGCGTCAGGGCAAATCTGCAACAGGCGATTGAAATCGGCGCAAAACACCCAAAACTCTGCGGCCTGCGCCACATGCGCCTGCCCGCCGGTTAGCGTCACAAGCTGTTCGCGCATCGCTTTATCGGTAATACGAACTATCGAACTACACTGCAAAAAACTGGAGCTGGAGGCCGACTGGGCGCTGGCTATAATCGCCGCGCGTTGTTCGTCTGTGATGGGCTCATTGGTGAATTTGCGAATAGAACGGTGTGCGCGTAGCAGATCAATGGTCGGCGTCATCTCGTTTTTCCTTTGTCTTATCGGTTGGCGATTTATCTTCTGGCAACGGGCCTTTGGTCAACAGCGGGGCAATGTTTTGCGCCATGGCCCATACCATAAACGCTGCTGCCGGGATCATTAGCGCAATGCCCAAAAATATCATGACAATGGCGGCGCTCGCACTACCGATTGGTGCGGGCAACGTGACGTAGCCATGCAGGGAGAGATAAGAAAGAAGTAAAAAGCCGATGCCTGCTACTTCAAGTAATAAGACCGGCCTGGGTAACGCACCGAGTGAACGCATCCGCTTGTCTCCAGAGGAAATTAGCGCTCCAGTATACCCTGTTATTGAGTTTTAAAAACGTTAGCCATAGGTGCCGGGTATCAAACTAACAGGCAGGACCTTCTTTTCAAAACGGTGAGTTATCGGCATTATGCTCCCCATTCGCCGTTTCGAATCGGCCACAAAAACTAAGGAGATACCATGTTTGCAGTAATTTTTGGGCGCCCGGGCTGCCCGTATTGCGTTCGTGCTAAAGAGTTGGCTGAGAAACTGACCGCTGAGCGTGACGATTTTAACTTCCGCTATGTTGATATTCACGCGGAAGGCATCACCAAAGCCGATCTGGAAAAAACAGTGGGTAAACCGGTTGAAACCGTACCGCAGATCTTCCTCGATCAAAAACACATTGGTGGTTGCACCGATTTCGAAGCTTACGCGAAAGAGCATCTGGCCTTGTTCCAGAGCGCGGAATAGTAAGAGTAAGCTCAAGATATGAAAAACCGGCTCAGCGAGCCGGTTTTTTTGTGCTTACAGATCGCTTGCGCAGCATATTAATCAGCAGGAAACCCAGCGAACCCAGGGACGTCCAGAATACCGCGCTGAACAGCCAGGCCACTTCCTGCCAGAACGAACGGACCGGCGTCAATGTGGTATGCACCAGCACCAGGCAAAGCGGCAGCGCCAGCATCGCGCCTGTCAGCGGCCCAACCACTTTTCCGTCTTTTGCAAAAAAGCTGGCAATCGCGCCGGGCAGAACAAAAAACAAACACCCCAGCTCCATATGGCCGGTGGCGATAAAGCGACCCGTCACGCTTAAATGCAGCGACAAAAAAACCAGAATAAAGAGCACAAAGCAGCAGATTATCCCTAACCAGCGTTCTCCACGCCTGTACATACCTTCTCCTTCTAGTCACCTGTATCGAACCAATAAAACCGTTACTCTCCGCTGCGCAAAGAGACCCAAGTCTGATAAAGTTGCGGCTATCCATGCCAAAAATGCGCGCCTTAATTAGCACAATATTCTTACTAGCCGTTAAACATCATAAAGATTAAACTAGCGGCCGTTGTTAAGGTGTTGTCTGTGATATTTTAATGCTTTCAGAAGGCGTTGATTAACGCACTGTTCGGTAAAAACCTTAACCTAAAAAACTTTTCCTTTCAATAGCTTACTGGTAAACAAGAAGTTAGCCTTCGTGAATATAAACGTCGCAGATTTGTTAAACGGGAATTACATCCTGTTATTATTTGTGGTGCTAACCTTAGGGTTGTGCCTGGGTAAATTACGCCTTGGCTCAGTCCAACTGGGTAATTCCATTGGTGTTTTAGTGGTCTCTTTATTACTGGGACAACAGCATTTCGCCATTAACACCGACGCCTTAAATCTTGGATTTATGCTGTTCATTTTTTGCGTGGGCGTGGAAGCCGGACCAAACTTTTTCTCTATTTTCTTCCGCGACGGAAAAAACTACCTGATGCTGGCCCTGGTCATGGTGGGCAGCGCCATGCTGATTGCCCTGGGGTTAGGAAAGCTGTTCGGCTGGGATATTGGCCTCACCGCCGGGATGCTGGCAGGCTCCATGACATCCACCCCGGTGCTGGTCGGCGCCGGAGATACGCTGCGCCATTCCGGTATGTCGGGCGATGCGCTTGCCTCATCGCTTGATCATCTGAGCCTTGGCTATGCCCTCACCTACCTCATCGGCCTGGTTAGCCTGATCGTCGGCGCGCGCTATTTGCCAAAACTACAGCATCAGGATTTACAGACCAGCGCTCAGCAAATCGCCCGTGAACGCGGCCTGGACACCGATGCGACCCGCAAAGTTTATCTGCCCGTTATCCGCGCCTATCGCGTTGGTTCCGAGCTGGTCGCCTGGGCTGACGGTAAAAATCTGCGCGAGCTGGGGATTTATCGCCAGACCGGCTGCTATATAGAACGCATTCGCCGCAACGGTATTCTGGCTAATCCGGATGGCGATGCGGTGCTGCAAAAAGGCGATGAAATCGCCCTTGTCGGTTACCCGGATGCTCACTCTCGCCTCGACCCAAGCTTCCGAAACGGCAAAGAAGTGTTCGATCGCGATCTGCTGGACATGCGCATCGTTACCGAAGAGATCGTGGTAAAAAACCACAATGCCGTTGGCCGCCGCCTGGGACAGTTAAAACTGACCGATCACGGCTGCTTCCTGAACCGCGTCATCCGCAGCCAGATTGAAATGCCAATCGATGACAATATCGTGCTGAATAAGGGTGATGTGCTACAGGTTAGCGGCGATGCGCGGCGCGTGAAAACCGTTGCGGAACGTATCGGCTTTATTTCGATTCACAGCCAGATAACCGACCTGCTAGCCTTCTGCGCCTTCTTTATCATTGGCCTGATGATTGGGATGATCACCTTCCAGTTCAGCTCGTTCAGTTTCGGTATTGGTAACGCGGCAGGGCTGCTGTTCGCAGGCATCATGCTGGGCTTCCTGCGGGCCAACCATCCCACCTTCGGCTACATCCCGCAAGGGGCGCTGAACATGGTGAAAGAGTTTGGCTTGATGGTATTTATGGCAGGCGTGGGCCTGAGCGCTGGCAGCGGCATCGGCCACGTCGGCGCGGTCGGCGGGCAAATGCTGATTGCCGGTTTAATTGTCAGCCTCGTGCCGGTAGTGATTTGCTTCCTGTTTGGCGCCTACGTCCTGCGCATGAACCGCGCCCTGCTCTTCGGGGCGATGATGGGCGCCCGTACCTGCGCGCCAGCGATGGAAATCATCAGCGATGTGGCGCGCAGCAACATTCCAGCCCTGGGCTATGCAGGCACCTATGCCATCGCTAACGTATTGTTAACTTTAGCAGGCACGCTCATTGTCATCGTATGGCCAGGTTTGTGATCCGTATCATAGACAAAGAAAAATAGATTTTTTTTATGACGGGCAGAACTTTTTGCCCGGGCGCTAGTCTTAATTAGTGCCACTGCTTTTCTTTGATGTCCCCAATTTGTGGAGCCCATCAACCCCGCCTCTTTGGTTCAAGGTTGATGGGTTTTTTATTGCCTGAAATTCATCAACAGCGCAGAAATTACCCCCGTAAACCCACCGGCAGAGCAAATATATAACACCCATGCGGGGTCATATTTATCTGCGGTAATACCTGTAGTGGCCGGTAAAATAAGCGTCGTAATTAGCGCACGATTTTCGCAATCATTCGCGTGAGATCCTCGCGGCTCATCGGCTCGCGATCGGTGACGTAGTGCAGCGTCATGCCTTCAATAAAGGCGTCCAGCGTGCGGGCGGTTATCGGATCGAAAAAGGTTTCCAGCGCCTGCTGGCTGCGGCTCATCCAGTCCTGCATGATTATTTTAAGCTTCGGCGTACGATTGGCGTAAGCATAAAGCTGATACATCACCTGCAGGTTATAGGAAGTCGCGATCGTCTCGCCGCAAATCATATCGACAATGGCCTCACAGGCTTCATCCGCGTTTTTTGCCTGCTCAAGTCGGGTGCGATAGCTGTCTGACATTTCCAGCGCGAACCGGGTAAATGCTTCGCTAAGGAGCGATTCGATGCCATCAAAATAGTAGGTCATCGATCCTAGCGAAACGCCCGCCGCTTCAGCGATTTTACGGTGCGTGATATGACTGACGCCGTGCTCTACCAGCATATCCAGCGTGGCTTGCAGGATGCGGGCGCGCCTGTCCGGATCGTTGCGCTGGGGGGCTTTTCTCATGCGAAATCCTGTTAAATGCCTGCATTATTGGCGATGAAAAGAGTTTAACCGCGAACGTGTACAAATGTACACATTCTTGCTAGTGTGAATACCATTCGTCTTACAACACCCGCGAGTTCTCTTCATGCCTGCCGTCACGACTCACAGAAAAGCCTTACTGCTTCGTACCTGGGCGCTGTTTGCCTTCTTTTTCTTGCCCGGCCTCGTTATGGCTTCCTGGGCGACACGCACCCCGGCTATCCGCGACACGCTTAACGTTTCCACCGCGGGCATAGGCATTGTGCTATTTGGCCTGTCCATCGGTTCGATGAGCGGCATTCTCTGCTCAGGCTGGCTGGTCAAACGCTTCGGCACGCATAACATCATCCGCAGCGGCATGACGCTGATGGTAGCCGGCATGCTGGGCATGGGCGTCGCGCTGTTTTTCTCTTCTCCGCTTCTGTTCGCTTTAGGTCTTGCGGTGCTGGGCATGGGGCTGGGTTCTTCCGAAGTGGCGATGAACGTAGAGGGCGCAGTGGTTGAAGGATTGATGCAAAAAACCGTGCTGCCGATGATGCATGGATTTTACAGCCTTGGCACGTTGGTAGGCGCGGGCATCGGCATGAGTTTAACTGCGATAAATTTCAACGCTTACGGTCACTTACTGGTGATTGGCCTGCTGGTTATCGTGCCGATTGCTATTGCGATTCGCGCCATACCTCATGGCGTAGGCAAGGACAATCCTGCGAGCGATGCCGAAAATGCCGCTGAGCCGCATCCACCCTTTTATAAAGATATTCAGCTCTTGCTGATTGGCACTATCGTGCTGGCGATGGCCTTTGCCGAAGGTTCCGCCAATGACTGGCTGCCGTTATTGATGGTGGATGGACATGGCTTTAGCCCAACATCCGGCTCGCTGATTTACGTTGGCTTCACATTGGGCATGACGGTCGGGCGCTTCACCGGCGGTTGGTTTATCGATCGCTACAGCCGCGTAACCGTGGTGCGAGCCTGCGCGCTGATGGGCATTCTCGGCATCGGAATGATCATCTTTGTGGATAGCCCGTTCCTTGCCGGCGTGTCGGTCATTTTGTGGGGGCTTGGTACTTCGCTTGGCTTCCCGCTGACGATTTCTGCCGCGGGCGATACCGGGCCGGATCCGGCCACCCGCGTAAGCGTGGTTGCCGCTTCTGGCTATGTCGCTTTCCTGGTGGGGCCGCCGCTGCTTGGTTTCCTGGGCGAACATTACGGGCTACGCCTTGCTATGCTGGTCGTCCTGGCGCTGATGATGGTCGCCGCGCTGATTGCCCGTGCCGTAGCAAAACCTTCGCAGTGCTCTCAGTTGGCAAGTGATACAGAATAATGACTGACGTAATTCAACGGAGGATTCGATGAGTGTAAAACTAATTGCCGTAGACATGGATGGCACTTTTCTCGACGACAGTAAAAATTACAACCGCGAGCGTTTTGCAAAACAGTACGCACAGATGAAAGAGCAAGGCATTCGTTTTGTCGTCGCCAGCGGGAACCAGTATTACCAGCTCAGCTCTTTCTTTCCGGACATCAAACATGAAATTTCTTTTGTGGCGGATAACGGCGGCTGGGTGGTAAGCGAAGGCGAAGACGTCTTTAACGGCGCGCTGACAAAACAGCAGTACAACAAGGTTATTGACCACTTGGTTACGCTGCCTCACGTCGATATCATCACCTGCGGCAAGCGCAACGGCTATACGTTGAAAAGCTACAGCGATGCTTTTAAGCAAATGGCCGGCATGTATTATCACCGTCTCAAACTGGTGGATGACTTTTCTCATCCGGACGATGTGATTTTCAAATTCGCGCTTAATCTGCCGGACGATTTACTGGCAGATACCATGGATTCCCTGACGGCGATTCTGGAAGGTATCGTCGTGCCCGTCTCCAGCGGCCACGGTTCCATTGACCTGATCATTCCCGGCGTTCATAAAGCCAACGGACTGCGGATTTTGCAGGATAAATGGAATATCCAGGATCGCGAAGTAGTAACCTTCGGCGACGGCGGCAACGATATTGAGATGCTTTGCCAGGCCGGTTTTGGCTTTGCCATGGAGAACGCGCCGGACAAAATAAAGCAGATTGCACGTTTCCAGGCAGGCCATAATAACAAAGAGGGCGTGCTTGACGTGATTGATAAAGTGCTCAGGCGCGAAGTGCCTTTTATCGCGTAAAGCACTTCGCGCGAAAGCGGTGGCTGGCGCTTACGCTTATCCATCCTACGAAACTGTAGGCCGGGTAAGCGCAGCGCCGCCCGACTATTTCAACTGGTTACGACGATATTCACCCTGTCGCTCCAGCATCCAGCCCGGATATTCTCGCGGCAATTCACTCACCGCATTCAGTTTCTGTAGCTCATCGTCTGTGAAGCGAATCTCAGTTGCTGCGATATTGTCGTTTAGCTGATCGACACGCTTAGCGCCAATAATCACGCTGCTGACAACCTGCTGATGCAACAGCCAGGCGAGCGCTATCTGCGCCACGGAAACGCCTTTACTGTCCGCAATTTCACGCATCACGTCCACGCAGTCGAACGCGCGATCTTTATTGACCGGCGGGAAGTCGAACTCGATGCGGCGGCTGCCCTCTTCGGCTTTGCCATCGCGGCCGTATTTACCGCTCAGCAGGCCGCCTGCCAGCGGACTCCAGACCATCAGACCAACGCCTTCGCTTTGCAGCATCGGCACCAGATCGCGCTCAAGATCGCGTCCGGCGATGGTGTAATAAGCCTGCAGCGATGCGAATCGCGCAAGGCCCAGGCGTTCAGAAATACCCAGCGCTTTCATGATTTGCCACGCGGCCCAGTTCGAAACGCCTATGTAGCGCACATGGCCGTGCTGCACCAGAGTATCCAGCGCGCGAAGCGTTTCCTCGACTGGCGTAGCGGGATCAAAACCGTGGAGCTGGTACAGATCGATATGATCGAGCTGCATGCGTTGCAGGCTTTCTTTCACGCTGTTGATGATGTGATAGCGTGACGATCCTCGCGAATTGACCCCTCCGGTGCCGGTTTCGCCAAAAACCTTTGTCGCTACGACAACGTTTTCACGCGGGACTTTGAGATTTTTAAGCGCCTGGCCGGTGATAATTTCCGAGCGCCCTTCAGAGTAAACGTTCGCGGTATCAATAAAGTTGATGCCTGCATCCAGCGCGCCGCCGACCAGCTTTTCCGCATCGGACTGGGCAAGGTTGCCTATTTTGCCCCACATACCGCCCTCGCCACCAAAGGTCATGGTGCCAAGGCAAAGTTCCGAAACAAACAGCCCGGTGTTACCAAGTTTTTTATAACGCATAGTGGTGACCTCATGTTCAGGGTTTCAGAGAGTTTTCTTAAACGGCCTGACAGTTATACGCCCACTTTTCCCTCGTGAAATGGGGGATTTCTACCCATTTCTTGCCCGATTCTGCAAAAACTAGCCGCGCGTCGCGTCGCCAAAAACAGAATAATCAGGCAGGTTCACCTGCTGATAAGGCTCCCAGCCGCCGCCAAGCGCTTTATACAGGGCGACCAGATCGATGCTGCTTTGGACCCGTGCCTGCGCGCGTTGCTGCTCGGCCTGAGCAAGCTGCCGCTGGGCATCCAGCACGTCGATAAAGGTGGCGATGCCCTTGCGATAGCTGTCGCTGGCTAAATCAAACGCTGTCTGTAAGGACTGCGTGGTTTGCGCCAGCCCCGCTTCACGCTGCTGATCGGTGCGATAGCTCACCAGCGCGTTTTCCACATCCTGCAACGCGGTCAGTACGGTCTGGCGATATTGCAGCACCGCGCTGCCCTGCTGGGCGCGCGCCACTTTCACGCTTGAAACCAGCCTTCCGCCCTGAAAAATCGGAATCGAAACCTGCGGGCCGAAACTATAAAAATGGCTTGCCCAGTCAAGCAAATAACCCGATTCGTCATTGCGTAAACCTAACTGCCCGGTGAGCGAGAGCGACGGGAAAAGCTGTGCCACGGAGACGCCGATTTGCGCCGTTGCCGCATGAAGATTGGCTTCCGCTTCGCGCACGTCCGGACGGCGGCGAGCCAGGTTTGCAGGGATACCCACGGAAACAATATCCGGCAGCTTCGGCAATGCCTGTTTATTTGCCAGTTCGCGATCGAGCGCCCCCGGCGGTTTACCCAACAGTACCGCCAGCCCGTTCATCGCCTGACGTTCCTGCGCCTGATACTGCGGCAGCTGCGCCTGCAGATTGCCAAGCTGAGCTCGCGCGTTTTCCACATCCATTTGCGGGGCGAGCCCGCTTTTCTGACGGCTTTCCGTTAGCTCAAGCGTCTGCTGCGCCGTGTCGATTTGCGTTTGCAGCGTTTGCATGATGCTTTGCGCGCCGCGCAACTGTAGCCATGCACGGGCGACCTCCGCCTCCAGCGATACCAGCGCATCGTTGCGTTGTTCGATTGCCGCATCCTGCTGGGCTTTCGCCGCTTCAACCTGGCGACGAACTTTTCCCCATAGATCCAGCTCCCAACTGGCGTCAAAACTGCCCTGGTAAAGGGTTATCGGTTTAGTGAGCGGATCGAGCGCGCCGCCGAGCTGCGGATCAACGTCGTTCAGTTGGTCATAAACGCCGTGCGACTTTAACTCCCCTTCCAGCCCCAACTGCTGTCGCGTAACGCTCGCGCTGCCGTTGACGCCTGGGTAAAACGCGCCGCCCGCCTGGGTAATCTGCTCACGCGCCCCGGCAATGCGCAGCACGGTTTGCTGCAATGTCAGATTGCCTGCAATTGCCCTTTCGATCAGGCTATCAAGCTGCGCGAAGTTAAAACTTTTCCACCAGCGTGGATCGGTGGCGGTGGTTTGCGCGTGAGAAGCCACGCCGGGCTCATTCTGGTTCGCCGTGTCGTTAAAACCTGCGGGGGTTTGCGGTCTGGCAGGCTGATAGTCCGGCCCTACCGCACAGCCCGCCACCAGCAGCGCCAGCGTGGACATCCACATTCTCCTGTTCATATCAATGCGCTCCTGCAGCACCTTCGCTCTTCACCGGCGAAAGCAATAAACAAAATGGAATCAGCAACAAGGCCACGACGCTCAGAATGGTGAATACGTCGATGTAAGCGAGGATGCGCGACTGTTCGATCATCGTTTTATAAAGCTGCCCGGTGGCGATGCCGGTCGGGTCGCCAACCTGCGTAGTGAAATCACGAATAGCCTGCGCGCCGCTTTTAATCGCCTGCTGAAACTGTTCGTCAAACGGATTCATATGGGTGCTGAGATGGGCGCTGTGCGCCTGAGCCCGTTCGGTAATCGCCGCCGTCGAAAGCGAAATGCCAATCGAGCCCGCCACGTTTCGGAACATGGTAAACAGCGCCGCCGAGTCGGCGTTAAGCCTTCGCGGAATGGTGATAAACGCAATAGTGGTGAGCGGCACGAATAAGAAGCCCAGCCCGATTGACTGTGCGCTGCGAAATAACACCAGCGTTTCAAAATCGACGTTCGGCGTTAAGTTACGCGACCAGAAAAACGACGCGGCGAGACAGCTAAAGCCAAAGGCGATAATCCAGCGCGTCTGCACAATCGGCATCAGTTTAATAACCAGCGGAATGGTGAGGACGATGAGTATTGCGCCGGGCGAAAGCACCAGCCCGGACCAGGTGGCGGTATAGCCTAAATCCTGTTGGGCAAGTTGCGGAATAACCACGGAGCTGCCGTACAAAATCATCGCCATTCCCGCCATCAGCAGGCTTGAGACGGCAAAGTTTTTGTCCTTCATGCAGCGCAAATCCACCACCGGTTTTTTGGCGTAAATCAGCCAGAAAATCGCGCCGATGATGCCGATTAGCGTCAGCACGGCGAAGGTGCGGATAAAGTTCGAGTAAAACCAGTCGTCGTCTTCACCGCGATCCAGCATGACCTGCAGGCAACCGAGGCCAAGCGCGATAAGGCCGATGCCGGTCCAGTCGACGGTAAGTTTTTCTTCGGATTTACGCTCCCACGGTGGATCTTCAAGCAGTTGATAAATCGCCAGCACCGTGACAATACCGACCGGGATATTGATAAAAAATACCCAGCGCCAGGAATAGTTGTCGGTTATCCAGCCGCCGAGCGTTGGCCCCAGCACGGGGGCGACGATAATCGCAATGGACGACAGCCCGAACGCTTTACCGCGATCCTCCGGCTTGAAGTAATCCAGCAAAACCGACTGCTGCGTGGGCTGTAACCCGCCGCCGAAGAAGCCCTGCATAACGCGGAAAAGAATGATTTCCCACAGTTCCGTGGCGATGCCGCATAAAAACGAACAGACGGTGAACATCACGATACAGATTAAAAAGAATTGTTTGCGGCCAAACAGGCGGCTTAAGAATGCGGAAATAGGCAGCACGATGCCGTTTGCCACCAGATACGACGTGAGCACCCAGGTGGATTCGTCATAGCTTGAGGAGAGCGAACCGGCGACGTGCGGCAGCGCCACGTTAACGATAGTGGTGTCGAGGATTTCCATGAACACGGCAAGCGTGACGACTATCGCCACGGCCCACGGGTTACTGGCTGGTTTCCAGTTATCGTGATGCCCGGTTGCCTGCTCGCTCATTCTACTGTTACCTTCGGCTCAACGGATAACCCCAGCGGCAGCGGGTGGTTTGCATCCAGCCCTTTATCAATCACAATTTTCACCGGCACGCGCTGCACGATTTTCACAAAGTTGCCGGTGGCGTTTTCCGCCGGGAAGGCCGAGAAGCGCGAGCCGCTGCCCTGCTGAATGCTGTCGATGTGCCCTTCCAGATCCATGTCCGGATAAGCATCCACGCTGAGCTTCACTTTATTGCCCGGGCGCATTCTTTCGAGCTGGGATTCTTTGAAGTTGGCGGTGACCCAGATATCCGGGGAAACCACCGAGAACAGCGCCGTTCCAGCCTGCACCAGCGATCCAAGCTGCACGTTACGCAGCGTGACAAAACCGTCAAAGGGCGCGCGCACTTCGGTATAAGAGAGGTTGAGTTCAGCCGTTTCAAGCTGGGCTTTGGCCTGATCGACCTGACGGGCGCGGGCTTCGACGTTAGTTTCCTGCTGGCGGATTTGCAGTTTGACCTGGTTTGCGACTTCAAGCTGCGCCCGGGCGTTGGCAACGCCTGCTTCTGCTGAACGCAGTTGCGCGCCGGCGGTATCAATATTTTGCTGGGTAGTGGCGCGAGGATCCACGCCGCGCTGGCGTTTGTAATCTGCACGAGCATTGGCTAAGTCCGCCTCTGCTTTAGCAACCTGAGCCAACGCCTGGTCGCGCTGGGCGGGATACTGCACTTTCGCCAGATCGAGCTGGGCCTGCGCCTGATGCAGTTGCGATTGTGCAAGGCCGACCTGCGCCCGAGCCTGATCGCGCTGCGCGGCGGCATCCCGTGGATCGATAACCACCAGCAGGTCGCCTTTTTTTACCCGCTGGTTATCACCAATGCGCAATTCTGTAATGTAACCCGCCACTTTCGGTGCGATGGTAACGGCGTTCCCTTCGGTGAAGGCATCGTCGGTGGTCTCTTCGTTGCGGGTTAAAAACCACCACACTGCCGCCACAATCACCATGACCACCACGACGATGCCCAAAATAATCAGCGGCTTTTTGCCGGGGCGTTTTTTTTCGTCGTTTTGATTGTCATTGTTTTGATTGTTATTTTTTTGATTATTGTCTTTTTGAGCGCTGCCGTTTTGCTGCTCTTCGCCGTTATCCGGCTTGTCGTTTTGATCTGCCATATATTTGCCAGTGGTCCTGCTACGCGTTATCTGCGCCACAAAAAATTTACCGTTTAGTAAATTTAGGAGTTGGCTATACATTTCGCCTGTAAAAACTGACAATTGGTATTTATCTTAGGTTAATAGCAGTAACAGTCCGTATCCCATCAGGGCAGCCCAGAGCAGCATCGGTAAAGAATAGAAGTGGAATCGCACCCAGATTCGCCTGTCGTTTGCCATGCGCAGCGCGATGAGATTGGCAAGGGAGCCCGGCAGCAGCCCGAAACCGCCGATATTAACTGCGAACGCGAGCAAAACCGAGGCTGGAACATAATTCAGCAGCAAAATAGTGGCGGGCACATTGCTGATAATTTGCGACAGAGCGATGCCCAGCGCAAATAATCCTCCCTGCGAAAGCTGGCTTACGCCATGCAACGCGTGTTCAAGGATCGGAAGCCTGGTGATTAAGTGCACATCAATAAACATCACCATAAACACCAGCAACAGGCTCCAGTCGATACGTATCAGTACCCGTCTTGCAAGAAAGATAAAGCCCAGGGCGACAAGGGCAAGCCCCCAGGCTTCCTGCTTTAGCTCAAGCGAAACGATAAACACCGCGTACAGCGCAACGCTTGCGTAAACCAGGCGCGGTTGCCAGTCGTGTATTTTTTCGTGCCCGTGATAATCCAGGGCTTTTTTCGGGAAGCAGAACCAGCACAATGCCAACAGGCTTGCCACCATCGCTCCCGCAAGCGGTGCCATTTGCCAGGTGAAGGCCGCAAAGGAAAGGCCCGAACGCCCCCACAACAGGATATTTTGCGGATTGCCGATCGGCGTGAGCAGCGAACCGGCGTTCACCGCCAGCGCCTCAAAGATAATCAGCCGGGTCACCGGCATCGAGCAGAGTTTTTTAAGCGTGATGGTCAGCGGCACGATGATAAACAGCGCCACGTCATTGGTCAGAAAAGTTGAGAGCAGCGCTGCCGCGCTGACCATAAACATCGCAAGCTGGCGTTCGCTGCCAAATCGCTTCACCATTCGGCGGCCCAGCACGTCAAAATAGCCGCTTAGCTCCACGCCTTTGGTCAGCATCATTAACCCGGCAAGCGTGATGATGGTATGCCAGTCGATAGCGCCGGCCCACTGGCGTGGGCGAAATGGAACGGACAGACAACACGCCGCGCCGATAAGCAGCAATAAATGAAGAAAGCGATCGCGTAAAAACGGGCGAGCCAGCGCTTTCAACATTTACTGGCTAAGTCCGCTCTGCTCCGTGAAGCGACGGAAAGCTTCGAGCGTTTCTTCACTAACGTGATGTTCTACGCCTTCGGCATCAATACGAGCCGTTTCCGGGCTAATGCCTAAGGCAAGGAAGAAGTTTTCCACAATCTGATGGCGTTCGCGGCTGAGCTGCGCCTGCTTCTCTCCTTCGGGGGTGAGAAAAACGCCTCGCCAGGGGATTTGCTCAATCAGGCCAAGCGTCGCCAGACGTTTAAGCATTTTGGCAACCGTCGGCTGAGACACCCCCAGCCGCGCGGCCATATCCACCTGGCGCACTTCCCCGACTTCGCGAATAAGGTCGGAGATCAGTTCGACATAATCATCAATTAATTCACGGCGATGCGCTTCCCGCACCTGACGAAAACCTTCGACATGCTCTTCAACGTTAAGTAATTGCGTCACTTTTTCGCTGTTCTTTTGACCTGCCTGACGGCTCATGAAGCTTCCTCATACAGTGGCGCGACATCGTCCTTCGACGACGGAATCCCCCATTGTAAACCACGCTCACGCATCCACAAAAAATTAACGAAATAGCATTAGCTATACAATATAGCCTGTGCTATATCTGTATGTAATGCGGTCAGCTCTTAAAGGATTAAGGGTGGCAGAGATAACGAGGAGGATTTCTATGAACGAGTTTAAGAGGTGTATGCGCGTGTTTACTCACTCCCCCTTCCAGGTGCGGCTAATGCTGCTGAATATGCTGTGTGATTGGGTTTCCGGAAAACCTGAACAGGGCGAAGAACCGAAGCCGTAGGCGCTCGCCCTGCCTTTACGTAACTCAGGCATTTCTTCCCTTCCTTGTCATCTTTTTGTAACAACTGTTTTCCGTCATTTTCGCCTGTACGCGCTCTTCGCGGGCTTTAACCTCACAAACTGTCCGATTTGCAATCCACCTCGCAAAACATGCTTTGCTTACCAGTTGATCTTCTCTGAGATGCGCTCTATCTTCTTGCAGCCCTGCACATGAAGCGGCTCGCAGATGCGGTTCCTTCTCCCTTCTTTTCCGCCTGTCAGGCAGGTTTTTGACCCTTGTCGCCAGGGTTCTCTCATGGCGTTTTGTTGATTCGGTAAACATGAATTTAACGGCTAAAGATACCCTCACGGCTCGCGGTATCGCGCTTAACCCGTGGACTGGTTTTTACTTCCTGCAATCACTGCTTATTAATTTCGCTTTAGGTTATGAATTCAGCCTGCTTTATGCGGTCGCGTTTAGCTGCGTGCTGCTGTTGCTCTGGCGTCGCGCCCCGCGCTTTCAGAAAGGAATAATTGCGCTTTGCAGCCTGGTCGCAGCGATGTATTTCCCTTTCGGGCAGGCTTACGGCGCGCCCAATTTTAATACTCTGCTGGCGCTGCATTCGACCAACTTTGAAGAATCCACGGAAATCATGACCATTTTCCCGTGGTACAGCTATCTGGTGTCAGCGTTTATCCTGGCGCTGGGCGTTGTAGCCGTGCGCCGCAAAGCCGCGCCAAATCCGGGCTGGAGCAACTTTGATAGTTCATGCCTTGCAATAAGCCTGGTGTGCTTTTTTGTCACGCCGGTGCAGAACCTTGCCCACGGCGGCGTCTTCAAATTTAAAGATACCGGCTATCCGGTATTTCGCTTCGTTAAAGACGTGATGGTGAATAACCAGGAAGTGCTTGATGAGCAGACTCGCATGCAGGAGTTTGCAAAAATGAAAGACACCTGGAATGTGCTGGCGGTAAAACCGAAATACCACACATACGTGGTTGTGATTGGTGAAAGCGCGCGCCGCGATGCGCTTGGCGCCTTTGGCGGCCACTGGAACAACACGCCGTTTGCCAGTTCGGTTAACGGCAACTTATTCCTTGATTACATTTCGGCAAGCGGCTCCACGCAAAAATCGCTGGGCATGACGCTCAACCGCGTTATCGACGGGAAGCCGCAATACCAGGATAACTTTGTTACGCTCGCCAATCGCGCGGGTTTCCAGACGTGGTGGTTTTCAAACCAGGGCCAGATTGGCGAGTACGACACCGCGATAGCCAGCATTGCAAAACGCGCTGATGAAGTGCAGTTTCTAAAGAGCGGCGATTTTGAAGCGGATAAAAACACCCGTGATGAAGCGCTGCTGAAGATGACGGCGCAGGTATTGGCCACGCGGCATACTACGCCTCAGCTTATTGTGCTGCATTTGATGGGCTCGCACCCGCAGGCATGCGACCGTACGCAAGGCAAATACGCGGAGTTTGTGCAATCGAAAGAAACGTCCTGTTATATCTACAGCATGACGCAAACCGACGATTTGCTTAAACAGCTCTACCAGCAGTTGCAAAACAGCGGCGAAACTTTCTCAATGGTGTACTTTTCAGATCACGGCCTCGCCTTTAAAGAGCGCGGCACCAAAGTGCAGTATCTGGCGCACGACGATGAGTTTCAGCAAAACTTCCAGGTGCCCTTTATGGTGCTCTCCAGCGATGATAAGCAACATCGTCTGATTAAAGCGCGCCGTTCGGCCAACGATTTTCTTGGTTTCTTCTCTGACTGGACCGGTATCAAAACCAAAGAGCTAGCCTTGAAATACAAATTTATTTCTGAGCAAAAAGCAGGCCCGGCCTGGATTACCAACTTTAAGCTTAAGAAGGTGGACTATACTCATCTGCAAAGCGATATCTTTGAAACCAGAACGCGCTAAGGTGAATTCAGGACATAAAAAATCCGCCCTGGAAGGCGGATTTTTATTTTCACCTTTATAGGGTGAATTAGAAGCGGTAACCCACGCCTGCGATCCAGGTGCCAACATCAACGTTACGGATGCGGCTCTGCTCGTAGGAAACGTCCAGTGCAACGTTTTCGATTGGGTTGAACTGCATACCTGCGCCGTAGGAGAAACCGTAATCGCTGGTGTCAGCTTTTGCCGGGTAGTCAGTGGTCTGGAATTTACCGTAGCCCACACCCACTACACCGTAGATGCTTGCCCAGTCGTTCAGACGGTAAGCAGGACCTGCAGTGATGCCGTAGTATTGACCTTTGTTGTAAACGCCATCTTCAGTGCGGTCTTTTTCGGTGTAGGTGAAGGAACCGATGTAGCCCAGCGGGGTGTCGTTTTCGTAACGGTATTTCAGGTTGAAACCGTTAGTTTTGTTAGCAACGCCCTGCATATCGCTCTGAGCATAGCCGCCGGTTACGGTGCTGGTTGCTGCAGTAGCGGTACCTACGGAAACGGCCAGAACACAAGCCAGTGCTGAAAGACATGCAATTTTTTTCATAATCCACCTCAAATGTGCTTCAAGTAAGTCCTAAGATTTAAATATAACAAAACCGCGTAAGAAACTCTTCGTGAATCGTGTTGTCTAATGAATCTTTTCATGTAACACAACGTTTCCAGCACGGATTATGTCACTAAAATATCAATTACTTATCATCAATTCCGCGCAATTATTGTCGGCTTTAATAAAATCGTCATTCGGATAATTCTTGATTTTTCCTGAATGAAATTTACTCAAAGCGACATAAACGGCTCCGCATACTAGCCCGTTTTTTCTTAATGAAAACTCAACCAGCCATAAGTTATTCCTTTACACTGATGATCTTTTTCTTAACTTGACCCATCTCGACATAAACTGACAGGACGCAGAATGCCGTTAACTTCTCGAAAAATGCCTGGCTGGTTGCCCATCGTTGTTCTGCTTATTGCCATGACGTCAATTCAGGGCGGCGCATCGCTTGCCAAATCACTCTTCCCTCTGGTTGGCGCGCCCGGCGTAACCGCAATACGGTTGGCTTTAGGCACGCTGATTCTGGTGGCGGTATTCAAACCCTGGCGTTTACGCTTTAAAGCGGAACAGCGCGTGCCGCTTTTGATGTATGGCTTATCCCTCGGGGCGATGAACTATCTCTTCTATTTATCTATACAGACTATTCCCCTTGGGATAGCCGTGGCGCTCGAGTTCACCGGCCCGCTGAGCGTAGCGCTATTCTCATCGCGCCGGGCCATCGATTTTGTGTGGGTGGTTCTGGCTGTGCTGGGCCTGTGGTTTCTCCTGCCGCTCGGGCAAGATATAAGTCATGTCGACTTAGCCGGCGCCGCTTTCGCCCTGGGCGCAGGCGCCTGCTGGGCGTTGTATATCCTGTCTGGTCAGAAGGCGGGCGCCGATCACGGCCCGGCAACGGTAGCTATTGGTTCGTTGATTGCGGCGATAATTTTCGTGCCGATTGGCGCATGGGAAGCAGGAAGCGCGCTCTGGCACTGGTCCCTTCTCCCGTTAGGGCTTGGCGTGGCGATTCTGTCCACCGCCCTGCCGTATTCGCTTGAGATGATTGTGCTCACCCGGCTGCCGACGCGTACGTTCGGGACGTTGATGAGTATGGAGCCCGGGCTCGCAGCGCTCTCCGGCATGCTATTCCTCGGCGAGCACCTGACGCTGGTTCAGTGGCTGGCGTTGCTGTCGATTATTGCCGCTTCCGTTGGTTCGACCCTAACCCTTAAACGCGAAACGCAGATAAAAAGTGTCGATATAAATTAATCTGGATCAATTTATTTCCCGCGGCTATTTTCGCCCGGGAAATAAAAAACCAGCGATCAACCACTTATATTCCTTTTAATTTACAGGCCTAAATAAGAACTATTTACTTCAATGTTTCATTGCGGTTTAATTTTTATGAAATAACCTGGTTGTGACTTTTAAAGTGCTGATAAAAAACATCATTATGGTTACTAACTTGTCTTCACTATTTGTCTGATAGGTATTATCTGATCCAGCAAGTTTAAAAACCAGTGCTATACTTAGTCCCGGTAACAAATCAGGAAACACACATCAAGAGGATGAAAGATTATGAGTACCGCTAAACTGGTAAAAACCAAATCTACAAATCTGCTGTATACCCGTAATGATGTAGCGGATAGCGAGAAAAAAGCCACCATCGAGCTGCTGAATCGTCAGGTAATCCAGTTCATTGATCTGTCTCTGATTACCAAACAGGCTCACTGGAACATGCGCGGTGCCAACTTTATTGCCGTCCACGAAATGCTCGACGGTTTCCGCACAGCACTGACCGACCATCTTGATACCATGGCGGAACGCGCCGTTCAGCTTGGAGGCGTTGCGCTGGGCACCACGCAGGTTATCAACAGCAAAACGCCACTGAAAAGCTACCCGCTGGACATTCATACCGTTCAGGATCACCTGAAGGAGCTGGCGGATCGCTATGGAATCGTTGCTAACGACGTACGTAAAGCCATTGGCGAAGCCAAAGACGAAGATACGGCGGATATTTTCACCGCTGCATCCCGCGACCTGGATAAATTCCTGTGGTTTATCGAATCTAATATCGAATAATCGATGATGATTTTTATGTTCCCTTCCCTGTCCGGGGAAGGGGCATGCACTATTTTAGAGCAGTAAATTGATTAACCTCGCCGCAAAAGTTGCATTCCTGTAATAACCAATTCACACATTCGTTAATGAATGATTGTTTTGCCGCCTTAAATCGCGGTAAAACTACCCTCCGACCTGCCAGCTAAAAACACGCACCATAATGGAGCACCATAAGAGTGCATGATGACTGACTTGCAACCCATATTGTGCAATGTTACAAATCCACGTCCTTGCAAAACAATATGTTGTAGATCTGGCACGATTCTTTCATGTTGCGCTGGCTGCTGCAGGGGATAGCCCCATGGATTAACAAAGGAAATGCTATGAAGTCGATTTTGAAAGTTTCACTGGCTGCACTCACCCTGGCTTTTGCGGTAACTTCCCACGCCGCTGAGAAGAAACTGGTTGTCGCGACCGACACCGCATTCGTTCCTTTTGAGTTTAAACAAGGCGACAAATACGTCGGTTTTGACGTGGATTTATGGGCCGCCATCGCTAAAGAATTAAAGCTGGACTACACCCTGAAGCCAATGGACTTCAGCGGCATCATTCCAGCGCTGCAAACCAAAAATATCGATCTGGCGCTGGCCGGCATCACCATTACGCCAGAGCGCCAAAAAGCGATCGATTTCTCTGACGGCTATTACAAAAGCGGCCTGTTAGTGATGGTAAAAGCGAACAACGACGAGATTAAAAGCGTGAAGGATCTCGACGGTAAAGTCGTTGCTGTTAAAGGCGGCACAGGGTCTGTTGATTACGTGAAAGCGAATATCAAAACCAAAGATCTGCGTCAATTCCCGAACATCGACAACGCTTACATGGAACTCGGCACCAACCGTGCTGATGCCGTGCTGCACGACACGCCAAACATCCTGTACTTCATCAAAACCGCCGGTAACGGTCAGTTCAAAGCGGTAGGTGAATCACTGGAAGCTCAGCAATACGGCATCGCCTTCCCAAAAGGCAGCGACGACCTGCGTACGAAAGTAAACGGCGCGCTGAAGACCCTGAAAGAGAACGGCACCTATAACGAAATCTATAAAAAATGGTTCGGCACTGAACCAAAATAATAAGAGTCAGCATTTTTCAGTAAGACCTGAGGGGCGGCTTTCGCTCCTCACATTTTGAACCACGGTTTACAGTAACAGGAACACATCATGCAGTTTGACTGGAGCGCCATCTGGCCTGCAATTCCGCTCTTAATTGAAGGCGCTAAAATGACCCTGTGGATTTCGGTCCTTGGTCTTTGCGGCGGCCTGGTGATTGGCCTGGCAGCGGGTTTTGCCCGTACCTACGGCGGCTGGATAGCCAACCATATCGCCCTGGTATTTATCGAAGTGATTCGCGGCACGCCAATCGTGGTGCAGGTAATGTTTATTTACTTCGCGCTGCCAATGGCTTTTACCGATCTGCGCATCGACCCGTTCAGCGCCGCTGTCGTCACTATTATGATCAACTCCGGCGCCTACATTGCGGAAATCACTCGCGGCGCGGTGTTGTCAATCCATAAAGGCTTCCGCGAAGCCGGTCTGGCGCTGGGCCTGTCCAAACGTGAAACCATTCGCCACGTAATCATGCCGCTGGCTCTTCGTCGTATGCTGCCGCCGCTGGGTAACCAGTGGATCATCAGTATCAAAGACACCTCGCTGTTCATTGTTATCGGCGTGGCTGAGCTGACCCGTCAGGGCCAGGAAATTATCGCCGGCAACTTCCGCGCGCTGGAGATCTGGAGCGCCGTTGCGGTCTTCTATCTGATTATTACGTTGGTGCTGAGCTTTGTGCTGCGTCGCCTTGAAAGAAGGATGAAAATCCTGTGATTGAATTTAAAAACGTTTCCAAGCACTTCGGCCAGACCCAGGTGCTGCATAATATCGACCTGAACATTAAACAGGGTGAAGTGGTGGTGATCATCGGGCCGTCAGGCTCCGGTAAATCGACGTTGCTGCGTTGCATCAACAAGCTCGAAGACATTACCAGCGGCGATTTGATAGTCGATGGTCTGAAGGTCAACGACCCGAAGGTCGACGAGCGCCTGATTCGTCAGGAAGCCGGCATGGTGTTCCAGCAGTTTTATCTCTTTCCGCATCTCACCGCGCTGGAAAACGTGGCCTTTGGCCCGATTCGCGTGCGTGGCCTGAAGAAGGACGCGGCGGATAAACTGGCGAAAGAGCTGCTGGCAAAAGTAGGCCTTGCGGAACGAGCGCACCACTATCCTTCCGAACTTTCCGGCGGCCAGCAGCAGCGCGTGGCGATTGCCCGTGCGCTGGCGGTTAAACCGAAAATGATGCTGTTTGATGAACCAACCTCCGCGCTAGACCCGGAGCTGCGCCACGAAGTGCTGAAGGTTATGCAGGATCTGGCCGAAGAAGGCATGACGATGGTTATCGTGACGCACGAAGTGGGCTTTGCCGCGAAAGTCGCCTCGCGCCTGATTTTCATCGACAAAGGCCGCGTGGCCGAAGACGGCAATCCGCAGGAGCTTATTGATAACCCGCCAAGCCAGCGTTTACAGGAGTTCCTGCAGCACGTTTCTTGATGCTGGTGAAAGCGTAGCGCCAGCGCCGCAATTCGCGGTTGGCGCTGCGCTTATCTTCCCTACAAAATCTCGTTCGGGCGATACCCGACATTGCGCCGCTCCAGATTAATCCCCATTTTTAACCCCTTGATCCCAACGCACTATACTTACTCCTTTGTCGAACTTTCTCAGCCTGGAGGAGCACCGTGCCGTGGATTCTGTTGTTACTGTGCAGCCTGCTTAGTTTTCAAACCCAGGCGGTAACGGTGCCTGCCGCCGCTGTCGCCGCATCCTCCACGCAAACTGGCGATGCTTCGCCTGCCGAACCCGATCTCGAAGAGAAGAAAAAAGCCTATTCGGCGCTTGCGGATGTGCTGGATAACGACAAATCGAGAACCGAATTAATCGATCAGCTACGTAAAGTCGCCGCCACCCCGCCTCCTGAACCTGTGCCGGCTATCAAACCGCCGGAAGAACTCAGCGAAGAAAAAACGGTGCTGGAAAACGTGACGGATGTAAGCCGCCATTACGGCGGCGTTCTGGCTGAACGCTTCGCCCAACTGCACCGCAATATCACGGGTTCGCCTTACAAAGCTTTTAATCAGCAAACCTTTTTCAAAGCGCTTACGCACTTCACGATGCTCGCCGCCTCCGTGTTCGCCTTCTTTTGGCTGATTCGCCTGTGCATGACGACGCTCTGGCAGCGTATGGGGAAATGGGGCCGCAAAAAAAACCGCGACCGCTCAAGTTGGTTTCATTTGCCATTGATGATCATCACCGCGTTTATCATCGACTTACTGCTGCTGGCCCTGACGCTGTTTGTCGGGCAAATCTTCAGCGACATGATGAACGCGGGCAGCCGCACCATTGCGCGCCAGCAGGGTTTGTTTCTTAACGCCTTCGCGCTTATCGAATTCTTTAAGGCCGTTCTGCGGCTGATTTTCTGCCCGCGCTTCCCGGACCTGCGCCCCTTCCCGGTCAGCGACCAGAGCGCAAAATACTGGAGCATTCGTTTATCAGGGCTAAGCAGCCTGATTGGTTACGGCATCCTGGTCGCCGTGCCGATAATCTCCAACCAGGTGAATATACAGACGGGCGCGCTGACCAACGTCGCAATTATGCTGATTATTACGCTTTGGGCGCTGTATCTGATTTTTCACAACAAACGTAATATTCAGCAAAGCCTGATTCGCCTGGCCGACCGTTCAATGGCCTTTTTCAGCCTGTTTATCCGCGCCTTTGCGCTTATCTGGCACTGGCTTGCCAGCGCTTATTTTGTGGTGCTGTTTTTCTTTTCTTTATTCGACCCGGGCAACAGCCTGAAGTGGATGATGGGCGCATCTGTGCATAGCCTTGCGATTATTGGCATCGCCGCGTTTATCTCCGGCATGCTTTCGCGCTGGATTGCAAAAACGATTACGCTTTCACCGCAGGTGCAGCGTAGCTATCCGGAACTCCAAAAACGCCTGAACAGTTGGATTTCCGCCTCCCTGAAAATGGCGCGCATCCTCACCGTTTGCGTTGCCGTAATGCTGCTGTTAAACGCCTGGAGCCTGTTCGATATGTGGGCCTGGCTGACCAACGGCGCGGGCGAGAAAACCGTCGATATTCTTATCCGCATCGTGCTGATTTTGTTCTTCTCAGCCGTAGGCTGGACGCTGCTGGCAAGCCTGATTGAAAACCGCCTGGCGTCGGATATTCACGGCCGTCCGATGCCCAGCGCACGCACACGCACGCTGCTGACGCTCTTCCGTAACGCTCTCGCCGTGGTGATAAGCACCATCACGATAATGATTCTGCTCTCAGAGATTGGCGTGAACATCGCACCGCTGCTGGCAGGCGCAGGCGCTTTGGGACTGGCCGTAAGCTTCGGTTCCCAGACTCTGGTGAAGGATATTATTACCGGCGTGTTCATCCAGTTTGAAAACGGCATGAACACCGGCGACCTGGTGACCATCGGGCCGATAACCGGCACCGTGGAGCGCATGTCGATTCGTTCCGTTGGCGTGCGACAGGACACCGGGGCCTACCACATCATTCCGTGGTCATCTATTACGACCTTCGCCAACTTTGTGCGTGGCATTGGTTCGTTTGTGGCGAACTACGATGTGGACAGGCAGGAGGACGTGGAGAAAGCCAACCGCATTCTCAAAGAAGCCGTGGCAGAACTGATGGAACGACAGGATATCCGCATGCTGGTGATTGGCGAGCCTTCATTTGCAGGAATCGTCGGTCTGACAAACCAGGCGTTTACGGTACGCGTGTCCTTTACCACCCAGCCGCTAAAGCAGTGGACGGTACGTTTTGCGCTTGACGGGATGGTGAAAAAACACTTCGACGCGGCGGGGATACGTCCGCCGGTACAAACGGTGCAGGTGATGCAGCCAGGCCCGGACGCCGCCCAGGCGCTTCAGGCCTCAGAGGCGGCAACCGGAGCGCTGCCGCCGGCGAACCCTACGGTCTGATCATTTAAAACGCGTAGCGGCCCAGCGAGCGCGCTGTGCATCATTCATAAAGGACCAGGCGATGAAGCGGCTCTGCTTCTGGCCCTGGGCCATCTCCTTCTTCACAACTTTTTCTACGCCCGCTTCCTGCAGAACACGATAAATTGCCGGCAGGTTTTCACCACGGGAAACCAGAGAAGTAAACCACATTACCTGGCGACCAAAGGCTTTGCTCTCGTGAATCATCTGGCTGACGAAAGCCACTTCGCCGCCTTCGCACCATAGCTCATGCTCATGCCCGCCAAAGTTCAGCGCGCCCTTTTCATCCTGCCCAAGATTGCGGCGCTTGCGTTCGCTGCCGCTGCGGGCGGCGGCTTCCGAATCGTGGAACGGCGGGTTACACAACGTGGCGTCGAAAGTTTCATTTTTATGGATGATGCCCGGGAAAATAGCATCCCGCGTTTTCTGGCGGCGCAGACGAATCATGCGGCTTAAGCCTGGGTTGGCATCAACGATCATCGTGGCGCTGCGCAGCGCATCAGCATCAATTTCGGAGCCGGTAAAACGCCAGCCGTATTCATGCTGCCCGATTAGCGGGTAAATGCAGTTGGCGCCCACGCCCACATCAAGCACAGAAATCTGCATCGGCACCTTGCCCGCATTGCCTTCCGCCAGCAAATCCGCCAGATGATGAATGTAATCCGCGCGACCCGGCACCGGCGGGCAAAGAAATCCGTCCGGAATATCCCATGCCTTCACGCCGTAAAAGTGCGCCAGCAGCGCCTGGTTCAGCGCTTTAACCGCCAGCGGATCGGCGAAATCTACCGTGCTGTCACCATGCGGACCGGTTTTAACAAATGCCGTAAGCGCCGGACAACTTTGCTGCAGGGCGGCAAAATCATAACGGTTACGGTGGCGGTTACGCGGGTGCAGGCCCGGTTTGTTGGTGGCAGGGGTTTTCATCGCGGCTTCTCCTTGTGTGGGCGCGTAAGATACTCTGTGAAACCTGCGGGGTAAATACGCCGCGCCAATTTCACCATTGAAAGGGGATGTATGTCTGCGAAAAGGTATTACTACGAACCTGCGGCCGGTCATGGTTTACCGCACGATCCGCTGAATGCCATTATTGGCCCTCGTCCGATCGGCTGGATCGCCTCTTATAATCAGCAGGGGCAGCGCAACCTTGCGCCCTACAGCTTCTTTAACTGCTTTAACTATCGTCCGCCGATCATCGGTTTTGCCAGCAGCGGCTGGAAAGATAGCGTGCAGAATATCCTCGAAACAAAAGAGTTCGTCTGGAATCTCACCACCCGCGAACTTGCCGCGCAAATGAATGAAACCTCCGCCTCGCTGCCCCGTGGTGAAGACGAGTTTGCCCGCGCGGGTTTAACTGCCGTGCCGGGCCGTAAAGTAAAAGCAAGCCTGGTGGCTGAAAGCCCGGTTAACTTCGAATGCCGCCTGTCGCAGTGTATTCAGTTAACTTCCGCCGACGGCGTGGCGATTGATAGCTGGCTGGTGCTGGGTGAAGTGGTCGCGGTACATATCGATGAAGCTCTGCTAAAAGACGGCGTTTACCAGACCGCGCTGGCAAAACCCGTGCTGCGGGCCGGCGGCCCCTCGGCTTATTACACCATCGAAGAATCTCACCGTTTCGACATGATTCGTCCGGACGCCCGATAAATTAAGCAAAATCAGCCACCTTTACGTGGCTGATTTGTAAGGATTTTGTCAAGTTATGTCGTTCAAAAAATAAGCATAACTCAATCAATTTTTTGCGCTCTTTTATTATCACTTTCCACCTACACTTTCAGTGTTGATGAAATTTCAATCAACCCCCCAAAAGCTTATGAGGATGTGATGATGAAAAAATTGCTATATTTTTCTGCGGTTGTCACCCTTGCTGCACTTCCTTTTGCTACCCTGGCAGCTCAGGAAATGATGGATAACCAAACCGGCCAGCTCCGTCCGGCGGGAACCGTTTCTGCAAGTAACGCGCGCACTCTCGACGAACTGCAGAATAAGCTGGCTGAAAAAGCAAAAGAACAAGGTGCAACAGGTTTTGTGATTAACTCCGCCGGCGGCGACAACCACATGTACGGTACCGCCACCATTTACAAATAACCCGGAACAGTAACGCAAGATGCTTAACTTCATCCCCTAACGGTTTCCTTCATCGGAAACCGTTTTTCGTTCCACTTTCTTTCTGAAGACAATTTCCCCCCGCAAGCGGTTGCTTATCAGGCACAACCAGCGCTACAAAAAAGTAGCAAAAAATGCCTTAAACGAGGCATTAATGTGATCATCGTCACACAAAACCCCAACTACTGGTTAATTTATACCAAATTCAACAGGTTATAACGTGTTCAATTTTTTTGAACAACGTGGTCAATTCTCTTCGATTTATTATTCTACTTATACGTGTGACCATAATCACATCGACGGAACAACGTCACCTTAACAGAATAACCTGCGAGAGATTAACTATGAAAACCATCAAATATGCTGTTGCCGCCATCGCTCTTTCAACTCTTTCCTTTGGCGCGTTTGCTGCGCAATCTGTCAGCTCCGCTGAAGCTCAGAACCTGAATAAAATGGGCGTGGTCTCTGTGCAAGGCGCGACAACGCTGGATGGACTGGAAGCAGAACTGGCTCAGAAAGCGGATCAGGCTGGGGCAAAAGCGTACTCAATCACCTCTGCTAACACTAACGGCAAAATGAGCGGCACCGCTGTTATCTACAAATAAGTTGTAGAGCAAAGATGTAAAGTTTTAACCCTGTGAAATGTTGTAATGCTTTAATTTAACCCTCATCTGGAGCGCTGCTCCGACCCTTGTTTGACCCTTGATGTTACCCTTGATGCCTGCGGCCCTTACCGCAGGCTTTTTTTTGCCTGACATTCAGCATCAAAACGTCTGGTCGACTCGTGCAAGCCCTGCTTCCAGCGTTTGCGCTTCACCCGTTGCTACCAGGCAGCAGGCCATCTGCGTTTTTAGCGATTGTGGAACCGGCTCCACGCCCGCTACGCAGCGTTCAATCCAGCGCGCGGTAATCTCCGGATCCTTCGCCGCAGGCAGCGCGATATCTTCTGCATTTATCTCCGTCTGCCGCTCGCTTACCACCCGCGTGCCGTGGCTGTCAATCAGGCTTATTTGCGGGCAGCGCTGCGGATTGGCGTACACTTCGCCTTCCGTACCGTGCATCAGCAGGCCGCGCCCGCCGATATCTGCAAAGAATTTCGCTACCTTCGGGACATATTCCGGATGCGACACGCTGGCAAGACGCAGCGCGGCATTTTCTTCAAATGGGGTAGCCAGTTTCGCAAGCGTATGCGCGCTGTTACGAACGCCCATGCGCCAGCGCATCGCGAGCTGATTTTCCATCGGCGGGCACAGCGTGCTAATAGGTATATACACCGGATGATGCGCTTCCAGCTTCGCCTGGGCCTGGCCTGCATGCAGCGTTGGCTCAATTCCCAGCAGCGTGAAGATGGTTTCGGTTAACACGCGCGTCGGATCGTGGCTTACGCCATGCACTACTACCGGATAACCCAGACGATTAAGGAGCATCGCCAGCAGCGGAGTCAGGTTCGCCTGCTTACGCGCGCCGTTATAAGAAGGGATGACAATTGGCATCGGTTTATTGACCGGCGGCGTAAGGGAAATAAGGTGCTGCTTCATCGCTTCGTAGAAGCCCAGCATTTCCGCCTCGCCTTCGCCTTTAATACGCAGCGCGATAAGCACTCCGCCAAGTTCAAGCTCCGGTACCGCGCCGTTAAGCATATGGGCGTACAACCCGCGCGCGGTGTCAAAATCCAGATCTCTGGCGTGGTTCTTGCCGCGCCCTATCTCTTTTATAATCTTGCGATAATCCATTTTCAGCTCCCCTGGTAGTTTTTGCTCACTCGTTTTCGCCGCGCTGTTTCTTTCTTTTTAGGCGTTGTTGCAATCAGTTTAGCCGCAGGTGCGGGCGGCTGGGTAATAGGAAACACCGGCAAAGCACCCAGCAGACGCTGGCCATAATTTTTAGTCAGCAGGCGGCGGTCATAAATCACCACTTCACCATAACAGCCGTGGCTACGAATCAAACGTCCGACCTGCTGGATAAGATTAAATGAGGCGGCAGGTAAACTCTGTACTTCAAAAGGATAGCGCCTGAGGCTTTTCAACCATTCGCCTTCCGTGACCACCACCGGGCTGTCTACCGGCGGAAAAGCGATTTTATGAATATGCACCTGGCTTAGCAGGTCGCCTTTTAAATCTAGCCCTTCGGCAAAGGATTGCAGCCCGACCAGCGCGCTGGTTTCGCCCTGCTCCACGCGCTTACGATGCAACTCCACCAGCCTGTAGCGCGGCTGATCGCCCTGCACCAGCAGGGTCAAACGCAGATCGGTAACGTGAGTAAGAAACAGTTGCATCGCGCGGTTGCTGGCAAACAGCACCAGCATGCCTTTGTGCTCACCTTTTGCGAGTTCGGCTCGGAAAAACGCGGCCATTTCAGCGATATGCTGCGGTTCGTTTTCCATTGTGGGTTCAACCGTGAGCTGGGGGATAACCAGCTTGCCCTGCTCGACATGGTTAAACGGCGAATCCAGTGCAATAAACCGATCGCCCGCTTTTTCACGCAGCCCGCTCATCTCTTGCAGGCGGTCGAATTTATTAAGCGAGCGCAGCGTGGCCGAGGTAACAATCACGTGCGGCACGTTGCGCCAGACTAATTTTTCGAGCTGATCGCTTACCCGGATGCCCACGCAATGGAAGAAGATATGCGGCACCCCTTCCCGATTTTCCCGCGTTACCCACTTGGATACCGGTGCGCCCGACGCCTGATCCATGGCGGAAAGACGCCAGAGTTTACTTTGGGTTTCGAAATAGCCCAGCGCGCGGTTCATTTGCAACAGAGCCCGATGCACGCGCACCACGTCATGGCTACCGGTTTTTTCACTGAGATCGCCCTGCAGCGCTTCGGCGAGGCTGCGTAAAGCTTCCATCAGTTTTGCCAGCCGCTGACAGATAACCATGATTTCTTCGGGCAGCACGCCCATTTCAAAACGGTGCTCGCTCTCAAACTCGCCCGGCATCCACAATTTTACGATGCCGCAAAACGAGCTGAGCAGTTCGTGTATTTCATCGCAATGATTTGTGAGACGCTCCGGCGAGGTGAGCGGCGGCGGGCTTTTCGGACGGAACTGCGCCATGCAGGTTTCCACCAGCTTGCAGAATAAATCGAGCTGCAGGCGGCTGTAGCCGGGGGTAATTTCTGCGCTCATTTCCAGCGCGTCGCGGGCGACATCCGGAAGATGGTGCCCTTCATCAAGCACCAGCAGCAGGTTTTTCGCCTCCGGCAGGACGGCGTCGCTTTCCATTGCCGCCATCACCAGCGCGTGGTTGGCGACCACCACTTCCGCTTCGTCGATTTCACGGCGCGCCACGAAGAACGGGCATTCGCGATACCAGTGACAGTTGCGGCCAAGGCAACTGGCCTTATCCGTGCTCATTCTCCGCCAGAGATTGTCGTCAATGGCCTGAGCATTATGGTCGCGTATGCCGTCCCATTTATAGGCATCAAGCTCGGTTTTCAGCTTTGCGCAGCGCTGCTGTTCGTCTTTGCTGGCGGGGGCCAGTTCATCATCAAGGAAGGCGAGCAAATCCCCCTGCGCCTGGTTATCGGTGGCTAACGCCGCCAGATTACGCGGACAAACGTAGCGCCCGCGTCCGAAGGCGGCGGTGAATTTTAGATCCGGGATGATTTTGCGCAGCAGCGGCAGGTCTTTACTGAATATCTGATCCTGCAAGGCTACGTTTGCGGTGCTGACCACCAGCGTTTTTTGTTCCCCACGCGCAATAGCGATGCCGGGAATAAGATATGAGAGCGTTTTACCCACGCCCGTCGGAGCCTCAATCGCCAGATGACGGCCCTCTTCACCCGCGAGCGTTTTCGCCACCTCGGCAATCATCTGCCGCTGTGGAGGACGCGGAATAAAGTCCGGGATCTGCTGCTGTAGCGCCTTATACCAGGCGGCGATTTGCGCTTTTTGCGCCGAGGACAAAGCCATGAACACCACTTCTACTGTATAAACAGCCACTATTGTCCCACTTTTCGCCCCCGGACGGCATTATTTTTTGTTGTTAAGTCATCCACCCGGCCTTGACCAATGACAAAGCGGCGTCGCACAGTCCGTCACTATAATCAAAGCCGTTTGTCCTCCCACTGGTATGAAACTATGGCTTATCAACTCACCTTAGACTGGCAAGAATTTTTAGAAAAATATTGGCAAAAACAGCCGGTCGTATTGAAAAACGCTTTCCCGAATTTTGTCGATCCTATTACGCCAGATGAACTGGCGGGCCTGGCGATGGAGCCTGAAGTGGACAGCCGCCTTGTCAGCCATAGCGAAGACGGGCAATGGCATGCCAGCAACGGACCTTTTGAGAATTTCGATAATCTGGGTGAAACGGGCTGGTCGCTGCTGGCGCAGGCCGTCAACCACTGGCATGAACCGTCAGCGGGCCTGGTGCGTCCTTTCCGCGTGCTGCCGGACTGGCGTCTGGACGATCTGATGATCTCCTTCTCCGTGCCGGGCGGCGGCGTTGGACCACATATCGATCAGTATGATGTGTTTATTATTCAGGGAATGGGCCGCCGCCGCTGGCGCGTAGGCGATAAGCTTCCGATGCGCCAGTTCTGCCCGCATCCTGCGCTGTTGCATGTTGACCCGTTCACGCCAATTATCGATGAAGACCTGGCGCCGGGCGACATTCTCTACATCCCGCCAGGCTTCCCGCACGACGGCTTTACCCATGAAACCGCGCTTAACTATTCCGTTGGTTTTCGCGGGCCGAATGGCCGCGATTTGATCAGCAGCTTTGCCGATTACGCGCTGGAAAACGATCTGGGCGGCGGGCATTACAGCGATCCGGACTTAACGCTGCGCGAGCATCCCGGCAAAGTGGAAGACTACGAGCTTGACCGCCTGCGCAGCATGATGATGGCGATGATTAACCAGCCGGAGGATTTCAAACAGTGGTTCGGGCGTTTTGCCACTACCGTGCGACACGAGCTGGATATTGCGCCTGCCGAGCCGCCTTATGAACCGTCGGAAATCCTTGATGCGCTGCTGCAAGGCGATAGCCTGACCCGCCTGAGCGGCCTGCGCGTTTTGAACGTGGGCGACAGCTTCTTTGTAAACAGCGAACCGCTGATAACGTCCCGGCATGAAGCAGCAGACGCACTTTGCCGCTATACGACAGTTAGCCGCAAAGAGCTGGGTTCAGCATTGCAGGATGACGCTTTCATCGAGGTGCTGACCGGGCTGGTAAACCAGGGTTACTGGTATTTCGAGGATTAATGCCGCTGGCGTCGTTGGGCGGGAGGCGCTTGTGCTTATCTCGCCCTGACTTGTGCTTATCTCGCCCTGAATAGTTGAACGCCACTCGCAGAAAAAATCAGCAAAACTTCCCAGAGTCAGCCGCAATGGCTACAGTTAAACGGGGACTTCCCGGGCCGGCTTTGGGGACATCATGGCGCTTTATTCCATCGGAGAAGTGGCTGCGCTTTGCGATATCAATCCCGTGACGTTGCGCGCCTGGCAAAGGCGCTACGGACTTCTCAAACCACAACGCACCGACGGCGGGCATCGCCTGTTCGACGACGCCGATATCGATCGCATTCGCGAGATAAAACGCTGGATTGAAAACGGCGTACAGGTCAGTAAAGTCAAAGCGCTGCTTAGCGGAGAAGAAAAGGATCTGGATACCGGCTGGCGCGAAAGGCAGGAAGCCCTGTTAAGCCATCTTCAGTGCGGCAACCCTAACCGATTACGCGCCTGGATTGCCGATATGGGGCGCGATTATCCCGCAGAAACGCTTGTCATGCAGCTCTACACCCCGCTGCGTCGTCGCCTGCAATGCCAGCAGGTTACGCTCAATACGCTCTTAAGCCTGCTTGACGGCGCGCTGATTAACTACATCGCGCTGTGCCTTGCCTCAGCACGTAAACACAGCGGCAAAGACGCGCTTTTAATCGGCTGGAACACGCAGGATACCACGCATTTATGGATGGCGGCCTGGATGGCAGTTCAACAAGGCTGGCGCGTTGACGTGCTCGCGCACCCGCTAAGCAGCGTGCGGCCCGAACTTTTTCCGCAGCAGACCATTCTGGTGTGGTGCGGCGAAACGCCGACCGACCATCAGCTCAATCAACTGGAGCAGTGGCGCTGCGCCGGTCTGCCTGTTTTCCCGCTCACCAGCCACGGACGTGAACCCACTCGCATTACTTAAGGCATTTAAAGGTTCATTAACAAGTCGGCTTCGCTTTATAATCGCCTCCGTCACATTGGGAGCGAAAAATGAAATTATCTAAACTTGCCATCGTCGGCGGCATGCTGGTGATGGCCATCGGCGGCATTGGCGGCGTAATACTGATGGGTTACATCGTTATCCTTCATAACGCGTAATGTAACGCAACAGGCGTTCAAACAGGCGGTCGGTGACTATCGCCGCCAGCGCCACCAGGATGGCCCCCTGAATCACATATGCGGTGTTAAAGCCGCTCAGACCGATAATGATGGGCGAGCCGAGCGTATTGGCCCCAACCGTCGAGGCGATGGTCGCCGTTCCGATATTAATGATCACCGAAGTCCGCACTCCCGCCAGAATCACCGGCGCCGCCAGCGGCAGCTCAACTTTACGCAGCACCTGCCAGCGGCTCATTCCCGCGCCAAAAGCAACTTCTCGCGTCGCTTCAGGCACCGCGCCAATACCCGCCAGCGTACCCTGCAATATCGGCAACAGGCCATAGAGCACCAGCGCGATAATTGCCGGCTGCTGCCCGAATCCCATGACTGGCACGGCAATGGCCAGCACGGCTACGGGGGGAAATGTTTGTCCTGCGGCGGTTATCGTTTCCACCAACGAGCGAAATTCAAGCCCTGCGGGACGCGTTACTGCGATACCCAGCCCCACGCCAACCACTACCGCCACCAGGCTTGAAACCGCCACCAGCGTCAGGTGTGCGAGCGCCAGAGAGCTAAAACTGTCCTGTTGATACATCGGCCTTGCAAGCTCGGGAAACAGCCAGCTAAACAATGCGCTGGTATGGGGCATCAAAAAAAGCAGCGCGATAAACAAAGCCAGCAGCCACAGCAGGGGATCAGCGATTAGTCGCATGTTCACCCCGCACCAGGTCGCTGAAATGCAGCACGCCACACGGCACGCCTTTCTCATCCACCACCGGCAATTGCTGGCACTGTCGGTCAACAAACAGCGACAGCGCCTCACGCAGGCTAAGATCGGCTTTGATAGGCTCGCCTTCGATATGCTCGTCGACGCGTAAACTGTTAACAACCTGACGTAACGACAGCAGCCGCACGCCAAGCTCGCTGCGGCCAAAGAAATCCCGGGCAAAGTCATTGGCCGGATTCGTCAGCAATTCCAGCGGCGTTCCCTGCTGGATAATCTGCCCGCCGTCCATCAGCACGATGCGATCCGCAAGCCTTAACGCTTCTTCAATGTCATGCGTGACCAGCACAATGGTGCGTCCTAGCAGATTGTGGATGCGCACAATTTCCTGCTGAAGCGCCGCTCGGGTTACCGGATCAAGCGCGCCAAAAGGCTCATCCATCAGCAGAACTTCCGGGTCGGCTGCCAGCGCGCGTGCCACGCCGACTCGCTGCTGTTGTCCGCCGGAAAGCTGATGCGGATAGCGCTCGCGGAATTGCGCGGCTTCAAGGCCGAGCAAATCTAATAATTCGTCAATGCGCGCCTCGATTCGCGCCTTTGGCCATTTCAGAAGCTGCGGCACCGTGGCAATGTTCTGCGCCACGTTCCAGTGGGGAAACAGGCCGATGGACTGAATCGCATATCCCATCCGGCGGCGCAGCGCTTTGGCATCAAAATTACGGATCTCTTCGCCGGCGAAGCGAATTCGCCCTTCGTCGTGCTCCACAAGCCGGTTAATCATTTTCAGCGTGGTGGATTTTCCTGAGCCGGAAGTGCCAATCAGCACCGTGAACTCCCCTTCCCGGATAGTCAGCGACAGATCTTTGACCGCCGCTTCCCCCTGGAAGTATTTACTGACATGGTCAAATTCGATCATGGCTGTTTCGCCTCAAGTAACGAGATGAGCAGTTTAAAAAGCGCGTCCAGCATTACGGCCAGCGCAATCACCGGGATCACTCCCAGCAGCACTAAATCCAGCGCGCTGCTCAGCAGCCCCTGGAAGATAATCGCCCCAAACCCTCCGGCGCCGATCAACGCTGCGATAACCGCCATTCCGATAGTTTGCACGCAAACCACACGCAGGCTACGCAACAGTACCGGCATCGCCAGCGGCACTTCCGCCCGCCAGAATATTTGCCGCCGCGACATGCCCATTCCTTCCGCGCTTTCAATAATATTACGCGGCACCTGCTGCAAGCCTGCGACAACGCCGCGAACCAGCGGCAGCAGCGCATAAAGCACCAGCGCGATTAATGCGGGCGTCACCCCAATGCCGCTGACGCCTATTGCGCCAAGCCAGGGGAACACTTTGGCAAGCCCCGCCAGCGGCGCTATCAGCAGGCCGAAAAGCGCCACGGAAGGAACGGTCTGAATCACGTTAAGCACGGAGAATACGGATGATTGCAAGCCTGGGCGCTGATAACAAAGTACGCCGAGCGGCACGCCAATCAGCAGCGCCGGAACCAGAGTACCCAACAATAGCGCCAGGTGGCGACTTAGCGCGTCGTCAAAAACCTCCTGCCGGTTGGCGTATTCTTTAAGCAGAGAAAGATCGGAAAAGAAACCGCCCAGCAGCAGGACAACGGGCACTATCCAGATTTGCAGATTAAGCAGCAGCCGCCAGAGCGCTTTCGGGGTCAGACGATTAATCGCGTCGGCGCACATTAGCAGGCACAGCGCCAGCACCAGCCAAAGACCGCTGCCGGGGGATGTACGGGCAACGCTGCTTCCTTCCTGCGCAAACCAGGCTGCCGTTTTGCCCATTATCACCAGCGCTGCGATAAACATCGCCTCACCAACAAGCAGAGTCAGGAACAGCGGAATTCGACGGGTGGGAGCAAAGGTTAGCCCGGCCAGAATGACCGTTGGAAGAGCGAGCAGTAAAAGCGCATGGTCAGGCAACTGGCTGAGCACCAGGGGTTCCCCCGATACCAGCCGGTTTGCGGCGTGATTGATAAAAGGGAGAACTCCGCCTGCCGCTACCAGCAAAAGCACCAGTAGCAGCAGTACGCGGTTATGGATCTTCGGCAAACTCACATCCTGTTAGTTTTGTCGGGCGGCATTTCGCCTACCCGACCTACGGAACTCATATTCGTAGGGTGGATAAGCCTATGCGCCATCCACCGCTTGTATTGGCCGCCCTTACTTAACGAAGCCTTTCTGCTTCAGATAATCGGCCGCCACTTTTTTAGCATCCAGCCCTTCTACCGCAATGCTGGCGTTTAGCTGCTGCAGGGTTTTCTCATCAAGCGATGAAAAGACGGGTTTTAACCACTCATCAAGCTGCGGGTAAGCTTTCAGCACCGCCTCGCGCACGACTGGCGCAGGCGCATAAATCGGCTGCACGCCTTTTGGATCGCTTAGCGTTTGCAGGCCGAGCGCCGCCACCGGGCCATCGGTGCCGTAAGCCATCGCCGCGTTCACGCCGGAGGTTTGCTGAGCCGCAGCTTTGATGGTCACCGCCGTGTCGCCGCCCGCCAGCGAAAGCAGTTGTTTCTGATCGAGATTAAAGCCGTAGGCCTTTTCAAAAGCAGGCAGCGCATCCGGGCGCTCGATAAATTCAGCGGAGGCGGCAAGCTTAAATTCACCGCCTTTTTTCAGGTATGCGCTGAGATCGTCAAGGGAAGCGAGCTTGTTTTTTTCCGCGACATCTTTGCGCACCGCAATGGTCCAGGTATTGTTCGCAGGCGCAGGCGTCAGCCAGACAAGCTTATTTTTTTCAGCGTCTAGCTGCTTCACTTTGTCATAACCCTTTTGTGCGTTTTTCCACACCGGGTCGTTGTCATCTTTAAAGAAAAATGCGCCGTTGCCGGTGTATTCAGGATAAATATCCAGTTCGCCCGAAGTGATTGCGCCGCGCACCACCGGCGTCGTCCCCAGTTGCACTTTATTTACGGTTTTCACGCCGTGGCTTTCCAGCACCTGCAAGATGATATTGCCCAGTAAAGAGCCTTCCGTATCGATTTTAGAGCCGACCTTTACCGGCTCGGCCGCCTGAGCGCTCGCCGCCAGCATCATTAATCCTGCCACGCCCCAACGCGCTGATAAATTCATGGTGATTCCTCATTGTTGTTCTTTGCTTAAAAATCAGGGGGTCACAAAAGTTTAGCTGAGTTTTAATTCGTTGGGAAAACGAGAGGGGAAGAATAAGAAAAGAGCCGGAAAACCGGCTCTTAAGCTTGAGAATGTTATTTCAGTTCAAACTCGCCACGCTTCACGCGCGCGGAATCCAGGCCAATAAAGACGTTAAATTTGCCCGGCTCGGCGTCGTACTTCATTTCGGCGTTCCAGAATTTCAGCCCTTCGATATCAATCGGGAAGCTGACGGTCTGGGTTTCACCCGGTTTGAGCATCACTTTCTTAAAGCCTTTCAGCTCCTTAACAGGGCGGCTCATTGACGCCGTAACGTCCTGCAGATACATCTGCACCACGGTTTCGCCCGCGCGATCGCCGGTGTTTTGCACATCTACCGAGGCTTCCACTTTGCCGTCGCGCGCCATGGATGGCGCGGACATTTTCACGTCGGAAACGGTGAACGTGGTGTAGCTCAAGCCATAACCAAACGGATAGAGCGGGCCGTTCGCTTCGTCGAAGTAGCGGGAAGTATATTTGTTTGGTTTTTCCGGGTTATACGGACGACCGGTATTCAGGTGGCTGTAATACGTAGGGATCTGGCCGACGGAACGCGGGAAGGACATCGGCAGCTTGCCGGACGGGTTGTAGTCGCCAAACAGCACGTCGGCAATGGCATTACCGCCTTCGGTTCCTGCATACCAGGCCTCAAGCAGCGCATCAGCCTGCCTGTCTTCCTTCACCAGCGCCAGCGGACGCCCGTTCATCAGCACAAGCACCAGCGGTTTGCCGGTCGCTTTTAGCGCGGCGATTAAATCACGCTGGCTTTGCGGCAGCACCAGATCGGTACGGCTTGACGCTTCATGAGCCATGCCCTGCGCTTCACCGACAACCGCGACCACAACGTCTGAGTTATTCGCCGCGTTTACCGCCTCATCGATCATCTCTTTTGGCGTGCGCGGGTCTACCTGCACTGCCGGTTCGTAATGGTTGAGGAAATCGACGATGTCTTTCTGATCGGTAACGTTCGCGCCTTTAACGTGAACAATTTTCGCTTTATCGCCCACGGCGTTCTGAATGCCCTGCAGGACGGTAACGGTTTGATCCGCAACCCCCGCCGCAGACCAACTGCCCATCACGTCACGCTTGCTGTCGGCCAGCGGGCCTACAACTGCGATTGTGCCGGATTTTTTCAGCGGCAGCGTTTGCAGGCGGTTTTTCAACAACACCAGGCTTTCACGCGCGACTTCGCGAGCTTCTTTACGATGCAAGCGGCTTTCGGCGTTGGTATCTTCCGGGTCAGACTCTTTCGGCCCTAAGTGGCTATACGGATCGTTAAACAGCCCCATGTCGTATTTCACGTTCAGCACATGGCGGGCGGCGTCGTCCAGCTCCGCCTGCGGCACGGCGCCGCTTTTCACCAGCTCCGGCAGATATTTGCTGTAGAACTCGTCGCTCATACTCATGTTGATGCCGGAGTTCAGCGCAATGCGCACCGCGTCTTTCGGATCGCTCGCCACGCCGTGCTTGATAAGCTCTTTGATAGCGCCATGGTCAGAAATGGTGATGCCTTTGAATTTCCATTCATCCCGCAGCAGGTTTTTGAGCAGCCAGCTATTTGAGGACGCCGGCGTACCGTTGATGGAATTCAGCGCCACCATTACTCCGCCGCTGCCCGCGTCCAGCGCGGCTTTATAAGGCGGCATGTAATCGTTGAACAGGCGCTGCGGGCTCATGTCCACGGTGTTGTATTCTTTGCCGCCTTCAACTGCGCCATAGGCCGCGAAGTGTTTCACGCTGGTCATCACCGAGTAACGATCCGCCGGGCTTTTGCCCTGCATCGCTTCCACCATGGTGCGGCCCATGATTGACGTCAGGTAAGTATCTTCGCCAAAGCCTTCGGAAACGCGGCCCCAGCGCGGATCGCGGGAGACATCCACCATCGGCGCCCATGTCATGTTCAGGCCGTCGTCCGCGGCTTCATAAGCAGAAATACGCCCGACGGTTTTTACCGCTTCAAGATTAAAGGAAGAGGCAAGGCCAAGGCTGATTGGGAACACCGTGCGCTGTCCGTGAACCACGTCGTAGGCGAAGAACAGAGGTATTTTCAGGCGGCTGAGGCTCATCACCTGATCCTGCATGATGCGAATATCGTGGCGGGTAACGGTGTTAAATATCGCCCCGACCTGCCCGTCTTTGATCATCTCACGAATGGCTTCTTTTGGATTATCCGGCCCGACGCTGATTAAACGTAGCTGACCGATTTTTTCGTCGTTGGTCATTTTTGTCAGCAGATCGGTGACGAACGCATCACGCGCTTGCGGCGTTAATGGATGAGGACCAAACATCTCTTCAGCCAGCGCCGGTTGCAGTGCGAGGCTAACCGCGATACCTACAGAACAGAGCCATTTCATGGATTTACTCTCTTGCTCAAGCCGCCCGCGCGGAGCAGCACATTATGATAAGGAGAGCAGTGTGCCACATCGTTAAGCGGGTAAGAAGAGCGGCTTCAGTGTTAAATGCTGATTTTTCGAACATTTCAGAGTATTGGTAAGCGTTTTGCCGCTATCATTGAAAGCGAGAATTTTTGTGCCATCACAAGGAGTGGGACCATGTCCGTATCTGCACATTCTGACAACCAAACGTTTATAAATGAACTGAACCGTCTGCTTGGCAGCAACCATGTTCTGACTGAAGCGGCAAAAACCGCGCGTTACCGCAAAGGTTTCCGTTCCGGCCAGGGCGAAGCGTTGGCGGTGGTGTTTCCCGGCTCGCTTATTGAGCTGTGGCGCGTGCTGAGCGCCTGCGTAGCCGCGGATAAAATTATTCTGATGCAGGCGGCTAACACCGGTCTTACCGAAGGTTCCACGCCGAACGGCAACGATTACGACCGCGATGTCGTTATTATCAGCACTCTGCGCCTCGATAAATTACAGCTTCTCGATAACGGCAAGCAGGTGCTGGCTTTTCCCGGCAGCACGCTTTATCAGCTTGAAAAGGCACTCAAGCCCCTGGGCCGCGAACCTCATTCCGTGATCGGCTCTTCGTGTATCGGCGCTTCGGTGATTGGCGGCGTCTGCAATAACTCCGGCGGTTCGCTGGTGCAACGCGGCCCGGCCTATACCGAAATGGCGCTTTATGCCCGAATTGATGAACAGGGCAAGCTGACGCTGGTTAACCATCTGGGCATCGAACTGGGCGCCACGCCTGAGCAAATTCTCAGCAAGCTTGATGACGAGCGAATCAAGCCGGAGGATATCCTGCACGATAATCGTCAGGCTTCGGACCATGACTATGCCGAGCGCGTACGCGATGTAAATGCCGATACGCCATCGCGTTTTAATGCCGATCCAAACCGTCTGTTTGAAGCTTCCGGCTGCGCAGGCAAGCTTGCGGTGTTTGCCGTCCGCCTTGATACCTTTGTCGCTGAAAAACAAAACGAAGTGTTTTACATCGGCACGAACAAACCGGAAGTGCTGACCGAAATCCGCCGTCACATTCTGGCGAATTTCAAAAACCTGCCGGTCGCGGGGGAATACATGCACCGCGACATTTACGACATCGCCGAGATCTATGGCAAAGACACTTTTATGATGATCGACAAGCTCGGCACCGACAAAATGCCGTTCTTTTTTACCGTTAAGGGTCGCGTGGACGCGGCGCTGGAGAAAGTGCCGTTTATTAAACCGCATTTTACCGATCGCGCATTGCAACGCTTTAGCGCCCTCTTCCCGAGTCATTTGCCGCCGCGAATGAAATCCTGGCGTGATAAGTACGAGCATCATCTGCTGTTGAAAATGTCCGGTGAAGGCATTGAGGAAGCGCGCACCTGGCTGGAAAGCTATTTCCAGCAGGCCGAAGGCGCGTTTTTTGCCTGCACCCCGGCCGAAGGCGCTAAAGCATTCCTGCATCGTTTTGCCGCAGCAGGCGCCGCCGTGCGCTACCACGCCGTACACGATAAAGAAGTGGAAGATATTCTTGCGCTCGATATCGCCCTGCGCCGTAACGACCGCGAGTGGTTTGAACAGCTCCCGCCGGAAATCAGCGCTCAGATTAGCCACAGCCTGTATTACGGCCACTTTATGTGCCATGTCTTCCATCAGGATTACATTGTGAAAAAAGGCGTGGACGCACATGCGCTCAAAGAGCAAATGCTTGAATTGCTTCGTCAACGTGGCGCGCAGTATCCGGCAGAGCATAACGTGGGTCATTTATACGAAGCGCCAGAAACGTTAAAACGATTTTATAAGGCGAATGACCCTACAAACAGCATGAACCCGGGGATTGGCAAGACTACCAAGCATAAGTGGTGGGATGAGAGCGCTTGCAGCCATACACACCATCATGACCCTTACTAAAACCGGCCGTCAACCGCCAGAATGAGGGCTGTTTTTCGCTCATTTTTAGGACTAAATTAGCGAACCAAAGGGTGGGAAATCCCTTTCCCACCCGCCCCCAGCGCAGAGGTTCGAAAATGTCAGTGGTCGAAACTTTACCGTTCGCGCGGCTGGATGTTCGGGAAGCTACGCTCGACGATATTCCTGCTATCACCGCCATTTATGCATGGCACATCCTCCATGGTCGCGGATCTTTTGAAGAAAAGCCGCCGACCGAACTGCAAATGAGAGAACGTTTACAATGCGTTCGCGAACAGGGGCTGCCCTGGCTGACTGGACGCTATGGCGGCATTGTCGTGGGCTACTGCTACGCCACTGTTTATCGCCCTCGCCCCGCCTACCGTTTTACCATTGAAGATTCGGTTTATATCGACGCCAGCATGACAGGCCGCGGCATCGGCAGCGAACTGCTGAGCGCGCTTATCACACGCTGTGAAGAAGGCCCCTGGCGACAAATGATTGCTGTTATCGGCGACGGCGAGAAAAATACCGGCTCATGCCGCCTGCATAAACGGCTAGGCTTTGAAATCGTAGGGAATTTACGCAGCGTGGGATTCAAGCTCGGTGACTGGCGGGATACGTTAATTATGCAGCGTCCTCTTAATGACGGGGACTGGACGCTGCCTGATTAAGTTTAAGCGTTAGTCTTCCTGCGCACTGCCCGCCACAGCATTGTTCGCCATCTGCGCTGCTTTTTGCTTTTTGTAGCTCAGGGCGGATGACGGAACGGGCGTTATTTGGCCGGTTTCCATCCATTTGCGCAGACGGTTAGCGTCCGCGAAGTGGGTGTATTTACCAAACGCATCCAGCACCACCAGCGACACGGGGCGATTGTTAATCACGGTGCGCATCACCAGGCAATGCCCGGCATTATTGGTAAAGCCGGTTTTCGTCAGTTGAATGTTCCAGTTATCGCGATACACCAGATGATTAGTATTACGGAACGGCAGCGTATACGGCGGATTGCTGAAGGTCGCCATATCCTCTTTCGTGGTGCTGAGCTGGCCGAGCAGCGGGTATTGTTTCGAAGCGATCAGCATTTTGGTGAGATCGCGCGCGGTGGAAACATTTTCTATCGACAGCCCGGTCGGCTCCACATAGCGGGTGTGGGTCATGCCAAGGGATTTAGCCTTCGCATTCATCGCGCGAATAAACGCATCGTAGCCGCCCGGGTAATGGTGCGCGAGGCTTGCTGCCGCACGGTTTTCCGAAGACATAAGCGCCAGCAGCAGCATATTTTTACGGCTGATTTTACTGTTCAGACGCACGCGGGAATAAACCCCTTTCATTTCCGGCGTGTGGCTGATGTCCACGCTCAGCATTTCATCCATCGGCAAATGCGCATCCAGCACCACCATTGCGGTCATCAACTTGGTGATAGAGGCAATCGGGCGCACCAGGTCCGGATGGCTGGAGTACAAAACCTGATTAGTTTGCAGATCGACAATCATGGCGCTGCCGGAAGCGATTTCCTGCCCGGTGCTGGCGGGCGTCACGGTTTTGCTCGCAAGAGCCTGCGGTGCCAGAGGCACGGTTATCATCAGCGCAAGGCTGAACAACGATAGACGGATTTTAGTCGGCATGGTGACGCTTCTGTAATTATTTTGGAATGTGATGTTTGCCACCGCTTACGTTCACATGATGAATAACATAAGTGAGGCGCCAGCATAATACTCTGACGCCTCGGGAAACGGCTACAGGAGAATCGTAACGTGATATCAAAACAGGCGATATCCGTAACCCCACAAAATAACCGCCATCGCCAGCAGCACTTCCAGCACCAGGACGCCGATGGCGAGCGTGGAGCTGGAGAAGCTCATCCCTTCTTCTTTATTGATGTTCAGGAAGTCAGGAATGCCGACATACAGCAGATAGCCCGTATAGACCAGCGCCGCAGCACCCACCGCGACACAAAGCCAAACCAGCGGATAAAGCGCCACCACGCCGCTTAAAAACAAAGGCGTCGCCACATAACCGGCAAACACCATGCAGCGGGCAAGCGACGGACGTTTAGGATAATTTCTTGCCATCCACCAGATAACGCGGCCCATTACGGCCACACCGGCCAGCATCAGCGCATAGAACACCACACCAAGAGACAAACCGGTCAACAACGAGAGTTGCACAAAGGTGCCATCGCCAAAATTCCAGCCAATCTGCGTGGTGCCGATAAAAGCGCAAATGACCGGGATGGCCGCCATAATCAAAACGTGGTGCGTATAGTGATGCGAGATCGTTTCGTTCTCGCGCTTAATTTCCTGCATTTCACGATTGGGATGGGATAGCAATCCCCAGACATGGTTCATAAGGCCTCCTGTCATGTAGATCCAAAGTGTAAGCAGCATCCTAATTATAATGCACACCGGTAGATTGTTTTTTAATCGCAGGAATTTATCTGCCCCGTTTAGCTGCAAGCGAGCTGTGGGGTTGTATGCTTTAAAGGTGTTAACAATAAGGAGAACAACTGAGCCTGATGGATATCAATAGCTTAATTGAGCATTACGGCTATGCAGCGCTGGTTTTAGGCAGCATGGCGGAAGGAGAAACGATTACGCTACTCGGTGGGGTAGCCGCACATCAGGGATTGCTGAAATTTCCTCTGGTAGTGCTTTCAGTGGCGCTGGGCGGCATGATTGGCGACCAGTTGCTTTATCTGGTTGGACGACGCTTTGGTCACTCGTTGCTTTCGCGCTTCAAAAAACATCAGAAAAAAATCACCAAAGCCCAGAGGCTAATCAACCGCCATCCTTATCTGTTTGTACCAGGCACGCGCTTTATGTACGGCTTTCGCATCATCGGACCGATATTAATCGGCGCCAGTCGCCTGCCGCCGAAAATATTTCTTCCGCTCAACGTTGCGGGAGCATTGATTTGGGCGACGCTGTTCACCTCGCTGGGCTATGTCGGGGGCGAAGTTATCGGCCCGTGGCTACATAACCTCGACCAGCATGTTAAGCGCTGGATTTGGCTGGTCGTCGTCGTCGCCCTGGTCTGGCTTGCCCGCTACTGGTTTAAACGCCGCGAGAGCAAACGGCAGGATTAGCTTTTCGGTTTGAACTGGGGATTAGCCAGCATAAAGCCCCCGTCGACGATAAAAGATTGCCCGGTGGTGTAACTCGCGCTCTCTGAACACAGCCAGGCGACAAGGCTTGCTATCTCCTGAGTCTCGCCAAAACGGCCGAGCGGGACTTCCGGCAGCTCAGCGCTTTTACCTTCCCCCTCTTTCATGTTGTTCATCGGGGTGGCGATAGCGCCTGGAGCGACCGCGTTTACCAGAATTTTATGCTGAACCAGCTCCATCGCCATCGATTTAGTCAGCCCGCCCAGCGCGTGTTTTGCGGCGGTATAGGCGCAGGCTTCGGGCAACGGCGTGTGTTCATGAACGGAGGTAATGTTGACAATTCGCCCTCCCTGCCCCTGCTTAACCATGGCGCGAGCCGCTTTTTGCGAACACAAAAATGCGCCGTCCACGTCAACGGTAAACAGCTTGCGCCATTCGTCCAGGGTGACGTCCAGGAAGGGATTCTTGCTCATGGCGCCTGCGTTGTTCACCAGCGCATCGATTCTCCCGAAGCGGCTTATCAGCTCATCAATGCCTGCCGCGCCGTCGGGTAAATTGCCTAAATCAAGCTGAACAGTTTCAGCGCGTCGCCCCAGCCCCCGAACCTGCCGCGCGGTTTCTTCCGCGCCCTGCTCGTCGGAATGCCAGGTGATCCCCACGTCATAGCCCTGCTCAGCCAGCATCAACGCGCACTTTTTGCCGATACCAGAATCCGACGCCGTCACGATAACCACTTTGTTAGCTGCACTCATCATCACCTCCCGGGCAAGATTAAAACCTGAAAGCTAAGTATAGGAGGTGATAAATAATTAGCCGACGCCGGCTTGCAGGGCCGGATAACTGCTACCCTTATGCCAAAAAATAAGCCCATCGATAATCAGCTTAAGCAGGGAGCAGCTTAAGGTAATCATTTAATATTTTTATGGCTTCGTCTGGTCGAGCGTCACGCTGGGCCTTAACGATAGCGCCGTCAATCCCCATCGCTATTATCGCGGCCAGCCTGAGTCCTGTTTCATCTTTGGGCAAATACTCCGCCAGAATCCGGGTCATTTCCTGTTTGTGGCTTTGAGCAAGCGCGAGGCTTTCGGGCAAGGCATCCGCCAGCTCCACCGCAGTATTAATAAACGCGCAGCCTCGAAATGCTTCGCTCCGGAACCATTCGTCCAGCGTGGCGCAAAGTGCTGCGGCAAAGCTATGACGTAGCGTAATTTCATGGGCAAGAGAGGCGCGGAACCAGCCGATCCAGCGTTCATGACGATAGTTCAAAAAAGCACGAACCAGCGCGTCCTTCGCCGGGAAGTGGCGATAGAAGGTCACTTTTGTCACCCCTGCCTCTTTGATTATTTTATCGATACCCGTAGCGCGAATACCGTCGCGATAAAACAGATCGTGAGCAGTCTGCAATATGCGATCGTGGGCGTTTGGTTGAGCGGCTGGCATGTTTCCTCCTGGCTGGAGGCCAATCATGCCGCAAGTAGACAACTCTGTCTACTTGGTTTAGGGTAGCGAAGTAGACAGAGTTGTCTACCTACCTGTGGAGAGCAGATATGACGATTAAAACCCCCGTCCCGCCGTTTACCCGTGAAACCGCACGCGAGAAAGTCCGCCTTGCAGAAGATGCCTGGAACAGCCGAGATCCCGAACGCGTGTCAAAGGCATATTCCGTGGATACACACTGGCGCAACCGCGCAGAATTTGTTGACGGCCGTGAAGCCGTCGTCGGCTTTCTGCAACGCAAATGGCTGCGCGAGCTGGATTACCGCCTCATCAAGGAACCGTGGGCATTTGACGGCAACCGCATTGCGGTACGTTTCGCCTACGAATGGCACGATGACTCAGGCAACTGGTATCGCAGCTTTGGCAACGAAAACTGGGAATTCAACGAGCAGGGTTTAATGATAATCCGCCACGCCTGCATCAACGACTGTCCCATTAAGGCCGAGGAACGAGCTTTCTTCTGGCCGCTGGGCCGCCGCCCGGACGATCATCCTGAATTAAGCAGCTTTGGTTTCTAAAAACAGCAATCAGGTAATGAAACCGATGTATGGCCTGATGCTTTCTTCAGTAATAAGGCCCTACTACACTACCTGGGCCAGTTACGGCTGGTTTTGCCGCTACGCTCGCGTTCGGGGCGCAGCGGAAACCCTGGCGCTTGATGAAGAAAAAGAACGCCGACGATCTTCCTGCTGGCCGCTCGTAAAGCCTAACCCCGCTGATTTTCAGACCTTTTATTCTCAAAAATTCCGTTTACAGGGAGGCGACTCCCCCCGCTTCGCGCATCCTTGCCTATACTGTTAAAACATTAGCCAGAAGTTAAGGAGCCACAATGAAAATTCTTTTATGGGCAATTTTGATCATCTTTATTATTGGCTTACTGGTCGTAACCGGCGTTTTCAAAATGATATTCTGACTGTTGTGGCGGGTGGCGCAACGCTTACCCGCCCTACTTTAAACCGATGCCGGGGAAAGAAATATGCGCCGCCGCGGCCCAGGCCCCTTCCTCAGCAAATTGCCTGAGCCCCCTTTCTCTGGTTAACACAGCCCTTTTCTGATCAACGTCAAAATGAATCGCCACGCCCGGATCAGGCATCTGCACGGCTTTTGCATGAATAATATCGCCCCATAGCATCATGGTTTACCCGCCGTTGCTGACGCAATAAATGTGCCGTCAGACACGGCAGCGCTAAAATTGTCAGAGCTGTTTTCATCTTGTCCGCAGAGCGTTGTTTCAACTTGCGGACAGTACCCATGCGGCATTATTATCACTCCAATTGATTGGAGACATAATGACTATCAAAGAGAATGATTTTCGCAAAATCGACCTCAACTTGCTGATCGCTTTTGCGGTGCTATTTCGCGAGCAGAGCGTTTCGCTGGCAGCGGATAAGCTGCATCTCGGCCAGCCTGCGGTGAGCGGTTCACTGGCGCGTCTGCGAGAAATGTTCGACGATCCGCTGTTTATTCGCAGCGGCCATCGCATGCAGCCCACCGCCCGTGCTACCGAATTACACACCGAATTAATGCCGCTGCTGGAGCAACTGCAGAGCGCGCTTTTCCAGCAGGCGGAATTTAATCCGGCCAGCGCCAAAACCACCATCACCATCGGCATGACCGACTGGGTAGAAATGTGGCTGATGCCGCGGCTGGTGCCCGCGTTGCGCGAGCAGGCCCCGGGCGTGCGTCTGAACGTTGTGGCAAGCGACCCGTTCACCGATGCACAGCGACTGGAAGGCGGCGAGCTGGATATGGCGATTAGCGTCGCAAATCAGTCCGCACGCTGGATGGAACGTGAAATTCTTAAGCCGATGGAGTTTGTTACCCTCTGGCATCCTTCGCAGCTTCAGCCTGCAGCTCCGCTAACTCCGGAAACTTACGCCGCACAGCAGCATGTGCTGGTGAGCTACCGCGAAGCCACAAGCAGCCATATCGATACGCTGCTGGCAAAACTGGGGCACAAGCGCGAAATTTGCTATACCACGCCGCATTTCGCCGCTCTGCCAGGCCTGCTGATGCAGATGCCTGCGATTGCTACCGTGCCACAGGGGCTGAGCGATAACTGGCAGAAAACATGGGGTTTACAAAGCAGCCCGGTGCCGCTTGAGGTCGCCCCGTTTGAGGTAGCTTTGTTGTGGCATCAGCGTCATAACAGCGATGCGGCGCTGATGTGGGTACGTGGATTTATTAAGCGGCTGATTCAATGACCGCGTCGGATGGCGCTGCGCTTATCCGACCTACAAGCGATGAATAAAACGTAGGGTGGATGACGAGGCTTATCCGACCTGCATGCAATAAATTAACGTAGGGTGGGTTAGCTTTAGCGCCATCCACCATAAAGCCGGATGGCGCGGGCCTGTCCGGCTTATGCCTTCAGGCTCCCACCGTTAGTGGCAATCACCTCTTTGTACCAGTGGAAACTCTTCTTACGCGCTCGGGCCAGCGTGCCGTTGCCCTGGTCGTCCCGGTCAACATAGATAAAGCCATAGCGCTTGGAAAGCTCCGCTTTTGACGCGCTCACCAGATCGATTGGCCCCCAGCAGGTATAGCCGAGCACGTGCACGCCGTCGTCAATCGCCTCGCCCACCTGCACCAGATGGTCGTTCAGATAGCTGATGCGGTAGTCGTCATGCACCGTGCCGTCTGCCTCCAGCTTATCTTTTGCTCCAAGCCCGTTTTCAACGATAAACAGCGGCTTCTGATAGCGATCCCAAAGTTCGTTAAGCAGAATGCGCAGGCCAACCGGGTCAATCTGCCAACCCCATTCGGAGCTTGCCAGATGCGGGTTCGGCACCATGCTCAGAATATTGCCGCGCGCCTTCTCGTTCAGCTCTTCATCGGCGGTGACGCAGCCGGTCATGTAGTAGCTAAACGAGATAAAATCGATGGTGGTTTTCAGCGCCTGGCGATCGCTTTCGGTGATGTCCACTTCGATGCCGTTGTCGCGGAAATAACGCAGCATATAGCCCGGATATTCACCGCGACACTGCACATCGCCAAAGAACAGCCAACTGCGGTTTTCCTGGAGCGTTTTAAGCACATCGTCCGGCTTGCAGGTCAACGGGTACATCAGGCCACCCAGCAGCATATTACCGATGCGGGCATCCGGGATTATCTCGTGGCAGGCTTTCACCGCCAGCGCGCTTGCCACTAACTGATGATGAATCGCCTGGTAAATTTCTGCTTTGCTGCTGTTTTCCGGCAGGCCTACGCCGGTGAGCGGCGCGTGCAAAGACATATTGATTTCATTGAATGTCAGCCACAGCTTCACTTTGTTTTTAAAGCGCGTGAACACCGACCGGGCATAACGCTCAAAGAAAGCGATCAACTCGCGGTTGCCCCAGCCGCCGTAGTGTTTAACCAGCCCCCACGGCATTTCGTAGTGGGAAAGCGTCACCATTGGCGTGATGTTATGTTTCGCAAGCTCGTCAAACAGGCTGTCGTAATAGGCAAGCCCCGCTTCGTTCGGCTCCTGTTCATCGCCCTGCGGGAAGATTCGCGTCCAGGCGATAGAAACGCGCAGGCAGCTAAACCCCATTTCGGCAAACAGCGAGATATCTTCCGGATAGCGATGGTAAAAATCGATGGCGACGTCTTTGATACCGAAATCACCCGGCTGACGCTCGGCGACTTCGCCAAACACGCCATGTGGCTGAACGTCAGAGGTGGAAATGCCCTTTCCGCCTTCTTGCCATGCGCCTTCTACCTGATTTGCGGCAATCGCGCCGCCCCACAGAAACGTCTCAGGAAATGCTTTCATATACTTCTCCTTTGCTTAACGGCGCACCGTAAGAAACGGCGAGCCTGAATCAATGGTGTGGTTAGCCGTTACGCGCTCAACCGCTGCGTAATCATCGCTATTGCTGACTATTACAGGCGTGGCGAGGTCGTATCCCGCATCCAGAATTGCCCGGCGGTCAAACTCAATAAGCAGGTCGCCAGGCTTAATTTTGTCCCCCGGCTTAACATGGGCGGTGAAGTGCTGGCCGTCCAGTTTTACCGTATCAATGCCTATATGAATCAATAATTCAATGCCGCTATCGCTCAGCAGGCCGATGGCGTGGCGCGTCTGAAACAGCGAGGCGACTTCCCCGTGGAACGGGGCGATAAGCTGGTTACTGAGCGGTACGATCGCGGCTCCCTGCCCTAACAGGCCGCTGGCGAAAGTTGAGTCCGGAACCTGGTCCATGGCCAGAACGGTTCCGCTCATTGGAGCCAGAATGTCGTTCTCATTTGCCTGTTCAGCACTTGCAGAAATAGCTTCATTTGTTTCGCCGCGCGGCAAACCAGCAAACCACGTCATCACACAGGCCAGCACCAGCGCAAGGGCCGTGCCGATTATCGCCCCCCATACGCTTGCATCTATCCCTCCCGGCGGGATCGTCTGCGCAAGGGTGAAGATACTGGCAAAGCCAAATGAATAAACGTTACTGTGGCTGAACCCCACAATCGCCCCGCCGATAGCCCCGGATACGCAACCGAAAATAAACGGACGGCGATTTGGCAGCGTTACGCCATACACCGCAGGTTCAGTGATACCAAAAATTCCCGCCGTTGCCGCCGATCCCGCCAGCATTTTCAGACGCGTATCGCGAGTACGCAGGAATACGCCAAGGCATGCCCCCACCTGCCCCATAACGGCCGGAAGCAGCAGCGGCAGCAGGGTATCCTGCCCAAAAACAGAAAGATTATTGATCATCAACGGCACCATTCCCCAGTGCAGGCCGAAGATGACGCACACCTGCCAGACCGCCCCCATAAACCCACCAGCAAGCCAGGGAGCGAAGGCATAAATCGCCTGATAGCCGTGCGCCAGCATCTGGCTAAGCCAGGTCGCCGCCGGGCCAATCAGCAGAAACGTCAGCGGAACGGTGATGGCCAGGCAAAACAGCGGCGTAAAGAAATTACGCACGGCGGACGGCAGGAGTTTAGTGAAGCGCTTTTCAAGCCAGCAGCTTACCCATGCGGCAAAAATTATCGGAATAACCGAAGCGCTGTAATTGATGTAGGTAACAGGTATGCCAAAGAAATGCTCGGTCACAGCACCCGCCTGGCTGCCCGCTTCAAAAGCCTGCAGCGCAACCGGATGCGTCAGCGCGCCGCCAATCGCCATAGTGACAAACGGGCTGCCGCCGAACTTTTTGCCTGCCGTATAGCCCAGAACCAGCGGGAAAAAGTAAAACAGCCCGTCGCTTGCGACAAACCACAGTTTGTAGGTTCCACTCTCCGGCGTCAGCCAACCGCAGACAGTCGCCAGCGCAAGCATACCTTTGAGGATACCGGATGCAGCCATCACGCCCAGGAACGGGGTGAAAATCGCCGATACGATATCTATCAGCCGGCTTAGCAAATTAACTTTTTCACCTGTCTCTTGCGGCGTTGAGCCAACCTCAACGATTCCCGCCTCGGCGCATACCGCGTTGTAAACATCATTGACATGGTTGCCTATCACAACCTGGAACTGTCCGCCGCTTTCTACCACCATAATCACGCCGGGGTGTTTTTTAAGCTCCGCGGCATCCGCAAGCGTCCGATCCTTTAGTTTGAAACGCAGTCGGGTGGCGCAATGCACCAGACTCGCTATATTCTCGCGTCCGCCAACGTGGGCCAGAATAACCTTCGCAAGTTCTTGATACTCCATAATTCATTCCTTTCACTTATCGCCCCCAGGCGATGTGCGGCTGAGTAAAATGCAAAAAACCTGAGACCAGCCTCCCTATGGGGAAACCAGCGCTCAGGTTTTGCCTGCCGAAGCAGTAACAATCCGTTTTTATTAAGCCTTACGGCTTTCTTTGCGCACTCGCTCAATGTGAATGGCGAGGAACATAATTTCTTCTGTGGTCAACTCGCGCTGATATTCAGCGACTAAATGCCGATTAATCTTTTCAGCACAGCGCCAGGCGTGCGGATAATTATCTTTCGCCGCGGCGTGCAGCGTCGCATCATCATCTGCCACTACGTTACGGCTTAGCATCCGCTGGGCGAAAAACTTCAAATGAGTAACAAACCGCTGATAGCTCAGGCTCTCTTCGTCATACTCAAGCGTAAGCTGATACTTAACGATATGAAGAATTTCCTGCATTACGCGCGTCACATGCATCACTTCGGGCATTTCGCCGTCAAGCTGTGCGGTGACAAGATGCAGCGCGATAAAACCAGCTTCATCTTCTTCCAGCCGTACGCCAAGACGTTTTTCGATAATGACCAGCGCCTCCTGCCCCAGCAAAAACTCTTTCGGGTAAAGACGCTTTATTTCCCACAGCAGCACGTTGCGGATAGCCACCCCTTTCTTTTGCCTTTCAATGGCAAAGTGGCAGTGATCCGTCAGAGAAACGTACAGGCTCTCCTGTAGCTTGCCCAAACGCTGGCGCGAGAGTTCGATAATGCGATCGCAGGTGGTCATGACCTCCAGCGGAATTTGGTTAAGCAACTCGCTTAAGCGCGCCACCAGCTCATCGCTTTGCAGGGCAAAAACTTTTTCGATTTTATCCCTGTCCAGCGTATCTCCGACGTGTTTCTGGAATCCCAGTCCACGTCCCATTACCACCTGTTCGTGCTGCTGATCGTCCAGAATCACCACTACGTTGTTGTTTAATATTTTGGCGATTTTCATGGCTACCCCAGAAACAAAAAAACCTGACCTCTGGCCAGGGCCAGAAAATCAGGTTTTGCCTGCCATAGGCAGTAACAATCCAATCCGGCTACTTTACCAACTTTGCTTCGTCTCTCAACGAAGCGGGTCGAAAAACGTGATGTCGATCGTCTGTCGCAGAAATCAGCCGGCCGCACATTCAAAAGGTGACAACCGTTTTCAGCCCCACCACCCAGGCATCCTGCGTTTCTTTCAACCCGCCGGGGCGGTGCCAGTATTGCAGGTCTGGCTGAAGCTCTACCCATGATGACAGCCAAAAACGATAATACAGATCCGCGTTGACCGAATGCCCGGGGACCGGGCTGTAGCGCGCATTGCCATAATCATCAATACCCTGAAGCTGGTTCTGATAAGCCTGGCCGCGGGCATAATGGCTTCCCATAGCGATATAAGTTACGCCAAGGCCCAGCCAGTCTTCCGGGCGCGCATCAAATAAACCCCGGTAGCGCATCTGCGCCGCCGCCGTGTAATGCATATAATTACTGCGCTGATCCGCCACGCTAAGACTCGTCGCAACGCTCATACCACGATTCGCATCTTCTTTATGGCGGGTGATTTGCTGATTAAAGCCCGCGTACATAAACCAGGTGCGGTTATATTCACGATAGCCTTCCGGGTCCACGGCTCCCGCGCCACCCGACTTTCCGCTATACAGATCGGTCTGAGGCGCATTGGTGAACAGTACGCCGAAATTATACGCGCCGGGTAGCCCGTTCATCGACGTTCTCGCTTCCAGTTCAACCGGCAGCAGAATGCCTTTGCTCCCTTTGGTTGACCAGCTCCAGGCATGGCTACGGCTGGAAGCCTGAGGATTTTGCTCCATAACGCCGGTTTTCAGCGTCAGCTCCGGCGTCAGTTTGTATTCAAACGTCGTGCCCCACGTATGCACATTCCAGTTATTCCAGGTCATGGAGTTCGCTGATTTGCCGCCGCATTGCGACAACAACTGGAAATCGCAGGGAATAATCTGGTCAAAAGTTTGTACTTTATTCATCATCCCAATTCGCCAGGTCAGACGCCGTTCGTCAAAACTACGGGCGAAAGTCAGCCAGCCCAGACGCGTGATGGATTGCCCACCCCAGCTTTCCTGTGATAAATCATTAAAATTAACCCGCCGATCCTGAAGGCGCTTAGTGGTCAGGTTATCGTTATGATTGCGGTTAACGATATTCCCTTCAATGCGAGCGTCGGGGATCCCGGTCCAGCGCTCCAGATCCTGATTAAAGGTCAACGCCACCTGATCGATATAAGCCATATGTGAATCATGGTCATATCCGCCGCCGGCATTCCAGGCAAGCTGGCTCAGCCAGCCCAGATTCCAGTTAAATCCCTGTTCATTCAAAAGTGGGCGAATCCCCAGCATGTCGCCTAATAAACCCGGCTGGGGTGCTTCAAAACCCAACGCGGTTCCATTCCAGACTTTCTGAGCCGCATTAACCGACAACGAAAGAAAAAGAGCGGATGAAATAAGCGTGACTTTCGCAGTAATTATCATCATTTTTATGCATTCCATTTTTTAGACAAAAGCATCCCGCTACGCTGGATGAAATAAAAATCACAGCGTATGAATTCTCATTTTTTATATGCCGCGTATTAAAAGTTCTGGTAAATACCCTCCTCCTTCGTTCTACCCCTTTAACATGCACCAGAAAAAAGGCAAAAAAAAACCTAACCTTTTGGCCATATAAATCTATATGATCAAAAGGTTAGGTTTTGCCTGTTATGCAGTAACAACCCTATATTTAATTTACCTACACACCCTAACACCAGGATTATTTATGATCCAGCATGGGAACCCAGTAACATCTCAAACTGTGAGCAGTTTAACATCTGACGGTAATTTCTTTTAAATTTGTAATAAATTAGCTTAACCAACCGCCAGATTAAATAGCGTTAAGGGCTTATTTATTACCCCTTTTATTAATTATAATGCGCCTATCGCTCGCGCAATATCAGACGAGGTTTTATACGTGCGAATCTCGCTAAATAAATCCGTCGCCTCAGCGTATTCTTTTCGCAGATAACCCAGCCACTGTTTGATGCGCGCCACGTGATACATGCCGGTATCGCCCTGTTTTTCGAGCTGGCTGTATTTTTGCAGCAGTTTCACCACTTCCGGCCAGGGCATGCGCGGTTCGTTATATTTGATTACCCGACTCAGGTTCGGCACGTTCAGCGCGCCGCGCCCGATCATCACTGAATCACAACCGGTTGCCGCAAGACAATCCTGCGCGCTTTGCCAGTCCCAAATTTCGCCGTTAGCGATTACCGGAATGGACAAACGCTGGCGGATTTCACCGATGGCGGCCCAGTTGATCAGCTCAGCTTTATAACCGTCTTCTTTCGTGCGTCCGTGGACGACAATCTCCGTCGCTCCAGCCTGCTGTACGGCATCGGCGATTTCAAACTGCCGCGCGCAGCACGCCCAGCCCAGGCGTATTTTCACCGTCACCGGCAGTTCCGCAGGCACGGCTTCACGCATAGCTTTGGCGCCGCGGTAAATCAGTTCCGGATCTTTAAGAAGAGTCGCGCCGCCGCCGCTGCCGTTAACCAGTTTGGACGGACAACCGCAGTTGAGATCCACCCCCCACGAACCGAGCTCCACTGCGCGCGCGGCGTTTTCCGCCAGCCATTGAGGATGCTGGCCGAGAAGCTGTACGCGCACCAGGGTGCCGGACGGCGTGCGGCTGTTATGCAGTAATTCGGGGCAAAGCTTATGGAAGGATTTTACCGGCAAAAGCTGGTCGACCACGCGCAGAAATTCGGTGATGCATAAGTCGTAGTCATTCACCTGAGTCAGCAGTTCACGAACCAGTGAGTCGAGAACCCCTTCCATCGGCGCCAGTAGTACACGCATAACGTTTTCCGGTAAAAAAAGAGGCGCTATGTTAGTGCGTAGGGCGGATAAGCGCCAGCGCCATCCACCGAAAAATTGGCGGGTGGCGCGTTGCTTACCCGCCCTACTTATAGCTAATTAGTTAGATGCGGCAGGCTTGCGAGACGGGCGACGACGGCCGTTCGCCCCGGCGGGTTTAGCTGCGCCATCGCCCTGAGGACGGGACTGACGACGCGGCACGCTGTTGCGATCGGACGGCGCGCTGCCGCCGTTGCCGCCACGACGTTGTCCCTGACCCTGGCCGCCGCGACCACCGCCGCGCTGCTGCTGGCGACCGTTCACGATAGGCTCGGCAGGGATCGACGGATCGACTTCGTAGCCAGGGATTGCCATACGCGGAACTTCGCGCTTCAGCAGACGTTCGATATCACGCAGCAGTTTGTGCTCATCAACGCAAACCAGCGACAGCGCTTCGCCCGTTGCAGCAGCACGGCCGGTACGGCCAATGCGGTGCACGTAATCTTCCGGCACGTTCGGCAGCTCGTAGTTCACCACGTGCGGCAATTCTTCGATGTCCAGACCGCGAGCCGCGATATCCGTTGCTACCAGCACGCGAATGCCGCCGTTTTTGAAGTCGGCCAGCGCACGGGTACGCGCGCCCTGGCTTTTGTTGCCGTGGATAGCCGCGGCGGTAATGCCGTCTTTACCCAACTGTTCAGCCAGATGGTTCGCGCCGTGTTTGGTGCGCGTAAAGACCAGCACCTGCTGCCAGTTGCCTTCGCCGATCATCTGCGACAGCAGCTCTCTTTTACGTTTCTTATCAACAAAGTGAACGTGCTGGGTCACCTGCTCAGAGGCCGTATTGCGACGCGCCACTGAGACTTCTTCAGGGTTATGCAGCAGCTTTTCAGCCAGGCCTTTAATGTCGTCGGAGAAGGTTGCCGAGAACAGCAGGTTCTGACGGCGGGCCGGCAGTTTTGCCAGCACGCGACGGATGTCGTGGATAAAGCCCATGTCCAGCATGCGGTCGGCTTCATCAAGCACCAGGATTTCGACCTGGTCGAGTTTTACGGCGTTCTGGTGTTCCAGATCTAACAGACGACCAGGCGTTGCCACCAGCACGTCCACGCCGCTGCGCAGTTTCATCATCTGCGGGTTAATGCTCACGCCGCCGAAAACCACCAGCGAGCGGATATCCAAATATTTACTGTAATCACGTACGTTTTCGCCAATCTGCGCAGCCAGCTCGCGGGTTGGCGTCAGGATCAGGGCGCGCACAGGACGGCGGCCTTTGGCATGCGGTTGCTTATCTACCAGACGTTGCAACAGCGGCAGGGTAAAACCTGCGGTTTTGCCGGTGCCGGTCTGGGCACTGGCCATCAGATCGCGGCCTGCTAATACTACCGGGATTGCCTGGCGCTGGATTGGGGTAGGCTCACGATAGCCCTGCTCTTCCACCGCACGCAGAATATCGGCATTCAGGCCGAGAGAATCAAAAGACATAGGTACTCCAGAATCGCCCTGACCGCGAGGCGCGGTGTAGTTTCCAGGGGTTCATATGACGCCAGTATCCTGGCGAGTAGAGGGGCACAAACCACGGTGCCATAAGGGGCGCATTGTAGCATCTTTTGTGATGCCCCGCACAAATTCTCTTTTTAACTCAGGTTTGCAGGATAATTATTCGTCTCTGGACGGCCTGCAGCTTAAGGCTTACTCTTAATCAATCGTTTGATTAACTTTATAAGAGACGATATGAACGCCACGCCGACGCCCGTCACCTTTCGTGGTGAACAGGCTAAAAATACCCTTATCAATGCCGCCATTGCCCAGTTCGGCGAATATGGCCTGCACGCCACCACGCGTGATATCGCTGCCCTTGCCGGGCAAAATATCGCGGCCATTACCTATTATTTCGGCTCCAAAGAAGAGCTGTATATGGCTTGTGCCGGGTGGATTGCGGATTTCATCAATCATAACTTTCAGCCGCACGTGCAAAGCGCCGAGGCGATTCTTAGCCAGCCGGAACCCGATAAAGCGCAAATCCGCGAGCTTATTCATACCGCCTGCAGCCATATGATTAGTCTGCTCACCGCCGATGAAACGCTGAATCTGAGCAAATTTATTTCACGCGAGCAGCTTTCGCCCACGCCTGCCTATCAGCTTATTCACGATCGGGTGATTGCGCCGATGCACGCTCATCTTACAAGCCTTGTGGGCCGCTATACCGGGCGCGACCCGTTTGATAAAGAAACCATTTTGCATACTCACGCGCTGCTTGGGCAGGTGCTTGCCTTCCGGCTGGGGCGCGAGACGATTTTATTACGCACCGGCTGGACGACCTTCGACAAGGCAAGCGTGCAACAAATCAGCGGCGTGGTGCTAAGCCATATCGATTTCATTCTGCAAGGATTATCCATTGAGCGAGGGAGAACGTGAGATGAAAAATAAAAAGCCCATAGCTGTCGTGCTGGTGCTTATTGCGCTGCTGGCCGCCGGTACTGGCGGCTGGATGTGGTATCAGAGCGGCCGGGAAAAGCCGCTGACGCTGTACGGCAATGTGGATATTCGCACCGTCAATTTAAGCTTCCGCGTCGGCGGGCGCCTTGCCGCACTGGAAGTGGATGAAGGCGACGCCATTAAAGCCGGTGAAACGCTGGGCATACTGGACAAAGGCCCCTATCAAAACGCTTTGCAGCAAGCGGAAGCCAACGTGGCGGCCGCGCAGGCGAAATTTGATCTGGTAATTGCAGGTTATCGCGATGAAGAGATAGCCCAGGCCGCAGCTCAGGTTAATCAGGCGCAGGCCGCTTACGATTATGCGCAGAACTTTTATCAGCGCCAGCAGGGCTTATGGGCCAGACGCGTAATTTCCGCAAACGATCTGGAAAACGCCCGCTCATCAAGCAACCAGGCCAAAGCCACGCTGAAAGCCGCCCGGGACAAGCTCAGCCAGTACCGCACCGGTAATCGCCCGCAGGAAATCGCTCAGGCGCAGGCCAGTCTGCAACAGGCCAAAGCACAGCTCGCTCAGGCCCAACTGGATTTACAGGACACCACGCTTATCGCTCCGTCCGACGGGACATTGCTGACCCGCGCCGTTGAGCCAGGCAGTATGCTGAACGCCGGAAGCACGGCGCTGACCCTTTCTTTGACCCGCCCGGTTTGGGTGCGAGCTTATGTGAATGAAGTCAGCCTCAATAAGGCACGGCCGGGCACCGAGGTGCAGATTTATACCGACGGACGCCCCGATAAACCCTGGCGCGGCAAAATTGGTTTTGTTTCCCCGACCGCCGAGTTCACGCCTAAAACCGTTGAAACGCCCGATCTGCGCACCGATTTAGTTTACCGCCTGCGTATTATCGTCACCGACGCGGACGACTCGCTGCGCCAGGGCATGCCGGTCACCGTCAAATTTAATGATGGAACCCAGCATGAACAGCAGTGAGGGCATCATCCACCTGCAGGGTCTGATGAAAAGCTTCCCGGAACTGAAAAAACCTGCGGTGGCGCGCCTGAACTGTGAAATTCATGCGGGCGAAGTCACCGGCCTGGTTGGGCCGGACGGCGCGGGTAAAACCACCTTAATGCGTATGCTGGCGGGCTTGCTTAAACCCACCGAGGGAAGTGCTGACGTCATCGGGCTCGATCCTGTTAAAGATGACCGCGCCCTGCACGCCGTTTTGGGATACATGCCGCAAAAATTCGGGCTGTATGAAGATTTAACGGTGATGGAAAATCTCACGCTGTACGCCGATCTGCGAGGCGTGACGGGCGAGGAGCGTGAAACAACGTTCAAGCGTCTGCTGGAGTTCACCTCTCTCGGGCCGTTTACTTCACGCCTTGCAGGCAAGCTTTCCGGCGGCATGAAGCAAAAACTCGGCCTCGCCTGTACGCTGGTCGGCCAGCCTAAAGTTCTGCTGCTTGATGAACCCGGCGTCGGCGTGGACCCGATTTCGCGCCGCGAGCTGTGGCAAATGGTGCATGAACTGGCAGGCGAAGGGATGCTGATTTTATGGAGCACCTCATACCTCGACGAAGCCGAGCAGTGCCGCGACGTACTGCTGATGAACGAGGGCGAGTTGCTGTATCACGGCGCACCGAAAGAGCTCACGCAAAAAATGGCCGGGCGTTCGCTGCTGGTCAGCCACGGCGAGGAAAACAACCGCAGGCTGCTGCAACGGGCGCTAAAACTGCCGCAGGTAAGCGACGGCGTGATTCAGGGGCGCTCGGTGCGGCTAATCCTCGCCAAAGAAGCCAGCATTGAAGAGCTGGCAAAGGCGTTGAAACTTTCCCCCGAGCATATCGCGCAGACCGAACCACGGTTTGAAGATGCGTTTATCGACCTGCTGGGCGGCGCCGGTGAGCAGGAATCGCCGCTCGGTGAAATTCTGCATACCGTAAAAGGTGAGCGCGATGAAACGGTGATTGAAGCCAGGCAGCTAACGAAAAAGTTTGGCGATTTTGCCGCCACCGACCATGTCGATTTTACCGTACAACGCGGGGAAATCTTCGGGTTGCTTGGGCCAAACGGCGCGGGGAAATCCACCACGTTTAAGATGATGTGCGGGCTGCTGGTGCCCACTTCCGGCAAAGCGCTGGTGCTGGATATGGATTTAAAAACCAGCTCCGGCAAGGCGCGTCAGCACCTCGGCTACATGGCGCAAAAATTTTCGCTCTACGGCAACCTGACGGTGGCGCAGAACCTGCGCTTTTTCTCCGGGGTGTACGGGCTGCGCGGCAAAGCGCAGGAGGAAAAAATCAGGCGCATGAGCGAGGCGTTTAACCTCCAGCCAATTTTTAACAGCCAGACGGACTCGCTGCCGCTCGGCTTTAAACAGCGCCTGGCGCTGGCCTGCTCATTGATGCACGAACCGGACATTCTTTTCCTCGACGAACCCACTTCAGGCGTAGACCCCATCACCCGCCGCGAATTCTGGCTGCACATCAACAGCATGGTTGAGAAAGGCGTGACGGTAATGGTTACCACGCACTTTATGGACGAGGCGGAATACTGCGACCGCATCGGGCTTGTGTACCGTGGAAAGCTTATCGCCAGCGGCACGCCGGACGATCTCAAACGGCAGGCGGCGGACGACGAGCAAGCCGACCCAACCATGGAGCAGGCGTTTATCACGCTGATACACGAGTGGGATAAGGAGCATGAAGATGAACAAGCATAATCAGATTGTCTCCTGGCGGCGCGTGCGCGCCCTGTGCGTGAAGGAAACGCGGCAGATTGTGCGCGACCCGAGCAGTTGGTTGATTGCGGTGGTGATTCCCCTGCTGCTGCTGTTTATTTTTGGTTACGGCATCAACCTGGACTCCAGCCGCCTGCACGTTGGCGTACTGCTGGAGCAGCAAAGCGAGGAAGCGCTGGATTTCGCCCATACCATCAGCGCCTCGCCCTATATCCAGCCCACCATCAGCGATAATCGTCATGAGCTGATTCAGCTTATGCAGGCGGGGAAAATTCGCGGCATGGTGGTTATTCCCACCGACTTTGCGCAGAACATGGCGCGAGCGGGGGCAACCGCGCCGATTCAGGTTATTACAGACGGCAGCGAACCGAATACCGCGAACTTTGTGCAGGGTTATATGGAAGGGATCTGGCAAATCTGGCAGCAGCAGCGCGCGGAGGATCGGGGAGAAAGCTTTGAACCGCCGATCGATGTGCAGTTGCGCTACTGGTTTAACCCCGCCGCCATCAGTCAGCATTTTATTATCCCCGGCGCGATAACCATCATTATGACGGTTATCGGCGCGATCCTGACTTCGCTTGTCGTCGCGCGTGAATGGGAGCGCGGCACGATGGAAGCGCTGCTTTCGACCCAGGTTACGCGCACCGAGCTATTGCTGTGCAAGCTGCTGCCCTATTACGTGCTGGGCATGCTGGCGATGCTGCTTTGCATGCTGGTGTCGGTATTTATTCTCGGCGTCCCGTATCGCGGTTCGCTCATACTTCTGTTTCTTATCACCAGCCTGTTTTTGCTCAGCACGCTCGGCATGGGCCTGCTGATTTCCACTATTACCCGTAACCAGTTTAACGCCGCCCAGGTGGCGCTGAACGCCGCGTTTCTGCCGTCGATTATGCTGTCGGGCTTTATCTTCCAGATTGACAGCATGCCCGCGATTATTCGCGCGGTGACCTACGTGATACCCGCACGCTACTTCGTCAGTACGCTGCAAAGCCTGTTTCTGGCGGGGAATATCGCCACCGTGCTGACAGTCAACGTGCTGTTTTTAATCGCTTCTGCGGTGATGTTTATCGGCCTGACGGCGCTGAAAACCAAACGCCGTCTTGATTAAGGGAAAGCTATGTTTCATCGACTATGGACATTGATTCGCAAAGAGCTGCAATCCCTGCTCAGAGAACCGCAAACCCGCGCCATTCTGATTCTGCCGGTGGTGCTGCAGGTAGTGCTGTTCCCGTTTGCCGCAACTCTTGAAGTCACCAACGCGACCATTGCGATTTATAACGAGGATAACGGCAGCCATTCCGTGGAGCTGACGCAGCGCTTTGCCCGCGCTAAAGCTTTTAATCACGTGCTGCTGTTGAAGAGTCCGCAGGAAATACAGCCGACCATCGACAACCAAAACGCGCTGTTGCTGATTCGCTTCCCGGCGGATTTCTCGCGCAATCTGGCGAGCGCTCAGCCAGCAAAACTGCAAATTATTCTGGATGGCCGCAACTCTAACAGCGCCCAGATTGCTGCCAACTATCTGCAGCAGATTGTGAAGAACTACCAGCAGGAGCTAATGACCGGGCAACCAAAGCCGAACAACAGCGAGCTGGTGGTGCGCAACTGGTATAACCCGAATCTGGACTATAAATGGTTCGTGGTGCCGTCGCTTATCGCCATGATAACGACCATCGGCGTGATGATTGTGACGTCGCTGTCGGTGGCTCGTGAGCGCGAACAGGGCACCCTTGACCAGCTTCTGGTCTCCCCCCTTGCCACCTGGCAGATTTTTGTCGGTAAAGCCGTACCTGCGCAAATCGTCGCTATCGGCCAGGCCACTATCGTGCTGGGCGTGGGCATCTGGGGCTATCAAATCCCCTTCTCCGGATCGGTGCTGCTGTTTTATTTCACGATGCTGATTTACGGGTTGTCTTTGGTCGGTTTCGGACTGCTTATTTCCGCGCTGTGTTCAACGCAGCAGCAGGCTTTTATCGGCGTGTTTGTCTTTATGATGCCGGCGATATTGCTTTCAGGGTACGTTTCGCCGGTGGAGAACATGCCGGTGTGGCTGCAGGATTTAACCTGGGTAAATCCTATCCGCCATTTCACCGACATCACGAAACAGATTTACCTGAAGGATGCGAGCTTTGACATTGTGTGGGGAAGCGTGTGGCCGCTGCTGGTGATAGCGGCCGTCACGATATCAGCGGCGTACTGGATGTTTCGCCGCAAAATTGCCTGATTTGTCTTTGGCAAGCAGGGAATACACGGCAGGTCCGGCAATCATCACCAGGCCTGCCGCAGCGATAAGCAAATTGCTTTCTACCACGCGAGACAGCAGCCACAGGGCAATCATCGCCGATCCGAAATACCAGGTGGTGGTTAGCTCTTCGAGGAAGTCGCCGATGTTGCGCAGTTTGCCGCTATGGAAGCGCTGTAAGGCGAACATCGCAATAACCGTTGCCACATAAAGCAAACACAGGCCTACGCCGACCGGGATAAGGGCCTTCGTTTTCCAGCCTGTCAGCAAGGCAACCACTACCATAAAATGCAGCATAATCTGCCAACAAGTCAGGCCGGTTGTCACCTGCACGCGCTGTTGCCACTTCATGTTTTCACTCCTGGCATATTTTTTCCTGTCTTTGAGAGTACGCCAGTGTACGGAAAATTCCGCAAGCCGCCCTCTTTTTGTGACAAAGACTACACTTTATTTTCATCAGGAAAACAAAAAGACCGGGAGCGGCATGGCACATCAGACTCCGCGCTTTACCTTTAAAGTGCTCACAATAAATACACACAAAGGCTTCACCACCTTTAACCGACGTTTTATTCTGCCGGAGCTTCGCGATGCGGTACGCACGGTAGCGGCAGATATTGTTTGTCTTCAGGAAGTGATGGGAGCGCACGAAGCCCACTCGGTGCGCTTCGAGAACTGGCCGGAAACCAGCCACTATGAATTTCTGGCTGATACCGTGTGGAACGATTTCGCCTACGGCCGCAACGCCGTTTATCCGGAGGGGCATCACGGCAATGCCGTGCTTTCCCGCTTCCCAATCACCCAGTTTGATAATCGCGATATCTCTGTCGATGGTCATGAAAAACGCGGCATGCTGCATTGTCAGATGACGGTGCCGGAGCAGGACATCCGCGTGCACGTGATTTGCGTTCACCTTGGGCTGCGTGAGGAGCACCGTCAGGAGCAGCTTAATATGCTGTGCGAGCTGGTTAATGATTTGCCCGAAGGCGATCCCGTGGTGGTGGCGGGCGATTTCAACGACTGGCGGCAAAAGGCAAATCGTCTGCTAAAAAATGAAGCCGGACTCGATGAAGTCTTTACCCGCGCCTATGGCCGCCCCGCCCGCACTTTCCCGGCGGGCTTGCCGCTGCTGCGGCTGGACAGGATTTACGTCAAGCATGCCCACATCAGCGCACCTTCGACCCTTAATTTGCGTCAATGGCGCCACCTGTCCGACCATGCCCCGCTCGCCGTGGAGATCCATATATGAAAAATAACTGGCGCGACGGCAACCGCATCGAACTGCTGGAAAACGGTGAGGAGTATTTTCCAGCGGTGTTCGACGCGATAAAAAATGCCAACAGCAAAGTAATCCTGGAAACGTTCATCTGGTTTGAAGATGAGGTGGGTAAACAGCTCCATAAAGTGATTCTTGATGCCGCCCGTCGCGGCGTCAGCGTTGAAGTCTTACTCGACGGCTACGGCTCGCCGGATTTAAGCGATAGCTTTGTCAGCGAACTGACCACCGCCGGCGTGATGTTCCGTTACTACGATCCTCGTCCGCTGGTTTTCGGTATGCGCACCAATGTGTTCCGCCGCATGCACCGCAAAATTGTGGTAGTCGATGGCGAAGTGGCTTTCGTGGGCGGGATTAACTATTCCGCCGAGCATATGACTGATTACGGTCCGCAAGCCAAGCAGGATTACGCCGTCAAAGTCGAAGGGCCGGTCGTTGAAGATATCTATCAGTATGTGATTTCCAGCCTGCCGGGGCACGAAGAGACCCGACGCTGGTGGGGCCGCCATCACAATCAGGCGCACGAAAACCTGAAGCCCGGCGAGGCGCAGACGCTGTTTGTCTGGCGTGATAATAACCAGCATCGCGACGATATCGAGCGTTATTATCTGAAAATGCTTAGCAATGCGAAGCAGGAAGTGATTATCGCCAACGCCTATTTCTTCCCCGGCTACCGGCTGCTTCATGCCATGCGCAGCGCGGCACGACGCGGTGTAAAGGTGAAACTGGTGGTTCAGGGCGAACCGGATATGCCGATTGTGAGAGTCGGCGCGCGCCTGCTTTATAACTATCTGGTGAAATCTGGCGTAGAGGTTTACGAATATACCCGTCGGCCGCTGCACGGCAAGGTCGCGATTATGGACGATCATTGGGCAACCGTAGGTTCCAGCAATCTCGATCCCCTTAGCCTGTCGCTGAACCTTGAAGCGAACCTGATTATTTATGACCAGAAGTTCAACAGCACCCTGCGCGAAAACTTAGATGGGCTTATCACCAACGACTGCCGGCAGGTAGACGAATCCATGCTGCCTAAACGCACCTGGTGGAATCTTGGTAAAAGCGTGCTGGCGTTCCACTTTTTACGTCATTTCCCGGCGCTGGTGGGCTGGCTGCCCGCGCATACGCCTCGATTGTCGCTTGTAAAGCCTCCCGTACAGCCGGAAATAGAAACGCAGGATCGGGTTGAAACGGGTAATCAGGGAGTGAAATTCTGATGTCACACGCGCATCCTAAATGGCGAAAAGCCAAAAAAATCCTCACCTGGCTGTTTTTTATCGCCGTTATTGTTCTGCTGGTGGTTTATGCCACCAAAGTTAACTGGGAAGAAGTCTGGAAGGTTATCAGCAACTACAACCGTCTGGTGCTGTTTAGCGCCGTCGGGCTGGTGATTTTAAGCTACCTGATTTACGGCTGTTACGATCTGCTGGCGCGTTCTTATTGCGGACACAAACTGGCGAAGCGACAGGTTATGCTGGTGTCGTTTATCTGCTACGCCTTTAACCTGACGCTCAGCACCTGGGTTGGCGGCATCGGCATGCGCTATCGCCTTTATTCGCGGCTGGGGCTGCCGGGCAGCACCATTACACGCATTTTTTCCCTGAGCATCTCTACCAACTGGCTTGGCTATATTCTGCTGGCCGGGGTGATTTTCACCATCGGCGTGGTGCAACTGCCGGAGCACTGGTACATCGATGAAGGCACCTTGCGCATTCTTGGCATTGTTCTGCTGCTTATTATCGCGGTGTATTTGTGGTTTTGCGCCTTTGCCAAACATCGCCACGCCACCATTCGCGGGCAGCGCCTGGTGCTGCCGTCGTTTAAATTCGCCCTCGCGCAGATGGCGATTTCCAGCGCTAACTGGATGGTAATGGGGGCGATTATCTGGCTGCTGCTGGGCCAGGAGGTGAACTATTTCTTTGTGCTGGGCGTGCTGCTGGTCAGCAGTATTGCCGGGGTTATCGTGCATATCCCCGCGGGGATCGGCGTGCTGGAGGCGGTGTTTATCGCTTTGCTCGCGGGCGAGCATGTCAGCCACGGCACAATTATCGCCGCCCTTCTTGCTTATCGACTGCTGTATTTTATCGCCCCGCTGCTGCTGGCGATTGTTTGCTATTTAGGTCTGGAGAGCCGGGCGAAAAAGCTGCGGGCGAAAAATGAGAAGACGGCGGAGATGAATTAATTTTTCCCCTGATTCTATCTGATACGGTTTTCACTCTGGTTAAAATAGCCAGAGTGAAAACAAAATTAATCATCCATATTACCTGATTTATTTAATAGTCTATTTATCTTGGTTTTTATTTTTCCACGTTAAGAATATATAAAGGCCAATGGCAAATAACAGATAACATACCGTACTTCCCCAGGCATATTCAGGCCAATAAGTTGCTGCCAACATGGCAAAAACGATCACCGTGGCAATCGTCAGGTATACTCCCACAATCTCCGTGACGAAATCCCGCCACCAGGTTAAAAATGTTTTTTTCATCGGGTGATCCTTAAAATATCTGAGACTATTTCTCTATCCGTTTTGAACACCCAGCCGAATAAATCAACCTGCCTGATTGTTGGCTCTATTAGAAAATAGAGCATTTCTAATTCTATTGCGTAAAGCGCCATATAATATGTATGGTTTTTATTTTTAAGCCTGGACACAGCGTTAGCTGCGGCTTGTGCATACCCATATACCCCTGTAAGAGCAACACCTAAATTTATCGTTTTTGTTAACGCACTATTAACAGAATTTCTTAACCCCAGACTTATACATACTGCGGAACTAATTGAGTAAGCAAAGGAACGATTAGATACTGTTGATGCAGTAAAATTTGCGCCCCCCTGAGCCAGCAGGCGGGTTATACTTCTTATCCTTTCATCAGAAAGATTGCGTACCAAATAGTTGATGAATAGCTCCACCATTTGCCAAATAACGTCCCATTGACCGATCAGTTTTGCCAGCGCTCTTGCAAAACGAATATCTTCTTCTTTTAACCGGGAGCAGACATCCAGATAATTATCAAAAAAACATGATGAGTACCATGTCAAACGAGTGAAACCTGACAATATTAACTCTGCCTGCCGAAGCACCTGCTGGCCAGTCTCACTGAAACCTTTTTCGAGTATTACCGCCAACTGCTTGTCTGCTTCCAGTTTTTTTATTATGAGCGAGTTGTAACTCATTTCCTGTCTCCTTCCATGAATGAACGGTCCACGATCCCACTGGTGCACAAAATAAATTCCAGGGATGCAGGCTGGCTGCATCTGAATATGTTTTTATTTGATCGATTTGTAAACAACGCAAAGAGAGGATCAATCTTAAAATTGCTGGCGGCGCAAGAAGGGACTTAACAGTAGGGAAACGGTCTTCATCCTGCGCCCGTTATGGGAGCAGGATGAAGACGAAATGAAATTAACGGCGATTACCGAAAATACGCAGCAGCATCAGGAACAGGTTGATAAAGTCGAGATACAGCGTCAGTGCGCCAAGGATGGAGTACTTACGCATGTTTTGCGTATCGCGCGCGTCAATCCGTTCGCCGATGTTTTTCAGCTTCTGCGTGTCGTAAGCCGTCAGACCAACAAACACAATCACGCCGATGTAAGTCACCGCCCACATCAACGCCGTGCTTTTCAGCCAGAGGTTCACAAGCGACGCCAGCACGATGCCGATCAGCGCCATAAACAGCATATTGCCGAAACCGCTCAGGTCACGTTTGGTAGTGTAGCCATACAGGCTCATGGCGCCGAACATGCCGCCCGCCACCACAAAGGTGCTGGCGATGGACGAATAGGTGTAAACGATAAAAATGCTGGAAAGCGTCAGGCCCGTCAGCGCCGAGTAGAGCATAAACAGCGTGGTCGCCATGCCTGCGCTCAGTCTTTGCACCAGGCCTGAGAGCACAAAAACCAGCGCCAGTTGGGCGATAATCAACCCAAAGAAGGTGATTTTGCTGGAGAAGACAAACTCCATTACCGCCGGCGTGTTCGCGGCATACCAGGCAACAAACGCGGTCAGTAACAGCCCGCAGGTCATCCAGCCATAAACCTGCGCCATATATGCCTGCAGGCCGGTACGCGCCTGCTGAACGATTGTGTCATTGGAGCGGGGGAATCGATCCATGATGCTACCTCTGTTAATTGCGTTAACCCAATTTCAGGCTTAAAAGCCTACCATGCTTAAGATTAACACAACTCCAACGGGGCGCCTCCTACCAGCGCTTAGCCGCCTGTTTATCGGTTTCGCGCGCTTCCACCCAGCGTTCCCCTTCCGGCGTGGCTTCCCGCTTCCAGAACGGAGCGCGGGTTTTCAGATAATCCATAATAAATTGTGCGGCATCAAACGCCGAACTGCGGTGCGCACCGGTTACGCCGACAAAGACGATTTCGTCGCCCGGCCATAACTCGCCAATACGATGAATGACCGAAACGCGTTGCAGCGGCCAGCGGGCGCGAGCTTCTTCGATAATTTCCGCCAGCGCTTTTTCCGTCATTCCCGGATAATGTTCAAGCGTCAGCGCGCTGACGCTGTTGCCAAGATTGTGATTGCGAACTTTGCCGGTAAAGGTCACCACCGCGCCGTCTTCATCGCACTGCGACAGCCAAAGGTATTCGTCACCAACGCTAAAATTTTCATGGCTGACGCGGATTCGGGTGTTTTCCATTATTTCAGCCTCCGGTAACCGGTGGGAAGAAAGCGACTTCATCGCCGTCCGCCAGAGGATGGTCGAAGCTCACCAGCGTTTGGTTCACCGCCGCCAGCAGTTTGCCGGACTCAAGCGCCAGAGCCCAGCGGCTGCCTTTGGCGGCAAGCTCAGCGCGCAGTTGCTCAACGTCGTTATATGCTGCGTCGAGCTGCAGCCTGTCGCAGTCGACCAGTTCACGCACCTGGGCAAAAAACAGTACGTTAATCATTATCTTCCGCCTTGAAATCGCCAGATTTACCGCCGCTTTTCGCCAGCAGGCGAACCGGGCCAATCACCATGTCTTTCTGCACGGCTTTGCACATGTCGTAGATAGTTAACGCGGCAACGGATGCGGCTGTCAGCGCTTCCATTTCGACGCCGGTTTTGCCTGTCAGACGGCAAACGGCCTCGATGCGCACGCGATTGTGATTCGGCTCAGCTTCCAGGTTTACTTCAACTTTGCTCAGCAGCAGCGGGTGGCACAACGGGATTAATTCCCAGGTGCGTTTCGCCGCCTGAATACCGGCAATGCGGGCGGTGGCAAAAACATCGCCTTTGTGGTGGCTGCCGTCGACGATCATGGCGAGCGTTTCAGCCTGCATGGTGACAAAGGCTTCCGCACGCGCTTCACGGACGGTTTCATTTTTGGCAGAGACATCCACCATGTGCGCTTCACCAGCGGCATTAATATGGGTCAGTTGCGACATAGTTTATTTCTTGATGTGTGGATGGAAATTACACGGACGCTGGCGTGCATCCAACTGCTGGGAAATAATATTTTCCCAGGCGGTATGGCAGGCTTTGGTCGAGCCCGGCATGGCGAAAATCAATGTACGATTGGCAATGCCGGCTATAGCGCGGGATTGCAGCGTCGAGGTGCCGATCTCTTCGTAAGAAAGCATGCGGAACAGCTCGCCAAACCCTTCGATTTCACGATCGAAGAGCGGCAACAGCGCCTCCGGAACCTGATCGCCCTCGGTAAACCCCGTACCGCCGTTGATCAACACGACCTGAATATCGTCGCTTGCGATCCACTGGGAAACCTGGGCGCGGATCGCATAGCGATTTTCTTTCACGATGGCTTTGTCAGCCACCTCGTGACCCGCTTCAGTGGCTGACTCGCGCAGATAGTGGCCGGAGGTGTCTTCCTCTTCACCACGGCGACTGGAGACAGTCAAAATGGCAATACGTGCCGGGATAAAGGCTTCGCTTACCTGACTCATACTTTCTCTCCTTATTTTTGACGCTATCCACCAATATAGGACAGGTTCTGGGTGATGCCGGTATGTCCGTCATGCAGAAAATGGGTTTGTTTCTTTTGGGCGAGCGCTGAGGAAATACGCGCTTCCAGCTCTTCGCCCTGGGCATCATCCGCAAGCAAATCGCGCAGCGAGATGCCGCCGTCGCCGAATAAACACAGATGCAGATTGCCAATCGACGACACGCGCAGGCGGTTGCAGCTAGCGCAGAAGTCTTTCTCATAGGGCATGATAAGGCCGATTTCGCCTTCGTAATCCGAATGACAAAAAACCTGCGCCGGGCCATCGCTGCGGCCGCGAAGCTTCTGCACCCAGCCGCGCTGGAGCAGCTCGTCGCGAATGGTGGTGCCGGAGATATGGTATTTACGGAAGAGTTCGCCGCCGTCGCCGGTTTCCATCAGCTCGATAAAACGTAGCTGGATGGGGCGCGGTTTGATCCAGGCGAGGAAGGTATCCAGTTCGTGGCTGTTAACGCCCCGCATCAGCACCGTGTTGACTTTTACACGCTCAAATCCGGCGGCGAAAGCGGCGTCGATACCGTCCATAACCTGGCGGAATTTATCCTGGCCGGTGATGGCGTGAAACTGGCGGGCGTCCAGGCTGTCCACGCTCACGTTCACCGCGGTTAGGCCTGCATCGCGCCACTGCTGAATATCTCTCGCCAGGCGGTAACCGTTTGTCGTGACGGCAAGCTGGCGAATGGCCGGGTTTTCGCGCACGGCGGCGATAATTTCAGGGAAATCACGGCGTAAAGACGGTTCGCCGCCGGTGAGGCGTACTTTTTCAGTACCCAAAGCGGCGAAGGCGCGGGTGACACGGCGAATTTCATCGACGTTAAGGAAGCTTTTGTTCGCCACGCCGTGCGGCTTGTAGCCATCCGGCAGGCAATAGTTGCAACGGAAGTTGCAAACGTCGGTAATCGATAAACGCAAATAGAAAAACTTGCGCGCAAACGCATCGGTCAGTTGAGGAGCCATATACACCTTTCCAAATACGGGAGATGCAGGCATTTCTTTCTGCACCCTGGTGACCGGGAGGGTCACGGCCAAAGCACCGTATCTTGCGACTTAGGTCCAGAGGCTTAGTGTGTGTTCAAACGATAGTAGCGCGTGCCGGGATTGTTCGCCATAGCAGCTTTCGTTATATAAATCTATACATAACGAACTAATCGCTCAATTTCGCCACAGAGTACGCGAAAAGCGAACTTTTACCTTGATATACATCATTAACGCCGGAGCCCGCATCGTCTTTTTGGCGCTTTTACGCTACCTTAAGCCGGAGAGTTCGTCATAAGGAATAGCTATGCGCAGTCGCACGTTTGCGGATCTTGATCGGGTGGTTGCCTTGGGCGGCGGCCACGGTCTCGGCCGGGTCATGTCTTCCCTTTCATCTTTGGGCTCCCGTCTGACGGGGATCGTGACCACCACGGATAACGGCGGGTCAACCGGCCGTATCCGGCGCTCTGAAGGAGGCATTGCCTGGGGTGATATGCGTAATTGTTTAAACCAGTTAATTACCGAACCCAGCGTCGCATCAGCAATGTTTGAATATCGTTTTGGCGGTAACGGCGAGCTTTCCGGGCATAACCTCGGAAATCTGATGTTAAAGGCGCTTGATCACCTGAGCGTGCGGCCTCTGGAAGCCATTAATCTTATTCGTAACCTGTTAAAAGTCGATGCGCTACTGATTCCCATGTCGGAACAGCCGGTTGATTTGATGGCAACCGACGCAGACGGACATTTTATCTATGGCGAGGTGAATATCGACCAGCTTGCTTCGCCGCCGCAGGAACTGATGCTGTATCCGAAATCCCATGCCACCCGCGAAGCGGTAGAAGCCATTGCCGAGGCGGATCTGATTCTGATTGGTCCAGGGAGTTTTTACACCAGCCTGATGCCGCTTTTACTGCTGGAAGATATGGATCAGGCGCTGCGCCGCACCCCAGCGCCGGTGGTTTATATCGGAAATCTGGGGCGTGAGCTTAGCGTCGCCGCAGCAAGCCTGACGCTGAAAGAAAAGCTGGAAATCATGGAACAGCGGATTGGGAAAAGAATTATCGATGCGGTGGTTGTCGGGCCGCAGGTTGATGTTTCGAGCGTTGCCGACCGGGTGGTGATTCAGGAACAGCTTGAAGCGAGCGATATCCCTTATCGTCATGACCGTGTCCTGCTGCGCCGGGCGCTGGAAAAAGCGGTTCAGAGGCTGGGTTAACGGATGGGAAACGTCTGTGAATGAAGCTTGCGCTTATCCATCCATATCCATCCAACGAGAGCTTTCACATTCGTTAATTGCACAGGTCGGGTAAGCGCCAGCGCCACCCGACGCTCAATTTCCCTAGGATGCGGCGATAAACAAATCGCGCAGTTGGTGTAGCTGGTCGCGTACCAGGGCTGCCTCTTCAAACTCCAGGTTCTGCGCATGCTCCAGCATCTTCGCTTCAAGCTGATGAATTTTCTGCTGCAGCGCCTTCGGTGTCAGGACGATTTCATCATCTTCAATCACGCTACGAGCTTTGCTCTTCATTCTGCCTTTGGTTTTCGCCATCCCTTCGCCAAGCTGCAGAATATCGACCACTTTTTTGTTCAGGCCCTGCGGAGTAATGCCGTTTTCTTCGTTATAGTGCTGCTGTTTCTCGCGGCGACGCTCCGTTTCCCCAATCGCCTTCGCCATCGACGGGGTGATTTTATCACCGTACAGAATCGCTTTGCCGTTAACATTACGCGCCGCACGGCCAATGGTCTGAATCAAAGAACGCTCAGAACGCAGGAAGCCCTCTTTGTCGGCATCCAGAATCGCCACCAACGAGACTTCCGGCATATCCAGCCCTTCGCGCAGCAGGTTGATACCCACCAGCACGTCAAACTCGCCAAGGCGCAAGTCACGGATTATCTCCATACGTTCTACCGTATCGATATCAGAGTGCAGATAGCGCACCTTTTCGCCATGCTCTTCAAGGTATTCGGTAAGATCTTCCGCCATGCGTTTGGTCAGCGTGGTCACCAGCACACGCTCGTTAATTTCAACGCGCTTGCGGATCTCCGAAAGCAGATCGTCAACCTGGGTGGCAACGGGACGCACTTCGATTATCGGGTCCAGCAGCCCCGTCGGACGCACAACCTGATCGACAATATCGCCGCCGGATTTTTCCAGTTCATAATTGCCAGGCGTTGCCGAAACGTAAATAGTCTGCGGAGCCAGCGCTTCGAACTCTTCAAACTTGAGCGGGCGGTTGTCCAGCGCAGAAGGCAGACGGAAACCATACTCCACCAGCGTCTCTTTACGCGCCCGGTCTCCGCGGTACATGCCGCCAATTTGTGGGATGGTCACGTGCGATTCGTCCACCACCAGAAGACCATCGGCCGGCAGGTAATCGAACAGCGTCGGCGGCGCCTCGCCAGGCCCGCGTCCGGAGAGAAAACGAGAATAGTTTTCTACGCCCGAGCAATAACCCAGCTCGTTCATCATTTCCAAATCGAACTGCGTACGCTGCGTTAAGCGCTGCTCTTCAAGAAGCTTATTGTTCGCCAGCAATATCTTGCGCCTGTCCGCCAGCTCAACTTTGATCTCTTCCATCGCCTGCAGGATGCGTTCGCGCGGGGTGACGTAGTGCGTTTTCGGGTAAACCGTAAAGCGCTGGATAGCCTGATCCACCTGGCCTGTGAGCGGATCGAACAACGACAAGCGCTCAACCTCTTCGTCAAATAACTCTACACGCAACGCCAGGTCATCCGATTCCGCCGGGAAAATATCAATAACTTCGCCACGCACGCGGAACGTACCGCGCTGGAATGCCTGATCGTTACGCGCATATTGCAGCTCGGTAAGTCGGCGCAGAATGGAACGCTGATCGATGATCATCCCTTTGGTGAGGTGCAGCATCATTTTCAGATACAGATCCGGATCGCCCAGACCATAGATGGCTGAAACCGACGCCACCACGATAACATCACGGCGTTCAAGCAGCGCTTTGGTAGCCGACAAACGCATTTGTTCGATGTGCTCGTTAACCGAGGAGTCTTTTTCGATAAAAGTATCGGAGCTGGGTACGTAGGCTTCTGGCTGGTAATAATCGTAGTAGGAGACAAAAAACTCCACCGCGTTGTCAGGGAAGAATTCTTTCATCTCGCCATAAAGCTGTGCCGCAAGCGTTTTATTCGGTGCTAACACCATGGTGGGGCGCTGCAAATCCGCAATCACGTTTGCCACGGTAAAGGTCTTACCTGACCCGGTTACCCCCAGCAACGTCTGATGGGCAAGTCCGTCTTCCAGACCCTCTTCAAGACGCCGTATAGCATCGGGCTGATCGCCGGAGGGTTTGAATGCAGAATTAAGTTTGAACGCTTTACTCATTGAGTTGCTACCTGAGGAGAAAACTAGCGGGCCGGACGATAATTTTACTCGGCGCAGGAATTTTTGCCAGTAAATAATACTGGATGAAAAACCAGTAACATATACAACGATTTCGGTTATGCAGACGAATCTCGCCCAGGTTTGCGCGCAATTTCATCAAAGACGGAATTAATCACTGTCTTATATCGGTTATCCCCAGATTTTTTTGTTCTTTAACATTTGTCAAGCAATGTAATAAAAGTGAGACGTTGTTCTTTGACACTTTCCTTACACGGATTGATTTTATTTAACTAGCTAATTTAAAAGGAATATTTCCAAAAGACCGGTTTCGCGTCAATTTGCAGCCAGGCCGCGCCCGCTCTCGCTTACCGATAGTTTTCTAACTCTAATGCACAAGGTTATCCACAGGAATGGTGGATAAGTGCATCCAGGCCTTTGGGGTTGCCGCCCGCAAAAATCCCTGATTTTGGTGTGCGCGCGTCGAAAAAAATTTTTCCGTCCTATTTTAGGTTTTTATCGCCTCATTTCACTTTGCTTAGCCAGAGGTGAAGGCGCTCACAAAACAAACATTTCTCCTGGCTTTTAAACCGCTTTCTGCACCAAAACCGAAAAGCGTTAAGCACTGCCAAAGTGCAGCCTGACGGCAAAGTTTTACCTCTCCTGCTTTTGTTCACCCGAATTTATGAGTCTATTCTCAAAATCGCAATGTTCCTGCGATGCTTGCATGAGATGGCAAGGGAATTGCACTGTTGGTCAGGAGAACTCAACCCCCCTCCTTTGGGAGCGATGCTGGATGCCGTGGTGAAATGGGTTTATTGCAAGCAAAAGCGCGCGAAGTGGCTTTAGGTTTTTAACCCGTCGTGAGGAGATGACACATGTTGAGTTTACGCGCCGTGAACCAGTTTTATGGGGAGAACCATATTTTGTGGAATCTCGATCTGGAGCTGACAAAAGGAGAATGCACCTGCGTGCTGGGTGCGCCGGGCATGGGGAAAACCACGCTGGTGAATTGCATTACCGGCTACCTGCCCGTGCAGAGCGGAAGCATCATATGGAATGATGCAGGCCGCCCGCCTCAGGATTTACTCGTTACGCCTGTTGAAGGACGTGCTGCGCTGGGCATGAGCTATGTCGCACAGGAACGCCGCATTTTTTCTCAGCTTTCCGTCGAAGAAAATCTGCAAATAGCGCTGCTGGCCGGCAACGAACGTGCCCGAACCATTCCTTCGATGGTATATGACCTGTTCCCGGCGCTTTACTCAATGCGGCATATGCGCGGCGGCGAACTCACAGGCGATGTTCAGCAGCAGCTTGCGCTTGCCAGGGCGCTGGTGACGGAACCCAAGCTGCTGATTCTTGACGAGCCGACGCTTGGGAGCGGACAGCGTTTTATTCACGATATGGGCAATATTATCCGCCGCCTGAACCGTGACTTCGGCCTCACGATTTTGCTGGTTGAACAGCGGTTGTCATTTATCCGCCGCGTCGCAGACCGTTTTTGCCTTTTGCACCGTGGACGTAACGTAGCGCAGGGGAATGTCGCATTGCTTGACGATAAGCTCGTTGCAAACTGGATGACGCCATGAATTTATCTACAGTGGCGGCCAGTTTTTGACCGTCACTCTATTGCAGTTGCCCAATCTGCTTTTGCAGGTCGCGGTCCAGCGCCGCCAGTTCGCGTTGCAGATTACATTGTCTCGTCACCGCCGAAAGCTCCAGCAGCGGTAAAGGGACTTTGCTTACTCCCGTCTCACGTAGCCAGCGCAGCACAGATTCAAGATGCCAGATAGCCGTTTTACCGTTATGCACCGGGGCGGGAAAAGCCTGACGGCTCACCATTAATTTGCGCATGTATTGCCGGGAAAAACCCATTAATTCGGCTATATCCGTTAACCCAACCAAATCTGGCGTGACCTCCGCGAGGCCTGCGCCGGGAATAATCCGTTTAACATCCTGAATGGCGGAAACCACAGCCTGCCTCGCGGTTTGCGCTTCACGGATAAAATGCAGCGCGATTCTGCCCGTTACGCCTGTGCCCGGCAGCGCATCATCGCAGCCATTTTCGCCCAGCGCCTGTACCCAAAGCGCCGGGTCCTGGCGGCTTTGCGGCAAGGTGAATATCAGGGTGAAACTAAATTCCGACATACTCTTCTCCTTACTTAATGTCGTCCCGGCTTAGCTGTATTTTGACAGCAGCCGTCAACCACGCGTCTTATCTGTTTTGCGTGGTTCACTGCATTGCGTGGCGCATTCCATATGCAACTGATACAGAATTCGCCGCATCGGCAGGCTTTGTCATGCCACGGGCAATACATTTTTCCCCAGCAATGGGAGCCACCGGATTTTATCTGCCAGCCCTGGCATTCCGCATAGCTCAACGCGGCTTCAATCTCCTTATTCGGATGCACTCTGCGCACCATAAATCCTCCTGATTATCATTCCACAAATGGTTGTCACATGACAACAAAAAGTGCAGATAATTTAGCCTGTATTGAAGCATTGCGACAGGGTTTGCTTTAGCGAATGAGCCGTTATGGAAAAACGCCCGAAGTAAATTTCGGGCGTTGCAGTTATGCAGAGAAAAAACGCGACCTAAGCCGCAAGAGGGGATAAATCGAGGTAATTGCCGAGAACCGTTTTTTCATCCAGCTCCGCAAGCCAGGGGATTTCCCCGAGCATCGGTGCCGGCAGCACTTTCCTGAGCGTCGCAATGTATTCAGCGTGCCGTTTGCCCGTCGGCTGGACATCGTTTGCAATCCAGCCTGCCAACGGCAGCCCGGCGCTTTTTATCGCATGAGCAGTTAACATCGCGTGGTTAATGCAGCCAAGCCTTACGCCCACCACGAGAATGACCGGCAGTTTTTCTTTGACCACCCAGTCAGCAAAAGTCGTGGATTCGGAAAGCGGAGTAAACCACCCGCCAGCCCCTTCCACCTGTACCCAGTTCCCGAGTTTCGAAAGCGCCTGCAGGCCCGCAGAGAGCGCTGAAAACTCAACAGGCCGACCTTCCTCCGCGCTGATAATGTGCGGAGAGGTCGGCTCAAGAAAGGCCAGCGGATTAACCTGTTCATAGCTAAGAGGCACGTTGCTGTTGCGCTGCAGAGCAAGCGCGTCACCGTTACGGATACCTTCCGGCGTCATTTCGCTTCCGGAGGCGACGGGCTTGTAGCCCACGGTCTGAAATCCCGCCTGCGCCGCCGCCTGCAGCAAGGCACAGCTCGCCACGGTTTTTCCCACTTCGGTATCGGTTCCGGTAACAAACCATTTTCTAATCACGTTCAATAACTCCAGAAACAAGTTGCCAGCTAAGCGGGAATTTTCCATCACGCTGCGGCCAGGCAAGACTAAGACGCTGCAACTGTTGGCGCGTCATCAGCGAGCTTTTTCGGCCTTCGTGAAGATGCGTCGCGCCAACGCCTTTAAGCGTGCGCATGGCGCTCATAACATCCGGAAAGCTCTGCGTTACCTGCCCGGCATGAAGCGATATACGCCAGCCGTCGCAGGCCGTTTCAATTTCATTTAAAGACAAAAAATTATTGGCATGCGCCCTTTTATCCACCGCCTGCCAGGCCGCATGCAGCTCCGGGAGCGAGCCTGCGGCTATCGTTGTAAACGCAACGCATCCGCCCGGACGAGTCACGCGGTAAAGCTCGCTTAATCCCTTGCGTAAATCGCCGCACCACTGCACTGCAAGATTGCTCCAGGCCAGCGACACTTGTTCATTTGGCAGCGGCAGCGCCTCTATATCGCCCTCAAGGTAGCTATTTGCCGCCCGCTGTCCGCGGGCGTGGTTCAACATTTTTGCCGACAGATCGAGAGCCGTAACATGGCAGCCCTGCGCTTTCCAGTAGCGGCTGAACCAGCCCGTGCCGCACCCGGCATCCAGCACCTGCGCGAACTCGCGCCTGGCGAGACGGCTTATAAGCTGGTTTCCGCTGATGCGCTGAAGTTCGGAAAAATCGTCATAGGTGTTTGCCGCGCGCCCAAAAGCCTGCGCCACCGCCAGTTTATTAACGGGTTTCATCATGAAGAGCCTCCAGCAGCGCTTCGATGTCCTCGCGGGTATGTTCGGCGGTAAGCGTTACGCGTAAACGCGCGCTGCCCGTCGGGACTGTGGGGGGACGAATGGCCGTGAGCCAGAATCCACGCTCGCGCAAACGAGCAGCAAGGCTAAGCGTGCGGGCATTCTCGCCAACGATCAGCGGTTGAATCGCGGTATGTGAGTTGATCAACCCGAGCGGGAGCTGTGCCGCTTCACGCCGGAAATCAGCAATGTTGTCGCGTAGCCGGGAGCGTCTTTCATCCCCTTTGCGAATCACGTCCAGCGCCGCTGATAGCGCACAGGCCTGGGCGGGAGGCATGGCCGTGCTGTAAATCAGATGACGGGCAAACTGCAGCAGATAATCGGCTACGTCATCGCTGCACAACACCGCCGCGCCGCTTACGCCAAAGGCCTTACCGAAAGTGATCACCAGTAAATCAGGTTTGATTCGCTGCTGGTAAGCGCTTCCTCGCCCTTCTTCGCCAAGCACGCCAATGCCATGCGCATCGTCGACCATCAGCCAGCCGCCCGCGCGACGAGTGGCCTCAGCAATCTCGCCGAGAGGAGCCTGGTCGCCATCCATGCTGAATACTCCCTCGGTGATAACCAGTTGCTGGCCTTCACATGGAATAGCCAGTAAATCCGCAAGCGCCTGAACGTCGTTATGCGCGAAGCGTCGCAATTGCGCAGGGCTTAACATCGCCGCTTCAAGCAAGGAGGCGTGGCTGAGTTTGTCTGCCAGAATGCGATCCTGCTTTTGCGCCAGCGCCGCGATCACCGCCTGATTGGCGGCGAATCCGGAGATAAATCCTAACGCTCGCGGATAGCCCAGCCACTGCGCAAGCTCGTTTTCCAGCAGATGATGTGCGGAGCTGTAACCCGTAACATGACCCGAACCACCGCTGCCGACGCCATAACGTTCAGCGCCTTTTTGCCAGGCACGAACAATCTCCGGATGTTGGCTTAACCCCAGATAATCATTACTGGAAAAGTTAAGATGCCGCTTCCCGTTATGGACTAAAAAGCGTCCGCTCCCTGATTCGTTTACCTGGCGGGTACGTAAGCTATCGCTGGCACACCTTTGTGCAAGATGCTGCTCGATGCGCTGCTGCCAGCTCATACCGCCGCCGCGTTGTAATACTTGTCCGTATCCGCCGTAAGCAACTGAGAAGCCAGCTTTTGCTGCTGCTCGTTATCGCCTGCGTCGGTGGTGGTTTGCTGCGGATTCAGGCCCAGCTTACGGAACAGTTGCAAATCTTTATCTTCTTCAGGATTTGGCGTGGTGAGGAGTTTGCAGCCGTAGAAGACGGAGTTCGCACCGGCCATAAAGCACATAGCCTGAGTCTGCTCGCTCATTTGCTCACGGCCCGCAGAGAGACGCACAAACGAGGTCGGCATCATGATGCGCGCAACGGCGATAGTGCGGATAAAATCAAACGCGTCCACGTCGTCGTTATCCGCAAGCGGCGTGCCTTTCACTTTTACCAGCATGTTGATCGGCACGCTTTCCGGCGGCGTTGGCAGGTTGGCAAGCTGAAGCAGTAACCCAGCGCGATCTTTCACGGTTTCACCCAGCCCGACAATACCGCCGGAGCAAACCTTGATCCCCGCATCGCGCACTTTATCGAGCGTATCCAGACGTTCCTGGTAGGTACGCGTGGTGATAATGTTGCCGTAAAATTCCGGGGAGGTATCAAGGTTGTGGTTGTAATAATCCAGCCCGGCCGCCGCCAGGCGCTGCGCCTGAGCATCGGTTAACGTGCCGAGCGTCATGCAGGTTTCCAGCCCCATTTCGCGCACGCCCTGCACCATTTGCTCAAGGTAAGGCATATCGCGGTCGTTGGGGTTTTTCCAGGCAGCTCCCATGCAAAAACGAGTTGAGCCCGCGTTACGCGCCTTGCGGGCGGAATCCAGCACCTGTTCGACTTCCATCAGGCGCTCGGATTCCAGGCCAGTTTTATAGCGTGCGCTTTGCGGGCAATATTTACAGTCTTCCGGGCAGGCGCCGGTTTTTATCGACAGCAGCGTACTGACCTGCACGTGGCGAGGATCGAAGTGCTGACGGTGAACCTGCTGCGCTTCAAACAGCAGTTCGAGGAAAGGTTTTTCAAATAAAGCAGTGACCTGCGACATTGACCAGCGAGCGTGGTGAGCCATGGGGCGTCTCCAAAAGGGGGTGTTGTTAGCCGTTGATTGACGTTATACTTGTAAACCTAAATCTTTTTAAAATGGTTTACAAGTCGCCTTATGACGCCTGCTGATTTAACGTTCGACCAACAACATATCTGGCACCCCTACACTTCCATGACCCAGCCGCTACCGGTTTATCCGGTGGTTTCGGCTGCCGGCTGCGAGCTGAATCTTGCTGACGGCACGCCGCTGGTTGACGGCATGTCTTCATGGTGGGCGGCCATTCACGGCTATAACCACCCTCGCCTGAACCAGGCGATGAAAAACCAGATTGACGTGATGTCGCACGTGATGTTTGGCGGCATTACCCACCCCGCGGCGGTGGCGCTTTGCCGCAGGCTGATTGCAATGACGCCTGATCCGCTCGAATGCGTTTTTCTGGCAGATTCAGGCTCTGTCGCGGTAGAAGTGGCAATGAAAATGGCGTTGCAGTACTGGCACGCCAAAGGCGAGCCGCGCCAGCGCTTTTTGACTTTCCGCCACGGCTACCACGGCGATACGTTCGGCGCCATGTCGGTGTGCGATCCTGATAACTCCATGCACAGCCTCTGGCAGGGTTATCTTCCGGAACACCTGTTCGCCCCTGCTCCGCAATGCGGTTTTGACGACGAGTGGGATGAGATGGATATCGTTCCTTTCGCGCGTCTGATGGCGGCCCATCGTCAGGAAATTGCGGCGGTGATTCTGGAGCCTGTCGTACAGGGCGCAGGCGGGATGCGTTTCTATCACCCGGAATGGCTGAAGCGCATTCGCCGCATGTGCGACCGCGAAGGAATTTTGCTTATCGCCGACGAAATCGCCACCGGTTTTGGTCGCACCGGGAAGCTTTTTGCCTGTGAACATGCAGACATTGCGCCGGACATCATGTGCCTGGGTAAAGCGCTGACGGGAGGAACCATGACGCTTTCAGCGACGCTTGCCACGCGCCATATAGCCGAAACCATCAGCAACGGCGAGGCGGGCTGCTTTATGCATGGCCCCACGTTTATGGGCAATCCATTAGCCTGTGCGGTAGCGGCTGAAAGCCTGGCGCTGCTGGAAGAAGGCGCATGGCGGCAGCAGGTTAAAGATATTGAACACCAGCTATTAGCAGGGCTTGAGCCCCTGAAGAGATGCGAACAGGTGGCGGACGTGCGCGTGCTTGGCGCAATTGGCGTAGTGGAAACTTGTCAGCCGGTAAATATGGCAGCGCTTCAGGCTTTCTTTGTGGAGCAAGGCGTATGGATTCGTCCCTTTGGTCGACTGATTTACCTGATGCCGCCGTACATTATCAGTCGCGAACAGCTTGCAAAACTTATCGACGCGGTGGCAAAAGCCGTCGAAAATCCGGCCTTCTTTAGGAACTAGCCGCCAGCAGCCCGTGCAAGGATGCACTACACTTCGAAGATCTTTTCATGCGCCCAACAGGGAGAAGCAAATGAAAATCCTCATGGTGCTAACCTCGCACAATCAACTCGGTGATACGGGCAAACCTACCGGCTTCTGGCTTGAAGAATTTGCCGCACCTTATTACGTCTTTCATGATGCCGGACTTGAAGTAACGCTCGCATCCCCCAAAGGCGGGCAGCCGCCGCTCGATCCCAAAAGTGACGAGCCGGATGCGCAAACCGACAGCACCCGCCGCTTTCGCAGCGATGTTGCCGCGCAAAACTTACTGGCGAACACGCGCAGGCTCGATTCCCTCAATGCAGAGAGCTTTGATGCTGTGTTCTACCCAGGCGGCCACGGCCCGCTGTGGGATCTGGCTCAGGATCCGCATTCCATTAAACTGATTGAACAGTTCTGGGCGACCGGTAAACCCGTTGCCGCGGTTTGCCATGCGCCGGGCGTGCTGCGCCAGGTGAAAACCCCGGAAGGTACAGCGCTGGTGAAGGGCAAACGCGTTACGGGATTTACCAATAGCGAAGAAGAAGGCGTTGGATTAACGGCCATCGTGCCTTTCCTGGTCGAAGATGAGCTGAAAAAAGCAGGCGGCCTGTTTGAACGTACCGACGACTGGGGCGAATATGCCGTTGTCGATGGGCATCTGGTCACCGGGCAAAATCCCGCCTCTTCCACCGTTGCCGCCGAAGAATTGCTGAAACTACTCGATCTGTAATCTCAAGGAGCGGTTATGAAACTGATTAGCAAAGACATTCAAGAAGGTGAAAAGCTCCCTTCCCGCCATGTCTTTAACGGCATGGGTTATGAAGGCGACAATATTTCCCCGCATCTTGCATGGGATGAGGTGCCGGCAGGTACGAAGAGCTTTGTGGTGACCTGCTACGATCCGGATGCGCCAACCGGTTCAGGCTGGTGGCACTGGGTGGTGGCAAACCTGCCCGCTGGTACTCGCGTATTGCCGCAGGGTTCCGGCTCTGATTTGGTAGAACTTCCTGAACCCGCCGTTCAGACGCGCACGGACTTCGGCAAGGCGGGTTACGGCGGCGCGGCTCCGCCGAAAGGCGAAACGCACCGTTATATTTTCACCGTTCACGCGCTGGACGTTGAAAAACTGGATGTCGATGAAAACGCATCCGGTGCCATGGTCGGTTTTAACGTCCATTTTCACTCGTTAGGAAGCGCCTCCATTACTGCGATGTTCAGTTAATCCCACCTTTTATGAAGCCGAGTTGCACAATCGGCTTCCCGTTTCGCTCAACTTAGTATAAAAATGCAGGCCTTGAGGACACCCCCTTTTTCAACCCCACAGCAAGGAGCAACCCTTGAACACATTATCGGTTACTCGTCGGGCCGCAGCGCTCGCTTTTGCCGTTGCGTTGAGCGCCTGTAGCTCAACGCCGCCAGAAGACCGTCCATCCACGCAGGTGGCGCCGGGAACCCAGTCTCGCCCGATTTTATCGGCGGATGAAGCGCAGAACTTTGTTCAGGCGCGTTACTTCTCTTCCATGAATAAAGATGAAGCGCCGTGGACGCCGTCGTCCATTCGTATCCCGCAACAGCCAGATTTCGTGGTTGGCGCTGCGGGCGGCGAGGGCGTGACGCACACTTCCATCCAGGCAGCGGTTGACGCGGCGATTGCGAAACATAGCAGCGCACGTCAGTACATCGCTATTCAGCCGGGCGAATACCCAGGCACCGTTTACATTCCGGCGTCTTCCGGAAGCGTGACGCTGTACGGCACAACGGATAACGCCGCAGATGTGAAAATCACCATGCCGCTTGATTCCGAAACCGATGTCGCAACCTGGCGTCGCGCGGTAAATCCGTCGGGCAAATACATGCCGGGCAAGCCGGCATGGTATATGTTTGATAGCTGCCAGAGCCGCCGTTCGGCCACCGTCGGCATCATGTGTTCCGCCGCCGTATGGTCGCAGAACAGCGGTCTGCAGTTGCAAAACCTGACCATCGCCAACACCCTGGGCGACAGCGTTGATGCTGGCAACCACCAGGCCGTGGCGCTGCGTACCGACGGCGATAAAGTCCAGTTGAACAATGTTCATCTTCTGGGCCGCCAGAACACCTTATTCGTAACCAACAGCGATGTGCAAAACCGCCTGTTAGACAACCGTCAGCCACGTACACTTGTAACCAACAGCTACATCGAAGGTGACGTGGATGTGGTTTCCGGGCGCGGTGCGGTGGTGTTCGATAACACCGATTTCCGCCTGGTAAACAGCCGCACGCAGGAAGGCTATGTCTTCGCGCCAGCGACGCTGCCAAACGTGTTCTACGGTTTCCTCGCTATTAACAGCCGCTTTACCGCCGCTGGCGATAACGAAGCGCAGTTGGGCCGCGCCTGGGATGTTGAAGCTTCTGAAAACGGTTATGCCGCCGGTCAGACTTCTAACGGCCAGGTGGTTATTCGCGATAGCGTGATTAACGAAGGTTTTAATGCCACAAAACCCTGGGGCGACGCTGCCGGTTCTAAACGTCCGTTTACGGGCAACACCGGTGCGAAAGATGAAAAAGGCAACGTTCAGCGCGACCTGAATGATGCTAACGCTAACCGCCTGTGGGAGTTCAACAACCGCGGCGTTGGCAGCCCGGTTGCGGGCGAATAAAACTCATAAGCTTTAAAACAAAAAACCTCGCGGCCGCGAGGTTTTTTTATCGTGCTATCAGGCTAATCAGTGCGCGTTAACCACAACCCACATTGGCCCCTGCCCTACCGCGTAGCGCCCTTTCTCTTCTAACAGCCCCTGCACGCCGTTAATTTGATACACCGCGATATGGTGAGATTTCTGACCTGCGGCAATCAGATATTTACCGCTGTGATCGACATTAAAGCCGCGTGGCTGGGTTTCCGTCGGCTGGTAACCTTCAACGGCCAACACGCTGCCGTCTTCAGAAACGCTAAAGATGGTAATGATGCTGGCGGTACGATCGCAGGTATAGAGATGGCGACCGTCCGGCGTGATGTGGATATCCGCCGCCCAGCGGGTATCTGAGAAGTCCGGCGGCATGATATCAAGCGTCTGCACGCATTCAATTTTGCCGTACGGATCTTTAAGCTCCCATACGTCGACGGAGCCGTTCAGCTCATTAACGCAGTAAGCATATTGCTGGTTAGGATGGAAAGCCATATGACGCGGGCCTGCCCCTTCTACCGTTGCCACCTCAGCCGGATTTTGTGCGACCAGCGCGCCATCGTCAGACAGCGTAAACAGGCAAATGCGATCCTGTTTCAGCGCGGGCACCCACAGCGTGCGGTTATCCGGTGAAATATTGGCGGAGTGGCATCCTTCGAGACCTTCCACCAGCGATACCGTATCGCCAGGCAAGCCATCGTTAGCAAGGCTTGTTACGCTTACGCAGCCGGAATTATAGGATGCGCTGAACAGATATTTGCCCTGATGGTCGGTGGAAATATGCGTTGGGCTGCCCGGCAGCGCGGCCACGCCCGCTTCGGTCAGACGGCCGTCGTCTGGCGTGATGCGCCAGGCAATCACACGAAACTCCGGACGCACGCCCACGTAGAGGAAACGTTTATCCGGACTGATAACCATCGGCTGAACCTGGCCTGGAACATCGACAACCTGCACCAGGGTGAGTTCGCCCTGTGAGCTCAGCGCCCAAACGTGGATCTGCTGGCTTTCGGGACTGGCGGTATAGACTGTTTGTTTCATGAAATCTCGTTCCTCCCAACGTATCGAGTGATAGTCACAAGGGTAGCCCGTTTTGTCGCTTCGGGACGTAATTTTGAACAACGCCCCAGGCGGTGTACCATCGGCTCAAACCTTGTGACTTGAATTTGACTGGAACCTGAAATGACTTATCGAGTAATCGCCCTTGATCTGGACGGCACCCTGCTGACGCCACAAAAATCCATTCTTCCTGAATCTCTGAGCGCGTTACAGCGCGCACGCGAAGCAGGGTTCAAAGTCGTTATCGTGACCGGTCGCCATCATGTTGCCATCCATCCTTTTTATCAGGCACTGGCTTTAGATACACCTGCAATTTGCTGTAATGGCACTTATTTGTATGATTATCATGCGAAAAAGGTTCTGAACGCCGATCCGCTGCACGCCGAACAAGCCACTCAACTTATTGATTTGCTCGATACTCACGACGTTCACGGGCTGATGTACGTCGATAACGCCATGCTGTATCAACACCCGACAGGCCACGTAATTCGTACTGAAAACTGGGCGCTTTCGCTGCCGGAAGCGCAGCGCCCGGTGTTTCGCCATGTGGATTCACTGCGTGAAGCGGCACATACCGTGGATGCAATCTGGAAATTCGCCCTTACCGATGCAGATATTCCTAAACTGCAACGCTTCGCAAAAACGGTGGAACGCCAGTTGGGGCTGGCCTGCGAATGGTCGTGGCACGATCAGGTGGATATTGCGCAGAGCGGCAACAGCAAAGGCAAGCGCCTGGCGCAGTGGGTTGAGTCTGAAGGATTATCGATGGACCAGGTTATCGCTTTTGGCGATAACTATAACGACCTGAGCATGCTGGAAAGCGCCGGTCTTGGCGTGGCGATGGGCAACGCCGACGAGGCCATTAAAGCCCGCGCGGACGTGGCGATCGGCACCAATCTGGAAACAGGCATTGCCGAAACAATTTATAAGTACTTGCTGTAGCGCTCAGAAAGCGGTGGATGGCGCTACGCTTATCCACCCTACTTTTATCCAGACGTAGGTTGGATAAAAGTAGGGTGGATAAGCACCGCCCCATCCGACATAATCGGTCAGGTGGTTATCGACACGCTTTTGATTTGTGCATATAGCCACTGGCCGGGCTTGATGACCAACTCGTCTCGCGCCCAGGGGCTGATGCGCGC